>NZ_ONZF01000011.1 GCF_900302445.1 Palleronia abyssalis | reverse complement strand
GCCGACGAGACCCCCTACGACATTACCGCGTCGGGCACCGCCAGCGGCGCGCCGGAGATCGGCGTTTCTTCGTCCGAGGGCGGGGCGGTGGCCGATGGCGGCACCGACACGTTCACGTCCTCCCCGGCGGCGGGGGTGGCCGCGACCGTGACGTACACGATCACCAACACCGGCACCGACACGTTGACGCTGACCACGCCGAGCGTCGGCGGCACCGTCTCGGGCCAGAGCAACGTCACCGTCGACAGCCTCACCCTGGGGTCGACCACCGTCGCGCCCGGCGGCGGCACCACCACGCTGACCGTGAGCTACACCCCCGCTGCCGCCGGGGCCTTCGGCTTCGACCTCGACATCGTCAGCGACGACGCCGACGAGACCCCCTACGACATTACCGCGTCGGGCACCGCCAGCGGCGCGCCGGAGATCGGCGTTTCTTCGTCCGAGGGCGGGGCGGTGGCCGATGGCGGCACCGACACGTTCACGTCCTCCCCGGTGGCGGGGGTGGCCGCGACCGTGACCTACACGATCGCCAACACCGGCACCGACACGTTGACGCTGACCACGCCGAGCGTCGGCGGCACCGTCTCGGGCCAGAGCAACGTCACCGTCGACAGCCTCACGCTGGGGTCGACCACCGTCGGGCCCGGCGGCGGCACCACCACGCTGACCGTGAGCTACATCCCCACTGCCGCCGGGGCCTTCGGCTTCGACCTCGACATCGTCAGCGACGACGCCGACGAGACCCCCTACGACATTACCGCGTCGGGCACCGCCAGCGGCGGAACGTTGATTTCCGGCCCCGACGGTACCATCGAAGACGGGGGCACCGATGCGGTAGCTTCATCCCCAGCAGCTGGAGGAGGCGCGCAAATTGTTTACACGATCACAAACACCGGCGCCGCGCCACTGACGCTGGCGGCTCCGAATGTCGCTGACAACGTTTCAAATTCCAGAAACGTGGTAGTGAATAGCCTGACGCTGGTCGCGCCGGCCGTGGGGGGCAACGTCCCAGGGGGCAACAACGCTACCGTCAAGAGCCTCGCCCCGCGCTTGGGGCGCGTCGTCCCCAGTGGCGAGACTGTGAGGCTGGTCGTGGACTACACCCCGGTCCTTGCCGGAGCTTTCGCCTTCGACCTCTCGGTTAAGGATAGCGGAGGCAGCCCGGTCATCGACTTCACCGTCTCCGGTACCGCGACCGGCGCGCCGGAGATCGACGTCTCGTCTTCAGAGGGTGGGGCGGTCCCTGATGGCGGTACTGATGAAATTACCAGTGCCCCGGCCCCTGCCACTGCAGCCAGTGTGACCTACACGATCACCAATACCGGAAGTGAAACGCTGACGCTCTCCGCGCCGAGCATCGGGACAAGTATCGCCGCCGCAAGCAACGTGAGTGTCAACAGCCTGACGCTCGGCTCTACCTTGGTTGCGCCGAGCGGCGGGACCACCACGCTGATCGTGAACTATACACCCACCGCGGATGGGCCCTTCGGCTTCGATCTCGACATTGTCAGCGACGACGCGGACGAGACCCCCTACGACATCAGAGTGTCGGGCGGCACCGCAGGACGGCCGACGGTCATGCTTTCGGATGCGCCTGACGGGTTTGCAGGCAGATCCTTGTTCCGAGTAACGGCCAGCTTCAGCGAAGCGGTGACCGGTTTCGAGGCGGGAGACGTCGCGGTCACTGCCGGGACCGTCTCCGCCGTCTCTGGCAGCGGCGCGATCTATATCCTGAGCATCCAGCCCGCCGGCAACGGCTCGGTTCGTATATCCATCCCAGCTGGTGTCGCGAAGGCCGACTCGGGGCTCACGAATCTCGCGTCGGGGGTCGTGAACGTCGAGAACGAGACTGCAGAGATAACCCGTACCGAGATCGCGAAGTTCATGGGGCAGCGGGCAGGCATGTTGATGTCTAGCCAGCCTGATCTTCATCGGTTCGTCTTTGGGAAGAACCGCGGAGCCTTCTCTCTGTCGACCACGGGCGACGCTACGGCGCTGAATCTCCGGTCGCGCTCGGACCAACCGGTCTGGTTCACGCTTCAAGGGTCATGGGCGAATGTCCATGGCGCCGAGAACGACTATGTTTTCGGTGCGTTTGGCGGGCATACTTGGCTTGACGGGAACACCGCCCTCGGTGCGATGGTGGAATTCGACAGCATAACCCGCGAAGACGGTGACGCACGGATCAAGGGCCAAGGCTGGTTGGCCGGTCCGTACCTTGCCTTCGGGCTACCCGAGCAGCCGCTCTACCTTCACGGCTATATGCTTTACGGAAGGTCCGACAACGAGATTGCGCCCTTCGGAACCTACACGGACGAATTCGAAACGGAACGCGTCTTGGTCCATGCGGAACTGACGGGCGAACTCGAGCGCGAGCGCGTGACGTGGTTCCCGAACGTCTCGGCCTCCTACGCGTCGGACGAGCAGGAGGGATATATCGACAGTCTGGGAAACTACATTAAAAAACAGAAGATCGAACTTGGCGCGATCGCTCTTGGGGTGGGCTTCGACCGGACGCTTGGCAGCGGCATCACTCCGTGGTCGCTGGATGGGGAAGTCCAGGCCTCCTACACCTACAATTACGGCGCTAACGGGTCTTCCTCGACGCTTCAGGCGGTCGAGGGCGCACGCGCCCGGGTCGAGCTTGGCGTTACATATGCAACTGACGCCGTTAATTTCCGGCTGTCGGGGTTCCATGAAGGGCTGGGCTTGTCGAATTTCGAGCAGTTCGGTCTCTCGCTCTCCTACGAGAGGGTCTTCTGACACCGCCGATCTCACCTAAGGAGTGCACAAATGTCACCGGCACTCTGCTTGCGTGTGGTATAGGGATTTCGTCCCTAGTGCGCGGCAAACTTGGCTTGTCGCCCTTCGAAGGGGGGGCGGCACCCGGACCATCTCCGGACCAAATCAGATCGCCGAGGAACCGCGCCGCTTCACGGCTTCATCATGGGCCGGTTAGTTTCCCGCTCGGAGTGATGAGTCTGCTTGTGCGCCCCAGCTACCATGCGGAATTCATAACATGAATCCCCGTTGCATTTGTGAAACAAAGGTACCCGGATGCGTCCGCTGCGTGCGACCGGAATACATTCTTCGCCAGATCGAGCACGACCGTGGTAGTCTCCGACAAGACCGCTCCGTCCCGTGGATCGTCGAAGACCATCTTGGCACAGACGACCAGGCCCAAACGAATTTGGCCCGCCAGATGTCTGACGGGCCAAGAGGGGAGACTGCTTCGTTGGCACTATCCGGCCAGAGAGGCATTCCATAGATACACTTTCTCGTCCGGGCGTGGTTCCCAGTCGATCCGGTTCGAGACGCCATAGAAGTCCGGCTGGAAATAGAGGTGTAACCACGGCCCGTCGTCATAGAAGACCTGAAGCATCTCATCGATGATCACGCGGCGATCTTCCTCGGTTTCGGCTGCATTGATATCTTCCCAGCGGTCGAACCAGCGGGGATCGTCCCAGTGTGTGTAATTCGTCCCCGCGTCCACGGCCGAAAGATCGGCCATGTCGTAGAGGGGCGACCACAAGGCACCGCCTGACCCGATAAAGTAGAGTGGGCCGGCGTTCCGCTCGCGGATCAGCGGGATATACACACTGGACCATTCCATCGTATCGAGGTCGACGTCGAGGCCGACGTCGCCGAGATACTGGGCAATCGCCTGGACGACCGAGGCATCGTTCAGGTAGCGACCGGGCCCGGCCTGGAAGCGGATGGGGAACCGAACGCCGTCGTCACCGCGGGGCCAGCCGGCCTCGTCCAGCATTTCCTCGGCCTTTGCCGGGTCGTATGGGTACGGCTCGAGGTTCTGGTTCGCATTCGGCGGGTTGACGATTCCGGTCATCCGTTCGCATTCGAAGTTCAGAAGCTGCGAGCAGATCGTCGGCACGTCGACGGCGTATTGAAGCGCACGGCGCACCATCGGGTCCTGTATGGCCTCTCCGCCGGGTTCCTGGGCCATGCTGTCGGACAGGTTGAAGCCGACATACATCCGGCGCGTCCCTTGGATCGGGTCCACCTCGGCATTGCCGCGGCTGTTGATCGCCTCCATCTGGTCGGGGGCGACGTTGGTGATGATATCGACATTGCCGGCGATCAGTTCGGCAGAGCGCGTCGAGGCCTCGGGAATGATCCGCCAGACGATCTGTGCGAACCCGGCCTCGGGATCGACACGGTCAAGGACGATCTCGGACCCGCGGGTCCACTCCGTAAGCTCGTAGGGGCCTGAACCGACAGGATTGGACGTCGCCTCGTCCAGGCTCATGGCTTCGTAGCTGTCTTTGCAGTGAATGAAGACCTCGTCGATCAGGCCGAAGGCGATCGGGTTGGCCGTGCCAAGATTGATGTCGACGGTCAGCTCGCCCGTGGCCTCGGCGTCCTGGAAGTCGATGGACGAGAAGACGAAGCCGGGGGTGTTTCCGGTAAAGCCGTTCTCGGGGTCCGCGGCACGATTGAAGGAATAGGCCACGTCCTCGGCCGTCAGGGCCTCGCCGTCGTGACAGGTCAGGCCTTCTTGCAACGTATAGGTATAGGTCATCCCGTCTTCGGAGACCTCGTAGCTTTCCGCTAGATCGGGATTCTCGTTCCCGTCGCCGTCGATGGTGAAGAGGGTGCCAAAGATGTGGCGCGCCACGTTGGAGTTGTCGCGCGACGAGATCGCTGCGGGATCGAGTGTGGTGATGTCCGCGCTAAGGCCCACGGTGATCGTTTCGTCGTTGGCCTGGGCCATCGCCGTGGTTCCAAGCAGCATGGCTGTGGTCGTCAAGCCGACCAGTCTTCTCAATTCAGGCATCTGAGGTCCTTTCCCTGTGGTTGGTGGTGACGGCCGCCGATTGTTCTTGTTCGATGGCGACCGGGACTCCGGGGACCTGCATGACGACGTGACAGGGCCGGAAATCAGGTGGTTTTTGCGATGGTCTCCGGGTCGAGTTCCTTGAGATTGCGGGTGTGCGCGGAGATCAGATTGACGGCACGATCCATGTCGCGTGCCGCGAGGGCGTCGACGATGGGCGGATGGTTCGATGCGATGGCCTGAAGATCGTGATCCTTACGGCTGCGCAGGGCCATGATCTGGTGAATGCGAAGATAGAGGCTCTTCCACGAGGCGGCGAGAAGGTCGTGATCCGCGATTTCGATCAGGGTCCTGTGAAACGCCTCGTCGCCTGCGACGAGCCCCTCCAGGTCGTCGTCTCCGGCCGCCTTGAGCATGGCCTCGCAGGGTGCGCGCAGGGCGTCAACGGGCGTGTTGCGTTCGATGATCCGCTGCACCGCCATGACTTCGAAGGCTTCACGCAGCGAATAGACCTCTTCGACCTCGCGAGCAGTCAGCGGTTTGACCCGTTTTCCCTTGTAGGCGATGGTCTCGACCAGCCCGTCGTTTTCGAGGATCTGGATCGCCTCGCGTATTGGCGCCCGTGAGACATTCATCTGGTCGGCAAGCGCGGTCTCGACCAAGCTCGTTCCGGGCTTCAGTCTGCCGGACAGTATCGCCGTCCGTAGCCGATTGGCGACTTGAACGCGCAGGGGCACGTTCTCGATCGGCCCGATATCCTCCATTGGCGTCGCGGTGCCAGCTTCTTCTATACTCATACCATCTCCTCGGTTACTTTGTCTGTCCGCCGGTGCTGTCGCACCGGGGTAAACGTACCAACACGAAGATGCATTTGAGAGGCAAGAGTGTTCGACCGTAGTAATGACGATTGGATACAATCCACCGGGCCCGCCTGCCTTGCCTTATTGTAGTCTGGATGTTGTCGACAATTCATTTGACTACAGTGTTCACCCGGGTTTGGGCTGTCAAGCCTCGCAAATGGAAAGCTGCAGAATGCAGACGATGCTGCGCAAGATTCAGGCGTTTTAGACGGAAGACATCAGGCGGTGTTGATGCAGGCACTCAGGTGGTCGTCCAAGCCGACCGTTTTTAATGGGGGTACGACGCTTGCGCATTCGACGCTGGCCATCGGACAGCGGGTTCGAAAGACGCATCCGGATGGGGGATTGATCGGGCTGGGGATTTCGCCCTTCAGGATGACCCTGTCTTTCCGGCCGCCGGGCACGGGCTGGGGCACTGCCGAAAGCAGCGCTTTGGTATAGGGGTGGTTCGGGCGCGCATAGATTGCCGACGCTGGCCCCGTCTCGACGATCCGGCCCAGATACATCACGATGACCCGGTCGCAGAAATGCTCGACGATCCCAAGGTCGTGGGCGATGAAGAGCATGGTCAGACCCAGATCCTTGCAAAGGTCCTGAAGCAGGTTGATCACCTGCGCCTGGATTGAAACGTCGAGGGCCGAGACCGGTTCGTCCGCGACGATGAACTCGGGCTCGACCGCCAGGGCGCGGGCAATTCCGATCCGCTGGCGCTGCCCGCCCGAGAATTCATGCGGATAGCGATCGAGGTGTTCGGCGCCCAGACCGACCTTGCCCAGCAGGGATACGATCCTGTCGGTGCGGTCCGACGCGCTTCCGATGCGATGCAGCTTCAGCGGGTGGCCCAGAATCTCGCGTACCTTGTCCCTTGGGTTCAGGCTGGCGAACGGATCCTGGAAGATGATCTGCATTCGTTTGCGGAACGCGCGCATCTTGTCGCCCGGAAGCTGAAGAATATCGGTCCCGTCAAACCTTACGCTGCCCGATGTCGCCTCTTCCAGACGGAGGAGGGTGCGCCCCACCGTGGTTTTCCCCGACCCGCTTTCCCCGACCAGTCCGACGACCTCGCCGGCGCCGATCCGGAAAGACACGTCGTTCACGGCCCTCACCTCAGCCTTCACGCGTCCCAGCAGGCCCCCGTGGATCGGGAAGTTCATTTGCAGATGATCGACTTCCAACAACGCGGCGGTCATGCGGATTCCTCCACGTCGAACCTGATGTCCTTCCAGCGCGCGCAGCGAACCAGATGGCCTGGCGCCGCCGCATCGAGAGACGGGTGGTTTCCCGTGCCCCGGCAGACATCGGTGGCATGGTCGCAGCGTGGATGAAACCGGCAGCCCCGGGGCAGATTGGACAGGGGTGGGACGGTGCCGCGAATGGTTTGAAGCCGGTTGCCCGGCAACTTGGTGCCCAGACGCGGGATCGAGTTCATCAGACCCACGGTATAAGGCATTCTCGGCGCTTCGAAGATCTGGTGGACCGTTCCGCTTTCCACCACTTCGCCCGCATACATGACGACCACCCGGTCAGCGACTTCCGCCACGACGCCCAGATCATGGGTGATGAATATGATAGCCATGCCCATTCGATCCTGCAGATCCTGCATCAGTTCCAGCATTTGCGCCTGGATCGTCACGTCGAGGGCGGTTGTCGGCTCGTCGGCGATCAGTACGGCGGGTTCGCAGGACAGGGCCATGGCGATCATTGCCCGTTGTCGCATTCCACCGGACATTTGGTGCGGATAATTGTCCACCCGGCGGGTTGGTTCGGGAATCCCCACAAGCTCGAGCATTTCGATGGCCCGCGCCCTGGCAGCACGGTGCGACAGACCCTCGTGATGGATCACGACCTCCGAAATCTGACGCCCGATCGTATGCACCGGGTTCAGGCTGGTCATCGGTTCCTGAAAGATCATGCTGATCTTCTTTCCCCGGATCCGTCGCATCGCTTCGGGATTGAGGTCTCGCAACTCCTGGCCGTCCAGCCGCATGCTGCCGCTTGTGACTTCGCCGCTGTCATGGGGAAGCAGCCCCATGATGGACAGGCTTGTCACCGACTTCCCCGATCCGCTTTCACCGACGATCGCCACCGTCTCGCCGGGATCGAGGTCAAAGCTGACGCCATCCACGGCCCGCACAAACTTGTTGCCGCCGACCCGAAAAGTGGTCTGAAGATCTTTCACGCGCAGCAGGGGGCGTGCATGTGCCGATGCCGTGATAGGCGCTTCGCTCCGAGGTAAGGGCATTGTCAAGGCAGTCTCCGTTTGTCGGCCCGCATATCGACCGGTTGCAGCTGGAACGCCGTCCCAACTTTGGAACATCTTCGGCTAGGGCACATCGCTTGACTGGTCTTTTCTTTGTTGGTCTACTGTCGACAATCTATAATCCACTCTGGTTCGGCCCTTCCGGGCTTGTCAAGCGCCGGGCACGAAACAGCAGCGGACGGACCGTCGAAACAACGCCAGGGGCACGAAAAGTGAGCATGCAAGAAAGAAGGGGCCTGCCGACCGCGACGGGATCGGAAGGGAGGTGGGCGCAATGTGGTCGTTCCTGATCCGCCGTCTTGCGCAGAGCGTCATCGTGATCATAGGCGTGACGCTGATCTCGTTCATATCGCTGCAGATGGGCGGCGATCCGACCTACCTTTTCGTGTCCGAAGCCGCGAGTGCTGAGGAGATCCAGCGTGCGCGCGTCGCTTTGGGCTTCGATCAGCCGCTTCACATCCAGTATCTCAGCTACATCTGGAATGCCCTACAGGGCGATTTCGGCAATTCGCTCAGTTATCGCGAACCGGCCATGGGGGTGGTGCTGGAGGCTATGCCGGCAACCATCGAATTGACCTTCTTCTCGCTGTTCGTCGCCATCGCCCTATCGATCCCCCTTGGGATCTACTCCGCCTTGAAGCGCGGGACGCCAATCGACGGGGGCATCATGACCTTCGCCATGCTGGGCCAGTCTATTCCAAATTTCTGGATGGGCATCATGATGATCATGTATTTCGGCCTCTATCTGGGCTGGTTTCCGATCTCGGGGCACGTGCCCTTCCTGATGCCGCTGGCCGAAGGCAACTTCGCCGAGGCGTTCGGGAACCTGCCGCAAAGCATCTACTACATGATCATGCCGGCCATCGCGGTCGGGTCGTACACGCTGGCGCGGAACGCACGTCTGGTGCGGTCGTCCATGCTGGAAGTCCTACAGCAGGATTTCGTCCGAACCGCCCGGTCCAAGGGGATCAAAGAAAAGCAGGTCATCATTCATCACGCTCTGCGCAACGCCTGGCTGCCCGTGGTCACCATGATCGGGCTTGAGTTCGGGTTCCTTCTAGGCGGGGTCGTGGTTGTCGAGACCGTGTTCTCCTATCCGGGAATTGGCCGGCTCGTCTTCAACGCGATCAACCAGCGGGACATCCCGGTCGTTCAGGCCTCGGTCATCCTTCTGGCGCTGGTCTTCATCGTCCTGAACCTCATCGTCGACCTCATCTATTCGCGGCTCGATCCGCGGGTGAAGCTGTGAAAGGCCTTCGGAAATGGTAAACGTGGATAGTCAGGCCCGGCTCGAAATGACCCAGCCTGTGCCGCCCGTCTCTCACCGGCGGCGAGAATTCTCACGCGCCTTCCGTAGCCTTGTGACGTCTCGGTGGGCGCTGGTGGGAATGCTGATCCTGTTCGTGGCGTGCTTCGTCGCCGTCTTTGGCCCACTGCTGGCGCCCTTCGATCCGAACCGCCAGAACATCATGGCGCGATTGCTGGCCCCCGGGTCCGAAGGTGCCAACGGGGCGGTCTATTGGCTGGGGTCGGACCATCTGGGTCGGGATGTGTTCTCGCGGTTACTGTACGGTGCCCGGGTGTCGTTGCTGGTCGGGGTTGCCTCGATCGCGGTAGGCGGCACATTGGGCACGTTTCTTGGCCTGATCTCGGGCTATTTCGGCGGCTGGATCGACGATGTCATCATGCGACTCGGGGACATCCAGTTGGCGTTTCCCTTCATCCTTCTGGCGATCATGTTCCTCGTGGTGCTCGGGCCGGGTTTGGTGAACATCATCCTGGTTCTCGGGATCGGCCAGTGGATCACCTACGCCCGAATCGTTCGGGCGCAGACCCTGAGCCTGCGCGAGAAGGAGTATGTCGAGGCCGCGCGAGCGATGGGCGACAGCCTGTTTTCCATCCTTTTCCGCACAATCCTGCCCAATATTGTCGCACCGTTGACCGTGATCGCATCGTTCAACGTGGCCAGCGTGATCCTGTCCGAGGCAGCGCTGAGCTTCCTTGGCCTTGGCGTGCCGCCGGATGTTCCGACATGGGGATCGATGCTGGCGGAAAGCCGTGATCACCTTCTGGGTAACAAATGGTGGCTGGCGGTCTATCCCGGCCTTGCTATCGTCTTCACCGTGCTGGCGTTCAACATCATCGGCGACTGGCTCCGCGACTTTCTGGACCCGCGTCTGAAGGAGCGAAGCTGAGGCGAAAGCCTCAAATCACACGAAAACGAGCGGGCCCGCAGGTCCGCTCGTTTCACTGTGCAATCTCAAGATCAAGGGGTGATGTACCTGCCGCCGCCTTCGGGGCCAGTGACCTCGGTGCCGTTCCAGACCGTGCGCCCTGCAAGCAAGGTGCGTTCGACCCGGCCGCGGAAGCGGCGACCCTGCCAAAGATGCGCCACATCACGGGCATGCGTGACGAGCGAGCCGAGCGTGACCACGGTTTCCCTACCCGGATCGACGATGGCCATATCGGCATCTGCACCGGGAAGCAGTGTTCCCTTTCGCGGCGCCAGCCCGTAAAGCCGCGCGCCGTTCGCGCAGCATAGATCATGTGCCTGCTTCAACGTCAGCCGCCCATCAGCGACGGCATCCAGCATCCCCGGCAGAAGCGTCTCGATCCCGGGCGATCCCGGCGGCGCGTCGAAGAAGTTGCCTTCGGACGCCGCCTTCTCGGCCTTGGCGAAGGGGGCGTGGTCCGTGGTGACATGAGTGATCGTGCCATCGGCGATGGCCTGCCAAAGCGCGTCCTGATCCCGCTTGCTGCGGATCGGCGGGTTGACCTTGGCGTATACCCCGGCGCGATCAACGTCGTCCTCGGTCGAGAACAGGTATTGCGGGCAGGTCTCGGCGGTAAAGTCCGAGGTTCCGGCAAACGCGCGCAGGACCGTGACCGTCTCGGCGCTGGTGACATGGGCGATGTGCAGCTTGGCCCCGGCGGACATATTCATGGCCAGCAGCTTGGCCACGGCCACGCTTTCGCAGACGGTGGGGCGCGACAGGTTGTGGGAATAGCTCGACGCCGGATTCAGATCGGCCCGCGCGATGCGGTCGAAATGGGCCAGCAGCGCGGCGCTTTCGGCGTGGACGACGACCGGGCGACCCGTGCCGGCGAGAAGCTTCAGCGCGCGGAACTGGTCGTCCTCTTCCGGGAAGGCCAGCCCGTCGAACTCGTCGCCCCGGCCCGGCGGCGCGGGCGTGGTGAAGATCTTGAAGGCGATGGCCCCCTGGTCCAGAAACCGGTCGCACGTCGCCTCGGTCAGGTCGCCCGGCGCGGCATAGAGGCCGAAATCGACGACCGCGTGCTGCGCGAAATGGGCGCGGCGGTCCTCGAAGATTTCGGGCGTCGCGCAACAGGGCTTAGAGATCGGCATCTCGAAAATCGTGGTCACGCCGCCTGCCGCTGCTGCGCGGGTCTCGGACAGGACCGTTCCCCGCTCAGGATAGGCCGGAGCGCGGACGTGGAAATGGATGTCGACGATGCCGGGCAGGACGGTCCGGCCGGTCGCGTCGATCACCTCGCCCGCGTCGGGCGCGGTGCCGGGGGTATGCAGCCCCGACACCTTGCCGCCCGTCACGGACACATCGACCCGCGACAGACCCTCAGGCAGAAGCACATCGCCGCCGGAAATGACGAGATCCGCCATCACTTCAGACCCAGCTCCGTCAGGGCGTTGGCCACACCGTCGAGGTTCGTCAGCTTCATCGACGCGTAGTTGGGCGACAGCACGACGCCATGTCCGCCCGCCCGGTACGTCGCCATGACCGACCGGTAGGCGATGTCGGGCGTGCACTTCGCCTGATCCTCGCGCACGCGGGGCGCGTCGATTCCAAGCCCCATATAGACCTTCGCCTTTCCGTGCACCCCGCGCAGCGCATCGGCGCATTGGCCGTAGACATAAACATCGGGGTCCATCCCGTCCTGCACAGCCCGGTCGAGCGGCGGCGCGCCAAGGCCCAGCATTTTCGACATCACCGCCGCAGCCTCGACGCCATCGAAGTCGCGCAGGATCGATTTGTGGAAGAAGCCGAACTCCTTGGCCCAGATCTCGCCGGACTGGTGCTGATAGGTGATCGGCTTGACCCAATCCGCGTACATCGTCTGCTCGTGCCACGGCCACTGGGCGCGGCGGAAGATGTTGAAGTGGTTCCGGTTCCAGACGTTCAAGCCGACGGGCAGTCCGGGCTTGCACCATTTGATCAACCCCCAGATCTCGCGGTCGAGATCCTTGTTGCGCTTCAGCCAGAAGCGTTCCCAGATCAGCACCTCGGGATTGGCCATCAGCACGCGCAGGAACTCGATGAAGGCGCCGTCGTCGAACGCGTCGCCCGCGATGGCTGCCTGCATGAACTCGTACATCCGGATCAGCCCGCGCCGGCAGGCCTCGGTGTCGATGCCGCGCCGCCGCGCCTCGTCCAGCGTCGCTTCGGAAAAATCGCCGGGCGCCTGGCCCTGCACCATCTGGTCCAGCGGAGAATTACGCTCGTTGCACCACATCAGCCCGTCGATGTCATACCGCCTGACCTGATCCTCGATCATCGAGCGCATCCAGGTGCGGTAATCGGGGTTCGAGGTCGAAGGCTCGTCCTTCGGCCGGCCGAAGCAATCTATCTCCATCACCTGCGGCAGGTTCGGCACCTCGATCGTGTTGGCCGAGCCATGACCGGCATACTTGAAGAACGGCTCCATCAGCTCGGGATAGACCTTCATGCCGCGCTTGCGGGCTTCGGGGATCACGAGGTCGAGGATGTCGATCCCCTCCATCTCCGGGTCCGTGGCGCGGAAATCCTTGATCATCGTGTTGGCGTAGAATTTCGGGTCGGGATTGAAATAGGCACCGCCCTTCATGGTGAAGGGTTCGGGCACGCCGTGGTCAGGCCAGCCATCCAGCTTGTGAGAGATGGAACGCCCCGTCTTCAGCCCCAGCCACGAGACCGTGCCCAGCATCAGGACGTTGACGCCGACGCGGTCCTTCAACGTATCCAGAACCGCATCGACCCCCTCGTCGACGAAAGAGATCGGAGAGACCTGGATCCCGACGAACTTCTCGGCGGGATCGGGTTTGGAGATAGCGCTCATGCCGCTTCCCCCTTCTGCGTCGCGACGAAGCCTGCGATCCGACCCATCGCTTTCTGGATAAGGGGCAGGGGCTGGAGATAGCTGATGCGGATGAAGTCGCTGTCATGTTCGCCAAACATGTCGCCCGGAAAGACCATGACGCCCGTCTCGCGCAGCAGCCCCTCGCAGAACGGCTTGGCCTTCATGCCGGTCGAGGAAATGTCGGTGTAGACATAGAAGGCGCCACCCGGCGCACCGTATCCAAGGCCCGCTTCGTCCAGCGCCCCGGTCAGCCAGTCGCGCCGCTCGGCGTATTCCGCGATCATGGCGTCGATTGGTTCCTGCGGGCCCGTCAGCGCGGCAAGGGCCGCGTGCTGGCTGATCGTGCAGGTGTTGATCGAAAGGGTGTGCCGTGGCTCGGTCATTTTATCGATGAAGTCCAGCGGGGCCGCCATGTAGCCGACGCGCCAGCCGGTCATCGCGTAGGTCTTCGAAAAGCCGTTGAGCGTGATCGTCCGCTCTCGCATGCCGGGCAGGGTCGCGATCGAAAGGTGCTCGTGCCCCGCGTAGATCAGCTTGGCATAGATCTCGTCGGCGACGATCAGGATGTCGTGCTTGATGGCAAGCTCGGCGATCTGCCGGATCACGGCGGGCGGGGTAACCGCTCCGGTGGGGTTGTTGGGCGAGACGAGGACGAACATTCGCGTGCGGTCGGTGATGCGCTTCTCGATCTCGGCCGGGTCCAGCGCGAAGTCGTCTTTGAGGTAGGTCGGTACCGGCACCGGCACCCCGCCGCACAGATGCACAGCTGTGTCGTAGGTGGTGAACCGGGGCGAGGTGATCAGCACCTCGTCCCCCGGCGCGCAGAGGCCCAGCATCAGTAGCATGATGGATTCCTGCACCCCCGCCGTGACGACGATCTCGTCCGGCGTGTAGTCGAGCCCGAACTCGGCAGTCAGGTTCTCGGCAATGGCGGTTCGCAGGGGCGGCAGTCCGGTGGGGCCGGTATAGTGGTGCTGGTTGGCGTCGAGCGCGGCCTTGGCCGCATCGACGATGTGCCGGGGCGTGTGAAAATCCGGATCGCCCCGGCCAAGGGCAATCACGTCGTCCATGCCGGCGGCGATACCCAGCATCTTGGTGCGAAAGGATCCGTCTTCCTCGACGATGCGGGGGGCAATTCGGTCGTGCAGCAGGGACATCAGTGAAGCCTCTTTCCGTCGATATAGGTACGGGTGACACGCTCCAGCGCGGTCAGATCCTGGTCGGGATTGCCGTCCACGACGATCACGTCGGCCAGCTTCCCGGCTTCAAGCGTGCCAAGGCTGTCGCCGAACCCGTTCAGAACTGCAGCGCGGGCGGTGATGGCGCGCAGGGCGTCGAGGTTGTCGGGACAGACGCCAACCTCGACCATGAAACCCAGCTCGGGGACGATCCTGTCGTGTTCGACCGCGGGACTTCCCGCGTCAGTGCCGAAGACGATCGGCACCCCGGCCTTTGCGGCCCGGACCAGTCCGTCGAAGCGGGCCTTGTCGGCGACGGCTTTCTGGCGTTCCTCGATCTTCCATTCCGGAATGCCGAAGGCGCGGGCGATGTCGGGATTGGCCTGGATCACGAGGGCCGAAAAGGTCGTGACTATGGGAATCTTCTTGTCGAGCAGGAGCTGGATCGTCTCGTCCGACATCGACCCACCATGTTCCACGCAGTCGACCCCGAACTCGGCGACGCGCTGGATACAGGCGTCGAAGGTGGCATGGGCCGTGATCGGCAGACTGTTGCGATGGGCCTCGTCGATGACGGCGTGCAGCTCGTCATCCGTGAATTCCAGCGTGTCGTGGCACGCCATGATCTTGATCAGGTCGGCGCCGCCCTTTACCTGATCGCGCACCGCGCGGCGCATCTCGTCCGCGCCCGACGCTTCGCGGCAGACCCAGTAGGTGTGCCCGCCGGTCTGGATGATGCTTTCGCCCGACACCAGAAGCCGCGGACCGGGGAAGATGCCTTGCGCGACGGCCTGCTTGGTGAAGAGGTTCGCGTCGTGAACGCCGAGGTCGCGGACCAGAGTGATCCCAGCCCGCAGGGATTTCAACATGTTTCCGGCCGCCTTGTAGGCGCGGATCTCGGGTGCGTCATACATGGATTGCTGCGACAGCTCGTGAATGCCGTCCCAGCTGAGGTGGGCGTGGCTGTTCATCATGCCGGGCATGAGCGTGCCGCCGGTTTCCTCCGAGGCGACGTCCCCGGGGGCTTCGGGTCGCGAGCCTACCGCTGCGATCCGACCGCCCGAAATGTGGACGAAGCCGTCCTCGATCACCTCGTTCCCGACAGCGGTGATGACCCGGCCGAAAAGCACTGTCTCGGAAGGCTCGCCGTCGAACATCTTCTTCGTGATCTTCTGGTATTTCCATGCTGCCGGTTCTGGCATCGGTGTCTCCCTGTCTTGATCTGGTCAGAGCGCGATGATGCGCGCGCCGATCGGCGTGTCCGCCTGGAACATGGACGGGATCTCGACCCCGTCCGGTGTGGCGATCATCGTGTTGATGGTGCGGTATCCGTCGCGGCCGGGGCGGTAGACGCCCGGCTCGGACGAGAAGACCATGCCGGGGGCGGTGGGCGTCGGATCCCCGGGGGCGAGCCATGGCGCCTCGTGCCCCTGAAGGCCCATACCGTGCCCGATCCGGTGACGGATCGCGCCGCCGAGGCCCGCCTTGCGCAATTCGTCCAGCGCCGCGCGGTCGATATCCTGACAGGGCGAACCGGCGGCGAAGGCGTTTTGCGCTGCGGTATCGCACGCTTCCATCGCCTCCATCACGCGGCGCTGTTCGGCCGTGGGGTCTCCCACGATGAAGGTGACACCGCTTTCCGCGTGATACCCGCCGAGGCTTCCGCCTATTCCGGCGATCACCGTCTCACCCGGTTGGGGAACGCGGGGCAGGGTCGCGCCGTGGGGCAGGGCGGCGCGTGGCCCGGAATGGACCGACGCGGTTATCCCCATCGGCGTGCCGGCGAACGCATCGCGGTATTCCGCCGTCAGGGCGCCTTTCGCATGGGCCATGGCATCGGCCATCAGGTCCTGCTCGGTCCCGCCTTGCGAGATGATGTCGCCCGCCTGCGCGTGCAGGCGTCTGAGGAACAGGTCGGCGTAAAAAGCGGCGACCCGGATCAGGGCCAGTTCCTCGGGCTGCTTTACGACCCGCTCGGCCATGCCGTGATCGGTCAGGTCCAGCGTTTCGCAGCCTTGTCTGGCCTGATCGAGAAGCCGCGCTTCAAGCTGGTCGATCCCGACCCGCCGCCGGCCGATCTGATCCAGCATCCACAAGACCGGCGGCACATGACCAGGAAACTCGTCGTAGCACCGCAGATCGGCGATGCCGGTCCCTTCGGCGTTCTCTCGCTCCAGCGCCGGCATGAAGAGGATGGGCTCGCCCTCGACGGGCAGCCATACCGCCATCGGCCGCTCGTTGGCGGAAAGGAACAGACCGGTGGCATAGGCGATGTTGGCCACGTGGGTTAGAAGCAGACCGTCTAGTCCCTCGGCCGCAGCCCTCACACGCAGCCGGTCCCGGGCGGAAGCGTGGAAGGCAGCGGATAGGGGGGCGACGTCGTTCACAGGATGTCGCCGGTATAGGGGCCGAGGATCTTCAACTCGGCCTCGATCCCCAGTTCGGGCTTCAGCTTGGCGAAATCCTCCAGCACGGTGTCGGCGATCGGTACGCCGTTCCGGGACTTCGTCGCCTCGCGCCGGGCTTCCTGTTCGCCGGGCACGAGTATTTCGTCGAAGCCCGGGCGCAGGGCGCGGCTCTTGGCCATGTCGATGAACTGGCCCATCCGCGCTTTGTAGTCTTCGGGCTCCATGAACCATTCGATGTCGATGGCGATGAACATGTGGCTGACATCCAGCTTTTTCGGATCGGAATAGGGCATCAAGCCGAAGCCCGCCCCGGACAGGACGCCGGTCAGCGCCTCGGTCATGAAGGCAAGGCCATAGCCCTTGTGCCCGCCGATCCCCAGAAGCGCGCCCTTCATCGCGGCACCCGGATCGTCCGTCTCGTTGCCCTCGGGGGTCAGCGCCCAGTCGCGGGGCATCTTCTTTCCCTCGCGCAGGTACCAGTTCATCATGCCCTTGCCGGCCGTCGTCAGCGCGATGTCCAACACGGCGGGAAACCCCTTGTCAGACGGCGCCGCTATGGACCACGGGTTGGTCCCGGTCACACCTTCGCGGCCGCCCCATGGGGCCATCTCGGGACCGGCATTGGTGAACGCGACGCCGATGCAGCCGTCTTCAAGCGCCCGGCAGGCGTGAACAGCACTGGAGCCGTAATGGGTCGAGTTGCGGACGACGACAGTGCCGATGCCGTTTTCCTTGGCCTTGCGAACGGCCAGCGACATCGCCTTGGCGGCGGCCACGGTGCCGATGCCGTTATGCGCGTCAACAAGGGCAAGGCTGGGCGCTTCCTTGACCACGCTCCAGTCGGCGCGCGGGTTCACTTCGCCATTGCCGATCCGCTCCTGATACCGGCGCAGGCGCATGACGCCCTGGCCCTGGCCGGGATGGAACCGCAACTCCGAGAAGATCAGCGCATCGGCGAAGATGCCGGCATCTTCCGAGGTCAGGCCCAGCTTCTCGAACCCTTCGGCGACGAAGGCGCGCAGCGATGTCTTCTCGACATTGGTCATGGCGGTTGCGCGGGCGGGGGTCTGTTCGGTCGTCACGGGCGAAGCTCCAGCAAATCGGCGATGTTTGTGGGGGCGTCGTAGGCGCCAAGCTGGCCCTCGGGCGCGGTCATCACCACGGTCAGGCCGGGGCCGTAACCGGCGCGCGGACCGTCGGTCTGGCCGACGATGCCGATGGACATGGCGCCACGCAGATAGCCGTGATTGTACCGGCTGTCGGTGTCTGCAATGGCGACAACGTCGCCAAGGCGCAGCTTGTCCAGCCCGTGCTTTGCCAGTTCCGCGCGGTCGGTCGACTGCATGTGAAGCGAGCCGCCCTCGGACGTCAGGCCCGCGCCTGCCCCGACCATGTGGGGTGGGACGGTCGCAACGACGCCGATCTTCAGAACCTCGCCTTCGGCTTTCTTCGGAAGCAAGTCGAACAGGCGGGGCGAAAGCGACTTGATCGCGATGCCCGGATGGTCGGGCAGTGTCATGCCCACACCTTCAGCCGCGACCATGACCTGGTCGTCCACGGCGATCTTTGCCCGGGTGCCCTTGTCGAAGTGGATGATGACCTGGTCCGAGAACCGGCCCGACTTTCCCGTGACCGTGCCCGTCGTCCCCTTGGCCGCACCGCTGGTGATGGTCGCCTTGTTGCCGACGCAGGCGAAGACGTTCAGCCCGCGGTTCTTGTTGGCGTCGGGATGCGCGATGGAGACGGAAGGATGCACGCAGTCCCCCGACCAGCCGAACGCGCTGTCGCCGACCGACACGTTGTAGACGATGCCCCCGAATGTCGGCCAAAGGAAAGCCTTGCCCTCGGCGGTCAGGCGGTAGGGCTCGGCCGGCAGGCCCGAGAAGGCGGGATTTGCCACGCGCCCCGCGACGGAGACTGAGACGAGATCGGCGGCGTTCGTGGTGACATTCATTGGGCGGCTTCCAGGTTCAGGCGGGTGGCGATGTTGGCGTCTGGGTCGACGTGAAAATCGATCGATCCGTCAGTTGCAGTCATCAGCGTCAGGATGCCGGGCCCGTGCCCGGTCATGATGGAATCGCCATGGATGCACAGCGCTATGCTGGCCGCGCCCTCGCGGTAGGATCGGCCGAAATGGTGGTCGGCGTGCCGGATCCCGATCAGGTCACCCAGCTTCATCCGGTCGATGCCAAGCTCTGCCATCAGGCCGCGGTCCCCGGACATCAGATCCTGATCGACATATTCCGAGTTCAGCTCGGCCCCCGATCCCATGATCCGGATCGGCAGTTCCATCGCGACGGGGACGCGAAGCTTGCCGTCCTCCACCACGATCCCGAGGGAATGGTACAGCCGCGGCGACATCTTCTTGAACTCGACCGCTGGAAAATCGGGCAATTCGAAGCCGCGTCCCTGAGTCATCACCTGGATCCGGTCGCCGGGCGCGATAAGCTGATGGGCGTCGTCGTCGAACTGCACCAGGATCCGTGCATGTTCGCCGATGACGATGCCCCGCGCGCCCTCCGCCATGCCCGACGTGACCATCGCGTCATTGCCGATGCAGGTCAGGTAGTGAAGGGCGTGGTGGCGTCCGCTGTCCGCGTCGTCGTCGATCGAGACGCCGGGTTCCACATGGTCGCCCGCCCAGCCGAACGCACGATCGCCGCACCGCACGTTGTAGGTCACGCCGAACATGCCGGGCAGCACGGTGGCACGGCCGTCCGGCCAGGGGATGTATTGTCCGGGCCGGACCGAGGGCGTCGTCACGGACCCGGCGACGGCCATCTCGACAAGGGTGGTTTCGTTGGTGGCTGGCTGTGTCATCGCGGTTGCGCGTCCCCCTGCGGCGGCCCGTGAATCCGGGTCTGGTTTGGTGTTGACATCAAGGCAGGCAATTGCCACCAGTAGATTGTCGACATTGTGCTGGGGAATGGGAACCACGACAATCCCCCTTAGTCAAGCGCCCCGGAAAGCGGGCAGCGGCAAGACCGATTTGATGACAACAGGGACCCTGTGCATGAGCTTGAACCAACTTCTGACCCTGTCCGGCCAGGTCAACGACCTTCTCAACGCCAGTTCGATCCTGTCGTGGGACGCGCGGACGATGATGCCGAAAGGGGGAAGCGAGACGCGGTCCAAGCAGCTTGCGACGTTGACCGTCGCCGCGCGGGATCTGCTTTGCTCGGACCAGATGAAGCACGCGCTTGACGGTGCGGAAAAGGATGTCGCGGGCCGCGACGACGAGGATCCCCAAGCCCGCATGGTCGCGCAGGTCCGCGAGGCCATCACATATCACGAGCGTATCCCGGCCGAGCTTCTGCGTCGCAAGACCGAGCTTGGCGGCATCGGGCACGATCTTTGGGCCGAAGCGCGCGAGAAGGCCGATTTCTCGATCTTCGCGCCGGCGCTGAAGGACATGGTGGCGATCAGCAAGGAGATGGCCGAGGCCATCGGCTATGAGGATCACCCCTACGACGCCCTGATGTACCGGTTCGAACCGGGCACGACGACGGCCGAGTTGAAGTCGCTTTTCGCCCGCCTGCGCGAGGGGATGCTGCCGCTGGTTCGGCAGATCGGCGAGGCGCAGCAGCCCGAGGCGGAGTTCCTTTATCGCGAGTTCCCGGTCGAGGCGCAGATGGAGTTCGCGCTGAAGATGGCGCAGCGGATCGGCTACGACCTGCACCGCGGGCGGCTGGACACCACTGTGCACCCGTTCGAGATCAGCTTCACCCGCAATGACGTGCGCATCACCACGCGGGTCAACCCGCGCTGGATGCCGATGTCCCTGTTCGGTGCCCTGCACGAGGCGGGCCACGCGATGTACGAACAAGGCGCCGATCCGGCCTATGTCCGCACGCCGCTGGCGACGGATCTCGTGGGCCTCTACGCCGTCTCGGGCGTCAGCTTCGGAGCGCACGAAAGCCAGTCCCGCCTATGGGAAAACCATGTCGGGCGCAGCCGGGCCTTCTGGCAGAACCACTTCGCGGACATCCAGTCGGCCTATCCCGGCACCCTCGACGATGTGGACGCCGAAGCCTTCTACAGGGCGATCAACCGGTCCCGCCCCAGCCTGATCCGGGTGGAGTCCGACGAGCTGACCTATGACTTCCACATAATGCTGCGCGTCGAACTGGAAAGCCGCCTGGTCGAGGGAAGCCTTTCGGTGGACGACCTTCCTGACGCCTGGAACGCCGCGATGAAGGAATATCTG
Source organism: Palleronia abyssalis (assembly GCF_900302445.1). Taxonomy (GTDB): domain Bacteria; phylum Pseudomonadota; class Alphaproteobacteria; order Rhodobacterales; family Rhodobacteraceae; genus Palleronia; species Palleronia abyssalis. Next base: position 118,258 of record NZ_ONZF01000011.1, on the reverse strand, counting down.
GGCGTCGACGTGCCGGATGATGCGCAGGGCGTGCTGCAGGACGTGCACTGGTCCTCGGGCCAGATCGGCACATTCTGCAACTACACCATCGGCAACATCATGGCGGCCCAGCTGTTCGAGACCGCGATGGCCGAACAGCCGGGGATCCGCACCGCGCTGGATCAAGCGGATTATGCGCCGCTGCGCGAGTGGCTGGATGACAAGGTTGCCCGCCATGGGCGCCGGTTCGGCCGGGACGAGTTGTTGCAGAAGGCCACCGGACGGACGCTCGACCCCGAACCCTACATCCGCCACCTCACCTCGAAATATTCCGAGATCTACGGCTTGGCCGCCTGACGGCAGGGAGGAGAAACCATGACCACGCCGAATACCGCGCGCCTCGCCAAGCGGGTGAAACTGTCCGAGGAACACCTGATAACCCGGATGCTCAACATCGCGGGCGACTTGCCTGACGTGATCAAGCTGGGCCGTGGCGACCCGGACCTCGACACGCCGCCCCATATCATCGAAGCCGGGCAGAAGGCGCTGGCCGACGGTGCGACGCACTATACGCACCCCGCCGGCATCCAGCCCCTGCGCGAGGCCATCGCGGGCCAGATCGCCGAATTCGGCGGGGCCGACTATGCGGCGGACGAGATCCTCGTGACCCCCGGCGGGCAGCACGGCATGTTCGTCATCGCGCTGGCCCTTCTGGACCCCGGCGACGAGATCATCGTCCCGTGTCCGGGCTACAACCCCTACCAGCAGGCAGCCGAACTTGCGGACGCCACGGTGGTCAAGGTGCCGATGGGGATGGAGACGAACTTCACCCTCACGGCCGAGATGATCCGCCCGCACCTGACCGAAAAGTCCAAGGTGCTGACGCTGATCAACCCCAACAACCCCACCGGCACGGTCACCCCGCCCGAGGAGGTCAGGAAGATCGCCCAGCTGGCGATCGAGCATGACCTGATCGTCATCTCGGACGAAATCTACGCTCGTCTGACCTTCGGCAACCACAAGGTTCTTTCGGTCGCCACGCTGCCGGGGATGCGAGAGCGGACGATCACGCTGTCGGGCTTTTCCAAGGCCTACGCGATGACGGGCTGGCGGGTTGGCTACCTGGCGGGACCGAAGGATCTGATTACCCCGATGACCGAGATCAACCATGCCTTCGCCATCTCCGTCGCGGGCGTCAGCCAGTACGCCGCGCTCGCCGCGGCCACGGGGCCGCAGGACTGCGTGGACGAGATGCGGCAGACCTACGACGCGCGCCGCCGGGCGATCTGCGCGGGCCTCGACCGGATGGGGATGCGCTATGCCGAGCCTCAGGGCGGCTTCTACGTCTATGCCGACGTCGCGTCCCTGAACCTCGGGATCGGGGCAGGCGCCTTCTGCGAGCGGCTTTTGGCCGAGGGCCAGGTCATGATGTATCCCGGCACGATCTACGGCGATCACACGGACGATTTCGTCCGCATGTCGATGACCCAGCCCGTTGCCCGCATCGAAGAGGCGATGACCCGCATGGAGGCCGTCGTGAAAGCCATCCGCGCCGAAGCAACCGCCCCCGCCGTCTGACCGATACCCCCAGAACGAGAGACCCCATGGACAAGAAATCCGACAATCCGAACGTGAAGGGCATCAAGCACATGGCCTTCGCGGTAAGCGACGCGGAAAAGGCGCTCGAGGCGTATGCGCGTTTCCTTCACGTGCCGGCCAATACCGAAATCATCCATTTCCCCAAATCCGGCAACAAGGTCGCGCTCTTCCATCTCGGCGGGATCGAGTATCAGCTATGCCAGTCGACTGATCCGGACGGCCGGTTCGCGTCGTGGATCAAGGAGCGTGGCGCCGAGGGGCTGCACCACATCTGCTATGAGGTCGATGACATCGACGCCGCGCTGGCCCATGCACAGGCGCAGGGCGCGTCCTTGCGGGAATGCAAGGCGTGCAAGAAGACCGGCAGCCATGCCCATCCCGAAGGCTGGGTCGCGTTCCTCGACAACGATGCCGGCGGGATCGAGATCGAGTTCATGCAGGTCTACACGCCCGAACAGCTGAAGGCTTACGAAGAGTCGGGGGCCGTCGCGGTATGAGCACGAGCGAAAACGAAAGCCTCTCGGTCGGAACGGCGACCGCGGCGCCTGGCGAAACCGCACGCGGCCATATCGAGGTCGGCATGCTGGCCGGCGGCATAGAGGTGAGAATTCCCGTCATCGTCATCAACGGTGCCGGCGCAGGTCCGACCTTCTGGGTCAACGGCGCGATCCACGGCGACGAGCCCGAGGGCCCCCGCGCCTGCCATCTGGCGATGGAGCAGATCGACGCCGCGCAGCTTCAGGGGGCCGTCGTCATGGTTCCGGTCCTCAATCCCATGGCGTTCTCTGCGATGGAGCGTGGCAACCCGCTGGATACGTTCACATACGACATGAACCGCTGCTATCCGGGCAAGCCCGACGGCTATTACACCGACCGGCTGGCCCATGCGCACTGGACCGCCATGAACGGCGTCGCGGATATCGAGATCTCGATCCATTCGGGCGGGGCGCACAGCTTCCTCGACAAGGCGATCTTTTGCGACGAACGGCCCGAAAGCGTCGAACTGGCCAAGGCGATGGGCGAGGGGTGGGGCTGCATCATGTCGAACTTCTCGACGAGCGGCAGCCCGATGGCGATGCTGAACCAGAACGGCGCGGTCGGCATCACGGTCGAACTGGGGGGCCGTTCGGCGACCTCGCCCGACGCGTTCCGGCGGGTGACGTCCGAGCTGGCGAAGTCCATCGTGAATATCTGCAGGCATTACGAGATGCTGCCGGGCGAGGCGACCTATCCCGACCCGTGCTACAAGGGGGCGCAGACCGCGCTTCTGGCCCCGGCATCCGGCATCTTCCTTCCCGCCGAGGGGGTCGCGTTCCTGACCATGATGAAAAAGGGTGATCCGATCGCCCGCATCGTGGATGTCTGGGGCGACGAGGTCGGCAGCCTTGCCGCGCCCGCCGACGGTATGTTCTTCGGTCTTCGCGCCTTGCCGAACGTACAGGAAGGCGACTGGTGCTGCTTTTACAACATCGTCGAGGGTACCCGTGACTGACGGGGCCGATGGCTCCGCCCGGTCCGGGGCAGGGGGGTGGTCGGACGGGCGCGATCTTGTCGGCTATGGTCCCAATCCGCCGGACCTGCGCTGGCCCGGCGGCGCGGGGCTTGCCCTGAACTTCGTTCTGAATGTCGAGGAAGGCGCCGAATACTCCGTCGGCCTCGGTGACGGTCGGTCCGAGAAAGCCCTGCTGGAAGTGCGCGCCTCGCGCGTGCCGCAGGGCGACCGCGATCTGGCGTCCGAAAGCATGTACGAATACGGCCAGAGGGTGGGGTTCTGGCGTTTGCACGACCTGTTCCGGGACCGTGGCCTGCCGCTTACGATCTTCGCCAGCGCGATGGCTCTGGAAAGAACCCCCACCGTCGCGGAAGCGATCCGCGATGCGGGGTGGGACGTCTGCGCCCACGGCTGGCGCTGGGTCGAGCACTACATGCTGGACGAGGCGACCGAGCGCGAGCACATCGCCCGTGCGCATGCGAGCATCGCGCGGACTGTCGGCCGTCCGCCGAAGGGCTGGTACTGCCGCTATGCGCCGTCCCCGCGGACCCGGGCGCTGCTGGTCGAGCATGGCGGCTATCTCTACGACAGCGACGCCTACAACGACGATCTTCCTTACTGGACGGATGTGGGCGGGGCGCGGCATCTTGTGATCCCGTATTCGATGGTCACGAACGACGCGAAATTCGCGTCCGGCGATGTCTATGCCGCGGCCGATTACACGGCCTTTCTGACCGACACCTTCGATGTCCTTCTGGCCGAGTCGGCGTCCAAGGCGCGGATCATGTCCGTCGGCCTGCATTCGCGCGTCATTGGTCATCCCGGGCGTCTTGCCGGACTGATGCGGTTTCTAGATCATGTGCAGCGGGCCCCGGGCGTCTGGATCTGCGGGCGCGACAGCATCGCCGAGCATTGGCAGAAAGCGGTTCCGCGATGACCGGTCCTGTCATTCGGATCCGTCCACTGGACGAGGGCGCCTTTGCGCCGTTCGGAGAGGTTGTGGCGCCGCCGCGGAGCGGAGATCGCCGACGCTTCTACAGTCGCCATTTCGCCGATCGCCCGACGCGGTCCGACCCGGTGGTCCATGTCAACAGCGTCCCCCCATCCGAGCTGCCGCTGGCTTGCACCGGGATCGAACGCCACCCCAGCGCGGCCCAGTGTTTCCTGCCACTCGACGTGGCGCGGTACGTGGTGATGGTCATGCCGTCCAGCGCCGATGGCAACCCCGACCTTGGCCGCGCCGCCGCGTGGGAGGTGCCGGGAAACCGGGGCGTCATCTACCATCCGATGGTCTGGCACATGGGGGCGACTGTCCTCGACCGGCCGGGCAATTTCGCCGTGCTCATGTGGCGGGGCGGCCAAGACCCGGATGACGAATTCCGCAACATTCCTTCGATGACCCTGATCCGCTGACCTTCTGGGGGCCCAATGAACGACAAGACGCTTTCCCTCTATGTGCCGGCCGTCACGCCGTTTGCCGATGATCTGTCGCTCGACCTGGGTCGCCTCGTGGCGCATGCGAGGGCTGTCCTCGATGCCGGGGCGCATGGGCTGGCCCCCTTTGGATCGACCAGCGAAGCGAACTCCCTGACGCTATCCGAGCGGATGGCCGGGCTCGAGGCGCTGATCGACGGGGGTATCGGGGCGGACCGTATCATTCCCGGAACGGGCTGCTGCGCCCTTGGGGATACGATCGAGTTGACCCGCCATGCGTCGGACCTTGGCTGCAAGGGCGCGCTGATGCTGCCGCCGTTCTTCTACAAGGGTGTGCCCGACGAGGGGGTTTACGACGCCTATGCCCGCGTGATCGAAGCTGTCGGTCGGAACGATACCCGCATCTATCTGTATCACATTCCCCAGATGACCGGGGTGCCGATCACCTTGCCTCTGATTGACCGTCTGCTGGCCAGTTTCGGACCCGTGATCGCCGGTCTGAAGGACAGCTCGGGCAAATGGGAGAATACAGAGGCGGTGATCCGCGCCTTCCCGCAGATCGACGTCTATTCCGCGTCGGAGGCGATGATCCCGCAAAATGCTGCGACCGGTGGGGCGGGCTGCATCAGCGCCAGCGCGAACGTGAACCCCGCGGGCATCCGTCGATTGATCGACGCGCTGGGCACCGAGGCTGAGGCCACTGCGCACCGTCAGGTCGCTGCCGTACGCAAGCTGTTCGAAAGTCTGCCGCTGATCCCCGCGATCAAGGCGGCCGTCGCGGTCCAGCATGACGACGGGGCTTTCGCGCGGGTGCGGCCCCCGCTGCGGCAGATCCGGCCGGACCACGACGCCGCCATCGCCGAAGCGGTCGCTCTTGCGGCGCAGGCTTCGGGATGAGCCACTCGCGCGGCCATGTCGTCGTCACCGGCGCGGGCGGGTTCGTCTGCTCGGCCGTCGCCATCGCCCTGAAAGAGGCAGGCTGGCAAGTGACGGCCATCGACCGGGCCTTCGACGATGAGGCCAGGGACCGATTGGCCGGTGTCCGTCTGATTACGGTTGATCTTCTGGCGACCACCGACGTGCTGCAAGGGATCGCGCCCACTGCCCTGATCCATGGGGCTGCGTTGACCGTTGCACCCGAAAAGGTCGGAATGACACGCGCCGCCCATATTGCGACCAATATCGAACTGCTGACGCGCATGATGTGCGCGGGACGTGCTGCGGGCGTCGATCGGATGCTGTTCCTCAGCTCGACCGGCGTGTTCGACAGTGGCGACGGGGTTGGCAAGGCGCGCTTGACCGAAGATGTGGCCCCGGCAGGGCAAGGCCCCTATGCCGCCGCAAAGCGCGCGGGCGAAGAGATTACCACCGGCGCAGCCGAAGACGGTTTCGCGACGCTGACCGTGCGACTGGGCAACATCTTCGGACCTCACGAGGCTCGGCGCCCGTCGCGACCGCATCTCGGCCTTCCGCACCGGATGAAGGCCGAGGCACGTGCGGGCCGCATCACTTCCGGGTGCGCGGGGGCGGTGCGCGAATGGGCGTGGTTGCCGGACCTTGCCGGGGGGCTGGTCGACCTTCTTGCCGCCTTGCCCAAGATGCAGCCCGGCGTGATTCATGCGGGGACCCCGCCAGTGATGTCGGACGCGGAATTGGCTGAGCGGATTGCGCCTGGCTTTCCGCACGACTTCGAGATGTCCGGTCCCTTGCGTCCGCCCATGGGCACCGCTCGTCCGTCGCCGATGACGGACATCGAATGGACCCCGGTCAACGATGGCCTGGCGCACCTGAACCTGTCCGGAACTGCGGCATGAGCACACCGCTGCGGTTCGTCGTCGTGGGCTTGGGCGCAAGGTCCCGGACGTGGCTTAGGGTCATGCAGGCGTCACCGGACGTGCAGATCGTCGGCCTTGCCGATCCCTCGCCCGCGGCCCGCGACGCGGCGCTCAAGCTCCTCCCGGACGCGACGGTGGCCGCGGAAATCTCGAAGCTGACCCAAATGGTTGAGGCCGATGTCGCCCTTCTGGTGACGCCGCCCGGGGGACGCGAAGGGCAGATCGAGGCTTGCCTCGCCGCGAAGCTGGATATCCTGGCCGAGAAGCCGCTGGCAGACGATGTTTCCTCTGCCGCGCGTCATGTCCGCGCCGCAGAAGCGGCAGGCCGTACCCTTATCGTCGGGCTGAACTTCCGGTTTCTGCCGGTAACCGTCGCCCTGAAACAGGCCTTGAACGCGGGCATTGTCGGCGCGCCCGAATTCGCCCGTTTTACTTACGAGCGTTGGCGTGACGGTCAGCTGCCACACCTGAACAAGTATCCACTGGTCATGGATCATCCCATGCTATGGGAACAGTCGATCCATCACTTCGACCTGATGCGCCATGTCTATGGGAAAGAGGTCACGCGCATCCATGCGCGTACGTTCAACCCATCCTGGTCGATGTACCGGGGCGACGCCAATGTCTTCGCCCTGCTGGAGTTCGATGGCGGGCTTCACGTTTCCTATCAGGGCACGTGGGCAGGCGGGGTCGATCGACTGGATTTCGACTGGCGGACCGACTGTACCGAGGGGGTCCTGATCCAGCGCGAGATGTTCGGAGATCTGGTGATGGCGCGTCGCCACGATACGTCCTTTAAGCCGGTTCCGACGCTTCCCCATGAGCCGTGGATCACGGATGCCGCGGCCCTGCTGGAGATGGCCGTGGCGGCGTTCAGGGGCACCGGGCCGGTCCTGTGCTCGGGCCGTGATCATCTGCAATCGCTCCTGATGCTCGCCGCCTGCATCCGGTCCTCGGACCGACGTGCGCCGGTCGAGATCGAGGAGCTGCGCCAGGAAATTATCCAACCGGAGGACACGCCATGATCAGACTCGGGATCGTCGGGGCCAGTTTCGCGCGCGACGCCTACCTGCCCGCCCTCGCGCATATCGAAGGGGCGAAGGCCGTGGTGCTGGCCTCCAGCCGGATGGAAAGCGCGAAAGCCGCCGCAGAACCCCACGGGATTGAGGCCGTCTACGACGACTGGCAACGAATGTTGAGCGAGCAGGAGCTCGACCTCGTCTGCATCGCCACGCCCACGGTGCTGCACGCGCCGATGGTCAAGGCCGCCATCGCCGCCGGGGCCCATGTGCTGTGCGAGAAACCAACGGCGATGAACGCGGGCGAGGCGCGCGAGATGCTGGATGCCGCCAGATCGGCCGGGCGGCTGCACATGATCGACCACGAACTGCGCTTCAATCCCAACCGCGCCCGGATCGCCGAGATGATCGCAGAGGGCGATCTGGGCGAGATACGGCACGTCAACATCACGAATATCGGTGCGTCGTGGAACGACCCGGCGGGCAGGCCCAAGGGCGACTGGTGGTCCGACGCATCGCAGGGCGGCGGCAGGCTGGGGGCCAACGGATCGCATCAGGTCGACACTCTGCGCTGGTGGCTGGGTGAACCTGCAAGCGTGGTTGGGCAGGCGCTGACCGTCGTGCCGGACCGGGTGGACCCCAAGACCGGCGAAAGCTGGACCGCCACCGCCGACGACCTGAGCCACCTGACGCTTCAGATGGAAAGCGGCGCGCTGGCGCAGGTCTTCATGTCGGGCGTCGCCGCCGCGAACATGGGGAACGAGACGCAGATCTTCGGCTCGAAGGGGACGATCACGCTGTCGAACTCGGACGAGCGGATGTATTTCGCGAAGGCCAAGGCCGGATTCGAGGAGATCACGGTTCCCGACCCGAACGCGGACCTGCCCGGACTGAACAAGGGGATCTGGAACGTCTCGGTCCTCGAAGTTCTGCGCGAGATGACGTCTGCCATCGCCGAGGGGCGCGAGCTGGAGCGCGGCGCCACCTTCGTCGACGGGCTGCGCAACCAGATGGTGCTCGACGCCGTCATCGCCTCGAGGGAGGAGCGGCGCTGGATCGACCTCGACATGGGCTCGGCCACATGAAGCCCCTCGGCGAACAGCACGTCGTCGTCACCGGCGCAGCGCAGGGCCTCGGGGCCGCGTTGGCGCGTGCCTTCGCGGAAGCCGGCGCGCGGGTCAGCGTCATGGATCGCGAGGCGGAGGCGCTGACTGCCCTGGCCGCAGAGATCGGGGCCAAGGCCGCGATCTGCGACCTGACGGATGCGGAAGCCACGGCGGACGCCATCGGCGCGATCCGGGCCGAGGCGCCGGTCGACACGCTGATCCACAACGCGGCGATCCTCAGGCCGCAGCCGTTCCCGCAGGTGGACCTCGCGACGTTCCGCGCCACGATGGATGTCGGGATCGAGGCCGGGTTCCTGCTGGCGCAGGCCGTCTGGGGGGACATGGCCGGGCGGGGCGGCGGCGCGCTTGTCTTCGTCTCGTCGCAATCGGGCATCAAGGGCTTCGCCGAGGAAACCGCCTATTGCGCCGCGAAACATGCGCTCGAAGGGCTGTCGAAATGCCTTGCCCTCGAGGGCGCGGGGCAGGGGATCGTCTCCTGCACCGTGACGCCGGGCATGTATATGCGCACCCCCATGTCGGAACGGAACTACCCGCCCGAACTCAAGGAAAAGTGGGTCGATCCGATCCGGCTCGCCCCCGCCTTCCTCCACATTGCTAAGACGCGCGATCCGGCCCTGTCCGGGCAAAGGCTCGACGCGTGGAAACTCAGCCAGGAGACCGCCAGATGAGCGACATGCAGCAGATCTACGACTATATCGACGCCCATGCCGACGAGTTCATCGCCGACCTGCAAAGCTTCGTGCGGCAGCCCTCGGTCTCGGCCCAGGACATTGGCCTGCGCGAGTGTGCCGAGCTTGTCCGCGACATGATGCACCGCGACGGGCTTCCGGCCGAGTTTCACGAGCTGCGCGAGGGGCCGCCCGTCATCTTCGGGCATATCCCGTCCAAGACCTCGAAGAAGAACATGCTGTGCTATTCGCATTACGACGTGCAGCCGCCCGAGCCGATCGAAGCCTGGACCCATGGCGGTCCCTGGTCGGCCGAGATCGTGGACGGCGTGCTTTACGGTCGGGGTGCCACCGACAACAAGTCGGGCGTGATGGCGTTCAACAAGGCCGCCAAGGCGTTCCTGGCCGTGCGGGGCGACGTGCCCGTGGGCCTGAAGCTGCTGATCGAGGGCGAGGAAGAGATTGGGTCGCCGAACCTTGGCCCCTGGGCCGAACAGAACAAGACGCTTCTGGAGGCGGACGGGATGCACTGCCTCGACGGCTCGCTCGAGGTCGGGCCGAATGTCCCGGATGTCTCGCTTGGGTTGAAATCGGTCCTGTTCGTCGAACTGGTCGCCCGTGGTGCCAGGTCGGATGTGCATTCTCTGAATGCGCCGCTTGTGCCCAATCCGGTCTGGGACCTGATTCACTGCTTGGCCACGATCATGGATCGCGACCGGAACATCCTGATCGAGAACTGGGCCGAAGGCATTTACGTCCCCGACGAGGATCACGAGGGCTTCCTTGCCGACAAGGCCGCCCGGATCGACTTCGACCTGCTGAAGGACGAACTCGGGGTCGAGGAATTCGCCCTCGGGCGGACCGGCGTGGACGTCGTCCGCGCCCGCACCTACGAGCCGACGGCCAACATCCAGGGGGTCATCGGCGGCTATACGGGGAAGGGGACCAAGACCATCGTTCCGGCCGAGGCGCGGGTGCGCATGGATTTCCGCCTGATCCCGAACATCCAGCCCGACGTCGCCGCCCGGAAGCTGCGCGATCACATCGCGGCGCAGGGCTTCGACAATATCGAGGTCAAGACCTTCGAACGCGCCGAGGAACCCTACAAGATCTCGGCCAAGGAGGATATCAGCCAGGCGATCATCGCCGCCGCGCACGAGGTCTATGGCGAGCCACCCATCGTCAACGGGGTTTCGGCAGAGGGGGCGATCCTGCGCCATGTCTGGATCCCGTGCGTCCTGACGGGTTTCGCGAACCCGGGTTGCAATCTGCACGCTCCGGACGAAAACGTGCATATCGACAAGTACATCAAGGGCATTAAGTATGCCGCGGCGATCATGGAGCATTTCGGGAAGAGTTGAGGCGCGGCACCGGGCCTGAAAGAGACCCACCATTCATCGTCCGGTCGGATCGCTTGTCAGAAGTGCGCCCGCCGGGTTGCGCTTTCGCCTTCGGGCCGGACCTTCGGGCATCTGCGAGGACATACCAAGATGAAACGGCAAGGAGATGCCGTCGTGGCGGGCGACCCCGTATTCCGCAGAACTGCCGCCATCGACCGGCAGAAAGGCATTGGGGCCATCGCGCGGATCACCCGGAGGTGCTTTCGCTATCCTTGGCGGGCAGGACTTGCCTTGGCTGCGACAGTGCCTGCCGTGATGGCGCAGCTTTCGATCCCGGTCATTCTGGGAAGGGCGGTCGATCAGACGGTGGCGATGGACCGGGGCACCCCCGATATCGGGGCGCTTGTCGTCATCGCGCTGACGCTGCTTGGGGTCAGCGTCCTGCGCGGGCTCTTTACGCTGGTGCAGAACTATTCAGCGGAATCGGTCGGACACGCGCTGGCGCAGGATTTGCGAAACGAGATCTATGCCAAGGTGCAAAGGTTACCCTTCTCCTTCCACGATCGCACCCATTCGGGCGATCTGATCACCGTCGGGATGCTGGATCTGGAAGGCGTGCGCATGTACTTTTCGACTGCGCTGGTGCGGACCGTCATGCTGACCCTGCTGATCGGCATCGGGGCGTGGATGCTTTTGACCACGAATGTCATTCTGGGCCTGTTGGCCCTGTCTTTCGTGCCCTTCGCCGCCTGGCGCAGTTCTGCCATGCAGCTCAAGCTGCGCCGGACGTGGCTGATCCTGCAAGAGAAGCTGGGCGTCCTCAGCCAGAAGATGGAAGAGAACCTGGCCGGTATCCGGGTGGTTCGCGCTTTCTCGGCTCAGGAGTACGAGATGGCGAAGTTCGACGCCTCGTCCCGCGAGGCGTTGGAGTACAGCCACCAGCGGATCGACGTTCGGGTGCGCAATACCTCGGCCATGACCTTGTCCTTCTTCGCCGCGATGGGCCTGGTGCTGCTTTTCGGGGGGCGGCAGGTCGCCGCCGGAGAGATTACGGTCGGCACTCTGGCGACCTTCCTGACCTTCATGACCATCCTTCAGATGCCGGTCCGGCAACTGGGCCTGATGGTCAACGGTTACGCGCGTGCATCGACGTGCGGTGCGCGGTTGTTCCAGCTGATGGACACGCCCGTCGAGATCGACGATTCGCCGGGCGCACGGGAACTGGAGATCACCGAGGGCATCCTGAGGCTGGACAATGTGGGCTTCGCGTATCAGGGCCCTGTCGCCAGACCGGTCGTCTCGGGCATCTCGTTCGAGGCGCGACGGGGCGAGACCATCGGGATCCTCGGGGCGCCCGGGGCGGGCAAGACTTCTTTGATGCAACTTCTGCCTCGGTTTTATGACGTTACCGAAGGGGCCATCACCATCGACGGTCAGGACATCCGAGAGGTCACGCTGGATTCCGTCCGCCAGTCGGTCGCCATCGTGCAGCAGGACAGCTTTCTCTTCACGACGACGATCGAGAACAACATCGCCTATGCGTCTCCGTTCACCGATGATCGCCGCATCCGCGGTGTTGCCGACAGCGCGCAACTGCATGACTATGTCCTGGGGCTGCCGCATCAGTATTCGACCGTCGTCGGCGAACGTGGCGTGTCGTTGTCGGGCGGACAGCGGCAGCGCTTGTCCATCGCCCGCACGTTGATGACACAGCCGGCAGTGCTGATTTTCGACGACAGTACGGCCGCCATCGACGCGGGAACCGAAAGCCGCATCCGCGCCGCCTTGCGGGACTACGCCAAGGACCGCGTGACCTTGATCGTCGCGCATCGGCTGGCCAGTATCCGGAACGCCGACCGCATCCTGTTCATGGAGGGCGGCCAGATTGTCGAACGAGGCACCCACGAAGAGCTCATGGCCCTCGGTGGCCGGTACAAGGCCCTGCACGATCTTCAGATGACCCCCGAGGACGACGTGCTCCGGACGGAGGCGGCACGATGACCCGCACCGGCACGAGCGAACCGCGCGACCCCCATGACGACGGTCGCCCAAGGATGCGGGCCGTCGTTGGATCCAGCCGGATCGAGGAAGACATCTTCGGCCGGGTCTTCGACGGCAAGGTCGTCAGCCGTATCTGGGCCTTCGTCGATCCCTACAAGCGCCGGGTGTGGATCGCCGTAGCCGCGGTGTTGGTCTTCACCCTCTCGCAACTGGCGATCCCGCTTTTGATCAGTTACGCGATCGACTTCGGCATGGCGCCGGGAGCGTCCGGCGGCGTGCTGGCCGGGATCGTCGCCCTCTTCGCGCTGGTGATCGCGGTGAACTACGCCGCCTCTCTGGTGCAGGAGCGGGTGACGGGGCAGGTCGCGGAAAACGTTCTGTTCGACATCCGCCGCAAGATGTTCAGCCACCTGCAACACGTCTCGCTGACCTTCATGGACAAGACCGAAGTCGGCCGACTGATGTCGCGGCTTCAGGGTGACGTGAACTCGATGCAGGAGTTTCTGGAAACCTCGGTCCAGTCCGTTGGCGACATCGCGCTTCTGATCGGGATTGTCGCCGTGATGCTCTGGCTCGACTGGCAGCTTGCACTTCTGGTGCTGATGGTGCTGCCGGTTCTTCTGGGCGTTCGGGTCCTGTGGTTGGCGCGGGCGCGGTCGGCGTTCATGGCCGCTCATGAGGCGAATTCGATCACCAACGGTGCCCTGGCCGAGGCGATCCACGGCGTGCGCGCGATCCAGGCGATGAACCGAGCCGGGCTGAACGCCGAGCTCTATTCGGACTTGGCGAACCGCACCTACACTGCACAGCTGCGCGCGTCGCGCCTTGCCCAGATCATGATTCCCATCGTCGATACCCTGACCGGTATCGCAATGGCGGTAGTCGTGATCGCAGGCGGTTTGATGGTCGTGTCGGGCCGGATCGAAATCGGCGCGATGGTGGCCTTTCTGTTCTACATCCAGCGGTTCTTCGACCCGATCCGATCCCTGACCATGCAGTATTCGGTGATGCAACGCGCGATGGCGTCGGGGCACCGCCTGACGGAGGTTCTGGATGTCGACATCGACGTCAACGATGCGCCAGACGCCGTGGCACTGGGCCCGGATGATGACGGCGCGGTCGAGTTTCGCAATGTGACGTTTGGCTACGATCCCGATCATCCGGTGCTGAAGGATGTCAGCTTTGCCGTCGCATCAGGCGAGCGGGTGGCGCTGGTCGGGCCGACGGGGTCGGGAAAATCCAGTTCGATTTCTTTGATCCATCGGTTCTATGACGTGCAGGCCGGGGCGGTTCTGGTCGGCGGACATGACGTGCGTGGCGTTACACAGAAAAGCCTCGGCCGGCACATCGCGATGGTCTTGCAAGAACCATACCTCTTCACCGGCACCGTGATGGGGAATATCCGGTATTCCTCGCACTGGGCCAGCGATGAAGACGTGATCGAAGCAGCCAGGGCCGTTGGTGCCCATGACTTCATAACGTCGATGCCCGAGGGCTACGACACCAAGCTCGACGAGCGGGGATCGAACCTCAGCCTCGGCCAGCGCCAGCTTCTCAGTTTTGCCCGGGCGCTAGCAGCGGATGCCAGGATTCTGGTCTTGGACGAGGCAACGGCGAATATCGACAGCTACACCGAAATGCAGATTCAGAAGGCGCTGCAAAGGCTGCTCGAGGGGCGAACGGGATTGGTGATTGCGCACAGGCTCGCCACGATCCGCAACGCGGACCGGATCGTCGTCCTTCAGCAGGGGGTCAAGATCGAAGAGGGCGATCACGATGCCCTCATGGCGCAGAAAGGCTTGTATTCGAAGCTGTTTACCATGAATTACGCCAGTTTTGACGACCTTCCAAGCGATCTGATGCATGAGGAACGGACATTGGCGACCTGACATTTGGATGCGGCCACCGCGCGCGGGGGCTTGGGTGCGCAAAGGCCGATGTGCGAAACATGTCGTCAATCCAGCGTGTTAGCTGTTCCGCAAAGCAGACCTATCCCACCAAACTACAAGACCAAGAACTGGCTGGCCTGGAGCATCGCGGCTTCCTGGCGCCCTGGATCGATCATGACATGGCCCGGGGGGCCAGCGCCAATGGGCAAGCAGTCGTCGTATAGCGATGCGGCGATCCAGAGGTGCCTTAGGATGAAGGTCCTCTTTGGCTTGACGCTCCTTCAGCAGATTGCGTTCGTGCAGAGCCTTCTGCGGCTCGTCGGCGTCGATTGCCCGGTGTCGAATTTCACCACGCTGAGCAGGCGCCAAACGACCTTGGCGGCGACTATTCCCGACAGGGGATCGCACAGGCCGTTGAACCTACTGATCGACCCATCGGCATCAGGGCTGAGGACGAATGGCATACCCACAAACAGGTGGCGCGAAACGGTGTCTTTGGCGCGAGATCCGAATCCTTTGCCCGGCAGGGCCATGGGCAGCATGATCCCGAGAGGGGCGTCGAGAGCGATCGCTGGAAATGGGTGAAACGCTTCGATCACGCGGCGCGGTCTTTGGCGTCGATGCCGCCCTCGATGATTATTGGCAACTTGTCCATCTCCTTTAGACGTCGCCATCCCTTCGCGGCAACGTGCAAGAGCTTGTGACCATCAGCCGGGCCGTATCGCGCAATATCTGACCGTGGCGAACACGCTCTCGATCAGGTTCGATTCCGCGGAAGGCTCTAGTGATCCGACGGAAAATCGTAGAAGGCCAGTAGCGCACCGCGCTCGGTGGTCAGACAGATCGCGGCCTTGCTTTGGGGAAGCCCAGCAGTTCTTCCCTCCTCTCGGGCGTCACACCTGTTAGAACGAGCATGCACGCCGCCCGCTGTTCCATCCGGGTCTGGGGATCGACCCCGTCCATTGACCAGCAGGCGCATGCACAGCGGGCTGTCGGAAGGGGCCTTAGATGCAACGTCGGGCGGCGAGGTCGCGGCGCTGCCGGCGCCCATACTCGGTTTCCAATCCGCTTATCAGGCGGGACAGGGCGCCGCTGGGCAACAGGTTCGGGGCGTTCTCACCGAGCAATGCCCCAAGTGCGTGCTGCAAAGTCCCCATCGAGATGCCGCGAAGTTAAAGAACCGGCAGTAGCTCTTTGAGGCTGCGGGACCGTCGCCCCCCTTCGGCAAAATGGTAGAACTGAACCGGATCTTGCCGTTCCCATTCTCCACAGCCCTTTCGCGGATCTTCAGCCGCTTCACCGCGGGTCCACTAATCCCGGTCGATGTCTGCCGCTCAGGCCTGTATCTAGGCCGGACCACAAGCTGACGTATATCCGGCGAACGGGGCTTCAGTAATCTCCGTGAGTAAAGCATCCGCCTCGGCCTTCAGCGCCGTCGCAAACATCCGGCGCGCACTCTCATCCAGCGGGTGTATTGAACCGCCCCGGCTTTATCGGAGAGCGTTTCGTTCAACGGGTCAGGCGGCCTTATCGCGGGGTTGGGGCTGTTCAAGATGTCGTCGCTCAGCTTCTGCCGGCGGGATGTAACCTATCGAGCCCAAGAGCCGATGCTGGTTGCACCAATCCGCCCAATGGAAGGTCTCCCATTCGACCGCCTGCATGGTTTTCCAGGGGCCGAGCTGCTTGATGACCTCGGTCCTGAACGGGCCGATGACGCTTTCCGCGCGCGCGTTATCGTATGAGTCACCCACCGTGCCGACGGATGGATCGACCTCTGCATCTGCCAGGCGTTCAGGGTACTTGATGGAAAGATATTGCGATCCGCGGTCCGAATGATGGATCAAGCTCTTGTTCCCTATGGGCTTTCTTTGCCATAGCGCCTGCTCGAGTGCATCGAGGACAAACTGGCTGGTCATCGAGGTCGATACCCACCAGCCCACGATGCGACGGGCGAATACGTCGATGACAAACGCGACGTAGACGGTCCCCGACCAAGTCGGGACATACGTGAAATCCGATACCCACAGTTGGTTCGGCCGGTCGGCATGGAAAGCGCGGTTGACCTTGTCGTCCGGACAGGGCCGCGCCGCGTCCGGGTTCGTCGTTATTACCTTCTTGCCGCGCACCACGCCCTGCAGGCCCATCTCGCGCATCAACCGTTCCACCGTACAGCGCGCGACAGCTGTCATTGGCGCGCCATCGGCCTGAGCAACGCCCTCGCGCCTCAGAACATGCCAAACCTTGCGGGCGCCGTAGAGTCCGCGATTGTCCGACCAGACCCTCCGGATCTTCTCTCGTAGCGCATCATCGCGCCGGACGCGTTTGGACGCCCGCGAAGGGTCCCGGGCGATCGCCTTCTGCTCATAGTAAGTGGACGGGGCGATCGGCAGCACGCGACAGATCGGCTCGACCCCGAACTCCTCCCGGAAATCATCAATGAATGCAGTCATTTGCGGAACGGGCGGTCGAGCTCTGTCCCGCTGCGCGGCAACACATGCTTGCATGTGTGAGAGCGGGGGCAAAATACGCACTGGCCGTCTTCAGGATCTCGTTCGCCTGGCGCAGTTCGCGCACCTCGCGCTCCAGCTCCTTTATCCGGGCCTTCTCTGCGCTGGTCGGGCCGGCTTCCTTGCCCACGTCACGCTGGGCCTTCTTGTACCAGACCCGCAAGCTATCCGCGGAGCAGCCAAGCTTCTGGGCAATGTCGCGCACCGCCGCCGTCAAAGGCTGTAGCCATCGAGATGGTCCGCAACCATCTGCACAGCCCGCTCGCGGAACTCGGCCGGGTACGGGCTCGTCGTGTTCTTCTTGTCCATAGAAAGCAATCCTTTGAGAGTTTTGCTCGCCGGGCAAGCCGGGGCGGTTCAGGGACTGTCGAAGCAGGACGATGTCAGTATCGTCTTTCATGGCGTATCGCTCTCCTTGCGGCTTCTGGCAGGCCGGCGACACGCCGCCTTCTCCGGCCGCATTACCCAAGGAAAGCCTAGGCTATATCTGGATACCCCTGTTCGCGCACGATTGCTTTCTAGCAGTAATTTAGCGTTGGTGACGTGTGATCGGGTGCGGTCTTGTATCAGGCTGTTGTGCGGGGAATACATGTCCGCTGGCTGGTATGGAGCTGCGTGGCTCTGGTGCGAAATCACGTCTGCGGGCTCATGTCCCGTTGACCCGGATGCGTTTTTTCAAAACCATCGTCAGCGATCTCTTGTCCTTACTGTCTACGATCACCTAACACGCCGATGTCCAATTTCTTACCGCTTATCAAATGTCAGCCGGCAGCCAGTAGCGGATTCCTGTAACTTTCTTCCGAGTTTTCATCGTCCAAAGCGCCCGGGCCATCTTGTTGACTAACGCGATTGCAACCGCCTTGCGTGGGTTCCCAAGCCGAGAACCGACATTGCGCCGATGATTAGCAGCCGCCGAATGTCGCTGCCCGATCTTCCAAGGTCGCCCAGGGACTTGCTTGCTACAGTTGAACGTTGCCGTGGCACCAGTCCCAGCCAGGCTATGAAATCCCGACTGCGCTTGAAAACTTACGGGGTGGGAGTGAAAGGTTCGGTTGCCATTGCGGTGATCGGCCCGAGGTCCAGCATCGGCGTCATCCGTGACAAGGCATCAGATCGTGTCGTCGCTTGCTTCAATGTCGCCTACGTTGAGCTGCCGCCCGAATTTCGGACACTGACATAAGCTACGATTTGCAGTGTGCTGATCTTCGACGCGAAGGAGATCAGAGATGTCGAAACGCAAGCAGCACGCGCCTGAGTTCAAGGCGAAGGTCGCGCTGGAAGCCCTGAAGGGCGAGGAGACGGCGGCCGAGCTGGCGAGCCGGTTCGGGGTGCATCCGACGATGATCCATCAATGGAAGCGGGCCCTGCTCGAAGGTGCGTCCGGCGTGTTCGAGCGCGGGGGCGGCAAGAAGCTCGAGATTGACGAGGAGCAGGTGAAGGAGCTCCACGCCAAGATCGGGTGAATTGGCGGGTGAACGCCACCGGTCCGAGAGAACCCGCCAATGCGGTGGCCAACTCTTTTTTGGAGCGAAAGCTCAAGCCTTGGGGCGGGAAGTGAGGCGCGGCATGGTCGAACCCGATCATCCGGAGCTATCGATCGGCTACCAGTGCCGCTTGCTGTCAATTTCACGCTCGTCGTTCTACTACACCCCGAAGGGGGAGACTGAGCAGAACCTCGGCTTGATGCGATTGATCGACGGGCAGTTCCTGGAAACCCCGTTCTTCGGAGTCCGGCAGATGACCTGGCACCTGCGCAGTTCAAGGGACCGTGGGCCCAGTGGGGCCGCGAAAGCCCGCAGAACGGGCACCTGGTGAACGAGAAGCGTATCCGCCGGCTGATGCGCCTCATGGGTCTGATGCCGATCTGCCAGAAGCCCAACACCAGCAGGCCGGCGAAGGGGCGCACGACCTACCCATACCCGGCTCGAAGGGATTGAGGGTGGATCGGCCCAACCAGGTTCCCCTCTCGGGATCATGCTGCGCATGACCCTGTCGGGCAGCGGGTGCTCCGACATTACCTATCTGCCCATGCGGCGGGGGGTTCCTCTACCTTGTCGCCCTCGTGGACTGGCACATCCGAAAGGTCCTGGCTTGGCGGATCTCGAACACGCTGGAGGCCGACTTCTGGTAACCGGCCGATTGGGGGCGCAGTTCAGGCCTCGGCCTTCCAGTTCCAAGGGAGGAGCTCGTGGAGGCGGTTGATCTTGTGATCATGGATGCGGTCAAGGATGTCGGTGAGCCAAGCCTGGGGATCGAGATCATTCATGTTCGCCGTCTCGATCAGCGTCATGGCCCGGGCGAGGGTCTCGCCGCCGCTGTCGGACCCGGCGAAGAGCCAGTTCTTCCGGCCGATCCCGATTGGACGCATGGCACGTTCGGCCGGATTGTTGTCGATCCCGATGCGTCCGTCCTCGAGGAACAGTTCGAATGACGGCCAGCGGGAGAGCCCGTAGCGGAAGGCCTTGGCGAGATCGCCTTTGCCCGGGATGCGCGGCAGCTGGGTCTCGGCCCACACCTTGAAGGCATCCACCATGGGCCTGGAATGCTGCTCACGCGCTGCTTGGCGCAGCTCGGCAGACCGGCCGGCGATCTCACGCTCGACGTCGTAGAGCTTCCCGATCCGGTCGAGCGCCTCCCGTGCGATCTCGGACTTCGTGGCCTCCCGGACATCGTGGAAGTCGCGGCGTAGATGCGCCCAGCAGACCGCCTCCCGGAACTGGCTGCTGCCGTCCGCCCGGCGTTGGTAGAGATGGCCGAAGCCGGCATAGGCGTCCGCCTGAAGGATGCCGCTGCTACCTTGCAGATGCCGACGCGGATGCTCGCCCTTCCGGTCCGGTGAGAAGCGGTAGACCACGCCGGGCGGCGCCGTGCCGGCCCAAGGCCGTTCGCCATGGGTCTCGAACCATGGCGACCACATGGCTCACTCCGAGACGTAGGCCCGGACCCGCCCCTGCTTGATCCCCTTGCCGAGACCGCGGTCCCGACGGGACCGATCCAGCACGCGGATCGGGTTCGCCATCGGTCTCGAACGCATGGCGACGCGATGGCTCACCGTCCGCATGGAGCACGGGGGAGCCCATGACCTCCACCTCGATCCGCGCGGCGATCGGCGCGAGCACCTTCATGGCCCCGCCGCACCAGTTCAGGAGTGTGCTATCGGGAATGTCCGCCCCCATGCGGGCGTGGTTCTCGCTCTGCCTGCAGAGGGGGAGATGGTCATCGAACTTGGAGACCAGAACCTGCGCCAGAAGGCCCGGACCGGCCATGCTGCCGGGGATCGGTCGGCTCGGGGCTGCGGGCTGCACAATGCGTTCGCAGCAGCGGCAGGACTTCTTCACCCGCGCGATCTGCCCTCTCGGGGCATTGCTGCGCAATGCCCTGACGGGTGACAAATCACCTTCATCTGCGCGGCGATCATGTCGAGCAGCTCGCTGACGTCCTCGCCCACCATGCGCAGGTCGCCACCGCAATCGGGACAGCAGGTGCCGGGGTCGAGCTCGCGGCGCTCCCGTGGGGTCTCGTCCGACACCCGCGGCCTGCGACGCGACTTCGCCTCGGTGGTGGCGGGGTGGGCATCCTCTTCGTCGGCCGGCTCGTCGCGCTGCTCGGCCGCGGCGATCAGCAGGTCTTCCAGCGCCAGCTCGATCTGCGCGATCTCCCGTTCGATCTTCTCCGATGACTTGCCGAAGGCCTGCTTCAGGAGCCTGGCGATCCGCAGACGCAGCGCCTGGACCAGCTGCTCATGGGCCTGAAGCGTGGCCAACATCCGGGCATTCTCCGCCTGAAGGGCAGCGATCATCGCCTTCAGAACGGTGGGGTCATCGGTGAGGCTGTCGGCACTGTCGGACATGATGAAAGATACCATGCCGTGCCGCGTATATCCAACAAAACAAGGGGTTTTGGAGGTTCTATATCACCCCACCCGTGCCGGCGGCGCGCCCCAGTCCGGGCGTCTCCAGTCGATCCCCTCCCACAGCATCGCCATTTGCGCGGAGGTCAGCCGGGCCACGCCGGCCTCGGCGGCCGGCCACGGGAAGCGGCCACGTTCCAGAACCTTGTAGTAGAGGCAGAACCCCTGACCCTCCCAATAAAGAAGCTTCAGCCGATCTCCCCGACGGCCCCGACGGCCCCGACGGCCGCGGAACGCAAAGACCGCGCCGCTTGCAGGCTTCTGGCTCAGGACATCCTGGGCCATGGCCGAAAGCCCCGCGATGCCCTTGCGCATGTCGGTGACGGCGAGCCAATTCGCGCCAATGGTCCGAGCGACATTGGCGAGCGGCGAGGTAGCCCCGGATCCCCGTGCCCGGCCCGATCATGCTGCCTCGACGAGGCGGATCAGCCGGACGAGATCGTCATCCTCGATCTGTGCGTCGCAGCGAAGGGTCCGGCCATTGCCCAGGACGATCTCGAACCGGGGAGCCTCCTTGGGTTCTACATCGGAAGTTTTGTCCGGCTCCTCCACGACATGCTCGAGGGGCAGGAACACGATCCCTTCGGCTCTCGGCCACATCCTCTTCCGCCGGAGCTCGCGACGCCACTGGTAGATGTGTTGACGGGTCAGGTCGTGGCGACGCGCGACGTCCGCCACGGTGGCCCCCGCGACACCGGCCTCCAAAAGCACACCAAGCTTCTGCTCGTCGGACCAACGCCGTCGCCGTTCAACACCGACGATCACCTCATGCCGCATATCTGCCCCCGCCTGATACCACGTCGATAACGACGGAGTAGAAGATCTACGCCCGAAGGCAGGCAGGCGGCCTCAATCGGTTGCTTACGACTTCTGTGTCAGCGCGCTGAACGAAGCCAGCCACAAGTTCGGCCCGCCCGAGATCATGAATACCGATCAGGGCTGCCAGTTCACGTCCTTCGCCTGGACAGACCGTCTGCGCCGAACCGGCATACGCATATCGATGGATGGAAAGGGGCGATTCCTCGACAACATCTTCATCGAGCGCCCCTGGCGGACCCTGAAATAAGAGTGTGTCTCCCTACACGCGTGGGAAACCGGTTCGGAGGCGAAGGCAGGCATCCGGAAATGGATGACCTTCTACAACCGGCAACGCCCACACTCCGCCCTTGGCGGCAGGCCGCCGGCGGTGGTCTACTGGCAAAGAGATGATATCAACCAACCCGATCAGCAGGTGCAGAAGGTAGCTTAAACTTCGACGGTTCCTGTCCAAAGGATGGGGAGTAGCTCACATCTTACACGATGTAACCGGTCGGATCATTGATCTGCTCAAGGTAGACAATGCGTTGACCGTTTAGGTCCTTTGGCGGGTAAACAGATCGCGGGTTCGAAAGGTAATGGCACGCGCTGCTGTTGGGGTGACTTTGGCTTGCCAAATCGCATGGCAAGACGGCTAGCTGCTTCAGCTATCGCCTTCCATGGATAGTTCCGCCTTTTGTAATGAGGCCTACATCGCGTCGGCATAGTACGATGCCGTCGAAAGGAGGTGTCCACCCCATCCCTTCTGATTTAGTATCAACGTACTATCAGATCGGTGAAGTTCTGGCTCAGCCGAATGTATTCGAGTGAGGCGTCAGCCTATAGCGCAAGTCATATTGCCGCTGCATGTGCTACTTCTCGGCCAGATCGGACAGCGCAGCGAGGACGTCGTCTATCGACCGCGCATTCTCCAGCCGCACGTCGTGGCCGGGCCGCAAGCCCAACAAGACGATGTGGTTGTGGTTGTCGATGATACCGGGGACGACCGTTCAGCCCCCGAGCTCGACGGTTTCCGTACAGGGCCCGGTCTGCAGATTGTCGCCCACGGCGGCGATGCGATCGCCGACGGCATGTAGATCGCTGGCTATGGCCCCGGAGGCATCCATTGTGTGAATAATTCCCCCCGATAGAGAACATCCCGGACGGACCCACAAGATTGCGCGTGCAACGGCACCGCGGCAGCGCAAATGACGGCCGCACCGATGATCGGTTTCATCATGGTCTCCTCCCGAGGATGGTTGACGCACGGTAGCATCGCCCGGCAACCGGTCAATCATCGAGACTGTTATGCTATAGGATGGGCCGGCGCCGAGCGTCCGTGGCCGTTACACCAAGGGTCGGGTCTCGGCCCGTATGACGGTGTTCGGGTGATCCATTACGAGCGCGCTCCGTGGCGATGAAGTGGGGGATATCTGATACGCAAACAGCCGGCTCGAAATTCGGCTGTGTTGGTGCGGGATTCCAGTTCGGTATTTGCCCGAACTGCGCCACGCCGAAAGATTTGCCTTCGTCAAGATTTAGCTGGTCGCACTTGAACTCTTCGGCGGCCTATTCCTCCGAATAGAAGTACACGGCGTAATCGCGGCCCTACCGGGTAACGGACGGCGCCTATGACACATTCGACGGCTGGCTTGAACCGGTGGCGCCGCGCCGGCTGACCTGACGCTATGTCATCGCGAACCGCGGGTTGGACGCTGTTATTTCGCCTCGACGGAACGTCAAGCCCTGGAATAAGGGTAGCCCCGGCGTTGGAACGACGCTTTGCGCGCCGTCAAGCACCTGGGACGGACCATCTGGCGAAGATGGAGCGGATACCATCGCCGAAGCCGCGTCGAGACAAAGATAAACTGCATAAACTGCTCGGTCAGAAGCTCATTGCTGTGGACTTCGACTGCCAGATTGCCGAACTCCAGATCCGCATCCATCATGAACCGCTTCACAGCCCTCGGCATCCCCGTCACACAACCCGAGGTCTAACTTCGACGCGGAAAAGGGAAAATTCGTCTTTCAGGCGTTCCGTGCAACAGAGCCCCCATGCCGCAGGTCATTAGAATGCCGCATGAAACGGATATTGCCTTACACCATAGTTTGCACCCAGTATCAGCTACTGGTTCCAGCCTAGCCGCGGCTTAGATGTTTTCTGCTTCACGCCTTCTTCTCAAGTCCGAAGGAAGGGATCATCGGCATTTTGTCGATGACGTGGCCGGTATTGCGGACGGTGAAGTCATGGCCCAAAGGGCCTTCGCGGTATCGCGTCTTACGCCGCCGATGATGATCGCCAATATCATCAATGCATTTTCCATCCCCTTCGTCTTCTACCTTGAAGATCAGTCCCGCATCGATGCATTCGTCTGGGCCGCGATCGTAATTGCAATGGCGTGCTATTTTCTGGTGCTCTCGCACGCCCGGCGCCACAAGCCGTTTCCCACCACTATGTCGTTGCGGACTTACAGGAAAAGTATCGGGCAGGCTTGCCTTCTGGGCGCCTTCTGGGCGTATCCGGGCCTTGTCATTTTGCCTGAGGTCGAAGGGCTGTCGCAGGCGTTTCTCGTCGCGATGGCGGCGGGGATGGTAGCGGGCGGGGCGATCACGCTCTACCCGATGCCGTTGGCGGCATACGGGTTCTCCGGGCTGATCCTGGCCGGATCGATGGGGGGGTTCAGTCGAACCGACGAACCGGCGTTTTGGGGCTTTGCCCTTGTGGCGGCGACTTTCGCGATGATCATTTTCAGAAGTATCCTGCGGCACGAGCGAATCTTCGTGTCCGAATTCATCCTGCGGCGGTCCATCGATCGGCAGAAGGATCGCATGGGTGAGATGCTCGAAGCCGCGCGCGAGGAAGTGCGCGCCGAGCGCAGACTGGCAGAGGATCGGCTGGTCCAGACCCAGAAGATGGAAGCCATCGGCCAGCTGACGGCCGGTATTGCCCATGATTTCAATAATCTGCTTGCCGCTGTTCGTGGCCACGCAGAGCTCTTGCAACTCGAAACCGATACTCAATCGGATCTGATCGACCCGATCATTCAGTCGGCCGATAGCGGGGCCGCATTGGTCAGACAGTTGCTGGCATTCGCTCGCAAGCAATCCCTGATGCCGCAGGTCCTTTGCCCGCGGAAGGCCGTGCACGAGGCGGCGAACCTGCTGCGTAGGGGGCTGAGGGAAGACATCGAGATCAGGCTGGACGTGGACAACGTGTATTGGCCAATTCGCATCGATCCGCATCTTTTCAGCAATGCGCTTCTCAATCTCGGAACGAACGCGCGCGATGCGATGCCGCAAGGCGGCACGATCACCATTTCCGCGCGGGACCTGCCCGGGGACGGATCGGTCGACAGTCCGGGCGATTTGGTTCGGATCAGCTTTTGCGATACCGGCATCGGTATGCCCGAAGATGTCCGCGCGCGCGCCACCGAACCATTCTTCACGACCAAGGAGTTCGGGGCGGGAAGCGGGTTGGGCCTGTCTATGGTCTACGGGTTCGTAAAGCAGTCCGGCGGCGAAACGTCGTTCGAGAATGCGCCCGGTGGCGGTACATGCGTGCATCTTGACCTGCCACGGTCGAGGGAGACGCCAGATGCATCCGAAGCCAAGCCGCCCGATACCCGGCCCACCGTCGGGGAAAGGAAGGTCCTTCTGGTGGAGGACAACCCGGCCGTCAGGCAAGCGATCTTATCCATGATAGAGTCCTTGGGCTATGCGGTGCGCGGCGTGGGAACCCTGGAAGCGGCGCGGGCAGCACTCGCGGATATGTCGGCGCGCCCTGACATCGTCGTAACCGATATCGTTCTTCCCGGGGGGCAATGGGGAACGACCTTCGTGGCTGAACTTTCGCAAACCAATCCTGAACTGGGGGTCGTGTTGATTTCGGGTTTCCACTTCGGCGAGGACGAACTGGGGCCGGATATCCAGGATACGACGCATCTGGCGAAGCCGTTCAGCCGTGACCAACTCGCCGCGGCCCTGAACGATGTTTGGGACAGCTTGGCAAAGAGACGGTAGGCAAATCGCCGAAGGCACGGTCTGGGCCAGCGCCGTACCGGCGACCTAACTCCTAGAAGACAACGACTTGGCGAATGGCTTGACCGGCGGCGAGGCGTTCGAAGCCTTCGTTGATGTCTTCGAGTGCGATCCGGTGGGTCATCAGCCGCTCGATCGGAAGTTTGCCTTGCTGCATCATTCGCGCGAAGCGGGGGATGTCGCGCACGGGTACGCACGAGCCGACATAGGACCCCTTGAGGGTCCTTTCCTCGGCGGTGAGGGAGACTGCGGGCAGTTCCAGTTTGGCTTCCGGGTTCGGCAATCCGGCGGTGACGGTCGCACCGCCGCGCCGCGTGATGTCGTACGCGAATTTCAGGGCGGGCGCGGCGCCCGCAAGCTCGACGGCAAGGTTCACGCCGCCTTCGGTCCAGGCTTTCACTTCCGCCACGGCGTCCGGGTCACGCGGGTCGATCACGTGGGTGGCCCCGAGGTCCTTGGCAAAGGCGCGCTTGTCCTCGGCCAGATCCGCCGCCACGATCGTTTCCGCGCCAGCCGCGACCGCTCCCAGAAGCGCGGCGAGGCCGACACCGCCCAGTCCGACGATCGCACAGCTTTCGCCCATCCTGAGGTGACCGGAGTTCATGACCGCCCCCACGCCGGTCAGAACGGCGCAGCCCAGCAATGCTGCACGGTCAAGCGGAATGTCCCGGTCGATCTTGACGCAGGAATTCTCGCTCATCACCGCGTGGGTCGAGAACGCCGAGACACCGACGTGATGGTTGACCGTCGCCCCGTCGACCTTGATGCGCCGCTCACCGCCCAGAAGGGTGCCCGCGGCACCGGCTTTGGCGCCGGGCTCGCACAGGGCGGGGCGGCCTTCGGCGCAGGGCACGCAATGGCCGCAAGAGGCGATGAAAACCATGACGACGTGATCGCCGGGCGCAAAACGCGTCACGCCTGGGCCGACCGCCTCGACCACGCCGGATGCCTCGTGTCCCAGCGCAATGGGCGTGTCGCGGGGGCGGTCGCCATTGATGACCGACAGGTCAGAATGGCACAGGCCCGCAGCTGCCATCTTGACCAGAAGTTCACCGGGCCCCGGATCCTCCAACGTGGCCTCGACTATTTCGAGAGGGCGGCTTTCGGTATAGGGGCGGGCGGCCCCCATCTCGCGCAGAAGCGTGACCTGTGCTTTCATCTTGGCTTTCCTCGCTTACCGGATCGCAACCGGGTTGATCATCGATTGCACGGCACCCTGGAAGCGCGGCTGCCCGAGGACGAACATGAATTCTGCCACGTCGTCTTCGACCAGTTGCCCGGTCGCCATGTTCTCGAGGATGTAGACTCCGTTCTTGGCCAGAAGCTCCTGATGCGCGGGGAAGACCAGCCCCTCCGGGTGCGGTACGGCGTCCAGTCCCCAAGTGTCCGCGCCCACGGCCACGACGCCCTGCTCGGCCAGCCAGGCTGCCCCCGCGTCGTCGATCCCCGGCTCACCGGCGGCGAAGCGCTCCGGGTCGCTTTCGATCAGGTCCAGCCAGCCCGTGTGCAACAGCACGACGTCGCCTTCCTCGATCGATAGACCCGAAGTCTCAAGCGCGGCCTGCATGTTCTCGACGGTGATCAGGCTGCCTTCCTCCATGATCTCCGTCCCGGCCTGACCCGCCATGTCCAGCACAATGCCGCGCGTGACGATGGGCGGGATGTTGTGGATGCCCATCTTGGTCAGGCCGCCGGTCGTGACGTAGTCGGCGGGGGTGTTGCCGTTGTAGAAGACGTTGTCGATCCCGAGGTGACCCAGACCGTCGATCTGCGAGCCCAAGCCGACCCATCCCATGATGACGTCGTCGACATAGCTCATCTTGTTCGAGCCCAGCGTCGCGCCGGCTTCCTGACCGGGCATGAAGATGTTGATGTCCAGCTCGCGCACCCCGAAGCCCGGCGTGTCGGGTCCGACCGGAATGCCAAGCGCGTAGGTCCGACCTTCCGTCACCAACCCGGCGGCGCGCTGTGCCAACGCGGGGGTCAGCAAATTGGCCGCGCCGATCTCGTCGTCGGCACCGTATTGCGAGGGATACCAGTCCCCGTTCGACGCCTCATGTTGTTCGGCCATGGTGGGTAGGGCCACCAGTGCCGCCAAGGCGGCTGTCAGAATCGTCTTCATGTGTTCTCCTCCCAGAGAGTTGCGAAAACGCGGGATCGGTCAGGCCGTTTCCGCGGCCTTCTTTTCGATCTCGCCCCGCTCGATGACGTAGAGACCGTCCACAAGATCGGCCGAGTGGACATGATCGGATTCGGATAACAGGACCGACAGTCCCTCACCGCGCAGCACGCCGATCACTTCGATCAGGCGTTGCGCCAGCGCGGGGGCGACGCCCTCGAACGGCTCGTCCAACAGCAGCAGCTTGCGCCCGACGATCAAGGCACGCCCAAGCGCCACAAGCTTCTGTTGACCGCCCGATAAGGCCAGCGCGCGCCGGTCCGCGAACCTGCCGATTTCGGGCATCAGTTCGTAAATCCAGTCCAGACGGCTGCGGTCGATGTCTTCCCCCAGTGCGTTCAGCGGCAGAAGGATGTTCTGCTCGACCGTGAATTCGGGGATGAGG
This sequence comes from Palleronia abyssalis, assembly GCF_900302445.1. Classification (GTDB taxonomy): domain Bacteria; phylum Pseudomonadota; class Alphaproteobacteria; order Rhodobacterales; family Rhodobacteraceae; genus Palleronia; species Palleronia abyssalis. The sequence continues at coordinate 90,061 of NZ_ONZF01000011.1, read as the reverse complement.
CGGCGATCCTCGGGCATATAGCCCACCCCCATCGCCGCGCGGGTATGGGCGGGTTCGCGGGTCATGTCGGTGCCGTCGATCAGAATCTCACCACCGTCCGGCCGCAGCAGGCCCATGACCGATCGCATGAAGGTCGTCTTGCCCGCGCCGTTCCGACCGATCAGGCCGACCGTGCGCCCGGGGGCAAGGACCAGGTCGGCCCCGCGCAGGATTTGCGTGCCTGCGATACTGCTTTCAAGCTTGCGGGTCTCAAGCATGGACACCTCCGATGACGTATTTGCGGACGTCGTCCTCGGACAGGACTTCGCGCGTGGGGCCATCCGCCAGGATCTTGCCCTCGTAGAACGCGACGGTGCGTTCGGCGAAACGGGTGACGATGTCCATGTCGTGCTCGATGAACAGCAGTGTCGCGTCGTCGGCCTTCAACGGCGCGATCACCCGCTCCATCATCTCGATCTTCTCATCCGACGAGACGCCCGAGGTCGGTTCGTCCAGCAGGATCAACGCGGGATCGTTGATCGCTGCCATGGCAATATCGAGCTGCTTCTTGATGCCCTGCGGGAGCGTGCCGACCGCGGTATCCGAATGCTGGCCAAGCCCGAACCGATCGAGCACCGCGCGCCCGGTCTGCATGCGGGCATCGGTCAGCGCGGCCCGGCGCAGCCCGCCCTTGCCGTCGGCCGCTGCGATCTCGGCAATCATGACGTTTTCCAGCACGGTGAGCTGCGGGAAGATCTGGCTGATCTGAAACGATCTCCGGATCCCCGCCTGCGCCGTCTTTCGGGGGCTCGACCCGGTGATATCGCGGCCGCGGAATCGGATCGTGCCCGAGGACGGCTTCAGATAGCCTGTCACCATGTTCACGAACGTGGTCTTGCCCGCACCGTTCGACCCGATCACGGCGAGGGTTTCGCCGGGATACAGCGAGAGCGAGATCTCGCTGGCCGCGACCACGCCGCCGAAGCGCTTTTCCAGGTTCTCGGTGACAAGGATCGGATCGCTCATGCTTTGCGCCTCCGTTCGATCAGGGACCACAAGCCCTCGGGAAGAAGAAGGATCACCGCCAGCATCACCAAGCCGAGGATCATCTGCCACGCGTTCGGCGCCAGGTCGAGCGCGTAGGTCCGGACAAGTTCAAGCAGGAAGAACCCGATCACAGGTGCGATGGTCGACCCCCTGCCTGCAAGCAGGGCGACGAAGACGAAGCCGCCAGAAGTCGTCCAGTTCGTCATCAGCGGATCGACGTGGCCCGTCGACATCGCCAGAAGGCCGCCCCCCAGACCCGAAAGGGCAGAGGCCACCACGATGACGATGAACGCGACCTTGCGGGGACTTGCGCCCAGATACTCCAGTCGGATTTCGTTCTCGGCCACCGCCTCGCACAGCATCCCCGCGCCCGAAGTCAGGTAACGGGCGGTGGCGAGGCACGCGATCACCGTCAGGACAGCCGTGGTGACGTAGTAGATATCGGGTCGCACCGCGCGGTCGGGCGTCCAGCCCAGATAGCTGACCGGTGGAATGTTGAACCCGTCGGTGGACCCAAGCCATGCGGCTTTCACCAAGAGCCCGTAGAGGATCATCGACACGGCCAGCGACAGCATCGCATAGAAGATCTCGCGATAGCGCGATAACAGCAGGCCCAGGACGATGCCGGCCACGGTCGAGACCAGCACGGCGGCGATCAGCAGGATGAAGATGTCCGTGATCCCGGCCTGCGCGGCCAGCATGCCCACCGCATACCCGCCCAGCGCATAATAAAGGCCCTGGCCGAAATTCACGAGCCCCGCCCGCATCTGCAGTGCGACCCCAAGGGCCACCAGCCCCCCGGCCAACGCCGTCTGTAGAAGGAACCGAAGCCAGGACGGCAGGAAGAAGCCCACAATCAAAAGAACGGCGAGAATGGCGATATACAGCGGCTCGCGCCGGAAGTCGGTTTTCATCATATCTTGCGTCCCGATGCGCGGGCGAAAAGCCCGTGGGGTCGGATTGCCAGGACCACGGCCATGACGGCGTAGATGGCGAACAATTCGTAGGCGGGGGCGAGGTGGACGGACATCGCGCGGGCGTATCCCGCGAAGATCGCGCCGATGGCGGCCCCGGGAATGGACCCCAACCCGCCGATGACCACGACGGCGAAGGCCAGGATGATCACTTCGACCCCGATGCCCGGCGTCACGGCGATCTTCGGGGCGGTCACCACGCCGCCGATCACGGCAAACACCGTGCCGATGGCGAAGGTCGTCGCGAAGATGCGCGTGACGTTGATGCCCATGGCGGCGCTGATCTCGCGATCCGCGACGACGGCCGTGGTCATGCGCCCCATGCGCGACCGTTCCAGCCAGAACCAAAGCGCGATGCCCATGACGATTGCAAGCGCCACGATCATCAGGTCATAGACCTGATAGGGCAGGCCGCCGATCTCGACGAAGCCGAAATAGGCGTAGGGCTGATACACGAAATAGCTCTCGACGCCCCAGATCAGCTTCACCGCGTCTTCGAGGATCAGGAACAGCGCGTAGGTGACGAGGACCATCAGCACCTCGTCCCGGCCGTAAAGGAACCTCAGGACGCCGCGTTCCACCACCAAACCGACGATCACGCCCGCGATCAGCGCGACCACGCCCATGACGGCGAAGGCCAGCGCGCCGGGCAGGCCAGCCGCATAGAAGACACCCAGCGCCGAGGCGCAGACATAGGCGCCGATGGCGTAGAAGGCGCCGTGTGCGATGTTGAGAATACGCATGACCCCGTAGATCAGCGTCAGCCCCACTGCGACGAGGAACAGCCACGCGGCATAGTTCATCCCGTCCAGCATGATGGCGGTAAATTTCAGCATGTCATCCGTCCGATGGGGAAGGGGCGGGCGCGTATCCGCGCCCGCCATGCAGGGTCAGTTTGCGATCATTCGCAGTCTGCGCCGGGGAAGCCGGCCTCGATCCACTCTGCCGCCGTCTGGTCGGCCGGCGGGTTCACGCATTCGGCGTTGTAGGAGATCACGTTCTCGACCGTCGGGTTGCCCTCGTCATCCAGCGCATAGGTGCCGTAGGCGATGCCTTGGATGGCCTGGTGGCCGTTGCCGATGGCCATGCGGACCGTGCCTGCGGGCGTCTCGAACTCGAGGTTCTCGAAGGCAGCCGCGATCTCGGCGGGATCGTCCGAGTCGGCTTTTTCCCACGCGGCCTTCAGGCCGAGGATGGCCTGCGCCATCTTCCAGGCGGGGTAGGACGGCGGGTTGCCGTATTCCGCCTCGTAGGTTTCGCGGAACCAGTTGGCCAGTTCGGTGTCCGGCGCGAAATAGCTGTAGGGTCCACGCGCGCCGATGATCGCGCCTTCGGGGATCTCGTCAGGCAGGCGCTGCATGGCCGCTTCGCCCGTGGTCATCACCACCGCCGAGCGCTGGAACAGCCCGCGCGGCGCGGCCTGCAGGATGAACGCCTCCAGATCGCCGCCCCAGAAGGACGTGTGGATCGCATTGGCGCCCGACGTCAGCAAAGCCGAGACCTCGGCCCCGTACTGCCCGGCGAAGACCTGCGGGAATTGCTCGGTCGTGATGTCCGATCCCGTCTCCAGCGCCTCCAGCGAGCCGGTGAAGTCGGCCCAGGCGTCCTGTCCCCAGGCATAGTTCTGGTTGATGCCGGCAACGCGGCTCATGTCCACGCCGGTGTCCATCAGGTAGCGGACCGCGCCGACGGAATCGATCGTGCCGGTCGGGCCGGTGCGGAACAGGTAGGTCGGGTCGGTGACCACGGATTCGAAAATTTGCGGCGTGCCGCAATCGACCAGCACGGTCAGCTGCTGCAGCTCTTCGGCGAGGGGGGCCACGGCCTTGCAGTTGCCCGACGAGGTATAGCCGACCACGGCATCCACTTCGTCACGCTCGACCAGGTTGCGATATTCCTGCACGGGATCGGCGGCCTCGTCGACATAGGTCGCTTCGACCTGCCGACCGTTGATGCCGACCTGATCGTAGGGCGCGGGGACTTCGCCGGCGTTCAGCGCCTCGATCAGCACAGTTGCGCCATTCTGCTGGGGCAGTCCGAAGGGACCGGATGCGGCGCCCGATAAGAAAACGGGAATCCCCAGTTCGATCGGGTCGCCGTCCTGCGCCATCGCGCCGCCTGCCGCGACCGCAGCCCCTGCGAGGCCCAGCGTCAAGGTTCTCAGTTTCATTTCGTTTCCTCCCTTTGATGTTTCGTTCAGACCGACAGACAAGCGTATTTCAGCTCTAGGTACTCATCGATCCCGTAGGCCGAGCCTTCGCGTCCGAGGCCCGACATTTTCACGCCGCCGAAAGGCGCTTCGGCGGCAGAAATCAGCCCGGTATTCACGCCGACCATCCCGTATTCGAGGCGTTCCATCACACGGTAGACCCGCGAGATGTCCCGGGCATAGAAATACGCGGCCAAGCCGAACTCGGTATCGTTCGCCATGGAGATCGCCTCGGCTTCGGTGTCGAAGCGGAAGACGGGGGCAAGCGGCCCGAACGTTTCCTCCCGGGCGAGGCGCATGTCCCCGGTCGCGCCGGTCAGAACCGTCGGTTTCAGGAAGCGGCCGCCTTGCGAAATATCGGTGCCGCCCCCGACGATCGACGCCCCCTTGCCAAGCGCATCGGCAAGGTGCGCCTGCACCTTCTCGACCGCGGCATCGGTGATCATCGGGCCGATATCGACACCCGGTTCGCTGCCGTCGCCGGTTTTCAGCGTACGGACCCGGTCGGACAGGCGTGCGACAAACTCGTCGTGTATACCGGCCTGTGCAAAGATGCGGTTGGCGCAGACGCAGGTCTGGCCGGCATTTCGGAACTTGGCGTTCACCGCGCCATCGACGGCCGCGTCGAGATCGGCATCGTCGAACACGATGAACGGGGCGTTGCCGCCGAGCTCGAGGCTCAGCTTCATGATCTGCGGCGCCGCCTGCGCCATGAGGATCTGACCCACACGCGTCGATCCGGTGAAGCTGAGCTTGCGGACTATCGGATTGTCGCAAAACTCCTGCCCGATTGCGGCCGCGTCGGTCGAGGTCACCACGTTGAACACGCCCGGTGGCACACCGGCCCGTTCGCCAAGTTCGGCCATGGCCAGCGCCGAAAGCGGCGTCAGCTCCGACGGGCGGGCAACGAAGGTGCAGCCTGCGGCAAGGGCAGGGGCGACCTTGCGCGCAATCATTGCATTCGGGAAATTCCATGGCGTGATCGACGCCGCGACGCCTATGGGTTGTTTCAGGACCAGAATGCGCTTGTCGCGCTGGTGTCCGGGGATCGTGTCCCCGTAGACCCGGCGCGCTTCTTCGGCGAACCAGTGGAAGAACGAGGCGCCATAGCCGATTTCGCCCCGCGCTTCGGCCAGCGGCTTGCCCATCTCGGCCGTAAGGATCGTCGCCAGATCGTCGGCGTGGTCCAGCATCAGGTCGGCCCAGCGGCGCAGGATGTCCGACCGCTCTTTCGCGGTCATCGCCGACCAGTCCGGAAAGGCATCCCTGGCGGCCTCGATTCCGCGAGCAGCTTCGACACGTGTCAGCTCGGCGACGTCGGCAACGACGGCATCGGTCGCCGGATTGACCACTTCGGACCTGGACGTGCCGGGCAACCAATCGCCGTTCACGTAAGCATCCGTCCGCAAAAGGCCGGGATCCTGCAAGAGGTCCTTCATGTCGATCTGTCTTCCCCCCATCGGCGAACGTGCGTTCAGTATATTGAACCAAGTTCCTCATGTTGTATAACGTCCCGGGCAAGGGGTCGTCAACGACTGATGAGGGTGAACAGTGGCTAGGGATGCAGAGGACGTTGAAAAACCGGCTGTGCCAGCCGTAGCCCGTGCGGCTGCGCTGCTCGACCTTGTGGCTGCCGAACCCGACAGACTTGGCCTGACGGACCTGGCGGACCGGTTGGGGTTGGCGAAAAGCTCCATTCACGCACTGACGCGCACTTTGGTCGAAAGCGGTGTTCTGGAACGGACGCCGCGCCAAACTTTCGTGGTCGGACCGCGCGTGATGAGGTGGGCGACGGCATTCTCCAAGCGCAGCGACGTCGCAACCGAGTTCGCCCGCATCTGGGACGAGGGGACGGTGCGGCTGCAAGGCGCCACGATCACGCTTTCGACGTTGGACGGGAACGATGTTGTCTATATCGGCGCAAGGAACTCCGAGAACACGCCGTGGTTCAATTTTCGCGTCGGAATGCGCCTCCCCATGGCCTTCACCGCGACCGGGCAGGCTTTCATGAGCCGGATGAGCGACGCCGAGATCCGGTACCGCCTGCGCGATGGCTTGCCGGAACCGCTGACCCCACGGTCGCCGCAGACGGTCGAGGACGTCCTGGCCCTTGTCGCGCAGACCCGGGATCGGGGATATTCGCTCGACCTAGAATATGTCAGCGAAGGGATGGTCTGCTTCGGCGCGCCGGTCCTGGGGGCGGCGAACAAACCAGCCGCGGGGGTCGCGGTCAGTCTTCCTGCGGCAGAGCGGACGCCCCAGACGGACGAGCGTGTGGTTGCGACCCTCATTCGTATGGCGCGGACCATTTCGGAGCGCATGGGCGCAGTGCTGGAAGACCAGTCGAACCTCGATTGAAGACGCGCCTATTCGCATGACTGAGGGCGCGATCAATACAGAAACACCGTCGCCGTGGCCGGAAGCCATGTCACCAGCATCAATACGACCAGCATTACCGCGATGAACGGCAAGGTCGCCAGAAAGATCTGTTCGACCGACGTGTTCGGATCGTTGAGCGTGTTGTGGACCGTGAAGACCGAGATTCCGAACGGCGGCGTGAGCAGCCCGATCTCCACCGCGATGACGGTGATGATCCCGAAATGGCTGAGGTCGATCCCGAGACCGGTCGCGATCGGGGCAGCAATGGGCACCATGATCAGAAGGATCGATGTCGAGTCGAGGATCATGCCCATCAGCAGCACGATGGCAGCGTAGAACACGATGAATCCCGTGGGTCCGAAACCGCTATCCGTGACCAGGCCCGCAATGGCATTCGGCAGACCGGCGATGGACAGCATGCGGGAATAGAAACTCGCTGCCACCAGCAACAGCAGGATCGAGACGGAGATGACCCCGGTCTGCTTCATGACCTGCCACAGCTTGTGCCGGTCCAGGCTGCGTCGCGCGAGGGCCAGAATGAATGCGCCGAAGGCGCCGATGCCGCCAGCTTCGGTCGGGGTGAAGAAGCCCGAATAGAGACCACCCAGAACCAGCACCACCAGAAGGACGATCGGAACGAGTTTTGCGATCATCTCTCCCACGGGCATGTCGATACCGGTTTCCAGGCGACGCATCTCGGCGGCTTCGGGGTCGGTGAAGACGAACCCCGGTGCGACCAGCGTCAAGCCGATCAGGATCGCCACGAACCCCCCCGCCAGCATCAGACCCGGAATGATGCCGGCGATGAACATCCCCCCGATCGAGACCTCTGCCAGCACGCCGTAGATAATCAGAAGCAGGCTGGGCGGAATCAGCATGCCCAAGACAGAGGATCCCGCGACGGTCCCCGACGCGAAAGCGGCGCGATAGCCGTGACGCTCCATCTCGGGCACGGCGACGCGGGTGAACACCGCGGCCGAGGCGATGGACACCCCGGTGACCGCAGCGAAGATGGTATTCGCGGCGACCGTGGCCACCCCAAGGCCGCACAGCATGCGTTTCAGCAGAACCTCGGCCACCTCGAACGTATCACGCCCGACATTCGACACGCTGACCAGAAGACCCATCAGGACGAACAGGGGAATGGTCGCGAACAGGTAGTCCGAAATGCCGCTATAGGCGGTGAGTTCCAGCATGCGGAAAGCCAGGTCCAGGTTTTCCCGGATCAGCCAGATGCCGACGAAGGCCACACCCAGAAGGGCGTAGGCGATCTGCATCCCCAGAATGACGAGGATGACAAGGACACCGATGAGTACGAAGCCAAGGGCAAGGGACGTCATGACCCCTCACCGACGATGGGGGTGCGATTGATCGCGCGGTAAAGGGCGGCCAGCGACGCCAGCGCCGAGCCCAGCACGATGATCCCGCGGAACGGCCAGGTGGGAACGGTGAAGACGCCTTGCACACCGAAGAACTCGGCCACGTTCCATGCGTTCAGCGCCTTGTCCCAGGACGACCAGACGATCAGGGCGAAAACGACAGCGCCGACAAGGCAGAACAGGCTTTCGATCAGGCCCGCAACAGCCGGCGAGGCCTTTGCGATGCGGCGAAACAGGAAATCGGCGCGGGTCAGGCGGCCTTGCATGATCGCGGCCGCGGTCTGCAAAAACACGATGGCGACGACCGAATGGCCGGCGATTTCGGCCACTCCCGTGATCGGCGCGTTGAAGAAGTTGCGGCCGATCACGTCGGCTACGATCAACAGCATCAGCAGGCCGATCCAGATCGTTCCGATAGAAGACAACCCGGCCGCTATCCCGCCCAGGACGGCCCCGGCCGGGGCGTCGGCAAAGCGCGGGATCGTTTCCCCCGTCGCCTGTTGTGTCTCGTGGATGTCGCTGTCGCTCATGCCCGCCTTGTCCATATCCGCCGCATGGACGGGGCCCGACCGGAGACCGGGCCCCGAACCTGTCTATCGTTCAGCGGCCTTCGTCCCAGGCGCGCAGCGGTTCGGCCCCGCGCTCGCGCAGTGCGTCGAAGTAGGCAGACAGGACCGCTTCGCCGTCCTCGCCCGTCTGGTCGAGCCAGGGCTGAACGATGTCCGGAAGGCCCTCGACCCACTTCTGCTTTTCGGCATCGGGCAGGTCGCTGACCGTCAGGCCCGCAGCCTGCATTTCGTCCATCGCGCGCGCAGCAAGTTCGGCCACGTAATCGCCGTGGGCTTGCGAGGTTGCCTCGGCCGCCTCTCGCAGGGCGTCCTGGACCGGTGCGGGAAGCCCGTCGAAGAAGTCCTTGTTCGCCGCGATCGATCCGAAATACATCGACCCGATGCCGACGCGGGTCAGTTCGGGCGCGACCTCATAGACGCGGGTCGGAAGGATTCCGGACGCGAAGGACAAGGTCCCCTCGGTCACGCCGGTCTGGATATTGGTGTAGTAGGTGGTCAACGCGCCGTCGACCGGCGTCGCCTCGGTCCCTTGCAGCCAGTTGGCCGATGTCCCCGGTGCGTTCAGACGGCGGTTCTGCAGATCTTCCATCGTTTGGACCGGGAAGGTCGCGTAGACGTCATAGCTGTCGGTGATCAGGGACGAGAGCGGGACCATGTTGTTCTCGGCCCAGCTGTCGGCAAGCTCGGGCAGGTTCCGGTTCAGGTCGTCGAAAATGTCGATCAGCATCCGGTGGTCGGACGTGGCGAAGGGCGTGAAGTAGGTCACGTTCTGCAAGGGCATGGTCGAACCCTCCCAGACGGTGCCGACCATCCCGATATCGACGATGCCGTCCTGCACGGCCTCGCGCGTATCGGTGTATTTGTAGAGGGTTCCGGCATAGGCCTCGTTCCAGTTCACCGTATATTCGCCCCCGTCTTCGAGGATGCGGTTCACTTCCGGCTGGAACGTGTTCTTCATCGCATAGACCCAGATGTTCTGTTCGGGGTGCGATGATCCGATGTTGATCGTGATGGATTGTTGTGCCGTTGCGGCCCCCGCCGCGAGACTGGCCGCGACGGCCAGGGCGAATGTACTGTGTTTCATGGTATCCTCCCAAATGGTGGGCCTTGGTTGGCCCCTTCGTCAGTCCTTCAACGTGCCGAGCGCGCGCAGCACCCGCTCGGGCGTGAAGGGCATGCGCGTGACCTGACCGCCCAGCGGTCGGATCGCATCGTTGATGGCGTTCATCACCGCCGCCGGCGCACCGGCTGTGCCGGCCTCCCCCGCGCCCTTGGCCCCCAGTTCGCTTTCCTGCGTCGGTGTTTCAACGTGGCGGATGACCATGTCCGGCATCTCGCCAGACATCGGAACCAGGTAGTCGGCCATCGAGCCGTTCTGGATCTGCCCCTCGTCGTCATAGACGATTTCCTCGAACAAGGCGCCGCCGATGCCCTGCACGATGCCGCCGCGGATCTGTTCGTCGACCAGCTGCGGATTGATGATCCGGCCGCAATCCTCGACACACCAGTGCTTCAACAGTTTCACGAAGCCCGTTTCAGTATCGACCTCGACATAGGAGGCCTGAACTCCGTTCGTGAACGCATAAGGATAGTCGGACGTGATGTAGTGGCGCGTCTGCATGAGCTCGCGCGACAGGTCCTTGGGCAGGGTGTCGCCGCGGAAATAGACGACGCGTCCCAGCTCCTCCAATGGCAGGCGGTCCTCGCCTGACGCGGCATCGACGATCTGGCCGTCGCGTATATCCAGCCCCTCGGCCTTTGCCTGAAGCATTGAGGCCGCGATGCCGAGGATCTGATCGCGAAGCGCGCGGCCGGCCTTCAAGGCGGCCTCGCCCCCGATTCCGGCTCCGCGCGAGGCCCAGGTGCCGCCGCCGAACGGAGTCACGCGGGTGTCGCCGGTGACCACGCGGACCATGTCGGGGCGGATACCGACCGCTTCGGCCACGATCTGGGCCATGATCGCTTCGGTCCCCTGGCCCTGCTCGGTCACGCCGGTCAGGACGACGACCGACCCGTCGGGGTCCATCCGCACGGTGCACCCGTCCTGCGCCGAGATCCGCGCGCCGCCGATCCCGTACATGAAGGGCGAGGGGTTCGTCAGCTCGATGAAACTGGCGATTCCGATGCCGCGATGGATACCGCGCTTGCGCAGGTCGGCTTGCTCGGCCCGCAACACATCGTAATCCATCGCCTCGACCAGCGCATCCAGGCTTTTCTCATGCGACAAACCCTCCAGCTTCAGCCCGGCCGCGGTCGTAACCGGATAGGCGTCGTCGCGGATCACGTTGCGGCGGCGGAACTCGATCGGGTCGATCCCCATCTCGGCCGCGGCCATGTCCACCAGACCCTCTGTAATCGCGACGGCGACCGGGTGGCCGACGGCGCGATACTGGGCGCAGATACCCTTGTTCTGGAACACGGTGGTCGACCGGACGCGGTAATGCTCAAAATCGTAGGGGCCCCCGATCAGGTTGGTCACCTGAAGTCCCTCAACGGCCGAGGTGCGCGGATAGATCGAATAGGGTCCGATCCCGGTCCAGTCGTCCACGTCGAAGCCCAGTATTTTGCCGCTTTCGTCCACGGCGATCCGGCCCGTCGCCTCATGGTCGCGGGCGTGGATGTCGCTAGTGAAGCTTTCCAGTCGGTCGGCGCAGAACTTGACCGGCCGCCCCATGATCTTCGCGATGGCGGCCGTTGCGACCTCGTCGGGATAAACATGGACCTTCACCCCGAACGAACCGCCGACATCCCCGCAGATCACGCGGACGCGGCTTTCGGGAATGCCCATGTGCTTGGCCAAAAGCACCTGCAGCATGTGCGGCGCCTGGTTCGAGACATGGGCCGTCAGCTCGCCCTCGCCGCCGTTCCAGTCGGCGATGATGACGCGCGGTTCCAGCGTTACGCCCGTATGCCGGCCGATCTTGAACTCGGATTCGACCACGGTATGGGCACCGTCGAACGCCTTTTGGGGCGTGGCCGTCGCGTTTTCCTTGCGAAAACAGAGGTTGTCGTCGAATTGCGGGTGCAGGACGGGCGTGTCCTTGTCCAGCGCGCTTCGCATGTCCGTTACTGCGGGAAGCGGCTCGAAATCGACGATCACCAGGGCTGCCGCCGCCTCGGCCTCGGCACGGGTGCGCGCGACCACGGCGACCACCGGTTCCCCGGCCCAGGTGGCCCGATCGATGGCGAGCGCAGATTGCGGTGGCGTCTTCATGCCCTCGAGGTGCGCAAGCTTGCCTTCCCACGGCGTACAGACCTGGGCCAAGTCACGCGCGGTGAAGATGCCCAGAACACCCTTCTGCGCGCGCGCCTCCTCGGTATCGATTTCGCCGATCTTGGCATGTGCATGGGGACAGCGCAGGAATGCGACATGAACCATGCGGGGCAGGGTGATGTCGTCGACATACCGGCCCTTGCCTGCCACCAGTCTGCCAGCGTTCGGGCGCGGCACGGTCCGGCCGATATAGCTGTTCGGGCGGTTCGGATCGTCGAACTTGATGTTCATGACATCGCCCCCTCCGCGCGGTCGCGGGCCACCGTCTCGACGGCGTCGACGATCGCCTCGTATCCGGTGCACCGGCAATAATTGCCGGACATGTGCTCGCGGATCTCCGCCCGCGATGGCGTGCCGCCGGCGTCGATCAGGGCTTTGGCCGCGACCAGCATGCCGGGCGTGCAATATCCGCATTGCAGCGCGTTGCGCGCGACGAAGGCGGCCTGAAGGTCGGCGACGAGGCCTCTGTCGGTCAGGCCCTCGATGGTCCAGACGTCGGCGCCGCCCAGTTGCGGCGCCAGAGTCAGGCACCCGCGCACGGGGGCACCGTCGACCAGCACCGTGCAGGCCCCGCAGACCCCATGTTCGCACCCCGCATGTGATCCTGTCAGACCCAGATCCAAACGCAACAGGTCGATCAGGTGACGGCCCGCAGGCACGGTCAGTTCGACCGCTTCGCCGTTCACCGTCAACTCCAGATCGATGCGGTTGCGGAAAGCATCTGTCATACGTCCTCTCCCAGTTCGGTGGCGATGCGGTGCAGCAGAACGCCCGCGAGGTGGCGCCGATACGCGGCACTTCCTTGCGTATCGCTGGGCGGGTCGAGGGCATCGGACAGCGCCGAAACGGCCCCGTCGACATCGCCTGCATCCAGCCGTTCCATCGCGACGGTGCAAAGGAGGGGCGTCGGCCCGGTGCCGAACGCGGCGATCCGGTGCGCCCCGCCCCGGATCACCACGGCCAGCCCCGCGATCGCGTAATCGCCCGCGCGACGCGCCGCTTCGCGGATGACGTGACGCTCGCCCGCCTGCGTCTTTGGCACCACGATCCCTGTCAGGATCTCTCCCTCGCGCATTTCGGTCTCGAAAACGTCGCGGAAAAAGTCGGTCGCCGCGACCTCGCGTTCCCCGTCCGGACCCGTCAGTCGGATGACAGCATCGAGCGCGACGGCGCAGGCCGGAAACTCGGCCGCCGGGTCGGCGTGGGCAAGCGAGCCGCCGATCGTGCCGCGATTGCGGATGGCCTCATGCGCGATCAACGGCGCGGCCTGTGCCAGAAGCGGGACATGGCGCGCGATCAGCGGGTCCGTGGCGACATCGGCATGGCGCATCAGCGCGCCGATCACCAGTCTGTCGTCCTCCTCCCGCACACCGCGCAGGTCCGACAGGCCGGTGATATCGACCAGCAAATCCCCAAAACTCAGCCCCATGTTGAGGGCGGCAACCAAGCTTTGCCCGCCCGCCAGCACGCGCCCCATACCCTCGGCGTCCGCCAAAAGCCGGATCGCATGCGCCATGTCTTCGGCACGCGCGTAGCCGCCCACCTGCGCTTTCATGTCCATCCTCCCCATGCGCCGGAATTTCAGCGCCCCTCAGTGCCGCCGCTTATTGATCATGCGATCACTTGCGGGAAGCATAGAAACGTTCCGTTGGCAAAAGCAAGGAATTTTGCAATGAGAGGCCGCGACGAGGGACCGATGACAAAACCAGCACCAACCGCCGAGCAGGACCGCCGCCGGCTGCCGCCGCAGGAGCGGCGCGCGCAGATCGTCGACGCGGCCGTCAGCTTCTTTGCCGATGAAGGCCTCGACGGAAACACGCGCGATCTGGCCAAGCGGCTGGGTGTGACGCAGTCGTTGATCTTCAAGTATTTCGACAACAAGCAGGCGCTGCTCGAAGCGGTCTATGCGCATGTTTATCTCGACCGGATCTCTCCGGACTGGTCAGACCTTCTGCGCGACCGGTCCCGCACGCTGCGTGATCGCATGATTACGTTCTACAGCGAATATGGCGACCGCATCTTCGACTATGCCTGGATGCGTATCTTCATGTTTTCCGGTCTGGCGGGGGCCGACCTGAATCGGCGCTATCTGACCCATCTGTCGCAGACCCTGCTTCTGCCCATGCTGGACGAAATCCGCCACGAGGTCGGTCGCGATGACGCCGTCACCCCCGAGGATCTGTGGTCGCTGCATGGCGGGATCGTCTATATCGGGATCCGCAAGCACATCTACAAAATGCCGGTCCCGGCAGACCCCTTGCCCGAGATCGTGCGCGTCATCGACAGGTTCCTCGCCTCGATCGGGCACGGACCTGCGCATTGAAACCCGCCCCCGCGGGGCCTTGGTTCACGCCCCCGCCCGGGCTAAGGTTCCCTGCAGGTAAGTTCAGGAGAGTTCGATGACCCGGCTTCTGTCGATCGGGACGTATGGTGAGGCCGATACGAAGGCTCTGGATGAGATGGGCGCGCGATTTGTGCCAGATCTCGACGCGGCGTGCGCGCTGGACGACGCGGCGCGCGCCGATGTTACTGCGATCGCGTTCAAGGGGTCGGGCTCGTTCGATGATGCGGCGATGGATCGCTTTCCGGGGCTGGGACTGATCGCGAATTTCGGCGTCGGCTACGATGCCATCGATGTCGAGGCCGCCGAGGGGCGCAGTATCGCCGTCACGAACACGCCTGATGTGCTGAATGACGATGTCGCCGATCTGGCTGTTGCCATGTGGCTGATGCAGGGACGCAGGATGCTGCAGGCCGACGCTCATGTCAGGTCGGGCACCTGGGCCGAGGGGACGCCGTTCCCCCTGAACCGGAAGGTCTCTGGCGGCACCGCGGGGATATTGGGGCTTGGCCGTATCGGATACGAGATCGCGGATCGGCTGGCAGCGTTCAAGATGGACATTCACTACTGGTCTCGGTCGCCCAAGAAGACGCCCGGATGGACTTATCACGCCGACCCGCAAAGTTTGGCGGCGGACGTCGATTTCCTGTTCGTGGCCGTCGTCGGCGGCCCCGAGACCGAGAACCTCGTGGATGGCCGTTTGCTGGACGCGTTGGGGCCTGATGGTGTTCTCATCAACATTTCGCGCGGGTCGGTCGTCGACGAAGCAGCCCTTCTGGACCGGCTGGAACGCGGCGCTCTGGCCGGGGCGGGGCTGGACGTGTTCGCGGACGAACCCCGGGCCGACCCGCGGTTCGCCAAGCTTGATACCGTTGTCTTGCAACCGCATCAGGCCTCGGCCACCCATGCCACGCGCGGCGCGATGGGCCAACTTCAAAGAGACAACATAGCGGCTTTCTTCGAAGGGCAGGATTTGCTGACCCCCGTCGTCTGACCCTTACTTCTTCCCGGCGTTCGGCTCAGATATCGCGTCGACATCCACGAGGTTCCAGGCCATTCCCTGGTTGCGATACAGGCGTTTACCCAGAAGGGGATAATCCCCGACGTCATGTGCACGCCGTTCGCCGACTACGATGGCGCGGAACGGCGAATCGCCCGTATTCTCGATGTGATGCGCGGCACCCTGTTTGCGGTAGCCGATGAAATCGCCCGGCCCGATGGGAAAGCGGCTCTCGCCGATGACGGCGGTGGCGTGCCCGGACAGAACATAGACGCATTCGTCCTCGTGGGCATGGCAATGGTGTTCGGTGGTCAGGTCGCCGGGCGCGACCTCGATCAGGTGAAAGCCCAAGCCCGTCAGGCCCGTCCGGTCGCCGAGCGACTTGTTGATCCGTCGGGCACGGTCGTTCAGAAAATGGGTCTTTGACAGACCCTGCAAATCCGCAATCTCGTCTGCCTTGAGAATATACCCATCCATGCCATGCCCCCCATCATGAACCACGGGGTCAGCCTATACTGGCCCAACCCGGCAAGGCGAGACAGTTTTCCGCAAGGGCAACGGCAGGGCAAGTGCAGGGCGAGCGCACCGGCCGAGAAGCCGCAGAGTGCCGCCCACCGGACGTCCCGCCGGGCGGCACTCTGTTAAAATTGTGTATCACCTGCGAACGTCTTCCCCTTGGGGAAGGCGCAGGCGCATTCAGCCCTGACGGGCCTTTTGCGCACGCCGCGGACGGCCATTGGACGGCTTTGCCTGGGGATTGCCGGGCCGGCCGCCCGGCTTGCCTTTGCCGCCCCCGGCACCGCGACGACGCGAGGGGCCCTTGGGTGCCGGCACCGGCGCCGCATCGGCCCAGGCGGCGTCGACCGCTACGGGCAGGGTCTTGCCCAGAAGCTTTTCGATATCGCGAAGATAGGCCAGCTCGTCCGGGGCGCAGATCGCCACGGCCTTGCCCGACCTGCCGGCGCGGCCGGTCCGGCCGATCCGATGGACATAGGTCTCGGGGATGTTGGGCAGGTCGTAGTTATAGACGAATTCCACCTCGGGGATGTCGATCCCGCGGGCGGCCACGTCTGTCGCGACGAGCACCTTGATCTCGCCCGTCTGGAACGCTTTCAGCGCCCGATCCCGCTGGTTCTGAGAGCGATTTCCGTGCAGTGCCGCGCCCGGGAACCCGGCCCGGTCGAGCTGGCGCATCAGCCGGTCGGACCCGTGCTTGGTGCGCGCAAAGACCAGCGCGCGTTCCTCGGGGTGAGTCCCCAGTAGCTCGGCCAGATGCTCGGTCTTCGCCTCCTTGGGGATGAAACGGACCTCCTGCGTGACCTTGTCGGCGGGCTTGCCCGGGGGGGCGACCTCGACGCGAACGGGGTTGTTCAGGAACGTTTGCGCGATCTCGTTCATCTGCTTGGACATGGTGGCCGAGAACAGAAGCGTCTGACGCTCTTCGGGGATAAACCTGGCGATCTTCCGCAGATCATGGATGAAGCCCATGTCCAGCATTTGGTCCGCTTCGTCGAGGACGAGGAACCGCGTTTCGGACAGGGTAACGGCCTTCTGGTTCAGCAGGTCCAGCAGACGGCCGGGGGTGGCGACAAGGATGTCGACGCCCCGTTCCAGGCGGCCGATCTGGCGATTGACGGACACGCCGCCGGTCACGACCGCGATGCCAAGCTTGGCGCCGCCAGCAAGCGGGCGCAGGTTGTCGGCGATCTGGTTGGCCAGTTCGCGCGTGGGGGCCAGGATCAGGGTGCGCGCGGTTTTCGGCGCGGGCTTGCCCTGCATGGCGATCAGCGCATCAAGGATCGGCAGCCCGAACGCGATGGTCTTGCCGGTGCCGGTCTGGGCCAGGCCCATGACATCGCGGCCTTCCATGACGTGCGGAATGGCCTTTGCCTGGATTGGGGTGGGGGTGTCGAGACCGGCCTCTTTCAGGCGGTCGAGGAGGGAGGGCGCGAGGCCCAGCATATCGAAGTCCATGGGATATCCCGTGTCGAGGAACTGTCGGGACCGGTATCCGTATCCCGTTGTTGGGGCACGAAAGGGTGCCCGAATGCGTCCGAGGGTGCGGCACGGGCTGACCGGCGGGCCGGATTGCCCGTTGGCCGACGTGACGCCTGCCTCCCCGCGTGATCTGGGAAACGGTGCGCCGATCCGGTGGGGCCCCAAAGGCGGCCCGTCTGCTCACGCGGCAGGGAAACGGCGTCTTCAGGGGCATATCTGCGCCCTTGGACCCGAAGTCAATCCCGCCGCCGACCCGGCGCGGGACTGATTAAGCGTTTTGCTGCAATGCGGTTCGATTCGCCGCGTCCATATCTCATGCAGTTTGGGGGAGGCTGAAGCCGCGTTGCCCCCTTTAGGCGGATTGTCCCCATGATTGGATGACCGCCGGGGCCGGCAGCTTGGCGTGCCGGCCGGTCGGATCGCCCCGTGGGGCGATCTGCGCCTCAGCCCGCCTTGTCCAGGACCCGCAACTGTGGCCGGCCGGTGGGGGCCGCGGACTTGGCCGCGTCCGCGCCATCCTCGCGAAGCGCCTTGATCAGGGCGCTGAGGTCCTCGGACCGGTCGGTCAGGGTCGTGCTTGTCTTCGTCGCTTCTTTCGCCATGTCGGCGTTCTCCGATATCACGCGGTTGAGCTCGTGGATGGCCACGTTGATCTGTTCGGCACCCGTTTGCTGTTCGCGGGTCGCGGCCGAAATTTCCTCGACCAGGTCGGCGGTCTTCACGATCTCGGGCAGAAGGGCCGTGATCTCGCGGCCGGCCTCGTTCGAGGCATCCTGCGTCTCGACCGATAGTTTTCCGATTTCGGCGGCTGCGCTCTGGCTGCGTTCGGCCAGTTTGCGCACTTCGGAGGCGACGACGGCGAAGCCGCGTCCGTGCGTGCCGGCGCGCGCCGCCTCGATCGCGGCGTTCAGGGCCAGAAGGTCGGTTTGGCGGGCAATCTCCTGCACGATGCGGATCTTGTCGGAAATGGCGGCCATCGCATCGACGGCGCGAGAGACCGCATCGCCCGCCCGCTGCGCATCGGTCGAGCAGGTGTTGGCGATCGTCTTCGTTGTCGCGGCGTTCTCGGCGCAATGCCGGATGGAGGCCGCGATCTCCTCCATCGCCGAGGAGGCCTGCTGCGCAGAGGACGACTGACGGCTTGCCCCGTCACTGATGCGCGACGACAGGCCCGCGACTTCCTCGCAGTTCGAGGCGACAAGCGCGACGCTGCTGCCCGCGCGATCGAGCATCTCATGGCGTTTCGCGATCTCCTTCGACATGTCGCGGACGAAAGCGGCATAGGCCCACGAGTTGCCGACCCGCATCTTGGACAGGGCCAGGCTGACCGGGACCGTCGTGCCGTCCTTGCGGGGGACGTGGACGTCGCGGCTGGTGCCGACGATCTTGTCCACCCCCGTCGCGCGGTTCGCCTCGACCAGCGCGTCGTGATTGGCCCGGTGTTCGTGCGGGACAAGCATCGCGACGTTGTTGCCCAGAACCTCTTCCCGGCGATACCCCCAAAGTTTTTCGGCAGATTCGTTGAAATAAGTGACTGCGTTCTTCGTATCGATCATGACAACTGCGTCGATCGCCTGATCGAGGGCTGAGATCAGCAACGAGCGGGGAGCGCGGTCGCCTTGGCCGCGCCAAAGCCATTTGAGCATGTTTTGAATACCTTGCGTTCCTGCAGCAAAAATACTGCGAGATCGTCGGTATCCGTGGGGAGTTAAAGGCCCGTAAGACAACGCGGCTAAAGTCCACCGCATTTTACGTATTGCGGGAACTCCCTTGTTTTAGGCGCCGTTTAGCCGCGCCTCACTGAAGGTCGGCGAACGCATCCCTCAGACGGGTGCATGCCTCTTCGATGCGGGCTCGGGGGGTGCCGATGTTGAAGCGCAGGAAGGACTCTCCGCCTTTGCCAAAGGTCGGGCCGAGGTTGGCGGCGATCCGCGCCTGGTCTTCGACACGGGCACGGACTTCGGCCAGGGGCATTCCGGTGCCGGACGTGTCGACCCAGGACAGATACGTGGACTCCAGTGGCATCGACGCCAGCCCGGGGATGTCCGCGACCGCGTCGTCGAACATCCGGCGGTTCCCGTCGAGATAAGCGACAAGCTCGTCGACCCATGCGGCACCCTCGGGCGAATAGGCCGCTTCGGTCATCGTCAGGCCGAACGAGTTCGGCGAAAGGCCCAGTCCGGCCATTCGCGCGGCGAAACGGGTGCGCAGCCCTTCGTCGGCGATGATGACATTGCCGGTATGGGCCCCGGCGATGTTGAACGTCTTCGAAGCGGCCGTCATCGTGACAAGTCGGTCGGCGATACCCTCGATCCGGGCCGTGGGCGTATGGGTATGGCCGGGGAAGACGAGGTCGTGATGGATCTCGTCCGAGACCAGGATCAGCTCGTGACGGCGCGCGAAATCGGCGATCTGGTCCAGCTCGGCCCTAGTCCAGACCCGGCCGCCCGGGTTGTGGGGCGAGCACAGGATCAACATCGTCTCGGACCCCGTCATGGCGGCGTCGAACGCATCGAAATCAAGGGTGTACTTGCCGTCGGTCACCGGCATCTCCAGCTCGCGAAGCTCACGCCCCGCGGCCCGGACCACACGTCCGAACGCGTGGTAGACGGGGGAAAACACGACGACCGCATCGCCGGGCGCGGTGAATGTATCAAGGCACAGGCCCGTCCCGTTCACCAGGCCATGCGTCGTGAATATGTGGGACGGGTCGATCTGCCACCCATGGCGCGTGTCCATCCACCAGCGGATCGCCTCGCGATACGGCCCGTCATCGGCGTAATAGCCGTAAACCCCGTGGTCGAGCATGCCCCTCAGCGCATCCTGCACGACATGCGGCGGGCGGAAGTCCATGTCCGCGACCCACATCGCCAGCCCGTCTTCGGCCGGAACACCATAGAGTTTCTCCATCGCGTCCCATTTCGCCGAATGGGTGCCGCGGCGGTCGATGATGTCGTCGAAGCTCATGATCTGTCCCCTGTTTGCCGGTGGGGCAAGTTAGGCCCGTGGTCAGAGGGCGCAAGGCGATTGCAGCACGGCGGGGCCGGGGTTACATGGCAATCCATGACGATCCGACCCATCCTGATCCACCCCGACCCGCGGCTCAAGACCCGCGCCACCGAGATCGGCCAGCCCGATGACACGGTGCGCGCGCTGGCGGCCGATATGCTTGAAACCATGTATGACGCGCCGGGGATCGGTCTGGCCGCGCCCCAGATCGGCTTGATGCAACGCCTGCTGGTCATGGACTGCGTCAAGGAGGAAGGGGCCGAGCCCCGACCGATGGCCTTGATCGACCCGGTGATCGAATGGGCGTCCGAAGAGCTGTCGGTCTACGAGGAAGGGTGCCTGTCCATCCCCGAGCAATACGCCGATGTCGAACGCCCCGCCGAGGTCGAGGTCAGCTGGACGGATCTGGACGGCGCGCGGCAAAGCGAGCGGTTCGGGGGGCTATGGTCCACCTGCGTCCAGCACGAGATCGACCATCTGGATGGCAAGCTGTTCATCGATTACCTCAAGCCGCTGAAGCGCCAGATGATCACCCGCAAGATGCAGAAGCTGAAGCGCGAAAAGGCGCGGACGTGACCCCTGCCGCGACCTACCGGCCCCGCGCGGTGCGCACGCTGGACGGGTGGCGGGTCGGCGGGTTGCGGCTGAAGCTGTACCACATCGGGGCGGTGCCCCCGGCCGACGGCCTTCTGGCCGATGCGCGGGCCGAAACCGCCCGGATCGAGGCCGAGGCGGCGCGCGAAGGCGGGGCGGCGGGCCTTGGCTTTGCCGTGATCCATGAGGGCGAGGCGGGCGTGTGGCTGCTGATGGACTGGTGGGCGCATGGTGACATCCTGTGCCAACGCCTCAGTTTCTCGGACGGCGGCGGCTTCGCGCCGGTGGAGCCGCGCCCGCTGGTCGCCTGCGTCTGGGAACTGCCCATCCTGTGCCACGAGCGCGACGCCTGGGTCCGTCACATGATGAGCGACCCGGCCTCGCCGCAGGGATACCTAGACGATCTGCGTCCGGGCGCGACGGTCTGATGGCGTCTCGCCCGATCTTACGCTGGCCCGACCGGCGCTTGCGGACCCCGGCCGCGCCCGTCGATGCCGTGACGGATGAGGTCCGCTGCATCTGGGACGACATGGTCGACACGATGGACGCGATGCCGGGCGTGGGACTGGCCGCGCCGCAGATCGGCGTCGGGCTGCGTCTTGCCGTGGTGGACGCCAGCGAGGCGCGGGGGCAGGCGGTGCGCATGGCCAACCCGGTGATCCTGCATGCCAGCGGCCAGATGCGTGAGCATGAGGAGGCGTCGCCCTGCCTCCCCGGAGTCTCGGCCGTGATCGCGCGGCCGCGCGCAGTGACCGTGCGGTTCCTGGACGAGACCGGTGAGGAGGTCGAGCGTGATTTCGTCCAGCTCTGGGCGACCAGCGTCCAGCACCAGATCGACCACCTCGACGGCAAGCTCTTCGTCCACCGACTGGGCCGGGTAAAGCGTGAGATGCTGATCAAGCGGTCGGCCAAGTTGGCCTGATCCGGACGCTGGCGCCAAGGCGACGATCCGCTATGTCGCCCCCCGACCAATACGAAAGGGAACGGCATCATGCGGATCGTGTTCATGGGAACGCCCGAGTTTTCTGTGCCCGCGCTTCGGGCATTGCAGGCGGCGGGGCACGAGATCGCTGCCGTCTATACACAGCCTCCGCGTCCGGCGGGGCGCGGCAAGCGCGACCGACGCTCGGCCGTGCATGAGGCGGCTGACGCCATGGGGCTTGAGGTGCGGCACCCGACCTCGCTGAAGGGCGCGGCCGACAAGGGGGCCTTCGCCGAGTTGGGCGCGGACGTGGCCGTCGTCGTGGCCTACGGTCTGATCCTGCCGCAGGCGGTTCTGGACGCGCCGCGACGGGGGTGCCTGAATATCCACGCTTCGCTTCTGCCGCGCTGGCGCGGGGCCGCGCCGATCCACCGCGCGGTGATGGCGGGCGACGCGCAGACCGGTGTGTGTATCATGCGGATGGAGGCAGGGCTGGACACCGGTCCGGTGATCCTGCGCGAGATGACCGAGATCGGACCGGAGGACACCACCGGCGATTTGCATGACCGGCTGTCGGCAATGGGCGCGGATGCCATCACGGCCGCGCTGGACCGGCTGGGGGCGCTGCCCGAGACGCCCCAGCCCGAGATCGGCGTGACCTACGCCGAGAAGGTGGACAAGGCCGAAGCGCGCGTGGATTGGTCGCGCCCTGCGATAGAGATCGACCGGCAGATCCGCGGCCTCTCGCCATTTCCCGGGGCATGGACCGAGGTCGGGGGGGGGAGGGTTAAGCTGCTGCGATCCCGCCTTGTCGATGGCTCGGGACAGCCGGGCGCGGTTCTTTCAGGCTTTACCGTCGCGTGCGGCGAAGGTGCGGTCGAAATCCTGAACGTCCAGCGCGAGGGCAAGCGCCCCCAATCCGCGCAAGAGGCGTTGCGAGGGATGGACCTGCCCGACACGATCGGGTGACGTCGGGGGAAGCTGGAACAGGGGGGAAGGCCATGAACCCAAAGCAGAAGATGGCGCGCGAACGGACCGACTGGGCCGAGGACCGCACGATCCTTGCCGCCGAACGCACCTATGCGGGCTGGGTCCGCACCGGGCTGACGGCGGTCGTCGTGGCGATCGGTCTGCAGGCCCTGTTCCGGCTGGAGGAACCGGCTTGGCTGCCCCGCGCCGTGGCCAGCGTGTTCCTGCTGGGCGCGCTTTTGGTCTTTCTGGCCGGCTGGTCGGAGGCACGGATCAGCCACCGCAACTTCAAGACCCATGGTTGCCGCGTGCAACCCTTCTGGCGCATCACGTTGCTGACGGTCATTCTGGCCTTGGGAACGATGGGAACGGCGGCGGTGCTCTGGCTGCTGTGACCCGGACGGGGTAGGGTCGGTGCATCCCCGACTCGGACCAGAGGTGTCATGGCCGACAATCCCGCCTATCAGGTGCTTGCCCGCAAATACCGCCCGCAGACCTTCAAGGACCTGATCGGGCAGGACGCGATGGTGCGCGTTCTGAAGAACGCCTTCGCCGCGGACCGGATCGCGCAGGCCTTCATCATGACTGGCATTCGCGGGACCGGGAAGACGACCACCGCGCGGATCATCGCCAAGGGGATGAATTGCGTCGGACCGGACGGAAACGGTGGTCCCACGGTCGAACCCTGCGGCGTGTGCGAGCCCTGCCGCGCCATCGCCGAGGGGCGCCATGTCGACGTGATGGAGATGGACGGCGCGTCCCAGACCGGCGTGAACGACATCCGCGACAACATCATCTCGACCGTCAGCTATGCGCCCGCCTCGGCGCGGTACAAGATCTACATCATCGACGAGGTTCACATGCTGTCGACCAGCGCGTTCAACGCGCTGCTGAAGACGCTGGAGGAGCCGCCGGCCCATGTGAAGTTCATCTTCGCCACGACTGAAATCCGCAAGGTCCCGGTGACGGTGCTGAGCCGCTGCCAACGCTTCGACCTGCGTCGGATCGAGCCCGAGGTGATGATGACCCATCTTGCGGACATCGCCGGCCGCGAGGGGGCCGAGGTCGGGCAGGACGCGCTGGCGCTGATTGCGCGCGCTTCGGAAGGGTCGGTGCGGGACGCGCAATCGCTTCTGGATCAGGCGATCGCCCATGGCCAGGGTGAGACGACGGCCGATCAGGTGCGCGCCATGCTGGGTCTTGCCGATCGCGGGCGGGTGCTGGACCTGTTCGACATGGTGATGAAGGGCGACGCGGCAGGGGCCTTGGCCGAGATCGCGGGCCAATACGCCGACGGGGCCGATCCGATGGCGGTGCTGCGCGATCTGGCCGAGGTCACGCACTGGATCAGCGTGGTGAAAATTACCCCCGAGGCCGTCGAGGATCCGACCGTCGGCCCCGATGAACGCGAGCGCGGGCGCGACATGGCGGAACGTCTGCCGATGCGCGCGCTGACGCGGATGTGGCAGATGCTGCTGAAGGCGCTTGAGGAAGTCGCGGCGGCCCCCAACGCGATGATGGCCGCCGAGATGGCGATCATCCGCCTGACCCACGTGGCCGAGCTGCCCTCGCCCGGGGACCTGGTGCGGAAGCTGAAGGACGGCCCGCCTGCGGGGGTGTCGGCAAGCCCCGCCCCTGGGCCCGGTGGCGGCGGGGGCGGTGGGACGGTGGCGCGCGGGCCGGTCGCTCACCACGGGGCGGCAACGGCCGTGGCGCGTCAGCCCGACGACGCGCTGGCCCGGTATCAGCGGTTCGATCAGGTGGTCGAACTGATCCGCGCAAACCGAGACGCCAAGCTGCTGATCGATGTCGAGACCGGCGTCAGGCTGGTCAACTATGCCCCCGGTCGGATCGAGTTCGCGCCATCGGACGCGGCCCCGCGCGATCTGGCCGCGCGGCTGGGTGCGGCGCTGCAACGCTGGACGGGCGTGCGCTGGGGGGTTTCCGTCGTCGCGGACGGCGGGGCGCCAACGATCGCGGAAACACGCGACGCCGAGGCCGAGGCCCTGCGGAGCAAGGCACTGGCGCATCCGATGATGCAGGCCGTGCTTGAGGCGTTCCCGGATGCAAGGATCGTGGGCATCCGCACGCCCGAACAGATCGCCGCCGAGGCCCAGGTCGAGGCGCTTCCCGAGGTCGACGAGGAATGGGACCCATTCGCCGACGACGATTAAGCCCGGGCTAAACGGAATGGACCCGCTTGCCTCTCATTCGCGTTACCAACTTTGGAGGAAGGCACGAGATGTGCCTTCGGGAATAGGAAGGTCATTCCATGAGCCGCATCATCTATCTTATCGGCCTTGTCGTCGTCATCGCGATCATCCTGTCGCTTCTGGGGCTGATCTGACGTCTTGCCTGCCTTGAACGCAGGCACCCGGACCCGTATCTGAGGGTGAACCTCGGATACGGGAGAACGGGATGTTCAAGGGACTCGGCGGCCTCGGCGATATGAGCAAGATGATGAAGGCCGCGCAGGAGATGCAGGGAAAGATGGAATCCCTGCAAGAAGATCTGCGCACCATGCATGTGACCGGCGAAAGCGGGGCCGGCATGGTCAAGGCGACCTCGACCGCGAAGGGCGAGCTTGTGGGCCTTGATATCGATCCGTCGATCTTCAACCCGGAAGAGAAGGAAGTGGTCGAGGACCTGATCCTCGCCGCGATCAAGGACGCGCAGCAAAAGGCGTCCGACAAGGCCCAGGAAGAGATGCAGAAGCTGACCGACGGCCTTGGTCTGCCGCCGGGCATGAAGCTTCCCTTCTAGGCCCACAGACCCCGTTTCATGGCAAATGCCGAGATTCAGGCGCTGATCGATCTGATGGCGCGCCTTCCGGGACTCGGGCCACGTTCGGCCCGGCGGGCGGTGCTGCATCTGATCAAGAAGCGCGCGGCGGTCATGCGCCCGCTGGCGCAGGCCTTGATGCAGGTCGCCGACGGCGCGCGCGAATGCCTTGTCTGCGGCAATATCGGAACGACAGACATCTGTGACATCTGCCGAAGCGACAAGCGCGCCACCGGCGAGATCTGCGTGGTCGAGCATGTCGCGGACCTTTGGGCGATGGAGCGGTCGGGCGTTTTTCGTGGGCGCTATCACGTTCTGGGCGGCACTTTGTCGGCGCTGGATGCCGTCGGCCCGGACGAGCTGCGGATTCCCCGGCTGGAGACACGCATCACCGAAGAGGGCGCGTCTGAAGTGATCCTTGCGCTGGGTGCCACGGTCGATGGGCAGACAACCGCCCATTACATCGCCGACCGCCTGTCCGGACATGAAGGCCTGTCGGTTACCACGCTGGCCCAGGGCGTTCCGGTGGGGGGCGAGCTGGACTACCTGGACGACGGAACGATCGGCGCCGCCTTGCGCGCGCGGCGCAGCTTCTGACCGGCCCCGCGATTCGGTTTCCCGCTTAGAGCGACTCGTTCAAGGGCTATCCACAACTTCCTTACCGAATCGTTGCAATTATCCCTTTACAGATTCGCTCCCGTCTCACACCATATTTTGTGAGGACAGGGCGGGAACACGACCCATCCTCGTGCAGGCACCGAGTCCTTGGGGCGATTCGCATCGCCAGTCGGGACCAAGACATGGGGATACCAATGTCACTGAGCGAGCAGTTCATCACGTCGGACGATCTTGATCCGATCGACCTTGTCGAGCATTTGGCCGAACACCATGAATGGGAGTTCGACCGCGTTGCCGACGATCAGATCGCCATGGCCGTCCAAGGCCAGTGGCGCACCTATAGCTTGACCTTGGCCTGGGCGCCGTATGACGAGACCCTCCGCCTGATCTGTACCTTCGAGATGGACCCGCCGGAGGAACGCCTGCCCGAACTCTATGAGACGCTGAATGGCGCCAACGACCTGTGCTGGCTGGGTGCGTTCACCTATTGGGCCGAGCCGAAACTGATGGTCTATCGCTATGCGCTGTCCCTGTCGGGCGCGCAGATCGCGGCCCCGGAACAGATCGATCGAATGATCGACGCCGCCATCCGGAATGCCGAGCGGTTCTATCCCGCTTTTCAACTGGTTTGCTGGGGAAATCGCACCCCCGGCGATGCCATGCAGGTCGCCATAGCCGAGGCCTACGGCCGCGCGTGACCTGCCACCCCAGGGGCCGCCCCCACACCCCCATAATGAATAATAAGGGTGCGGCCCCACATCTCTCGCAACGGGATTAAGGCTGTCTACGAATTCGGCTGCACTCGGCGGGGCGCCGCACTAGGTCTGGGTCATGGCTGGCGAACTGGAACTCACCGCGATCCTCTGCACGATGCTTCTGGGTGGAACGCCCGAGGTGAGCCACGGGTATTCCGTCGGCTATGACCTGCACCGCATACGCGTCGATTGCGAGACCGACACCCATGTGATCGAGGTCGGTCTGGACAAGCGGTCCTCTCTCGACAGCGTGCAGCAGGCGTTGTTTGCCGGATCGGTAACCGGCAAGACGCCGATGGTCATCGTGATCGATACGGACGGGCGCGAAGGCCCGTTTGAGCTGCGCGTGCGGACCGCGGCCCAGCTGGCCGGGGTTTCCTATCGCACCTATGACGAGGCGTTCCTGATCCGGTGGCGCATGACGTCGTGGCTGCGCCAGAGCCGTCCCCGCCCCAGCCCCGAGGAGCCGCCGTCCTGAGCGATGTTCGGTCGACTGGCGAGAGCTTGCCGGGGAATGTTAACCGCGCTGTACATGGGGGCCGACTGACACGGGCGTCGTGCGGCATGACGCTCACTTGTTATGGGCGGTGGTGCGCCTAACCTTTGTCGGATGAAGGATAGGACAATCTTCGGAAATAGCGTTGCCCCCTGCCCATGCCCGTCCGGCATGATGGGGCGTAAGGTGGGACGCGCGGTCCCGGTACCCGTGTATCGGGCGCGGCCGCGCCGCGTCTCGCGCGGATGACCCGGGTCGTCAGCCTCTCGGACCGGTTCGCGGGCCTTCATGGTCCGGGTCGCAGCCTTGGACTTCTGGGTATCGCTGTCGCCGTTCCGGCGGCATTTCTGGGCTGGACGCTGTCGCCCCCCGGTCTGCCGCTCACGCTTGCCGTCTTGTCCACCGGCATGGTCCTGGCGGTTTGGGGCATGGCCTCGCACTATCCGCACGGCCGGTTGGGCGGATGCAACGTGGTCACCACCGTTCGCCTGGCGATGGTCGCCGCCTTGTCCGCCGTAATCGTCGGCCCCTCCGCCGGGATGGTCCCGGGATGGGCGGTTGCGATACTGGCGTGCGCCACGCTGTCGCTGGACGGGTTCGATGGCTGGCTCGCCCGGCGGCAGGGGCTGAGTTCGGCATTCGGCGCACGCTTCGACATGGAGGTCGACTCGGCCCTGGCCGCCGTCTTGTCGCTGGCGTTGCTGGCGCATGGGCGGGCGGGGGTCGAACTGATCTTGCTGGGCGGCGCGCGCTATGCCTTCGTCGCAGCGTCGCTTTTCCTGCCGTGGCTGGGCGCGGCCCTGCCGGACAGCTTTCGCCGCAAGGCGGTCTGTGTCGTCCAGATCGGCGTGCTGGCAGTGCTTTCGGCCCCCATCCTGTCCGATGGGGTCGCCCGTCCCCTAGCCGTTGCGGCGGCCGTTCTGGTGGCGTGGTCCTTCTGGCGCGACATCCGTTGGCTTGTGGCGCAACGATGAGGCGGTGGGTGCGGCTTGCGGGAAGCGCCCTGCTGATCGCCCTGTTCGTATGGGTCTTCGGCAGCGCAGATGTCGCCAGTCGCCTGCGGGGAATATCGGCCGGATGGGTGGCGGTCGGCGTCGGTTTCCTGTTGGCGCAGACCGTGGTGATGGCGATGCGGTGGCGCCTCGTGGCGCGCTGTCTGGACATCGGGTTTCCGCTTGGTTGGGCGATCAGGGAATACCTGATCTCGCAATTCGTGAATACGACCCTGCCCGGCGGAGTCGTCGGGGACGGCGCCCGGGCGGTGCGGTCGAAAGTGGGGCCGGGGGGATTGAAGCGGGCCGCGCTCGTCGTGGTGTGCGAAAGGGCGTTGGGGCAGGCCGGATTGATCGTTGTCGGTGTCGGCGGCCTGATCTGGGCCGCCATTGCCCCCGAGGCGTTCGCCTGGCCGGAGGCCAGGGTGCGCTATGCGGCGATGGCGGGTGTGCTGATCATCGCGGCTTTGGGGCTTGGCGCCCTCGTCCTGCGTGGCGGACGGATCGGCGCGATTGTCGCCGAATGTCTGCCCACGGCGCGGGTACGGATCGCGCACGGGGTGTTGTCGGTGTCGGCCGCGCTTCTGAACGTCGCGGCCTTTGCGGCCTGCGCCCGTGCGACGGGGGTCGCGTTGCCGCTTCAGGCCATACTGGTCATCGTCCCCCTGGTTCTGACGGCCATGATCATCCCCGTAGGCGTCGCCGGATGGGGGTGGCGCGAGGGGGCCGCGGCGGCGCTGTTCCCGCTTGCGGGCGCGTCCAGCGCGGCGGGCGTCGCCGCCGGTATCGTGTTCGGGATCGCGATAATGATTGCCGTTCTGCCGGCCGTGCCATTCCTGCTGTGGCGATCCCCGCGCCCGGTCCCGGACGCGACCGCGCCGGAGCCGGGATGAATCGATCCGCCGTAATCTACACGCTGGCGCTTGGTCTGGGCGTCGTGCTGTTGCACCTTGTCGTAGTGATGCCGTCGCATCCGGCAGGGCTGACATGGGCCCGGGCGCTCCGTCCGACATGGGAGCTTCCGGTCATCCTTCTGCTGCTGGGTCTGCTGCCGGGGCGACTGATGCGGGCTAGCGTGGTTTTGCTGGCGGTGGCCCTCGTCGTGCTGAGGGCCGCGGACCTGGGGACATACCTAGCCTTCAGTCGCCCGTTCAATCCGCTACTGGACCTGCATCTACTGGTTTCCGGCTGGTCGCTTCTCGCGTCCAGCGTCGGCCATCTCGAGGCGGTGGGCATCGTCTCGGCTGTCGTTCTGGCAGTCTTGGGACTTGGTGCGCTGCTTTGGGTCTGTCTGTCGCGTCTGCCGCGCGCAGGGGGAGTGCTACGGGGGGCCGTCGCCGCGATTCCCGCAGGCGCCGTGGCCCTGTCGCTTGTCGTGCCCGGCTGGACGGCCTTCAACGCAACCCCCGTGGTTGCCGGTCAGATCGGGCGCATGACCCGCGGCGTGGCGGACCTGTCGGCCTTCACCGAGGCGCTGCGGACTGCCCCCGAGGTCAGTCCCAGCTTCGGGGCGCTGGGCGACCGCGATGTCATCCTAGCCTTTGTCGAATCCTACGGGCGCACCTTTCTTGAAGACCCCGCCTTCCGCGACATCTCGGCACCGCGCTTGCAGGCTGTCGAGACGGAGCTTCAGTCCGCTGGCTGGCATATCCGCAGCGGCTGGGTCGCGGCACCCACGCGCGGTGGCCAAAGCTGGCTGAGCCACGGGACCTTGCTGTCAGGCCTATGGGTCGACGGGCAGACACGTTATGATCGGTTGATGACCTCGGATCGCATTTCGCTGAACCGGTTATTCGGAATGGCCGGCTGGCGCACGGGCGCCGCCATGCCCGCGATCACGCTGGATTGGCCCGAAGCGGCCTGGTTCGGCTATGACATCACGCTGGCCGCGGACGACCTGGGCTATGCGGGTCAGCCCTTCGAATGGGTGACGATGCCCGACCAGTATACCTGGATCGCGATGGACCGCCTGCTGCGCGGCCCCGGCCCCGACATGATCGAGCTTGCGCTGGTCACCTCGCACGCGCCCTGGACGCCCTTGCCGAAGGTCGTGCCGTGGGACGATATCGGCGACGGCGCGATCTTCGACGGGACACGGCGGGCGGGGGACAGCCCTCAAGTCGTCTGGTCGGATCCGGACCGCATCCGCGCGCAATACGCGAAATCGCTGGACTACGCGCTGGACGTCGCGGGGCAATATATCGCTCGATATGGTGACGGTGCGCTGTTCATCGTGCTGGGCGATCACCAGCCCGCCCCGCTTCTGACGGGGCAGGACGCGCCGCCTGACGTACCGATCCATTTCATTTCCGACGATCCGAATCTGCTTCACGCATTGCCGAACGCGAACTTTGCACAAGGTATCTTCCCGGACGCGGACGCGCCCGTTCTTCCGATGCAGGATCTGCGCGACCTGATCGCCACCTCTTTCGAAACCCCGACTTCTGCCGCCAGACTGGAGAATTGAATGAAGACGTGCATTCTTGCCGCGACCGTGGCCATCGCCCCCTCCCTGGCGAGCGCTCAGGATCTTGTCACCCGCAACCGCGTCGGTCTGCCCGATGCGCCGAACACGCTAACCTTCCGCCTGACCTCTTATGACCTCTATTCCTCGGATCCGGCGACGCGCGAGGCGTTCGAGGCGCTGTTCTCGGATTTCATATCGGATCGCCCGGATTGGAAGATAGAAACCCAGCTTCAGACCGGCAATATCGGCCAGGAACAGGCGCGTCTGCTGCAACAGACCCAGGCCGGACGCGGCCCCGACTGCGCGATGATCGATTCCAGCCAGCTTGCGCTGTTCAAGGACACCGGCGTCCTGCAACCGATGAACGCTGTTTTCTCGGAGGATGAGGTGGCCGACCTGTTCCCTTACGTGCGCGAAGCCGTGACGGACGCCAACGGCAACGTGTTGGCGTGGTGGTGGTTCACCGATCTGCGCGTGCTCTACCGCGATACCTCTGTCGTGCCCGAGGCGCCGCAGACATGGGACGCGGTGCAGTCCGCCGCGCTGGCGGCGGTCGAGGATGGGCGCGAGGGCATCCTGTTCAACGCCGGCCGGTGGGAGGGGACGGCCTTCGACTGGCTGGCGAATTTCTGGGCGCAGGGGGGCGAGCTGCTGGATGAGGATGGCGCGGTCGTCTTCGATCAGGGCGACAACCGCGAGGCGTTCCTGAACGCAGTGGCCTATTACAAGGACCTGGTCGAAAGCGGCGCGGCGCCGCAGCGCGTGACGTCGATCACCGATTACGACGCCTTCAACGCAGCGGCGGCTGCGGGCACGGCGGCGATGTTCGTCGGTGGCAACTGGCAATACGGGCAGCTGCGCACCACCCTGCCGGAAGAGGCGTTCGCCAATTGGGAGGTCTCGGAACTGCCCGGTCCCACCCCCGACCAGCGCGCCACCGGCACCGGCGGCTGGACCATCGCCGCGCTGTCGGATGACCCCGAGAAGGCGGCCCTGTGTGGCGAGATCGCGAAGGACATCTATGCCGGGCCGGGCAACGCGGCACAGGGCCTGCTGCCCACGTCCGCCGCGATCTACGACCGGTACGACACCTATGACGGGACCGAATACGATCTGTTCGCGAAAGCGTTGGAGAACGGCGTCGCGCGCCCCGGGGCGGCGATCTACCCCGAGATCTCGAACCAGATCCAGATCCTTCTGGGCGACGTGCTGTCGGGATCGGCCGAGCCCGAGGCAGCCTTGGACGCGGCGGCCGAAGCCGTACGGGCGGCGCAATCGCGTCAGTGACCGCCGCCGCCGAACGCGGGCCGGGGCAGGGCCACCCGGCACCGTGGCTGGTCCCGGCGGTCGTGGTGCTGGCGCTGTTCTATGCCGTGCCGGTGCTGGACGTGTTTCGGCTGGCCCTCAGCGACGCGACGCTGATCCAGACTGCGGACGGGGTGTCGACCGCGGCCCTGCGGTCGATCCTGACTGACCCCGCCCTGCCGCAGGTGCTGGGCACAACGCTGGTCTTCGTTGCCGTCAATGTCGTGGCACTTCAGGTCATCGGCCTTGTCATCGCGCTGACCATCGTGCGGGGCGAACGGCGGGGCCTACCCGGGATGGCAGCGTTTCGCACCCTCGTTCTGGCGGCTTGGGTCGTGCCGGGGATCGCGAACGGTTTGATCTGGGGAATGCTGTTCGACGAGGCGCCTTACGGCACGCTGAACAGCCTTCTGGGCTTTGCGGGACTCGGCCCGGTGGCGTGGTTGTCGGACCCGCAGATGGCGCTGGTGTCGGCCGTGATCGCCAACCTTTGGCAGGGCACGGCATTCTCGATGATCGTGTTCTATGCCGCGCGGCGGGGGATCGACCCGGTGCTGTACGAGGTGGCCGAGCTTGATGCGGCCGGGCCGTGGCGCACCTTTCGGTCGATCACGCTGCCGCTGATGACGACGGCGATCGCGGTGAACTCGGTTCTGGTGTCCGTCCAGACGCTGAACACCTTCGACTCGATCCTTGCTTTGACCGGTGGGGGGCCGGGGCGCGCGACGGAGGTACTGGCGCTGTTCACCTTCAACACTGTCTTCTACAACCTCGATCTGGCCGGCGGCAGCGTTCTGGCGGTGATGCTGTTTGCCATCGCCATGGCGCTGGCCCTGCTGATCGGCTGGCTCGGCCGGCCGCGGGGACCGGCTTGAGCGCGGCGCGCTGGGGGGACGTCGCGACCTATGCCGCGCTGATCGTCCTGGCGGCCTTCTTCGCGCTGCCCTTCGCGTGGCTGATCAGCCTTGCGCTGCGGACCCCGTCCGAGATCTACCTCGGCGCCGCGCGTTTCATCCCCGAGGCTCCGACGCTGGCGAACTTCAAGACAATCATGTCGGACCCTGCCTTCCTGATTTACCTTTGGAACGGTCTGAAACTGTCGGCGCTGGGCGGCGGTCTGGCTGTCGCCCTTGCCATCCCCGCGGCCTATGCCTGCTCACGCCTCCCGTTCCGGGGCAGGGGGGGCGTGATGCTGGGGCTGCTTGTGGTGCAGATGATCTCTCCGCTGGTGATCCTTTTGCCGCTTTACCGCTGGATGGACGCCTTGGGGCTTTTGAATCGCGACCTGTCGGTCATCGCCGTCTATGGCGCGTTGGGGATGCCGCTGGCGGTGTGGCTTCTGAAGGTGGCCTTCGACGCGATCCCGGTCGAGCTTGAGGAGGTCGCCCAGATCGACGGCGCGTCGCGCGCCACAATCCTTCTGCGCATCGTCCTGCCCCTGTCCCGACCCGGCATCGCGTCGGCGTTCATCCTGACGATGGTGATGAACTGGTCGCAATTCCTGATCCCGTTCATCCTTCTGGAGCGGGACGCGGACTGGCCGATCTCGGTCGCGATCTTCAACTTCGCGGGGTCGGTCAGTGCGTCGACGACCCAGCTTCTGGCCGCGGCCTGCCTGGTTGCGGTGATGCCTGCGGTCGTCGTCTTCGTCGTGTTGCAACGCATGATCGTCTCGGCCCTGATCGCGGGGGCGGTGAAGGGCTAGTTTTGCATCCGCATTGCCTCGGTCTCGATCAGAAGGGTAACTTCGTCGCCGACCAGACCGTTCGCCACGCCGTAGGTCATGCCCCAGTCGCTGCGGTTCAGCGTCGCGCGGGCGGAGAGACCAAGGGTAAAGCGCCCATGCCCGAACGGATACTCCGCCGCCTTGTTCAGCGTGACATCGAGCGTCAAGGGGCGCGTTTCCCCCAGAAGGGTCAGATCGCCGGAGACCTGTCCCGTCGTTTCGGTTTCGGGGGTGCCGCCGTCGGCGGTAAAGACCATCTGCGGATGGTCGTCCACGGCCAGGAAGTCGCCCGCGCGCACATGATTGTCCCGCGCGTCGTTCATCGTCTCGACGCTGCCGGTGTTCACGGTCACGCGCAGTTCGCCCAGCTCCTGCGTTTCGGTATCGTAGGTGAAGCTGCCCTCGACATTAGCGAACAGGCCGAGGACGGCGGCGTATCCCACGTGGTCGACCAGGAAGGCGACCGTCGTATGCTCAGGGTCGAGCTCATAGCGCTCCGGTTCGGCGGCCGCGAGGGCGGGGCAGATCGCAAACGTAAGGCAAAGGGCGGATATGCGCATTGTGGATGCTCCGTAGGTCCGGTTGGGCGCGACGATAACACGGATCGGGACCCGGCAGCGCGGTCAAATCGGCGCGCCCCGGATGCGGGCTTCGCGAGCTTGCCCCCGTGACAATATCGACCTGCTCTGGTCTGGTCGCGCCAAAGGAAAGGATCGTGCGATGGACATGGAAACGCTGAAACGCCGCGGGCTGGTGATGCTGGGCTGCGGAAAAATGGGATCGGCCATGCTGGAGGGGTGGCTGAAAGGCGCGCTCGATCCCGGCGATGTCTTCGTGATCGACCCGAACCCGTCCGAATGGCTGCAGGGCACGGGCGTTACGATCAACGGCGGCCTTCCCGAGCAGCCGGGCCTGCTGATCGTCGCGGTGAAGCCGCAGATGATGGACGACGCCCTGCCGCAGGTGGGCCAGTTCGGTGGTGGCGGAACCCTGGTCCTGTCGGTCGCCGCCGGGGTGACCATTGCCCGGTATGAGAAGACGTTCGGCGGCGGCACGCCGGTGATCCGGGCCATTCCCAACACGCCGGCCGCGGTGGGGCGGGGGGTGACGGCCATCGTCGCGAATGACGAGGGTGCGCCGTCGCTCGACCTGGCCGAGCACCTTCTGA
The DNA here is from genome assembly GCF_900302445.1 of Palleronia abyssalis. Taxonomy (GTDB): domain Bacteria; phylum Pseudomonadota; class Alphaproteobacteria; order Rhodobacterales; family Rhodobacteraceae; genus Palleronia; species Palleronia abyssalis. Next base: position 55,110 of record NZ_ONZF01000011.1, on the reverse strand, counting down.
ATGCCGTGGGCCAGACTGTGCGGTTGGAAAGCGAAGATCAGATGGACGCCGTCACGGGCGTTTCGGGATCCGGACCGGCCTATGTGTTCCACATGATCGAATGCCTGGCGAAGGCTGCCGAGGCCGAAGGGCTGTCGCCCGATCTGGCGATGGCGCTGGCCAAGGCGACCGTGGGCGGTGCGGGGCAGCTGGCCGAGGACAGCCCGAAGGCGCCGTCGACCCTGCGCGAGGATGTCACCAGCCCCAACGGCACCACGCAGGCCGGGCTGGACGTGCTGATGGCCGAACTGCCGGACCTGATGAAACGCACCGTCGCCGCCGCAGCCGCCCGTTCGCGCGAGCTTGGGGCATGAGTGCGACCTTCGAGGACTTCCAGAAGCTGGATATTCGGGTCGGCCGCATCGTCGAGGCCGAGCCGTTCCCCGAGGCCCGCAAACCCGCCTTCAAGCTGCGCGTCGATTTCGGAGAAGGGATCGGGGTCAAGCGATCCTCGGCCCAGATCACGGCACATTACACGCCCGAGGGGCTGATCGGACGGCAGGTGCTGGCGGTGGTCAACTTCCCACCGCGCCAGATTGGCAAGGTCCTGTCCGAGGTGCTGGTGCTGGGCGTGCCGGATGACGACGGCGAAGTCGTTCTGATTGGACCCGGCCACGAGGTACCTTTGGGCGGCCGGCTGTACTAGGGCAGGCCCAGCGGGGTGCGATCCGCGCCCCAGCCATCGGTCGAGGTGCGGGCGCGGATAAAGACCCGTCTCGCGTCCGCCGGGATGGAGGTGAGGGTCGATCGGGTGAAGGGTTGCTTATCGACATGGGGGTGCAGAAGTTCGCGAAGGGCGAGGACCGTGCCCTCGGCATCCTCCACCCGCCAACCGTCGGCGTAGTCATCCCATCCCGTATCGTCGTGACGCAGGGTGACAAATACGCGCCAGTCCGCCCCGGCGCGCGTAGCCTCTGCCTCGACGATTTGGGCAGGGTCGGCGCAGGCCGGGACCGCCGTGGCGGCGCAAATTATGAAGGCGCGGATCATGGCCTAAGGTCCCCGATGCGGACTTGCACGACCGGGACCTTAGGCCGCCCCGGGTCGTCTTGCCAGTGCGGCGCGGCGGGCCTACCCTGACCGCAGGAGGAGCCCCGATGCAGATGCCGGACCCGAATCCCGCGATCCTGTCGAAGAAGGCGGCGCTGGTGCGCAGGCTGGCCACCGTGGTGTCTGCCGACGCGCTGATCCACGAGCCGCAGGAGCTGCGCCCCTACGAATGCGACGCCCTGACGGCCTATAAGTGCCCGCCCCTGGCCGTGGTCCTGCCGGAAACGACCGAGGACGTCGCGGCTTGTTTGCGGATTTGCCACGAAGAAGGCGTGCCCGTGGTCCCGCGCGGGTCTGGCACGTCGCTGGCAGGCGGGGCGCTTCCCACGGCGGATGCGGTGATCCTGGGCGTCAGCCGGATGACCGAGGTGCTCGAGACGAATTACGCCGACCGGATCATTCGCGTGCAGACCGGGATCACCAACCTCAAGGTGACCGGCGCGGTCGAGGAGGACGGGTTCTTTTATGCGCCCGACCCCTCGTCGCAACTGGCCTGCGCCATCGCGGGCAATATTGCGATGAACTCGGGTGGGGCGCATTGCCTGAAATACGGCGTGACGACGAACAACCTTCTGGGCGCCACGGCCGTGCTGATCGACGGCACCGTGGTCGAGCTGGGCGGCGGGCATATGGACACGCCGGGCCTGGACCTTCTGGGGTTGATCTGCGGCTCGGAAGGGCAGCTGGGCGTCGTGACCGAGGCGACGTTGCGCATCCTGCCCAAGCCCGAGGGCGCGCGCCCCGTCCTGATCGGCTTTGACAGGTCCGAGACGGCGGGCGAATGCGTCGGCGACATCATCAAGGCCGGTATCCTGCCTGTCGCGATCGAGTTCATGGACCGCCCCTGCATCCGGGCGACCGATGCGTTCTCGGGCGCGGGATATCCCGATTGCGAGGCGATGCTGATCGTCGAGGTTGAGGGGTCGGACGCCGAGATCGACGAGCAACTTGGCGTCATCACCCAGATCGCCCGCCGACTGGACCCGGTGGAACTGCGTGTCAGCGCGTCCGAGGAAGAGAGCGCGGCGATCTGGCTGGGCCGCAAGTCGGCCTTTGGGGCCATGGGGCAGTTGGGGGATTACATCTGCCTCGACGGCACGATCCCCGTGGGCGAGCTGCCGCGCGTTCTGGGCGGGATCGCCGATCTGGCGAAGGGCTACGGGCTGGAGGTTGCCAATGTCTTCCACGCGGGCGACGGCAACATGCATCCCCTAATCCTGTTCGACGCCAATTCCGAAGACGGGCTGGAGAAGGCCGAGGCGCTTGGGACCGATATCCTGTGCCTTTGCGTCGAGGCGGGCGGTTGCCTGACCGGCGAGCATGGCGTCGGTGTCGAGAAGCGGGACCTGATGCAGGTTCAGTTCGACCCGGTCGACCTTGAAGCGCAGATGCGGGTAAAGGACGTGTTCGACCCCGCGTGGTTGCTGAACCCCGCGAAAGTGTTCCCCCTGTCAATCAGCGCGCCGCGTCGGGCCGTGGCCGCGGAATGAGGGCGCCTCCGGCGGGGGTATTTGGACAAGGGTGAAGATGTTGGAGCCTGAAAGCGAAGCCGATCTGGCGCGGATGGTGCGGGATGCGACCGGGCCGTTGGAGGTTCGTGGTGGCGGCACCCGCGCGCCCTTGGCCGGGGGCGACCTGACCACGCGGCGCATGTCGGGGATCGTCCTCTACGAGCCGGGCGCGCTGACGATGGTGGCGCGTGCCGGCACCCCCATGGTCGAGATCGAGGATGCCCTGACGCGCGAGGGCCAGCGTCTGGCCTTCGAGCCCTGGGACAGCCGCCGCGTGCTGGGCCGCGACGGCACGCCGACCCTGGGCGGATGCGTGGCCACCAATGCCAGCGGGCCCCGCCGCATGGTGGCGGGGGCGGCGCGCGACAGTGTCATCGGCGTGCGTTTCGTCGACGGCGACGGGGCTGTGATCAAGAATGGCGGGCGGGTGATGAAGAACGTCACCGGCATCGATCTGACCAAGCTCATGTGCGGGTCGCGCGGGCGGCTGGGTATTCTGACCGAGATCGGGTTGAAGCTTCTGCCCGGCGTGGCAGCGACGGCGACGCTTCGGGCGCATGGTCTGGACCCGGCGGGCGCCGTTGCCGCCATGTCCGCAGCGTTGGGTACGCCGTTCGAAGTGACCGGTGCGGTCCACGAGCCTCAGCTTGGCACGATGCTGCGGATCGAAGGCAGTGAGACTTCGGTCGCCTATCGCGCGGAACGCCTGCGACATGCCTTGGCCGCGTACGGCGAGTGGCAGCTGGAAGGTGACGTATCGTGGACCGATCTGCGGGATGCGACCGGGTTCGCCGCGCCTTCCGATGATCTGTGGCGCATCTCGGTCCGACCGTCGCACGCGGCGCAATTGGTGGCCGGGCTGCCGGGGCGCTGGATGATGGACTGGGGCGGCGGTCTGATCTGGGCCGAAGCGCCCGCCGGCACCGATCTGCGCGCCCTGATGGGTTTGCCCGGGCATGCAACGCTGATCCGTGCGGACCCGGAAACCCACGCCGCCTTGGGTACGATACACCCGGGATCCGATGCCGTCGAACGCCTGACCCGCGATATCGCCGCCCGCTTCGACCCTCGGGGTATTTTCGCCGGCGCGGTTCCGGCATGACCTTAGCGATGCGGGCACCGACCGCCCTTCCAGTTCGGTCGCCCGCCGGCGGGTTCGGGATGATCCGCGCCGTCTACGAAGCCGCAAGCCGGGACAGGACCTGATGCAGACGAATTTCACCTTCGACCAACTTGCTGATCCCGACACCGCCCGGTCGAACGAGGTCCTGCGCGCCTGCGTCCATTGCGGCTTCTGCACCGCGACCTGCCCGACCTACCAGGTGCTGGGCGAGGAGAACGACAGTCCCCGCGGGCGGATCTACCTGATCAAGGATATGCTGGAAAATGACCGCCCGGCCGATGCGACCACGGTCAAGCATATCGACCGGTGCCTGTCGTGCCTTGCCTGCATGACGACCTGTCCCTCGGGCGTTCACTACATGCACCTTGTCGATCACGCCCGCGTCCATATCGAGCGGACCTATACCCGCCCCTGGCCCGACCGTGCGCTCAGGTGGACGCTGGCGCGCATCCTGCCCTACCCGGGCCGCTTCCGGCTGGCGTTGCAGGCGGCGAAGCTGGGGCGTCCTTTCCGCAGCTGGATGCCGGACAAGCGGCTTCGGGCGATGCTGGATATGGCGCCAACGCGGATCGCCCGGCGGTCCGACGTCGACCGCCCGCAGACCCATAAGGCCGAAGGCCAGTCGCGGATGCGGGTCGCACTCTTGACGGGCTGCGCGCAGTCCACGCTGGACCCGGCCATCAATGAGGCCACCGTGCGCCTTCTGACGCGATTGGGTTGCGAGGTCGTCGTCGCCGACGGGATGGGCTGCTGCGGCGCTCTGGTCCATCACATGGGCAAGGCGCATGAGGCCCATGCGCAGGTCAAGGCGAACGTCCGCGCGTGGCAGGCGGTCAAGCGGGCCGGCGGCCTCGATGCGGTGGTGGTGAACACGTCGGGCTGCGGAACGACCGTGAAGGATTACGGGCATATGTTGCGCATGACCGACATGGCGCACGAGGCGGCGGAGATCAGCGATCTGGCCTGTGACGTGTCCGAGCTTCTCGAACGCCTGCTGCCCGGGAGAGAAGCGCTGCACACCCCCAATGAGGCGGCCGGCGACATCGCCGGAACGGATGCGCTGCACCCCACGGCGGCGGGGCAGGGCGCGCTGCGGGTGGCATATCACGCAGCCTGTTCGCTACAGCATGGGCAGAAAGTGAAGGGGGCGCCGAAGACCTTGCTGGCCCGCGCCGGGTTCGAGGTGGTCGAGCCGAAAGACAGCCATCTGTGCTGTGGTTCGGCCGGGACCTACAACCTGATGCAGCCCGAGATCAGCGCGCAGCTAAAGGCGCGCAAAGTCAAAACGCTCGAGGCGAAGGCGCCGCAAGTGATTGCGGCCGGGAATATCGGCTGCATGACCCAGATCGCCAGCGGAACCGGGATCCCGGTGGTGCACACGGTCGAGCTTCTGGACTGGGCCACCGGCGGGCCGCGACCGGACAAGATCCCGCCCGATTTGTCCAACCCCTGACCGAAACGCGCCCGATCCCGGACATTCGGGCCAGTCAGGATAAGGCACACCAATCGGAAAGCAGGCTGTTCATGCGCATTTTCACGGTCTTGCGGGGTCTTGTCCTGACCTTTTTACTCGGTGGTCCAGCCGTCGCGGGCGACAGCGCGCTTCGGGATCTGTCCAACGGGGACGACAGTCGGCCCTTCCGGGCCGTCGGACGGCTGGAGGTCGGGGGCAACAACTTCTGCACGGCGACCTTGATCGAGGAAAGGGTGGTTCTGACTGCCGCCCATTGCGTCGTGCGGACGGACGGAACCACCGCCATGCCGGGCGATATCCGTTTTCTGGCGGGGTTCAGGGATGGCAGGGCCGACGCCTACCGGACCGGGCGGCGGCTGGTCGTCGCAAAGGGGTACCGGCCGGATATGAACGATGCGGGCACCCTTGCCCATGACGTTGCATTGATCGAGCTCGACCGTCCCGTCGACACCGTCCAGGTCGCGCCGATCCCGATGGCGCAAAACGGAACCGGCGCGGCGGTGGGCGTCGTCTCTTACGCGCATGATCGCGCAGATCGACCCTCCCTGCAGGAGGAATGCAGCGTCCTTGGGCGTGATAGGGGGGCGCTTATCATGTCGTGCGAAGCGGACTACGGAACGTCAGGGGCACCGGTGTTGTCGTTTGCTCATGGTGGCGTCCGGATCGTCTCGGTCGTCTCGGCCATGGCCAATGCCGGGGCGCAGAAAGTCTCTATTGGGACGGATCTCGCTGCGACTTTGCCCACGCTTCGGGCCGAGCTTTCCGGCTCGGACGGGGTGTTCTTTCGTGCCGCACCCCAAGTGCGGCGGCTGACCCCCGACACGGCGCGCGCGCACGGTCCGGGAAAGTTCCTGAGGCCCTGATCCGGGGCAATTTTTTCGGTCTCCGCGGGACTTGAAGATGCCCGTGCGCCCTCCCAGATTCCTCTTGTCGGATGCCTACGAAGGGTCCGGCGGCCACCTGTTCCCGAGTGGAAAGGTGGCAAATTGGTGATCGCTTAAACTCAAGGATGAACCGATATGAGAACCTTTGATCTCGCCCCCCTCTACCGTGCCACTGTCGGCTTCGATCAGATGGCCGACCTGATGGAACGCGTCGTTCGCGACAATGCTGGCGCGCAGACCTACCCGCCCTACAATATCGAAAAGACCGGCGACGACGCCTGGGCCATCGAGATTGCGGTCGCGGGCTTCTCCGAGGAGGACCTGACCGTCGAACAGCGCGAGAATGCATTGATCGTCTCGGCCCGTAAATCGGATGACGACCAGAACCGCACCTATCTGCACCGCGGGATCGCCACCCGCGCTTTCGAGCGTCGCTTCCACCTTGCCGACCATGTCCGTGTCGAAGGCGCGCGCCACGCCAACGGCATGCTGGTCATTGAGCTGAAGCGCGAAGTGCCCGAGGCGCTGAAGCCGCGTCGCATCGCGATCCAGAAGGACGCGGGCACGGTCGATCATCAGATCGCTGCCGAATAATCGCAGATCTGAACCGACGAAGGCCGCGCCACGATGCGCGGCCTTTTTTCATGTCCCGACGACCGGATGAGCCGCGACATCCGTCCGCCACGCAGATGAAGGGTCTGCCCGAAGCGGCCATCCCTTCGCCCTTGTCGAAATACCCACGGGGGGCTGGCATCGCCAGGCGGGGGCGACGCCCCCTCAGACGTTTAGGCAGATGTATTTCATCTCCAGATACTCGTCTATGCCATGCGACGAGCCCTCGCGACCCAGTCCCGATTGCTTTACGCCGCCGAAAGGCGCCACCGGGGTCGAGATCAGTCCGGTATTCACCCCGACTATCCCGTATTCCAGCGCTTCAGAAACCCGCGTGATCCGGCTGTAGTCTTTTGCGTAAAAGTACGAGGCCAGCCCGAAGATGGTATCGTTCGCGAGTTGTATTCCCTCGTCCTCGGTCTCGAACCGGAACAGGGGGGCAAGGGGGCCGAAGGTTTCCTCGGTCGCGAAGGCCATGTCCTGCGTGGCGCCGGTCAGGACCGTCGGCTGGAAGAACGTTCCGCCCTTCTCGTGCCGGCTCCCGCCATAGATGATGTCGGCCCCCTTCGCGGTCGCGTCGGCGATATGCGCCTCGACCTTCTCGACCGCGTCCTGGTCGATCAGCGGGCCGAGATCGACGTCACCCTCCAGCGCGTCGCCGACGCTCATCTGCGCGACGCGATCCTTCAGTTTCCGCGCGAATTCGTCGTAGACGCCTGACTGGACATAGATACGGTTCGCGCAGACGCAGGTCTGACCGGCGTTGCGGAATTTGCAGGCGATGGCACCCTCGACCGCCTTGTCCAGATCGGCGTCGTCGAAGACCAGGAAAGGGGCATTGCCGCCCAGCTCCATCGACGTCTTCATGACTTGGTCCGCAGACTGGCGCAGCAGAATGCGCCCCACCTCGGTCGAGCCTGTGAAGGTCAGCTTGCGCACCTTCTCGTTCTCGCAGAACTCCTTGCCGATGCCGCTCGAGTCGGTCGAGGGCAGGATCGACAGAATGCCCTTCGGCATCCCCGCCCGATCGGCCAGCACGCCCAACGCCAGTGCCGACAGCGGTGTTAGCGAAGGCGGGCGCACGACGAAAGCGCAGCCTGCTGCCAAGGCGGGTCCGGCCTTGCGGGTTATCATCGCGTTGGGGAAGTTCCAGGGCGTGATTGCCGCCGCGACGCCCACGGGCTGACGGATGACGTGGATCCGCTTGTCGGGGGCATGGCCGGGGATGATCTCGCCATAGACGCGTCGCGCTTCTTCCGCGAACCACTTTATGAACCCGGCGCCATACATGATTTCGCCCTTGGCTTCGGCCTTTGGCTTACCCTGTTCGGCGGTCAGGATGGTAGCAAGGTCGTCGGCATGCTCGACCATCAGGTCGTGCCATTTCATAAGTACGGCGCCCCGATCCTCCGCCGTGCGCTTCGCCCAGCTCTTCTGCGCCTCATACGCAGCGTCGATCCCCCGGGCCACGTCATCCCGCCCCAGATCGGCCACCGTCGCGATCACGTCACCACGGGCGGGGTTTTTCACCTCGAACGTTCCGCCGCCCGACGCATCGGCCCAGTCCCCGCCGATATAGGCACGCGGGTTCAGCAGCTCGGGGTCCGAGAGAAGGGTTTTCAGGTTCGTCTGGGTCATCTTCGCCTCTGATCTTGGTCTGGTCACAGACCTAGTGCGGGGGCCATCCGCTTCGATAGGCGGCAGATCGCAGATTGTGGGACCGGCCATAGCGGCCTACACAGAATGGTGAATGCACCGAAGGGGAATGGCGGAATGGTCACGGATGCCGATTACGACAACAGCGCTGCCGTCCCGGGCGTCACTGACCTGAGCGCGGGCTGGACCGCCGACGCCAAGGCGTTCCGCGACGGCATGGGAGCACGTGCTCAGCTTGGCCTGCCCTATGGGGCCACCGCGCGCGAGAAGCTGGACCTGTTCTTGCCCGAGGCGCCGCCCAAGGGGCTGACGGTGTTCGTCCACGGCGGCTATTGGCGGTCGCGTCATCGCCATGACTGGTCCCATTTCGCCGCCGGCGCGCTGGCACGGGGGGATGCCGTTGCCATGCCGTCCTATACCCTGGCGCCCGAGGCCCGCATTTCGCGCATCACGTTACAGATTGCGCAGGCGGTGACGATGCTGGCCGAACAGGTGCCCGAGGGGCCGATCCGGCTGGCGGGTCATTCCGCGGGCGGACACCTGGTGGCGCGCATGCTCTGCGCCGACCCGATGCTGACCGAGTCCGTGACAGAACGGCTGGCGCATGTCCTGTCGATCTCGCCCGTGTCCGACCTGCGGCCGTTGCTTGACCTGTCGATGAACGAGGATTTGCAACTTACGCCCGAAGAAGCATCGTTGGAAAGCCCGATCCTGTGCAAGCGGGTGCATGACGTGCCCGTCACCGTCTGGGTCGGCGGGGCCGAGCTTCCCGCCTTCCTCGATCAGGCGCGCTGGCTGTCCGAGGAATGGGACGCACCGCTGGTGGTGGATGCAGGGCGGCACCATTTCGACGTGATCGAAGGGCTCAAGGATCCCGACAGTCCGATGATGACGTCCCTGTTCGAGGGCGATGGCGGGCGCTGACGCAGGCCACCTTCGTTCATTTCCAGCAGCCGACCAGAACCGTCATGTCCGTGGCGCGGCGTTCCATCTGACCGCGCGGCAGGTCCGCGCCGGCGGACCCGGTTTCGGCCATCACGCCAGCACCGGTCAGGAAGTCCCGGATCGCGTCCACGTCGGTGGCGAAAGAGACCCCGTCCGGGAGGTTGCGCCCGGTCTCCGGCGCAGAGCGCAGCATGCCCAGAACGCTTCCGCCTCGGTCGAAGACAGGTCCTCCGGCGTCGCCCGACCTCGACGACAGGTCATAGCGGCGCAAATCCTCGTCCCCGTCGAGGCCCGTCATCGCCACCAGCGTCCCGTAGGTCAGCGACGGCGCACCGAGCTGGCCATCGAAAGAATAGCCCGACAGGATCACCTCGGTGTTGAGGCGGGGCACACCATCAAGGAACGTCGCGTGCTGGCGCGGGGCCAGAGCCTGTGCCGGGGTAAGAAGGGCAAGGCCGGCATCCGCGTCCACGGAATCCACTGTCGCCTCGATATCGTCGTCCAGTGTGATCCGCTCGCACTGGTCCACGGCGTCGGCGGTGGTCAGGACCTCGCCCCGCCGCGACACGTAGAAGCCCGATCGGACGACCGCGGGGGTGCGGATGCGCAGACCTGCCAGAAGATCGACGCTTTGATCCTCGGTCGGCTCGCCGATCACGTCGGGCAGAACGGCGCTCGTGGTGGTCTCGAAACTGTCGATCATCTCGTCGATGACGCGCGTGCGGCGGTCTTCGTCATTCGCGGGCCAGATCAACGTGAAGCCCTTGATCTGCCCGTCTTCCAGCCGTGCTTCGGTCTGACTGACGATGCCGTCGCCGCGCCCGATCAGGGTAAAGCCACTTTCGCGCCGCTCACGCTCCCCCTCACGGGGCACGATTTCGAGCGTCTGCATTATGTCGTAAAGACCGTAGAGGTCGGCCCTTTCCCCCTCTTGCGAGATCAGCAGGACCTTCGCCTCGACCTCGGCCCCGTCGACGCCTTCGTAATGGGCGAAGGGCGGATCATAGCGATCGAATGCCACCAAGTCGCTCGGCACGACTACCGTGATCCCGGCGCGGGTGTCGGTTACAGGCTCCAACCCCAGCCCTTCGAGCACGGCGTTGTATTCGCGCAGAAGCTCGGCGCGCTGCCGCGTGGTCAGGACGCCGGTCTCGTCATACCCCTTTTCGGCCTGCCATGCGGCCATCGAGGCCCGGGTGCCGCGCCCAAAGGCAGCGTCGATGGCAGCGTCGTAATAGCCCTTCCAGCGCAGGGCGATCTGGATCTCTTCCCGGTCTTCGCGGGTCAGCGCCTGCTCGCTGCGGCGTGCCTCGGCGGGGGTTTCGTCCGGCTCGGGCGCGGGTTCGGACTCGGATACGGCCTGCGCGTCGGTCTGGGTCTCACTCTCGTTCTGCGCGAGGATCGTCGCGGCGTCGGCTTCGACCGGCCACACGACCGCGCCATAAGCTTCGGACTCGGCGGTGTAGCTGTCCCCGGGGATCAGGCCGCGCGCCCTAAGTTCGCGCCGGCGCGCGGCGGCTTCATTCTCGGTGAAGGGGCCAAGGGCGATGGCATAATAGCTCGACCCGACGATTTCCAGCGTGTGGACGTCCTCGATCTGGGCCGCATAATCCTGTGCCGTGTCGATCGCCCTCTCGCGGGTTCCCTGCGCCTCGACCTGGAGCCAGACCTGCTGCGCAACCGCGGGGGTCGCCGTCGTTGCCAGCAGAAGCGCCAGCGCCTTTCTTGACTTGAAAATCATTCTGAACCCGTAAAATCCAACCTTGCCGGCCGCCTCGGGCGACCCATCGCGCGCCAGAAGGGCCGAACAGGGCGACCCCGTCAAGAAAGCGGGCGATCACAATGAGGCGTGATTGACCCTTGTTGCCCTTCTGCCTATTCAGGCCGCGCCTTTCCCGGGGGATCCTCATGGCCAAGCCGACCTGCTTTCAGGACGTCATCCTTGCACTTCAGGACTACTGGGGTGCGACCGGCTGCGCCGTGCTGCAACCCTACGACATGGAGGTTGGCGCGGGCACCTTCCATCCTGCGACCACGATGCGTTCGCTCGGCCCCAAGGCATGGGCGGCGGCCTATGTGCAGCCCTCGCGTCGGCCGACGGACGGGCGCTATGGCGACAGCCCGAACCGGCTGCAGCATTACTACCAGTACCAGGTCATCATCAAACCCAGCCCGCCGGACCTTCAGGCCCTGTATCTGGGCAGTCTTCGGGCCATCGGGATCGACACCGACCTGCACGACATCCGCTTCGTCGAGGATGACTGGGAAAGCCCGACCCTGGGCGCCTGGGGCTTGGGGTGGGAGGTCTGGTGCGACGGCATGGAGGTCAGCCAGTTCACCTATTTCCAGCAGGTCGGCGGCCACGACTGCCACCCCGTCTCGGGCGAGCTGACTTACGGGCTGGAACGGCTGGCCATGTATGTCCTCGGGGTCGACCACGTGATGGACATGCCCTTCAACAAGCCGGGCCATCCGCAATCGCTGACCTATGGCGACATCTTCCGCGAGGCCGAGGCACAATACGCCCGCTTCAACTTCGACACTGCGGACACCAACGTCCTTCTGCGTCATTTCGAGGAGGCCGAGGCCGAATGCGCCGCGCTTCTGGATCAGCCGGCCCTCGATCCGCGCACGGGACGGCGCATCGTCATGGCGCTGCCCGCCTATGACCAGTGCATCAAGGCCAGCCACGTGTTCAACCTGCTGGATGCGCGGGGCGTGATCTCGGTCACCGAACGGCAGGCCTATATCGGCCGTGTGCGGGCGCTGGCAAAGCAATGTGCCGATGCGTTCCTGATGACTGAAGCGGGCGGGTGGGCCGAACCGGCATGATGGGCCGCATCCTCGTCATCGTCATCGCGCTCGTCGGTCTGCTGACGGCGGTCGGAGTCTGGTATCTGCAGGTCTTTCACTATTATGACCGCGTCAGCCCCGAAGGCTTCGAGATTCAGGCTGAAAATAGCACAATTCGTGCATCTGCCACGAATATCGAGGCGATCGACGCCAACTCGTCCCCGATCCGATTCCGGGCCTGTTTCAACACCGACCTGACGCCGGATATCGACGCGGTCCCCTACGAAGACGCGACCCCCCTGACCGCACCGTTCTGGTTCGACTGCTTTGACGCCGACGCCATCGGCGAGGCGCTGGAGGCCGGGACGGCCCGCGCTTTCCTGGGGACCGAGAACATCGCCTATGGCGCCGACCGGATCGTCGCGATCACCGACGATGGCCGCGGCTATGTCTGGCACCAGCTGAACAATTGCGGCGAAGTCGCCTATGACGGCACCCAGATCGGCGAGGATTGCCCGCCGCGCGAGGATCAATGATGTCCGACCTTCTGATCGAACTCTTCTCGGAAGAAATCCCCGCCCGGATGCAGGCCCGCGCGGCCGAGGATCTGAAGCGCCTGATGACCGACGGCCTTGTCGAGGCCGGGCTGACCTATGCCCATGCCGGTACCATGGTCACGCCGCGCCGCATGACACTGGCGCTTGAGGGGCTGACCGACCGCTCTCCCGACACCGTGGAAGAGCGCAAGGGTCCCAAGGTCGGCGCGCCCGACAAGGCGATCGAGGGGTTCCTGCGCGGGGCCGGGGTCGCGCGCGGGGACCTGGATGTCCGCGACGAGAAGAAGGGGCAGGTCTACTACGCCCGCATCCAGCGGAAGGGCCGCGCCGCGCCCGATATCGTGGCCGAGGTGCTGGAGCGGACGATCCGCAATTTCCCCTGGCCCAAGTCCATGCGCTGGGGCGAAGGGTCCTTGCGCTGGGTGCGGCCGTTGCACCGGATCGTCTGTATCCTGACCGGCCCCGAGGGGCACGAGGTCGTACCGTTCGAGGTTGACGGACTGCGCGCGGGCGACGTGACCGAAGGCCACCGGTTCATGGCCCCGGGCGAGATCCGCGTGACCGGGTTCGAGGATTACCAGCACAAGCTGAAACGCGCCTTCGTGATGCTTGATCCCGTCGAGCGGGCCGAGACGATCCGCGCCGATGCCGCCAACTTGTGTTTCGCCGCGGGGTTGGAGATCGTCGAGGATGCGGGGCTGTTGTCGGAGGTTGCAGGGTTGGTCGAATGGCCCGTGACGCTGATGGGCCGGATCGACGCGCAATTCCTCGACCTGCCGCCCGAGGTGCTTCAGACCTCTATGCGCGAGCACCAAAAGTTTTTCTCGGTCCGCGATCCCGAGACGGGGCGGATCGTGCGCTTCGTCACCGTGGCCAATCGCGAGACGGCGGATGACGGGGCGACGATCCTGAACGGCAACCAGCGCGTGTTGGCCGCTCGTTTGGCCGACGCGGCGTTCTTCTGGCAGAACGACCTGGCCGTGGCGAAGGACGGCATGGGTGCTTGGATCGAGAACCTGAAGTCGGTGACCTTCCACGCCAAGCTGGGGTCCGAGGCCGACCGGGTCGAACGCATCGCGGCGCTGGCCCGCGAACTGGCCCCCGTGGTCGGCGCGGATGCCGATCAGGCCGAGCAGGCCGCGCGGCTGGCCAAAGCCGACCTGACATCCGAAATGGTCTACGAATTCCCCGAATTGCAGGGGATCATGGGCCGCTATTACGCGAAAAGTGCTGGTTTCCCGGATACCGTGGCTGATGCCGTGGCCGAGCATTACGCGCCGTTGGGGCCATCCGACATGGTGCCGACCGCGCCGGTTTCCGTAACGGTGTCGCTGGCTGAGAAACTGGACAAGCTGATTGGCTTCTGGGCGATTGACGAGAAGCCCACAGGGTCGAAAGACCCCTTTGCGCTGCGCCGGGCGGCTTTGGGGGTGATCCGGTTGTTGTTGGTGAATGAGCTGCGGTTAAGGCTTTTCAATGCGACCAACCCGTCCCTTGTCGAAATGAGGACAGATCTCGTCGTAAGAGAGCGCGAGAATGTACTTGGCGCGATAAGTGACGCTATTGCGGCGGCAAAGGAATACGGTACGCAATTTTCTGGCCATCTCCATGGGGATTTGGCGTCCGCGGATTGGGTTGACGAGGCAGTTCAACTTTATCCAGACCTCCTCGCCTTCTTCCACGACCGCCTGAAGGTCCATCTTCGCGACGAGGGCATCCCGCATGACGTCATCGACGCCTGTCTCGCCATGCCGAACGCCGACGACCTGACGCTGCTGGTCAAGCGCACCCGGGCGCTGGCGGCGTTCCTGAAGACCGACGATGGCACCAATCTCGTGCAGGGGTTCAAGCGCGCCAATAACATCCTGGCGCAGGCCGAGCAGAAGGACGGCGTCGAATACTCGTTCGGGGCCGACGCCAAGCACGCCCATACGGACGAGGAACGCGCGCTGTTCGCCGCGCTCGACGCGCAGGAGCCGGTGATCCAGAAAGCCATGGCCGAAGAGGACTTTACCACCGCCATGACCACGCTGGCCCTTCTGCGTACGCCCATCGACGCGTTCTTCGAGTCCGTGCAGATCAACGCCGACAACCAGATCCTGCGGCGCAATCGGCTGAACTTGCTCAGCCGGATCCGCGATCTCTGCCTCGGGGTCGCGGACCTGACGCGGATCGAGGGCTGACATAACGGCACACTTGCCCCGCGCGACCCACTGCCTATGCTCGCGCGGACAAGGAGCGCCGCAGTGCAGCAACAGCCGGACATCCCCGGCGTGACCTATATCACGCCCACCGCGAACATCAGATCCGCCGCCAACGGGGGGCGGGCCAAGTGCCTGCAACGGTTGATCCGGCTGGGCCTTCCCGTCCCCGATACCTTCGCCATCGATTTCGCAACGGTGGCCGGAATCGCGCAAGGGACACGGATCGACACGGCCGCCCTGATCGACATGTTCGGCGGCGGGGCGCTGGTTTCGGTTCGTCCTTCCTCGACCACGGCAGACTGGGGCGGCCCGCCCTCGGTCCTGAACATCGGCATGACCCGCGCGCAGCATTCTGCGCTGTCTCATCGGCTGGGTCCGCAGGCGGCCGACGCGCTGTATTCCAGGTTCATACAGTCCTTCGCGACGCAGATCGCACGGCTGAACCCCGACCTCTTCGACGGGCAGGACATCGACGCCATGCTCGCCGCCTATGAAGAGGAGATGGACGAGCCCTTCCCGCAGGACCCCGCCGCGCAGCTTCATGCCGTCCTTTCGGCCATGGCCCGCGCCTGGGACGGCACGACGGCCCGGATTCTGCGCCAGGCGCGCGGGGCGCCCGCGGATGCGGGGCTGGGGCTGGTCGTGCAGCGCATGGTTCTGGGCGTGGGCAATCCGGCGCAGGGCGAAAGCGGATCGGGCGTGATCCAGTTCGTGTCTTCGAAGACCGGCGGGCCACAGATCACCGGGCGATACATGCGGCAAAGCCAAGGACGCGAGGCACTGGTGAAGGGGGCAGGGGCGCTTTACCTCACCTCCGATCCCAGGGGGACGTCGCTACAGGATCATGCGCCCGAGATTTACGAGCATCTTCAAACCTATGGTGGCCTGTGCCGGACGCGGCTGCGCGAAGAGATGCAGATCGAGTTCACGATCCACCACGGTGCGCTACACATCCTGGATGCTATCCGAGTCAAGCGCAGTTCGCGTGCGGCGTTGCGGATCGCGGTGGATCTGGCCACCGACGGCATCATCCCCGAGGGCGAGGCTGTGCTGCGAATTGCGCCCCGTGCGCTTTTGGACGTGCTGCACCACCAAGTCGACCCCGAGGCGACGCTGTCGCTGATCGCCACCGGCATCCCTGCGGCGCCCGGTGCGGCGACTGGTCGGCTGGTCTTTACCGCGGAAGCCGCGCAGGCGGCGCTGGCCCGGGAGGAGGACGTGATCCTCGTCCGGCGCGAGACGACGCCCGATGACGTCCTAGGGATGCATGCCGCGCGCGGCATCCTGTGCGAGCGCGGCGGGCCGACCAGCCACGCCGCGGTCATCGCGCGTGGACTTGGACTGCCCTGCGTCGTCGGGGCCTCCGACATTGCCATCGACGAACGCAACCGGCGTTTCCGTGCCCCCGATGGCAGCACCTACCGCGAGGGGGATGTCATCACGTTGGACGGGGCGGCGGGGCAGATCATCCAGGGCGCTGCGCCCTTGTTGGAGCCTGCGCTCGACGATGCATTCCGCATCATTCTTCAATGGGCGGACGAACGCCGCGACATCGGCGTGCGCGCGAATTGTGACACCCCTGCCGAAGCCCGCGTGGCCGCGCGGTTCGATGCGGAAGGCATCGGCCTGTGCCGAACCGAGCACATGTTCTTCGACGACGGTCGTTTGACGGTCATGCGCGAAATGATCTTTGCCGAATCCCGGACCGACCGCGCCGCGGCGCTGGATCAGCTTCTGCCCGTCCAGCGCGCTGATTTCACCGAACTGTTCCACATCATGGCGGGGCGACCCGTCACGATCCGGCTTCTGGACCCGCCGTTGCACGAATTCCTTCCCTCGGACCGACGCGGGATGCTCGACCTTGCCGCCAGCCTCGACCTGCCGCTCGAGGCTGTGCAGACGCGGATCCGGGCATTGGCGGAATTCAACCCGATGCTCGGAATGCGGGGCGTCCGTCTGGGGATCGCCTTCCCCGAGATCTACGAAATGCAGGCGCGCGCGATTTTCGAGGCCGCTGTCGCGACAACGCCGCGCGTCACGCCCGAGGTGATGATCCCACTCGTCTCGGCCCGGCGCGAGGTGGAACTGGTCAAGTCGCGCATCGATGCCGTCGCGGCACAGGTCCGTACCGAAAGCGGGGTCGAGTTCGACTATAACCTGGGCGTCATGGTCGAAACGCCGCGCGCTGCGCTGAGGGCGGACGAGATCGCAGAATACGCAACGTTCCTGAGTTTCGGGACGAACGATCTGACGCAGATGACCTATGGCCTGTCGCGCGACGACGCCAGCCGGTTCATGTCGGCCTATGTCCGCGAAAAAGTCTTCCCCGACGATCCTTTCCTGCAACTCGATCAGGATGGCGTGGGCGAACTTCTGACCATCGGGGCCGAGCGCGGACGCCGCGGGCGACCGGATGTGATTCTGTCGATTTGCGGGGAACACGGCGGCGATCCCGACTCGATCGCGTTCGTCCGCGCGGCGGGATTCGATTATGTCAGTTGCTCGCCGTTCCGTGTTCCTGTCGCGAGGATGGCCGCAGCACATATTGCGATCCGTGAACGGGGACGCACAATGACTGCCCCGCCGGACCGGTAGGTTCCGCGACTTTACATAAGTCGGCGGGAAGTTGCGCAAGTTTTAGCGTCATGGTTGGCGACCCGCGTATCGTTTCGTAAACGGGCCCCGCTTGCTTCGGGGGGCGGGTCGCTGGGACATGCGGCTGAGTTGACGCCCCCGCAACGAACATTCTGGGATACGGGGATACCGATGCAGAGCGATACCTTCGCACTGCGCGTCTTTCGGCGCGCTACGATGATACTTGGCCTGCTCATGGCGCTTTCTGTGATCTCGACAGGCAACGCCCAAGCCGAGATTCGGTTCAGCACGAAATCGTCGCCGACCATGGATTTGTCCGGTGGCTTGGCCGTCGAACCGACCTTGGGCACGCGGTTGCAGGGCCTTCTGGGTACGTCGGCCCCTGAGGTCCGCCCCCAGCGTGGGGCCGGCCTGAACCGCGTGTTCGGTTCGAAGACCCGCGCGGCGGTTTTCAAGATCGACCATACCTACGACTTCGTGGACACCCTGCCAGCCGCTTCGGGCGACGCGCAGTTCGAGTGCCTGGTCGAGGCACTTTACTTCGAAGCCCGCGGCGAGTCGGCCGAAGGCGTGTTCGCGGTGGCCGAGGTCATCCTGAACCGGGTGGATTCGGATCGGTTCCCGTCGAGCATATGCAAGGTCGTGAACCAGGGGACCGGAAAGAAATACGCTTGCCAGTTCAGCTATACCTGCGACGGCATCCCCGACCGGATCCGCGAGACGGGCGCGCATGAACGCATGAAGAAGATCGCCCGCCTGATGATCGACGAGGGGCCGCGTGACCTGACCGAAGGCGCCCTGTTCTATCACACCAAGGCCGTCAATCCGTCGTGGAGCCGGGTCTTCGCCCGCACGACCACCATCGGCGCCCATCACTTCTACAATTACGGCTGACCCTTTCGTCATCGGCCCCCGTGTCGTAACACCGAAACCGTAGCACGGCAGGGGCGCCATGGGTGACGAGACGAAACTGGCTTTCGAGCATCCCGAAGCCCGCGCGGCGGCCTACCCGCCCGCGGGGTTTCCGGACCGGATCAGTCTGCGCGACCACGTGGTCGAAGTCGAGATCGGTGCCTTCCAGCAGGAGCGGGGCCGCACGCAGCGGGTTCTGTTCAACGTCGTGGTCGAGGTGCGCCCCTCGAATGCGGGCCAGACCGACGACGTGGACGCCGTCCTCTCCTACGACACGATCACCGAGTCGATCGCCGCAAGCCTCGCCGAGGAGCGGCTGAACCTTCTGGAAACCCTGGCCGAGCGTGTGGCCCAGCGGCTGCTGGCCCGGCCCCTGGCCCTGCGCTGCTTCGTCCGGATCGAAAAGCTTGACCTCGGACCCGGCGCATTGGGCGTGGAGATCGTTCGGTCGGCCACAGGCCCCGTGCGGGAGGTCGGCGACGACACCGCGCCGCATCCGGTCATCGCTTTCCTGTCGAACGCCGCAATCGACGCGCTGGACCTTCCGGGCATTCTGGACCGGATCGAGGCGCTTGGCCGCGTGATCCTTTGCGTCGGTCCTGCGCCGAATGCCGCGCCGCAAACGGGGCATGCCATGGTCCAGCGCCGGATCGACCTTTTGGCGATCGAACAGAATTGCTGGCGTCTGGCGGCACGCGATGCCCGCTGCGTCGTGGTCGAAACCCGGACCGAACTGGATTGGGCCATGAAGAACGGCCGCACGACGGTCTGGGCTCCTTCGAAACTGGTGCTGGACGCAGTCGAGCCGCCTTCTGCCCAGCCGCGCGATACGGTCCGGCTGGCGGCATGGTTCGCCGAGCAGATGCGCGCCGCCCGTATGGTGGTCGTCGATGCCGACACGCCGGACGCTTCGATCCCGACAGAGAGATGGGCGCTTTGACGTATTGGCGCCCGCTTCTTCAGACTGGCCCGTCCCGGCCCAACGATGCGCTGACCCTGGGCGGTGGCTGGACGTGGTTCACCCATGTCGAGCGACGCGAGGCCGGTGCTGAAGGGCAGGTTGTCCCGGCCAATGCGCTGCCCGAAGACGTGCGCCTCCGCCTGACGGCCAACCGCCCGGCCCTGGGACATCTTAGCTTCGACCGCCCGCGGATCATGGCGATCCTGAATGCCACGCCGGACAGCTTCTCGGACGGGGGGCAGTTCGAGACCCGGAACCAGGCCATCGTGGCGGCGCGCAAACTGGCCGCGGACGGGGCGGACATCGTCGATATCGGCGGCGAAAGCACCCGACCCGGGGCCACGGAAGTGCCTCTTTCCGACGAGATTGCTCGTACGGCGCCCCTGATCCGTGCGCTGCGCGTCGATTTCGACGGCGCGATCTCGATCGACACCCGCAAGGCGAAGGTGGCCGAGGCCGCGATCTATGCCGGGGCGGACATGCTGAACGACGTGTCGGCCTTGACCTTCGATCCCGACATGGCCGACACCGCCGCGGCCAGCGGTCTGCCCGTCTGCCTGATGCATGCGCAGGGCGATCCGCAGACGATGCAGGACGCGCCGCACTATGACGACGTGGTCGCCGATGTATACGACCACCTTGCCGCGCGCATCGACGTGGCCGAGGCCAGGGGCATACCCCGTGCTCGCATCGTGGTCGATCCGGGCATCGGGTTCGGCAAGACGCTGCAGCACAATCTGGCGCTTCTGGCCAATCTTTCGGTCTTCCACGCGCTGGGTTGTCCTGTGCTGGTAGGGGCCTCGCGCAAGAAGTTCATCGGAACCCTCGGCCGTGCGCCCCGGACAAGCGAAAGACTGCCCGGTTCCCTGGCGGTCGCGCTTGCCGCGATTGCGCAGGGCGCACAGATCGTGCGAGTTCACGACATGGCGCAGACCCGGCAGGCCGTCGACCTTTGGCGTGCCGCCACGATAGGAGAGGTCCCATGACCCGCAAGCTTTTCGGTACCGACGGCGTGCGCGGCACGGCCAATACCCACCCGATGACCGCCGAGATGGCGATGAAACTGGGCGCTGCCGCCGGGCGGTATTTCCGTCGCGAAGGGGCAGGGGCGCACCGGATCGTCATTGGCAAAGACACACGCCTTTCGGGGTATATGTTCGAGAACGCGCTGACCGCCGGGTTCACCAGCGTCGGAATGAACGTCCTGCTTTTGGGGCCGGTGCCCACGCCTGCGGTTGGGTGTCTGACGCCGTCCATGCGGGCGGATGCGGGCGTGATGATCTCGGCCAGTCACAACGCGCACGAGGATAACGGGATCAAGTTCTTTGGCCCCGACGGCTTCAAGCTGTCCGACGCTGCCGAGATCGAGATCGAGAAGCTGGTGGAGAACGGCGTCGATGCGGCCCGTCCCGCCAATATCGGCCGGGCGCGCCGGATCGATGACGGCCGCTCGCGCTATGCCGAACGGCTGAAGGCCACACTGCCGCCGGGGCAGAACCTCGAAGGGGTGCGTGTCGTGGTCGATTGCGCCAACGGCGCGGCCTACCGCGTTGCGCCTGAGGTCCTGTGGGAGCTTGGCGCCGAAGTGATCGAGATGGGAACCGCGCCCGACGGACTGAACATCAACCTCAACTGCGGTTCGACCCGTCCCGAGGCGGCGCAGCGCATGGTGCGCGAGCGTCGCGCCGATCTGGGGATCTGCCTCGACGGGGATGCCGACCGCGTCCTCATCATCGACGAGAACGGCGAGCGGGCGGACGGCGATCAGCTGATGGCGCTATTCGCGGATCGCTGGTGCGCGATGAACCGGCTGTCGCAGCGCACGCTGGTCGCGACCGTGATGTCGAACCTCGGGCTGGAACGCTATCTGGGCAGCCGGGGCATGTCCCTGCACCGCACGCAGGTCGGCGACCGCTACGTGGTCGAGGCGATGCGCGCCGGGGGCTTCAACCTTGGCGGCGAACAATCGGGCCATATTGTCATGACCGACCATGCGACCACCGGCGACGGCCTTCTGGCGGGCTTGCAGTTCCTGACCGCCATGGTGGAGACCGGCCGGACCGCGTCCGAGCTTGCCGCGCAGTTCGCCCCGGTGCCGCAGCTTTTGAAGAACGTCACCTATGCGAAGGGCAAGGCCCCGCTGGAGGACGAGACCGTCAAGGCCGAGATCGAGGCGGCCGAGAAGCGTCTGGGCGGAACGGGCCGGGTGCTTATCCGCAAGTCCGGGACCGAACCCCTGATCCGCGTCATGGCCGAATGCGAGGACGAGGCGCTTCTGACCGAAGTGGTGGACGGCATCGCCGACCGGATCGCCCGCGTCGCCGCCTGATGCGGCTTGCCGTGCGCTATGCGCTGTTCGCGGCGCTGGCGACGTTGGCCAATCTGGGCGTGCAACGCGCCGTGCTTCTGGGCGGTGCGGAGTCGTTCCTGCCCGCGATGATCGCCGGGACCGCCGCGGGCCTTGTGCTGAAGTACGTTCTGGACAAGAGGTGGATTTTCGGGGACCGCAGCACGGGGCTGTCAGCCCATTCCCGGCGGTTCGGCCTTTATTCACTGATGGGCGTCGTGACGACGCTGATCTTCTGGGGATTCGAAACGGCGTTCTGGCTGACCTTTCGGACCGACCCGATGAGAGAGCTTGGCGCCGTTCTGGGCCTCGCCCTGGGCTACTGGATCAAGTACCGGCTGGACCGCCGCTTCGTCTTCACGCGGCCCGCCCCCGGACCAGCCGTCCCAGCGCGCCCCACTGGCTGACCGCCAGCCCCGTCAGGATCAGGGCCAGGGCGGCGAAGAACCGGATCGGTAGCACTTCGCCCAGAATGGCGGCGCCCAGAACCATCGACCAGACCGGCACCTGGTAGTTGACCAGCGTCATGAAGACCGACCCGGCCGTCTGCACGACCCGCACGCGGATCAGCGCCGCCAGCGCCGTGGGGATCAGCCCCAACAGGATGATCGCGGGATCCGACAGGCTGGACGACAAGCGCGGCACCCCCTCGAAAAGCAGCATGGCAGGGATCAGGACGGCCGCGCCCACGGTCAAGGTGACGGCCGTAAGCGTGATTGCATCAAGCGGGGGGCAGCGCCGTGTCAGGATGGACCCCACCGCGTAGGAGACCGCGGCCGAAAGGCATGCGATCTGTCCCAGTGCGCTGGCCGTGTCGGTTCCCAATGCGGTCACGCCCGGCCCCAGAAGAAGGGCGGCGCCGGAAAACCCGAGCGTCACGCCCGCCGCCCGCCTGAGCGACATCGGCTCGTCCGAGAAGAAATGGGCCAGTGGCAGCACGAACAGGGGCAGCGCCGCCATCGACAGGCCCGCGAAGGCCGAGGGCACGTGCTGCTGGCCCCAACTGAGCAGGAAGAAGGGCAGGGCAGTGGTCAACAGTCCAATGGGCACCGCGTAGGCCCAGGTCGCCACATCCTTGGGGAAGGACCGCCCAAGGGCGCGCATCAGGGTCAGAAGGGCCACCGCCCCCAGCGTCGTGCGCGCGCAGGCCACGGTGACCGGCCCATAGCCGCGAAGCGCGACCGCGACGACCATGAACGTCCCGCCCCAGATCAGGCCGAGAAACAGGATGGACAGCCAGTTTTCGAGGGTGGGGCGCGCGGTCATGGCGCTTTCCTATGCCCGGCGCGGGGCGGGGGAAACCCCGTGATGCCGCGACATGAAAGACGCGCGGGAAAGGTGTCCCTGCCCGCGCGCTGGTGGTGTGGCTCCGCCCTCAGGCAGGTTGCCTCAGTTCTTGTCCTTGTCGACCATGCGGCCGGCGCTGATCCAGGGCATCATGCCGCGCAGCTTCTCGCCGACCTGTTCGATCTGGTGTTCGTCGTTGAGGCGGCGGGTCGCCTTGAACATCGGCTGGCCGACTGCGTTTTCCTGCATGAAGTCGCGGACGAACTTGCCGGTCTGGATATCCGACAGAACCTCTTTCATGCGCTTCTTGGTCTCGTCATAGGGCAGGATGCGCGGCCCCGAGACGTATTCGCCATACTCGGCCGTGTTCGAGATCGAGTAGTTCATGTTCGCGATGCCGCCTTCGTAGATCAGGTCCACGATCAGCTTCACCTCGTGCAAGCATTCGAAATAGGCCATCTCGGGCTCGTAGCCGGCCTCGACCAACGTCTCGAAGCCCATGCGGATCAGCTCGACCAGGCCGCCGCACAGCACGGCCTGTTCACCGAACAGGTCGGTTTCGCATTCCTGACGGAAGTTGGTCTCGATGATGCCGGACCGGCCGCCACCGATGGCCGAGCAGTAGCTCAGGCCGATTTCCATCGCCTTGCCGCTGGCGTCCTGATCCACCGCGACGAGGCAGGGCACGCCGCCGCCCTTGGTGTATTCGCCGCGGACCGTGTGGCCGGGGCCCTTGGGTGCCATCATGATGACGTCGACGCCGGGCTTGGGTTCGATCAGGCCGAAATGCACGTTCAGACCGTGGGCGAACGCGATGGCCGCGCCTTCCTTCAGGTTGTCGTGGACGTATTTCTTGTATGTCTCGGCCTGAAGCTCATCGGGCATGGTGAACATGATCAGGTCGCACCACGCGGCGGCTTCCTCGATCCCCATGACTTGAAGCCCTTCGCTTTCGGCCTTCTTGCGGCTGGGCGACCCTTCGCGCAGCGCGACGGCCACGTTCTTGGCGCCCGAGTCGCGCAGGTTCAGCGCGTGGGCGTGGCCTTGGCTGCCATAGCCAAGGATCGCCACCTTCATGTCCTTGATAAGGTTAATGTCGCAGTCCTGATCGTAGTAGACGCGCATATCCGTCCCCTCCGTAATGTTCGATGGGCGCAGCATAGGGGGGCGTTGGCCGGGTGAAACCCATACTTCGACTGGTTTGATCGCATTGGGTGCTGTAAGCAATTCGGCAAATATGGGGATAACGTGATTTCCATGCTCGACGATACGGACCGCCGTCTTTTGCGCCAGCTTCAGAAAAATCCGTCCGCGACGCTGTCGGCCTTGGCCGGTCGGGCGCAGGTGTCGCCCCAGCTAGCCGCCCGGCGGTTCGAGAAACTGCGCCAGTCCGGTGTGCTGAAAGGGCGACACGCGCGCATCGACTGGCGCGCGTTGGGGTTCGAGATCGCCGTCTCGCTTCGGTTCACGCTGGACAAGACAGACCCGCGATCCTTCGACAGCTTCATGGAAAAGGCGCGTGCCGTGCCGGAAGTGGTGGAAATACAGACCTTCCTCGGCCGGGTCGACATCCGCCTGTCCGTGATCGCGCGGGATCTGGCAGACTATCACCGCATCTATCGTGAGCGTATCCTGACCTTGCCCCATATCGCCGATATCGAGGCGCTGATGCAGGTGGCCACGTTGAAAACCGACGAAAGGTTGCCCCTGTGACCCTGGATGAGGCCGACCGCGCCATCCTGCGCGCGTTGCAGCAGGATGCGACGCTCAGTTCCGCCGCCTTGGGCCAAGCCGTGGGTCTGTCGCAGCCCGTCGCATGGCGGCGCGTGCAGAGGTTGGAGGCGGCCGGCGTCTTGGCCGGGCAACGTCTGGAGTTCGACTTAAATGCGCTGGGCTTCGGCGTGACCGTGTTCCTCGGCGTCAAACTTGCGGCGAAGGGGCGACTGGCTCTGGGCGATTTCGAACGCGCCATCACCGCCATCCCCGAGGTCCAGACGGTCGAGCATGTGCTAGGCCTTTACGATTATCGGCTGAGGGTCGTCGCCCGTGACATCGCGGATTTCGAACGCGTGCTGCGGCGCCGGATCATGACCCTGCCGGGCGTCGGCAATGTCGAGGCGAACGTCCTGCTAAGCGAAGAGCGTCGCCCCGGTCCGATCTGATCGTCAGGCGCCGCCCATCCCGGCCTTCATGATCCGCTGGCGCAGCGGGGCGATATCCGCGACGCCACGCAGACCCGCGGCACGGATGGCCTGGATCGGCCCTGAACCAGATCGGCACAGGCGGTTATAGGCGTCGATGGCCGCGGTTCGTATCGCCAAGTCCCTATGGCGCAGGCTGGCATAGCGCGCCAAACCGTCGGGGTCGCCGGGATCCTCGCCCAGAAGATCCGCAAGCGTCTTCATGTCCGCGATCGACGTGTTCAATCCCTGTGCCCCGATGGGCGGCATGACATGTGCCGCCTCGGCCACCAGCGCGGTGCGGCGGGCGATCAGTTGATTGACGGTCTGGGTCACAATCGGCCAGACCCGAAGCGGGGTCGCCTTCCGCATCGGCCCCAGTACATGCATCGCGCGATCGGCCAGGCGGGCGTTGAAGGCGTCCGGCTCCATCCGGGTCAAAGCGGTGATGGCGTCCCCGTTGTCCATCCACACTATGCAGGAGGCGGGGCTCCCGTTCTGATCAGCCAGCGGAACGGTCACCATCGCCCCGCCGGCATTGTAGATCTCGGTCGAGATTCCCTGGTGCGGCAGGTCATGGGTGCAGGCGAACGCGACGGCCTTCTGGCCATAGCGCCGAATGCGCGTCTCGATCCCGCAGGCCTCACGCACGGGGGAGGTCCGCCCATCCGCGCCGATGACCAGCTTGGCGGTCAGGCGGGTCCCGTCCGTCAGGGTGACGAAAGCCCGGTCGTCGCGCGCCAGAAGGTCGGCGAACCCGACGCCCAGCATCAGCGTCACGTTCGGGGCATCGCGCAGCGCGCCCAGCAGTGTGCGATGGGCGCGCCAGTTCATCACGTTGCGCCCGAACGCATCCAGCACCAGATCGGCCG
Organism: Palleronia abyssalis; assembly: GCF_900302445.1. Classification (GTDB taxonomy): domain Bacteria; phylum Pseudomonadota; class Alphaproteobacteria; order Rhodobacterales; family Rhodobacteraceae; genus Palleronia; species Palleronia abyssalis. Next base: position 29,108 of record NZ_ONZF01000011.1, on the reverse strand, counting down.
GGCGAAACGTGCGGGTCGCGGTCTGCCGCGGCGGCCAACCGGCGGAATCCATAACCCGGAGCGCTTCGAGAGGCGTCGCGTCCGGCACCAGCTTTTCCCACAGGCCCGCTTCTTCCAGAACAGCGATCGAGGGCGCGAGATATGCGGTGGATCGTAGGTCTGACCCCTCCGACGTCATCTCTTCCGGCGGGGTGGCCGGATCGCACACCGTCACGCGATACCCGCGCCGGGCCAGAAGGGCGGCCCCGATCATACCGGCGATCCCGGCCCCGGAAATGAAAATATCTGTATCGGTCATGACCAGACAAAGTAGCCGGGCCACCGGGACATGAAAGCCGACATTTCGCTTCTGCGACACAAAGGCCATGGTTGGCGGATCCCCGCGCCTCTAGCGATCCGGGCAGGGCCGATCTATGGTTCGCCCTGGCTCCAAGGGAGGTGGCATGGGCGACCCCAGACTTCCACAGAAAGATGCGTATCGGTTGATCCTCGAGGCGATCGACGAAGGTATCTACAAGCCAGGCGACCGGCTGGTCGAAAACGAACTGGCGGAACGGTTCGGCGTATCGCGCACCCCGATCCGCGAGGCCCTTCAACGGCTGGAAACGCAGTCGCTGCTGACCCGGGACGGACGCAGCCTGATCGTCGCGTCGCTGGACCATAACCAGATGGCCGAGCTTTATGTCGTGCGGACCGAACTGGAGGGGCTGGCGGCCGAGTTGGCCGCGCGTCATGCCACGGACGAGGAACTGAGGGTCCTACGCCGCATGGTCGAGGATGACCGGGAGAGGCTGTCTGACCCCGCAGCACTCAGCCGGTCGAACAGGCGGTTCCACAAGCAGCTTCACCTGGCATCCCACAACATGTTCCTGGTTCAGCAGCTGGATCTCGTTCACCGTTCCATGGCGTTGCTGGCGACGACATCGCTGGCCATCGAAGGGCGCGGGTCCGATGCCCTGACCGAGCATGACTGCATCGTAACGGCGCTGGAGGGGCGGAACAGCGCGGCGGCGCGGGCCGCTCTGACGGCCCATATCTCGACCGCTTACGAAACCAGGCTCAGGTCTGATTCGGGGCGCGACGTGTCTTACTGACTTCTAGATCGGGCTTGGTCACGCCGTGGCTCGTCTTGTCCCAGAAGAACGGGCAAATCACGAACTCGACCACGGCTTTGACCAGCGAAATCGTTGCCAGGGGGTAATAAAGCTGCATCACCGGGATCCAAGGCAGCAAGGCGGGTCGGTCTTGCCGGACAACTCCGACCACGAGGACGATAAGGTGAATGATCAGGGTTGACCCCAAAAAGAGGCTGATGGCCAGGAAGGCCCAGGGGTGGACCAATCCGGCAACCGGGTGGTGCACGTTCACCAGTAGCAGCCAGATCGGCCACAGGAACGGCGCAAGCGCCGTGCTGACCAGGGACGCCAGAAGCAGGACCTGCACGCCGAAGAAGCGCCATGGACCAAGATCGCACAGCAATGAGATGGGATGCCGCATATGCGCGACCCACGTCACCGCATAGCCTTTCTGCCACCGCGAACGCTGTCGTATCCATGCTTTCGGATTGGCCGTGGCCTCCTCGAACGTAACGGTGTCGATCAGGTCGGTCCGGTATCCAGCCCGTGCCAGACGGATGCCCAGGTCGGCATCTTCGGTGACGTTATGGGCATCCCATCCCCCGACGGCCTCAAGGGCCTCGCGGCGTAGGAACACGGTCGTGCCCCCCAGAAGAACCGGCCAGCCCAGCTTCTGTACCACCGGTAGCGTGACCCAGAACCACGCCGCGTAGTCGATGGAAAAACACCGCGTCAGCCAGGTTGCCCGCGTGTTATAGAAATTCAGACGCCCCTGCAGCGCCACGACCTGCGGGTCCGCTTGGGCGAAATAATCGGCGACCTTGCGCAGTTGCCGGGGATCTGGCGCGTCCTCGGCGTCGTAGATCCCGACGATGCTGCCCCGGCAGAAGTCGAGGGCCATGTTCATCGCGCGCGGCTTGGTTTGCACTGTTCCGGGCGCGACCGAGAGGACCCGCACCCAGCCGGGCAGACTGGTCTGAGCAAGGGTCGCCGCAGTGATCCGGTCGGTGTGTTCGACAATCAAGCATAGATCCAGCCGATCCCGTGGATAGTCCAATGCAGCCAGACGACCCATCAGGATGGTGGCGATGTCCTGTTCCTGAAATAGCGGCACCAGGATCGAGATGACCGGCAATTCCGCGTCGGGCAGAGGCGGTGGATCGGACGTCGGTACCCGGCTCGGGATCAACGCGACCACATGCATCGCGGTGTGGATCATCAAGCAGAGCATCGCAAGGAGGTTCCCCACGAGAAATACGGCCTTTGGTGCGGCGACGGCCGCCAGTGCGGCAAGCGACAGGACGATGACGATGCGCGCCACGCGAGGAGAGAGGTCGCGGCAACTGCGATCCGGCGGGCTGCGCTGTTCGGCGCTTTTGGCCAAAGGGTCACCCGCGAAGCGGATCAATTGCGTGGCGATATCCTCCCGGAGGGCGGGGAAGGGGCGAACGGGCCCTAAAACCTCCGAAACTCGGTCAGAGATTGCCGCGAAGCTGCCGGGGTCTTCGCACAAGACAGGTCGTAATGCGCCGGCCGGGCGCAAGGGCAGAATTCCGTGGCGGGCGCAAAACGGCGCACCCAGACGTCGGATCGCGTCCGGATCGGGAAACCCGTGCGGGGTAAGCTGTGCGCCGGATGCGCTGTTTGCGGTCGAGTCAAGGGGCATGGCGGAGTCGCGGTTGGTTCCGCAGACCCTGACCCGTAAACCCTAACGGAGCATTAAGCCTAACGTCAGGCGACGTCGTCCATCACCTTCGCGAAACGCTCGAACAGGTAGAAGCTGTCTTGCGGGCCGGGCGATGCCTCGGGGTGGTGCTGGACAGACCAGATCGGACGGTCCGTGACCCGGATGCCGCAATTGGACCCGTCGAAGAGCGAAACGTGCGTCTCGTCCACGCCCTTGGGCAGGCTCTGCGCGTCGACGGTGAAGCCATGGTTCATCGACGTGATCTCGACCTTGCCCGTCGCCAGTTCCTTGACCGGATGGTTGGCGCCGTGATGGCCGTGGTTCATCTTCTGCGTCTGCGCCCCCAGGGCCAGCCCAAGAAGCTGGTGGCCAAGGCAGATCCCGAGGATCGGCATGTCCGACGTTTTCATGATCTCTTGCAGCATCGGCACCGCGTATTTGCCGGTCGCGGCCGGATCGCCGGGACCGTTGGACAGAAACAGTCCCGCGGGGTTGTGCGACAGCACTTCCTCGGCGGTGGCGGTGGCAGGCAGGACCGTCACGTCGCACCCGGCCGAGGCGAGGCAGCGCAGGATGTTGCGCTTGGCGCCGTAGTCGATCGCCACGACCTTGTGGCCGGGCTCTTCGCGCTTGAGGTACCCTGCCGGCCAGCTCCACCGCATTTCGTCCCAGCGATAGGATTGCAGGCAGCTGACATCCTTGGCCAGATCGCGACCCACAAGGCCCGGGAAGCCACGGGCCGCGGCGACCAGCGCCTGGATATCGAAACGCCCCTCGGGGTCGTGGGCCAGCGCGACGTGGGGGGCGCCCTGCTGCCGGATGGCGCGAGTCAGCCGCCGGGTGTCGATGCCGCCGATGCCGATCTTGCCATGCCGGCGCAGCCAGTCGCCCAGCTCCTCGGCCGAGCGCCAGTTGGAGGACGCCGTGGGGTCCCATTTCACGACCATCCCTTCCGCGAAGGGAATTGCGGTTTCGTCATCCTCCGGCGTGACGCCGGTGTTGCCGATGTGGGGGAAGGTGAAGGTCACGATCTGCCCGGCATACGACGGATCGGTCATGATCTCCTGGTACCCGGTCATGGCGGTATTGAAGCACAACTCGGCCGTGGTCTGGCCGGTTGCGCCGAAACCGCGGCCGTAGAAGATCGTCCCGTCGGCGAGGGCAAGGCAGGCGGTCGGTGTCTGACGGGGCATCGGCGGTGTCTCCGGGCGGGTGTGCGCAAATCTATCGCGATGTATGGAGTAGAGGGGAAGCGGTCAAGCCATGCTTGCCGTCCCGGGCGGGGGGGCATAGGTAGCGTGCGTCATTCACGCGAGGACAGCCAATGGAACTGCGCGACCGGATCAACGCCGCCTTGAAGACGGCCATGAAGGAAAAGCAGCAGGCGCGGTTGTCGACGCTGCGCCTGATCAATGCCGCGATCAAGGATCGCGATATCGCCGCCCGCACCAGCGACGACGGCCCCGACGGCGTGACCGAGGCCGAAGTGCGCCAGATTTTGGGCCGCATGATCAAGCAGCGTCAGGAGAGCGCCCGCGCCTACGAGGAGGGCGGACGCCTGGAACTGGCTGAGGCCGAGCGCGCGGAGATCGGCACCATCGAGGAATTCCTGCCGCGTCAATTGTCGGAAGAGGAAACCGAGACCGCGATCGACCGCGCGATCAGCGAGACTGGCGCAAGCTCGATCCGGGATATGGGAAAGGTCATGGGTGTTCTGAAGGAGCGCTATACCGGCCAGTTGGATTTCGGGCTCGTGGGTCCGAAGGTGAAGGCCCGGCTGAGCTGACCCGGACCACCGTCCTTAGTAAGGAAGGCGCTTTAACAGACGATCCAGATCGTCGAACACAGCTTCGCGTTCCTCAGGGCTGAGGAACGCGCCAAGCTCGACCTCGCGTCCACCACCTGCAAGGGTGAGGTAATTCCTCACAGGGCCCCGGTCTGCATGCAGCGACAGAGTGATCCAGTAGGGATTGGCCTCCCAGGTCTGATTCGGCGTGCGCGGATTGTGGCGGATCAGGGCGATGTGGTCTGACCAGACCGTCAGTTCCTCGGTCAGTTCCCCGTCTCGGTAGTTCCTGAGAAAGAACAGATACAGAGCGGCCATCGCCAGGCAGATGAACGGGAGAAGCCCCCAGAATACGGGTGTGCCGATCATCGGTGCCAGCGGAACCAAGAACATGAGACCGGTGAAGGCCATGACCCCGACGAACCCGGCCAGCGGCAGAGATCTATGCGGCCATAGACGCAAGGTGGCGAAAGGTCGCCCCCCCTGATGCGAAAAGGCCCCGGCCGCTGCCGGGGCCCCTTCCGTGACCTTATGCCATTCGATGGGCATGTCGTGTCGCCTCAGTGATGGGCCGGTGCCTTGTCCCAGTCCTCGCGCTTGGGAAGCGTTTCGAACGTGTGCTCCGGCGGGGGCGAGGGCAGGGTCCATTCCAGCGTATCCGCCCATTCGTTCCAGGGGTTCGCCGGCGCGGTTTTCGGCACCCGCAGCAGCACCCAGAAGATGGCGCCGATGAAGAACAGGAACGACGCGAAGCTCAGGAATGCGCCCCAGGACGACACGTGGTGCCAGAGCGAGAACGCCTCGGGGTAGTCGATGTAGCGGCGGGGCATGCCCTGACGGCCCAGGAAGTGCTGGGGGAAGAACGTCAGGTTCGACCCGATGAACATCGCCCAGAAGTGGGTCTTGCCGATCCATTCGGGGATCATCTTCCCGGTGAATTTCGGGAAGTAGAAGTAGATGCCCGCGAAGATCGCGAAGACGGCGCCAAGGCTCATCACGTAGTGGAAGTGCGCCACGACATAGTAGGTGTCGTGATAGGCCCGGTCGATGGCCGCCTGGGACAGCACGATGCCCGTCACGCCACCGGCGGTGAACAGGATCAGGAAGCCGAACGCCCAGAGCATCGGGGTCTTCATCTCGACCGAGCCGCCCCACATCGTCGCGATCCATGAGAAGATCTTGATGCCCGTGGGAACCGCGATGACCATCGTGGCCAGCATGAAATAGCTCTGCTGGGTCAGCGACATGCCCACCGTGTACATGTGGTGGGCCCAGACGACGAACCCGAGGACACCAATGGCGATCAGCGCCCAGACCATCGGCAGATAGCCGAAGATCGGCTTCTTCGAGAAGGTCGCGATCACGTGGCTGATGATGCCGAAGCCGGGCAGGATGACGATATACACTTCCGGGTGTCCGAAGAACCACAGAATGTGCTGGTACAGGACCGGGTCACCGCCGCCCGAAGGGTCGAAGAAGGTGGTCCCGAAGTTGCGGTCCGTCAGCAGCATGGTGATCGCGCCGGCAAGGACCGGCAGGGCCAGGAGGATCAGCCACGCGGTGACGAAGATCGACCACGAGAACAACGGCACCTTGAACAGGCTCATGCCCGGCGCGCGCATGTTGAGGAACGTGGTGATCATGTTGATCGCACCCAGGATCGACGACGCACCCGAAACGTGGACGGCGAAGATCGCGAGGTCGGTGGAATAGCCGCCTTCGGTCGTGGACAGCGGCGGGTACAGCACCCAGCCAATCCCCGAGCCGAGCTGGCCGTTGCCACCCGGCGAGAAGACCGAGACGACCGCGAGGGTCGACCCTGCCACGAACAGCCAGTAGCTGAGGTTATTCAGACGCGGGAACGCCATGTCCGGCGCGCCGATCTGAAGCGGCATAAGATAGTTGCCAAAGCCCCCGAACAGCGCCGGAATCACCACGAAGAACATCATCAGGATGCCGTGGGCCGTGATCATCACGTTCCAGAGGTGACCGTTTGGCGTGCAGTTCTCGGTTGCGGTGGGGAACAGGCGCGCCCCCTCCATGCACATGTACTGGACGCCCGGCTCCATCAGCTCCATCCGCATGTAGACGGTGAAGGCTACTGAAATGAAGCCCACCACACCAGCGGTGAAGAGGTAAAGGATACCGATATCCTTGTGGTTCGTGGACATGAACCACCGGGTGAAAAATCCCCGGTCGTCGTCGTGTCCGTCATGGCCGTGAACGGCTGCGTCAGCCATGTCGTGCCTCCTGGTTCCCATTGACTACTGCCGCGCAGCGTCCCTCGTCCGCGCACGTCGCGTGGCTTTTATGCCGAAGTGCCCCAGCCCGCAATGATACGTTTTGGCGCGGCGGCGTTTTCCGGGACAGCCCCCCGGCTGCGCCGAAGCCTTCGCGTCGGATCGGTGGATGCAATCGTCGGGAAACCCAATCTTGCACATATCGAACATGGGAGCCATTCAAGGCGCATGGAGAAGGGAACCGCATGAGGGGGCCGGACTGGCCCATCGCCACCCCCGGCCAGGCTGTCGGGCTGCTGGGGGGATCGTTCGACCCCGCCCATCAGGGGCATTTGGCCATCACGACCGAGGCGATGAAACGGTTTGCCCTGGACCGGGTGTGGTGGCTTGTCTCGCCCGGCAATCCGCTGAAGCGCGACACGCCCGCATCCCTCGAACGTCGGGTGGCCCATGCAGCGGACGTGGCGCACCATCCACGGATCGACGTCACCGCGCTCGAGGTTCAGATCAAGGCGCGGTTCACGGCCGACACGATCGCCGCTTTGAAGGCCCGCTATCCCGGTGTGCGCTTCGTCTGGCTGATGGGGTCCGACAACTTGGCGCAGTTTCACAAGTGGGATCGCTGGAAATCGATTGCGGGCGCCGTTCCCATAGGCGTCCTGGCCCGACCGGGGCATCGCCTGTCGGCGCTGAACGGAACGGCCGCACGCATGCTGCGCCACAGCCGGGTCCCTGCGGGGCTGCTGGCACAATGCGATCCGCCAGCTTGGTCCTTTGCCAATATCCCGATGCGCTCGGACTCGTCGACAGCGTTGCGGCGCGCCGGGGTCTGGAAACGGTGAATTGAACGTATGTCAGGCCGATTCGCTTGATCCCCGGTGGTGCCGCGACCTATGTGCCCAGAATTACTGGAGGATAGGATGCGCCTGACACGCCGTCACATGCTAGCCGGGCTTGCTTCGGCCACCGCGACGTCCGCATGGGCCGAGGCACCCAGCGGATCGATCCGCCCGCGGCCCCGCAACCCCGAGGAATACCTGGCACGATTGCCTGGTGGCGCGGATCTGGTGCGCAAGACGCGGCTTCCCGGGCAGGTGGGCTTTGCGGTCGCGAATGCCCGAACCGGAGAAATCCTGGACAGCCATGAACCCGATTTGCCGATGCCGCCGGCCTCGACCGCGAAGGCCCTGACCACCCTTTGGGCTCTGGACCGGCTTGGGGCGGACTATCGGTACGAGACGACTGCGGTCGCCACTGGCCCCGTCACGAATGGGCGGATCGAAGGCGATCTGATCCTTGCCGGTGGTGGCGATCCGGTTCTGGACACGGACGACCTTGCCTCTGTCGTCATGGCGCTGAAGGCACAGGGCATCCGCGAGATCGGCGGCAAGGTGAAGGTCTATACCGGTGCCCTGCCATTCCTGCACGAGATCGACGTCGAACAGCCCGATCATGTGGGCTATAACCCGGCGATCTGCGGACTGAACCTGAACTTCAATCGCGTTCACTTCGGGTGGGAGCGGTCGGGAAACAGCTATTCCGTGACTATGGACGGCCGGTCGGGCAACTATATCCCCGCCGTCGAGATGGCCCGCATGGAGGTAATCGACCGGTCCGGCCCCGTCTACACGTACGAGCAAAGCGACCGGACCGATAGCTGGACCGTGGCGCGCGCGGCCCTGGGCAGCGGCGGGTCGCGGTGGCTTCCGGTGCGCTATCCCGGCCTTTACGCGGGCGAGGTGTTCCAGACCGTCGCCCGGGCCGAGGGGATCATGACCGCAGGACCCGTCGAACGGGCCGACGCGGTGGAGGGGGTCGTTCTGCATACCCACCGCAGCGACGTCCTTCCGCCATTGCTTGAGGATATGCTGCGCTATTCGACGAATATCACGGCCGAGATCATGGGCCTGACCGCCTCTCAAACGCTGGGGCCGGTCAGAACCTTGCAGGGCTCGGCCGACCGGATGAACGCGTGGCTGAAGAAGACATATGGCCTGCGAACCGTCTCGCTGGAGGATCATTCCGGGCTGGGCGACGACAGCCGCATCACCGCCACCGACATGGTGCGGGCCATGGTGGGCAGCGGTCCGGGCGGGGCGCTGCGGCCGCTGATGAAGGAGTTCGCGCTGGACGACAGGCGGTTTCAGGTCGACGCCAAGACCGGGACGTTGAACTTCGTGAGCGCGCTGACCGGGTACGTCAGCGGCCCTTCGGGCGATCCGCTTGCCTTCGCGATCTTCTGCGGGGATATCCCGCGCCGCGATGCGCTGACCATGGCCCAGCGCGAGCGCCCCGAAGGCGGGCGTGGCTGGATCGCGGTGGCCAAAGGCCTTCAGCGCAATCTGCTGGAGCTTTGGGGCAAGAAGTACCTGCTTTAGGCGTCAGATCGTCATGTGCCGCGCCCGCGCGGCCCGTTCGATCGCGGCGGCGTTGAGGCGGGGGATATCCAGTTCCCACCGGATTTCGTCCAGCAAGCGGATCTCCGACTCGCCCAGGCTTCCGTCTGCGGCCGCGACGTCGCAGGCCAAGGCATAGGCCGTTTCGAACAGGCGTTCGGGCAAGTTGTCGCGGATCAGACCGAACAGCGCGTCCAGCCCGTCCTCTTCGAAGAACAGGTCGAACACGATCTGCGACACGGTCCGTATGCGGTCCTGGTCGAAATTCGCGAAGACCGGCAGGTGGTTCACGATCCGCTCGATCGTCACCAGTTCGGTGGTGCGCAGGTTCTCGTCCGAGGCGGACACCGCGACCATGACGGCCACGAGACAATCCTGCGGGCTGAGCGAGTGGGAGAAATCGTTCATTTATGGCATTCCATCAGGCGCATCCGCACGTGCGCAGGTGCGACGATAATTGACGCAGGGCGGCCCCGGCAATAGGGAGACCCGCGTTCGACCAAGGAGAAACCGATGACCGACCTGCGTGACATTGCGATGACTTCGAAGGCGTGGCCGTTCGAGGAAGCGCGCAAGCTGGTCAAACGGTTCGAGAAACAGCCCCCCGCAAAGGGTCATGTCCTGTTCGAGACCGGCTATGGCCCCAGTGGCCTGCCGCATATCGGAACATTCGGCGAGGTAGCGCGCACCACGATGGTCCGCCGCGCGTTCGAGGTGATCTCGGACATCCCCACAAGGCTGATCTGCTTTTCGGACGATCTGGACGGGATGCGCAAGATTCCCGGCACGCTGCCCAACGCAGACACGCTGCGCGAGCATCTGCAAAAGCCGCTGACCGAGGTGCCCGATCCGTTCGGCACCCATGACAGCTTCGGTCACCACAACAACGCGATGCTGCGCCGTTTCCTCGACACGTTCGGGTTCGAGTACGAGTTCATCTCGGCCACGGAATTCTATCGCTCGGGCCGGTTCGACGAGACGTTGCTCCGTGCGGCCGAACGGTATGACGATATCATGGCCGTCATGCTGAAAAGCCTGCGCGAGGAACGCCAGCAGACTTATTCGATCTTCCTGCCGATCCACCCGGAGACGGGTCGGGTCCTTTATGTGCCGATGAAACATGTCGATGCGGCCGAGGGCACCGTGACCTTCGACGACGAGGACGGGCGCGAATGGACCCTGCCGGTGACCGGGGGCAACGTGAAGCTGCAGTGGAAGCCCGACTTCGCCGCGCGCTGGGCCGCCCTGGGTGTGGATTTCGAGATCTACGGCAAGGACCACGCCGCCAACACGCCGATCTACGACTCGATTTGCGAGATCCTCGGGACCCGGGCGCCCGAGCATTATGTCTACGAGCTGTTCCTGGATGCGAACGGGCAGAAGATCTCCAAGACCTCCGGCAACGGGATCTCGATCGACGAATGGCTGACCTATGCCTCGACCGAGTCGCTTTCTTATTTCATGTACCAGAAACCCCGCACCGCCAAGCGGATGCATTTCGACGTGATCCCCAAGGCGGTGGACGAGTATCACCAGCAGTTGCGCGCCTATCCCGACCAAACCCCGGACCAGCAGCTGTCAAACCCGGTCTATCATATCCATGCCCCGAACCCGGTGACGCGGTCGGACATGGTCGTACCCTTCGCGATGCTTCTGAACCTGGCCAGCGTGTCCGGCGCGGAAGAGAAAGGGGCCTTGTGGGGCTTCATTCAGCGCTATGCGCCCGACGCCTCCCCCGAGGATAACCCGCAGCTCGATCAGGCGGCGGGGTATGCGGTGCGGTATTACAATGACTTCGTGAAGCCGCAGAAGACCTACCGTCTTCCGACTGAAGCCGAGCGTGCCGCGATTGCCGATCTGCGCGAAAGGCTTGTCGCGTGGGAGGGCGGACTGGATGCCGAGGCGCTGCAATCCGAAGTTTTCGCGGTCGGCAAGGCCCACGCGTTCGAGCCGTTGCGCGATTGGTTCAAGGCACTTTACGAGGTGCTTCTGGGCCAAAGCCAGGGTCCGCGCTTCGGCGGTTTCATCGCGCTTTACGGGGTGGAGGAGACTGTCGCCCTGATAGACCGTGCGCTTGCGGGTGAGCTCGCGGCCTGAGGCCAAAGGTCACGCAAAGGAAACTTCGCACGGGGTGAGGCGTGTCTTAGGGTGATCTGACAGGAGGGTTGCCCATGAGACATATTACCTTCGCCGCCGCGCTGACCCTGGCTGCGGTTCCGTCCCACGCGCAGCAGGCCCAGATTGAGGGCGTGATCTCGGACCAGCTGGATGCATTCATGGCCGACGATTTCGGTCGCGCGTTCAGCTATGCCTCGCCATCGATCCAGGGGATGTTCCAGACACCCGAGAATTTCGGGCGGATGGTTCGCAACGGTTACCCCATGGTCTACCGCCCGGACGAAGTCGAGTATCTGGGCGTCGAGGACATGGGCGGCATCCTGCGTCAACGGGTCTTGATCCGCGATGCCGGTGGCGCGTTTCACACGCTGGAATACGACATGATCCAGGGCGAGGCCGGATGGAAGATCAACGGTGTGCGTCTGGTCACTGCCCCCCAGGTCGGCGCCTAGGCCAAAGGCTTAGAAGGCCAGCCAAACCCCGACGTCGATCCTTGAGGGAAGATCACCTCCGGGGTCGACTGTGTATCCCACGGTGGCATGGGTGCCCTTCGCAAGTTCGACTGCGACCGTCGGCGCAACTGTGGTGAAACTTTCTGGCTCCGCCTCGATGCGATCGACGATGTCATGCTCGATATCAACGAAGAGCTTTACCCTTTCGGTCGGAGAGACACCCGTGGTCAGCTTCGCCTCGGTCTCGGTGCGGAGTTGATCCAGGGTGGTGCGGCGTCCGACCCGAAGGTCCGCCCATGCGGCGCCCACGGGCGTCGAAAACCCGCGGCCCACCATGACTGCGGCCCCGAAGCTGAGCCTGTCGCCCATGACCGGCCATGTCACGGGGCGCGTATCGAACTCGTATCCCACATTGAATTCGGTCGATATCTGTGTCGCGCTCTCGGGACGAAGGGCGAAACGCGAGAACAGCTCGACCGCGCCTGTCCGCAGGGCGTAGCGGTCGGCAGACAGGCCCAAGGTCAGTCGCGGCGTCGCCCCGTATTCCGAATAGATCGCATAAGACGTTTCTGCCCCGTCAGAGCTTCCGACCTTCAAGGACAGAAACGCCTCGCCTTGTTCGCGGGGCCATGCGCCGGCGACCAGGTGCGTCGGCAATAAAAGGGCGACAAGCGCATATGCGAGGGACCGTGTCATGCCCGGAACTCTGGCATGACACGGTTAAAGGCCAGTTAAGCCTAATCACCCGCCTTTCTTGCGCCGCTTGACGTTGCCGCCGCGCTGTCCGGGCCGTCCGGCGGTGGACCGCCCACTTCCCTTGCTCGACGCACCGACGGCTGCATCGACCGCGGATTGACGGGCCAGCGGGTCGTCGGACACGGCCAAATCCACCGCTTCCAGGCGCTTGACTTCGTCTCGCAACCGGGCGGCTTCCTCGAATTCGAGGTTTTCGGCCGCCTTGCGCATATCGGTCTTCAACCCTTCCAGCACCGCCTGCAGGTTCGACCCGCCCCGTTTGTCGTCGATCTTTGCCGTGACGCGGTTCATGTCCACATCGCCTTTGTAGAGGCCTGACAGGATGTCATCGACGTTCTTCTTGATCGTCGCGGGGGTGATGCCGTTCGCCTCGTTATAGGCGATCTGCTTTTCGCGCCGGCGATCGGTTTCACGCATCGCCCGCTCCATAGAGCCGGTGATCCGGTCGGCGTACATGATGACGCGCCCTTCCGAGTTTCGAGCGGCCCGGCCGATGGTCTGGATCAGCGACGTCTCTGACCGAAGGAACCCTTCCTTGTCGGCATCGAGAATCGCCACCAGCCCGCATTCGGGAATATCCAGCCCCTCGCGCAGCAGGTTGATGCCCACCAGCACGTCGAAGGCACCCAAGCGCAGGTCGCGCAGGATCTCGATCCGCTCGATCGTGTCGATGTCGCTGTGCATGTAGCGGACCTTGATGCCCTGCTCGTGCAGGTACTCCGTCAGGTCCTCGGCCATGCGCTTGGTCAGAACGGTGGCAAGCGTGCGATAGCCTGCCTGACTGACGCGCCGGATCTCGTCCAGCAGGTCGTCGACCTGCATTTCCACCGGGCGGATCTCGACCTGTGGATCAATCAACCCGGTGGGGCGGATGACCTGTTCGGTAAAGACGCCGCCCGATTGCTCCAGCTCCCACGCGGCGGGGGTGGCGCTGACGAAGACCGACTGGGGCCGCATCGCGTCCCATTCCTCGAACTTCAGCGGCCGGTTGTCCATGCAAGAGGGCAGGCGGAACCCGTGTTCGGCCAGCGTCATCTTGCGTCGGAAGTCGCCCTTGTACATCCCGCCGATTTGAGGGACCGAAACGTGGCTTTCGTCGGCGAAGACGATGGCGTTGTCGGGGATGAACTCGAACAGGGTCGGGGGCGGCTCGCCCGGGGCACGTCCCGTCAGATAGCGCGAGTAGTTCTCGATCCCGTTGCAGACGCCGGTGGCCTCCAGCATCTCGATGTCGAAATTTGTGCGTTGCTCCAGACGCTGGGCTTCCAGGAGCTTACCGTCGCCGACGAGCTGGTCCAGCCGGGTCCGCAGCTCTTTTTTGATGCTGTTGACGGCCTGCTTCATCGTCGGGCGCGGCGTGACGTAGTGCGAGTTGGCGTAGATGCGGACGCGCTCGAAGCTGTCCACCTTCTCACCCGTAAGTGGGTCGAACTCGATGATCGCTTCCAGCTCTTCGCCGAAGAAGGACAGTCTCCAGGCCCGGTCTTCGAGGTGGGCCGGCCAGACTTCGACCACGTCGCCGCGCACCCGGAAGCTGCCGCGCTGGAACGCCTGGTCATTGCGCCGATACTGCTGCGCGACAAGGTCCGCCATGACCTTGCGCTGATCGTATTCGCGGCCCGTGTGCAGGTCGACCGTCATCGCGCCGTAGGTCTCGACAGACCCAATGCCATAGATGCACGAGACCGAGGCGACGATGATGACGTCGTCCCGCTCCAGCAGTGCCCGCGTGGCCGAGTGGCGCATCCGGTCGATCTGCTCGTTGATCTGCGATTCCTTCTCGATGAAGGTATCCGACCGCGGCACGTAGGCCTCGGGCTGGTAATAGTCGTAGTAGCTGACGAAATATTCGACCGCGTTGTCGGGGAAGAACCCCTTGAACTCTCCATAAAGCTGCGCCGCAAGGGTCTTGTTTGGCGCAAGGATGATCGCTGGACGCTGCGTCTCCTCGATAATCTTGGCCATTGTGAATGTCTTGCCGGTGCCGGTAGCGCCCAGAAGCACCTGATCCCGTTCGCCATTCCGCACGCCTTGCGATAGCTCCGCGATCGCCGTGGGCTGATCCCCGGCGGGCTGGAATTCGCTGTTCATACGGAACGCGATGCCGCCCTCCAGCTTCTCGCGCGCCTTGACGTCCGGAGCCGGGGCGTGAAGAAGTTCGGGCATTTGATCGGGGCGGTTATTGTGCATCGGAACCTCGGTGACGTCGAAACCAAGATGTTCACCGGGGCCAAGACTTCAAGGCTGCGACGCGCGGACATCGCTCATCGCAGGAAATGCAACCTCAAGTAGAAAAACGAGTTGCCTTGTCCCGTCGTATGATCGTAGCATGCACATGCTAGCAAGCAGACCCTGCGGTCGGACCGGTTCCCCCATGTTGTTTCATGCCGGTCCGACCCATCCTTGTGTTTTGCCCGATATTTCATGTATAGTTCTTCGTGAGTTCAGGGAGCTGCACCTATGACCGCACGGATCTATCAACCGTCAAAAACTGCCATGTCTTCGGGGATGGCGAAGACCAAGGCATGGGTCCTGGAATTCACCGCCGACGAACCCAGGCGTATCGATCCGCTGATGGGATGGACGTCATCGAAGGATACGCAGGCTCAGGTGCAACTTCGCTTTGCCACCAAGGAAGAAGCGATTGATTATGCCGAGGCGAACGGCATTGACGCCGTCGTGACCCTTCCCAAGAAGCGCAGTGCGAATGTCCGGCCCGGCGGCTATGGAGAGAACTTCGCAACGAGCCGCCGCGGGGCATGGACTCATTGAAGGTTTTGTAGATTCCGCTAAAGTTCCTTCGGAATCCGGGCTGAGACCGCGCGGTGGACGCCTTGAATCTGTATCTTGCGTTGCGCTCGGTGTCCGGTTCAAGATATAGAATCCGTCGTAATGAAGGGTAGCCCATTGCCGGGACGGCGCAGAACGAGGCGAACCTGACGGCGTTGGACGCTGATGCGCTATCCGATCGGCCGCTGAAGGCCATGAAAGGCGGCGCGGCAGCGCCGCTTCTGCATAGCCCTCGCGGCGGGGAAGGGGGCGGATACCGTGGCCGTCGACGAGCGCAAGCGTTTCGCGGCGATCTACCCGCGCGGAACTTCCTCCACCGCGGCAAGCAATAGGCCCTGGCCATCACCAGCGAGGAACACGAAGACGCCCGCGACATCGCCAAGACCGAGTAATACGACGTCTCCGTGAAGCTTGAGAAGAAGGTCGAGATGCTGTTCGCGCATCGCAAGCGCATCCCCGGTCTCGGAAGGCTGCGACTAAGGGGACCATGCGGCGCGAAAGATGAATTCCTCCTCGCGGCAACGGCCAGAACCTCACGAAACTGGCGAAGATCATTCCCGCACCGCACAAAGCCTAACACGGAAGGTGCGCGTGCATTTGCCAGCCGCCGATTTTTGGGTTCGCCAAAGGGCGCTTTTCCACAGGATGGGCGGAAAGCTGCCATTCGCCGCGCATTGCGCGAATGGCAGCTTCCAAGGTTAGCTTGCGTCCTTGAACTCGGCGTATTCGCCGCGGACCTGAACGGTCACTGTGGACGTCGCGTCGTCGCGGTTGCGCCAGAACCAGCCGTGCTCACCGTCGAATTCAGCGACGATTTCGCCTTCTTCGCCGGTTGAGCCACGGCCCTTCTCGTAGGTCACCGACTGGCCGCCGCCATGGCCGTGGAGATCAAAGTTCACCCGGCCGCCCTCGACCAGCATGCGGTATTGGGCGGTCTGGCCCTCCTCCATCACGAGCTTCCATTCCGCCGTGTCGCCCGGCTCGAGCGTGAACGTGGTCTCGTCGCGCCAGGCATCGGCGTCCTGCGCGTGCGCGGAACCCACGAAGAGGCCGAAGACGTCGTTCAGGAGGCTCGATTGCTCGCCGGCCGCCTGGTCCATCTGCCGGTCGGCCTCGGCTTCTTCGGCGAGCTGGGCCTTGAGCTCGCCCATCTCGGTCAGGCCGAGCACCCCGCCGATCCGGGTCGGATCGATGCCGTATTCCGCGGGCAGGACCACCGTCACGAGGATCGCCACGGCGGAGACCCCGGCAATGATTGTGGAGCGAGTAAGTTGGGCCGAGCTCGGCAATTCGTCGAGGCTGGGCTTCTGTGCGTTGAACATGGTTGGATATCTCCCTTTACGCGGCCACGAAGAGGCCGGTGATCTGGTAGCCCATGAGAATGAAGCCCATGGACATCATGATGACGTTGGCGGTGTAGGCTTGGCGGAAGAAGTTCGGGGACTTCCGCCAGAAGCCCATGACGATAAGGATCACGGCAAGCGCTACGAGTTGGCCGAGTTCGACGCCGACGTTGAACGCCAGCAGGTTGGGCAGGAGCCCGTCCGAGGCGATGTCGTAGTCGAGGATCTTGGTTGCGAGACCCGTGCCGTGGAAGAAGCCGAAGATCAGCGTCGCGGCCTTGGTGTTCGGCTGGACCCCGAACCAGCGCTGGTAGGCGCCGAGATTGTCGAGGGCCTTGTAGACGACCGACAGGCCGATGATCGCGTCGATGACGTAGGCGTTGATGCCCCAGCCGAACCAGACGCCGAGCAGCATCGTGGTCGAGTGGCCGATGGCGAAGAGGCTCACGTAGATGCCGACATCCTTCATCCGGTAGAGGAAGAACACAACGCCGAGCAGGAACAGGATGTGGTCGTATCCGGTCACCATATGCTTGGCACCGAGATACAGGAAGGGGATGATGTTCACCCCCCAGATCTCCTGGATATAGCCCGCGTCACCCTCGGTGACGTTGTGGGCCAAGGCGTGCCCGGCGCTCAGCAGGAGCGCGGACAACGTGAACAGGGACAGGACGGCAAGCCGGCGTGCGCCGGGATCGC
Source organism: Palleronia abyssalis (assembly GCF_900302445.1). Taxonomy (GTDB): domain Bacteria; phylum Pseudomonadota; class Alphaproteobacteria; order Rhodobacterales; family Rhodobacteraceae; genus Palleronia; species Palleronia abyssalis. The sequence continues at coordinate 11,765 of NZ_ONZF01000011.1, read as the reverse complement.
CCCATCCCCGATGGAATGTGGTCATGGATGGTCTCCGCATGGACTTGCTTGATCGATAAGTTTGCTCCAGGAGGGAGCGCCCTCGATCAGGCGCGCGGAGGTCGCTCGATGCGGAACTTGGTCGAAGGGCCGGCCAGTGCCGGCCTGAGCCGCCATGCAGTCCTGTAGCCCTCGAATGGCTGTGAAAGGAAACCACGCGTCAGGACGGCCTGGCTGTGGTCGTGATCGGCGCTGTCGTGGCTATGCCCGTGCATCGCCCATGCGAGATCCTCCTCGAGCCCGTGGGAATGACCGTGTTCGGCGATCATCTCCATGTGCTCCTGGAGCGTCTCGAAGATCACGGGGGCATGGGACGTCGCGGGCATGACAGACCAGACGAGGATTGCGAGGCATAGAAGCGCGGCGAGAGCGCGCTGCCCAACTGTACAGATCGTGGTCATCGGTTGCCTGCTCCGTCGCCTCGCATGCAGCGTGTTGCCCGCTGTCTTGCTCTATCCCCCCTTGGAGGATACGCAATGCCTATGTCAGAACCGCATATCCACGCAAGCCACCCGGCCCTGATCGCCCGGCTGAAACGTGCCGACGGGCACCTGCGGGCGGTCATCGAAATGATCGAGACCGGCAAGCCGTGCCTGGACATCGCGCAACAGCTTCAGGCGGTTGAAAAGGCCGTGACGAACGCCAAGCGAGCGCTGATCCACGACCACGTCGATCACTGCCTCGACACTGAAGGCTCGGAAACCGATCGCGCCGAACTCAAGGCGATCTCGCGTTACCTCTGAGGGCATCATGCTGGCCATTCTCGGCGGCCGCACCTACCGGCACCTGTTTCTCGCGCAGGTCGTCGCACTGCTCGGGACCGGTCTCGCGACAGTCGCGCTCGGGCTTCTGGCCTACGATCTTGCGGGGGACCGCGCCGGGCTCGTTCTCGGCGCCGTCTTCACGATCAAGATGGTGGCCTATGTGGGCATCGCGCCGATCGCCGGGGCGTTCGCCGACCGGGTGAACCGCCGCGTGCTGCTGGTGACGCTGGACGTGGTCCGCGCTGGTGCGGCGCTGTGCCTGCCCTTCGTGAGCGAGTTCTGGCAGGTCTACGTCCTGATCTTCCTGCTGCAATCGGCCTCGGCCGCCTTCACCCCGACCTTCCAGGCGACGATCCCGGACGTGCTGCCCGAGGAAAATCGCTATACTCGCGCGCTGACGCTCTCCCGGCTGGCATACGGCCTCGAGAACATCGTCAGCCCGACGCTCGCGGGGCTGCTGCTGGCGGTGATGTCCTACAAGGCGCTGTTCCTTGGCACCGTCGCGGGCTTAGTCGCTTCCGGCGTTCTGGTCGTCTCGGTCCTGCTGCCAAGCCCGCAGCCGTCCGAACCGCGCGGCATCTACGACCGCTCCAGCCACGGCATCCGCATCTACCTTGCTACGCCGCGCCTGCGCGGGCTGCTGGCGCTGAACCTTGCCGCCGCGGCGGGCGGGGCGATGGTGCTGGTCAATACCGTGGTGCCGGTGCGCGGCGAGCTGGGGTTGGGCGAAAGCGCGCTGGCCTGGACGATGGGGATCTTCGGCGCGGGGTCTATGCTTGGGACTGCTGGCCGTGCTCGGCATCGGCGCGGCCCTGCGCCTCTGGCTCGCGGGGGACCCGGAAACGCTGTCGCACCGGCACGACGACCTGCCGCGCGACCACCCGCACCTCTCCGAACACGGGGGGACACATCGGCACGCCCACGCGCTGGTGATCGACCGGCTGCATCCGGAATGGCCAGGCGGATAGCACTGCGACGACCAGGCCGCATGCGCTTTGGCGAACCGGACATGGACCTTTTTCCAAACGAGCGGCGGCTTAGGGCCGAAAGCGACGACCGGCGACGGCCCAGGCGATTTTCTCCGCTGCGCCGTCGCAAGTCCGCGTTGAGCCCTTTTTTGTCGGATGCTGCGGAGCGTACGAATGTCGGCGTCGGTTGATCGCGCCGCGGGCGCGGCATGATGTTCCGTCTCGATCTACACCGGGTCGACGGAGGGTTCTCAAATCCAGTGAGACCGCAACTGCAACGGCTGAACCGTTCCGTATGCGCGCGCCCCAAAGGATGGTCCACGATGGTTATAGTCTCTAGCTGTGAAGCGTGCTACTGTCTTTTGACAGGGAGGCAGAGATGCTCGACGATGCGCAGGAAACTTGGCACCCGGGCAGCTTCACCAAGAATTTCGGCTGGGGATCGGAGCGCAACGGTCTCTCGGCTCTACACCGTGCGATCTGCGTTGGCTTCGGTTCGGACCGCCACGATGTGCCCCGCAACGTGTTTCGCGAGCGTCTCGAGCGGGCAGGGATTAACTTCTTCATCCCGGCGAACTTTTTCCTCTACAACGTCAATGCGAACGGCAGTGGCAAAGCCGAGGATCGCATCGCGTTCGACGAACTAGTGTTCCAAGCGACGGCCTTCGAGCATTCACTTGATTTCGACCGGCTCGCCCTGCTTGCGTTCAACCTCTCGCTCGTTGGATCATGGCATGGGTCAAAGAGTTGGCAGCGTAGGCCTGCGCTCTGGTCGAACCGATACATCGTCGAGCGCCTTCGGCACGCACATCGGTGGGACGTCTCGAAAGTCGACGCCGACGACATTCAGGCGTTCTTGGAGGGCGACGCCCGCTACCGCGGGCGCACGACGCGCAAGCACTCGACCAATCTCGCGTATCTCTACCGCCTTGGCGGGCTCCACGATGTAGTGTCGAGCCGCATCGAGCGCTGGTGGATGAACGCAACCTTCCTCGCAGCCGATCGATTCAGCCGGGCCGGTATCGCACGGCGCGTGACGTTGCCGTCGCTGCACGAGGCCTTTGCCGAGTTCGGCTTCCTCGACCTAACAGGCGGCCCGTCGGTCGAAAAGCGCTACGCCCTTGAACGTGCGCTCGAGGTGTTCGTTTCGGTCCATGGAGCGGGCCGGTTCGCTGCGTCCGAGAACGCGCTGTCCACGGGAAGAACGAACGATCCGCGACCCTTCGGCATCGTCGACAAGAAGCTGCCCCGTGCGCCTAAGGCGCTCCCGCCCGGCGTTGATGCAAGCTTCGACGTCCTGGACGCATCGTTCAGTCATCTCGACTACGACGCCATGCAGTGCTTCGAGCCGGATGCATTTGTACGGGACGCATCACTTCGGGCGCTGAGCCGTCTACGGGACCTTCAGATCGCACCGACGATGACGTCGGACGAAATAACGGCGTTGACGAGGGACTGATTGCCAGCACTTTCCGCCTGCTTCGACACCTCGGCGCTTATTGATCTGCTTGGTCAGGAAACGCCGCGTCATGCCGCCGCACTTGCCGCATTCCAGCGCTACAAGACTACCGGGATGGTCTTTGTCACCGACGTGATTTTTGCGGAGGCCTCCATCGGCATGACCTCCGCTGTGGCGCTGCGGACGGCCCTGGACGAGCTAGGCATCGACCGACTTTCCTCGGATGACGATGAGGCGCTCTACCATGCTGGGCAGACGTATCTAGGCTACAAACGCGCGAAGGGCGAGGGAAAGAAGGACGGCGTGCTGCCTGACTTCATGATCGGCGCGCTTGCGCAGGCCCACGGTCTCGCGCTCGTCACCTTCAACGATAGGGACTTCGTCAATCGGTTCCCCGACCTCGAAGTCGTCGTGCCCGCCCTATGAGTAGCGGGCATTAGCCTTGAGGCTGCTCACTGAGTACCACCAAACGGTGCGAGCGGGCGTTCGTGCATGGCGCGGCGAAAGGCCACTCTATCCCGCAAAGTGTGAGTTCGAGGCCGCCTTGATCTTGCGATCGCAGCGAACGGCCGGTTCGGCGGACTGCGCTGCGGCATTGAGAACGACGGTGAATGGCAGGTAAGGGCCGTTCACTGCCTCCCATACTATCCCCGGCGATACTCAGGATCACATAGCTTGTGTGGAGTCGGTCACCGATGAGGATTTGAGGGCGCCGGGTGCGGAAGCAAGGCATGGGAAGGCCCAAGCCGCCAAAGGGCGGCAACTCTCTCTACACGTGGATCGAAATGAACTGGACTGGATATGCGTTCAGCGCTGACGCCTATCGGACGGCTGGCTCACGGAGTACCAAGCCGAGAACACCCTATGAATTTTACACGATGCCCCAGCAATCCAATTGCGCTGCGCGGTGCTTGCCGCTTTGTATCCCGAGTACCCGTAATTTCATGCGTAGCGAACGGAATGGTATCCAGAGTGCAGCGATCGGACTTTGCATGACCGCGCAATGAGAAGGGGGAACCCGCCTCCGATGGCCGTCTGCTTCGATGCGTTCGGCGCGCTGGTCGAGATCGCCGACCGCCGCGATCCGTATCGGACGCTCCTGCGGGCGCTCCCGCCGATGGCGCGGCGAGAGTGCGCGCGGCGCCTGATGCGCGAAGACCGTGCGACGCCGGACTGGCCGGTCCTGCTCGGGTGCGAGATCCCAGCGGACGTGCTTGCGCGGGTTGAAGCCGCCATACGCGATGAAGCCAACTCCATCCGCATGCGCCCGGGCTTCAGAGCTGCCTGGGCTGCACTACGGGCCAAGAACCTGAAGCTCGCGGTGTGCTCCAACCTGGCCGCTCCGTACGGACCGCCTCTCCGCGCAGCTCTCCCGGATGCGCCCGACGCCGTCGCGCTTTCGTACGAACTCGGAACTATCAAGCCCGAGCTTGCCCTCTACGCCGCTGTTGCTCGGATGCTTGCCCTCCCGCCCGATCGGATCGTCTTCGTCGGCGACAGCCGTGCGGCGGATATCGACGGCCCTCGCCGCGCCGGCATGCAAGCCATGCATGTCACGGACTTCGAGAGAGCGATGAGCGCTGGCGAAGAGCTGCTCCCGGAATACCGGTCCCGGGATACGTCCTGGTGACTGACAGCCGCATCGCCGACGGACTGGAATGATGAGCCAGGTCGAATCGGTCTCAGTAATCTGATCGCCTGACGGCCCTTCACAGGCCGCTTGGGCGTCTGGCATCCCCTCGCGGCAATATTCTTCAGCGATCTTTTGGGTTGCGAAACGTCGGTGCGTTCGGAGGGTGCGGCGTCGCACGCGAAATGCCGCGGCGTGCGAAAAACGTTCTCTTCCACCCCCAATCTCCCAATGTTTGCTGGCAGAAGCACCCAGGAAAACGCGTGCCAGCAGGGATTTTCGGCCGGGCCTCGAAGCCCGCCGAGCCGCTTGCGAAAAACAATAATAACAAGGCATTAGGAGGCGTGATCCAGGATAGAAAGGCTTGACGGACCTCGGGCGATCCGTCTCGGGTGGCTCTCGAGGCCCGGGGCAGCGTCCCTCGGGTGGAGCGAGGGATAACGATGGCCACCTACTTCACGACGCCCCGTATCGACGATGTAGATGCGAGCGAGGTCCATGTCGGAGACCGGGTCATTCGCCTCATCGAGGCTGATGATTTCCCGGGCTCCGGCCCGAGCGACAGGCGGGTCTTCGACATTGCGGTCGAGGGCGTGTGGACAGGTGAGCGTGTGGGCCGAGAGACGCGGCACTCCGCGTCTGACCTCCCGAGCTTCACGTCCGAGGACGGCACCACGGTGGTGGTCGTCAGCGATCAGATCGGCCTCACCTGGCCCGGATCGGAGGCAGGCGCCCTCCAGGTGTTCCTCCATCCCGACTGGCCGGGAAGCTATCACAGCGTGAATGTCTCGCCGAGGTTCTGGGACAAGGACCTCCTGCCGCTCGACGATATCAGGCTCAGGGCAGAGCTTCTTCCTGACGATCCGAGATCCATACCGGGCGTGCCCCGGTCCGGCTTCGAGACCTCCTGCCTACGCTGCTACGCTCCTACCGATCTGCGGTTCTCCTTCGGCCATGCCTGGCGACAGGGCGATGTCGTCTTCCGCATCGGGACGCAGGAGGTGATCGCGTTAGCCGAGGGTAACGGCATGACCAATGAGGACGGGAACTACTGCGCCGAGTGCGTTGGAGCCGGGTTCCAGATCGAACTGAAGGCTCCGGAGGGCCGAAGGTATGACGCGACCCGCAACCTGTCGCTCCGTGCCGGCGACGAGCTCCCGGCCCTGGCGAAGAGGTACCTTGAGCCCAAGAACCGCGTGGGAAGCGGCATCTGGCGTTATGGCCAAGAGGCATTCGAGTGGAGCCTCGTGACCGACCCAGCGGAATGCCTGGACCGTCTCGCCCGCGCCCGCGCGATCTTCACATCGTGGAAAGACCAGCGGTCGGGTTTCAGGCGCAGGAAGCCCCGATGACCGGTTGCATTCCAGATACCCCGCCCGCTGACCCGGCGGCGGCCAGCGTTTGCCAGCCAAAGATGCTTCTGCGCACGCCTGCGCTGCCAGGCGCGCTGCTCGATCTCCAAGGCCTCGCCGCGGCCAAAGGCGGAATGGGCGTGCCCATCCGGGTCGAAACGCATGACGGGGCGGCAGTCGCCGTAACCGACAGGCTCGTCCTGGGCTCCATAAGCAGGACGAAGCAGGAGGCCTCCCCCGGATGACCGATCAGCGCGATCGCACCGAGACGGATATCGAGCAGGGGCGCGTTCTTGTGCTCGCCGATCTGCATCTCGACATCTGGGTTCGCTCCGGGCTTGATCCGCTTGCCCTCATTCCTGCAGAGACCTGGTCGTCCCTCGACGCCCTGATCATTGCCGGCGACCTGTCGAACAATCCCCTCGGGTCATGGCCGGTCGACCTGCGGAAGATCGGCGCGCATATGCCGCTCGATCGGGTCCACCTGTTCCCGGGCAACCACGATTATTTTTCACACGCACTCGACGACGAAGCGATCATGGGGCGTGCCGCCGTGCGGGTGGGGGCCAACTTCGCCCAGAAGGCGCAGATCGTGGTCGGGCGCACGCGCTTTCTGTGTTGTACGCTCTGGACGGATTTTGAGCTCCTCGGCGATCCGGTTGCGGCCAAAGCGGCCGCGTACAGGGGCATGACCGACTACCGAAGCATCTTCATGACGATGGGCGACTTCCGCGTCCTGCGCCCGGACCACACGCTGGCCGTGCATCGCGATCACCGCGCCTGGCTGGAGAGTTCCCTGGCCGAAGCTTTCGACGGCGAGACGATCGTCGTGACGCATCACGCGCCTGTGCCGGATGGGGTCAGGCAGCCTGTCGACGAACTGGGGCCTGCCTTCGGCTCTGACCTCCGCGAGCTGATCGAAGCGCACCAGCCGCGTGCCTGGTACTTCGGCCATACCCACTGGCCGTTCCGTGGCCGCGTCGGACGGACGGAGGTGATCAACTTTTCGGTCGGCTATCCAAGCGAGGTCCCCGTCGAGGGCGCGGCCGCCTTCATGACCAGGGGATTGGTCACCTTGGGCCGCAATGGAGCACCGGCCGTAGCGGCCCCGGCTGCAGCTGGCGACGGAGGGGCTTCCGAATGACCATCCCTCCGTTCAACGCGCATTCTTCGGGGCTGCTGGAGGCCAGAGCATGAAGATCCTGTTCGTCAGCGACCTGCACCTGGATCACTGGGCCGACGCCGGACTCGATCCCCTGGCGGCCGTACCGCAATCGACCTGGGATCAGGTCGAGGCTCTCTTCATCGTCGGTGATCTCACCAACGCCCCGGAGGTGGGCTGGCCGCGAGTTTTCAATCATGTCGGCCGGTATGTCCCACTCGACCGCGTCACCGTCACCCCGGGCAACCACGATTATTACAAGTTTTGCCTCGACGGTGACGACCGGCTCGCCGCTATCGCGACCGAAGCGGGAGTGACCTTCGCCCAGAAGGCCGAGATCCTGCTCGGGGGATGTCGGATCTTGTGCTGCACCCTTTGGACCGACTTCGCCCTGACCGGCGAGCGCGAGACCGCCAGGGGCATGGCCATGTCCGAGGCGGGGGCGCAGATGAACGACTACCGCTACATCCGCATCGGCAACGAGGACTTCCGGCGCGCCACGCCAGCCGACACCGCGCGCGTCCATGCCGATCATCGGGCGTGGCTCGAGGACAGGCTGGCGCAGCCGTTCGACGGCCCGACGATCGTCGCTACGCATCATGCGCCCCATGCGGATTGCCTGGTGCCACCGCTGTCCCGCGTCGACGCAGCCTACGCCTCCGATCTCTCTGACCTGATCATGGCCCATGCACCCGCAGCCTGGATCTACGGGCATACGCACACGCCGAGGGCGTTCTCGGTCGGGCAGACCCGGCTCAGGAACGTCTCCCTCGGATATCCCTACCAGGTCCCCGATGCGGAGATTGCGACACAGCTGCTGCAGGGTCTGGCGGAGGTCGAGAATGGGCGGTTTGCCCTGACATCCACAGACGGTCGGAGCGTGGACCCCGAAGCGGAAACATGAGGCGAACCGGACACCGAGCGGAGGAAGGGAACGGCATGAAAGATCTGGAACATCTGCAGGCGGAGGTCGCGCAGCTTCGCGATGCGTTGGACGAGCGGGATGGTCGTCTGAGGTGGGCATCCATCGAACTCGCCCGGCTGCGCTCCGTCGAGCGCCAAGGGGGCGGTACAGCTGCCACGTGGCATCTGCTCGATGCCGTCGCCAAAGACAGAGACCTGACCCCCGGTCGGCTGAGGGACATCCTCACGGGGCATCTCGACCCGGACGGCGATGATCTGGCTCAGCTTGAGCTGGCCTTCACCGCGATGCCAGCGGACCGCCTGGCGATCCTTGCGGCCGAGATCGGGGTCGGGCTTGCCGGGATACGCGCCCGCCTCGCCGATCTCGGGAACGACCTGGCTGAGACGCCCGGACCTGAGTGAGTGGTGTGGAGATGATCATGTCCAACGAGATCAGTCTCCAGACGATCATCACGGCGGCCGTGCGTGCCTATCTCCATGGCGATCTTCCGGACATCGGCGATGACGAGCCGGTTCTGCCGACGCGGAGCGCCACGCCTGACGAGATCGTCGCTGCGCTTGCGGAGGCTGAACGACAGGACGATGCCGTGGCAGACACGGATCGCAGCGGTTCGTCTCCGGGATCTGCGCGGACCGAGCTCAGAGCTCCGCGCGCCAATCAACTGACTGCGGCCGAGATCATGGGCTGCATTGAGCGGGGCGAAGATCCATGGGCTGATGCGCATGACGAGGCCGCCGGTCCGGGTCCGGCTCCGCTCGACCAGCGCTTTCCGCGGCTGACCCGCGCCGCAGCCGGTCTCGCTGCCCCCGCCATTCGAGATGCTCTTGCCGATCAGGGCGGGATCATCCTGATCGAGGGGATCGACGAAGCCTTGTTCGCAACAACGAGGAAAATCGTCTGGGACTACGTCCTCCCCGCCTTGAGAGATGCTGACCCGCGGCTCGCTGATCGCATCCCCGCCATTGACCACGCACGCGCGCCGGAAAACCGCTCCCGGAAGCGTCTGTATCCCGAAGCAACCTTCGCCGCACTTGGCAGGCTCGAGACCTGCATCGTTCTGGGATCGCTGGATCATCTGCCTCCCGAGGCCGAGATGTTCGTCGCTGCGCGGACTCGCTTGCCCCCGATCGATGCCGAGATCGTCCTCGCGATGCTGAGGGCAAGCCACTCCCTGACCGGGCTGGTGGCAGACGATGCGATCCGCGACCGCCTCCCTCCGGATGCCGACCTCGCCCGATTGCCCCATCTCGCGATCATCGCAGCCTTCCGGGCGCCGACGACACTCTCGGTAGCCGACAGCCTTGCCAGGTTCGCCGCCCGCCTCCCTGCCTCTCCGGGTTCCGCCACGCGGATCACCCTCGATGACGTGGTGGGTCTGCCGGCCGAAACGCGCGCGCCGCTCGATCGCCTCGTTGCCGACGGGCGCGCCTGGCTGCGAGGCGAGGTCGCCTGGCGTGACGTGCCGCCGAGTGTCCTGCTCCACGGACGCCCCGGCACCGGCAAAACCCGCCTCGCCCACGCGGTGGCCGGGGAGCTCGGCTGTCCCGTGATCGCGACATCCTATGCCGGTTGGCAATCCGAAGGGGCCGGACACCTCGGGACAATGCTCGCGGCGATGCGCGCCAGCTTCGATGCGGCGCGGAATTCAGCGCCGTGTATCCTGTTTATCGACGAGCTGGACAGCTTTCCCGTGCGCCGGTCGGACCATCACAACGACCGGTACGACACGAAGATCGTCAACGGCTTGCTGGCCGAAATGAACCGCTTGCCGGGAATGGAAGGCGTGATCTTCATCGGCGCCACCAACGAACCGGCCGCCGTCGATCCTGCGATCCTGCGATCCGGGCGGCTCGACACCACGATCTGTGTGGCGCCGCCGGATCGGGCGGGGCTTGCGGACATCCTGACCTTCTACCTTCGGGGGGCCGAAATTCCGAAAACGGTCATCGAGAGCATCGCAGCCCAACTGTTGGGTCTGACGGGCGCCGATGCCGAGACCGTGGTGAAGCGCGCCCGATCCCTGGCGCGCATGTCTGAAACCAGCCTGTCCGAAACCCATCTTCGTGCCGCTGCCGACCAGGTGGCGCAGCCCGAGGACGCAGCCCGGCTCCGACGCATCGCCGTCCACGAAGCGGGCCACGCGGTCGTCGCCCGGGCACTCGGCATGGCGGTCGAGCGCGTGACCATCGGGATGTCGGGCGGCGAGACGCCGACCCGGGGCTTGCCCTACATGACCCCGGACAGCGCCAGGGATCGGCTCACGGTGATCATGTCGGGACGGGCCGCCGAGGAACTGATCCTTGGCGATGTGAGCTCGGGCAGCGGAACGAGTTCCGGCAGCGATCTCGCGAACGCGACGACTCTCGCGGCGCAAATGCACTACCAGTGGGGGTTCTCGAAGAGCCTCATTCGCATCCCGGACAGCGCTGTTGAGGACATCCTGCGGCTCCCCGCCCAGGACCGATGCGAGATCGATGACCTCCTCCAGGGCGCCGCGGCGCAGGCCAACAGGATCCTGAAAGACCGCCGGAGAGAAGTCGAAGCCCTGGCTGACCGACTGGTCGATGAGCGGGAGATCGACCTGGAAGCGGAAGAGGATGACAGGACGATCGAGGAAAAGACACGCGATGGATGTCATCCCCGGATAGATGCTCATGCCTCGCCACCCGTTATGCCGCTCATTGGAGATGCGACAGGACCGGATCCGTAGGAGGTCGGGATGTTGGAATTTCTCTACGTCTATTGCGGCATGGTTGCTGTAGCGGCGATCGTCTTGAGCGTGATCGGGCGCCGGAGTTTCCATAGCATAGAGGCGGAGGCCGCCCGCAACAGCTTTGCCGGACTTGGCGAAACCCTGCGGAGTCTGCGCCTTGATCGGGAGAGCAAATCGTCGCCGTGCCGCGGATCGCAGAAATCCCGATCATCCGTTGTTCCCAGCCGGGCGCATGTCACGAATCCTCGACCGGGTATGCCACAGGCGGTTTGGCCGTGGCCGGCGCCGTGATCAGATGAAAACGACGAGGAGCGACAACGGATAGCCAAGGGGGAAGACAGCCGGTCCGGCTCCACTCAGTCCCGGCCCTCCTGGTTCATTGCGCCATATTCAAGGTCGACGGATCGAAGCTGCTCATCTTTGCCCCGTTCGAGGCATGGGTCGATAGCAGCGCCGCGCGGCCTGCCAAAGCGGCCGCGATACAACGCGAGCGGGATGTCCTCGCCGATGTCCTGTCTTCCATGGCGGGCCGCTTCCCTTGGCGTGCATCGTGCTTCGGACTTGGTGTTCCACGCTGCTAGTCAATGGAGGTTTGCTCGGAACCGGTGGATTCCGCCGGTGTCAAAAACGGTTCTCTGATTGCGGCCATGTCAAGCGGGTGAGCGGTGTGTCCGTCAGGGGTCATGGTTCTCTCCGAGGTCGCGGGTGTCGCGCCTCACGATGGCGTTCGGTGGCGGATCGTCTCCAATGTCG
>NZ_ONZF01000046.1 GCF_900302445.1 Palleronia abyssalis | reverse complement strand
CGCAACCAAATCCTGTTCGCGTTATTAAACGCCTATGAGCCGCCCCCGGGGCGACGTTTGCGTTTCCACCACACGTGGAAGCACTGGGGAAGCAAGAGGGGCCGAAGTCCTTCACATCGCTGCGTAAATCGGTGCCTGCGATGAGCGTTACTTCCAGTGCCGCTCGATCAGGATAATCCCATCCATACCGGCCGGGATCCCGTTGCCGAACGCGAGCTCTCGAACATCGACCGCGACGACATCCAGTACCGGCCGCTCTTCGGTCATGAGCACGAACTCGGTGATCCTTCCTGGTGGGCAGTCCCTCGAGGCCGGGTAAACGAGCGCGAGTCGCGTGCAGCGGTAGCGACTGGCGTATCTCAAGCGGCTGCCCGACTTCGACGACATCGAGGCCGAAGAGCGGGCGATGGCGCACGCCAGGGCCTATCCGAGCCTTCTTCACGCCCTGCAGTTCTTCCTCGACTGGCCGGCGCTGGATCGCGCTGCAGACCTCCTGGAGGCCGGCACGAGGAGATCGACGGGGATCACTACGAGTATCTCGCCCCAGCGGCAGAGGCCCTGTCAGAGCGTCATCCGCTGGCCGCGACTCTGGTTCTCCGCGCGATGATCGACTTCACGCTCACCCGATCGCGGGCGAAACGGTATCGCTATGCCGCCGAGTGGCCTGCCCCAATCGGGAGGTCCGGTTTCAGTCTTAGTGCATGACGGGACTCGGCGCTACGGCCGGAGTGGCCGGCGAAGCGGCTCCGGATTGCGGAGCCGGCCACTGCACCACCTCGGGTGCTG
>NZ_ONZF01000016.1 GCF_900302445.1 Palleronia abyssalis | reverse complement strand
GCACGTCGACCTGCCGAAGCTTCGCGACGATCTCTTCCGGCTTGTGTCTCTTCTGGGGCATTCTTGCATCCTCCAACTGGCCCGTAAGCCATACTTCAGGGAGGACCACTTTTCAGGGGGCAGACCAGGCCTTCAATCTCAGGAAGCGCGGTGCCGTGAATATGCACAGCAGCGCGGCTATGATGTTTTGGCCGTGTTTCCGGATGATGTTACCGGGGGAGGGGACTTCATAGCGCGGCCCGGTATGGTCGCGCTCTTATCGTTTCTGAAGGCACAGCCGGATAAGCAGTTCTGTGTGATCTTCGATGATCTCAAGCGTTTTGCGCGCGACGCTGAATTTCACATGAAGCTTCGCCGTGAGCTAAACGCGGTCAGGGCCAAGGTCGAGTGTCTGAACTTCAAATTTGAGGATACGCCGGAAGGCGAATTTATTGAAACCATCATGGCGGCGCAGGGTGAGCTTGAACGCAAGCAGAACCGGCGTCAGGTCATCCAGAAAATGCAGTCACGCGTGAGCGCCGGATATTATCTCTTCGCGCCTACTTACGGCTACACCTACGAGAAAGTGGACGGGCATGGAAAAATGCTCGTGCCGGACGGTGAGAAGGCGGAGATCGTCCGTACCGCCTATGAGGGCCTCGCTGCGGGGCGCTTCCGCACGATTGCCGAGGTGAAACGCTACTTTGAGGAGGTCTCTGACCTGCCAAGGAACAAGCACGGCGAAATCCGCTTCACCACAGTATCTGAAATCCTCCGCCGTCCGCTCTATGCCGGTCTCATCAATGTGCCCACTTGGGGCATCAAAAACCTGCTCGGCAGGCATGAGCCGCTGGTTTCCTATGAGGTCTGGTCGAAGGCTCAGAGCATGCTGGATGGCAAGGCACTGGCTCCGGCACGTCGGGACATAAGCGAAGACTTCCCGCTACGTGGGTTCATCCTCTGTGGTGACTGTGGGGGGCAGCTGACCGCCTGCTGGTCGAAGAGCCGTTCAGGCAAGATGCACCCGTACTACCTCTGCGCGCAGCGCGGCTGTCCGTCAAAGCGCAAGTCGATCCGCCGCGCAGATGTCGAAGAGGCGTTTGAGGAGGAGCTGCAATCCCTGCGTCCGAGAACAGCGATCCTGTCTCTTTGTAAGGCGATGTTCCGGGATGCCTGGGACGTGCGCGCACGCGATGCACAGAACGTCTCAGCGCGACTGAGACAGGAAGCTTCGAAACTCCAGATCAAGATCGACCGCCTGGTTGATCGTCTGGTGGAAGCCGACACACCAAGCGTGGTCACGGCCTACGAGGCATGCATCGAACGTCTGCAGCACGATAAGCGTCTGGCTGAGGATAGACTGAAAAACGGGAGCAATCCGGCGACCTCCTTAGAGGACACGTTCGAACTCGCCCTTCGCTTCCTCGCAAACCCTTGGAAAATTTGGGATACTGGTCACTTGGGACTGCGCAGAACAGTGCTGCGCATGGTGTTCCTGGAGCCCGTTTCTTACTGCCGGAAAACAGGTCTTCGAACCGCCAAAACGACGTTACCTTTCAATGTGATAGGTGATTTTTCCGACACAAAGTGCGGTATGGTGGACCCTAGCGGGATCGAACCGCTGACCTCCTGCATGCCATGCAGGCGCTCTCCCAGCTGAGCTAAGGGCCCTTGATGCCGCATCCTCGCGACGTGCGGCAGTCTCTAGAGAAGGTCCGGGGGCGGTTCAAGCGGAAAAAACCGCCCCCGGCCAAAGTTTCCAATCAGTCGTCGCTGTCTTCGCTGGCGACGTCGGCGATCTCGTCCAGAGAGACGTTATCGTCGTCTTCGTCCTCTTCCAGCACGTCATCGCCAAGATCGACTTCGGTGTCGTCCTCGTCGAGCACGACTTCCTCGTCATCCTCGGTCTGGTCCTTGGTGCTGTTCTTGTCGGCCTTGTCGGCCAGCATGGTGCGGTTGTTCTTGCCGGTATCCAACGGCACAACCTCGCCGGTGTAGGGCGAGACGACCGGGTCGCGGTTCAGGTCGTAGAAGCGTTTGCCAGTCGTGGGGCAGACGCGCTTCGTTCCCCATTCTTCTTTGGGCATGGAACCCTCTTCATCAGGCGTGTTTCCGGGATCGCCGTCCCCTGCCATAGGGGCAAGGGGGTGTCAAAGGCTTTCGCGGTGCGGCGGGTGCCGCTATGGGACGGATATGGACAGCACATCGTCATCCGTGAAGGTCTTGCCGGGCAATCCGCCGGTGGAACTGGTGCTGCGCCGGTCAGCCCGGGCGCGACGCATGACGCTTCGGGTGTCCTCGCTGGACGGACGCGTGTCTCTGACCCGTCCGTCCTTCGTCAGCGAGGCAGAGGCGATGGCTTTTGCCGCCGAGAAGGCGGACTGGTTGCGCAAGGCGGTGGGCCGGACCGTCGCGCCGCGGACCATCGCCATGGGTGTGGCGGTTCCCGTGGCCGGGGTCGAGCGACCGATCCTGCCCGGCCGCCCGGGGATCGGGGAGGCAGGCGTGATGGTGCGTGAAAACCGCCCCGTCGGTCCGCAAGTGGCGGCCATCCTGCGCGAGGTGGCGCGGGCGCGTTTGACCGAGGCGTCGCGTCGCTATGCCGACCGGCTGGGGGTGAAGATCGGGCGGATCACGCTGCGCGATACACGCTCACGCTGGGGCTCGTGCACGGCACGGGGCGATCTGATGTATTCGTGGCGCCTGGTCATGGCCCCGCCGGATGTCCTGGACTATGTCGCGGCACACGAGGTCGCGCATTTGCGGCACATGGATCATTCTCCCGCCTACTGGCGCGTGGTCGAAAGCGTCCGTCCCGACTGGCGCGACCAGCGCGCGTGGTTGCGGCTCCACGGCGGGACGCTGCACGCATGGCGGTTCGACGGCGATTGACGGCCGCTGCGCCGCGTCGCAACACTGCGACATGCTGACCCAACCGCGCCCCGAACCGCCCCACGCGCTTCCCGCCCATGATCAGGTCTACCGGACGCTGAGAACGCGCATCATGCATGGTGAGATCGCGCCGGGCGAGGCTTTGACCCTGCGCGGGATCGGCGCGCAATTCGGGGTGTCCATGACCCCCGCACGCGAGGCTGTGCGCAGATTGGCGGCCGAAGGGGCGCTGTCGCTGTCCCCCTCGGGGCGGGTGACGACGCCGGAGCTGGGGGCGGACCGGATCGAGGAGCTTGCCGCCCTGCGCGCGCTTCTGGAGGTCGAACTGGCTTCGCGCGCGCTGCCGCGGGCGCATCTGGCTCTGATCGAGCGGATGGAGGCTCAGAACGCCGCCATTGCCGAGGTGATCGCGAAGCATGATGCGGTGGGGTATATCCGACTGAACCTCGAATTTCACCGTATGCTATACCTGCGCGCGCAGGCACCCGCGATGCTGGCGATGGCCGAGACCGTATGGCTGCAATTGGGTCCCACGATGCGTGCGCTGTATGGCCGGTTGAAGCGGACGAGCGTTCCGTCCGGGCACCGTCTGATTGTCGCGGCATTGGCTGCCGGGGACGAGCCTGGTCTGCGCCTTGCGGTCCGGCAGGATGTCACCCACGGGTTGCGGATGATTCTGGCGGGGTAGGGGGCCGCCATGCGACGGCCCCGCGCCGTTACGAGTGGATCGGGCCGTCGCCGCAGGCCAGCGCAGCTTCGCGCACCGCTTCGGAATAGGTCGGGTGCGCGTGGCAGGTCAGGGCCAGGTCCTGCGCTGCGGCCCCGAACTCCATCGCGACGCAGATTTCGTGGATCAAGTCACCCGCCATCGGGCCGATGATATGCGCGCCGAGGATGCGGTCCGTCTCCTTGTGGGCGAGGATCTTCACGAAGCCGTCGGCCGCGAAATTCGCCTTCGCGCGGCCGTTGCCCATGAAGCTGAATTTGCCGGCCTTGTACGGCACGCCGTCCTCCTTCAATTGCTCCTCGGTCCGGCCGACATTCGCGACCTCCGGGTGGGTGTAGATGACCCCCGGAATGACCCCGTAGTTCACATGACCCTGCTTTCCGGCCAGCACCTCGGCGACGGCCATGCCTTCATCCTCGGCCTTGTGGGCCAGCATCGGGCCCGTGATCGCGTCGCCGATGGCGTAGACGCCCTTGACGGTAGTGGCCCAGTGATCGTCTGTCTTGACCTGGCCCTTCTGCGTCACTTCGATCCCCAGGTCGGACAGGCCCAGCCCGTCGGTGAACGGTTTGCGGCCCGTGGCCACCAGCACGACATCCGCGTCCAACGTCGCTTCGCTGTCGTCCTTCTTCAGCTTATAATTGACGGTCGCCTTCTTGTTCTTGACGTCGACCCCCTGCACCGCGGCTCCCAGGATGAATTTCATCCCTTGCTTGCCCAGGATCTTCTGGAAGTTCTTCTGAACCTCGGCATCCATGCCGGGGGTGATGGTGTCGAGATATTCGACCACGGTGACCTCGGCGCCCAGACGGGCATAGACCGACCCCATCTCCAGACCGATGACGCCCGCGCCGATCACGACCATTTTCTTGGGGATTTTTGACAAAGACAGCGCCCCGGTCGAGGAGACGACGATATCCTCGTCGATCTCGATGCCCGGCAGGCTGGCAGGTTCGGACCCGGTGGCGATGACGATATTCTTCGCCTCGTGGATCTGGTCGCCGACCTTGACCTTGCCAGCCTCGGGGATCGAGCCCCAGCCCTTCAGCCAGTCGATCTTGTTCTTCTTGAACAGGAACTCGATGCCCTTGGTGTTTTGACCGATCGTGTCGTCCTTGTAGGCCTGCATCTGCTTCCAATCGACGGAAGGCGATTTGCCCTTAAGGCCCATCTTCTCGAAATTGTGCTCGGCCTCGTGCAGCTGGTGCGTGGCGTGCAGCAGCGCCTTCGAGGGGATGCAGCCGATGTTCAGGCAGGTCCCGCCCAACGTCTCGCGCCCCTCGACGCAGGCGGTCTTGAGGCCAAGCTGCGCGCAGCGAATGGCGCAGACATAGCCGCCGGGGCCGGAGCCGATGATGATGACGTCGTAGCTGGACATTGGGGTCTCCTGTTTGGTCGCGCTCAGATCAGCGCGGCGAGCAGCATGAGGATGGTGGCAAGCCAGCCGATGCCGAAGACGATCGACCGGCCGGGAACCCACCCGTTGGCATAGGCAGGGATATAGAGGATGCGCGCGCCGAGATAGACCCAGGCGCAGGCGGCGGTGAACCAGTTCGATTGGTCCGATATGACCGTGACCGCGGTGGCGATGGCGAAAAGAAGCAGGGCCTCGTTATGGTTTTGATAGGCGCGGGACAGGCGGCCAGTCCGGGCCGAGACCTGTTCGGCCAGGGGCTTCGATAGCCGTTCCGGATCGCGCGGCGACATCGTCTTGCCGGGCCCGAGTTCGAGGTTCGCGGGCACGGCGTAAAGGATCAGCTGCACGGCCTGAAGAAGGCCCGCGAGCGTGAGGACAAGCAGTTCATGGGTCATCATGCGCGCCTCGTGTCGCAGCGGACGGGGGCGGCGAGCACACTTTCGGCGTATCGTTCGCCCTGTTCGGCGGTCCGCGTCGCGATCTCGGCGCGCGAGGCGCCGATCCAGCGGCATGCAGGGTCGGCCTCGATGGCCCGGCGGGCCAGTGCGATACGGGTATCGAGGTCACGCGGGGCGGACGGATCGAACAGGAAAATGTGCCACCGCGCGCCGTTGCCCGCGCTTTCGGTCGACGCGAAATGCCGGGTCGACACGTCCGGAACGGACGCCTCCGGCGCCACGCAAGCCGCGAGAAACGGCAGGAGGATCAGGGCGCGGCGCATCAGGCGGTTGCGAGGAAATGCGAGTCGAGGCCGCTCAACTGGCTGGACAGGCTGGACTTTTCGGCAAGCCATGCTTCGGCCTTGTCGCGGTCGGACACGCCGTAGAGCGCCCAGAGACGGTTCGGCGCCTCGGCCTCTTCCCACAATTGCAGCTGGGTCAGGCCCGCCTGATCCCGCCGCTCGCGCGTTTCGCCGTGGGCGGCGCGGAAAGCGGTGCGGTCGTGAGTCTCATAGCAGATGAGAAGTTGCATCGAATGCTCCTGACGGGGGTGCCGATCCGGCACCCCCGCGGTTGGTCAGAGGTCCATCAAAAGGCGGCGGGGGTCTTCCAGCGCTTCTTTCACGCGAACCAGGAAGGTCACCGCGCCTTTGCCGTCGACGATGCGGTGGTCGTAGCTGAGCGCCAGATACATCATCGGGCGGGCCACGATCTGTCCGTTCACGACCATAGGACGCTCCTGGATTTTATGCATGCCCAGGATGCCCGATTGCGGCGGGTTCAGGATGGGCGAGGACATGAGCGAGCCGTAGACGCCACCGTTCGAGATGGTGAAGGTGCCGCCCTGCATCTCGGCCATCGACAGCTTGCCGTCGCGGGCCTTCTTGCCCTTTTCGCCGATCGCCTTCTCGATTTCCGAGAACGACATGCTGTCCACGTCGCGGATGACGGGGACGACCAGACCCTGCGGGGTGCCGGCGGCGATGCCCATGTGGACGAAGTTCTTGTAGACGACGTCGGTGCCGTCGATCTCGGCGTTGACCTCGGGGACTTCCTTCAGGGCGTGGCAACAGGCCTTGGTGAAGAAGGACATGAAACCCAGTCGGACGCCGTGCTTCTTCTCGAACAAGTCCTTGTATTCGTTGCGCAATGCCATGACTTCGGTCATGTCCACCTCGTTGTAGGTGGTCAGCATCGCAGCCGTATTCTGTGCGTCCTTCAGGCGCTTGGCGATGGTCTGGCGCAGGCGGGTCATCTTGACCCGTTCCTCGCGGTCGGCATCCTCAGCCGGCGAGGGCGCGCGCTTGGGGGCTTCGGCTTTCGGCGCCTCGGCCTTGGCGCCGGAGCCGCCGGATTCCAGGGCCTTGAGGACGTCTTCCTTCATCACCCGGCCGTCCTTGCCGGAGCCCTGGACCTGATCGGCCGACAGGTTGTTCTCGGCCATGAGCTTCTTGGCCGAGGGGGCATCCTCGCCCTTCGAGGCGCCGGATCCCGTCCCGCCCGCGTCGGATTTCTGTCCCGCATCCGCCGGACTTGCGTCGGATTTCTGTCCCGACGACGCCGTGCCTGCGCCGGATGCTTGTCCCCCTTTCGTCATGACGGCCAGCTGGCCGCCAGCCTCGACGCTGTCACCTTCCTGCGCGATGATTTTCGAAAGGACCCCGGCTGCGGGGGCGGGCACCTCGACCGAGACCTTGTCGGTCTCGAGCTCGGCCAGCATCTCGTCGGCCTCGACGGTGTCGCCTTCCTTCTTGAACCAGGTGGCGACCGTCGCCTCAGAGACGGATTCGCCCAAGGTGGGCACCATCACCTGGACCTCCTCACCGTCGCCGCCGGACGAGGCGCTTCCACCGCCATTGGTATGGACCGTCTCCTCGGACGGCTTTTCGGCATCGGAACCGGAATAGCCGCCCTGCTTGGAGGTCTCCTCGCGGGGTTTCGTCTCCTCGGGGCCGGCATTCCCGACATCGGCGATATGGGCCAGAAGGGCGTCGACGCCGACCGTCTCGCCCTCCTGCGCGACGATCTCGTCAAGCTTGCCGGCAGCGGGCGAGGGGACTTCGACCGTCACCTTGTCGGTTTCCAGCTCGCACAGCATCTCGTCCACCGCGACGCTGTCGCCCGGTTTCTTGAACCAGGTGGCGATGGTCGCCTCGGTGACGGATTCGCCCAGCGTGGGCACACGGACTTCGGTCATTGTCTTATCCTTCGATTCCAAGCGCGGCGTCGACCAGCGCGGATTGTTGGGCCTTGTGCTGCGAGGCAAGACCGGTGGCGGGCGAGGCCATTGGCGGACGGCCGGTATAGGCGGGGCGCGTGTGCTTGGCGTCGATCCGGCTCAACACCCATTCGATGTTCGGCTCGACGAAGGTCCAGGGGCCTTGGTTCTTTGGCTCTTCCTGGCACCAGATCATCTTGGCCTGCTTGAAGCGCTCGAGCTCCTTGACCAGGCTGTGGGCCGGGAAGGGATAGAACTGTTCGAGACGCAGAAGGTACACGTTGTCCAGACCCTCGGCATCGCGCTTTTCCAGAAGGTCGTAGTAAACCTTGCCCGAACACATCACCACACGCTCGATCTTGTCGTCGGCGGCCAGCGTCATGTCTGAGTTGCCCTGCTGGGCGTCGTCCCACAACACGCGGTGGAAGGACGATCCGGTCTGGAACTCTTCGGCCTTCGACACGGCCATCTTGTGGCGCAGAAGCGATTTCGGCGTCATCAGGATCAGCGGTTTGCGGAAGCTGCGGTGAAGCTGCCGGCGCAGGATGTGGAAGTAGTTGGCCGGCGTCGTGCAATTGGCAACGATCCAGTTGTCCTGGCCGCATTGCTGCAAGAAACGCTCTAACCGGGCGGAGGAGTGTTCGGGTCCCTGGCCTTCGTATCCATGAGGCAGAAGGCAGACGAGGCCCGACATGCGCAGCCACTTGGATTCGCCCGAGCTGATGAACTGGTCGAACATGATCTGCGCGCCGTTGGCGAAATCGCCGAACTGGGCTTCCCACAGGGTCAGCGCATTGGGCTCGGCCAGCGAGTAGCCATATTCGAACCCCAGGACCGCGTATTCCGACAGCATGGAGTCGATGACCTCATACTGCGCCTGTCCATCGCGGATGTTGTTCAGCGGGTAGTAGCGATCCTCGGTCTTCTGATCGACGAGGGCCGAGTGACGCTGGCTGAACGTACCGCGGCCCGAATCCTGGCCCGACAGGCGCACCGGGTACCCTTCAAGCAGCAACGAGCCGAAGGCCAGCGCCTCGGCCGTGGCCCAGTCGAAGCCCTCGCCGGTTTCGAACATCTGGGTTTTCGAGTCCAGAAGGCGGCCGACGGTCTTGTGCAGGTTGAACCCCTCGGGCGCTGCGGTCAGGGCGCGGCCGATGTCGTCGAACGTCTCGGGCTTGATGGCGGTCTTGCCGCGCTGGTACTTCTTGCCTTCCTTGTCGAGATGCGACCAGCGCCCGTCCAGCCAGTCGGCCTTGTTGGGCTTGAAGTCCTTCCCGGCCTCGAACTCTTCCGACAGAAGCGACTGGAACTTGGACTTCATGTCCTCGATCTCGCCCTCGGGGATCAGGCCTTCCTTGGCCAGACGCTCGGAATAGAGGGTCAGGGTCGTGCGCTTCTGCTTGATCGTCTTGTACATCTGCGGGTTCGTGAACATGGGCTCGTCGCCCTCGTTATGGCCGAACCGGCGGTAGCAGATCATGTCGATGACCACGTCCTTGCGGAACTTCTGGCGGAACTCGGTCGCGACCTTGGCGGCGTGGACCACCGCCTCGGGGTCGTCGCCGTTGACGTGGAAGATCGGTGCCTCGACCATCAGCGCGATGTCGGTGGGATAGGGCGAGGTGCGGCTGAACGCGGGCGAGGTGGTGAAGCCGATCTGGTTGTTCACCACGATATGGATCGTGCCGCCGGTGCGGTGGCCGCGGATCCCCGAAAGCTGGAAGCATTCGGCCACGACGCCCTGGCCCGCGAAGGCCGCGTCGCCGTGCAGAAGGATCGGCAGGGTCGCCGTCCGTTCCTTGTCGTTCATCTGGTCCTGCTTGGCGCGGGCCTTGCCGATGACGACGGGGTTCACCGCCTCGAGGTGCGAGGGGTTCGCGGTTAGGCTGAGGTGGACCTCATTCTCGTCGAAGGTGCGGTCCGACGAGGCGCCGAGGTGGTATTTCACGTCGCCCGAGCCCTCGACATCGTCCGGCTTGAAGCTGCCGCCCTGGAACTCGTTGAAAATCGCGCGGTAGGGCTTGCCCATCACGTTTGCCAGCACCGACAGGCGGCCGCGGTGGGGCATGCCGATCACGATCTCCTTCACGCCAAGCGCGCCGCCGCGCTTGATGATCTGCTCCATCGCGGGGATCAGCGCCTCGCCCCCGTCGAGACCGAAGCGCTTGGTGCCCATGTACTTGACGTGCAGGAACTTCTCGAAGCCCTCGGCCTCGACCATCTTGTTGAGGATCGCGCGGCGGCCGGTTTCGGTGAACTTGACCTCTTTGCCGTAGCCCTCGATCCGCTCCTTCAACCATCCGGCCTGCTCGGGGTCGGAGATGTGCATGTATTGCAGCGCGAAGGTGCCGCAATAGGTGCGCTTCACCAGGTCGAGGATCTCGCGCAGGGAGGCGACTTCGAGGCCCAACACGTTGTCGATGAAGATCTTGCGGTCCAGATCGGCCTCGGTGAAGCCGTAGGACTTATAGTCGAGCTCGGGGTGGTAGGACTTGTCGCGCAGGCCCAGCGGGTCGAGGTCGGCGATCAGGTGACCACGGATCCGATAGGCGCGGATCAGCATCAGCGCGCGCAGGCTGTCGAGGACCGCGTGGCGGATCTGGCCCTCGTCTACCTTCGCGCCTTTGGTTTCGGCCGTCTTGGTGATCTTCTGGGCGATGGACTTGCCATCGGCCTCGGGCGTCTGGGGCCATTGGCCGTCGAGCGCATGCGTCAGCTCGTCATTGGGCTGCGGGGGCCAGTCTTGGCGGGCCCATGACGGGCCAGCGGCCTCGGCGCGGGCTTCGGCGTCCGCGTCGCCCAGCTGTTCGAAGAAGGCCTGCCATTCGGCGTCGACGGAGGACGGATCCTCGGCATAGCGGGCGTGAAGCTGTTCGAGATAGGCGGCGTTCTGGCCCCCCATGAAGCTCGAGGCGCGAAAGACGTCGTTGCGGGACTGTTCGGTCATGATGTCACCTTGAGGATATGGGACCAAAGATGTTGCTGGCGGGCGGATCGGGCAACAGGGTTGGCAGGAATTCGTGAAGGAACGGGAAAGATCAGCGAAATCATGTCGCCCCCCGCGGATCGGGGCCATAGGCGTTGGGGCCGGGTTGGCTGGGCTGGGCCAACCACCAGAGAACGAGGAGCGGCGACAGGAACAGCACGAAGAACGCGACCCCGAGGATCAGGACCGAGCCCCCCGCCAGTGCCGCGCCGAAATTGCCGTCCAGCAGCGGCTCGAACCCGCCGATGACGCCCGCAAAGACGCCGATGCCGATCATGATGATCAGGGGATAGAGGACATAGAGGCCGGACCGCCCGCTGTCGTGCATGCGCCGCCAGCCGGCTGCGAGCGCCGGGATCAGAATCAGCAGGCCGAACAGCGACGCGACCGGGCCGTCGCCCGATGCAGCGATTTCGGTCGGGGCGGTATCCACGACCACAGTCCCGAACAGGACAGAGTCGACGAACCCGGTCGTCAGACTGCCCAGAAAGATAAAGAGGATGAAGTACCAGTATTCCTTGCGCCGGGCGCGGCCCGAGAAGGTGGCATACTTGGAAAAACAGGTGCGGATGGCTTGCGGAAAGCTCATGCAAGCCTCCGCCGTCGCGCGCACAAGGCGCAACCGGGGAACCCCCCGGGCCTGAAACCCCACATTCTGTCGTCATTGCGCCGCATTCTTGCGTCCGATGAGGTGGCCGGGACGTCACCGCCCCGGCCGAAAGGTGTCAGGTCAGCCGATGGCTTTCAGAACGGCCTCGCCGAGTGAGGCAGGACTGTCGGCCACGACGATACCGGCTTTCTGCATGGCCTCGATCTTGTCCTCGGCGCCGCCCTTGCCACCGGCGACGATGGCGCCCGCGTGGCCCATGCGACGGCCCGGCGGGGCGGTGCGTCCGGCGATGAAACCGGCGGTGGGCTTCCAGCGGCCCTTCTTCTTCTCGTCGGCAAGGAACTGGGCGGCGTCCTCTTCGGCCTGGCCGCCGATCTCGCCGATCATGATGATCGCTTGCGTTTCGTCATCGGCCAGGAACCATTCCAGCACGTCCAGATGCTCGGTCCCCTTGATCGGGTCGCCGCCGATGCCGACGCAGGTGGACTGGCCGAGGCCCACATCGGTCGTCTGCTTGACGGCCTCGTAGGTCAGGGTGCCCGAGCGGCTGACGACGCCAACCTTGCCGCGCTTGTGGATGTGGCCCGGCATGATGCCGATCTTGCAGGCGTCGGGCGTGATGACACCGGGGCAGTTCGGGCCGATCAGGATGGTCTTCGAGCCTTCCAGCGCGCGCTTGACCTTCATCATGTCCAGCACCGGAATGCCTTCGGTGATGCAGCAGACCAGCGGGATCTCGGCGTCGATCGCTTCCAGGATCGAGTCGGCCGCGAAGGGGGGCGGCACGTAGATCACGGAGGCATTCGCACCGGTCTTGGCCACGGCCTCGTGGCAG
This sequence comes from Palleronia abyssalis, assembly GCF_900302445.1. Classification (GTDB taxonomy): domain Bacteria; phylum Pseudomonadota; class Alphaproteobacteria; order Rhodobacterales; family Rhodobacteraceae; genus Palleronia; species Palleronia abyssalis. The sequence continues at coordinate 58,993 of NZ_ONZF01000016.1, read as the reverse complement.
CTGTTGTAGACGGGCAGGTCCAGATGGGTCTGGCCGCCTTTGCCGGGGGTCACGCCGCCGACCATCTTGGTGCCGTAGGCGATGGCCTGTTCCGTGTGGAAAGTCCCCTGGCTGCCGGTCAGGCCCTGGCAGATGACCTTGGTGTTTTCGTCGACGAGAATCGCCATTAATGTCCCTTTCGGTCGTTCCGGGCGGTCAGAAAAGCTGTTCGCTTTCGTCCGCCGCCATGTCGAGCAGGCGCACGAGCACAAGCCCCGCGCCCATGATGAGGAGTGTCCGGCCGATCGAGCCGGTCAGGTTGCCGGGCAGAATCTTCGCCACCGTGTCCCGCGTCTTGCGCGCCATCCGTTTTGCGCCGCGGTCGCGATGCGGCCGGTCGGGGCGATCGGGCAGGTTCAGGGCCCGAGGCTCCCATTGGCGCAGAAGAAGTCCTGCGCCCACGAGGGCGGCACCGATCAGAAGCGGAGAGGTTGCGGGGGTCGGGTTCTGCATGGCGTGATCCTTCGGTTTTCGAGTGAGCCTTGGGGGGTAACGCCCCCGAGGCCCGACCGGATCAACCTTTCACGGCTTTCACGATTTTTTCCGCGGCATCCGACAGGTCGTCGGCGGCGATCACGTCGAGTCCGGAGGTCTCGATGATCTCCTTGCCCTTCTCGACATTGGTGCCTTCGAGACGCACCACGAGCGGAACAGACAGGCCCACTTCTTTCACCGCGGCGATCACGCCCTCGGCGATGACGTCGCAGCGCATGATGCCGCCGAAGATGTTGACCAGGATGCCCTTCACGTTCTTGTCGGACGTGATGATCTTGAACGCCTCGGTCACCTTCTCCTTCGTGGCGCCGCCGCCGACGTCGAGGAAGTTCGCAGGCTCGGCGCCCTTCAGCTTGATGATGTCCATCGTCGCCATGGCCAGGCCCGCGCCGTTGACCATGCATCCGATCTCGCCATCGAGCGCGATGTAGTTCAGGTCGTACTTGGAGGCCTGGAGTTCCTTGGGGTCCTCCTCGGTCTCGTCGCGCAGGGACGCGATGTCCTGGTGGCGATAGAGCGCGTTGCCGTCAAAGCCGACCTTGGCGTCGAGGACCTTGAGGTCGCCCGCTTCGGTGACGATCAGCGGGTTGATCTCGAGCTGTTCCATGTCCTTCTCGACGAAGGCTTGGTAGAGGATACCCATCAGCTTGACGCATTGCTTCATCGCTTGGCCTTCGAGGCCCAGCGAGAACGCGACGCGGCGGCCGTGATAGGGCTGGTAGCCCGCAGCCGGGTCGACGTCGAAGCTGAGGATCTTTTCGGGGGTGCTGGCGGCGACTTCCTCGATATCCATGCCGCCTTCGGTCGAGCACACGAACGAGATGCGGCTGGTCTGGCGGTCCACCAGAAGGGCGAGGTAGAGCTCGCGCGAGATGTCGCTGCCATCCTCGAAGTAGATGCGGTTGACCTGCTTGCCCTCCGGGCCGGTCTGGTGCGTAACCAGCGTGCGGCCCAGCATCTTCTTGGCTTCCTCGGCCGCTTCCTCGACCGACTTGGCCAGGCGGACGCCACCCTTGTCGCCCGCGTCGGCTTCCTTGAACGAGCCCTTGCCCCGGCCGCCCGCGTGAATCTGCGCCTTGACGACCCAGAGCGGCCCGTCCAGTTCGCCCGCGGCGGTCTTCGCCTCTTCCGCCCGTGTGACGACGCGGCCGTCAGAGACGGGGGCGCCGTAGTCGCGAAGCAGCGCCTTGGCCTGGTATTCGTGGATGTTCATGCGGGGGCTCTCCGGCTTGTTCCGTTTGGCAGTGTGTGTGCCATTTCACAGAGCGCGCGACAAACGAATAAGGGGGCAATCGGCAGAAGGCCCCCTAAAATGCCCCCTATGTGATCACTGCCAGTAAGCTGTGATCACAAAATTCCGCCGTTCCCCGCGGGAGTGATGCCCCCGCGTCCGAACCGACGTGGAAACGAAAAGCGCCCGGCATCCCGCCGGGCGTTTTCATGTCATCGAGATTGCAGATCAGGCGAGCGTTTCGTCGATGCCCTTGCAGGCGGTGACAAGGCCCTTAACGGCTTCGACGGAGTTGTCGAACATCTCCTGCTCGTCCTTGGTGAGCTTGATGTCGACGATCTTCTCGATCCCGTTTTCGCCGATGATCGTAGGAACGCCGACATACATGCCCTTCAGCCCGAACTCGCCATTGCAATAGGCCGCGCAGGGCAGAAGGCGGCGTTGGTTCTTGAGATAGGCCTCGGCCATCTCGATCGCGCTGGTCGCAGGGGCGTAGAAGGCCGAGCCGGTCTTGAGAAGGCCGACGATCTCGGCGCCGCCGTCACGAGTGCGCTGAACGATCGCGTCAAGCTTCTCCTGCGTGGTCCAGCCCATCTTGACCAGGTCGGGCAGGGGGATGCCAGCGACAGTTGAATAGCGCGTCAGGGGCACCATCGTGTCGCCATGACCGCCGAGAACGAAGGCGGTGACGTCCTTCATGGATACGTCGAATTCTAGGCTGAGGAAGTGCCGGAAGCGGGCCGAGTCCAGAACGCCGGCCATGCCGCAGACTTTCTGGTGGGGCAGGCCGGAGAATTCGCGCAGCGCCCAGACCATCGCGTCGAGCGGGTTGGTGATGCAGATGACGAAGGCGTCGGGGGCGTTGTCGCGGATGCCTTCACCAACGGACTTCATGACCTTTAGGTTGATGCCCAGCAGATCGTCGCGGCTCATCCCCGGCTTGCGGGGGACACCGGCGGTGACGATGCAGACGTCCGCGCCCGCGATGTCACCATAGTCCTGTGTGCCCTTCAGCTTGGCATCGAACCCCTCGGACGGGCCCGATTCCGCGATGTCGAGGGCCTTGCCTTCGGGCGTACCTTCGGAAATGTCGAACAGGATGACGTCCCCGAGTTCCTTGAGGGCGGCCAGATGGGCGAGCGTTCCGCCGATCTGACCCGCGCCGATCAGCGCGATCTTGGGTCTGGCCATGAAAATCTCCGCTATTGATTTCGGGCGGAGGGTTACGGGGTCGCAACCGTCAAGGCAAGACCTGCGGGCGATACGCAGCTTTTCACAAATAAAGCTGCGACCGCGAAAGGCGGCCGCAGCTTGAGATACCTGCGTAGGACCTGATTACACGCCAGAGTGGGTGCCGATCAGTTCGACGTGGTGACTTCGTCCGTTTCCTGCTCAATCTCGTCGCCGGCTTCCTCGACAGCTTCACCGGTTTCCTCGGCCGCATTCTCGGCCGCGTTTTCAGTGGCTTCGGCGGCATCTTCGGTGGCCTGAGCGGCGTCTTCCGCTGCATTTTCGGTCGCCTGCTCGGCGTCCTCGGCTGCATTCTCGGCGGCTTGACCCGCGTCTTGTGCGGCTTGTTCCGCATCTTCGGCGGCATTTTCAGTTGACTGTTCGACGCCTTCAACTGCGTCTTCGGTTGTCTCGACGGCATCTTCAGCCGCCTCTTCGGTGCCTTCGGCCGCGTTCTCGGCAGCCTGTTCGGCCTCATTCACGGCGGTGCTGTCGAACTCGGGGGCGTTCTCGATCTCTTCCTGTGAGGCGTTGAGGATCAGAAAGTAATCCGTCGCATCGTCGCCGTCGCGGGCGATCTGCAGAGCATCCATGTTGACCAGCACGTCGCGTTCGCCGATCCCGAGGAAGCCACCGATGCCGAGGATCGCGAAGTCGATCTCGCCATCACGGCCCAGAAGCAGGTCATTGACCTCGCCAAGGTCGTTCCATTCCTGTTCGGCGCCAGATTCGATGGTCTCGCCGACTTCTGATTCAGTCGCATAGATGCGCTTACCGATCATGTCGGAAGCGAAAATTTGCAGTTCTTCGACGTCATCGGGAAGACCGAAGGGACCTTCCGAGGACATCTGATCCGAGTGCTGCTCGGCCTGGGCGGCGCCGGCCAGCATCATCGCGGCGAGCGCGGTCGTCGAAAGAATACGTTTCATTAGGGTCAATCCAATTCAAATTCATGTCAGTTTGTGGTGATCAAATCACCCTTGCAGGATAAAACCCCGGCGCGCTGGAATGTTCCGCGGAAGGGGCAGATTCCGACGCAGCGCCCTGCACCATGCCAAAGGATCCGCGACCGTGGAGTATTTCACACCCGGCTTCTATGCGATCGCCATACCGGCCGTTTTCCTGGCCGGAATCTCGAAGGGGGGATTCGGTTCGGGGGCAGCATTCGCGGGCGCCGTCATTCTTGCAATTTTCGTCGCGCCGACCGCGGCACTGGCGATCATGCTGCCGCTTCTGATGGTGATGGATGTGACCGCGTTGCCGGCATATTGGCGCAAATGGGACGGTGTGGCGGCAGCGGCGCTGATCGTGGGCGCGGTCCCCGGGGTCGTTCTGGCCGCGCTGATCTTCGACCGTGCGGACCCCGATCTGGGACGGTTGCTGATCGGCACCATCGCGCTGGCCTTCGTGGCGTTCCAGGCGGCACGGGGGCGGGGATGGCTGTCGTTGGATGGGTTGCCGGCAGGACGCGGTGCAGGGGCGTTCTGGGGCGGTATTGCGGGGTTCACGAGTTTCGTCAGTCACGCGGGCGGGCCGCCGGCCGCGGTTTTCCTACTGTCGCGGGGCGTGTCGAAACAGGCGTACCAGGCGACGACGGTTCTGGTGTTCTGGGTGATCAACCTGATGAAGGTCGGTCCCTATGCCGCGATCGGGGCCTTCAGCGCCGAGACCTTGCTGGTCGACTTGACGCTGGTGCCGGTGGCGGTGCTGGGTATCTTCGCCGGGATCTGGCTGCACAAGCGAATCCCGGCGGTCTGGTTCTTTCGCGTAACCTACGTGCTGCTGACAGTCACGGGGGGCAAGCTGATCTGGGACGGCGCGACCTAGGCGGGGTCGCCGGTCGGCGAAAGGTCCCCGGTGTCCTCGAACCAGAGGCCCGAGGCGATCCGGCAGCTGATCCCGTTGGGCCGGGTGGCGATGATGGTCCAACTGCCGGACTCGGCCGCGAAAGTCTCGACCACCATGCCGCCATCGGCAAGGCCCATGGTCTTGGGTACCTCACCGAAGGCCGTTGCGAGGTTTTCCAGAAGCTCGGCGCGGGGGGCACAGGGTTTGCCCGATCCGGCCGCCAGGGCGGTCGGTGCTACGATCAGCAAAGCGGCTATGGCCGGGCGAGCGATGCGGAGGAGGCGGATCATGACGGATCTCCGTGGGATATGTCGATATTGCCCCACCCTTGTTGAGAAAAGGTTAAGCGCGATTAATGATGCGCGCGGAAGCAGAAAGGTCCGCCGCATCCCCGAGAAAAGGGCTTGCGGATTTGTTCGGGCCTGTGCCACTTCGCGACAGAAAATTACGTAAAGGATTGCCGCATGAGACCTTGGCGCTCGGTTCTCTATATACCCGGCTCGAACGAGCGTGCGCTGGAGAAGGCGCGCGGTCTGCCCGTCGACGCGATCATCTTCGACCTCGAGGATGCGGTGGCGGTCGACCAGAAAGCCGCAGCCCGAGAGGCGTTGGGCAAGGCCCTGCGCGCCGGTGGCTATGGCGACCGGGCGCTGATGGTCCGGATCAACGCGCTGGATACCCCGTGGGGTCTGGAGGATCTGGATGCGGTCGGCGATGCCGGTCCGGCCGCAATCTTGTTGCCCAAGGTGGATTCGGCGGCCGATATCCGCAAGCTGGCCGAACGTCTGGCCCTGCATAGCGGCACGGCCAACACGCGCATCTGGGCGATGATGGAGACCACGCGCGGCATCTTCAACGCGGCCGAGATCGCGTTGGCGCCGCGGATGCAGGGGTTCGTTTTGGGCACCAACGATCTGGCGGCCGAGATCGGGTGCCGCATGGGGGCGGACCGGATGCCCCTGATGATGGCTTTGCAATCGTGTATCGCCGCTGCGCGCATGGGCGGGATCGCCTGCGTCGACGGGGTCTACAATGCTTTCAAGGACGAGGCCGGCCTGCGCGCGGAGTGCGAGCAGGGACGTGATCTGGGGATGGACGGCAAGAGCCTGATCCACCCCGCGCAGGTCGCCATCTGCAACGAGGTGTTCTCGCCGTCGGAGGCAGAGGTTGATCTGGCCCGCCGCCAGATCGCCGCGTGGGAGGAGGTGACGACCAAAGGGCAGGGCGTCGCGGTCGTCGACGGACAGATCGTCGAGAACCTGCATGTCGCAACGGCGCGGGCGACGCTGGCCAAGCATGACGCGGCGAAGGTGACGGGCTGATGGCAATCCTGGTTCTGGGTCTTGCGCTTTGGGTCGGAGCACATCTTTTCAAGCGGATCGCGCCGGGGATGCGGGCGCGCATGACCGAGCGGATGGGCAACGGCTCGAAAGGTATCTTCGCAATCGCGCTGGCGCTGTCTGTCGTCCTGATGGTGATCAGTTACCAGCGGGCGGCGTTCGTCAATGTCTATGTCCCGCCATCTTGGACAGTGCATCTGGTGGATCTGTTCATGATCCTCGCCATCGCTCTGTTCGGTCTGGGGTCGTCGAAGTCGAACCTGCGCGGCAAGCTGCGCCACCCGCAACTGTCGGGCTTCGCGTTATGGGCGGGTTTGCACCTGACGGTGAACGGGGATCTTGCTTCGGTCGTCCTGTTCGGCACGCTGTTCGTATGGGCCTTCGTCGAAATGGCGGTAATCAACGCATCCGAACCGCGGCCGACGCCGTACACGGGCGGGTCGACGGTCGGAACGATCCGGCTTCTGGTCATTTCGCTCGTCCTCTACGCGATCATTACCGCCGTTCACGCCTGGCTGGGCGTGTGGCCCTTCCCGGGATAAATCCATGATCTACAGGTTGCTGACCGCCGACGACACGTCGGCCTTCTGTCAGAAGGTGTCCGAGGCGCTGGCGAAAGGGTGGGAGCTCTATGGCGACCCGGCCTATGCGTATGACGCGCAGAACAATGTGATGCGCTGCGCACAGGCGGTGGTGAAGGAAGACCATGCGCCCTACAGCCCCGAGATGAAACTGGGCCAGCAATGAGCAAGACGAACGCCGGCTTCTTCTTCGAGGATTACCGGATCGGCCAGATGATCCGCCATGCCGTCCCGCGCACAGTAGGGCAGGGGGAACAGGCATTGTACCACGCCCTCTACCCCGCGCGGCACGCGCTCTATTCGTCGGACGAGTTCGCCCGGTCCTGCGGGCTGCGGTCGGCGCCGTTGGACGATCTGATCGCGTTCCACACGGTGTTCGGCAAGACGGTGCCCGACATCTCGCTGAACGCGCGGGCCAATCTGGGCTATGCCGAGGGTCGGTGGCTTTCACCGGTCTGGCCGGGTGATACGTTGCGGGCCGAGTCCGAGGTAATCGGTCTGAAACAGAACTCCAACGGGAAGACCGGCGTCGTCTGGGTTCGCACGACGGGGCGCAACCAGCATGGTGAGGCCGTTCTGTCCTATGTTCGATGGGTCATGGTCCGCAAACGCGATCCGCAGGCGGATGCGCCCCAGGCTGTGGTGCCCGATCTGGTCGACGCGGTCGCGCCGGGCGATCTGACCGTCCCGCGCGGCCTGACCTTCGCGAATTACGATTTCGCAGCGGCCGGAGAGCCTCACCGCTTAGGCGATTACTCGGTGGGTGAGATCATTGATCACATCGATGCCGTCACCGTCGAAGAGGCCGAGCACATGATGGCCACGCGCCTTTGGCAGAACACCGCGAAGGTGCATTTCGACGTCACCCAGCGCGAAGATGGCAAGAGGCTGATATATGGCGGCCACGTCATTTCGATGGCGCGGGCGCTTTCGTTCAACGGGCTAGCGAATGCCCAGATGATCGTTGGGCTGAACGGTGGCGCGCATGCGAACCCATGCTTCGCAGGCGACACCGTTCGCGCCTGGTCCGAGGTGCTGGACACGGCCGAGACCGATGCGCCGGGGGTGGGGGCGATCCGACTGCGGCTCGTGGCCGCTACAAGCGATGCGCCGGGTTTGAAGGACAAGGATGGCAGGTATTTGCCGCATGTCCTGCTGGATCTGGATTACTGGGCGCTTCTTCCGGCATGATGTGATCACAGGTTCCGCGCTTGTGATCGCATTACCCGATGTTAGCGCCGCATGCGTCGACCTGCCCGGGTGGACCCCCGTGACACCGCCCTTAGATTTGATAACAGGGTCGCAAGGTTTCGTAGGTATGACCTGCGGACACGCGCAAGAGAGGACCGACATGGCCGATGTGAACCGGGGCAACCGCCCGCTCAGCCCACATTTGCAGGTTTACCGCCCGCAGCTGAATTCGATCACTTCGATCTTCACACGGATCACCGGCAACGCACTGGTCGTCGGCGGACTTCTGGTGACATGGTGGCTTTTGTCTGCGGCCAGCGGACCCGAGGCTTTCGAGACGGCGAACGGAATCCTGACGTCGTGGTTCGGAGATCTGGTCATGTTCATGTCGCTCTGGGCGCTTTGGTATCACACGCTGGCGGGGCTGCGGCATCTGTATTGGGATACCGGGCGCGGCTTTTCGCTGGATCAGGTCGCGCTTCTGGGATGGGGGATCATCGGCGGCTCTCTCGTTCTGACCATCCTGACCGCGCTGATCGTCTGAGGAGACTGCCATGCCCGATATGTCTAGCTCTACCTACCTGTCGAACCGCAAGCGCGCCGAGGGACTGGGCGCCGCGAAGTCCGGGACCGAACATTACTGGGGCATGATCCAGTCTTCGGTCGCGCTGTTGATCCTTGTCCCGTTGTTCGTTTTCACCTTCGGCCCGATCCTCGGCGCCAGTTTCGAAGAGGTTCAGGCCTACTATTCCCGGCCGTTCCCCGCGATCGTCGCCGCGCTGACGCTGACCGTCAGTTGGCTCCACTTCAAGAACGGCGCCCAGACCGCGATCGAAGACTATACCCGCGGCATGACGCGCAAACTTTCGATCATCGCGGTCACCTGTATCGCCTATGCCGCCATCGCCGCAGGGTTGTTCGCCCTGGTTGCGCTGGCGCTGTAACAAGGAGCTTTCCATGGCTGCCTACGATTATATTACGCATGATTACGACGCCATCGTCATCGGTGCCGGCGGATCTGGCCTTCGCGCCACACTCGGTCTGGCCGAGCAGGGTCTGCGCACCGCTTGCGTGACCAAGGTTTTCCCCACCCGGTCGCATACCGTGGCAGCCCAGGGCGGGATTGCCGCGTCGCTGGGAAACATGGGACCCGATCACTGGCAATGGCACATGTACGACACCGTGAAGGGGTCGGACTGGCTGGGCGACGTGGACGCGATGGAATATCTTGCCCGTGAGGCGCCCAAGGCGGTTTACGAGCTTGAGCACTACGGCGTGCCGTTCAGCCGGACGGAGGCAGGCAAGATCTATCAGCGTCCCTTCGGCGGGCATACGACCGAGTTCGGTGAAGGTCCCCCCGTACAGCGCACCTGTGCCGCCGCGGACCGGACGGGGCATGCGATCCTTCACACGCTTTATGGCCAGTCGCTGAAGGAAAAGGCCGAGTTCTTCATCGAATTCTTCGCCATCGACCTTCTTATGGGCGAGGATGGCCAGTGCCAGGGCGTTCTGGCATGGTGCCTTGAAGATGGCTCGATGCACGTGTTCAACGCCAAGATGACGGTCTTAGCGACCGGCGGGTACGGCCGGGCTTATTTCTCGGCGACGTCGGCCCACACCTGCACCGGCGACGGCGGCGGGATGGTGGCGCGCGCTGGTCTGCCGCTTCAGGACATGGAGTTCGTGCAGTTCCACCCCACCGGCATCTACGGGGCCGGATGCCTGATAACCGAAGGCGCGCGGGGCGAGGGCGGATATCTCACGAATTCCGAAGGCGAGCGTTTCATGGAACGCTATGCCCCGACCTACAAGGATCTGGCGTCGCGCGACGTCGTCTCGCGTTGCATGACCATGGAGATCCGTGAAGGCCGCGGCGTCGGCAAGGACAAGGATCACATCCACCTTCACCTGAACCATCTGCCGGCCGAAGCCTTGGCCGAGCGTCTTCCAGGCATCTCGGAATCGGCCAAGATCTTTTCCGGTGTTGACGTCACGAAAGAGCCGATCCCGGTGCTGCCGACCGTTCATTACAACATGGGCGGCATACCGACGAATTACTGGGGTGAAGTGCTGAGCCCGACCGCAGACGATCCCGACCGCATCGTTCCGGGCCTGATGGCCGTGGGCGAAGCGGGCTGCGCCAGTGTGCATGGCGCGAACCGGCTTGGGTCGAACTCCCTGATCGACCTCGTGGTGTTTGGTCGGGCCGCGGCGATCAAGGCGGGGGAAGTCGTCGACCGCAAGGCGGCGCCGGGCAAGGTCAATGTCAGCCAAGTCGAGAAAGCGCTGGATCGCTTCGACACTTTGCGCCACGCCAAGGGTGATACGCCGACCGCGGAACTGCGAGCTGAAATGCAAAAAACCATGCAGGACGACGCTGCAGTGTTCCGAACCGACGAGACTCTCGCGCAGGGAGTCGAGAAGATGTACCGCGTGGCAGGCAAGATGGACGGCATCCAAGTGTCCGATCGCTCGATGATCTGGAACACCGACCTGATGGAGACGCTCGAGCTGACGAACCTGATGCCGAACGCATTGGCCACCATCGTCTCGGCCGAGGCCCGCAAGGAAAGCCGTGGGGCCCATGCGCATGAGGATTACCCCGATCGCAACGATGAAACGTGGCGAAAGCACACGCTGGCCCGGGTCAACGGCAAGGTCGAGCTGGACTACCGACCTGTCCACGTGAATCCGCTGATCGGTCACAACGAGGGCGGTATCGACCTCGACAAGATCAAGCCGAAAGCGCGGGTGTACTGATGGAACGCGTCGCCGCCTGCATACTTGCGCTGGGTCTTCCCTGGGCCGCGTTTGCGGGGGGCTATATTGGCCCAAGCGTTTATGACGATGCGCAGCCGTGTGGTTCGGCGACCGTCGTTGGAGTGCCGTGCGCCTCGGACGGCCAAGTCATCGTCGCCGCGCCGGATCCCTCCGGCGCGGGTGTCGTCTATCGATCTGTGCCGGGCGGCGCACTTGTGGAATATGTGAACGGTCGGGTCTGCCCCTATCCGGTACGCCCGTCAGATAGCGTCTTCCTGAACGGTGCAGGCTACATCACCAAACACCAGGCGAGGGTCGCGATCGGATGCGCCTACCGATGACCGTTGCGATGACCCTTCTTCTGTCCTGCGGACCCACTTCGCCCGAGGCCGTGATGCGCGCCTGCGCAGAGCGGGCCCGTGCTGCGGCGGCCCCGACCGGTGCAGTTGCGGTGGGGATCGGCAGCGGCGGCATCTCGAGCAGCCTGTCATTGTCGGTCAGCGGGGATTACCTGCGCCGTCGCGATCCGCACGATGTCTATGAAGCCTGCGTGCGGGACAGAACCGGAGCGGGGCCGACCCGCCCCCTCGTCCTCTGATGCGGTGGGGTATGATGGCTCTGGCGCTTCTGACGACCGGCGGGTGCGTTGCCTCGACGGGCGAGGATCTGACCCGCGCGGCGGCGCGATCTGTCATCTCCCGAACTCTCGTGTCGAACTATCCGGGCCTTCCGGTCGAGCCGACGCTGAGTTGCATTATAGATAACGCCACGACCCCGGAACTGGTCTCATTGGCGTCCGACAGTGTGACGGGTCCGACTGCCGCCACCGTTCAAACCGTTTCGACCGTCGCAACCCGGGCCGGCACCTTGCAATGCCTTTCCCGGGGCGGCGTTTCTTTCCCGACCTGATCGCCTGTGGAGGACTGACATGGTTCAGCTGACGCTTCCCAAGAACTCAAAGATTCGTACCGGCAAGACGTGGCCCAAGCCCGAGGGGGCCTCGAATCTCAAGCAGTTCGACATCTATCGCTGGAACCCCGACGACGGGGAAAACCCGCGCGTCGACACCTATTTCATCGACCTCGACGCGTGCGGGCCGATGATGTTGGACGCCCTCATCAAGATCAAGAACGAGATCGACCCGACCCTGTCATTCCGTCGGTCCTGCCGCGAAGGGATTTGCGGATCGTGCGCGATGAATGTGGACGGGGTGAACGTTCTCGCGTGCATCTACGGCATCGACGAGGTTTCCGGCGTGGTCAAGGTCTATCCCCTGCCGCATATGCCGGTGGTGAAGGATCTGATCCCCGATCTTACCCATTTCTACGCACAGCATGAAAGTGTGATGCCGTGGCTCGAAACCAAATCGAGCATGCCTCAGACAGAGTGGCGGCAATCCATCGAAGATCGTAAGAAGCTCGACGGATTGTATGAATGCGTGATGTGTGCCTGCTGCTCCACGTCTTGCCCGTCCTACTGGTGGAATGGCGATAAATATCTGGGCCCGGCTGCGTTGTTGCACGCCTATCGCTGGATCGTGGATAGCCGCGATGAGGCCACAGGCGAGCGCTTGGACGACCTGGAAGACCCGTTCAAGCTGTATCGCTGCCACACGATCATGAACTGCGCCAGGACCTGCCCTAAAGGGTTGAATCCCGCTAAAGCGATCATGGAAATTAAAAAATTGATGATCGAACGGGCCGTTTGATCAATAAGGGCCGCCCCGTGGGGCGGCCCATTTTTCAGATCGCGAAATCGTCCAGTGATCGTCCGCTGGCGAGCGCATCCTTGATCCAACCGGGTTTGCGACCGCGGCCGGACCACGTCTGACGCGCATCTTCCGGATTGCGATACTTCGGCGGATTCTTTTTGCCGCTGGGGGCCTTTTTGGCCGAGCCCACGACATCCTCGAGCGAATAGCCATGATCGCGGGCGGCCTTTTCAGCAGCAGCGCGCGCCTCGGCGCGGCGACGATCGTCCACCGTCTCGATTGCCCGCTCGACATCCTTGCGCAGAGCAAGGAGATCTTCGCGGGACATACTTTCCAGATCCAGGTTCATAGTATCTCCAATCTGCTTTCCATGAAACGGCATAAGCAGAAAACGACGGGCCAATCAATGCCCAATAAATTGTGGTCCGGTGTTTAAGGTGGAACTTCTTGTAATAGATCGTCACTCAGCCGCGACTTTTTCGGGATCTGCGAGCTCTACTATATCCTTCATTATTACATTCATCTGAAAATCTTTGGGTGTATAAACCCGCGCGACGCCTTTCCTGCGCAAGGTGTCGGCATCCTTTTCGGGAATGATGCCCCCGACGATCACGGGGATATCCAATCCCGCTCGCTGCATCATATCCATGAGATCAGACACGAGGGAGACATGGCTACCCGAAAGAATCGAGAGGCCGAGAACATGCGGTTGCTCTTTTTCGGCACGTTCGACGATTTCCGAGGGGGTCAATCTGATCCCCTCATAGTGGATTGCCATCCCGCAATCGCGCGCGCGAGCCGTAATCTGTTCAGCGCCGTTGGAGTGTCCGTCGAGGCCCGGCTTCCCGATCATCAGGGATAGCCTGCGTCCCAGACGTTCCGAAACCGCATTTACCTGATCCCGGATATCATCCAGATCGGCAACCCGGTTTGATGCGGCGGCAGAAACGCCCGTGGGGCCGCGATACTGCCCGAAACTGTCGCGAACCATATCTCCCCACTCGCCAGTCGTGGCTCCAGCCTTTGCCGCGTCGATCGACGCGGGCATGATGTTTCGGCCTTCGCGCGCGGCTTTGCCCAATTCCTGCAAAGCTTTTTTCAGCTTTTCGGAATCCCGATGGGCCCGCCAATCTTCCAGGCGATCGATCTGATCGGCTTCGGCGTCGGGGTCGGCCACCATGACGGCATCTAGCCCCGAAGTCAGCGGCGATGGCTCGCCCGCCATGAACTGATTGACGCCAATCACTGTGGTCGTGCCCCCTTCGATGGCTGCAATCCTGTCGGAATTCGCGTCCACGAGGCGTGATTTCATGTATTCGATTGCATTCACCGCGCCGCCCATCGCGTCGATCTGTTGCAGTTCCGCGCGCGCGAGATCTTTCAACTCTTCGACCTTTCGGTCGATTGCTGGGTTGCCATCGAAAAGATCGTCGTATTCCAGCAAGTCGGTTTCATAGGCGAGGATCTGTTGCATCCGGAGAGACCATTGCTGGTCCCACGGTCGGGGAAGGCCCAGAGCCTCGTTCCATGCGGGAAGTTGGACGGCCCTGGCGCGCGCGTTCTTGGACAGGGTCACCGCCAGCATCTCGATCAGGATGCGGTACACGTTGTTTTCGGGCTGCTGCTCGGTCAATCCTAGGGAGTTGACCTGAACGCCATACCGAAAGCGGCGGTATTTCGCGTCTTCAACACCGTATCTGTCGCGGCAAATCTCCTCCCACAGGTCCACGAAGGCTCGCATCTTACACATCTCGGTAATGAAGCGGATGCCGGCATTCACGAAAAACGAGATGCGCCCGACCATTTCCGGGAAATCTTGCGGATCCACCTTGGTCTTCAGATCGTCCAGAACCGCGGTCGCCGTTGCAAGCGCGAAGGCGAGTTCCTGTTCGGGCGTGGCACCTGCCTCTTGCAAATGATAGGAACATACGTTCATCGGATTCCATTTCGGCAGGTTTTCCCGCGTGAATGCTGCGACGTCGGTAATCATGCGCATCGACGGTTTCGGCGGACAGATATACGTGCCCCGGGACAGATATTCCTTGATGATGTCGTTCTGCACCGTGCCCTGGAGTTTGCGGATATCCGCCCCCTGTTCCTCGGCAACCGCGATGTAGAGTGCCAGCAACCAAGGGGCCGTGGCGTTGATCGTCATCGAAGTATTCATCGCTTCGAGCGGAATGCCGTCGAATAGCATCCGCATGTCACCCAGATGGGAAATCGGTACGCCGACCTTTCCTACTTCGCCCTTCGCTAGCGTGTGATCGCTGTCGTACCCGGTCTGCGTCGGCAGATCGAAAGCCACGGATAAACCGGTCTGACCGTTCGCCAGATTGCCGCGGTAAAGCGCGTTCGAGGCTTTTGCCGTGGAATGACCGGCATAGGTCCGGAAAAGCCAAGGGCGGTCGCGGGTGACGGTATTGGACATGCAAAGCCTTTTGGTGAAGGTTTCTTCAGGGGGTATCTAGGCGCAACATTCTTGCGTGTCCAGATGCTGCGCACGCGAAGGGTCAGGTCGAGAGCACGACAGCGCTTTCCCTGACGATGCAGATGGGGCAACCCTGTCACGATGTTCGAGACGATCACTCTTCCAGTCTGGCTCTTCGCCCTTATCCTTCTGTTCGCCGTGGTGACGGCCCTCAGCCACGTGTTCATTCCGCCCGTCCGCTGGTTCTTGCGTCGGCGGCTGGAGCGGGCTGTCGCGCGCCTGAACGAACGGTTGGAGCGGCCGATCCAACCGTTCAAGCTTCTCCGGCGCCAAGACATGATTTTGCGCCTGTCGTACGATCCCGAGGTTCTGGCGGCGTCGCAGGCATATGCGGAAGAGCAGGGGATCCGAGAGGACGTGGCCCATTCGCTTGCGCGCCGCTATGCCCGTGAAATCGTACCTTCCTTCAGCGCCTTCGCCTATTTCGGGTTCGCGATCTGGGCGGCCCGATGGCTGTCGACGCGGCTGTTCGATGTTCATGTCGTCCGTGTCGACGATGTCGGACTGTCCGGCGTTCCGAAAGACGCAACGGTGGTCTTCGTGATGAACCATCGGTCCAACATGGACTACGTGTTGGTGACGTATCTTGCAGCCGAGCGATCTGCGTTGGCTTACGCGGTTGGGGAATGGGCACGTATCTGGCCTGTGTCGCGCCTGTTTCGTGCCATGGGGGCCTACTTCATCCGGCGCCGGTCACGCAACACGCTCTACCGGCGTGTTCTGGCGCGCTATGTCCAGATGGCGGTCGCCGGGGGCGTGACGCAGGCGATCTTTCCCGAGGGTGGGCTGAGCCTCGATGGGCGGGTCGGCCAGATGAAGCTGGGGCTTCTCAGCTATATTTGCGAAGGCTACGATCCCAAGGTGAGAGAGATCGTCTTCGTTCCGGTTTCGCTGAATTATGATCGGGTGATAGAGGACAATATCCTGATCAGGGCGGGGCAATCCGGCAAACGTCGGTTCCGTGGGTCGTTCCTGACGGGAACGGCTTTCGCGATCCGGTGGGTCTATCGGCGGATCTTCGGGCGAATCAGAAAATTCGGTGTGGCCGCCGTGGCCTTCGGGAAACCGCTTCCCCTGCGGGACTTCGGTTCGACACCCGATGTGAAACGTCTTGCGGCCGAGCTTCGGGCGCGGATAACCGAAGGCGTTCCGGTTACCCCGGGCCCTCTGGTCGCGAAGGTCCTGCTGGGTGGTGCGCGGACGCGGGGGGACGTGATCGAGGCAGTTCGCAATGATCTTGCGGCGCTGGATGCACATGATGCCATCGTCTGCTGGCCGAAAGACGGGGATGCAGCAGTTGACCGGATACTGCGTCTTTTTACGTTGCGTCACATCGTGTCCTTGAACGGCGACGTAATCACGTTGCGCCCCCGCGCGAAGACCGTCTTACCGTTCTATGCAGCGTCCGTTCCCGAGCTTTCCGAAAGGGACAGCACCATCCAGCGGCGGGAATTGAGCGAGACATAAAGTTTCGCAACCGGCCCTTCTTTGTATTGCATTATTTCCCTCTCCTTAATAGGTCGGTGTGACGAACCGCGCCGCGCTGCGGCAAGAGAGGAGGGCGAATATGCCGATAGACGCCGATACGATGACCGCCACGGACGCCAAAGATCTTTACGAGGTGGGCGATATTCCCCCGCTTGGCCACGTGCCCGCCAAGATGCACGCATGGGCCATCCGCCGCGAGCGCCATGGTGAGCCGGAAGAGGCCTTCCAGTTGGAGGTCGTCGATACGCCGCACCCCGACAGCCATGAAGTTCTGGTCCTCGTGATGGCCGCTGGCGTCAATTACAACGGGGTTTGGGCGGGCCTAGGCATTCCGATCAGTCCGTTCGACGTTCACAAGGCCCCGTTCCACATCGCCGGCTCGGACGCGAGCGGGATCGTCTGGGCCGTTGGCGACAAGGTCTCTCGCTGGAAGGTCGGGGACGAAGTCGTCATTCACTGTAATCAGGACGACGGCGAGGACGAGGAATGCAACGGCGGCGACCCGATGTTTTCGCCCAGCCAGCGGATCTGGGGCTATGAGACGCCGGACGGTTCCTTCGCGCAGTTCACATGCGTGCAAGCGCAGCAATTGATGCCGCGCCCGAAGCACCTGACTTGGGAGGAATCGGCTTGCTACACGCTGACACTGGCGACGGCGTACCGCATGCTGTTCGGCCACCATCCGCACGAACTGAAGCCCGGGCAGAATGTGTTGGTCTGGGGGGCGTCCGGGGGGCTGGGTTCCTATGCGATCCAGTTGATCAACACTGCGGGCGCCAACGCGATCGGCGTCATTTCGGACGAAGACAAGCGCGAGTTCGTCATGGGATTGGGCGCCAAAGGGGTCCTGAATCGAAGGGATTTCGACTGCTGGGGTCAGATGCCCACGGTCAACACGCCGGAATACAAGGACTGGTTCACCGAGGTTCGGAAGTTCGGAAAGGCGATCTGGGACGTCACAGGCAAGGGTGTGAATGTCGACATGGTGTTCGAACATCCGGGAGAGGCAACGTTCCCGGTATCGACCTTCGTGTGCAAGAAGGGCGGCATGGTGGTGATCTGCGCGGGCACCACGGGATACAATCTGACAATGGACGCCCGCTACGTTTGGATGCACCAGAAGCGGATCCAGGGTTCGCATTTCGCCCATCTCAAGCAAGCGGCAGCCGCCAATAAGCTGATGGTGGAACGCAGGCTCGACCCTTGCATGTCCGAAGTCTTCTCGTGGAAGGAGATACCGGCGGCGCATACGAAGATGCGGAAGAACCAGCATAAACCGGGGAACATGGCGTGCCTTGTCAGTTCACCCAAGACCGGCCTGCGGACCGTCGAGGACGCAGTAGCCGCCTGGAAGAACTGACCGAACCAGCGCCTGGACCGAAGTGCGACCGGGGCGGCCGATAGGCCGGTCCGGTCTTTTTTTTGCGCTCTGACGGGCCGCGGTGCGAACCCTAGGCTGGCAGGGGTCGGTCCCTCCCCAAAATTGGCGAGGCGCATGCGGCGCCCAATTCCCTAAAGTGGAGAAGGAAAGATCGCCGTTAATTCTCTGTTAACTTTTCTCCCAATAGGTGTGCCATGAAAAACGACTGGATGATCCACGTGCTGAAGGACCTTCGGACGTTTGCTGAAATGAATGGGCTGGATGATCTGGCCGGGAAGCTGGTCGAAACGCTTGAAGTGGCGTTGCCTGCCGTTGCCGGCCTCGAGGCATCCGATGAGGCGAGATTGACGAGTTATGCAGGAACGTCGGGAAACCTTGGTCGAGCTTCTAGAGGGGATCACTGACCGGCAAGGACTCAATCGGGTCATCCAGGCACTGGGTTCGGTCTTTGAAATCCCACACACGATGTATCATGTCATCGGACGGTCCGGCGGACAGATCGGCTTGGGAACCTATTCGGAAGATTGGCAGAAGAACTACGTCACCCTGAACTACGCGCGGATCGATCCTGTGGTGCGAAGCTGTCTGCACGCGCGGGATCCGATCCATTGGAACCAGCTGGACTGGTCGTCGCCGGGCGCAGGACGGTTCATGTCGAATGCCATCGACGCCGGTGTCGGAAGTCAGGGAATAACCATGCCGATGCGGGGCTCGGACGGGCAATTCTCGCTGTTTACTCTTAGCAGTGGCGAGACGGCCGGAGAATGGAAAAGGCATAGCTCTGATCTGTTGTCCGACATGCTGTTCACGGCTCATCTGGTCAACGAAAAGGGCCTTCAGATCGTGGATGGGGAAATGGCCGCTTCGGCGTCGAACCTTTCGCCCAGGGAAAACGACGTCCTCGTGCTGCTCGCCACAGGATTCACCAGGGCGCAGGCGGCTGACTACCTCGGAATTTCCGAACACACCATTCGCGTGTATCTTGAAACCGCGCGCCGCAAGCTCGGTGCCGCGAATACGCTTCACACGGTCGCACGCGCCCAGACCTTGGGGCTTTTGGCTCTGTAAGTCTTAACAGGGCCTTTACGGCCCGTCCGCTGGCTTTCCAAGCAGGTAATACGACCGCGGCTTTTCTGTCTCCCATACACAAGGGAGACACCCATGATCCGCATCTTCGAAGGCCGCGCCATCCACCAAGCCCCCAACCTGCGCGATTCCATGTTCCGTGACCGCTCGGCCCAGTTCATCGATCGCCACGGTTGGGAGATCACACGCGACGAGACGGGCCGCGAGATCGACCAGTACGACCCACTTGATCCGATCTACGTCATCGCCTGTGACGGTGATCGCCATCTGGGTTCTCTGCGCCTGCTACCGACGACAGGCCGCACGATGATTGCCGAGCATTTTGCCCATCTTGCCCCCGATGGGTTCGCCCGCCGTGGTCTGATGGAATGCACCCGCTTTTGCATCGCGCCGGGCGCCCCGTCCAATGTCTCGACCGACCTGTTCCGCGAGACCTTCCGACTGGGCCTTGCGCGGGGCTGGGACGGCGCGCTGGGGATTTTCGACGCGCGCATGATGCGGGTCTACAAGCGGATCGGGATTGCGCCGAAGCTGATCTCTCGCGATGGCGAGGATCGGCATGCGATCTGCCTGGGGGAATGGACGTTCAGCCGACAGGGTCTGGATCGGCTTTCCCCGCGCAATACGCTGCCCCTGGCGGCTTGAGCCGCCTCGACGCGGGGCGGGGGGCGGTCTAGAAGGCTGCATGCCGAACGACGCCCTTCCGATCCTGTCCGCCGACCAGTCCACCGCCGAAGCCAAGGTCCATGACCTGCTGCGGGCGGCCGGCGTCGATCTGGAAGAAGAACGCCTGACCCCACTGGCCGAGGGGAAATCCTCGATCATGGCGATCACCGGCAAGGCCGGGTCGGGCAAGACGATGCTGCTGTCGATGCTCTACCAGGCACTGAAAGCCTCGGGCGTCGACGTTATCTCCGGCGATTACGAGGCGCGACGCAAGAAGGAACGGCGAACGCTGGCCATTCTCGCGCCGACGAACAAGGCGGCGAGCGTCCTGCGTACCCGTGGCGTTCCGGCGACGACGATCCACCGGATCCTCTATACGCCCGTCTACGACCCCGAATACGAACGCATCGCAGAATGGCTGGCCGGGCAGGCCGAACGCCCCGAGGTCGAAATCGAGGGCCTGACCGAACAGGCGTTGGACCGCGCCTTCGCGTTCTATCAACAGATGAACTCGATTCCCGGAGCGCTTGCCGCCGCAGGTTTGCGCGGATCGGATTTCATCACCGGATGGAAACGGCGCGAAGAGCCGCTGGATATCGGCATGGTCGACGAATCGTCGATGCTCGACAAACGCCAGTTCGAGGATCTGCAGGAGATCTTCCCGACCTTGATCCTGTTCGGGGACCCCGCGCAGTTGGCCCCGGTTCAGCAATCGGGCGAAATGGTGTTCGACACACTGCCCGAGGGCCGTGTCACACACCTCAATCGGATTCACAGGCAAGAAGCGGACAACCCGATCCTGGATCTGGCCCATGCACTGGCCGATCCCGAACTGACCTTCGAAGACTTCGAACGCCGCATCGAAGACGCGGCGGCCCGGGACGACCGTGTGGTCATGGCCGGTCGGGTGGAGGCGGCGAAGATGGCCCGCTCCCCCGTTCTCGTCTGGCGGAACGCAACACGGATCCGCCTGATCCACGCGTTCCGCGCCGCGTATGACGCTCCCGCCGACGCACTTCTGCCGGGCGAGCCATTGATATGCGACGGCATCGAACTGCCCCTGAAACACCGCAAGAAGCGCATCGACCTGGAGGCACGCGGCCTGATCAAGGGGGCGCAGGTCATCTATCTGGGCGAGGGCAAGAAGCCCGGTTTCAGCCGCATCCACGTGGTCGGCGCCCCGGACCCGCGGGTCAATGTCGCCTCGATCGTCAAGATCGAGATGCCCGACGAGGAAGAGCCGTTCATTCCCTTCGCCGCCCGGATGGGGGCAACGTTCCTGCACGGGGCCGCCTGTACCATCCACAAGGCGCAGGGGTCGCAATGGCCCGAGGTGCAAGTCTTCGCCCCTGACCTCTGGGCCGCAGCCCGGGTGGGACGTGTCGAGGCCGGGCAACCCTTATGGAAGCGGCTGGCCTATGTCGCGATCACTCGGGCAGAGGAACGGCTGTTCTGGGTTATGCGCAATCGTCTAGCCCGGCCGTCCGAACCCCTTGGCACGGAAGATCTCGTCGCACCGGCCGCGCCGCTGTCGCTGGAAGCCGACGATCAGCTTTGAATGTACCGGAACAGGGCCGACGCACCCCAGCCGGCCGCAATCGCAATGGCAAGCGAGAGAAGACTGTAGGCCAGCGCCTGTTCATGGGCGAGGGTGTAAAGGAACCTTTCCAGCCCGACTTTCTCGACATAGATCGTCTCGGACGCTTGGGCGATCACAGCCCCCTCGCGCGTGAGGAAGATGCGCGAAGTGTATACCCCCTCGACCAGATTGGCGGGCAGAACGACCGACGTGTCGAACAACGTATCCTGGCGGATCGTCACGGCGCCGACATTCGTCTGATAGAGGGTATTCGCTTCGCGGATACGGATAAGAGCCTCGGTGAAGGCTGGTGAATCCTCGATCTCGGCCGGGGCGCCGACCGATCGGATGGCCTCTCTGACGGTGATCTCGTGGCGCAGGTCGGACGTATAGCCCAGCACCGTTTCCAATGCCGCGGTGGTGTTGACAGCATAGAAGCTGGGCGCGGCGTCAACCTCCACCGAGTCGGTGTTGATCCAGATCGGTCCGACCCGTTCCTTGCGGCGTACGGTCAGGGGGCGCTTCGGTCCCTCGACGGTGACGATGACCCCGATATCCTCGTCGGTAACGGGCGTGTCTCGCTTCACCGCACCGAAGATCAAGATCTCCGACCCGTCGAAATTCGCCGAGATCGAGATGCGGTTCTGGCTGAGGCCGGCCACGATCTCTTGTCCGGCGGCGGGCGCGGCGAGGAATGCGATCAGGAAGCACAGGATACGGATCATGCACCTGACCCCGCCACGGAATAAAGCTCTGCCGGTTGTAGAAGAAGGTCCAGCGCAAGCTTGCCGCAAACCGCAAGCACCAGGACCGCCAGCAGCACGCGCAGCTGTTCTGCCTTGAGGTAGGCCCCCAGTTTCGCCCCGAACTGCGCGCCGACGACCCCGCCCAGAAGCAACAGTACGGCCAAAAGCATATCGACGGTGTAGTTCGTCGTCGCGTGCAGGATGGTGGTGAACGCGGTGGTAAAGATGATCTGGAACAGCGAGGTTCCGATGACGACCTTGGTCGGCATGCCCAGAAGGTAGATCATCGCCGGCACCATGATGAAGCCGCCGCCCACACCCATGATCGCGGACAGGATACCGACAGCGGCCCCAACGAGGATCGGCGGAATGACCGATATATAAAGGCCCGAGGTCCGGAATTTCATCTTGATCGGAAGCGCGTGGACCCAATTGTGCTTCTTGCGCTTTGGCACTTTCCCCGATCGAGAGGATCGCATGGCCCGCAAACTCTCGACGAACATCAGAAGGCCGATGATGCCTAGGAACACTACGTAGCAGAGGCTGACCAGCAGATCGACCTGGCCGAGATTACGCAGAAGGGTAAAAATCCAGACCCCGACTGCAGACCCCAGAAGACCGCCGATGAGAAGGACAAATCCCATTCGGAAATCCACCGTCCTGCGCCGGATATGGGCCAGCACGGCCGAGAACGACGAAGCGACGATCTGGTTGGCCGAAGTCGAAACGGCGACGGCTGGCGGAATGCCGACGAAGAAGAGCAGGGGCGTGATCAAGAATCCGCCGCCCACGCCAAACATCCCCGACAGGATGCCCACAAGCCCGCCGAGGCCGAGAATGAGGAAGGCGTTTACCGAAACCTCGGCGATCGGCAGATAGATCTGCACTTGCGCACCCCGCGTGAAACTGACCGAGTTCTTCCACTATCATCACGCGGAAGCCAGAGATCAAATGCGGGGCAGTGCCCCGCGCAGAACCGTCTCGAGCTTTGCCGCCCCGAGGGGGGCCATCTCCTTGGTATGTTCGTGGCCGATCTTTTCGTCCGACATCCCGGCCGCCATGTTCGTAATTGCCGAGATCGCCGCGACTTTCAGTCCAAGGAACCGGGCCAGGATGACTTCGGGCACGGTCGACATGCCTACGGCATCGGCGCCCAGCATGCGGATTGCACGGATTTCGGCGGGGGTCTCGAACGAGGGCCCCGAATACCAAGCATAGACCCCTTCGAACATGTCGGTTCCGCTTTCGACGGCCGACACCCGCAGCGCCTCGCGCAGCTTCGTGTCATAGGCATCCGTCATCGGGACGAAGCGTCGATCCGTGGATTCTCCGATCAGGGGGTTCAGGCCCGAGAAGTTGATGTGATCGTTCAGCAGCATGATCGAGCCGGTGGGCATCTCGGGGTCGAGCGATCCAGCCGCGTTGGTCAGTACAAGCGTCTTGGCCCCCAGAAGCGCCAGCACTTCCAGCGGGAAGCGCATGGCTTGCGGGTCGCCTTTTTCGTAATAATGCGCGCGCCCGCCCAGAACGGCGACGCGACGACCTTCGAACTGGCCGATCACCAGCTGCGGGACGTGGCCGGACACGCCCGCATGAGGAAAGCCCGGAAGCTGGTCGTAGGGGATCGCCACACCGTCGACCGCTTGCGCCAGATGCCCCAGCCCGGACCCGAGGATCATCCCGATCTCGACAGGGGCGTCCCCGGCCCGATCATGGATGAACCGAACAAGATCGGCGGCGGCGCGGTCGGACATCTCAGCGTTCCTTCACGTAGGGTTGGCCCCCGGCGCGGGGCGGGATTGCCCGACCGACGAACCCGGCCAGGATCACGACGGTCAGGATATAGGGCAGGGCAAGGACGAAGGCGTTCGGGATCTCGATGATGCCGAGGTCCAGGGTCGAATACCGGTTCGATACCGCCTGCAGGAAACCGAACAGAAGGCAGGCGAACAATGCATACCACGGCCGCCACTTTGCAAAAATCAGCGCGGCGAGCGCGATGAAGCCACGGCCGGCGGTCATGTCCTTCGTGAACCCGGCAGCAAGACCCGTGGCCAGATAGGCTCCCGCCAGACCGGTCAGCAGCCCGCAGATCAGAACCGCAGCATAGCGCAAGCGAACCACCGATACACCTGCGGTGTCCACGGCGCCGGGGTTCTCACCCACCGCGCGAAGGCGCAGGCCGAAGCGGGTGCGGAACAGCACGTACCATGTCGCGGGCACCGCCAGGAAACCCACATAGACCAGGATCGTATGCCCCGACAGAGCATCGGCATACAGCGGCCCCAGAAACGGTACCCCCGACAGGGCATCCGCGAAGGGCAAGTCGATTGTGCCAAACCGCGCGTCGCCCGTCAGCGCAGGCGTCCGCGACCCCTGCTGGAACCAGTCCTGCGCGATCAGCACCGTCATCCCGGCGGCCAGGAAATTGATCGCCACGCCAGAGATCAACTGATCGCCCCGGAACGTGATCGAAGCCAGCCCGTGGATCAGCGAGAATACGACCGCCGCAGCGATCCCGGCCAGAAGCCCGATCCACACGGACCCGGTGATAGCCGCCACCGCCGCCGAGAAGAAGGCGGCGACCAGCATCTTTCCTTCCAGCCCGATATCGACCACGCCCGAGCGTTCGCTGAACAGCCCGGCAAGACACGCCAGCAGAAGCGGCGTCGCCAGTCGGATCGTCGAGTCGAGGATCTGGATGATATCGAGAAAGCTCATGTGATACCCCTGTGACGTGCTCCGGTCAGGACGACAACCGACAGGACGCAGAAAACGCATCCCAGAACGCTTTGGATGACCCGCCGCCGATCGCGATAGGCCGCGGCGATGCGCGGGCTGGAAAACGCCAATGCATAGCCCGTATGGCCCAGGGCCGAGATCGCCAGGCTGCCCGCGACCAGAACGGCCACCAGGGTCCATCCGGTCTCGGGGCCGATGGCGGCGACGGCCACGGCCAGCCAGAACACCGCCGCCTTCGGGTTCGTGGCCGCGATCAAGGTGCCGCGCAGGATCAGCGAAGGGCCGGTTCCGCCAATGGTCGGCAGGCTCAAGTCCCGCCCGGTGATGGCCGAGCGAAACGAGACGAGGGCGAGGAAGGCAAGAAAGACGGCCGCCCCGATCCGAAGCCATTCGACGGCCAGCCCATCCATGGGAAGCAGGGGCCCAAGCAGCGTCACGCTCACTCCCGCCCACAACCCCGTGCCAAGCGCGACGCCCAGGCCAAGTAGAACTCCAGGGCCACGACCCCGACCCAGGGCGGTGCCCATGACGGCCAGCATCGTCGGCCCCGGCGAGGCATAGCCAGCCGCCAATGCGCCGAAAATCAGGAACAGGGCCGGCAGGTGCGGAATGACGTCCTGCATCACTCGGCCGGGACGCCGGGCTTGGGCTTGCGGCTGAACCGCAGGAAGCTTTTCTCCAGCGGTCCGCGCACCATGCCGTCCAGTGCGCCGGTGAACAGGATGACCAGTGCCTGAATGACCACGACCATCTCGCGCGGGACGCTGGTTTCGAACTCAAGCTCGGCGCCGCCTTGGTAAAGCGCACCGAACAGGATGGCCGCGATCAGCACGCCCACGGGGTGCGACCGGCCCATCAGCGCAACCGCGATGCCCACGAACCCCGCGCCCAGCACATTGTCCTGGATCAGACGCTCCTGCTCGCCCATGACCGCGTTCACGGCCATCAGGCCCGCAAGCCCGCCCGAGATCAGCATGGCCAGCATCGTGATCTTCACCGGGGAAATCCCGGCATAGCGTGCAGCAGGTTCGGAATGGCCGAAAGCCCGGATCTCGTAGCCCAGCCGGGTGCGCCACATCAGAAGCCAGACGCCGAAACAGGCCAGAAGGCCGACAAGGAAACTGACGTTCAGGGGCGTGCGGCTGAAGGGGATGCCAATCACGGCCAGCACCTCCTGCGCCGAGGGCAGGCGAGCGCCTTCGGGGAAACGCACCGTCTCGGGCGCCATGCCGGGCGCCTTGAGCGCGCCGATCAGCAGATAGACCAGCAGCGCCGAGGCGATGAAGTTGAACATGATCGTCGTGATGACGATATGGCTGCCACGTTTGGCCTGTAGATAGGCCGGGATCGCAGCCCAGGCCGCCCCGAAGAGGGCACCGCCGACCACCGCCGCGGGCAGGGCCAGCGTCCAGTGCGGCCACGGCACCGACAGGCAGACGAGGGCGACGCCAAGGCTGCCCAGCTGCGCCTGCCCCTCGCCGCCGATGTTGAACAGCTTGGCATGGAAGGCTACGGCGACGGCCAGACCGGTAAAAACGAAATTCGTGGCGTAATACAGGGTGTAGCCCCAGCCATAGGTCGATCCCACGGCGCCGTTGACCATGATCACCAGCGCCTCGAACGGGTCCTGGCCGATGAAGGTGACGACGATCCCCGAGACGATCAGCGCAAGCGCCAGATTGATCGCGGGGATCAAGGCCACGTCGGCCCATTTGGGCAGCTTGTCCATCAGCCCGCCTTTCCGCTTGAATGCGCCAGATTGGCCTCGACCTCTTCGACCGTGTGGTCGTGCTCGGTATCTGTGATCCCCGCCATCAAAAGACCGAGCTCACGCTCGGACGTCTCGGATGGCAGGCGTTCGCCCATGATCCTTCCGTCGAACATGACCGCGATGCGGTCGGACAGTGACATGATCTCGTCCAGTTCGACCGAAACCAGAAGGATCGCCTTGCCCTGGTCACGCAGGGCCACGATCTGTTCGTGGATGAACTCGATGGCTCCGATATCGACGCCGCGGGTGGGCTGGCCGACCAGAAGCAGGTCGGGCTCGCGCTCCAGCTCTCGGGCAATGACGATCTTCTGCTGGTTCCCGCCCGAGAAGTTCTTGGCCTTCTGCCAGCAATCCGTGGGACGCACGTCGAATTTCTCGATCTTCGCTCGGGCATCTTCACGCAGCGCATCGTTGTTCATCAGAAGGCCACGGTTGTAGCGCGCATCGTCATGATAGCCGAAGCCGACGTTTTCCCATGCGTGGAAATCCATGATCAGTCCCTCGCGCTGGCGATCTTCGGGGACGTGGCCGATGCCGCGTTTGCGCCGGGTGCGGGCGTCGGACTTGGCGCCGGTCAGGTCCAGCGGCTCGCCATTCACGAACACCTTGCCCTTGCCTTCGCGCATCCCGCCCAGAACCTCCAAAAGCTCGGACTGGCCGTTTCCTGCAACCCCCGCGACGCCGAGGATTTCGCCGCGCTTGACGGTGAGGGATACGCCGCGCAGCCGTTCCACGCCGGATCCGTCCCGCACCTTCAGATCGTGCACGTCCAAAACCGTCTCACCGGGCTTCGCGGCGTCCTTGTCCACGCGCAGAAGCACCTTGCGCCCGACCATCAGCTCGGCCAGCTCTTCGGGGCTCGTCTCGGCGGTCTTCACGGTCGCCGTCATTTCGCCACGGCGCATCACAGACACGGTTTCGGTCACCTCCATGATCTCGCGCAGCTTGTGGGTGATCAGGATGACCGTCTTGCCCTCGCGCTTCAGGCCTTCGAGGATGCGGAACAGGTGGTCGGCCTCGGACGGGGTCAGAACGCCCGTCGGCTCGTCCAGGATCAGGATGTCGGCGCGGCGGTACAGCGCCTTCAGGATCTCGACACGCTGCTGCATGCCGACGCCCAGATCCTCGATCTTGGCGTCCGGGTCGACGTGCAACTCGTATTCCTCTGAAAGCTGCTTCAGCAGCGCCCGCGCGCGCCCCAGCGACGTCCGCAGAAGCGCACCTTCCTCGGCGCCCAGCACGATGTTTTCCAGGACGGTAAAGTTCTGCACCAGCTTGAAATGCTGGAACACCATGCCGATACCGGAGCGGATCGCGGCCTGGCTGTCGGGGATCTCGATCTTTTCGCCGCGGACGAAGATCTCGCCCCGGTCGGCCTTGTAGAAGCCGTAGAGGATCGACATCAGCGTCGACTTGCCCGCTCCGTTCTCGCCGATGATGCCGTGGATCGTTCCGGGCATCACGCGCAGCGCGATGTCCTTGTTCGCCTGAACCGGGCCGAACGATTTCGAGATGCCCTTAAGCTCGATGGCCGGTGCCGTCATGTCGTTCCCCCGGATATGGATCGGGCCCCGCGACACGATGCAGGGCCCGCAGTATGCTGCCTGTTCAGAGGGACAGGGCGGGGCAGCTGTCGTCGGCGGTGTAGTCGTGCACCTCGATCTCGCCGGATATGATGCCGGCCTTCGCCTCTTCGACGGCTGCTTCCATTTCGTCGGTAACGAGGCTCTCGTTGTACTCGTCCATGGCGTAGCCGACGCCCTGATCCTCAAGACCCTTGACCTCGACGCCGCTTTCGAAGGTGCCTTCGTCGGCCGCGGTGAACGCGTCGTAGACGGCATTGTCGACGCGCTTGACCATTGAGGTCAGCATCGTGTCGGGATGCATGTAGTTCTGGTTCGAGTCGACGCCGATGGCCATGATGTCTTCGTCAGCGGCGGCCTGAAGCACGCCCACACCGGTGCCGCCCGCGGCCGCGAAGACCACGTCCGATCCCTGGCCGATCTGGCTGCGCGTCAGCTCGCCACCCTTGACCGGGTCGTTCCATGCGGCCGGCGTTGTGCCGGTCATGTTGGCGATGACTTCGATATCCTCGTCCACCGCCTTGGCGCCCTGGGCATAGCCGCAGGCGAACTTGCGGATCAGGGGCACGTCCATGCCGCCCACGAAGCTGACGGTGCCAGTCTCGGACGCCATCGCGGCCATCATGCCCACGAGGTAAGATCCCTGATGCTCGGAGAAGACAATGGACTGGACGTTGGGCTGGTCGACGACTGCATCGACGATCACGAAATTGGTGTCGGGATAGTCGGGGGCGACCTGCTCCAGAGTCGAGGCGTTGGCGAAGCCCAGAACGACAACGGGGTTCGCGCCACGCTCGGCCATGCGGCGCATGGTCTGCTCGCGCTGCGCTTCCGAGGCAAGCTCGGTCTCCATGTAGTCGCCGCCGGTCTCCTCGACCCAGCGCTGCGCGCCGGTATAGGCGCTTTCATTGAAGGATTTGTCGAACTTGCCGCCGAGATCGATGATCAGGCCGGGCTCGGCCAGCGCGGCGCCGGCCGAAAGAGCGGTCGCGGCGGCTGCGGTAAGAAACTTGGTCATGAGGCTCATGGGTATCTCCCTGACGATGGGTGCGCGCGTTGGCGCGGGGGCGTGCTTCGCCCTTTCTTCGATGTCCCGATAAGGCAGAACGGGGCGGGGAAGATCAAGGGACTCCCCGGGCAAAACCGCCGCCGTTTCCATCAACCGCCCGCGATACGGGCGTATGACGAGGCGTCAAAGCTGCAAAACCATCACGATCGCGTCTATCGGTGGCGAAGCTTCCGTATAGTAACCTCGTCGGTGGCCGGACTCGCGATACCCTTCGGACGTGTAGAGGGCACGGGCGGCGGCATTGCTGGCGGCCACTTCCAGGTGGCATACATCGGCACCCGCGGACTTTGCCTTGCCGTGGAAGTTGCGCAGAAGCGCACGTGCAAAGCCACGCCGGCGGTGATCGGGATGGACAGCGATGGTCAGAAGTTCGGCTTCGTCCAGGACGTGCCGGCCAAGCGCGAACCCCTCGGGCCGCACGCTTTCGATCGATCCGGGCATCAGACGCAGGGAACCGATTTCGGACTCACTCCAGGGGCGCGGCAGCGACATCGCGGCGGCGTGGATCGCGGCCAGTTCCGCGTCGGTCATCGCACCGGCGGGACCGGTTTGGCCGGCGCCGCGTCGGGCGGGCGAATATAGAGCGGGGCAGGGCGATCAATCGTATCGCGCGCCGACAGCCGCAGCATCGCCAGGCGGGCGATCGTGGCAGCGGCATTCGGCCAGTCGACGGTCTGGGTCGGGGTTTCGCCCTCGATCATCCGTGGCGGGCCGTCGGACCTATCGCCGTCGAAATCCTGCTGAAAAATCGCGCCACGTGGACCGCCAAGGGTGATCGTCGCAGCCCCGGGATGCGACGCCCGCGCAATCTCGAACGTCGTTATCCCGATGGCCGGCGCACCGAGGCCCAGGGCCAGCCCACGGGCCGCCGCGACCGACACCCGGATGCCCGTAAAGTTGCCCGGGCCGACCCCGACGCCAAAGGCATCGATATCGCGCCACGCGCACCCTGCCTTCGCCATGACTTCCGCCAGCATCGGCATCAACCGCTCGGCCTGGCCGCGTGGCATCTCCTCGAACGCGGAGGCCAGAACCCTGTCTCCCGACAGCAAAGCGGCCGCGCAATGCGCGGCCGATGTGTCGAATGCCAGGACAAGCGGGTCAGGCAACCGGGCGCACCTCGATCACCTCGGGGATGTAATGGCGCAGCAGGTTCTCGATCCCCATCTTCAGCGTCAAGGTCGAGGATGGGCAGCCCGCACATGCGCCCTGCATGTGCAGATAGACCACCCCACGCTCGAACCCGTGGAACGTGATGTCGCCACCGTCTTGCGCCACGGCCGGTCGCACGCGGGTGTCCAGAAGCTCCTTGATCTGGCCGACGATCTCGCCATCCGGGCCGGTGTGTTCGGCATGTCCGCTGGCGGGCTGCGCCTCGCCTGCCATGACGGGCTGGCCGGACTGGAAATGCTCCATGATGGCGCCCAGGACGGCGGGTTTCACGTGGTCCCACTCGGCCGCTTCTGCCTTTGTCACGGTCACGAAGTCGTTCCCGAAGAACACGCCCGTCGTTCCGTCGATCCCGAAGATGCGCATGGCCAGCGGGGACGCATCGGCAACCTCGCGGGTGGGAAAGTCGGCCGTTCCCGTCTCGAGCACGGTCTGGCCCGGCAGGAACTTCAAAGTGGCCGGGTTCGGGGTGGATTCGGTCTGGATGAACATGGGGAAATCTCCTGCGGGGACACGCCCGATATGCGGATGCAGGCCGGGTTAGTCAAGGTTTGGAACGGTTCTAAACTATGCCCAGATACCCGGCCGCGATCAATCCCCCCATCAGGATTGGCTGGTGCAGAAGGTAGATCACAAGGCTGTGGCGGCCCATGCGCGCAAGCGCGTCCGTCGCAATGGCACCGCGCGGCACCGGCACGACACGCGACAGCGCGATCCCCGCCAGCATGGCCGCGAACCAGGGAAACACCGGTTCGTAGTCGAAGGACGGAATCGGCGTCGGATCGAGACCCAGCGGATAGAGCAGAGGGGCCGAGAACGCCTCGGACTGGTAAACCTGCGGCAGGGCGAAGACGACGACGGCCGTGATCAGAAGCACCCACATCGGGGCCCGCAGGAACAGCAGCGCAAGGACGGAAAACACCGCGATGGCGTGCAGGATGCCGAACGTCACGGGGTAGGGCATTGCAGCCCAGGTGCCGATCGTGACAGCCGCGGCGGCAGCGACGATCAGGCCCAACCGTCTCATAAACGCGGGCCAATTCACGCCATCCCGGGTCGAAAGCGCAAGCGAAAGACCTGAAAGGGCGATGAAAGAGGCGGCGATGGCGATGGCAAACCCGCGCCATAGGGATCCCTGAGCGACATTCCAGGACACGTGCCCGAACATCGAAAGGTCGAAGCTGAAATGATAGACGATCATCGCCACAAGGGCGATGCCCCGCGCCCGGTCGATCCACGCGACCCGTTGCGGGGGGGCGGCCGCGACGGGGGCTGCGGTCACGTGATCGCCTCGAGCTCGTCCTTGCTCAGCGCACCCGGAACGATGGTCAGCGGCACCGGAAGGCCGCCCGCGCCGCGCGACAGCTGGGTGACCAGCGGCCCGGGCCCGCCATCCTCGTTGGCCCCCAACACCAGTACGCCGATGTCGCGATCTTCGCGGATCTGGGCAATGATCTGGTTCACGGCCTCGCCTTCGCGAATGACAAGCTCAGGGTGGACAGACTGGCGATCGCGCATCCATTTGGCGAAGACCTCGAAATGTGCCTCGATCCGTTCGCGGGCTTCCTCGCGCATCAGGTCGCCGACGCCCAGCCAATGCTGGAACTCTTCGGGCGGGATGATGGACAGGATGGTCACGCCACCGCCGGTCTTTGCCGCGCGCATCGCGGCATAACGCATGGCGTTCAAGCACTCGCGGCTGTCGTCCAGAATGACCAGGAACTTACGCATCTCGGCCCTTTCACGAAAAGCCTTCGGATCATGCAGAACCGGCAGGGCCCTGTCCACCGGCGCCGAGCGCCCAGTCCCAGTAAAGGGCGCGGGCGCGTTTGGCGATGGGGCCCGGGGCGTAGGTCACGTCGTCGAAGGCGGTGACGGGGGTGATCTTGGACATGTTGCCGGTCAGGAAGACCTCGTCGGCGGATCGCACGTCGTCGAAGGACAGAACAGTTTCGCGAACCTCGACGCCGTCGCGGCGGAGCAGATCGATGTGGCGGGCGCGGGTGATGCCGGCCAGGAAGGTACCGTTCGGGATTGGGGTCAGGACGACATTGTCCTTTGCGATGAACACGTTGGCCGTCGCACTTTCAGCGACGTTGCCCAGTTGGTCGGCCACCAGCGCGTTGCCGAAACCCTTGGCCTGCGCCTCTCGGATCATGCGGGCGTTGTTGGGGTAGAGGCAGCCCGCCTTGGCGTTCACCACGGCCGTTTCCAGCGTCGGGCGGCGGAATCGGGTGGTCGTCAAGGTGGTCGTCGCATCTTCGGGGGCCAGCGGAATCGCCTCGAGGCAGATCGCGAACGCGGTCTCTCCACCCGGCGCGATGGCCCCTATGCCGGCATCGATTCCCCAATACATGGGGCGAATATACAAAGCGGAATCAGCGGGATAGAGGTTCAGTCCCTCCCAGATCAGGTCGTACATCTGCTGGGCGGGCATGGTCGGCGTCAGCATCAAGGCCTCGGCCGAGCGGTTCACGCGTTCGCAATGGGCCATGAGGTCGGGCGCCACGCCATGGGCATAGCGCGCCCCGTCGAAGACCGACGACCCCAACCAGGCCCCATGGTCCGCGGCGCGGATGATGGGGGGGTCGCCCGCGTGCCACGTGCCATCGAACCAGGTGCGGATGTCGGTGCCTACGGCCATGGGATCCCCCGAAATTGCGTCGGGCAGACGTAGCGCAAACGCCGGGCTTTCGTCCAGCATCTGCCGGGCCTGCGTCGGACACATGTCGCCCTTTCGCCGGACATCCGTCGGACTTCTGTCCCGACGGGGTCAGGCGCGGACCAGATCCTCGAGGTCAAGGCGCCGTGTGACCATCGACAGGCCGCCTTCGGCGTCTCGCGGCCATTCGGCCTGAGGGCGGTCGCGATAGAGCTCGACCCCGTTTCCGTCCGGGTCGTCGAGGTAAAGCGCCTCGGACACTCCATGATCCGACGCACCGCTCAGTGGCCAGTCAGCGGCCCGAAGGCGGCGCAGCGCGTCGCCCAGATCGGTGCGGGTGGGATAAAGGATCGCGACGTGGAACAGACCGGTGTGCCCCGGCGGCGGCGGCGTTGCGCCCGCGCTCTCCCAAGTGTTGAGGCCGATGTGATGGTGATAGCCCCCGGCCGAGAGGAAGACGGCACCGCTGCCATAGCGCTGCGTTTCCTCGAACCCGAGGATGTCGCGATAGAAGGCGAGGCTGCGATCCAGATCGGCGACCTTCAGATGCACGTGACCGATGCGGGTTTGCGGGGCTAGGGACATGATCGAGGCTCCGTGTTTCACGCAGTTGATATACGATGCCGGACGCGGGGTGAGGCGTCCCTTTCGGTGCACAGCTCCGGTGCGGAACGGGAACGTCCGGTCCAAGTATCGCGACCCACGCTCTTGTGCGGATATGGATTCTGGCCGTCCTGGGCCAGATTGGACTTGGTCTGGGTGCGTCCTCTGCCGCGTTCACCGGTTCGTCTGCATCCATCGTTCCGCGAACGCGACCAATCTTGCGGCATCGACGATTCGGACCTCTCCGCCTCCGAGTGCGACCGGGCGGGCGTCGAGATCATCTTCGAAGGCCGCGCCGATCGAGGGAAAGTCGGAGTTATTGAACAAGGGCGTGGTGTAGGTGACGTCCTGCCGGCCTGACCGCGTTCGAACCCAGCTACGCTCAGTCAACACAGGGGCGCCCAGCGTGGCGAAACGTGTCTCGGCGAGGTGGAGCGCGGTGCATTTGTCGTAACCCACGCCGATCAGGACAACCTTGGCTTTGGCCCGGATCGCGGCCCCGAGCGGACTTCGCTCGCCATGCACGTCATTCAGATCATGCTCGGCCGTCAGATCTGCTGCTCGTGCGCCCACGGCCGCCCATGACCGGGCGGGATGCAGGCTTCTGGATGCGCCCGGCCAAGTCCGGATCTGTTCCGCAACTGCCCCCATGCCGACGCTGGGTGTAACTGCAGGGTCGAAGCCCGGCCATTCCTGCCGAAGCAGAGGCCAGGTTTGCTTTGGCAAACCATGCACACCGCGTTCGGGGTCGAGATTGAGCCACGTCTGGGCGGGTGCCATGAGCGTACCGGCATCGCCAACAACCTTGAGCAGCGCACGCACGACGCATTCCGCGCCGCCGATCACGTAGCCCAACCGCGACAGTGAGGCGTGAACGAGAGCGACATCCCCCACCCCGAGGCCGGCGCTGACACAGGCGGCTTCGATGTCGGATTGTCGGATCAGCGGCAGAGGACGTCGCGCCAAGGTGGGCACCATTCGCAGGGATTGCACACCTGAATGGCTTTCGACCAAGGGCGGCGCAAGCTCCGCTTTGGCCAGGGCGCATGACCGGGATCGCGACGCGAACTTCCGGCCGGGCCTTACTTGCCGCGAACGATCATCACCGATGCGTTGGAGTTGCGCGCCACCGCGCCACCGTTCGACGACCAGAAATGGTCGAAGAAGGTCGGATCGTGAGAGGCCATGACGACAAGGTCGGCCTGCACGGTGTCGATCACCTCGACAAGCGCGTTGTCAAGATCGGCAGTCTTGTCGTGCAGCACCATTGCATGGGCCGAGGTCGAGATGCCGTGCGTTTGCGCCTGCGCGTCGGCGAAGGCCTGAAGCTTCTTCTCAAATTCCTTGGGAGACTTCGCCACCGAGGTTGGCTGGGCATTCGTGGCCGAGACGTAGACGACGGGAATGTCGTGCAGGCGTGCCAAATCGGCCGTCGCTTCTAGCGCGCGCGTCAGCGCACCGGTGTCGGACAGATCCACGGGGGCCATAATTCGCGTGAACATTCGCAATTCTCCTTTACCGGGTCTTTACGAGATATGGGGGATGTTCACGGCCGCGTGAAGGGGTGGGCCGGGTTTTCGCCTAGAAAACCCAAGTCCGGGATCAGCCGACGAGGCCGACGATGCGGTAGGTTTCGGCCAAGATCGGGGCGGCGATCTCGCGCGCGCGGGCCGCACCGTCGCGCAGGATTGCGTCGATCTGGGCGGGGTCCTCCATCAGGCGCTTCATCTCGGACGAGATGGGGGCGAGCTTGTCCACGGCGAGATCGGCCAGCGCCGGTTTGAACTGGCCGAAGCCCGCCCCGCCATGCTGGGACATCACCTGCTGGACGGTCTGTTCGGACAGGGCGGCGTAGATGTTGACCAGATTGCGCGCCTCGGGGCGGTCCTTCAGGCCCTCGTAAGTCTCGGGCAGCGGCTCAGGGTCCGTGCGGGCCTTGCGGATCTTCTTCGAGATCGTGTCCGCGTCGTCGGTCATGTTGATCCGGCTGGCATCCGAGGGGTCGGATTTCGACATCTTCTTCGACCCGTCGCGCAAGCTCATGACGCGGGTGGCGGCGCCTTCGATCACCGGCTCGATCAGGGGGAAGAACTCGGTTTCGTAGTCGTGGTTGAATTTGGCGGCGATGTCGCGCGTCAGTTCCACGTGCTGCTTCTGATCCTCGCCCACGGGGACATGGGTGGCGTGATAGATCATCATGTCGGCCGCCATCAGCGCCGGGTAGGCAAACAGGCCCAGCGACGCGGCTTCGGCGTTCTTGCCGGCCTTGTCCTTCCACTGGGTCATCCGGCCCATCCAGCCCATCCGCGCCACCGTGTTGAAGATCCACGCAAGCTGCGCGTGCTCGGGCACCTGGGACTGATTGAACAGGATCGATTTCGCCGGATCGAGGCCCGAGGCGATGTAGCCCGCGGCCAGTTCGCGCGTGTTGCGGGTCAGCTGGGCGGGGTCCTGCCAGACCGTGATCGCATGCAGATCGACGATGCAATACAGCGTCTGGTGGCTGCCGGCGTCCTGGGTTTCGACGAACCGCTTGATCGCGCCAAGGTAGTTGCCCAGCGTCAGACCACCCGACGGCTGGATGCCGGACAGGACGCGGGGGGTGAAGCTGGGCTCGGCCATGTGGGATTTTCCCGCTTTATCGAAGGATCGGCCTCGCTTACCGAGGGGGGCGATAGCCGTCAAGGAAGCGAGCCCCATGAGTTTGAACGACCACAACGCCAGCCCCTTCAATGCGCTGCCCCCCGTGGTGGTGGCGCTGGCCCTGGCGATCTTCGGGATCGAGATGCTGTTCCAGGCGGGACGCATCGGCGTGATCGGCGGGGCCGAGGGTGTCGGGATGCGGCTGGAGGCGCTGAACGGGTTCGCCTTCTCGCCGCAGTTGTGGGACCGCATGGTCGAGACCGGGCAGTTCCCGCCGCGCCAGATGCTGCGGTTCGTCAGCTATTCCTTCGTGCATCTGGGGTTCACCCACATGCTGTTCGTCATCGTGTTCCTGCTGGCGCTGGGCAAGATGGTGGCCGAGACCTTCGCGCCCTGGGCCATGGCGGTGCTGTGGGTCGTGTCGTCGATCGTGGGGGCGCTGGTCTATGCGGCCGTGCCAGGGGCCGATATCGCGCTCGTAGGCGGATACCCGGCGGTCTACGGTCTGATCGGGGCCTACACGTTCCTGATGTGGACGGGCTTGGGCGCGCTGGGCGAGCAGCGGATCCGCGCCTTCACGCTGATCGCGTTCCTGCTGGGGATCCAGTTGGCCTTCGGCCTGCTGTTCGGCGGCGGGATCGACTGGGTCGCCGACCTTGCCGGGTTCGTCGCGGGGTTCCTTTTGTCCTTCGTCGTCTCGCCCGGGGGCTGGGCGCGGGTGGTTCAGAAGCTGCGTCAGCGCTGACGGCGGACGGCGCCCCGGATCTCGCGGAAAGCGACCGCGCCGATCAGATGTGCGGTCGCGAAGAAGGTGACGATCCCCGCGCCCACGAGGATCGCCAGCGCCGCAAATTGCCACGGCCCCGCGAAGAGGGGGGCGAGCAGGATGTTTGCCACGTAAAGGACGACGCCCATCACTAGCGAGGCCACCACGATGCGCGGCAGGCGGGCGCGGAAGCGGGCGTCGGGCGACGCCGTCTCTCCCATCGATCTGGCGCCCCGGATCAACAGAACCGCCATGGCCCATCCCGCAAGCGTGGTGCCCAGCGCTGCGGCCGCGTAGCCGATCAGTGGGGCGAGGCCCACGGCGACGACGGCGTTGACCACGAGTGCCACCAGCGCGAAACGGAAGGGCGAGCGCGTGTCTTCGCGCGCGAAATAGAGCGGCTGCCAGACCTTTTGCAAAACGAACGCGGGAAGACCCAGCCCATAGATGGCGAGAATCAGTGCGGTGGCGGCGGTGTCGTCCGCATCAAAGGCGCCGCGCTGGAACAGGGTTGCGACAAGGGGCAGGGGCACGACGAGGAAGGCGATGGTGCATGGCACGGTCAGCAGCAGAGCGAACTCGGCCGCGCGGGACAGCGCGTCGCGCCCGCCCGCATCGTCGCTGGCGCGCAGGCGGCGTGACAGGTCGGGCAGCAGGACCACGCCGATGGCAATGCCAACGACGCCGAGCGGAAGCTGATAGAGACGGTCGGCATAAGACAGCCACGCGATGGCCCCGTCGAAGAAGCTGGCGACCTGCCGGCCCACCAGCAGGTTTACCTGCACGACTCCGCCCGACAGCATGGCGGGGGCGGCGATATAGGCCAGGCGCTTCATCTCGGGCGTCAGACGCGGGCGACGGGGGATCAGCGTATAACCGGCGCGGTGTGCGGCCATCCACACGATGAACAGTTGCAGGATACCGGCGATGGGCACCGACCATGACAGCGTCAGGCCCGGCGCCCAGCCGAGCCGGTCCCCGAGGATCAGCGCGCCGACCAGAACGATGTTGAGAAAGACCGGCGCGGCGGCCGCGGCGGCAAAGCGCCCGGTGGCATTGAGCACGCCCGACAGCAGCGCGGCGAGAGAGATCAGCAGGATATAGGGAAAGCAGATCTGCCCGAAGACGACGGCGAGGTCGAAGCGGTTGTCCTCGACGAAGCCGGACGCCATGGCGAAGACCAGCGCGGGCATGGCGAGCTGGGCCAGAAGCGTGAACACGATCAGCACTGTGGCAAGGCCCGCGAAAGCGTCGCGGGCGAACTCTTCTGCACCCTCGCCGGACTCGACCCGTTTCGAGAACATCGGGACGAAGGCCATGTTGAACGCGCCTTCGGCGAAGAAGCGACGGAACATGTTGGGCAGGGCGAAGGCCACGAGGAACGCCTCGGCCACCGGACCCGCGCCGAGGAAGGCGGCGATCATGATATCGCGCGCGAAGCCCAGGACCCGAGAGGCGAGAGTCCAGATTCCGACGGTCAGGAATCCTTTGATGAGGCGTGGCGCTTGCATGAACGGGCTCCGGTCTGGGCGGGCCAGCTATGCGTCCGGGCCGCGGGGGAGGCAAGCGTGGTCGTGGGTATTTGTACAAGGATGAAGAGGGTGGGTGGACCTGGGGGATGAGCGGGCCATGTGCGGCGGCAAGGGGCGTGATGATGCGCCCGTGTCTGATGCGTGAAGGATTTACCATGCGATACAAAACACTTGGCCGATCGGGCCTTTTCGTGTCGGAGCTCTGCCTCGGGACCATGACCTTCGGCGGCGAGGAAGGGCAGATGTGGGGCGAGATCGGCCGTCTGCAGCAGGACGAGGCCGACGGGATCGTGCAGGCCGCGCTGAACGGGGGGATCAACTTTTTCGACACCGCCAATGTCTATGGGCAGGGCAATTCCGAGCGGATCCTGGGCCAGGCGCTGAAGAACTTGGACGTGGCGCGCGAGGATGTGGTCGTCGCCACGAAAGCGATGGGGTCGATGGGCGAGGGGCCAAACGCGCGCGGCACGTCGCGACGGCACCTGATGGACCAGATCCGCGCGAGCCTGGATCGGTTGCAGCTGGATCACATCGATCTGTACCAGATCCACGGCTTCGATCCGGCCACCCCCATCGAAGAGACCCTGAAGGCGCTGAACACGATCGTCGAGCATGGGCATGTCCGCTATGTCGGGCTGTCGAACTGGGCGGCGTGGCAGGTGATGAAGGGGCTGGGAATCGCCCGGGCGCGCGATTTGCACGCGCCGATCTCGCTTCAGGCGTTCTATACGCTGGTCAATCGCGAGCTGGAGCGCGAGCTGGTGCCGATGATGCAATCCGAAGGCATGGGCCTGATGGTCTGGAGTCCGCTGGCGGGGGGCATGCTGACCGGCAAGTACGACACCGAGGGCGACGGGGGCGGGCGGCGCGACAGTTTCGATTTCCCGCCCGTGGATCGCGACCGGCTGTCGGCGGCGTTGAAGGTGATGCGCCCCATGGCCGAGGAGAAGGGCGTGAGCCCCGCGCAGATCGCCATCGCGTGGCTGTTGCACCAGGACGTGGTGACCAGCGTGATCGTCGGCGCCAAGAAGCTGGAGCAGTTGCAGGACAACATGGCCGCGACCGAGGTCAGCCTGAGCGACGACGACATCGCGCGGCTGAACGAGGCGACCGAGCTGCCGGTGGAATACCCGGGCTTCATGCTGGAGATGCAGGCGCGCCCCTCGGAGTGAGGGACGCGCGACCTACGACCGGGCGCGCTTTGCGCCCGCGTCGATGGCCTCGCGCAGCTTGCGTTCCAGCGCCTTTTGCTTGGACTCGGTGTAGATCTTCAGGCCGAACATGTCCTTGACGTAGAACGTGTCGACCACCTGCGCGCCATAGGTGGCGATCACGGCACTTGCGATTGAGATGTTCGAGCCCGCAAGCACGCGGGTCAGGTCGTGCAGCAGGCCGGGGCGGTCGCGGGTGTCGACCTCGATGATCGTGTAGATCTCGGATCCTTCGTTGTCGAAGGCGATGGCGGTGGGCACGCGGAAGTCGCGCTCGCGCTTCTTGATCTTGTCACGGCTGGCCATCTCGTCGCGAGCAATCAGCTCGCCCTTGAGCGTGCGGTCGATGGTCGTCTTGAGGCGGTCGTGGCGGTACGGGTCGTACGGGTGGCCATCGGCATCCTGCACCCAGAAGACGGCCGTCGCGTAGCCGTCTTTCGACGTGTAGGTGCGCGCGTCCACCACGTTCGCCCCCACCAGCGCCAGCGCCCCGGCGAGGCGCGAGAAAATGCCGGGGTGATCGACCATCGCGAAGCAGACGCGCGTGGCGTCGCGGTCCGTATCGTCGGTGATGTCGATGCGGATCTGGTTGTCCTCGATATCCCGGAGGAGGTGGGCGAAGGCGGTGTGGCTGGCGATGCCGAGGCCCTGCCAGTAGGGCGGGTAGTGGCGCGCCGTCTCGGTCCGAAGGTCTTTGGCGGGCCAGTCCTTCAGCGCCTCGCGCAGGGCGCGCTTGGCCTCGTTCCCGCGATTCTCGCGGTTCAGCGCCTCAAGCCCGTTTTCCAGCGCGAACGCCGTCTCGTTGTAGAGGGTGCGCAGAAGCTGGGCCTTCCAGCCGTTCCAGGTGCCGGGGCCGACGCCGCGGATGTCGCAGACGGTCAGCACGGTCAGCAGGTCCAGCCGCTTCTTCGTGCGCACCGCCTTGGCGAAATCGCGGATGGTGCGCGGATCGGCCAGATCGCGCTTCTGGGCCATGTCCGACATCAGAAGGTGATAGCGGACCAGCCATTCCACGGTCTCGGTATCGGTGCGGTTCATGCCGAGGCGGGGGCAGACCTTGCGGGCGATGCGCGCGCCAAGGATCGCGTGATCCTCGTCCCGGCCCTTGCCGATGTCGTGCAACAGCAGCGCGACATAGAGGACCTTGCGCGCAACCGGCTTGGCCAGGATGTCGGTGGCGACCGGCAGCTCGTCGCGTAGGTCGCCGGCCTCGATCTCGGCCAGTTGGCGGATGCACTGGATGGTGTGCTCGTCCACCGTGTAGTGATGATACATGTTGAACTGCATCATCGCGACGATGGGCTCGAACTCGGGCAGGAAGGCCGACAGGACCCCCAGTTCGTTCATCCTGCGTAGGGCGCGGTCGGGATTGGCGTGTTTCAGCAGCAGGTCGAAGAATATCTGACGCGCCTCGGGGTCATTGCGGACCCCGTCGTCGATCAGCCGCAAATTATGCGAGATCAGGCGCATCGCGTCGGGATGCAGCAGGTAGCCGGTCCTGAGCGCCTCTTCGAAGATGCGCAGGATGTTCAGCTTGTCGGCGAGGAATGCGTCCTCGTCCTCGTAGGTCAGGCGGTTCTGCCGGACCTTGAGGCCGGGGCGAACCCGACGACGGCGGCGGAAGAATCCGACGAGCGAGGGCGCCTCCTTCTTGTGATCGGCTTCCAGCGAGGTCAGCAGGATGCGCGTCAGCTCACCCACGCGGGTGGCATGGCGGAAATAGTCCTGCATGAAGTGTTCCACGCCGCGCCGGCCCTTGCCGTCGGCATAGCCCATGCGCCTGGCGACCTCGACTTGCATGTCAAAGGTCAACTGGTCCATCGCGCGGCCCGCGATCAGGTGCAGATGACAGCGCACGGCCAGCAGGAAACTTTCGGCACGCACGAAGCTGTCGAACTCGGCCGCCGTATAGGTTCCCTTGTCGACGAGATCGGCGACATCGGCCACGTGGTTCACGTATTTCGCGATCCAGAACAGGGTCTGCAGGTCGCGCAGGCCGCCCTTGCCCTCTTTCACGTTCGGTTCGACCACGTAGCGCTGGCCGCCCTGCTTGAGGTGGCGCGCGGTGCGTTCGGCCAGCTTCTGGGTGATGAACTCGGCTTCGGTGCCTTCGAACAGTTCTTTGCGAAGGCGGGTCTGCAACTCGGCCGCGATGGGGCTTTCGCCGCAGAGGAAGCGATGCTCAAGCAAGGCGGTGCGGATCGTGATGTCCTCGCGCCCCAGCCGGACGCAGTCCGACACGGTGCGCGAGGCGTGGCCGACCTTAAGATGCAGATCCCACAGGATGTAGAGCATCGTCTCGATCACGCTCTCGGCCCAAGCGGTCAGCTTCCAGGGGCTGAGAAACAGAAGATCGACGTCGGAATAGGGCGCCATCTCGGCCCGGCCATACCCGCCGACAGCCAGCACCGCGAGGTGTTCGCCCTTGGTCGGATTCGGATTCGGGTGGCAATGGGTGACCACGATATCGAACACCGTTTCGACCACGCGGTCGGTCAGCCAGGAATAGGCAGAGACGGTCGCCCGGGCGGCGCGCGGGTTTTCTGCGAATGCCGCGGCGATACGCTCGTGCGCCATATCCTGCGCCGGGCGCAGCACGTCGACCGCGGCCCTGCGCGCCGATCCGTGATCGCCCGGGATGATGGCGGCGTCGATCTGAGCCCTCAAGACGGGGGCGTCGAAAAGATCGACCGCCGGAACGATCAGTTCCGGCGGCAGGCGATGACGGTCGTCGGGTCCGGCGGCTTCAGAAACCGCCACGTCCGAAACTGTTCGGGGCTGGGTCAAGGATCACGACCTGATTGTTCTGGATTTGCGCCACGGCCAAGGCCCGGTCGTTGGTGCCACCCGGCAGAAGCCGAAAGGCGCCATAGGCCCCCTGGAACCCCGACCGACGGGTCAGCGACGATCCGGAAAATGCATCCGACCGGCCCTGGGCCAACAGCGTGCCGACCGCCTGGACCGCGTCATAGGCGACGCCGGCCAGCGGATGGGGATCGCTGCCATAGGCCGCGCGGTACCGCTGATTGAAGGCGTCGACGGCCGAGTTGTCGGGCAGGGCGAAAAGACCGCCCTGAAGCCCCGGCAGATTGAGAGCCTGCTGCGACGCGTTCCAGCGGGTCAGGCCCATGTACTGCGTCTGTGCAGGGCTGACGCCGTTGTCCGGGAGGGTGGTCGCGATCAGCGGCAGATCCGCATCCACGTTGGCGGTCAGGAAGACCGAGGATGCGCCGCTTTGCTGAATGGCGTTGGCGATGCGAGGGCCGGATTCGACGATGCCCTGCTGCGACAGAGGATAGGCCTGGACGGTCGCGACTTCCATTCCCGAACTTTGCGCGGCGCGCAGGATGGCGTCGCGTCCGGCGTTGCCCGCGACGTCGTCGGCATGGACGATGGCGACCGAGGGGCGACCCTGGCGGCGCGCGAAGGTGGTCAGGCGTTCCGCCACGTCGTCGAAGGTCTGGCCAAGGATGAAGACATTGCCCCCCGCGACGGCGGTGTTGTTGGAAAATGCCAGGACGTTGATATTGCGACCGGCGACGACGGGGGTCACGGCGCTGATCGACTGGCTGAAGAGGGGCCCGAGGATGATCTGCGCGCCCTCGTTCACCGCGCGTGTGGCGGCCGCGCTGGCCCCGGCGGGCGTGCCGCCGGTGTCATAGACCCTGAGGTCGATCTGCGCATTGGGGTTGGCGGCCATGGCCAGGCGTGCGGCGTTCTCCATCGACGCGGCGACCGCCCCGGCGCCGGAGTCACCCCGCGGCAGAAGTAGGGCGACGGGCGCGGGGGCAGAGGTGTCGACGGTCGGCGATGCGCCCGTCCCACCCGCAATCGGAAGTCCGGCGCAGCCCGCGAGGCCGGTCAACCCCAGAACGAGAGCGCAAGCGGCCCGCTTGCGGATGGCGGTTAGAAAGGCGAACATCGCGCGACTCCTCATTACGTTTCGTTTGGTTCTATGAAAGCCTGTACTCGCTGTAAATCGAAAGCGGTCCGTTGAGCGGCCTCGCGCCGGGGTTGTACCTGGTGGCAACCCCGATCGGATCGGCGCGCGACATCACGTTGCGCGCGCTGGACATCCTGCGCGAGGCGGACGTTCTGGCGGCCGAGGATACGCGCGTGCTCCGCCGCTTGCTGGAGATCCACGGCGTTCCCCTGGCTGGTCGACCGGTGATGTCGTACCACGACCACAACGGCGAGCGTATGCGTCCGCGCCTGCTGACAGTCCTGGCTGAGGGGAAGTCGGTCGCCTATGCGTCCGATGCCGGCACGCCCCTGATCGCGGATCCGGGCTATGCGCTGGCCAAATCGGTCAGCGAGGCCGGCCACTTGGTTACCACGGCACCCGGCCCATCGGCCGCGCTGGCCGCGTTGAGCCTGTCCGGACTGCCCACGGATCGGTTCTTGTTCGCGGGCTTCCTGCCATCCTCGGCAGGTGCGCGAAGTACGGCCCTTGCCGAACTCGGACGGGTTCCGGCGACCCTGGTCTTCTTCGAAACGGCACAGAGATGCGCGTTAAGTATAAGGGAGATGATCGCGAGACTTGGGGATAGGGATGGGGCACTCTGTCGGGAACTGACGAAGCGATTCGAAGAGGTGCGGCGCGGAAAGCTCTCGGACCTTCTGAATGGCGTGATATCCGACCCACCCCGGGGCGAAATCGTGCTGGTTGTCGATCGCGACAGATCCGAAGTGGGCGAAGCTGGCATCGAGGTCGCATTGAGGGAAGCTCTGGAAACGATGAGCGTAAAGGATGCCGCCAAGGTCGTGTCGGAAGCAGTAGGCGCTCCCCGGCGGGACGTTTACCAGTTGGCTCTGCGGCTGGGTCGGGATTGAAGTAATGCAACTTTCCCTTGACCTGCCGCGTCGCGAGGCGCCGCCCAAACCGCACGGGCCTCGTCGCCGCACCGCCGAGGGAAATGTCGGCCAGCTTCGCCTCGATCTGCTGCCCCCGGCAAACCCCAAGACAGAGAAGCGGCATACCGGGACACGGTCGTACCTCAGCGGTATGGC
The DNA here is from genome assembly GCF_900302445.1 of Palleronia abyssalis. Classification (GTDB taxonomy): domain Bacteria; phylum Pseudomonadota; class Alphaproteobacteria; order Rhodobacterales; family Rhodobacteraceae; genus Palleronia; species Palleronia abyssalis. The sequence continues at coordinate 14,371 of NZ_ONZF01000016.1, read as the reverse complement.
CGCCGAGGAACAAGTTGAAGTCCTTTACGTACGCCGCGGGGCCGAACTGGTGGCGCGTCGATGGCGGGGTGGAGGCGGAGAACTCGATCTGGTGTTCAAGGAGGGTGGCGGGTACCTGTTCGTCGAGGTCAAACGCGCCACTCGCCATGACTGGGCCCTGGAACGGCTGTCGCAACGACAGATCGGGCGGATATTCTCGGCCGCAACGGTTTTTCTCGATGCTTGTCCCGAAGGGCCGTTAACCGAAGCCCGTTTCGACGTGGCCACCGTGGACATCACGGGGCAAATCCGCATCATCGCCGATGCGTTCGTCTGATCGCTCTTGCCGAAAACCATATTTGGAGCAAGTGGCCGCATCGAACGAAACCAGGAGCGCCCTATGCCCTTGAAGATCGCTTTCCAGATGGATCCGATCCAGTCGGTCAATATCGACGCCGACAGCACGTTTCGCTTGGCCGAGGAAGCGCAGGCGCGCGGGCACAAGCTGTTTGTCTATACGCCCGACCGCCTGTTCTGGCGCGATGGGGCCGTTCTCGCCCGCGGGTCGGACATTAAGGTGTCGCGTACGTTCGGTCACCACGCCAGCGCCGGTCCCGAGCATGACGTCGATCTGGAAGAGATGGATGTCGTGTGGTTGCGCCAGGATCCGCCTTTTGACATGTCGTATATCACGTCGACACATCTTCTGGATCGCGTGGCCGGACGCACCCTCGTGGTCAACGATCCGTTCTGGGTTCGAAACTATCCCGAAAAACTACTGGTGCTGCAGTTCCCGGACCTTATTCCCCCGACGCTGATCGCGCGCGATCTTGCGATATTGCGGGAGTTCAAGGCGGAGCACGAAGACATTATCGTCAAGCCCCTTTATGGGAACGGCGGCGCAGGGGTGTTTCGATTGCGGGCCGACGACGGCAACCTTGCGTCGCTTCACGAGCTGTTTTCCGGCATAAATCGCGAACCGTTGATCGCGCAAAAATTCCTGCCCGCTGTATCGAAGGGCGACAAGCGCGTGATCCTAGTCGATGGCGAGGCGGTCGGCGCGATCAACCGGGTACCGCAGAAGGGCGAAACGCGGTCGAACATGCATGTCGGGGGAACGGCCGAACCGTCGGAATTGACGGATCGCGATCGGGAAATCTGCGCCAAAATCGGCCCGCTGTTGAAAGAAAAGGGGCAGGTGTTCGTCGGGATCGATGTCATCGGAGACTACCTGACGGAGATTAACCTGACCTCCCCGACGGGCATTCAGGAGATGGAACGGTTCGACGGAACGAATATCGCCGGGAAGATCTGGGATGCGATAGAACGGCGGCTGGCCTGAGGTGACCGCGTGACTCGAGTTGCGGCGCAGTTTCACGTGGGCAGCGACCGAGGCCTATCGGGGCTTACCTCTGATGGCAGCTACAGCAGGCGACGGAGTCGGCGGTATCAGGCGGGGCCTCATAAGTTCTCGACGACGCAAAGAATCGGAAGATCGTAAACATCAGGTGCGACTGCGCGCACGTCTCCGTTTGGTGCGTTCCGGTTTCCATCGGCGGTGGATCCAGAACCACTGCTCGGGGCTCTCACGGACCACGGCTTCAAGCCGATCGTTGATTTCTTGCGTCATTTCGGTCGGGTCACGGTGAGGGACCGGCGTTTCGAGAAGCAGGCGGAACGACAGGCCGTCTGGTTGCCTGAGGCCGTAGCAGGGGATCACAACCGCGTTGTGCTTGACCGCCCAGACGCAGGCCGCCGTGGATGTAGGGGCGGGCTGTCCGAAGAAGGTCACTTCGGCGCCCTTCGTGTTGTAGACATCCGTGAGGATGCCGATGATTCCGCCCTTGGCGAGGTGGCGCACGAAGCGCGCCACGCCTTCGCGGTTCGTCGGGAAAAGGGGGGTTCCGATCTGGCTCAGGGCATTCACGTAATGCACGTTGAACCGCTTGTTATTCATCTCTCGATAAAGCGCGCCGAGTTCGTACCCTTCCGCGAAGAGAATGGCGCGCAGGGCATCGAAATTTCCCATATGGGCGGTGACCAACACGACAGGGCGGCCGGCTTCCCGCGCGGTACGCAGGGCTTCGGCGCCCGGCCCGGACAGGGGGGTTCCGGCGACACGGTCCTTGAATTCGCGGCCTGAGTAGATCTCGATCAGGGTGCGACCGACGTTGTCCGGCACTTCGCGCACCAAACGGTCGATCTCGGCCTGGGACAGGTCCGGCAGGGCGTGCGCGAGGTTCTCGCGAATGCGTTTGCGCCAGCCAGCCAAAGGCGCGATGACATGCGAGGCGATGCGGCCCATCAGGTGAACCCGGGTGGCGTAGGGCAGGGCGAGGATGCCGCCAAGAATGGTCCGGATCGCTGCGTTCTGAAGCGCGTCCGACAGGTCCGAGCGTTTGTCGTTCGCCAAGTTTGACCTCTTCTCGTCTGTACCGTTCCCACGCGGCATACTGGGCGAGGGGGCCAGCGACAAGACGGCGGTGTCAGTCGGCGGGCTTCTCGATCATCGTGATTTCCTTCTTGTCGGCGGCCAGGCGGATGGCCTTCACGATGGAAATCTGCGCCGTCTCAACCTCGGCCGGATCGGGTGAGCCGCGATCGTTGATCTCACGCTTGATGGCCTCGGACAGGCGGCCGGGGAGGTTGCTGAGGAAGAACTTCGTGACCATGGCGAGCTTGGGGTCCCCGGCAGTGCCCGCAAGGGCGGTCACGAGATCGGCCTGATTCACCATCTTGGCGATGTTTGGAACGTCTTTGGCGGAGATGCGGGCGGGAATATCCTCGAACGTGAAGATCGCCGCGCGGACCTTCGCGGCAAGCTCGGCGTCCTCCTCGTCAAGACCTTCCAGGATGTCCGCCCGGGTCGGCGCCGCTGAAATGTCGAGGATCGCGCTCAGACGCTCCACAGAGGCCGCGGTGAAGGCGCGGGGCGTTTCGGACTGCATCTGCGCGGCTAGGGCAGCGCCGATGCGGCGCACGGTATCGGGATCGATGTCGGCCGTCTCGCTGATCGCGATCGTCAAACGGCGGGCATCGGGGCCGGGTAGCCGACCCAATACCTCAGCAGCCTTCGCCACCTCAAGTTTCGACAGGATCACAGCGCCAACTTCCGGGCCTTCGACCGATATGAGCTCCAACAGCTTAGGGACGTCGAACGTTGCGATCATCTCCCACGGGTCATCTCCCCAGAAGGCCCCGGCTTGGGCGCGAAGTCGCTTGGCCATATCCGGTGAGATCGTACCGTCGAGGAGTTTCAGCGCGTCCTCGAGACCGCCCGGGAACGCCATCCCGACCGAGTCGAGCTCGCTTGCGAATTCCTCCACGACGTCCCGCAGCGTGTTGCGATCGATGAACCGCATCCGGCAGATCTGGTTTGTCAGTTCCGCCTGCAGTGTCTCGGGCAAATCCATGAGGGGCAGTTTGGCGCCTTCCGCCAACAGCAAGCGAACGACTATGGCCGCCTTTTCACGCCGGCTCAGATTGGCGGCACCACTGACGGGAAAACTCGGTTCTTCATCATCCCGTGTCGCCAATGCCGTCGTCATGAGATCCCTCCGCAGATTCGTTCGATCACGAAGGTAATGTGTCGGGTCTTAACAAGGGTTTACCAAATCTGGGCATCGCCCCCCGTATGCGCAGTTGCAATTCCGGGGGGCGTGCAGTTCAACCCGTGACAGGAACGCAGTTTTGCGTGTCGCTGTCATAGGTCGTGCCGTCCGCGCAACTCATGGCGGTCTGCTTGGACCACGAACAGTCGGCAAAGGCGGACAGAGGAGCCGCGGCAAGGATGAAAGCAGTCAGCAGGGTCTTCATGACGGTGTCTCCTGTGTTTTAATTCCCTGATAGTAGCATGCCTTTCCCTTGCGTCAGGCGGTTTCCCGGTGCGACAGATCGCGCCGCGGTTAGGAGCCATCCTCGCCGAAGACCCGGGCGAAGATCGTATCGACATGCTTGGTGTGGTAGCCGAGGTCGAATTTCTCCTCGATCTGGGCCGCGCTCAGCTTGGCGGTGACCTCCGGGTCGTTCAGAAGCTCGGTCTTAAAGTCGGCGCCATCGGTCCAGACCTTCATCGCGTTGCGCTGCACCAGTTTGTAGGCATCCTCGCGGCTGGCACCCGCCTGTGTCAGGGCCAGCAGAACCCGCTGAGACATCACCAGTCCTTTGAACTTGTGCAGGTTTTCCAGCATGCGGTCGGGGTAGATCACAAGTTTGTCGACCAGTCCGGTCAACCGGGCCAGCGCGAAGTCGAGCGTGACGGTCGCGTCGGGGCCGATGTTTCGCTCGACCGAGGAATGCGAGATGTCGCGCTCGTGCCAGAGGGCCACGTTTTCCAGCGCGGGAACCACCGCCATGCGGACGAGGCGGGCGAGGCCGGTCAGGTTTTCCGACAGGACCGGGTTGCGCTTGTGCGGCATCGCCGAGGAGCCTTTCTGGCCCTTGGAGAAGAACTCCTCGGCCTCCAGCACTTCGGTGCGCTGCATGTGGCGGATCTCGGTCGCGATATTCTCGATCGAGGACGCGACGACGCCAAGGGTCGCGAAGAAGGCGGCGTGGCGGTCGCGGGGAATGACCTGCGTGCTGATCGGTTCGGGGACCAGCCCCATCTTGTCGCAGACATGTTCCTCGACCCGGGGGTCGATATTGGCGAAGGTGCCGACCGCGCCCGACAGCGCCCCGGTGGCGATCTCGGCGCGCGCGTCGCGAAGGCGCGACAGGTTGCGGTCCATCTCGGCGTAGAAGCGCGCGAAGGTCAGGCCCATCGTCGTCGGCTCGGCATGGATACCGTGGCTGCGGCCGATGCGGACGGTGTCCTTGTGTTCGAAGGCGCGGCGCTTGAGGGCGGCCAGCAACTTTTCCACGTCGTCGATCAGGATGTCGGCGGCGCGGCTCAGCTGGACGTTGAAGGTGGTGTCCAGCACGTCCGAACTGGTCATGCCCTGGTGGACGAAGCGGGCGTTCTCGGCGCCGACGATCTCGGACAGATGGGTCAGGAAGGCAATGACGTCGTGCTTGGTTTCGGCCTCGATCTCGTCGATGCGGGCAACGTCGAATTCGACATCCTTCGCCTTCCAGACGGCGTCAGCGTTCTCCTGCGGGATCGATCCCAGGGCGGCCATAGCGTCACCGGCATGGGCCTCGATCTCGAACCAGATCCGGAACTTCGACTGTGGCTCCCAGATCGCAACCATGTCGGGGCGGGAGTAGCGGGGGATCATCGGCGCGGCCTTTCGGGTAGATCAGGGGACGCGCGTGGCTTAGACCGCGTGGGGATGCGCGGCAAGAGAGGTGTCATGGGGCTAGGCTTGGCCGATTTCGCGGGAGTATGGGCCATTCGGCGCACGATCGACGATCGGCGTCAGGATCAGGTGGGCCGGTTCGAGGGGGAAGGCCGCTTCACGGTCGAGGGCGCGACCCTGCACTACCGCGAAACGGGGCTTCTGAAGATCGGGGATGCCACGCTGGAGGCTGAGCAATCCCATGTCTGGCGCAGCGACGGCACGCTAATCCGCGTGTGCTTTTCCGACGGACGTCCGTTCCACAGTTTCGAGACGGGCGTTCTGCACCCCGCAGCGCAGCATCTTTGCGCGCCCGATACCTATGACGTGGCCTATGATTTTGGTGGGTGGCCCGAATGGCGGTCAGAATGGACCGTCACCGGACCCCGCAAGGACTATACGCTGGTGTCGACCTACGCGAGGCACCCTGGTTTCGCGGATCAGGCAGCGTAAACCGCGCTGCGGGCGATCCGGGCCGACTGGCTGCGGTCGATATCAAGGTCGAGCGCGACGTCGAGCGGCATCGATTCGATTTCACGACGGGTTCGGCGGTATTCGGCCCGCTTGGCCATGGCCGATTTCAGGGAATTATAGAAAGCCATGCGTGCCTCCTTTGGTGTGTGTCCGTCCCCTCCCGTTGCATGATTTGGACGCGATAGCGCCAACGGACAATCGCCGAAACGGAAATGCTGCTATGCAGCATTTGCAGACCTTCTTGAATGCCGCGCGGCTGTACGCCATGTCATCGGCGTTCCGGGCCCCTCTGGCGCGTTGGTCGGTCACGCGTGATGTCGGAATCTCAGGCAACCATACGACCGGCGCACAGGTGCCAATCTTGCTTTATCTCACACTCGCAGCGGGTCTGATCCTGCTGGTCGCCGGCGGCGAAGGGCTGGTCCGCGGGGCCGTCGCCCTTGCCGGGCGGCTTGGTGTCTCGCCCCTTTTGATCGGGCTGACCGTCGTGGGCTTCGGAACCTCGACGCCAGAACTCGTGACTTCGCTTCAGGCCGCGTTCGCGGATGCGCCTGGCATTGCCGTCGGCAATGTCGTGGGGTCCAATATCGCGAACATCCTTCTTATCCTCGGGGTATCGGCCATACTGGCGCCGGTGATCGTCTCCAGGCGCGCATTCCAGCGGGATGGCGGGGCAATGATCGCGGCCACCGTGGTCGTGACCGGGATCGTTATGACGGGCGCGCTGGGCCGGGTCGGGGGCGCGATCCTGTTGGCCGGTCTGGTCGCATATATCTGGACGGCCTACCGGTTGGATCGTGCCGCGCCATCGCCGGAGAGCGCCGAGATCGCCGCGGGCGACATGGCGCTGTGGAAGGCGGCTCTGTATGCGCTGGGCGGCATCGCGCTGACGGTGCTGGGTGCACGGTTCCTGGTGATGTCGGCAACCGAGCTGGCCGGCCGGCTCGGAGTCTCGGACGCGGTGATCGGTCTGACGGTCGTGGCGGTCGGCACGTCGCTGCCCGAGCTTGTCACATCGGTGATGGCGGCGATCCGAAAACAGGGCGATATCGCTTTCGGCAACGTTCTGGGGTCGAACATCTACAACATCGCGGGGATCCTCGGGATCACGGCGCTTGTCCACCCGCTCGAGGTCCCGTCCGAGATCGCGGCTTTCGACATCTGGGTCATGTGCGGCGCGACTGCGCTTCTGGCCGTCGTCGCGACAACTGCCTGGCGCATCTCCCGTGCCGAAGGCGGCTTCCTCCTGCTGCTCTACGCGGCATATATCGGTTGGCTGGCCTATGGCGCGCTCTGACCCCTGGTGAAAGTGGCGACTCACCAGTTCGCTGATCGGCAGGGTTCGAGTTCCCCTGCCTATTGGCACGTGGAGGCACATTAACAAGAAACGCCTCGCGCAAGCCCATTGGATGAGTGTTGGACAGGACATGAAATCCGGCATACCGGATCTCGAACTCGGGCTTGCCGATGCGACGGAGTTCGACCAGATCAATCTCGATCTGTATCGCGTGCTCGATCACCAAAGCCCAGGTCAATGCGATCCGGATCAGTGCCGCGCACGTAAAGGAAGGCGCGGTTGAAGTCGCCGCCCGAACTGGGCAGGCATCATCAGCGCACTGTTCTGGTTCTCTTTTTGTCTATCTCCTTGGATGGTTTCGAGGCAGGTGGGGTCAGCAAGAAGGTTGCTCGGAATTCGTGTATGCATGTTCCTCACGACGAGGTCGCCGGCCCAATTAGATGCGCCGGTCCCAATGGATCGGATGAACCGCCCCGGCTTTATCGGAGAGCGTTCGTTCAACGGGTCAGGCGGCCTTATCGCGGGGTTGGGGCTGTTCAAGATGTCGTCGCTCAGCTTCTGCCGGCGGGATGTAACCTATCGAGCCCAAGAGCCGATGCTGGTTGTACCAATCCGCCCAATGGAAGGTCTCCCATTCGACCGCCTGCATGGTTTTCCAGGGTCCGAGCTGCTTGACGACCTCGGTCTTGAACGGGCCGATGACGCTTTCCGCGCGCGCGTTATCATATGAGTCACCCACCGTGCCGACGGATGGATCGACCTCTGCATCTGCCAGGCGTTCGGGGTACTTGATGGAAAGATATTGCGATCCGCGGTCCGAATGATGGATCAAGCTCTTGTTCCCTATGGGCTTTCTTTGCCATAGCGCCTGCTCGAGTGCATCGAGGACAAACTGGCTGGTCATCGAGGTCGATACCCGCCAGCCCACGATCCGACGGGCGAATACGTCGATGACAAACGCGACGTAGACGGTCCCCGACCAAGTCGGGACATACGTGAAATCCGATACCCACAGTTGGTTCGGCCGGTCGGCATGGAAAGCGCGGTTGACCTTGTCGTCCGGACAGGGCCGCGCCGCGTCCGGGTTCGTCGTAATTACCTTTTTGCCGCGCACCACGCCCTGCAGGCCCATCTCGCGCATCAACCGTTCCACCGTACAGCGCGCGACAGCTGTCATTGGCGCGCCATCGGCCTGAGCAACGCCCTCACGCCTCAGAACATGCCAAACCTTGCGGGCGCCGTAGAGTCCGCGATTGTCCGAGCAGACCCTCCGGATCTTTTCTCGTAGCGCATCATCGCGCCGGACGCGTTTGGACGCCCGCGAAGGGTCCCGGGCGATCGGCAGCACGCGACAGATCGGCTCGACCCCGAACTCCTCCCGGAAATCATCAATGAATACAGTCATTTGCGGAACGGCGGTCGAGCTCCGTCCCGCTGCGCGGCAACACATGCTTGCATCTGTGAGAGCGGGGGCAAAATACGCACTGGCCGTCTTCAGGATCTCGTTCGCCTGGCGCAGTTCGCGCACCTCGCGCTCCAGCTCCTTTATCCGGGCCTTCTCTGCGCTGGTCGGGCCGGCTTCCTTGCCCACGTCACGCTGGGCCTTCTTGTACCAGACCCGCAAGCTATCCGCGGAGCAGCCAAGCTTCTGGGCAATGTCGCGCACCGCCGCCGTCAAAGTGCTGTAGCCATCGAGATGGTCCGCAACCATCTGCACAGCCCGCTCGCGGAACTCGGCCGGGTACGGGCTCGTCGTGTTCTTCTTCCTGTCCATAGAAAGCAATCCTTTGAGAGTTTTGCTCTCCGGGCAACCCGGGGCGGTTCAAAACGGCTACTGCGAGAGCTTCAACTCGGAGCTCTGCGATTGCTGAACGGCGAGATCTTCTACTTGCTGGCCGAGGCGCGCGTAATCATTGAGGCGTGGAGAGTTCACTACACTACCGTCAGGCCCCACTCATCGCTGGGCTATCGACCATCAGCTCCGCAGGCCATTCACTGGCCGTCCCACGATGACGGATCACCCCCGCCCCAGGCATCTACCTTGGCGCCGAGATCCGTCACGCACTAAGACTGAAAACGGACGACCCGATAGGGGCAGGCCAGCCTTCGTCCTCGCCCAGGCCGCCTTCCTGACCGTAGACATGAACTATAGCGGCATGCCGCACGCCGGCCGCCTGGATCGGCGAGATGGCTGTCGCCCTACGCGCTGCTGCTGCGCTGACGGTGTTCGTCAACGGCATCTACATCATGGTGTTGACCGTTTCGATCTTCATGCCGATGGGGATCGACCCGATCTGCTTCGGCGTGTTCCTTGTCCCGGTGGGCGAAAGGACCCAGATCAGGCCGCAGGAGGGCTTCGACCTCTTCGTTCTACAGAAGATCACCGGACGTGCCATCCTGACCCTCGCGGACCTTTTAGGGCCTTCTGGTCCCAGCGGTCGCACGGCTCTTCGGCTTCCCCAGATCACCTTGTGGCTTCCGGAACGATGCTGAACTGATCCGAGACACCTACGGGGCGATTTCAACCCGGACGAGCAATCAGCTCTAAAAGTTAGCGTCGGGTGGCCTGGTCGGCATTATTTTTTGGTTGCCGTTTAACCTTGACACCTAAATGTCGGACATCTTTAGGCGCGCGCCTCAAAGGTCCGCCTCCTCCATCCGCGCACTTTCAGTTCGACTGCTGGCACCCCGGAACGCAGACCGCCGCACCCGGTGACGGGGCGGCGGTCGTCGATCCACGAAAGGGCAAGGCGATCAGATCTGGCCCATCGCCACGGCGGTATCCGCCATCCGGTTCGAGAAGCCCCACTCGTTGTCGTACCATGTCAGGATACGGCACATTGTACCTTCCATGACCTTGGTCTGGTCCATGTGGAAGATCGAGGAATGGGGGTCGTGGTTGAAATCGGACGAGACCAGCTTGTCGTCGGTGTATCCCAATATACCCTTCAGATCGCCGTTGGCTGCGGTGCGGATCGTCTCGTTGATCTCCTCGACGCTGGTGTCGCGCGAGGCGGTGAAGGTCAGGTCGACGACCGACACGTTGGGCGTCGGCACCCGGATCGCCACACCGTCCAGCTTGCCGGCCAGTTCGGGCAACGCCAGCCCCACGGCCTTGGCGGCCCCGGTCGAGGTCGGGATCATGTTCAGACCGGCGGCGCGGGCGCGATACAGGTCCTTGTGCATCGTATCCAGCGTGGGCTGGTCGCCGGTATAGCTGTGGATCGTGGTCATGAACCCGCGCTCGATCCCGATGGCGTCGTTCAGCACCTTGGCAACGGGGGCCAGGCAGTTCGTCGTGCAGGATGCGTTCGACACGACCTTGTCGTCCGCGCCGAGGCTTTGGTGGTTCACACCGTATACGATGGTCTTGTGCGCCTCTGAACACGGGGCGGACACCAGGACGCGGGTCGACCCGTTCTCAAGGTGCATCGCCGCCTTCTCGCGGCTGGTGAAAATGCCGGTGCATTCCAGCGCGATGTCGACACCGTCCCAAGGCAGCTCCTTGGGATCCTTGATCGCCGTGACTTTCATCTTGCCGCGGCCGACATCGATCCAGTCTTCGCCTGTCGTCACTTCGCCTGGGAAGCGGCCGTGCACGCTGTCATAGCGCAGAAGGTGGGCGTTCGTCTCGACGGGGCCGAGATCGTTGATCGCCACGACTTCGATATCGGTCCGTCCGGACTCGAGGATGGAGCGCAGGACGTTGCGCCCGATCCGCCCGAACCCGTTGATTGCGACCTTGACTGCCATGATGTCCTCCTGAAAGGGCCGGCCCCTGCGACCGGCGCGGTTCTTTGCGTGTGGTTCAAGGGCAAATGCCCGGTCGGGTCAAGCGTAGAGCGGCAGGCCGTGAAGTCGAAACTCAGCGCCAGAAGGCCATCCATTCGATCAACGCGAACAGTTCGCGGGCCAGAAACAGCGTCGCCCCCCAGTCATAGTGCACATCCATCCAGATCGAGAGGACGACAAGAGGGCCGAGGACCGAGGCGATGCGGTTCGTCATGTGCAGTTTGATGCCAGACATGTTGGGCCGTGGGAAGTCACAGACTATCTGGAGTGCCGTGGACAGAGTGTTGGATATTTCGGGACGAGTTCTGCTGGCCGCCTTTTTCCTGGCGGGAACCGCACAGAAGATCGCCGATCCCGCCCAGGTCGAGGGGCTTCTGGCGGATCGCGGCCTGCCGACCGGATTGATCTGGCCGGCGGCGGTTTTCACTTGCCTGGCGGGAATCGCGCTAGTCGTGGGGTGGCGGCTGCGCCTGGTGGCCCTTTCCGTTGCGCTTTATTGCGCCGTCACCAGCGTGTTTCATTTCATCCCTTCCGATGGGTGGCAGATGTCCATCTTTGTCAAAAACTGGGCCATTACGGGCGGCCTTTTGTGCCTTGCCGCGCGCACGCCGGACCACGCCTGACCGATTTTGCCTTGCCTGACGGATCTTCGGCTTACCTCTGGGGGGAGGGGGCGGACACGTGACGGACGGACGGGTCGAAATCGAGTGTCGCGATTCCCCGGGGGTGATCCCGCGCTTTCTCGTGTGGCTTGTCTCGCCGGATGACACCCGCGTGCTGTTCCACGACGGCGAAGACTACGCCGAGGCCTGCGCCATCGCGAGAACGGCTGGAACGCGCTTCGGTCCGGTGCGTGACTTATTCGCCGAAGCACGCGGAGACCTAACACGCGATGGACGCAATTCCACCGACCCCCAATCGACCGGCAAACGAGATGGCGAAACTCGCAATTAAGCGTGATCGGTTGGGTTTACGGGACGGCGGTACGCATTCAATGGGATACGAAAGGTCTTTTACGGAAATCAGAGTTCCGACATATCAAATCACAGATTCGCTAAATTGAGTATCGTGCTATATTTTTCACTAACAGAATAGATGGCGAAACCCGGTACTAGGCGGGATTGAGCAGGATCTCGTGAAACTGCCTGTGGATAAGGGGTTTCCGAAGTTTTAAACTGGGATTCGCCGTCAGGTGGTTTGATAGAAGACTTGGCAAAACGCGGCGGGAGACGTTAATAAATCGACTATCGGCGGTCGCTCTACGAAAGGCCTATAAGCGCCCTGCGGTGAAGCCTCACTGCAAAACTTGCCTGATTTTCTTGAAAGGCTGCCCTGCAAGGGCACGACCGACCGTGCTTCACCGTCAGACTGAGTAAACCGAACTCTTAGGCGGTGTCCGAGATCCGTTCTTCCCGAGTAAACTTCGATCACATGAGTTAATTATCGGTCTCGGGGCCCGGAAGCTGGTGCCTGGGATCTTGGGCGCGCTGGGATTATTTGGACGTTTCGGATTACATGCTGGTGGCATTGGCAAGGGATATACGTTGGCCGCCGGGTGACCAAGTTTCGCCAAGGCGTGTTAAGCGATCTTAGCCGAGATGAACCCCACTTCGGCGTCAGACTGAGCTGATCGACGTTGATAATGTCGGCAAAGCGCATGGGGCTTGTGTATTGAAGCCTCACTCAGAATAAGTGAACTTGATGTCAACTGCGACAGTCTTATCGACCGTGCCGGAAGCGGTCGCACGAACCGGCTGGTTCCACGGTGGCTCTGCGGACGAAGCAGCTATTCGCCGCGCATATGAAACGGGGCGTTCTTTAGGCTCAGGTCGGAAACATCGTCAGCTTATCCTATTTTGTTCGATTTCTCTCAGCACGTTGTAGAACCGCACTGGCCGATCCCTTCCATCCGGCCCAATTTTTCTGACCTGATCCGGTCTGAAACGCTTGCCTGCAGGAGCTAAGTCGAGCGCATCAGATGCAAGGTAACATGCAAACCCTCCCGCGAGGAAGGCGGTACGGCCGAGGGCTTCTACGATATCCGGAAGTACCGGCCGCCGGAGGCGCGGAGAAATACCCAAGCTGATGAACTCAAGTTGCCTCGGAGACCAGAGCAATAGGTCGTCGGAATATATCAAGGCACGCTCCGTCGCCTTTCTTGCGATAAAAACGGACTTCCCCGATTTTCGTTCGCCGAATAGAACAGTGCTGCCTCCGCGATCTTCATAGGCTGCGCAGTGAAGCAGATGCCAGTCCGGCCTTACGCCTTTAACGAAGTATGCAATGGCTATCAGTAATTCGTTGAGCGCGGAAATCATGTCAGCGTGACCCGCGCGGGGGGCATAATTCGCGGATGCTACGAAATAGCGATCTGTATGACGGACTCGCACTTCAGGTAGCTCGGCAGCGTCGGATACGAGCATGTTCCAACCGGCCAGTGAGCGCGACAAAAGCGCCTTTATCGGTACGGGCATGCAGCAAGGAATTTCAATTCCTAGTCGGGGAGAGTGCAGGATGAACCTCTCCTCCACCATAATGCCCGTCAACGAGATTTTATCTCCATGGCCCGCCCTTCGTCTTGCAGAAGGACTCGACGAGAAACTCGTCTGGCTGCTCGAAAGAAACGACGCGGCAGAGCCGGGTATCCGAAGCTGCGGTGGACAAGATCCTGAATCGCTCTCCGGTTTGCGGCATGACTCCGTGGTAGCCATCCGGCCGGGAGTTCAGCGCGCCGGCCAAGTCGCGCTGCACCTCGTTTCCGGCGTGAGGCGCAACACATGCGCCCAGGGCCAGAACGGGAAGGAGCCGTAGGATTCGTCGCATTGTCATTGGAAGGCCCGCAAGGTTTGCGCAAGGTCGCTTGCGGAAACAGGAGCGAGGCCATCATCGTTCAGTTCGCGCTGAACTCGTTTCACAGACCGCGTCCGGGCAGCCTCGCTGGAGGCGCCGGGTCCTTTGAGAGAGGCTTCGGGGCCGCTCGGGCTGGAGGGCTCCGATGGTGCCGAGGGAGCGGAAGCTCCGGAGGGGGTCGAAGGGGCGGAAGCGCCGGAAGGGGTCGAAGGAGCGGAAGCGGCGGAAGGGGTCGACGGAGCGGAGGGCTCCGAAGGAGTCGAACCTGCAGACGGCCCCGAGGAACCGGCCAAGGCGGGCCGGGCCATAAGAGCCCCAGTGACGGCTGCACTTTGGAACACAAGAAACGTTCTCAGAAACTTTCTACGTAGCATGGCCTTCATGACCCCCATTTGCGCGCACTAGGTGTTCTTCGTACGATCCGAAGTCTTACTCCCAAGTTAAACTTTGGTCTGCTCGCGCCGCAATTTCTGGAAATTATGCAAAATATTACCTGCTTGCGCCAACAGCGTCGCAGAACCGCACAGAACGAAAGCAATCGTTCACCGACCGCTCCCGCGTTGGCAATGGGCCTACTCGGCAACGGTCCCTGACGACCAAGAGGGGTACGATCCATCCCCCGCCACCACGCCGATTTGCGCGATCTGCGTGGTGGCTCCCATCATGCAACAAGAGCTGAGACATCAATAAGACAAGAGGG
>NZ_ONZF01000030.1 GCF_900302445.1 Palleronia abyssalis | reverse complement strand
GCACGTCGACCTGCCGAAGCTTCGCGACGATCTCTTCCGGCTTGTGTCTCTTCTGGGGCATTCTTGCATCCTCCAACTGGCCCGTAAGCCATACTTCAGGGAGGACCACTTTTCAGGGGGCAGACCACTGTGCGCCGCTTGGCAACAGGTACTTCAATCAGGCTGAAATCGGCCAGGGCTACTCCAAGAACGTCCAATCGTTCCTGTCGATCACAAGGAACCATCCATGACAAGCGCAGAGCGATCTCCAGAATTAACCCACTATATCTGCCAGACTTATGTTGAAACGAAGGCTGGGCGCAACGGGCAGACTGGCCTGAAAATTGCCAAGCAACTTGAATATTCCACAGCTTCAGAAGCACAAAACAGAGCCGAACGAGAGGCTCAATCAAAGGATTGCGCAGGCGCGGACGCCTACATGGTGACTGAAGATCCAGCCAGTGGAGAAGTTGGCGAACCGAGCTTCCTCGTAAGACTTGGGAAGGTCCCAGAACTTGACGATTTCTAGAATCCTGAAAATGGCCGCAGTCTACCAAGACTTCCGGCTCTCCGACGGGGCGTGCATTCTTGGACGGTGATCGTGACATGACAAAGCGCGGCCGCGCGTCTGGCATGCCGGTCAGCATAGGATGTCGTCTGCGATACAGCTTCCCCCATTCGCCTCCGTCCATGCCTCTGTCACCAACCACTTCAACTCAGACCGCGGCCTCTCCTCACGCGCAAACTTCAAGCTGAACCGGGCCGCCGCTCTCGCCGAGTGGTGCGGTCTCGGCGCGGCGTAGAGAACCGCGACCGCGAGACCTTTGAGACTGGTTCGAGTTTGTCTGACACCACCTTTCGATCGTAAAGTCGCCGGTCCCATCGCGGCTAGCGTCGCCGCCGAGGCCGGCGAAAGGCTGCGATATCGGCTTTTACATGGATGCGGCCACGCGTCGCGTTCATGGCCGAATGGCGCGCCGTCAAGGCGGCCGAGCCGGTCGTGCGGCAGATGTCGAAGCCGCTGTGGCCAAGCGGCACAAACAGTCGGCGAGCGCCGACAAAGCACATCGGCTCGTCGAGCCCGGCCGAAAGGTATTCCCCGCGCCCCCGGACATGGATCTGGTAGCCGATGTGCGAGCGGCCGTAGGACGTCCTGCGGTAGGCCAAGAGGGCGTATCGCTGGCTGCCAATCCCCTCGATATCGAGGACAAGGCAAGGCCAGGCCTTGCGTGCCCCAGTGCTGTCTTCCTCGGCAAGGGGAAAGCTGAAGGAGACGATGTCCCCGTGACTAACGTGGTCTTGCCAAGCGGTGGTCGTGGTGAGGATGGCGCTGGTATCGCCAAACATGTCGGCTGAATGGATTGTGGGTGTCCGACGCGTCCGAACTGGGTCCCTGCCTTTTCTTCGCTCCGGGCTGGGACCGTCCGTCGTGTGATAATTGGCGAGCTGGTGAGCCGCGTTAAGCCCTCGTTAACGCCGACCGAGTTAGTGGCGCTCCGGATGCGAAAATCGGGGGTGCTGAAGTTGTCCTTTAATGCTGGTAATCTGACCCAATCTTTTAATGGCGGCGCGCATCTACCGCTGAGCCTCGGGCGACATCTTCAGCTCTGGTTGCTGGGCCTCCTTGCGCTGATCGCGTGGACAGCAACAGCGTCAATGTCGTCGGCGCAATTCACCAACTGCCCCGCCTTGTCCGGCACCGGCGAACAGCTGGCCCTCAACCTGACGGACGACAACTGCTTTAACACCTCCGGTCCCTATCCAATTGGCGTCGGCTTCGACGAAGACTTCATTTTCATTCAGGTCGCCGACCCCGGAGGAAGTACGAACTTCGAAATCCAGGACAACTTTTCACCGGATGGGCGCGCTTTGAGCTTCACCGTGGACAGCACCACGCTCACCTCGGGCTCCGGGGCCTACACGACCAACTGCTTTGCCGGATGCACTGTCACGGGCACGCATGGCGGCACCCCCTTCCCGAGCTTCACCTACACGTGGACCGGCAGCACAGGCACGGTCAGCGGTGCGCCGTCCGGCGCGCCGGAGATCGGCGTTTCTTCGTCCGAGGGCGGGGCGGTGGCCGATGGCGGCACCGACACGTTCACGTCCTCCCCGGTGGCGGGGGTGGCCGCGACCGTGACGTACACGATCGCCAACACCGGCACCGACACGTTGACGCTGACCACGCCGAGCGTCGGCGGCACCGTCTCGGGCCAGAGCAACGTCACCGTCGACAGCCTCACCCTGGGGTCGACCACCGTCGCGCCCGGCGGCGGCAC
>NZ_ONZF01000006.1 GCF_900302445.1 Palleronia abyssalis | reverse complement strand
ACCGACCGTAGAGTTTCACCCATGCGTGCGTCCGAAGCTGCTGGCGGATTGCGGTGTAGCAGCTTGATTCTACGGCGCTTTCAGGCGCACGCAACCTTCCCCAACCGATTTGGATGAATAAGCCGGGTTAAGCAGGTGTCACGGGTCAGGACGCTTTAGAGAACTGTGCCCCGACCGGATCATGGGCGTCGTAGCGTTGCGCGATCAGACGGGCCAGCGGTGTTCCCTCCGGGCGCAGGGTCAGCCTGTCCGGGGTAAGGTCCACCATCCCGTCGAAATCCCGGGCGATTTGGGTATGGATGGGCATCAGCGCCTCGGCGGCCTCGCCGAACGCGGTCCGAAGCAAGGAGAAATCGAGACGGAAATCGCACATGATCCTCTCGATCACGTGGCCGCGCAGGCGATCGTCCTGGGTGAAGGCGTAACCCCGCGCACCGGCGAACTGACATTCCGAAATGCGTTTCATATATGCCGACGTTGCCGACGCATTCTGAACGTAGCCTTGGGAAAACCGCGAGATCGAGGATGCCCCGAGCCCGATCAAGGTTTCACATTCGTCCGTCGTGTATCCTTGGAAGTTCCGACGCAGGCTGCCCTGTGTCGCGGCGCGGGCCAGTGCGTCCCCCGGTTTGGCAAAATGGTCGATGCCGACGGCGACATAGCCCTCCTGCTCAAATATGCCGCGGGCCTCCTGCGACAGGGTATACCGCATCTCGTCGCCGGGCAGGGCGGATGTGGGGATGAGGCGTTGTCGCTTCGAAATCTTCGGCACGTGGGCATAGCCGAACAGGGCGATCCGATCCGGCGCAAGCTCCAGCACGCGGCGCACGGTCGTCCGGAACCGTTCGGCCGTCTGGAAGGGAAGCCCGTACACCAGGTCAGCATTGATCGATCCCACCCCGGCGGCACGCAGCATGTCGACGCAGCGGCGGGTGACGCCAAAGCTCTGCGGGCGCCCGATCGCCGCTTGCACCTCGGGTGCGAAATCCTGGATGCCGATGCTTGCCCGGGTCATGCCACATGCGCGCAACGCCTCGACCTTGGCCGCATCGATCATCGTCGGGTCCGTCTCGACCGAGAACTCGAATTGCGGCGACGGGGGCAGAACCGCTTGGATCGCCTGCGCGACCTTATGGATCAGGGCAGGGGGCAGGATGGTAGGCGTTCCGCCGCCCCAATGCAGCATGCCCATCTGCGTGCCGTCCGGGCGCGTGTCGGCCAGCAGCGACAGCTCGGCCGCAATCGCGTCCACATAGCCTTCGACCGGCGACAGGGATTTGGTGCCCTGGGTATGACAGGCGCAAAACCAGCAAAGCCTCTCGCAGAAGGGCAGGTGCATGTAGACCGAGACCGGTTTCGACGGGTCGAGGGTCAGCAGACATGCTTCCTGGAATCCCGCGCTGATCTCTGGCGCAAAAACCGGCGCGGTCGGATAGCTGGTATAGCGCGGAACCCGCGCATCGAAGAGGCCATAGCGGCGAAGGCGGTCGATCTGTGTCATGTCGCAAACCTGCCACGGCCCGACCGCTCCGCACTTTGAGCCAGCGCAAATTTTCCTTGTTTACTTCCGACCCCCGCAGGCATCTCACGCAGTCGTGGTTCAGTGTTGAATGGCGCCGTCATGATCACGTCTTAGGTCCGACAACGTGGTCCAGAATAGGTAATAAAGTGCGACATTTCACGATTCTCATCACCCTCGCTCTGGGTTTGTCCGCGTGCGATACGGTTGCCAGCGGAACCGCCAACACGGCTGGATTCGCTGCGAAGGCATCCGTCAAAGGCGCGTATGGTGCCGGAAAGATGGCCTATCGCGGTGGGCGCTGGGTCCTCGTGGGCTCACCCGAGGAAGAGGAACCGGAGGAGTAGGTCCGGCCCCGTTCCGCGCCTGATTGCACGCGGTCCAGCATCACCGGCGGATGGCGCGCGGCGTTCAGTGCTTCTTTCGCGTCCCGGCCGTTCAAGGCAGCGGCAGCGACGTCCCTCAGTGCGAATGTCGGAACTTGAGCGAGGCCCGTCATGGCAGCGCGCGACACCGCGAGCAAAGCCAGAAAATCGACATGTGATCCGATCACACCGCCTCCGGGCGCCGAGCCGCCCGCAGCGTTGATTTCGCAGGCGGCAGCATCGGTCGAGATGTAGGACCGGCAAATCTCGGGTCGGTCGTCATAGATGCGGCACAACCGCGTCTCGGGGTCGAGGGCAGGGCACGCGCGGTGCATCCAGTCGCTACCGTCACGCTGTCCAGCCATCGGAACAAGGGCGGCATGCACGGCCTGCGCCTCGGCGGTGGAAATCGTGCCCCCATCCTCGTCGGTCAGCACGCAACAGAACGCGCATCCGGGCGCGCAGGCGGCATTGCGGATCGCGTCGGGTGGATCGGCGGCGATCTCGGCCCGGCGCGCTGCAGCGATCTGACGCGCGGCTTGGCCGTCGCGAAGGGCCCGGGCAAGGTCATTAGCGCCGACCCGATGGGCAATGGCGGTGTCGATCCAGGCCAGCATCAGGCGCCGCGCCCTGTCCCGCGTCGAGGTAGACATGCCGCGTGGCGCGGCGCTTGCGATCCCGCGGCGCAGCGTGTCGGGGTCGAGGGAATAAGCCATGCCGTCAGACGTGCCGCTGTTGCGTCCGGGACGCAATGTCAAAAAACGAGATCGCCGCTTGGCATTTCCCACCCAAAGCTCTAGGAGGGCCACTCGGACACCCTTGAGCGATTCGCTTCGGGGCGTTCGGATCGTCCGAGACGGTGGGTGTAGGGGGTCCCCCTTGCATAATTCCTGCCCGAGACGGGAAGAGACATTCTCTCGTAGCCGTACACGGCTGCCACAGGGGTGCGACGACCCGTTCGGACTGCGGTGTATCGGCCGATACACCGTGACTGAGCCGGAGGGGTTGCCCTCCAAACTTGGAGTGAAACTGTGGATAGAGCCCAGAAAGAGAAAGTGGTCGAGGAACTCGGCCAGATCTTCGAAAGCTCTGGCGTCGTGGTGGTGGCTCACTACCAGGGCCTCACGGTGGCCGAGATGCAGGACCTTCGTGCGCGCATGCGTGCCGCAGGCGGGTCCGTGCGCGTTGCCAAGAACAGGCTCGCCAAGATCGCCCTGAAGGACGCACCGATGGCTGACATCGGTGACCTGCTTCTGGGCCAGACCGTCCTGTCCTACTCGGAAGACCCCGTGGCCGCGGCCAAGGTGGCGGACGAGTACGCCAAGGAGAATCAGAAGTTCAAGATTCTCGGCGGCGCCATGGGCGAGACGAAGCTGGACACCGCCGGTGTCGCAGATGTCGCCAAACTGCCGTCGCGCGAAGAGCTTATCGCTCAGGTCGTGTCGTGCATTGGTGCGCCTGCGTCCAACATCGCCGGTGCGATCGGTGCGCCCGCCTCGAATATCGCGAGCATCCTGTCGACCATCGAGGAAAAGGCGGAAGCCGCCTGATCCTGCGAGACCTTGCGGCTTGAAAGCCGCGACGTTGGAACACATCTGAACGAACGGAAACGAGACAATGGCTGATCTTAAAGCACTTGCTGAACAAATCGTCGGTCTGACGCTGCTTGAAGCGCAGGAACTGAAGACGATCCTGAAAGACGAATACGGCATCGAGCCCGCCGCTGGCGGCGCCGTGATGATGGCCGGCCCGGCCGATGGCGCCGGCGGCGCGGCTGCTGAAGAGCAGACCGAGTTCGACGTGATCCTCAAGAGCGCCGGCGCTCAGAAGATCAACGTCATCAAAGAAGTCCGCGCCATCACCGGTCTGGGCCTCAAGGAAGCCAAGGAACTGGTCGAAGCTGGCGGCAAGCCGGTCAAAGAGCAGGTTTCCAAGGACGAAGCCGAAGAGATCAAAGGCAAGCTCGAAGCGGCCGGCGCCGAAGTCGAGCTCAAGTGATTGGGGGCGGGCAACGCGTCCGCCACTGAATGTGATACTGACCGATCCCGGACAAGTCCGGGGTCGGTCTCCGCGTCTTGGCAAGGGCCAACAGGGCCTTTCCCCAGGTGCGGTGCCGGATCGGGCGGCTGTCTGTGGGAGGACAGCCAGGTATGGATCCGGCCCCCCGTTTCGCCCGGAGGGCGGCCTTCCCCAAGGGCCCGCATCTCCGCGAAGAAAAAGGTGCACTCTACATGGCGACCAGCTATCTCGGCCAGAAGCGTCTGCGTAAATACTACGGTAAAATCCGCGAAGTTCTGGAGATGCCGAACCTCATTGCGGTTCAGAAAGCCTCCTATGACCTGTTCCTGAAGTCCGGCGAGGGCGAAGCGCCCCTGGACGGCGAGGGGATCAAGGGCGTCTTCCAATCCGTCTTTCCGATCAAGGATTTCAACGAAACCGCCGTTCTCGAATTCGTCGGCTACGAGCTGGAAAAGCCGAAATACGACGTCGAGGAATGCCAGCAGCGCGACATGACCTATTCGGCGCCGCTGAAGGTGACGCTGCGCCTGATCGTGTTCGATGTCGACGAGGACACGGGCGCGAAATCGGTCAAGGACATCAAGGAGCAGGACGTCTTCATGGGCGACATGCCCCTGATGACGCCCAACGGTACGTTCATCGTCAACGGCACCGAGCGGGTCATCGTTTCCCAGATGCACCGCTCGCCGGGCGTGTTCTTCGATCACGACAAGGGCAAGACCCACTCGTCGGGCAAGCTGCTGTTCGCCTGCCGCATCATTCCCTATCGCGGCTCGTGGCTGGACTTCGAGTTCGACGCCAAGGACTTGGTCTACGCGCGCATCGACCGTCGCCGGAAGCTGCCGGTGACGACGCTTCTGTATGCCCTGGGCTACGACCAGGAACAGATCATGCAGACCTATTACGACGAGGTCCCGTTCCGCCAGGTGAAGAACAAGGGCTGGGCGACCACCTTCTTCCCCGACCGCGTGCGCGGCACCCGTCCGGCCTATGATCTGGTCGATGCCGACACCGGCGAAGTGATCGCCGAGGCGGGCCAGAAGGTCACGCCGCGGACCGTCAAGAAGCTGAAGGACGAAGGCAAGGTCAAGGAACTGCTGCTGCCGTTCGACCAGATCATCGGCCGCTATGTCGCCCGGGACATCATCGACGAGGAAACCGGCGCGATCTTCGTGGAAGCCGGGGACGAGCTGACCTGGGAGACCGACAAGGACGGCGAAGTCACCGGCGGCACCCTGAAGGAGCTTCTGGACAACGGCATCACGGATATTCCCGTGCTGGACATCGATAACGTGTCCAAGGGTCCGTACATGCGCAACACCATGGCGCAGGACAAGAACATGGGCCGCGAGACCGCGCTCATGGACATATACCGCGTCATGCGCCCGGGCGAGCCGCCCACCGTCGAGGCCGCGTCGACCCTGTTCGACAGCCTGTTCTTCGACTCCGAGCGCTACGACCTGTCGGCCGTCGGCCGCGTGAAGATGAACATGCGCCTCGACCTCGATGCCGAGGATACGCAGCGCACGCTGCGCAAGGCCGACATCGTCGCCTGTATCAAGGCACTGGTCGACCTGCGCGATGGCCGTGGCGAGATCGACGACATCGACCACCTCGGCAACCGCCGGGTGCGGTCCGTCGGCGAGCTGATGGAAAACCAGTACCGCGTCGGCCTGCTGCGGATGGAGCGCGCGATCAAGGAGCGCATGTCCTCGGTCGAGATCGACACGGTCATGCCGCAGGACCTGATCAACGCCAAGCCCGCCGCGGCAGCGGTGCGCGAGTTCTTCGGCTCGTCGCAGCTGTCGCAGTTCATGGACCAGACCAACCCGCTGTCGGAAGTGACGCACAAGCGGCGCCTCTCGGCCCTCGGGCCGGGCGGTCTGACGCGTGAACGTGCCGGCTTCGAGGTGCGCGACGTGCACCCGACCCACTACGGCAGGATGTGCCCGATCGAGACGCCGGAAGGTCCGAACATCGGCCTGATCAACAGCCTCGCGACCTTCGCGCGGGTGAACAAGTACGGCTTCATCGAAACCCCCTATCGCGTGGTGACGGAAGGGCAGGTCACGGACGAAGTCCACTACATGTCCGCCACGGAAGAGATGCGCCATACGGTTGCCCAGGCGAACGCGCAGCTCGATGACGGCGGCAAGTTCGTCCAGGAATTCGTGTCGACCCGTCAGTCGGGCGATTACACGCTTGCGCCGAACGAGAATGTCGACCTGATCGACGTGTCTCCGAAGCAGCTGGTGTCGGTCGCCGCGGCCCTGATCCCGTTCCTCGAGAATGACGACGCCAACCGGGCCCTTATGGGCTCGAACATGCAGCGTCAGGCGGTTCCGCTTCTGCGGGCTGAGGCGCCGCTGGTCGGCACCGGCATGGAGGAGCGTGTGGCCCGCGACTCGGGCGCTGCGATTACCGCGCGTCGTGCGGGCATCGTCGACCAGGTGGACGCCACCCGGATCGTCATCCGCGCGACCGAGGATCTTGAGCTTGGGGATGCTGGCGTGGACATCTACCGTCTGCGCAAGTTCCAGCGGTCGAACCAGAACACCTGCATCAATCAGCGTCCGCTGGTGAAGGCCGGTGATACGGTCGGCAAGGGCGAGGTCATCGTGGACGGTCCCTCGACCGACATGGGCGAGCTGGCCCTGGGCAAGAACGTCGTCGTCGCGTTCATGCCGTGGAACGGCTACAACTACGAAGACTCGATCCTGATCTCCGAGCGGATCACCCGCGACGACGTGTTCACCTCGATCCACATCGAGGAGTTCGAGGTCGCTGCCCGTGACACCAAGCTCGGGCCGGAAGAGATCACCCGCGACATTCCTAACGTCGGCGAGGAAGCCCTGCGCAACCTCGACGAGGCGGGCATCGTCTATATCGGTGCCGAAGTCGGACCGGCGGATATCCTTGTCGGTAAGATCACGCCTAAGGGCGAAAGCCCGATGACGCCGGAAGAAAAGCTGTTGCGCGCCATCTTCGGCGAGAAGGCGTCCGACGTGCGCGATACCTCCCTGCGTCTGCCCCCGGGTGACTATGGCACGGTCGTGGAAGTCCGCGTCTTCAACCGCCACGGCGTCGAGAAAGACGAGCGTGCGGTGCAGATCGAGCGTGAAGAGATCGAGCGCCTGAGCCGAGACCGCGACGACGAGCTCGCGATCCTCGACCGCAACATTTATGCCCGTCTGCGCGAGCTGATCATGGGCAAGCTGGCCGTGAAGGGGCCGAAAGGCGTTAAGCCCAACACCCAGATCACCGAAGAGCTTCTGGACGGGCAACTGTCCAAGGGTCAGTGGTGGCAGCTCGCCCTCGAAGACGAGGACGACGCCAAGATCATGGAGGCTCTGAACGAGCAATACGAGGCGCAGAAGCGCGCCCTTGATGCCCGTTTCGAGGACAAGGTCGAGAAGGTGCGTCGGGGCGACGACCTGCCGCCGGGCGTCATGAAGATGGTCAAGGTCTTCGTGGCGGTGAAGCGCAAGCTTCAGCCGGGCGACAAGATGGCCGGCCGTCACGGCAACAAGGGCGTCATCTCTCGCGTCGTGCCGATGGAAGACATGCCGTTCCTGGAAGACGGGACGCCGGTGGACTTCGTTCTGAACCCGCTGGGCGTGCCCTCGCGGATGAACGTGGGCCAGATCCTCGAGACGCATATGGGTTGGGCTGCGCGCGGCCTGGGGATCCAGATCGACGATGCGTTGGGCGACTATCGCCGCAGCGGCGACCTGACCCCGGTGCGTGATGCGATGAAGATCGCGTACGGCGACGCAGTGATGGACGAAGCCGCGTTCGAGGACGACATGCTTTTGGAGGCCGCGGGCAACGTGACGCGCGGTGTGCCGATCGCCACGCCGGTCTTCGACGGTGCGAAAGAGGCGGACGTGAACGACTCGCTCACGCGGGCCGGGTTCGACACGTCCGGTCAGTCGCGCCTGTTCGACGGCCGCACGGGCGAGGAGTTCAGCCGGAAGGTGACGGTGGGGGTCAAGTACCTGCTGAAGCTGCACCACCTGGTGGACGACAAGATCCACGCCCGGTCGACCGGTCCGTACAGCCTTGTGACCCAGCAGCCGCTGGGCGGTAAGGCGCAGTTCGGCGGACAGCGCTTCGGCGAGATGGAGGTCTGGGCGCTGGAAGCCTACGGCGCGGCCTACACCTTGCAGGAAATGCTGACGGTGAAGTCGGACGACGTCGCGGGCCGGACCAAGGTCTACGAGAGCATCGTCAAGGGCGAGGACAACTTCGAGGCCGGCGTGCCGGAATCGTTCAACGTGCTCGTCAAGGAGGTCCGGGGACTGGGCCTCAACATGGAACTCCTGGATGCGGAGGACGCGGAAGAGATCGAAGGCGAAGACGCCGAGTGATCTTTGGGGCCGGCACGACGCCGGCCCCGTCCCCCCAATGCACCCTTACGTTTAAGGACGGAAAATGAACCAGGAACTAGTCAACAACCCGTTCTCGCCTCTGGCGGCTCCGAAGACCTTCGACGAGATCAAGGTCTCTTTGGCCAGCCCCGAGCGGATCCTTTCGTGGTCCTTCGGCGAGATCAAGAAGCCCGAGACGATCAACTACCGGACCTTCAAACCCGAGCGTGACGGGCTGTTCTGCGCCCGTATCTTCGGGCCGGTGAAGGACTACGAGTGCCTTTGCGGCAAGTACAAGCGGATGAAGTATCGCGGCATCGTCTGCGAGAAATGCGGCGTGGAAGTCACGCTGCAGAAGGTCCGCCGCGAGCGCATGGGCCATATCGAACTGGCCGCTCCTTGCGCCCATATCTGGTTCCTGAAGTCGCTGCCCTCGCGCATCGGCCTCATGCTGGACATGACGCTGCGTGACCTCGAGCGGGTTCTGTACTTCGAGAACTACGTCGTGATCGAGCCGGGCCTCACGGACCTCACCTACGGTCAGATGATGACCGAAGAAGAGTTCATGGACGCCCAGGACCAGTACGGCATGGACGCCTTCACCGCCAATATCGGCGCGGAAGCCATCCGTGAGATGCTGTCGATGATCGACCTCGAAGCCGAGGCCGACCGTCTGCGCGAAGAGCTGAAGGAAGCCACCGGCGAGCTGAAGCCCAAGAAGATCATCAAGCGTCTGAAGATCGTCGAAAGCTTCTTGGAATCCGGCAACCGTCCCGAGTGGATGGTCATGACGGTCATCCCGGTCATCCCGCCCGAGCTGCGCCCGCTGGTGCCGCTGGATGGCGGCCGCTTTGCGACCTCGGACCTGAACGATCTGTATCGCCGGGTCATTAACCGGAACAACCGCCTCAAGCGGCTGATCGAGCTGCGCGCGCCGGACATCATCATCCGTAACGAAAAGCGGATGCTGCAGGAATCCGTCGACGCGCTGTTCGACAACGGCCGTCGCGGCCGCGTCATCACAGGCGCCAACAAGCGTCCGCTGAAGTCGCTGTCCGACATGCTGAAGGGCAAGCAGGGTCGCTTCCGTCAGAACCTTCTGGGCAAGCGGGTCGACTTCTCGGGCCGTTCGGTCATCGTGACCGGCCCCGAGCTGAAGCTGCACCAGTGCGGGTTGCCGAAGAAGATGGCGCTCGAGTTGTTCAAGCCGTTCATCTATTCTCGGCTCGAAGCGAAGGGCTACAGCTCTACGGTCAAGCAGGCCAAGAAGCTGGTCGAGAAAGAGCGTCCCGAGGTGTGGGATATCCTCGACGAGGTCATCCGGGAGCACCCGGTTCTTCTGAACCGCGCGCCGACGCTGCACCGTCTGGGCATCCAGGCGTTCGAGCCGATCCTGATCGAAGGCAAGGCGATCCAGCTTCACCCGCTTGTCTGTTCGGCGTTCAACGCCGACTTCGACGGCGACCAGATGGCAGTTCACGTGCCGCTTTCGCTGGAAGCGCAGCTTGAAGCGCGCGTCCTGATGATGTCCACGAACAACGTGCTGTCGCCCGCCAACGGCGCGCCGATCATCGTGCCGTCGCAGGACATGATCCTTGGTCTGTATTACATCACGATGCAGCGCGAGGGCATGAAGGGCGAGGGCATGGTCTTCTCGTCCGTGGACGAGGTGCAGCACGCGCTGGATGCCGGTGCGGTGCACCTGCATGCCAAGATCGAAGCCCGTATGAAGCAGATCGACCCGGAAACGGGCGAGGAAGTCGTGCGCCGGTTCGAGACGACGCCGGGTCGCGTGCGGCTTGGCGCGCTTCTGCCGCTGAACGCCAAGGCGCCCTATGATCTGGTGAACCGCCTTCTGCGCAAGAAGGAAGTCCAGCAGGTCATCGACACCGTCTACCGCTATTGCGGCCAGAAGGAGTCGGTCATCTTCTGCGACCAGATCATGACCATGGGGTTCCGCGAGGCGTTCAAGGCCGGCATCAGCTTCGGCAAGGACGACATGGTGGTTCCCGATACGAAGTGGCCGATCGTGGAAGATACCCGCGAGCAAGTGAAGGACTTCGAACAGCAGTACATGGACGGCCTGATCACCCAGGGCGAAAAGTACAACAAGGTCGTGGATGCCTGGTCGAAGTGTAACGACAAGGTCACCGACGCGATGATGACCACCATCTCGACCCCGGGCATGACCGATGGGGCCGAGCATGAGCCGAACTCGGTTTACATGATGGCCCACTCGGGTGCGCGTGGATCGGTTACCCAGATGAAGCAGCTGGGCGGTATGCGGGGCCTCATGGCCAAGCCGTCGGGCGAGATCATCGAGACGCCGATCATCTCGAACTTCAAGGAAGGCCTGACCGTTCTTGAATACTTCAACTCGACCCACGGCGCCCGGAAGGGTCTGTCGGACACCGCGCTTAAGACGGCGAACTCGGGCTACCTGACCCGCCGTCTGGTGGACGTGGCGCAGGACTGCATCGTGCGCGAGCACGATTGCGGCACCGACCGCGCCGTGACCGCGCGCCCTGCCGTCAATGACGGCGAGGTCGTGGCCACGCTGGGTGAGCGTGTACTGGGCCGTGTCGCGGCCGAGGCCATCATGAACCCGGCCAATGACGAGGTGATCGTCGAGGCCGGCGAGCTGATCGACGAGCGCAAGGCCGACATGGTCGAGGAACTGCGCATCCCCGAGGCGCGCATCCGCTCGCCCCTGACCTGCGAGGCGGAAGAAGGTGTTTGCGCCATGTGCTACGGGCGCGACCTTGCCCGCGGCACGATGGTAAACCAGGGCGAGGCCGTGGGCATCATCGCGGCTCAGTCCATCGGTGAGCCGGGCACCCAGCTGACCATGCGGACCTTCCACATCGGCGGCGTTGCACAGGGCAGCCAGCAGTCGTTCCAGGAGTCGGGCCACGAGGGCAAGGTGGAGTATCGCAACGCGAACACCCTGGCCAACGAGTCCGGCGCCAAGATCGTCATGGGCCGCAACATGACCCTTGCGATCATCGATGAGAACGACGTCGAGCGGGCGTCCTACAAGCTGGGCTACGGCACCACTCTCCACGTGGAGGACGGGTCCGACGTCAAGCGCGGGGATCGTCTGTTCGAGTGGGACCCCTACACCCTGCCGATCATCGCCGAGGCCACCGGACGCGCGAAGCTTGTCGATCTGATCACCGGCATCTCGGTCCGGGACGAGACGGACGATGCGACCGGCATGACGCAGAAGATCGTGTCCGACTGGCGTTCTGCGCCGAAGGGCAGCGATCTGAAGCCCGAGATCGTCCTAGCGGACGAGAACGGTGAGCCGTTGCGCAACGATCAGGGCAACCCGATCACCTACACGATGTCGGTCGACGCCATTCTGTCGGTCGAGGACGGGCAGGATGTGAAGGCGGGTGACGTACTGGCGCGTATTCCGCGGGAAGGTGCGAAGACGAAGGACATCACCGGTGGTCTGCCGCGTGTGGCCGAACTCTTCGAAGCACGCCGTCCCAAGGATCACGCGATCATTGCCGAGGCCGACGGTCATGTAAAGTTCGGGCGCGACTACAAGAACAAGCGCCGGATCGCGATCGTGCCGACCGAGGAGGGGGCCGACCCGATCGAGTATATGGTGCCCAAGGGCAAGCATATCCCGGTTGCGGAAGGCGACTTCGTCAAGAAGGGCGACTACATCATGGACGGCAACCCGGCACCGCACGATATCCTTGCGGTGATGGGGGTCGAAGCCTTGGCCGACTACATGATCGACGAGGTGCAGGACGTCTATCGACTGCAAGGCGTGAAGATCAACGACAAGCATATCGAGGTCATCGTCCGTCAGATGCTCCAGAAGTGGGAGATCCAGGACAGCGGTGACACGACGCTTCTGAAAGGCGAGCACGTCGACAAGGTCGAGTTCGACGAGGCGAACGAGAAGGCGACGAAGAAGGGCGGCCGTCCTGCTCAGGGCGAACCGATCCTTCTGGGCATCACCAAGGCGTCGCTTCAGACCCGGTCGTTCATCTCGGCGGCGTCCTTCCAAGAGACCACCCGAGTGCTGACCGAGGCTTCGGTTCAGGGCAAGCGCGACAAGCTGGTGGGCCTGAAGGAGAACGTCATCGTCGGTCGTCTGATCCCGGCCGGTACCGGTGGGGCCACCCAGAAGGTGCGCCGCATCGCGGCCGAACGGGACCTCACGGTCCTGAAGAACGCGCAGGCCGAAGCCGAACAGGCTGCGGCACTGGCGGCGCCGACGGAAGAGGCGATCGAGGCGGATGTGGACGTGATCGACGTCCCCGAAAGCCGCGACTGACCTTCGACACCGATGCTCCGGCATCACACGCCCCGCGCTTCGGCGCGGGGCGTTTTCGTT
Source organism: Palleronia abyssalis (assembly GCF_900302445.1). Lineage (GTDB taxonomy): Bacteria > Pseudomonadota > Alphaproteobacteria > Rhodobacterales > Rhodobacteraceae > Palleronia > Palleronia abyssalis. The sequence continues at coordinate 175,258 of NZ_ONZF01000006.1, read as the reverse complement.
TGGCCATACGCGATGTTGACCGCGCGGCTTCGCTGAAAGAAGACGGGGCAGGGGGTGCGCGCATGTCTCACAGGGTTCAAGTCGTCGGGCTGGTCCGGTTTTCCTTCGCGACGATCGGCAATTTCTACCCTGGCTTCGACGGGATAGACGCGATGGAGGCGTTCCTGTTCGATCCCGAACGGCTGCAGCGCCGGTTCCGCCTGTTCGAGACGTTCTGTCTGCCGTCCCTGAAGGGGCAAACGGATCAGGACTTCACCTGTATCCTGCTTGTCGGGTCGAACCTTCCCGCTCCCTGGAAGTCCCGGCTTTCGGACCTCATCGCCGACACCCCGTCCATCCGCGTGATCGAGGCCAAACCTCAGCACCATTATTCCGGTATCAAGGCTGCGTTCCAAGCGGTTTCGCCGGACGATTGCACGCACCGGATCACGTTCCGGTTCGACGATGACGATGCGCTGGACAACGATTTCGTGGCGCGGCTGAAACGGACCGCGCCGGGACTTCTGGATATATCCGGCGGGGATCTGCCGGTGGCACTTGCGCATAACTTGGGTTTTTTTCTGGAAGAGCGGGCCAACAATGTCGCCGTTTATCCGGTCTGCGAACGCACGCCTCTCAGCGTAGGGGCCGCGCTGATCGCGCCCCGGGAATACGTGGACAACATCTACAAGACGGACCACCGCCAGTTGCCGCAGTTCTTCGACTGCTGGCTGGACACGAAGGTCCATTCCTACGTTCGGACCGTCCATCGTGACAACAAGGCCAACCCGCACGTTACGGGCCGCAAGATCGAAATGCCGAACAGCGAGATCGACGCGATCCTGAAGAAGAATTTTGGCCGGAAACTGGGAGAGATGCGGCACTACGCACGCGGCTCGGGCATCAATGCCTCCCCATAAATGGGGATTATCCACATTGCCGAAAATTTGCCACAATTGCGTCGCGATCCCAGCGCATTTGGGTCGCAGTGTTGACATGCCAGCCCGGGCAACACGGGCGGCGGCGAGGCAGTGACAGGCACAGACCGATCCGGGCGGAAAAGAATCCCAAGGCGGTGGGACACTACCGGATCGGTCGCGCCTGACCCCGAAATGCCTGAATTTCCCCCTTAACACCCGCTCCCCCTTATCCCATATGGGGCGTGCGGCAGGTCCTGTTGACACCACCCGACTCGACCTCTATACGGCGCCAACCGTGCGACCGGGACGACTCCCGGGCCGGGGTTTAAATTGATGGAAGTGGTCACGATCCGGGCCCGATTTGCCCCGATCCTCTGGATACCCGCCGCGTGGGCCAAGGCCCGATGCGGTGTTTGCGTTTGGCGGACGCGCCTTTCGCGACGAAGAAATGAACCGGGGTGCGCGCGCCCCATCGAATTGAACAGTGTTGCAACACGGGGAATGAGACCGGAATGCCAACGATCCAACAGCTGATCCGCAAGCCGCGGCAGCCCAAAGTCAAACGCTCGAAGTCGCTGCATCTTGAAGGCTGCCCGCAAAAGCGCGGTGTCTGCACGCGCGTCTACACCACGACGCCGAAGAAGCCGAACTCGGCCATGCGGAAGGTTGCCAAGGTGCGCCTGACCAATGGTTACGAGGTCATCAGCTACATTCCGGGCGAAAGCCACAACCTGCAGGAACACTCGGTCGTGCTGATCCGCGGCGGCCGTGTGAAAGACCTTCCGGGCGTGCGCTATCACATCCTGCGGGGCGTTCTGGACACGCAAGGCGTGAAGGACCGCAAGCAGCGTCGTTCGAAATATGGCGCCAAGCGCCCGAAGTAAGAGGATTACGACATGTCCCGCCGTCACGCCGCCGAAAAGCGCGAGATCCTGCCCGACGCCAAATTCGGCGACCGGGTGGTCACCAAGTTCATGAACAACCTGATGTACAACGGCAAGAAGTCCGTGGCTGAGGGTATCGTCTACAACGCGTTCGATCGCGTCGAAGGCAAGCTCAAGCGGTCGCCCATCGAGGTGTTTCACGAGAGCCTCGACAACATTAAGCCGTCCGTCGAGGTCCGCTCGCGCCGCGTTGGCGGTGCGACCTACCAGGTCCCTGTCGAGGTCCGCCCCGAGCGTCGCGAAGCATTGGCGATCCGCTGGCTCATCACCGCGTGCCGCAACCGGAACGAGAACACCATGGAAGAGCGTCTGGCCGCCGAACTGGTCGACGCTGTGAACAATCGTGGCTCGGCCGTTAAGAAGCGCGAAGACACTCACAAGATGGCCGACGCCAACAAGGCGTTCAGCCACTACCGCTGGTAAAACGGCGGCAGCCCGAACACACGAGGACGCATCATGCCCCGCGATTATTCGCTCTCACGCTACCGCAATTTCGGCATCATGGCCCACATTGATGCCGGCAAGACCACCTGCACCGAGCGCATCCTGTTCTATACCGGCAAGTCCCACAAGATCGGCGAAGTCCATGACGGCGCCGCGACGATGGACTGGATGGAGCAGGAGCAGGAACGCGGGATCACCATCACCTCGGCCGCGACCACGACCATGTGGTTCCGCACCGAGGACGGTCAGACCACGACCGGCATCTACGGTGACACGCCGCAGGAAGCGTCCTTCCGCTTCAACATCATCGACACGCCCGGCCACGTCGACTTCACCATCGAGGTCGAGCGTTCGCTGGCCGTGCTCGACGGTGCCGTTGCAGTTCTGGACGCCAACGCCGGTGTTGAGCCCCAGACGGAGACCGTCTGGCGTCAGGCCGACCGCTACAAGGTTCCGCGCATCGTGTTCGTCAACAAGATGGACAAGATCGGCGCCGACTTCTGGAACTGCGTCCGCATGATCAAGGACCGCACGGGTGCTATCCCTGCGCCGATCCAGATGCCCATCGGGGCCGAGGATCAGCTGGAAGGCATCGTCGATCTTGTGACCATGAAGGAGTGGGTCTGGAAAGGCGAGGATCTCGGTGCCTCGTGGGTCGTGCAGGACGTTCGCGACGAGCTGAAGGACCGCGCCGAGGAGATGCGCCAGGAACTGATCGAGATCGCCGTCGAAATGGACGACGATGCGATGGAGCAGTATCTGGAAGGCGTCGAGCCGGATCAGCCGAAGCTGCGCGAGCTGATCCGCAAGGGTACGCTCTCAATGGCTTTCGTGCCTGTGCTGGCCGGGTCCGCCTTCAAGAACAAGGGTGTTCAACCGCTGCTGAACGCGGTGATCGATTACCTGCCCGGTCCTCTTGATGTGCCCGCCTACATGGGCTTCTCGCCCGATGACGAGACCGAGACGCGCAACATCGCCCGTCACGCCGACGACGAAGAGCCGTTCTCGGGCTTGGCGTTCAAGATCATGAACGACCCCTTCGTGGGCACGCTGACCTTCACCCGGATCTATTCGGGCACGTTGTCGAAGGGCGACTCGGTCCTGAACACGACGAAGGGCCGCAAGGAACGCATCGGGCGCATGATGATGATGCACTCGAACAACCGCGAGGAAATCGAGAACGCCTATGCGGGCGACATCATCGCGCTGGCCGGTCTGAAGGACACGACCACGGGCGATACGCTGTCCGACGCGCAAAAGCAGGTCGTTCTGGAAACCATGACCTTCCCCGATCCCGTCATCGAGATCGCGGTCGAGCCCAAGACGAAGGCCGACCAGGAGAAGATGTCCACCGGTCTCCAGCGTCTTGCGGCCGAGGATCCGTCCTTCCGCGTCGAAACCGACCTCGAGTCGGGCCAGACGATCATGAAGGGCATGGGCGAACTTCACCTCGACATCCTGGTCGACCGCCTCAAGCGGGAGTTCAAGGTCGAGGCGAATATCGGTGCGCCGCAGGTGGCCTATCGCGAGACGATCAAGCAGCAGATCAACCACACCTACACGCACAAGAAGCAGTCGGGTGGGTCCGGTCAGTTCGCTGAAGTCCAGCTCGAGATCATGCCGACCGAACCGGGCGAAGGCTACTCGTTCGAGAGCCGCATCGTCGGTGGTTCGGTGCCGAAGGAATACGTGCCGGGTGTCGAGAAAGGCATCAAGTCGGTCATGGACTCCGGTCCGCTGGCGGGCTTCCCGGTCATCGACTTCAAGGTCGCGCTGGTCGACGGCAAGTTCCACGACGTGGACTCCTCGGTCCTCGCGTTCGAGATCGCGTCGCGGATGTGCATGCGGGAAGGTCTTCGGAAGGCCGGCGCGCAGCTGCTCGAGCCGATCATGAAAGTTGAGGTGGTGACGCCGGAAGAATACACCGGCAACGTCATCGGCGATCTGACCTCGCGGCGCGGCCAAGTGCAGGGCCAGGAGCCCCGCGGCAACGCCATCGTGATCGATGCCTTCGTACCGCTGGCCAACATGTTCGGCTACATCAACAACCTGCGCTCGATGTCCTCGGGCCGCGCGCAGTTCACGATGCTGTTCGACCATTACGAGCCGGTGCCGCAGAACATCTCGGAAGAGATCCAGGCGAAATACGCGTAAGCGCACAGACATTGCGGGCCGGCAGGACCGGCCCGCCCATCCAGACGACAGGAGGCCATCATGGCGAAGGCAAAATTCGAACGTAACAAGCCGCACGTGAACATCGGGACGATCGGTCACGTGGACCACGGCAAGACGACGCTGACGGCGGCGATCACGAAGTATTTCGGCGACTTCCGCGCGTATGACCAGATCGACGGCGCGCCCGAAGAGAAGGCCCGCGGTATCACGATTTCGACCGCGCACGTGGAGTACGAGACCGAGGCGCGTCACTACGCCCACGTCGACTGCCCCGGCCACGCCGACTACGTGAAGAACATGATCACGGGTGCCGCGCAGATGGACGGCGCGATCCTGGTGGTGAACGCGGCCGACGGCCCCATGCCCCAGACGCGCGAGCACATCCTGCTGGGCCGCCAGGTCGGCATCCCGACCATGGTCGTCTACATGAACAAGGTTGACCAGGTGGATGACGAGGAGCTTCTGGAGCTCGTCGAGATGGAAATCCGCGAGCTTCTGTCGTCCTACGAGTACCCTGGCGACGACATCCCCGTGGTCAAGGGCTCGGCCCTGGCGGCGATGAACGGCGAGAACCCCGAGATCGGCGAGAACTCGATCCGCGAGCTGATGGCCGCCGTCGACGACTGGATCCCCACGCCCGAGCGTGCGGTGGACCAGCCGTTCCTGATGCCGGTCGAGGACGTGTTCTCGATCTCGGGTCGTGGTACGGTCGTGACCGGTCGCGTCGAGCGTGGCGTGATCAACGTGGGCGACGAGATCGAGATCGTCGGCATCCGCGACACCAAGAAGACGACCTGCACGGGCGTCGAGATGTTCCGCAAGCTGCTGGATCGTGGTGAAGCCGGCGACAACATCGGCGCGCTGCTGCGCGGCATCGACCGTGAAGGCGTGCAGCGTGGCCAGGTTCTCTGCAAGCCCGGCTCGGTTAAGCCGCACACCAAGTTCGAGGCCGAGGCCTACATCCTGACCAAGGAAGAGGGTGGCCGTCACACGCCGTTCTTCGCCAACTACCGTCCGCAGTTCTACTTCCGCACGACGGACGTGACCGGCACGGTTCAGCTGGCCGAGGGCACCGAGATGGTGATGCCGGGCGACAACGTGTCCTTCGGCGTCGAGCTGATCGCACCGATCGCGATGGAAGAGAAGCTCCGCTTCGCCATCCGCGAAGGCGGCCGCACCGTCGGCGCCGGCGTGGTCTCCAAGATCATCGAGTGATCGCGCAGACCGACCGTCGCGATTTGCCGGGCGCCCTGCGCGCCCGGACCTAAATATGGTCCGATGTGGGCCCGGGAATGAGCCCGGGTCCACCTCTCGACCGCCACCCTGTCCAGGGAAAGAGAACAATGGCCGCCAGCCAGAACATTCGTATTCGCCTCAAGGCGTTCGATTACCGGGTGCTTGACAGCTCCACCCAGGAAATCGTCTCGACCGCCAAGCGTACCGGCGCGTCCGTCCGCGGACCGATCCCGATGCCCAACAAGATCGAGAAATTCACCGTCCTCCGTGGCCCCCACGTGGACAAGAAGTCGCGCGACCAGTTCGAAATCCGCACGCACAAGCGGATGCTCGACATCGTCGATCCGACCCCGCAGACCGTGGACGCGCTGATGAAGCTCGACCTCGCTGCCGGTGTCGCTGTCGACATCAAGGTTATGGGAGGCTGATCATGCTGCGCTCTGGTGTTATCGCCAAGAAGATCGGCATGACGCGGATCTTCCAGGACGACGGCCGGCAAGTGCCCGTCACCGTCCTGCAACTCGACAAGCTTCAGGTCGTCGCAACGCGCACGGCCGAAAGCCATGGATACACGGCCGTCCAGCTGGGCGCCGGGTCCGCCAAGCCGAAGAACGTCTCGAAAGCCCTGCGCGGTCACTTCGCCGTCGCCAAGGTCGAGCCCAAGCGCAAGATTGCCGAGTTCCGGGTTGCGCCCGAGAACCTGATCGACGTGGGCGAAGAGATCACCGCGAACCATTATTTCGCGGGTCAGTTCGTCGACGTCAGCGGCACCTCGATCGGCAAGGGTTTTGCCGGTGCCATGAAGCGGCACAATTTCGGCGGCCTGCGTGCATCGCACGGTGTGTCGATCAGCCACCGTTCGCACGGCTCTACCGGTCAGTGCCAGGACCCCGGCAAGGTGTTCAAGGGCAAGAAGATGGCCGGACACATGGGCGCTGCCCGCGTGACCACGCAGAACCTGCAGGTCGTCAAGACCGACGCCGACCGTGGCCTGATCATGGTCAAGGGCGCCGTTCCGGGCTCGAAGGGGGGCTGGGTCACGATCAAGGATGCGGTGAAGAAGCCCGCCCTTGACGGCGTGATCTATCCCGCCGCGCTGAAGTCCGCCGCCGAGGAAGCCGAGCGGGCCGCCCGCGAAGCCGCCGAGGCTGCGGAAGCCGAGCGTCTGGAAGCCGAACGCGCCGAGCAGGAGCGTCTGGCCGCCGAGCAGGAGGCCGCGCTGAAGGAAGCCGAGGCCGAGATCTCGGACGAGTCGGCCCAGACCGACAACTCGGACGCCGAGAAGAAGGAAGGTGACGAATGAAAACCGATGTCCTGACGCTCGACGGCGGCAAGAACGGGTCGGTGGATCTCGACGACGAGATCTTCGGGCTCGAGCCGCGCGCCGACATCCTCCACCGGGTGGTCCGCTGGCAGCGCAACAACGCGCAGCAGGGCACCCACAAGGTCAAGACCCGGTCCGAGACCAGCTACTCGACCAAGAAGATCTATCGCCAGAAGGGCACCGGCGGCGCACGCCACGGTGACCGCAACGCGCCGATCTTCCGGAAGGGTGGTATCTATAAGGGTCCAACCCCGCGCAGCCACGGCCACGAGCTGACCAAGAAGTTCCGCAAGCTTGGCCTGTGCCACGCCCTGTCGGCGAAGGCGAAAGAGGGCAACCTCATCGTCCTTGAAAACGCCGATCTGGCTGAAGCCAAGACCAAGATGCTGGCCTCGAAAGTCCGCGAGCTTGGCTGGAAGCGCGCGCTGGTCATCGACGGCGCGTCGGTGAACGAGAACTTCGCGCAGGCCGCGCGGAACATCGAAGGCGTCGACGTACTGCCGTCGGTGGGCGCCAATGTCTACGATATCCTCAAGCGTGACACCCTGGTGATCACGAAGGCGGGGATCGAAGCTCTGGAGGCTCGACTGAAATGAGCGCGAAGACCGAACATTACGACGTGATCCGCAAGCCCGTGATCACCGAGAAGGCCACGATGGCGTCCGAATACGGCGCCGTGGTCTTCGAGGTGGCCAAGGACGCGACCAAGCCTGCGATCAAGGAGGCCGTCGAGGCCCTCTTCAACGTCAAGGTGAAGGCGGTGAACACCACCATCACCAAGGGCAAGGCCAAGCGGTTCCGCGGCATCATGGGCCGCCGCAACACGGTCAAGAAAGCGTATGTGACCCTCGAAGAGGGTAATACGATTGACGTGACCACGGGCCTGTAATAGCAGGCCACATTCTTCGCGGCCCCGGAGCCAATCCGGGGCCGTGTCCTTTGGGGACCTTCGGGGCCCTTCACCATCCGCGGTTCCGCCCCACCCGAACGGGGATCCCGGAATCGCCACAGAAACGGAAGACAGAAAGCATGGCACTCAAGTCGTACAAGCCGACGACGCCTGGCCAGCGCGGGCTGGTTCTGATCGACCGTTCGGAGCTGTGGAAAGGACGCCCGGTCAAGGCCCTCACCGAGGGTTTGACCAAGCATGGCGGCCGGAACAACACCGGACGGATCACCCAGCGTCGCCGCGGCGGCGGGGCGAAGCGGCTCTATCGCATCGTCGATTTCAAGCGCACCAAGCACGACGTCGAGGCTGTCGTCGTTCGGATCGAATACGACCCGAACCGGACCGCCTTCATCGCGCTGATCCAGTACACCGATGGCGAGCAACGCTACATCCTGGCACCCCAGCGTCTGGCCGTGGGTGACAAGATCGTCTCGGGCGCGAAGGTCGACGTGAAGCCCGGCAACGCGATGCCCTTCCAAGGCATGCCCATCGGGACGATCATCCACAACATCGAGCTGAAGCCCGGCAAGGGTGGCCAGATCGCGCGCGCCGCGGGCACCTACGCCCAGTTCGTCGGTCGCGACGGCGGCTACGCGCAGATTCGGCTCTCCTCGGGTGAGTTGCGTCTGGTTCGTCAGGAATGCATGGCCACCATCGGTGCCGTGTCAAACCCCGACAACTCGAACCAGAACATCGGTAAAGCCGGCCGCAACCGCCATTATGGCAAGCGTCCCAGCGTGCGCGGTGTCGTGATGAACCCGATCGACCACCCGCACGGCGGTGGTGAAGGTCGGACCTCGGGTGGTCGTCACCCGGTCACGCCTTGGGGCAAGCCCACGAAGGGCGCCCGCACCCGCAACAAGAACAAGGCGTCGCAGAAGCTCATCGTACGCTCGCGTCACGCCCGCAAGAAAGGCCGGTAACCCATGTCACGTTCCGTCTGGAAAGGGCCTTTCGTGGACGCTTACGTCCTCAAGAAGGCCGAGAAATCCCGCGAGTCGGGCCGCAACGAGGTCATCAAGATCTGGTCGCGCCGCTCCACCATCCTGCCGCAATTCGTCGGCCTCACCTTCGGTGTGTACAACGGCAAGAAGCACGTGCCGGTGAACGTCTCCGAAGAAATGATCGGTCAGAAATTCGGTGAATACGCTCCGACCCGCACCTATTACGGTCACGCGGCGGACAAGAAAGCCAAGAGGAAGTAAGCCAATGGCGCAGGAAAAGAATCCCCGCCGCGTGGCCGAAAACGAGGCGATGGCGAAGACGCGGATGCTCCGTACGTCTCCGCAGAAGCTGAACCTCGTGGCCGGTCTCATCCGCGGCAAGAAGGTCGAGAAGGCGTTGCAGGACCTGACCTTCTCGAAGAAGCGCATCGCCGCTGACGTGAAGAAGTGCCTTCAGTCGGCCATTGCGAACGCCGAGAACAACCACAATCTGGACGTCGATGAACTGATCGTCGCCGAGGCCTATGTGGGCAAGAACCTGGTGATGAAGCGTGGCCGTCCGCGGGCACGGGGCCGGTTCGGCCGCATCGTCAAGCCGTTCTCGGAAATCACGATCAAGGTCCGCCAAGTCGAGGAGCAAGCCTGATGGGTAACAAGGTCAACCCGATCGGCATGCGGCTTCAGGTCAACCGGACCTGGGACAGCCGCTGGTATGCCGACACGAAGGATTACGGCGATCTCCTCCTGGAGGACGTCAAGATCCGCGAGTTCATCAAGGAAGAGTGCAAGGCCGCCGGCATCAGCCGCGTGATCATCGAACGTCCGCACCGCAAGTGCCGCGTCACGATCCACACGGCGCGTCCCGGCGTGATCATCGGCAAGAAGGGCGCCGATATCGAAACGCTGCGCAAGAAGCTGTCGAACATGACCGACAGCGAGCTGCACCTGAACGTCGTCGAAGTTCGCAAGCCCGAGCTTGACGCCGCGCTGGTCGGCGAGTCCATCGCCCAGCAGCTGGAGCGTCGCGTGTCGTTCCGCCGGGCCATGAAGCGCTCGGTCCAGAACGCCATGCGTATGGGTGCCCTGGGTATCCGCGTGAACCTCGCCGGCCGACTCGGCGGTGCCGAGATCGCGCGGACAGAATGGTATCGCGAAGGCCGGGTGCCGCTGCACACCCTTCGCGCCGATATCGACTTCGCGAATGTCGAGGCCAAGACGGCCTACGGGATCATCGGGATCAAGGTCTGGATCTTCAAAGGAGAGATCCTCGAGCATGATCCGTCTGCCCGTGATCGTCGTGCCCAGGAACTGCAAGACGGCCCGACGCCTCGCGGCGCCGGCGGCCGGCGCTGAGGAGGGCTGAGAGATGCTACAACCGAAACGCACAAAGTTTCGCAAGATGCACAAGGGCCGGATTCACGGCGAGGCGAAGGGCGGGTCTGACCTGAACTTCGGCTCGTTCGGCCTGAAGGCGATGGAGCCCGAGCGGATCACCGCCCGCCAGATTGAAGCCGCCCGCCGGGCCATGACGCGTCAGATGAAGCGTCAGGGTCGGGTGTGGATCCGGATCTTCCCGGATCTGCCTGTTACCTCGAAGCCCGTCGAAGTTCGGATGGGTAAGGGTAAGGGCTCGGTCGATTTCTGGGCCGCCAAGGTCAAGCCCGGTCGCGTTATGTTCGAACTGGACGGCGTGAACGAAGCCACCGCGCGCGAGGCCCTGCGCCTTGCCGCGATGAAGCTGCCGATCAAGACCCGGATCGTGGCCAAGGAAGACTGGTAATCCGACCCGGCTCGCCGCCAAAGGCGTTTGCGGGCCGGCACTAGGATCAGATAGGGAGGGGCGGGGGATGACCCCGCCCTTTTTCATTGCCCCCGGATGTCCGACCCCATGCCCCTGACCGAGCTTTTCGTCACCGCCCTGTACCGCGCGACTTTGGCCGAGCATGGGGCCCCTGTGGATCAGGATGAGCTTCTCTCCTCGTGTATCTCGATTGCCGAGGATGACGAGGCGGGCCAGGAATGGAGCGAGGCGCACGGCTATCCCGGCTATACATCCTACGCGTCGCTCTCGGATCTGCCGACGCGCTTTCCCATCTTCGCCGATCTGGTCGCCGTGCTCGATGCGCATGTCGCCGCCTTCGCCACCGACCTCGCGCTGGATCTCGGGGAAGGGCGGCTGGAGCTTGAGGATATCTGGATCAACATCCTGCCCGAGGGGGGCAGCCATTCGGGCCACATCCACCCCCATTCGGTGATCTCGGGCACCACCTATGTTGCCATGCCCGAGGGAACCAGTGCCCTGCGGTTCGAGGATCCGCGTCTGCCGATGATGATGGCCCACCCGACCCGGATCGAAGGCGCGCCCGAACGCCTGCGCCCCTTCGTTCACGTGATCCCAAAGGTGGGCGAGGTCTTGCTGTGGGAGAGCTTCGTGCGCCACGAGGTGCCCCTGAACATGGCCGAGGATGAGCGGATCTCGGTCAGCTTCAATTACAAATGGGTCTGATGCCCGGATTCCTGGGGGCAGGGGTTGCTTTCGCGCTGCGCCCACGTTAGAGGGCGCCTTCATCTACCTCCACCGGGACCAAGGGTGACCCTTCACAGGGCCCTCCGGTGATGTTGAAAGGACATCAAATGGCCCTCAAAGCCGAAGATCTCCGGGGTAAGACCCCGGATGAGCTGCGCGATCAGCTCGGGCAGCTGAAGAAAGAGCAGTTCAACCTGCGCTTCCAGGCTGCCACGAATCAGCTCGAGAACACCGCCCGCATGAAGACCGTCCGTCGCGACGTTGCGCGGGTGAAGACCATTCTGAACCAGAAAGCGGCCGACGCCGCCAAGTCGACCGAAGAAACGGGGGCCTGAGACCATGCCAAAGCGTATCCTCCAGGGCGTCGTGACCTCGAACCAGAACGTGCAGACCGTCACCGTGTCGGTTGAACGCCGCTTCACGCATCCGATCCTCAAGAAGACGATCCGGAAGTCCAAGAAGTACCGCGCTCACGATGAAACCAACCAGTTCAACGTGGGCGACTCGGTGCGCATTCAGGAATGCGCCCCCAAGTCCAAGACCAAACGTTGGGAAGTCGTCACCTCCGAAGCGGCCGATCCGGCCAACGCGGCGGGCTGACACCCATTAGTCGAAACCCTGGGGGCGATAACAGAACACCCCCCAAAGGTCGGGAGTAACCTACATGATCCAGATGCAGACCAATCTGGATGTGGCTGACAATTCCGGTGCCCGGAAAGTTCAGTGCATCAAGGTCCTCGGCGGGTCGAAGCGGAAATACGCCTCTGTGGGCGACGTCATCGTCGTCTCGGTGAAAGAGGCTATTCCGCGCGGCCGCGTCAAGAAAGGCGACGTACGCAAGGCCGTCGTGGTGCGCACCGCCAAGGAAGTGCGCCGCGAAGACGGCACTGCGATCCGCTTCGATCGCAACGCCGCCGTGATCCTCAACAACAATGGCGAGCCCATCGGCACCCGTATCTTCGGGCCGGTCGTGCGTGAACTTCGTGCCAAGAACTACATGAAGATCATCTCGCTCGCCCCGGAGGTGCTGTAATGGCTGCCAAACTCCGCAAAGGCGACAAGGTCGTCGTGCTGGCCGGTAAGGACAAGGGCAAAGAGGGTGAGATCCAGCAGGTTCTTCCCGCCAAGGGCAAGGCCGTGGTCGAGGGCGTGAACATCGCCATCCGTCACGTTCGCCAGTCCCAGACCAGCCAGGGCGGTCGCACGCCCAAGGCGATGCCCATCGACTTGTCGAACCTCGCCCTGATCGATGCCAACGGCAAGGCCACCCGCGTCGGCTTCCGCATGGATGACGACGGCAAGAAGGTGCGCTTCGCCAAGACCACGGGAGACGCGATCTGATGCTCGACCAGGCAAACTACACCCCGCGTCTCAAGGCGCAGTTCCGCGACACGATCCGCCCGGCCTTGAAGGAGGAATTCTCCTACAAGAACGACATGCAGATCCCGCGTCTCGAAAAGATCGTGCTGAATATCGGCGCGGGAACCGAGGCCGTGCGTGACTCGAAGAAGGCCAAGTCGGCCGCCGACGACCTGACCGCGATCACCGGTCAGCAGGCTGTCATCACCAAGGCGAAGAAGTCCATCGCCGGTTTCCGCGTTCGCGAGGACATGCCACTGGGCGCGAAAGTGACCCTTCGTGGTGACCGGATGTACGACTTCCTCGACCGCTTCATCACAATCGCGCTGCCGCGTGTGCGTGACTTCCGCGGCGTGAAGCCGTCTTTCGATGGTCGTGGCAACTTCGCCATGGGCATGAAGGAACACATCGTTTTCCCCGAGATCAACTTCGACAAGGTCGACGAAGTCTGGGGCATGGACGTCATCATCGTCACCACCGCCAAGACCGACGCGGAAGCCAAGGCGCTGTTGAAAGCATTCAACATGCCGTTCAGCAGCTGAGCCTGGAGGATATCATGGCAAAAAAAGCAATGATCGAACGCGAGAAGAAGCGGCAGGCGCTGGTGGACAAGTACGCCGCCAAGCGTGCCGAGCTGAAAGGCATCGCTCGCGATGAAGAACGCCCGATGGAAGAGCGTTTCAAGGCTCAGCTTAAGCTAGCGAAACTGCCGCGCAATTCTTCGGCCACCCGTCTACACAACCGCTGCCAGCTTACGGGCCGTCCGCACGCTTACTATCGTAAGCTTAAGATGAGCCGTATCGCGCTGCGGGATCTTGGGTCGCAAGGCCAGATCCCCGGCCTGGTCAAGTCCAGCTGGTAAGGAGGATATAACAGATGAACGATCCTCTCGGCGATATGCTGACCCGCATTCGCAACGCGCAGATGCGTGGCAAATCCACCGTCCTGACGCCGGCTTCCAAGCTGCGCGCCTGGGTTCTCGACGTGCTGGCGGCGGAAGGTTATATCCGCGGCTACGAAGAGACGACCGACCATCGCGGCCACCCCGCGATCGAGATTTCCCTCAAGTATTACGAGGGCGATCCGGTCATCAAGGAAGTCAAGCGCGTCTCGAAGCCCGGCCGTCGGGTTTACATGAGCGTGGCCGACATTCCGTCCGTCCGTCAGGGTCTGGGCGTGTCCATCGTCTCGACCTCGAAGGGCGTGATGTCGGACCAGGCCGCGCGCTCCGCCAATGTCGGCGGTGAAGTGCTCTGCACCGTATTCTAAAAGGAGGGTAAGATGTCTCGTATCGGAAAACGACCCGTCGACCTTCCCTCTGGTGTGGAAGCGACGATCACCGGCCAGCGGATCGAAGTGAAGGGCCCCAAGGGCACCCGCTCGTTCCAGGCCACGGATGACGTGACGCTCACGGTCGAGGATGGCGCCGTCTCGGTGACACCCCGCGGCCAGTCCAAGCGCGCACGTCAGCAATGGGGCATGGCCCGGACCAATATCGCGAACCTCGTGCAGGGCGTGACCACCGGCTTCAAGAAAGAGCTTGAAATTCAGGGCGTCGGTTACCGCGCCCAGATGCAGGGCAACATCCTGAAGCTGAATCTCGGCCTGTCCCACGACGTCGATTTCCAAGTCCCCGAGGGCGTCACCGTGACGGTGCCCAAGCAGACCGAAATCGTTGTCGAAGGCATCAACGAGCAGCATGTCGGTCAGGTTGCGGCCAACATCCGCGAGTGGCGCCAGCCCGAGCCGTACAAGGGCAAGGGCATCCGCTATAAGGGCGAGTTTATCTTCCGCAAGGAAGGCAAGAAGAAGTAAGGACCGGACACATGGCTAACAGTAAACTGCAGCTGTTCCAGAAGCGCCGCCTGCGCGTCCGGAACAAGCTTCGCAAGGTGAATGACGGCAAGCTTCGGCTTTCCGTCCACCGCTCGAACAAGAATATTAGCGTCCAGCTCATCGACGATGTGCAGGGTGTGACGCTGGCTTCGGCCTCGACCTTGGAAAAGGATCTGGGCGTCGTGGGTCAGAACAACCGGGATGCGGCGGCGAAAGTCGGCGCTCTCATCGCGGAGCGCGCGAAGTCGAAGGGCGTCGAAGAGGCCTATTTCGATCGCGGCGGCTTCCTCTATCATGGCACTGTCAAAGCGCTGGCCGACGCCGCGCGCGAAGGCGGGCTGAAGATCTGAAGATGCAGGCGAGGGGCCTTGGCCCTTCGCCTCGATGATCCGGGGGCCGTCCGGCCCACCAGGATTGGGATAAAGGGCCTTCGGCCCGCGAGTGGAAGGAGCCAGAAATGGCCAGAGAAGACCGCAGGGGCGGCCGTCGCGATCGTGACGAAACCCCGGAATTCGCAGATCGCCTCGTCGCGATCAACCGTGTGTCGAAGACCGTTAAGGGCGGCAAGCGCTTCGGCTTTGCCGCGCTTGTGGTCGTGGGCGACCAGCGAGGCCGCGTCGGCTTCGGTAAGGGCAAGGCCAAGGAGGTCCCCGAGGCCATCCGCAAGGCCACCGAGTCCGCCAAGCGCAACATGATCCGAGTGCCGCTGCGCGACGGGCGCACGCTGCACCATGACGTGAACGGCCGCCACGGCGCCGGCAAGGTCGTGATGCGGACCGCCTCGCAAGGTACCGGCATCATCGCCGGTGGCCCGATGCGCGCCGTGTTCGAGATGCTGGGCGTCCAGGACGTCGTTGCCAAGTCGAACGGCTCGCAGAACCCCTATAACATGATCCGTGCCACGCTGGACGGCCTCAAGAATCAGGCCAGCCCCCGTTCGGTGGCCCAGCGTCGCGGCAAGAAGGTGGCGGACATCCTGCCCAAGCGGGACGAACAGCCTGACGCCTCCACCCAAGTCGCAGAGGAGGCGTAAACCATGGCCAAGACGATCGTCGTCAAGCAGGTCGGCTCACCCATCCGCCGCCCCAAGGTCCAGCGCCAGATCCTTGTCGGTCTGGGGCTGAACAAGATGCACCGCACCCGCGAGCTTGAGGATACGCCCTCGATCCGCGGCATGGTCAACAAGATCCCGCACCTCGTCCAGATCGTGGAAGAGCGCGGCTGAGACTTAGCCCTTCGTGGCATCAAGCGCCCCGGCCCCAAGACGGCCGGGGCGTTTTGCGTTTTCCGTCGGCTCGCCGGGGAACGCGCGATCAGGAACAGCGCAGGGTCCTTCTTCGGTTTCCAGTCTTCTTCCAGAGTGAACCCGGCATCGTGGATCTCGGCGCGCAACTGGTGAGCTTTGAAAGCGGCCAGAGCGGGCAGCACGCCCAGTTTCCGCCCTAGCGGCGATACTGCGGCCAGAAGCACCGGGGGGCTGCTGCCGAGGATCACCGTACTGCTGACGAAGACGCCGCCGAGCTTCATCATCCCGTGGATCCGGTGCACCATGCCGCGCCAATCCGGCATCAGGTGCAGCAGGCTGAGGGCCAGCACCGCGTCGAACTGGCGGCCAGCGGCGTTGTATGCTGCCGCTTCGGCTTCGACGAAGGAAACGTTCTTCGCTCCCGCGTTTGCGGCGCGGTCACGCGCAATCTGCAACATGCCCACCGACACGTCGCCAGTCGTGATATGCACGGCATGCGGCGCGTGATGGATGGCCGTGGTGCCTGTGCCGCACCCAAGCTCCGGAACGCCGGCCCCGGTGGGCAGGTAATCCTGGGTCAGCGCAAGCGTGCGGCGATAGGCTTCATCGTCCGGGGCCGAACGGCGCGAGTAGGAGGCGCCGTGGCGGTTCCAGAAGCGGGAGGATTGCAACATTGTTGGGCGTCCTCTTGTGCGGCGAATCCCAACGGGAGCTTCCTGCCAAGCACCTTGTAACACCTCCCGTCATCCTTTATTCGCGCGGGACGGCCGGACCCGCTGGCCGTGATCCGACGAATCGCCGTGTGTGCCCGCTCCCGTCGCTGGGGGGCATTTCCGGCCAGTAAGGAGAAGCGACATGAAACTGAATGAACTTCGCGACAACGATGGCGCCGCCAAGAAGGCCCGCCGCGTTGGTCGCGGCCCGGGTTCGGGCAAGGGCAAGACTGCCGGTCGCGGTATCAAGGGGCAGAACTCGCGCTCCGGTGTGGCGATTAACGGCTACGAGGGTGGCCAGATGCCGCTCTACCAGCGTCTGCCCAAACGTGGCTTCAACAATATCAACCGCAAGAACTATGCGGTCGTGAACCTGGGCCTGATCCAGAAGTTCATCGATGCCGGCAAGCTGGGCGAAGAAATCACCGAGACCGAGCTGGTCGATTCGGGCCTCGTCCGCCGCAAGCGCGACGGCATCCGCCTGCTTGCGAAGGGCGAGCTGACGACGGCCGCCAAGATCACCGTTTCGGGTGCGTCGCAGGGCGCCATCGACGCGGTCGAGAAGGCTGGCGGTTC
This sequence comes from Palleronia abyssalis, assembly GCF_900302445.1. GTDB lineage: Bacteria > Pseudomonadota > Alphaproteobacteria > Rhodobacterales > Rhodobacteraceae > Palleronia > Palleronia abyssalis. The sequence continues at coordinate 158,086 of NZ_ONZF01000006.1, read as the reverse complement.
GGTCACGGTGACCGGCGGCACCCGCCCGGGCGAAGGCGACGCCGCGGCCTGAGCCGACATCAGCCGATGCGAACGTTTGGCGGCGCGCTCCTTGTCAGGAGCGCGCCGTTTGTCGTTTGCTGGTGATGGCGTTGCGGCGCGGCCACATCGGGCAGCTGGGGAATCCGGGTGCTGTACCCCCGTAGTGGGCGGCGATAGCGTGCGGACAGTCCCCATGGGGGGGGGCGTATTGAGGGAATACCATGAAAACCAGGATCATGATCTCCGCGGCCGCCATCGTGGCCGCAGGCGTTGCCAATGCCGGCGGTACGGCGGCGCCCGTGTACGAGCCACAGCCGCAGATGCGATCGGTTGTGGCGCAGCCCGATTGGACCGGGCCCTACGCCGGTATCTCGCTGGGCTTCGGTGACGTCGACGCGGAGGTCTTCGAACCCCTCGACCTCGACGCCGGCGGAGCCCTTGGTGGCGTGTTCGCGGGCTACCAGTACGATTTCGGCAGCTTCGTTCTGGGCGCCGAGCTTGACGGGAACATCGCCAATCTCGATGTCGACCTCGACGACCTGTCCGACCTTGCGTCGGATCTGGGTGAAGACGATCTGGCCGACGCCATAGACGATGTCGACATCGGCGTGGACAGCCTCCACCGCGTGAAATTTCGCGCCGGCTTCGACGCAGGGCGCGCGCTGGTCTACGGTGTGGCGGGCGCGGCCTATGCCAATCTGAATGTCGATGCGGATTTCGCGGATGTCGACGAAGATTTCGATGACTGGGGCTACGTCCTTGGTGCAGGTACCGAAGTGCGCATGACGGACAGCGTGACCCTCGGGGCGGAAGTTCTGTACCACAAGTTCGACGACCTGATCGACGGCGACGACCTTGGAACCGATGATGGCCTCGAGGCCGAAATCGTGACCTTCCAGGCCCGCGTGGCCTATCGCTTCTGATCCTTTTGACGTCTGACTGAGCAGAGCGGGCGGCCAACTGGTCGCCCGGTCTCGTTTCCGCCTCCGCTCATCGTGGCTTTGGGCCTGCCATAGGGGCCCCAAGGTGGTTGCGCTGCCGTCCTCGCGCCTTTACATCGGCGGGGATCATCCAGGCCGGGCGCATGCGTGCCGGCCCATAGTGACTTCGAAAGGCCCTCCATGGCATCAGCAGCCGAACAGATGGCCGCGAACATGAGCTGGTCCGCCTTCGGCAAGGCGACCGAGCTACGCGCGCGCATCCTTTTCGCTCTCGGACTTCTCTGCGTCTATCGCCTCGGCACGTACATTCCGGTGCCCGGGATCGACGGCAACGCCCTGCGCGACTTCATCGACCAGGCCTCGGCGGGGCTCGGCGGCATCCTCAACATGTTCACCGGCGGTGCGATCGGCCGGATGGGGATCTTCGCGCTGGGGATCATGCCCTATATCTCGGCCTCGATCATCGTGCAGCTGATGACGGCGATGGTTCCCCAGTTGGAACAGCTGAAGAAAGAGGGCGAGCAGGGGCGCAAGAAGATCAACCAGTACACCCGTTACGGCACGGTGTTCCTGGCCACGTTCCAGGCCTACGGTCTGGCCGTGTCGCTGGAAGCCGGGGGGCTTGTGACCGATCCGGGCTGGTTCTTCCGCATCGCCTGCGTGATCACGCTTGTTGGCGGCACCATGTTCCTGATGTGGCTGGGCGAGCAGATCACCAACCGCGGCATCGGCAACGGCATCTCGCTGATCATCTTCGTCGGCATCATCGCCGAGGTTCCGGCCGCCTTGGCGCAGTTCTTCGCCTCCGGCCGGTCCGGCGCGATCAGCCCGTTCCTGATCGTGGGGGTCATCGCGATGGTCGTGGCCGTGATCGCCTTCGTGGTGTTCATGGAGCGATCCCTACGCAAAATTCACATCCAGTATCCGCGCCGCCAGGTGGGCATGAAGGTTTATGACGGCGGCTCTTCGCACCTGCCGATCAAGGTGAACCCCGCCGGCGTCATTCCCGCGATCTTCGCCTCGTCGCTTCTGCTGCTGCCAACGACGCTCGCGACGTTCTCGGGCGGTCAGTCCGGCCCGGTGATGTCGACGATCCTGGCCTATTTCGGCCCCGGACAGCCGCTGTATCTGCTGTTCTTCGGGGGGATGATCGTCTTCTTCACCTACTTCTACACCGCCAACGTCGCCTTCAAATCTGAAGACGTGGCCGAGAACCTGAAGAACCAGAACGGCTTCATCCCCGGCATCCGTCCCGGCAAGCGGACCGAGGAATACCTCGACTACGTCGTCGCACGAATCTTGGTGCTGGGATCCGGCTATCTTGCGGCGGTGTGTCTTCTGCCCGAAATCGTGCGCGCACAGGCGGCCATTCCGTTCTATTTCGGTGGCACCTCGGTCCTGATCGTGGTTTCCGTGACCATGGACACGATCCAGCAGGTGCAAAGCCACATGCTTGCCCATCAGTACGAAGGGCTGATTGAAAAATCGCAGCTGCGCGGCAAGAAGCGTGGGGGCAAGGGACAGAAGGCTCGGGGAGGAGCGCGCCGGTGACGACGAATATCATTCTTCTGGGACCGCCGGGTGCGGGCAAGGGAACGCAGGCCCGACGGTTGGAAGAGGCCCGCGGCATGACGCAGCTTTCCACCGGCGACATGCTGCGCGATGCACGCTCTTCCGGGACCGAAATGGGCAACCGCGTGGCCGAGGTCATGGACCGCGGCGAGCTCGTCACCGACGAGATCGTGATCGGCCTGATCGAAGAGCATCTGGACACCGACAAGACCAGCGGCTTCATCTTCGACGGCTTCCCCCGCACCTTGGCCCAGGCCGATGCGTTGCACGATCTGCTGGATCGCAAGGGCCAGAAGCTCGACGCGGTGATCGAAATGCAGGTGGACGACGCTGCGCTGGTCGACCGTGTCTCGGCCCGGGCCACCTGCGCCGGGTGTGGCGAGGTCTACAATGATAACACCAAGCCGATCCCCGAGGATGGCAAGTGCACGAACTGCGGCGCGACCGAGTTCAAGCGCCGCGCCGACGACAATCCCGAAAGCCTGAAGCAGCGCCTTCTGGAATACTACAAGAAGACTTCGCCGCTGGTTGGGTATTACTATGCCAAGGGCATGCTGTCGCGTGTCGACGGCTTGGCCGAGATGGACGAGGTGACGTCCCAGATCGCCAAGACGATCGACGGCTGAACACTCCGGCAGGCCGTGCGCGGCCCGCCGCCGAACCCGCGTCCCCGGGCTTTCCCGACCCGAAGCGCGCGACTACTCTGCCTCCAAAAACATAAAACACATGAGGTAGAACAATGAGCATACTGATGACAGTGACCGTCACCTTGGCGGCGACTTTCCTGATCTCGGGCTTGGCCGCCCTGGCTTGGCTGCAACGGCAGGAGGACGGCGACGGGGAGTGACCCGCGCCCGGCCAGATTCCCTGTGATCGGTTGGCCCACACATACCCTTGACGATCGGACGAATCCCGACTAAGGCGCACCATCCCATCAGGATGGGGTCGGGCTTTGCGCATATGCGTGGCCGATCCGGCACGAATGACAACGGTCCGCAGGCAGCGTCCCCGCGGACCTGCGTTGTGAAAAAAGGGCCTGGGACTACGGGCTCGCAACGAAAGGATAGATTACTTTGGCACGTATCGCAGGGGTCAACATCCCCACCGCCAAGCGCGTCCCGGTCGCGCTGACCTATGTCACGGGCATCGGCCCCTCCTCGGCTCGCGCGATCTGCGAAGCCGTCGGGATCGAGGCCAACCGCCGCGTTAACGAACTGTCCGACAGCGAAGTCCTGAAGCTGCGCGAACATGTCGACGAGAACTACACCGTCGAGGGCGACCTGCGCCGCGAGACGCAGATGAACATCAAGCGTCTGATGGATCTCGGCTGCTACCGTGGCCTGCGCCATCGCCGCAACCTCCCTGTGCGCGGTCAGCGCACCCACACCAATGCACGCACGCGCAAGGGCCCCGCAAAGGCCATTGCCGGCAAGAAGAAGTAAGGGAGGGCTGCATCAATGGCACGCGACCGTCGCGCTACCGCAAAGAAGAAGGTCTCCAAGAACATCGCCGCCGGCGTTGCTCATGTGAATTCTTCGTTCAACAACACCAAGATCCTGATCTCCGACGTCCAGGGCAACGCCATCGCGTGGTCCTCTGCCGGGACCATGGGCTTCAAGGGCTCGCGCAAGTCGACCCCTTATGCCGCCCAGATGGCTGCCGAAGATGCGGGCAAGAAGGCCCAGGAACACGGCGTCCGCACGCTGGAAGTCGAAGTCCAGGGCCCCGGCTCGGGCCGCGAATCGGCGCTGCGTGCGCTGGCCGCCGCCGGCTTCAACATCACGTCGATCCGTGACGTGACGCCGATGGCTCATAATGGCTGCCGTCCGCCCAAGCGCCGCCGGGTCTGATCGACCAATCGGAATACGGCAGGTCGCGCGATTTCGTGCGGCCTGCGTCTGTCGTTTTAACCCTCGGGTGTCGGGGCCGCCTTGCATGGGCCGCCGACGAGAATTGAGGAGACATACATGCTTCACAGAAATTGGCAGGAGCTGATCAAGCCCCAGCAGCTTGAGGTCAAGCCCGGCAACGATCCGCAGCGGCAGGCGACCGTCATCGCCGAACCTCTGGAGCGCGGCTTCGGCCTGACGCTGGGCAACGCTCTGCGCCGGGTTCTGATGTCCTCGCTGCAGGGTGCAGCGATCACCAGCGTTCAGATCGACAACGTCCTGCACGAGTTCAGCTCGATCGCCGGCGTCCGCGAGGATGTGACGGATGTGGTCCTCAACCTCAAGGGTGTGGCGATCAAGATGGAAGTCGAGGGGCCCAAGCGCATCTCGGTCCAGGCCAAGGGCCCCATGGTCGTGACCGCGGGCGACATCTCGGTCAGCCAGGGGATCGAGGTCCTGAACAAGGAACACGTGATCTGCCATCTCGACGAGGGGGCCGAACTGTTCATGGAAATGACCGTGAACCAGGGCAAGGGCTATGTCTCGTCGGACAAGAACCGCCCCGAGGATGCGCCCATCGGCCTGATGCCGATCGACGCGATCTATTCGCCCATTCGCCGCGTCAGCTACGACGTGCAGCCCACCCGTGAGGGCCAGGTGCTGGACTATGACAAGCTGACGCTGAAGCTGGAAACCGATGGTTCCGTCACGCCGGACGACGCGGTGGCTTATGCCGCGCGCATCCTTCAGGACCAGCTGGGCATCTTCGTCAACTTCGACGAGCCCGACCAGGCCGGGGCCTCGGCGGACGATGACGGGCTGGAGTTCAACCCGCTGCTTCTGAAGAAGGTCGACGAGTTGGAACTGTCGGTACGGTCTGCCAACTGCCTCAAGAACGACAACATCGTCTATATCGGCGATCTGATCCAGAAGACCGAGGCCGAGATGCTGCGCACGCCGAACTTCGGCCGCAAGTCGCTGAACGAGATCAAGGAAGTGCTTTCGGGCATGGGTCTGCACCTTGGCATGGACGTCGAGGAATGGCCCCCCGAGAACATCGAGGACCTCGCCAAGAAGTACGAAGACAACTTCTAAGATTTGGTTAGGAGGGGACGGTTTCCCCTCCGACCCCTCCCGTTCGGGGTCCGACACGGGAAAGACCGGGCAATCCCGCCCCAAGGAGAGTCGGTGACACGCATCGCCGGCCGGACAAAGCAAAACGCTAAGGAGTATCAATCATGCGTCACGCCCGCGGATACCGCCGCCTCAACCGCACCCACGAGCACCGCAAGGCGCTTTTCGCCAACATGGCCGGATCGTTGATCGAGCACGAGCAGATCAAGACGACCGTGCCCAAGGCCAAGGAACTGCGCCCCATCGTCGAGAAGCTGATCACCCTCGCCAAGCGCGGTGATCTTCATGCCCGCCGTCAGGCCCGCGCGCAGCTGAAGCAGGACCAGTATGTCGAGAAGCTGTTCGACATCCTCGGCCCGCGCTATGCCGAGCGTCAAGGCGGATATATCCGCGTTCTGAAGGCCGGCTTCCGCTATGGCGACATGGCCCCGATGGCGATCATCGAGTTCGTCGATCGCGACCGCGACGCCAAGGGCGCCGGCGACCGTGCCCGGCTCGAGGCTGAAGACGCCGAATAAGATCGGCCCCTTCACCAGTCTTTCGACGCGCCGTCCCGAACCGGGGCGGCGCGTTCGCGTTCCGGCACCCGGCTTTCCCTGCCGCCCGTGCCGCCTTACATGCAGTCCCATGCCCGATCTTTTCGACACGCCCACCACCCCGGACGCCAAGGCTCCTGACACGGCTCCGCGCCCACTGGCCGACCGGCTGCGGCCGAAGAAGCTGGCCGAGGTGATCGGCCAGCCGCAGGTGCTGGGCCCGGACGCGCCGCTGGGCGTGATGCTGGAGTCTGGCGCGCTGTCCAGCCTGGTGTTCTGGGGACCGCCGGGCGTTGGCAAGACCACCATCGCCCGGCTGCTGGCGTTTGAGACGGACCTGCATTTCGTCCAGATCAGTGCGATCTTCACCGGCGTGCCGGACCTGCGCAAGGTGTTCGAAGCCGCCCGGCACCGTCGCGCGAATGGGCAGGGAACGCTGCTGTTCGTCGACGAGATCCACCGCTTCAACAAGGCCCAGCAGGACAGCTTCCTGCCCCACATGGAAGACGGCACGATCCTTCTGGTGGGCGCCACCACCGAGAATCCCAGCTTCGAGCTGAACGCCGCCCTTTTGTCGCGGGCGCAGGTGCTGGTCCTCGACCGCCTGTCCCTGACCGATCTCGAACACCTCGCCCAACGGGCCGAGCGTGAGCTGGACCGGCAGCTTCCCCTGACCGGCCCCGCGCGCGAGCAGTTGCTGGAGATGGCCGACGGTGACGGCCGCGCGCTGCTGAACCTGATCGAACAGATCGCCGCTTGGAAGATCGACGCCCCGCTGGATCCCAAATCCCTGCAGGCCCGCCTTCAACGCCGCGCGGCGCAATACGACAAGTCCGGCGACGCGCATTACAACCTGATCTCGGCATTGCACAAATCCGTCCGAGGCAGCGATCCCGACGCTGCACTGTATTGGCTGACACGCATGCTGGCGGGGGGCGAAGATCCGCGCTACCTCGCGCGGCGCATCACCCGGATGGCGGTCGAGGATATCGGTCTGGCCGACCCCCAGGCGCAGCGGGTCTGCCTCGATGCGTGGGAAACCTACGAACGCCTCGGCTCCCCCGAGGGGGAGCTGGCGCTGGGGCAGGCGGTGACCTATCTGGCCCTCGCGCCCAAGTCGAACGCCGGATACGCCGCCTACAAGGAGGCGATGCGCGCCGCCAAGACCACCGGGTCCGAGCCGCCGCCAAAGATCATCCGCAACGCGCCCACGCAGTTGATGAAGGATGAGGGTTACGGGCAGGGGTACGAGTACGACCACGATGCCGAGGATGCGTTCTCGGGGCAGAACTATTTCCCCGACGGGATGAAGCGCGGCGTCTATTACCTGCCCAAGGAACGCGGGTTCGAGCGTGACCTGAAAAAGCGCCTCGACTGGTTCGTCTCGCTGCGCGCGAAGAAGCAGAAGGGGCAGGACACGTGATTGCGACGTTGTTCCAGGTCGCCGCGGGCGGGGCGATCGGAGCCGCGGCCCGCTATGTGGTGGGCGTCGGCGTCGCGCGGATCGCCGGGCCCGGGATGCCATTGGGCGTGCTGACGGCCAATGTCGCCGGCTGCCTGCTGATGGGACTGTTCATCGGTGCCGCGGGGCGGCTTGGCCTTTCTGGGCTGAACCCGTTTGTCGCGACGGGGATCCTTGGCGGGTTCACCACGTTCTCGTCGTTCTCGCTCGAGGCCATATACCTCATGCAGGAGGGGCAGGCGGGCTCGGCCATTCTCTACATAGCGCTGTCGGTCGGGGCGGGGCTTGGCGCGCTTTATCTTGGACTTGAACTGGCGAGGGCCCTGACATGACCGGCGTTCACACGCGCAAGATCGAAGCAGGCGAGGGGGATCAGCGCCTGGATCGGTGGTTCCGCAAGCATTACCCCCACGTGCCGCAGGGCCGGGTCGAGAAGATGTGCCGCAAGGGCGAGATCCGGATCGACGGCGGCCGAGTGAAGGGCGCCACCCGCGTGGAAGAGGGGCAGGAGGTGCGCATCCCCCCGCTGCCCGACGCCCCCGCCCCGCAGGTGCAGACCACCCGCGTCAGCGATGCCGACGCCAAGCTGATCCGGGGCGCCGTCATTTTTCGCGACGACCACATCATCGCGATCAACAAGCCCCCCGGCCTGCCGACCCAGGGGGGATCGGGCCAGACGCGCCATGTGGACGGTTTGTCCGAAGCCCTGCGCGACGACTACGAAGACAAGCCCAAGCTGGTGCACCGCCTCGACAAGGATACTTCGGGCGTCCTTCTTCTGGCGCGCACCCGCGTCGCCGCGAAGGGCCTGACCGAGGCGCTGCGCCACAAGGCCACGCGCAAGATCTACTGGGCCGCCGTCGCAGGCGTGCCCCAGCCAAGGGACGGCACCATCAAGTTCGGCCTCGTGAAGGCACCCGGCCACGGCAAAAGCGGCGAGGGCGAAAAGATGATCTGCCTCCACCCCGACGAGGTGAAGGATACCCCCGGCGCCAAACGGGCCGAGACGGACTTTACCACGCTTTCGGCCCTCGGCGGCCGGGTCGCATGGTGCGCTTTGGAGCCGATAACCGGCCGCACGCACCAACTGCGCGCTCATATGTCGCAGCTGGGCCATCCGGTCGTCGGCGACGGCAAATACGGCGGCTCAGGGCAGGAAAATCTTGGCGACGGATGGGGGTCGCAGCTGGGCGGGGACATGTCGAAGAAGCTGCACCTGCACGCGCGCAGCCTGTCCTTCCGCCACCCTGTCACAGGGGCCGACATGACCATCACCGCGCCCTTGCCCGAGCATATGAAACGCACCTGGGATGCGCTGGAATGGCAGGTCTCCGAGGCGCCCGACGACCCCTTCGCCCCGACCGAGGCCTGACCCGCGGATGAGACTGCGACTGGCTCTGTTCGACCTCGATGGCACGCTCGTCGACAGCCAGGCCCATATCGTGGGGGCCATGGGTGCGGCCTTCGACGCAGTTGGCCGAACGCCACCGCCGCGTGATGAAATCCTGGGGCAGGTGGGCTTGTCGCTGCCCCTGGTCATGGCCCGGCTTGCGCCGGGTGACGACCACGCGACGATGCTGGCCGCCTACAAGGACAGGTATCAGGTGCTGCGCGCGGCCGGTCCCGCGAACCTGTATCCCGGGATCGGCGCGGCCCTGAATGCGCTTCACGCGCGCGATACGGTTCTGGTCGGCATCGCCACCGGGGCCTCGCGCGGCGGCATGACCGCGATGATCGACACCCACGATTTGCGCCCTGCTACAGCGCAATGCGCCGACGACCACCCCTCGAAACCCGCGCCCTCGATGGTGCTGGCCGCCCTGGCCGAGACGGGGGTGGACCCGGATGATGCCGTGATGATCGGCGACAGCGCTTACGACATGCAGATGGCGCGTTCCGCCGGGGTCTTTGCGCTTGGCGTGGCATGGGGCTATCACGCGCCCGATCAATTGCGGGACGCGGGTGCGGCCGAGATCGTGGCAGATGCGGCCGAACTGGTCCCCGCGCTGGACCGATACTGGAGGACGAGTGATGGCTGATTGGGCGTCCAAACGGTTCTGGAAGTCTGCGGGGGTCGAGGCCCACGACAGCGGCGTGGCCGTCAGGCTGGACACAAGGCCGATCCGCACACCCGCGGGCGCGCCGCTGGTCCTGCCGACCGAAGCGCTGGCCCAGGCCATCGCCGCCGAATGGGACGCTCAGTCCGAGGTGGTCGATCCGCGCACCATGCCGCTGACGCGTGCGGCGAACTCCGCCCTCGACAAGGTCGCCCCCCAGCACACTGCCGTGGCCGAGCTTCTGGCCGAGTATGGCGGCACCGATCTGCTGTGCTACCGCGCCGACCGGCCACGCGAACTGGTCGCAAAGCAATCACAACTGTGGGATCCGCTGCTTGATTGGGCAGACGAGAGTTTCGGGGGCAGATTGCGGGTCACGCAAGGGGTGATGCCCATTGCCCAGGATCCCGACGCCCTGGCCCGGCTGGCGGCGCCGATGCACAGCATGTCGTCGTTTCACCTTGCAGCCTTCCACGATCTTGTGGCGATGACCGGCTCTCTGGTGCTCGGATATGTCGCGACGAACGGGGTGCGCTCGCCTGATGAGGTCTGGCAGCTCTCTCGCCTGGACGAGGAATGGCAGGCCGACGAATGGGGTCATGACGACGAGGCGGAAGAGGTCGCCGCGCTGAAAAGACAAGCGTTTCTGGATGCTTGCCGGTTCTGGGCGTTGTGCGGGGCAGGGGATGATCCGACCCGCGCCTGACGGTTGGTCAATATCCCTTTTCGTGATCGGCGACTTGACGCCTGACGATGAAAAACCGCACACTCTCCCGCATCGGGGCCGGACCAACGGCCTCTGCAAACGAAGCCGGACCTTGTTCGGCCAATGGCCCGGCAAAAAAATGCCGGCAAATTCAGGAAGAGGTATCTATGAAAACTACCGTATTTCTCGGAACGGTCGGTGCAGCCGCCCTCGCCGCCGGAGTGGCGGGCGCCGCGACGCTCGACGATGTGCAGGAACGGGGCACGCTGAACTGCGGCGTCACCACCGGCCTCGTCGGGTTCGCCGCGCCGAACGCCAGCGGTGAATGGGAAGGCTTCGATGTCGCGCTGTGCCGCGCCGTGGCCGCCGCCGTGCTCGGCGACCCCACCGCCGTCGAATTCGTGCCGACCACCGGCAAGACCCGCTTCACCGCGCTCGCCTCGGGCGAGATCGACATGCTGGCCCGGAACACCACCTGGACCTTCAGCCGCGACAACGACCTCGGGTTCGAGTTCAACGGCATCAACTACTATGACGGTCAGGGCTTCCTGGTCCCACGCGACCTGGGCGTGACCTCGGCCATGGATCTGGACGGCGCGACCGTCTGCGTCCAGACCGGCACCACGACCGAGCTGAACCTGGCGGACTTCTTCCGCAAGAACAACATCAGCTACGAGCCGGTCCCGATCGAGACCAACGCCGAGGCCCAGCAGCAATACCTGGCCGGCGCCTGCGACGCCTACACCACCGATGCCTCCGGCCTTGCCGCGACCCGCGCCACGTTCGAGGCACCGGGCGATCACGTCATCCTGCCCGAGATCATCTCGAAAGAGCCGCTGGGTCCGCTGGTCCGCCACGGCGACAACGAGTGGGGCGATATCGTCCGCTGGACCCTGAACGCCCTGATCGCGGCCGAAGAATACGGCGTGACCTCGGCCAATGTCGAAGACATGGCGTCCGCCGCGGGCGACAGCCCCGAGGTGAACCGTCTTCTGGGCACCGAAGGCAACCTGGGCGAGATGATCGGTCTCGAATCCGACTGGGCCGTCAACGCCATCTCGGCCGGCGGCAACTATGGCGAGATCTTCGCCCAGAACATCGGCGAAGACACCCCGATCGGCCTGGCGCGCGGCCTGAACGCGCAGTGGACCGACGGTGGCCTGCTCTACGCGCCGCCGTTCCGTTAAGATCGAATACGGGGGCGCGGCACCGGTCGCGCCCCCGGCATTTCACGTTTCCTTCCCTTCCCTCACCGAACGCCCCGCGTGGCCTTGACCGCGCTCGATATGGCGTCAAGCAACGGGACCGCGATGGCATCGATTTCCGAACATGACACGCAGCAGGACCGGCAGGGCTTTCGCCCGTCGATGCTGATCAACGACACCCGGTACCGGGGTCTGACCTTCCAGTTCATCGCGCTGATGCTGATCATCCTGGCGTTCGCTTGGCTTGGCGCGAACTTGATGAGCAACCTTGCCGCAGCCGGCCTGGACATCTCTTTCGGGTTTCTCGACGAACCGGCCGGATACGACATCGCCTTCTCGATGATCGACTACACCAGCCAGTCCTCGCACCTGCGCGCGGCCATCGTCGGCGTTTTAAACACGCTGCTGGTTGCCTTCATGGGCTGTGTCACCGCGACCATTATCGGTGTGACCGCCGGTGTGCTGCGGCTGTCGAAGAACTGGCTGATCGCGCGCCTTATGTCGGCTTACGTCGAGGCGTTCCGCAACGTGCCCGTGCTGATCTGGATCCTGATCATCGGCGCCGTCGTGACGATAAGTGGCGCGAACCCCCGCGCCTTCCTGGGCGAAGAGGCCGAGAGCAACCTGTTCCTGGGCATGTTTGCTTTCACCAATCGCGGTCTTTACGCCCCCGCCGTCGAGATCGGGCCGGGCGCCCTGATCGTGCTGATCGCGCTGATCGCCGGGATCGCGGGCGCCATCGCGTGGCGTTGGTACGTCAAGCACACGCTGTTTTCATCGGGCAAGCTGCTACCGGGCTGGCCCATGTGGCTGATCCTGCTGGCGCCCCCGATCCTCGCCTACTTCCTGTTCCAGGGGGCCATCGGGCTGTCGATGCCCGACACCATGGCGAACCGCTTCAACATCCAGGGCGGGACACTGGTGGGTAAACCGCTGATCGCGCTGTGGCTGGCGCTGTCGGTCTATACCGGCGCCTTCATCGCCGAGAACGTGCGCGCCGGGATCCTGTCGGTCTCGAAGGGCCAGACCGAGGCGGCGGCCGCCCTGGGCCTGCGTCCCCGCCGGGTCATGAACCTCGTGGTGCTGCCCCAGGCGCTGCGGGTGATCGTGCCGCCGCTGATCTCTCAATACCTGAATCTGACCAAGAATTCCTCGCTTGCCATCGCGGTGGGCTATGCCGACATCACCGCCACGCTGGGCGGGATCACCCTGAACCAGACCGGGCGGGCGATCGAATGCATCCTGATGTTGATGCTGTTCTACCTGATCATCAGTCTGGCGATCTCGGGTGTGATGAACGTCTACAACTCTACCGTGGCGCTGAAGGAACGCTGATCCCATGAGCGATACCCACGCCCAATCCGTCGCCTACGTCCGCGAAAGCTTCGTCGAGCAGCAGACCCCCCCGGTCAGCGAGACCGGAGTGGTCAAGTGGCTGCGCGAGAACCTTTTCTCGTCGATCCCCTATGCGATCCTGACGCTTCTGTCGCTGTTCGTGCTCTACCAGATCCTGTCGGGGGTCCTGCCCTGGCTTCTGGGGGGCAACTGGACGGCCTCGTCCATCCGCGAATGCCGCGAGCTGGTCGAGGGGGCAGGCGGTTGCTTTGCCGTCCTGACAGAACGCTGGAACCAGCTTCTGTTCGGGTTCTCCTACCCCAGCACGGAATACTGGCGCCCCGCGCTGGCATTTCTGCTGCTGTTCGTCTGCGTGGCCCCGGTTCTGTTTCCCGACCTGCCCAGCAAGTCCCTGATCCTGACCCTGCTTTACCCCTTTGTGGCCTACTGGCTGCTGTGGGGCGGCACCATCGTCACGCCGATCGTTGGCCTGCTGGGGGTCGCCGCCGGCTATGTCGCGTATCGCGCCACGATCAATCGCGGCTTTGCATTGTCGCTTCTGGCAGGCGTCGTGGCGGCGGTGATCGTGTGGTATCTGGGCGGCTTCGTCGCCGAGGAACTGTCGGGTGTGGCCGCGTTGATGCCTGTGGAAAGCCGCGACATGGGCGGCTTCATGCTGAACATGATCCTGGGCACGGTCTGCGTCTCGCTATCGCTGCCCTTCGGGATCCTGCTGGCCCTTGGTCGCCAGTCGCGCCTGCCGATCATCAAGATCATCTGCATAACCTTCATCGAATTCATCCGCGGCGTTCCCCTCATCACGCTTCTGTTCGTGGCGAACGTGGTGCTAGCCTACTTCCTGCCGCCGGGGACGACCTTCGACCTGATCCTGCGCGTCATCATCATGATCACCATGTTCGCCTCGGCCTATATCGCCGAGGTGATCCGGGGCGGGCTGGCGGCCCTGCCGCGCGGCCAGTACGAGGCCGCCGACAGTCTTGGCCTCGACTACGCGCAGGCGATGCGGCTGATCATCCTGCCACAGGCGCTGAAGATCTCGATCCCCGGCATCGTCAACGTCGCGGTGGGCCTGTTCAAGGACACCACGCTGGTCTCGATCATCTCTATGTTCGACGTGGTGGGCATGATCCGCGGTCCGATCCTGGCCTCGACTGACTGGAACGGCGTCTATTGGGAGCTTTACGGCTTCGCAGCCCTCCTGTTCTTCGTCACCTGCTACGGCATTTCGCAATATTCCCAGTGGCTCGAGCGCAAGCTTGCCACGGACCACCGGTAAGGAGCGCCCCCCATGGACACGACAAACACCGTCGCCGACCAGCCCAAGGTCGATCGCAGCCAGATGAAGGTCTCGGATGAGGTCGCCGTCCGGATCGAGAACATGAACAAGTGGTTCGGCGCCTTCCACGTGCTGCGCGACATCGACCTGACGGTCTACAAGGGCGAGCGCATCGTGATCTGCGGCCCTTCGGGTTCGGGCAAGTCGACGCTGATCCGCTGTATCAACGCGCTGGAGGAACACCAGAAGGGCGTGATCGAGGTCGACGGCACGCGCCTGTCCTCGGATTTGAAACAGATCGACAAGATCCGGTCCGAGGTCGGGATGTGCTTCCAGCACTTCAATCTGTTCCCGCACCTGACGATTCTGGAAAACTGCACCCTCGCCCCGATCTGGGTCCGCAAGACCCCCAAGAAAGAGGCCGAGGAAGACGCGATGCACTTCCTCACCAAGGTGAAGATCCCCGATCAGGCCAACAAGTATCCCGGTCAGTTGTCGGGCGGCCAGCAGCAGCGTGTCGCCATCGCGCGGTCCCTGTGCATGCGCCCCAAGATCATGCTGTTCGACGAACCGACATCGGCGCTGGACCCCGAGATGATCAAGGAAGTTCTCGACACCATGATCGAGCTGGCCGAGGAAGGCATGACCATGCTGTGCGTGACGCACGAGATGGGCTTTGCCCGTCAGGTCGCGAACCGCGTGATCTTCATGGACCAGGGCCAGATCGTCGAACAGAACGAGCCCGAGGAGTTCTTCCAGAACCCGAAAAGCGACCGCACCAAGCTGTTCCTCAGCCAGATCCTCGGCCACTGAACCCATCCCCGCGGCCATGTGTTGTCCCCTCTGAATAGGAGGGGCGTCATGAGCCAGCAGGATATCGTCGACCGCCTGATCGCCGGACAGGGGACGCTGTTTTCCGAGGGGATGGGCCTCGACCTGACCCGCGACAGTGCGAAGGATTACTTCGGCTGGCTGGTCGGCTGCACGCTTCTGGCGTCGCGCATCTCGTCGGGGCTGGCAGAACAGGCGGGCCGGGCGCTGAACGATCAGGGTTTCCTCGATCCGGACCGGCTTGCGGGCGCCGAATACTGGGACGTCGTGCGCTGCCTGAACGAGAACGGGTATGCGCGATACGACGAATCCACCGCCGGCTATATTCAGGAGACTGCGAAGATGGCCCTTGACCGCTATGACGGTGACATCCGCGGCATGCTGGACCCCGATCCCGACACCGTCCTGGACCGGTTGCAGCAGGCCAAGGGGGTGGGGAAGGTCGGTGCGAATATCTATGCGCGCGAGGCGCAGATCGTCTGGGATGTATTCTATCCCCGCTTGGACGGCCCCGCGGCGAAGGAAGCCGAGGCCCTGGGTCTGACGACCGATCACGGGGCGCTTGCGTCGATGGCCGGCTCGCGCGAGCGGTTTACCCGGCTTGCGGCGGCACTGACCCGCGCCGCGCTGGATGGTCCCGCCCCCTCAGTCGAGGACGCGACCTAGTCGGTCAGGTCGCGCGGCACGATGAAATCCACGACCCGCCCGCCCAGAGGTTCGATCCCGGCCCAGCTTTCGGCGTCGAAATCCAGAATCAGCGTGGCGCAGGTGGGGAAATAATCGAACTCGGCCCGCTGCGGCGGGTCCTCCGCCAGAAGCTGCGCCAGGGATCCCATGCCCGGGTTATGGGCGATCAGGATCACGGTCTCCGGCGCCTGATGCCCCAGAACCGACAGCATCGTCTCAGGCGAGGAATGGTACAGCGCCTTGTCCCATACTTCGTCCACCTTGCCCCCCAGGCGCGGCGCGATCCCCTCCCATGTCTCAACGGCACGCAGGGCGGTGGACAGGCACGCCACCTTCGGCGCGTGGCCATTTTCCGCCAGCCACCGGCCTATCCGGTCAGCCGATCGGCGGCCCCGATCGTTCAGCGGGCGGGCATGATCCGGCTGTTCGGGATCGCCCCACGAGGATTTGGCGTGCCGCGTCAGGATCAGCCGCAGCGTCACCGCTTGCCCCGGATCAGCGTGCCCGCGCCGCCCATGGTGTAGAGCTCCAGAAGGCAGGCGTGGGGGACGCGACCATCGAGAATGACTGCGGCGCGCACACCGCCTTCCATCGCCGACAGGGCCGTCTCGGTCTTGGGAATCATCCCGCCCGCGATGACGCCGCTATCGGTCAGCTCGCGGATCGCTTCGGGGGTGATCTCGCTGATGACCTCGCCATCCGCGCCTTTCACGCCGGGAACATCCGTCAGCAGAAGCAGGCGATCGGCCGTCAGCGCCGCGGCGATGGCCCCCGCGGCGGTGTCCCCGTTGACATTGAAGGTCTCGCCATTGCGGCCCATGCCGATGGGGGCGATCACCGGGATTGTCTTGCTGTCTTTCAGCCGCTCCAGGAAGGCGGGGTTCATTTCGACCGGGGTGCCGACGAAGCCCAGCCGCGCGTCGGTCTGCTCGCACACCATCAGCCGCGCGTCCTTGCCCGAGATGCCGACAGCCGTGCCGCCCTCGGCCTGGATCGCCTGGACGATGCGTTTGCCGACAAGACCGGACAGCACCATCTCGACCACCTCGATGGTCGCGGCGTCGGTCACGCGCTTGCCGCCGACGAACTCGCTTTCGACCCCCTGTGCCTTCAGCATGGCGTTGATCATCGGGCCGCCGCCGTGGACGATGACGGGGTTCACGCCGACGTGGCTCATCAGTACGACATCGCGGGCGAAACTGCGCATCGCCTCGTCCGAGCCCATGGCGTGCCCGCCCAGCTTGATGACGACGGTCGCACCGGCATAGCGCTGGAAGAACGGCAGGGCCTGGCTGAGCGTATGGGCGGTGGCGGGCCAGTCTTCTTGGGCGGTCTCGGTCATGAAGCCTTCGGTCGCAAAGGGGGGCACGGGGGCCGTCCCCCGCACCGTCCGTCGTGCTTAACGTGCCGAAACGTCCTTCACCAGAGGCTCCTGAACCGAGAACCACGCGGCCACGGCTTCGCGCTGCTCGCCGGTCATGCGGGTGGCGATGCGGTGCATGGGGCTGAGCGCATATAGATCGTTCCCCGAATCGCCCGCGAACTGGTCCAGACGCTCGTTCAGATAGACGTAGTTCTGACCATGCAGGCGGGGCAGGATGCTGATCTCCTCGGTCGGGTTGGGACCGTGGCACGTCAGGCAGGCGGGGACGTTCTGATCCTCGATCCCGTATTGCGCGATGTCCGACCCCGCGGCCGCGAGTTCCGCGTCGATGTCTCGCCCGACACCCGTGGCGGGCAAATTGCCGAAATAAGCCGCGGCGTTCGACAGTTCTTCCATGCTAAGCTGCTTGGCGGTCTGCCCCATCTGGCTGTTGGGGCGAATGTCCTCGCGGAACTTGACCAGCTGCTGGTGGATATAGTCCGGCCCCTGCATCGTCAGGTTCGGCACGTCGCCCGACTGGCTGCCCAGCCCGGCGACCGTGTGACACTCGTCACAGACCCGTTCGACCACGTCGAGTCCGGCCTCGATATTGGCGTCGGCCAGCCGGTCCTGCGCTTCGATCACTTGGCCGGGTTCCTCGGCGGCGAAATAAGAGGCCACGGCGTCCATCTCGTCTGTGGACAGGTTCGACGCGATATAGGTCATCGGCGTCCAAGGCGCACCGCCTTGCCGCTGCCCGGCGGCGAACAGCTCGAGCTGCTGACGGATATATATCGGCGATTGCCCCGCCAGGTTCGGCACGTCCAGGCTGGCGACCGGGCCGGACCCGACCTCGTCATTGTTGTGACACGTCACGCAGGCCGGTACCGCCGCCAGAACCTTGCCGGTCGTCGCGATCTCGCGCCCCAGTGCGATGTCGCCGTCGACCGTGCCGGGAGCCCGGACATCGGGCAGGCTGTCGTAATATTCGCCAAGCCGCACGCGCTGTTCGGTGGACAGGTTGGTGGCGACGATCTGCATGATGCCGGACCGGCGCGCGCCGCTGGCGTAATCCGTCAGCGCGTCGGTGATATAGTCCGACGACAACACGGTCAGGTTCGGCGCTCGGCCGTTCGTCGCCTCGCCCGATCCGTCGGCGCCATGGCAGGCGGCGCAGCGCTGGACCACGTCGCCCTGAATCGCGAAGTCGCGCCACTCGGTCGAGGGGGCGAAATAGCCATATTCCTCGCGGGGCCAGCGTTCTTGTCCGGGGGCGTCGTCGATGCCGTTGTCGATTACCGGGCCGCGCTCGCCATAGGGAATCTCCGGCGTGGCGGCCAAGGTACGGTCCTGAAGAAGGCCGGTATACTCTTCGGCCGTCATCTCGGGCAGTTGGCGGATGAAGGCGACGACGTTCCAAATCTCGTCCTCGCGACCATATGTCGGCCAGGCGGGCATCGCGGACATGCGCACGCCCGAGTTCAGGATGTAATGAAGTTCCCCGTCCGAGAACTGGTCGACCACGGCCGGCAGGTGCTGCGGGCGCGGTCGCATCGCAAGGGCCTGCGGGTTCTGCCCCAGTCCCGGACCGCCATGGCATTTTGCGCAGGCGTTGGCATAATGCTGGGCGCCCAAGGCAATGCGGCCTTCATCGTCCAGGTCGCCGGGAACGTCTTCCGCGGCGCGCCACCAGACCGAGTTCTTGAAGGTCGTATGCAGCGTGTAATAGAGAATCTTCGGGTCAGGCCATGTCGCCGCGACACTGATCGCACCGGCAAGTACGAAGCCGAGGACGACGACCCCGCCTACGGCCGCCAACGCGACGGTTGCCACGAAGCCAGGGATCAGGCTTTTCAGACTATACCCAAAGATCTTCATTGCGCACTCCCCGGTCGTGGCACTTGGCAGATGAGGGGAATGATAAGGCGCATGCAGGGAAGGCAAGGGAAAGGATATGCCCCTGCGTCAGTTCAACCCGGCGATCACCCCGCGCAAGGTATCAATTCCGGCGCCCGTCTCCGACGAGGTGATGACGATCTCGGGGAAGGCGGCAGGGTGTTTCGACAGCGTTTCCCGCAGCTTGTCGCGAGTCCTGTCGCGGTCGGCGGCCTTCACCTTGTCAGCCTTGGTCAGCACGGCCTGGAACGGCACCGCGGCCTTGTCCAGAAGGCACATGATCTCGTCATCCACGGGTTTGGGGCCGTGGCGATGGTCGATCAGCAGGAACGCCCGGCGCAGATTGGCCCGCCCGCCAAGGTAGGCGCGCATCAGGGCCTGCCACTGCTCGACCACCTTCACCGGCGCGTTGGCGAAGCCATAGCCGGGAAGGTCGACCAGATAGAGATGTTCGAGCGTGAAAAAATTCACCTCCTGCGTCCGGCCGGGCGTATTCGACGCACGAGCCAGTCCCTTGCGGTCGGTCAGGGCGTTGATCAGGCTGGACTTGCCGACATTGGACCGCCCGGCAAAGCAGATCTCGATCCGGTCATCGGGGGGCAGGCCGTCCATGGCGACGACGCCCTTCAGGAACTGCGTCTCGCGCCGGAACAGAAGGCGGCCAGCCTCGATCTGCTCGGGCGTGGGTTCGGCTTCGGGGAAGGGCAGGGTGCCGGCCATGGCTCAACCCTCCAGCCGGGCGGCGTCGCCCGTGGCGACGGATCCACCCTCGATCACGCGGGCATAGACGCCGAAATCGCGGTGGCCGAAGGTGTCGCGCAGAAGCGCCAGGGTGTTGACGTCGCGCGTGCCGGTTTCGGGATTCGCCTCAGTCGCGCGGCAACGTTCGATGCGGTCGAACACCTCGAGCACCGCGTCGCCCAACCGCAGGCGCTTGCCGATCCAGTCGAATTCCGCCCACGGCTCGGACCCCGAAAGAAGGACGTTGCCCCTAAACCGCCCCGGATCCAGCGACTGTCCAGCCGCGTCCGAGAGGGCGGACAGCGATGCTTCCGTCAGGATCGACAGGCTGGCATGGCCATTGTCGGCCATTCCGATCGTTTCGGGGGCGCGGACCATATCGGCAGGGGCGGGGCGCGCTTCGGGCCATATCGGGCGCACCCAGTCCAGCACACTGTGGCCGTCTTTCGGCAAGGTGAAACGCGCGGTCGGCAGCTCGGGGTGGCGGAGCGTGACCGTGTCGCCATCGCTTTCCGCCTCGACCGCGGCCAGACCGGGGCCGGAGGCGACGACGACGAAATTGCCCCGCGGCTGCCAGCCCTCCCCTTCGGCAGCGCCGTCATGGCGCACGGCCCAGGCGCGATCGCTGGGCAGGGGGCGCCCGGCGGTCAACGCGACGCTGTCCAAACGCTCGCGCCCGATCCCCTTGATCGGGTGACGCCAGAGCGCCGTGACCTTCATTTCGCGTCCGATTTTTGCCGACGGAACGACCGGAAGATGTTGCCCAGAACGTCTGGTTTGTACCCTTGGCTGCGCATGATCAGGTATTGCTGCGTGAAGGTGATGGTATTGTTCGCGATCCAGTACAGGACCAGTCCGCTGGCGAAGCTGCCCAGCATGAACATGAACACCCAGGGCATCCATGCGAAGATCATCGCCTGCGTCGCGTCCGCGGGGGCCGGGTTCAGTTTCTGCTGCAACCACATCGAGATGCCCAGCAGGATCGGCAGCACGCCAAGGCTGAGGATCGCGAAAATAGAGGTCGGATCGGGCGGCGCGTAGGGCAGCAGTCCGAACAGGTTCAGGATCGATGTCGGATCGGGCGCGCTGAGATCATCGATCCACAAGAGCCAAGGCGCGTGGCGCAGTTCGAGCGTGACGAAGATCACCTTGTAGAGCGAGAAGAAGATCGGGATTTGCATCAGGATCGGCAGGCAGCCCGCGGCGGGGTTCACCTTGTTCTTCTTGTAGAGCTCCATCATGCCCTGCTGAAGCTTCTGGCGGTCGTCGCCCGCCTTTTCCTTCAGCTTTTCCATCTCGGGCTGGAGTTCCTTCATCTTCGCCATCGAGACGTAGGACTTGTAGGCCAGCGGGAACAGCAGAGCCTTGATGCCCAGGGTCAGGACGATGATCGCCCAGCCCATGTTGCCGATCACACCGTTCAGCCAGTGCAGCACGACGAAGATCGGCTTGGTCAGGAAGAAGAACCAGCCCCAGTCGATCGAGTCGGTAAAGCGCTCGATGCCCTGCTGCTGATAGTCGAGAATCGTCTCCCACTCCTTCGCGCCGGCAAAAAGGCGCAAGGAGGTGCCGGAGGTTTCACCCGGTGCGACTTCCTGCGTCGGCAGGCGCGCTTCGGTCTGGTAGATCTCGCCATCGGGGACGAACTTGGCGACGCTGGTGAAGGCGGTCCCGGGCGTCGGGATCAGCGTGGTCATCCAGTACTTGTCGGTGAATCCGATCCAGCCGTTCTCGATCACCTCGATGACATCGGCGGGCGCGCCTTCGCGGGCGATCTGGTCGAGGTCAGGCAGGTCGTCGTAATCAAGCTCCTGCAGTTCGCTGTCGGACATGCGCACGACGCCCTCGTGCAGGATGAAGAACCCCGTCAGGTCCAGGTCGCCGTGTCGTGCGACGGTGCCGTAGGGGGCCAGGCGGACGGTGCCGTCGGTGGTGTTCTCGACCGTCTGGTCGACGGTGAACATGTAATCCTCGTCGATCGAGATCGTGCGGCGGAAGATCAGGCCGTTGCCGTTGTCCCAGGACAGGGTGACGGGCGAGTCGGGGGTCAGGGTCTCTCCCTCCTCGATCTCCCACGGGGTCGATGCGCCGGGCACGTCCTCATAGGCCAGGTCGCCGCCGGGGGCCCAGCCGAACAGGGCATAGTACGGCGTATCGCTGGCGACCGGGTTCAGAAGCTCGACCAGGGGAGAGCTTTCGTCGACTTCGACATGGTAATTTTTCAGCGAAAGTTCGTCGATGCGTCCGCCGGTCAGTGCGATCGACCCCGACAACGACGGCGTATCGATAGCCAGGCGCGGGGCATCGGCGCTGACGGCCTCGGGCCCGGAAAGCGAGGCGGCATCGCCCGAAGCTGGCGGCGCGGGGGCCGCGGCGGGATCGGCAGGTGCGCTTGCGTCGGTGACCTGATCGTCGGTCATCGTCGATTCCGCAGGCGGGAAGAAGAACATCCACCCCAGGATCACGAGGAAGCTCAGGACCGTCGCGAGGATCAGGTTTCTATTCTGCTCGTCCATAACTGGCGCGCCCCTTTCGGCCCCGATAAGTCAGCGCGTGTTCAACAGGCGGGACCCCCGACAGTCAAGCCGTTTCCGGCCCGGCGCACGGGGCTGTCAACCCTTGGCCGGTCGTCAGCCCGCGTGCGAGGCACGCCGCGGCGCGGTCGACAGATTGACCAGGGCGCGTTCTTCCATGATCGAGGCCACCGCGCCGCCCGAAAGCGTGTCGCACCCCATACCCGACAGGATGTCGGCATCCGCGGCGTCGGACAGATCGACGGCCAGCACCTCGATTCCGCGGATATTCGCCCGGGCCACGATGTCCGACACCAGGTCGTGCCGTCCCGCGTCGCGCGCGATCCCCAGCGTCAGTTCACCGGGCAGCCAGATATCGTGGGGGCCGATGAGCTTGGTATCGATCGCGGCGACGCAGATGCGGCACCCGGTCCGCTCCAACGCCTCGATCGCGTGCATGGGCGTGTCGCCCGACACGTGAAGGGTCAGGCGCGAGGCGGGCAGTTCCGCGGTGTCCAGCGCGAAGGACAATGCCCGGGGAAGGTCAGGATCCCGGGAGAGGTCCGGGTCGAGCCGGATCGCGACGCCGACCTCCGGTTGTCCCAGCCCCGCCACGATGGCCGCGCCGGCGTCGATCTGATCGAGAACAAGACGTTGACGGTCCTTCGCGGTGGCGTTTGGTGGCAGGCCGCAGATCGGCTCGACCATATGAAGCCCGCGGTCGGAGGCACGGATGATAGGGCGGGCGAAGCGGTGGAACGTCGCTTTCGGCTTGCGTTTGGGGCCCGCCACGGTCGGCATCGGCCGGTCGAGGTCGAGGACCAGCGACTCGTCCTGCGATCCGCCCGCGCGCAACAGGGCCGCCTCGGCCCGGGTGATGTGATCCTCGGGCCAAAGTTGCGGATGGACACGTACGACGCCGATCCGCGCACAGCCCCCCGGCGCGGTCAACGACGCCTGCCAGACGCAGGCCCGCCGGGCCAGGGCGGCGTCGGCGCCGGGCTGTTCCTTCAATATCGCGACCCTCGCCCCGATCCGGATCACCGTTTCGTCGGGTTCGCGGGTCTGGTCCAGCTGGTGATGGATCCGGGCCGGCGGAACCGCTTTCGGCCCCTCGATCAGGGCAAGCGCGGCTTCGGTACGGTTCGACAACAGGTCGACCAGATGCGCGCGGGCCGCGTCCCGATCGGGTGTCCGCCGCCATCTGAGGGCCAGAAGGACCGCCAACGGCGCCGCCAGCGTCATGAAGGCCGGGGCCGACCATCCCACAAGCGCAAGGGCAGCGACGATTCCCGCCCGACCGGCAAACTGCGCGCCCCACAGCCCATGCATGACGATACCCCCGGTAATCCCATGGATGGCATCCTAGGCGGCAGAAGTAATCGGAACGTTAAAGGAACAAGTTTAGCTGTCCGCGTCGCGCACCAGGCCGGCGAAATCGAACAGCGCCGGGTCCAGAAGATGCGAGGGGCGCGCATTCGTCAGCGCGCGGAACATCACCTGCCGGCGGCCGGGGCTGTTCTTCTCCCACCCGTCGAGGATCTGCTTGACCTGCTGGCGTTGCAGCCCGTCCTGGCTGCCGCAGAGGTCGCAGGGGATGATCGGATAACCCATCGCGCGCGAGAACGCCTCGCAATCGGCTTCGGCCACGTGGGCCAGCGGGCGCAGCACGAACAGATCGCCGTCCTCGTTCAGCAGCTTGGGCGGCATGGTGGCCAGGCGTCCGCCGTGGAAGAGGTTCATGAAGAACGTCTCGAGGATGTCGTCGCGGTGGTGGCCCAGAACGACGGCCGAACAGCCTTCCTCGCGCGCGATGCGGTAAAGGTTGCCGCGCCGAAGCCGCGAGCACAGGGCGCAGAAGGTCCGCCCCTGCGGGATCTTGTCCATGACGATGGAATAGGTGTCGGCGTATTCGATTCGGTGCGGCACGCCCATCCGCTCCAGAAACTCCGGCAGGACCGTCGCGGGAAAGCCCGGCTGCCCCTGATCCAGATTGCAGGCCAGGATGTCGACGGGCAAGAGCCCGCGCCACTGAAGCTCGGTCAGGACGGCCAGCAGGGTATAGCTGTCCTTGCCGCCCGAAAGGCAGACCAGCCATTTCGGCCGCGTGACTTCGGCATCGGCCAGCATCCCGAAGGCCTCGATCGCCTCGCGGGTCTGGCGCACGATCCGCTTGCGAAGCTTGCGGAATTCGGTCGTGCGGGGCGCGCCGTGGAACAGCGGATGGATTTCGTCGGTCTCGTCAAGCATATGAGCCGATTATGCGATATCCTCGCCCCTGCAAAGGAGGGATCGCATGCGCACCATCATCTCGCCTTATCCCCAGGGGGCCGGCCAAATCGGCGCGGTCAGCTATATCAGCCCGCTGTCGCTGATCCGTCCGCCCGCGCGGCTGCTGGGGCGGCTGGGTGAGGATGGCGATTATGTCCTGCAGCACGATTACGACATCCTCGTCGAGATCGACGGAGAGCGGCGGCTTCTGACCGTGCCGCGGGGGCTGATCACCGACCTGACCTCGGTTCCGGCGATTCTGCGGTGGTATGTCGGCCGCGTCGGCCCGTGGCTGGAGGCGGCCATCGTGCATGACTGGCTGTATGTCGCGTGGCAGGTGGTGGATCGTGCGCCGGACGAGGCCGATCGGGCCTTCGCCGACCGGCTGATGCTGGCGGCGATGCGTGCAGCCGGGATCGGGCCGATCAGGCGCAACGCGATCTATGGGGCGGTGCGGCTGTTCGGGCGCGGCGCCTATATCGGGCGGAACGATCCGATCTTCGCGGACCTTGATGCCCGCGTCTACGACACGCCGCTGGTGGTGCCGACGTCCTGACCCGGCGCCCGGCCCACGATGGACCGGGCGCCCGCGGCTACCGCATGAACTCCCACGGATCGGCCCGGGTGTTCGCAGGCGGCAGGCCGATATCCTTCCGCAGATACGGCGTGAGATGATCGGCCGAGCCGGGTCTTGCGGCGCGCCGCAGGATCAGGGCGCGCAGCGCCCGGCGCAGGACGGGCAGGGCGCCATGCTCGCGGATCAGGGCGTCGATCGGATGGGTCGGGGTGGGCAGAGTCTGGATCATGGGGGTCCGGCCCGTGCGACGGGCCGCCTTTCGTGGGGTTCAAGATGAAAGGGGCCCACGCACGGCTTTGCACCGGACGCAATTCTGGCGTCGGGAGAAATTCGCGAACGGGTTCGGTGGGGTTTCGCCCTAAGGCGACGGGGTCAGCCTAGACGAGACAGAAGATATCCCATCCAGCCACGACACTGGGGCGAACGACGATGCAAACTGACCATAAGCGCCCCCTTTGTGCTGAACGAATCGTGGCTGTCGGAACCGTAGCACGGTTTCACGCTCACGGATCCGTGTTTTTTCGGCTTACGGGCGATTTGTGGCCCGTGGGACGCGCAGGTCAGGGTTTGGGTGGCACGTTGTCGATGCCCGACCCGCCCCAAGGATGGCACCGGGCAATCCGGCGCAGGCTCAGCCAGCTGCCCCGAATCGCGCCGTGGGTCGCAAGCGCTTCCAGCGCGTAGGCCGAGCATGTGGGGTGATAACGGCAGTTGAACCCGACCCATGGCGAGAAGATCAGGCGATAGGCGCGGACCGGCAGCGCCAGGATCTGCGCCGCGAGGCTCATCCGTGAATGCGCCTTAGCGCCCGGATGAGATCGGCGCGGAGTTCAAGAAAGTCGTGGTTCGCGGTCGCATCGCGCCGGCCGATCAGCACGTAGTCCCAGCCGGGGCGCGCGTGGGCTGGCAGGTCCAGGCGCGCGATCTCGCGCAGGCGGCGCTTGGCACGGTTGCGGGCGACCGCGTTGCCGACCTTCTTGGAACAAGTGAAGCCGACGCGGACGGGGCCATCGGGGTCATCGCGATCGCGGGCCTGTAGCATGAAGGCGGGCATCCGTTGCACACGGGCCCGGGCCGCGCGCAGGAAATCGGCGCGAGTCTTCAGACGCTCCAACGGCAAAATCCCGCCGGGCGCAGGCGCGGCGGGCGTGTCATTCGCCATCTCGGGCAGATCAGGCGGACAGCTTCTTCCGGCCCTGCGCGCGGCGGGCGTTCAGGATCTTGCGGCCGGCCTTGGTGGCCATGCGGGCGCGGAAGCCGTGGCGGCGCTTGCGAACGAGGTTCGAGGGTTGGAACGTGCGCTTCATCGGTCTCTCCCGTAGGTCGCGGTCTGGGGCATCCGGGGACCCCGAAGGGGGCCCGCATCGGACGCAGGTGTGTGAATAAGACCCGCCCGATACGGAAGACGCCGGGTCATGTCAACACCCCGAACGGCGCTTCAGCTGATCGGAACGCCGTCCCCGTCCAGCTCGATTCCGTCTGCGCCGCAGGGCAGGACCGGCACGCCGTCCTCGCGCAGGAACTCGACCACGTGCGCGCCGGAATAGCTGATGACCCTTTCGCCCGCGCTGGTGGTGCCGCGGCCGATCGCGGTCCCGGTCTCGTAGTCCTGATAATCTGCGGTCACGCTGGCGGTCGTGCCGTCCTTGCAGGTCAGCTCGGACCGGCCCAGCCCGTTTCGGTCGATCCGCCATTCGCCGCGGCAGGACACCCCGTCGCTGTTTCGACCCAGCAATTGCCCCTCGTTCCACCCGATGGCGCGCCCCGCGAACCAGCGGCCTTGAGTCCCGATACAGGCAAGGTTTTTTACGCAGTTCTGCGGGCTGCCATCGGCGATGCAGGGACCCTCGACCGGGCGTGGGGCCTGGACCTGGGCCGCGACAGGCAGAGCCCCAAGCAGAGCAATCGGCAGGATCAGGCGGAGCATGGAAACCTCGGCCACGAGCGAACAGAGACAGCATAATCTTCAAGCCGGGGCCGGGCAACGGCGCGTGTCGCGGCCGTTTTCGTTACAGGCGGGACGCCGCCAGGGGCCGCTTCGTTACAGAATCCCCGAAAATACGCCGCCGCCGTCAATCGCGCGTGAGGCGGCTCGCCTTGCGGGGGGAACCAGCCACCTTGCGCCGGGATTGACCGCCCCAACCCCCCGGAGGCCTCCATGCCGGACACAACGACCGCGCGCCCCAACCCGTGGCTCAGGCGCCTGCCGCTGATCGCCATCGCGGTCGTGGCCCTGATCGGCGCCTTTGCCCTGCGCGACACCCTGACCTTCGAGACGCTGGCCCGGAACCGCGAGCGTCTGCTGGCTTTCCGCGATGCGAATTACCTGCTGGCCGTGGTGGCGTTCATCGGGGTCTATACCGCGATCGTCGCGTTCTCGCTGCCCGGGGCGCTTCTGGCGACGCTGACGGGCGGGTTCCTGTTCGCGACCTTTCCGGGGGTCGTCTATAACGTGACTGGCGCCACGCTGGGGGCGGTGGGCATCTTTCTGGCGGCGAAATGGGGTCTGGGCAACCGGTTGGCGGCGCGGATGAGCGCCTCGGACGGGATGGTCAAACGCATCAAGCAGGGCATCGACGAGAACCGGTGGTCCATGCTGTTCCTGATCCGGCTGGTGCCCGCGGTGCCGTTCTTCGTGGCGAACCTGGTCCCGGCCTTCGTTGGCGTGCCGCTTTACGCTTTCGCGGTGACGACCTTCCTGGGCATCATGCCCGGAACGCTGGTCTTCACTTCCGTCGGCGCGGGGCTGGGCGAGGTCTTCGCCCGGGGCGAGACGCCGGACCTGTCGATCATCTTCGCGCCGCAGATCCTGCTGCCGATCCTGGGGCTGTGCGTTCTGGCCGCGCTGCCCATCGTTCTGAAGGCCGTGCGCGGCAAGAAGGGAGTCTGACCCATGGAAAAGATCAAGTGTGACGTCTGCATCATCGGCGCCGGTTCAGGCGGCCTGTCCGTGGCGGCGGGGGCCGCTCAGATGGGGGCGAATGTCGTCCTGATCGAGGGCGGCAAGATGGGCGGCGATTGCCTGAACTACGGCTGCGTTCCCTCGAAGGCGCTGATCGCGAGCGCCGCGAAGGCCTATGGCATGGGCCATCCCGGCGCGTTCGGCGTGGCGGCGGTCCAGCCGCAGGTCGATTACGCCGCCGCCAAGGACCATATCGGCCGCGTGATCGAGACCATCGCCCCCGTCGACAGCCAGGAGCGGTTCGAGGGGTTCGGCGTCCGCGTCCTGCGCGCCTTTGCCCGGTTCAAGGACGAGAAGACGGTCGTCACCGACGAGCACGAGGTCACGGCCCGGCGCATCGTGATCGCCACCGGATCGGCCCCGCTTGTCCCGCCCATCGAGGGGCTGGACCAAGTCACGTATCACACCAACGAGACGATCTTCGACCTGCGCGAAAAGCCGCGCCATCTGCTGATCATCGGCGGCGGCAATATCGGGATGGAGATGGCCCAGGCCCACCGGCGGCTGGGCTGCGAGGTCACGGTGATCGAGGGTGGCACAGCGCTGGGCAAGGACGACCCCGAGGCGGCCGCGCTGGTCAAGGCGCGGATGCAAGAAGAAGGCGTTGTGCTGGTCGAAGGCCAGCAGGCCAACCGTGTGACAAATGGTCCCGAGGGCATCACGGTCGAAACGCCGGGAGGTAGCCACACCGGTTCGCATCTTCTTGTAGCCGTGGGGCGGCGCGTGAATGTGGACAAGCTGGACCTCGACCGCGCGGGGGTTGCCCATGACCGTGGCATCAAGGTCGACGACCGCCTGCGGTCCACCACGAACAAGCGCGTCTTTGCGGTGGGCGACGCGGCGGGGCGGCTGCAATTCACGCATGTTGCAGGCTATCACGCGGGCGTCGTGATCCCCCAGATCATGTTCGGCCTGCCGTCGAAAGCGAAGCAAAACCACATTCCCTGGTGCACCTATACCGATCCGGAACTGGCCCATGTGGGCCTCACCGAGGAGCAGGCGAAGAAAAAGCACGGCGACAAGGTCACGGTCGTGCGCTTCCGTTATGACGAGAACGACCGCGCCGTCGCGACCGGCAAGACCGACGGGTTCGTCAAGGTCTCGGTCGTGAAGGGCAAGCCGGTGGGGGCGACCATAGTGGGCGCCGAGGCGGGCGAGTTGATCTCCATGTGGTCGCTGGCCATCGCCAACGGACTGAAGATGCGGGCGATCTCGAACACCGTGTTGCCTTATCCAACGCTGTCGGAAATCAACAAGCGCGCGGCCGGTGCGTATTTCTCGCCATTGCTGTTCGGGAACGATAATGTGAAGCGGGTGGTTCGCCTGATACAGAAGTATTTGCCCTGAGCCCTTTGGACCTCGCCCATGCTGAACACCCTTTCGGGACGATTCCTGATCCTGACCGTGGGCTTCGTGATGCTGGCCGAGGTGATGATCTTCATCCCCTCGGTCGCGCGATTCCAGCAGGACTATCTGCTGTCGCGGCTGGAGCGGGCGCAGATCGCGTCGCTGGCGCTGCTGGCCGACGACATGATCTCGCCCGAGCTCGAGGTCGAGCTCTTAGAGAATGCCGAGGTCTATAACGTCGTTCTGGTCCGGGACGAGGCGCGCCAACTTGCGCTGTCCTCGCCCATTCCGGGGCCGATCGCGGAAACCTACGACCTGCGCGATCCCACCGCGCTGGATCTGATCGGGGGCGCGCTGACGACGCTGACCTCGACCGGCGAGAACGTGATACGGGTCATCGGACGCCCGGTGCGCGAGGGCGGTCAGCTGATCGAAGTGACGATGCCGTCGGCCCCGCTGCGGGCCGCGATGGTGGATTACGGGCTGCGGATCCTGCTGCTGTCGGCCGTGATCTCGGTCGTGACCGCGTTCCTTCTGTTCCTCGCGGTGCGGCGGTTCCTGGTCCGCCCGATCCGCGGCGTGGTCGATGCGATGCAAAGCTATGCCGCCGCCCCCGAGGACGCCCGCCGCATTATCGAGCCGTCGGCCGGCGTGCTGGAGCTGCGTACCGCCGAGACGGCGCTTCAGACCATGCAGACGCAGCTGACCTCGGCGTTGCGCCAGAAGGAACGTCTGGCCCAGCTTGGTGGCGCGGTTGCCAAGATCAGCCACGACCTGCGCAACGTGCTGACCACCGCGCAGCTGTTCGCCGACCGGATCGAGGCATCGTCGGACCCGGGTGTCACGCGCATGGCGCCCAAGCTGGTGGGATCGATCAGCCGGGCGATCTCGATCTGCGAATCCACGCTGGCCTTCGGCAAGGCCGAAGAGCCGCCGCCGCAGCTGACCCGCGTGATGCTGGCCGACCTTGTGGCCGACGTTCTGGACGGCGAACGGCTGGCGGCGGGGGAGGCCGAGATCTCCTTCGCCGAGGACGTGCCCACGGGGATGTCCCTGCGTGCCGATCCCGAACAGCTCTATCGCGTGCTGGGCAATCTGGTGCGCAACGCGCGGCAGGCGATGGCCGGTCGCACCGAAGGCGGGGAAATCGGCGTCTCGGCCGACGAGACCGAGGCCGACTGGATCATCCGCGTCACCGATACCGGCCCCGGCCTGCCCGAACGCGCGCGCCAGCACCTGTTCCAGCCGTTCCAGGCGGCCTCGAAACGGGGCACGGGGTTGGGTCTGACCATCGCGCAGGATCTGGTGCGCGGCCATGGCGGAGAGCTGTCGCTGGTCTATACCGGCCCCGAGGGGACGTGTTTCGAGATGCGCCTGCCGAAGACCATCGTCCGGCTGGACGCGGCCGAGTAGTTGCCCGTGGCGGCACGGGGGCTATCTTCGCGCCCGGATGCCGGGGGATATGACATGATCGACCAAACGACCGAGGCCGCCATCGTCGGGGCGGTGCGCGACGTCGCACGGACCGAGATCCTGCCGCGATTTCGCAGCCTGAAGCCGTCGGAAATCGACACCAAGACCGGCCCCGAGGATCTGGTCACCGTGGCCGACCGCGCCGCGGAAAAGGCGCTGGGCATACGGCTGTTGGACATCCTGCCCGGCGCGGCGCTGGTGGGCGAGGAAGCGGTCGAGGACGACCCCTCGCTTCTGACTGCGTTGAAGGGCGACGGCCTGTCGGTCGTGATCGACCCCATCGACGGGACATGGAACTTCGCCCACGGGCTGGCCCTGTTCGGGGTCATCCTTGCCGTGCGGCAGGGCGGGCGGACGATCTGGGGGCTTCTGTACGATCCGGTGATGGACGACTGGATGGTGGCGGCCGAAGGGCAGGGTGCCCGGTTTATTCGGGACGGCAGCGTCACACCCCTTCACACGCGCGCCCCCCGCGCCCCGCAGGAGGAAACGGGATACCTGCCCCTGGGTCTCTTCGACGGACCCATCAAGCAGGTGCTGGCGGGGCTGATGCCGCGATTCTCTCGCGTGCAGTCCCTACGCTGTTCGCTGCACGAATACCGGATGCTGGCGGCGGGGCATGTCGATTGGGTGATGGCGGCGCAGTCGAAGCCGTGGGACCACTTGGCCGGCCAGCTGATCGTGGCCGAGGCAGGGGGCGCCTGGGGCACGCTGGACGGCACGCCCTATGATCCGGGGCGCGCCGATCAGGTGCTTCTGGCGGCGTGTGCCGAAAGCCGTCTGACCACCCTTCGCACCACGTTTCAGGGGGGCTGAGCCATGCCGGAAACGCGCGCCGACTATCGCCTGCTGCGGGACATGCCCACGCGGTGGTTCGACAACGACATCTACGGCCATCTGAACAACACGGTGCATTACCAGCTGTTCGACACCGCGGTGAACGCGCATCTGGTCGAGACGGGCGTGCTGGATCCCCATACGGGCGACACGGTGTTCCTGGTGGTGGAATCGGGCTGCCGCTATTTCGCGCCACTGTCTTTTCCCGAGGTCGTGACGGCCGGTCTGCGGGTGGCGCATCTGGGACGGTCGTCCGTGCGCTACGAGATTGGTCTGTTCGGGGGCGAGGCGGACACAGCCGCCGCCGAGGGTTTCTTCGTTCACGTGAACGTGGACCGGCAGACGCGGAAGAAGGCCCCGATCCCCGACGCGGCGCGGGACGTGCTGGAAGCCTTGCGATAGGCCCCATGTCAGCCCATGCGGGACGGGCCCGGTCACCGCATCGGTGCCGGGCTGTCATCCGCATTTCATCTGCAATGTGATCGAAGGTGGCGGCGCCGCCATAGATCGTTTGCGAGAATGGTTCGGACGGGGCGTCACCCCCGGCCTTTCGTTCCACCGGTGAAACTTTGGGACAGGCGGGTCCGATTGCCAGGCCGGACAAGCCCTTCCGAAGTCTCGCTGTAGGTCGATCTGCGCGCGGGACGGGATATGCCCGCGCGAGGGTTAAGACCGGGTGGACCCGCCGTCCGTTGCGTCCGGGTCGCGCGCGAAATCGGGGCGGTCTGGGGCGTGGATCTCGACCCGTTCGATCGTCTCGCGGCTGAAGGCGACGATCATCGACACCACCATCAGGCAAACCAGCACGAAGATCGGCAGGCCGATCACGGTGATGACCTGTTGTAGCGCGTTCAGGGCCTCGTCGCCCGCCAGGATCATCAGTGCCGCGGCGACGCCCCCTTCGGCCAGGCCCCAGAACAGGCGCTGGCGCACGGGGCCTGCTTCGGGTTCGCCTGAACACAGCATGTCGACGACCAGCGAGGCCGAGTCCGACGAGGTGGCGAAAAAGATTGCCACGATCACGATGGCCACGCCCTGCACGAAGCTGGTGAGCGGGAAGCTTTCGAGGAAGGCGAACATCGCCAGCGGCACGCTGTTGGATACCGCTTCCGAGATGCGTCCGGCATCCGCGCCCAGTTGCTGGCGCATCTCCTCGCCGATGCCGTCGATGCCCATGGCGGCCCAGCCGAAGATCGAGAACCACACGATGGTGAAGATCGACGGCGCGAACAGTACGCCCAGCACGAACTCGCGGATCGTCCGCCCCTTGGAGATACGCGCGACGAACAGGCCGATGAAGGGCGACCAGGTGACGGTCCACGCCCAGTAGAACACCGTCCAAGACCCTTGCCAGCCCCAGTCATCGGTGGCGGGCAGGTAGCCGGCCATCATGTCGTTCCAGAAGGCGAAGCGCGGCAGGTTGGTAACGTAGATCCCGAAGGTCTGAACGATGCCCCGCAGCAGGAACAGGGTCGATCCGGTGATCAGGATGAAGATCATCAGCCCGACGGCCATGCCGATATTGATGTTCGACAGAAGCTTCACGCCCCGATCCAGCCCCGCCACGATCGAGGTCACGGCGACGCATGTCAGCACGCCAAGGATCGCCAGCCGAAGGGGCGTGCCGTCGGGCCAGCCGAACAGCGATTCCAGCCCCGCGGCGATCTGGCTGGTGCCCAGGCCCAGCGAGACCGCCACCCCGAACACGGTGCCCAGAACGGCGAAGATGTCGATGGTCTTGCCGATGGGGCCGTTGATCCGCTCGCCCAGCAGCGGCCAGAAGACCGA
This sequence comes from Palleronia abyssalis, assembly GCF_900302445.1. Taxonomy (GTDB): domain Bacteria; phylum Pseudomonadota; class Alphaproteobacteria; order Rhodobacterales; family Rhodobacteraceae; genus Palleronia; species Palleronia abyssalis. The sequence goes on along the minus strand of NZ_ONZF01000006.1, from coordinate 124,645 downwards.
GCTGACGCGCACCGGCAGGTGGTAGCGATAGATGCAATAAGCGAAGGCCAGACCCGGCAGCGCGAAGATCGTCCAGGTGTGCAGTGCCAGGTGATAGTTCGCGATGGCGATGGCGTCGTTCGCGGCCTCGGGGCTGAAGGGCTCGACCCCCGCGACCGGCGGGGTGGAGAAATGCGAGATCGGCTCGGCCACGCCCCAGAACATCAGGACCGTGCCGATGCCGCCCGCGAACAGCATCGTGAACCAGCTGAGGTTGTTGTACTCGGGCTTCGCGTCCGGCCCGCCCAGCTTGATATGCCCGTAGGAGGAGAACGCGGCGAACAGCAAGAACCCCAGCCACACGTTCACGCCCAGGATGAAGAACCAGCCCAGCTTTGCGACGATCCAGCCACGCGCGCCCTCGAACGCGGTGCCGATGGGGCCGGGAAAGACCGACAGGGCGACCACCGCCACGATCATGATGGCGGCAGAGACGAAGAAAATCGTGGGATCGGTCCTTAAGCCCAGGCGCTTGGCGAGGCTGTTCATGTCTGGCACTCCGAACAATAACAGCCTTGCGACATAGGGCGTTTGGCCGGGGGGACAGGCTTTACCGCCGCCAAAGGCTCGCATGGGCCAGCGCCAGGTCGGCCCGAAACGCCCGCCCGATGGCAACCAGACCCATGCGGGACAGGGCCTTGGGGTCGAAGCTGGCGTCGGTCCGGTGGGGCGTCAGATCGGCGAAGGCGATGCGGTGGGTGGTCCACGCGGCGGGCGCCGTGAAGGTCGCGCGGAAGGATTGCCAGGGGCGCGACAGGTCTTGGGTGCGCAAGTGCAGGTTGTATGACTCGCCATTGCCGAAGACGGTCAGGGACATTCCGTCCCAGCCGTCCGCCGGGTCCAGATCGCGGGCCATCTGAAGAAAGCCGCCGTCGTTTTCCAGGCGGACCGTGCCGGTCAGGTGCAGCGCTGGACGCCCGCCGACCTGTTCGACCGCCAGCGCGCCGTTGCTGACGCCGCCCATAACCCGGTCCGAGACCATCTCCCACCCGTCGGGGCGCTCAGTTTCGGCGTCGAAGATAACGTGTTCCATGCCGCGCGACCTAGCGCGCGGCGCGCAGCGGTCACCCCGCCTCGGGGGCGGCCGCGTCGAGGGCGATCTTCTTGCGGTTCCACCGGATCGAAGACATCAGCGCCGCCGCGATCAGCGCGATGCCAAGGCCCCCGGTCACCACCTCGGGGATGTGCATCAGCGGCTGAAGGAACATGATGACCGCCAAGACGAGAATCGCATAGAACGCCCCGTGTTCCAGGAACCGGTATTCCGACAGTGTCCCTTTCTCGACCAGCATGATGGTCATCGAACGGACATACATCGCCCCGATCCCCAGACCGATGGCGATGACGAACAGGTTCTGCGTCAGCGCGAAGGCACCGATCACCCCGTCGAACGAGAAGCTGGCGTCCAGCATTTCCAGATACAGGAACGCGCCAAGACCGCCGCCCGCGGCAACCGTTTCCGGACCGCGACTGTCGAGGACCTCGCCCAGCGCGTGCACGACGAGATAGGTCAGAAGGCCCCACATCGCCATGGTCAGGAACCGCCCGGCCTCGGCCTCGGGAAAGAACTGCGATACGCCCAGAAGCACCGCCACCGTGACCAGCATGTCGGTCCCGCGGGTTGCGCCGTGGCGGGCGACGAACTTTTCCAGGCCGCCCAGCCAGTGGTCCTCTTTCTCGGGGTCGAAGAAGAAGGACAGCGCCACCATCAAAAGGAAGGTGCCGCCGAAGGCCGCGATGTCGGGATGCGCCTCGTCCATGATGCGGGCGTATTCTGCGGGGTTTTCGGCGGCCAGCACCACGGCGGACCACGGACCCGTTCCGGCGGCGATGGCGACGATGGCGACCGGGAAGATGATGCGCATCCCGAAGACCGCGATCAGGATCCCCCAGGTCAGGAACCGGCGCTGCCAGACGGGCGACATGCGTTTCAAGACGTTGGCGTTGACGATGGCGTTGTCGAAGCTGAGCGAAATTTCCAGCGCCGCGAGGATCAGCGAGATCAGGAAGATGCCCAACGTGCCCTGAACGGTTCCGGTAAAGCTCCACCCTACCCAGACCGACAGCAGAAGGCCCAGGGCGGTGACCGCGAAGGCCCAGGTGAAGTATCGTGTGGTCCCGTGTGCCATGGGCGTCCTTCCTGCGGGGGCGATTTGCGGGACATACGCGATCCCGCGCCCGGTTGCATCCCACCCCCACCGCTTGCCGCCGCGTTCCGCCATCGGCAAGGTGGCGCGCATGTCTCAGCCGCCCGTCCTTCGCCTGCGTATTGTCTTCCCCGGCCACGGCATGGTCGGCCCCGGCAAGGCCGAACTGCTGCGCCGCATCTCCGAGACGGGATCCATCGCCGCGGCGGGCCGCGCCATGGGCATGAGCTACAAGCGTGCGTGGCAACTTGTCGACACGATGAACGCGATGTTCGGCGAGCCCGTGGTGATCTCGACCCGGGGCGGCACGAAAGGCGGCGGGGCCGAGGTGACGGACACGGGGCGCGCGGTGCTCGATGCCTATGCGGGGGCGGTGGCGGCCGCCGAAAAGGCCAGCGCCGCCGAGGTGGCGCGGATGGCCGATCTTCTGGGCGATATGTCCGGCGGAAAATAACGCTTGCCGTCCGCCCGCGCCGGGGTGACAGTCTGCGCATGTCCCGTCCCCCCGTCCTGTTGATGCTGCGCGTTGCCCTTCTGTGCCTACTGGTGCCCGGCGCCGCGATGGCCCAGACCGTCACCGTCTTCGCGGCCTCCAGCCTCAAGACCGCGCTGGACCGCGCCGCGCCCGCGTTCGAGGGGGCGACGGGCTACGATCTGCGGCTGGTCTATGCCGGGTCCTCGGCGCTGGCGCGCCAGATCGGGGCGGGGGCGCCGGCGGATGTGTTCGTCTCGGCCAATTCCGAGTGGATGGACGCGGTGGCTGATCGGGTGATCCCCGGTACGCGTCGCGACCTTTTGGGCAACGCGCTGGTCCTGATCGGCCGCACGGGTCCCGAGGTGGCGCTGGATGCGGGGCTGCTGGACCGGCTGGGATCGGGGCGCCTTGCCATGGCCCTGACCGAGGCGGTGCCCGCGGGCATCTACGGCCGCGCCGCGTTCGAGGCGCTGGATCTCTGGGGTGCGCTGGCCCCCCGTGTGGCCGAGGTCGACAACGTCCGCGCGGCGCTGGCGCTGGTGGCGATCGGCGCGGCGCCGCTGGGCGTCGTCTATGCCACGGACGCGGCGGCTGAACCGCGCGTCCGTGTGCTGGCGCGCTTCGACCCCGCGCTGCACCCGTCCATCCGCTATCCCGCGGCCGCGATCGACGGGGGCGGGGATGGGGCCATCGCGTTCCTCGATTACCTCGAAGGCCCGGAGGCGTCGGAGATCTTCGCCGCAGAGGGGTTCGAGGTGCTGGAGTGACCTTCTGGCTAGGCCCCGAAGCGCAGGCGGCCTTGTGGCTGTCGCTGAAGGTGTCGTTCTGGGCGACCGTGGCCAGCCTGCCCCTGGGACTGTTCGTGGCGCACGCCCTGGCGCGCTGGTCGTTCCCGGGCAAGCAGGTGCTGAACGGAATGGTCCTGCTGCCGCTGATCCTGCCGCCGGTGGTGACGGGCTATTTGCTGCTTCTGGCGCTCGGCCCGCAGGGACCGCTGGGGACCATTGGCACGCTGTTCGCCTTCCGCTGGACCGGGGCGGCGCTGGCGGCAGGGGTCATGGCGTTTCCCTTGATGGTCCGCGCCATCCGCCTGTCGATCGAGGCGGTGGACCCCAAGCTGGAGGATGCGGCACGCACACTGGGGGCGCCGCGGGCGTGGGTCTTCGTCACGGTCACGCTGCCGCTGATCCTGCCGGGGATCCTGACGGGCGCGGTGCTGGCCTTCGCCAAGGCGATGGGCGAGTTCGGTGCGACGATCACTTTCGTCTCCAACATCCCCGGAGAGACGCGGACCCTGCCCACCGCGATCTACACCTTCTTGCAAGTGCCCGGCGGCGAGGTCGAGGCACTGAAGCTGGTCGCCGTCTCCGTGGGCGTGGCCATGGGGGCGCTTCTGGTCTCGGAATGGCTGTCGGCGCGGGTGGCGCGGCGGATCGCGGGACGATGAGCCTGTCGGTCCATATCCGCCGCGACCGACCTGGCTTCACGCTGGACATCGGGTTCGATGCGCCGGGGGGACTGACGGTGCTGTTCGGGCGGTCCGGGTCGGGCAAGACCAGCGTGATCGACGCGGTCGCGGGTCTGGCACGGCCCGATGCGGGGCGGATCGTGCTGCAGGGGCGCGTGCTGTTCGACAGCGCCGCGCGCGAGGACCTGCCCCCCGAGCGGCGCGGCCTGGGCTATATCTTCCAGGAGGGGCGGCTGTTTCCGCACATGACCGTGCGGCAGAACCTGGGATACGGGCGGCGCTTCGCGGCACGGCGCATGGACCTGTCCCCCGTGGTCGAGATGCTGGGCATCGGGCACCTGCTGGACCGGCGTCCCGGCGCGCTGTCGGGGGGCGAAAAGCAGCGCGTGGCCATCGGGCGCGCACTTCTGTCCGATCCGCGCATGCTGCTGGCGGACGAGCCGATGGCGGCGCTGGATGCCGCCCGCAAGGCCGAGATCCTGCCCTATTTCGAGCGTCTGAGGGACGAGACGGACGTGCCGATCCTGTATGTCAGCCATGACGCGGCCGAGGTTGCGCGGCTGGCCACCACTGTGGTCGCGGTCGAAGACGGCCGCGTCGCGCGGATCGGTCCCGCGGCCGAGGTACTGGGCGATCCAGGCGTCGCGCCGACCGGCGTACGCGCCATCGGTGCCGTGATCGAGACGCGCATTGCGGCCCATCATCCGGACGGGCTGACCGAACTGGATGCGGGCGGGGTGCCGCTGTTCCTGCCGCATGTCGACCGGCCCGCCGGATCGCCCCTGCGCGTGCGCATCGCGGCGCATGAGGTGGTTCTGGCGCGCGGTGATCCCGGCGTGCTTTCGGCGCTGAACCGGCTTCCGGGGACCATTTCGGCCTTGCGAGAGGGCGAGGGGCCGGGGATGATCGTCACCCTTGACACCCCCGCCGGGCGGCTTCTGGTGCGCGTCACGCGGCGGTCGGCTCAGGCGATGGGGCTGGAGGTCGGGCAACCCTGCACCGGGATCGTCAAGACCGTGGCGCTGGCGCGAGAGGACGTGGGCGGCTGACCCGTCAGGTGCCGCGCGTCATGACCGTGGCAGTCCGCAGCATGACCCGCAGGTCGAGGGTCAGCGAGCGCGTGCCGAAATAACGTTCGTCATAGGTGACGCGATCCTCGAACGCGGTGCTGTCGCGGCCATGGACCTGCCACAGCCCCGTCAGCCCCGGGCGCATGCGAAAATAGGCTCGCCCGCCCGCATCGCGGTAAAGCTGTTCCTGATCGGTGGTGAAAGGGCGGGGGCCGACAAGGCTCATCTCGCCCGTCAGTACGTTGACCAGCTGAGGCAGCTCATCCAGGCTGGTTTTGCGCAGGATGCGGCCAAGCCGCGTGATGCGGGGGTCGTCTTTCAACTTCTGGCGGAGGCGCCACTCCGCCGCGCGGGCTTGGTCTTCGGCGCACAGGCGGCGGAGCGCGGCGTCTGCGTCGGGCACCATGGATCGGAATTTCCACATGGTGAACCGCTGGCCGTCGCGGCCGACCCGTACCTGCCGGAAGATCGGTTGCCCGCCGGTCAGCAACAGCGCCAGCCAGATCGCCGCCATCAGCGGCAGCACCAAGGGGGCCGCAAGCGCGAGACAGACCAGATCCAATGCACGCTTTCCTGTTTCCGGCCCGGGCGTGGGCAGGATGGCGGGGGCGTCGGTCTGAATCAACGACATGGGGGCAGCTCCGGGATGATCGGTTCCGGCGACGCTGCGTGCGAATGCTTACCACGAGGTAAAAAGGTAAAGGGAATTGGGGGTTTGGCTAAAATGCCGGGTATTTTCCGGCCTCAGCGGCAGTAGGCACCGCCGCTGCGCCGCGCGGTATCCAGGTGGAAGTGATCTTGGTGGAACCGATCCGCATCGGGCCCCAGCACGGTGGCGAAGGGGCCGCAGGCGCCGCGGTGGATGGTCCTGAGCGAACTTCCACGCGACCAGTCGCGCAGCACCGAAAGCTCGGCCCCGTTGGCGAGGAGAAAGGCCGAGATGTCGATGGCCCGACCGCGCCCGTGCTCGGAAACCTTGGCCCCGGGCAGGTTGTTGCGCGTGCGGCAGCTGTAATGCGCCGCCACCCGAAGGCCCGCCAGCCCGCCGCCGGTCGCGCCGATCGCGGGGCGGGCGATGCCGCGGACCCACGCGGCTAGCGCCTGCGCCGTGTTGCAGTCCATCACCGCGGCCTGGCTGAGGCGAACCCCCTCGACCATGCTGACGCGCACGGGGTTGCCGATGCCGCAGCCCGAGAGGCGGCCCGGGATCGCGGCGATTTGCACGCCGCGGATCGCCTCGCGACCGCAGACGGCCCCGGGCACGCCGGAGGGCGCGTAGTCGGGTGTGCCGACCCGTGCCACCGTCGCCTTGCGCCGCAGGTTCTGGGGGCGTGCTTCGGGGCGCAACGAAGAGGGCAGGGCGGCGATGACCACGGCCTCGGGCGCGGTGGCGCGCGGGAGCGGGCGGGGACTGGCCTCGGGCGCGGCGGCGTGGGCCGGCAGGGCGAGCGTTCCCAGAAGGACCGCCGCCGCCAGCCCGCGGATCACTGCTCCTGACCCTTGAAGGCGGCGATGGCGTGGACGACCCGGCGGCACGACGCCTCGTCGCCCACGGTGATGCGCAGGCAATTTGGCAGGCCGTAACCGCCAACGCGTCGGACCAGAAGCCCCTCGCGGCGCAGGTGATCGTCGCAGGCCTCGGCCTCTTCGGTGCTGTCGAAGCGGGCCAGGACGAAATTCGCGGTCGAGGTGTCAGACATCACGCCGATCTCGGCCAGGGCCTTCTGCATCCAGGTGCGCATCCGGGCGTTTTCCGACCGGCTTTTCTCGACGAAGTCGCGGTCGCGCACGGCAGCTTCGGCCGCCGCCAGTTGCAGCGTCCCAAGGTTGAACGGACCGCGCACGCGATTGAGCACGTCGATCACGTGGGGCGGACCGTATGCCCAGCCGACGCGAAGGCCGCCCAGCGCGTAGATCTTGGAAAACGTGCGCGTCATCACGACGTTCTCTCGCTTTTGCACCAGCTTGGCGCCGCCGTCGTAACCGTCGACATATTCGGCATAGGCCCCGTCGAGGACCAGCAGCACGTTCTCGGGCAGTTCAGCAGCAAGCCGTCCCACCTCGTTCGAGCCCAGCATCGTGCCCGTCGGGTTGGCGGGGTTGGCGACGAAGACCAGACGCGTGCGGAAGTTCACCGCGTCAAGGATGCTGTCCACGTCCACCTTGCGCTCGTGCTCGGGCACGCAGATGGGCGTCGCACCGGCCGCGAGGGTCGACAGGCGATACATGGAAAACCCGTGCTCGGTATGGATGACCTCGGTCCCGGGGCCGGTATAGGCGGTACACAGCATATGGATCAGCTCGTCCGAGCCTGCGCCGCAGACGATCAGCTCGGGGTCGAGGCCGTGCACCTCGCCGATGGCGCGGCGCAGTTCTGCGTGATCCGTGGACGGATAGCGGTGCAGCAGGTGTTCGACCTTGCGCAACACACCCCGCGCCGCTTCGGGCGGACCCGCGGGGTTTTCGTTCGACGAAAGTTTCACGACATCCCGCACGCCCGGCACGCTGCTGGCGCCGCCCTGATAGGGCGCAATCTGGAGGACACCGGCTTTCGGTTCTATGGCGTGGGACATCTTGGGGAACTCCTGCTGGCGTTCCTCTTAACGGGGTGTGGCACGCTGGGCTAGTGGAACCTCGCGCGTCACTTCGACTGGCTGCGCTCGGAGATTTTCAGAAGCATCCGGCGGGGCAGGAAGGGTACGGCGAACCGCAGCCCGAACGCCAGCGCCGCCTTGTCGATCTTCACCAGCTGGCCCTTCATCATCGCGTCGTACCCCTTGGTCGCGACATCGCGGGGGTTGTTGCCGCCCATCTTGACCATGGTGGTGCCGTGCATGTCGGCGCGGTCGGCGAACTCGGTTTCGACGTAGCCCGGGGCGAGGACGGTGCAGGTGACCCCCTTGGGGCGCATCTCTTGATCCAGCGCCATGGTGAACGAATTGACGAAGGCTTTCGAGGCGAAATAGGTGGCCTGCTTCGGCCCCGGAATGAACCCCGCGGTCGATCCCAGGTTCAGGATCCGCCCTGAGCCGCGCCGGACCATGTCCGCCCCGATCAGGTGACACAGCGTGACCATCGTCTTGATGTTGAGGTCGACCATGAAGAGGTCCAGCTCCAGCTCGCGTTCGATGAACTTGCCCTGGCCTCCGTTGCCGGCGTTGTTGATCAGGATGTCGGGAGACAGACCCCGATCCTGAATCGCGGCATAAAGCGCGCGGGCCCCGTCCTCACCAGAGATGTCCATGGCAATGACATGGACCGTGACACCGTGGGCGGTCTCAAGCTCCTTTTTCAGCTCCGACAGGCGGTCCTCACGCCGGGCGGTGACGATGAGGTCGCCGCCTTTCTCGGCATGGATGCGGGCGAGTTCGCGGCCGATCCCGGACGAGGCACCGGTGACGAGGGCGAGAGGGGGCATGGCAGTCTCCTTCCGGAAGATTGGCATCGGTGTTGCTTGCCAAACGGCGGTGGCCGCCACACGTTCCGCACCGACCAACTGACGGAGACGAGATGGCATTGATCGTGGCGACCCTTCTCGCGGCCTTGGTGGGGGTCTATCACTTGTTCGCCCTGCGTGCGCTGGACCGGCTTTCGGGACAGGATGGGACACGGCCCAACCGAACGCTCAGCGTGGCGTTCCTGGGCCTTCTGGCCATCCACCTCAGCGAGATCCTGGCCTTTGCGGGGGTCTATGCCGGCCTTCTGTCCACCGGCCGGTTCGGGGCCCTGGAAGGGACGTTCGACGGGACGTTCAACGACCTGATATATTTTTCGGGCATGTCCTTCGCGACGCTGGGGTATGCCGATATCGACGCACGCGGCCCAATCCGGATGGTCGGCATGGTCCAGTCGCTTCTGGGGTTCATGCTGATCACGTGGAGCGCGACGTTCCTGTTCACCGTCTGGGAAAAGGCGTTCCGCCGGTAATCGGGGCAGCAACGAAAAAGGCCGCCCCGACTTGGGACGGCCTTTCGGCATCGCAAGGCGCAGCGATCAGTTCTGCGCGTAGTATTCGATGACCAGGTTCGGTTCCATCTGCACCGGGTAGGGCACGTCGCCCAGGGCCGGGGTGCGGGTGAAGGTCGCGGTCATCTTCGAATGGTCGACTTCGAGGTAGTCGGGCACGTCACGCTCGGCCAGTTGGGTGGCCTCGATGACGGAGGCCAGCTGCTTGGACTTCTGGCGCACCTCGATCACGTCGCCTTCCTTGACCTGGTAGGAGGGGATGTTGACGCGCTTGCCGTTGACCGTGACGTGGCCGTGGTTCACGAACTGGCGGGCGGCGAACACGGTGGCGACGAACTTCGCGCGGTAGACGACGGCGTCCAGACGCTGCTCGAGCAGACCGATGAGGATTTCACCGGTGTCACCGCGGCGACGCTCGGCCTCGGCATAAATCTTGCGGAACTGCTTTTCCGTCAGGTCGCCGTAATAGCCTTTCAGCTTCTGCTTGGCGCGCAGCTGAAGACCGAAATCGGAAATCTTGCCCTTGCGGCGCTGGCCGTGCTGGCCGGGGCCGTATTCGCGGCGGTTGACGGGGGATTTGGGGCGGCCCCAAATGTTCTCGCCCATGCGGCGATCGATCTTGTACTTGGCAGAGGTGCGTTTGGTCACCGTCTGATCTCCTTCGTTGGACGCGGCCCGCGCGGGTGGTCTGGGCTGGCCGCTATGAAGGGCGTTGTCCTCTGGGGTGGGTCCCCCGACAGGCATCCCCTTGCGGGGGCCACCAACACCAATGAAGCGCGCCTTATACGGCCCGCGCGGGCGGTGTCAAGCAGCCCTGTGCCGCGCGCCGGAGGGCCTGCCGCCCCTCACCGTCGTGCAGCAGGATCTGCGCCTCGGCGGGCGACAGCATCCGCCGCGCCTCGGGGCCGTAGCGGGCGGGGTCCTGTGCAAGGTCCGGCATCGCGTCGAAAAGATGCGCGCGCTGGTCATCGGGAATTTCTGACAGGCACGTATGGGCCGGGTGGAAGCTTTCGGTGGCGACACCGTTGGCCCAGACGATCTCGTGCCGGGGCAGCATCAGGTGGACATAGGTCAGTTGCGCGATCTTCCGGTCCACGTGGATCCCGCGGTGGCCAACAAGGTCGCGCGCGGCGACCAGAACCTCGGGCTGGTTGAACAGGGCCTGCGCTGCCTGTCCCCGCAGCAGCACCCGGTGCCGGGGCGAGATCACCAGATCGCCGCGCGGGTCGCCCGGGGTGAAGGCGCCCGAGGGTACGCGGATCGGGCGCAAGTTGGGCATGACGTGAAGCCGTGCGCCCGAGATGGGGCGCGTGCCGACCCACATAAGCGGTTGATACCCATTGTCGCGCGTCTGGATCATGTCCCCGATCCGCAGCGCCTCGACGGTCTTTGGACCCCGTTTCGTGGCCAGGACCGTGCCGGGGGTGAAGCAGATGACGTCCGCGGGGGCGTCCGCAGGCCGAAGGGGGGCGGGCCCGCGCAGAACGGTCAGGGTGACGTTCGCCGGCGGCAGGTGGTCGGTGAAGACAATCAGGGGCCGCGCGCTGGAGGTCAGATGCAACAGCGCGGCCTCGAACACCCGGCGGCCGTCGGTCAGGGCGAACTGGGTCCCGATGGCCGTGGCGTCGATTTCGTCCAGTTCGGCCGGATCCACATGGACCTGCGCGCGCTTTAAAAGCCTAGCGGCGGCGCGCCCCGCGTGGCGGCGCAGGGCCTGTCCGCCCACAGGATCGGTCAGGGTCAGGATGCTTGAGGCGCCGTCGATCCGCTGCGCGTCGCCCTGCCAGCGCCATTCGACACCGGGCTCGAGCGCAGCGACGGGCAGGCCGGCCAGACCGTCGATCCGGATCTGGGACCATGCCATGACATACGTGCCGCGAAAGCCCGTCTGCGCGTTCATGCCTGCTGCCTCTCTGGCGGTCTGGTGCCGCTGTTCGGCCTGTGGATAACATGCCGGCGGCCTTGTCACCAAGCAGGCGGGGGCACGCGATGGCCCGACGTGACCGCACGTCCACACCCTTGGCCTTGCGGCACGGGACTTATATCGAGCGGTCGAGGAGGGCCGCCGATGATCATCTGCCGCACGAAACCCGAACTGAGGGAAGCCCGGGTCCGGCTGGGCGCCGATCGCGCGACGGTAGGTCTGGTGCCCACGATGGGCTATCTGCATGACGGCCATATGGCGCTGGTGGCGGCGGCGCAGGCGGCCTGCGACTGCGTGATCGTGACGATCTTCGTCAACCCCACGCAATTCGGCCCGAACGAGGATCTGGCCAGCTATCCGCGCGATACCAACCGGGATCTGGCGATGCTGGAGGCCGCGGGGGTGGACGCCGTATTCTTGCCCGGCCCGGACGAGATGTATGCCCCCGACGCCGAGACCATCGTCGAGCCGTCGCGCCTGTCGCGGATCCTGATCGGGCGTCTGAGGCCCGGCCATTTCCGCGGCGTGGCAACGGTGGTCACCAAGCTGTTCAACCTGGCCCAGCCCCACCGGGCGTTCTTCGGACAGAAGGATTACCAGCAACTGACCGTGATCCGCCGCTTCGTGCGCGACCTGGACATCCCGGTCGAGGTTACCGGCGTGCCCATCGTGCGCGAAACGGACGGTCTGGCCATGTCCTCGCGCAACGTGCGGTTGGCGAAAGCGGATCGCGCCGCTGCGCCTGTTCTGTTCGCCGCGCTGCAAGATGGGCAGGCGGCCATCGCCGCGGGCGAGAGCGTGGCCCATGCCCGCCGGACCGTACGCGCGCAAATCGCCACCTCCCAGGCGGCCGACATCCGGTCGGTCGACGTGCGCGATGCGGCCTCGCTGGGGCAGGTGGACGGCCCGCCCATCGATCCCGTCGTCATCCTGGTGGCCGTCCGTTTCGGCGACGTGCTACTGATCGACAACATCGTTGCCCACCCACCGGAGGCCCAAGCATGAGCACCGAACGACCCGCACCCGTCCGCCGTATCACGGTTCCCCAGATCGCGGCGCGGAAGGGCGGCGATCCCATCGTCTCGCTGACCTCGTATCACGCGCACACCGCCGCAATCGTCGACCGGCATGCCGATTTCATCCTGGTAGGCGACAGCCTCGGGATGGTCATGCACGGGATGGAGACGACGGTGGGCGTGCCGCTGGACCTGATGATCATGCATGGACGCGCCGTGGTGCGCGGCACGAAGCGCGCGCTGGTCGTCGTGGACATGCCCTTCGGCAGCTACGAGGAAAGCCCGGGCGTGGCGTTCCGCAACGCCGCCCAGATCATGAAAGAAACCCAGTGCGGCGCGGTGAAGCTGGAAGGCGGCAAGCGCATGGCCGAGACGATCCGCTTCCTGACCGAACGCGGGGTGCCTGTGATGGCCCATATCGGCCTGACCCCGCAATCCAGTCACGTCATGGGCGGCTTCCGCACCCAAGGCAGGGACGAGGACACCTGGGATCTGCATATCGCGGATGCGCAGGCCGTGGCCGAGGCCGGGGCTTTCGCAGTGGTGGTCGAAGGCGTGGTCGAGCCGCTGGCGCAGAAGATCACCGAGGCTGTTTCGATCCCCACCATCGGCATCGGCGCCAGTGCGGCCTGCGACGGGCAGATTCTGGTCCTGGAAGACATGCTGGGGCTGGGAGACCGGCCGCCGAAATTCGTGAAGGTCTATGGACAGCTGGGGGACCAGATCGAACAGGCGGTCAAGAGCTACTCGGACGAGGTACGCAGCAGGACTTTCCCGGGAGAGGATCACGTTTACCGTTAAGTGTTGCACGGGCAGGGCAGATACATCCTTAACGGGTATGATTGTCGCCTCGATTTGCGATTGCAACCAAACGTTTAACCATGGCGTGATCGTTCGCTTGAAGCCCAGGGAGCATTCCTGAAGAAACGCGGAAAGGTTGAAGTAATTTTGGCTTATCGAGATGCTCCCATCCAGGCTCACGGAACTTTGCGCAGCGTTTCGCTGCTGTGATGCTCAGCTTCGGGTCGCGATCCAGTCGGACGGGGCAAGCGGGCACGCCCGCCTGTTGCGCAAGTCGGTCGAGCTTCTGAGCGAGATCGAACGGTATCAGCCGAAATCGACTGAAGAGATGGAGGAGCTTCTGGACTTCTTCGCCCGCCGCCGCGTCGATGAGCCGACGAGCCGGTTCGAGGACATAGAGAAGCTGGCCCAGACCCTATTCCGGACCCCCACCTCCAGCCTGCCGCAGAGCGTGCCCGGCGGACTGCGACAGGTTCCCGTGCCCGATCCCCTGCCGCAGGGCCTTGCCGGACCCGCACTGGCCAGCTTGGTGGTTTGCGCCGACGACAGGATGGTCGCGCTGGACCGAGGCTATCGCATCCTCGCCGTCAGCCAGGCCGAGGCCCGATATCGCCGCGCGACGGCTGGCCATCTGGCGGGCAAGCATCTGCTGGAAGTCATCGGCTGCGGTACCGCGCAACTTCGCGAAAAGAACCGGATCGACCTTGCCTTCGCCGGGCAGCCCCAATCGCGCGAGATCGAGGCGCCCGAGCACCATGGTGCCGGCCCGTTGATGAAGCGGATCGATGCGGTAACGGACAAGGCAGGGCGGTGCTACGCCGTGGCGATCCGCACGACGCCCGTGGCCGAGGATCAGAGGTCGGCCGGGACGACCTGATCGGGCGGTCGGTGCCCGTCGGCGAAGGTCTTGATGTTGATGATGACCTTCTCGCCCATCTCGGCCCGCCCTTCGACCGTAGCCGATCCCATATGCGGTAGAAGCACCGTGTTCGGAGTCTCGCGCAGCTTCGGGTTGATCTCGACCCCGTGTTCGAACACGTCGAGGCCCGCGCCCGCGATTCTTCCATGCTCCAGCGCCCGGGCCAGCGCATTCTCATCGATGACCTCCCCGCGCGAGGTGTTCACGATCACCGCCGTAGGCTTGAGCAGCTGGATACGGCGGGCATTCAGCAGGTGGAAGGTCGAGGGGGTGTGCGGGCAATTGACGCTGATCACGTCCATCCGCGACACCATATGGTCGAGGCTTTCGTGATAGGTCGCGTCCAGGTCCTCCTCGATCCGGGGGCGGACGGGGCGACGGTTGTGGTAATGCACCTGCATCCCGAAGGCCTTGGCGCGGCGCGCAACCGCCTGGCCAATCCGGCCCATCCCAAGAATGCCGATGCGCCGCCCCGCGATGCGTCCGCCCAGAAAGGCGTTGGGCGACCAGCCCTCCCACGCGCCGGACTGCATGGTGGCCAGACCTTCGGGAATGCGTCGGGTGACGGCCAGGATCAGCGCCATCGTCATGTCGGCCGTATCGTCGGTCGAGGCGCCCGGCGTGTTCGATACCAGGATCCCCTTTTGCCGCGCGGTCGCCACGTCGATATTGTCCACGCCTGCGCCGTAGTGGGCGATCAGCTTCAGCCGCTCGCCCGCGCGGGCCAGAAGGCGGGCGTCGATCCGGTCGGTGACCGTGGGCACCAGCACGTCGGCGCGGGCGACCGCGTCGGCCAGCTCTTCGCGCGTCATCGGGCGGTCGTCCTCGCGCAGTTCGACGTCGAACAGTTCGCTCAGGCGGGCCTCGACCGCGGCGGGCAACCGTCGCGTGACGACAACACTCAGACGATCAGGCGACATCTATACCTCCTGGGGAATTTCATTCGGATTTTGTTTGGCGCAAGGTGCAGGGGAACGGGGCGCAGCACAAGCCGAAGACCCCGACAGGCCCCTGGTCGAGCGGTTGGTCCGGACGGACACATGACAGAACGAGTTTTCCTTGCGGCGTTGGCCGCGTGTTTCATCGCGACGGGCGTCGCGGCCGAGGCCGAGCGTGGTCCGGTTACGAACCTGCCCATGCCGCGCTTCGTTTCCATGAAGGCGACGGAGGGTAACGTGCGGCGTGGACCGTCGCTGAGCCATCGGATCGACTGGGTTTACAACCGCAAGGACCTGCCGCTGATCATCACCGCCGAATACGGCCATTGGCGCCGGGTCGAGGATCGGGATGGTCAGGGCGGATGGGTGCATTACTCGCTTCTGTCGGGGGTGCGGACCGTGATGGTCGACGCCGAGGAGGTCGTGCTGCGCGCCACCCCCGATCTCCGCGCGCCCGAGATCGCGAACGTCAAGCGCGGCGTGGTCGCCCGGATCGACGAATGCGTGCGCGACTGGTGCCGGCTGCGCAAGGCGGGCTATCGCGGCTGGGCCCCGAAGGCCGCACTGTGGGGCGTGGGGTCGGACGAAGTCATCGAATAGGCCCCCCTGCCAAGGGGGGCGGCCGTACTGTGCGTCAGTCATGCCAAATCAGGTCGCGCGCGTGTCGAGGAGGCGGCGCGCGATGACCTGTGCCTGGATCTCGGCGGCGCCTTCGAAGATGTTGAGGATCCGCGCGTCGCACAGGACACGGCTGATGGCGTATTCCAGCGCAAAGCCGTTGCCGCCATGGATCTGCAAACCATTGTCGGCGGCCGCCCACGCGACCCGCGCGCCAAGCAGCTTCGCCATCCCGGCTTCGAGGTCGCAGCGCCGCCCGTGGTCCTTCTGGTAGGCCGAGAAATAGGTCAGCTGCCGGGCCACCATGATCTCGACCGCCATCATCGCCAGCTTGCCCGACACGCGCGGAAACTCGATCAGGGACTTGCCGAACTGCTTGCGGTCCTCGGCGTAGCGCATGGAGATGTCGAGCGCGGATTGTGCCACACCGATCGCGCGCGCGGCGGTCTGGATGCGGGCGGATTCAAACGTCTCCATCAGCTGCTTGAAGCCGCGGCCTTCCTCTCCGCCCAGAAGGTTCTCGCCCTTCACCGCGAAGCCGTCGAAGGCCAGCTCGTATTCCTTCATCCCGCGATAGCCCAGAACCTCGATCTCGCCGCCGGTGATGCCGTCATCGGGGAAGGGGGCGTCGTCCGTTCCGGGGGTCTTTTCGGCCAGGAACATCGACAGGCCGCTGTAATTCGTGGTCGCGGGGTCGGTGCGCGCCAAAAGCGTCATGACATGCGTGCGCGCGGCGTGGGTGATCCACGTCTTGTTGCCGGTGATCTGCCAATCGTCGCCGTCGCGGGTGGCGCGGGTGCGCAAGGCCCCCAGATCCGAACCGGTGTTGGGTTCGGTGAAGACGGCGGTGGGCAGCGTTTCGCCCGAGGCGATGCCCGGCAGCCACTTCTGCTTTTGCTCTTCGGTGCCGCCGCACAGGATCAGCTCGGCCGCGATCTCTGACCGGGTGCCAAGGCTGCCGACGCCGATATAGCCGCGCGACAGTTCCTCGGACACGACGCACATGGACGCCTTGGACAGGCCGAAGCCGCCGTATTCCTCGGGGATGGTCAGGCCGAAGACGCCCAGCTCGGCCATTTCCGAAACGATCTCCATCGGGATCAGTTCGTCCTTCAGGTGCCATTCGTGGGCGTGGGGTTCGACCTTGTCGACGGAGAAACGGCGGAACTGCTCACGGATCATCTCGAGCTCGTCATCGAGGCCGGTGCGGCCCACGGTGATCTCGGCCGAGCGTTCGCGCATCAATTCCAACAACCGCGTGCGCGCAGCCTGGTTGTTGCCAGAGCGGATCAGGGTGTCGATCTCGGGCCCCTCGATGCCCGCGTCGAGGCCGAGGTCCGTCAGGCGCAGCATCTCGCCCTGGCTCATCGGGATGCCGCCGCGGATCTGGGCGAGGTACTCGCCGAACGCGATCTGATGGACCAGGCCTTCGACCTC
This sequence comes from Palleronia abyssalis, assembly GCF_900302445.1. Classification (GTDB taxonomy): domain Bacteria; phylum Pseudomonadota; class Alphaproteobacteria; order Rhodobacterales; family Rhodobacteraceae; genus Palleronia; species Palleronia abyssalis. The sequence continues at coordinate 107,827 of NZ_ONZF01000006.1, read as the reverse complement.
GCCGAAGGTGCCGGCTTCGGTCAGCTTCTCGGCCCAGGTCTGCATCTGGCACAGCGCCTCGACATAGGTCGCCAGCCAGGCAAGCCCGTGAACGGCATGCTGGTGCGCCTCGATCCGTGCGCCGGAGACGCGGTCACCTTCGGTCACATGCGTGCGGACCGCCTGAATGGCCTTGTCCTGCACCGATTCCAGCGCCGGGATCGCCGCCGCCGTCAGCGACAGCAGGTCGGGAAGAAGGTCTGTCCGAGGCTCGACCTGAAACTGGTCCTGTCCATCGTGGGGCATGATCGTTCCTTATGCTGCGGTTGCGAAGCGAGGTAGCGCGACCGGATCGCGCGCGCAACAAGATTTCTAAATAATGTGCGTGATCTTTCCAAAAGTGACGCGTCCAATTTTTGCGCGCGGGTGGTTTTGCAGGATGCGCCCCCCGGTCCCTTGGGATACCGCTGGGCGCATGTTGCCAGACACGCTTCCCCCCGCCCTTCTTGCCTATGCCTTCCTCCTGACCCTAGGCGCCGGGTTCGTGAAGGGGGCCGTAGGGTTCGCGATGCCGCTGATCATGATCTCGACCCTGTCGATCCTGATCGACCCGCGGCTGGTCGTGGCGGGCATCGTCCTGCCCATCGTGATGTCGAACGCGTTGCAGGTCGCGCGATCCGGCCGCGCCGAGGCTTGGGCCGCCGTGCTGGAATTCCGGCGGTATATCGTCATCGTCTGCGTGATGATCCTGATCGCGGCGCAGTTCCTGACGGTGGTGCCCGAACGGGCGATCTATGTCGCGCTGGGCGTGCCCGTCGCGATGCTGTCGGTCATCCAGCTGACCGGGTGGAGCTTTCGCGTCCCGGACGCGCAACGCGGGCGCTACGATCTGGGGATCGGGCTGGTCGCTGGGGGGCTGGGCGGTTTCGCGGGCGTGTGGGGGCCGCCGACGGTGCTGTACCTGCTGGCGCTCGATACGCCGAAGAAGAAGCAGATGGCGGTGCAGGGGGTGGTCTACGGGCTGGGATCCGTGGCGCTTCTGGTGGGGCACCTGCAATCGGGGATCCTGAATGGCGAGACTGTGGGCTTCTCGGTCTTCCTGCTGATCCCGGCGGCGCTTGGCATGTGGATCGGGTTCAAGGCGGGCGACAGACTGGACGCGGTGAAGTTCCGGAAGGCCACTTTGGCGGTGTTGATCGTCGCGGGGCTGAACCTGATCCGCAGGGGTATCTTCGGATAGAAAAAAGCCGCGCGCCGGGGGACCGGCGCGCGGCGGAAAAGCAATCCCGTCAGGGAATTACATGTTCACTTGCGCATCGTCGGGAAGCGCAGTCTCCGAGTCGTACTCGAAGCCTTCGGCACTTTCGATCTGCTCTTCGGTCATCGACTGAAGCATGATCTGGCCGTCCTGCATGGTGACGTCCGACAGGGCCACGGGAACTTGCGTGTCGCCGATCCCGAGGAAGCCGCCCGAGGAGATGACGAGCATCTGCTCACCGTCCATCTCGATCACCGCGTCGGGGGTGCCGAGATCGTCGCCATTGGCGCTCATCACGGTCATGCCGAGGATGTCGCCCACGGTCATGGTCTCACCGCCGGCCGCGGCGCTGTCTTCTTCGGCGGAAGCTTCGCCGTCCGACATCGTCACGGTTTCATCGGTGCTTTGCTCGGACGACTGATCCGAAGCCTGCTCCTCCGAGGATTGCTCCGCCGAAGTGGCAGCGGCCTCATCTTCGGACTGCTGACCTTCGGACTGCGATTGCTGCGACTGGCGCTGCTCACGCTCTTCCTGCGTCTCGAAGGTTACCTGAGGCTCGCCGCTCTGGACGATCTCGACCGACGGCTGCTGGGCGAACTGAACATCGACCTGCGGATCGGACCCGCTGTAGCTTACAGTCGGCTCGCCGCCGCTGTTGATCTCGACCTGCGGTTCTTCGTCGTTCTGGACCATCTGCACGGTCGGCTCGCCGCGGGTGGTGGTCACGTTACCGTCGACGGAATCGCCTTCGGACCCGTCGGAGCTTCCGCCCTCGGCACCTTCACCTTCGACGTCGGTGGCGTTCTCGCCAACTTCGTCTTCGGCCAGAGCAATGGTGACGTTGGGATCAGGCTGCGTGACTTCGACCTGAGCTTCGCCCTGCTGAACGTCGACCTGCGGCTCGCCCTGCTGCACGGAAACCGACGGATCGGCCTGCAGAACATAGAGGTTCGGCGCGGGGATCTCGACGCGTACGATGATTTCGGGGATCTCGACCGAGACGGTCGGCTGCGGCTGCTCGAGCTCGATCTCGGGCGCTGTCTGATCGACAGTGACCGTGGGCGTGCCGGGCGTTACGGAAACGTCGGAGCCGGGAACCTGAACGTCGACATTCGGCGCGGGCACGGAGGCCTGTGCTTCAGCTTCGACATCGAGTTGCTCGGTCGCCTGGACTTCTTCGCTGACTTGAACGTCGGCCTCGGCCTCTGCATCGGCTTCAGCCGTGGCCTCTTCGCTCGCCTGGTCTTCTTCGGATGCCTGGGCCTGATCTTCGGTCTCGCCGGACGTGCCACCAAGCTCGCTTGCTAGCGTGGAGCAGGTTTCAGCTTCGTCCTGGTTGATCGCGGTCACGACGTCCTGGGCGGACACGTTTTCGACCTGACCGTCCATATCGGCGACCATCTGGCCGAGATCCTGGCATTCGGTCGACTTGCCGGTCAGCTGGTCGGGGTTGATTTCAATTTGCTGGGCGAGGGCGGTGCCGGCGAGCGGCAGCGTGAGAGCCGTGCCAAGCAGCATTGCGCGTGTGCGGTTGTTCATAGGAGCCTTCCTCCACTAGATACGTAACTGACCTCATCGGGCCTGTTCACGAAAGGCGGAGGAAGGCGAGAGGTTCCGAGAAACTTCTACTTTTCCAGAGAGCCAGAAACCTAGTTCAAGGCGATCGCGCGGACGTCGTCGTCGATATGCGCCTCATATTGCGCGAAATTCTCCGAGAACATGTCGACGAGCTTGCGTGCCTGCGCATCGTAGGCCGCCGGATCATCCCAAGTCTTGCGTGGGTTGAGCAAAAGGTCGGGAACGCCGCCGACGGTCGTAGGGACCTCGAACCCGAAGTTCGGATCCTTACGGAACGGGGCCTGGTCGAGCGATCCATCCAGTGCAGCGGACAGCAGGGCACGGGTCGCCTTGATCGGCATCCGGCTGCCTTCGCCATAGGACCCACCGGTCCAGCCGGTATTGACCAGCCAGCAGGTCGCGCCGTGCTTGGCGATCTTCTTTTTCAGCAGTTCGCCGTAGACTTCGGGGCGCCGCGGCATGAAGGGCGCGCCGAAACAGGTTGAGAATGTCGGCTGCGGCTCGGTCACACCACGTTCGGTCCCCGCGACCTTGGCGGTGAAACCCGACAGGAAGTGATACATCGCCTGCGCCGGGGTCAGCCGCGCGATGGGGGGCAGCACGCCGAACGCATCGCAGGTCAGCATGATGACGTTCTTGGGGTGTCCGCCAAGCGCCGTTTCAGACGCGTTCGAGATATAGTGCAGCGGGTAGGCGCAGCGCATGTTCGCCGTCAGGCTGTCATCGTCGAAATCCAGATCGCGCGTGGTCTCGTCATAGACCATGTTCTCGATGATGGTCGCGAAGCGCTGGGTTGTGGCATAGATCTCGGGTTCGGCCTTGGGGTCGAGGCCGATGGTCTTGGCGTAGCAGCCGCCCTCGAAGTTGAAGGTGCCGCGATCCGACCAGCCGTGTTCGTCGTCGCCGATCAGCACCCGGTTCGGGTCGGCGGACAGGGTCGTCTTGCCGGTACCCGACAGGCCGAAGAACACGGCCGTGTCCACCGGGTTGCCCGGCGCGTGATTGGCCGAACAGTGCATCGGCATGATGTTCTTCTCGGGCAGGATGTAGTTCAGCAGGGTGAAGACGGACTTCTTGTTCTCGCCGGCATATTCAGTGCCACCGATCAGGATTGTCTTGTCGTCCATGTTGATGGCGATCACCGTTTCCGAGCGGCAGCCATGCTTTTCGGGCTCGGCCTTGAAGGTCGGGCAGTTGATGATCGTGAAATCGGGCGTGAAGGTCTTCAGGCTTTCCGCATCCGGGCGCCGCAGAAGATGGCGGATGAACAACGAATGCCAGGCCAGTTCGGTCACGACGCGCACGTCAAGGCGATGGGCCGGGTCGGCCCCGCCGAAGAGGTCCTGCACAAAATAGTCGCGGCCCTTCATATGCTCCAGCATGTCGGCCTTCAGCGCGTCGAACTTTGCCGGATCCATGGGGGGGTTGTTCTCCCACCAGATGGTGTCCTCGGTCGAGGGGGTCTTCACGACGAACTTGTCCTTGGGTGAACGCCCGGTGTGCTTGCCGGTCGACACCAGCAGCGTGCCGCCCTGGCCCAGCTTGCCCTCGCCCCGATCAAGGGCCGTTTCCATCAACTGCGGCTCGGTCAGGTTATAATAGACGGTGCCGAGCCCGCCGATACCTTGCGTCTCGAGGGTGTGGTTCGGGTTCACGCGTCCGTCGGTCATCCTGTCCGTCCTGAATGAAGTAACAAAGTTGCTTGGTAGGTGCCTGCCAAGGGTCCTTCGTTACACCGTCGAAGGTTTTGGGGCCAGACCGGTTAGCGCAACCGGGGCGAGTTTAACGCCAACGGGCAATTTGGCGAGGTGAGGCAATTAAGTCAGCCCTAACGATTTAAAGGTCACATGAGGCAGCGCATCGGGCGCCGAATCACGAAACCTGTTGCCTCGGTTTCGGCCACACGAAATTATGACCGAAAAAAGACGGCCACAGGCAACAGAAGAAAATCGTGCAGTAGAAGGACGACTCCCATGTCGAGAATTGCCCTCGTGGACGATGACAGGAACATCCTGACATCGGTCGCCATGACGCTCGAGGCCGAAGGTTTCGAGGTCGAGACGTACAATGACGGTCAACAGGCGCTGGATGCATTCAACAAGAAGCTTCCGGACATGGCCGTATTCGACATCAAGATGCCCCGCATGGACGGGATGGATCTGCTTCAGCGCGTGCGCCAGAAGACGCAGATGCCGGTGATCTTCCTGACCTCGAAGGATGACGAGATCGACGAGGTCCTGGGCCTGCGCATGGGCGCCGACGACTACGTGAAGAAGCCCTTTTCTCAACGGCTTCTGGTCGAACGGATCCGCGCGCTTCTTCGGCGTCAGGAGGTTCTGTCGGGCGAAGAGCCGACCGCGGTCGAGGCCAGCCAGGCCCTGACACGCGGCCATCTGACGATGGACCCGGCGCGCCATGCCGTGAAATGGAAGGGCAGGGACGTGTCGCTGACTGTAACCGAGTTCCTGCTTTTGCAGGCCCTGGCGCAACGCCCGGGCTTCGTGAAAAGCCGCGATCAGCTGATGGACGTGGCCTATGACGATCAGGTCTATGTCGACGACCGTACGATCGACAGCCACATCAAGCGTCTGCGCAAGAAGATGCGTTCGGTCGACGACGATTTCGCCGCGATCGAGACGCTGTACGGCATCGGATATCGTTACAACGAAGAGTAGACAGGTGACGATGGCGATAGACAGCAATTCGGGAAGCGCACAGCGTTCTGGTCTGATCCTGGGCGAGGACTGGATGCGTCCCGATGCGTCGGCCGAGCGCGAGGCGCGCAACAAGTCGCGCCCCAAAGGTCCCATCGCGATCAACCGCTCGCCGCTGGCGCGCAAGATCGTCATCTTCAACCTTCTGGCGATCCTGATGCTGGTCGCCGGCGTGCTGTTCCTGAATCCGTTCCGCGATAGTCTGGTGTTCCAGCGCGAGGCCGGGTTGGTCGCCGAGGCCGAGCTGGTCGCCAATGTCTTCGAGGCGCGGCTGGCCCAGGACCCCGAGGCCACCCTGGGCGCCGGCATCGACCCCGAACGCACGGTCGCGATGCTCGATCTTTCGGGGCAATCCGAGGTCTTCGTCTTCGACCTTGACGGGGCAATCCTGACGACGTCTCGCGGCATGCCACGGGCGCCGGGAATGGTGGCGCAGAGGCTGGACCGGGACGGACGGTCGACGGTCATCACCGACATGCTGGACCGTGCCTGGATGTCGATCGCCAACCTTCTGCAGAAAGGCGACAACAGCACCACCGCGGCCGAGACGCAGAGGCTGGCGAACCTGCTGGTTGCCCGCGCGCTGGACGGCGGTACCCATGTCGAGACGAACCTGGTCAAGGCCGGCAGCACGATCTTCGCCGTCGCCACCCCCATCGAGCGGGACGATGTGGTTCTGGGCGCCATCGCGATGACCAGCGGCGCCGGCGAACTCGACGAGCTGGTCCGCGCCGAGCGCGAGCAGGTGCTGCAGATGTTCGTCGTGGCCATCATCGTCTCGATCGGGCTGAGCCTGGTCCTGGCGTCGACCATCGCCAATCCGCTGGCGGACCTTGCCGCTGCGGCCGAGATCGGGCGGGACCGCCATTCGCGCGCCGTGAAACCATCGCGCGTGCGCATCCCCGACCTTTCCGCGCGCCCCGACGAGATCGGGCGCCTGTCTTCGGCGCTGCGCGGCATGGTTGCAGCCCTGTATGACCGGATCGACGCGAACGAGCAGTTCGCCGCGGATGTCGCACACGAGATCAAGAACCCGCTCGCCTCGCTGCGCTCGGCCGTTGGGTCGCTGCGCTTCGTGAAGAAAGAGGAGCAGCGCGACAAGCTTCTGGACGTGATCGACCATGACGTGCGCCGGCTGGACCGGCTGGTCAGCGACATCTCGAACGCCTCGCGGCTGGACAGCGAACTGGTCAAGGAGGAGGAGGAGAGCTTCAACCTCCTGGGGATGCTGACCAATCTGGGCGACTACCTGGGCGCCGATGCCGAGAGCAAGGGGATCGAGTTCATCGTCGACCTGCCGTCCGAGCCCATCGTCATCGACGGTCTGGAAAGCCGCCTTGCGCAGGTCTTCGTGAACCTCATCACGAACGCGATCTCGTTTTCGAAGGAGGGGGACGCAATCCGAATGTGGGCCCGCAAGCGCGAGAACCGGGTTCTGGTCGTCGTCGAGGATACCGGCCCGGGCATCCCCGAGGGCGCGCTGGCGAAGATCTTCAACCGTTTCTACAGTGAGCGTCCCGAGGGGCAGTTCGGGAACAACTCCGGCCTTGGGCTGGCGATTTCCAAGCAGATCGTCGAGGCGCATGGCGGCGTGATCTGGGCCGAGAACATCAAGCCCACCGATGCCGATCCGACCTCTGCGCCTATGGGCGCACGGTTCGTCGTCGGTCTTCCGGTGTGACGCCGACGGCGCAACTGACCCTTCATGCCAGCGCCGTGGCGCTGAACGGGCGCGGCCTGCTGATCCGCGGGGCCGCGGGGCAGGGCAAGTCGGCCTTGGCCCTTGCGATGCTGGCCCGTGGTGCCACTCTGATCTCGGACGACCGGACCTGCCTTGCGGCGCGGCAGCGCGGCATAGTCGCTTGGGCGCCCACCGCGATCCTCGGGCTGATCGAAGCACGTGGCGTCGGGCTTCTGACCGCAGAAGTCGCGCCACCTACGGGCATAGAAATGGTGGTGGACCTGGATGCCGAGCCTGCCGAAAGGCTGCCCCGCGCGCAGGAATGTGACATCCTGGGAGCGTCGATTCCGCTGGTTGCGGGCGCCGGAAATGTCCATCTATCCGATGCGATGCTGCAATTCCTCAAGACCGGTCGAAGGATCAACGAATGATGCAGAATGGGGGCGCCCGCGTTGTCCTCGTCACCGGCCCGTCCGGGGCCGGCAGAACCACGGCGTTGAAGACGCTGGAAGATATCGGGTTCGAGCCCGTCGACAACATGCCGCTGTCGCTGGTGGGGGAGATGCTACCCGCAGACCGTCCCCTGGCACTGGGCGTGGATATCCGCAACCGCGATTTCGACACGGATGCGATTCTGGCCTTGGTGGATAGCTTGCGTGAGGATGCGGCGAACTCGGTGGATCTTCTGTTCCTCGACGCCCGCCGGGAGGTGCTGATCGCACGGTATTCCGAAACACGGCGCCGTCATCCCCTGACGCCGCAGGAATCGCCGGAGGCCGGGATCGACGCTGAGGTCGCCCTGTTGGAGCCGATCCGCAGCCGCGCCACCAATCTGATCGACACATCCGACAAGACAGTCCACGAGACTCGGGATGATATTCGACGCCTGTTCGGTGGGGATACCGATCTGGGGCTATCTGTGTCGGTCGAGTCGTTCTCGTACAAGATGGGCCTGCCGCCGGGCGCCGATCTGGTCTTCGACATGCGCTTCCTCGCCAACCCCCATTGGGAGCCTCGGCTGCGCCCGCTGGACGGCCGGTCGGAGGACGTCCGCGATTACGTCACCGCCGACGCACGATTCGCGGATGCCTTCGACCGGGTGAGGGATCTTCTGCTATCGCTCCTCCCTGCGTATCGAAGCGAAGGGAAGACACACCTCACGGTTGCAATTGGATGTACCGGGGGGCAACACAGATCTGTTGCCGTTGCGGAATTATTGAGCAATGCACTTGCAGCAAACGCGTGGCGGGTGTCAACTCGGCATCGAGAGCTTGAGCGCCGCGGAACCTTGGGTCCGCGAGAGCCGGGAGTAACGCCGTGATCGGCATCGTCATCGTAGCGCACGGGGGCCTGGCCCGTGAATTCCTGGCCGCGGTCGAGCATGTCGTGGGCCGTCAGAACGGCATCCGCGCCGTGTCCATAGACCCTGAGTGTAACCGCGACATGAAGCAGGCCGAAATCTGTGCCGCGGCGGACGCGGTGGACGAGGGGGAAGGCGTGATCGTCGCCACCGACATGTTCGGCGGGTCACCCTCGAACCTGTCCTTGAGAGCGTGCCGTCCAGATGACCGACGGATCGTCTACGGCGCCAACCTTCCGCTGCTGATCAAGCTGGCGAAATCGCGGCACCTGCCCCTGGGCGAGGCGGTGTCCACGGGGTTGATGGCGGGCCGCAAGTACCTCGACACAATGGCGCAGCCCACGCCGGACCTCAAGATCGCCTCAGGCGGGCAACGCTGAGGCATGGCCAGCCGTCACCTCAAGATCGTGAACGAGAAGGGCCTGCACGCCCGTGCCTCGGCCAAGTTGGTCGAGGTCGTCGAAGCCCATGACGCCAGCGCCGATGTGCGTCACGGCGACCAAATCGCGTCTGGCGACAGCATCATGGGCCTTCTGATGCTCGCCGCCCATCGCGGCACCACGATCGAGGTCGAGACGCGCGGCCCGGACGCCGATGCCTTGGCCGACGCGCTGGAACGGCTTGTCGAAAGCCGGTTCGGCGAGGATATGTAGCGGGTCCGAGCCCAACGCGCCTTCCAGGGTGCATATGCCGGGGAACGCAGCGCCTTCCACTCGGTTGGGACCGAGGTACAAGGGGGACTGCATGTTCGATTGGATATCCGGCACGATCGAGGCGATGGGCTATTTCGGAATCGCCTTCCTGATGTTCGCCGAGAACGTCTTTCCCCCCATCCCGTCCGAACTGATCATGCCGCTGGCCGGCTTCAACGCCGCGCGGGGCGACATGACGTTCTGGGGCGTGCTGATCGCGGGGTCCATCGGGTCGCTTGCCGGCGCGGTGCTTTGGTACTGGATCGGCTTGAAGATCGGACAGCGCCGTATCCGCAAACTGGCCGCGAAGCACGGGCGATGGCTGACGGTCAGCCCCGACGAGTTCGACCAGGCGCAGGGCTGGTTCGACCGGCACGGCGGTATGGCCGTGTTCTTCGGGCGTCTTCTGCCGACGGTGCGCACGTTCATCTCGGTGCCGGCGGGCCTGGTTCCGATGCCTCTGCCGCGGTTCCTGGCCTATACCAGCGCAGGCACGCTGATCTGGACGGCTTTCCTGACCGCATCGGGCTATTTCCTGGAAAGCCAGTACGAGCGGGTGCAGGCATGGCTGAACCCGGTTTCGACGGCTGTCGTCGTCGGCTTGGTCGCATTCTACATCTGGCGGGTGGCGACCTATCGGCGGCGGGTGCCCGAGCCCGAAGACGCCTAGCGGGTCGGCACGGGCTCGTCGCCGCGATAGTCGTAGAAGCCGCGGCCGGTCTTGCGGCCCAGCCAGCCGGCCTCGACATACTTGGTTAGAAGGGGGCAGGGGCGGTATTTCGTATCGGCCAGCCCGTCATGCAGGACGTTCATGATGGCAAGGCAGGTGTCGAGCCCGATGAAATCGGCCAGCTCCAGCGGTCCCATCGGGTGGTTGGTGCCCAGCCGCATTGCCTTGTCGATGGATTTCACGTTGCCCACGCCTTCATACAGCACGTAGACCGCTTCGTTTATCATCGGCATCAGGATGCGGTTGACGATGAAGGCAGGAAAATCTTCGGCCGTGGCGGCGGTCTTACCCAGACGTTCGACCACGGCCATGCAGGCGTCGAACGTTTCCTCGTCGGTTGCGATACCGCGGATCAGTTCGACCAGGCTCATCACCGGAACGGGGTTCATGAAGTGGAACCCCAGGAATTTCTCGGGACGGTCGGTCTTCGACGCCAGCCGAGTGATCGAGATCGACGAGGTATTCGATGTCAGGATGGTCTCGGGCTTCAGGGCGGGGACAAGCTCCTTGAAGATCGCGTCCTTCACGGCCTCGCGCTCGGTCGCGGCCTCAATCACCAGGTCGCACTGGCCCAGATCGGTCAGCGTGCCGGTGGTTGCGATGCGGGCCACGGCGGAATCGCGCTCCTCCTGGGAAATCTTCTCGCGCGCGACTTGCCGGTCCAGGTTCTTGCCGATCTGGTCGGCAGCGCGGTCCAGCGCCTCGGCGTCGACATCGGTCAGAACCACGTCGTACCCGGCCAAGGCGCAGACATGGGCGATGCCGTTGCCCATCTGACCGGCGCCGATCACGCCCACGCGTTCGATATTCATCCTGTCATCCCCTGTCTTGCGCGTGCGGACGATAGGGGTCGGCTAAGGTCGGGGCAAGGGCCGAGAAATAGGTTCAATCTTCGCCTTTAGGGAAATCCCAACCTTCCGCCCGCATGGTGGAACGTGGGGAACGAAAGGGGGACAGGTAATGGTCCTGACACAGCGAATCGGCGCTTTGCCGAAGGAAGAGACGTGCGTTTATCCGGGCGGCAGACTGGCCTGCCCGGGACCGGAGCGATCATTGGACGAGCCGTTCGTCGCCGTCCTGGGCGCGAAAGAGACTGTCTCGCCCCCCGGCCACAGTTCAGTGCCCGACGCACTGGAAGTCAGGCTGGGTCTGCCATGCGTGGATTTCTCGGCGAGCCAAGCGGGGCCCGACGCCTATCTTGCCGATACAGGCCTGATGATGCACGTCCAGCGCGCCAGCGCGGTGGTCATCACCGTGCCGGGGGCCCACGCGCTGCGTAATCCGTTTTTCACCGTCCACAAATGGTCGAATGACCGTGTCATTGGTCAAAGCGAGAAGTTGCGCGACCTGTTCCCGGAGATGGAATTCCTGAGTTATGGCTTCGTGCGGCAGATGCTGGGCGACATGCAGGCGTGCTCTCCCGGTCGGTTCGCGGTGGTTCGACAGGCGCTGCAGCACATCTGGATGGAGCGGATGCAGACGTTGCTGGCCCAGTTCGATCAACCCGTGATCGCGCTTTGGCGCGGGAACCGCGGGCCGGACGATGCTGATCCCAACCGGTTGGACACGGACCCGGCCCTGGTGACGAAAGAGATGTTCGAGGCGTTGGACGTGGAGCGCAGGGTCGTCGTTCCGGGCGCTAGGAAGACCTTTTTGGCAGGTAGGCCGAAAGCCGGTCGGAGCTGCCCGGTCGAAGATCGACTTGCGCCTGTAGTGGCGGAGTTGGCGGAATGGCCGCTCGGCCCGGCGAAGGATCCGGAAGGGCCCCGCCGCAGAGGGGCCCTGTTCGGGACGTGAGGCGATCAGACCTTTTCGGTCAGTTCCGGGATCGCCTCGAACAGGTCCGCGACCAGTCCGTAATCGGCGACCTGGAAGATCGGGGCTTCCTCGTCCTTGTTGATCGCGACGATGATCTTGCTGTCCTTCATGCCCGCGAGGTGCTGGATGGCACCTGAAATGCCGCAGGCGATGTAGAGGTCAGGCGCGACCACCTTGCCAGTTTGCCCGACCTGCCAGTCGTTCGGGGCATAGCCCGAGTCGACCGCCGCGCGGGACGCGCCGATCGCGGCACCCAGCTTGTCGGCGAGGTTCTCGATAATTTTGAAGTCTTCTTCGGATCCGACACCACGCCCGCCCGAGACGACGATCCCGGCGCTGGTCAGATCGGGGCGATCGGTTTCGGCGACGTGATCCTCGACCCATTCCGACAGGCCCGGAGCGTCGGCGGGAGAGACGTTCTCCACAGAAGCCGAATTGCCGGTGCCGGCGGCGTCGAAGGTCGAGGTGCGGATCGACAGCACCTTCTTCGAATCGTTGGATTTCACGGTCTGGATGGCGTTGCCGGCATAGACCGGACGCTCGAACGTATCGGCGTCGACGATGCCCGAAACGTCGGTGATCACCATTACATCCAGCAGCGCGGCGACGCGGGGAAGGATGTTCTTCGCATCGGTCGTAGCGGGCGCGACGATGTGGTCGTAATCGCCCGCGAGGCTGACCAGCAAGGCCGCGGTGGGCTCGGCCAGGCGGTGCCCGTACTGACCGTCCTCGGCGCAGAGGACCTTGGCGACGCCCTCGATGGTCGCGGCCTCGTTGGCGGCGTCGGCGGCTTTCGCCCCGGCGCACAGGACCGTCACATCACCCAGCGACGTCACCGCGGATACCGCCTTGGCGGTGGCATCCATGTTCAGCGCGCCGTCCGAGACTTCGGCAAGAAGAAGCACAGCCATATCAGATCACCCCCGCTTCGTTCTTCAGTTTATCCACAAGTTCATCCACAGACCCGACCATGATCCCGGCCTTGCGCTCGGGCGGCTCGGAAGTCTTGACGACTTCGAGCCGGGGCGAGACGTCGACGCCGTAATCGGACGGGGTCTTCTCGTCCAACGGCTTCTTTTTCGCTTTCATGATGTTGGGCAGCGACGCATAACGCGGCTCGTTCAAGCGCAGGTCGACGGAAACGACGGCCGGCAACTTCACCTTGATCGATTGCATCCCGCCATCGACCTCGCGCTTCACGGTGGCGTGCTCGCCCTCGATCTCGATCTTCGAGGCGAAGGTCGCTTGGCTCCAGCCCAGAAGGGCCGACAGCATCTGTCCGGTGGCGTTCATGTCGTTGTCGATGGCCTGCTTGCCGCAGATCACCATGCCGGGCTGTTCCTCGTCGACGACGGCCTTCAGAAGCTTGGCGACGGCCAGGGGTTCGATGTCCTGGTGCACGTCATCGGCCGCGACGATCAGGATGGCGCGGTCGGCGCCCATCGCCAGCGCGGTGCGCAGGGTTTCCTGCGCCTGCTTCACGCCGATCGAGACCGCGATGACCTCTTCGACGGTGCCGGCTTCCTTCATGCGGATCGCCTCTTCCACGGCGATCTCGTCGAAGGGATTCATGCTCATCTTGACGTTGGCGAGGTCGACCCCGCTGCCATCACCCTTCACGCGGACCTTGACGTTATAGTCGATCACGCGCTTGACCGGGACGAGTACTTTCATCATGCGCCTCCTCTGAATTTGTACGAACACGTAGCGCGGGCCGCTGCCGCGTAACAGGCCAAAAACGTCGCGTCATGTAGCTGTGACGCCCCGTTTCGGGCCTTTCAGCGGTTCGCCCCGGGCGTCCACAGAATGTCGCTGCGCCCGTCGTCATTCGCCAGCCGGGCCGCGCAGAAACACCAGTCCGACAGCCGGTTGAGGTATGTGATCGCAGCCTCATTCACCGTTTCGACAGACGCCAGTGCCTGTGTGCGACGCTCGGCCCGGCGCACCACGGTGCGGCAAAGATGAAGGTAGGCAGACAGGGCGGAACCACCGGGCAGGATGAACGAGCGCAGCTTCTCCAGCCGTGTATTCATCGCGTCGATCTCGGCTTCCAGGCGGTCGGTCTGTGAGGCGATCATGCGTAGCGGCGGATACTCGGCTTCGGCGTCCTTTTCGATGTCGGGATTGCAAAGGTCCGCGCCCAGGTCGAACAAGTCGTTCTGGATCCGCTCGATCTGCTGCGCCAACTCGCCTTCGGCATGCAGGCGGGCCATGCCGAAGGTTGCATTTGCCTCGTCCACTGTGCCGTAGGCCTCGACGCGGGTGTCGTGCTTTGCGACCCGCTCGCCATTGCCCAGGGCCGTCTGACCCTTGTCGCCGGTGCGTGTGTAAATTTTCGACAGAACGACCATGTTCACCCTCCCATGCGGCGGAAGAACACGAAGACCAGGATCACGACGATCGCAAGGGCCTGTGCGTAGATCCGCCAGCGCATGTACTTGTTGGATTTCTTCGCATTGTCACTTCCGCCCCGTCCGAAGGTCGAGATCCCCAGAATAAGAATGACCGCGACCGCGATGCAGGCGATCAGGACAAGGAGGAAAAGGGGGTCTGTGAACATCGGCGGGCCCTTCGTGTCGGTTCGCACCGACCTAACGCGGCCCGCCGGAAAAGCGAAGTGTCAGCCCTGCGGCGTCAGGAAGCGGTCGAAGATATAGGCCGTGAGTCCCGACTTCACGACACGCACCTCGGCCCAGCCATCGTTGGTGGTGCCAAGAATCTCGACCGTCTGGTCGCGCACAACCTGATCGAGGACCTCGTTCCCGGTCGAAGGGCCGGCCCGCAGGTTGACGCGATTCGCGTTCACCGTGGCCGTGGGCCAAGCTGTGCTGTCGGTCGAGGCCACGGCATCCTGCGCATTGGCGGTCGAAGCCTGCGCAGCACCCGGCGTGTAGGTTTCGGTCGCGGCCACTGCGCGCTGGATGGCACCCGCCTCGTCGTCAAGGGCCAGAAGGCCGGGCGTGGGGTCGGTCAGGTCGGTTTGCGCGCGAGCCATGTCGACCCCCGCATCGCTGTCCATCGGGCGATCGAGGTCACGGCCAGCGACGGACAGGGTCACGCCGATGCCGGCGAGAAGAAGAGCGGTAAGACGAATCATTGTACGTCCCTCATGAGAATGTGCTGTCAAGCGTTGTGGCGATAACGCGCCGACCCGTGATTGGTTCGCCACGCCGCCAAAAAACTCGCCGAGAATTCGCTTTCCCGCGTCGCGGCGTGCCGATACTCCCGGTTGCATGACCGACGAGACCGAAGACGACACCCCCCCGGCCGAGCTGTCGGAATCGCTGAGCCGTGCGATCGGCGAGCGGTATCTGACCTATGCCCTGTCCACGATCATGCACCGCGCGCTGCCCGATGCCCGCGACGGGCTGAAACCCGTGCACCGGCGTATCCTGTTCGCAATGCGCGAACTCAGGCTGGGATCGAACGGGGGGTTCCGGAAGTCGGCCAAGATCTCGGGCGACGTGATGGGCAACTACCACCCGCATGGCGACGCCGCGATCTATGACGCGATGGCGCGTCTGGCCCAGGATTTCGCCGTGCGCTATCCGCTGGTGGACGGGCAGGGCAACTTCGGCAACATCGACGGCGACAACCCGGCCGCTTCGCGCTACACAGAGGCGCGGATGACCGTAGCGGCCGAGGCGCTTCTGGCGGGCTTGGACGAGGATGCGGTCGACTATCGCCCGAACTACGACGGCACCCTGTCCGAGCCGGTCGTGCTGCCCGCCGCCTTCCCGAACCTGCTGGCCAACGGCTCCAGCGGGATCGCGGTGGGGATGGCGACCAACATCCCACCCCACAACATCGTGGAACTGGTCGACGCCTGCCTGCATCTGATCAAGACGCCCGACGCCCGCGACGAGACGCTTCTGAACTACGTGAAGGGGCCCGACTTCCCCACCGGCGGGGTGATCGTCGAAAGCCCCGAAAGCATGGCCGAGGCCTATCGCACCGGCCGTGGCGGTTTCCGCCTGCGCGCCAGCTACGAGGTCGAGGATCTGGGCCGCGGTCAGTGGCAGGTCGTCGTGACCGAAATCCCGTACCAGGTGCAGAAGTCGAAGCTGATCGAACGGATCGCCGACCTCATCCAGTCGAAGAAGCTGCCGATCCTGGCCGATGTGCGCGACGAAAGCGCCGATGACGTGCGCATGGTGCTGGAACCCCGGACCCGCAGCGTGGACCCCGAGGTGATGATGGGGATGCTGTTCAAGCAGACCGATCTGGAAGTACGGTTCGCGCTGAACATGAACGTCCTGATCGACGGCCGCACGCCGAAGGTGTGTTCGCTGAAGGAGGTTCTTCGCGCCTTCCTTGATCACCGGCAGGAGGTTCTGCTGCGCCGCAAGCGTCACCGGCTGGCGAAGATCGACCACCGGCTGGAGGTGCTGGAAGGCTTCATCATCGCGTTCCTGAACCTCGACCGCGTGATCGAGATCATTCGATATGACGAGGGCCCGAAGCCCGCCCTGATGCGGCAGGACTGGGCGAACGTCCCGCCTCGGGCCGAGGACGAAGCGGCCTACGTCTCGCCCCCCGCGGGGGAGGGGGAGCTGTCGGACGTTCAGGCCGAAGCCATTCTGAACATGCGACTTCGCGCCCTGCGCCGCCTTGAAGAATTGGAATTGAAGCGCGAGCGTGACGAGCTGATGCGCGAGCGGGCGGAGATCGAGGATCTGCTCGCCGACGAAGGCGTGCAGTGGAATGCGATCTCGGGCGAGCTGCGCGAGACCAAGCGTCAGTTCGGCAAGGACTACGAACGCGGCGCCCGCCTGACACGCTTCGCCGAGGCCGGTACGGTCGAAGACGTGCCGCTCGAGGCGATGATCGACCGCGAGCCGGTGACGGTCGTATGCAGCCAGATGGGCTGGATCCGCGCCATGAAGGGCCACATCGACCTGGGGCAAGAGCTGAAGTTCAAGGATGGCGACGGCCCGCTTTACGCCTTCCATGCCGAAACGACCGATCGGCTTTTGCTGGTGGGGTCGAACGGGCGGTTCTACACGTTGCCCGTCGCCAACCTGCCAGGCGGTCGCGGCATGGGCGAGCCCGTGCGCCTGACGGTGGACCTGCCGAACGACGCGCAGATCGTGGCGCTGCGCATCCACCGCCCGGGGGAGCGTCTGCTGGTCGCCTCTTCGGCCGGGGACGGGTTCCTGCTGCCCGAGGACGAGGCGCTGGCCCAGACTCGTGGCGGCAAGCAGGTGCTGAACGTGAAGGCCCCGGTGCGGACCCTTCTGGTCCGCCCGGTCGATGGCGACCACGTCGCCACGGTGGGCGAGAATCGCAAGCTTCTGGTCTTCGCGCTGGATGAACTGCCCGAGATGGGGCGCGGCAAGGGCGTGCGCCTGCAACGTTTCAAAGATGGCGGTCTGTCGGATGCCATCGTGTTCACTCTGGCCGACGGGCTCAGCTGGCAGGATCCGGCAGGCCGTACGCGGCATGTCGGCCGCTCCGAGCTGTCGGAATGGATTGGCAAGCGGGCCAGCGCGGGCCGCATGGCCCCCCGGGGGTTCCCGCGAGACAACAGGTTCCCCTGATCGTGCCGCGGGGGGTTGCACCCCCCGCACCCCGCAGCCAACCTGCCCGGGTCGTCAAAGGGGGGTATCCGTGATCCATCGCTTTCTGGCCCTGGGCCTGCTGTTCGTCCTGTCCGCCTGCGTCGCGCCCGAGGTGCCCGAAGGCCCCGGGACCCTTGGCGATTTCCGGTTGGGCTATAACATCGTGCAGGCCAAGACCGTGAAGCAGGGGCCGTTCTCGCGCCAGGTCTCGGACGAACAGTTGACCGGCGCCCTGACGGACGAGATCGAGCGGCGTCTGGGCCGCTACGACGGCGACGGTCTCTATCACCTCGGCGTGGCCATCGGCGGCTTCGTTCTGGCCCAGCCGGGGATCCCGCTGATCTATACCCCGAAATCGGTGCTGATCCTCGAAGTGAACCTTTACGACAACGCGACGCAAGCCCGCCTGAACCCCGAGCCAAAGCAGATCACCGCGTTCGAGGGGATCAACAACGCCGCCCCCATCATCGGCTCGGGCATCGCCCGCGGCGCGGAGGAGCAGCTGGACAACCTCGTCACCTCGGCCGCCTTCCAGATCGAGCAATGGCTGAAGGCCAACCCCGATTGGTTCACGCCCAAACCCGGCCAGCCGCGGGTTCAGATCGACCGCGCGACGCTGAATGCCCGCTCGGCCGCGGCGATCGTCGCAGGCGGAAACACGACCCCTGGGGCCGTGCCGGCCAACTGACGCTTGCGTTTCGCAGGTCCGACCGATAAGCAGCGCGCGTTGTTGAACCGGGCCCGCCCGCGCGGGTGTTCTGGCCCCCAGAAGAACGAGGCTGCGACGCCATGGCGAAGGCAAAATTCGAACGTAACAAGCCGCACGTGAACATCGGGACGATCGGTCACGTGGACCACGGCAAGACGACGCTGACGGCGGCGATCACGAAGTATTTCGGCGACTTCCGCGCGTATGACCAGATCGACGGCGCGCCCGAAGAGAAGGCCCGCGGTATCACGATTTCGACCGCGCACGTGGAGTACGAGACCGAGGCGCGTCACTACGCCCACGTCGACTGCCCCGGCCACGCCGACTACGTGAAGAACATGATCACGGGTGCCGCGCAGATGGACGGCGCGATCCTGGTGGTGAACGCGGCCGACGGCCCCATGCCCCAGACGCGCGAGCACATCCTGCTGGGCCGCCAGGTCGGCATCCCGACCATGGTCGTCTACATGAACAAGGTTGACCAGGTGGATGACGAGGAGCTTCTGGAGCTCGTCGAGATGGAAATCCGCGAGCTTCTGTCGTCCTACGAGTACCCTGGCGACGACATCCCCGTGGTCAAGGGCTCGGCCCTGGCGGCGATGAACGGCGAGAACCCCGAAATCGGCGAGAACTCGATCCGCGAGCTGATGGCCGCCGTCGACGACTGGATCCCCACGCCCGAGCGTGCGGTGGACCAGCCGTTCCTGATGCCGGTCGAGGACGTGTTCTCGATCTCGGGTCGTGGTACGGTCGTGACCGGTCGCGTCGAGCGTGGCGTGATCAACGTGGGCGACGAGATCGAGATCGTCGGCATCCGCGACACCAAGAAGACGACCTGCACGGGCGTCGAGATGTTCCGCAAGCTGCTGGATCGTGGTGAAGCCGGCGACAACATCGGCGCGCTTCTGCGTGGTATCGACCGTGAGGGCGTCCAGCGTGGCCAGGTTCTCTGCAAGCCCGGCTCGGTCAAGCCGCACACCAAGTTCGAGGCCGAGGCCTACATCCTGACCAAGGAAGAGGGTGGCCGCCACACGCCGTTCTTCGCCAACTACCGTCCGCAGTTCTACTTCCGCACGACGGACGTGACGGGCACGGTTCAGCTGGCCGAAGGCACCGAGATGGTGATGCCCGGCGACAACGTGTCGTTCGGCGTCGAGCTGATCGCCCCGATCGCGATGGAAGAGAAGCTGCGCTTCGCCATCCGCGAAGGCGGCCGCACCGTCGGCGCCGGCGTGGTCTCCAAGATCATCGAGTGATCTTCGGCTGGGCGCCCCGGCGCCCTGGCCCTAGTATTCGGGGGGCGGTCTTCGGGCCGCCCCTTTTTCGTATCGGACGACCATGCAAGATCATATCCAGTTCGCCCGCGTCCTTGGCGGGACCGACCACGGCAGCCCCCTGACCGATGACGCGGCCATCTCGAACGCGCTGCACGACGACCGTCCGGCCTGGTTGCACCTTCAGGCCGACCATCCCGAGACCGATCCCTGGATCGACACGCACCTGGAATGGCTTGATCCGTCGATCCGCGATGCCCTGACCGAACCGCAGACCCGCCCTCGCGCTCTGCGGCTCGGTGACGGGCTTCTGGTTAATTTACGTGGGATCAACACCAATGTCGGCAAGGACCCCGAGGACATGGTGTCGGTCCGCCTCTACATCGACTCCGCGCGGATCGTTTCGATGTCACGGTTTCGCCTCCGCTCGATCGAGGGGCTGGGCGCCAGCATTGATGCCGGGCAGGGGCCGCAAACCGCCGGGGCCTTCCTGGCCGACCTCATCGAACGCCTGACGGATCTGGTCGAGGCGCAGGTCGAGAACCTTGAAGATCGGGCCGACCAGCTTGAGGAAGCTTCCATCGCCGATCCCATCGGCGCGCACCGCGAGGAGGTGTCGGACCAGCGTCTCGAACTGACCGAACTGCGCCGCTACATGGCACCGCAACGTGATGCGGTGCGCACGGTGGTGCGGTCGGGCGTGCCCTGGCTGACAGAGGCGGACATCCGCAAGATCGACGAACAGCTTGACCAGATCACCCGCGTAACCGAGGCGCTGGAGGCCACGCGCGAACAGCTTCAGGCGATCCGGGACGAGATCGAGGGGGCCAAGGCCGATCGGCTGAACCGCAACCTCTATATCCTAAGCGTCGTATCAGCCGTGTTCCTGCCGCTGGGGTTCCTGACCGGCCTGATGGGGATCAACATCGCGGGCATGCCAGGCACGGACTGGCCGCCCGCGTTCTGGGTCTTCACCGGCGGCCTTTGCATCATCACCGCCGTCGCCCTTCTGCTGATGCACCGCACGCGTATTCTGCGGCCAACCCGCGGGAAACGATAATGGAGGTGGGGCGTCGCGATGCGAGGTCGGGGCTGTCCGACGATGAAGCGCAGTTCCGGGGCTCTGGGAACGTTCCGTATCCCCGCCCCCGGGCCTTATGATATTCTATCCCGTAGCGCGGGGATCGCTGTCGCCGCGGCGTGATGAGCGCAGAACTCCAATCTTCGAGACGTACCGCAGCCAGCCTGATTGGGCTCCTCCGATGGCTCGGGCACCGGTCTCCGCAAGAAAAAAGGCCCCGCCCGATGGGGCGAGGCCATTTATTGGTGGATAACCGAGCAGATCAGGCGGCCTTGGGGTTCACGCCTTCGGTCGCGATCTTCGTCATGTGCTCGTCGCCTTGGCGCGTCTGCTCCAGGCACTCCTTCAGAAGTGCGCCGTCGCCTTCAAAGCCAAGGCGGTTTGCATAGGCCATGCAGCAGCCATAACCCGCAATCGCGTAGTGCGTCATACGCTGGTATTGGCTGATGATCATCGCATCACGCGCATCGTCCGAGCCGAACTGCTCGTCCAAGGCATGGGCGTGGGCTTCCGTCACGAGACCTTCCATACCCTTGCAATGTTCGCCATTGGGGTCGATCCCGTGATCCGAGCAGATACGCTCCAGCGCTTCCATGCCGTCGGCGATGCCCTTGGACCCAGCCGCCAGCGCCTTGCCAAGCTCATCATCCTTGGAGGCTTGTCCCAGCTTGGTGGTGGCGTCGATGGACTGTTTGCAGGCGCTGTAGAGGTCCTGGATCTGGTCGAGATACACGTCTTTGAGGTCGTTGAGGGCCATTTTTGGTCTCTCCCGGCGTTGTTTTGAATTTCATCCGTCGAACGTTGGACCAAGCTGCTTGTTCCATGGCGATCCGGTCTTGACCCCGTCCCAGCTGTGACATAGGCGAAAGGTCGGCCTTAGGGGTTTAGCTCAGTTGGTAGAGCAGCGGTCTCCAAAACCGCAGGTCGTGGGTTCGAGTCCCTCAGCCCCTGCCATTTTCCCGGATTTCCAGAACATCGGCACCCCCGGCGTCATCCGTCGTAGCAGCCATCCTCCTTCAGCGGATCGTGTCCCCAGTTCATCAGCGAATAGCGCCAGGTCGAGGTCTTCACGTCTTCCTGCGGCCCGCCTTGGGCGCAATGGCGGTTGATGTAGCCCACCACCTTGCCCATCCACGCCCACTGATCGTCGGACAGGTCGTCCTTCTTGGTCCTCTTGATCTCGACGATGCGGCGGCCGGAGTAGTGGCCGGTGCTTTCGCTGTCGTCGTCGCTGTCGCCGACTGACTTGGCCTCTTCCGTTTCCAGCCAGTCTTCCAGTTCCTTGGGCGCCATGTTCACCCGATCGCCCCATTCGTCCCAGATCTGCTCGCGGGATTTACTCATCATATCGCTCCTTTCGATTTTCCGAAAAATGGGCTGGCCGGGACGTGGGTTCCTGCGACGAAACGCCGGCAAGGGGATCCCGGCGATAATCGGTGGAACAGGGCTTATGAGGCCCACGTTACCGCTGGACATGTTACTTGCTTCGCGAGGTTTGATGCGCATGTCGCCCGAGAAACGTCAGAAATCCCCCGATCTCGAGGGGCCCGCCCGGCAACGGATGGTGATCGAGGGGGTCACGCCCCTGATCGGTGGCGGCCGCTTTGCCGCAAAGGCCGTGGCGGGATGGCCGATGGCTGTCTCGGCCGACATCTTCGGCGACGGGCACGAGGTGTTCGCGGCCGCGATCGAGACGTCGGACGGGGCCGAGACGCGCATGGCCTTCATCGAGAACGATCGCTGGGGGGCCGAGGTCACGTTCGACCAGCCCGGCCCCGCAAGCTTCGCGATCATCGCTTGGCGCGACCTGTGGGGCACTTGGGCCCGGGACGCGAAAAGGAAGCTGGATGCGGGTCAAGACATCTCGGTCGAGATGCAGGAGGCCGCGCAGATTCTTGGGCAGACGAAGGCGCCCCGGGGGGCCTCGGCCCAGGTGAAGAAGCTGGTCACGGCGGCGAAGAAGGGGGACGCCGCGATCCTGTTGTCCAGCGAGGCGGCTGAGCTGATGGGGCGTATCGGCCCCCGTGCGAACGTCACCCGGTATGAGCGTGACATCCCCGTCTGGGTCGACCGCGAGCGCGCCGCATTCTCGGCCTGGTACGAGCTGTTTCCACGTTCGACCGGGCCCGAGGGGCAGCACGGCACCTTCCACGACGTGATCGGGCGACTGGATTACGTGAAGGATCTTGGGTTCGACGTCCTCTATTTCCCGCCGATCCACCCGATCGGCACGACAAACCGGAAGGGCAAGAACAACTCCCTCGTCGCGGAACCCGGCGATATCGGATCACCCTACGCCATCGGCTCGTCCGAAGGGGGGATGACGGACGTCCACCCCGAATTGGGCACGTTGAAAGACTTCGACGATCTCGTCGAAGCCGCCGCGGAAAAGGACCTGGAAATCGCGCTGGACATCGCGCTGAACGCCTCGCCCGATCATCCCTGGATCGAAGAGCATCCAGACTGGTTCGAACGCCGCCCCGACGGGTCGATCAAGTTCGCCGAGAATCCGCCGAAGAAATACGAGGATATCGTCAACTTCCGCTACTACAACGACGACGGCACCCCGAACACACCGTTCTGGAAGGCCGTGCGCGACATCTTCCTGTTCTGGGCCAAGCATGGCGTTTTGTGCTTCCGCGTGGACAACCCCCACACCAAACCGTTCCCGTTCTGGGAATGGATCATTGCCGACGTTCGCGCCAAGCATCCCGGCGCGATCTTCCTGTCCGAGGCGTTCACGCGACCTAAAGTGATGAAGCGGCTGGCGAAAATCGGCTTCAACCAGAGCTACACCTACTACACATGGCGCAACACCAAGGAAGAGCTGACCGAGTACCTGACGGAGCTGACGACGGAGGAGTGCGCCGACTACATGCGGCCGAACTTCTTCACCAACACCCCCGACATCAATCCCTACTTCAACCACACTTCCGGGCGGCCGGGGTTCCGGACGCGGGCGGTCATGGCGGCGTCCCTGTCCGGGAACTGGGGGCTTTATTCGGGTTTCGAGCTTTGCGAGGACGATTGGCTGCCGCCCAAGGACGAATACCTCAATTCCGAGAAATACGAGCTGAAGCATCGCGACTATGACGCTCCCGGTCACATCAAGGATGACATCCGCCTGATCAATCGGATCCGCCAGGCCGAACCGGCGATGCGCGACTTCCGCAACTTGCGCTTCTTCGAAGCTTTCGAAGACCGGGTGCTGTATTATGGGCGCTTCGATCCGACGACTGGAAGCTACCTGCTGTTCCACGTCCTGATCGACCCGCTGAACCCAGCGCATTTCGAGTTCGAAGTGCCGCTGTGGGAGTTCGGGTTGCCGGACGACGGCGCGATCGGGGTGACGGACATGCTGTACGGCAATTCGTTCGACTGGCAGGGCAAGACTCACTGGCTGGAGTTGAATCCGCACGAACGGCCCTACGCTATCTGGAAACTCACCCCGCCGGAGATTGCCGAATGACCAAGATGGAACAGGGACTGACCGCCGGGGCCGACACGGCCGAGGCGCCGGACTGGTACAAGGATGCGCTGATCTATCAGCTGCACATCAAGGCTTATCAGGATTCGAACGGCGACGGCGTCGGCGATTTCCGCGGTTTGATGCAACGGCTCGACCATATTCAGGAGCTCGGCGCGACTGCGATCTGGGTCCTGCCGTTCTATCCCTCGCCCCTGCGCGACGACGGCTATGACATCTCCGAATTCAAGGCGATCAATCCCGCCTACGGGACGATGGAGGACTTCGAAAACCTGGTCGCCGAAGCTCACCGCCGTGGCTTGAAGGTCATCACCGAGCTTGTGATCAACCACACCAGCGACCAGCACGAGTGGTTCCAGCGGGCCCGCAGGGCACCAAAGGACAGCCCAGAGCGCGACTTCTATGTCTGGTCCGACGATCCGCAGAAATGGATGGACAAGACGCGGGTGATCTTCAACGACACACATGACAGCAACTGGACATGGGATCCGGTTGCCGGGCAGTTCTACTGGCACCGCTTCTTCGACCACCAGCCCGACTTGAACTTCGACAACCCCGCCGTGATGGAAGCGGTTCTGGACGTCATGCACTTCTGGCTGGACAAGGGCGTCGACGGGCTGCGGCTGGACGCGATCCCCTATCTGGTCGAGCGCGACGGCACCAACAACGAGAACCTGCCCGAAACCCATGACGTGCTGAAGGCGATCCGCGCCGACCTCGACAAGCACTACACGGGCAAGATGCTGCTGGCCGAGGCCAACCAGTGGCCCGAGGATACCCGCCCTTATTTCGGCGATGGCGACGAATGCCACATGGGCTTTCACTTCCCGCTGATGCCGCGGATGTACATGGCCGTCGCGCAGGAAGACCGCTATCCGATTTCCGACATCATCCGACAGACGCCCGAGATCCCCGAGGATTGCCAATGGGCCATCTTCCTGCGCAACCATGACGAGCTGACGCTGGAAATGGTCACGGATCGCGAGCGCGATTACCTTTGGGATTTCTATGCCTCCGACAAGCGCGCGCGGATCAACATGGGCATCCGCCGCCGCCTTGCGCCGCTTCTCCAGAACGACCGCCGCAAGATCGAGCTTCTGAACTCGCTGCTGCTGTCCATGCCCGGAACCCCCATCGTCTATTACGGGGACGAGATCGGGATGGGCGACAACTATTACCTTGGCGACCGCGACGGCGTGCGCACGCCCATGCAATGGTCTGCCGACCGCAATGCCGGGTTCAGCCGCGCGCTGCCGCAAGAGCTGTATCTGCCCACCATCCAGGATCCGGTCCACGGCTATCAGGCGATCAATGTCGAGGCACAGCAATCCTCGCCCACTTCGCTTCTGAATTGGGTCAAACGCATGATCGGCGTCCGCCAGCGCCACGACGTCTTCGGCCGGGGCGAGATCGAGCTTCTGTATCCCGCCAACCGCAAGGTCTTGGCGTACCTGCGCCGGACCGAGACCGAGACCGTGCTATGCGTCGCCAACCTGTCGCGCCAGGCCCAGGCGGCCGAGATCGACCTGCGCGATTTCGACGGTCGCGTCCCGATAGAGATGACGGGCCAATCCGCGTTTCCGCCCATCGGTGCGCTGCCCTATCTGCTGACCCTGCCCAGCTATGGCTTCTACTGGTTTCTGCTGAAGGAGGCCGAGGACGCTCCGTCCTGGCACACCCCCCATGCGCAGCAGCTGCCCGATTTCCTGACCCTGACCACGCGGGACGGGACGATCGCAGGGGCCTTGTCGGACCGGGCTGCCGGCGACTTCGTGTCGAAGACCCTGCGGGACTACCTTCCGCTGCAACGCTGGTTCGCCGCCAAGGAAGACCGGATCGACGGCGTCTCCCTGCGCCAACTGGCCGCTATGGATGACGGGCAGCACATGCTGGCCGTGGCGGATGTCGAGGTCGGCGGCGGCATGCAGCGCTACTTCCTGCCCCTTGCCGCCGTCTGGGGCGAGGATGCGCTGACCATGTCGCCGCGGCTTCCCGCGACGCTGGCGAAACTGCGCCAGGCCAACAAGGTGGGCGCGATCCTCGACGGGGCGGTGGACGACACCATGGCCACCTCGCTTCTGGCGGCGTTGCGCGAAGGCCGGTCGATCGACGCCGAAACGGGTCAGATCGAATTTACCCGAACCGACCGACTGGACGCGGTGAACGAGGATGCGGGTGAACCGCGTCTTCTGTCGGCCGAGCAGTCGAACGCCTCCATCGCGTTTTCCGACAAGGTGATCCTGAAGCTCTACCGCCGTCTGCAGGAGGGCGTGCAGCCCGATATCGAGGTCGCGCGTTTCCTCACGGAAGAGACCGATTTCACCGCCAGCCCCGCGCTTCTGGGCACCATCGACTGGACCGGCCCCGACGGCGCCGTCACCACGCTGGCCGCCGCATCGGAATTCGTGCGCAACCAGGGCGATGCCTGGACCTATGTCATCGACGCGCTGGACCGCGACCTTGAACGGCGCGAGATGGGCGGCCACAGCACCGACCCCGCCGCGCAGGAAGATCAGCCGCTTCTGGGCGGACCCTTGGATATCGGCGCCGTCCTCGGGCGGCGCACGGCCCAGCTTCACATGGCGCTGGCCAGCGGCGCCGAAGGCACCCCCTTCGCGCAAGAGCCGATGACGCCGGAGATCGTCCAGAAACTGGCCGACACTGTCGAGGCCGAGCTTGCGGATACCCTGGAGCGTCTGCAGTCGCGCCTCTCCAGCCTGCCCGCGGGCAGCCGTGCCGTGGCTGAGGCCGTGCTGGACCGGCGGGGGGCCTTCATGGACCGGATCGACGCGCTGCGTGGTCAGACGCCCTCGGGCGGGATCGGGCGAATCCATGGCGACTATCACCTGGGCCAGGTTCTGGTGGTCGAAACGGACGTGATGATCATCGATTTCGAAGGGGAGCCCGCCCGCAGCCTTGCCGAACGGCAGGCCAAGACCTCACCCATGCGGGACGTTGCGGGAATGATGCGCAGCTTTGATTATGCGCTGTGGTCGACCCTGCGTCGCCGGATCGAACTGGGCGCTGATCTGGAACGGACGATGCAGCATGTCGAAGGCTGGCGTCAGGCAACTCAGGGCACCTTCCTGCAAGCCTATCGCGACACCGCGTCGGGCAGCGATCTTCACCCCGGCGATTCGGCGTTCGAACAGGCCCTTCTGGACCTCTTCCTCATCCAGAAGGCCGCTTACGAGGTGGGCTACGAAATGGCGATGCGCCCCGATTGGGTCGACATCCCGCTTCGGGGGCTGTTGTCGCTGGCAGGGTCGTCGGTCGAGGGGGCCTAGCCGGGTCAGACGCCCGCAAGGCTTTCGACCATGGCGCGAAACCTGTCCGGGTGACCGAACAGGACGCTGCCCTCTGGCAGGCCCAGTAACCGGTCGCAGACCGCGCCTTCGGCCGTCAGCCGCGCCTCCAGCACCTGCGTCGCGGCGTCGATCCGGTCCGCCCGCGCCTCGGCCACGACTTGCGCCAGCGCGGCGCGGCGCCCCTTTGTCAGACCGACGATGATCTCAGCGATCAGAGCGGGGGCGGGGGCATCGAATAAGCCGCTCTCGACCCCTTCCGTGATCATCTCGGTCAGGGCCGGGCGCAGGATTTCTGCCGTCGCGGCATAGGTGCGCTGCGACAGCGCATCGTCTTCGGGACGGGACAACAGTTCGGCAAAGATGGGCAGGGCTTCGGGATTCTCGGCGTTCCAGCGCCGGGTTTCCGCGATGAAGGCGTTGAGGCGAACCAGCGCGTCGCCTTCGGTTTGTTCCCGGGCGACCTTGGCGGCGTCGACGGTCCGCGCGGTCATCCGTGCGACGATGGCGGCCAGCAAGTCGTCCTTGGTCGCGAAATGATGGTAGAACCCGCCCTTCGAGATCCCCGCCGCTGCCACGACGTCGGCCATGGTCACGGCATCCCAGCCCCGTGACACGAACAGGCTTTGCGCGGCGTCCAGGATCGCTTCCCGCCGGTCTGATGGGGCCATGCGGTGACGGCGTTGTGACCCTTTCGTTCGATTCACCCGAATTGCCCTCTTGAATACCGACCGGCAGTCGGTATCTACCCTTCAGCCCATGGCGTCAAGCCGTGCGGCCGGACCCACGACGCCGAAGGATTTGCCGAGACATGGACAAGACGCCCGACACGGCCGCCCAGCCCGCCCACCTGGAGTTCGAGACCGATCGCGGCGCGTCCCGCTCGGTCTGGATCGCGGCCGCGCTGCTCGTGGCCATCATCGCATGGATGGGCAGCGGGTTCGTGATGCCGTCCGAGGAAGCGGCGCCGTCGCAGGAAACGGCCGAACAGCTTCCCCCGTCGGTCGTCGCCCGAACGTCTCGGGCCGAACCGGTTACGCTGACCTTCCAGGCCGAGGGGCAGGCGCAGCCCGACCGCGACACGGCCCTGCGCGCCGAGGCCACCGGCGACGTGGTCGAGGTTCTGGCCGACAAGGGCGCAATGGTCGAGGCGGGCCAACCCATCGCTCGCCTGTCATCCACCCGCGCCGAGGCCGATCTGGCCCGCGCCGAGGAAGAGCGCGCCCGGGCCCAGCGCGAGATCGATAATGCCGAGCAGCTTTTGGAGCGCGGCGTGGGCACGGCCGACCGGGTGGCCGAAGCACGCGCGGAACTGGCCTCGGCCGAATCGCAGGTCATCTCGGCCCAGCAGACGCTGGAAGACCTGACGATCCTCGCACCCTTTCCGGGCCGGATCGAAACACTCAGCCTCGACGAGGGGGAGTTCGTGTCGGCCGGCGAGCAAGTCGGCCGCATCGTCGACAACCGGCCCCTGACCGTGGCGATCCAGGTGCCCCAGCAGGCGCTGAACCGGATCGAGGACGGCCAGCCGGCCGAAGTCACGTTCATCACCGGTGAGACGCGCGAAGGTACTGTCACCTTCGTCGGCACCTCGGCCTCGGCCGAAACCCGGACCTTCCTGGCCGAGATCGAGGTGGCGAACGAGGATGGCGCGATCCCCGCCGGCGTCTCGGCCGAGATCGTGATCCCCACGGGGCAAGCGCAGGCGCACTTCATCTCGCCCTCGGTCGTGTCCCTCAATCCCGAAGGCGCGCTGGGCGTGAAGACGGTCGAGGACGGAACCGTCCGCTTCCACCCGATCGAGATCGTCAAGGCCGAGCTTCAGGGCGTCTGGGCCACCGGACTGCCCGACACGGCCAACATCATCACCATCGGCCAGGGCTTCGTTCAAGCGGGCGAGCCTGTGCGCGCCCAAGCCCCGGAAGACGGCGAAGGTGATCTGGCCAGCGCCGCCGACACCCAGCGCGAAGCTCCGCAGGAGGTCGCAGAATGAACGGGCTTATCGACGCCGCATTCTCGCGCAGCCGCGTGGTGGTGATCGCGCTGGCGATGATCCTTGCGGTGGGCGCGATCGCCTATGTCTCGATCCCGAAGGAGGCCAACCCCGAGGTGCCGCTGCCGCTGGTCTATGTTTCGACCGGGATCGACGGGATCAGCCCCACCGACGCGGAACGGCTGCTGCTGGAACCGATGGAGGCCGAGTTCGGCGCCATCGAAGGACTTGAGAAGATGTCGAGCGAATCCGCCGAAGGTTTCGCCAGCGTCCAGCTGGAATTCACGGCCGGCGGCGATATCGACGAGGCGCTGGACAAAGTGCGCGATGCCGCCGACCGCGCCCAGGGCGAGCTGCCCGACGATGCGTATGACCTGACCGTGACCGAGATCAACACGGCGCTGTTCCCGATCATCACCGCGATCCTGTCCGGCCCCGTGCCGGAACGGGCGCTGAACGACCTGGCCGAGGACGTCCAGGACGAGCTCGAAGCTCTTGCCGGCGTGCTAGAAGTCGATATCGGCGGCGCGCGGGAAGAGTTCCTTGAGGTTCTGATCGACCCCACGGTTTTCCAGACCTACAACCTCAGCTTCGACGAGCTGACCAGCCAGTTGCAGCGCAACAACCGCCTGATCGCCGCCGGCGCCATCGAAACCGGGGGCGGGCGGATCGTGCTGAAGGTCCCCGGCCTGATCGAGAACCTCGAAGACGTGATGGAGATGCCCGTAAAGGTCGACGGCAACACCGTCGTCACCTTCGGTGATGTGGCGCAGGTCCGCCGCACGTTCGAGGATCCGACAAGCTTCGCGCGGATCGACGGGCAGCCGGCCCTTGCACTCGAGGTCAAGAAGCGGTCGGGCGCCAACATCATCGACACGGTCGCTGCCGTGCAGGCCACCATCGACGAAATGCGCGCGGAATGGCCCGACTCGGTCGAGGTGACGTATCTTCAGGACCAGAGTGAGGAGGTGAAGGCCCTGCTGACGGATCTGGAATCCAACGTCATCGCCGCCATCATCCTCGTGATGATCGTCATCGTCTTCGCACTTGGCCTGCGCTCGGCCATACTTGTCGGGCTGTCGATCCCCGGCGCGTTCCTGGCGGGCGTCGCCGCGCTGTGGTTCATGGGCTACACTATGAACATCGTGGTGCTGTTCTCGTTGATCCTCGTCGTGGGGATGCTGGTCGACGGCGCGATCGTCACGGTCGAACTGGCCGACCGCCGTCTTCAGGAAGGGGACGACCCCAAGTCCGCCTATGCCCACGCCGCCAAACGCATGGCTTGGCCGATCATCGCTTCGACCGCGACGACGCTCAGCGTGTTCTTCCCGCTGCTGTTCTGGACCGGCCTGATCGGCGAGTTCATGAAATTCCTGCCGATCACCGTGATCCTGACCCTGTTCGCGTCCCTCTTCATGGCGCTGGTCTTCATCCCCGTCGTGGGCGGCGTCATCGGCAAGCGCCAGCCCCAATCGGCCCGCGCCAAGGCGATGCTGTTCGAATCCGAGACGGGCGATCCACGCAAGATCAGCGGGTTCACCGGCGCTTATGTCCGGCTTCTGGAAAAGGCGATCCTGCGGCCCGGCACGACCCTGATCCTGGCCATCGCGCTGCTGTTCGGCGGCTTTGCGATCTATGGCGAGTTCGGGCGCGGCGTGTCCTTCTTTCCCTCGGTCGAGCCCGAGTTCATGCAGGTCGAGGTCCGCGCCCGTGACAACCTGTCGATCTACGAGCGCGACGCGCTGGTGCGCCGGGTCGAGGACCGTCTTCTGGATCAGGAGGGCGTGTCAAGCGTCTATGCCAGGTCCACGATTGGCGGCGGCGGCGGGGACGAGGAAGTCATCGGCACCATCCAGCTTGACCTTGTGGACTGGGACCAGCGGCGCCCCGCGGAACAGATCGGCGAGGATATCCGGGCCGAGATGTCGGACATTGCCGGCATCGACATCCAGGTTCTGACCGAAAGCGGTGGCCCGACCAGCGGCAAGCCCGTGAACCTTCAGGTCACCGCCCGCACGCCCGAGGACCAGACCCAGGCCGTGGAGAAGGCGCTGGCGATCATGGATCGCATCGGCGGCTTCACCGACGTCACCGACACGCGGCCGCTGCCGGGGGTCGAGGTCGCGATCAGCGTCGATCGCGCGGAGGCCGCGCGCTTCGGCGCCGATGTCAGCCTTCTGGGACAGGCGGTGCAGCTTCTGACCCAGGGCATTACCGTGACCGACTATCGCCCCTCGGACGCGGACGGAGAGCTTGACGTGCGGGTCCGGTTCCCCAGCGACCAACGCTCTCTGGCCGAGCTTGGGAACCTGCGCGTGCCGACTTCGTCGGGGCTTGTCCCGATCTCGAACTTCGTGACCTTCGCCCCGGCCGAGCGGGTCGGCATCGTCCGCCGCATCGACGAGGAACGCGTGACCACCATCGAGGCCAACGTCGCCCCGGGTCTTCTGGTGGGCGACCAGATCGCCGCGCTGCAATCCGCGCTTGCCGAGGCGGACCTGCCCGAAAGCGCCGAGTTCGACTTCGCGGGCGAGGCCGAGGACCAGCAGGAATCGATGACCTTCCTGTTGGGGGCCTTTGCTGCGGCCATCGTGCTGATGTTCGTGATCCTCGTTCTGCAGTTCAACAGTCTGTTTCAGGCGTTTGTCGTGATGAGCGCGATCGTCTTCTCTGTCGCGGGCGTGCTTCTGGGCCTCGTCATCACCGGGCGGCCCTTCGGCGTGGTCATGGGCGGCGTCGGGATCATCGCGCTGGCGGGGATCGTGGTGAACAACAACATCGTGCTGATCGACACCTATAACGACCTGCGCAGGATCGGTATGCCCCCGCTGGAGGCCGCGCTGAGGACGGGGGCGCAGCGTCTGCGTCCCGTGGTGCTGACCTCGGTCACGACCGCGCTGGGATTGCTGCCCATGGTGATCGGCCTCAACATCAACTTCTTCACGCGCGAGATCGTGTATGGCGCGCCGTCCACGCAATACTGGACGGAACTGTCCAGCGCGATCGCGGGCGGCCTGATCGTCGCGACCCTTCTGACGCTGGTCGTAACCCCTGCCATGTTGATGCTGCGGGAAAAGAAGGCGACCCGGGCCGGGACCGCGCCCGCCCCGGCCTGACGGGGTCAGGCGGGGTCGGGCCTTGCGTCCGGCGCCGCCCGCCGCCCCGCCATCGCGTTCAGCCACAAAACGACCACGATCGCCGCGGCACCAACCGCCTCGATCGCGATGGACGGCCAGAAGACCGCCACCACCGAGGGGACCAACACGGCGCGCTGCCACCATGGCATGGGCGCGAACAGGAACCCTTCCAGCGCGGCGGCGAAGGCCGTCAGGGCCAGGATCGCGATCAGGCCGTTCCACAGGACCAGCGGGATCGGGCCGCCGACGATGATCGGCTCGTTGAAGATCATGAACAGCGGAACCAGATACAGGCCCTTCGCGAACTTCCACGCCTGCACCGACGTCTCCATCGGTGGCGATCCTGCGATGGCCGCTCCCGCGAACCCCGCCAGCGCCACGGGCGGAGTGACGTTCGAATCCTGACTCCACCAGAAGACCACCAGATGCGCGACCAGAAGGGGGATCCCGAATTCCTCGGTCAAGGCGGGGCCGATCAGGATGATCAGCACGATATAGGCGGCCGTCACCGGCAGACCCATCCCTAGGATCAGGCTGGCGATCACCACCAGCAGCAGCGCCAGCAGCAGGTTGCCCCCCGAAAACGCGATCATCATGGACGAGAACTTCAGCCCCAGCCCAGTCAGGCCCACGACGCCCACGATGATCCCCGCCAGCGCGCAGGCGACCGACACCGCGACGGCGTTCCGCGCGCCCAGCTCCAGCGCCTCCAGCGTCTTTTCGACCCCCGCGCGGCCCAGCGCGACGGCACCCGCCCATGTCGGACCGTGACGCAGGTAGGACAGGATCGCCCGCAGCACCGCCGATGCGACCACCGCGACGACGGCATAAAACCCCACGCGCATGGGCGAGTATCCCGCCACCAGCAGCCAGACCAGCACGCCAAGCGGCAGAAGGAAGTGCCACCCCTCCAGCAGGACTTCGCGTACTTTCGGAAGTTCTTCGGCCGGCAGGCCTTCCAGACCCCGCTTCACCGCCGCGATGTGCACCAGCAGGTAGACCGTCCCGAAATATAGGATCGCCGGGAAGATCGAGATCATGACGATCTCGATGTAGGGCGTCCGCGTGAACTCGCTGATGAGGAACGCGCCCGCGCCCATCAGGGGCGGCATGATCTGCCCGCCCGTGGAGGCCGCGGCCTCGATCCCGCCGGCCTGCGCGGGGCGATACCCCAGCTTCTTCATAAGCGGGATCGTGAAGGCGCCCGTGGTCACGACGTTCGCGATGGCACTGCCCGAGATCGAGCCCATGCCCGCCGACGCGATGACAGCGGCTTTCGCCGGTCCGCCGCGCTGCTTTCCCGTGGTGGCGTAGGCCAGGTCGATGAAGAACTTGCCCGCGCCGGTCACTTCCAGAAACGCGCCGAACAGCACGAAGATGAAGATGAACGTGGCTGCGACGCCCAGCGGGATGCCGAATATCCCCTCGGCCCCCAGGGTCAGCTGACTGGCCAGCCGGTCCAGCGAATAGCCGCGGTGGTTCAGGATGCCGGGCATGAGGTCTGAAAGGAACGGTAACTCGCCCCGGTTGCCTGCGAAGGCATAGACGACGAAGACCGCGCCGATGACGGTGATCGTCGGCCCGATGGCCCGGCGCGAGGCCTCAAGCACCAGAAGCGCCGTGACGATGCCCACGGCCACGTCCTGCGTGCGCGGGAAGATCGCGTTGGCGATGGCGTCGATGTTGGCAGGCACCCAATAGCCCACCAGCACCCCGCCCAGGACCAGCGGCAGGTCGATGGCCCAGCCGAGGGCACCGCGCGGACGTTCCCCCGTGACGGGATAGATCAGGAAGCACAGCACCAGGATGAAGCCCAGGTGAATGGGCCGCTGATAGAACAGGCCCAGCGGCTGGATCCCGGCGGCGTAAAGTTGGAACAGCGACAACGCGATGCCGATGACCGAGATGAGCCCCAACGCGAGTTTCGGCTGGATATTGCGGATCTCCGCGCTGTTGACCCGATCGTCAGCCATGCCGGTCTACTCCAAAGCGATGCGAACGCGCCGATGCGCGGCTGTTTCAGAAAGCGAGACAACGGTGCCCCCGGCCGCCAGACGGTGATCGACCGCCATGCTGCCGGGTCTCAGCACATAGGCGTTGCCCGGAACCGGCTCGTCGATATCCTCGATCCAGTACCCGCCGTCGCCGTCCGAGACCTGCCGGCCGCGACCGGGGATATGCCCCAGACCCGCGGCGAAGTCGGGTTGGTGGGACCGCATCAGGACCATGCGTCCGTCCATGTTGCGATAGCAATCCTCGACGTCGAACCCCTGCACGGAATGGCGCCACAGTACGCACCAGTCCTGCCCTTCGGCAATCTCGATCCGCGCGATCTCGGTCCCGTCGTCGATCGTCGCGGTCAGGTCCGCCGCCGAAAGAGGAGAGGCCAGCAGGAGGGTCAAGATCCCCCCTGCAAGCAGTGGTTTCATTATTCCCGCAGGTCGTCGGGAATCTCGGCGCCCGCTTCCTCGAAATAGCGGATCGCGCCGGAATGCAGCGGCACGGGCGTCGCGGACATGGTGAACTCGACCGTGGTTTCTTCGGCGGCGGGGTGGACCGCGCGCAGCTCGGCGATGTTCTCGTACATCGCGCTGGTGATCTGATAGACCAGATCCTCGTCCAGCTCGGAGGATACGACCAGCACGTTCGGCACGCCGATGGTCGCGATATCCTCGTCCACGCCTTCATAGGTGCCGCCAGCCAGCGACAGCTCGGCGAAGGTCGGATCCGCTTCCTCGGCCGCCGCGATCTGTTCGTCGGTCAGCGAGATCATGCGGATGTCCTGCGTCGTGGCGAGGTTCAGGATCGACGAGGTGGGGGCGCCCACGCTCCAGAATCCGGCGTCGATATCGCCGTTGGCCAGCGCATCCGCCGTTTCGTTGAAGTTCAGGCGCTGGGCGTCGAAGTCGTCGAAGGACATGCCGTTCACTTCCAGCAGCGTCTGGGCATTGACCTCGGTCCCGGATCCGGGCGCACCGACCGACACGCGCATCCCCGCCAGATCGTCGATCGACTGGATGTCGGAATCGGCAGGCGTCACAATCTGCACCATGTTGGCATAAAGCGAGCCGATGGCGCGGACCATCGGCAGTTGCTGCCCCTCGAACCGGCCGGTGCCCGCATAGGCCTGCTGGACGGTATCGGCCAGCGCGATGGCAAGGTCAGCGTCGCCGGTGGCAATCAGGCCCATGTTCTCGACCGAGGCGCCGGTGACCTCGGCGGTGGCGCTGACGCCTTCGACGTGGTTGTTGATGACCTCGGCCAGGCCGCCGCCCATCGGATAATAGACGCCGCCCGTGCCGCCCGTGGCAATCGACAGCTGCGACTGCGCGACGGCCGGACCGGCCGCCAGCGCGGCGAGAATCGCAATTGATCGCATATGTAGCATGGTGTTCCTCCCTATGATTTTCTCTGCCCAAGCCTACCCGCAGGATAGCCGGGGTCAAACGACATCTTGAAAGCACGCCCATGTCGCATTCCCGGGCGTTTTTCCTAGCTCAATCGAAAAAGTTGAAGTCCTGCGTCTGGAATATGAACCTTTTACCCGTATAGGGTGACCTTGACATGGGGTCATGCCCGGCCTAGGGCGAAACAAGGGACACGGCTTTATGGGGGTGAAACCCAGATGGGCCTGATCGACATCGGCGCGGAACCTACGTCCCGCGACACCTTCAATGCGTTCATCGAACAGCTTCGGGACAGGCTCGGCGTCGATCACGCCGCCTATGCGGGAATGGATCATGCGGGGTCGGACATCCGCGGGTTCGTGACATATCCCGGTGCGTGGATCGAGCACTACCAGCAGAACGAAATGGCATCGAAGGACCCGACCCTGCGCCTTGCCAGCCGCAGTATCGCGCCGCTGGACTGGGCCCGGGCGGCGGCGATCTGCGAAGGCGATCGAGTGATGCTCGAGGCGTCGGATTTCGGGCTTCCCAGGAACGGCGTCACCGTACCCGTGCGCGGCCCATTCGGTGATATCGGCATGCTCAGCGTGTCGGCGCACGGCTCTCCCGAGCAATGGAAGAAGCAGTTCGCGCATATCCGGTCCGATCTGCAATCCATGGCGGTGTACCTGCACGACCGTGTGGTTCAATCCTTCACGGATCAGAACCCGGCGATGCGGCCCTTGATGTCGCAACGCGAGATCGAGATTCTGCAATGGATCGCGGTGGGCAAGACGCAACGCGATGTCGGCACGATCCTGTCGATCTCGGATCGCACGGTCGAGGTTCACCTCAGGTCCGCCCGCACCAAGCTCTCGGCATTGACGACGACGCAGGCTGTCGCGCGCGCTATTGAATCTCGGCTGATCAACCCCCGGTAAGGCTGACGTGGGGTAATTCTGCCGCTACGGGATTCCCCCAATTGTGAAGCCTGCCCAGCGCGACGATTCTCATTCTCGTAAATCTTTTGGAGAATCTGAGATGATCATCATCGTCGATGCACTGAACCGTCACAAGTATACCACATTGGTCGACCGTATGTTCCAATTGCGGGCCCAGGTGTTCGGGGGGCGTTTGGGCTGGGACGTGCAGGTCGAGAATGGGCGAGAGATCGACCAGTACGACTCTTTGGACCCGGCCTACGTGATCGGGGTGAATGCGGCGGGTGACGTCGTGTCGTGCGTGCGCGCGCTTCAGACCACCGGCCCGCACATGCTGTCGGACGTCTTCAGCGCCATCCTCGGGGACGAGCCGCCGCTGCGCAGCCCGACCTTGTGGGAATCCACCCGCTTTTGTGTCGATACCAAGCGCCTTGCCCGGGGCCGGGGACCGGGTTCGATCTCGGATGCCACGGCCGAGCTGATGATCGGATCGCTGGAATATGCCATGTCGTCGGGGATCGACGATATCGTCACCGTCATCGATCCCGTCATGGACAAGGTCCTGAAGCGGTCGAACAACGCGCCTTACGACTATGTCGGCAGTACCGTCCAGATGGGCAAGGTGCCGGCACTGGCCGCGCTTCTGGACTGCACGCAAGAAAGGATCGACCGGGTGCGCGACTTCGCCAACATTCCCCACGACGTGTTCGCAGGCCCCGAGGAATTGGCCCGTTTCACCGATGCCGGATTGCTGTCCCAGTCCAATTCGGTCGGCCGCGAGCTGACGGTCGATTATCTCTGGGCGCAGTTCGATGCGGCCAAGACGGTGGACGAAGTGGCGGCGGTCTATCGGATGTGGATGGACCTGTTTTCCAAGGGTCTGGTCGAAAGTGCCCCGCCCGAATCTCTGACGTCACGTCACGTCGCTTGACGGGATCGGCAGGCGGCCCATACCGGTGGACCGCCTGCCTCTGTGGTTGTAATTCCACATCAATCTTCGCGTGAAGGACTCGATCGCCGGCTTTTTTGCGTTGCGCCCTCGGATTGTCCGACCGTATCTTTCTAAGCCATAAGGTGCGCGTTGGGGGCTCCTATTCGGTCATGATCGTCCTTTTGATATGAACTCACACCTTTCGGCTCGGGAAGGCCTGGACATTGCGCTCAGGCACCTCGACGCGCTCGCTCCGTCGGGCTACGCCATCATTCTTCATCTGCGGGGCCTGTCGTGCCGCATGGTCGAACGAACCTATCCCGTGAAATGGGTCAAACAGTACAATGAGAACGGGTATGCCCTGCGCGACCCGGTTGTCGGCTGGTGCATGGAACATACCGGTCTGTTGCGCTGGTCGGATCCGGCGCTTCCGGACCCGTACGACATCATGGGTCAAGCGGCGCGGCACGGTCTGAAATTCGGCGCCTCGGTCTCGCTTGGGCCGCGGCAATGCCGCAGTGTCATCAGCGTCGCCCGCGCGGATCGCGAGCTGACCGACGACGAAAATGCCCATTTCGAAGAGATCAGCCGAACGATCCACGGGATGTTCCCGTTGAACCTGTCCCTGTCACGCAAGCAGACCGAGGCGCTGGTGCGCCTTGCGACAGGCATGCGGACCAAGCAGGCGGCCGACAGCTTGGGGATTTCCGACTCGGCCTTCAAGTTCCGCATCCGTACCGCACGCGAGAAACTGAACGCCCGCACAACCGCCGAAGCGATCCAGCGCGCCAAGGATTACAACCTCATCTAAGGGGGCCGGTCCCGACCAGCGGGAAGCTGACGCCCAGCGTCCAGGCAAGGACCAGCCCCAGCGCCAGTCCTGCGGCCAGGGGACCGGACCTGCGCGAGGCCGCGCGGCCCAGCGTGCCGAACACCAGATAGAATAGCACGATGACCGGCGCGATCATCACCAGGAAGAACAGGTCGTCGAAGTCGAGCGTGACCGCCAACCCCAGCGACGCCAGAACCCCCGCCCGCAAGGCCACCCGCCGCGCCAGCGAGGCGCCGCGCGTCAGGATCGCATCTGCCATTAGAAAGCATACGGTTCCGGGCACCATGGCCGCCGCGATCCAGACCCTGTCCGCCGTCGGCCAGAAATTCGCGGCATAGCGGTCCAGCGCCAGCCCGACGATGCCGCTCCAGACCAGCACGAGGATCAGGGCGCGGCCCGACAGCGGTCCCCAGGGAAGTCCCCAGCGCCGGATGAGGATCAGTTGCACCAGGCCGAAGACTAGCAGGTGCAGGGCCAGGTAATCGGCGACCAGCACCGGCAGAAGATCGGGATCCAGGGGCACTGCCACGACCGGCGCAACGACGGCGGGCAACAGCGCGGCGACGGCGATCTGCCCCCGGCGCAGGGCAGGGGCCGGGGTGGCGCGGTCTGGCAGCACCCGCGCCACCGGACGGAACAGCAACACAAGCCCAGCCAGCAGCGCCAGGATCGCCGGGCCTGTCGGCAGAAGCATCACGTCGGACGCGCGTCCATAGACCTGGTCGAGCCAGTCCAGAGCCGCCCGACGACCCACGCGGCTGTGCAGGATCGACACATGCTCGATATATGGCGCGATGACCGTCCGGCGGGTGACCTCTCCATTCGACACCGTCTGGCTGGGGGCCGCGTCGGGGTCGACCATCCGCACGAACTCCACCGCGGCGTCGCGCAAGCCCGGCTCCCACGCGCCGGTCACGGTCAGCAAGGTTTCCGGGCGCTCTGCGTCGATCGCGTTCGAGAATGCCGAAAGCAGGACGAGCGGGCCGATATCGTCGCGCCCGCCCGCGACGCGCACCAGAACGTCCGTCGCCATCGAATGGCCCAGAAGGGCGAGGGGCCGGGTTCCGGCATCGATGGCATCGATCACCGCAGCGGTCTGATCGACCAGAAGGCGGGTCGTTCCCTCGATCGCGGTCAGGTCGCCGGACATCGGCACCGGGTTTCGGCCATGCCCCAGAAAATCGAACGCAAAGACCCGGTAGCCAGCGCGCGCCAGCGGCAGCGCATAGCCCTGCATCATCTGGCGCGAGCCGGCAAAGCCATGCGCGATCACCACGGCCGGCCCTTCCGCGCCGGGGCGGGCGTAGCGGGTCACGGGTGTCGCGCCCACGTCAAACGTCGTGATCTCCAGACCGGCACGGGGGAGTTCCAGAACGACCACCGAAAGCACGATCAGAAAGGCCGCGACCAGTGGCCTCATGCGGGTGTCCGCCGGAATGAAGACGTGTTTTTCAAAACTGTACTCCCCCTCGGGTACCGGGCGATGCAGTGCGATGCGCGTTCGCTCCTCTTGCGATCGTCATACGCGATCCGACCACCGGCACCAAATTGCCGAGACGTCGCGGCAAACAATCGCCCGCTTTCGCGTGGGGAATTGAAACTGCCCTGCCGGGGGGTAAGTGTTCTGCGGTGCAGAATTTTCCGGGATCCGCTTCATGACCATGCCTGACCGTCCGTTCGTCCTGTCGCGTCGTATGCTTCTTCGGATCGGTGGCTCTGTCATTGCCGCGGCGGCGGCGGGTCGGGTGACGGCGCAGGCGGCCATCACGGTTGAACCATTCTCCTTCGACCGCCTGATCGAGCGTGCGCGAAACGCGGCACAGGCTGAATACCAGCCCCCCGAGGCATTGGGCGCGCCGTTTTCGGATCTTGACTACGACGACTACCGCAACATCCAGTTCCGACCCGAGAACGCGGTCTGGCAGGCCGAGGAGGCTGAATTCGTCCTGCACGCCTATCACCCCGGCTGGCTGTTCGACGGGACCGTCCCCCTGTTCGAGGTCGAGGACGGCCGCGCCCGTCCGATCAAGTTCACAGCGGCCGATTTCAACTATTACGGCTCCGCGCGGGACACGATCCCCGAAGGCGCCGCGCTCCCGGGCGTCGCCGGGTTCCGCCTCAACGCGCCGCTGAACTCGGCCGATCGCTTCGACGAGGTCGTCTCGTTCCTCGGGGCCAGTTACTTCCGCGCACTGGGGCAGGGGAACCGCTATGGCCTCAGCGCGCGCGGCTTGGCCGTGAACACCGCCGTTTCGGGCGAGGAGGAGTTTCCCCGCTTCAGCGCCTTCTGGCTGGAACGCCCCGACCCCGCTTCAGGCGAGGTCACTTTCTATGCGATGCTGGAATCCCAGTCCGTGACCGGCGCCTATCGCTTTGTCCTGCGCCCGGGCGAGACGACGACCATGGATGTCGAGCTGCACCTGTTCTTTCGGCAGGATGTCCGGCAGTTGGGCATCGCGCCGCTGACCTCGATGTTCCTTTTCGGGCCGAACGACGGAGGGCCCTTCGACGACTACCGCACCCGCGTCCACGACAGCGAGGCGCTGGTACTGAACTTGGGCGAGTCGACCCTGGTGCGCGTGCTGGCCAATCCGCCACGGCTGGCAAATTCCTATTTCGGCGCCCAGTCGCCGGGCCCCTTCGGGCTGGTCCAGCGGCACCGCGACTTCGACGATTACCTCGACGCGGGCGCCCATTACGAGGCGCGACCCTCGCTGATGGTCGAGCCGCTGAACGACTGGGGCGCGGGCACGGTGAGGTTGATCGAGATCCCGTCGGACCTTGAAGCCAACGACAACATCGTTGCCTTCTGGATCCCCGAGGGCAACTTCGCGGCGGGCGACACCTACCAGACCTCTTATCGGCTGCACTGGGGCATGACGCCCCCGGGGGCGCGTTCGGAGCGTGCCCGAATCCTGCGCACGCTTGGCGGATTCGGAGGCGTTGCAGGCGTCGAACCCCGTCGCGATCGGCGGAAATTCGTCATTGATTTCCAGGGCGGGATGCTTGGGGAACCGCAAGGAGAGTCCGAGGTTGAGGCGCGAGTGAGCGTTGCGAACGGCACGCTCGAGGAACAGGTGCTGCAATATGTCGAAGGTCCAGACGGCCTTTGGCGGCTGGTCCTCGAAGTCCGTGCCGAAGCCGGCGCCGTAACCGAGTTGAAGGCGGATCTTGTGGCGGGCGACCGCACATTGTCCGAGACATGGGTCTATCAATGGATGCGAGACTGAACACCGCACTGGGACATACCGGGCAAAGCGATGCCGACCTGTGCCCGATGGCGCCGCCTTCGGCCCCCCTCGAAATGCCGCGCCAGGTCGTCGAGGGTCAGGCGCGTCTCGGCTTCTTCGATGCGCTAAGCCGTATTTTCATGCGCAATGCGTGACGCCCGCGCCTACCTGCGCGACGGCCCGACATGGCGGCGCAGGATCGCCGTCCTGTGCTTTGCCGCGATCTGCGCAGCCGCCGCGGCCGTGACGATGGCCCAGGCCGGGCTGGCGGCGGGATTCGGACCGCTTGACGGCGCCCGGGTGGCCCTGATCCTGCTGACGACCGGGTGGCTGGCCTGGGGGGCCGGGCAAGCGTTCCTTGGCCTCGGGCCCCTGCCGACCCTTCCGAACCCGGCCGCGGGACGGGTGCCGCCGACGGCCATCCTCATCCCCATCTGCAACGAGAACCCGACCGAAGTGCGTGCCCGGATCGTGGCGATGCGCGCCTCGGTTGCGGCGGCGGGGGTTCCGGCCGATTTCGTCATCCTGTCCGACAGCTCGGGCGAGGACACGTTGCGCAAGGAACAGGCCGCCTTCGCCCTTCTGGACGACCCGGATTTTGCGTCCCACCGGGTCTATTATCGCAACCGGACCGAACGGGTCGGCCGCAAGGCCGGCAATGTCGAGGATTTCATCCGCAGCTCCGGCGGGGCCTACGAATATGTCGTCCTTCTGGACGCCGACAGCCTGATGGAGGGGGAAACGATCCGCCACCTGATCGCCCGGATGGAGGCCGACCCCGGCCTCGGCCTTTTGCAGACCCTGCCCAAGATCGTTGGCGCAGGTTCGCTTTTCGGCCGCGCGATGCAATTCGCCGCCAGCTTCCATTCGCCCGTCTTCGCGCGGGGCCTCGCCCGTCTTCAGGGGCGCGCCGGGCCCTACTGGGGGCACAACGCCATCGCACGCGTGCGCGCGCTGGCCCATTGCTGCGGCCTGCCCGAGCTTCGCGGCAAACCGCCTTTCGGGGGCACCATCCTCAGCCACGACTATGTCGAGGCGGCCCTTCTTGCGCGCGGAGGCTGGCGGGTCGAGATGGACCCCCGCATCCCCGGATCGTACGAGGAGGGGCCCGACAACCTTCTGGCCTATGCCCGCCGCGACCGCCGCTGGTGCCAAGGCAACCTGCAACACATCCGCCTCGTGAACGCCCCCGGCCTTCTGGGGTGGAGCCGTTTTGTCTTCGTGCAGGGAATCCTGTCCTACCTCGTTTCGATCGCGTGGGGGGCGTTCCTGATCGTCTCGCTTCTGGCGACCGCCACGGCGCCGCTACCGGACTATTTCCCCGAGACCTATCAGCTGTTCCCGGTCTTCCCGACCGACCGGACCTTTCAGATCGTCGTGCTGGCCATCGGCATCGGCGGGCTGCTGCTTCTGCCCAAGCTGTCGATCCTGCTTGAGGCTGCCGTCACAGGGCGCGCGCGTCCTTATGGCGGGACCTTTCGCGCCTTCGCCTCTGTTCTGGCCGAAACGCTGCTGACCGCCCTGATCGCGCCCGTGATGCTGATCTACCAGACCCGCGCCGTGACCGAGGTATTCGCCGGCCGCGATGGCGGCTGGCCCTCGACCGCGCGGGGCGAGGGGCAGTTGTCCTTGGCCGCAGGCTGGCGCGCGGGCCGCTGGATCATGCTGGTGGGGCTTGGCGCCGCCGGGGCGGTCCTGTGGATCGCGCCCGAACTGTCTTGGTGGATGAGCCCCGTGACCGTCCCCATGATCGCCGCCCCGCTTCTGATCGCCGTCACCTCGTGGCCGGTCACCCGCGCGGTATTCCGCACCCCCGAAGAAACCGCGCCGGCCCCCGTCGTCCTCGCTTACCGCGAGACGCTGGCCCGTCCGCCCGTGCAGAAAGACCTGCCCAGTGACCCCGCCGCCCGATCGGCCTGACGCCAAGCTGATCCCCATCCGCGGGGGGCCGATCCACGCGCCCACGACCCGCGACCCCCGCATCGACGTGTTCCGCGGGCTGGCGCTGGTCATGATCATCGTCACCCACATGCCCGGCAACCCGTGGGAAAGCGTGACCATCCGCACCATCGGGTTCTCGGACGCGGCCGAGGCGTTCTTTGTCATGTCCGGCATTGCCGCTGGCATCGCCTACAGCCCCGGCATCGCGCGCTGGCTGGCGGGCGAAGGGCGCGCATGGGACGGGATCGCGCCAATGTGGCGGCGGGCCTGGACCCTCTACATGGTGCAGACCGTCCTGACCGTCGCGGCGCTGGGGCTGTTCGCCTGGGCGGCGTCGACCTTCTATCGCGGCGAGTTCCGGGTGATGCACAACCTTGCGCGGTTCTACGAGGATCCGGGCGCGGCGATGTGGGGCATGGCGACGCTGGGCTACCAGA
Source organism: Palleronia abyssalis (assembly GCF_900302445.1). Taxonomy (GTDB): domain Bacteria; phylum Pseudomonadota; class Alphaproteobacteria; order Rhodobacterales; family Rhodobacteraceae; genus Palleronia; species Palleronia abyssalis. Next base: position 63,772 of record NZ_ONZF01000006.1, on the reverse strand, counting down.
TCGGCTATGTGAACATCCTGCCCGCCTATATCGCGTTGATGCTGCTGGCCCCGCTGATACTTGTGGGCGGCATGCGCGCGCCGCGCCTGACGCTGGCGCTGGGCCTGGGGCTGTGGCTGGTGGCGGGCATCTACCGCCTGAACGTGCCGAACCACCCGGGCGGCGGAGGCTGGTTCTTCAGCCCCTTCGCATGGCAGGCGATCTTCATGATCGGCCTTCTGATCGGCATCCGGCACCGCAACGGCCAGCGCCTCGTCCCGGTGAACTGGCCCCTGTTCGGGGTCGCGCTGGCGTTCCTGTTCTTCGTCTTCGCATGGCGCCACGTCCCGGATCTGGGCGCTGCGCTGAACCGCAGGATGGCGCAGCTGGGGTCCATGGGCGCGCCCTACAACGTAGTCTCGCACAGCAAGACCTATCTGGCGCTGCCGCGTTTCCTGCACGTGATGGCGTTGGTTTACGTCATATCCTGCCTGCCCTTCGTCACCCGCGCCTGCGCCAGCCGATGGGCCGATCCGCTGCGCCGCCTCGGGCGGCACGGCCTGTTGGTCTTCGCGCTGGGCACGATGCTGGCGCTGACGGGGCAGATCGTCATGGATATCGAACCCAACGTCGCCTGGCTGCCCTGGGTCGTGCCGCCGCTGGGAGTGGCGCTGGCCTATCTCGCGGCGTGGATCGCGGACCGGGCGCGCCCCAGGCCCGGCGGGGCGCCGCGCCCGCGGGCCATCCCGACGCCGGATCACCGCGTGACGCAGGTGCGCGCCTCCTCCGACGCTAGCTGACGCTACTTTCGCCCTTCCCATCTGGCCGCGAAGGGGGTCCATTGCACGCCGTCATCCGTACAAAGGCCCCCTCGTATGCTCAGCTACTTCGCCCCCCATGGCGGCCACCCGCCGCAGACCGACCTTCTTTCCGGCCGCGCCGTCTTCACCGACGCCTATGCGGTGCTGCCCCACGGCACGATGCGCGACATCACCACCAGTGCCCTGCCGTTCTGGGACGCCACGCGCCTGTGGGTCCTCGCCCGCCCCATGACCGGCTTCGCCGAGACATTCTCGCAATACATCATGGAGGTGCAGCCGGGCGGCGGGTCCGACCGGCCCGAGGCCGACCCGGACGCGCAGGCGGTCCTCTTCGTGACCGAAGGACAGATCGTCCTGAGCATCGGCGATACGCCCCACACCCTCACCCCCGGAGGCTATGCCTACATTCCCCCCGGCCTCGCCTGGACCCTGCGCGCCACCGGCGAGGCCCCCGCCCGCTTTCACTGGATCCGCAAGGCCTACGAGCATGCCCCCGGCCTCGACACCCCCGATCCGCTGGTCCTGAACGAAGCCGACATCGCCCCCACGCCCATGCCCGGCACCAATGGCGCCTGGGCCACGACGCGCTTCGTCGATCCTGCCGACCTGCGCCACGACATGCATGTCACCATCGTCACCCTGCAACCGGGCGCGGTGATCCCGTTCCTGGAAACGCACGTGATGGAACACGGACTCTATGTCCTTGAAGGCAAGGCGGTCTATCGCCTGAATGCCGACTGGGTCGAGGTCGAAGCCGGCGATTTCATGTGGCTGCGCGCCTTCTGCCCCCAGGCCTGCTATGCGGGCGGCCCGGGTTCGTTCCGCTATCTGCTCTACAAGGACGTGAACCGCCACGCGCCCCTGACCTTGCGCCGCTGATCCCGCCCGGTGGACAGCCGCGCGAAATCGGGTCACACCTCGGCCTGACCGACAATTGGGGGACGGACATGAGCTTTCTCGGCATCGATCTTGGCACCTCGGGCCTGCGCGCCCTTCTGACGGACGAGGGCGGCGCGCCCTTGGGCTCGGCCGAGCGAGCCTATTCCGTCTCGCACCCCCATCCGGGCCATAGCGAACAGGACCCCGCCGACTGGATCACCGCGCTTGAGGACGCCGTCGCCGAACTGCGCGCCGCCCATCCCGAATTCGCGCAGCTCAAGGGCATCGGCGTCGCAGGCCACATGCACGGCGCCACGCTGCTGGACGCCGAGGATCGCGTGATCCGCCCCTGCATCCTGTGGAACGACACCCGCTCCCACGCCGAGGCCGTGGCCCTCGACGCGACCGAGGGCGTGCGCGACCTGTCGGGCAACATCGTCTTCCCGGGCTTCACCGCGCCCAAGCTGGAATGGGTCCGCGAACACGAGCCCCAGAACCACGCCCGCACCGCCAAGGTGCTGCTGCCGGCCGCCTACCTGAACTTCTACCTGACGGGCGACCACGTGGCCGACATGTCCGACAGCGCGGGGACCTCGTGGCTGGACGTTGGCGCGCGCGACTGGTCCGACACCTTGCTGGATGCAGGTCACATGCGCCGTGACCAGATGCCCCGCCTGGTCGAAGGCTGCGAACAGGCCGGCCTGCTGCGGTCTGAACTCGCCTCCGTCTGGGGCGTCACGGGCCCGGTCACCGTGGCAGGAGGGGCCGGCGACAACGCCGCCGCAGCCTGCGGGATCGGCGCACTGTCCGAAGGGCAGGGGTTCCTGTCGCTGGGCACCTCGGGCGTGCTTCTGGCCGCGCGCGACGGTTACCGCCCGGCACCTGAAACCGCGTTGCACACGTTCTGCCACGCGGTGCCGGGGCACTGGTACCAGATGGGCGTGATGCTGGCTGCGACCGACAGCCTGAACTGGCTGGCCTCCATCACCGGTGTCAGCCCCGCCGAACTCACGGCCGAGCTTGGCGATACGCTGAAAGCCCCCGGCCGCGTCCGTTTCCTTCCCTACCTCTCGGGTGAGCGGACGCCCCATAACGACGCCGCAATCCGCGGCAGCTTCACCGGCCTCGGCACCGACACGAAGCGGCCCGACCTGACCCGCGCGGTGCTGGAAGGGGTGGCCTTCGGCCTGCGCGACTCGCTCGAGGGGCTGAAGCAGGCGGGCGCGTCGCTCGACACGCTGATGGCGATCGGCGGCGGCACCCGGTCGCGGCACTGGCTGAAGCTTCTGGCGACGGTGTTCGACCTGCCGCTGCGCCTGCCCGCGGGGGGGGAGTTCGGCGCAGCCCTGGGCGCCGCCCGCCTGAGCCGGATCGCCGCCACTGGTGCCGACCCTGCCGACATCGTCACCCCGCCCGAAACGGGCGAGGAGATTACGCCCGACCGCGATCTCGTCCCTGCCTTCGACGAGGCCTACGCCGCCTTCCGCGCGGCCTACCCGGCCATCCGCGAGATCCAGTAGGTCCCCCACCGCGCGCCCGGTTCACCCGGCCTTCACACAGGCCGGGCCATACCCCACCCCGCGCGCATGACGAAGACAGCGAAACCTCTTTCGAGAGGGGCCGTGCGGCCTGACATCCCGCACACCGCCCTGATCACGGGTTTCACCGGTGAGACCACGACCGGGGGTGACGCCCCGTCTTGAAGAATTCGCGATTGGCGGGCCCGCCCCTCTTCTTCGCCAGACTATCCCGCAAATCAGCCCGGCGCCTCGCAAAGGCGACCCGGGCCAGCCCCGCATCCCCTTCATCCTTGGAAAAATACCCCACGGGGTCTGGGGGTGTGAAACCCCCAGTCCGCCCCGTCACCCCGGTTCCACGACCTGCCACGGTGCCTCGAACCAGTGTTCCTCCAGATTGGCGGCCGGGTCTTCCCCGTCCGGCGCGATCCGGTCGACCACGGCGAACAGCCCCGGCGCCGCCAGAGGCGTCAGCACCCCGTGCCACGTGCCCGGCGCAAAGTTGATCCCCTGTCCCGGCGCGGCGCGGAAGGCCTGCGGGCGGCCGGGGATGCCGCCTTCGTCGGGGGTCACGATCACCAGCCAAGGGTGGGGATGCATCGGCAGGAAGGCCTGACTGCCCAGCGGGTGACGCTCGACCATGTCCAGGGTGTAGGGCAGGGCGCGGGGGAGCGCGTCGAACAGGTTCACCCCGATCCGCCCGCCGCCTTCCGCCACCAGCGTCGCAAGGTCGTGGAACCGCCCGCAATTGCCCTGGTTGATGACCCGGTCCGGCGGCCCCGAGGCTTCCAGCACCTCTCCGAACGGGGCGAAGGCGGCCGCGGTCAGCGGGGTCAGGGGGATCCGCGCCGTCATCCTAGCATGTCCCGCAGCCGCAGCGCGGCGATGCGTTCGACCTGCCGGCACGCCTCGGCGAACTCGGTCGCGCGGTCGTTGGCGATGCGCCGCTCGAACGCGGCCATTATTCCTGCCTTGTCGTGATCGCGCACTGCGATGATGAAGGGAAAGCCGTGCTTGTCCATATATTCGGCGTTCGCCTTGGTGAAACGCGCCCGCTCGGCCTCGGTCAGGGCATCTAGCCCGGCGCTGGCCTGTTCGGCGCTGCTCTCGGCGGTCAGGGCCTTCGCAGCGGCCAGTTTTCCCGCCAGGTCGGGATGCGCGCGCAGGACGCCCAGACGCTCGGCTTCGGACGCGGTGCGCAGCACGCGGGACAAGGCATTCGCCAGCCCGACGGGCGTGTCGTGTGCCGGACCAAGCTCCAAGTCGAAGGCGCGCTCTGCCACCCAGGGTGAGTGTTCGACCACCCCGCCGAAGCGGGCGACGAAGGTCTCGCGGTCCATCTGACTGGGACGTTCGATCCGACGATGCGGATGCTCGCGCGCCCAGTGGTCCGCGATCTGTGCCCGCGTGGCGAACCAGACCCCGTCATGCGCCTGCGCGTGCTCGATGAAACGGCGCAGCGCCTCGATCCGGCCGGGACGGCCCACCAGGCGGCAATGCAGACCCACCGACATCATCTTGGCAGCGCCCTCCTCCCCCTCGCGATACAGCGTGTCGAAGGTCGCGCGCAGATAGTCGAAGAACTGTTCGGGCGCGTTGAACCCCTGCGGCGTGGCGAAGCGCATGTCGTTGGCGTCCAGCGTATAGGGCACCACAAGCTGATCGCGGTCGCCCACCTCGATCCAGTAGGGCAGATCGTCGGCATAGGCGTCGGCAATATATTCGAAGGCTCTCGTCTCGGCGGTCAGGCGCAGCGTGTTCTCGGACGACCGGCCGGTGTAGAACCCGCGCGGCGCTTCGCCCGTCACTTCGGTATGCAGGCGGATCGCCTCGGCGATGGCGGCGCGCTCCTTGGCTTCGGGCATGTCCTTGTGCTCGATCCATTTCAGCCCGTGGCTGGCGATTTCCCACCCCGCGTCCTGCATCGCGGCCACCTGCGAAGGGGATCGCGCCAGCGCCGTCGCCACGCCGTAGACGGTAATCGGCAGGTCGCCCAGAAGTCGGTGCAGCCGCCAGAACCCCGCCCTCGCGCCGTATTCATAGAACGACTCCATGTTCGCATGGCGCTGGCCGGGCCAGGGGGCGGCGCCGACGATCTCGCTCAGGAACGCTTCGGACGCGGCATCGCCGTGCAGGATGTTATTCTCGCCCCCTTCCTCGTAGTTCAGGACGATCTGCACCGCGATCTTCGCACCACCCGGCCAGCGGGGGGCGGGGGGCGTGGGGCCATGGCCCTGAAGGTCGCGGGGGTAACGGGTCATCGGCGGTCTCTCCAATAGCGGCGGTGGCACGCGCTAAGTGGTATGGTAGGACGTGCGAAAAAGGAAAGTGCCATGCCCGGATATCTGACGACCCATGTCCTCGACAATGCGCGCGGGGCCCCCGCCGCGGGTCTGACCATTACCCTGTACCGGATCGAGGGCGAGACACGTACCCGCCTCGCCGAGGTCGTGACCAACGACGACGGCCGCACCGACGGCCCGATCCTGCCCGAGGCCGAGTTCGCCACCGGCACCTACGAGCTGGTGTTCCACGCGGGCGATTATCTTGACCGCACCGCGGCTCCGGGGGCTGCGCCGCGGTTCCTCGACCAGGTGCCGATCCGCTTCGGCATGGGCGAGGATGCGCATTACCACGTGCCGCTGCTGCTCTCTCCCTACGGCTATTCAACCTATCGCGGCAGCTGAGGGGACCCGCCCGGGGCCGGGACGTCCGACGCCGGGGCCCCGCCAATTCTGGCTGAACGCACACCGGTTCCAGTGCTCTGCGTCTTGCTGGCAGCGCAGGGCCGAAGGCGTATGCCAAGTGTTCGAATACGCACCATAGGTTGTATGCGCGTGTTCAAAGTTTGATGAGTGACCCGGGGGCATCCGTCGGGCAAAGTGTGAACCCAGTGACCACGGTACGAGTGAGTCCGGCGGGTGCCCTCATCGTGATGCTGCTTCTGGAAGGAGGCCGTGATGGCAAAGATGCAGGTGATGGAAGAGCCGGCGGTGCCCCGGGACCGGGACCGGGAAGCTGACCACCGGATCGGGAACAGCCTCGCCTTTCTTGCTGCGACAATGCGGTTCGAAAGCCGACGAATCTCTTCGGTCGAAGAGGCGCGCCTTGCGCTCGAAAGCGCCGCCAACCGGCTGAGTGCGATCGCGCGCCTTCACCGGATCATGGGTCAGATCGGACGCGGCGAAGAGGTGCAGCTTCTGCCCCACCTAGAGGAGCTTTCGGAGGTTCTGTCGCAAAGCCTCGATATCGACGTGTTCGTGAACGGCGTCGACATCCCGGTGCCCGCGGACATCGCGGGTGCACTTGCCGTGGTGATCAGCGAATTGGCGACGAACTCGGTCAAGCATGGGCATGCGGATGGCGGGACGGTCGTTGGCGTGACCTATCGCGTCAGCAAGGCAGGGATCCTGATCGTCGATGTCGGGGACAACGGCCATGGCCTGCCGGACGGCTTCGACATCCATGATACCACCGGGCTGGGGATGACGATCGTGAACTCGACCGTCCAGCGGCATCGCGGCAAACTGACGGTCGAACATGGTCACGGCGCATCCTACCGGATCGAATTGCCGATCTGAAAGGCCGCTCGTCAGTCGGTGGGCGGGTTTCCGAAAAGGCGCGCATACTCTTTCTCGGCCACGCCGTAGGACCCGCGCGCCTCTGCTTCCAGTCCATCCCGATCCAGAATGGTGATGACGCCCCGGCCTGCGCGGATCAGGCCCTTGCCCTCAAGTATATGCGTCCCGACGGTCACCCCCGCCCGGCGAACGCCCAGCATGATGGACAGAAAGTCGTGGGTGAGGGCCATCCGGTCGTCTGACACTCTGTCGTGGCACATCAGAAGCCAGCGCGCCAAACGCTCCTCGAGCTTGGACTGGCCGTTCGACAGGGCCGTTTGGGTGGTCTGGATGTTCAAGCAGTGAATGTACCGCTTGAAATGAAGTTCCAGCGCGTCGTGCTGGTCGAGGAGACCGCGGAAGACTTCGGTGTCGATCGTGTACCCGTCCCCGGCAACCTGCACGAAAACCTCCAGCGGGCTCGTCTCCACCCCCATCACGATGCTGGTTCCCGACATCCCGTCGAAGCCGAACAGCCCGACCTCGATCCGCCGCCCCTCGTCCCCGACGGCCACCATCGAGCCCACGCAATCGACCGGGAAGGTGACACGTTCGATCTTCTCCTGCGGATATTCCAGGGCCGATCTCTGCTCGAGCCGCACAAGCTCCAGATGAGGGGCCAGCACAGCGCGCAAGTCGGGCGAAAGCGATGCCAGAAGAATGTTGTGATCGTTCGGTGGGCCGAAGGCTTTGGCCATGGCTGCTCCTGCGTGAAGGGCAAGAGCGCGCTGGCTGTCTCTCAAGCGGCCCAACCCAAAAAATCACGGGGCCGATGAATTCACATACCGGACGGCGGCCGGGGTGTCGAACTGGAACTGGATAGGTACAGAAGCGTACAAATCGGGTCCGGACGGGGCAGCGGCACCGGGCCGGGCGGGGGGCGCCGCGCCCGACTTGAATGAGGGGCCGTCACGCCTCGCACCGCGCCCGGTCTTGCCCGGCGGGGGTATCTGCCGCAAAAGGGGGGCCTGCCGCCGGGGTGCCACGCCGGCGGGCATATCTGGACACCGGGGAAGGGACCGCGATGTACGATTTCGCCGTCATGTGGGATTGGGCCGCCTTCGCGGTACGCTGGCTGCACGTCATCACCGCGATCGCATGGATCGGCTCGTCCTTCTATTTTATCGCGCTGGACCTGGGGTTGAATCGGAACATCGCAGGCCCTGCGGATGGCGAGGAATGGCAGGTCCATGGCGGCGGGTTCTACCACGTGCAGAAATACCTCGTCGCCCCGGACGCGATGCCCGAGCATTTGACCTGGTTCAAATGGGAAAGCTACTGGACCTGGATCTCGGGCGCGGCGCTTTTGATGATCGTCTACTGGGCAGGGGCCGAGCTGTATCTGATCGACCCCGCCAAGGCCGATCTGGCGGTCTGGCAGGCCGTCGGTATCTCGGCCGCGTTCATTGCGGTGGGCTGGGTCGCCTATGACGCGCTGTGCAAGTCGCCGCTGAAGGACAGGCCCACGGCGGTGATGCTGGTGCTGTTTGCGGGGATCGTTGTGGTGTCGTGGGCGCTGAACCAGATCTTCACCGGCCGCGCGGCGCTTTTGCACTTGGGGGCGATGACGGCGACGATCATGACAGCGAATGTCGCCATGATCATCATGCCCAACCAGCGCATCGTCGTGGGCGACCTGAAGGCAGGGCGCAAGCCCGACCCGAAATACGGCAAGATCGCCAAGCTGCGGTCCACCCACAACAACTATCTGACGTTGCCGGTGCTGTTCCTGATGCTGTCGAACCACTACCCGCTGGCCTTCGCCACGGAAAACGCGTGGATCATCGCGGCGCTGGTGTTCCTGATCGGCGTGTCGATCCGGCATTTCTTCAACAGCATGCACATGCGTAAATCCCCGCCATACTGGACCTGGGCCGTGACCGCGGTGCTGTTCGTGATCCTGGCGTGGCTGTCCACCGCGCCTTTGCGCGACGGCGACTACGAGGTGGCCGCCGACCGGCCCATGGACGCCCACGCGCTGGCCTTCGCCGACGCGCCGGGCTTCGAGGCGGTCGAGGGGATCGTGGTCGGCCGCTGTTCCATGTGCCACGCGCGCGAACCCGTGTGGGACGGCATCCGCTGGGCGCCGAAGGGCGTCTATCTGGAGACGGCGGCCGATATCGCGGGGCAGGCGCGGCAGGTCTTTCTACAGGCGGGCGTGTCCCACGCCATGCCGCCCGCGAACCTGACCGATATCTCGGAAGACGAGCGGCGCGCGATCCGCGACTGGTTCCGCGCGGGGCAGGGCGGCGCGCGCGAGGTCGCCGCCCGCTAGGTCATTCCGTGGGCAGGGACGCGCAATGCGCCCCCGAGGCCGCCGCCCCGGACCCTAGCGCCACGACCGGCGGCTGGGCATAAGGGTCCAGCGGCTCGGACGCGGCCAGATCGAAGGCCAGCAGGCCCACGACCAGAAGCCCGGCGATGGTGGCGGTCAGTTTGCGCGTCATGGCCTAGCCCCCCAATCCGAATTTCGGCCGCAGCCTGACGCCCAGGACCGACCCTGCGAAGGCCGCGGCGAACCACGCCCAGCCATGCAGCGACCCCGTGGAGATCCCTGAAAAGAACGCGCCTACGTTGCATCCGAACGCGATCCGCGAGGAATAGCCCAGCAGGAACCCCGCCACGATGGCCGCAATCCAGCCTTTCAGCGGGTATGACGGCAGCTTCTGCCCGAACCCACCGCGCCATGCGGTGACCAGCAGCGCGCCGCCGATGATGCCGAGGTTGGTCAGCGAGGTGACGTCGGTCAGCAGGCTTTCGGCGATCCGCTCCTGGTTGGCGGGGATGCCCCAGAAGGCCGACGGCTCGGTCGGGACGCCCAGCGTGGTGGCGCCCTTCGCGGCCCACAGGCCAAGGCCATAGACGATGCCCCAGGGCTGGCCCGCGACCACGATGTTAAGGATGGCGAAGATCGCCAGGCCCACGGCCGCGTAGACATAGCGGCGCGGGATCGACCGGTATTGCGCGGGCGCCATCCACAGGATCGCCGCCGCGACGGCCGCAAGCCCGGCAAGCGTGATCAGAAGGCCCGACGTGCCTTCGAACGCGATGACGGGCAGCGCGCCGAGGTCGGTCCACCAGATCAGGTTGTAGGCCCCCGCGAAGGACCCCAGCGCGAAGAAGGGCAGCGCCAGAAGCCCTACGGGGTTGCCGGATCCGGCGTTGACCAGCGTGCCCGACCCACAGCCCATGACAAGCTGCATGCAGGCGCCGAAGACGAAGGCCCCGCCGATCATGGCAAAGCCCACGGGGGCATGGGCGCCGATCAGCTCCTCCCCGTGGGTGGCCAGCAGCGGGAAGGCCACCAGCGCGACCAGCCCGATGGACAGAAGGTGCCCCAGAAGCCCGTCGGGGTTGCGGTCGGTGATCATCCGCCGCCACGGCCCCGCGAAACCGAACCGGAACCCTTCCAGCGTGATGCCAAAGCCCAGGCCGATCAGGATCAACAGGCCATAGCGCGCGCCCGCAAGGACGGCGACGGCGAAGGCAAAGGCCAACGCCGCCCCGATCAGGGCGGCACGGGTGATGTTCGAGGCGCCGGTGCGCCCCTCGGGGCTGGTGCCTGCGGCGAAGCTGACCATGCCGCCCCCCTCAGAATGCGCTGGTGATGTTGTTCCACAGCGTCTTCAGCGGGCCGGGAACGTTCGCCATCTCGTAGCCCGCGTTCGACCAGCCGACCATGGATTCAGGATACAGCTTCACGTCGCCCACCTCGGCCAGTTCGGAAAGCGCGAACCAGTTGGTCGCGGCCCAGTGCCCGGTGTTGCAGAACGAGATGATGGACCCTGCGTCGCTGAAATTCTGCTCGTCCGCAAGGCTGCGTGCGGCCGACGCGTCGATGATCGCGGGGCCTTCGGCGAACCAGCCCGCGTGTTCGAAATACTCGGACTGGGGCAGGGTGCCGGGCTTGGCAGCCGACGGGTGCGACTGGTTGCCGGACCAGAAGCCTTCCGGGCGGGCGTCCAGAAGCAGCGCCTCGTCCTCGCCGTTCAGCACCTGCTGCACATCCTCGGCCGAGGCGGTCCACTCGGGCGACCACGTCACCTCGATCTGGCTGGCCTCGGGCGATGTGACCTCGTCATCCAGCTCCAGCCCCGCTTCGGTCCAGGCGGCGATGCCGCCGTTCAGGATCGACAGATTCTCGAACCCGGACGATTTCAGCGTCCAGTAGACCCGCGCGGCGGCACCGAAATCGCTGATGTCCGACCCCGCGTAAGAGATGACGACATGGTCGTCCAGCGACAGGCCGAGGTCGCGATAGGCCTGCTGAAGGTCATCGGCCGGGACGATCTGGCCGGGATTCTCCTCGGGGCCGCGGAACAGGGCATAGGGGGCGACGACGGCGTCGCCGATATGCCCGTCACCGAACGCACCTTCGGGGCGGATGTCGATCACCCGCACGTCGTCCAGCGCGCCCTGAAGCTCTTCGGGGGTGACGAGGGGCCCCAGCGCGGTCTGCGCGGCGGCGATGGACGTGGTGGCCAGAAGGCCGGCGGCGGTCAGGGCGGCAAGACGCATGAGAAAGCCTCCTTTGAATGAATTTCCCAGCTTATGTGGAGGTGTCCCACAGGACATCAAGCCCGTCCACGCCGCCCGTCGGGGAACCGTTTTCGCCCTTCGGGCCCCGTATCCGAACGCCGTCATCATCGTGGCGCGGTGCCCGGACGCAGGTTTCCGGCGCGGATCGGCACCGGGACATCCGTCCCGAATGCGCGCGGGGCGGCGCATGCCGCCCTTCGGCGGGTTGATGCCTGCGTAGCCTTGCAGGGGCAATCACGGTCTTGCCCACGCGCGCGCAGAATGACAGGCGATAGGTGCAAAACAGGTACGGCAGGGCATGGGCTGGCCACGCCGCGCGGCCTTATTCGCGCGGGGCCCGTGGGGCGGCTGCTGTTTGAAAGGCGTTTGGCATGGCTCAAAACCAAGACGGTCGCGGGACCTATGGCCCGGTGCCCATGCGTATGCTGGGCACGAACCAGAGCGGCGTGCGCGATCACAACGAACGGCTGGTGCTGTCGATCCTGCGCCGCGATGGCGCTTTGGCGAAGGCCGACATCGCCCGCAGGACCGGGCTTTCGGCGCAAACGATCTCGGTCATCATGCGCGCCCTCGAAGAGGACGGAATGCTTCTGCGTGACGCGCCCCGGCGCGGCAAGGTCGGCCAGCCTTCGGTGCCGATGCGACTCAACCCCGACGGGGCGTACTTCTTCGGCGGAATGATCGGCCGCCGCTGGACCGAGCTGGTTCTGGTCGACATGACCGGCACCATCCGCAGTCACGAACGCATCTTCTATGACTACCCCGTTTTCGACGAAGTGCTCGAGTTCCTGCAAGCCGCCGCGGATCGAATCACCGCAGGGCTGAGCCTTCGCGAACGGGCCCGGCTTTCGGGCTTCGGGGTCGCGCTGCCCTACAACATCTGGGACTGGGCCGAAGAGATCGACGCGCCGGTCGATGCGCTGCTGGCCTGGCGCGACCGTGATATCGGCGCCGAACTTGGCGCCCGCACCGGGTTCGAGGTGCTGATCCAGAATGATGCCTCCGCGGCATGTGCTGCGGAACTCGTCTTTGGGCAGGCTGGAACCCTGCCCGAGGATTTCCTGCACATCTTCGTCGGCTTTTTCGTCGGCGGTGGCCTTGTCATCGGCAATCACCTGTTTGCCGGGCGGACGGGGAACGCGGGCGCCGTGGGGTCACTGCCGATCCCACAGCCTGACGGCACCACGCGACAATTGATCGACCTTGCCTCTCTGTATGGGCTGGCCGAGGTTCTGATCGCCGAGGGTCGCAGCATCGAAGAGCTGTGGAAGCTTCGCCCCGAGGACTGGGCCGGGATTCGGCCGGAAGTCCAGCGCTGGATCAAATGCGCTGCGCCGGCGCTTGCCCAGGCGATCCTGTCGACCGTGGCGCTTCTGGATGTGGGCTGCGTGCTGATCGACGGGCATCTGCCGGACGAGGTGCGTACAGAACTGGTGGCGGCTGTCGATACCGCCGTGGCCGCGTCCGACTTCGCCGGCTTGAGGCGGCCCCAGATCCGGGCCGGCACGCTGGGCGCGGAGTCGAGATCGCTTGGCGCGGCCTCGCTTCCGCTGGCCGCGCGCTTTCTGGTCTGAGGGCCTAGCGGCGGCGATCCCGGCGCGAGGACATGGGCTGGAACGCCACGCCGACATGGGCCTCACAATAGGGTTTGCCCGACTGGGTGGTCAGACCGCAGAACCAGAAATTGTCACCCGCCGGATCGCCGATCGGCCATTTGCAGGTCCGCTCGGTCAGCTCCATCAGGCTCAGCTTCTTCGACTTGCGCTCGACCTCGCGGACCGTCTCCAGCGCCTCGGGGCTGATCTCGTTCGCGGATGGCTGCGGCGGCAGGGGCTGGCCTGCGGGCACGATCTGGCGGCGCGCGATGACGGGGGCTTCTTCCTCCTCCTCGTCGTCGTCTTCATCCTCGACAGGCTCTTCCACGACAGGCGCGTCGGCGGCGGCCGATGCCGCCACAGGCTCGGGCGCGGGGGCCGCGGCGGGGGGAATCGCGGGCTCGGCCGCGGCGGGGGCCTCGGGTTCGGCCTCGGGGCCGCCGCGGTTCGACAGGCCAAGCCGGTGGACCTTGCCGATCACGGCATTGCGGGTCACACCGCCCAGTTCCTTGGCGATCTGGCTGGCCGACTGGCCTTCGGTCCACATCTTCTTCAACAGCTCGACGCGCTCGTCGGTCCAGGCCATGTCGGGATACCTCGTGATCGGGGGCGGGGGCGGCACAGGCGCCGCTTGAGAATTCGCGTGGGCCTCTATTGTAATCACGCCTGCGCCCGATACAACCCGGCCCGACCCTCTCAGGAGACACCATGACCGACCGACCCGATACCGAAATGGGCGTGCGCCGCTTCGGCCGCTGGAACTGGCTGGGCATGATCACCCTGGCCGAGCGCGAGTGCCGCCGCTTCATGTCGATCTGGGCGCAGACGATCATGGGGCCGCTGATCAACGCAGGCCTGTTCCTGGCCGTCTTCGCCATCGCCATCGGCCCCACCCGCGGCGACGTCATGGGCGTGCCCTACGTCGACTTCATCGCACCGGGCCTGATGATGATGACGGTGATCCAGAACAGCTTCGCCAACACCTCCTCGTCGCTGCTGGCCGCGAAGGTGCAGGGCAATATCGTCGACACCCTGATGCCGCCGCTCAGCCCGGTCGAGATGACGCTGGGCTACATGGCCGGCGGCATCGCGCGCGGTGGTCTGGTGGCCGTGGTGATCGGCGCGGTGATGGTGCTGATCCTGGGCACCGGCCTTGCCCATCCGTTCGTGTTCGTGGCCTTCACGTTGCTGGGGGCGGCGATGATGGGGGCGTTGGGCATCCTTGCGGGCATCTATGCGTCGAAATTCGACCAGATGTCGGCGATCACCAACTTCATCATCACGCCGCTGTCGTTCCTGTCGGGCACGTTCTACTCGATCGACGCGCTGCCGCCCGCGCTGACGGCCGCCAGTCATTTCAACCCGTTCTTCTACCTCATCGACGGCGCGCGCTATGGCACCCTGGGGGTCTCCGACTCCTCGCCCTTGCTGGGCTTCTTTGTCTGTTTGGGCGTGACGCTGGCCCTGTTCGCCTTGGCGTGGAGCTGGTTCCGCAAGGGCTATCGCCTGAAATCCTGAGGCTTAGGATCCTCAGACTTGCACCCATGGGGAAAGCGGCGTATCGCCTTCCCCATGGACACCCGGACCGCCATTCTGCCGATCCTGCGACGAGGGCGCATCAGCGCCTGACGTCTTCGTTTCCGTAATCTTCCCCATCGTTGACAGGCCCGGGGTGCTCATGCACCTCTCGGGCTTCATTTGCCAAAGGTTCCGCCGATGATCCCCGCGATCCTTCCCACCTATAACCGCGCGCCGCTGTCGTTCGAACGCGGCGAGGGCAGCTGGCTCTGGACCGATGACGGGACGCGATACCTGGACATGGGGGCCGGGATCGCTGTCAACGCGCTGGGCCATGCTCATCCGGCCCTGGTCGAGGCGTTGACCACCCAGGCGCAGGCGCTGTGGCACGTGTCGAACCTGTACGACATTCCCGCCCAGCAGAAGCTGGCGCAGATGCTCGTGGACCACACCTTCGCCGATACGGCCTTCTTCACCAATTCGGGCACCGAATCCTGCGAGCTGGCGATCAAGATGGCCCGCAAGCACTGGGCCGAGAAGGGCGAGCCCCGCACCACCATCCTCGCCTTCGAGGGCGCGTTCCACGGCCGGTCCTCGGCCGCCATCGCCGCCGCTGGGTCGGAAAAGATGACCAAGGGCTTCGGCCCCCTCCTGCCGGGCTTCCAGCAGCTGCGCTGGGGCGACCACGACGCGCTGACCGCCGCGCTGACCGAGGATGTCGCCGCCGTCATCCTCGAGCCCATCCAGGGCGAGGGGGGCATCCGCCCTGTGCCCGACCACTGTCTGCGCGGCCTGCGCGAGCTTTGCGACAAGACCGGCACGCTTCTGATCCTCGACGAAGTGCAATGCGGCATGGGTCGCACGGGCCGCCTCTTCGCGCATGAATGGGCCGGGATCACGCCCGACATCATGATGGTCGCCAAGGGCATCGGCGGCGGCTTCCCTCTGGGCGCGGTGCTGGCCACCGAAGACGCCGCCGCTTGCATGACGGCCGGCACCCATGGCTCGACCTACGGGGGAAACCCCTTGGCCTGCGCCGTCGGCGCGAAGGTGATCGAGCTGATGACCGCCGACGGCTTCCTCGACCGTGTGGGACAGGCCGCGGGCCGGCTGCGCCAGGGCCTCGAAGGGCTGGTCGCGAACCACCCCCGCATCTTCGAAGAGGTACGCGGCACCGGCCTTCTGCTGGGCCTGAAATGCCGGGTGCCCAACACAGACCTCGTCGCGCAAAACTACGCCCAGCACATGCTGACCGTGCCCGCCGCCGACAACGTGGTACGCCTGTTGCCGCCCCTGACGATCACCGATGACGAGATCGCCGCCGCCCTCGACCGCCTCGACAAGGCGGCCACCGCCCTGGAACAGGCCGTATAGCTTCATCCTTGCTTAAATATCCTCGGGGGTCCGGGGGCAGACAGCCCCCGGTCCGACCGACCAACCCGGACCCTTTTCGATGCCTCATTTCCTCGACATCCATAAAACAGACACCGCAGACCTGCGCAGCATCGTCGACACCGCGCGCGCCATGAAGGACGGGCGCAACGGCCGCCCCAAGGGCGCCCCCGACGACGACCGCCCGCTCGACGGGCGCATGGTCGCGCTGATCTTCGAGAAACCTTCAACCCGCACCCGCGTCAGCTTCGACGTCGGCGTGCGCCAGATGGGCGGGCAGACCATGGTCCTGTCCGGGGCCGACATGCAGCTGGGCCATGGCGAGACCATCGCCGACACCGCCCGCGTCATGTCGCGCTATGTCGACCTCATCATGATCCGCACGTTCGAGGAAGCGACGCTTCTCGAGATGGCCGAACACGCCACGGTGCCGGTCATCAACGGGCTGACCAACCGCACCCATCCCTGCCAGATCATGGCCGACGTGATGACCTACGAGGAACATCGCGGCCCCATCGCCGGCAAGAAGGTGGTCTGGTCCGGCGACGGCAACAACGTCTTCGCCTCCTTCGCCCATGCCGCGCAGCAATTCGGGTTCGAGCTGACCTTCACCGGGCCTGAGCCTCTGGACCCCGAGCCGCGCCTGCACGACCTCATCACCATCGAGCGTGACCCGATGAAGGCGGTCGAGGGGGCAGACCTCGTCGTCACGGACACCTGGGTGTCCATGCACGATCCCCAATCTGCGAAGGAACGTCGCCACAACCAGCTGCGCGGCTACCAGGTCAACACGCGCCTGATGTCGGCCGCCAAGCCCGACGCGCTGTTCATGCACTGCCTGCCTGCCCACCGCGAGGACGAGGTCACGTCCGAGATCATGGACGGCCCCCATTCCGTCATTTGGGACGAGGCCGAGAACCGCCTGCACGCACAGAAGGCGATCATGCGCCACTGCCTCGGGGCATAGGTCGCCATTGACGGCGGCTTGACCAGGGGCGGGGGCGGACCATCTCCGCCTCCATGCCCGCGCCCCATGTCCTCTTCTGCATCCCCGTCATCGCCCGCAGCCTGACCGCCGACTGGTCGGTCGTCGAACGCTGCCTTGATCGCACGTTCGGCAGTCTCATCGCCCAGACCGACCCCGCATGGCGCGCGGTCGTCTGCGGCCACGAAGTCCCCCGCCTGCCCAACGACCCCCGCATCCGCGGCATGGCCATCGACCGCCCGCTGGACGGCGACGACAAATGGGCCAAGATCACCGCCATCCTGAACGACGAGCCCGAGGACGACGCCTTCCTCTTCGCCCTCGACGCCGATGACCTGCTGGTCCCCCAACTCGTCGCGCATATCCGCAGCGAACCGGCCGACGGATGGCTCATCACCGATGGCTGGTCGCTGGACGCGCGGACCGGCGCGCTGGGCCGTCACGGCGCGCCCACGCCTGACCACCCCAAGCGTGCGCCCTTCTACAAGGTCTGCGGCTCGGCCGGGGCCGTGCGACGCGTGAAAGGCGACCTCAAGGCTACGCGCCAAATGATGGTCCGCCACTTCGACCTGCCCGAAACCGCCCCCCGATACGGCCAGACCCTCCGCCCCATCCCGTTCCCCGCCGCCGCCTACCTCGTCGCCCATGGCGAGAACCAGGAAAGCCGCTCGGGCCGCGAGGGTGACAAGCTACGCTACATCGCCGCCAACCCCGTTTCACCCGCCGAGGCCGCCGAGGCCCGCCGCCTGCTGAACCTCCCCGAAGGCAAACTGGACTGACGCCAAATCCCGGCGCGCGCCTCCCCCAATTCACCCTTGGCAAAATACCCAAATCCCGCCGCCCCGCCACGGAACGCACCACCCGCCTCGGCGCGTTTGCGCATCGACCACACGGAAGGACACCCCATGCAGACCCGACAGCTCGGCCTCACCGGCCTCGAGATCGCGCCCATCGTCTTCGGCGGCAACGTCTTCGGATGGACCGCCGACACCCCCACGTCCCACGCGCTGATCGACCAGTTTCTCGATCGCGGCTTCAACGCCATTGATAGCGCCGATGTCTATTCCGCCTGGGCCCCCGGCAACGAGGGCGGCGAAAGCGAGCGCGTCATCGGCGACTGGCTACAGAAGACCGGCCGCCGGGACGAGATGGTGTTGATGACCAAGGTCGGCATGTGGGGCCCGCGCGAAGGCCTGCGCGCCCAGAACATCGAAAAGGCCTGCGAGGACAGCCTGAAGCGGCTCAACACCGACCATATCGACGTCTATTTCGCCCATCGCGACGACACCGACACCCCGCTGGAGGAAACGCTTGAAGCCTTCGCCAAGCTCAAGCAGGCGGGCAAGATCCGCCACGCGGGTGCATCGAACTACGATGCCGACCGGCTGGCGCAGGCTGTCAGCGCGGGGCAGGGCGACGGCAAGCTGGTCTACGAGGTGTTCCAGCCCGAATACAACCTCGTCGCCCGCGACTACGAGGGCGCGCAGAAGGACGTCGCGCTGAAGCACGGGATGGGGGTCGTGACCTATTTTTCGCTGGCCTCGGGGTTCCTGACCGGCAAGTACCGCGACAAGTCCGACATCGAGGGGACCGAGCGCGAGGCCATGCTGGGCGGGTATTTCGAAGGCAAGGGCAAGGCGGTTCTGGACGCGCTCCTGGCCGTCTCGGACGAGGTCGGCGCCAAGCCCGCTCAGGTCGCATTGGCTTGGCTGATCCAGCGCGACGGGGTCACGGCGCCCATCGCCAGCGCCCGCAATCCCGGCCAACTGGCGGAAACGCTGGGCGCCGCTGACCTGACCCTGGCCGAGGACCAGATGAACCGTCTGACCAAGGCAGGCGCATAACCGCGCGGGCGGCGTTGACGGATCGCCCCGGCATCGTCAAATGCCGGGGCAACCCAGACACACAGAAGCCCCCATGTCCCATCGCGACCGCCTTGCCGCCTTCCTCGACCGCGCGACGATCCGCAACACGATCACCGCGGTGATCCTCGTGAACGCCGTGACGCTGGGGCTCGAGACCTCCGAAACCGCGATGGGGCAAGCGGGCAGCCTGATCATAGCGATCGACCGGGTATGCCTCGCGATCTTCGTGGTCGAGCTTATGGCCAAGCTCTACGCCTTCGGCCCCCGCTTCTTCCGCGATGGCTGGAACCTCTTCGACTTCGCCGTGGTCGCAATCGCGCTGGTCCCGGCCTCGGACGGGTTCTCGGTGCTGCGGGCCCTTCGCATCCTGCGGGTGTTGCGCGTCATCTCGGTCGCACCGCGCCTGCGCCGGGTGGTCGAGGGCTTTCTGACGGCCCTTCCGGGCATGGCCAGCGTGTTCCTCCTGATGGCGCTGATCTTCTATATCGGGGCCGTGATCTCGACCAAGCTGTTCGGGGACGCCTTTCCCGAATGGTTCGGGGACCTCGGACGGTCTGGATACACGCTGTTCCAGGTCATGACGCTGGAATCGTGGTCCATGGGCATCGTCCGCCCGGTGATGGAGACCTATCCCTACGCGTGGGCCTTCTTCGTGCCCTTCATCATGGTCACGACCTTCGCGGTGGTGAACCTGATCGTGGGCCTCATCGTCAACTCGATGCAATCCGCGCATGAGGAAGAATCCGTCGCCGCCACGGACGCCTATCGCGACGCGGTGCTGGCGCGGCTGGAGGCGATCGAGAAGCGGCTGTCCGACCGCTAGCCGTCGGCCTCGTTCGACCCCGCCCGCTCCAGCACCGCGCGGGCGCGCAGCTCGGCCCGGCGTATGCGGACGGCGTTCAGGTATTCCTCGGACATGGTCTGGCTGGCGTTCTGGATCGCATCGGCCACCTCGCGGATGATCGCGTCGTCGGTGCCGTCCTCGATCAGGCGCACCGTCTCCTGCGCCAGTTCGTCGGCGACCTGTTCCATGATCGACATGCGCGTCAGTCCTTTCTGCGTTTCGCCCGAAGGGTCGGGTCGGCCTGGGTCGGGTCCTCGGGCCATGGATGCCTAGGGTATCGCGCGCGCATGTCCTTGGCCACGTCGGCATAGCTGCCCGCCCAGAAGCCCGGTAGATCCTGCGTGACCTGCACCGGCCGGCCCGCGGGCGATAGAAGCGACAGCTTCAGCGGCGTTCCGGCGATGGTCGGATGGCGGGTCATCCCGAACAGCTCCTGCACGCGGATCGCCACCTCGGGCGCATCCCCGGAATAGTCGATGGGCACCCGGCGCCCCAGCGGCGTCTCGAGATGCGGCGGCACTTCGGCATCCAAGCGTTGCTGCTGGTCGTAATCCAACCGCGCCCGCAACGCGGGCAGGATGTCGAACCGCTTCCAGTCGTCTGCGGATCGAACGCCCGTCAGGAACGGCAGAAGCCACTCCTCCGCGCAGTCCGGCAAAGCCGCCTCCGAGGTATCGAACAGATCCAGAAGGGCCACCCGTGCCAGGAACCGCCGCGCGGCGGGCGACGGGTTCAGCCCCAACGTCCGCACCCCGTCCAGCATGGCGCGCGCGACCAGATCGGGCGGCACCTCCGGCCACGTCCTGTCGTCCAGCGCGATGGCGCCCAACCGCTCCTGCCGGCGCGCCACGACGCGGCGGTCCCGCCCGGACCAGTCGCAGACGTCGTGCCAGGCGATGCGGTCACCCACAACGGCGCGCAGATCAGCCTCGGCGATGGGGATGGCCTGCCGGATCGTGGCCTCGCGCGGGTGCCCATCAGTGTCGGTCACGACCAGTAACCGTTGCCCCGCCAGAGGATCGCCTTCGGTCATCTTCACGCCCTTGCCGCCTGACAGAAGCCAGCGCGGCGCCTCGCCCGGACGGCGCAGCGCGATCCGGTCCGGATAGGCCAGCGCCGCCTGCTGCGCGGCCGACAGATCGCCACCCTTGCCACCGAACCGGCGCAGCCGCTTCGCCTCGTCCCGGATTCGGGTCACGGCCCCCTTGGCCACCCCGAACGCCCCCGGGTCCTTCAGCGCCCGCAGCCGCAAGGTCAGATCCACCCCCCGATCCCGGAGGATATCGCGATCGGACAACAAAGCGGCCAGATCCGCCGCCCCGGCCCCTGCGATTTGCAGCATATGTGCAAGCCGCGGATGCAGGGGCATTGCCGCCAGCGCCCGTCCGTGTTCGGTGATCCGCCCGCGCTCGACCGCGCCCAGCCCCGCCAGAAGCGCCTGCGCCTCGACCAGCGCGCCCGCCGGGGGCGGCGTCAGGAAGGGCAGCGCCGCGCCATCGGGATCGCCCCACAGCGCAAGGTCCAGCGCCAGCGCGGTCAGGTCGGCCGCCTCGATCTCCGCCGGGGGAAAGGCGGGCAGGGCGCCGTCCTCGCCCTTCGCCCATAGCTTCCATGCCACCCCGGGCGCGACCCGTCCGGCCCGGCCCGCGCGCTGAGCGGCCTCGGCGCGGCTGACCCGCTCGGTCACCAGCCGGGTCATGCCGCTGCCGGGGTCGAACCGCGCCCGGCGCGCGCGACCGCCATCGACGACGATGCGCACATCCTCGATGGTCAGCGACGTCTCGGCGATGGCGGTGGCCAGCACCACCTTGCGCCCCTGCGCGGGCTGTATCGCCGCGCGCTGCTCGGCGAAGGGCAGGGCACCGTACAGGGGACGGACCTCGACCCCCGGCAGGTTCAGCATTCCCGCCACGCGCCGGATCTCTCCCTCGCCCGGCAGGAAGGCCAGCACGCCACCGTCGTCCTGCGCCACCGCGCGCGAGATCAGCGCCTCCATCGCAACGTCGAACCGCGTGCCCTTCGACAGAGGTCGATCCAGCCAGCGCGGCTCCACCGGGAAGGCGCGCCCTTCGCTCGTTACCACAGGCGCGTCCAGCAGCGCGGCCACGGGGCCCGCATCCAGCGTTGCGGACATGACCACCACCGCCAGATCCTCGCGCAGGGCCTGCTTCACCTCCCACACCAGCGCGAGGCCCAGATCCGCGTTCAGCGACCTCTCGTGGAACTCGTCGAAGATCACGCAGCCCACGCCGTCCAGCCCCGGGTCCCGCTGCAGCCGACGCGTCAGGATGCCTTCGGTCACCACCTCGATCCGCGTCGCGTCGGACACCACGCGCTCGCCCCGCACCGCATAACCCACGGTTTGCCCCACGGGCTCGCCCAGCGTCTCGGCCATGCGCTCGGCAGCGGCGCGGGCGGCCAGGCGGCGCGGCTCAAGCATGACGATCCGCCCCGTAACCTGGATCAGCAGGGCCAGAGGCACGCGCGTCGTCTTGCCCGCCCCCGGCGGCGCTTGCAGCACCACCCGGCCATGCGCCGCCAAGGCCGCGCGCAGATCGTCCAGAACCTCGTCGATGGGTAAATCCATGGCCGCCAGCCCTACAAACCTTCGCCCCCCTTGCCCAGAGGGGCGCGCGCCCCCTCATTCACCCTTGCTGAAATACCCACATCCCGCCGACCCGCAAACAGCACACCGGCTGGACAAGCCGTCCCCCGCCCCGCCATATCCGGGTCATGGAGATCGACACCCTTGCCACCCGCCTGACCCAAGGCGACCGCCGTGCCCTGTCGCGCGCGATTACCCTGGTTGAAAGCACGCGCTCCGATCATCGCGCGGCCGCGGTCAAGTTGCTGGAACGCGTCACGGACCCGGACCGGCAGGCCCTGCGGATCGGCCTGTCGGGCACGCCCGGCGTTGGCAAGTCGACCTTCATCGAGGCGTTCGGCCTGATGCTGACGGGGCAGGGGATGCGCGTCGCGGTGCTGGCGGTCGATCCCAGCTCGGCCCGGTCGGGGGGCTCGATCCTGGGCGACAAGACGCGGATGGACCGCCTCAGTCGCGATCCCGCCGCCTTCATCCGTCCCAGCCCCAGCCAGACCGAGCTGGGCGGCGTCGCGCGGCGCACGCGCGAGGCCATCGCGCTGTGCGAGGCGGCCGGCTTCGACGCGGTGATCGTGGAAACCGTCGGCGTCGGCCAATCCGAGACGATGGTTGCGCAGATGACCGATCTGTTCGTGCTTCTTCTGGCGCCCGGCGGCGGGGACGAGTTGCAGGGCGTCAAGCGCGGCATCATGGAAATCGCGGACCTGATCGTCATCAACAAGGCCGACGGGGCGCTAAAGGCGCAGGCTCAGTCGACCCGGGCCGATTACGCTGGCGCGCTGCGATTGTTGCGCAAGCGCCCCGGCGATCCCGAGGGGTTTCCGAAGGCGCTGGCGGTGTCGGCCTCCGAAGGCACGGGGTTGGATACCGCGTGGGACGAGATGCAGGCGCTCGCCCGCTTCCGGCGCGAGTCGGGGCATTGGGACCGCACCCGCGCTGCGCAGAACCGCCACTGGTTCGAGGAAGCCGTGCGCTTGGGCCTGATGCGCCACCTGGCCACTGATCCCCAAAGCCGCGAGGCCATGGACCGGCTGGGCCGCGATGTAGCCGACGGCCACCTGCCCCCCGGCGCCGCGGCCGAGAAGATGCTGAACCTGCTTTTGTCCCGCGACTGACGGTCACGTTTGACGCCGCGCCCTTTGCCTTCGACCGGAATGCCCTAACCTTTTTCGGTGCACGGTATGGAGTTCCCAGTATGGCCCGTCTCGCCCCCGCGACCCGCGTCGCAGATATCCCCCCGCTTTTCGACAAGACCCGCACGCGCAGTCGCGACCTGGTGGCGCCGCTGTCTCCCGAGGACACGATGCTTCAATCCATGGAGGATGCGAGCCCGGCGAAATGGCATCTGGCCCATACGACGTGGTTCTTCGAGGAATTCATCCTCAAGCCCCACGCCCCGGACTACCGCAGTCCGGACGAGCGGTTCGCGTTCCTGTTCAACTCGTATTACGTCCAGGCCGGCCCGCGTCACGCGCGGGACAAGCGCGGCCTCGTCTCGCGGCCCGGTCTTCAGGCGGTCGTGGAGTATCGCGCCCATGTGGACGACGCGATGGCCCGCCTGCTGGAGGGCGGGGACCCTGAGGTCGCCGAACTGACCGAGCTGGGCTGCCACCACGAGATGCAGCACCAGGAGCTTCTGGTCACCGATCTGCTGCACGGCCTGTCCTTCAACCCGCTTCTGCCCGCCTATCGCGACCCGCAGCCCATGCCGGTCACCGACGAGGTGCCGCTGACCTTCGCCGCCCATGACGGCGGCCTGCAAGAGATCGGACATGCGGGCGAGGGGTTCGCCTATGATTGCGAAGGGCCGCGCCACCGGACTTTCCTGCATCCGTTCCGCATGGCCGACCGCCCCGTCACCAATCGCGACTGGATCGCCTTCATGGAAGATGGCGGTTACGGCCACCAGCCGCTGTGGCTGATGGACGGCTGGGCCACCTGCCAGCGCGAGGGGTGGGATGCGCCGCTGTACTGGTGGCAGCAGGATGACCAGTGGTGGACCTATACCCTGCGCGGCCCACAGCCGGTGAACCTGGACGCGCCGGTGGTCCATGTCTCGTATTACGAGGCCGACGCCTTCGCGCGCTGGGCCGGGGCACGCCTGCCGACCGAGGCCGAGTGGGAGGTGTTCCACGCCGACCGCCCCGTTGAGGGCAACTTCCTGGATGACGGCCCCCTGCGCCCGCTTCCCGGCGGCGGCCCCTGGGGCGACGTTTGGGAATGGACGCAGTCTCCCTTCACCCCCTATCCGGGCTTCCGCCCGCCCGAAGGGGCCATCGGGGAATACAATGGCAAGTTCATGGTCAACCAGTTCGTCCTGCGCGGCGGATCCTGTGCCACGCCCCGCGCGCAGATGCGGCCGACCTATCGCACCTTCTTCTATCCCCATCACCGCTGGCAGATGCTTGGCCTGCGGATTGCAAAGGACGCCTGACACATGGACGGATCCGATATCAGGAATACCGAACTTCTGGCCGCTGCGCTGGAGGGCCTTCAGGCCACCCCCAAGAGCATGAACCCCAAATGGTTCTATGACGAGAAGGGCAGTCTGCTGTTCGAGAAGATCACCGATCTGCCCGAATACTATCCCACACGGACCGAGGTCGGCATCCTGCGCGACCGCATTGACGACATCGCGGCGCATGTGCCCGACGATGCCGAGCTGGTCGAGCTGGGGTCGGGCGCGTCGACCAAGACGCGGCTGCTTCTGGACCGGCTCAGGCTGACGGCCTATCGCCCGCTGGACATCTCGGGCGAGTTCCTCGAGGCGACGGCGGCCCGGCTGCGCGAAAGCTATCCCGTGCTGGGCGTCGCACCCATCGTCGGTGACTTCACCCAAGACATGACGCTGCCCAACACCGATTCTGCGCGGGTTGCGTTCTTTCCGGGGTCCACCCTGGGCAATCTGGAGCCTGACGCGGCAGCGGCGCTGCTGAGGCGCGTGCGGGACTGGCCCGGCATCGCGGCGTTCGTGCTGGGCGTGGATCTGGTCAAGGACCAGCGCACTTTGGTCGCTGCCTATGACGATGCCGAAGGGGTCACGGCGGCGTTCAACCTGAATCTGCTGGAGCGGCTGAACCGCGAGGCGGGGGCGAATTTCAACCTCGACCGCTTTGCCCACCGCGCGATCTGGAACGCCGACAAGGCGCGGATCGAAATGCACCTGGAATCGCTAGCCGATCAGACCGTGACGCTGGATGGGACGCGCATCGCCTTCGAGAAGGGCGAGACGATCCATACCGAAAGCAGTCACAAGTTCACCCGCGAAAGCCTGTCGCGGATCGCGGGGCAGGGCGGCTGGCAGGTGGCCGAGCTGGTGACCGATCCGGCCGAATTGTTCGCCGTGGCGATCCTGACGCCCGTTCCCGCTTGACTGTCCCGCGTCGATCCCTTATCGGCCCCCGACACAACAGATTTATCGAACCACCGTGCCGCCCGCCGGGCAGGCCGGTTTAGACCAGACGAGGATCAATCCCATGTCGCGCGTTTGCGAACTGACCGGCAAAGGCCCCGCCACTGGCAACAACGTCAGCCACGCCAACAACAAGACCCGTCGCCGCTTTCTGCCCAACCTGAACGACGTCACCCTGATGTCCGAGGTTCTGGGTCGCACCGTGAAGCTGCGCATCTCGGCCGCCGCCCTGCGGACCGTCGACCACCGCGGTGGTCTGGACGGCTTCATGGAAAAGGCCAAGGACGACGAGCTGAGCGCCCGCGCCCTGAAGATCAAGAAAGAGATCGGCAAGGCCCGCACCGAAGCCGCGGCCTGATCGTTTCCTTTCAAGCGTTTCAAGACCCCCGCGGCTGCCGCGGGGGTTTTCGCGTTCACCGCTTGAGGATTTCGTCGACCCAGGCCGGCACCGTCTCGGTCGCGGGGCCGTAGCGGCCGTCGTCGAATCGCCCGCCCGAGGGTTCGAGGTTCAGCTCC
Organism: Palleronia abyssalis; assembly: GCF_900302445.1. Lineage (GTDB taxonomy): Bacteria > Pseudomonadota > Alphaproteobacteria > Rhodobacterales > Rhodobacteraceae > Palleronia > Palleronia abyssalis. Next base: position 37,688 of record NZ_ONZF01000006.1, on the reverse strand, counting down.
AGCGTCGGGATGCCGTTCGCGTGCGCAGCCTCGACGAAGCCTGCGGCGGGATAGACCGTGCCGCTGGTGCCGACTGCCACGAACATCTCGGCGCTGGACAGGGCGTCCTCGATCTCGTCCAGGCCGTGGGGCATTTCCCCGAACCAGACGACGTCCGGGCGGACCGCCTGCGCGCCGCACTGACCGCAATGGTCGAACGGATCCATGACTTCGGGCGCGTCCCAGCGGGCTCCGCACTTGTTGCACAACACCCGGTCTAGCCGCCCGTGCATGTGCAGGACGGATTTTGCTCCCGCCCGGTCCAGCAGCACATCCACGTTCTGCGTGACCAGGAACGCGCCGGCCTCGGCTTCCAGTCGGGCCAGTGCCTGGTGCGCGACGTTGGGCTTGGCATGGGCCGCATTCGCCCGCCGTGCGTTATAGAAGTCCAGGAGCTTGGTGGGGTTCTTTGCATAACCCTCGGGCGTCGCGACTTCGGACAGGTCGTATTGCGTCCACAGCCCCCCCTCGTCCCGGAACGTGCCCAGACCGCTTTCGGCCGAAAGGCCGGCCCCTGACAGAACGAAGATCATGGTGGTTCCTCCTTCGGTCCAGCCTGTCAAATCCGCGCAGCGATGCCCAGAGGATGGACGCCGCGTCAGCGCTGCCTAGGTTTCAGCCCATGACACACCGCATCCTCATCGTCTGCCTCGGCAATATCTGCCGATCCCCCACCGCCGAGGCGATTCTGCGCCAAAAGGCCGAAGCCGCGGGGCTGAAGCTGGAGATCGACAGCGCGGGCACCGGCGACTGGCATATCGGAGAGCCGCCTTACCCCGCCATGATCGACGCCGCGAAGACTGCTGGATACGACCTGAGCGCGCTGCGTGCCCGTCAGGTCACCCCCGCGGATTTCGACCGTTTCGACCTGATTCTGGCGGCCGATCCGCAGAACCTGGCCGATCTGGAGGCGATGCGCCCCCCGGGCAACCTAACCCCGATCGAACTGTTCGCCCCTTACGCAAACGGGCCGGACACCGAAGTGCCCGACCCGTATCATACCCGCGATTTCGATGGCGCCCTTGCCCTGATCGAACGGGCGTCGGACGGCCTGATCGCTCAGCTGCAGTAGCTTTCCGCGGCGCTGCCAAATTCGCGGTAGCGCTTCCAGAAGACTTCGTCATTGGCGCGCGAGGACTGCCGAATCTCCTGCGCCTTGTGAGGATCCTTGAAGAACCGGGCGGCCAGACGCTGGTCGCGCCGGTCCAGCGTGAAGTCGGCCACTTGCTGGATGCAGTTGCACAGCTGGCGCTTGCCCGCAGCCCGGTCCGACCGGTTGCACGCGCTCTCTATCACCCCGGCATGAGCGCTGGTTGCCAGGAAAAGGCCTGCCGCGGCCGTAAGGATAAGTGATTTCATAGCTCTGCCTCGCTTCGAGTTCCGCCGCCGGGGTTGGCCCCGGTCGCGCGATTCCATGCCACGGCATGGACGCTAGCACAGCCCGTAAAATCCCGTCTGCGCGAATTTTCACCAAATCACGAGCGTATCTCGAAATCCACAGCCCCGATCTGTTCGGCAGGATCGGCCTGAACTCGGTCGACCCTGGCGGCCATTGGCCCGTCGTGCAGACGCCTCATCATGCGGTCGATCTGGCCCTCGGGGCCTTCGATATGGGCCTCGACATTGCCATCCTCGCGGTTCCGGACCCAGCCTTTCAGGGTCAGCTCCTGCGCCGTGTCGCGAGTCCAGGCGCGAAAGCCGACGCCCTGGACGCGGCCTTCGACGATGACGTGGCGGGCTTCGGTCATGGGGGTCCCCCTTTCAAGCGGCGTGGTCGGCAAGCCAGTGGACGGCCTGTTCCAGATCGGCGCGGAAGTCGCGCGTGGCGGCCTGCCTGGCCTGTTCGTTCGGCACCCGAAGCAGATACGAGGGGTGCAGTGTCAGCAACACCTGGGTGCCGTCCTCGGTTTCCTCGAACGTGCCACGGCGCTTCATGATGCCTTGCCCCCGCCCGGTGACCGAGGCGGCGGCGGTGGCGCCCATGGCAAGGATCAGCCTGGGCTTGATCAGGTTGCGCTCGGCCTCGAGCCACCAGCGGCAGGCGGTGACCTCGCCCGCGTCGGGCTTCTGGTGGATGCGGCGCTTGCCGCGGGCCTGGAATTTGAAATGCTTCACGGCGTTGGTGACGAAGGCGGCATCGCGGTCCAGCCCGACCTCGCCCGCGATCCGGTCGAAGAGCTGCCCGGCGGGACCGACGAAGGGACGTCCGGCCAGGTCCTCCTGATCGCCGGGCTGTTCGCCCACGACCATCAGCGGGGCGTCGCGCGGCCCTTCGCCCATCACCACCTGCGTGGCATCGGAGTAGAGCGGGCAGCGCGTGCAGCCAGCCGCCTCGCGCTGCAACGCGTCCAGATCGGTGGCGGCCGGTGTGTCGTCAGTCATGCGCAGCCTTTCGGTGATCTTGCCCGCCCGCGCAGGTGCCAGGGTGGGGGCGGCCAGTTGCATCTGGCGCGCCCGGGCCTCGGCTGTGGCGATCATCTCGGGGATGGCCGCCGCCTCGGGCATGTTCTTCCAGTATTTCTTCGGCATCTCTGCCTGCATCGCTTTGATCTTCAGGCGGGCGGGGTTGAAAATGTTCCGGAAATACGTGGACCAGAGCGCTTCTGTCGCGTCCTCCGGCAGGGGGGGCTTGGGCTGGCCCGCCGCGAAGGACAAATCGCCATCCATGAAGATCGCCGTGCGGTCGGGGGTGGCGATGATCCAGTCCATGTCTCCGAAGCGGCGCGCGAAGAACGGGGCCAACGGTTCGGTGATGTGGTGCGACGGCTCGAACCACGCGGCAAAGCGGCGGCGGGGGCCGGTGGCGTCGATCTCGCGAAAGCGAAGGAACGCCTTCATCTTGTGCTTGTCGCGGGTGACCGATTTCTCCATCTCGCGCAGCTTCGCCAGCCCCGCATCCCCCCGGTCGGACATCAGCCCCGGTCGATCCTTTGCCTGCCACAGCAGTGCATAGAGGCGCGCGAACCGTTCTGGATCACTGTGCCACACGACGTTCTGCGCAAGCTCGACGAAGGCGCGGGGCACGGTGACGGTGCCTGTCGGGGGAGCCACCGGGGCCTCGGCGAACAGATCCCCGGCCGCGTCACCATATTGCCAGAGGATGTCCTCGGGCGGCACGGCGACCGCGAGGCACCCCCGCGCCGCATCGCGCCACGCGGCGAACGTGCCCAGCTCGGGGACGGCGACGGTGGGCATCAGAACAGCGACAGCTGCTCGGGCGGGGGGGCGAAGCGGGCGCGCAGATCCGCACTGTCGGTCAAAGCGCCGGGGGTCCAGCCCTGCAAGGTGATGAAGGCCCGCGCCTTCTTCAGGCTCGCCCCCATGCGCGTCAGATCCTCGTAACGCAGAGTGCGGTGGCGGCGAGTGGTCAGAATGCGGTTCACCGTCTTCACCCCCAGCCCCGGCACGCGCAGCAGCGTCTCGCGATCCGCGCGATTGACGTCCACGGGGAACAGGTGGCGGTTCTGCAACGCCCAGGCCAGCTTGGGGTCGATCTGCAAGTCCAGGTTGCCGTCCGTGGTTGCGCCCGTGATCTCGGCCAGGTCGAAGCCATAGAACCGTAGCAGCCAGTCCGCCTGGTACAGGCGATGCTCCCGCTCCAGCGGAGGACGGATCAGGGGCAGCTTGGCGGTCGCGTCGGGGATGGGCGAGAAAGCCGAGTAATACACCCGCTTCAGCTTGTAGCTGGAATACAGCCTCGTGGACTGCCGCAGGATCGTGGCGTCGTTCGATCCGTCCGCCCCCACGATCATCTGGGTGGATTGCCCGGCGGGCGCGAATTTCGGAGGGCGCTTGCCGGTATGGCTCCGCTCGGCCCCCGCCTCCTTGCGCAGGCGCACATCGGCCATGGCCTTGCGAATGGTCTCGGGCCGTTTTTCGGGCGCGTAAGATTTGACCGAGGCATCCGTCGGCAGTTCCACGTTGATCGACAGCCGGTCCGCATACAGCCCCGCCTGCTCGATCAAAAGCGGATCGGCATCGGGGATGGTCTTGAGGTGGATGTACCCGCGAAACCGATGCTCCTGCCGTAGCTTGCGCGCGATTTCGACCATCTCGCCCATGGTCTCGTCGGGGGACTTCACGATGCCCGAGGACAGGAACAGCCCCTCGATATAGTTCCGGCGATAGAATTCCAGCGTTAGCGTGACGACCTCGTCGACCGAGAACCGCGCCCGTTTCACGTTCGAGCTGACGCGGTTCACGCAATACGCGCAGTCATAGATGCAGAAATTCGTCAGCAGGATCTTCAAAAGGCTGATGCAGCGCCCGTCCGGCGCATAGGCGTGGCAGATGCCCGACCCCTCGCTGGAGCCCAGCCCATCGCCCTTGCGCGAATCGCGCCGCGACGTACCCGAGGACGCGCAGGAGGCGTCGTATTTCGCCGCGTCCGAAAGGATCGCCAGTTTTTCCGAAAGATCGAGTCGTGCCATACGTTCATATTATGTTCGCACGCCCCCCGGGCCAAGCCCCCTGCGTCACACCGTCCATTCACCCTTGGGTAAATACCCATGTCGACCGGCCGCAATGGACGCGACGGCAGCGAGGTTCTACACCGCCGGCAGGGGGACCTGCATGGATCATTACGACATCCTCATCGTCGGCGCCGGGATCATGGGGGCGTCGGCCGCGTGGCACCTGATCCGGCGCGATCTGGCCTTGCGCATCGCGATGGTCGAGCGTGACCCGACATTCATGTTCGCCGCCTCGACGGCCACCAATTCCTGCCTGAGGCAGCAATTCACGACCGAGGTGAATATCCGCGCCTCGCAATACACGGCCGACATCATCCGCGACTTCCGCGCCCATACCGGCGATGCCGAGGCGCCCGAGGTGGCGCTGGTTCCGTTCGGATATCTTTACCTCGCGGCCGATCCCGCGGGGGCGAAGGCGCTGCGGCAGGCCCATGCGTTGCAAAGTTCGCTGGGGGCGGGGCCGCGGCTTCTGGACCGGGACGCGCTGGCCGCGGCGTTCCCCTTCATCGACACCACCGACATCACGCTGGCCAGCCACGGGACGCGGGACGAGGGGTATTTCGACGGTCATGCCCTGTGGTCCTATTGGCGCCGTGCCGCGAAACGCGCTGGCGTGACAGAGATCCGGGGCGAGGTGGTCGAGGTGGATCGCGTGCTGGACGAAGGGCGCATCCGCGGGGTGACGCTTCTGGACCGGACCCGGATCGCCTGCGACTGGGTGGTGAACGCGGCTGGGGGCCGGGCGGGGGAGTTTGCGAAGCTGGCGGGAGAGGACCTGCCCGTCGAACGGCGCAAGCGCTTTACCTACGTCTTCGAGGCCGAAAGGCCCTTGCCCGCCAAGCTGCCGCTGACGATCGACCCGTCGGGCATCCATGTCCGGTCAGACGGCGCCCTCTACATGGCCGGGGCCGCGCCGCCGGATGACGTCGCCGTCGCGGCCGACGATTTCACCGACCAGCCCGATCTGTGGGAGGATCGTGTCTGGCCCGCGCTTGCTGCGCGGGTCCCGGCGTTCGAGGCGATCCGTCTGCGCCGGTCCTGGGTGGGGCACTACGACATGAACATGTTCGACCGGAACGCCATCCTCGGCCCCGGGCCGAACTGCCCGAACCTGGTTCATTGCGCCGGCTTCTCGGGGCATGGTCTTCAACACGCCGCCGCGATGGGCCGCGGCGTGTCCGAGCTCGTCCATTCGGGCCGGTTCGAGTCGCTGGACCTGTCGGCTTTCTCGCCCGCGCGCCTGACCGGGCGCGCGGGGTCGGTCGAAGGGGCGGTGATCTGAACGCCTAGAACGCGCCGTTCTTGCCGGCAAAGCCCGCCATCTGATCCTCGGCCCAGTGCCGGATGTCGTATTTGCGGATCGTCTCGCGCATATCGCGCATCCGATCGGACTGTTCTTCCTCGCTCATGTTCAGCGCTTGCAGCAATGCGCGGTCCATGGAGCGGTGCGAGAACGGGTTGGCCATCACGGCCGATCCCATCTCGACCGCGGCGCCGGCGAATTCCGACAGCACCAGCGCACCGCGCAGATCGCTGCGGCAGGCCACGAATTCCTTGGCGACCAGGTTCATCCCGTCCGCCAGCGGCGTGATCCACGCCACGTCGCAGGCGCGGTAATAGGCGACGAGGTCGTCAAAGGGGATCGCCCGGCTCATCAGCGTGACGGGGGTCCAGTCGAAGCTGCCGAAGCGGCCATTGATGCGGCCTACGGTGGCCTCGATCTCGTTCTGGATGCCCTCGTAGACGGTCATGTTGCGGTTGGCACTGACCGAGACGTGCAGAAGGCGCACATTGCCGTGCAGGTCGGGGTTCTCGTCCAGGATCCGCTCGAAACTGAGAAGCTGGTCGGCACCGCCCTTGGTGTAGTCGGTGCGCCCGACGGACAGGATCATCGCGCCGTCGCCCATTTCCTCCCGGATCTCGCGGGCGCGGATCCCGGTATCCTCCTGATTGGCCTTGCCTTCGATATAGTCGACATCCACCCCCACCGGAGATGCGATGACCTGCGTCTTGCGGCCCATGTAAGTAACCGACTTGGCCACCTTGCGGTCCGAAAGCGCCACGTATTCCTTGATGAAATCGGGATTCACAGGCTCACGCGGGCCGGTCTCGATGTCAAACAGGCTTTCGGCGACGCCGACGAAATTCGCCGCATAGCGGGGGATGTGGAAGCCCACCGCGTCGCAGGACAGAAGCGATTCCACGATTTCGCGCCGCCACGGCAGCACGTTAAACATGTCCGCGGAGGGGAACGGAGTGTGGTGGAAGAAGCTGATCCGAACGTCGGGCCGCAGCTTGCGCAGATAGCCGGGGACGAGCCACAGGTTATAGTCGTGCACCCAGACCACCGCGCCTTCGGCGGCTTCGGCGGCAGCCGCTTCGGCGAAGGCCCAGTTCACCTCGCGGAAGGTCGGCCAGTCCACGGGGTCGTAGTTATACTTTTCCTTGAACGAATGGAGGATCGGCCAGAACGCCTCTTTCGAGGTGACGTGGTAGAACGACTTCACCTGCGCCTCTGTCAGGGGCAGGCGGCTGACGGAGTACTTGCCGTAGCTGTCCTCCATCTCGACCACGCGCTCGAAGCCGGGATTGGACGTGTCGGTCGCCAGCTTCCATGCCACCCACGACCCCTTGTCGACGCGGCCGAAGAACCCCTTCAGCGTCGGCACGATGCCGTTCGGGCTTTTGTTCTCCTTGAAGACTGTCTTTCCGTTCTCGACCACTTCCTCGTAGGGTTGGCGGTGGTAGACGATCACCAGATCGGACGGCATCGGGATTTCCTCACTCTTCGGTCTGGGTGGCGCCCTCTTCGGGCGTCTCGTGCAGGTTCAACTCTTTCACGGCTTCCAGGATCCCGGCCGCACCGACGCCCTTGGCGATGTAGACGTGGTGCAGCGGTTCGACCCGTTCGACCAGACTGGCTTCCGAGCCGCCGACGGCGACCGCGGGCAGGCCGCATTCCAGCATGGACAGGTCGTTCAGCGTGTCGCCCGCGCACAGCACCGTGTTGGGCGAGACGCCCAGATGCGACACCAGCTTCTTGATCGACGGCCCCTTCGAGATGCCCTTGGGAAGCACATCGAAATACTTGCCGTCGGACGCGATCCAGTCATGGCCCATCTCTTCGACCGTCTCGATGACCGACTTGTCGAACGTGTCGGGATCCATGTCGTAGCTGACGCGATAGCGGAACTCGGTCGGCTGAAGGGTCAGACCCGCCACGCCGTCCAGCGCGGCGCGCACCTTCTCGCCGCCGTCGCCCCAGAGTTCGGCGATATCCTCCTCGAGCGATGCGATCGGGGACAGATCCTTGCCATCGACCTTCGCGATCGTGGTGCCGACATCGCCAACGACGAATTCCGGCCATGGCACGCCGCCTTCGCACAGCTCGGCGATGAAGCCGGGATCGCGACCGGTGACGAAGATCAGGCCGATGGTCTGGCGGTTCTCTTCGATCCAGTCATAGAGCTGTTTGCGATCCTCGTCGGACCCGCCAAGAAAGGTGCCGTCCAGATCCGTGGCCAGGACGAACTTGCAGCTTGAAATGTCGCGCGCGGGGGCGTCGGTCATGAATTCTCTCCGAAGGGGTGTGCGAACTGCATGCCCATGCCTTTGGGCTCGGCTTCGATGGGGCGGGCCCACAGGTCGCGGAAGGTCTGGGGGATGTCGGCGCCCTGGTGCAGGACGGCATAGACGGCCTCGCAGATCGGCAGCGTGACCCCGATCCGGCCCGCAAGGTCGATGACCGAGACCGAATTGACTTCGCCCTCGACCACGACCTGCTTGCCGCCGAAGCATTCCGACCGCTTCAACCCCTGACCGAGCTGGGTGCCCAGGCTCATGTTGCGCGATGTGGTGGACGAGCAGGTCAGCGTCAGATCGCCCGCGCCCGAAAGGCCGGTCACGGTCTCGCGCCGTCCGCCAAGATTCTCGGCCAGAGTCTTCATTTCGTCCATGCCGCGGGTGATCAGCGCAGCGCGCGTATTCTCGGCGAAGCCTGCGCCGCTCATCATCCCGCAGGCGATGGCGATGACGTTCTTGACCGCGCCGCCGATCTCGACGCCGACGATGTCGTCCGAGATATAGGGGCGGAAGCTTTCCGAACTCATCGAAATGGCCAAACGCGTGGCCGGGCTTTTGGCCGGGTCGAGGCGGTCCTTGTAGGAAAACTCGAATGCCACCGTCGCGGCGGTGGGGTGGGCCAGCACTGTCTCCTTCGCGAAGGTCGGGCCGGACAGGGCGCCAACGGGGTTGTCGCCTAGCTCGCTGGCCGCGACCTCCCCCAGCAGAAGGCCGGTCTTGGCCTCGATTCCCTTGGCACACAGCGCGACCGGCACGCCCGGGGCCAGGTGGGGGCGCATCTGGCGGCAGATGTCGCGCAGCGTCTTCGAGGGGGTGACGATCAGCACCGCCTCGGCCCCGGTCAACGCTTCCTGCATGTCGGTCGTGGCCTCGATGCCTTCGGGCAGGGCCACGTCCTTGAGGTATTTCGGGTTCTGGTGATCCTCGCGAATGGCGCGAATGGTTTCGGCGTCACGTCCCCAGACCACGACCTCGCGGCCGGCCCGGCGTGCGACGGACGCCAATGCGGTTCCCCACGAGCCCGCGCCGATGACGGCGATCCGTTTGTAAGGTTCCGCCTGTGACGCGACTGCGCGCGCCTCTGTCTTCGATAAACTCATGCCCCATACCTGTCGGTGAATTGCGAAACGGCAAGCCCAAAGGACCTCTGATCGGGAAGCTCCCGGCACTGCCCCGAAACTGTCACGACTTCAGATACAAATTTCTCCGAATCGCCCCGATTTGGTCCCGTTTGGTTAACACAGTCCTAACAACCGAAGTCACCCGCTTCGGCAAGCGTATTCCCGTTTCGGCCCGTCCCGGCCACCCCGTCAAATACATAATGGAGCCTTCATGTTTAACCCCATCCCCCGCAGGAGCCGTGGCATGACCCAATCGACCGTTCGGACCGCAATCTTCCCTGTCGCCGGCATGGGCACCCGCTTTCTGCCCGCCACCAAGGCCGTGCCGAAAGAGCTTCTGCCGGTCGTGGATACGCCCCTGATCCAGTTCGCCATCGACGAGGCGCGCGCCGCCGGTGTCGAAAGGTTCGTGTTCGTCACGCATCCGTCGAAGGCCGCGATCGAGCGTCACGTGCGTAACGACGCCAACCTGTCGCGCCAACTGCGTCACAAGGGCAAGAACGCCATCGCCCGCAAGCTGGAGGAAGCTGCGCTGGATTCGGTCCGCCACGACGTGGTGTTCACCATGCAGGACGAGGCGTTGGGCCTGGGTCACGCAGTAAAGTGCGCCGCCCCCCATGTTCTGCCCGGCGCCGTTGCGGTAATCCTGCCCGACGACCTGATCCTGGGCCGCGGTGCCATTGGCGAGATGATCGGCGCCTACCAGACCGCAGGTGTGGGCCATATGGTCGCCACGATGGAGGTCGATGCGGACAAGGTATCGTCCTACGGCGTGCTGGACCCGGTGTCGCGCAACGGTCAGATCGTGACGGCCCGCGGCATGGTCGAAAAGCCCGCCCCCGACGCCGCGCCGTCGCGCCAGGCGGTGGTCGGTCGCTACATCCTGGACGGGTCGATCTTCACCGATCTGCACGCCATCGCTCCGGGCACGGGCGGGGAATACCAGCTGACCGACGCCATCGCCCGCGGTGCCGACCGCGTGGGGCTTGCGGGGTTTGCATTCTCGGGGCGGCGGTTCGACTGCGGCTCGAAGGAGGGGATGCTGGCCGCGACCCTGTTCCGCGCCCGCGAGGATGCCGCCTTCGCCGACGTGCTGGCTGAGTATGCCCAGCCGGTGGAGGACCCGGCGGAGCGTGTCGTCGCCGCCTGAGCCTTCGCATCCCGCGACTGTCTTTCCCTCGAACTGGCCGGCCCCTTGGGACCGGCCGTTTTCGTGTCTGCGGCTAGAGGAACACCCGTTCCACGAACCAGTAGGCGCCCGTCAGCGCGATCAGGATCGAGGCGGGGTTCGCCACGTTCTGACGGTAGCTCTCGGACCCGGTCGACACCAGCGCCGCGGCGGTGAAGCCCAGCAGGATCGCGGCCGCCGCAATGACCGGAAGCACGCCGCCCACTGGCATCATGACCGCCAGAAGCCCGACCAGAGCGGGGGCGATCAGGAAGGACAGTACCATGTAACCATAGGCCAGCGGGTCGTTACGCTCGCCCTCGCGGGTGTGTCGGATGGCGGCGGCGACGATCAGGAAGGCCACCGCGATGACGGTCAGCTGCCCGATCTCGACCCCGATGTTGAAGCCGATCAGCTTGGCCACGAAGTTCGACGATCCCAGCCCGTAGTCGGTCAGCACGCTGGCGAAACCCAGCCCGTGCAGCAGGCCGAACAGGACGATCACCACTGGACGCCACGGGGAGAGGCCGCGGGCCAGCACGTTTTCCACCCCTACGTAAAGGATCGAGGCGGCGATCAACGGCTCGACCACGGATGCGGGCACCCGCACGATCCCCAGCGCGGCAAGGGCCAGGGTGACGGTATGGGCCAGTGTGAAGGCGGTGACCTGCCAAAAGAGGGGGCGGAACTGCGTGGACAGGAAGAACAGGCCTAGCACGAACAGGATATGATCGAGGCCCAGCGGCACGATATGCTCGAAGCCCACGGGAATGTAGGTCAGAAGTGCCGCGCCGAAGCCCATGGTCGATCCGCCCGCGCGGGGGATCGCGTCGGTCTCTCCGCCCGAGGCGAGATAGCCTGTATACCCTTCCTGTCCTTCGCCCATCTGCCGCACGGCGACGCCGCCCAGCTGGGGTGACCAGGCCACGGTGACGGGGGCATCGCCGGCGGGCAGGTCGGCCGTGGCCGTGAAGGTCGAGACGCGCGGCAGCTCGGGGTTGCCGACCTCGGGGATATCGACCGATTGCAATCGAAGCGGGACGGTCTGGTCGCCCGCGCGAAGCTGGAACCGGTCCTGCATGGCGGGCCAGGCGTCGCGGAACGCGGCCTCGAGCTCGGCGGGCGGCAGGCGGCGCAGGCGGTCGTTCTCGGCCGACCGGTCCGAGGCATTGGTATCGGAAAGCCCATCAAGGTCGATCCCGGCGATGAAGGGCTCGAGCGTGGCCTCGACCTCGACCTCGGCCGTCTCGGGCGCCAGTGTCAGGTTCATGACCGAGGGCTGGACCTCGTGTGCCTGCGCGCCCGATGACATGAGCGCGAGCAGGACGGCCAGCACTGCCGCCAGCCTTGACACGATGGCCCCGTGGGCCACCGTCAGTCGACATCTTCGATCCAGGGAAAACACGTATGAAGCTCCTTTTCGTTTTGCTGACCGGTGTAGCTAGCGCGATTGCCGTGCCGTCATGGTCGCACGAGTTCTGGATCGACGTCACCGATTACACCATCGCCCCCGGCGAGACGCTGGAGGCCGCGTTGCGCGTGGGCGAGGACTTCGAAGGTTCGTCCTATGCCTATGTCCCGATGAACTTCCGCCGGTTCGAGATCGCCATGGGCGACGCCGCGCCCGAGCCGGTCGAGGGGCGGATCGGCGACCGCCCGGCGCTGTCGATGGTGCCCGAAGAGGGGGGCCTGACCGCCATCCTGCACGTCACCCGCGACTACGAGCTGACATGGGAGACGTGGGAGCAGTTCACCTCGTTCGTCGGGCACAAGGCAGGCGACGGCGTGCTGGAGCGCCATGCCGAGCAGGGCTATGCCGAGGATGCCGTGCGCGAGGTCTATTCCCGCTATGGCAAGGCGCTGGTCGCAGTGGGCGAGGGCGCGGGCGAGGATCGCCCCTTCGGCTTGCTGACCGAGATCGTGGCGCTGGAGAACCCTTATACCGGCGATCTGTCCGATGGGCTGGACGTGCGGGTCCTGTATCAAGGCGACCCGCGGGCCAACGCGCAGGTCGAGATCTTCGCCAAGGACGGCGACGGTGCGGTGGAGGTCACCACGGCACAGACCGACGCGCAGGGAGTCGCGACGATCCCCGTCTCACCGGGGTCGACCTATCTGCTGGATTCCGTGGTCTTTCGCCAGCCGGCCGAGGACACAGCGCCCGAGTTCGATCCCATGTGGGAAACGCTGTGGGCCAGCCTGACCTTTGCCGCACCGGCCGAGTGATCAGTCGCCGCGGTCCTTCGACAGCTTCTCCGACCGTTTGCGCACAAGGACCTGCCGCAGGTCGTGCATGGACAGAAGCAATGCGTCGGTGATCTGGTCGATTTCGTCGTCGCTGGCCTTGGTCTGCACCCAGTGGGCCACTTGCGCCAGGTGATCCACCGTGCGGTGGATGTCGTCGAGCATGCGGGCCGACACCACCTTGCGCCGGTCTTCCATCCAGACCTCGATTGCGGCCAGATCCTCGGGCGTCAGGGTGCGGTCGCCATGCGGCTTGACCTCGCCGTTGCGGATGTTGACCACGGCGATCTGGTCCATCTCGATCCGGCGCATCCGGGTTTCCTGCTCGACCCGGAAGACAAAGGCGCCGTTCTCGCGCGTGCGGAAGTAGTAGGGGGGAAGTTCGGCGACCATGGGGCCTCTCTGGGTTGGTGTCCGGTGTCGCGGATGGCGGACATCTTGTCGCCCGAAGGTAGCCAGGCGCTTCGGTGTGTCATAAGGTCGGCCCATCTTTCCGACAAGCAAGCGTGTGAGCCCATGACCGAAGACGCGACCCAGGACTGGTATTCCGACGAAACCTCGACCTTCGGCGACCGCCTGGCCGATGCGCGGCAGGCCGTTGGCCTGAGCCAGCGTGATCTGGCCCAGCAGCTTGGGGTGAAGCTGAACACGCTGATCGCGTGGGAGAATGACGTGTCCGAGCCGCGCGCGAACCGGCTGTCGATGCTGTCGGGCCTTCTGAACGTATCGCTGATGTGGCTGCTTTCGGGCAAGGGTGAGGGTCTGGCACCGCCGGTGGAATCGGACATGCCGGCGGACGTGACGTCGACCTTGGCAGAGATGCGCAAGATCCAGGCGGAAATGGTGCGCCTGGGCGAGCGCATGGGTCATCTGGAAAAAAGGCTGCGCACCGCATGGAAGTGACCGACCCCCACCAGGTGACGCTGCGGCGGCTGCGCATGCGATCCATGCGGCGCGGTATAAAGGAGATGGACCTGATCCTGTCCGCCTATGCCGAGGAACGGCTGGCCGAACTGGATGGCCCGACCCTTGCGCTTTATGACGAGATGCTGTCCGAAAACGACCAGGACCTCTATCGATGGGTCTCGGGGCAGGAGGACGCGCCGGAACGGTATGCCGCGCTGATCGGGGACATCCGGACTGTCTCGCTTTCTCGTGCAAAAGGTGAATAATCCACCGGAAATTTGACGTTTTCTTAGCTTTTAATCGGCCATTCTCCGGGTGTGAAACTTTCGACGGAGAATGCCATGAACATGCGAAGTCCATCCATCTCGGATGCCGATCGCGGGTTCGCGGGCGAGTATCTGGACAGCCTCTCGCTTGTCGAGCGGTTGCACCGGCTGCTGCTCGACGTGCTCAAGGATGAATTCGAACGGGTCGGATTGCTGGAGATCAATCCGGTCCAGGCCCTGCTGCTGTTCAATGTGGGTAGCAAGGAGGTGACGGCGGGCGAATTGAAGACTCGCGGTTACTACCAGGGCTCGAACGTGTCCTACAACCTCAAGAAGCTGGTCGAGATGGGGTACATGCACCACAAGAAGTGCGAGATCGACCGCCGCGCCGTGCGGGTCAGCCTAACCGAAAAGGGTGAAGAGGTGCATCACGCCGTCGCCCGTCTGTTCGCGCGACACGCCCATGGTCTGCAGGACAAGGAGGTCCTGAGCTTCGATCAGATCACCAACATCAACGCGACGTTGAAGCGGGTCGAACGGTACTGGACCGACCAGATTCGCTATATCTACTGACGGCGACCGACTGCCGGCAGGACGCCACATCGGCCAGAATGGCCCACCGCCGCATCGATCCGCTCAGCGATTTTCGCTCCAATCGGGTCAGGGCACATCTTTTCCATCCCCCAGAACCATGACGCGCAGCTCTCGGATCAGCTTGCGCTCCATCGCGCGTGCGTAATCCCGGAATCCCAGCGCGGTTTCCAGGAATGCGTCGGGCCCGTGGATGACCTCGGCCCGGAAATAGGCCCCAAGCTCTCCGATCTGAACCGACCGCCGGTCGCCGCGTCCCGGATCGTCCGTTCCGATCACCAGCGCATTGACGACGACATCGCCCAGACCGAGTTTCACATCGCGCGGACGCGGGCCGGTGTTCGATTTGCCGTCGCCGGAGATGTCCACCACACGCCGCCAGCAGGGCCGCGTCCGCACCATCGCGGCCCCCGTCGACATCGCGCCGCCAAGCGCGGTGGAAGGATTGCCCGCCGGACGTCGTGCCGACCGCAACCTGTCGGCGACGTCCGAAAGCGGGCCGGGGCCAGTGATCGCCGTGAAGGGCACCGTGACCCGCGTATCGCGCGGCCCCGACCATTCGTAGATTGCCAGATCCACCCAGGTGCCCGGCATCGTCAGGAAGGCGGCTTGTACGTCCGGGCTGTCGAGGGCCGAGGCCACGCCGTCGAGTTGCAGGCGGTATTCCTGCGCATCGACGGATCCCGAGATATCCAGCCCCAGCGCCAGCGCCTGCCGACATTCCGCCCAGCCGGGTCCCGCGGCCAGCGCGGCCAGAACCAGGGCCACGGCCGCCCTCATTGCGCTTCGCCCAGTGTCAGGACGCCCATCTCACGCTCTAGCTTGGTGCGCATCGCACGTTCGAAATCGTCGAACCCGTCGGCCACCTCGTAGAACGCGCCGGGCCCGTGCAGGATGTCGTTGGCATAGAAGGTGACGACCGTGTCGTCATGGCCGGTGATCGGCAGGCCGTTCACCGTGACGCCGTCGAAATCGAAGTTTTGGTAGGCCAGGTTCGGGGGGAAGCCATCATTGTTCACCCCGTCGCCCGACAGGTCCAGCGTCCGGAACAGGCAGACTGGCGCGCGCGCCAGCAGGCCTGACGCATAGCCGAGGGCATAGCCAGCGGCGGTGGGGAAGTCCTGATAGGACCGCTGCGATCGGGCGATGATGTCGGCGGCGGCGGTGATATCCGCGTCGGTCCGCAGAAACGTCCAGTCCAGGATCAAGTCCTGCTGCCATCGGCCCGACCATTCGAACACGGCCAGGGCGACCGGCTCTCCTGACAGGGCAAGGGCGGCGCGTCGGACCGCGTCGGACCCCAACGCACGCGCCAGCCCCTGGCGTTGCAGGCGATCCTCCTCGGCGTCGACCGAGGAGGAGATGTCGATGCCGACCGCCAGCGCCAGTCGGCACTGGGCCTCCGCCCCCCAGGCGGCGCAAAGCCACAGGAGGGCGGCAAGCCTTACCAATGCCCGGTATTCTCCATGCTAGCCCAGGGCTCCTTCGGCTCTTTCGCGTCGCCCTTCTGCAGCAGTTCGACCGAGATGTTGTCGGGCGAGCGGACGAACGCCATGTGCCCGTCGCGCGGGGGGCGATTGATCGTCACGCCGTTGGCCTGCAATTTCTCGCACATGTCGTAGATGTCATCGACGCGGTAGGCGAGGTGCCCGAAATGGCGGCTGTCGTCGGGCAGCTTGTCGTCGCCGTCCCAGTTATACGTGATCTCGACATCCGCGCGGCCGTCGTCCTGGTCGGGCGGGCACATGAAGACAAGGGTGAAGCGGCCGCCCTCGTTCTCGCTGCGGCGGCGTTCCTTCAGACCCAGCATCTCGAAGAAGGCCATCGTCTTGTCCAGGTCCTTGGCGCGGACCATCGTGTGCAGGTATTCGGTTCCCATCGACTTCTCCCATGGTTTGTCTGTCGCGGGACCTAGCGTTTTGCCCGGGCGGGTCGATAGAAGGGGACGGACGCACAGCCCCCCGGAGGACCCCATGCCCCTGACCCCCGAGCAACAGGCCGAGATCGACGCCCAACGGTCCGCGACGAGCCAAACCCTGCGAGCCACCGCGCCGGGGATCGAGGCGCACCTGTATCAGGCCAAGCCCGTGCTGGATCACGGGCTGGTGCGCGCCATCGACTACATGGGCGACGACGCGGCCATCGTGCAGGCCGCGCGCGTCAGCTACGGGCGGGGCACCAAGGCGGTCAGCAACGACGAGGGGCTGATCCGCTACCTCATGCGGCACTGGCACTCGACCCCGTTCGAGATGTGCGAGATCAAGCTCCACGTGAAGCTGCCCGTCTTCGTCGCGCGCCAGTGGATCCGCCACCGCACCGCCAACGTGAACGAGTACTCCGCCCGCTACTCGGTGCTGGACCGCGAGTTCTACATCCCCGCGCCCGAACACCTCGCCGCGCAATCGCAGCAGAACAACCAGGGCCGGGGGGACGTTCTGGAGGGCGAAGAGGCGCAGCGCGTCCTCGACATCCTGCGCGACGATTCGAACCGCGCCTACGACCATTACGAAGAGATGCTGGGCACCGACGGCCAGCAGGGCCTCGCGCGCGAGCTTGCCCGGATGAACCTGCCCGCGAACATCTACACGCAATGGTACTGGAAGACGGATCTGCACAACCTCTTCCACTTCCTGCGCCTGCGCGCCGACCCCCACGCCCAATACGAGATCCGCGTCTATGCCGACGCCATCGCCCAGATCGTCAAGGACTGGGTCCCGCTCGCCTACACCGCCTTCGAGGATTACCGCATGGGCGGCGCCCACCTATCCCGCGGCGCTGTGGAGGTCGTGAAGCGCATGCTCGCCGGAGAGCAGGTCACGCAGGAGACCAGCGGGTTGAGCAAGAGGGAGTGGGCTGAGGTGATGGGGGTTATTGGGTGAGAATTTCGGGGCAGGATCTTCTCACCCGCCAAACGGTTACGGCCCATGCAAAGCTTATGATTGTGATTGCCGCCATCTTGGCAGTGACATTCTATGATCTGAACTCGAAGTCATGGATCGTTTTTGACCGCGACCTGCGACCAGAAGAGTTTGCTCAAATTTCAGCAGTTATTCTGATCTACTCGATGGTATCATATGCCGTGCATTATATGGGAGATGTCACGTCGTTTTGTTCATGGTCTTCAGAATCTAAAGTGGTTTCTGACAATCTTACAGACCTAAAGCTTCATAATATTTTTGATGAACTTCGGGGTGAAAGCAGGGAAATTCGTCGCACCGTAAAGGAACTGCGCAGAAATCTTGGTCGGAGTAGTGAAAACGAAGAGAAGCTGCGTAGCGATATATCTTTGGCGGTCGACAATCTTCATTCCGTCGCAGTGAAATTAGAAAGAACATTTGATGGGATATTCAAAGGGTTTTCTCGTTTAAGTCTGTCTGCGAAATTCATTCTGTTCTTCTGGTATGGCGCGGTTCCGTTGGGCGGGGCAATTTTGGCGCTTCGGCTAATTTTGCCTACGGCGATGAAGTCGTTCTAGCAAACGTAGGGTGCGCATTCATGCGCACCGATCCGATCCATTGAAACACACCCACACCCACACCCACACCCACACCCCGCCACCGCGGCGCGCATGAATGCGCGCCCTACGTTCCCCCACCCCATTCCCCCGCGTCGCGGTGAAACGACGAATACGGCCACGCGGCGGGGTCGGGCGCCAATCCGTGTTTCACCGGGTTCATCCAACAATACCGGATCGCGGCCTGCAAATGGTCCTCGGATCGGATATGGCTTTCCCAGAACCGGCGTTGCCAAACCCCGCGCTCCCGGCGCGCGATGTGGCTGGGGCGGGGCGATCCGCCGTCGACGCTGCAAGAAAACCGCGCCTTTATGACGCTCCACCGCGTCGAATAGTCCGAGTCTCCCTCGGGCAGGGTCCAGACCGCATGCAGGTGGTCCGGCAGCACCACCCACGCCACGATGTCGAACGGCCGCTCGGCCCGGGTGTGTCGCACCGCCTCGCGAAGCGCGTCGATCTCGGCCACAAGCCGCCGCTCACCCCGGCGGGCAAGACAGACCGTAAAGAAGATCGTGGCCCCCGGCACGCGAGGGCGTCGGTAAGAGGACATGCCCAAGCTATTGCGCTATATCCCTAACACCCCGTTACCCCCACCATGACGCACAGACGCGCGCCATACGTCCGCCTGACGCGGGTGGCGATGCAGCCGATGGCGGCACCGTATCCTTGGGGTCCCGGTACTGCGATGACCCTTCGGTCGGGGTCGAGATAAGGGCAATAGGCCAAAGGCTTCAGTTTTCGGGGGCGTTCGAGATGTGGACCTCGATCACAGGCCCCTCGGCCACGGCCGGCGCATCCAAGGTCGCGGTCGGAATATGGGGCAGTGGGGCGGGGTCGTGGCCGCCTCCGCTGATTGACGTCTCTCATTTCCGGTGCTTTGGTGCCCCGCAAGGGAGGATGGCGATGGACAGGCGGATGCCGACATTGTCGGACGTCGCCCAGCGGGCGCGCGTCAGCTATGCGACGGCCGACAGGGTCGTGAACGCGCGGGGAGGGGTGTCCGCGAAGTCGGTGGATCGCGTGCGTGCAGCCATCGAGGACCTCGGATACGTCCGCAACGTCGCGGCCGCGAACTTGTCTCAACGCAAGCTCTATCGCTTTGCCGTGGTGCTGCCCGCAGGATCGAACGCGTTCTTCGCGCGGGTGCGGGCTCTGTTTGTCGAGGCGGCCGAGCGGCTCCGCCCGGATCGCGTCGTTCTCCGGGTCGAGGATGTCGAGGCGTTCGATCCCCGGGCCCTATGCGCCCGGCTGGAGCTGCTGGCTGAAGATGGCGTGGACGGGATCGCCCTGGTGGGCAGCGACGACGCGCAGGTGACCGCGGCCATCGACGGGCTGCGCGACCGCGGGATTTCGGTAGTCACGCTGGTTTCGGACGTGCCGGGATCGGGGCGCGACGTCTATGTCGGCATCGACAACCGGACGGCGGGGCGCACCGCGGGGCGGCTGATCACGCTGGCCCATGCGGGCGGCGGCGGCGCGGTGTTGCCTGTCGTGGGCGCGCTCTCGGCCCCGGACCACGCCGAACGGGTCGCCGGGTTGCGCGACGTGCTGGACGGCTTCTTCCGGATCGCCCCGGTGATCGAGGGGCGCGACCGCCACGCCGAGGTCGAGGCGCGGGTCGCGCAGGCGCTGGACGCCGACCCCGCGATCACCGCCATCTACAGCGCGGGCGCCGGGAATGCCGGGCTGATCCGGGTGCTGGAGGCCAAGCCCGAACCGCGCCCCGTCGTGGTTCTGCACGAACTGGTCCCGCATACGCGCCGGGGGCTGGAAGCCGGTCTGATCGACATCGTGATCGACCAACGCCCCGAGGAAGAGGTCACCCGCGCCACCGAAACGCTGCGCGCGCTGGCCGATCGCCGTGACCCGGCGGCCGCGGGTCCGATCGTGCCGACGATCTTTGTGGCCGAGAATCTGCCGCCGATGCCGGGCGCGCCGTAATGCAGTCCGGGCCGCTGGCCCGGGACACAGATCGAGGAGGAGGATGACATGAAGACGATCAAGGGGCCGGGTCTGTTCCTGGCGCAGTTCGCCGGGGACGAGGCGCCGTTCGACAGCTGGGACGGGATCACCAAGTGGGCGGCCGAATGCGGCTACAAGGGCGTTCAGGTGCCCGTCTGGGACGCGCGGCTGGTCGATCTGGACAAGCTGGCCAGCTCGAAGACCTATTGCGACGAGTGGGTCGGACAGGCCCGTGCGAACGGGGTCGAGATCACCGAACTGTCCACCCACGTCCTGGGTCAGCTGGTGGCGGTGCATCCCGCGCATGACGCCTGGGTCGACGCCTTCGCCGCGCCGGAGGTGCGGGGCAAGCCCGCCGCCCGTCAGGACTGGGCGGTCGAGCAGGTGAAGAAGGCGCTGACCGCGTCGAAGAACCTTGGAATCGGGCAGCATGTGACGTTCTCGGGCGGTCTGCTGTGGCCCTTCGTCTATCCTTTCCCGCAGCGCCCCGAGGGTCTGGTCGACACCGCCTTCGACGAGCTGGCCGCGCGGTGGCGTCCGATCCTGGACCATGCCGAGGACTGCGGGGTCGACGTGTGCTACGAGATCCACCCGATGGAGGACCTGCACGACGGCATCACCTTCGAGATGTTCCTGGAGCGTCTGGACGGTCACGCGCGCTGCAACATGCTGTACGACCCCAGCCACTATGTCCTGCAATGCCTTGATTACCTTGATAATATCGACATCTATGCCGAGCGCATCAAGATGTTCCACGTCAAGGATGCCGAGTTCAATCCCACCGGGCGGCAGGGCGTTTATGGCGGCTATCAGCCTTGGGTGAACCGGCCGGGACGCTTCCGCTCGCCGGGTGACGGACAGGTGGATTTCGGGGCGGTGTTTTCCAAGATGGCGGCCAACGATTTCGACGGCTGGGCGGTCGTGGAATGGGAATGCGCCCTGAAGCACCCCGAGGACGGGGCGCGCGAGGGGGCCCAATTCGTGCGCGATCACATCATCCGCGTCACGCCGCACGCCTTCGACGACTTCGCGGGTGGCGAGGTCGATGACGCGACGAACCGGAAAATGCTGGGGATCGACTGATATGGCACGGATCAGACTGGGTATGGTCGGCGGCGGCACGGACGCGTTCATCGGCGGCGTTCACCGCATTGCCAGCCGGATCGACGACCGGTTCGAGCTTGTGGCCGGCGCGCTGAGCTCGAACCCCGAGAAGGCCCGGAAGAGCGGCGAGGCGCTGGGCTTGGCGCCCGATCGGAACTACGGCAGCTTCGAGGAGATGGCCGAGGGCGAGGCGGGTCGCGACGACGGGATCGAGGCGGTCAGCATCGTCACGCCGAACCACGTCCACTTCCCGGCGGCGCAGGCGTTCCTGTCGCGGGGCATCCACGTGATCTGCGACAAGCCGCTGACCGCGACGGGCGAGGATGCCGCGTCGATGGAGGCCGCGGTGCGCGACAGCAGCGCGTTGTTCATCCTGACCCACAACTACACCGGCTATCCCATGGTGCGGCAGGCGCGGCAGATGGTGGCTGCAGGCGATCTGGGCGAGCTGCGCGTCGTTCAGGTGGAATACCCCCAGGACTGGATGACCGACCCGGTCGAGACGCAAGGCGTCAAGCAGGCCGAGTGGCGGACCGATCCCGAACGCTCGGGCGCGGGTGGGGCCGTGGGCGATATCGGTACGCATGCGTTCAACCTTGCCACTTTCGTGACGGGACTGAAGGGGGCGTCGCTGGCCGCTGATCTGCACAGTTTTGGCCCCGGGCGGGCGCTGGACGACAACGCGCATGTGATGCTGCGCTTCGACGGCGGCGCGCGGGGAATGCTGTGGTGCAGCCAGGTCGCGCCCGGGTGCGAGAACGGGCTGCGCCTGCGGGTGTTCGGCGCAAAGGGCGCGCTGGAATGGGCGCAGGAAAACCCCAACGAGCTGTGGTTCACCCCGCATGGTGAGGCGACGCGCCGGATCACCCGCATGGGGGCGGCCGCCAGCGATGCCGCCAACGCGGTCAGCCGCATTCCGCCCGGCCACCCGGAAGGGTATCTGGAGGCCTTCGCGAACATCTATACCGCCGCCGCCGACGCGATCCGCGCGGTGCAGGACGGCGCCTCGCGCGACGAGGTGATGGGCGTTCTGCCGGGTATCGGGGCAGGGATGGAAGGGATGGCCTTCATCCGGGCCTGCGTCGCCTCGTCGAAGGATGACGCCGCGTGGGTGACGCTGTGACGACCCCGCCGACCCTGGCCTTGCGCGACGTGCGCAAAAGCTTCGGACCGATCGAGGTTCTGCACGGCGTCGATCTGGAGCTGAGGGCGGGGGAGGTGCTGGCCCTGATCGGAGAGAACGGGGCCGGCAAGTCGACGACGATGAAGATCCTCGCCGGATATCAGGGTGCCACCTCCGGGCGGATCCTGCTGGACGGGGAGGAGGTGACATTCGCCTCGCTCCACGACGGCGAGGAGGCCGGGATCGTGATGATCCACCAGGAGTTCAACATCGCCGAGCAGTTGACTGTCGAGCAGAACATCTTCCTGGGGCGCGAGCTGCGTCGCGGCTGGCTTCTGGACAAGAAAAAGATGCGGCAGTTGACGCGGGACTACCTGGACCGGGTGAATTGCGACGTCGATCCGAACGCCCGGGTATCGACGCTGTCGAACTCGGACAAGCAGATGGTCGAGATCGCCAAGGCCCTGAGCCGCGATGCCCGGATCCTGATCATGGACGAGCCGACGGCCGTTCTGACCGCGCAGGAAACGGACGTCCTGTTCGACCAGGTCCGCGCGCTGAAGAAGGCGGGAACGGCGATCCTGTTCACCTCGCACAAGCTGGGGGAAGTGGCCGAGATCGCGGACCAAGTGACTATCCTGCGGGACGGCTCGGTGGTCCATGACGGCCCCGCGGCCGAGGTGTCGGAAGACGAGATGGCGACCGCCATGGTCGGGCGCGATGTCTCGGACCTGTTCCCCGACAAGCCCGACACCCCGCCGGGCGAGGTGATGATGCGGGTCGAGGGGCTGACCGTCCCCGGCTATGCCGAGGATATCGGGTTCGAGCTGCGCCGGGGTGAGATCCTGGGGATCGCCGGCCTGATCGGCTCGGGCCGGACCGAGGCGATGGAGGGGCTGTGCGGCCTGCGCCCCGCCTCGGCCCGTCTGGTCGAGATCGGCGGCAAGGCGGCCGACATCCGTCGCCCCAAGGACGCCCGCGATCACGGGCTGTGCTACCTGACCGAGGATCGCAAGCTGCGCGGCCTGCTTCTTGGGATGGGTCTGCGGGTGAACCTGACGTTGCAGGCGCTGGACCGGTTCGGCGGGTTCCTGATCGACAAGGCCGCCGAGGAGCGTGCCCTGGACGCGGCCATCGAAGCCTTCGACATCCGCGCCGGACAGAGGGACGTCGCCGTCGGCAACCTGTCGGGCGGCAACCAGCAGAAGCTGCTGCTTGCGAAGGTCATGCAGACTGAGCCGTCGATCCTGATCGTGGATGAGCCCACGCGCGGCATCGACATCGGAACCAAGCAGCAGATCTATGCCTATCTGCGCAACCTCGCGGCACAGGGGCATGGGATCGTCATGATCAGCTCGGAAATGCAGGAGGTGATCGGCCTGTCGGACCGCGTGATGGTCATGCGCTCAGGCCGGTCGGCGGGGATCCTGTCGGGCGACGAGATCGGCGAAGATGCAATCGTGCGCCGCGCCATGGGCGTGGGCGCGGACATGAACGGGAAGGTGGCCTGATGACCAGCGATACAGCAACCCCCGCGCCGAAGCGCAGCCTTCCGTCGATGAGCCTTCTGGGCCCCGTGATCGCCCTTCTGGTCCTCATCGCGATCGGCGCGTCGCTAAACTCGAACTTCCTCGGGGCGGCGAACATAACGAACGTGCTGGCGCGGTCGGCCTTCATCGGCATCATCGCGGTCGGCATGACCTTCGTGATCACGGCGGGGGGCCTGGACCTGTCGGTCGGGTCCATGGCGGCCTTCATCGCGGGTCTGATGATCCTGGTGATGAACGCCGCGCTGCCCACCTTGGGGATCGGCGTGCCGATCATCCTGCTGGGGATGGTGGTCGCCATCGTGGCCGGGATCGTCGCGGGGCTGATCAACGGGTTCCTGATAACCGCGCTGGGGATCGAGGCGTTCATCGTGACGCTGGGCACAATGGGCATCTATCGGAGCCTCGTCACCTGGCTGGCCGACGGGGGTACGCTGTCTTTGGATTTCGGGCTGCGCACCTTCTACCGGCCGGTCTATTTCGACGGGATCCTGGGGATTTCCTGGCCGATCATCGTTTTTGCGCTGGTCGTCATCCTGGGCGAGATCCTGATGAGCTTTGCCCGCTTCGGCCGTCATTGCGCCGCGACCGGGTCGAACGAGCACGTCGCGCATTATTCGAACGTGGACGTCAACCGCACGCGGCTGTTGACCTATGCGATGCTGGGCCTTCTGGTCGGGGTCGCGACCATCATGTACGTGCCTCGGCTTGGATCGGCCTCAGCCTCGACCGGCCTGTTGTGGGAGCTTGAGGCGATCGCGGCCGTCATCATCGGCGGCACCGTCCTGAAGGGCGGGTTCGGACGCGTTTGGGGCACCGTGATCGGCGTGTTGATCCTGTCGCTGATCGACAACATTCTGAATTTGACCGACTTCGTATCGCCGTACCTGAACGGGGCGATCCAGGGGGTCATCATCATTCTCGCTGTGATCTTGCAGCGAGAGGCAAAGGCGAAGGGCTGAGACAGCCCCGCCTGCATCAAGGGAGGAACGAAAATGACCCATATGAAAGCGATCCTGATGGCCGGCGCTGCCAGCGTTGCCATGACGACCGCGGCCACCGCGCAGGAGACGTCGGTGATCGGCGTGTCGATCCCCGCGGCCACCCATGGCTGGGCGGGCGGCATGAACTTCCACGCCCAGGAGGCCGTGGAGCGGTTGGAGGAAGTCTATCCGAACCTCGACTTCGTCCTGTCCACCGCCTCGGATCCCGGCACGCAGGTGAACGACATCGAAGACATGATGGCCACGCGCAACATCGACGCGCTGGTCGTCCTGCCATTCGAGTCCGAGCCGCTGACCGGACCTGTCCAGGCTGTCGCCGACGCGGGCGTCTGGGTCACGGTCGTCGACCGGGGCCTGTCGGTCGACGGGATCGAGGATCTGTATGTCGCCGGGGACAATGAGGGCTTCGGCCGGGTTTCGGGGGAATACATGGCCTCTCAAATGCCCGATGGCGGCGATATCGTCGTGCTGCGCGGCATTCCCACCACCATCGACAACATGCGGGTCGAGGGTTTCGAGCAAGCCATCGAAGGCTCGGGCATCAACATCATCGACATGGAGCACGGCAACTGGAACCGTGACGACAGCTTCAACGTGATGCAGGACTTCCTGCAAAAGCACGAGCAGATCGACGCGGTCTGGGCGTCGGACGACGACATGGCCGTGGGTGTCCTGGCCGCGATCGAGGCCGCGGGACGCGACGACATCCAGTTCGTGCTCGGCGGTGCCGGGATGAAAGAGATGGTCCAGCGCGTCATGGAAGGGGACGAGATGATCCCCGCAGACGTGACCTATCCCCCTGCGATGATCGCGACCGCAATCGAAATGACTGCCGTGGGCCTGACGTCATCCGCCCCGGTGTCAGGGACGTTCACGATCGGCTCGGTCCTCATCACGCCGGAGAACGCGGAAGAGTTCTATTATCCCGACAGCCCGTTCTGAGGGATCTGCGGCGGGCGGTTGTCTAACCTGCCCGCCGCGCATGCGTTGCCTGATCAATCGGAGCGGTCCGGGACAAGGTCGAGCAGCGCCCGACGCAGTTCCATGTGATTGACGGGTTTGCCCAGAAGGGGTGCATGACGCAGCACGTCATCTTCCGCTGTTTGGGACGCGGAATAGCCGGTCAGGAACAGATACGGGATTTCGAGGCGCGACATTTCCGTCGCGATGGGGCGGCTGGTCTTGTCGCGGCCCAGATTGACGTCCAGTATCCCGATATCGGGCTCGAAGCTTGTCAGCGCCGATATGGCCTGATCGCAATTCTTGTGGGGACCATCGGCAACGTAGCCCCATGATTCCAGCGTCATGACCAGGTCCATTCCGATCAGCGCCTCATCCTCGACCACAAGAACACGGGTCGGTCGGGATGTGTTTCGGGTGTCGTCGGCCCGACTGTCGCCTTGTGCCGATACCATACTGATAATTCCACGAATTGTGTCGGACTGCGCCTTTGTTTTCAAACCAGCCGATGGAAGCAAAGTTCCGCTGATCGGCAGTCGTCAGGGGCAGGAACTCAGTCGGTTTCCAGGGCTTGAATCGTCTTCTCCCGCGCGCCGCGAAGGGCGTGTCGGACCTGCGGCGCGATGGGAGTCGTCCGGAAACCGTCGCCATATCCCCATCGCGCCAGAGCCTGCGCCTGATCGGGACGCAGGGGCGGGGGCGGATCGTACTTCTGGTTCTGGCCGCGGATCGCCTCGCTTTGGTCCGCGTCTCCGGCACCGAGTTGCAGGAAGCTGAAAATGGCCGATCTGACCCTGTCGGGTCGGGCCACGAGATCCTCGTAGCGCAGCACCATCACCGAGTGGAGGAAATCCAGATCGGCCTCGACGATACGGTGCGCCGCGATCCAGTGGTCGACGGCGGCCTCGGTGTTCGAATGCCCCCATTTCTCCAGCGCGCGGGCCATGGCCTGGGGGTGGCGCAGGATGACGATGAACTGTGACGCCGGAAAGAGCTGTTGATAAAGCCGCATGCGCGTCAAGTTCACGGGGCTCTTTTCGACCCGCCAGTCCCCGCCCGGGGCGAACCAGCGATCCCAGTCCGAGGCGAGGCGGTCGCGCGTCTCCAACCGGTCATGGGGGCCGGCTTCGATCAGGTGCTGCGCGGGGTCGGTCGCGAAATGAAGGGGGCGGCCTGACTGCGCGGTGTGGGGAATGGCGCCTTGCAGGTACACGCCTTCCTGCTCGGGGACCGGTGCGCCGGTGATGCCGCGTACTTGCGGATGGGCGGCGATCAGACGCGCGAGGATCGATGTCCCCGAGCGGTGCAGACCGCCGACGAAAATGTATCTCTGGGCCATTTTCTTCCTTCGCCGGACGCGCTTGCCGGTGCGCCGCACAGGTCGGTCGGTCTGGCCCGCCGTCAAGGGTGCGCGAATGCGCGCAGGTCCCCCGGGGAACCGAGCGAAAGGTAAACCTCTTGAGTCGGTTAGCCGGCCCGGCTTCAAGATCGGGCGTTCGTTCACGAGTAGCAGGTTTCAGGAGGCCGCCCCATGCATATCGTACACATCGCGCTGGGTGGATGCCTGAAAGCCCCCCCGGTGCATTATGGTGTCACGGGCGATACGGGCGGCCACATCGCGTATATCCTGGGGGCCGTCGAGGCGCTGGCGGCGCGGGACGACGTCGCCTCGGTGGACGTCGTGACCCGTGCATTCCGGGTCGATAGCCTTGGTCACGACTATGCCCGCCCGGTCGAGCGTTTGGGTCCGAAATCGCGGATCGTGCGCCTGTCGACATCATCGAACGCCTACCTCGAAAAGGAAAGCCTTGCGGCCGAGATCCCGGCGCTGAGCCGGGCGTTTCTTGACTGGATCGCCGCGCTGGACCGCAAGCCGGACGCGATCCACGCGCATTTCGCTGATGCGGCTCGCCTTGCAATGGCGGCGAAGGCGCGGTTCGGCATTCCGTTCGTCTACACGCCCCACTCGCTGGGGATCGACAAACGCGCCTGCGGCCTGACCGGTCCGGCGCTGAAGGCCCGCATCGCGTCCGAAGGGGAAGCCATCGCGCAAGCGGACGCCATCGTCGGATCCTCCCGCGACGAGGCCGAGCGCCAGGTGCCGGCCTACGGGATCGGCGCCGCGGGGCGGACTCATTGCGTGCCGCCCGGGATCCACCTTCCCGCCGCCGGGCCGCGCGACCGGGCCGAGGCACGCCTGCGGCCGTTCCTGCGCGACATGACCCGGCCGCAGGTGTTGGCCATCGCGCGGCCGGTCGCGAAGAAGAACCTTCCAGGCCTGATAGATGCCTTCGGCCGCCACGATGGGCTGCGGGACACGGCAAACCTGGTGATCCTGGCCGGGCAGCGCGACGATGTCGAAGGTGGCACGCCCGAACAGACGCGGGTTCTGCGGCAGATGGTCGACGCCATTGACCGGCACGATCTGTGGGGGAAGGTCGCTATCCCCAGGCGTCACGATCCCCAAGATGTGGCCTCCTTGTATCGCATGACGGCCGAAGGTCGCGGCGTCTTTGCCAATCCCGCCCTGTTCGAGCCGTTCGGCCTGACCGTTCTGGAGGCCGCGCGGTTCGGTCTGCCCGTGGTGGCGACCGACAAAGGCGGTCCATCCGAGATCCTGCCTCGGATCGGTCACGGTCGGCTGGTCGATCCGCGCAATCCGGATGAGGTCGGGCAGGCGTGCTTCGATCTGATCTCGGATGACGGCGCGTGGACGAAAGCCTCGGAAGCCGCTTTGCGCAATGTGGGCCTTTATTCCTGGGGCAACTGGGCCACGGCGGTTCGCAGGCTCTATGCCTCTCTGCGCAGCACGCCGCCGAAGCCAGTGCGCGCTCCGAAATCCATCCTGGCGTCGGATATCGATGGCACGCTGACCGGCTCGCGCGCGGGCGTTCGCTTGTTTTCAGAGTGGGCGAGCGACCGGGGCCGGGCGCGCTGCTTGTTTGCCGTAGCGACGGGACGGTCGATCGGGGAAGCGCGGCGTGTTCTTGCCAAATGGCGGCTTCCGTTGCCGGATCTGTTCATCACCTCTGTCGGGACGGAAATCTGGCGGCATGGCGCGTCGGGTCTCGTCCTGTGCCAGGACTATGCCGCCGATCTGCAAAGAACCTGGCCGCGGGACGATATCGCGGACGCCCTGTCCCGGATCGGGTTGGTGCCCCAGGCCCCGTTCGAACAACGCCCCTGGAAGTTGAGCTATGTCGGAACGGTCTCCGACAGCGCCCGGGCCGAGGCGGCGCTGCGCGAGGTCGGTCTGGTCGCCCGCGTGGTGCCGTCCCACGGGCGGTTCATCGATGTCCTTCCGATACGGGCGGGCAAGGCGCGCGCCGTGGCGTTCGAGGCCGCGCGCCAAGGACTGGCCCTGTCGGATTGTATCGGGGCTGGGGACAGCGGCAACGACCGTGACATGCTGGAACAATGCGGGCGGGCGATCCTCCCGGCCAACGCCTTGGACGAAATTGCAGACCTCCTGACGTCTGACAGGCTTCTGCGTACCCGTGAAAGCCATGCCTCCGGCGTTGTCGAAGGGCTGGAAGCGCTTGGCCTCGTCCCTCAGCGGATCAGGGCCTGACATGCGCGACACCGTCGAAACCACTCAGCCCATCGGCTATTTCGTGCATCATCAGGGGCGCGGCCACGCCGAACGTTGCGCGGCCATCGCGCATGCCCTGCCACCAAGCCGGCCGCTGACGATCTTCTGCGCCAAGCCCGACATTTTTCCCGATCTGCCGCGCCATGCCCAGATCGTCCAGATTCCGTCCCTATTCGAACCGGTGCCCGGGCAGGGCACGTTAATGGACGATCTGCCCACCCCGCGCACGCTGCATTGCGCGCCGGTCGGGTGGCCCGGCATCCGCGAGGCGACGGGCCGTATGGCCAGCTGGTTCGCCGAGGTAAACCCGGCGCTGATGATCTGCGACGTCTCGGCCGAAATCGCGCAGTTCAGCCGCATCTGCTCGGTTCCGCATGTGAAGGTTCTCCAGCACGGCGACCGCCGGGACGAAGGGCATGTGGCGGCCTATGACGGGGCGGCGGGTCTTCTGGCCCCGTTTGACCGTGTGCTGGCCCAGCCCGACTGGCCCGAGGCGATGGTTGCCAAGACCTGCTTCGCGGGCGGGCTGGGGGTCGATACCGGGCTGCCGGACAAAGCCACGGCCCGGGCGATGCTGGGACTCGACCCGGAGCGGCGCATCGTTTTGGCAATGTCGGGCGGCGGCGGATCGGGTCTGGCGCAGGCGCCCCTGGGCGTCGGCGCGCGCACCTTTCCCGATGCGCAATGGATCAGCATAGGACCGGTGCAACGCGACTGGCACGCGACCGAGCCGGGCAACCTGGAACACCGCGGATGGGTCAATACGGCGGCCGCGCATATCGCGGCCGCCGATCTGGTGGTCGCGGCCCCCGGCAACACGGCCTGCCAGATGATCCTGGCGGCTGGAGTGCCATGGATCGCGGTCCCCGAATGGCGCTATTTCGACGAGCAGGTCGAGAAGGCGCGCGCCCTCGCTCGGGCCGGGGTCGCCCTTCACCTGCCGCATCCGCCGTCCTCTGCCCATGCGTGGCGCGAGGCGGTTGATCTGGCGCTTGCCTCCCACGATCCCGCCCGCCAACGCGCGTTGGTCGTTCCAGATGCCGCGGCGCGCACCGCCGATTGGCTGGAGGGTCTGATCGCGACGCTCTGGCACACCCCTGTCCTGAACCACGAGGTCCCCGCATGACACCGACCATATCCGCCCTGACCATCGCCTCGGGCCGCGAGGCGCATCTGGCCAATCTGATCCGCGGCCTTGCCCGACAAACCCATCCCGTGGCCGAACTTGTCGTCGCGGTTATGCAAGACGCGCCCTATCAGAACCTGCCAGACGTTCCCTTCCCGGTGCGGCAAGTCATGGTGCCGGTCGCCGAAGGTCTGCCTTTGGCGGCAGCGCGGAACGCGGCGGCGCAGGCGGCCAAGTCGGCCATCCTGGCCTTCGTCGATGTCGACTGCATTCCGGGGCCCGATTTTGCCGCCGACTATGCTCACGCGGTCGGGACGCATGGCGGGCTGCATATGGGCGAGGTCGGATATCTGCCCGAGGGTGCCGCTGCGGCCGGAATTGACTTCGACGCGTTCGAGGCGATCGCCAAGCGCCATCCCGACCGGCAGGCGCCCCCGAAGGACGGCATCGCGCCCTGCACCGATTACCGCTGTTTCTGGTCGCTGACCTTCGCGCTGACTGCCGAGGATTTCGCAGCCACGGGCGGGTTCGACGAGCGGTTCGTCGGGTATGGCGGCGAGGATACCGACTTCGGGCGCAAACTTGAGGAATCGGGCCTACCCATCCACTGGGTGAAGGGCGCCAAGGTCTATCACCAGTATCACCCGCATTTCATGCCGCCGATCCATCACGTCGCCTCGGTGGTGCGCAACTCGGAGCTGTTCCGTGAAAAGTGGGGGCACCGCACCATGGGCCACTGGCTTTACGCGTTCGAACGGATGGGCCTGATCCACGTCACGCCCGACAAGATGACGGTTCTGCGCGACCCGTCCGAGGAAGACATGGCGCTGTGCCGGCAGGAGACCGACATGCCGGTCGCGACAACCCGCCGGGTTCTGGACCTTCTGGACGCGCGCGAAGCGCCCTTACCGGACGAACACGCGCGGCGCGACGTCGTTGAACGGGCCAAGGCCCGACTGATCGGTGCGGCGAGTTGAGCCTTCGGATTGCGGTTCTGGCGCATGTGCGCCACCCGATCTCCCGTCCCTTCATGGGCGGGATTGAAGCACATTCGTGGCACCTGTGCCGCGGGCTGGCCGCGCGCGGGCACGAGGTCACGCTTCTGGCCGCCGGGGACAGCGATGCGGGCGTGCCGCTCTATTCGGTGGTCGAACGCCACTACGACAGCCACATGCCGTGGCACAGCTATCGCGAGACGCCCGAGCTGACCGCGTATCTGGACCGCGCCTACGGGGACGCGCTTGATGTGCTGGGTTCAGGGCGGTTCGATGTGGTGCACAACAACGGCCTGCACCGCTTTCCGCCTCGGTTCGCCCGCCGCGACCGCATGCCGATGGTCACCACCCTGCATGTCCCGCCCTTCGACGTCCTGAAGCGCGCGGTGGATGACGGCGTGGCCCCGTGGCACGCCTACACTGTCACCTCGCAGCGTCAAATGCACTCGTGGTGGGGGGATGCGCCCCCCGATGCGGCGCGGGTCGTGTCGAACGGCATCGATATGGGCGACTGGCCGTACCAGCCCCAAGGCAACGGAGAGGCCGTGTGGGTGGGGCGCATCACCCGTACGAAGGCCCCCCATCTGGCGGTCGAGGCTGCGCGGATCGCAGGGCGTCAGCTGACGCTGTTCGGCTCGATCGAGGATCGCGACTATTTCGAAGAGGATTTGCGCCCGCTGCTGGGACAGGGCGTTCGCTATGGCGGGCATCTGGAACAGACCGAACTTGCGGCGGAAATCGGTCGGGGATCTGTCTTTGTGTTCACGCCCCTGTGGGATGAACCGTTCGGTCTGGTCGCGGTCGAAGCCATGGCCTGCGGCTTGCCGGTCGCCGGCATCGACCGGGGGGCCGTGGCCGAGGTCGTGGGTGGGGCAGGGTGCCTGTCGCGGTCCGAAGCCCCGGAAGACTTGGCCGCGGCCATCGACGACGCGGCGCGGGTCCCTCGACCCATCCCGCGGTCCCGTGTGGAGCGGAGGTTTACGATGGACCGTATGCTGGACGGGTACGAGGCGGCGTATTGCGACGTGATCGCGGCGCAGGGAGCAGAGTGGAGCGACCCCGACTTCGAGCGCTTCAAGCTGCCGCCGCGGAGCGTTGCGGCGGAATGACGTGTCAGGGCGCCGCCGTCAGCATCCCGTCGGGCTTGGCGCAGGCGACCACGGGAAGTCCTGCCTGGGCCGCGCGGGACAGGGCGAGGCTTGACGGCGTGGACATCGCGGCAAGGCCGCCCAGTCCGGCGCGTGCGGCTTTCTCGACCAGTTCATATGACAGGCGGGACGTGACGAGGGCGAAGATCCCCCCGAAACCGGTACCTGCCCTCGCACCCGCGCCGATTGCCTTGTCGAGGGCGGTATGCCGGCCGATATCCTCGCGGCAAAGGACGATCTGCCCGTCCGGCGTGCAAAGTGCCGCGGCATGCGTCCCGGATGTCAGTCGCCCAAGGGTCTGGTGATGCCGGAGGTTGAAAAGCGCGGAAGTCACGGCCTCCGGCGAAAAGGTCAGGGGCGTCTTGACGCGGGGCAGGGGGGCGCTGAGGGCATTGATGTTCTCGACCCCGCACAGGCCACAGGCGCTTTCGGTCACACGGGCACGCGCCCGGTCGAGGCCGATCTGCCGGGCCGGGCCGGCCAATGTCAGGCGCAGAACAATTCCATGCTGTATCGGGCAGATGTCCACGCCCGCTATGTCGTCCGGCCCCTCGATCAGGCTTTCGGCCATCGCGAAGCCGGTTGCGAAATCCTCCAAGTCGGCGGGTGTGGCCATCATCACGGCAAACGAAACGCCGTTCACCTCGACTGCGACGGGGGTTTCGACTGGAACTGCGCGGGTCAGCGGCCCTTTCGCATCGGTAAAGCGGGCATGGGACACCGGCACCGGGAAGGGCGGGGCGTCATGTTCTGCGATATCCTTGGCCATGTCCCGTGGTTCCCCTGCGCTTGGGTAGAGTAGCGGACCATAAGGGGGGAACCGGAGTATCGGCGGAATGTTCCGTCAATCAGGCGGCTATCGCGCTCCGCCCGCGTTCAGTGAAAAGGTGACAGCATGGCTGACGATACGGCAAAGGCCCACCGGGCCGACGTTCAGGACCCCGAAACTCCGTTCTACGATCGCGCTGCGGGGGGGTGGGGGTCACTGCAGGGCATTGCCAGCATCTTCGGGACCGAATGGTCGCAGGGCGATGCGGCCGCGACCTTGTTCAAGCAGAACAAGACGAAAGGGGTGATGTGCACCTCGTGCGCCTGGGCCAAGCCTGCGGACTATCACACCGCCGAGTTCTGCGAGAACGGCGCGAAGGCGACCCTGTGGGAGCTGACGCGCAAGCGTGCGACGCCCGACATCTTTGCCGAGCACAGCGTTTCGGCCCTGCGGGACTGGCGCGACTATGACCTGGAACAGCTGGGACGTTTAACTCATCCCATGCGATACGACCCCGAAAGCGACCGATACGTCGAAACCACGTGGGAGGCCGCGTTCGACCGGATCGGCGGTGCGCTGAAGCAGATCGACCCGAAGAAGGCGGTGTTCTACACCTCGGGGCATGCGGGGCTCGAGGCGTCATACCTCTATGCGCTCTACGCCCGGATTTACGGGCACAACAACCTGCCCGACAGTTCGAACATGTGCCACGAGACGACGAGCGTCGGCCTGAAAGAGCTGATCGGATCTCCTGTCGGGACCTGCGTCCTGGAAGATTTCGACAAGTGCGACGCGATCTTCTTCTTCGGCCAGAACACCGGGACCAACAGCCCGCGCTTCATGCGCCCGTTGGCCGAGGCCGTCCAGCGCGGCTGCAAGATCGTGACGTTCAACCCCGTGCGCGAGCGTGGGCTGATCGAGTTCGTGGACCCGCAGAACCCCGCCGAGATGACTGTGGGCAAGTCGACGAAGATCTCGACCGAGTATTTCCAAGTGCGCGGCGGTGGCGATATCGCGGCCTTGGCGGGCATGATCAAGCTGGTCCTGGAGGCCGAGGATGCGGCGCCGGGGACGGTTCTGGATCACGACTTCATCAACGATCACACCACCGGCTTCGATGACGCGATGGCCGCCATCCGTGCCATGGAGTGGCCCGATATCGAGGCGGAATGCGGTCTCAGCCGCGAGATGCTGGAACGCGCGGCCGACATCTACATGAACGCCGAGAACGTCATCGGCATCTACGGGATGGGCCTGACCCAGCACGTGCACGGGTTCGAGAACCTCGGCATGCTGGTCAACCTGATGCTTCTGCGCGGGAATATCGGGCGTCCGGGGGCCGGGATTTCGCCGGTTCGGGGGCACTCGAACGTGCAGGGGCAGCGCACGGTCGGCATCTCGGAAAAGCCGTCGCTGGTGCCGCTGGACGATCAGGAACGCATGTTCGACTTCACCGCGCCGCGGGAAGAGGGGATGAACGCCACCGCGGTGTCGAAGGCCCTGCTGGAGGGTGAGGTTCGGGCAATGATCTCCCTCGGCGGCAACCTCGTGCGCGCGTTGCCGGACAGCGCCAGGATCGAGACGGCGTGGCGCGACATGGACCTGACCGTACACGTCGCCACCAAGCTCAACCGGTCCCATCTTCTTCCGGGGAAAGAGGCCTGGATCCTGCCCTGCCTGGGCCGGACCGAACGTGACGATCAGGCCAGCGGGCGACAGGCGATCTCGATCGAGGACAGTTTGAGCCACATTTATGGCTCGGTCGGGAATGCCGCGCCCGCGTCCGATCACTTGCGCAGCGAGGTGGCGATCGTCTGCGGCCTGGCAAAAGCCACCTTGCCGCCGAACCCGAAGCAGGATTGGGACGGCTGGACGGCCGATTACGGCCGGATCCGCGATCTGATCGCGGAAAGCCACCCCAAGGAGTTCCACGACTTCAACGCCCGCCTGTTCACCCCCGGCGGCTTCGACCGGGGCAATGCCGCGCGCGCGCGCCAATGGCAGACCGAAACCGGCCTTGCCCATTTCACCGCGCCCACCACCTTGAGCGCCACGGATTTCGAGGCTGCCCCGGATCGATTCCGCCTGATCACCTTGCGCTCGAACGACCAGTTCAACACGACGATCTACGGTTTTTCCGACCGCTTGCGTGGTCTTGAAGGCTCGCGCGAGATCGTCCTGATCAACCGCGATGAGATGGCCCGGATGGGCCTGACCGAAGGACAGAAGGTCACGCTGGTGTCGGATGCCGGCGACGGGGTCGACCGGCGGGTCGGCAACCTGGCCGTGACGGCCTACGATCTGCCGGCCGGCTGTGTTGCGGCCTATTACCCCGAGGCCAATCCACTTGTGCCAGTCTGGTATCACGAAAAGAAGTCGCAGACGCCGGGATACAAAAGCGCGCCGGTCCGGATCGAACCCTGACCTTCCCCCCCAAACGGAAACGGCCCGGATAGACCTGACACATTCCGCGGGTTAGGACATGTCGCTGACGGCCTGCCGGAGAACATCCGGCAGGCCGTAATTATTTGGGACTCTTTTAGACGTTGTTCGCGCACAACCGAA
Organism: Palleronia abyssalis; assembly: GCF_900302445.1. Lineage (GTDB taxonomy): Bacteria > Pseudomonadota > Alphaproteobacteria > Rhodobacterales > Rhodobacteraceae > Palleronia > Palleronia abyssalis. The sequence continues at coordinate 1,890 of NZ_ONZF01000006.1, read as the reverse complement.
GAGTGAATGTGCGCGCACCTGCGCCAGGAAACACTTTATACGGGATTTTCGATCATTCCGCTTCGTAGAGGGCAAAACCAGCCAATCTTCGGAGCGACACAATGATCAAGAAGCGAGGTAACTTGCAGGCCCAGACTCTGCCGAAGCTCACCGTCTCTCAACTCTATCCCGACCAACGAAAGGAAATCAACCTCAACACCTGTGGCGACCCCGACTGCGGCAACTACGGCGTGTCCCCTGATCCTGTGTTCGACCAATTCGTAGGTCGGGGAGCAGAAGCCCGACGCCAAGCGGCAGGACGAGCGGACCCGAAGATTGCAGCGGGCCTTGGTTTCTACACGATGAGCTCCGTAAAAACGAGGAGCGCGTCTCGAAGGTTTTCAACTTCCACAATGCTCCTGTGATCTGGAGCGATGGCCGTCGGCTGGTGTGTCGCCACCAGCAGGACGCCGCAGCGTGCAAGGTTGGTTTTGCTCTACTCTCGAACCAGCACTTTATGGATGAACTCGAACGACTCAGAGACCATGATGGCGTCTTGGATGGGCCGAAGCGGAGCCTGTGGAAAACGCTATTTCGAGGCTCCGGATGAGTTCGCTCTGAACGGCGCCAACGGTAAAGATCCGAAGACAAAGCGGCCTCGCGGGATTCGCGTAATCCACAAGCCCTGCAAGGGCCGGAAAGGCGCGCGTTTCACCGTCTCGAAGGACCACCAAGGTCAGCGCGACCGAGAAGACAACATCAAGATTCTGAAGATGCTGGTGAATGGGGCGTCAATCAACAGCATTCAGCGGGTCCTTACCTGTCCCAGAACCGGCAAGCGCGCCGGCATGTCGAGGGTTTATGATCGGATCTTCTGGCTCGAACGGACGCTTCTTGCGTTCGAACGCGCCCAGCTTGGAAAGTGGCGGAAGGAACTGAAGCGTAGAGGCGTGTTTCGTCATACGCGCATCGCGCACGACGACATCGTGCTCGGCATCAACTGGGAGACCTCGGCCGATCGCCGCATCACCGCGCTGAACTGCACCGCCTCGACCGACATCCAGAGCGGGTATGTGCTCCGTCTGGATGTGGATTTCGATCCACGCGTCGATCCGGTCGAGGTATTCAAGGACGCCTACCTCGACGCGAACCGGCATCCGAAGAACCTGCTCAGCCAATATCACAACTCGACACAGAGCTTCGTTGCTCCGCTCCTACACTACCAGCGACCCACCGGGCGTTTCGATGAGGCTGCGTTCTTCGGAGCTTGCCAGTCAAGCTTGCGCTTGTTCGCAGTGCAGACGGAGGACGCCTTCGGCGGAGCCACCCTGCCGCCGGATGTCCAGCAAGCTGTCGCGGACGCGCGCTGGTTCGCCGACGCTGCCGAGGCCGTCGGGGAGGGGTGGTTCGGACTTTCCGAGCACCGGCGCGACAGCCGAAACACCTTTACCGGCATCATGACGCGCGATGCTTATACGAAGGCGGCACACTTGGCGCTGCTGAAGGAGATGCTTCCCGACGGCAAGATGACCCTGGTGTCGGAACAGGAAGCACTCATCGCGCGGACTGTGCCGCACATCTTCCGCGACGACATTCTCGCCGACCGCTTCGAATGGCTCGCCATCGCCTTCGATAAGGACGCCACGAAGCCCAAGGTTCAGCACCGGGTGGGCGTATTCCGCAGCAACCTGGAGCAGTTCCGAAAGTCCTACACGGGTCAGGAGATCTCCAACTGGGAAATGCTCGAGCTCTTCGTCGAGCACTCGATGAAGCCAGCGACCTCCTGAACTGGCCCCCGTTTCGACCGGACACCTGGGCATAACCATGGAGGCTTAGGCATATGCCTAAGCACGTGCTTATGTCTGACTACGAGATCATCACCGATGGCGGCCGTCGGCGCCGCTGGCCTGC
>NZ_ONZF01000014.1 GCF_900302445.1 Palleronia abyssalis | reverse complement strand
GCAGGCCAGCGGCGCCGACGGCCGCCATCGGTGATGATCTCGTAGTCAGACATAAGCACGTGCTTAGGCATATGCCTAAGCCTCCATGGTTATGCCCAGGTGTCCGGTCGAAACGGGGGCCAGTTCAGCGATCCTGCAAACTATCAGACCCTGGCGCAGCTCGAGCGGCGCGCGGACAAGCTGTTGCAGGTGGAATCGCGACCCGTTGCCTATCTTGGCACCACGGTTGCCCCCGGCAGCGTTATGAGCCGCGGCGCCACCTCGGGCGTGGTCGCTGCGAAGCCGGCAGGGGCCGTAGTCTCCACGCCAGCCTCATCGAAAGGTGGCCCAAGTCCCGCCGCTTCACCCAAGAAATCGTCAAGACGGAAAAGTTCGCCATCCGACGCGAAGGCAGAGCCATCCGGCAATACGTCTGACATCAAAGATATGACTTTCGGGCCCATCAAGGACAGCAAGCTATGAGCAATGAATTCATCATTCCCAGCGTCGCCGAGGCGAACGCCAAGCTTGGAAAGTGCCATTTTCCGCTCGCGAGAGGAGATGACCTCCACCAATCCTTCGCACACGCATTCAGCCGCCACTTTGGCCGCTTGCAGGCAGCTGAAAGCTTTGATGCCCACGGGCTCCTGGTGACCGGGCAGTCAGGAACGGGCAAGACCACCGAGATCATGAAATTGATTTCACGTTTCAACGAGAGCTCGGTGCCTTTGCCGAACGGTAATACTGCGCGCTTCGTCCATTGCGAGCTGGATGGAAAGAGCACGTGGAAAGACCTTGGTCGGAAAACTTTGAAAGCACTGGGATATCCGATCTCCGATAAGACCCGTCGAACGCAATTCGAGATTTGGAGTTTGGTTGCAAAGCAGACTGAACTACAAGGCGTGATCGGAATCCACTATGACGAAGCGCAGCATATTATGCGCGGTAAGTCGGACAATGAAATCCTGAGCGTGCTGGATGCGTTCAAGACCTTGATGAAGTCTGATGCCTGGCCTTTGATGTTAATCCTATCCGGTATTCCCGAGCTGGAAAGCTACGTGCGGCGCGAACCTCAACTCGACCGTCTGTTGTTCCGTTTGGAATTCGGGGAAATCGACCTTCATAGTTCGTCAGACGGGCCCTCTCCAGATTACTCTGTTCTAAATGAAATTGTTGGGAGCTACGCGATCAAGACCGGGCTCCATGTGGAACAGAGCTTGATGACGGGTGATTTCCTGCATCGTCTCGCAACGGCCGGAGCCTTTCGGTGGGGGCTCGTCATTTATATCGTTGGAGAGGCCATTTCGTTATCCATGACGAGGGAAAGCTCGCGTCTGGAGCATCGGGATTTTGTGAGCTTTTGGTGCAGAAGAACGGGCATGAATGAACTGGTAACACCATTTACCCATGAAGCGTATGAACGCGTGTTTCCGAAGGATCAGCCTTACCGTTCAGTTATGCTTCCATAGGACTTCCCAGCCAAATCGTGAGTAACGAACCCGCGCTTCGGCGCGGGTTTTTTTATGCGGCGAGTTCCTTGCCGTACGCTATGGAGAGCGTACCTTTCGGCTGCGCATGCTTTTAGATTTTGCGTATGCTTATGCCGTCGTTTCTCCCGGGTTGAGGGCTAACGCATTGTAAAGAAAGGAACTTACTAGGCGCCGAATCGGGTGGAGTAGATTTTGCGCATGCTTATGCCGTCTTTGACTACTTCATGAATGAACACATGTAATCATAAGGTTGGTAGAACTCATATCCTTGAGAAGGTTCACGTTATCCCTTTCTGAAGTGTCCAGTTTCGATATCTTTCCGGTCGTCAGGCGGTGAGCGTGTGGGTTAAGATGCCCTGCAAAGACGAACCTGCTGGCCGCTGAAGACGACATCCCGAGCGACTTGGCGAATACGAGATCTTCGCTGGCCGCTTGCGGCTTGCGGCCTGCAAGCAGGCCGGTCTTTCGATGCGCGCGGAGATTCAGGATCTCGAGCACCGCGATCTTGTCCTTGGCCAGGAGATCGAGAACATCGCCTACGATGACCTGACCTATATCGAGCGAGCGCGACTGGCGGCCCGGATGGTCGACGAGGCCGGCCGTCAACCAGCGGAAATCGACTCGGCCTTTAGCTGCGGACAGACAGACAGGTCCCGATACCTGAAGATCGGCCGCGGCATCCCGACGGATATCCTGCAATGGATCGGCAAGGCGCCCTGCGCGGGACGTCCTCCGTGGGAGCAGCTTGTGACGGCTCTCGAAAGCGATGAGGCCGCAGAGCCACGTATTCGGCAAGTGTTAGCAGCTGCCAACGACGAGGAGCGACCTTCCACCTCCGACGATCGCTTCAATCTGGTCTATCGGGCTGCGGTCGAGACCCCGAAACCCGAGAAGGCAAAGCCGCGGACACCGGAGGTGCGCGACATCTACGTCGATGGCGTTGAAGGGCCCGTTGCGCGGACCAGGCGCACCTCAGAGGGCTTGGAGCTGATTATTATCGGCGAGCGCAAAGCCGGCTTCCTCGCCTATGCCGCCGAGCATGGTCAGGAGATCGTCCACCAGATGATGCGGCACTATGAGCGAGAGCAGGACATCAACGACATGACAGAGGGCTTCGAGGACACCGACGAGCTCACCCGCGGTGATCAATGAGCCAGAGCAAGTCGAAAGTGATCGCGGTTGCCACGCAGAAGGGCCGCGCGGGTAAGAGCACGATTGCTATCCACCTGGCGGTCCAGGCCATGCAGTCGAAGAAGAATGCTCAGGTGGTGCTTCGCGCCCCGTAGACACGGTGTCGCGCAGAGGATTGCTTCGAGTCCATTTTGATACGGCCGGCGATGCAGAATTCGCGGTTGCAGCAAAGTGCCCGGCGTCGCGACCGGTCCTCAGCCGCCGTTCGACGGAGAAACGCCCGCCGCAGTGCGGCCCGTCACTCCGGTCATTCGCTGCACTTGCACGATGTCGGTTGGTGTGAATGCTGACAATGCGGACATCATGGAACCGCACCGCGGTCTGTGGCAGCATCGTGACATGATCAAATTCTGCACTCTCGGCGATGACCATCCCGATCTCGCGCATTCTCCGCTGCTTCGGGGCGCTCTCCTGACCCTGCAATATGCGCAGGAGCACGGATCAATCGGTCTGACCAAAACCAAGGCCTTCAAGCGCGTTTTCGTCCATTGGGCCGTTGAGCATTTCGACTGGCCGGGGAAAAGCGCAGAGGAGATGTTCCGCTACAACAAGGTTATCAATGAATATGAGTTTCCCCCACTCGAGGTCCTGCATTTCCTGCTGATTTCCCTACGCCTTGGACGTCACTTCAAGGGTGAGTTTCGGCTGACGAAGCGTGGCACAGAGTTGGCGCAAGCCCCTGGCCACCTGTTCGCCGAACTGATCCCATATTTTGTGTTTCGGATCGATCACGATTCCTATGCGCGCTTCGACGACCGTCTCTTCGGAAAATGGGACGTCTGGATGAACGTGATTAACGTGGAGGCCGATCATGGCACGACCGAGGCTGCCTTGTTCGAGACCTTCTACGGTGAGCCACAGGACTGGCACACCGCGGGGTGGCGAGAGATGGCCGCGTTCTCGTCTTGCGTGCTTCGGCCGCTCGAATGGGCGGGGTTATTGATCGAGACCCGCGGGAACTACGCAGGAAAGCAGGTGTGTCATGTGCTGAAGTCTCCGCTCTGGCGCAGTGCGCTAATTCTCGACACCGACGAAATGCTGCGACCGATGTCCTTTCAATGAGATGTTTTCACGTCTTTCAAAACGCGATGCTACTGGTGCTCAGCGGTCCAGAGCCGGCGAGTGCCGAGCCAGGCCTAAGCAGGAGCGGATGAGCTATGTGACATCCCTTTTCGCACGGAAGATGGTCGCCGCCGCCGGCGACGGCCCAGATGCGGCTGCGCTGCTGGCCTCCGTAGGGATCGATGCGGACGCGCCCTGGGACCCCAAGGCGATGATTCCCGCGGGAGCCTACTACACGATGCTGGAGCGGTTGGCCGGCGAGGTCGATGCAACCAACCTTCCGGTGCGCGTGGGTGCGTCGATGCGCTGCGACGAATACGGCGCGTTGGGACTGGCGTGGAAGGCCGCGCCCGATCTGCGGGGATCACTGTCCCGGGTCGAACGCTATGCCCGGCTTTGGACCAGCGTCGTGCGCTACGAACTCAGGCCCGATCCACGCGGCGTGCTCTACGTCATTCATCGGCCCGGTGAACGGCGGCTTGGGATGCGGTTGTCGAACGAAACGACGCTGGTCGCCACAGTCGCGCTTGCAAGGCAGGTGAGCCCTGCGCCCGTGACGCCGGTGGAAGTGAAGGTTCAGCACGCCGCGCCAGACGCGGTCACATCGCATGAAGACTGGTTTGGGTGTCCGGTGCGCTGGGGAGCGGAGGTTGACGCGATCCTGTTCTGCCACGAGGCCCTGTCACAGTCGAATATCCTCGGGGACGAGGGTATTTCCCGCTATCTTCTGTCGCATCTCGATGCCGAGCTTGGCGGCCTCCGGGAAGACGTCTCACTGGTGGCGGAGGCGAGGGCCGCCATCGCGCAAACCCTCAGCGAAGGCGCGCCGAAGATGGCGCGTGTCGCCAGGCAGCTCGGCCTCAGCGTCCGGTCGTTTCACCGGCGCCTCGCCGAACACGGCGTGTCCTTCCAGACCCTGACCGAGGAGACCCGCCGCGACCTCGCCGAGGGCCTGCTGCGCGACGATGCCCATTCCCTGGCCGAGATCGCCTTCTTGACCGGCTTCTCCGAGCAGAGCGCCTTCACCCGGGCCTTCAAGCGATGGATGGGCGTCACACCGGCGAGCTATCGCAAGGAACGCCTGAAGCGCTGAAGGACACTGGCCGCGAAAGTCGAAGGACTGGCAGCGCCGATCAATACCGGGCGCGGTGCGTGCACGTATTCCTTGGCCATCGATCTCAAGCCAAGGAGCAAACCCATGTCCAGCAAACCCATTCTCGTCATCGGCGCCACGGGCAAGACCGGCCGACGCGTTTCCGCCCGGCTGGAGGCCAGCGGCTTGCCCGTCCGCCGTGGATCGCGGAATTCCACCACCCCCTTCGATTGGGACGCGCCCGAGACCTGGGCCCCGGCCCTGTCCGGCGCGCAGGCGGCTTATGTCACCTATTTTCCGGACCTGGCCTTTCCCGGGGCGGTCGAAAAACTCGAATCGCTCTGCGAGACGGCGAAGGACGTGGGCGTCGAACACCTCGTCCTGCTGTCCGGGCGCGGGGAACACCACGCTCGGCTGGGCGAAGAGGTCGTGCGCAATTCCGACGTCGACTGGACCATCGTGCGGGCCGCGTGGTTCGCGCAGAACTTCTCCGAAGGTTACCTGCGTGACCCGGTGCTTGCCGGGGTGCTGCCCATGCCCGGCGGCGACATGCCCGAGCCGATCATCGATATCGACGACATCGCGGATGTGGCCGTCGCGGCGCTGACCGACGATCACCACAGAGGACAGCTCTACGAGGTCACGGGTCCACGGCTCATGACCTTCGCCGAGATGGCGGTCGCGCTGAGCCATGCCGCCGGAAGCGAGATTCGATACATCCCGATCAGCTTCGACGACTTCCACGCCAACGTCGCGCGGGCGGGCGGCACCTTCGTGGCCGACGTCTTCACCGCCATCGCACGCGAGACGCTGGACGGGCGCAACGCGCATCTGGCCGACGGCGTCCAGCGCGCCCTGGGTCGCGCGCCACGTGACTTCACCGATTTCGCCCGCGCCGCCGCCGCCTCGGGCGCCTGGTCCTCCGCCGCCTGACCCCGGCCTCCTGATCCAGAAAGGACACCTCATGTCCCTCAATCGTTTCGAGCAATTCGCCCTCGGCGCCTCCGGGATCACGGCCCTCGGGATCGGCGCGGCCATCGTGGCCATGCCCCGGGTCTTCTATGCCACCTATGGCATCGAGTTGGGCGACAACGTCAACCTGCTGAGCGAGTTGCGCGCCCCCGGCGCAGGACTCGCCGTCTTCGGCGCCCTCATGTTGACCGGGATCGTTCGGCCCGCCATGCGACAGACGGCCATCGTCGCGGCGATGACGGTCTTCCTCGCCTACCCGGCGGGACGCCTCGCCGGGATCGCCTTCGACGGTGTGCCGTCTCCCAACATCCTCGGTGCGCTCGGTTTCGAACTCGTCGTCGCCGTGATTTGCGTCCTGGCCTTCGGTCATCGGTTCCGGGCTCGTCCCTTGGGGAGCCACGCGACGCAGTGACCCGATGGCGGCGGGCAACGTCTCGCCGCCTGCACTTCAACCCGTTCAAGGATAATGACAATGTCCCCCCTTCTCCTGCTACTTCAAGGCGCCGTCCTCGCCTATGCGCTGGTCGCCGGCGTCTTTCTCTCCTTCTCGGACTTCATCATGCGATCGCTCTCGCGGACCAGTGGTTCGGCTGGGGTAGAGGCCATGCAGACCATCAACCGCGAGGTGTTCCGCTGGGTCTTCATGGCGCTGTTCCTGGGCCTTGCCGTCGCATCGATTGGTCTTGCCGCCTATGGCGGGATTGTTGTGCGCGGCGGAGTTGGCATGCTGATGATGCTCGCCGGCTCGATCTATCTTTTCGGATGCTTCGGCGTGACCATCTTCTTCAACGTGCCGATGAATGAGACACTCGCGCGCATGATCGCGGCGGAACATGCCACGAGCGCCTACTGGACCGGCACCTACCTGCCGCGCTGGACCTTCTGGAACACCCTCCGGACGGTGGCCTGTGTGCTATCGGCGATCCTCTTGCTGATGGCCTTGCCGGCCTTGGCTTAGATCCGCGTATCCGGAGCCTCAGCCCCCGAACCCTTCGACCAACGCGTCGAACACGACCCGCAGGCGGCGCGAGCGGGCGATGTCGCGGTGGGCGACGATCCAGACCGGAAAGGCGATGGGGCCGAAATCCGGCACCGCGCGTTCGACGGATGGGTCCGCATCGCCGATGCGGTCGTCGAGGATGCCGATGCCCAGTCCCGCGCGCACCATCTCCCACATCACGGTGAAGTTGCGGCAGCGGTAGGGGAAGTTGTCCGGCCCGAGGTCGAAGCCCTGACCGTTCAATAGCCCCATGAGGCTGCCAGCCGCGTCGATCTCGATGAACTCCGCCGCGCCGAAATCCGCTGCCGTCCCGGGTCGGCTCAGCCTGTCCAGATAATCCGGCGCTGCGTAAAGGCGGGCTTGCGCATCCTGCAACCTGCGGCCAATCAGGTCGGCCTCCGTGGGCCGCACGTTGCGCACGGCGATGTCGGCCTCGCGGCGCGACAGATCCGACAGATCGTTGGACACCACCACCTCGATGCGGATGCGCGGCTCGGCCCGGTGCAGCGCGTCGAGGATGGGCGGCAGAAGGTAGCTCGCATAGGCGTCCGAGGCCGAGATCGCCACTTCGCCCTCCAACGCCTCGGTCTGGCCCCAAGCGGCCAGCGACAGGGCGCGGGCACCATCGCCCATGATCCGCGCATGTTCCAGCAGGTCGTGGCCCGCAGGCGTCAGGCGCAACCCCCGGCCAGACCGCTCGAAGAGCGCCACGCCCAGTTCGGTCTCCAGCGCCTCGACCTGGCGGCCGAGCGTCGGCTGCGCGAGCTCCAGCGCCCGCGCGGCGGCGGACAGCGAGCCTTCCTCGGCGGTTACGAGAAAGGCTCGGGCCCGGTTCCAGTCGAAGGTGACGCTGCGCCAATCCATACGGAATTGCATATCAGTTCGGCGAAATCGGTCAATTCCCTACAATAAAGCAGGGGAGTATGCAGGCCCCATCACCCCATCCGAAAGGAGGACCAAATGCACGTTTTCCAGGACCCAACCTCCCACGCCTATGCCCGCGTAACCGGCGCGCTTTACCTGACGATCGCCGTCGCGGGCGGTTTCGCGATCCTCTACGTGCCGGGCCTTCTGAACGTTCCCGGCGACCCGGCGGCGACCTTTGCCAACATCGCCGAACGGCGCGGGCTGTTCCACGCAGGCATCGTCGGTGACGTCGTTATGATGACGGCCGAGGTGCTGGTGTCGGTCATGCTCTGCTTCATGTTCCGCCCGGTGAACGCAACGCTGTCGCTGGCGGCCTCCTACGCGCGCCTGATGATGGTCGCGGTGATGGCGGCGATGCTGTTCTTCCACGCCGCGTCGCTGGCGCTGGCGGACGGCACGGTGCCGCTGGACAGCTTCAGCCCGGCGCAACGGATCGAGCTTGCGGGCCTGATGCGCCACGTCCACGATGCGGGCGTGTGGATCTGGCAGATCTTCTTCTCCCTGCATTTGTTGCTGCTGGGCACGCTTGTGCTGCGCTCTGGGCTTTTCCCGCGCTTGCTGGGCTTGGGCCTGATCGTCGGCGGCACCGGCTATATGGTCGACAGCGTGCAGATGTTTGCACTGCCCGACGCCAAGTTGCTGGAGATGGTGAAGATCGCACTGCTGCTGGTCGTCACGGTTTCCGAGATCGGCTTCGCTCTCTGGCTGCTGTTCCGCGGCCCCCGTCAAACCCGGTCCCGCGACGTCGCCGCCTAACCTATTCGGAAGGAGACCGATCATGAAACGCATCTGCATCGTCGGCATCTCGGGCAAGCTTGGCCAATACATGACCGAACACGCGCTTGCCCGGGGCTACGAGGTCACCGGGGTCTGCCGCCCCGAAAGCGTAGCCAAGCTGGCCCGCTTCGGGGACCGGATCACCGTCTTCCCCGGGCGCACCGACGACCGCACGGTGATCGGGGCCGCGACACGTGGCTGCGACGGCGTGCTGACCGTGCTGGCGCCCTGGGGCGTGCAGGACTACGCCTCGGGCACGGCGCGTGCGGTGATCGACCTCGCCCCGCCGGAGGCCCGGCTGGTCTTTTCCTGCGGCTGGCATGTCAGCCGCGACGGAAAGGACCGCTACGGCTGGAAGATCCGCGCCATCGTCCGCTTCGGCACCCCGATCCTGCGCGCGCTACGGTTGGTCGATCTGGACGACCAACAGCGCGCGGCAGACCTGATCTTTGCCTCCGCGCGGGACTGGACGCTGGTGCGCGGTTCGGACCTGGAGGAAGGCCCGAGCGAGGGCCTGCCGGTCTGGGCGCGTCATGCCCACGACCCGACGTTGGCGCGCAACCTGATGCGGCGCACGGATTTCGCACTGTTCATGGTGGCCGCGCTGACCGACCCGACTCTGATCCGGGAAGCGCCGGCCATTACTGGGCGAGACTGAGGGGCCTTCATAGACGAAGGCTGCTCTACCGCCCGCCCTTTGCATTCCGCGGTGCAGGTGAATGATGCCAGGGCCCGGAATGCGATGACCGCTTCGAGCCCTGTTTGCCCCATGCTGCAACACTGTCTGATGTCCGCCTACGGCCCTTGTTTTTTGCGAGCACGCAGGCGGCTCAACGTCACCGGTGTCATCCCCAAGAAGGTTGCAATGAACGTATGGGGAAAAATGGCCTCATAGCCTGGGAAGGCCCGGCGAAACCAGGTAAGACGCTCAGCCCCCCCAAGAGCTGCGAGGCACCATTCTTTTTCAGCCTTCTCGCTCAACGCGCCTCGTAGAACCGCATTTCCCCAGTCGCGGATAGGCCGAGATGCGATCATCAGATCTGAAAGCAGATGGCTGTCGACCTTGGCTATCGTTGCATCGGTCGTTGCTGAAATAGACACAAGCGATACGCCGTCCCGTGCTCGCGCGATGTTCGGCGTGACGACACAGGGACCAACATAGAACCCTACGCACACCTCTTTGCCCGCGTCATCGCAAATACTGCTGACGAGGCACCCTGCCAACACGACATATTCGTCCGTTTCCGGTTGTCCCTGACGAGAAACCTGCGCTCCCTTGTCGAAGGGCCTTTGCTTCCACCGGGCCGCGAAACCCTCGGCACAGGCGATATCCGACAGGTCCGGCGACTGTAGGAGAAAGGTTCTCAGGTCCAACTGGCGAGCCTTATCAAATGATAATGCGGATAGTTTCGTCTGACTGCATGTGTTGCCCAGGTCAAGGAGGCTGCAAAATGATGAACGGATACCTTCCAAAGCACGTTGGAAAAATCGCGATTGGTGCAGCAATGCTTGCCGCGTCAGTTTATCTCGCAATGATCAGCGTCACACTCGCGCACCTCGAAGCCGTTTCTGGGCAGGTGCCTTTCGACATGCGTCCCTTTGGCTACAGTCCCACAGAGGCAGCACTGCTTCTTGATGGGTTGGGAATGGTTGGTCGCGAATACTATCTCACACGCCAGATACCACTGGACATGGTCTATCCAGCTTTTCTCGCGCTGACATTGTGCAGCACGATCTTCTGGTTTGGGAGCCGCATAACAAGCAGAAGATTTGTGCACCTCGGCGTTACCCTCTCGGTAGGCAGTGCGCTGTTTGACTATATCGAGAACCTTGGGATCGTCGCAATGATCCGAATCTGGCCAGACGTGTCGGGGCTCATCGTCTATGCTACGAGCACAGCGACGATCTTCAAATCCGGCATTACAACGCTGACTGTGATTCTGGCGCTTCTCACCGGGTTCCTCTGGTCGCGCCAAGCAAAAGCGGACGCTCGCGCTTGTTGAATGAGGAACAGCTGCTTAGTCCGCTGAGCCAACGTCAAGTATAGGCGGCTTTGTGGGACATGGCGTCATGCCCGCAATCAGGTCGACCTAAAGCGGCACCACTGAATTCGAAAGGCTGGGCTTTACCGCCGTCTTTCCAACAATGACTGCCGCTTTGCGTAATCGCGCAACAAGGGCACCCGGCGCGGTCGGAAGCTGCCCCCGTTGAGGGAGCTGCGTTCGATGCCCGTGGCGTAGAAAATGCGCCAGTCCCGCCGCAGGCAACACCAGACCAGCAGTTTCAACCTGCCCTCCGAATAGCTGATGCCGAGGGGCCAGATTTCGCGCTCCGTGACTCGCCCGCCGAGGTCGCGATAGCGGACGTCCAGCGCCAGTTCCTCCCAGCAGGCACGCCGCAGCAACGCCGTGTCGACGGCGGGGGGGCGCCGCCGCCGACGGCGCATGAAAGCTACGCAGCACAGTGTGCAGGGCCTGGCGGGATTGCCCGTCGGGCAGCGTGGCGATGATCCGGGCCAGCGCCGAACGGCCCGCCGCCTGCAAATCCGCATCGCCTGTCTGGTGCAGGTCGCCCACCGCAAGGACGAGCGCCTCGATCTCCAGCCGCGAAAAGCTCTGGGGCGGCAGCGCCGGGTCCTCGGTCAGCGTATAGCCGACCCCTGCTTCGCCGTCGATAAGCGCGCCGCCCGCGCGCAGCGTGGCGATGTCCCGGTAGAGTTGTCTTCGCGATACGTCCGTCTCCGATGCCAGCCGCGCGGCGGTGACGGGGGCGGGCAACCGCCGCAGCGCGTCCATCAAGCGCATGAGGCGATCGGTGTGGGCCATGCTGACGGATTTTGTCAGCAGCCCAAGCGTATGACAAGCCATCACGCAACCACAGGAGACACCAATGCTGACGCTCTACCATGCCCCATTCTCCCGCTCGACCTCCATCCTCGCCCTCATCGAGGAGATGGGCATCGACGACCGTATCGACGTGCAGGAGGTCACGGTCGCCCGCCCCGACGGGACCGGCGGTCCCGACCCGCACAATCCGCATCCCGAGGGCAAGGTCCCCTATTTGACGAACGGCACGGATCATGTCCGCGAACGGGGCGCTATCGTGGCCTACCTGACGGACTTGTTCCCCGAGACCGGGCTCGGCCGTCCTGTCGGGCACCCGCAGCGCGGGGCGTTCCTGAGCTGGCTCTTCTACTACCAGGGCGTGATGGAGCCGGTGCTGGTCCTCGACTGGACGAAGGTGGATCACCCCATCCTGCGCGCCACGTTCCGCGATCTGGACGCGGTCCTCGCCCGTCTTTCGGAGGCGCTGGACGGCCGTCCCTACCTGCTCGGCGAGTGCTTCTCGGCGGTAGATCTGCTGCTGTCGAGCCCCTTCCAATGGCTTCCGGACGCGATGCCGGAAGATCCTTCCGTTCAGGCCTGGATCAGGCGCTGCGCTGACCGTCCGGCGCTGAAGGCGGTCGTGGAACGAGAGCGGCTGGCGCTGTCGGCGTAGGTCCCGTTCGCCCGGGGCTCTCGGTCGGCGCGATGACGGCCCTGCAACTGCGCGTTTCACTCGCTATCACCGCCTATCATGAGCGCTGATGGCGAGGCTCTCCACCATATGCGTGATCTCCTGCGTCAATGCCTGATCGAGGCCGACGGCGGCAACGGCGAGGCCCGGATTCGGGGCAACAGCTGCGTGCAGCCCTCAGAAGCCGCCGTGGCGATAGATCCGGATGTCGTCGGGCCCGCCTGCGAACAGGCCCATTCGGTAAGGGCTAAGCAAATTCAATTACTTGGCAGTTGTTCAGTGCGAACCAATTCATCATCGCCGGGCAGTTCCCATGTCGTCTCGATATAATCAAACATGCCGCGTGTGATTTCCATATGGAAGGTATCACCTTTTTCCTTGTTGCGAGCTTCGATACGCTTCCACCGCACGGAAGCATCGACATCCAAGACATGTAGTCTTATCGTGAGTTGAGCCTGTTTTGCGAAGGCGGCATACCTTTGACGATGTTCATGCCGCTGAAAGCCAAAGTCCAAAATCGACGGTATCCCCAGCCTGCCGAGTTGCAAGGCCGTTGCCCACATTTGCGCCTCGCAACGATGGACGCGCGGGAAAATCCATGCCGGGCTCAAGCTTTCTGGAGCATCCTCCCCAAACAATGATACCATCCATTCATCGATAGAGAATACGACACCGCCGATTTTGTTGGCCAACTCTCGGGCATATGTTGTTTTGCCCGCGCCTGTTGAGCCGCAAATCAGGTGGATTTGTTGTGTATAATCGTCCTGCATTGAGGAAACCTCTCTTGATGGTAGGGGGTGTTCGCAAAGCGTGTTGGTCGGCCGAGCGGACCTTGGGGCTGGCCGGTGTAAGCGCATCAACGCGTGCTTCGCTGACGACGCATTCGAAAAAGAGGGCGGCCTGGCTGTGCAATTGCATCGGTGACGGCGATGGCCGCGCCAGGCGAAGGCCGGAGACATGGCGTTCAGTCAGGCCACCAGTAGGTTGCGAAGCGATGTCATGCGGAAATCTCCCTTACGAAAGAGGTTCGACCTTGGCGCAGAAGCACCAGGCCGGCGGCCACGAACCACAGGATGGCGCCAAGGCCGAAGACGGCGCCGGCGATCTCGCCCAGCGGCGGCAGGATGGTAACGAGCCCGGCAATGCCGCTGACAGCGCCGATCCCGGCAGTGATACGTCCGAATACGCCGCTCGCAAGCGCGGCGAGGCTGACGGTCAGTATCCACGCACCGCCGGCGATCTCGTTGCCGCCGCCCAAGCCCGACTCGACAGCGTGGAGTGTCGACCACAGCTCAGCGGCAGCCTCTGGATCGCCGGCGAGGGCATGGATGTGTTCCACCGCGACATTGGCAATCATCCCGGCGCCGAGGACGAGCGTGGCCCAGATCAGACCGATCGCACCGGCCAATGCGGCGGCGTCGGGTCTCTCTTTGGCGATCCGGCGGTGCAGTGCGACGACCAGCACCGCCAGCGCCAGCGCGTTGAGGACGTAGATCGTGGTGTTGAAGGTGATCATGACGCCAGGACGCTCGGCGATATAGGCGACGACGGCGGAGACATCGATCTCGCCCGTGCCAAAGCCGAGCGGGGCGAACACGGTGACGAGAAAGACGAAGCCGAACACGTAGGTTGCAGCGCAGACAAGGGCGGCGAGGCCGCCGGCTTTGGTTAGGGTCATTTTCTTGCTTCTGGAGGTTGGTGGGCCGCCTCGGCGGCGAGGGTTGCGAAGTGATCGGCGAGGTGCCGCGTGCCGAAGCGGGGCGCGACCATGTCGAGCCCGAGCGCAGTTAGGAAAAAGCGTGCCGGGCCGCTGAGGCGCCGCGGCAGGACAGGCAGGACGGTGAGCGCGGCACGGCGCAGAGCGTCCGGCAGGTGGGTGATGCGCGGCGTGGTCCCGATTGCGGCGAAGGCGGCGCGGGCGATCTCGTCCTGGCTCATCACGTCGGGGCCGCCGATCTCTGCCCAGCCCCGCTCTGCGTCCGTCGCGTCGGCGACGGCAACCGCCAGGTCGCCGCCATGAATGGGATTGAGGCGCTGCGCCCCGTCCCCGAACAGCCAGACGCGACCCTTACGCGCCATCGCCAGGATCTCGCCCATGTCCGAGAAGTAGCCGGTGGGCGCGATCACCGTGGCGGCCATGTCGGAGGCCTGGAGCGCGTCCACGAAGGCGGTCTTGGCATCGACGAGCGGCACGCCCGACATGGCATCGGCGTTCAAGACGTGGACGTAGGCAAAGCGCTTGACGCCCGCCGCCTCGGCCTCGCGCAACAGGTTGAGGTTGGCCTGGAAGTCGACCTCCCGGTAGCCAAGCCCATCGGCTTGACGGGTGATGCCAAGCGATGAGACGACGAGGTCCATGCCATTCATGATCCCCTTGAGCGTGTCGGGCCGGGTGGCCTCGGCCTCGATCGACAGATCGGCCAGGGCCTCGGCCCGGGCAGTTTCGCGGACCAAAGCGGTGACGTGGTGCCCGCGCCGCGTGTATTCGGCGCAGAGAAAGCGCCCGAGATAACCGGTTGCGCCGGCAACGAGAACGTTCATGGATCGTCTCCGGTGTTCAGGAAAGACCGACGCCAAGCGCGGCGGCGGCCATGAGGGCGAGGACGGGCGTCCAGAGCAGGCGCTCCGGGCGCGAGGGGCTCGCGGCGTTGGCGGCGAGCGACAGCAGCGTCAGCGCGAGGGCGGGCCAGAACAGCGACGCCAACGGCAGGGCGCCGAGGCCGGCCCGGGCGAGCACCGCCCCGGCCATGGTTGCGAGCAACGCGGCCTGGACCAGCGCCAGCGCCCGCCAGGCGGGCGGCAGACCGCCGGGAAAGCGGCCGCCGACCGTCAGCCGGCCGAGCGGGGCGCCCGCGGCAATGGCCAGGTGCATCAGCACCGGCAACGCGGCCAGCCCGGCGTAGGCTAAGGCGAGGGTCTGGGTCATCACCAGAACCGAAAGAGGCGCGCTGGAAGGGAGCGCCGCGGCGCGGGCGCCTGTCCCTCCGCCAGGCCAATATCGCCCCAGAGATGCCGGGGCGGATAGGTGCAAGGCCATGCTGGCTGGCGCAGGCCTCCGGTCAGGAGGTGGTGAAAGCCGGTCATGCGGGGGTGGATGTCGTGCATTGCGCCCTCCCTTAGTTCACGACCGCGTGGCCGCGGCCGCGCAGGCAGTTCAGCACGATGGTCTCGCGGGTGTCGCTGGCTTCGGACGCGCCGGCGGCAGCGCCCGCCAACGCACCGATCGCGGCGCCGCCAAGCGCATTGCCCTCATCGTCCACCTTGCCCAGAATGCCGCCGATCCCGGCGCCCATGGCGGCCGCGGCCATCGTCTCATGATCCAGTTGCGACTGGTTGCGCGCGAGGCTGCGGCAGGCGGAGAGTTCGCTCTGGAACTGCGCGGTTGGTTGGCCGTCCAGGATCGGGTCCACATTCGCGCCCATGTCGGCGCAGGCCCCGAGCAGGGCGGTCAGCGCCACAGGGGCGATCAGCATCGGTTTCATGTCGTGTTTCCTTCGACTATCTATCGTGTCGAGGGAGGACCTACCCGTCCGTGCCAGGTGACGGCATGACCGCAGGGATCAGCGGATTGACCTTGGGCATCAATTGCCCAGCCACGCGGTCGGGCTTGCCCCGGTCCAGCGCCGGAATGCCCGCACGAAGGCAGAAGCCTCTGAGAAGCCCAGAAGGTAAGCTGTCTCTCCGACCGAGACCTTGCGGGCGCTCAGGTAGTCCATCGCCATTCGGTGCCTGAGGTCGTCGTGAACCTGTGCAAAGGTGACGCCTTCGTCCTTCAAACGGCGGTAGAGCGTCTGTCGACTCATGCCAAGGTCGCGCGCGATGCGGTCCATGGACAGCGTGCCCTCGTGCAGATCTGCGAGCATTCTCTCCTCAACGGCGGAGCGGAAAGTGTCACAGGTCGCAATCTCGTCCAGAAGCGCGTCCGCATGGCGCGTGAAGATGCCGAACACGTATTCCTTGCCGCCATCGAACGTCGCATCGAGCCAGACCGGATCGATCCGCAGCGCATTTCGCCCCGCGCGAAACGTCACCGGCACCCGGAAGAGCTCGGGGTAGCGGTTGGCATGGGGCGGCGGCGCATAGGTCACCTCCAACGCCTGCTCAAACGGGTGCTCGGGCGCGGAGCGGCGGAATTCCGAGATGAACCGGGCAAAGCTCGTCTCGGTCGCCATCCAGCTGCCGTCGCAGGGGCGATGATCCACCAGCCAGACCGCCTCCCCGTCGCGCTCGAGCGTGAACCGATCCCGTCCGCCAGGGACCGGCACATCGGCCATGAGGCGCGCATAGCGGTTCAGTTGACCCAAACTGTGCGGGAAGGACGTGGAGGCATGCACGATCTGGCCGACGATCGACATCGTCTCGAGCCGGGTCTCCAGCACGTGACGCAACAGCAGCGAGGTGTCCGCGGTCGCCTCGATCCCCGCGGCGATGAGTGCCTGATAGGAGGAGACCGGGATGCGAGTGTCCTGATCGGCCAGATCCTCGTCCGTCAGTCTCGCTGCCTCGAGAAGGCTCCTTCGCGGTGCCCCTTCGGCCACCGCGTAATCAAGGAAGGCGGACGCGAAACCGGCGGCCATGGTCTGATCGGACATGCGGCAGTCCCTTCCGGTCAAGAACTTGATGCGCCCGGTCATGCCATTTCAGACCCATCCCCGGGCAGTTTGTTCTTAGACGTGACGTAAGGACAACCCCGATGCTGCACCATACTGGCGCTTGACGGCCCACAGCTGCCGTTCACCTCTTCTCTGGATGCCGCGGCGCGGCCCACCGAACCGGCCATTCGCCGCGATCGCGAGATCGAGGCATTCCCGAACTCACGCTCTGCGGGACAGAGCAGGCGTTCGCCTCGCCGCGAGCACGGGAGCTACCGGCGCTTTACGGACTTTGACCGGGTAGCGGCACGGACAGCGATGCGGGAAAAGCTGGCATACGCTGCACATAGTGAGTACCTGTTCCATATAAAGAAGGTGCATGATGGATCGTGCGTGGATTAGTTGCGAAGCGAATTCCGAGTATTTTTACAATAGGCTAAAATGCCTCGCAGTACTTTATGACGAGGTAGTGATCTGGGCGCCATCGCATGAGGGGCTAAATACTGCGGGCATCTTGGACTTTGGGGCTGATAAAGTCTTCAAAAGATCTCCGCAAGATGATGCACCCTTTATTGTTGCGGGCCGACCCCAATACTTCAACCACGCATATAAATTCGATACGCCTACAAAGCGCTCCAGCCCAAAAATTGCGAAAACGCTGGAAGAATACGCAAACCACTGTAAAACGATTATTCCCGATAGCACCGAGGAATGCTACGACTTCGAGAGAGCCCATATTAATGATAAAGTATGGAGGCCTGCAAAAGAGGAGATCTGGCGCATCTTGCAGGCCCCCTCGGTAAAAGGCTCCCCAGAGAGGGTCATTTCGTTTGCGAAGAAAATGAATGTCGATCATCCGACCGCCGCCTTCTGCGAGTTTTTGAAGAATTTGCGCACATGTGCAGATTGTCGCGCAAATGCATTGCTCACGGATGATAACGTGATGACCGCATATGGTACATTGAGCCAGTCCAGCGTTTTGGAAACGAATAAGATAGCCTTCCAACGCATCATCCAACAGCAAATAGTCAGTCCGGCTAACGAGGAAAATCAATATCTCAAGGGCCTGCAGGACAGCCTCGAGCTATTTGAGAACCTGTACAAATCGTCTCAGATGCCATGGCAGGATCTGCTAAGATATCGCTCCGAATTTCTCGCCGCAAATAAGAAGCTTTTTGGCCGGGATGCGGTCGTGAAGTCCGTCGATGAAGCGCGAAGCTATATAAATAGAAGACTACGGTTTCTTTACGCGAGCGCATCTGCAGTAAATGCGGTCTACCAGATCAACAAGGGGACTGCTGCACATTACATGGCTCAGTTTGTCGGCATTGGGCCCGAAGATATCCCCAGCAGCGATTGGCTGCAGAAAGGCACGACCGAGGAGGAAAGGGATTATGTACGCTCGTGCATTACCCACTTTCTCGATTACTCCGAGCTTAAAGCGCCCAAGCCGGTCGCGGACACAATAAACAGAGGGCTCGAGATATACGACCAAGTGATCAATCTGGGACAAACCTTGCCAATGTACGTGGCCAGGAAAGCGGCACCAGGTGCTGTCTCGAAAGCCCTTATAGGCAGCGCGGCATTCAGGGAAAAGAGATTATTGTAGCGAGCTGGTGTCAACTCGGAACACGCTTCACACCCACCATACCCTAACGCACTACCTCCCCCCCTCGCTTCCTCAGCCTTTGAGCTGTCCCTGCCGTCGCCGGCATTTTTGGGGCTCACCGTGATCATCTGACTACACCTGTCGGATGTAGACATCGTCGGCATTCATGCCATTCGACCAAGCCGCAGCTTCGGCCAGTATGGGCTGATTGTGTTGAAAAACTCTCTCGCCCCGTGAGGACAGGCCTCGGACCAGAATTCCGTTCTGCCGGTCGCCAATTCTGACCTTATGGCAGATGATTTTGGCCGCTGAAATGAACGGGCGTTCTCGCAAATCTGGCTCTTTTGAACCCGGCCGAGTTTTTCAACACAGGCGGCTCGAAGCCCACCTTCGCTGCGACGCAAGATCAAGCGCCTGGTCGCCCCTCGTTCGGCGTCGCTCACGGCCCACTCCAGACCTTCGAGAGGTTCGGCCTCGCTGCGGCGTAGCTTCCCCGAAGCGGCCCTTCATGACATCATGAAATCGGATGGTCGGAGGTCAGCTGTTCGGGACGAAGCAGACTTTTACTGTCCGGATACGGAAGGAAGAGTGCTTTTCCAGGTACTCCAGCCGCCGCCCTATCGCTGCGTTTCTCTTTCGGCAATTTGACCTGTTTTCGGCCCGCGGCCTCGAGCCAGATGAGCGATCATGCGAGTTTTGCCCGGTGCGGTTGGGGCTGCGCATGTTGCGGACCCTCCCATGCGAGCGATCTGCTTCATTCGGGCAAAGCGTAGGCAATGATGGCATCGCTGACGCCGGTGCCCATAAAGTGGTGGCCGCCAGGCGCGATCATTATAAATTGCCGTCCATCCGCCTCGAAAGCGAGGGGGTTGGCCTGTCCGCCAGCCGGCAGAACGTCCTGCCAGAGGGTCTCGCCTGTCTCGATATCGATCGCGCGGATTAGATTGTCTGTGGCCGCGGCGATGAAGATCAGACCGCCCGCGGTGACGACCGAGCCGCCGTTGTTGGGCGTTCCGATGGTCAGCGGCAGGCGCGAGGGCACGCCGAAGGGGCCGTTGCGCCGTGCCGTGCCGAGGGGGCGGTCCCAGATCGTCTCGCCGGTCTCCAGATCGATGGCGCGAATACCGCCATAGGGCGGCTGCGTGCAGGGCATCCCCGTGAAAGGCGCGCGCCAGCCGGCGTTGATGCGGATCGACCAGGGCGCGCCTTCCTGCGGGGCGTTCCCGCCCGCGCCCTCGCCGCTGGCGCCGCCGTCGGTGATGATCGGCCAGTCGGTCTCCTCCTGGGGGATCATCCGGTTGTAGTTCGGGATGTTGTTGTAGTTGGCCACGATGATGCCACGGTCCGTGTCGACCGCGACCGAGCCCCAGTCGGAGCCACCGTTATAGCCCGGATACTGGATGAAGGGCGCGTCGGCCGTGGGCGGCTGGAAGAAGCCCTCGTAATTGGCGCGGCGGAACGCGATGCGGCAGAACATTTGGTCGATGGGCGACATGCCGTACATGTCGCGCTCCTGCAGCGGCTCGAAACGGATCTGGTGGTAGCTGCTCGCCGGCTGTGTCGGCGAAATGTACTCGGGCTCGATCTCGCCGCGGGTCGGGACCGGGTTCTCCTCCACAGGATGAAGGCTCTCACCCGTCTCGCGGTCGAGGACATAGATATCGCCCTGCTTGGAGGGCAGGATGATCGCGGGAACGGTGTCGCCATCCTGCGGAAAATCCACGAGCGTCGGCTGCGAGCCGAGATCGTAATCCCAGACGTCGCGATACACGGTCTGGAAGTTCCAGGCGACCTCGCCCGTCGTGGCGTCGATGGCCACGAGCGCGGTGGAGAACTCGTTCTCCGCCTCGGAGCGGTTCGAGCCGTAATAATCCACCGAGCTGTTGCCCATGGGCAGGTAGACGTAGCCCAGTTCCTCGTCGGCGACCGCGGTGGTCCACATGTTCGGCGTGCCGCGGGTGTAGACTTCGCCCTCCGGCGGGCCGTCGCGGTTCTGTTCGGGCGCGCCCATGTCCCATGCCCATGCAAGTTCGCCCGTACGCGCGTCGAAGCCGCGGATGACGCCCGATGGCGCGTCCTCGGCCTGGCCGTCCTTGACCTGTGCGCCGGTGACGATGACGCCGCGCACGATGGTTGGCGGCGCGGTGACGGCATACCAGCCCGGCACCCGCTCGCCCAGGTCCTGCCACAGATCGATGGTGCCGTTCTCGCCGAAATCCTCGCATGGAACGCCGGTGGCCGCATCGAGGGAGATGATCTTCGCGTCCAGCGTGGCCTCGATCAGGCGGGTGGCGCAGGTGTCGCCCTCCGATGCCTCGGGATCGGTCCAGACCGCGACGCCCCGGCACGTGGCGCCATAGGGGATGGCATCATTCGGCACGCCCGGATCGTAGCGCCAGTTCTCCTCCCCCGTCGCGGCGTCGAAGGAGATCAACATGTTCATCGCCGAGCAGGTCAGGATGTCGTCGCCGACCTTCAGGGGCGTGATCTCGGGCGAGTATTTCCCCTCTGCCGTCCCCTCGGGCATGTCTCCGGTGTGGTAGACATAGGCCCGTTCCAGCTGGCCCACGTTCTCGGGCGTGATCTGGTCGAGCGGGGAATAGCGCGTGGCCTGCGCGTCCCCGCCCCAGAACGGCCAGTCGGCGCCGACCTGGGGCAGCTCCTGTGCTTGCGTCACGGGGCTCGCGCCCGCGGTCTCGTCACCCGTGGAATCCTCAGCGAGCGGGGTCTGAGATAGTGGACTCTGGTTGGTAGATCCTCCGGTCGGCGTGTCGGACTGGGCAATGGCAGCAAGCGGGACCAGCGCCATGGCGGCGGCACCGAGGAGAAGGGTTGGACGGATCGACATGGGGAACCTCATACGGAACGGGCGGC
Source organism: Palleronia abyssalis (assembly GCF_900302445.1). Lineage (GTDB taxonomy): Bacteria > Pseudomonadota > Alphaproteobacteria > Rhodobacterales > Rhodobacteraceae > Palleronia > Palleronia abyssalis. The sequence continues at coordinate 55,809 of NZ_ONZF01000014.1, read as the reverse complement.
GGGGCGGCGTGTGGTGATCGCCGGCAGGCAAAGAAGAACGAGAATCAGGAGTACGCTCGGCGCCACCATGCGCGGCACCCACGCCCACCAATCAAACTGGACTTCCCATAGCGTCCAGAAGAGTGTCGCCAGCCACAATGCCGTGTAGACCGCGACCGCGACCACGCTGAAGCGGAACAGGAGTACCCCAGAGGCGATCAACGCGATTCCGGCAAGGGCGTAGTACCAACTGCCGCCAAGAATGATGAGATAGGCCCCCCCGCCAAGGAGGATGGCGCCGATCACGGCTAGAACTGCGGCGAGTACAATTACGGCGATTTTACCGGCGCGCTGGGGCATCGAGCTGTTTGTGGAAGTGGACATGGCCTTCCCATCTCTTGGAAAACGAACGCGGCATTTTACCGCACCAATTATAGGTTAGTGCCTGGCGGACAGAAAACCACGCCCTTTGCCCTCGGCGCCACGTCCAACGGTCACCAGCGCCTGTTTTCTTGCGTGATGCTTTGTTGGAAGCAATGAGGGGCCGGCACATTGGTGCAGACACCCAAAAATCGAAACGGCAAGCGTATCCCCAAACGCTGCTTTTTGGGAACATACGCATACAAACTCGATTGGACGCCGCCACAAACCCTGTTCAAAATCCGGGCAGTTCGCGAAGGTGCTTTGCTCGCACACGACAGCAGATATCCGCGCATCATGCAGAATCGGAAAAATGGGCTCGGAGCTGACGTCCGCCGCGTGACGCCTGAGCGGCCGGAACGCGGGACGAAGCGGACCTCCGACGAACGGCAGCTTCCGGAGTTGGACACAAACGGTCGATATCGGTGAAAAAGGCCGGGCGCCAAATGTGGTATGACCGCTGACGGACCTTTTTGATCATTGGTCTTCGGCGCTTCAGTTGATCGAGGCTTCGCTTTTCCGCCTTCAGGCGGGCGAGAGCTTCACGAGGCGTCTGAGGTTCTGGGCGGTGGCGGCGAGGAGGAATTCTTCGGTCGCTCCGGTCAGTCCTCGCAGGCGTAGGCGACGCAATTTGAGGTGCCTCTTCAGGTGCGCAAAGAGCATCTCAACCTTTTTCCGCCGGGCCCGGGCCGTATTGTAGGCCACCGTGCCTGCCAGTTCGCGGACCGCCTCACGGGCATCCTCGTCGACCAGCCGGATGACCGACCGTGCCGAGGCGTCGGTACAGTCGGGCTTCCTCGGACACGCCCGACACGCGGCGGCCGATGGCTTGTAACGCTTCACGCCGGTTTCGACGGTGATGTTGCGGTAGGTAAGATCGTGGCCTTCGGGGCAGATGAAGCAGTCGCGGTCCCGGTCATAGACGAACGCGTCGCGGGTCAGCTTGCCGTCGGTCTGCGCGCGTCGGTCAAGAACGGGGACATAGGGTGTCACCTTCCGCTTCAGAAGCCAGGCGAGGAAGGGTGCAGTACCGTAGCTCTTGTCCGCTGCCAGCGATGTCGGCTTAAATCCAAGCTTGGCCTTGCTGCGTTCGAGCATGGCCTTCGCCGCGACGATCTCCTGGCTCAGACGCGCCGGCGTTGCCTCAACGTCCATGATGATCGCATGCCGGTCGTCGACCAGATAGTTGGTCTCGTAGCTGAAGCGTCCGGGACCGTCCTTCGTGGACCAGGCCGCTTGCGGATCGGTTTCAGAGATCACCTTCGGTGGTTTGTGCACCGGTCCTTCACGCTCGACGCCCGCTTCGGCTTCCAGTTGGTCGAGATATGCACGTACGGGCCGGGCGACGTCATCTGCCTCGGACCAGGCAGCCTTGAGTTCTTCCGGCGCAGCGCGCCTTTCGCGGTTGGTATCGGCCTCGACCGTGCTGCCATCGACCAAGGCATCAGAGCCGCCAACAAGCCCGGCCTCGACGCAGCGCTGGACCACCATCTCGAAGACGGAGCGGAGGACATCACCATCGGCGAAGCGCCCGTACCGGTTCTTCGAGAAGCTGGAGCGATCCGGAACGCACCCCTCGAGCCCGAGGCGACAAAACCATCGGTATGCAAGGTTCAGGTGCACCTCTTCGCAAAGGCGCGTCTCGGACCGGATGCCGTAAAGGTAGCCCACCAGCAACATCCGGATCATCAGCTCCGGGTCGATCGAGGGACGGCCGATCGGGCTGTAGAGGGCGGCGAGCTGCGGGCGGATAACGTCAAAATCCAGAACCCGGTCGATGCGCCGAAGCAGATGTTCGGGCGGAACGCGGTCCTCGATCCGAAACCGGTAGAACAGCGCCTCCTGTACTGCCAGCCGTCCCATCATCGCCAAGCCCTCCCATCTCTCAACATGAGAGAATCATCAGCTTGCGAGCCGATCAACGATTATTCCACTACATGTAGGACCCGGCCTTTTTCACCGATATCGGCCGTTTCTGTCCTTCCCTACAGGTGCTTGTGCCTACAGATGGTTAGCCGGGACAGAACCCCAAGGCAAAGCCCATGTGGTTCCGGCACGTTTTTGGGCTGCTCGCTAGAGCGGCCGTTCGCTGCAGCCCGTCGAATGAGCAGGAAGGGCTCGAACCGGACCTGTGGCGCTGCAGCGAACGAGACCACAATCTTGGCCCAGGCCTCCGTCCCTTCCGGCCCATTCCGGACTTTCGCGAATGGGTTATCCGCCGCTGTGCGGCTTCACCACTTCGGACATTCGCCGCGGCTGCACGGCAGGAACCGGGGAACTCACACAATGCGGAATAAACTGGGCGTTCGCTGCGCCACCCACGAACGTCCGCTCTGATCAGCATGCCGATCCTGAACATCTACCGGAATGCTCTGTCTCGCGCGCCGGATGATCGCCTTCCCTGAACGAGCACCCACAGCAGCGCGACGGCCAGAACCGGCAGGCTGGCAAGCGCGAGGATCTTCCATCCGAACCCGGTCACGATTGCACCCGAGGCGAACACGCAGATCGTTGCTCCAAGAGCAATCAGCGTGTCGTTGGTACCCTGCACGACGGCACGCTCGTCGGCCGACACCGCACTGGCGAGCATGTTCGTGGCTCCAATGAAGCCGAAGTTCCAGCCGACCCCGAGCACGGTCAGAGCCCCGTAGAAGTGGTGCGGGGACAGACCGCTAGCTGCCAGGAGCCCCGAGACGACAAGGAGTGCCAGCCCCGTTGCCACGACCGGCACGGTACCGAACCGCTTGATGGCGAAGCCGGTAAAGAAGCTGGGCGCGAACATTGCGACCACGTGCCAGCGAACGACATCGCCCGCCAGTGCTTCCGAGTAGCCCGCGCCCGTCATGGCGAGCGGGGTGGGCGCCATAATCAGCACCATGATCCCTTGCGACACCGCGCCCACGATCACCGCCGTCAAAACGGGGCCACGGCGCAGGATCGCGAGCAGCGCCGCACGATCCAGACGCAGACGGGTTACCCGCGCAGTCGGGCGGGGTACGCGGACGAAAGCAAGCGGCAGAAGACCGATCAGCGTGACCGCACAGATCGCGGCATACGCGCCTGCCAAGGGCGTTGGCGCGAACAGGTCCTTGGTCCAGATGAACAGCTGCGGCCCCACGAAGGCGGCGATCAGACCAGAGGTCAGCACAAGCGAGATCGCGACCGGCTGCCAGTTCTCGGATACTACCTCGGCGGCGGCGAAGCGGGGGTAGAGGTAGCACGTGAGAGCAGCGCCGAGCGCGGCATGGGCAACGAGCAGCAGCGCGAAGCTCGCCCAGAGGCAGGCGAGCGCGCCGGCAGCCCCGCCCAGAATGGCGAGCGCGCCGCCGATTACGAACCCGACTCTTCGCCCATAGCACCCCATGAGGAGCGACAACGGCCCCGTGGCGACGAGCCCAGCCAGCGTCTGCACAGAAGGTGGCAGGGTTGCGAAGGCAGGGGACGGCGAGAGCAGCAGTCCGGCCAGTCCGCCCAGGATGATGAGCATGGGCATGGCCGCAGTCAGGATCGTGTTCGCCACGGAGACCTCCAGCGCATGCGTCGCGCCTTCCCGCGCCGCTACGGGGTGAGCATTGCGGAGTACGTGGCGACATTCGGGAACGAGGCAGTGGCTCGTTAGGGCGCACTCCCGTGGGACGATCGCGTGAAAGGCTCCCTCGGTAGCACATGGGTCCACCACCGGCCTGTGGGAGCGCCGCCGAAGGAAGGTCGAAACCACAAGGGACGTCACGCTGGACGCGCAGTGCGCAAAGCCGCCACTCATCGACGCCGCAGCATTCGATATCCAGGACTCCGACCTGACCTTCGCTGCGTAGCAGGGTCAAGCGCCTGGTCGCCCCTCACGTGGCGTCGCTCGCGGCCCAAAGGAGAGATCAAGCGGGCACTCATCATGCTGCGGTCGCAGCCTGCTTTGCGGAAATTGGCTTTCGTGATCAGTGCTTCTATGCTCTATCGCAGACCAAAGAGGTATTCAGATGGAACGCGAACCCAACCTTGTCATTTCCAGCGCTTCGCAGCGCTTCGCAGCGCTTCGCAGCGCATCGTTGAGGATGGGGTGCCATTCAAGGTGGACATCTACAAACTCGAAGGTGGGGATGGTCGGTCGCTGGAAGTTGTGACCGAAGACGGGACATCTATTGTCTGGGACGATCTCTTTGGCGACGATCGGGCCGCATTCGAAGAGGCAATCAGCACCATTCGAAGCGAAGGCGCAGTCGCTTTCGCGAACGGTGGATCAAACGTCGTCCCGTATGCACAGTAACTAACGGCCCAAACCCGCCCTTGGCCGTTATATTTAATGCCGCGGCGCAGCGTCACCAGACCGACCATTGATGCGAAATGCTTCGAAACAAAGGCTTGTTTTCGAGAGTTACTCACTATTGAACAGCAATCGCGCGACCCGTTAGGCTCGTCTTGCATATCCGAACGTGTGGTTGGTATCCTTCTCCAACTTATAGCGAGGCCTCGACGACCATCGTGCCTTGAACTCGGATATGTGAGCGGTGCCTTTGGTGGAGCCGTGCTGCAAGGAAAAGCGCTGTCATGGATGAAGTCCGGCATATCGATTTGGGCATCTTCTTTGATGCCGCGCCAAATGCGCAATTGGTGTTCACGCCAGACCTCCGGATCGTTGCGGCAAACCAGCGTTATTGCGCCATGCTGCGCCGCCAACCCGAAGACTTGGTTGGCTTCCGGGTCTTCGAGGTTTTTCCGCCCAACCCCGACGACCCCAACGCCGACGCTGAAGCAGAATTACAGGCATCCGCGGATGCCGTGGTCGCAACTGGTCAGGCACAGGAGATGCCTCTTCGGCAGCATGACGTCTTGGAGGCCGACGGACGCTACGGCACGCGTTACTGGCGCATCCTGAATTCTCCGGTTTTCGCCGACGCGTCGGAGCCGGAACGAGTTACTCACGTGATACACACAGCCGAAGACGTTACGCGCAGCGTTCTGGGAGAGCGCGCCGATGCAGCCAAGCGTCGCGCTGCGATGCGGGGGGCCGATCTTAGCTATTTCGAGCTTGATCCCGTTAGTCAAAGCCTGGTCCGCTCGCCGCAGTTGGACGAGCTTTTCGGTTTCGAACAGGGCGAGACCGCAGCGGAGGTTAAGCCGTTTTTAGATCGCTTTCACCCAGATGATCGCGATGCCGCAATTTCCGAGATCGAGCGAGTGGCCCGCACCATCGGGTCGGACTTGCATCTCGACTACCGGATTATGCTGCCGGACGGGACGACGCGATGGGTAACTGGGCGGGGAGAGTCGGTTCGCGATCCGGGCACGAAGGCTATCAGTATCGTCGGGATCGTGCTGGACGTCACGTCTATCCGCGAAAATGAAGCTAACCTTAGCAAGGCGGTCGAAGCCCGCGACCTGCTGATCGCAGAGGTGAACCATCGGGTGAAAAACTCACTTCAAATGGTCACCAGCATTTTGAACCTTGAGGCGAATGCGACCGAGGATTCCGCTGCGCGCGCCTCTCTTCGGGCAGCAACCGCACGGGTGAACTCCATCGCGGCAATCCATGCCTCGCTTTACGAAGACGACGACGTTCGATCAGTCCAGATCGACAAATATCTGGATAAGTTGACAAGGCATCTTCGCGCCTCGCTCGAGAGCGAAGAACGCCGGGTGCAGATCACGCTCGATGTCGAACCGATCCGGCTTCCAACGGACAAGGCCGTCACCCTGTCGCTGGCGGTGAACGAACTGGTGACCAACTCGTTCAAGCACGCCTTCGGCAAAGACGACGATGGCACGGTGACCATCAGCTTGCGGCGGAGCGGCGACGACAAGATCGTCCTCGATGTTTCAGATGATGGAACGGGTCCCAGTTTCGACAGTTTGGATCGGAGTTCTCATTCCACTGGCCTCGGGCAGCGCTTGATTGCGGGGATGGCTTCGCAATTGGGCGGAACGATCGAGGAAGATAAAACAAGTGGCTGGCGGACCCGCATCTCCTTTGCCGAATGATGAACGCTTTGAACTTCGCGTGCTTGTCGTCGAAGACAACATCTTTATTGCGCTTGATCTGGAGGCGCAGCTTGTCGAGATGGGGCATGACGTCGTCGGCATCGCCGCAACAGCGACAAAGGCAATTGCTATGTCACGACAGTCCAGCCCGGATATTGCGATCGTCGACCTTCAACTCGCCGACGGAAGCAGAGGGCAAGATGCGGCGTTCGTGCTGCGGAATGAGATGGGAATTCCATCTGTATTCGTCAGCGGAAGCTTGCACCAGGTGACCGACGACGAGAAGGAGGCGATCCGTCCACTGGCAATGCTTTCGAAACCTCTGTTGCCGAACGAGTTGCGACGCACCATCGAAGCTGCGGCAAGCTCCGATCTTGCTTGGAAAGACCGTTAGCTGGGAGGATTTGGGGCGATCATACGCCGCGCGGTCATAGTTATCAGCTATCCTGACCACATCGTTGGGCGACGTGTCGAAGACACCCAAGTTTAGCTCAGTTCAGAGCGCGCAGGAGCCCCAAGCGGCGCCCCTGACGCCGTCTTCCCAGAAATCCATTGCTTCCTTCGGTGACATTGCCGACATTCTTCGCTGAATCTGGTGAATCCCTCGATCGTCTTCGCTGCTCGCTCACCGAAGGCTGCAAAAGGACCGAACGAGCCGGGGCCGAATGGGGACGATAAGAAGATGCAGAACGCTATCACTCAAGATCATGCGGCCTTCTTGCGGGGAGAGCATGACTTTCAGGCTGACATCAGCATACTTGCGAGCAGTGATCTTGTCGGCACCATCCTGGAAACGGTCATGCTGGCCACGAACATGCGCTTTGCGGCCGTCGCCCGCGTGACAGCGGATCGCTGGGTCGCTTGCCGCACTGTGGACGAGGTCAACTTCGGGTTGGCCGAGGGTGATGAGATAGGGATCGAGTCGACCTTCTGTCAGTCGGTCCGTGAAACGTCGAACAAGGTTCTGTTCAACGACTCCGCAACCGACGATCTCTATCGCGGCCATCCCATCGCCGCCAAGTTCGGCATCGTGAGCTACGCTTCGATCCCGATTCACCGCAGCGACGGAAGCTTTTTCGGCACGCTCTGCGCGATCGATACGGAGCCGCGCGACGTGAAGCAGCCACGCGCAGTGTCGATGCTGGAGATGTTCGCCAACATCATTGGGCGCAGCCTGGAAACCGAAGAACGGCTGGAAACCCAAGAACGGTTGGTGGAGCAAGAGCGTGAGCTGACCCGCATCCAGGAAGAATTCGTTGCTGTCCTCGGCCATGACCTGCGCAATCCGGTTGCGGCGCTCGATGCTGGCTTTCGGCATCTGGACAAGGAGCCGTTAACCGACAAAGCGCGCAAGCTCTTTCCCTTGATGCGATCATCACTGCGTCGCATGAATGACCTTATCGACAATATCATGCTGCACGCGAAGGCCCGGCTGGGAGGTGGAATCCGCATCTCAGCTACGCCGGACGCGCCGTTGACCAGCGCTGTCACTCAAATCGTTGAGGAAATCCGCGTCGCATTCCCGGAGCAGGAGATTTCGCTCGAATTATCCTTCGACCAGCCGGTCAGCTGTGATGCCCCTCGCGTCGCGCAGGCAATCTCGAATCTTTTGTCGAATGCCGTTCGTCACGGAACACCCGGCGCGCCCATACAGGTGCAGGGTTTGATTGGCGAGGGCGAGCTTGAAATCCGTGTCCGCAATCAAGGAGAGGCTATCCCCGAAAAGCTGCGACAAGGTCTGTTCCACCCGTTCGAGCGTGGCGATCAGGCCTTGGGAGAGGGACTTGGGCTCGGCCTTTTCATCGCGTCGTCCATCGCCATCGCGCATAATGGTGAAATCGATGTGGAATGCGATAGCGGAACAACCACCTTTATTTTCAGGGTGCCAATGTTGATCTCAGCCGCTTGACGAGTGGAAACAATGATGCAGCGAGACGGATGACCACAATTGAAGGTAGCTGAGTTCGATGTGAAGGCGCACCGTCGCTCTGCATCCAAATACGAGTAGAGGGGATCATTCGGGGATCTGGACTTTATGTCTTTCAGCTTGCAGATTCCCTCTCAATCTTGGTTATGGCTCGCGTTCCGTCCGTCCTGGCCGCCCAGCGGATCGTCGTGTTCTGCCACGCCCCCTCACCGCCAACCGTGCCTTCTTTTCTTAATGCAATCGGAAGACTGCTCTTTCGATATGCTGCGTTAGCCATGCTGCAAGGCCGCAAGTCTGCTTTGGTCGTATTTCGTTGAAAAACGTTCGCTTGATCGAGGGGCATCTCGCTGATTCAATTCCGGTATTGGTCGGGAGGGATGGCGATGATGTGACCGAGGCAGGAGGCCCAACCGGCGCTGTTCTACGAGTTCTCGCTGGAGGATCACGTTCCTCAAGATCACCTCCTGCGATCCATCGACCGGTTCATCGATCTGAGCAGCATCCGCGGCCATCTCGCGGATTTCTACAGCCACACCGGCCGTCCGTCCGTCGATCCCGAGCTGCTGATCCGGATACTGCTGGTCGGCTACTGCTTCGGCATCCGGTCAGAGCGGCGACTGTGCGAAGAGGTGCATCTGAACCTGGCGTATCGCTGGTTCTGCCGCCTCGACCTGAGTGACCGGGTTCCGGATCACTCGACGTTCTCGAAGATACGGCCTACGGGTCGGGTCCGATGCTCGGCTGGCCGGTCGAGCGCAAGATCGCCCCGCACATCCCCGTCATAGACAAAGCCGGCCGCACCGACGGCACGTGGAGCCGGGCGGACTTCGAATGGGACGCCGACAACGACCAGTACATCTGCCCCGAGGGCCACGAACTGAAGCAGTTCCGTCGGAGCTATTCCGACCCGAACCGGGGTCCGACCGGTACGGGCGTCGCCAAGTACCGCGGTCCGAAGCTCACCTGCCAGGCCTGCCCCTCGAAGCCGCGCTGTTGCCCGAACATGGATTTCCGCTCCATCACCCGCGAGGAGCATGAGGACGCCCGCCAGGTCGCCCGCGACATCGCCAGGACCGAGCAATACGACGTCTCGATGAAGCTGAGGAAGAAGGTCGAGATGCTGTTCGCGCTTCTCAAGCGTATCCTCGGCCTTGGAAGGCTCCGACTACGGGGACCATGCGGCGCGAACGACGAATTCCTGCTCGCCGCTACCGCCCAGAACCTCCGAAAACTGGCGAAGATCCTTCCCGCACCGCAGCAAGCGCAAAAAGCCTGATGCGAAGGGCGCGCGCGCATTTATCGGCCGTCGATTTCTGCGCTCGGGAACCGGCGTTTTTCCACAGAATCGGCGGGGAGCGGACGTTCGCTGCGCGTGCGAACGAACTCTTCTAAGAACTTGGAAGCGGACATCCGCGTCGGCATCTGCAAGGTAGCAGCGGCATCCTTCAGGCGGACGCCTATGCCGGCTTCGGCCAGCTCTACCAACGCCGGGCGGACGGCAGCAGCCAGTTCCGGGAGGCGGTCTGCTGGGCGCATCTACGCCGCGACTTCCACGATGTCCGGGAGGCCACGAAGTCCGAGATCGCACGGGAGGCGCTCGACCGGATCGGGAAGCTCTACGACGTCGAGCGTGAGATCGCCGGCCGGTCTGCCGAGCTGCGCCAAGCAGCATTCCAGGCCCATGGTGGATGCCTTCAAGGTATGGGCCGAGACCCAGCTGCCGCGCATCCCGGGCAAAGGCGATCTCGCCAAGGCCTTCCGCTACGGGCTCTCCCGCTGGCCGTCATTCGAACTGTTCCTCGAGGACGGACGCATCGGGATCGACAACAATCCGGCCGAACGTGCCATGCGTCCAATCGGGATCGGCCGGAAGAACTGGCTCTTCGCCGGGTCCGACAGCGGCGGCGAGACCCTCGCCCGGGCCATGACGCTGATCGAGACGGCGAAGATGAATGATCTCGATCCCCAGGCTTGGCTCACCGACATCCTTGACCGCATCCATGATCACAAGATCAACCGCCTCCACGAGCTCCTCCCTTGGAACTGGAAGGCCGAGGCCTGAACTGCGGCCCCAATCGGCCGGTTACGACGCTTCCACTGACGCACGAAAGTGATTTCCTGCCCGTCCGACGAGCAGCATGCGCGCCAGGAATGTGAGCCGCTTTTTGCAGGCCGATCTTCACCCTGAGAGTCAGGATCGACCACCGCGCGGCAGCCCAGGCCGGCGCCTAAAGACGCATCACCTCCTATCTGTTTCGCGGCCCGGCCCAGGTCAGGCGTCGGAAATTCAACGCGAGAGGTTTGCTCTTGATCCGGTGGTTGCATGCCTTTAGTCGCTTCCCGACTGAACTACTCGGAAATGGGAATCAATCGATGCCAATGAAGTTTATCCTGGCGCTCGGAAGCGTTGCGCTGGCGGTTTCCGGCACCGCCCTGCACGCCGAAACGGACTACCCCCTGACGATCGAGAACTGCGGCCAGACCGTCATGTTCGAACAAGCCCCGCAGAACGCTGTGGCGTTGGGCCAGAACAGCGCCGAGATCATGCTGCTGCTGGGCCTTGAGGACCGGATGGCGGCGACAGCCTTCTGGCCCAACGCCGTGCTGCCCGAAGTGGCCGAGGCGAACAGCGAGGTCGAAGTGCTGACCGTCGAGTTTCCGACGCTGGAATCCGTGCTGTCGAAGCAACCCGATTTCGTCGCCGCGATGCTGACCACGCTTCTGGGCCCCGACAGCAAGGTGGCCAAGCGTTCAGATTTCGAGACCCTCGGCATCCCCACCTATTTGTCACCGAGCGCCTGTTCGACAACGTTAGATGCAAGTGATGCCTACGGCTCGCGAGACGAACTGTGGAGCATGGACCTGCTCTACAAGGAGATCGAGGACCTGTCTCGGATCTTCGACGTAGCCGACCGTGGCGAGACACTGATCGAGGATTTCAAGGCGCGCGAAGCGGCTCTGCGCGAGCGGTTTGCCGAGGATGACGACCTGACCTTCCTTTTCTGGTTCTCCAGCCCCTCGCCCGCCGACGACGCCTATCTCGGCGGGGGCCACGGGCCGTCGGGTTACATCGCCGACGTGCTTGGCGGCGCCAACGCCATCACGACCGAGGCGGACTGGCCTGCGGTGGGCTGGGAAGGCATCATGGCGGCCGATCCCACGGTCTTCGTGGCTGCGCAGGTCGACCGTAACCGCTGGGACCTGGACACCGCGAAAAACAAGATCGAGTTCCTTGAATCCGATCCGACCGTCAGCCAGATGGAGGCGGTTAGTGAGGGACGGATCGTGGTGATGAGCGGCGCAGCCATGAACCCGAGCATCCGCACGCTCTACGGGGCCGAGCAGGTGGCAGAGCAGCTCGAGGCGCTTGATCTTCCGTGACGGTGTCCGATGAGCCGGGGGGCGGGGCGGGCCGTCTCGTCCTCTTTCTAAGCCTGTCGCTGCTTGTGCTTGCGTTCGCCGTCGCCATTGCGACGGCAATCGGCGATTACAACATCGGTCTGGACACCGTCTTTTTGTCGGTCACCAACGAACTCGGCCTGACCGGCGCGGAAGTCGCACCGATCGAGCAGAGCGTGGTCTGGAACCTGCGGCTGAGCCGCGCTCTGGTGGCGGCGCTGGCGGGGGCGGGGCTGGCGATCTGTGGGGCGATCCTTCAGGCGCTGTTGCGCAACGCGCTTGCCGAGCCCTTTGTCTTGGGGGTGTCGGCGGGTGCTTCGACAGGGGCCGTCTGCGTGATCGTTCTGGGGATCGGCGCCGGCAGCCTATCGCTGTCGCTGGGCGCGTTCGCAGGCGCCTTCGCTGCCTTCGCGCTGGTGGCGCTCTTGTCCAACGGCGCGACCAGCGGGCCCAACCATACGATCCTCGCCGGGGTGGCGGCGTCGCAGCTATTCAACGCGCTGACCTCCTACATCGTCACGACGTCGGGCAACGCCCAGCAGGCGCGGGACGTCATGTTCTGGCTGCTGGGCAGTTTCGGCGGCGTGCGCTGGCCGGATTTCCAGTTGCTTCTGCTCGTCGTCTGCCTGAGCCTGACGATCTGCATCCTGATGGCACGGTCGCTGGATGCCTTCACATTCGGGGACGAGGACGCGGCCGCCCTTGGCGTGCCGGTCGCACGCATCCGCCTGCTGCTGTTCGCGGTCACCGCGCTGATGACGGCCACGATCGTCAGCATGGTGGGCGCAATCGGCTTCGTCGGCTTGGTCGTCCCCCATGCGGCGCGTTACGTCGTCGGGCCGATGCACCTGCGGCTGATGCCCGCCTGCGCCGTGGTAGGGGCCGTATTCATGGTTATCGCCGACATCGTGTCGCGGGTCATCGCGACGCAACAGACCGTTCCGATCGGGGTCGTTACGGCGCTTGTGGGCGTGCCGTTCTTTGCCATCATCCTCTACCGCGCGAGGCCCCAGGCATGAACGTTGTCGCGCAAGACCTGCGCTGGGGCGTCAAGCGCAAGACCATCGTGTCCGACGTTTCCCTGACGGTGGCACCGGGCGAGACCTTGGGCCTGATCGGCCCCAACGGGTCGGGCAAGTCGTCGCTGCTGCGGCTGCTGGCCGGGCTCAGAAGGCCCCTGTCCGGCCGGGTGGAGATCAACGGCCGGGACATTTCGAAGGTGCCGCGCCGCGCCTTGTCGCAACAGGTCGCCTTCGTGCAGCAAAACGCGGCGACCGACACGAACGTAACCGTGCGCGATGTCGTGCGGCTGGGTCGGACGCCCCACCGCTCGGCTCTGTCCGGCTGGTCCGACGCGGACGAGGCGGCGGTGGCCGCGGCGCTCGACTGCGTCGACATGACCGGCCGCCGCGCGCAGGCCTGGCAGACCCTGTCGGGGGGCGAGCGTCAGCGGGTCCATATCGCGCGGGCACTGGCGCAGACGCCACAGGTGATGTTCCTCGACGAGCCGACCAACCACCTCGACATTCACCACCAGATCGAGATCCTGCGCATGGTCCGCGATCTGGATCTGACAAGCATTGTCGCGCTGCACGACCTGAATCTCGCGGCCATGTTCTGCGACCGGATCGTGGTCCTGGATGCGGGGTCGGTGCGTGCCTGTGGCATACCGGACGCGGTGCTGACGCAGGACCTGTTGCGCAAAGTGTTCCGGGTCGCCGCAGATGTGAGCGCGTCGCCCGATGCGGGCCGTCCGCACATCCGGTTCAGGACGGAATGAAGCGGATTGCACCGCCATTTGTCCGGCAGCAGCTGCCATCGACCGGCCGAACATCGGATCGCACCCGCAGCGCGTGCAGTTGGTATGGCACGTTACGCGGTGAGAAGTGAACCGATCCCCGTAACAAACGAAAGCCTCGGCGTCACGCTGCGCATTCTTTCGACGCTGGCGTTTGCCGCCATGGCCGCTTTCGTCAAGGCCCTGGGAGACGCCGTTCCCTTGGGGCAAGTGGTGTTCTTCCGGTCCGCGGTGGCGCTGCTGCCTTTGGTGGCCTTCCTGTGGTGGCGCGGCGACTGGCCCCGAGGACTGGCCACGCGCCATCCCCTTTGACACATCGCCCGCTGCGCAATGGGGGCGGCGGCCATGTTTACCTCCTTTGCGACGATCCGCCTGCTTCCGCTGGCCGAAGCGACGATGCTGTCCTACCTTGCGCCGGTGATGCTTGCCCTGCTCGGCTGGCTGCTTCTCGCAGAGCGTCTGAGTGCGGGGCGGATCGGGGGCGTTGCCTTGGGATTGGCCGGCGGAGCTGCATTCTCTGTGCCCGCCCTGGCCGGAACGCTGCCCGACGCGTCCGGCCTCGGAGTGATCCTGGGCCTCCTGACCGCACTTCTCACGGCGGGCGCGCTGATCCAGGTCCGCAGGTTGACCCTGATGGGCGAAAGCGCGGGCGCCATAGCCTTCTGGTTCGCCATCGTCGCAGCGTTGGGCGGCCTTGCAACCTTTCCGTGGGGCTGGGTCTGGCCGGGATTTACGGCGGGGCTGCTGCTGATCGGCACCGGCCTGTCGGGTGGGATCGCCCACATTCTTATGACGCTGTCATTCCGTCATGCGGATGCGGCGGCGCTGGCCCCGTTCGAATATTTATCGGTTCTATGGGCGGTGGTTCTGGGGCTTATCTTCTTTGGCGAGGTTCCAGGCTGGGCACTTCTCCTTGCGGGGCCGCTGATTTTGACGGGCGCATACGTCGCAAGGCCGTTGGCCGTAAGGCGCACCCGATCGAAATGACCTTCGGCATCTGAGCCTTCGGTGAGCGCCAGGACGCGCTCGGCCCGAAGCGCGCGCTCGCTTCCGGTTTGGCGTCAGCGGCAGGAACTGATCGCGACGCGATGGGCGCTGCCGACGTCGTTCATCCAGGTGAGCAGAGCGATGCGACCCATCCCAGGCTCCTTTCGCAGGCGTTAACACGCGCAGCGGTGTGCCGAGCAGGGAGGAAGTCCGACCTGCTGAATAGTTCGCTCAAGTATGATGCACGCGGCCGCGACGATCTTTTTTAGCACGCCACGCGGCAGTATACGGCCGCCGAAGACCGGCGGCAGTGACGCTGCAACGGCAAAGAAGGTCACCTCCAGCGCGGTCGAAAAGGGCTCGAAGCGGACCTGCGGCGGCGTAGCATGTCGCCAGATTTTGAGGGTCCCGCGAATGTCGGCACCGACGGTTCGGTGGATCTGTCTCGCGCTCGCGGCGAAGGCCCGGACTCTGCCTATTCTTCAAGAACCCTTCGCAGCTGCGGCGAAATTAAGCAGCCGCAGCGAAGGGCAGCAAAGTCCCGCACAGCCAACGGCGTAGTTGCAGAACTCACGCTTGAGTGGTGAAGTCCGCTTACCTCGATGGCGTTATGGCAGGCGGACGATCTCAGCGGTGCCGAGGGCGTTAAAGCGGTTCATGAGAGCGATGCGAATGTGGGTTTCTACGGTCTGGCTGTCGGGGTCTCGGGCTGCGATACGTTCTTCGCCGAATGCCTCGATACCTCGCATCTTCGCCTCCACGCGGCTCCTGGCGTGGTACCCATACAGTGCTTCCAGAATGCGCGCCCGTAGTGTTTCGTAGCGCGCAGCGTCTCGTTCCGGGCCTTTGCCGCGGGGCAGTCTTCCTTCCAGGTCCGCCCGTTCTTTCGGATCGGGAGTGAGGGCATGACTGCCACCGGTCCGAAGGAGTGCCCGAAAGGTACGGCCTGCCGTTCGGTGATGGCCGCGTGGAGGCGGCGTGTGTCGGAGGCACCATCAGCGGTCACAGTTCCGATCTTTTCGTTCTCAGGGATCTGACCGAGCAGCTCGGGTAGGATCGGACTGTCACCATCGCTGCTGTGGGTGAACTCTACCGCCCGGATGTCCGAAGTCGCCGTATCCATGACAAGATGGAACTTGCGCCATTGGCGTCGGCCCTGGACGCCGCGCTTGCGGGCTTGCCATTCGCCATCTCCAAGGAACTTGATGCCCGTGCTGTCCGCCGCCCGGCAGGGTCATGCTCAGCATGATCCCGAGAGGGGACGAACAGATTGAACGGGCCATCGATACGGCGATATGGGATCTGAACGGCCAAGGCTTTCTGCCTGCGGCACAGGGTACTAAATTCGGGCACGGACCAGTTCAGCCCCACCAACCGGAGCAGGCTGGCCACCATCCCCGCGGTCTGTCGCAAGGGCAGCCTGAATAGAACCTTGACACACCGACAGAACTGGATGGCAGCATCTGAGAAAACGGGAGGGCGGACGGAGCGGCCTTCATGCGGCGCGAGCCAGCCCATATCTTGGTCGACCCAGATCAGCATCGAGCCGAGCCTACGCAGCTCCGCGTTGTAGATGGACCAGTTCGTCGTGCGGTAGCGGGCGGAAGGAGGCTTGCTCATACGAGCTCTCTAACCGCGTGGATTCAAGGTCTGAATCGTCCGAAGTCAGAGTTCTGCAACCACGCCGTCAGGGACTGCTCTTCATAGGCATTCAGCGCGTAGCGACGCGTCTGCGCCGGATCGAGCCGACCCATCAGATTGGCTTCCGAAGAGCTTGGCCCCCGAAACGCTGGTGGCGAAGGTGGTGCGCTCGTCATCGTACCCCGCCGGTATGCCAGTCGGCGTTTCAGGAAACTGTACCGCGATCCCATCGCCCTCGATCAAATAGTCGCAGGGAGTGCTGGGGTCTCGCCGCCCCAGTGGCCGAGATCCGACAGCGAGTGGCGGACACTGCGGTTGAGCCTCCTATGCTAACCGCCAGGAATGCGGCCAGCGCTTCTCGAGGGTAGAAGTGGTAATTCGTTCACTGCCGGGTGTATTCGTGACGAGGAAGGTGGACCCGGAATTCGTAAATCCCCGTGGCGCCGTCGTGCCTTTGCTCACGTGTTCTTCTTCGAAAAAACCATCCTTTCATAGCCCGCAAGCCGCTTATTCGTGACGCGATTTCTTGCCGTCTGCGGCCGGATGCACTCTCAGGACTTTGCGACGCCTTGCTGCGAAAAACCGGCGGCTGAGAATTTTCATGTGCACCGTCGTATTTTACTCCTTCAGGTAGCGGGCGACGATCGGCCGATAGCCGGCGCCGAGCGCGCAGGCCTTTGTCCCCAGTGTACCTGGAACGATCTGCGGGCTGTGAATTCCCCTGGCGTCCCAGTGGGAGATAAGGGATTCGATCCGCGAGATGAGCTTATCCCGCACCTTCGGGGGAAAACTTCCGTCCACAACTACGGTGGGAAGATCCAGAACGGCAACAAGTGTCATGCTGGCCGAAGCGATCTGGTGCGCCGTCTCTTTGATCCATGTCGCCTCGAGCTCCTCGAACCCCGTCCATTCGGGCTGTTTTAGTAGCTGTGTTCCTTGCCCAGGATTGCGGGCATCCAAACGACGCTCAAGCCGGTGTATCGATGCGAACTCCACCATTTGTGACATGGTGCCGTCCGCGCCGGGTATGGGGAGCGAGGCAAGCGCTCCGGCATTTCCCCTCGTCCCGAGATACAGCCTTCCGTCGAGAACGATGCCGCCGCCCAGAAAGGTGCCGACATAGATATAGGCGAAGTTCTGAAGCGCCCGGGCAGCCCCGAAAAGATGCTCGCCCTGGCAGGCGAGAGAGCCGTCGTTGCCCACGAAGACCGGCAAGCCGAGCGCTTCGTAGAAGGCGTCTCGGGCCGGAAAATCCTGCCATTCCCGCATCTCGGCCTGCGGTGCACCCAGCAGGTCCAGCCAATTCCACAGGTCGAACGGCATCCCTATCCCTATCCCGGCAATCCGATCGCTCTGCTCTTGCGTAAGGGTATGCTTGAACTCTGCCAGTCCACCGCGGGCCAGATCGAGGCAAGCGGACGGCGTTGGGTAGGCGTAGGTGATTGTGCGTTGATCCAGAACCTTGCCCTCGAAATCGATGAGGATCAGATCGGATCGCCGCCTGCCAATCCATAGCCCGACCGAGAACGCGCCGTTCGGATCGAGGCTGATCGGTCTCGACGGCTTGCCGATCCTGCCCCGGACGGGCGCGCCCCGCCGCACCAGTCCCTCGGCCTCTAGCTTGCGGGTGATGACCGAGGCCGACTGCACGGACAGGTCCATCCGGCGGGCGATTTCGGCCGCGGGTGTCGGCCCGTCCTGGCGTATCAGGTTCAGGATCGCACGTTCGTTCGCGCTGCGCTCCTGCGCGGCGGTCACGACGCCTCGCATCGCATCATCCATGTCAGGACCTCCTTCACTCACTGTTGTCAGCGGCTCTTTCTAAAGCAAGTTTAGAAAAGCGTTGACGACCGCTTTTTCCGTGGTCATGCTTGCCTTGCCGACTGGAGGAGTCGGCCGTTTTCGGCAGTTCGACGGTCCAGGCCGGTCATTGTCGAATGCGACAAATCGGGAGGAGACATCATGAGATACACGACGGCACTCACGGCCGTGGCGCTTGCCGTATCCGGTAGCGCAGCAATGGCGCAGGACCAGACCACGGCCTGCTTGATCACCAAGACGGATACCAACCCGTTCTTCGTGAAAATGCGCGAAGGCGCGCAGCAGAAGGCGGACGAACTCGGCATCGAGCTGATGAACTTCGCCGGCCAGTATGACGGCGACCACGAGACCCAGGCCCAGGCTATCGAGACCTGCATCGCCGCCGGAGCGGACGGTATTCTCCTGTTGGCGTCTGATACATCGTCGATCGTGTCCTCGGTCGAACAGGCGCAGGAAGCCGGAGCCATCGTGATCGCGCTCGACACTCCGCTGAGCCCTGCGGATGCCGCCGACGCCACCTTCGCCACGGACAACTTCCGCGCCGGCGAGCTGATCGGTCAATGGGCTGCGGGCAAGTTGGGCGACGAGGCCGAAAATGCGCGCATCGCGTTCCTCGATCTGAACGTCAGCCAGCCGACCGTGGGCGTGCTGCGCGACCAGGGGTTCATGCAGGGCTTCGGGATCGATATCAAGGATCCGGCCCGCTACGGGGACGAGGACGACCCCCGCATCGTCGGTCATGACGTGACCCAAGGCAACGAGGAAGGCGGGCGCCGCGCGATGGAGAACCTGCTGGCGCAGGACCCTAGCATCAACGTCGTCTACACGATCAACGAACCCGCCGCCGCCGGAGCCTACGAGGCGCTCGACGCTCTGGGCCGGGCCGAAGACGTGCTGATCGTGTCGGTCGATGGCGGCTGCCCCGGCGTGCAGAATATCCGCGACGGCGTGATCGGCGCCACGGCCCAGCAATACCCGCTGGACATGGCGGCCCTCGGCATTGAGGCGATCCACCAATACGCGCAGGACGGCACGCTTCCGCAACCGACCGAAGGCAAGGAATTCTTCGACACCGGGGTTGAGCTGGTGACCGACGAGCCTGTCGAGGGGGTCGCGTCGATCTCCGTCGACGAGGGGCTGGAGCGGTGCTGGGGCTGACCCCGTAACCCGACCGAGCCTTAAAGCGCCGGGGCGAGAACGCCCCGGCCGAACCGCCTGTCACGGGAGGGACGGCGCATGAGCCAGGATGACTCTTACGAAGATGTCGTAAAGACGCGGCGAGAGGAGAGCTTCGCCGCCTTCGAAAGCCGGGGGAAGGGCCTGCTGCACAAGGTCCATGACCTGCTGCACGGCAACCCGGCGCTGGTGCCGCTGATCGTCCTTCTAGCCTCGATCGTCGTGTTCGGGCTGCTGCTGGGGTCGCGCTTCTTTTCGCCCTTCGCGCTGACACTGATCCTGCAACAGGTGCAGATCGTCGGCATCGTCGCTGCGGCACAATCGTTGATCATCCTAACCGCCGGAATTGATCTGTCAGTCGGAGCGATCACGGTGATCTCTTCCGTGGTTATGGGGCAGTTCGCCTTTCGCTACGGTATCCCGCCCTCCATCGCGGTGGTCTGCGGCTTGGCCTTCGGCACGCTGTGCGGCGCGCTGAACGGACTTCTTGTCAGCAAGATGAAGCTGCCGCCCTTCATCGTCACGCTGGGAACATGGCAGGTCATCCTGGCGTCGAACTACCTTTATTCCCGGAACGAGACGATCCGGTCGCAGGATATCGAGGCGAGTGCGCCGATCCTGCAATTCATGGGCACGCGGTTCGAGATCGCCGGCGCGGTCTTCACCTTCGGCGTCGTCTTCATGATCCTGCTCATGCTGGTCCTTGCCTGGGCGCTGAAGAACACCGCCTGGGGACGGCACGTCTATGCCGTCGGCGACGATGCCGAGGCCGCGGCACTGTCGGGCGTCAACGTCCACCGCACTTTGATGTCGGTCTACATGCTGGGTGGTCTGATCTGCGGCTTTGCGGGATGGGCGCTGATCGGACGGCTTGGGTCGGTGTCGCCGACCTCGGCCTACGAGGCGAACATCGAATCCATCACCGCCGTGGTGATCGGCGGCATCTCCCTGTTCGGGGGGCGCGGGTCGATCCTGGGGGCGTTGTTCGGTGCGCTGATCGTGGGCGTCTTCTCACTCGGGCTGCGGCTTCTGGGGGCCGATGCGCAGTGGACCTATTTCTTCATCGGCGTACTGATCATCGTAGCCGTCGCCGTGGACCAATGGATCAGAAAGGTGTCGGCATGACCCAGCCCGTTCTCTCTGCCAAGAACCTGGTCAAGCGCTACGGCAAGGTGACCGCGCTGGACCATTGCGACTTCGAACTCTACCCGGGCGAAATCCTCGCCGTCATCGGCGACAACGGCGCCGGCAAGTCCACGCTGATCAAGGCGCTGTCGGGGGCGGCCCCCCCCGATGAGGGTGAGGTCTATGTCGAAGGCAAACGGGTCAACTTTACCTCGCCCAATGACGGGCGCGAGGCAGGCATTGAAACCGTGTATCAGACCTTGGCCATGTCGCCCGCCCTGTCGATCACCGACAATATGTTCATGGGGCGCGAGATCCGGAAGAAGGGGTTCATGGGCAAGTACCTGCGCCAGCTCGACCGGAAGGCGATGGAGGAGTTCGCCCGCCAGAAGTTGTCGGACCTGGGGCTGATGACTATTCAGAACATCACCCAACCGGTTGAAACCCTTTCTGGTGGCCAGCGCCAAGGCGTCGCAGTTGCGCGGGCGGCGGCGTTCGGGTCGAAGGTCATTATCCTGGACGAGCCGACGGCGGCGCTTGGCGTCAAGGAAAGCAGGCGTGTGCTGGAGCTGATCCAGGACGTCAGGAATCGCGGCATCCCGATTATCCTGATCAGCCACAACATGCCCCATGTCTTCGAACTGGCCGACCGGATCCACGTTCACCGGCTGGGGCGCCGCCTCTGCGTGATCGATCCGAAGGAATACAGCATGTCCGACGCCGTGGCCTTCATGACCGGCGCCAAGGAGCCGGACGCGCCCCGGGCGGCCTGACGGGCGGGACCGGGAATGGCGGGCGAGGATTTGACCGAGACCATCGATTTCGACACGCTTGTCCGACGGCTGGAGGCGCTCGATACGGGGAGACGGCGGCACTTCGTCGCCGTCGCCGGCGCCCCCGGATCGGGCAAGAGCGCGGTGTCCGAGCGGCTTGTCGCGCGACTGAACGCGCAGCCGACCGCACAGGCGGCCATCCTGCCGATGGACGGGTTCCACTACGACAACATCTATCTCGAACCCCTAGGCCTGCTGCCCCGAAAGGGCGCCCCCGAAACCTTCGACGTAGCCGGCTTCGAAAGCACGCTGGCGCGCCTTTCCGACGGAAGCGGGCGTGCCGTCGCAGTGCCCGTCTTCGACCGGTCGATCGAGGTCGCGCGCGCCGGGGCACGGGTAATCAGCCCCGAAATCCGCCTTGTCATCGTCGAAGGCAATTATCTGCTTCTCGACCGCCCGTATTGGCGGGACCTGTCGCCTTATTTCGACATCACCGTCTTTCTCGACGTGCCGATCGACGTGCTTCATCAACGGCTCCTCGATCGATGGACCGCACTTGCCCCCGCAGCTGCAGTGCGTCAGGTCGATGGGAACGACCTTCCCAACGCCAGATTGGTGATTTCCCACAGCATGCCACCGGATTTCCGCCTGCCAAACGAATGAGGCGTTTCGACGAGTCTCAGGCTCGATAGCTCAAGGGGTCGGGTCCAAAACGTAAAGCCGGTCACACCGAGCGGATTATGCTGCGCTTACGAACCCACCCGCAGTTGAAATGGGGAGTATGTCCTCAAAGCGGACCTGCGGCAGTGCGGTCGATGCGCCGCCCCAAGGCCGTCCAGATTCGCTGCGAAACCAGGATCCTTTGGGCCAAGCGGCTGCTACTTAGCCACACGCAGATGGAAAGCACAGTCCGTGACCTCGGCGTCGAGCGTGAAGATGACCTGGCAATATCCGGGGGAGATATGAACGATCGGGCCGTCCTACGCGTACGGCCCAATGTATGTGTGGGCTGCTGTTCGCAATCGAGAATCCGGCACGACTTCGGAAATCGCTCATATGTATCCGGCCTGTTGATCGGCTCGCGGGCGTTCGCAGGCTCACCCTTGATGGGGTTACGCACGCTCCGTGGTCTCATTACCGGCAAGGTCCATTACGACCATTTGGGCCGTCAGACTCTGGGGGCGTATTTTCTCCGTTCCATGCTGTCCTCTCTACCGCGAACTCCTTCGTGACCGTGGAAAGCGTCAGATCGCTTCCATGGCCGCGTCTTTTGGCGCGTCGAACCGGGTGCCGTGCCGCAGAAGGCTCCAGGCGGTTCGAGCGAGTTTGTTGGCAAGCGCGATGGCCGCCTTGTTTCGTGGCATACGGGCGACCGCCTCGCTCAGCCACGGTCCGAAACTGAAGTCGGACCATCGGTGTGGGCGCATCATGATCACTTTCGCCGCCTGCACGAACAACATCCTCAGGTAGCGGCTGCCGCGTTTGGTGATCCGGCCGAGAATGGTGCGACCGCCCGTGCTGAATTGCCGGGGCACCAGACCAACCCAGGCCGCAAAATCGCGCCCCCTGTCGAACGCCTCGCCCTTGCCGACTGCCGCAACCATCGCCGTTGAGATCATTGGCCCGATGCCGGGTGTCGTCATGATGTTGGCGTAGTTCTCTTCGGTGCGGCTGATCGCTTCGATCTCGCCGGAGACGTCCCCGATCCGTTTGTCCAGCCAGAGCCAGTCGCCGTAAAGCCCGATCAGGATGCCACGCATTCGAGGTGAGATCTCATCCCGCCGCTGTTCGAGGATCGCCTCAAAGGAATTCTTCAGCGCCCGCAGCCCCGACCTGACGGTGATGCCCTGCTCGATCAGGAAGGCCCGGATCTGATTGATGGTCGCCGTGCGCCGCGACACCAGCCGTGCGCGCACCCGGTGCAGGGCCTGAAGGTTGAGCTGATACTGGTTCTTCTCTGAAACGGTCCGAAAGTTCGGCCGCAACGCGGCTTCGGCGATCGCCTCGGCGTCGTTGTAATCGTTTGTCGGGAAAACGATTCACTGGATCGTTTTCTTTTCCTCCTCACTCTGGCCCTTGTTGAACGGCTTCACGTTAATCGCCGGTATGATCCGCGGCTCGAACCCCATGCCCCGCCGCGTTCGGCTTACAAAATGGGCGCTGAGGTAAGCCTCCATTCCGACGATGCAGCGCGGGAGTTGCTCAAAGGTGGCATTCAGGGCCAAGCGGTTGATCTGCTTGCGCATGAACAGTTGGCCGGCGCGGTCGAACCCGACCAGATGAAACGTGTCCTTGCCGATATCGGCACCGACGACGGCGAGGTCTTCAAAGCTTCCTGACTTCTTTGCACACATGGCTACTTCTCCTTGATGCACGGTTGATCCCTCTTCAGGATACCCCAACGGTGGGGAAGCAGCCGACACATCCCATTGTCTGCCGTTCACTGCTTTCCTCAATGCCGCAGCGCGGCCCGCAGGGCGTCGCCTCAGGTAATTTCTACAATGCCGACCTCATGACTCGCTTCATCGACGGCGGAATAACTCTTCCCACCCGATGATTTCTTCAGCCGAGGCGTCAAAGCGAGGACGGCCTATGCGGTAAGACTCGAGCGCTCACTCAATCTGCCTTCGACAAGGACGTGCCGCGCATCGGTCCGACCGTCGATGCGCGACAGCAGAAGGCGCGTAGCCTCGGCGCCTTGTCGCGTGCCGTCGTGGTTGTACGAGGCGAGGTCGATCTGCGGCAGCGCGGCCGCCGGACTGTCGTCGAAGCCGACCACCGCGATCTCGGACGGGATGCGCCAGCCATTAGCGCGGCCTTGGGAGACGAGGTCGATAGCGTGCAGGTCGCTCCAGCAGATATAGGCTTCGGGCTGATCCGGCCGGGCGACCAGCGGGGAGATCGCTTCGCGCTTGTGCTGCTCGGACAGACGGTTGATGTGGATGTACTCGGCCAGACCGAGCGCCGTCATTTCGGCCACGTAACCGACTTCGCGCTGATATGAGACATCGCTGTCATTGGTGCTGCGGTCGATGCTGACCATCTCGATCCGCCGGCGGCCGTCACGGTGGACCCTGCGGACGATCTGGCGCATTGCCCCGACATCATCGCCGTTCACCGTGTCGAAGTCAGTAGAGTCCGGTTCGTGATGGCCGACGACCACCGTGGGAATTTGCTTGGCGTACTTGGATAGAAGCGCTCCCTTAAGGCGCGGGGCGACCAAGATTATCCCGTCCATCCTGAAGTCCAGCATCGAATCGATCAGCGATGTTTCGATCATCGTGTCGGCCCGTCCGACGGCCAACATGCTCTTGTAGTTCGCCTGCGACAGCTCATCCATGATGCCCGAGACGATGACAGGCAGGAACGGGTTTTCCATTTCGACCAGCAGAATGCCAACAGTGTGGGTGCGTCCGCGCATGCTGCGCGCAGCCATGCTGGGCCGGTAACCCAGTCGTGAGATCGAAACGTTGACGCGTTTGCGCAGTTCGTCGCTGACCCCATAGGCGTTGCGCAGCACCTTCGAGACGGCCGAGACGGACACACCTGCGTCCTGCGCAACCGTTCGTATGGTCACGCGCTCACTCTTGGTTCCGTTATCCACGCGACCTCCGCATTTTCGGCTTCGGTAAGAATACGCAAACACCCCTTGATCGGCAATCCGACTTGTATAATGTTCTACGTATAACGGTCTACGAAATGACCTGCGGGAGGAAAGATGGATGTTTCGGTGAAGCGGGCCCCGGCACGCGAACAGGTCTTCAGCGCGGCCCGGCCCGTGGCCCCGGCATGCGATCCGGGCGAGGGCGGACGGGCCAGTTTCGTTGAGACCACGTTCCAGGCGGACCCTTCGACGGGTCGGGCGATCCTGCGGATCTCGGCGTTGGGGCTGTATCGCGCATTTTTGAACGGCAAGCGTGTGGGCGATGATCTGCTGACCCCGGGCTGGACCTGCTATGATGACCGCATCGGCGCTCAGAGCTACGACGTATCCGACCTCTTGGCCGCGGGCGAGAACCGGATTCGCATCGAACTCGCAGATGGCTGGTACCGCTCGCCCATCATGTGGCGCGACAAGGGCATCCCGAACTGCTGGGGCGACACCATCGCCGCCGTGGCCGAGATCGAAGTCACCGGCAAAGTGATCCTCGCCACAGATGACGGTTGGCAAAGCGGCTTGCTGCCCGTGACCAAGGCCGGGATCTATTACGGCGAAGACTACGACGCGCGGCTCGAGGGCGAGGGGGCAAGCAGCGGCGTGCGCGTGCTTGACACCGACATGAGCCTTTTCGTGCCGCACGAGACCGGCCCGGTGAAGGCACTGGACCGGATCGAGCCGGCCGCGACGTGGGAAGACGACGAAGGCCGGACGATCTACGATTTCGGCCAGAATGCTGCCGGTTTCGTGGAGATCGAGGTCGAAGGCGCGACCGGCGCAACCGTCTACATCGACCACGCCGAGGTCACCGGCGCAGAGGGCGACTTCGACCGCCGCAACTACCGCGTCGCCCGCGCGGCGATCCGCTACACGCTGAAGGGCGAGGGGATCGAGCGTTATGCCCCGGCCTGCACCTTCATGGGCTTCCGCTACGCGCGCGTCGCAATAGAGGGGCAGGCGAAGGTCCGCGCGATCCGTTCGATCCCGATCACTTCGGTCCCCGATCTCGCCGGCGGCTTCGAATGTGCCGAGCCGGCCGTGAACCGGCTGGTGATGAATACCGTCTGGTCGCAGCGCGCAAACTTTATCGAGATTCCCACCGACTGTCCCCAGCGGGACGAGCGGCTGGGCTGGACCGGCGACGCGCAGGTCTTTGCCGGCACCGCCTGTTGGCTGGCCGACAGCGAGACGTTCCTGAAGAAGTACCTGCGCGACGTGATGCACGACCAACGTGCGGATGGGGCGGTGCCGCACTTCTCACCCGACCCGACGCGCCTGCATCCTGCCGGCTTCAACGGGGATTGGGCGGGCTCGACCGGCTGGGGTGACGTCATCACGGTCATGCCGTGGCAGCTTTACCTGCATTACGGTGACAAGGGCGTGCTGTCCGAGTGCTTCTCCGCCATGATCCGTTGGGTGGACTACCTCTGGAGCCTGTCTGACGGCCCGATCATCCGGCCCCATTCGACCTGGGGAGAGACGGGCTTCACCTTCGGCGACTGGCTCCAGCCGGTCGGTGACAACCGCAAACCGCGCCCGACCATCGCCGACGATTGCGCGGCGACCTTGTACCACTTCATCTCGACCGAACTTGCCGCGCGGATCGCCCGCACCTTGGGCGAGGATGCCGAAGCCGAGCGCCTCGAGGTCCGCAAGGAGCAGATCCGCACCGCGTTCCATGCCGAGTATTTCACCTCGACCGGTCGTATGGCGCATAACGATCAGACGTCCTACGCGCTGGCGTTCCTCTACGACCTTGTCCCGGCCGAACACTACAAGGCGGCCAAGGCCTACTTCCGCCGCGTGATCGAAGAGGCCGATTACCTGATCGGCACCGGATTCATCGGGACGCCCGCGTTGCTGCCGGCGCTGACCAAGCTTGGCATGGACGACCTGGCCGAGAAGGTGTTCCTGAACCGCCGCGTGCCCGGTTGGCTCTACCAGGTCGAGCAAGGCGCCACGACGATCTGGGAACGCTGGGACGCCATCGGCGAGGACGGCACGATCTACGAGCCGTCGATGAACAGCTACAACCACTACGCCTACGGGGCCGTGTGCCAATGGCTGTTCGAGGGTGTCGCGGGTATCGCGCCGACCCCGGGCGGGCCAGGCTTCGATCGGGTCGCGATCGACCCGACCATCCTGCTCGAACTCGGCCACGTGAAGATGTGGCACACCTGCCGCCACGGCCGGATCGAGGCTGCATGGCAGCTCGACGGCGTCCGTGTGACCTATGCAGTGATGCTGCCCGATGGCTGCGAGGGGCGTCTGATGCCCTCGGCCCGTCGCGGGAACGTCACCCTGAACGGCGACTCCGTCTCGATCCCCGAGACGGGCCTGAACGTGCCAAGCGGTCGGCACGAGATCACCTTCGACCGCACCTGATCACTCTCTGGGAGGAGACGACATGAAGACGAAACTGATCACCAGCCCCGCGCTTGCGGCTGTGCTCGCCCTGTCGGGTGGCGCCGCCTGGGCGCAGGACCTCACGATCCTCAGCGATTCCAGCCCCGACACAGTGGCGACGCTGCAAGCTCTGGGCGACGCCTACAGCGAGATGAACCCGGACGTGTCCTTCTCGATCGAAACGCGCCCGGGCGGGGGCGAGGGCGACAACGTCGTCAAGACACGCCTCGCGACAGGCGAGATGGCCGACATCTTCCAATACAACTCGGGCTCGTTGCTGCAGAACCTGCGGCCCAGCCGGACGCTTGCGCCGATGACGGACCTTCCGGCGATGGACAATCTTCTGGAGGGCTTCAAGACCGCCGTCTCCGGCCCTGAGGGCGAAATCTATGGCGTTCCGATCGAGGCGGCCATGGGCGGGGGCATCTTCTATCACATCCCCACCTACGAGGAACTCGGGCTGGAGGTCCCCCTGACCTGGGACCAGTTCATGGAGAACAACCGGATCATCGCCGAACAGACCGACAAGGCGCCCATCATCCAGACCTACCGCGAGACCTGGACGTCCCAGCTTCTTGTCCTGGCTGACTACTTCAACGTGCAGGTCGACAATCCTGACTTCGCCCAGAACTATACCGCCGGTGAGGCCAAGTATGCCGAAACGCCCGAGGCGCTGCGAAGCTTCGGGCGCCTGCAGGAGGCTGCCGAGTCGGGCTACTTCAACGAGGATTTCGGCGCCGCATCCTACGCTGACGGCCTTGCGATGCTCGCCTCGGGCGAAGGCGTCCACTACCCGATGCTGACCTTCGCGATCGGTGCGCTGAGCCAGGACCACCCCGAGGAATTGTCCGACATCGGCTTCTTCGCGCAGCCGGGCGACGACCCCGAGCAGAACGGCCTGACGGTCTGGATGCCCTCGGCGCTCTATGTTCCGGCCGATACCGACAACCTCGAGGTCGCGAAGGACTTCATGAACTTCGTGGCCACGCCCGAGGGCTGCCGGATCATCTTCGAAACGGTCGGTGCCAGCGGCCCGGCGGTCGTCGAGGGATGCGAGCTTCCGGACGACGTGCCGCCCTCGGTGTCGGACATGCAGAAGTATTTCGACGAAGAGGGGCGGACGGCCCCGGCGCTGGAATACGTTTCGCCGGTGAAGGGACCGTCGCTCGAGCAGATCACGGTTGCCGTGGGCTCGGGGATCAACACGGCGGAAGAGGGCGCTTCGCTCTACGATCAAGACGCGGCCAAGCAGGCGCGTCAGCTGGGTCTCGAGGGCTGGTAAGCCTCCCCTTGCCGCCCGACGCGTAACCTGCCCGGGATCCGTCCCGGGCAGGACCGCCCCCAGTCTGTCCCGAGGTCGTCCATGCGCCGCAAGACACCCTATCCCTACTGGTTCGTAGCCCCCGCCGCGATCATCTTCACCGTGCTCTTCACGATCCCCACGGTCACGTCGCTCTACTTCGCGCTGACCCGCTGGGATCTGTTCAGCCAGACCTTCATCGGCTTCGACAACTTCGTGCAGTTCTTCCGCGAGCCGGGCCTGACGCGCGGCCTGATCAACACCGTGATCTTCGCGGGGCTGACATCGGGGCTGAAGACGGTGCTCGGGCTGCTGCTGGCCGTGCTGTTGACCGCCGGCATCTTCGCACAAGGATTCCTGCGCGCCGTCGTGTTCTTCCCGGTCCTCGTCTCGACCATCGGGGTCGGCCTGACCTTCACCGAGCTGATGCATCCCACGGACGGGGCCATCAACATGGGGCTATCCTTCTTCGGAATCGACGGGCCCGGTTGGCTGACCAACCCGGACCTTGCGCTGATCTCGGTCGCGCTGGTTGATGTCTGGCGGGGGGTCGGGCTGGCCACCCTGATCTACATCGCCGGACTGGCGTCGATCAGCCCCGAATACTACGAGGCTGCGCGGATGGACGGCGCGACGCGCCTCCAGCAGTACTGGCGCGTGACGGTGCCGCTGGTGCGGCCCGCGACGACGACCGTGATCCTGCTGTCGCTGATCGGCGGCATGCGCCTCTTCGACCTGATCTGGGCGATGACGCGGGGCGGGCCGGGATTCTCGTCTGATGTCCTCGCGAGCGTGATCTACAAGCAGTACCAGGCCGGGTTCTATGGTCTCTCCACGGCAGGGAACGTGATCCTGTTCATCCTGATCGGGGTGCTGGTCATGCCGCTCGTCTACTGGCTGAACCGCCGGGAGGTCGACCTATGAAACGTCGCCAATACGTCATCGGCATCACGGCCCTTGCCGCCACCTTCGTCATCTTCGTGCTGCCTTTCATCTTCATCCTGCTCAACGCATCCAAGACGTCGCAGGATTCGGCGGCATTGGATTTCTCGCTGCCCGACCGCTGGGTGTTCTTCGAAAACCTGATCGCCGTGGTGCAGGCACGCGACTACATCCTGCTGCTGGCCTACTGGAACTCGACCCTCATCACGGTGTGCTCGGTCGCGCTAATGGTGATCTTCGGCGCGATGGTGGGCTATATCCTCCAGCGCCGGCACAGCGCGTGGAACAAGGTGATTTTTGGCTTCGTCCTGGCGGGACTGATGATCCCGCCCGCCGTTGTGCCGACGATCTGGCTGCTTCAGCAGATCGGCCTCTTCAAGACGATCCACGGGATGATCCTGATCCAGTGCGCCTACGGGCTATCCTTCTCGGTCCTTTTGTTCCGGCAGTTCATCGGCACGATTCCCCGCGACCTGGACGAGGCCGCGCGGATCGACGGCGCCTCGCCCTTGCAGATCTTCTTCCGGGTCATCCTGCCGCTTCTGAAGCCGGTGACTGTCACGGTGATCGTCGTCCAGTCGATCACCGTGTTCAACGACTTCACCCACCCGCTTTACTACCTTCCGGGGCGTGAGAACGTGACCGTGCAGCTGACGCTCTACAACTTCCAGAGCCAGTTCGTCAGTCAGATGAACCTGCTGTTCATGAACATCCTGCTGGTTACCATCCCGCCGCTCATCGTCTTTTTGTTCTTCAACCGTCAGATCGTCGCCGGCATGACCGCCGGGGCCGTGAAAGGGTAATCCATGGCACGTGTCGAATTGCACGACATCCGCAAGAGCTTCGGCAAGGTCGAGGTCATCCACGGCATCGACCTGACCATCGAGGATGGCGAGTTCTGCGTCTTCGTCGGCCCGTCGGGCTGCGGTAAGTCCACGCTTCTGCGCATCATCTCGGGGCTGGAAGAGCAGACGAGCGGCCGGATCGAGATCGACGGGCGCGATGTCGGTAACTTGGAGCCGGTCGAGCGGGACATCGCCATGGTGTTCCAGTCCTACGCGCTCTATCCGCACCTGACAGTGGGCGAGAATATCGGCTTCGGCCTGTCACTCGCCCGCAAGCCCAAGGCCGAGATCGCGGAGGC
This sequence comes from Palleronia abyssalis, assembly GCF_900302445.1. Taxonomy (GTDB): domain Bacteria; phylum Pseudomonadota; class Alphaproteobacteria; order Rhodobacterales; family Rhodobacteraceae; genus Palleronia; species Palleronia abyssalis. Next base: position 25,340 of record NZ_ONZF01000014.1, on the reverse strand, counting down.
CGTGAACCGCGTGGCCGAGACGCTGCAACTGGGCCACCTCCTGGACCGCCGCCCCAAGGAGCTGTCGGGCGGTCAGCGCCAGCGGGTCGCCATCGGACGCGCCATCGTGCGCGACCCCAAGGTGTTCCTTTTCGACGAACCGTTGTCGAACCTCGACGCGGCGCTGCGCAGCCAGATGCGGATCGAGCTGACCGACCTGCACGCGCAGTTGGGCTCGACCATGATCTACGTCACCCACGACCAGGTCGAGGCGATGACCATGGCCGACAAGATCGTGGTGCTGAAGGACGGCGCGATTGAACAGGTGGGCACCCCGATGGAGCTCTACGACAAGCCGGCGACTCCCTTCGTCGCCGGCTTCATCGGATCGCCCAAGATGAACCTCTTCGATGGGGATGTCGCGGCGCAGAAGGGCTGCGAGGTCTACGGCATCCGCCCCGAGCATATCCGCCTGACCGATGACGGCGACTGGCACGGTCGCGTGCGCCTGGTCGAACGTCTCGGCGCCGACACGATCGTCCACGCCGAGATGGAGACGTTCGGCCCGATGATCATCCGCACCGACGGGCAATCCGAACTCCGCGAGGGTCGCGAGATACGTGCGGCGCCTATGCCGGAGAGGGAGTTCCGTTTCGGAAAGAGTTGATCGACCCATGAGCACCTCGCCACGAACAGGGCGGCGCCTGAGATGCCGTTTGTTCTGGGCCCAAGCTCTTGCGAGAGTCCGACGGGCGACGACATTTCGCGCAACAGATACCAGCGGGATGTCATGCGGGCCCATTTTCCGGCGGGATCCATGCCGGCGACGCGGGAGGTCGAAATCCAGTGCGGGCTCGGGGTTGGATGGTCTTGGACCTAGCCGAAAAGTGAGGGAGGCGGCTTGACCCGAGCCTTCCCTCACGGGGAGCCACTTGTCAAAGCACGGCGCGCCTCAGAGCGCTAATATCGTGGGGCGCTGCTACAGGTCCATCTGTAACGAATGCTGGACGTGACGGATCGTGGGCTGCGCGCTTGGCGACAGCGCGCGCTGTCGCAGCGGCAGCGCACCGACATGGTGCTGCTGGCACATATCTGTGACCAGCACCGTGCCAGCCTGGGCAGCTACGGCCGGCCACGGATGACCGAGGAGCTAACGGAACTTGGTTTCGACGTCGGCCATCCACTGCCCGGCAGTGGTTGCAGAGCAAACCATGAGAGTGGCCAGGTAGGTCGTCTGATGCGCCAGAACGACATCCGCGTGGTGCGGAAACGCAGATACAAGGTCACGACCATCGCCCGGCAGGCGCATGGGCAGCAAGTAGGTTCGGGAACCCATTTTCGTCCATCTCTCAGGAGCGCATTTGCCAAAACGATGAGTTTTCGCATGACTGCGGTCACAGCAACTGTTCTTGGCTTTCCTGCTTGAACGAGGTCTTCGAACTTGGCCTTGGCGGAGCTGTTGTGCTGGATGTCGCTGAGCGCCGGCATGAAGAGGACCTTCCGGACAGACTGCCGGCCTCCTTGGATATGTTCCTGACCACGCCATTGCCCTGATTAGCGCGATATCGGGGCCAGCCCGGCCAAAGCGGCAGCTTCCTTTCCCGACAGGTTGCCGAGTTCCGGCACGTCTGCAAGCAAGGCCGTTGCCGAAACGAGGGAGATGCCGGGGATGCTGACCAAGATGCTCAGTCGTTCCATCAGCCCGGTGTCAGAGGCGATGAGCGCCTGCATCGTCGCATCTATACGCGCGATCTGCCGCTCGACCTGTGCCAGCCGTTGCGTGGGAAAACGGCGCAGGACCACTTGCCTTGCCATCTTGAGCCGCGTTCTCGCGGCGGTGCGATCCTTGATCAGGCCTCGGCGGAACACCAGTAAATCGCGTAGATCTGCAACGACTTCAGGCTGTGCCACCGTCGGTTCGGGCTGCAGGGTAGCCCCCATCCTGGCCAGCATCTCGGCGTCGAGTCAGTCTGTCTTGGCAACACGCCCGATCGCTTCCGCGAACCGTCGTGCCTGTCGGGGATCGACCTTCGCGAAGGCCAGTCCCCGGCGCGACAAATGACGCTCAAGTTCCCGATGATATGTGCCGGACGCTTCGAAGACGATGACCGCAACGTCATCCGACGCCCACTGCTCAAGCGCGGCCAAGCCAGCAGCATCATTTGAAAACTGCCGGCACTCATTTATCAATGAGCAATACGCAACGAGCACGGCCTTGGAAACGTCGTCGCCGGTTGCATCCTGCATGGAGTATCTCCCACCTCGTCTTGTCATGCGGGCCCGAAGCCCAGGTATCCGTTCAGGCTCGAAGACAAAGCGGGGACAACCATACTCGGCAACGGTCCCTGACGACCAAGAGGGGTACGATCCATCCCCCGCCACCACGCCGATTTGCGCGATCTGCGTGGTGGCTCCCATCATGCAACAAGAGCTGAGACATCAATAAGACAAGAGGGGGCTAGCGATCATACGTTCAACATCGCGCCGAACCTTCTGGGTCGGGATTTCCATGCAGATCATCCAAACGAAAAATGGGCGGGCGACATCAGCTACATCTGGACCCGGGAAGGCTGGGTTTATCTGGCCGTCGTTCTCGATCTGCATTCCCGGCGCGTGATCGGCTGGGCGATCAGCAACCGGCTGAAGAAAGATCTGGCGGTCCGGGCGCTGAACATGGCGATCGCCCTGCGGCGGCCGCCCAAGGGTTGCATCCAGCATACCGACCGCGGCAGCCAGTATTGTTCTCACGACTATCAAAAGATCCTGCGCCGGAACGGCTTCAAGGTATCGATGAGTGGCAAGGGAAACTGCTACGATAACGCCGCCGTCGAGACCTTCTTCAAGACCCTGAAGGCTGAGATGATCTGGCGACGATCCTGGTCGACACGCCGCGACGTCGAACTGGCCCTCTTCCAATACATCAACGGCTTCTACAATCCACGGCGGCGACACTCAGCACTGGGCTGGAAAAGTCCCTCGGCCTTGGAGCGAAAGGCCGCCTAAATGAGCACCGTGACCGGAACCAAACCGCGACAGGTCCATTTCTGGCGGTCAACGCGCGATAGTCGGTACAAAACTGCAGCGGCCGATCAACCGAGGCGGATAGCGAATGCTACCGACAAGATATCGTTCCGACAGCGGATGCGCGAAGCACGTCCCCAAGCTTATGGACGGTAGAAGGCGAACGCGGCCAAGCGCGAGATCGCTGTGAAGCTTTGAAGCTTGCGCGATGCAGCCAGCATGACCGCGGAAGAGGTGGCAGCCAAGTCGGAGATGAGCCTAGCAATGGTCACGAGGATGGAGGCCTTGAGCGGACGCTTCCATCGATCGTTTCGCCACAGAATGTGGGGGCCATTTAGAGTTAGTGATAAAGCACAGGCTTCGGCCTGAGCGAACCCGACGAGTAGAGGGCTTATAACGGCGTGCCACACGGCGCCGGCGGCTCGGCATCAGGCACAGCGCGACAGCGCGCGCATTTTCGGGCGATTTAGGTGGGCCCTGTATTCAGGGGGTAAAAGGCCGTATGCCTTCATGTGACGGCCGAAGAGGCCACTACGTTCCTCGGATTACCCGGTACGGCCGCTTCAGCGACGGAGACCCGATGCGTGTAACGGTATTCAGCACGAAGCCATACGACGAGCAATATCTGAGCGCGGCGAACGCGGAACGCCACGAGCTTGTGTTTCACGACATGCGCCTGACCTCCGCTACCGCCGCGCTTGCAGGCGGAAGCGATGCAATCTGCGCCTTTGTCAACGACGACCTCGGGCCCGACGTCGTCGCGGAACTGGTCCGCCTCGACATCAGGTTCGTCGCCCTACGTTCGGCCGGCTTCAACAACGTGGACCTCGCAGCGGCGGCCTCGGCCGGCATCGCTGTCGGGCGAGTTCCGGCCTACTCGCCTCACGCCGTCGCCGAACATACGGTGGCCCTGATCATGACACTGAACCGTAAGTTGCACCGGGCCTACAACCGCGTGCGCGAGGGAAACTTCGCACTCGATGGGCTGCTGGGCTTCGATCTTCACGGAAAGAGCGTGGGAATCGTCGGGACCGGACAGATTGGCGAGATCGTGGCGCGCATCCTCTGTGGCTTCGGCTGCGAGGTGCTGGCGTTCGACCCGAATGAGAACGCTGCCTGCACCGAGATGGGCGTTCGTTACGTCGGCCTGAACGATCTGCTTGGTCAAAGCGACATCATCACTCTGCAATCCCCTCTCACTCCGCAGACCCGACACATGATCAACGCGGACGCCATTTCGCGAATGAAGTCTGGCGTAATGCTGGTCAACACGAGCCGCGGCGCCGTCGTGGACACGTCGGCGCTGATCGCCGGACTGAAGAGCGGGACCATCGGCAGCGTCGGTCTCGACGTTTACGAGGAAGAGGCTGATCTGTTTTTCGAGGACCTGTCGCGAACCTTCATCCGCGACGACGTCTTCGCCCGGCTTCTGACCTTTCCGAACGTGCTGGTCACCGGCCACCAGGGTTTTTTCACACACGAGGCCCTCACCGCTATCGCGCGAACGACGCTGGATAACATCTCCACCTTCGAGCGCGATGGGGCGCCCGTCCACCCGGTGCCAATGCCACCGGGGGATTGATCCATGAGCGCGCTGTTGGCGTCCACGCCTCTGGGGCTCATCCTGATCGGCATGGTGATCCTGCGGCGTTCTGCCATTCTCTCTGGCGCGGCAGGTCTTGCGCTGGCGATCTCTCTGGCATTGACGGCGTTCGAACCGGCGGAGGGAATCGTCCCCCTTTTGGTCGGGGTCGGGGCAGAGGCAGCCCATTCCACCGCGACGATCGTGTGGATCATTTTCCCCGCGCTGGGTCTGTTCGAGTTTCAGAAGGCGTCCGGCGCGATCGTCCGCATCCGCGACATGCTGGCCTCGGTGACGGAAGATCGCCGACTTCAGGCGATCCTGATCGCGTGGTTCTTCGGGCTCTTCATGGAGGGCGCCGCCGGATTCGGGACTCCGGTCGCCTTGGCCGCGCCGCTGCTTGTCGGGCTGGGCTATCCGCCGGTCCGGGCGGTCGTCCTGGCTCTGCTGGGCCACGCGGCCGGCGTCTCATTTGGTGCGGTCGGCACGCCGGTCCTGGCGCAGGTGACCCTGTCCGGGCTGCCAGCGCAGGACGTCGCGATGAGGACCGCGTCGATGCATGCGGTCTGCGCGCCGGTCCTTTTGCTGATCATGGTCCGGATGGCGGACGACCCGCCCCTGTCAGCGCGGATGCTGGCCTGGACCGTGTTCGCCGCGGCGAGCTTCCTTGTGCCCTCAGTCCTTCTGGCGGCCGTAGTCGGCCCGGAACTCCCCACCCTCGGCGGCGCGCTGGTCGGCGCGGCCGTCTTCATCGCCGTGTTGCGCCGCAGGCCCTCTGGCGAGGCGGCGAGCCCGCGCGCAGTTCTCGCGGACCTCGCGCCGTATGTCGTGATCCTGATGCTTGTCCTGGTGACGCGACTGATCGCACCGGTGCAGCGGGCTTTGGCGGATCTGTCTCTATCCTGGAGCATAAGCAGCGAATATTCCGGCGCGTTCCAGCCGCTCTATCATCCGGGCACGTTGTTGTTCTTGGGCCTGCTTCTCGGTGCCATTGGCACCGGGCGGTTGCGGCTCCTTACCGGGGCGGTGTCCGCTTCGATACGGCGCCTTGTTCCCGTCGCCTTCGCATTGATGGTCATGCTGATGCTTTCGCGGCTTATGGTCCATGCTGGCATGATCGACAGCCTCGCGGCGGCGGCGGCCAGTGTCGGACCGGCCTGGCCACTATTGTCGCCGTTCGTCGGCGTGCTGGGAACCTTCATCACCGGGTCGGCGACGTCGTCCAATATCCTGTTCACCGAGTTCCAGGCTTCTACCGCGGACAGCGTGGGCCTATCGGCCGCCAATCTGGTGGCAGCGCAAGGGTTTGGATCCGCCATTGGGAACATCGTTGCGCCACACAACATCATCGCGGGAAGCGCAACGGTCGGGCTGTCGGGACGCGAGGGCGAGGTCATGGCGCGCACTGCCAAGCCATGCCTGATATACGCGGCCCTCGGTGGCCTGTTGACATTCGGGTGGCTTCAAGTTGCTGCCTGATCGTCTCGCCCGGAGGAATTTCCCGAGAGTGGGAATCTTCGATCCGGCCCTATGATCTTCTAACGGACAAAGGGCTACTTCCCCAAAGCATCAGCACGGCGGAGGGCTTGTGACGATAGTCGACATTCGGCCATATTCTGCGAGGCAAGTTCGCTGCAGCTGCGCAGTCCCGCCGGTGTGTTCCCGTCAATTGGCTTGAAGCAAACTTGTAGCAGCGCAGTTCTGCGCGTGCTCCGAAACCGGTCTTGGGCGGCCTTGAAGCATGCGTAATTGGGCTTGCTCCACTTCAAGGTCGAGCTCCCGCTAGGATCACGACATCGCCGTGAACAAGGGAGAGCGATGAGGACTATTTTGCCGGGCTGAACGTTTCGCATGCGGTCATGTGCGCTGTAAAATGTCGACGGAGAGGGCAGGGTGATGCGCAAGCTGCCAGACGAGGTTTCCGCCAGCGGCGTAGGTGCCGGGCCTCTCCCATCCGAACAAACGCGTCGGCTTTGAAGCTGGACGATGAGCCAGCATCTGGCCTTTGGTCTGACCGCCGCCGGCTTCGGTGTCGTCTGAATGGAGCGCGCTAGGTGAATGCGGCCCCATCGGCATGCGCGGCAAAACCGGCTGATGCGGCCCGGTTCACATGAACAGCCGGGTGGCGCATGGCGTCCGTGCATTGCGGAGCACTCGCAACCCGCTCCTCAAGAAGACGATGACCTTGCCGACGAAGTGCGCGGGCTGCTGAAGGTCTTCGGTATCCGCCTGCCCAAGATCGTGCAGCATGGCATTTTGAACGACATCGTCCGCCCCCTGATCGAGATGGACGAGGGTCTGACCCACGCGCTGGTGCCGCTTCTCGACGCGCGCCTTATCTTGTGCCAACATTTTTTTAGGTTGTGGACCGGCGGGTCAATCACGCTGCTACTCAGGGCGAAATCCGCGTGCGGATCATGACCGTTCCCCTCTCGGGCATGCAATCATACCCCGTCGGATAACGATGAAGCCGAAACGCCTGCTGCGCAACCAGAAGCGCGCCTAAAAGCAAGGCTCTCCATGACCGGTCCAACATATGGGTGCAGCGATGCCTAGTGGCATCAACCAGACTGCGAAGAGAAGCATGACCCGGATGCGCGACGTCGACCGCGCAGACAGAATAAAGACGAGCTTGACCCGGACGTCCAATTTGAGAAGCGGACCTTCACGCTTGGCCCAACGGACGTACCGGGGCACGGAAATGAGACAGCGCCCTGCACTGGTGATGCCGCCATTCGCGGCGCTTCTTGAACACGATGCCGAGCCACCGTGGCCCGGCGAACCTTCCAGAGGTCACAGACCCGTGCCGTTCCGTAGCCCCTCGCGTGGAGATCGAATGCGCCCGGCTTCTTTTCGCGACCTCCGCCGGGCCAAAGGGCGCCCGCCCTCCAGCGTGTCGATCTTCGCGTACAACAACTCGTTGGCCATGGTGATCTCGCCCACCTCGGTATGGAGCCGCGCGATTTCCTCGTCGCGGTCATCCCTCTCGCGCTCCTTTAGGGCGCTTTCCGAAGCCATGAGAACCCGATTGCGCCATTCCGATAGCCGGTGGACCGGAACGTTCAGATCACGCGATACCGCCTCAAGGCTCTCCCCATGCATCAGCCGTTGAACTGCCGTCAGCTTGCGCTTCGCAGGCAAGCCCTTCGCCCCGCCAGCCACGGCCACGGCCCCGTCGTCGCCAGCGTAATGGGCGGGCGCCGACAAGGCCGTCGCCTCCGCCGCGCCTGGTGCTGCCGTCTTCTTGTCGTTCAATTCATACTACCTTGATCCAGCGAAATAGCGCTATGAACTTTCTCAAAAATCCGTGCCCCAACCCACTTGGCGCAAAGGATGACCGCTTCCTAGCCCGGAGCGTTCCATTGCCCGTGGGTATTCGTGGTGACAGAAAGCGGGTTGAAACGAGCGGGCGTTCCCGACTTGCGTCATATGGACGTGGAAGGTTGAGAAACTAGACTCATTATTACGTGTATCTTGGTCTGGGAAGTATGCTAAAATCCTCTCGAATAAGTGAATCGAAAAACTCCGAACCCGCACGATCCAAGTATTCGCAGTCGCTCTGCATTCGCGAACGTCACTCTTATCTGTTCTCCAGTTATTTGGTGAAAGTGGAATATCAACTCGATCGCGAAGTTTAGACCTGCCCCGGCACCCGCAAACGCTCACCGATTGGAGGGATGACACCGTATTCGAGAATTTCGCGCAGAAACGTTGCGAAAAACGAATCGCGCTGAATATTTGCAGTCAAACAGATCTAATTGGGAGCGGCGACGGAAAGACCGGCGCAGACATATTCCTTGTGTCAGGTGAAACCTTTGTACGCGGGTTTATGCCCACCAACGACAAGTCCGGCGAGCAATCGGCTTCCACATTCAACTCCAAGCGGACTTGGCGCACGAAAGTCGAGTCAGCGTTCGCCGCCATCTACGGGACCAAGCGTGATTACCATCAGATCATCATCGTCACGAACCATTTAGAATTCAAAGGGAAATCGGCCGACATCTAAGATGAGATCTTGAAGGAACACCGCATTCCACATATTATTCGGAATCGCAAATTGTTCCCGGACCGGGTTTTAAAGCACGAAGTATGGAAATCGCGGTTGAGGAGCTTGGAGTGGGGAAGAGCACAGAGACGCAAAGCAAGGATCTGGGGGCCTCACGTCGAAGCTGAGGAAACTTGAGTGCGGGCGGGACGGGTTGATGAAGGCGATCATGGAGGAAGCAAATTTTTGCTCCATCCGGAACGCCTTGACCGCCCTTTAGGCCGGGATCGCGCTCCTACAGTCCGGTCTGACTGAGGCCGCACAAGCGGTGGCCGAGCGCGCCACGCCTCCTTCCGATCCCCCCGTCGTCAACGCCAGGTCAGTCGAAGAGATTGAGAAACGTCTCGGACATCCGTGTCTGGTCCACCAAGCCCACAAGCCCTTCGTCATCTTCCCCGACGGTATCGTGCTCACCCCCGGCCATAGTGCAGCAGGTGGCATATTGGTCGAGATCCACACCGATCTCGACCGTCTTTTCTGCGCGGGTCGACTCGCGCAAGGCGAAGCCCCGTTGTTGCGCCGCGTTCGCGCGCCAGGGGCCGATCACAGCTGAATTTGCCCGCCGTGATCGATGCCTTGGCTGACCTCTTCATCCCGCAAGAAGTGCCCGGCCAAGTGCGTTCCGACAATTCCCCAAGCTGATCGCCCAGGCCGTGCGGGACTGGATCGAAGCGGTCGGCGCGAAGTCGAAATGATCAAGCGGAACACCCCCGTGGGACTGTGCAGAGTTTCCCGAAACAGGCTTTTGCTAAAGCTTCAACTCGAAGCTTCGAGCCGATTTTTTCGCCGGTCGTCGGTCCTTGGGTTGCCGTAAGACTTCGTGAAATAACGAGACCGAAGGCGACGGCATCGGCCCTGGGGCCCGATATAAACCAAGATCGAAACCGGACCGGCAGATAGGGGAAGGCCATCCCAAGGACTCTACGTTCGGGTGCTGACTGTCATACGGTCCCAGCCCTTTTGTCGGAACCTGATCTCCGGTGACGAGGCGTTGAAATGCGTACGGACGCTAAAACGAGCTTCACGACGAGACCAAAGCCCAGGAACCACGCGGCGGCGTAGCCGTAGCACCAGACCAGTAGCCCTTGGACATCTGTGATGGCAGCGACACGCGCGGCTCGTGCCACGATATCATCGCAGCCGATGACCGAAGCCGTTGCCGACGCCATGACCACGATCATTCCGTATTGGATCCAAGCGAAGCGGGCAGCCGAGTCGAACAGAGACCTTCCATTTCGCCTCGCGCCGACCCACGCGTCAGAGACGAAGCCCGAAACTGGAATGGCCAGCGCCAAACCGGCTTTCATCCATGGCTGGATCACGTGGCTACCCAAAAAAGGCAGTGAAGCTTCCTGCGGGAGCATTACGGCGAGATAGAACATCAGGACGAAAGAGGGCACGTTGCGGACCAGCGACGTCGCAAAACCGCCGCCCTGCTGGGCGAGAAGACTTGGACTGGTTCGCAACGCGCCCAGACCCGCGCCGACAAGCGTTCCCAAGACCATGGCCAAAGCAGAGATTGCGAGGTTCGCGACGAAGCCGCCTGCGATATATCCAGACCATTCGAGGAGGAGACTGAGTTTGGCGGCGATCGTCACAGCAGCCTTGCCTTCAGCAGGTTAAGAACACCCATTACAGCCATGACCAAAACGAGATAGAAGACGAGAAGGAGGTTCATCACGGTTGCTTTGTCTGCCCCTTCCGCAATCAGATCACCCGCAACGGTGATCGTGTCGAAATACGCGATTGCACTCGCAATTCCTGTCGCCTTGGCGATATTTACCAGGGTGGCCACGATACCGTCGAAGGCAGTCGCGATGGCCTCCCGAAAACCGGCATCTGGCGCGGCACGATAAGCGTTGACGACCAGCGCCGAAATCGTCGCACCGGCGTATGCCGAGAAGACCGATGCTGCTATTGCGAGGGTCCAGACTTGGTAGCCGGTACTGGCTTGGATCCAGGCCGCAAGACCAAAGAACAATATGTAGAGCTGCAGGATCGGAGGCGTCAGTTGCGCCAATGCCAAGCCACTTCCCACAATTCGAGCGGTGATCCGCGCTTGGCGATTACCGCCGGAAGATCGCGAGATCAGCCGTGCGGCCCCGATGCCGATCACGCTAGCACCCGCCAAGCTTAGCCCTACGATGAGTAGGGTATTTCCAAGGGCCGCTTTGATCCGTCCCCGGTTGAAAGGGTCGAGCAGGAAAGCCGGGTCAATTCCCGTCGCACCAGTCAGTTTCGCCATCCATTCCGGCGCCGCGAAGGATTGGCCGGTGCGGATGACCCGACTTGTCATACAGGCCTCCGGGAAGTCCCCGTCAGGTCCGCGAACACAGATGCGTTTCCCTTTTGCCGTCTGCGACCAGATGGCGTTCTGATCCTCAAGGAAGTTGCTCGTGTCGCCGAGCCACTTGTTCTCGAGGTCAAGCAGTGTGCCGTCCGAATGCCAACCGGCGAGCAGGTCTTCTATTCTTCGGGCCAATCGCTTGTCGGGAAGCCGTACGGCCATCGCCCAAGACGTTGCGAATTCGGGCGGCAGGGAAATCTTGTAGCCGGACCAGTCTCGCGTCCCGGCGATCTGCGCCAGCAAGGTGTCATCATAGGCAAGTCCGACACACCGCCCCTGGCGCAGCGCAGCTCCGGCATCCGTGAGCGACGGAAACACCACCGGCGTAACCATCCATGTCTCGATCAGATGGCGGTTCTGATAGGCGCCTTTCACCAAGCATACGCTGCGCCCTTGAAGATGGCTCCACTTATCGAGGGCGGCACCGTACGGCATCAGCAGTCGAACGCCGCTGGCGTAGTAGTGCGGTGTAATGAGGCGGGCGACGTGCCTTCTCTCCTCGGTGTCGCCCATCGTGGCGACGACCAGATCTACATCACCTTGTGCCAAGCGGGCCAGCCGATTTGCGCTCGTCACTGGCACGAGGCGAAGGTTGACGCCGAGATCCGTTGCTATCAGCCGGGCCAAATCCGGCTCAAAGCCGTCAATCGTGCCGTCCGGCCGGTAGTGTCCCCAAGGGCCATAGTCGACTTTGACGCCCACGGTCATCGTTCCACTGGCCGAAATGTCATCCAACGTATCGGCGCTCGCACTTTCCGCCGCCAAAACCGCAAGCGCAAGCACCATCAGCTTGATGCAGTAGCCGATCATGCCGGGCGCGCTACTGCAACGATGCCGTAGCCCAAGCTCGACGGGCACAGCCGACTAAGCGCACCATCCAGGCGGGCGAGGTTAGGATGGGACGCCACTATGTTTTCCGGAAGGCAGCTTTCGGCATGAAAGGCTTCTACTTCCAGACCGGCTTCGGCGAGTTCAGACCGCAGCGTTTCCGTGTCGTACAAGCGATATCCCAGATCGACCCTGTCAGCTCCGAGCGTACGGGTGTAGTTGATCCGACCTGAGCTAACAGCGGTCTGATCTCGCTGCTCATTGCGGAAACGGCGGCGCTTGTTCGGCACCGACAGGATGACCCTGCCGCGCCCGGGATCGATTGCGCGGCGAAGTCTTACAAGCGCGGCGTGGCGGGCCGCATCATCCGTGATATGGCTGAGAACGCCGAAAAGGCAGATGGCGAGATCGACGAGCCCGGTATGCTCTAGATGCTCGTCGAGATCACCGAGGTTCGGGCCGATTGCCTGAACGACGTTAGTCTGCCCCATCTCAGTCGACCGCTTTCTGAGAGTGGCGAGTGCCGTAGCAGAGATGTCAAACCCGATAGCCGATGAGGTGCCTGACGCAAGAGGGAGCAGATACCGTCCGCTACCACATCCGTAATCCAGCAGCCTGCCCGATGGCTGTAGGTGCTTGGCAACAAGGCGCAGCAGGCGAGGGTTCGGCCGGGGATACCGCGCGTCATAGTGTCCCTTCCCGTAATAGACTTCGTATTGCGCGGCTGTTTGCACAGCGTCGCGCGGAGAGCCCGCCGCGCAACCGAGTGTGCCCGCCGGGAAAAGTATCTGGTCGGTCATTCGTTTCTCCTTATTCGGGGGAAATGCTTCCGTCGCCAAGATACCGTTCTACGAAGCTGCGCCATTCCGGACTGCGCAACCGCTGCACGATGCCCCGGTCGATCTCGAGCCCGATATTATCGTCCCGATCCCGGGACAGGCCCCAACCGTAGGGCTCGTTCATCATTACTTTGCTTTGCACATCGACTTCGCCGTAAAGATCCGACCGGGCGAGGTAGGAGAGCTGGAGCCAGTCTCCGACAACCAGATCGACCTCACCATCCGCCAAGAGCGACATGGCATCCTGCCAGCTTCGCACCGTCCGACATGCCGGTTCGGAGCTGGACTGCGTGGCGGTGCATTCGGTATCATCCACTTGGCGTTCGACGAACCGCATCGCGGTGGAGTCCGCCAAAGTGCCGATCCGATAGGCTCCAAGGTCTTGCGCATCGACATCCCCGGACTGCCCCATCGAACCAACAAAGGATGTGGTTATCAACGAGACCAACAGCGCGGATATGGCCGTCCCGATGACGATCATGAACAGCTCGATCAACCGCCCGCCCATCGTCTCGAACTTGTCGCTGATCCCGCGCAGGCCGGTCGTTCGGGTTCCGGCCTCAAAACCATATTGCATGAACGCCGAGAATTTCCCGCTCGCCCGCGGCGCATGTTCTGAGTTCACCCAATGATGCCTGATTACCGCTGCGAGGAACAAGTTTAGGGCGGCAAAGCCAAGGGCGATCGCGATAAGCCGATTGTGCGAAAGAGCCGATTTGAGGATCTCTGCGGCTGCCGTATAGTTAATTGCTTCGGTCCGACGTCGTGCCACCGTCAGGCCGGACGAGGCGTACTGGTGTGACATATCGAACCGCGCCAGTCTTTCGGACGTCACGGTGAGGGGCGAGATTACGATGTCGAGCGATCCATCTTCGAGGCGGTCGATCTGCTCTCCGAGGGGGCATTCGACATAGGCATATCCCGAGATCAATCCGGAATCGGTCAGGTCCATCGCGATGCTTTCCCACAGATCGATGGACAGGCCATGCAGACCACGAATATCGTCAGTTTCGACGAATGGCGGTGCGTCTCGAACCCCGACGAGGATTTGGTCGCTCGCCACGGCGGATCGGGTAATGTCCGAGCAAAGTTTGAGCTTTGCGGCTTCAACGGGAGTCGTCGTGAAAGCAAAATAAACGACGGAACCTGCGAGCAACAGGACGCAGAAGCGAAGCCACATTGTCGATTTCCCCGCGATCAGAGCAAACCACGCTTCGATCAGGGAGCGTGATGGCGGACAAACTGACGCAAAGAAGTCACCAGCCGGTAAATTTCCGACTTGGAGGCGCGTGTTCGATGACCGTTGCAGTTTTGTTGAGGAAGACCGCAGATCATGCCTTTGGCGTTGTCGCATGCGCTTAGGGCCTTCCACCGCAGATCGGCGTTGATGATGTGACCGCCCCCCTACGGCATCGGTGTGCCAAGGCAACGATCCACGGGAGGGGAGCGGTCATGTCGGAGATTTTCACGGTCGGGCTCGATCTGGCGAAGACCGTGGTCCAGGGGCATAGGGCCGACGGCACTGGTCGTGCGGTCCTGCGCAAGACGTTGCGGCGCGATCAGGTGCTGGAGCTTTCCGGCCAGCTCCCGGCCTGCCTCGTGGCGATGGAAGCCCGCGGCGGCGCTCATTTCTGGGGTCGTGAGGTCGGCAAGCTGGGCCATGACGTTCGGCTGATCCCACCCGCCTACGTGACTGACGCAGTTCGAGGCAGAGATCGGCAAGCTTGATGCAGAGATCAATCAACGCGCCAAAGAGATCGAAGTGGCGCGGCGTCTGATGAAGGTGCCGGGTATCGGCCCGCTGATTGCGACAGCCATCGCAACTTTGGCCCCGCCTGACACGTTCCGCCGAGCGCGCGATTTTGCAGCCTGGCTCGGCCTCGTGCCCCGGCAGCACTCGACCGGCGGCTCGGAGCCACGACGACCCTCGCGGGACATTTCTGCGAAATGCCATGCCGGGCAGCGGATGGGCGAGCGGTCCCTGCGACGCCTGCTGATCATCGGCGCCAACAGCGTCATTATCAAACGGCATACCCACGCTTCGGCCAAGCCCGGCACGTGGCTGGGCGGCATGCTGTCGCGCAAGCCGCCGATGCCGGTGCGCGTTGCATTGGCGAACATCCCTCTCAAACATGCTGCGCATGTGATGCCGGGCAGTGAATGGCGCGCATCGTCCGGGCCCTGCCGGTCAAGAGCGGTGTCTATCAGTCTCGGGTCGCGGCGGCATGAGCCGACCGTCGATCGCGAGGACGTCGGAGCGGAAGAGGGCAAGGAGCAGTTTGGCGCAACAGTCGTGAGACGGGATCGGGAGAACCAGCCTGCAGCCGCTCAGGGAGCGTTTCGTTGCTGGTCCGTGGCAATTGTAATTTTTGCTATTCACAAGTCACGGATGATACTCGAAAAGACTTGACGCATTCGTTGTCGCCTAACCAAGGACCAGTATCATGCCCGTGCGCCATATTCATGTTATTCTGGACAACGAACGCGACAGGCTGCTGAAGGCGTGGGGCTCGTCCCAAGCCGAGGAAGGCCTGATCCGCAAGGACCTTTTCACCGAAAGCGAAGCGCGGGCGCAGATCACAATGCTCTATGATGCGCTGGCGAAAGGCGTCAGTGCCAGCATCGAGAGCGACGATCTCGACCCCGAGGCCGAGTGCTGGGACGACCTGCGCGCGGCGCTGGCAGAGGTCACACGCGAGCGGACCAAGCGCGGTGTCTCGACCGGCGACATGGCGGCATTCGTTCTGGCGCTGAAATACCCGCTTTTCGAGCGGCTGCGTGATACGGTCGATGACGTAAACGGCAAGGTCCTTATCGAGGCGATCAGCCAGTTCACCCGCCTGATCGACGCGGTCGCACTCTACACGACCGAGCTGTGCATCTCGGATCGCGACAAGACCATCCAGCGTCAGCACGACGAGATGATGGAGCTTGCCTCGCCCGTGGTCGAGCTGTGGGACCGCGTGATCGCCGTGCCGCTGGTCGGCACGCTGGACTCGATGCGCGCGCAGGAGGTGATGGAGAACACGCTTTCCGCGATCGTCGAGAAGAAGGCGGATATCGTCATCATCGACATCACAGGCGTCGTGACCGTGGACACGCAGGTCGCGCAGCATCTCATCCGTACCGCGGCCGCCGTGCGGCTGATGGGGGCCGAGGCGATCATCAGCGGCATCAGCCCGCGCATCGCCCAGACCATGGTGCAACTGGGCGTCGACACCGGTGAGGTCCGCACCCGCAGTTCGCTGCGAATGGCCCTGGCCGACGCGTTGCGCCAATTGGAAGCCGGCGTCGTTGCTCGGAAGGTCCAGTGAGGCGAGGCGGTCGAAAATGAGCCAGGCGGCAGGGCTTTTCCTGGTCGACGAGATCATGCTGGTCGCGATCGACGAGAACATCGACGATGGCGATATCGTGGCGCTTCAGGATCGGCTGGCCGAAGAGGTGCACGCCAACGACGCTCAGGGCATCGTGATCGATATCAGCGCGTTGGAGATCGTGGACACCTTCGTGGGCCGCATCATCGCCCAGCTTGCCGGTATCGGGGTGCTGCTGGATGCGCCGACTTACCTGGTCGGCATGCGACCGGCGGTGGCCATGACGCTGGTCGAGCTGGGAATGACGCTGCCCTCGGTTCGGACGGCGCGCAACCTTCAGCATGCGGTATCTCGCCTGCGGTCAGGTCGGTGAACCGGCTGCCCAGGTTGCGCGGGCAGCTGTTTGAGCGGCACGAGATCACCGTCGAAAAGGATATCGTGCGCGCGCGCCAGGCTGTCGGACGGGCCATGGATGGTCTGGGGGCGAAAGCCATTCGGAAAACCCGCCTAGTGACCGCGGCAAGCGAGATCTTCCGCAACGGGCTGAACTATGGCGGCGGGGCTGTCGCGCTTATCCATTGCGACGCCGGCAATCGCATGGTCTGGGTCGACTGCATCGACGACGGCCCCGGCATCGAGGACATGGCGCTTGCCCTGCGCGACGGCTATACGTCGGGCACCGGATTGGGGCGCGGGCTGGGAGGCGCGAAGCGCCTCGTTGACGAATTCGACATCGTCTCCGAACCCGGAGTCGGCACACATGTGAGATTGGCCGGGCGCGCCTAGACCGTCGCGGCATCAGGAAGAGCGACGGCATGCTGGAATTGCTTGACATCACCACGCGCGCCGACGTGGCCATCGCACGTCAACATGCGCGCGCCGAAGCCCTTCAAGCCGGACTCGGCGCGGACACGGCCGAGGAACTGGCCATCGTCGCGACTGAACTGACGACTAATATTCTGAAATACGCCGATGAGGGCTTTTTCATCGCGCAAGCCATGCCGCAGCCCCGGGGACACTCGGTCGCGTTGGTCGCCTATGACCGGGGGCCGGGCATTTCCAATTTCGACCTCATGCGTCAGGATCGGCAAAGCGGGGGCGCCGGGGCGGGTATAGGCATCGGCGCCATCGAGCGACTGTCGGACCGCGCCGAAGTCGTGACCGGGCCAACCGGAACAATATGGGCGTGCCGTTTCGACGGCCCCGAGGTGGAGCGGCCCCAGGGCCTCGACGTGGCCGGATTGCGCCGGTCCCACCCGACCGAAACGGTTTGTGGTGATGCCTGGGCCACGCTGGCCCACCGGGGCGGCGTTCGACTCGCTTTAAGCGATGGCATGGGGCACGGGATGTCGGCCGCCGAAGCCGGGCAAGCCATGGCTCAGGGCGCGGTACGGCGCCCCCTTGAGACCCCACGGGAGAAAATCTCGCAGCTTGTCGAGGAGCTTAAGGGATCGCGTGGCGGCGTCATCTCGATCCTGGATCTACACCCCGACATCCCGCGGATGGATTACGGTAATCTTGGAAATATCAGCTGCTTTCGTCTGCGGCGGGGTGAAGTCAAACGCCTCGTGACCCGGGACGGCTACGTGGGCAGCGCGATTTCCCGCCCCATGGAAGAGCAGCTCGACCTCGAACCCAACGACCTCGTCGTGCTGCACAGCGACGGGCTGCGGACCGTGAATGGCGACGTAGCGCAGAGCCTGTCCGGGCATAGCGCGCTCATGGCATCTGCTTTACTGCTGGCGCGGCACGATCTGCATCGAAGCGACGACATCAGCGTGGCCGCGGTCCGTTGGAGCCCGTAGAACTGAACCCGCATTTGCCCTGCCCACCCAGAGAGGACGATGGCCCATACGATTACCTCCCTTTCGCTCACGGATACCGATGATGTGAAAGTCCTGCAGCAGATCGCCAAGGCGGTGACCGAAGCTGTCGGGTTCAAGCCCTTTCACGCCACGCGGGTGATCACCTGTGCCATGGAATTGTCCCGCAACGTGATCGAACACGGCCGGGGCGGCTACGCGCGCCTCAGCCTGCACGAGCCGCGGGGTGGAACGGTTGTTCTGCGCCTTGCCTTCGCCGACCAGGGACCCGGGATCAACAACGTTGACGCCGCCCTTGCCGACAAAGGCCCATCCCTGCGCAAGAGCGGGCTGGGGCTTGGCCTTTCGGGTGTCAAGCGAATGGCGGATGACTTCGAGATCGAGACCGGGGCCTCGGGAACGCGCGTCAAGGCGGATTTCCAGGCTCCGGTCGAAACCTCGGAACTGGCCCGGTGCGCCGCGGACGCGGGTATGCGGTGTGAAGAGATCCTGATGCGCGAGTCCAACGCAGACCGGCGTATCCGCCAGCTCGAGACCGACCTCGGCGCCCGCGACCTCGCCATCGGCGAAGTTCATCACCGCACCGCCAACAACCTCACGATGATTGCCTCTTTGATGCGTATGGAACGACGCCGCGCCAAGGCCGAGGAAACGCGGGATGTCCTGGCCTCACTCGGTATTCGGGTGGAGTCGATGGCGCGGACGCACAGGCTGTTACAGTCCGGCAAGGAATCGAGCGTCAGCCCGCGTGCCCACTTGCAACAGATTGCCGCGCTGGCCGAGACGTTCAACCGTGCGGACCTGAAGGTCCGCGTCGAGGTGGAGGCAGACGAGACCCCCATCCCGGCACGCTTGGCGCTGGGTCTGGGGCTGATTACCAGCGAACTGATCACCAACACGTTCAAGCATGCCTTCGCGGGGCGGAACCGGGGCCATATCAAGCTCTCGCTGTTCACAGAGGGCGAGCTGGTGCGATTTCGCTTCGGGGATGACGGCAATGGCCTGTCCGACGGACAGCAGCCGGAACGGTCGGGATCGCTCGGGTGGAGTATGATCCGCGGAACCGTCTCGAGCAACATGGGCCATCTCTCGGTCGACGGACGGGAGGGTCTTACTGTCGAGATGACCTTCCCGGTGATTGCCTAGACCCGCCATTTCGAGACGCTGCCTAATCCTTGGCGAACGAGGGGTGTACCGGGGCGGCCATGTAGCCTTCGAACGTCTGTTCTGGGCTGGAGAGGGAACAGCCGGATAGGCGATCCGATCGGTCGTATCGCCCAACGGCGCCCGTTGCACGGTAGGCGTTTCTGCAAATCCAAACGGGGCAGAATGATTGTTTTCGCAAGCCTTCGCCGGGTAAGACATCGTGATAGCAGTCGGGACTGAGTGGGCGCGGGATCCAGAGAACCAGGTATGGCCCTTTCGACGTCTCTGATGGGCGCGAAGCCGAGGGAACCGGGCCGTCCTGCTTGGACGACCCGGTCTTGATCTTCACGCCGACACAGGTGGACCGGGGTGCGGAGCGACCTGCCTTTTGATCTGCCCCGCTTGGATTATCGGTCCTTCAGCACTTCGGCGTTCGGGCCAAGCGAATGACGCAAAAGTGTCAGTCTGCCGCGGCTCCCGCGAAGAAGAAGCGGACCATTTCTGCACTGGCATCCGGACCACGCGGGTCGGTATAGCTGCCTGCGGATTGTCCACCCGACCATGCGTGGCCCAAGCCCTCCACCGTCCAGTGAACCACCGCTTCCACACCGTCGGAACGGTAGGTCGAGGATCGGTGGTAGGATCGGCCGTCGATCGTTCCGGTGCCCTCATCCTGAATACTCTGCCGCGGGCCGCCCTCGAGGGCTTGCCGGGCGATCCGTTCGCCGTTCGATGGGTGGACTGTGGTATCGCCGGTGCCGTGGAAAACAATGGTTCGCGTGATGGTCGAACGCGGAGCGCCCTCGGCCGCGCGCCCGGCCATCGCCCCAAAGGCGGAAGGTATATCGTTTGCCGCTCCGGCAGGTAGTCCGGAATGGGCGCCCACGGCCTTGAAAAGATCGGGGTAGACACCCCCGAGGATCACGGCCATCGCCGCCCCGGCCGAAAGTCCCGCGACGAAGACCTTGTCTTCGGGAACGTCGTGGCGGGCAATGACGTCCCGGGTCAGGCCGGCAAGGATCGCGGGTTCGCCGCGGTCCCGTTTCTGATCGCCGCGGCTGAACCAGTTCCAGCACGACTGGGCATTGTCACCTCGCGACTGCTGGGGATAGACGACGATGAAGCGGTGTTGTTCGGCCAGGGCGTTCATCCCGGTGCCAGCAGCGAAATCCTCCGGGGTTTGCGTGCAACCGTGGAGCATCACCACGAGGCCGGTGACGCCGGTCTGCCCAGAGGCAGGGACGTAGGTGCGATATCGGCGCGTCCCGGCGGCGCAGGTGAAGCTGTCATCGTCAAAGCGGGCACCCTCCGGCAGACCATAGGGTTCGGTTGCCATGGACCCGATCGGTTGAAAACGGGCCAGAAGGGCGGACAAGGCAGCGGGTGCGGCGTCAACCCCGACTGTGTTGCCACCGGGCAAAGATCCTGCGGTCAGACCGTGCTGAGCGAGTGTGCGGGTCACCAGATCGTTGGCGGCGGAGAGCTGTGCGGCGCGCGCGCCATCGCTCGCCGGGCGCCATGCGCCGGCGTTGAAGTTGATCATCTGTTTCGTCCTTATGGGGCTGCCGTTACTGAATGCGGTCGGCCAGGGCTTTCTTGATGTCCGCGGAGGCCTGAAGACTGCCGAGAACGGTGATCGAGCCGATAGTCGCCAGGGCGAGGTCGGGCGTGACGTCAGAGCCGATACGGGCGAGGCCGACGACCTTGATGTGCAGGACCTCGCCTGCCGCACGGTGTTGCTCGAGTTCCGCGCGGCTGAAATCTCGCAGGCCGAGCTCCATGGTATGGCGCTCGATCGAGCGGTCGACAGCCTCTCCGTGCGTGTCGAGTTGCTTTCGGATCGCGGTGCGGATGAAATCGCTGCGGTTCGAGTAGAACCCTTCCTGCACCAGAAGGTCGATGCGACCCAGATCGACGAAACCGAGGTTGATGGTGATCTTCTCGTTTTCCGGCTGCTTGTCCCTGAGCTGTCGTATCTCGGCCATCGCTGATTCTCCATCCGTGTGGATGGTATATGGATGCTATTTTTCGGAACGGCAAGGCGCCAAAGGGAATTCTTCGGTCCATTCGAATTTCGGCCTGCTGCAAAGGGCGCAATTCAGGCCCGAACAGCGTAAGGCAGCGCCGGAGTTGCACCTGACGGCCGCCCGACCAATTTTTGCGCGGAACAAGATCCTGGGCGGAACGAAGACCCTGATGGGCTGTTGCGCTTATCAAGCAAGCCAGAACTGCATGGCCGTTCGCGACAGGACCAGACCTTGGGCAACCAGATGCCATTTCATTCCCGGGACCAGATCCTCGGAACACTTCGCAAGAGGGCAGCGGACGAGGATGCCGGGGCATCGCTTTATACTTCGATCACCAATGTTCTGGCTTCGGGAGTTTTGGATGACGACAGGCCTGTTGAGCTTGCCCGAACGCTCGTCGCACTGGCCGAAGCGAATTTGCCCGTGGCACGCCTCGCCGAGGGGCATGTGAATGCGCGGCAGCTTCTAGACCTTCATGCACCGAGCGTTGTGCCGGACGGCGCCATTCTTGGCATCTGGGGGGCGGATGGCGACGATCCGGTGAAGGCCGCGGGCGATCAGCTTTCGGGATGCAAGCGATATGCCTCGGGCCTTGGAGTCGTCACGCACGCGCTGGTGACCGTCGCGCATGGCGACACAAGCCGGCTGGCCCTTGTCGAGGCGAACGATCCTGCAAGGTGCCGTCCTGAATGCTGGGACATGCTGGGCATGCGCGCGACCGTTTCGGGAGAGTTCGACGTGACAGGCCTGCGGCCTTCGTGGATCGGTGCCCCTGGGGCGTACCACGCGGAGCCTACATTCGTTGGGGGCGTCTGGCGCATCGCGGCGCTGCAGCTTGGGGGAACAATGGGCCTTCTGGGCGCGACGCGCGACTATCTTGCAGGCCTCGGGCGTCTCGACGCGGATGCACAGGTTGCCCGGCTTGCCGGTCCACTCGCGAGGGCTCTCGCCGCGTTCGGCCTGGTCGAGCGTTCTGCAAAAGTGGCCCAGGGAAAAGAAGGGGCCGTCGATCCTGATCGGTCGGTGGCCCTGTCGATCCAGGCTCGCCTTCTGACCGAGGATCTGGCGCAGGATACGATTGCGGCCGTCGAGCGATCGGTGGGCCTTCCACATTTCGCGCAGGGTTCCGAGACGGGACGGATGGCACGCGATCTGGCGACCTATTGCCGGCAGGTCGCCCGAGACGCGATGGAGCTACGCGCCGGCCGGACCCTTCTTGGAAGGACCGGACCGCTTTCCGGTATCTGGCATGGATAGGGAAAATCATCTTTCCGGCGCGGCTTCGTTGCTGGTTTTGGCGCCGCACGCGGATGACGAAGTGCTTGGCTGCGGCGCACTTCTCGCCGATTGGTGGCGGAGCGGCAAACAGGCCCATGTCGTCTGCCTTACGGATGGCGGGGCGTCGCATCCCCGCAGCGCCGAAGATGTTACTTTGATACGCACGCGCGAGTTGGCCAGTGCCATCGAGATTCTGGGCGGCGATCCGCGCCGGGACGTGACGTGTCTAGGCTATCCCGATGCGGCCCTCCACGAGGTGCCGCTCAGGGCCGTTCTTTCGAGGCTCGAGGACCTGATCGACCGGTTGGGCTGCCGAGTCCTGATCGCACCGTCGCCCCTCGACCCCCATTGCGACCACGTGACGACGGCGTCACTCGCCGGCCAACTGGTGTCCCGGCGACCGCGATTGCGGCTGCTATATTATCCGATCTGGTCGCGCTGGGCTGGCGGTGGTGAGGCGCCGCCTGTTCCCGGCAGTCGGCGTTTCACCTATCCGGTCGACACGGCGTTGAAACAACGTGCCATTGAAGCGCATGCTAGCCAGCACGGCAGGGTGATCCGCGATGACCCCGACGGGTTCACAATGCCCGATGGCTTTGCCCGGATGTTCGCCGAAGGTCCAGAGATCTTCGACGAGCGGATCGGTTAGCGCCTTGGCCGTTTCGCGGACGCATCTGGAAGACCTGTACGCCCGAACCGACGATCCGTGGGATTTCCGGTCCTCGCCCTACGAAGCTGCCCGGTTCGAGGCCACGCTCGCCGCACTGCCGAACCTGCGATATGCCCACGCCCTGGAAATTGGCTGCGGCAACGGAGAGCTCGCGACGCGTCTGGCCCCGCGTTGCGACGCCTATACCGGTATCGATGCCGTCCCCGCAGCCCTCGATGCCGCACGGGCCGCCGTCCCGAAAGGGCAGTTCGTTCAGGCGTTCTTGCCCTGCGAACTGCCCGAGGGGGCCTACGATTTGATCGTCCTGTCGGAGATCCTCTATTTTCTGGACCGGCCAGGGCTACGGGCGCTTGCGGAACAACTCGATTTCCGGTGGCCCGGTGCAGTAATCTTGGCTGTGACCTGGCTTGGACCCTCCGGCAATCCGCTGGAAGGATCGGACGCGTTCAAACACTTCACGGCTTCTACGACCCGCGATGGAATACCTGCGAAACCGGGCGACCCGCGCCATCGGATCGACCTCTTTGCACCGCTCGGCGGGGCTTGACGATGAGAGATGACCTTTTCATTCCATCCGATTGGGGCGTGAGCGGCTTCATCGTCGCCATACCGGCGCGCAACGAGGCGGACCGACTTCCCGTCACCCTGTCCGCATTCGCTTCTGAGCCTGATATCCAGGACGTTATCGTCATCGCGAACGGATGCTCCGACGCGACTGCAACCATCGCCCGGCGATCCAAGGGTCTGCGCGTCGCCGTGCTCGAAACCGGCTGCCTTTCCGGGGGCGTGGGGGAGGCGCGGCGAATGGGGATGCAGGCGGCCCTCGACGCGGCGCCCCATGCAACGATTCTGGCTACCACTGATGCCGACTGCGTCGTGATGCCGGGGTGGGGCCATATCGTACGGAGTGCGATGGAAAAGGTCGACGTGATCTGTGGCCGTGTCGTGCCTGACCCGGAAGAGTTTGCGCGATTGCCCAGGATCGTGCGCATGCACGGCGCGCTGGAAGACGAGGTTGCCGCGCTGGGGGCCGAGTTGGACGGCCTTCGTGCGCCCTGCACATACGACCCCCTGCCGCGGCATGGGCAGACGCCGGGTGCGAGCCTGGCCTTTCGGACCGGCACGTATCTCGCCGCGGGCGGATTCGAAGCGATCCCGTGCCACGAAGATCGCAGGATCGTCGCCCGGATCGAGGCATCGGGCGGTCGCATCGCGCGGCCGTGGGACTTGGTGGTGACCGCCTCGTGTCGTCTTGAAGGGCGAGCGCCCGGGGGAATGGCTGATACCATCTCGGCGCGTGCGACCGATCAGATCCGTTTGCAAGGGGAGATTGCGGATCTTCGCCGCACGGCAAAATATCTCCGCGCTTTGATCTCGGCGCATCATGCATCGCAGCTCGCCGGCGCAGTCTGATGCTGTAGTGAACCGTGGCCTATAGTTCGTATTGGGCGGCAAGCGCCGCTCAGACACGGCCCCCATCGCAGCGGCTGGGGCGGCAACCCAAGCTTGGAACGGATCCATTGGCCGATGACCCGTGACCCTGATAGGGCGAGTATGACGCGAAGAACGGACGCATATCGCTTCCTGGCCGTCGGCGCCGTCCGCCGCGGCCCGGGAACGACACGACAAGGGGGGAGAAGAAGTGCCTTTGCGTCGAACTGCAGACTCCCGGGTGAACGCGATATTTTTGACTCATAGAGGGCAGGGCGTCGTTCATGGCACTGGAGTCGGACGGATGATGATCCTTGACACTTGGATTGCGCAACGCCCTTATTTGCCCTGGTTTCATCGACGAAACGTCGCCGAAGACGAATACGGCCTAGACCACTGGATGGCCCCAAAAGGCAAAGCGCCTCGTCGACCACGGGTGCTTCGGCCAAGGGAACACCCCGACCCTCATCGCGGCCCTGTGTCACGACTGGCTGGATGCGCCCGGGGTGATCGACGGTGCCATGTCTCGGAGTCTTCGCGCTCAATGTCGAGACCCAACCGGCCCTCGGCACTGGGCGCGAAGACCATTCTAAACAACCCGGCATCGCACAAGAGCCCCAAGGCATCGACGACCATGAAGGCCGTAGGTGCCTGATTCCGGTTCATGCCTTTCTGCAGCCCGGATCTAAACCCCATTGAGATGGCGCTTGCGAAGCTCAAGGCCCTGATCTGGAGAGCCACTGACCTGCCACGATTGCGGTGGTCAGGGTCCGCGCGTAGTCGACCGGGGTCTGGTAATCCAAGGCCGAATGCGGGCGTTCGGTGTTGTAGTCGTTAGCCCATGCGGCGATCACGATCCACGCATGGGCCAAGTTGCGGAACGTGGTCTCGTCGAGCAGCTCATCGCGCATCCTGCCGTTGAAGCTCTCGACGAAACCGTTCTGCATTGGCTTTCCCCCCTCCCGGGATCATGCTCCGCATGACCCTGCCGGGCAACGGGACGCGATGTA
>NZ_ONZF01000045.1 GCF_900302445.1 Palleronia abyssalis | reverse complement strand
AAAGGCTATTCTCGCCTCGCCGACGCTTATCGCAGAGTATCACGTCCTTCATCGCCTCTTACTGCCAAGGCATCCACCAAACGCCCTTCTCGCGCTTGATCTGATCCAGAAGAAGACTGACTTCTTCTGCACCCCAAAGGCCTTTTGTGTCCCCCGGGGCATTAATCAGAAGCATACTTTCCCGCCCTTCCACCTGGTTCAAAGTATGGAAGGACTGTTCTTGGCGACCCGAAGGCCGCCTGGGTTAGTGTACTTGACTTGGATAGTTACATGCCGCTCGGTCGAACCGAAGACACGGGCGCACTGCCCGTATCAGCATGTTAACTGATGTGTATCTCTCTATACGATGTAAATCCGTCGAATGCGTGCATCCGACGATGTCCGATTGGACGGGTAAACAGCCGAGGCTGCTTGCCGGTCTAATCGATATTGGTGGAGCCTATCGGGATCGAACCGATGACCCTCTGCTTGCAAAGCAGATGCTCTCCCAGCTGAGCTAAGGCCCCTCCGATCCCGAAGGATATGGTGGGTCGAGGAGGACTTGAACCTCCGACCTCACGCTTATCAGGCGTGCGCTCTAACCACCTGAGCTACCGACCCACGTTCGATCGACAACGCCGATCGAACGAGTGCAACAGGCGATTGCTTGCAATCGCCGAGAGGCACCCGGCTGCAATGGCGCGGCCTATTCCACGAGCCGGTGGCTCGCTGTTGATCTGAAGAGATATGAGGACGGTCCGGTTCGATATGTGCTCACCCCGATTAAGGGGACCTTCGTGAGAAGGTGGCACTGCTAAGTGTTCCACGATCCAGGCAAGCCTGAATGACTAGGAACATCCTTAGAAAGGAGGTGATCCAGCCGCAGGTTCCCCTACGGCTACCTTGTTACGACTTCACCCCAGTCGCTGATCCTACCGTGGTCCGCTGCCTCCCGAAGGTTAGCGCACGGCCGTCAGGTAG
>NZ_ONZF01000004.1 GCF_900302445.1 Palleronia abyssalis | reverse complement strand
AGCAGCTCTATCAACTCATGCGCGAAGCGCGGCTGACACTCGCAGCAAACGCTCGCCCAGAGGCCGGCAGGAACGGCCTCACCTTGCCTCAAGCCCACCGGGGAGCCGTTCCGGTGAATAATGCGGGTTGAGGGTGTATGTAGTCTGCGAGGCACAAGAAGGAGGCCAGATCGACACGACACCCCTGTTCAAAAACATGATGAATGTATGTTTTTCGCAAATAAAACAGTATCTTGACTCGCGGTGGCCGATAAGGGCAGTTCGGGCCAGAGGGGCCTCGTGCTCTTGCGCGGTCACGAGATGGGACACACGTGAAGAGGAATAAGAGAAAGATCACGCCACCGGCATATCCGGTGATTTCGAGGGACTGATCGGCCCCGATGCCGTCACAGAGGTAAGCCCTCAGGGAACCCTTTCCCAAACGACCCAAGATCAATTCGTGGAACACAATCAGCTCCGGAAGGCGTCGCCGTCCGGAAAGGAGAAGTCATGCCCGTCTTCTGAATGAGACGGGCCGGGATCATGGAGATATCGCACCTGAGACACTTCATCTTCTAGAGCGCGCCAGAACCGCCGCTGGCAGAACAGCCACCCCGGCTGCCTCTTTTTACAGCCCCACTCGATAGCCGACCATCCTGGAGCCCCTGGCTCCCGGGCAGGACCGGCTGCGCCTTCATTCAAGACAACAACGGACCGAACGGAAGACGATGACCATCTCTACCTATCATGCCGGCACAGGAGCCCGGCTCAGAAGGAGCGAACCCGTTTCCACGGAAACGTCCAGCCCTATCAAGACCCCTCCGCTGCCGAGCCGCGCGAAGCGACCGATTCCCAAGGCATCCAAGGGCCATTTCGTGGGGGAACTGGTATTCAACCGTGGTCCGAGGCAGCAGCGTCTCGGCTTCGCGAGCCTGAACGAACACAACGTCGCGCTTTGTCTTCTCTACCGCGCGGATTGCCACGACCTGGAGGAACAACTCGCCGGGCTCCCCTTTACCCTGCCGAATGGACGCTCAAGCCGGCACCATTTCGATTTCCGTTTCACCCGGAGCGGAGGCTTCCGTATTTGCATCTCGGTCAAACCAGAACGCGTTGCCAAGACGTACGAGTACCAGGCCAAGTTCGCAGAGATCAAGAAAGCAGCCATCGGCAATATCTGCGATGCGGTGGCCACCATCACCGAGCGGAACATCGATCCGGTCCTGCTTCACAATGCGAAGCTGTTCCATGCCGCGCGCGATCCTGAGCCGGAGATCGACCATCGTATCAGCGACGGTCTCGCCGATCTCGATGGCCATACGTCGATCAGTGATTTCCTCTCCGAGATCGATCTCGGAGGCGCCGGATTCTTCGGCTTGGCGAGGGCGCTTAGGTTCGAGCGCGCCCGTCTGTTCGCACCCGGGAGGATCACGGGGAGTTCCCTGATCGCCCGAGGGGAGGGAATCTGATGGCGGCCCCGTTCAAAACGCGCTCCAAGGTGCTCCTTGAGAAGGATTGCGAGTTCGCGATCGGTATCCGTAGCGGAAAGGTGCTGGAGCTTCGACCCGAAGGTTACTTCGTCTTCTGGGGGGAATGGACGGATCCCACGACCGGCGAATGCCATGCAAGCGATGCCGGGATCATCTCCTATGAGGCTATTGCCACCGAGAATAAGCTCGGCACGCTCCATGTCTTGAGGAGGCCGCTAGCGGCTCCTAGAGACCCGAAGTCCGTTCGACGCAGCGAGCGGAATGCCGACGAGATCGCCCGACAGCGCCTGAAGAAAAGTTTCGTACTCGCAATCGACGAGATGATCGATCGAGGAGAGCTGCGACCCGTGCGGGATGATTTCTGCAACAAGATCGTTGCCATCGTCGCCGCTGGCACCCAGCGCCACAGAGAATATCTTGCGGCCCGGTCCATGCGGAACGCGAAGCGTGGCGGCGCGAAGATCCCGCCTGATCCGCAGTTGGAGAAGGCCAGCAACTTCGAGAAAGGGTTCAAGTCGGGCCACACCATGTGGAAGTGGTATCGGCAGTGGAAGGCCCGTGGTGATGATGCCCTCTTTGACAGTTACCGCAACTGTGGAGGTCATGCTCGTTACGACGAGACCATTGACCGTCTCATCGATCGCGCCCTCAATAGACTTTGGGATCTCGAACGCCCGACGGTAAAGTTCTTCGTCGAGTGCGTTCAGGCCGAAATTGATGCAGAGAACGAGCACCGCGAGCGCAAGGCGGTTCCCGAGGGAAAACTGCGGCGGCCGGGCTACGATTACATCGCCGGTAAGGTCCACGCTCTCGCGCCGGTGGATCACGCCCTGCGACGTCTTGGTTGGGACAAGGCCTACAATGACATGCACGGCCTTGGCCTTGGGACGGTGGCGCATCGTGCGCTCGAACGCGTCGAAGTGGATGAGTACACGATAGATCTGTTCGTGCTCATGCAAGCTACTGGGCTCTTCGATCATCTCCCGCTGTCAATTCAGCGGATCATTGGCCTTGATGGCTCCTCCGCACGAGCAACGATATCGGCCGCCATCGACGTCTACACCCGGTGTTTGCTGGCCTTGCAGATCGTTCCCGTAGGAGCCGAAAGCCCGCTCGCGCAAACGATCGAAATGATCTACATGGACAAGTCGCCGATCGCGGACGCGGCCGGTGCCCGTTTCGATTGGCCGATGTCCGGTGCTCCCGAAGCGATCGTCCTCGACCGTGGGTCGAAGTACATCACGGATGAGGCGTACGATATCCTGGCGAGCCTCGGCATCACCAATATCGGTGCACCGGCCGGGAAGCCCTGGCTCAAACCTTTCATTGAGCGGCTCTTCCGGACCATCCATACGGATCTGCTCCTGCGCTTCTCAGGGCGGGCGTTCAGCAACGTGGTTGAGCGGGGGGAGAACGACGCCCAAGGACGTGCGACGCTGACGCTCGAGGCCTTCCTCGGATGGCTCGTGCGATGGACGGTGGATGCTTATCACACGAAGCCGCACGCGGCTCTCGGCATGTCGCCGGCCCAGGCTTGGAAGAAGGCTCGCAAGGAATGCACTCCGCGGTCCCTAACCAGTGCGGAGATGCGCGAGGCTTTCGGCGCGCGATCACGCCGCAAAGCCAGTCGCAAGGGCCTTCGGACCCACTACCTCGACTACCAGTCCGATGCTCTCATGGACATGGTACTCAAGCAGCATCAGGAGGAGTTCGAGATCCTTCGCTGGGGCGGAGATATCGGTGCGATCAGCGTACGCGCCGACAACGGTCCCTGGTTCACGGTACCGGCCTGCGATCCAGCCTGGCTCGGCAAGACCGACGCCGAACTTCGCGCTTGGCTTGCGGAACGGGCCGAGGGGAGCGACGAGGAGAGGCGGGCTCGCCGCGACTTCATCCTGGATGCGAGCGCGGAGTCCTATCGACTGAAGCGGCTTACCGGTCTCATTTCACTGCCCCGTACGGCTGATGACCTGGACCGGGATGTCGCGCGGTTCAGCCGGTTTACCGACACGGCCGAAAGACGGCACGCCGCAGGTCCCTACCGCGACCTCTTCGATGATCTGGATGAAGGCACGGACGCTTCAGAGGCCCAAGGCTCGCGATCGCCAGACTCCCATTCTGGTCCGGACGCCGCCGACGACACTGACCAAGGATCGATGGAATGACTGCAATGACTTCGTTCGGGTCGACGCCCAAGACTTTGTCGGAGAAGCTGGATTGGCTCGACGTGCGCTACTGGCGCTTCGGTCATGATGAGCTGCTCGAAGACCACCTTTTCGATCTCTATGCGGTAGGGGACGACGGGGCGATGACCGCACAACCACGGGTCGATACGCTCACCGGGGAGACGCGCGGATTGATGGTCCTCGGTCGATCGGGAGACGGTAAGACCGCCCTGCTGATGCGTACCCTGCGTGCCAGTCCCGTCCTTAGGGAGTTCGGCCAGGACATGACGGGAAATACGCTCTTCATCACGGTTCCGCCCGAGGCCACCGTCAAGAAGCTGGCGGAGCTCATCCTCGCGAGGACGGGATACAAGAAGATCGACTCCCGTCTGCGATCTTCCGATGCTTGGGAGATGGTCGTGCATCGGCTCGGCAAGGTAGGGATCACCACCGTTGTCATCGACGAATGCCACCACATGTTCCGTACCGGGGCCGGGCGCGATAAGCAGGGAGCGATCCAGTCCCTGAAGCACATTTTGCAGTCCGCGGGCGGCGTCGCTCTCATTGTCGCTGGTGTTCCCAGCCTTCGGGACGAGATCCTCGCCGAACCCTCGGGAGAAACCTATCGACGCTTTCAGGAGCTGAAACTTTCTGCGGTCCTCCCTGACACGCGAAACGCAGCCCTGTTCGCGACCAATCTCCGGCAATGCGCCGGTGTCCTAGGAATCCATATTCCCGCAGATGACGCGTTCCCTGAGCGTATCCTGTTCGCTCACCGGGGGCAGGTCGGGCGGTGCGTCAATCTCGCCAAGGAAATCCTTAGGGAGGCGACCACGCGTGGCCGTGATGCGCTGTCTCTCGCTGCCGCGGACCGTGTGTTCCGCAAGTCGAATACAGGCGTCGGCCAGACGCCATTCCACGACGCACCATGGGAAACCGTACGGGTCGAACTCGAAGCGATAGGGTGGGGGATGTGACCATGCTCCAGCCGGTCCTTCCCCTCGATCCTGAGGAGACTCTCCTCTCGTATGCTGACCGGATGTCGCTCTTTCATACCGGGCGCGGGATGGAACGAGTGCTCAAGGATATCGGCATCGCGCGGGATCCGTTCATGGCGGGGCATCCCGATGCCGCATCGGCGTTCGCGGAGGCAACCGGGCATCCGGCGGATATGATACATCGCTTGGCCATCCGAGTGTCCCCCCGGATCGGTACCTTCCGTGGCGAGGATATCACCCGTTCCTTCCTTTCCCCGCGGGCGGCCCGCTACTGCCCCCTCTGCCTCGCCGAAGACGGGCCCGTCGAAGATCGGCGCTTCCGGCTGATCTGGGGCTTCAGCCTCGTCCACCGGTGCGACCGGCACGGTGTCCATCTCGCGTCTTCCCGGGAAAGCCAGGCGATCAATCTCCGCCTCTCCATGGCCGGGGACGCACTGGCGACGCCCGTTAGAACCCGAACGGAGACGCCCCAGTATTTGGATTGGCTGCGTCGAAGACTTGAGGGGTACACCGCCAACGATTCGGCCTGGCTTGCGGGGCAAACTCTCGAGCAGGTCCTGATGGCCTCGCACATGCTTGGCGCCGTCATGGCGCACGGACACAAGGTTGTTCCGCGGAACCTGCTGGCGCAGGCAGCCGAGGCCGTAACCGAAACTGGCTTTTCCATATACCGGGAGGGGAAGGGGGCGATCGATGAGGCACTCGATGCGGTCCGCCGTGCCTCTCCCGCGAAGGCTGTTCAGGCGGGTCCCTTGGCATACTACGGGCAACTCTACGACTGGCTGGACCGCCGGTCCAATGCGATCGACCCCGGGCCGATCCGGGATATCCTGCGCGAGCACATCGTGAAGAATTCTGCTGTCGAGCCTGCGACCACTGTGCTCGGAGTGGAGATCACCGAGCGGCGGTTCCATACGCTTCAGAGCCTTGCAAAGGAGATCGGAACGACCCGGAAACGTATGGAGCGCCTGCTTAAGAAGCTTGGCGAGATCCCGGCTGATGCAACGGAAGTCGAGAGTGGCAACATGGTGTTCGCGGCGGATCATGTCGTGCCGCTGATCGAATCCTTCCACTCCGCCGTTTCGCTCTCGGACGTGCCCTCTTACCTCGGCGCGAGCAAGGGGCAGGTCGAAGCACTTTACCGATGCGGGATCGTCGAGCCACTGGTTCCAAGGACGGGCAGGGGATCCGTGCGGAACGTTGTGGTCGCACGGGATCATCTCGATACGCTTCTCGCCACCCTCGGTACCTTCGCGATCGCCGACCCTGCGAGCCACGCCATGCTTCGTCCGATGGCCCATGCCTGCCAGCACGGGGCGGGGCCCTTCGAGGAGGTTTTCAAAAAAGTTCTTTCCGGAGAAATGCCAGCGACCCGTCGAGCCGGCGCGCCCGGCATCGGAGCGATCCTGATCAATACGGACCACATCGCGGCAAAGAACACAGAAACCTGACCAAGAACTGTTTTAAGAGTAAGGCCCGCTTCGGCGGGCCTTTTTTTGTTGTCTATCTTCGGAGTTCGAGCGATCTTATCTCGGGTTTCGCGCAGACCTTGGTCCGGGGAGAATTCGAGGCGATATAACTAACTGTTTTTACATGGATTAATTGAGGCGGCCGAGGCAACTTTCGCCAGATTCACAGGTTTGTGTAGATTCCGCTAAAGTTCCTTTGGAATCGGAGCTAAGACCGCGCGGTGGACGCCTTGAATGTGTATCTTGCGTTGCGCTCGGTGTCCGGTTCAAGATATAGAATCGGTCGTGATGAAGGGTAGCCCATTGCCGGGACGGCGCAGAACGAGGCGAACCTGACGGCGTTGGGCGCTGATGCGCTATCCGATCTGCCGCTCAAGGCCATGAAAGGCGGCGCGGCAGCGCCGCCTCTGCATAGCCCTCGCGGCGGGGCAGGGTGCGGATACCGTGGCCGTCGACGAGCGCAAGCGTTTCGCGGCGATCTATCCGCGCGGAACTTGCTCCACCGCGGCAAGCAAAAGGCCCTGGCCATCACCCGCGAGGAACACGAAGACGCCGGCGACATCGCCAAGACCGAGTAATACGACGTCTCCGTGAAGCTTGAGAAGAAGGTCGAGATGCTGTTCGCGCATCTCAAGCGCATCCCCGGTCTCGGAAGGCTGCGACTAAGTGGACCATGCGGCGCGAAAGATGAATTCCTCCTCGCGGCAACGGCCAGAACCTCACGAAACTGGCGAAGATCATTCCCGCACCGCACAAAGCCTAACACGGAAGGTGCGCGTGCATTTGCCGGCCGCCGATTTTTGGGTTCGCCAAAGGGCGCTTTTCCACAGGAGGGCGGAAAGCGGAAGTTCGCTGCAGATGTGTCGCAGACTATAGAAAGCCCTAAAGCGGTCATTGATGAAAATCTAGCTGGCCTCGTACTACCAACGTTGCTTCGATGTCGGCGAGACTGAGTTAGGCCACCACCGAAGGGTTCTCTCTTAGATTGAACAATCAGATCAACTGCCCCAAGCTAATATGCCTCGCGCACGCTCAATGAGCTTTGTTCTAAGAATTTACCGATTGTCTTTTTCGTAAGAGCTTATCGCTGATCCTCAGCCTCTTCTTCCTCATCTTTGCCACTCGTTACCAAATGCGGAAACCAAATTCCCCAAAGGGAGCTGGTTTTCTTTTTGCCTTTGACTAGGTAACTAACCTGCTGAAAGTATGCTCGATCATCGCAGTCATTTGCATAAGCGGCCAATGCTCCATCAACTTTGTCTTTCGTCGATTGATGGGACTTGTTGATAAAATCTCCAACCTTCCGTCGGCCAAGACTAAGGAAGATATTCAATACGTTCACGTTCCCAGATTCCAAAGCGGTACATAGTAAATGTCTTGTGACATTGTCCTTCTCGCTGGCACTGATCTTTTCACCCGACGAAACTATGCTTTTTAGTACATTTGGAAATAGCGTCTCTGACAGCCTCAGACCTTCGTGAGAGACCTCAGATACTTTCTCACGGCACTGGCGGAAAATATCGTTGTGGAAGCTCTCAGGGATCGCCTCAAACACGGCATCAAAGTTAATCTCATTGGAAAATTCTGTAATGTCGCCCTTAAGGACTTTCAGAACCATGTTCATAAATGCTAATCTAAAATCAGCATTATCCAGCTTCAACTCATGGGAACGAGCCATTTCGGCAACAAGGCAAACGTCATGGTCCGCATTTTCAAGCTTCTCTGCCCAGAGTTTGTGCTCTGTTTGAAGCAGGGTGCCTTCAACTTTCTTGTGAACGCGCCGCCAACCGCCACCTGAAATGTTCTTAGTATCGGAGAGTACCCCGATTGGAATTTCAGACAGCTTAAGTTCATTGACGGAGTCTTGATCAATGTATGAGTCATACTTCTGCAATACTTCAACGAACTGATCGCCTACAAGCCCTTGAGAGTAATCAAAATTATTTAAGAAAGTTGTTAGGGCAAAGCGAGGGAGGTCCTGACTGCCAAACGCGGTTCGCACAACGCATTCGATGAGAGCATCTCCGCCTTTGCGTCCAGCATCAACCCACGATCCCACACTGCGAGTCGATCTGGCGTTTTCTAATATCCGATCGACCTGAGTTTGCTCCAACGCGGTTTCGCCCCCATAGACATCTGCAAACCATTGTTTCGCAGCTTTCATTTCTGAAGTGAAAGTTCCCTTGGTTTCTTCTTCGGTCGAGGGTAAATCCTCGCTGAGCCTTGGGTGTTTCACGAGGAATACCGCGTGACCTAAACCTGTAGCTTCTAGCTCATGCTCGTAAACAACCTTCAGGCCAGCGTAGAACACTGCACTTTCTGAGAGGCTGCCCAAGTTTATATCTTTACGTTTTATTTGTCCAAGATTGGTCCAAATTTTGGCAAGTGTACCAAGTAGGCCGTCGAAAATCTTTGTGCTGACATTTTTAGGATCCTTTAGCAACTCAATAATGCTGTTCGCAGTCTCAACCCATTTTTGTGACGTCACCACTTTTGCGCTCAGTAACTCCCCAAACGCTGCCTCGGAGAGGTTGTAGTCATCACGCGCAAAGTCTTCCAACTTGGTGTCGTCTTCTTTGAGAGTAAATGCGACTTTACCAAAGTCGGAAAGAGAGATTTCGCACTCACTGACCCTATTCGCAACACCAAGCATAAAATCGGGATCAGATGGAAGTTTGAATTCTTTCAATAGGCTGCGGAATTCATCTGTCGTCAGCTTGTCAGACAAGTGACTCTGCAAGGTGTCGATAAAATCAATTATCGAACGTCCTGCACTGTAGCTTATCTCACCTTTGCCATCCGCAATGGCCGTGTTTAGAACCTTTGAAATCACTTCCTTTGAAAGGTCTGAAACCCTATTTGTTGGACAGAAGTCGAGCAAGCTGAAATAAGGGAAATAATCATCCTTGTCAGGGCTTAGTTCGGGAATTTCTTTGAAGAAGTAAATCAGGCTATCTACAACTTGGTGTTTGGCTGTTCCTGGATATGCAGGTAGCAAATTCCCAAAGTTGATGATAGCGTTTCCAAACTCACCTGCGCCGATCCAGTCTTTGGCGTGAGATCGGATGACTTCGTCCACCCTCAAATCAAAGCCATGGGACTGGGACAGTTCAACTAGATCTTTGGAATTATCTTGCGTAGCAGCAGTCGAAATACGCTCATCAAGAAGAATTTCCAACGCAAATTGGCTATCAACGTTGTACAAAAGCGCGGCCAAATTTTGTTCGATTTCGGGGTCTGGAGCAAGCCGCCGAAGTTTTGCATCGATAATTGAATCGTTAGTCAAGATGAATGGGTTGTCTGATATGCGTTCCCTATGGCAGGTATAAACCGCGACGGTGCTCAGAGGGTGCTTCCCTTCGTGTATACAGAAGAGATTGGTCAAATCATTGATGAACGAAATAATCTGTCGAGGCGTAAAGTGACCATTCGGTGGTTTCATATACGTTGAGAATATTAGATAGACCCTAAAAAGCTCTTCGCGGTTCTGAAAGTTGGGCAGTGCTTCAGATATTAGGGCGTCAAAGAACTCTCGGGAATTTGACATGACTGGGGGAGCAACAAACAATATTTCATCGAATGTTTTTGAGAACAGCTCCCGTTTGGCTAACGCACCCTCTGTTGGGGAAATGTCTTGGCCGTCACCTGTTCCAATAATTGCACCTTGGATGTGAGACCTATCATATGGAACAATTGCGGTGATCGAATCATCTTCTGTGTGCTTGCCGCCAGCGAGATTCCTCGAAAAAATTGATCGAATTGCGGACCAATGATCGTCAATTTGGTCAGGAGGTAAGCGGTCAATGTTGTCCAGAACTAAGACAACTCTCGTTTTTGGGCTTTGCACTGTTGATATGATTTCAGATAGCGTAGCCTGAAACTCAAAATCATTTGGATCTACCTCCCTAATATGTTGTGTGCTTTGCTGTTTTTCGTATTGCTTCGCGGTGATCAACAAAGTCCGCGACAAGGCCTCCCAAAATGTGACCTTCTTTGACTTTTCATGGGAAAAGTACACCCAACCAGCCTTTCCCAGAGTAACCAAGAGAAAGATATATAGGACCCACATGGGGGCAGAGTTTAAGAATGGTTCGCTTGCCGAAATTACATCTCCAGCAGCTCCGACAGCACTTGCATCTGAGGGCGTAGGGGCCGTCTCCGTCGGCTTGGTCGAAAGGTCATACTCCTTTTTTGCCCAAAAATAGAAGATGGGTAGAAAAGGTAGCGTGAGTAGAACCAATACACCGTACCAATCCAATGTTGTGTTGTTGTTCGTGGTTACATGTCGTGTCTTGCCACGTATTTTTTCTTCTATTTTCTGCAGTTCGACTTTTTTGCGAGGAAAATTCTGTATTGACCAAGAAACGAAGTGCTCAAGGAATGCGCGACGAAATGCTGTTCCCTGAGATTTCCAGATATCAAAAGTGAAGAAGGCAAATTTCTTACCTCCGTTTTTTGAAAGCTCATTTAGCTCCCTCGTCGCGATCTCAACGATACTTGATTTCCCACTGCCCCAAGGTCCATCAAGACCGATAGAGCGATCGGAGTTTTCGAACTGAGATATAGCGACAGCAAGACTCTTGGCCGTTCGCTCATGGCCCTTGCCTTGGAATGCGTCGATTTGTGAGGGAGTATCAATGAGTATATTTCTGGAATATGTTTTGTCGGTCATCACGATCAATCAGCTTCGCAGGGCGCAACCCAGAGGGTGTGTCAGTGCCCCACATGATTATAGTTAGTTGAGACTATGCCGTAGTTTTTTTAAGTTGCAAAGCTTCTTGGTCGGTCACGTTCGCTCCACGCCAACATTTGAGAGCATAAGGTGCGATAGTGAATGGGTATTCCTAGAGCTACCGAAGACTGCATTCAAAGGGGCGACAGCTAGTGGCGATTTTGTACGTCAAGTGTGCATCCGACTGGTCAGAATCCTGGGTTCCCAGCGAACGTCCGGAAAGTGGGCTGCGCTCGCGGCGAACTTACATCATCTTGAATGACAGGTATGGGCCGTGAGCGACGATGGCTGC
This sequence comes from Palleronia abyssalis, assembly GCF_900302445.1. Classification (GTDB taxonomy): domain Bacteria; phylum Pseudomonadota; class Alphaproteobacteria; order Rhodobacterales; family Rhodobacteraceae; genus Palleronia; species Palleronia abyssalis. The sequence continues at coordinate 345,086 of NZ_ONZF01000004.1, read as the reverse complement.
GGCGCGCCAGATGCTCGGCTCGCTGCGCCGCCGCAAGTCGGGTTCGAGCCCCTAACTACCGGTTGCTGCCTGGTGCATTAATGGCGGATCCGACGGATTGCGCTGCGGACGCAACATGATGTTGCATTCGGCACTAGACTTGCCCTCTGCGGCGCGTCGAAAGTCGCAGGCGACTAATATGACACGGTTAAAACGACCAAAACGTTTCTTACGCCCGTTTCATGAGTGCGGGCCAGGGCAGCCCCGACCCGGACAGGGCAATCGCGTTTGGAAAACTGATCGCAGAGAGGGTGAACATTACGGGAACCTTTTGGCTCTCTCGTTGCGCTCACGGTCTGATGACGTTGTTTTTCGGTTTTGACGAGCCATGACGAACCCAAACGGGATTCCCCTGCCAACCCGGAGGGCGTGATCTCGATCTCGGCCAGGTCCGCTAGGTGGGCGTCGGCCAGCCCCTCCTCGAGGCGCGTCGGCACTGCCAACTCCAGTCCGTCGTGCAGGGTGGCCACCAGCCGTCCAGAGGCCGCGTCGTAGCGCGCTGCCGTTGCTTAGCCTGCCGCGCGCTTGGCCTCCATCGCGGCCGAGGCGCCGGTAATCTGCTATTCAGTAGGCTCCATGGACCGTTGTCCACTTCTCGCACAGTATTGCCAGTTCCGGACTCAGCCCATCGATCATCCGTCAGATTCGTCGCGCGTCGAGGACTCGCCGCGGCCGTCGGGCGGGGGCGTCCATCGCAGCGTCTCAAACACCCCATGTCCGGCCACCGGACGGCAGTGGCGGGGTTCAGTCCCGCCGCCTGCCGCATCGTCCGTTCGGCCATCCGTTCCATCGCCGGCGACCGCGACCACGATACCGTGGAAAGGGGACCGCCACGGAACAGGACGATCCCCGGGAAGAACGTACTAGAACTCGGCACCCGACCGGATCAGGTGCAGCTTGAAGCGATTGTCGCGCCCGTCGTCATTGCCCGGATCGTCATAGGACAGCAGCACCACGTCGAGCGATCCGTCCCCGTCCACGTCGGCTACGCCCAGCCCCGCGCCGTCCGAGCTGTTGGAATGGCCGTGGAACCTCTGCAGGAGCGACTCACCGCTACTGAGCGTATCCTGTTCGCTCACCGGGGGCAGGTCGGGCGGTGCGTCAATCTCGCCAAGGAAATCCTCAGGGAGGCGACCACGCGTGACCATATCGGTCGGCCTTACGTCGATCGCGGGCTTCTGATCCGAATACTGTCGGTAGGAACTTTTCGAGCATCTCGTTGGAGCGTCGGCGGTACGAGAAGGTGCATCTAAACCCAGCGTATCAATGGAACTGCTTTCTGGCTTTGACTGATCGCATGGCGGATGACGCTACATGAAGTGATTGCGGCGATCGTGCTGATGCTTGCGCTGTGGAAAAACGGCACTGAGTTCGAGCTGTACAAGTAGGCTAACGCCTAACAGGAGTTCTCACGCCGGCAACCGCGTTGAGAGACTTCCCCGAAAGACGGAAGGTAGATCGATCCCGCCTGAGAACGTTGGGCACTGACCCCGCACTCGACATCCTGGGACGGTCCGGCGCCGAATGCCATTGTGGGGGGGGCGACGGATCTATGGCCGACGTGGTCCTGCCACGAGGCGCTCATGGTCTGGTATTACTGGTTTAATCAAGCAAGCCGGCTGCATGGATTGTGGTTGTCCGACGCGCCCGACCAAGGTCCATGTCTGTCTTTCTCACACTCGGCCAAGCCTCCGATGTGGGGTTCCTGCGGAGCATGGATCGCTTGAAGCCCCGGTCAGGATTGACCGACAGGCTGCACGGCAGTGGCTCGGCGGAAAGGATGGGATTGTTACAAGGATTGAACATCCGGGACGCGCGCAGGCTCGTTGTCGGTATCCTCAACCCATAGCGCATGGGATAGGGATGTCCCGGGGCAGGGCGAACACTCGCCATCAGCCCCTTTTGTGCGGCAGATCCCTTCCGATGCGACAGCCTCGCATATCGCCCTGCACGCCTACCGCGCCGCGTGGACGTTCGCTGGCACGCGCATCCCCTTGATGGCGGTCGCGGGCATCGCAATCTGGATGCCCGCGACCCTGAACTGAACCCAGGGTCAGGGTTTCAGTATGCTAATTCCTGTTGTCTTGCGCGCCTCGATCTCGTCATGCGCCCGAGCCGCATCGTTCAGCGCATACCGTTGGTTGATCTCGATCTTCAGCTTGCCGCCCAGAAGCATGGTGAAGAGTTCATTCGCGCGCGACAGAAGCTCGCGCCGGTCGCGCATGAACCAGGCGAACGCAGCCGAGGTTACGTGCAGCGACCCCATCTGGTTCAGCCGGAACAGATCCAGCGGTGGAACTGGCCCCGAGGCAGTCCCGAATGCCACCAGTGTTCCGTTCGGACGTAGCGACGCGAGGGAGGCATCGAAAGTGTCCTTGCCGACCGAGTCGTAGACGACCGGCACGCCTTCCCCGGCCGTCAGACTGCGGACACGTGCCGCGATATCCTCATGCCCCAGAAGGACATGCTCGGCGCCGTTCTTGCGAACGGCCTCGGCTTTCTCCTCGGTTGAGACGACCCCGATCACCCGGCAACCGATTGCACCGGCCCATTGTACCAGAAGCGACCCCACACCGCCGGCGGCGGCGTGAATCAGGATCGTCTGGCCGGGCTCGACCCGGTACGACCCGCGCAGAAGATATTGCGCCGTCAGCCCTTTCGTCACCAGCCCCGCGGCCGTCTCGTCGTCGATCTCGTCGGGCAGGGGGATCAGCCGGTCGGCGGGAAAGTTGCGCGCCTCGGCATAAGACCCGGGCGGGTAGGCGGGCCCGCCTGCGGCATAGGCCACGCGGTCGCCCGGAGCCACATATGTGACGCCGTCGCCTACGGCCTCGACCACGCCGGCCGCCTCACCGCCCAGAACATGCGGCAGCGACGGCAGGGGATAGCGGCCCGCGCGGTTATGAATGTCGGCGAAGTTCAGTCCGATGGCCCGATGGCGGACCCGCGCTTCACCTGGCGCGGGTGGGTCGAGCGTAATGCTGTCAACACTCAGCCTGTCGGACCCGCCATATTCATGAACGCGGATTGCGGTGATCTGATCGGCCATGACCCCTCCATAAAAGTCGACACTATTTGTTCTAGGTGTCGCACAGCCCTTCACGTCGCGCAATCGAATTGCCTGATAATGCCGCTGTAAGGTAGTTTCGGGAGGTGTCGGTGCTAATTTCTCGGACCCTGCTTGACGGTCTGCAAATAAATGTCGACACTTTATGAAGCTGCAGGAGGAAGAGCCGCATGTCGAACCACACCGGGAGCCTGATGACCGGACCCCTCGATCATCTTCGCCGTCCATTCACCCGGAATGTGACGAAGGGGCAGCGGGTACTGGTGATTTCAGATTTCGAACACGACCCCCGCGTCTGGCAGGCTATTATGACGATCCTCGCGGATCTCGGGGCCGAGGCGAGCCTGTCGCTATTCGACCGGCGTCCGGCGGATTATTATGATCCGCCCTCTGGCGTGTGCGAGGCGATGATGGCCTCGGATCTGAATGTGTTGGTGTCGTCGACGGGCATGCTGCATTGCGACGCGAACCTGAAGGCGATGGGGGCGGGTATCCCGGCCTTTTGCCTCGACGGGGGAATGACGCTCGAAATGCTGCAATCCGGCGGCATCACGGAAAGCATGAAGGACATCGCGATCCGTAAACACTTCGTGTCGAAGAACGTCTTTGGAGAGAATCCGCAAACGTGCCGCGTTACGTCGCGCTTTGGAACGGATTTCACCTATTCTGTCGCGGATCGAATAACGAAACCGCCCATGCCCAGCGACGATTTTGACGAATACCGGATCGTCGACTTCGCCAAGGACGAAAACCGGCCAGGCAACAAGCTTCTGTATTACCTCTTTCCGACGGGCGAGTTCAACGTCGCCCCCGTCGAGTACTCGGCCAGCGGAAAGCTGGTGATCGACCTGACGATCCACCATATCGGCCGACTGTATTCCCCCATTGAGTTCACTGTCGAAGATGGTCGGATTGTTCGTATCGACGGCGGCGCCGAGGCGCGCATCCTCCGCGACCATCTGGACCGATGGGGGGACGAGAACGCGTATCTTTGTCCAGCCGAAGCGTCCATTGGGATCAACTCGAAGGCGGTGATCCGGGGAAACCAGCGGGAGGACAAGAATATCTGGGGCACCATGCATTTCGGCCTTGGCACGAATGTCGATGTGGGGGGGTCGATCATGTCGAGCATCCACATGGACGGCGTCATCCTCGAGCCGACCTTGTATGTCGATGGCGAGAAGAGGATCGAGGATGGGCGCTTTTTGGTCCCGGTCGAGCCGTCATGACTGCCTTGGCGTTCGAGCGCGTCGGGCAGGGCGCCCCCCTTGTCTGCCTGCATCCCGTCGGACTGGACCGCCGCTGTTGGGACGAACTCAGTTTATTTCTGTACGATCAGGTCGAGATGATCTGCGTGGATCTGGCAGGCCACGGAGCCTCCGCGGATCGCAGTCCGGACATGGATGTTTGGGATGATGCCGATCTCGTGGCCCGGCTTTTGGCGGATCTGGACATAGGAACCGCGACCGTGATCGGCGTATCGTTCGGCGGCATGATCGCCCAGGCTCTGGCTGTGGCGCATCCGGATCGGGTCGCGGCCCTGATCTGCTGCGCCTGCCCACCCGGGATTTCCGGAGAAAACCGCGATAGCCTCGCCGCGCGCGGTGAACCGGCCCTGAAAGACGGGATGCAGGCAATCGTCGAGACGACCATGGCGCGCTGGTTCACCGACGCATTTCGGGACACTCCGCCGGCCCAGGCCGTTCGTGCGCGCCTGCTTGCGAACAACCCCGAAAACTGGGCCGCAGCCTGGCAGACGATTTCGCGGTTCGATCTACGCGACAAGTTGGCCGAGGTTGACTGCCCCGCGCTTTGCCTTGCAGGGCGCGCTGATCCGGCGACGCCCGAGGCCGCAATGAAAGCTTTGGCCGAGGCGCTTCCGAACTCACGCCTTTTCGTGATCGACGATGCGCCCCACCTGCTGCACATCGAAAGGTCCGACGTGGTCGCGGCCAAGATCCGGTCGTTTCTGGCCGTCGATCAATGACCTTCCGCGGCGGCCTTCTGCAGGGCTTCGAGCGCGCTCAGATGGTTCGACCGGATCAGGGCACGCGCCAAGGTTTCGTCCCGCTGCGTAACCGCGTCCAGGATCTGTGCATGGGTCTTCAGCGATCGCGCCATGCGACCGGGCAGAGACAGCGACAAACGACGATGCGGCAGGGTGCGCAGAAGAAGCGAGTCGATCAGGCGCGCAGCGGTCCGGTTGCGCCCGATATTCGAAAGCGCAGTATAGAACTCGACGTTCGCCCAGACGTAGTCGGGCAGCGCCATTCGACGTTCCGCATCGGCCATCGCGTCGATCAGTCCTGCCAAAAGCGCTATGTCATCCTCGGTCGCGCGGGACACGACATCGCTTGCGACCGTCTCGAACAAAGCTGCGCGGACGCGGTAGATTTCACCGATCTCTTCTATGGGGGGCGTTGCGACGCGGGCGCGGCGCCGGGGCAGCATGTCGATCAGCCCCTCTTTTTCAAGCAACATGAGCGCGTCGCGTATCGGCGTGCGGCTGGTCTTAAAGCGCGTAGCAAGGTCCACCGAGTTCAGTTCGTCCCCCGGCGCACGCAGGCCTTCAATGATCTCGGCGCCGGTTTCGCAGGCGATCTTCGTAACCAGCGAAGGGCGGTCGTACCGCTCCATCAACACGCGCTGGAGGATCAGAAGCGCACGATCGAAGGAGGATGCGTCGAAATTCCGCGGCCGATCCCGGGTGACGCGCTCGAACAGATTCGCTTCGGGTATCGCCGTATTCTTTTCCATGGCGGCAAGACTATCGCGCCGCCCGGCAAGAGCAAAGAGGGCAACAGCCCATTCATATAAAGTGTCGACAGATTGGCGTGTTGGTCATAGACTTCAACTCGGGCGGCAGGGACGCCCCAACGACGGGAGGAGACTCATGAAGACCGAACGGAATGGCGGCGTACCTCGTGCTCTTATGTTCATGGGTATAGCTACAGCATTTAGCTTTTGCGTCAGCTCACAGGTTCTAGCGCAGAATACCACGTGGAAATCCGTCGCGCTGATCCGTGATTCGAAGCAGACGACGGAAAAATGGGCTTGGCTCAACGAAGAGCTTCAGGAAAGGACAGACGGCGCACTATCCCTTGATCTGTCGACATTTGCCGAGCTCGGGCTTACTGGAACCGAGTTCATTCGGTTCATGTCGACCGGACTGGTCGACGCCGGTGAACTGATCACAGGATACGTTTCCGGCGAGGTTCCGATTATAGAGGGCGTCCAGATGATGGGCGTGTATGACGGTCTCGACGAGGCCGAGCAGGCTTACGACGCGTGGACCGAAGCTGTGGTTGCGCCGAACGCGGATAGGATCGGCGGCACGCCCGTCGCGTCATTCGCCTTTGCAAACATGTATCTTTGGTCGACTTTCCCGATGGAGGACCTCGGGTCTCTGGAAGGTAAGAAGGTCCGCGTTTTCTCTACTGCGCAGGCGGACTACCTCACCGAACTCGGCGCGGAACCGGTCACCATTCCGTTGGCTGAAGTGCCGCAGGCATTGGAACGAGGGGTCGTGGATGCGGTTATCACCGGCCCCGACGTCGCCAATCGCACCCAGCTTTATGAGGTCGTCGACTACGTGACCGACCTGATGTTCGGCCCCGGCGCCGGTTGGGTCGTGGTGTCGGATCGCGCCATGTCCCGCCTGGACGAAAACACCCGGACCGAGCTCGAAGGGGTGTGGGACGAACTTCAGACCCGAGGTTGGGAGCTGGCCAACGAAGAGAACCAGACCAACCTCGACGCGGTGATCGAGCAAGGGGTCGAAGCCAAGGTGCCCGTGCCGGACGAATGGAAACCCCGTCTTCAGGAGATCGCCAAAGAGGTGGTGTTGCCGGCTTGGGTCGACCGCGCCGGTGGCGACGCGGCGGTGACGGCTTTCAACGACGCGATCGCCCCCATCGTGGGTGTCGAAGCGGGCGAATAATCGCCTGCGAAAACGGCTTGCCGCGCCCTTGCCGGGCGCGGCCTCTTCGGGAAGCACATGAAAATGAGAACGGTCTTGACCCTCTTCGACCGACTGATCACGGCGATGGCCTGGGCCTCGGGCGCGGTCTTCGTGGCGCTTTCGGTCTATATCACCATCAGCGCTTTGGGCCGGTATTTTGGTCTGTTTTTCACGCGGGGCAATGACGATCTGTCGTCGTTTGCCCTGGCCTTCGGAAGTACCTTCGGGCTGGCCTACGCGCTGAAGATCGACGCCCACGTCCGGGTCGATATCCTGTTCAGCGCCCTGCCTCCCGGCCTTCGGAACGCCCTGTCCACCGTCTCTCTTGCGCTGATGGCACTATTTGCCGGGTTGTTGGCAGTCTACGGCTGGACCCTGTGTTTTGAGTCGTTCGGGCTTGGAACACGCTCTGTCTCGATCGTGCAAACCCCGATCTGGGTGCCGCAAGCCTGCGTGGCGTTCGGCTTCAGCATACTTGCCCTGCAGGCTATTCGCATGATGGTCGAACTTCTTCTCGACCAACTTCGGGTCCGGGGCTGATCCGTGGGCGCCATTCTCCTGACAATTATTTGTATTCTCGGCGTCGGGCTCGGCATCGGGCTTTACGTTTCGGTGACGATCGGGTTCACCGCCCTCGGTGTCGGGCTGATCTTCAGCGACCGCCCGGTGTGGGATGCGCTCTCCTATCTCCCCTATAACGCTGTCACGACTGTCACGCTTCTTGCTTTGCCGCTGTTCATCTTGATGGGCGAACTGCTTCTGCGGTCCGGTATCACCGAGCGGATGTATGACACCGTCTCCAAGTGGCTGAACTGGCTTCCGGGGGGGCTGCTGCACACGAATATCGTCGCTTCAGGGTTATTCGCATGCGTTTCCGGATCCAGCCCGGCGACCGCGGCCACCATTGGGGGCGTTGCCATTCCTTACATGTCGAAGCGTGGCTACGACCAGCGGATGATGCTGGGATCCATTGCAGGTGGTGGGACACTTGGAATTCTGATCCCGCCCAGTATCGTGATGATCGTCTATGCCGTCCTCGCCGGCGAATCCATTGGGCAACTCTACATCGCGGGCGTGGTGCCGGGACTGATTTTGCTGGGCCTATGCCTGGGCGTGATCCTGATCGCCGCAAGGGTCCGCCCCGCGCTCGCGCCGAAGGAGGCATCGACATCCTGGGCCGAGAAGCTGGCCGGCTTGGTCTGGCTTTTGCCAATACTGGGGCTGATCGTAGCCGTACTGGGGTCTATCTATGCGGGCGTTGCCACCCCGACCGAGGCAGCGGCTTTCGGCGTGACAGGGGCGTTGATCATCGCGGCGATGACGGGACGCCTCAGCCTGTCGATGTTGAGGGAGACCTTACTGGCGACGGCCGCCACGACCTCAATGATCATGCTGATCTTGGTCGGAGCGTTCCTTTTGCAATTCGTCATGGCATTCTTGGGATTGCCGGTCGCCATGGCCCGCGCGATCGCGGCTTGGGACTTGTCGACCCTTCAGATCGTCCTGGCATGCTGCGTGATCTATCTCGTGCTCGGCATGTTCATGGAAAGCCTTTCGATGATCGTAATCACCATTCCAGTGCTCATCCCAGTGCTGGACAGTGCGGGCGTGGACCTTCTGTGGTTTGGCATCGTGGTGGTGATGCTGGTCGAAGCTTCTATGATCACACCGCCGGTGGGATTGAATCTGTTCATCATACTTGGACTGGCACGCAGGAACGAACTGAACGATGTCGGCTTCAAAGATGTATTCCTCGGCGTCCTTCCGTTCTTCGGAGCGCTGATCGTTACGCTGATCCTCGTCCTGATTTTCCCGGATCTGGTTTTCTTGCTGGTGCGCCAGATGTAACGCAATCGGCAACCGGTTTCCTGCCGGTCTACGGCTCGAATTCTTTTGAAGCTTCGCCACAAGAGGCCAGCTTGTCTGTCACGATCAACTCAGGCTGATGTGCTTGCGGATCGCTGTTCTAAGTGATTTCGTGCGGACGCTTGTCTTCGCGACGACGCTCATCGCGACTTCACCCCCTTGGTCCACTGCCCGCCGTTGATCGTCACGTACATCCGACTCGACTGCCGCCGCCAGTGGTTCGACAGCGGCCCTCGATCCTACGTTCGTGGTTCTGAACCCGCGACCCTTGGTCCGAACCGACACAGCCAAAAGCAGACCGTCTCGTGGCTGACATTGGCGCCGCATTCCCACCGTAGGACCGTCGCGCCCCCCAGCCACAGTGGGCACCAGACGTTCATCGTCACAGCGAGGCGAACGATCTGGGGCTGGTTTCGAACCATTTGAAGGGGCTGGGTTTTGTCACGGGCTGACGCTGACCGCGCCATGCCTCGTCTCAAGCTTGGTTTCCCCGACAGTGCCGGCACGTCTCAGGTGCGAGGTCCGCAACAAGGCCATCGCGATTGGTTACCGGCGCGGAAATCGGCCGAACGCTGAAGATTTATACAAAGAAAAAGTTTGACTTCCCATCTTCGCTACGTGGACACTTATGAAAGTGAAACGTTTCAATTTCATCAGGAGGTGAGACGGAGTGCCGGATACGCTGAAGATTTCCATGCAAGGTATCGTCAAGCGGTTCGGCGGCGTGGTGGCCTTGGACTCGGTCGATTTCGAACTGCGCCCGGGCGAGGTTATGGCGCTCGTCGGCGACAACGGCGCCGGCAAATCGACCCTCGTCAAGACGCTTGCCGGGGCGCACACCCCCGACGAGGGAGTGATGAAGCTCAATGGCGAGAGGGTTCGATTCACGTCGCCTCAGGATGCCTGGAACCGTGGCGTGGCGACGATTTTCCAAGAGCTCGCCCTGGCCGGCAAGATGACGATTGCCGACAATATTTTCCTCGGGCGCGAGGTCACCCGCAAGGTTGCCGGCATCGCGTTTCTCGACCGCCGCGCCATGCGCAGACGCAGCAAGGAATTGCTGAAAGAGCTCGATGTCGTGGTACCCGATATTCATACTTGGGTCGAGCACCTGTCAGGCGGCCAACGGCAGGGTGTTGCCATCGCTCGGGCCCTGAACATCGACGCAGACGTGATTGTGATGGACGAGCCGACAGCCGCCTTGGCCGTGGCCGAAGTGCGCAAGGTTCTTGAATTCATCAAGACGCTGCGGCGTCAAGGAAAGTCCGTCGTCCTCATTTCGCATAACGTGCAAGACGTCTTCGAAGTGTCGGACCGCATCACCGTGCTCAGGCGTGGCCGGCGGATCGGACTTCTCGAAACCGACAAGACCACCCCCGAAGAAGTGGTCGGGTACATCACCGGAGCGGCCGAGACCAAGTCGCGCCGGGCGGTGGCCCAAGAAACCCCAGCATGAAAAGTCAGCACGGAGAAACGGATATGTCCTTCAAGAAAACGCTTCTGGGCGGGGTCGCGCTCGGCCTGACGGTCGCGCTGCCCGCGGCCGCGCAGGACGACACGACGCAAATCGCCTTCATCCCGCAAATTGCGGGCATCCCCTATTACGTCGCCATGGAGGAAGGCGCCCAGCGCGCGGCCGAGCAGCTTGGCGTCGAATACGTACAGGAAGGCCCGACCAGTACGAATGCCGCCGACCAACTGCGCATCTTCGAGAGCTTCGTGAACCAGGGCTTCGACGTGATCGCGATCTCGCCACTGGACGAGGAAACGCTGAAGCCCGCGATCTCGCGCGCTTTGGAGCAGGACATCGTCGTACTTACCTCGGACGCGGACGCGCCGGGCAGCGACCGCCAGTACTTCGTCGCGCAGGCGCTGGACCAGGATCTTGGCTATACTTTGCTGGACGAGACGGTCGAGCGCATCGGCGACAGCGGGAAGATCGCCATCGTGTCGGATTCACCGACCATCCAGTCGATGCAGAACTGGATCGCAGCCATCGAGGAACGTGCCGAAACCACCTATCCCGATATAGAAATCGTATCGGTCGACCACACCGACGGGACAGCCCAGCGCGCCTATCAGTTCGCAACCGACGCGATGACCCGCAATCCTGACTTGAAGGCGGTTCTCGGCATGGCATCGACCACCTGTCCGGGCATCGCGCAGGCCGTGGAAGCGGCCGGTGCCTCGGATGAAGTGCTGACCGCCGGGTATTGCTCGCCCAACACGGCCCGCGACGCCATCAAGTCCGGCGCGATGGACTTCTCGGTCCTGTGGAACCCCGCCGACCTGGGATACCTCACCGTGTGGGTCGGCAATGAACTGGCAAATGGCGGAGAGATCACCGATAGCTTCGAAGTCGACGGGCTGGAACAGACCATCGAGTACATGCCTGAAAACGACGTGATCCTGCTCGGACCGCCCGCGGTCTTCACGGAAGAGAACGTGGACGACTTTGACTTCTGAGGTCAGTTCACCGCGTCCTGCGCAACAATCCCCCTCCCGCCCATTCAAGATCGGGCGAGAGGGACTTTTGCTGGCCGCCCTCGCATTGCTGTGCGTGGTCTTCGCCAGCCAGTCCGAATTCTTCCTTTCAGAACGCAATTTCACAACGATCCTGCGCAACTCGGTCGATCTGGCAGTGATCTGCGCAGGCATGACCATCGTCATCATCCTCGGCGGTATTGACGTAAGTGTCGGCGGCATCGTCGCAGTCTCAGCGGTACTCATCGGACGGGCCTATCAACTGGGGATGCCTGACTGGGTCGTGGTGCCCGTGGGCCTGGCCGCGGGTGCGCTTCTGGGCGCGCTGAACGGTGCGATCATTTCCAAGAGCCGCGTACCGCCAATCGTCGCGACGCTGGGCACCATGTATATCTACATTGCGGTCCTGTTCCTCGTCATCGGAGGGGTCTGGATCAGCGGTTTGCCGAACACCCTCTCCTTCCTCGTACTTGGAGACGCCTTCGGCGTTCCATCGGGCGTCTTCGTAATTGGCGCTGTCTATGTGTTTTCGTGGCTTCTGCTGCGCTGGACACCGTGGGGGCAGCGAGTGGTCGCCATCGGCTGTGACGAGGTCGCGGCGCGGCTGAATGGCATCCGCGTGGATCGCACGAAGATTCAGGCCTACGCGCTTCTCGGGGTCTTCGCGGGTATCGCAGCAATTCTGTATGTCGCGCGGCTACGAAACGTCGAGGTGAACATCGGCACGAACATCGCGCTCGAGGCCATCGCCGCTACGATCCTCGGCGGTGCGAACATCCGTGGCGGCGTCGGCAGTCTGATCGGAACTCTGATGGGCGTGGTCTTCATCAAGATGACCCAGAACGGTCTCGTTCTGATCGGAGTGTCGTCCTTGTGGGAGACCGTCGTGATCGGCGCTCTTCTGATTATCGTCCTGATCCTCGACTCGTTGGAAACCCGGAGGACATCTTGAAAGACCCGCTCACGCAAAGGCTGTTATTCCTATGCGGCTTGCTGGTTGCGGCCTTCATCGCCGGATCCCTCTTGTCATCGCATTTTTTACAGGCCTCTACCGTCGGTTACCTGCTGCAATACGTGCCGGTGCTGGGCGTGCTGGGGATGGCACAGACGCTGGTGATGCTGTCGGGCGGGCCCGGGATCGACCTGTCCATCGGTGCGACCATGTCGCTGGTCGGCCTGGCAATCGCGGGCTTGTTCGGCCTTGGCGTACCACTGCTGGTCGCTTGTCTTATCGGCCTCGTGATCGGAGGGGTACTGGGCGCCGTGAACGCGTTCCTTGTTTGCGTGATGCGTGTTCCCTCGCTCATGGGCACGCTGGCTACGTTCTTCGCCTATTCCGGCCTTGCGCTGGCTTTAACGGGCGGCTCGCCCATTGGTGGGATCCCCGAATGGTTCGGGGTCCTGTCACAGGGCCGCTTCCTCGGGGTGCCCATCCATATGTGGGTGGTCTTCGTACCCCTCGCTGTGGGGCTGCACGTGATGCTGTCTATGACCCGGTTCGGGGCGCACATCTACGCGGCAGGAAATGACGAAAGAGCGGCGTTCCTGTCGGGCGTTAACGTCTGGCGCCTGCGCTTCACGCTCTACTGTCTTAGCGGCGTGATCGCGGCTCTGGCCGCCATCATGACGTTGTCGTGGTTCCAGGCCGCCCGGCCCGATGCGGGCGAAGGGATGGAACTTCTGTCGGTCACCATCGCCGTGCTGGGCGGCGCGCATATCTTCGGCGGAATCGGGCGCATCTCTGGCACCGTTCTTGCCGTGCTGATCGTGACGACACTTCAGGTGGCCCTGCAGTTGGCGAACATCTCGCAAGCCTGGCAACTGGCCGCCATCGGAATTCTGCTGATCGGCAGCGTCATGGCCGACAATGCGGTGGGCGACAAGCTGCGCGCGCGGGCCCGACGCGCAGCCTCCTGATCAGCTTGCGGTCCAGCCGAACCAATCGTTCTGAACAGCGCCCGCGTCCGAGCCGCGGGCAGGATCGGTAACATCGAGCCCCCGTGCCTCGGCCAAGGCGAGGCAGAGCGTCTGGCAAAACAGCCCGGCCTCGAGCGCGACGAGCAGCGGGCCTTCTTCGCCCGCGAACCCGGCATGGCTGACCGATAGCCCAAGCCGCCTAAGGCCGTCCTTCATCGCCAAAGTGCGCGAATCCGCCACGTGTCCTGACCCGCACAGCACTGCATGATCGCCTGGTCGCAGCATGAATTGCGCGCCGTGCGCGAAATTCTCGGCCTCGAACGTCCAGGCCGGAAGGCCCCCCGCCTCGTGCAGCTTGGCCGCGCCGTATCCGGCCGAGCCCAGCGCCGCGTCGCCCCCTAAAAAGAAGAACCGCGCCTCAGGGGACAGATCCGTAGCGGCCGATTGCGCCTGGTCCAACGCGGCTTCGGTCCGTCGTTCGAACATCGCGCGTATGGACGGGCCGTCGATCTCGCCCGCCAGCGCAGCCAGCGCCAGAAGCGTGACGTGATAGTCCAACCCGTGCGGGATCGCGCGGCTGACCGGCTCGTAGGGCAACGGCAAGACATCGTCCGCGGTCCGCGCCAAGGCGCTGTCGGTCTTGAGCGTCACGGCGACGGTACGCGCTCCGGTCTTGCCCGCCGACGCGACCGCCTCGATGGTACGACGGGTGGAGCCTGAAATACTGACAGCTACCACTGTGTCGCCCGCCTCGATCTCGCCCGACCAAAGCATCTGGGCGGCGGAGGCAGCGCGGACGGTCCAGCCCTTCGCACGATAAAGATGCGTCAGGCTCTGTGCCGCGAAGAGACTGTCGCCGCACCCGCCAAGCCAGATCGTGCGGTTTTTCGGCGGTCGGATACGCGCGGCCGTCTCCGACAACGGGGCCGCTGCCTCGGCCAGGGTGCACGGCTGCTCGTCCAGTTCGCGGCGCATCAACGCGTGGCTTTCCGAAGGCGTCATCGGCCGTGCTCCTTTCAGGCTTCGCGGGTCGCTACGGCGGCGGCAACGTCTGCGGGCGCGAGCGACCCAATCTCGGTCAGGATAGATGTGACCAGTTCGGGCGGAACGATCTCCAATTCCGGCGCGGCGGTACTGGCCGCCTCACCATCGCGCAACAGGAAGTCGTAGTCCCGCAACGCGGGCGGCGGCAGGTTGGCGGCAAGCCTGTCGCCGACCTTGAACAGGTCTGCAGCCCCGTGGACCGGGACGCCCAGCGCCCTTGCACAACGCGCTGCAAGCGTCGAGCCGATGGTGTTGCTGATGCCGCCGTCTACTGTGACGCTCTCGGCGCCCAGTAGCACCGCGTCGGACTGCGACACGGCATAGTCCAGCGCGGCGTCGGGCAGGAACCGTATCGGAACGCCGAGATCCGCAAGCGCGGTCATGTAACGTCGCCCCCCGTCGATCGCCCGGCTCTCGGGTATGACGATGGCGTCGAGCCCGTCGTCGCCCGCCATCGCGCGGACAAGATCAGCGACCGTGCTCGAATAGTCGTAGATCAACGGGCACCTGACCCCCGAGAGGGCCGCGACGCCCTTCTCGATAAGATCGCTCCGCCTGCGATTGGCAGCGTCGCCCCAGTCGGCCGCCCGAGTCTCTAGGAGTTCGGCCGCCTCGTCCGCCGACATCTCCGCGACGCCAGCCGTCTGCCAGCGGAGCGCGTTTGCGACGATGGGCGCCCCGATCCCCCGCGTTTCTTCGATGAACCGTGCCAGTTCCAGCGCCTCGTCGCGCCCCGTCGGCCGGGCCACTCGCGCGACGCGCGCCACCAGCGGCAGTGCGAGCGACACATGGTTCGACGCCCCCAGAACGCCTTCATCGACGATGTCACGCAGGCCGTCCATCGTGTGTTCGTCGGGCGGGGGAAAGTCCTTGTCACGGCACAGCTTGGCGAACTCGAAACGGCGGTCAGGCATTTGACCTCTCCGGTGCCCGGCGCCCGAGAAAGGCCTCGACTTCGGCACGTGTGGGCAGACCGTCTTGCGCGCCGTATGACCGGATCGATATCGCGGCCGCTGCATTTGCAAAGCCGAGCGCAGCCTCAGCACTCTCGCCGCCTAAATGCGCGTGAAGATATGCGGCGGCGAAGGCATCGCCCGCGCCTGACGTGTCCGTGACGCCAACGGAATGGCCGTCGACCTCGGTCGTCGTATCCGCGGTCTCGACGCGCGCACCCTGGCTGCCCAGCGTGGTCACGATAGTCCGGTTGGACTGCGCCCTTAGCGGAGCCAACCGACCTTCGATCTGCTTGCGGCTTTGTTCGCTGACGAAAAGGAGGTCGACCTGCTCGACCAACTCCGCCACCTGTCCGCCGTCGGCTGGCAAATCTGCCGCCTCAAGGTCCAGCGAGATCGAAACGCCGGCTGCGCGCGCCAGCGAGATCGCCCGCTCGGCAAGGTCGTGTCGCGTAAAGGTCAGGTGCATGTGCGCAACCCCGTCGAAGGCCGCAGGCTTCACGTCGCGGGGCTGCGGCAGATAGGCCGGGCTGACCGCTTTCACCAGCGACTTCTCGCCCTCGTCGTCCACCATGATGACGCAAAAGAACGTCGCCACGCCGGGCAGGTTGGTGACGTGGGAGAGGTCGAGCGCTTCGCGCCGCAGCGCCGCCAGCGCCTCTCGCCCCATGGCGTCGTCGCCGACTGTTCCGAGAAGGCGCGTCTTTGTTCCCAGGCGGCTGGCCCCGACAGCAACGTTTGCGGCCATGCCACCGGCAGTCTGCGCCACGCGCGCGCCATCTACCTTCTGATCCCGACCGGGCGGGCTTGGCACCCGGATGATGATGTCCATGTCGATATCACCGATACACAGGAGCACGGGCGAGTGGGGCAATTCGGTCATGCTATGCGCCGGCCTCCGCTACCTCGATCGCTCCAAGCTCCCGCGCGGTCGCTAACCTGCCCTGTGCGCCAAGCGACGTCATCGACAGGCTGGCCCCGTGTACGGCATGAGAGAGCGCGGCGTCGAAGGAGCCGTGCGCGAGCCACGAGGCGAGGAAGATTCCCGTGAAGGCGTCGCCTGCGCCGGTGGCGTCGGCGATTTCGACCACGGGAACCGGGCAGTCGACCGCGGGCAGGCCCGGCCGCAGAAGCGTCGCGCCATCGGCTCCACGGGTCAGCAGAATTGCCTTGCTCCGCGCGCGGGACGTGAAGTCGAAAAGTTTCTGGGGGTCGTCGGAGAGACCGGGCACCAGGCGAGCGAGGCCATCCAGCGTATCCTGGTTCAGAAAAAGCAGATCGAAGGTCTCGATCATCGCCCTGGCAGCGTCCTCCGTCCATTCGACGGGCAGACCGGCGGAGTGCAGCGAGATCAAGTAGCCGGCGGCGTGCAGATCGTCCTTCACCTCCTTGGCGGCCGAGAGATGAAAGCCGTCGAAATGAACGCATGCGGGCGCCTCGTGCGGTGCCCGGTGCGACAGGTGCCGGGCGAGAAAGTCCACCGGGATCTCGAAGGGCTCATTGACGATTGTCCGCCGACCGCCATCCTCGACCAGCACGATGCACCGCGACAGCCGGGCCCCCGGTTGCTGAAATGCCCCGCTGACGTCGATCTGCACGGCGGCCAGTTCTTCTAGGACCCAAAGACTGTCGGCGTCGTTGCCCAAGTGCGTTACCAGTTCAACGGCAATATCAAGAGGTGCGCCTAGCCCCGCCGCGAAGGCTGCGACGTTGGCCGCCGGTCCGCCGAGCATCTTTTCGATGGATTGCGAGGTCGCGCGATCACCCGGGTGGGGAACTTCCCCGATCCGCACCATGTAGTCGATAGAGACGTATCCGACCGAGATCAGCCGGGGCACGTCAAGCCGCGCCGCCGGCTTTTGACGTGGCCGGCGCGCGATAAGCGAACGCGCAAGGCTGTTTGGACGGTAATCCAACGTGGTAATCGCATCGAGTACGGCCTCTCGCGCCGACTTGGAGACCGACTTGCTGTTGTTGAGGACATGCGAAACCGTTCCGACCGATACATTGGCGAGACCCGCCACATCCCGGATGGTGGCGCGACGACCCTGTGATCTGCCTTCAATCTTTCCCAAGGCCACCTCGCGATCACGACTCCGTTGAAACGTTTCACCGATCCCACCTTGCCTGTCAACGACTACACGCTGAGCGTTCCAAACCGAAACCTAGAAACACGCCTTTGCGGAGATTAACGCGTGTCCTCGGTTATTTCGGCCAGTCAGCAACTGCCAATCGAACCTGCAACTTCGGCACTAAACTTTATTGCAGCCTAGGTGGTCTGTCCCGGCTGAAGATGGCGATGGCCCCGTTATACTGAATTAACGGAATACGGGATGTTGGGAGCGACTGGCTGCCCAAGCGCTCCACCGTAATGCTTGACGCTAAGCTATACCGCTTAAGCGGCGTGAACCGCCCCGGCTTTATCGGAGAGCGTTTCGTTCAACGGGTCAGGCGGCCTTATCGCGGGGTTGGGGCTGTTCAAGATGTCGTCGCTCAGCTTCTGCCGGCGGGATGTAACCTATCGAGCCCAAGAGCCGATGCTGGTTGCACCAATCCGCCCAATGGAAGGTCTCCCATTCGACCGCCTGCATGGTTTTCCAGGGGCCGAGCTGCTTGATGACCTTGGTCTTGAACGGGCCGATGACGCTTTCCGCGAGCGCGTTATCGTATGAGTCACCCACCGTGCCGACGGATGGATCGACCTCTGCATCTGCCAGGCGTTCAGGGTACTTGATGGAGAGATATTGCGATCCGCGGTCCGAATGATGGATCAAGCTCTTGTTCCCTATGGGCTTTCTTTGCCGTAGCGCCTGCTCGAGTGCATCGAGGACAAACTGGCTGGTCATCGAGGTCGATACCCGCCAGCCCACGACCCGACGGGCGAATACGTCGATGACAAACGCGACGTAGACGGTCCCCGACCAAGTCGGGACATTCGGGCGGTTCAGGAGCGATGTAGGTTTCACGGCGGGGCGTCGACCGGACCAAAGATGCCAGATGGACGCGAACGGTTAGCCGAGGCGCAAATGCAGCGCTGGGCGAAATGGCGGCTGAGAGGCTGCGAGTTGATTGAGGCAGGTTTGGTCGCTCCCAGCTTTGCCAAGATGATAGCGCTGGTTAATTGATTAGGACATGCCGGGCATGGAACCGCTTAGCGCGGCAACCGTAGAGACGAACACCTCCTTGGAAACCTCGGGCGAGCCCTCATCTGCCAGCACTTCGCATGGCACGATAAAGCCCCAAGTTCCATCAGCGCGCAGAAGCAGCATAGAACCAGGTTCCGGCTCCAAGGCCGGAATAGAGCGGTCGACTAAAAAAAATCGCATCTTCGGCGGATTGGCTCCGGCTTGTTTGTCCATTGTTCGGGTCAACGCTACCCGTTCATTCTGTTCTCGATCCTGCCGAGCGAGATCAGCACCCATCGCGGCCAAGTCCCAAGCGCCTGCTTCCGGCATTTTGCGCAGACTTTCTTGAAGGCCTTTGAGGGCCAGGTTCGGTTCGTCCAGTTTATCGGGGCGTTAATTCTTGCGACGAGCTTCCAGCCAGCGCGACAGGTCGTGAATGCGGCGCATCAGCGGCGGTCTAAGGAGCAACAGTGATGCAGCTTGGAGGAAAATAACGACACCTGCGACGGTTTCGCCGTAGCCCCCAGACCATCTAAGAAGCTCATCCCAGAAGAACCACAACGGAATTCCAGGCAGGAGAAGGAGACCAACTGAAAACCATCCCTCGTAAGCGTCTGCTACATTCCTTGGGGTCATGGCCGCCGGAATTTAAGTTAATTTGCCCGCACAGTAGCCTCCCAGCCGGCTCAAGTCATCCGGCTTGTTCCGGGGCAAACCGTGTCGAGATGAGGGATGGCTTGGGGGGCGAGGCCGCCGGGCTAACGAAATATGTGCGAAATCTCAACAAGATACGCCGAAGCGATGGCGGAGACGAAGGGATTCGAACCCTCGAGACGGTTTCCCGCCTACTCCCTTAGCAGGGGAGCGCCTTCGACCACTCGGCCACGTCTCCGCTGATCCGTATAGCGGGGCAAGCCACGGAATTACAAGGCGAAATTCCCCGTTCCGCCAAAAGGGTCATTTGGGCCCTCAAACCCTTGAAATGGCACCGAAAGGAACGGGAAAGCACCGGTTGTAGGTAAAATTTGTCAACTGAAATCTCACTTCCCAACGACAGCTGCGCCGGGCTCCTGCCGTTCGGACAAGCGATTCACGGCGCACCTTGAGCCGGCGACTTGCCCGTGTGGCTGACCCTCTGCCGATCTGCACAACCGGCTTCAACTGATTGGTGACCATCGCCGTCGCGGGGCATTTCCGCAGCCGGAAAACGATCCGAGTTCTTCATCCAGTAGGGCCGAACATGACCAAGATCAGGACAGCCACAAGCTTGAAGGCGGATCGACAGGCCACGACGAAACCAAGCCGTGCTAAACAGTGGCGTCCTGGGGTCGCTTATAGCATATCGGTGAGGCCAGCCGTTTGATCGCAGAGAGTCAGCGTCGCGAGTTCCGCCGCGATCACAAGCTTTCCTTAGGAAGCGCTTTGGCCGGGGCCGCAGCTCAAGGGCCGGGTTGCATCGGGTCCCTCTCGCAAGTCGGTGTCGGTTTCCGCTCTATAAGTGAAACCCGCGTCCTCGCGATCGCCCTCCAGCGCCCTCCAATACTGGGTCTGATGGAAGGCACTATTGCTGTACGCTGGCGTGTCGGCCCCGAAGGTAGCTTAAACTTCGTCGGTTCCTGTCCAAAGGATGGGGAGTAGCTCAAAAAGCGGACGAAGATAGGCCCTTCCAGGTTAAGGTGAAGCGAACCAAAACGGTTTACGGACATCCCCAATCTTTAACGTGCTCGGTCGATCCCCAAGTCGATCTCGACACGCACCGGCCACGCTTCGTGCAAACGCACTCCAGGAGTGTATCTACGCACGAATGGGGCCGATCCATGTCGGTTTACTGAAAAGACCAATGCCCCTTTTGGCGCGTCATAGGTGCGGTCTCAGGTTTTCAGTTGGCGCCCCAAGAGATCGAGCAGTACGAACTCTGCTGCATGGCGGCCCCGGGAGCGTATCAGGAAGTCTTCGCTCGACGCTGCCCGGTCCGTGTAAAGCCGTGATAGGTCGCGTATCGAAGCGGTCACACCACGGTTCAAGAAATCTAGCACGGAGGCATGTGTGGGGCCGTCCAGAGGTTCGGGCCGAATGACCAGGAGGACGGTGCTCGCTTCGGTGATCTTGAGGCCCAAAAGCGGATTTCGTGTCTGGACTACCAGAGCGGGCTGACCGGCGATATTCACGGCATCGACAGTAACGTCGTATTGGGCAACCGCGGTACCAGCCGCTTGGGCGAGTTGGTCAAAGGCCTCCTCTGCCTTTGTACCTTCTGCCCGGTAGTAGAGTTCGACCGATCCGCCAAGCAAAGGCGCGCTTTGCATCGGTATGGTTACGCCCACGTGTCTTGCTTGCGCAAGGAGGCCAAGCCAGCCTGTGCGATAGTATGTGCCAGCAATCGGCTTGCTATAGCCGTTGTCGATAATCTCCAGAACGCAGTTGACGGCTTTCTGGTAGTTTTCCTTGCCGATGACAGCCTGACCCACGGTCTGGTAGTCGGCGACGATATCATCTGCCAGCGTCCCGACGGCACATTGGGCCAAGAAGACCTCGCGGCATGCAGCTACAGATTCTCGGTTCTTGATCCCCGGTTCTATCTGCTGCCACATCTCGTCGAACTCCGTATTGCCCTTCAAGAGCCTCGGCAAGTTCTCAGCTGCAAACGTATCGAAGGCAGCGACCCATGTCTGGCGCGCCGCATAGATCGCGGTGTCGTTCAAAAGCGCCGCGAGACCCCAGGTGAGCATCATTGACCACGGGTCCGATTTTGTAGGTGTCAATTCGAGCTCTTCTGCCGTCATGGGCATCGCCTTGGTGACGGTCACGAGGTTCCTTTTTAGGTGTTCCATCAGGTTCGCGTCCGGCTCGCTCAGGACGGTCAGCAGACGTTCCAACCGCTTGGCCAGTTTGCGACCGACAGTATTGGTTTGGATCGCCTCGCGGATCATCGTCGAGAAGTCGTCCACGAAATAGGGAAGCGTCGGCACGGGCGTCGCAATGCCGTCAATCCCCTCTGCCTTGACGATGTGGAGCACGCGCCAGTGCTCGCGCAGTTCGACCGTGTTGCGGGCGGAGACACCGATATCGATCAGCTCTCCGTTCACACCAGCTGGCCTGAACGGTTCGGTGGCGCGCATCGGTTCGGCGTGTTCGGCCTGCAAGGCAAGACGTGAAAAGAGCCGCGGACCATCGTGAGCGGCCAGTTGCAGAGGCTGCGGATCGAGAAGCTGGTCCCTATGCCTCTCCAACAGCTCGGTATAGCCGAACCGGGCCTCATCCAAGAATATGGCCACAAGGTCGTTAACCCGCGCGAAAGCGGTGTACCAATCCTCGGGCCTCAGGTCCGGATTAATCAGGATCCCTGTGTCCCAGTCGTTGCCGCCCTCCTGGGGACGATGAAGCGCGGTGTACATCGCGCGCCCGCCCTTCAGGAAGTAGCGCAACACTTCGTTCCCGACGCCGAAATCCTGCTTGAGCCGCAGGTCGAGCGCCTCAAGTCGCTGGCCGAGATCCGTGATCCGTTCCTGGTGCCATCTGGCCATCCAGGTCCAGTCGGGACGGTGCATGACGCCCGTCACGGACCCGCTTGCGTCCCCCTTGGCCTTCAGGTCCATCGGCTTGCCAGGAGCCCCGCCAACGAAACGATGCATCAGCCGGTAAAGATAAAAGGGACCGATATTGTAAAGGCTGCGCGGAGAAGCAGCCGCGGCATTCGGTTTTCCGAGCTGCTCGACAACCTCGGTGTTCACATCGTCAAGCTGTCGTTCGGTCTTGGGCCCGTCGCCCTCCGGGTTCTTGTCGGCCCAAGCTCTGACGATGTCCTCTGTCGATGCCAGATCTTTGTAGCCAAGATACTGGGCGACGTCGCGGATTGGCTCGCTCGCAAACTCGACCGTGTCGCGTGACGTTATCGAATCTAGGATCTCCGCTGCTTCCCCGACGATCCCGCAGAGGGAGTTGTAGGTCCGCGAGGGGTCGCTCTGGGCGATCACCTCCAGACGTCTGATCTCGCTTTGCAAGCCGAGAATTCGCTCGTCGATCAAAAGCTCGGTGTTCGGCGCAAGCAGGATCGGGCTGTCCTTGTGCAAGGCGTAATAGCCTGAAAGGGCTTCGAATGCCGCGTCGAGCTTTTCCTGCGGATCGCCGGCATGGCTGACGGCCTTCTGAACGGCGGCGACATAGGAGGTTTCCATCATGCTCATGGGGTGTACCGCCAAGGCCGACCATGCGGTCGCGGCCGGGTCCTGGGGGCCATCGACGACGGGTGGTCCGTTATCCTCGTCTTTCACAGCATCGGTGGCGATTTCGGCGAGGTGATCAAAGTATTCGCTAAGGGTGGGCATTGTTCTCTCCTACGGGGGCTGATGACCGCCCGGAAGAATCCGGGCGGTCGTTCGGGCGTGGGTGAGATCACTGAGGCGCGGGCTGTACCGTCACACCCCAGATCGCGGTTTTTCCCTTCGGAAGCGTATAATGGTAGCTCAAAGAGCCATCCGCGTTGAGCTGGTAGCTCGACGTGTGCGTCCCGCTCGCCTTGGCCGAGAAGAACGGCCAGACACCGAATTGCGCTTCGGTCTTGATCTGTTCGAACTCGCTTTGGCTGTAGCTCGCCTCGCTGGTGACGGTCAGCTCCAGATCGGTAACAAGGACTATCTGCGACACGCGCCGGGCGAGACTGCCGGTTTTCTCGTTGAAGAAGGTGTACCAGTCGCCCGAGTTCGATTCCGCGTCCCAGACGTTGAAGTCGTCCTTCGCATTATAGCCGTGCGTGACCATCGAACCGTTGTACCACCCCGCAGCCTGCGTCGGCATCGTCGCGTAGGAGCCGATCCGCCCCTTGATCGAGAAGGCGGACTGAGAGGCCTTCTCGTCGCTCGCGGAATACTCGCCGTTCGCGCCGCCGAAAAAGATCTCGTACATACCTGACGCCCCACCGGAGACGATGGTACTTGTGCTCTTAGTGTCCATCGAGTTGGTGCTGAAATCGATGTCGACCGACTGGCCGTTGGCAATCGCCTTGTTCGCGTTGGAGATCGTACCCGTGTAGCTGGGTAGGCCAAATGGCTGGTTTGCATCGTTGACGAAAGTCGTCTGGAAGTTCGGGTTCGCGTAGTCCCTGAAGGCGTTGGAAAGCGGGTCGTTGGCCGCTTGGGCCAGGACCTGACGCCCCGCCTTCGCCATGGTCGGGTCAAGGTTGCCCATCGCAAAGGCGTCGAACATTTGCTCCACCGTCGCGTACTTCGTGGCGTTCGTTTTGGCGAAGATCTTCCACTCGGCATACATCGGCCCAAGGGCTTTCTTCATCCCCGCAGCAGTCGAGGGCAGCAGGCAGTTCAGAAAACTCCCATAGGCATTGTAGCGCGTTCCGCTGCCCGAGGCGTCGAAGAACGCCATGGCGGAGTAGGGCGGGACACTGTCGGCCATGAGAAACAGTCCGCTCGAATCGTCGGTCTGCAAGCCAAGAGTACCCTGTGCGGCCTGAAAGGTCTCCGGATCGAGGCCCATCGCGTCCATGATGTAGTTGCGCCACCCGACGTTCATCTGCTCGACGCGGGCCTGTACGTTGGCCCCGCGCTGCACCTGCATCATGATCTCGTTGTAGCGTTCCTCGATGAATGCATCCTGCATAACTGATCTCCCGGTTGCTGTCTGGCGTGGACGGGATGTCCGCGCTCAGGCGACCGGACCACGGCAGTGCAAGACCACCGCAAGAAGCGGACGAAGATCAGCGCAAGAAATGCGTAAAATCGAAGAGACCCTCTGAGACGAGGGTCCGAGGACTTTCAAATCAGGGCGGCGTCTGGATAGGGGGGCAGGGGATCGAGCCGAAGCGCGGCCTCCCATTCACCAAGCGACATGCCTGAAAGGTCTGCCGGTGCAGCGCCCGTCGGGATGGCTGCCGGGGGCAAGGTGACATAGGGAACGCATGCCAGCGAGCATCCGACAGTGCCCGATGAAATCTGCAGCGCTTTGTGCCCGATGAAGATTTCCTTGTATTTCACCCCCTGGTCCTGGCCGCACCGCAGGATCGACCGAGCGATGTTCTGCTGAAGATCGAGAAGCGCTTTCTCTCCGCTCGCCTCGGTATCCGCGGCGTCCTCGATAAAGAGATTCGCGCAGGATGTCCGATCCTCGGCGATCGCGATGGCCAGACCGGCCCAGACTGTTGTGCTTTTCTGCGGATTGACCGTGCGGGACTTGTTGGCGCAGACGACCATTGCCCCGGGTAGGGGGTTGAACCGCCTTTGGTCCCGCGTACCGAAAAGACGGTAGCCCGCGTCGAGCAAGGGAGCGATTGACCGGATCGGCACCGGAACCCCATCATGCCGCTCCAGCGTCCAGCGGGCCGTGACATCGTCAGCCGCCAGATCATCGTGGCGTGCCAGATCGTAGCCCCACACCGCGCCGTTGAGCCCGCAGAACGAAGAAGCTGTCAGCATATTGATCTGACCGATATATGCATCCTCGCATTCGGCCCGATCATAGGAAACGATCCCCTCTAGTCCCTCGTCCATATCCGCCTCGACCGTCCCGACAGAGAGCTTGAGCGCAGCGATATAGCCAGGCCCGGTCGCGGGCGGGTTCATGTATCCCGCGCAATTGTCGGGGAACGGGCCCATGGCACCGTCGATCACGTCCTTGATGTCCATCCTGGTTATCCTCGGTCTGCTGCTGGCGGAACGACATGTGCGTCGACTTGGGCATCCGGATCATGGCGTCCCTGTGCGGCATCCGAATACTCGACGATCAGCCTGTGTGCCCCCATGGGAAGCATGTGGGGCGGGTTGTCCAACGGCGCCGAGGCGACCTGCGAAAGGGAGGCCGGATCAAAGGACAGCGCCTTCGCAATCTCGCCGAGCTTACGTCCGCGCACCGTGCTCAAGCCGCCGCCGCGATCCTCGAAACCAGAGGCAAGCAACGTGCGCGCGTCCGGCGCCTCCGGTGCGGCCACCGTTGCCGGCGGGTTGGACGCGGCCTCTACGTGTGTGGTGCCCGGAGTCAGCGACAGCCTACGGCGCAAAGTGAAGCGACAGGCCGTCTGAGGATCGTCAATCGTGTGCGGGTAGCAGTCGTGGTAATAGGCGTCCGCGACGCTGATGCGCAGGTTCGCCTCGCTCAACCACGCCGCACCGAGGCCTGAGAAGTGCTGGGTCCCATGCGCGTCCCGACCCATGTACATCGCATTCAGTCCGGTCCAGAACCCATCGGGCGCGTAGTGAAGATAGTCATCCTTGTTCTTGAAATAGAGGTAATCGCCAGGAATCCATGGATCGCCCAGATCGGCGGCGATCATATAGATCTGAACCGGATTCTTGCTTGAGCCTATCGACCAAGGGCCGACATACATCGTGCCGAACGCCTTGGCAGCCTCGTCGAAATATGTCGGGCCCAGCCCATTCAAAAGGCCCAGATAGACGGCCATCTGAAAGGCACCGGCGCATTCGCCACGAAAAGGAAAGATGTTCCCGATCGAGGGGGCCATCACCGAATGCGGTGGCGCGGTATCCCTCTGGACGAACATCGCGCTGTAGGGCTGGCCGGGCCGCATGAGCGTCCAGTTCGGCGACTCGGTTTGCCCGTGCTCGGGGTACCATCCCATCGAAGATTGCAGGCCGATCGTCGCTGAGAAATAGTCGGCGTCATACGCGCCTGAGTTGAAATTCCTCATTGTCTGCATGGCCTCGATCCGGAACGAGATTTCGCTCTGTGCATCCTTGAGTGTTGCGAACTCGATCGCCGTTTTTGCGCCCTGCATCGCCTGAACGATCTGCAACCTCATTGGGTCGACAAGCGGAGAGGCCTCCCCGGGCTTCAGCGTCGCGAAGCCAAGGTCACCGTGTTTCTCGGGTGAAACCACGAGGGGTCGGATCACGGTCTCGAAACTATCCGGATCGTTGCCGATAGAGCGCCCCGCCACCCGAAGACCTTCTTGATACGACATTTGTATTCCTCCTGACCGATATGGTTGCTCGAACGCGGGACCGCTAGCGGACCACCCTGCTGGCGCCACCGAAACCGATCGTCGTCAAAGCCTACAAAATCTTCATAAGCTGTCGAGGATCTGATTGTGTCGTAGGGTAAACTAATCCCACGGAGACGATCATGACCGAGG
Source organism: Palleronia abyssalis (assembly GCF_900302445.1). Taxonomy (GTDB): domain Bacteria; phylum Pseudomonadota; class Alphaproteobacteria; order Rhodobacterales; family Rhodobacteraceae; genus Palleronia; species Palleronia abyssalis. The sequence goes on along the minus strand of NZ_ONZF01000004.1, from coordinate 318,535 downwards.
TGCCCCAAGCAACGTCATTTCGCCTTCTCGGGCCGTTCGAGATTGCGGCGCATGGCGGCCGTCTCACGCGATTTCCCACGCGTCGCGCGCAGGCCCTCCTTTGCGTCCTTCTCCTGGAACACGGTCGCTCTGTTTCGCGTGAGCGGCTGTGCGACATGTTCTGGCCGAACGCCGATGCCGAGGGCGCGCGAGCGAGCCTGCGGCAAGAGCTGGCGGTCGTGCGGCGGGCGCTTCGTCAGATCGGAGTCGAGCCCCCTGAATCGGTGCAGGACGGGGTTCGATTCACTTTATGCGGGTGCGTTTGCGACATCCTGGAGTTGCAGGCGCTGGACAGCGCGCCAAGTCTGGACCTGTTGTCCGCCCTTTGCCGTGGCCCACTCTGCGAAGGCATGGTCGGCCCGACGGAAGCGTTCGAGGACTACGTCTCGTCCCACCGCCTGCGCCTCTCCGAGCGAGCGCTGGCGCTTGGCCTGAATCTCATGGAACGGATGGCGCTGGGCAAAGCCGAAGGTGATTTCGTATCGACCGCCAAATGGGTGTTGGAGCTCGATCCGGCGCAAGAGGTCGCGCATCGCGCCTTGATGTCCCACTACGCCAAAATCGGTCAGGCGGTCCTTGCCTTGCGCCAGTACGATCTCTGCCGAGAGATCATGAAAACCGAATTCGACATCGACCCGGAGCGGGAAACAGAGGCGCTTGCGGCGCGCATCCGGGCCGGCACACAAGGCGGTGAAGCCAGCGCTGCCGTCGACACGGTTACGTCGCGCCGTCCGCTCGCCATACTCGCTATTGCGGCAACGCCAAGCAGGTCTGCGGGTAATCCCGAAGGTCCCGACGCCTTGCGTATTCTGTCAGACGCGTTGACCGAGCTTGCAGACGAAGTATGCGTCCCGCTCGGAGGAGAGCTCGCCGGTGCCTTCGGTGCGCAGGTTTTCGTGGCCTTCGGTGTAAACGGGGCCCAAGAGCACGATCTGGAAAGCGCGGTGCGCGCGGGGCTGCGGCTCGTGCATCAGGGCATCGCGCCGGACGGACCCATCATTCGCTGTGCGCTTGACTACGGACCCTGTGTCTTGGGGCGGGGAAGCGATATGGGGACACGGTTCGACGGGCTGCCGCTGCTATGGACGCAATCCCGTCTTGGCACGATCCCGCCGGGCGAATTCTGGATATCCGATGCCATCCGGGCCGCCTTGCCTTGGATCGTCGCGGTTCAAGTCGACAAGGCGGCGGCGGCCTGGAGGATAGACAGGTTGGACGGCCGGGACACGCGCTTCGACCACCAGAAGCGCAGTCAGCGACTCACGCGTTTCGTCGGGCGGGAGGCAGAAACCGACAGGATCGAAGCTGGTTGGCGCGAGGTCGAAGCCGGCAGCGCCGTTCGGCTTCACATTGAGGGTGAGCCGGGCATCGGAAAGTCGCGCCTTTGCCATCAGTTCGCAACCAGCCTCGAACTCCGGGGCGGGCGCATCCTGCGATTTCAAGGCTCGCCGTTCCTGACCGGCGTTGTCTTGGGACCCTTCACGGCTCTCTGGGATGAGGCGTCATCGCCACCCGGCAGCCGTGCCGACGCACGCCTGAACCGGGCCAAGGCGGATATCGCGGCTGCAATACGGCGAGCAAGTGCGGATCAGCCGATGGCCGTTCTGATAGAGGACATCCAGTGGTGTGATCCAACGACTTTGGACTTCATAGAAGACCTCGGCTCGTTGCTGGACGGTTCCCCAATCCTCTTGCTGACGACCGGTCGCGGGTTCGGGCGGGACCGTCCCACCAATGAAGTCTTGCGACTTCAGCGACTCGATCCGGTCAACGCCTGGGACATGGCGGCCACGATCCTGCCAGATCGGGTCGGCAGGCGCATTATGGAAGACATCGTGCGGCGCTCCGCAGGCATACCGCTGTGCATCGAGGAGTTTTGCCGCGTCGCTGCAGAACACCCGCTGGTGCCCAGCCTAACTGACATTCCCGCGAGCATCGAGGCGGCATTCTTTGCGCAGATTGACCGGCTTACCGAACCTGAACGCGCGCTACTCGAAGCCGCGTCTCTCCTTGGTCATCGGTTCGAATACGGTCTGCTCTCTGCCACCTACGATCTTGAACTGGCGCGGATGCGTCCCTTGCTAGATGCGCTGCGGCGCGAGGGTCTGCTTTACGTGACCGGTCGCCTGCCGCATGCCATTCTGGAATTTCGAACAGCTGTTGTCCAAGAGGTCGTCCGGCGGCATCTGTCCCAAGACAGAAGCAGGGCGTTCTCGGCGCGTGCCGCACGCTACCTCGAAGTCCGATACCAAAGCGGAGAACATGCGGCCGCTGCCATGGCTGCGGCGCATTGGGCCGAAGCGGACGCGCCACTCAAGACCGTGGAATGGTCCCTCAAGGCCGCCAGGGGCGCGATCGAGTTGTCCGCCCCGCAAGAGGCCGTGGCGCATCTAGAGCGGGCTCGTGCCCAAATCGTGCATCTCGCGCCACGCCAACAAACCGTCTACGAGATCGAGACGCTCTCGCTGCTGGGCCCTCAGCTATTGGCCGCGAAGGGCTTCGCTGATCCCGAGGTCCACGAGGTGAACGACAGACTGCGAGCGCTCGCCGTTGAAAAGAAAAGCCCGCTGGCGCCGCAGGCCCACTGGGGACTTTGGTCGTACCTCGTCGTGCGGGCGGAGCTGGATCAGGCTGCCGAAGTTGCAACGGCCCTGCGTCGGTCTGAAATCGATGCGCCTCGCGCACCGCGGTGGCTCGGGCCTGGTCTGCATTACATGGATGGCCTCAATGCCTTCTACCGGGGCGAGTTCCGGCGCGCCCTGATCGAGTTGGAGGCGGGGGATAAGACGGTCCCGGACGATCACGACGTTTCGAACGTGGATATCCTGGGCATTGACCTCAGTGTCGCGGCAGGTGCCTACCGCGCCTGGTGCCACGCCTTTCTCAAAGACGCGTCGTCTGCATCGGAGGAGGCCGAAGCCGCGGCTCTGCGCGCGGAGGACGGAGGTCACGGGTTCAGTAGCGCATTCGCCAGGGTAATGGCGGCCGTGTCATATCTTTTTCTGGACCGCCCGGATCTGGCAGCCCCCCACGCCAAAATCGCGGCTTCGCTGGCCGAGGAGTACTGTTTCGCACAGATCAGTTCTCAAGCAACGATCTGCTTGGGACATATCGAGGGGCTCTCGGGCGATCGTGGGGGCCTTTTACGCCTCGAACGCGGCTTGAATATGTATCTTGCGACCGGCGCTCGCCTCGCGGTGCCTTATGCACGGTACTGGCTCTGCCAAGGGTATGCTCGTGCAGGAAGACGGGCAAAGGCGGATGAGCAAATCAGGCTGATCAAAGCCCACGTCTCTCGAACCGGCGAGCGATATTTCGACAAGCACATGCAGCGAGGTGAACAGATTTGAATCTGAGGCTCAAGATTCACGACAAGGGTTAAGGGCCGTCCATTGATATGGAGCTGCGATTCTCGACCTCGGCCGAGCGATTTGATCTCTTTTGCGGCTGTATGGAGCGCCAACGCTTCCGTGCGGTCGTCAGAGCAGCCTGCGTTTTGACAGGTTCCGCATCAACGCGCCGGTGCCGAACGTCCATTCCGGGGCGTCCGTGGACAGGCGCACGACGTTCCGCAAGCTACCGAGGCGGGCCTCGCTGATCGTTACGACGTCCCCCACCTTGTGCGTGAATCCGGCGGACGGGGCGTCGCGATCCTGCGTCGGGGCGAAGAGCGTGCCCAGGAACAGGAGAAACCCGTCGGGATACTGGTGATGCCGCCCGATGGTCTGCGCGACGATGTCGGCGGGATCGCGGCTGATCTTGCGCATGGAGGAGAGGCCGTTCAGCTCGAATCCATCCTCGCCTTCGACACGAAGGGCGACGTCCGCACTGCGCACGTCGTCCAACCCGTAGGTCTCGTCGAACAGCCGCAGCATCGGGCCGATGGCGCAGGACGCGTTGTTGTCTTTGGCCTTGCTCAGCAGCAAGGCCGAACGCCCTTCGAAGTCGCGCAGATTGACGTCGTTGCCCAGCGTGGCGCCCTTGATCTCGCCGCGGGACGTCACCGCAAGCACGACCTCGGGCTCGGGGTTGTTCCAGCTCGACATCGGGTGGAGGCCGATCTCGGCCCCGTGCCCGACGGCGGCCATCGGTTGACACTTGGTGAAGACCTCCGCATCCGGCCCGATCCCCACTTCCAGGTACTGGGACCACAGACCCTCGGACAGCAGGACGCGCTTGACCTTGGCGGCCTGCTCGGACCCCGGGACCAGGCCCGACAGGCTCTCGCCGATCACATCGGCTACGCGGGCCCGGATGTCGGCCGCGCGCGCCGGATCGCCGGCCGCCTGCTCCTCGATCACGCGCTCGACCATGGACTCGGCGAAGGTGACGCCTGCTGCCTTGATCGCCTGAAGGTCGGCGGGGGCCAGAAAGGTGGGCTGCGCCCCGTCGGGGGCCCGCGATGGGTCGGGAAGCGCCAACCGCTCGCCATCTGCATCGCGAACGAACGCCAGCGTATCGTCGCGTTCGAGCAGGTCGCGCAGCGTCGGCGCTTCGCGGCAGGTGATGTCCATCAATTCACCGTCGCGACGCACAACGACGCAAGGGCCCCGGTCGGGCCGCAGCACGCGCCCCACCAAGGTGCCATCGTCGGGAAGGGCCGCGCTCATGCGTTCGCCCGGTGCTGGCGCGGGCGGGCCGACAGGCGCTCAAAGCTGGCCGGAGACGCCCGCCGGGGCAGGAAACATCGTGAAGATAGCGCCATCATGTCCTCCGTTGTGCGGTTGTGCGCGTTGGCAATTGCTATACTCGAGCAGGACGGCACATCAACCGGTGGCCCGTGAACTCGGGGCAGGGCAGCGACGACATGGAACGGAGACCCGGCATGAGCAAACCGACCATCGGCTTCATCGGCGTGGGCTACATGGGACACGGCATGGCGAAGAACCTGATCGCCTCGGGCTATCCGCTGGTGGTCAAGGGCAACCGTAACCGGGACCCGGTCGAGGATCTGCTGACGCGCGGCGCGCAGGAGGCGGCGACCCCCCGCGAGGTCGCGGAACGCAGCGATATCGTGCATCTGTGCCTGTCGAACTCGGCTCAGGTCGAAGCGGTGATCCGCGGCGAGGACGGGATCCTCGCCTCCGGCAAGGACGGCCTCGTGGTCATCGACACCACCACCGCCGATCCGACATCGTCCGACACGCTCGCCGCCGAACTCGAGGCGGCGCAGATGACGCTCGTCGATGCCCCGCTGGGACGAACGCCGAAAGAGGCCGAGGCCGGAACGCTCGACACCATGGTCGGCGCAACCCCGGAGATGTTCGAGCGTCTTCGCCCCGTGATCGCGTGCTGGGCCGGCAACATCAGCCATACGGGCGGAACCGGGTCCGGCCACCGCATGAAACTGATCATGAACTTCATCTCGATGGGGTACGCCGCGCTTTATTCCGAAGCGCTGGCGACCGGGGTGAAGTCCGGGCTGACACCGCAGACGATCCACCGCGTGATCGGGTCCAGCCGCATGGCGAACGGCTTCTACGAAACGTTCATGGCCTATGCCATCGGCCGCGACCCCGAAGCGCACAAGTTCACCATCCAGAACGGCGCCAAGGACACGCGCTATGCCGCCTCGATGGCGCGCGACGCCGAGGTCGCGAACCTGCTGGGGGCGGCCATCGCCAACAGCTTCCAGCTTGCCGAAAGCGCAGGGCATGGCGACGATTACGTCCCGATGTTGGCCGATATCGTCGCCCGTCAGAACGGCTTCGACCTGGCCAAGGCGGTGCGGGCGGGACACCGCGAAGAAGACTGAGGAGGACATCATGAGCGACACGAAGGCCAACCGCCGATTCCGCTCGCAAGAGTGGTTCGACAACCCGAACAACCCCGGGATGACGGCGCTGTATGTCGAGCGTTATCAGAACCAGGAGTATACCCGGGAGGAGCTGCAGGGCGAAAAGCCGATCATCGGGATCGCCCAGACCGGCAGCGACATCGCGCCGTGCAACAAGATCCACGTCTTCCTGATGGACCGGATCAAGGCCGGCATCCGTGCGGCCGGCGGCATCCCGATGGAGTTCCCGGTTCATCCCATCCAGGAGACCGGCAAGCGTCCCACGGCCGCGCTCGACCGCAACCTGACCTATCTGGGGCTGGTCGAGGTGCTTCACGGCTACCCGATCGACGGGGTCGTGCTGACCACCGGCTGCGACAAGACCACGCCGGCGCTGCTCATGGGCGCGGCGACGGCGGACCTTCCGGCGATCGCGCTGAATGGCGGGCCGATGCTGGACGGCTGGTGGAAGGGCAAGCGCGTCGGGTCGGGCACCATCATCTGGGAAAGCCGCCGCCTGCTGGCCGAAGGCAAGATCGACTACGAAGAGTTCATGAGCCGGGTCTGCGCGTCCGCCCCGTCGCTCGGTCACTGCAATACCATGGGCACCGCGTCCACAATGAATGCGATGGCCGAAGCGCTTGGCATGACGCTGACCGGGCAGTCCGCGATCCCCGCACCGTTCCGCGAGCGGATGGAGGCGGCCTACCGCACTGGCCAGCGCATCGTCGAGATGGTCCATGAGGATCTCAAGCCGTCCGATATCCTCACCCGCGAGGCCTTCGAGAACGCGATCGTGACAAACTCGGCCATCGGTGGCTCGACCAACGCGCCGCCGCACCTTGTCGCCGTGGCGCGTCATGCGGGCGTCGAACTCGACACCCGCGACTGGCAGACCGTCGGCTTCGACGTTCCGCTGCTTGTCAACATGCAGCCCGCCGGTGAGTACCTGGGCGAGAGCTTCTATCGCGCCGGCGGCGTCCCCGCCGTGATGGCCGAGCTTGCGAAGGCCGGGCGCCTTCATGGCACCTGTATGACGGTGTCGGGACGCAGCATGGGCGACAACCTCGACGGGATCGCGGTCATGGACCCCGAGGTGATCCGGCCCTACGACCGGCCGCTGCGCGAGAACGCCGGCTTCCTGGTCCTGGGTGGCAACCTCTTCGACACCGCCCTGATGAAGACGTCCGTCATCTCGCCCGAGTTCCGCGCCCGCTTCCTGGAGCAGCCGGGCCACGAGGGCATCTTCGAGGCTCGTGCCGTGGTCTTCGAAGGTCCCGAAGACTATCACGCGCGCATCAACGACGCGGCGCTTCAGATCGACGAGCAGACGATCCTGTTCATCCGCAACGTTGGCTGCATCGGCTATCCCGGATCGGCCGAAGTGGTGAACATGCAGCCCCCCGACGCGGTGTTGCGCAAGGGCATCAAGCACCTGCCGACCGTGGGGGACGGGCGGCAATCGGGCACCTCCGAAAGCCCCTCGATCCTGAACGCCTCGCCCGAGGCGGTCGTCGGGGGCGGCCTGGCCTACCTTCAGACCGGCGACCGGGTGCAGCTGGACCTGAACGCCTGCACGTTGAACGCGATGGTCGACGACGCCGAATGGCAAAGCCGCAAGGACGCGTGGCAACCGCCCGAGATCCGCAACCAAACCCCGTGGCAAGAGATCTACCGGACCCACGTGGGTCAGCTGGGCGAGGGGGGATGCCTGGAACTTGCCACCGCCTACCGCCGCGTCGCCCGCGACCTGCCGCGCGACAACCACTGAAACGGCGTGAGGGCCGGTCATGCGAATGGCCGGCCTCGATTCCTATACCGCGCATCTCCCGCAAGATACTGTTCGGGCCAAATGTGGTATGGCGGCCCTTCCATAGTGCGCCTGGCTCCCCGTCCGCGAACTGCCTTTGCGGGGTCGTTCTACCACGCCGCTGGGGCGAATCGTATGCCTCTCAGAACGCCGATCACTAGCTCGCTGGTTTCCGTTGTGTTTCGACCCAAGGGGTTCGGGCCGCCAAGCGAAGTCGCCGTGCGTCTCATCGCGTAGCGGACGTCATTTTGATCGCCGCTTAAATCAGCAGTAATCTCCGCGCGTAAGGCTTAGGCAAATGGGTCCTTGGGGCTAAGCATCGATGAGAGTCCTGGCGCCAGATGCGTGGGCGAAATCAGCGGTAGATTTCGATCCTAGCATCCTCGCCCGATCGGACGGCGGCCCGGTACATCCCTTCGCAATTGAAGGGCAGCGCAAGATTTCCGTGGCGATCCACGGCGATCACCCCGCCCGAGCCATCGTTGCGGCCTAGGTCTTCCATTACGACATGGCGCGCGGCGTCTTCAAGAGATTGCTCTCCATGACGCATTCTGGCGGCAATCTCGGCACCCGCGGTCCAGCGGATGAAGATTTCGCCATGGCCGGTGCCCGAGACTGCGCAGGTCGCGTCGTCGGCGAAGGTGCCCGCCCCGATCATCGGTGTGTCGCCCACGCGTCCCGGCGCCTTGGCGGTCATACCCCCGGTTGAGGTCGCCGCGGCTACATGGCCCGAGGCATCTCGCGCCACCGCGCCGACCGTTCCGTGCCGACGGGCGGGGTCGTCGTTCGTCTCGCCACGGGCCAGCAGCGCAAGCGTTTCCTGCAGGGCATCCCATCGGGCCTGAGTGAAGAAATAGGTCTCGTCCTCGAAGGGCAGGCCCGCGTCGTGGCCGATCTTCAGGGCATTGGGGCCGATCAGGCAAACATGGTCGGTACGCTCCATGACGGCCCTCGCCAAGCGGATCGGGTTCCGGGGGCCGAAGATCCCCGCGACCGCACCGGCGCGGCGGTCGCGTCCGTCCATCACGGCTGCGTCCATCTCGTGCTTGCCGTCGCTGGTGAAGACGGCGCCACGGCCCGCGTTGAACAGCGGTTCGTCTTCCAGCGCCGCGACTGCCTCGACCACCGCGTCGAGCGCCGCGCCGTTGTCGCGCAGGACCACCTCTCCGGCTTCCAGGGCGCGCGCCAGGGCGGCGCGATATTGGGCCTCGCGGTCCGGTGTCATGGTGGATTTCAGAATTGTGCCGGCACCGCCATGAATGGCAAGGGAATAGCTCATTTTTTCCTTTCGGCCCGGCCATGACCATGCAGTGGCGGGCGATTTCGGCATGGGTGGCGATCCGGGCCAGAAGTGTCTCGGGGATGAAGATCCGCGAGCGATAGCCGATGATATGCAGGTGCACTGTCACCAGAACAAGCCATTCTCGGCGCGCGCTCCTTCGAATTCGCGGATAAAGATGTCGAGGACATCGCCGGGCGGCGTGTAGGGCCGTTGCGCGCCCTGCCGGTTCATGAAGTAGACCGCGTCATCGCGGATCCATTTGACGGGAAGTTCGACGATCCCGGTGGGCCGCCCCTCTGCGACGATTTCGTAGGGGTCGCGCCAATATGCGACCTTCGTCGGCAATGTCGCGCAGGGGGATCTGGGCACGTTGATGGTCTATAATATTCCCATTACGGACCTTGTCTTTTCACGCCTTCCGGCGACGCTGGAACTGGTATTCGTCTCGGTCTGCATCGCAACGCTCATCGGCATTCCCTCCGGCCTCTATTCCGGATACCGGCCCGGAACAGCCGGGGCGCGGGCGATCATGGCCTTGTCTGTCCTTGGATTCTCGGTGCCGACCTTCTGGATCGGGATGCTCCTCATCATGACTTTCGCGGTCCAGTTCGGCTGGCTGCCCTCCGGGGGCGCGGCGATCTGGGAACCGTCCTGTGGTTCCAGACCTCGCTGGCGACTGGCGCGGGCTGAAGCCTCGTGATCATGCCGGCGGTCAACCTGTCGCTGTTCAAGATGGTCCTCCTGATCCGCCTGGCCCGCGCTGGAATGGTCGAGGCAATGTCCACCGACTACGTCAAGTTCGCCCGGGCACAAGGGCTGCCGGATCGTCAAATCGTGTTCCGCCATATCCTGCGCAATATCTCGATCCCCATCGTGACCGTCTTCGGGCTGGAGCTTGGATCGACTCTGGCTTTCGCGGTCGTGACCGAAAGCCTGTTCAACTGGCCGAGGGTGGGCAAGCTGATCATCGACTTAATTCTTCAACTCGATCGTCCGGTAATGGTGTCGTACCTCGTGCTGGTCGTGATCCTGTTCGTGTTGATCAACCTGACCGTGGATCTGGTCTATGCGCGTCTTGACCCCCGTGTTCGCCTAAGGGGAGGCAGCGCATGACGGACGCCGCCACGCCCCGCGACACCGCGACCACGACAGGAGAGACGCTTGCCATCCCGTCCGCCGCGTCGCGTGAGATCCGGGCCGAGCGTCTGCGGAACTTCTGGGGGACTACCGCCAGTCGCCCGTGGCCGTCCTGTCGCTGGTGGTCATCGTCTGCCTGCTGCTTCTGTCGTTCGGCGCGCCGCTCGTCGCGCCGCAGGATCCGTACGACATGGCGGCCCTTGATTGGCTTGATGCGTTCCTGCGGCCAAGAACCGAAGGTTCGGGCGGTTATGTCCATATTCTGGGGACGGACAATGCGGGCCGGGACATGCTGTCGGCAATTTTTTAGGGCCCGAGGGCCAGTTTCGTCATCGGGCTGACGGCGGGCGCGTTGGCCCTGACCATCGGGGTCGCGGTCGGACTGACAGCCGCCTATTTCCGGGGCCGGCTGGAAAGCTTGCTGATGCGCATCGTGGCTCTGCAACTCTCGATGCCGGCGATCCTGTTGGCGTTGGTGATGGTGGCGGTGCTGGGGCAGGGGGTCGGGCAGATCATTGCCGCCCTCGTCGTGGCGCAATACGCTTATTTCGCCCGGACGACCCATGGCGCGGCGACCGTGGAGCGCAGCAAGGATTATATCGAGGCGGCGCGGTCCACCCCGCTGCCTACCTCACGCGTGCTCTTCCGCCATCTTCTGCCCAACGGCATGCCGCCCCTGATCGTCGTCGCCACCGTGCAGGTGGCCAGCGCGATCGCGCTCGAGGCGACTTTGTCCTTTCTGGGCGTGGGCCTGCCGCTGACCGAACCGTCGCTTGGGTCACTGATCTCGAACGGGTTCAAGTACATCCATACCGACCGCTATCGGCTGTCGATCTACCCCGGGATCTTCCTGATGATCACGGTCGTCGCCATTAATCTGGTCGGGGACCAGGTGCGCACGGTCCTCGATCCGAGGCATGCGCCATGACCGCCGCGCTGGACGTCCAGTATCTGACCACCCGCTTCGTGACCCGAACGGGCCACGTCACCGCAGTGAACGACGTGAGCTTTTCGGTCGGTCCGGGGCGTATCCTCGGCCTCGTCGGGGAAAGTGGATCAGGCAAGAGCGTCACGGGCTTTTCCGTGATGGGTCTGATCGACCCGCCGGACAAAAATTTCCGCCGGTTCCGTGCTGGTCGAAGGCGAGGATATGCGCCGCATGTCACCCGAGGCCCAACGCCGGATGCTCGGTCGCAAACTGGCCATGGTCTTTCTGGATCCGATGATGACCCTCAATCCGGTTCTACGGGTGGGCGACCAGATGGCCATGGCGGTGCGCGTGCATGCCAATGTCTCGAAAACGGCCGTATGGGAGCAAGCTCGCCAAAGGGAGCATGCATGACGATTTCCAAGGAACTTCTGGACGAACTGCTGAAGGGCGTAGAGCGCCCTGAGGACTTGCTCGGCGACACCGGGCTGATGAAAGAGCTGAAGATTAGGCTCATGGAGCGAATGCTGGGCGCCGAGCTGACGGCGCACCTTGGCTATGAGGATGGCAAGGAAGCGCCTCCGGGTCAGAGCAACCGCCGGAATGGCACGTCGACCAAGGTGCTGAAGGGGCAGGACGGCGAACTGCCGCTGGCTGTGCCCCGCGACCGCGACAGCAGCTTCGAGCCGGAGCTGGTGAAGAAGGGCCAGACCCGGATCGACGGGATGGATGACAAGATCGTCGGCCTCTACGCGGCCGGGCTGACGGTCCGGGACATCCAGGCCCATCTGCTGGATCTCTGTGGCCTGAAGGTCTCGCCCGACCTGATCAGCCGCGTCACCGACGCCGTTCTGGACGAGGTCCGGGAATGGCAGAGCCGGGCGCTGGAGAGGATGTATCCGATCGTGATCTTCGACGCTCTGCGGGTGAAGATCCGCGATGCCGACAGCCGGACGGTGAAGAACAAGGCCGTTTATGTCGCCCTCGGCGTCACCCGAGACGGCCAGCGTGAGGTTCTGGGCCTGTGGATCGCCGAGAACGAGGGCGCCAAGTTCTGGCTCTCGGTGATGAACGAGCTGAAGAACCGGGGCACGCAGGACATCCTGATTGCGGTCGTCGACGGGCTCAAGGGCTTCCCCGAGGCCATCACTGCGGCCTTCCCGGACGCCATGGTTCAGACCTGCATCGTGCATCTGGTGCGCCATTCCTTGAATTTCTGTTCCTGGAAGGACCGCAAGGTCGTGGCCGCCGATCTGCGACGGATTTACAGCGCCCCGACCGCCGATCTCGCCGAGGCCGAGCTCGATGCCTTCGAGGAAAAGTGGGCCGGGAAATACGCGTCCATAGCCCCGGCCTGGCGCAGGGCCTGGCAGGAAGTGATCCCGTTTTTCGGATTCGACCCGGCGATCCGCAAGATCATCTACACGACGAATGCCATCGAGAGCCTGAACCGCGTGATCCGAAAATCGATCAAGGCGCGGGGTTCCTTCCCCGCCGACGAGGCCGCGACCAAGCTGATCTATCTCGCGATCCGCAACTTCGAGAAGGACGGTCGAAATGTCAGGGAATGGTTTGCGGCCCGCAATCAATTCGCCATAATGTTCGGCGAGCGCTTCGACGCTTGAGTATCCCAAACCGCATGGACCGGGCCGGATACACAAAGTTCAGGACACTCCCCAAGCCCCTAGGGGCATTGCTCAGCAATGCCCCGCCGACCAGTGGATGTCCTGCACGATGCTGCTCGATCAGAAGCACATGGTCCGTGACTTTGACAAACAAGCCGCCGAACACCAAGTCCGTATCGTTATCCTCAACCGGTGTACCGGCTTCTGCATCCCCGTTGCGGATCACTTCGCGGAACGTGGATGTCCGGCCTTCAGGCGGTTCAGGCAATAGTGCCCGTCAACTCGCTTCGCGCAAACTATTGGGTTGGGAAAAATCCGCAGCGGCATCCGCGGCGACTGCTTCGACCATTGCTCCCTCGTCGGTCCGTTCGATGTAGGACGTTGGTGAAGCCGGAACATCGTTCGGTCGGGTTTCGGCGTTCATTCGGAAGTAGGAAATGACCCCCGTTAGTTCCGAGGAATGTGACGCTAGTTCTTGGCTGGTACTTGCGGACTGTTCTGCAGCTGCAGCGTTTTGTTGGATGACAGTATCAAGTTCGCGGATGGCCTGATTGATCTGTTCAGCCCCGATGTTCTGCTCACGCGTAGAGGCGGAAATCTCGGATACAAGATCCGCGGTGCGTTGAATGTTCGGCACCAGGGAATCCAGCATACGGCCAGCCTCACCTGACAGATCCAGGGTTTCTGCGGATAGCGTTCTGATCTCGGCCGCAGCCTGTTGGCTGCGTTCGGCCAGTTTGCGGACCTCTGAGGCTACGACTGCAAAGCCCTTGCCGTGTGTACCGGCACGCGCGGCTTCTACTGCGGCATTGAGAGCTAGAAGATCGGTTTGCCGTGCAATCTCCTGAATGATGTTGATCCGTTCCGCGATCGTTTTCATGGCCTGAACCGCGTTGCCCACGACTTCGCCGGAGCGCTTGGCTTCTTCTGAGGAATGGTTGGCGATCTTTTCGGTCTGGCTGGCATTGTCGGCATTCTGGCGAATGTTCGCAGTCATCTCTTCGACCGACGCCGACGCTTCCTGCACCGCTGAGGCCTGCTGGTTTGAGCCGGCCGACAGCTGGGTTGCCGTCTGGTTCATGTCCGAGGCGCTGTCGGCTACATAGGCTGCGCTGGAAGAAGCCTTCGAAATGACGCTGCGGAGGCGAACCACCATGTCGCGAAGCGCGATGCCAAGTCTGTCCTCCTGGGATCGTGGCACGACTTCGACGTCGAGGTCGCCTTTCGCGATACCTTCTGCCGCGTGGCTCATGCCTTTGAGATCTTCAATCATTATGCGCATTGCCGAAAGCAGCATGCCGATTTCGTCCCGACTGCGGCTTATCGCATCAGCATTTAGATTGCCCCGTGAGACACTGCGAACGACGTCGACCGCCTTTTCAAGTGACCGTCCCAGATAACGCACGAACAGAACGGCCGCGCCCAGCGAAAGCAGGATGGGGACCAGCGCGAACAGGGCAGACCGGAGCGCGAACGACATCCAGTTCGAAACGAGGTCGCTTTTTGTGACCCCGACGTAGAGGATGCCGTCCACATTGCCCGCTGCGTTCCGGATCGGATAGTAAACCGTATAGTAATCTTTGCCCAGGATTTCAGCTTGGCCACGGAATGTCGTACCCGCTGAAACTACCGGATGCACGGCCCCGCCGACGCCGAGGACTGTGCCGACGGCGCGTTCTCCATCTGGCTTGATGATGTTCGTCGTACGCCTGACGAACTCGCCCTGCGTTTCATCGAAAACAAAAATGGTCGCGGTTTCCCCGGTAACTTCGCCGACGAGGTCGATGAGAGAGTGGTCTTCGAACGAGGGTTTCCCGGCCCACGTAATGCTTTGTAGGCCCCCGTTCGCGGCCCAATCCACGGTGATGTCGGGCACGCTGAGGTCCACGAGCGCGGCAGCTGTTTCCAAGCTTCGCTCCAGCTCCTGTGCCGTGCTGACCTTGGCCTCCGTGTAGACCTGCTGGACGAGCAGAATGGCCGCGGTCCCGACACTGGCTCCGATAACGAGAGCAAGTACCTTGGATTTTATCGAGTGAAGAAAAGATAGACGTCTCATGATCGCGCTCTCGTTCGAATGGGCTTCGGAACGGGGATAGAACGGGATTCGAAATATTGAGTAAACGAAAGCCAGGGGCCGTTTCTGCTCTGCCCGGTTGGGGCAGTTCAGATCCGCTTCGCGGGATTTAGGCGTCCCCGGCCACCTGACCCGGCTCGCCCCTGAAGCTTGCAGAGATCGGAAAATGTCGTTGCGATCTGGACGCGCAGGCCCTTCCGGCACGGGACACCTTTGCCCGAACGAACGACGTGCGCGGGCAAGCAGGGCGAACAAATGGGCATATTCTTCTTTCTCGTCAGAGAGTTCGACAGAACTCTGGCAATCACATGGAGCTCAATCGGCTCCCTTCACGACAAGTGGCGTATCGGGATCGGGGCGGGCGATTTTTTGGATCAGGAAGCCGGCCGCCGCGATGCCGAGACCTAGCAGGTCTGTCAGAAGTCCGCCTTCGATCATGAAGAGCGCTGCCACCACGCAGGCTACGCGGATGAACCATGCGGATCGGCTGCCCAGGAACCAACCCTGAACACCGGACGATAGGAAGAACACGCCGACAATCGCCGTCAGGCCGGCTCGGGCCACCTCGAACCACGTACCCTCCATGAGGAGTGCGCCGTTGTAGAAGAACATGAACGGCACGATGAACGCGGCGATCCCGATCTTGAAGGACGTCACCGAGGTCTCCATCGGGTTCGCCCCAGAAATCCCTGCAGCGGCGTAGGAGGCCAATGCAACTGGTGGAGTGATGGCCGACAGGACCGCAAAGTAGAAGACGAAGAAATGCGCCGTCAGGGTGGGGATGCCCAGGTTCACGAGACCCGGTGCGACGACCGACGCGGCAACCGCGTAGGCTGCGGTCGTAGGCATGCCCATCCCCAAAAGGATCGCGATGCACATGGCGAAGAACAGCGCCAGAAGCTGGCTGACCCCCGCAAGACCCAGAAGCACGTTCGAGAATCTCGCACCGACACCCGTCAGAGAGATGACGCCGACAATGATCCCCGCGCACGCACAGACCGCGATGATCTGGATGGACATGATGCCTGCAATCTCGAACGCTTTCCAGGTCGATCGCGGCCCCATGCGGTAAGGCGTAAGCCAGCTGACGACGGCAGCGGATATCGTCGCAAGGGTGCCGGCGCGGATCACGGAATACCCCGCGAACAGGGCATAGATCAGGATTACGATGGGCAGGAACAGGAACACCCGCTTGGCAAGCGCCTTCAGCTTGGGCAGCTCGTCCGAGCTCATGCCCCGCATCCCCAGCTTGGCCGCCTCGAAATCGACCATGAAGTACACCGAGATGAAGTACAGCGCGGCTGGAATGATGGCGGCGACAGCGATGTCGGTATAGGGAATCCCGGTAATTTCGGCCATGATGAACGCGCCGGCGCCCATGATCGGGGGCATGATCTGCCCGCCCGTAGACGCCGCTGCCTCGACCGCGCCGGAAGTATTCCGCTTGTACCCGACCTTCTTCATCAGGGGGATCGTCAGCGACCCGGTAGCGACCACGTTGCCCGCAGAGGTCCCGTTGATCATGCCCATCAAACCGCTCGCGAAGATCGCGACCTTGGCTGGCCCGCCGCGTGACCGTCCAGCTGCCGCGAAGGCGAAGTTCACGAAGTAGTCCCCAACCTTGGACGCCTGAAGAAACGCGGCAAAGATGATAAACAGGATGATGTAAGTCGATGAAACGGCGGTCGTCGGGCCTAGAATGCCGGCGTCGGTATAGACTTGGCTGAAGAACCGCTCCCACGAGATGGCGGGCGAGTTCAAAAACCCCGGCAGGTATTGCCCGGTGAACACGTAAAGCAGGAATATCCCGGCGATGATGATCAGCGCAAGGCCCGTGACCCGGCGCGTCAGTTCCATGATCAGAAGCGTGCCGGCAACGGCGGCGATTGAGATGCCGATGGGGGCGAATGGCGTCCCGGTCGAATTCCGCATGAGAGTGCCGTAGATCGTGACAAGGTACGTCGCCACAGCAACCGAGCAGACACCCAGAACGAAATCGGGGGCCGCAAAGCCGCCGCGATGGCGACGATGCATCCAGCCAAGCACGATGCCGCCGACGGTCGCGATCATCAGCGGGACGCCATAAAGCCAGATCTCGTTGAACCGGATGCCGGGGTCCATTCCGTTCCAGCTGACTCCGCCGGAAATCTGGACGGCGAAATAGATGGCCGCGCCCAAGGACACCAGCGCAGGGACCATCAGCACAAGGCTGAGATATCCCAGAAGGGGTGTCTCCGTCACCTCGTCCTTGTCGTCGTCGAACTGGAAGGAGGCGAACAGCAGGAAGCCCAGCATCAAGGACCCTGCGACGTGGACGATCCGGAAGTTCCACGTCTCCATCGGGAAGGTTGGAAGAAAGGGCAGCTCGATCCCGGTCATCCCTTCGATCGACAGACCGTTCAGCGCGGCCATGTGGAACGCCGCATAGATCGCGGCGAACCCGCTGATCGTATAAAAGCGCCAGCCTTCGAAGATGCGTCGATTGCTTTCGATCGCTTCGTCGTCGACACCATCGGCGATGGCGATGTCATCCTCGGGTCGCTTGGTGTCTGTCATGCCGGTTTCCCCCTGACCATCCTCGGTCAAGCCACGCCTGCGCGCAGCTTCAGCTTACTCGAAAGGGCCGCGCCCCAAGGGGACGCGGCCCGAACCGATCCGCGTGATCCGGGGCTCAGCCCCCGTGGATCATGTCGTCGGGAATGTCAGCGCCGGCATTTTCCTCGAACCAGGCGGCCGCACCGGGGTGCCACATCATGACCTGGTTGCGATCCCAGTTTTCGGGGAGCGTGGACTCGGCGGCGCGGTGGATATTCACCATCCGGTCGTTGTCGGACATGACGACGTCCACCACGGCGTTGACGAAGCTGTCGGGCAGACTGCAATCGGCGATCGCGAAGTTCCACATTGAAACCGACCGCGCCGCCTCTTCCAGCGTGGAATAGGTGTCGGCGGCAATCTCGAACTGGGACACGGGGAAGGCGTCGATCAGCTGCTGCTGTTCCTCTTCCGTGAATTCGATGATGTTAACGTCGGTCTGAACCTCAAGCTGGCTAACCGCAGGGACCGGTACGCCGGCCGCGAACGCGATGACGTCCAGCAACCCGTCCTGAAGCTGTCCGCCCAGGTCGGACCAACCGCCGTTGCGACGCTCGTATTCGACGCCAAGCGTGTCCATCATGCGCGGGAAGTAGGTGTCCGACGTCGATCCCGCCGGGCCGAAGCCGATCCGGGCGCCGTCGGGAATGTCCGAAACGCTCTCGATCCCCGAGGAGGACAACGCCGTCACGGAGAAGGGCGTCTGGTACATCGGGAATATCGCGCAGGCGTTCGTCATCTCGAGGCCGGGGGCGATCGGGTTCTCACCGGCGATCGATTCGGCGGCCGGGCCCATGGTCGTCATGCCGAATGCCGCGTCGCCCGTGTGGACCAGCGCCATGTTTTGCATCGGGCCGCCGGTTACTTCGGCACCGCCCGAGAGGCCAAGCTCCTCGGCGACGAGGTTCGCCCACCCTGAGCCATATGCGAAATACGTGCCACCCTGGCTGGCGGTGCCGACGGTGAAGCTTTCGGGCCATTCGCTGCGGTCGGCCTCGCCCTGCGCTTGGGCGGACCCAAGGGCCAATGCGCTCGCCGCAGCGGCAAAAACGGTCAGTCTGATCGGTGTCGTCATTTTCATCTCCTCCCGGAAGAATGTTTTTATTCGTGGCTCAAAACATGTCGTGACCATCGCCATGGCGCAACCGTAAACGGGAATACGCCTTGTCGCAGGGCTGGCGGGCACAAGGAGATCCCAGAAGAGCTTAGGCCGGCGGCCATTCCGGCCGGGGGAGTGGCCCGGCTTCCCGCGGGGCAGCTCTTTCGAAATGCCGCCAGCAAAATCTTCCCCATGTAAAAGTTCTGCGTCATATATTTGACCGAAAGTTCACGGAGGGCCTGATGGACGATACGGAAAATGGCGCCGGTAAACCGAGAGGTCCGAAGCCGA
Source organism: Palleronia abyssalis (assembly GCF_900302445.1). Classification (GTDB taxonomy): domain Bacteria; phylum Pseudomonadota; class Alphaproteobacteria; order Rhodobacterales; family Rhodobacteraceae; genus Palleronia; species Palleronia abyssalis. The sequence goes on along the minus strand of NZ_ONZF01000004.1, from coordinate 299,879 downwards.
AGATCGCGACGATGGAAGAGCTGTCGTCAGCCATCGGCGTCTCGCGGCCGACGTTGTCCCGGTATTTCCAGGACCCAAGCAGCGTGCGCAGTTCGACGGTGGCGCGGATCCGCGAGGGGCTGGACCGGGTCGAGTATGTGCCGAATTTCTTCGCAACGCGCATGAACCGGAAATCTACCGGGATGATTGGCGTGATCATCCCCTATCTCAATGACCTGTTCTTCACGCGCCTGCTGGAGAGCATCGAGATCGCGGCGATGGAAGCGGGCTTCACCGTCATCACCCAGTGTTCCCATTCCGATCCGGCGATCGAGGCGCGCGCCGCCGAGACGTTCATGTCCATGAGCGTCGATGGCGCGCTGGTCGCGCCCCTGGGCAACCAGAGCGATTTCGAGATTCACGAGAGGCTGAATGCCCGGCTGCCCTTCGTTCTGTTCGACAGTCGTCCCTCGACCATGCCGGGCGTCGATTTCGTCGGCACGGATCATACGCAAAGTACGGGCAATATTGTCGAGTACCTGTGCCGGGTCGGTGATCCGCCGGTGTTCCTTGCGATGCCGCGGGTCAACTTCAACGCGGTCGAGCGTGAGGTCGCCTATGTCGCGAAGATGGAAGAGCTTGGCCATGACCCCTTGATCGTCGGGACGGAGGCGGTCCGGCCCGATTGGCATTTCGAACCTCATGGGTTCGCCATCCTCGACCATTTCTTTTCGCGCGGTCAATTTGCCGACCGCTCGATCCTGTGCGTGAACGATCGCGTGGCGATCGGGGCGCTTCAGGCCGCGGCGACCCACGGGCTCGACCCGGGCAGGGCCCGCCGGGGCGGTCTCCGCATTGCCGGGCATGACGATTACCCCCTATGCCCCCATACGATTCCCGCTCTGACCACCGTCGCACAGGACGTCGAAGCCATCGGTCGTGCTGCGGTCGCGCGGTTGGTCAAAAAGATACGCGCGGAAAATAAGCCGGACGATCAACTCGTTACTCTGTTTGACGGCGTACTAAAAGTGCGGGAATCGGCCTGATCGGCTACTTATGCCGCTTTGCAGAAACGAATTTCGGAGATTATTATTGACGACCAATGCAGATTTCCGCATTACTTTTACGTGCGTAAATCGCACCTATGGGAGGATACCATGACGACTAAGCGCACCCTGATGGGGTCGGCCGTGGGCTTCGGCCTTGCCGCTGGCCTCGCGACTGCCGCCATCGCCCAGGACACCACGACCCTGACCATCGCAACCGTGAACAACGGCGACATGATCCGGATGCAGGGCCTGACCGACAATTTCACCGAACAGCATCCCGACATCGAACTTGAATGGGTCACCCTGGAAGAGAACGTGCTGCGTCAGCGCGTCACCCAGGACATTGCGACCAGCGGCGGTCAGTTCGACGTGATGACCATCGGCGTCTACGAGGTCCCGATCTGGGCCGAGCAGGGGTGGCTGACGCCGCTCGATAACCTGCCCGAAAGCTACAACGCGGACGACCTTCTTCCGGCCGTCCGCGGTGCGCTGAGCCAGGATGGACAGCTCTACGCCGCGCCGTTCTACGGCGAATCCGCCATGGTCATGTACCGCACCGATCTGGCCGAGGAAGCGGGCGTCACCATACCCGATCAGCCCACCTGGGCCGAGATCCGCACCGCCGCCGAAGCGATGACTGACGAAGAGAACGGCGTCTACGGCATCTGTCTGCGCGGCAAGCCCGGCTGGGGCGAGAACATGGCCCTGATCGGCGCCATGGCCAACAGCTATGGCGCCCGCTGGTTCGACATGGACTGGCAGGCCCAGTTCGACAGCCCGGAATGGAACGAGGTGCTGACCGACTACCTCGACCTGATGACCAACTACGGCCCCCCGGGTGCCGCCGCCAACGGGTTCAACGAGAACTTGTCGCTGTTCCAGCAGGGCAAGTGCGGCATGTGGATCGACGCCACCGTCGCCGCATCCTTCGTGACCGACCCCGAGGATAGCCAAGTCGCCGACAGCGTGGGCTTCGCGCAGTTCCCCAACAAGGAAGGCGTGGACAACCGCGGCAACTGGCTGTGGATTTGGACGCTTGCCGTGCCCGCCGGCACCGACGCCAGCGAAGCCGCGCAGGAATTCGTGGCCTGGGCAACCAGCCAGGAATACACCCAGCTCGTGGCCGAGGAAGAAGGCTGGCGCGCCGCGCCTCCGGGCACCCGCACGTCGCTGTACGAAAACCAGGAGTATCTGGACGCGGCGCCGTTCGCGCAGATGACGCTGGACTCGATGAACGCGGTGGACACCAGCGCCCCGGCCGAGGGTGAAATCCCCTATACCGGCGCGCAATACGTCGCCATCCCTGAGTTCCAGGGCATCGGCACCGCCGTGGGCCAATCGTTCTCGGCCGCGCTGGCTGGGCAGATGGACGCCGAACAGGCGCTTCAATCTGCCCAGCAGATCACCCAGCGCGAGATCGACCGCGCCGGATACGGCGAGAACTGATCGCATCGGACCGGGGCCGCGTCTTATGGCGCGGCCCTGACCACCGGCCATTGGGGTCGGGCGCGTGGCTTTGCGCAGCTTATTCAGGCGGACATAGGGGAGGGGGGCTTATGGCGACCCAGCATTCCCGCGCAGCTGCGCGGATCATGATCGCACCGTCGGTAGTCCTGTTGCTCGCGTGGATGTTGATCCCGCTGGGCATGACCCTCTACTTCTCATTTCTGCGCTACAACCTATTGATGCCGGGGAACAATCCCTTCGTCGGGTTCGAGAACTACGCCTATTTCGTCACCGACCCCGCCTTCCAGGCGGCCATCGTCAACACGCTTCTGCTGGTGGGCGGCATCCTTCTGATCACCGTCGTGGGCGGCATTGGCCTTGCGGTGCTGCTGGATCAGCCGATGTGGGGCACGGGGATCGTGCGGATCATGGTGATCTCGCCCTTCTTCGTGATGCCCACCGTCTCGGCGCTGGTGTGGAAGAACATGTTCATGAATCCGGTGAACGGGCTTTTCGCCTACATCGCGGACGTCCTGGGGATGCAGCCTTTCGACTTCCTGACCCAGGCGCCGCTGGCCTCGATCATCGGGATCGTCTCGTGGCAATGGCTGCCCTTCGCGACGTTGATCCTGCTGACGGCAATGCAGTCCCTCGATAGCGAGCAGCTTGAAGCGGCCGAGATGGACGGCGCCTCTGCCTGGAGCCGCTTTTACCACATCAAGCTGCCGCATCTGTCGCGCGCGATCACCGTGGTTATCCTGATCCAGACGATCTTTCTTCTGTCGATCTTCGCCGAGATCCTCGTGACCACCAATGGCGGCCCCGGCACCGCGTCCACCAACCTGACCTATCTCGTCTATGCCGAAAGCCTGCTGCGCTTCGACGTGGGCACCGGCAGCGCGGGCGGCGTCATCGCCATCATCCTCGCCAACATCGTTGCGATCTTCCTGATGCGGATGATCGGCAAGAACCTCGACGCGTAAGGAGACCGACCCATGGCCCGTGCCGTCACCACCAAGACCAAGGCGATCAACACCGCCATCGCCTGGACCATCGCGATCCTGATCTTCTTCCCGATCCTGTGGACCATCTTGACCAGCTTCAAGACCGAAGGGACGGCCATCGCCGACCCGCCCGTCTTCCTGTTCTTCGACTGGACGCTTGATAACTACGCAACGGTGCAGGAGCGGTCCAACTACTTCCGGCACTTCATGAATTCGGTCGTGATCTCGGTCGGCTCTACCGTGATCGGCCTGATCATCGCGATCCCCGCCGCCTGGGCCATGGCCTTCGTGCCGGGGCGACAGACCAAGAACGTCCTGATGTGGATGCTGTCGACCAAGATGCTGCCCCCCGTCGGCGTGCTGGTGCCGCTTTACCTGATCTTCCGCGACTGGGGGCTGCTGGACACGCGGATCGGCCTGATCATCGTGCTGACGCTGATCAACCTGCCGATTATCGTCTGGATGCTCTACACCTATTTCCGCGAGATCCCGAACGACATCCTGGAAGCTGCCCGCATGGACGGCGCCACGCTACGGTCCGAGGTCATCTATGTCCTACTGCCCATGGCCGTGCCGGGCATCGCCTCGACGCTGCTGCTCAACATCATCCTCGCCTGGAACGAGGCGTTCTGGACGCTGAACCTCACGGCCGCCAACGCGGCGCCCCTGACGGCCTTCATCGCCAGCTATTCCTCGCCCGAAGGGCTGTTTTACGCGAAACTCTCGGCGGCCTCGACCATGGCCATCGCCCCGATCCTCATCATGGGCTGGTTCTCCCAGAAACAGCTCGTCCGCGGCCTGACCTTCGGCGCCGTGAAATAAGGAGACTTCCCATGGGACGCATCACGCTTGACCAGGTGCAGAAAAAGTTCGGCGACGTGGAAGTTATCCCGCCCCTGGATCTGACCATCGAAGACGGTGAGTTCGTCGTTTTCGTCGGCCCCTCGGGCTGCGGCAAGTCCACCCTTTTGCGCCTGATCGCGGGTCTTGAAGACGTGTCGGGCGGAGAGATCCGCATTGACGGCAAGCCCGCCACCGACCTGCCGCCCGCCAAGCGCGGCCTTGCCATGGTGTTCCAGAGCTACGCGCTCTATCCGCACATGACCGTGCGAAAGAACATTACCTTCCCGCTGAAGATGGCAGGGATGAGCGAGGAGGAGAAGAAGCGCCGAGTCGACCACGCCGCCGAGGTACTGAACCTGACCGACTACCTCGACCGCCGGCCGGGCCAGCTTTCGGGTGGCCAGCGCCAGCGTGTTGCGATCGGGCGTGCCATCGTCCGCGAACCCGCCGCCTTCCTTTTCGACGAGCCTCTGTCGAACCTCGACGCGGCCCTGCGCGTGGGCATGCGGCTGGAGATATCCGAACTGCACGAACGGCTCGCGACGACGATGATCTACGTCACCCACGACCAGGTCGAAGCGATGACCATGGCCGACAAGATCGTGGTTCTGCGCAAGGGCCATATCGAACAGGTCGGCAGCCCGCTTGAGCTTTACCGCACGCCCCGCAACCTTTTCGTCGCCGGTTTCATCGGCTCGCCCACCATGAATCTGATCGACGGGGACGAGGCGGGCAATCACGAGGCCCAAACCATCGGCATCCGGCCCGAGCATATCTCGGTCGGCGATGGGCCATGGCAGGGGACGGTCGGCGTGTCCGAACACCTTGGGTCCGATACGTTCTTCCACGTCCACGACACCGGACTGGCCGAGACCATTACCGTCCGCGCCCCCGGTGAGGTCGAGCATCGGGCCGGCGACACGATCCGCCTCGCGCCTCAGATGGACAAGCTGCACCGCTTCGGATCCGACGGTTTGCGGATCGCGTAACCCGCGGCGATCCTCCCCCCCCCTCTGCGATAGCGTTTTCCCCGGGCCACTATTTGAGGTTTCCGAATGACCATCCCCTTGTCGAATGCCACCTTGAAGGACCTCCCGGATGGTGCGCGAACCCCGTCCTACGACCGCGCGACACTGACCCCCGGGATCGTACATATCGGCCTGGGCAATTTTCACCGGGCGCACCAGCAATGGTATCTGCACCGTCTGATGAACCGGGGGCGGGCCCTTGACTGGGCCATCGTCGGGGCAGGCGTACGCCCCGCAGATGCCACCGCGCGGCAGAAGATGCTGGATCAGGACGGTCTGACGACGCTGATCGAACTGGATCCGTCCGGCAAATCTGCCGAAGTCATCGGCCCCATGATCGACTTCGCGCCCGTTACCGCGGGGAACGCGGACTTGATCGCCCGCATGGCTGCGCCCGAGATCCGGATCGTGTCCCTGACCGTGACCGAAGGTGGATACTTCCAGACCGCGGACGGCTCGTTCGACGCGGATCATCCCGATATTCGACACGATGCCGCGACCCCCGACATGCCGAAAACGGCGTTCGGCGCAATGGTCGAGGCGTTGCGCCGCCGCCGGGAGGCAGGGCAGGGGCCCTTCACCTGCCAGACCTGCGACAATCTTCAGAACAACGGAGAGATCCTGCGCCAGACGGTCGTGGGCCTCGCCAAATTGTCCGACCCGGATCTGGCGGACTGGATCGACCAGTCCTGCACGTTCCCCAACTCCATGGTCGATTGCATCGTCCCCGCCACCGGCCCGGCTGAGCTTTCCCTCGTCCGCGAGTTCGGGATTGCCGACGCTGTTCCCGTCACCCACGAGAATTTCCGTCAATGGGTGATCGAGGATCGCTTCTGCGCGGGGCGCCCAGACTATGACGCGGTCGGCGCCACCTTCACCGACGACGTTCATGCCTACGAGGCGATGAAGATCAGGTTGCTGAACGGCGGGCACCAAGTCATCGCCAACCCCGGAGAGATCCTCGGGGTCGAGACCATCGCCGGCTGCATGGAACACCCTCTGATCCACGCCCTGTTCCGCAAAGTCGAGATCGAGGAAATCGCGCCCCATGTCCAGCCGGTGCCGGACATGACGCCGGCCGCCTATATCGAGCTGATCGGAACGCGGTTCGCTAACCCCGAGATCCGCGACACGACCCGTCGCGTGGCCTTCGACGGATCGTCCCGGCATACCGGCTTCATCCTGCCGGTGGTGCGCGACGCGCTGAAAGCCGACGCGCCGGTCGAAGGCTTGGCCCTGGTCGAGGCGCTCTGGGCGCGGATGTGCGAAGGAACGCGGGAGGATGGGAGCGAGATTGCCCCGAACGATCCGCACTGGGATGACCTTCAGCGCGCGGCAATCGAAGCCAAGTCCCGTCCGCGCGCATGGCTGGAGCAGCGCAGATGGTACGGCGATCTGGCCAATGCGTCCCGGTTCGCCGACGCGTTCGACCGGTGGCTGGACATGATCTGGTCGCAAGGCACCGAAGCCGCGTTGAAACAGTATACGGCGCAGTAGCCCGGCCCGCCGATTCAGCGGGGCAGGGTCACTCCAGCGGAAGACCCACGTAATTCTCGGCAATGGACCGTGACGCGGTCTCGGACCCGGCGATGTATTCGAACTCTGCCCGCTGCATCCGTTGCTCGAATGGGGAGTGGTCGGGGAACTGGTGCAAAAGCATTGAGAGTTGCCACGAGAATCGTTCGACCTTCCACACTCGTGCCAAAGCCCTGGCGGAATAGGTGGCAAGCTCTCGATCGGTTCCGTCGCGGTAAAATGCGATCAAGGCGCGCGACAGCAGTCGAATATCGGCCACGGCAAGGTTCAGGCCCTTGGCGCCCGTGGGCGGGACGATATGCGCGGCGTCGCCCGCCAGGAACAGATTTCCGTGGCGCATCGGTTCGGCGACGAATGACCTCAGCGGCGCGATACTCTTTTCGAACGATGGTCCGGTTTGCAGGTTGGCCGCGATGCCCGGGCCCAACCGCAGGGCAAGCTCGTCCCAGAAGCGCCCATCGCTCCAATCCTCGACGCGATCACCGGGGTCGCATTGCAGGTAGTATCGGCTTCGGCTTTCGGAACGTTGCGAGGCCAGGGCGAAGCCACGCTCGTGATTGGCATAGACCAGTTCATCCGCGACGGGCGGTTTCTCGACCATGATCCCCAGCCAGCCGAAGGGGTAGGTCCGTTCGAACGTCTTCAGGATCGTCTGCGGAATGCAGGTCCGGGAGACACCGTGAAAACCGTCGCATCCGGCGATGTAGTCACAGGAAATCTCGAACTCGCCCCCATCATGGGTGAAGCGGACCGTGGGGCGGTCGGATAAGAGGTCGTCAGGGCGCGCATCGTCGACGTTGAAATAGAAGGCCTGCCCTTTCGCGTTGCGCCGGGCGAACAGGTCCTTGGTCACCTCGGTCTGGCCGTAGACCGTGACGGATTGACCTGTCAGCCCGACAAGGTCGATCCGGTGGCGGTCCCCGTCGAACGCCAGGTTGAACCCGTCGTGTTTCAGCCCCTCGGCATGACACCTGTCGGCCACGCCGGCCTCTTCCAGGGCCGTGACCGTGCCCGGCTCCAGCACGCCGGCCCGGATCCGGCTTTCGATATAGGCCTGATCCCTGCGATCTAGCACGACCGTGTCGATCCCGGCATTCGCCAGAAGCTGCGACAGCAACAGCCCGCTGGGCCCCGCGCCGATGATACAGACTTGCGTTCTGACGGCCTTGGTCACGATGTCCCTCCCAGAAGCTACGTTCACTTGTCCTTGGCCGGCCCGGCGTAGCGTGCCCCAGTCATAGCCTGAAAACGCCCCTTGCGCGAAACGCCGCCGCACCCTTCGGACTGCCGTGCCCTGTATACAAAATTCTGGCGCTGATGCGAATGCAAGCCAAATGTCCCCCCGATAATGAAGTGATTGACTTGATTCTGTATACAGATACGCTTTGACCGACTCGGGAGGAGTTCAAGGTTCATGTCGCGGCATACCCGTCAGGCGCAATTCGCCCGTGCGTTGATCGAGCTTCGGTCCCTGGTGGTCGACGGCTCGATCCCTGCCGGCACGCGCCTGACCGAAACCGCGATGGCCGAACGCTTGCAACTGTCGCGCACCCCCCTTCGCCAGGCCATGGATCGCCTGGTGGACGAAGGGCTTCTGGAGCGGATCGAGACGGGCGGATGCCGGGTGGCACGGTTCACTATGGCCGACATCCTCGACGCGATCGAGATCCGCGGCGTTCTGGAAGGGACGGCGGCGCGCCTTGCGGCCGAGCGCGGGATCTCTGCCGAGCGGTCCGCGCAGATGGGCGACATCCTTGCAGGCCTGGATACGGCCGTCGACCCGGCGCGCTTCGACTTCGAAAGCTATGTTCGCCTGAATGACGACTTCCACAGGCTTCTGCCCGAGCTTTCGGGGTCCGAGATCGTCGCCCGGGAAGTGGCCCGTGCCTCGCGGCTTCCCGCGGCATCCCCCGGTGCGTTCATGCAAGGCCAGGAACTGATCCCCGACTTTCGTACCAGCCTGACCCGGGCCCAGCATCAGCACCGCTGCATCTTCGAAGCGATCCTGGCGCGGGAAGGCACGCGCGCCGAAGCGCTGGCGCGCGAGCATGCGCGGCTGGCGCGGATGAACCTCGAATACATCACGACACAGCGACCGAACCTGGCTGACCGCGTGCCCGGTCTTGCGCTGGTCACCGAATGACCCACTGAATGAAAACGGAGGAGACGAATATGGCAAGCCTCAGCGATGTGATGAGCCAACACCCCAACCCGGTGCAAATGCTGCGCAACAGCCGGATGGGCATCTATGTATATCCTGTGGTGGCGCCCGAATTCACGAACTGGCGCGACGAGCAGCGGGCCTGGCGCGACAGCGCGGTCCTGTTCGACCAGTCCCATCACATGGACGAGCTGATCGTCGAAGGCCCCGACGCCGAGGCGTTCCTGGCGCATGTCGGCATCAACGGCTTCGCAAATTTCGACACCAACCGTGCCAAGCACTTCGTGCCGGTGACGCCCAACGGTCACGTCGTCGGCGACATGATCATTTTCCGCGAGCGGGACGACAAGTTCATCCTGGTCGGTCGCGCCCCCACCGCCAACTGGACGAAGTTCCAGGCCGCGATCGGCAAGTGGAAGGTCCGCCTGCACCACGACCCCCGCTCCCCCTCTCGTCCCGATGGCGAGCGGGTACTGCGCACCCACTACCGTTATCAGATCCAGGGGCCTGATGCGCCCAAGATCTTCGAGAAGATCAACGGTGGCCCGATCCCGGAGGTCCCGTTCTTCCACGTGGATCGCATCAATGTCGGATCGCGCCGGGTGCAGGCCCTGCGTCACGGCATGGCCGGTGCGCCAGGGCTGGAGATCTGGGGCCCCTACGCGGACAAGCACTATATCGAGTCGACGATCCTGCAGGCCGCGCGCGATCTGAAGATCGACATCCACCAAGTCGGCAGCCGGGCCTATTCCACAAACACGCTGGAATCGGGATGGATCCCGTCGCCACTGCCGGGGATCTATACCGGTGACGGCATGCTGGCCGAGTATCGCGACTGGCTGGGCGCCGACAGCTACGAGGCGAACGGCACCATCGGCGGCAGCTTCGTCTCCGAGAATATCGACGACTACTACGTGAACCCGTTCGAATTGGGCTACGGCTTCTACATCGGGTGGAAGAAGGACGATTTCGTCGGCAAGGCGGCGCTTGAAAAGATGAAGGGCGCGTCTTCGAACCGCAAGAAGGTCACCTTCGAGTGGAACAAGGAAGACGTCCTCAAGGTCATCGCCTCGGGGTTCGAGGACGGCACGCCCTACAAGTGGATCGACTTCCCGCAGCCGAACTATGCCTCGTCCTCGGCCGACATGGTGATGCAGGACGACAAGATGGTCGGCATGTCGATGTTCAATGGCTACAGCTATAACGAGCGTTGCGTGCTGTCGCTCGGCGTTGTCGATCAAAGCGTTGAAGTCGGAGACGTGCTGACGATGCGCTGGGGCGAGCCCGAGGAGACGCAGAAAACCTCGGGCGAGAAGCACAAGCAGGCCGAAATCCGCGTGCGCGTCTCGCCCACGCCCTACAGCCGCGAAGCGCGTGAGAACTACGGCGGCGGCTGGCGCAAGACGACGGCCTGACGCAAAGTGAACCCCCGGCCGGGACGTCAGAAGCTCGGCCGGACCGCACATTCAACGTCTTCTGGGAGGAAACGACATGACCCTGACACGCATCCTGGCCGCATCGGCCCTTGCGGGAGCCTTGGCACTGCCGGTCGCGGCGGCCGAGATGAAGTTCGCGAACTTCACCCCACCGTTCCATACGATCAACGCCAGCGTGATCGAGAAGCTGAACGAGGACCTTTCGGCCGCGACGGATGGCGAGCTGACGGTCCGCGGCTATCACGGCGGCGAGCTGGGCGCAGGCCCGGCCGAGCAATATGTTCGCGTCGTTCAGGGTGTTGCCGACATGGCCTGGGGTCTGCCCGGATATACCTCGTCGCAATTCCCCAAGACCATGATTGCTGAGCTTCCGACCGCCCTGGAGCTGGAACAGCCCGGCTACGAGGCCCTCTGGAACGCTTATGGCGAGCTGGAGGAGGAGTTCCCGCGGACGAAGCCACTGGCGCTTTGGACGTCCGAGCCCAACATCTTCATCATGAAGGACCACGAGATCCGCTCGCCTGAGGACTTGGACGGTCTGAAGGTGCGCGTCGCGGGTTCGACCTCGGCCGAGGTGGCCGAAGCGCTGGGTGCGACGCCGGTGCAGATGCCGATCAACCAGGTTTACAACGCCATGCAGACCGGCCTGATCGACGGCGTGATCACCGGTGCCTCGACCCTGTCGGACTTCAAACTCGACGAGGTGGCCAACAGCTATACCCTTGGCGCGAACCTCGGCCGGCTGGTCTTCTACACCGTGATGACGCAGTCGACCTATGACGCGCTGCCGGACGATCAGAAGGCGGCGATCGACGAGGTGGCCGGAGTGCCGCTGTCGCAATCCGCCGAGGATGCATGGAACGCGACCGCGGACAGCGCCATGCAGGCCGCGCGGGACAGCGGCGACAACACGATCGTCGACCTGAGCGAAGAGGAAGCTCAGGCGTTCTCGGACGCCGTGGCCGAAGTGACGCAAGCCTATGTCGACGAGGTCGGCGGGCAGGCCGTGCTGGACGCGATGCAGGCGGACCAGGGCAGCTAAGTGCCGGAGATCCTGCGCAAAATCGCGGACGGGCTGATTGGCCTGTCCGCCTTTGTGGGTGCGCTCGGCGTTCTGTTCGAGGTCGTGGTGATCGGCGTGGACGTGACCGGGCGGGCTTTCGGCACGCCCCTATATGGCAGTCAGGATCTGTCAACCATGACATTCGTCATCGTGGTCTTCGGGGGGATGGCGATCTGTGACCGGATCGGTGGCCATATCTCCGTGGATGTCTTCGAGTCGCGCTTTCCGGCTGCGATGAACCGGTGGATCAACGTCGGCTCCGCCCTTCTGGGGGCCGTGATCTTCGTCTTCATCGCATACGCCGTTGCAGAGAGTGCGAAGCTCAGTCTGCTGCTGAACCTTTCGACAAATCTCCTCGATCTGCCCAAGGCGTGGTTCCAGTGGGCCTTGTGTGCTTTCGCGCTGATCACGGCCTTCGGGATGCTGGTCCGCGCGGTCGAGCTTGCAATTTCGGGGCGCGACGTCACCCGTGAACGACAGCAGCAGGTCCTGGAATGAGCGGTGCCACCCTTGGGACGGCGGGGATCGTCGTCCTGCTTGTCCTTCTGATTTTCCGGATCCCGGTCGCGTTCGCGATGTTCCTCGTGGGCTTCATCGGGATCATCGCCCTGAACGGCTGGAATGCCGCGCTGGGCCTTCTGGCGTCCGAGACGTTCACGCTGGCCTCGAACCCCGAACTGGTGATCATTCCGCTTTTCATCCTGATGGGCAATGTCGCGACCGTCACGGGAATGAGCCGACAGCTCTATGACGCCGCCTATGCCGTGATCGGGCAGGTGCGCGGCGGCCTGGCCTCTGCCACGGTCATCGGATGCGGCGGGTTCGCGGCGCTGTCGGGGTCGTCGGTCGCATCGGCTCTGACGATGGGCAAGGTGTCGCTCGCGCAGATGGACCGGTTCGACTATGACCCCAAGCTGTCGACCGGCGTCGTCGCCGCGGGCGGAACGCTGGGTATCCTGATACCGCCCTCGACAGGCTTCGTGATCTACGCCATCCTGACCGAACAATCCATCGGCCGCCTGTTTTTGGCGGGCGTATTGCCGGGCATTCTGCTTCTGGCGGCGTTCATCAGCACCATCGCGATCATATGCTGGCTGCGCCCTGCGATGGGTCCGGCGGGGCCGTCCACCACGCGGGCCGAGAAACTGCGCGCGCTGGGCGGCGCCTTCCCCATCTTCGCCGTGATCGTCCTGACCATTGGCGGCATCTATGGCGGCTTCTTTTCGCCGGTCGAGGCGGCAGGCGTCGGGGCCGCGCTGGTCATCCTGTTTGGCTTCGTCACCCGTCGTCTGGGGCCGATACGCCTGTGGACTGCGGCCCGCGAAAGCATCGCGACGACGGCGACCGTAATGCTGATCCTAATCGCGGCACACCTGATCAACCCGTTTCTGGCGCTCAGCCACATCCCCACTGCCGTTGGCAACCTGCTGACGTCGCTGGACTTGGGCGCAATCGGAACGCTGGCAGCGATCCTCGTCATTTACTTGGTGCTTGGCTGCTTCCTGGAAGGGTTCGCCATGCTGGTCCTGACCCTGCCAATCTTCTTCCCGGTGATCCTGGACCTGGGCATCGACCCGATCTGGTTTGGCGTTCTCGTGGTTCTGACGCTCGAGATGGGGCTGATCTCTCCACCCGTCGGGATCAACGTCTTCATCGTGAAATCCGTGGCACCGAATGTCGAGTTGGGCCAGATCTTCCGTGGCGTGCTGCCGTTCTGGCTGGCGATGGTGGTGACGCTCGCGATCCTGATCGCGCTTCCGCAGATATCGCTGATCCTTCCCAACACCATGTTCGACTGACGGGGACGTCCCCGCCCGCAACAGAGGAGACCGGACGCATGAAGATCCTGAACTTCTTCCGCAGCTCTCCAGCGGCCGAAAGCAAGGAACTGGCGGCATTCCTGTCGGGCTTTTCGATCGAGGTGATGCCGAAGACCCTGGCCAAGATCGACGACTTCGCCGGTCTTCTGCCCAAGGGCACGCGGGTCTATGTCGCGCATATCGAGGGGACGCCCATCGACGACATGGTCGCCACGACCCGGCGCCTGACGGAGGACGGCTTCAATGCCATGCCCCACGTCCCTGCGCGCTGGATCGACAGCCGGGCAACGCTCGACACGTGGGTGCGGCGCTACGCCGAAGAGGGCGGCGCGCGGCAGGCGCTTGTTCTGGCCGGCGGCGCGCGGAAGGTTACAGGCGATTTCGACAGCTCGATGTCGCTTCTGGAAACGGGGCTGTTCGACAAGTACGGCTTCGACCGGCTGCATGTGGCCGGCCATCCCGAAGGCAATCGCGAAATCGACACCGATGACAGCAATCGGATCGTCGATGATGCCGTGCGATGGAAACAAGATTTCGCCGACCGCACGGATGCGAAGATGGCGATGGTTACGCAATTCGTCTTCGACGCAAAGCCGGTCATCGAGTGGGAGCAGCGCCTGCGCAAGGCGGGGATCCGTCTACCCGTCCATGTGGGCGTGGCGGGCCCCGCCAAGTTGCAGACCTTGCTGAAATTTGCGGTCGCCTGCGGGGTTGGTCCATCCTATGCCGTCCTGCAAAAGCGCGCCAAGGACGTGACCAAGCTGGTCAAACCGTTCGAGCCGAGCGACGTCCTTGCCCAGATCGCCGAATATCGCGCCCGGACGCCTGATACCCTGGTGGAGTCGGCTCATATCTTCCCGCTTGGGGGTATCCGACAGGCGTCCGAATATGCCCGGGGGATGACGTCGCCCGAAGCCAAGGCATGACGCGGGACCGCCGCGCAATATACAGACCGGAGGGACCTATCCTGTGACCCATGACATCGCTCACCTCGGCCATGTTGAGATGCTGACGGACCGTTTCGACGAAAGCCTCGATTTCTTCACCCGGGTCTACGGGCTGAAACTTTCGGGCCAGGACGCCGACAGCGCCTATCTACGCGCTTGGGACGATTACGAATATCACTCTCTGAAGCTGACGCGGTCGGACCGGACCGGCGTCGGGCATATCGGCTATCGCGCCGCCAGCCCCGAGGCGCTGGAGCGGCGAGTCGCCGCCATCGAGGCGTCCGACTACAAGACGCATGGCTGGGTCGACGGCGATGACGGCCACGGCCGGGCCTTCCGCTTCGAAGACGGGTTCGGCCACCTCTTCGAAATCTACTATGACACTTGCTGGTACGACCCCGGGGACACGGCCGATCGTCCCGCGCTCAAGAACACCGCGTCGGCCTATACCGGTGCCCCGCCCCGCCGGATCGACCACGTCAACCTGCTGGCTGACGACATCACCGCCTTCCGCACCTTCATGGAAACGTGCCTGGGGTCGCGCGTGACCGAGTATATCCAACTCGACAACGGGCGGATCGGCGGCTGCTGGTTCACGGTCAACAACAAGACCTATGACCTCGCCTGCACCGAAGAGCATGGGCGCGGGCAAGGGCGTCTGCACCACGTCACCTACGCCACCGACCAGCGCGAGGATATCTTGCGCGCTGCCGACATCTTCCTGCAAAACGGCGTCCATATTGAAACCGGTCCCCACAAGCACGCCATTCAGGGCACGTTCTTCCTGTATGTGTGGGAGCCTGCGGGCAACCGCGTGGAACTGGCGAATGCCGGCGCCCGCCTGATCCTGGCCCCCGACTGGAAGCCGGTGAAATGGACCGAGCCCGAGCGCAAGAAGGGCCAGGCCTGGGGTTTGAAGACGATCGAGACGTTTCACACTCACGGCACGCCGCCTGTCGAATAGGTGGCTTTTACCGGGGCGTGCTCAGGCCCGCAGGTCGTCCGCAGGGAGAAGGTGCTGCGCTTCGACGTGGCCCATGGGCGTCGCCCGCCAGATCATGCTGGTGCGGTTTCTGACGACGTGCCCGCGCCCGGTCGGGGCGCCCAACCGAAATCGCAGGACGGTTACATCGTCTGCCGCCTTCGGAGATCGGCCATGCCCGAGATTGGCCCGTTCCCACGTGCGAAGCTTGTGAAGCCCCCGGGCCGCCCCGAATTGCGTCAGGTCGGCCATCGCGGCCGCCTGCGTCTGTAAGGCGTATTCCGTCCAGACCCGCGCATACCCGTCACTGCCCAGAATGATGTCGGACTCCATATCGACCAACCTCCGGCTTCGGTGACCCCTTACGACGCTTGCCGCGTCGATGGTCACGGCCGTGCTTGACAGATCTCTGACCTGGGCGTCCCGCCGCTGGCGCATTCGTTCGATCATCGGCCCGGTTTCCGGCAACCCGATCTTCGGCAACGGGGGCGGAAGCGGAAAGGCGGGTGAAGGGCGCGTCCGGGCAGAAGGCACAGTCAGGTGGAAGCAATCCGCAAACTCAAGGCTGTCAACCACGTATCGCGCCCCGTCGCGGGAGACCCGTAGATAGGTCATCGCAGCGACCGGAAAATCGTGGTGATCCAGATTGGGCCCCGCGCGGGCGACGAACCGGTCCCGCAGGTAGGACAAGGCACGGCCCAGCGCACCATCGGTCAACTCGCCATGGCGCAAGCACGTCGTCAGTTCCCGGGACAGCGCCCGGGCGAACCAGCCCGCGTCGCTCAGGTGGGGCAGGACCTTGTTTGGACGGGCTGAGACGGACGTCGCGCCATCGATCACCCACGCGTGCAGGACGCCTGGGCGGTACAGCAGGCCGAAAGCATCGTCGCTTGGCGCGGAGCCGGGGGCGCTGTGCACGATCTCGATCGGCGCGGCCGGGATTACAGAAGATCGCGATAACCGTCCCATTTTTCCTCGTTCTTGCTGACGAAGCGGTAATACTCGATGTCCTCCAGCTCAGCCGCTGCGTCCGCGTCCACCACGACCTTGCAGCATGTGTGCATCTGAATGGCCGAGGCGCTGATCCGGGCGGTCAGAGGCCCTTCGACCGCGCGGGCGACCACTTTGGCCTTGGACGCCCCTGACGCCAGAAGCACCAGTTCGCGACTGTCGAGAATCGTTCCCACGCCCATGGTCAGGGCGCGTTTCGGAACCGCGCTGCTGTCACCACCGAACATGCCGGCATTCTGGCCGCGGGTTGTCGGGGTCAGGATCTTGTCGCGCGTGCGCGAGCGCAGCGCGGAAAGTGGCTCGTTGAACCCGATATGCCCCGACTCGCCGATCCCCAGAAGCTGAAGGTCGATCCCGCCCGCCTCGGCGATCCGGGCTTCGTAGGCCGCGCCGGCTGCGGTCAGGTCGGGTGCCATTCCGTCCGGCAAATTCGCGCGGGCGGGATCGATATCGACGTGATCGAAGAGGTGATGCCGCATGTAGCTGATATAAGAGTTCGGATCATCGGGCGGCAGGCCGACATATTCATCCAGGTTGAACGTCGTGCAATGCGCGAAAGAGACGCCGCTGGCCACAAGGTGGGCATAGACCTCTTCCATCGTGCGGCCGGTCGCGAGGCCCAGGACCAAATTGGGCTTGGCCCTCAACCGCGCCTCGATCAGGCGGGCGGTCAGGGCGACGGCGCGCTGGCGGTCGGGGCAGGGAACGATCTCCATGTCTTACCTCAGGTCGGGAATGTCGCGGCCGCCTACGACCACGCGGGTCAGCGACAGATCGGCGTCCAGAACCAGCAGATCGGCGCCGGCGCCCGGCGTGAGACGGCCCAGATCGGGCAGGCCCAGCCAATCCGCGGGATAGGTCGACAGCCGCCGCGAGGCTTCGTCCAGGGGAAGCCCGATGGACACGAGGTTGCGCAAGGCCGTGTTCATCGTCAGCGCCGACCCGGCCAGCGTGCCGTCGGGCAGGCGCATCGCCCCCTCGAACTTCTCGACCTCGTAGGACCCCAGGCGATACGTGCCGTCGGGCATCCCCGCGCCGCCTGTGGCGTCGGTCACGCCGTACAAGTGGGGAATCGCCCGGCGGGCGGCGAGGATCGCGCCGGCCTCGACATGGATCAGATCGGGGATGATCTCGGCAAAGTCGGCATGGGCGAAGGCGGCCCCGCACAGGCCGTTGTCGCGATGGGCCATTACGCTCATCGCGTTGTAAAGGTGTGTGATGCCGGCACCCAGCGCCAAGGCCGCCTTGGCGCGGGCATAGTCGCATAAGGAATGACCCAGCTGCACGCGGATTCCCGCAGCCTGAAGCGCGTCAAGGAGTGCATCGTCGGGATCCATCTCCGGCGCTAGTGTCATGATGCGGATGCGCGCGCGCGCGGCCCAAGCCTTCAGCTGACCGGCATCGGCGGGGCGAGCGAAGGGCGGTTGCGCCCCCAGCTTGCCCGGATTGACGAACGGCCCTTCCAGATGCGCGCCCAGGGGGCGTGCCCCGTCTTCGGGCGGATCCTCCATGACGTCGCGCACGGCATCCAGGAACGCGTCCAGATCGCCGGTCGGCGCGGTGACCGATGTCGGGCAGAACGCGGTGGTGCCATGGCGCGCGTGCAGTCGCGCGGCCGTGCGGATTGCCTCGGTTCCCTCCATCATGTCGGCGCCGCCCCCGCCGTGAACGTGCAGATCGACGAAACCTGGCAGCACGTAGGGTGGCGCGGGCTCCGGCACCGGGTCACCACGCACCGCGGCGATCCGGGTGTCATACGTCAGGCGGCCGTCGATCCAGCCCTGCGGTGTTAGGATCGTGCCGTCGATCTGTCGGGTCATGTCAGCTCCGTCACGAAATCCCACCTGTCCCCGCGGAAGGTCGAGCGTGTAAACTCGACCGCCCGATCCTCAGCGGTATACCCGATGCGGGTGATCAGCAGCGCGGGCGATCCTGCCTGTACGTCCAGCAGGTTGGCCGCGTAGGCATCTATGGCAATTGCCGTCAGGCGCTGCACCGCCCGCACCGGGCGCATGCCCCTGGCTTCCAAAGCGGCGTAAAGCGATCCCGTGATCTGCTCCGGGTCTGGCAGCGCTTCGTTCAGCACCGTCGCGGCTTCGAGGGCCAACGGTTGCCCATCGGCCGAGCGCAGGCGGGTGATGCGCGTGACCGGATGCCCGGGGGCGAGGGCCAACCCGATGACCTCCTCGGGGCTGGCGCGACCGACGCCGCTTTGAATGAGGCGGGATTCAGCCACCATGCCACGGGCGGCGACATCCTCGGAAAAGCTCGTCAGAACCGAAAGCGGCTGCATGACGCGTCGGGCGACGAACGTCCCGGCCCCGCGGCGCTGTTCGATCAGGCCACGGCTGCTCAGTTGCTCCATGGCCTTCCGCACGGTCACCCGGCTGACGCCGTGCTGTTCGGCCAGGGCGCGTTCCGGGGGCAGGGCGATTCCGGGCGATAGCGCGCCATCCTCGATTTGCCGGGCGATGCTGTTGGCCAGCGCGCGATAGCGGGGCAGGCTGCCGTTGGGGCCGTCATCCATGGCGCAACTCGTCTTCGGACACAGGCACCGCCTCGTCGCGCCATCCGCGGCGGCCCATCAGGATCAGACCATCCAGGGCATTCCCTTTGGGTGGTGTTACCCGCGCCGCCAGCCGCGCCGGCAGACGTGGGGCGAAAACCGGCCCCAGTCCCCCCAGAAGGGACAGAGGGCCCCCATCGTCGATGGCTTCGATGGCAATCTCAAGCTCGCGCGTCGCCTCCTCCATGATGCCAGCGGCCACGTCGTCCCCCGCGGCGGCGCAGTCTATGACGACAGGGGCCAGCGTGGCGAACTTCGTGGCGTTCGCATCCGAAAGCCACGTCTGAACCGAATTGAAGGTGTCGCCGACCTTGGATCGCAACGCCTCGAACAATTGCGCGGTTTGCGCAAAGCGGCCATCCATGTGTCGACTGTACGCCGCAACGGCGCGGCGCCCGATCCAGGCCCCGCTGCCCTCGTCACCGATCGCGAAGCCCCAGGCGCTGGCGCTTGACACGTGGCCCTTCCGGCTCAGTGCGTAGGCTGCAACGCCAGTGCCGACTGCCAGGACCACACCCGGCCGCCCTTCGTGCGCGCCCAGCAAAGACGCGAACCCATCCGTGACGATGACGATATCATCGCAGACCTCCCGGCCCAGGGCGCGAAACCGCGCCTGACGTTCCGGCGACCGGCCGCCTGCCAATCCGCAGACAAGGCGTGCGCCGATCTGCGACGCACCGGATTGCGTCGCGATCGAGTGCAGGCCTTTCGCTATATTGCGCCAAGCCTGCTCGACCCCTAGCGTCAGGCTGGAAGGGCCGGAGGCAACCTCGGCCAGAACGGCACCATCTGCGTCCACGGCACGCAGGCGCGTTCCGGTGCCGCCCCCGTCGATGGCGATGATGTCGATCTGGCGCATGATGGTCCGTGCGTTGCGATGCGCCTCCATACTATCAGGCAACTCTTTTTCCGGGCAATACCAAAACGACGTATTGGTATTGCTGTGGCTTTAAATTGGTCTTGATAATGGTCTGGTCATCCGCAATGCTCAACCGTGCTGACGATTCGACCAACGCAAATGTCAAAGGCCGTGATCTACGGGATATATGGCAGGTTGGGCAGAAACGCGACTGAACTTCGGCGTGCCCCTGGCGCGCGCCGGCCGTCTGTTCCGCCCGGAATGCGGAATTTTCGGAAGGGCCAGGCCAAACATAACAGGGAGTACGAGATGAAGCAGATGATGATGAAAACGACGGCGACCGCCGCGCTTTGCCTCGCCGCAGGTGGCGCGCTGGCGCAGGAGGTTACGCTGACCATCGAAAGCTGGCGGTCCGAGGATCAGGCGATCTGGGACGACACGTTGATCCCCGCCTTCGAGGAAAGCCACCCCGACATCAACCTGGATTTCCAGCCGACCGCGCCGACCGAATATAACGCCGCCCTGAACGCGCGGTTGGAAGGCGGCACCGCGGGCGACCTGATCACCTGCCGGTCCTTCGACGGATCGCTGCCGCTGTACGATCGCGGCCAGCTTGCCGATATCTCGGACCTCGAGGGCCTGTCGAACTTCCCGGACTTCGCCAAGGCGGCATGGTCCACCGATGACGGCCAGAACACGTTCTGCGTGCCGATGGCCTCGGTCATCCACGGCTTCATCTACAACGCCGACGCCTTCGAGGAACTTGGCTTGGAAGAGCCCGGCACGGTCGAGGAATTCTTCGAAGTTCTGGAGGCCATCCAAGAGGACGGCACCTACATCCCGCTGGCCATGGGCAGCGCGGACCAGTGGGAAGCCGCCACGATGGCCTATACCAATATCGGCCCGACCTACTGGAAGGGCGAGGAAGGGCGTCAGGCCCTGATCGACGGCGACGCCGCGTTTACCGACGAGGAATTCGTCGCCCCCTACGAGCAGATGGCGCGCTGGACCGACTACATGGGATCCGCCTATCAGGCGCAAAGCTACTCGGACAGCCAGAACCTGTTCACGCTGGGCCGCGCCGCGATCTATCCCGCCGGCTCGTGGGAGATCACGGGCTTCACCGATCAGGCGTTCTTCGAGATGGGGGCCTTCCCGCCGCCCGTCGCGGCCGAGGGCGACACCTGCTATATCTCGGACCACACCGATATCGGCATCGGGATGAACGCAAACACCGATCACCCCGAAGCGGCGCGCGCCTTCCTGGAATGGGTGGCAAGCGCCGAATTCGCCGAGCTTTATACAAACGCTCTGCCGGGCTTCTTCTCGCTGTCGAATGCCGAGTTCGAGGTCGACAACCCGCTGGCGCAGGAATTCATCTCGTTCCGGGAAGAGTGCGAGTCGACCGTCCGCGTCGCCAGCCAGATCCTGTCCCGTGGCGAGCCGAACACCTGGAACACCATGTGGGTGAACAGCGCCAACGTGCTGAACGATTCGATGACGCCCGAAGAGGCCACGGCGGATCTGCAGCAGGGCCTTTCGTCCTGGTACGAGCCGCAGCAGGACTGATCCCGGATCGCGCCCGCCCCTGACCGGGCGGGCGCATCCCCGTATCCGAAGGTTTGTCCATGACCGAGATCGTTTCCGAGGCGAGCGGGCACAGCAAGACCAAGCGCCGGCGCCGCAAGACCGGTGGCATTTCGCATATCGTCGTGTTCCTCGCGCCGGCCGTGCTGATCTATTCGATCTTCTCGATCTATCCATTGATCGAAAGCCTGCGCCTCAGCCTGTTCGACGGGCAGTCCGACGGCAGTTCGGTCTGGATCGGTTTGGGCAACTACGACCGTCTTCTGTTCGACGCGAACTGGGCCGTGCGGTTCTGGAACGCGCTCTGGAACAACCTGATCCTGTTTTTCATCCACATGATCGTGCAGAACCCGTTGGGCCTGCTACTGGCCGCGCTTCTGTCGCTGGCGCCCCGGTTCGGCGGCACCTATCGCACGCTGATCTTCGTGCCGACGCTTCTGTCGGTCGTCATCGTCGGTTTCGTGTGGGAGCTGATCCTGTCACCGCTCTGGGGCGTGGCTGAAGGACTGATGTCAGGCGTGGGGCTGGGCTGGCTCTATGCGCCCTGGCTGGGGCTTGAAAGCTCGGCGCTGACGGCGGTCTCGCTGATCTCGGTCTGGCAATATGTCGGCATCCCGATGATGCTGATCTACGCGGCCCTCCTGTCGGTCCCGGACGAGCTTCTGGACGCCGCGCGGGTGGACGGCCTGTCAGGGTGGGCGATCTTCTGGAAGGTCAAGCTGCCGCTGATCCTGCCGACGCTGGGGATCGTGGCGATCCTGACCTATATCGGCAACTTCACCTCGGCCTTCGACCTGATCTATTCGATCCAGGGGGTTCTGGGGCCGCCCGATTATTCCACCGACATCATGGGTACGCTGATGTTCCGGACCTTCTTCGGACAGCAGACCCAGATCGGCGACATCTACATGGGCGCCACCGTGGCAAGCATGATGTTCTTCATCATCCTGATCGGCGTGACGATCTACCTCGTCGGCGTGCAGCGCCGCCTGACCCGCTACGAGATGTGAGGCACCAGCGATGAGCACCGTCGACACAACCCGCGCAAGACGTGGCCGAATGGGCCGGATCGGTACCGCCGCGGGCGTTCATGCCGTCCTTCTGGGATACACGCTGATCGCGATCTTCCCGGTGCTGATCGTGGTGATGAACTCGTTCAAGAACCGGCGGGGCATCTTCACCGAACCGCTTGCCCTGCCTGGCCCCGAGACCTTCAGCGCCGAGGGCTACGCCACCGTCCTGACGGAGGGCAATTTCCTGCTGTATTACGGCAACTCGCTGATTGTGACCGTCGTCTCCCTGTTCCTGATCCTGCTTCTGGGCGCAATGGCGGCGCACGCGCTGTCGGAATACCGCTTCAAGCTGAACGCGCTGCTGAGCATCTACATGATCCTGGGGATCATGGTGCCGATCCGGCTGGGCACGGTCGCCATCCTGCAACTGATGGTGGACCTGAACCTCGTGAACACGCTGATCTCTCTGATCCTCGTCTACACCGCGCAAGGTCTGCCGATCGCGGTCTTCATCCTGACCGAGTTCATGCGGACCCTGTCGCGCGACATCAAGGACTGCGCCCGCGTGGACGGGCTGTCGGAGTACCGCATCTTCTTCGAGGTCGTGGTGCCGCTGATCCGTCCGGTTCTGGCGACCGTCGCGGTTTTCTCCATGATCCCGATCTGGAACGACCTGTGGTTCCCGCTGATCCTGGCGTCGTCGGATGCGACCAAGACCGTCACGTTGGGCGTGCAGCAATTCATCGGACAATACACCGTCAACTGGAGCGCGGTCCTCGCCTCGCTCTCCATCGCGATCCTTCCCGTTCTGGTGCTGTATGCAATCTTCTCGCGCCAGCTCATCTCGGGGATCACGGCCGGCGCGGTAAAAGGATAACAACCATGGCCCAACTGGTCCTGAACGACGTTCGCAAGCGCTTCGGCAAGACCGAGGTGATCCACGGCGTCGATCTTGAGGTGAAGGACGGCGAGTTCGTCGTCTTCGTCGGCCCCTCGGGCTGCGGAAAATCCACGCTTCTGCGCATGATCGCTGGGCTGGAAGAGGTCAGCGGCGGTGACGTGATCATCGGTGACGAGCGCATGAACGAGATCGCGCCGTCGGACCGGGGCATCGCAATGGTGTTCCAGTCCTACGCGCTTTACCCGCACAAGGACGTCTACGGGAACATGGCATTCGCCCTGCGCCACGCGGGCGAGGACAAGAAGGTGATCGACGAGCGGGTGCGCAAGGCCGCCGATATCCTCGGCCTCGAACCCCTGCTGAAACGCCGCCCCAAGGAGCTTTCGGGCGGCCAGCGCCAGCGCGTCGCCATCGGTCGGGCCATTGTGCGCGATCCGGCGATCTTCCTCTTCGATGAGCCGCTGTCGAACCTTGACGCGGCCTTGCGCGTACAAATGCGGGTCGAGATCCTGCGCCTGCACCAGCAGCTGAAGACCACGATGGTCTACGTCACCCACGACCAGGTCGAGGCCATGACTTTGGCCGATCGCATCGTCGTCCTGCGTGACGGCCGGATCGAGCAGGTAGGCACTCCTCTGGAACTGTATCACCACCCGCAGAACCAGTTCGTCGCCGGCTTCATCGGGTCGCCCAAGATGAACTTCCTGCCCGCGCGGTCTGAAGGTGGATCGGGGAGGGTGACCGTGCCCGGTTCGGACCCGATCGACGTTCCGGTGAAGGGAAGCCCGGATGTCAGCGACCTGACCCTGGGCATCCGGCCCGAGCATGTGGGCATCGTCCCGCCGGACCAGGGCACGATCACCGGCGAGGTCATGGTGGCCGAGCGTCTGGGCGGTGAGACATATCTGCATGTCGACCTTGGCGCCGATGATCCTTTCGTGGTCAAGGCGGACGGCAGCGCGGCGCAGAAATCGGGCGAGCGGATCGGATTGCGGTTCCCGCCCGAGGCGCTGCATCTGTTTGCCAAAGACGGCGCGGCGTTCGAGCATCGCGAACGCCACAGCCTGATCGCCTAGAGCTTCAGGGGCGCGACCGCTTCGGCCGCCCCCTGGATCAGGTCTGCCGCGTCCTCCTGCGATTGCACGATGCGCAGGAACAGCAGGTCCATCAGGGCAAGCTGCGCATCGCGCGACGTGATGGCTGCGGACCGCACACGCTCCTCGTCGGCAACGGTGAACAGGGCGATTCCGGCAAGTTCGGCCAAGGGGTTGGGGTGCAGGCCGGTCACGGACAGGATCGTCGCCCCCCGCTGGTGGGCCGCCTGGGAAATGCGCAGCGTCTCAAGACTTCGCCCCGATTGCGACAGCGCGACCGTCAGGTCGCCGGGGCCAAGGCTGGCGGCATTCGCCATCTGGATGTGGCTGTCGGCATCGAAGCTGGTCACGCGCCCCAGCTTTTGCAGCTTGTACCCGAAATCCCGCGCGACCAGGGACGACGCGCCTACGCCCACAAGCTGCACCCGTCGTGCGTTCGATATCGCGCCACGGGCCGCGTCCAGATCGGACGCAGAGTTGGCGGCAAGGGTTTCGCGCATGGCGTGGATTTTGCTGCCCAGCAGCTTTTGCAGGGTCAGCGCCAAGTTGTCATGCGCTTCGATCGTGCCGTGTACCACCTCGTCCGATCCACCGACCCGGCGCATCGCGATGACTTGGCTGATTTCCATCTTCAGGTCTTGGAACCCGGCAAAGCCAAGCTTCTGGCAAAATTTCACCACGCTCGACTGGCTGCGACCGGCGGCGTTGGCCAGATCCCCCGAGGATTTGCGCAAGATGCCTTCGGGATCGTCTAGGATGACGCGCGCGATCTCTCTCTCGCCCTCGGTCAGACTTTCAAGATGCGCTTCGATCTTCGCAAGAACGGTCATGGCGCCCCCTGGAACGACATTCGATGGAATGGACTATTGCAACCAATACCCTCAGAGGGAATAGTTTATTCCAAAGCCTGATGCGACTCACCGGAGGATCGGCATGTCCGCCGCCACGCAAAGCGATCTTCGCGCCCTCGTGTCCGAGGGGCGGAACCCCCGCACGACAGAGGTCGACCGCCTGCCCACTGAAGACATCGTCGGCCTGATGAATGCCGAGGATGCCGGCGTCGCCGACGCCGTCCGGGCCGAACTGCCGAACATCGCGCGGGCCGTGGACCGCATCGCGGCGGCGTTCGCGGATGGCGGGCGGCTGATCTATATCGGGGCGGGGACCAGCGGACGGCTGGGTGTCCTTGATGCCTCGGAATGCCCGCCCACGTTTTCAGTGCCTCCGGGCATGGTGATCGGCCTGATCGCCGGGGGCGACGTCGCGCTTCGCAATTCCATCGAAAACGCCGAGGATGACGAAGGGCAGGGCGCCCGGGACCTCGAGGGGATCGACCTGAAAGACCGGGACGTCGTCGTCGGGATCGCCGTCAGCGGCAAGACCCCCTATGTCGTCGGCGCCCTGAGACATGCGCGCGGCGTCGGCGCGGCGACGGTCGCGTTGTCATGCAACCCTGACTCTGTCATCGCGCAAATGGCCCACATCGCCATTTCCCCCGTCGTCGGCCCCGAGGTCGTCACCGGCTCGACCCGGCTGAAATCGGGGACGGCGCAGAAGATGGTCCTGAACATGCTCAGTACCGCCAGCATGATCCGCATCGGCAAGACCTATGGCAACTTGATGGTCGAAGTCGCGGTGTCGAACCGCAAGCTGGCCGAACGAGCCGTCGGCATCATCATGGACGTGACCGGTTGTTCCGAGGACGCGGCGCGGGCCACGCTCGACGCGGCCGGCGGGTCGGTGAAGCTGGCGATCCTGATGGAAATGACGGGCCTTGACGCAGACGCGGCGCGTTCAGCGATTGACGCGGAAGGCGGAGTCCTGCGGCGCGCGATAGAGAAAGCGGGGGCCAACCCCGCATGAACCTCAAGGGAGACATTACATGACATTCTCAAGACCTCTTGCTTCGGCCCTCGCCCTCGGTCTTGCGGCCGGGATCGCGGCGCCTGCTGCTGCCCAGACGCTGAACGTCGCCTGGTCGCAGGATGCGACGGGCCTCGACCCCCACACCCAGACGGCCTTCGCGTCGATCCGCCTTCTGGAGCTTCTTTACGAGCCGTTGGTGCGCCTTGGCCCGAACTTGGAAATCCAGCCCGCCGTCGCCGAAAGCTGGGAGTTTTCCGAAGACGCCACCACCCTGACGTTCAACCTGGACCCCGACGCGACCTTCCATGACGGCAGCCCCGTCACGGCGGCGGATGTCAAAGCCTCGTTCGAGCGGATCCTCGATGAGGCGACGGGCGCGTCGGCGCGCGCCAACTATACCTCGATCACCGCGATCGAGACGCCGGACGACCAGACCGTGGTCTTCCAGCTGGATGGTCCGAACGTGCCGATCCTGAACGGCATGGCGTCGATCAACGCGGCCATCGTTCCCGCGTCCGCCATCGAGGCCGGGACCGTCGGGACCGAGGTCATGGGATCGGGTCCCTTCACGCTGGACGCGCGCACGCCCAACGCGAATGCCAGCCTGACGGCTTTCGACGGATGGCATGGCGGCGACATTGCCTATGACGGGATCGAGGTCAGCGTCCTGCCCGACGAGACCGCGATCCTGGCCAGCTTGCGCGCCGGGCAAGCGGATTTCGCACTTCTCAGCGATCCCCTGGTGGCAACGCTGGTCCCGCGCGAGGACAGCCTTCAGCTGAACACCGCCCCGACGCTCAGCTACCATGTCCTGCAACTGAATGCCTCGCGCGACCCGATGGGCGAGCTTGCGGTGCGTCAGGCGATCTCTTGCGCGCTCGACCGGCAGGATATCCTCGACGCGGCGCTTTTGGGCGAAGGTGAAGTCACCGGCCCCCTGACCTCGCCCGCCTATCGCAACGATCCTTCGACCCTGTTCTGTTACGAGCAGGATCAGGACCGGGCACGCGAACTTCTGGCCGAGGCCGGGTACGAGGACGGCTTTTCCGCCACGATCATGGCCGCCAACGGAGAGCCGCCCACCGCCGCGGCCGAGGCGCAGCTGATCCAGTCGCAATTGGCCGAGGTCGGGATCGACCTGACCATCGAGATGCAGGAGATGAACGTCTATATCGACAGCTGGCTGGCCGGCGATTTCGACATGGCCGTCGCGCTGAACGGCGGGCGTGCGGACCCCTACACGATGTACAACCGCTACTGGACCGAAGACGGGAACCTGCAAGGCGTCGCGAACTACATCGACGACACGCTGGACAATCTGATGCAGGAAGGCCGGGTCGAGACGGACGAGGCTGTCCGCAAGGAGATCTTCGCAGAGTTCGAGCGTCATCTGGCCGAGATGGCGCCTTGGGTCTGGCTTTACACCGGCTATACCTACACCGCGCAGCGCGAGGGCGTGGATGGGTTCGAGGCGACGCCGACCGGATCGCTGTTCGGCCTGGTCGACGTGACGCTGTCCGAGTGATCCTGACCGGGGCGCCCGAGGGAACCGCATGAGCTACGTCCTGCGCCGATTGCTAATGTTTCCCGTCGTGATGCTCGGCGTCTCGGTCTTCGTTTTCGTGGCGATCAGGTTGGTGCCCGGCGACGCCATCACGGCGATGCTGGGCACCGAATCCGGCCTTCTGACGCCCGCACAGCGCGAGTCGCTGACGGCGTATTTCGGGCTGGATCAGAACTGGGCGGTGCAATACTGGCGCTGGCTGACCGGTCTGCTTCAGGGCGATCTGGGGCTTTCGGTGACCTACGGACAGCCGGTGTCGCGGATCATAATCGACCGCTTTCCCCTGACGCTGGAGCTTGCGCTTCTGTCCATGGTGATCGCCCTGATGATCGGCTTGCCCGCGGGCGTATTCGCGGCCACGCGGGTCGAGCGTCCTTCGGATCTGATCGTGCGGGTCTTCGCCATGATCGGGCAGTCCACCCCGAACTTCGTGCTGGCGCTTCTTGCGATCTATATCCTGTCGGTGGTCTTCGGGATCTTGCCGACCATGGGCCGGTTCGTTCCCCTGACTGAGGATCCTCTGGGCAACCTTGCGCAGATGATCCTGCCCGCAATTGCCTTAGGGACCGCCTTCGCTGCGGCTGTCACGCGGATCTCGCGCGCGGCGATGCTGGATATCCTTGGCGAGGACTACGTGCGCACCGCCCGGTCGAAGGGGTTTTCTCAACGCTATGTCATCTGGCGTCACGCCCTGCCGAACGCCCTGATCCCGGTGATCACGCTCAGCGGAGTCGAGTTCGGGTACCTGTTGGGCGGCGCGGTGATCGTCGAGCAGATCTTCGCCCTGCCGGGGCTGGGGCGCGTGGTTCTGGATGCGATCCTGCAACGTGATTACGCGCTCGTTCAGGGGGTCGTCCTGTTCATCGCGTTCAACTTTCTTCTGGTGAACCTGCTCGTCGACTTGGCCTATGCCGCGCTGGATCCCCGCATCCGGTACGGGGCAAGCTGATGGCGGTCCTGCGTGCGCTTCTGCGGCATACGTCCGGCCAGATCGGGGTGGTCGTCATCGCGGTTTTCGCCGTCGCCGCCGTGCTGGGTCTGCTGGGCCTGACGCCCCACGATCCGCTGGCGCAGGACCGGCTGGCGCGGTTGCAAGGCCCCGGTGCGACCTACTGGATGGGGACCGATCTGTTCGGCCGCGACATCCTCAGCCGGTTGATGGTGGGGATCGGCCAGTCCTTCGCGGTGGCGCTTCTGTCCGTCGGTCTTGCGGCGGGGGCCGGAACGGTTCTGGGCCTGACCGCGGCGTGGTTCGGCAAGCTGTGGGACGGGGCCGTGATGCGGGCGATGGACGTGCTGCTGGCGTTTCCGGCCATTCTGCTGGCGCTGTTGATCGTCGCGATCCTGGGGCCGGGCCTCGTCACCTCGGTCGTGGCGATCGCCATCGTCTACACGCCGATCTTCACGCGCGTTGTGCGCGGCCCCGCGCTGTCGCTGAAGACCCGCAGTTTCGTGGACGCGGCACGCACGTTCGGCAGTTCGCGCCGCTACATCCTGATCCGCCACCTTCTGACGAACCTCGTCGCGCCCCTGACCGTGCAGATCACCCTGGCGCTGGCCTGGGCCCTTCTGACCGAGGCGGCGCTGAGCTTTCTGGGCCTCGGCACGCAGCCGCCTAGCCCGTCGCTTGGCCTGATGCTGTCGGACAGCCGCAACCTGATGGAGACGGCGCCCTGGATGCTGATCTTCCCCGCCCTTGTCATCATGCTGTCGGTTCTGGGCTTCAATCTGCTGGGCGACGCCCTGCGCGACGTGTTCGATCCGCGGACCAGAAGGGCGCTGGCATGACGCTTCTGTCGGTCAGGGACCTGCGCGTAGGATTCGGGCGGGAAGGGCACGAGACCGAGGTCGTGCATGGCGTCGATTTCGACGTCACCGCCGGAGAGACGCTGGCCATCGTCGGCGAAAGCGGGTCCGGCAAGTCCGTCACCGCAATGGCGATCAATCGGCTGATCGATTTCGGCGGCGGGCGGATCCTGGGCGGGCGGGCGACGTTCGACAGGAAGATCGACCTTGCCACCGCGTCCGAGGGGCAGATGCAGCGCCTGCGCGGTCGCGAAATCGGGATGATCTTCCAAGAGCCGATGACCTCGCTCAACCCGGTTCTGAAGGTCGGCACGCAGATCGGAGAGGTGTTCCGCAAGCAGCATGGCCTGTCGGGACGGGCCGTGCGGGACGCGTCGATCCGGGCGCTGGACCGCGTGCGCATCCCGGACGCCGCGCGCCGGCTGGACCAAGCCCCGCACCAGATGTCGGGCGGGATGCTGCAACGGGTGATGATCGCCATCGCACTGGCGGGCGAGCCGCGACTTCTGATAGCGGACGAGCCGACGACCGCGCTTGACGTCACGATACAGGCGCAGATCATGGGACTTCTGGCCGAGCTGAAGCGCGACACCGGGACCGGCCTGATCTTCATCACGCACGATATTGGCCTCGTGGCGGGTCTGGCGGATCGGATCATGGTGATGCGGGGTGGTGAGGCGGTGGAAAACGGCGCGGCCGACCAGGTGCTGGACCGGCCCGCTCATGACTATACCCGCCACCTGCTGGGTGCGGTGCCCCATTTCCGGGCCGGGCAGGCTGCGCGGACCGACGGCGCGCGCACGGGGCAGGTCCCCGCGCTGGATGTCCGCGGCCTCAGCGTGCGGTTCCCCGTAGGGGGTGGGTTCCTTCGCAAGACCCGCGGGGTGGTTCACGCCGTCGATGGCGTGTCCTTCGACCTGGTCCCCGGAGAGACGCTGGGGATCGTCGGCGAAAGCGGCTCGGGCAAGTCGACCACGGCGCGGGCGATCCTCGACCTCGTGCGCCCCTCGGCCGGGAGGATCGAGACGGGGGGCACGGCTGCCGTCCAGATGGTGTTCCAAAACCCGAACGCGTCCCTCAACCCCCGGATGACGGTGCGCGGGCTTCTGGCCGAACCTGTGATCGCCGCCGGACAGAATGTGGATGCCGATGTGCTAGAGCGAATGCGCACGCTGCTGGGGCGGGTGGATCTGCCCGACGATCTGGATCGGTTCCCGCACGAATTTTCCGGCGGCCAGCGTCAGCGCCTGTGCATCGCCCGCGCCCTGATGCTGAACCCGAAGGTTCTGGTGCTGGACGAGGCCGTGTCGGCGCTGGACGTCTCGGTTCAGGCGAAGGTGCTGGATTTGCTGGTCGATCTTCAGCGAGAGTTCGGGCTGGCCTATCTGTTCGTCTCGCACGACATGGCCGTGGTGGAACGGATCGCGCACCGGATCGCGGTGCTATATGCCGGACGCATTGTAGAGGTTGGCGCGGCACGCGATGTCCTGTCGTCTCCGCGCCATCCCTATACGCAGAAGCTCATCTCGGCGATTCCCTCGATCGATCGCCGACGGATCGACTACACGCTGGACACCGAAGAGGTGCCGTCGCTTCTGCGCCCCGTGGGATTTGTCCCGCCGGACCAGACGTGGCAGGAGGTCGGCCCCGACCACCGGGTCGCCAAGGAGCCATTGTCATGAAGATCGACCGCGCCCTGTCCTTGATCGACGCGGCCATAGACGCGGGCCGCATCCCCGGCGCCGTTCTTGGAGTGATCGACGGGGACGACCGGACCTTGGTCGCACAGGGTCAGGCCGCGCGCATCCCCGCGCCCGAGCCGATGAGGGAGGAGACCGTCTTCGACCTCGCCTCCCTGACCAAGGTGATCTTCACGACCGAACGCATTCTCGGCCACGTTCGGGCCGGTCGCATGGCCCTCGACGCCCCGCTGACCGACGTGATCCCTGATCTGCGCCAATACGACCTTGCGGCCTGGGAACGGCAGGTCACTGTCCGGCAATGTCTGGGCCACCAGACGCCCTTCCCGGCGGTCGAGCCGATCTATACCTACGGTAGCGACCCGGCGACGCTGCGCGCCTTTGTCCTTCAGCGCGAATGGCGCCATCTGGCGACACCGGTCTACTCGGACATCAACTTCATTCTTCTGGGTATCGCGCTGGAACGGATCGAAGGGCGGGGCATCCAAGACGTGGACCCCGGTCCCGGTTTCACGTTCCATCCCGACCCGGAAACCTGCGCCCCGACCGAGGTCTGCTCATGGCGGGGGCGTCTGATCCGGGGAGAGGTGCATGACGAGAATTGCCATGCGCTGAAAGGGTCGGGGCATGCCGGTCTGTTCGGAACGGGGACGGCGGTCCTCGACTTCGCGCAGATGGTGCTGGCCCGCGGCCCGACCGAGATCGCGCAGCCCCTGTCTGACACGCGGACCCACGGGTGGGAACGCCGCCATGCCGGTTGGTCCGGGGGCATGGCGTGTTCGCCCGCGACCATTGGCCATACCGGGTTTACGGGTACCGGTCTTTGGGTCGACTTCGACGCCGGCCGCGCCTGGACCCTGCTGACCAACCGCGTCCACCCCACACGCCATGCCGACAGCGGGATCGCAGACCTGCGCCGCGATGTCGGCGACGCCCTGAACGGAGAGTGACAATGGATCCTGACTGGACCGTCGGACTGATGACCGGAACCGTCCTCGACGGGCATATCGACGTGGCGCTCTTGCGCAGCGACGGCACCCGCGTGATCGAGTTCGGGCCCTACACCCTGGCGCCCTACGACACCGAAACGCGGGACATGCTGGCGCGATGCCTGTCCGAAGCGCGCGCCTGGAATTTCGAGGGCCCCGAGCCAGCGATCTTTGCCGACGCGGAAGACAGAATCACCCGCGCCCAGTCGGACGCCGTGCGCAACCTCGTCACGGATGCAGGCCTTTCGGTGGACCAGATCGCTGCCGTCGGATTCCACGGTCAGACCGTGCTGCACCGTGCCCCGGACGAGGGTCGAAAGGGGCAGACACGGCAGCTTGGCGACGGGAAACTGATGGCCGACATCCTGGGCGTTCCGGTTGTCTACGATTTTCGAAGCGGGGATATGGAGGCCGGCGGCCAGGGGGCACCGCTGTCGGCGATCTATCACGGGGCGCTGCTACGCGATCTGGAAGATGGCGCGGGGACGGCCGTTCTGAACCTCGGCGGTGTGGGCAACGTGACGGCGCGCGATGCCGACGGGACGTTGATCGCGTTCGACACGGGGCCGGCGAATGCCCCGATCAACGATCTTGTGGCTTATCTGGGCCTCGGGGATATGGACCGTGGGGGAAAGCTTGCGGCCGCTGGACGGGTGGACGACGCGCGACTGACCGCGCAGCTGAAGCACCCGTACCTTGCGCGGGACTATCCCAAATCGCTCGACCGGTTCGATTTCGGGCATGACTGGGTACATGATCTGCCCCCCGAGGACGCGGCTGCCACGCTGACGGCCTTTACCGCGTCTGCCGTTGGGCGCGGCCTCGATCTTCTGCCGGAACGGCCGGATCGGTTGATCGTCTGCGGCGGCGGGCGCCACAATCCGACCCTGCTTCGGATGATCGAGACCTATGCCCGCATCCGGATTGAGCCTGCCGAGGAAGTGGGCTGGCAGGGCGACGCCATCGAGGCGCAGTGCTTTGCGTTTCTCGCGATGTGTCGTCTTGGGGGTATCCCGGTGACGTTCCCGACAACGACGGGTGTGCCCGAACCCATGGTGGCCGGCCGTATCGCCAAGGCGGCGAACGCCTGAATCTCGGGTCATGGTCGCCCCGGGCCAGTCCTCGGGAAACCGACGGCGCGAAACTCCGTTGGGCGAGGAAGCCCCAAGGGATTGAAGATGGTCGAAACGCTCGTCACCGACATACCCGACGCCTTGCAGGATCGGATACGGCAGGTTCTGGATCGCGCCTGCGGCCTGGAACGGATGCTGGCCACCGCCGAAAGCTGCACGGGCGGTCTGGTCGCATCTCTCTTCACCGATGTCGAAGGCAGTTCCCATGCCTTTGACCGGGGGTACGTCGTTTATACGGATCGGGCAAAGGCCGACATGCTGGGGGTGCCGCCCGATCTTCTGAATCGGCATGGGGCTGTTTCGCGCCCCGTTGCGATTGCCATGGCCGATGGGACGCTGGACAGGTCCGCGGCCCATGTCGCGTTTTCGGTAACCGGATTTGCCGGTCCCGCGGGAGGCGCCGAAGAAGGCCTGGTTCATTTCGGATGCGCCGTCCGCAACCGCAAGACCTTGCATCGCGAGGAACATTTCGGCTCGATCGGACGTAGCGGCGTCCGCCTCGCGTGTTTGCAGGTCGCGGTCGAAATGTTCGAGGAAGGATTGGAATGACGGATCGTCTTTCGCCGGAAAGCTTTTATGCCCTGCATCGGCACGGGTTCGTCCGGGTGGGGACCAGCACGCCACGCGTGCGGACCGCCGATGTCGCCTATAATCGCGACGCCATCCTCGAAGAGGCCAAGCGCGCCCACGCGGCGCGCGTAGACCTTCTGGTCTTCCCCGAGCTTTGCCTGTCCTCCTATGCGCTCGACGATCTGCACATGCAGACCGCGCTACTGGGCGCGGTCGAGGACGCGCTGGACCGGATCGTGCGGGAAAGCTCGGATCTGGATCCGGTGCTACTGGTGGGCGCGCCGATGCGGCAGGGCGGAAAGCTTTACAACTGTGCGATCGTGATCTCGCGCGGGCGCGTCCTTGGCGTGGTGCCGAAATCCTACCTTCCGAACTACCGCGAATACTACGAGAAACGTTGGTTTGCCCATGGCCGGAACGTCAGGGGCAGAACCATGCGTTTGGGCGACACGGATGTGCCCTTCGGCAGCGATCTGATCTTCGAAGCCTCGGATCTGCCGGGGTTCGTCCTGCACGTCGAGATTTGCGAGGATTACTGGGCAGCCATCCCTCCCTCGTCCGAGGCCGCGCTGCACGGCGCCACGATCCTCGCGAACCTGTCGGCGTCGAACATTACCATCGGCAAATCGGACGAACGCCACATGCTCTGCCGATCGCAATCGGCGCGGGCGATGGCGGCTTACGCCTATTCGGCGGCTGGCCCGGGGGAAAGCACCACGGATTTGGCCTGGGACGGGCAGGGCGCGATTTACGAGCTGGGCGACCTGATGGCCGAGTCCGAGCGCTTTTCCCTCGATCCGCAGCTTTGCCTGGCCGATATCGACACGCAGCGCATCTTGAACGAACGGATGCGCACCGGGACATATTCCGACTCGGCCGAGATGTCGCACCGCGAATTTCGTCGCATCCCCTTTGACCACCGGCCCCATTTTCAGGATGCCGGTCTGATCCGCCCGATCCGGCGCTATCCCTATGTGCCCAACCGGCGCAGCCACCTCGACCAGGACTGCTACGAGGCGTTCAACATCCAAGTCGAAGGCCTGCGCCGCCGGTTCGAGGCGACAGGCGGGGGACGCATGATCATCGGCGTATCTGGTGGCCTTGATTCCACGCACGCGCTGATCGTGGCCGCGAAGGTTTGCGACAAGCTGGGCCTGCCACGCACGACGATCTTGGGATACACGATGCCGGGCTTCGCCACCGGGGACGAAACCAAGGGCAACGCGTGGAAACTGATGCAGGCGCTGGGCATCGAGGCGGCCGAGATCGATATCCGCCCGGCTGCCGAGCAGATGCTGACGGACATGGGGCATCCCTTTGCCGGGGGTGAACCGGTCTATGACGTCACCTTCGAGAATGTGCAGGCCGGGCTGCGCACGGATTACCTGTTCCGACTGGCCAACCAGAATGGCGGCTTTGTCATTGGTACTGGCGACCTGTCCGAACTCGCGTTGGGCTGGTGCACCTACGGCGTCGGCGATCAGATGAGCCATTACGCCGTCAATTCAGGCGTGCCCAAGACGCTGATCCAGTATCTCGTGCGGTGGACCATGCAGACCGACCAGTTCGACGCAACGACGGTCGAAGTCCTCGAAGCGATCCTGGGCACCCGGATCTCACCTGAGCTTGTCCCCCAGGGCGAAGAGGAAGAGCTTCAGTCGACCGAGGACATGATCGGCCCCTACGACCTGCACGATTTCTTCCTGTTCCATATCATGCGCTACGGGCTTGCGCCCTCGAAGGTCGCCTTCCTGGCGTGGCATGCTTGGCACGATGCCGGGCAAGGCAGCTGGCCGATCGACTTTCCGGCGACGGCCAAGCGGGAATACGACCTCGCCGAGATTGCAAAGTGGCTGGAAGTGTTCCTGCACCGGTTCTTCGCGTTCAGCCAGTTCAAGCGGTCCGCCCTGCCCAACGGGCCCAAGGTATCCCCCGGCGGCGCCTTGTCTCCCCGGGGCGACTGGCGCGCGCCCTCGGATGCGGTCGCCGGACCATGGATCGACGAGCTGAAGCGCGGCCTGCCGCCGATCTGACGGAAACCGCTGTATCAGCCATCGTCCAGATGGCGACCGATCGTCGGTCTGATTCTAGAAGTCCCCTGTGCCTCGGTGTCCAACAGTCTCGACCGGGTGTTCCGGCGTAAGGCCAGTCGGTGACCCGCCCTTGGTGGGCGGGTCGAAGCGGTTGCGCTTAGCGTGCGAACTTCTTGTGCTTCACGCGCGTCGGGCGGACGGCATCCTCGCCCAGACGGCGCTTCTTGTCTTCCTCGTAGGCCTCGAAGTTGCCCTCGAACCATTCGACATGGCCGTTCCCCTCGAACGCCAGAATATGCGTGCAGAGGCGGTCGAGGAAGAAGCGGTCGTGAGAGATGATGACCGCGCAACCTGCGAAATCCTCCAAAGCATCCTCTAGCGCCCGAAGCGTTTCCACGTCCAGATCGTTCGTCGGTTCGTCGAGCAGCAAAACGTTGCCGCCCGATTTCAACAGTTTCGCCATGTGGACGCGGTTGCGCTCGCCCCCCGACAGAAGGCCGACCTTCTGCTGCTGGATCGTGCCCTTGAAGTTGAATGCCCCGCAATACGCGCGAGAGTTCATCTGCGCATCGCCCAGGTCGATCACCTCGCCGCCGCCCGAAATCTCTTCCCAAACCGTGGCCTGCGGGTCGAGCGCGTCGCGGGACTGGTCCACATAGGAAAGCTGCACCGTATCGCCCCAATCGACTCGGCCCTGATCCGGCTGATCCTGCCCGGTAAGGCAGCGGAACAGGGACGTTTTGCCGGCGCCGTTCGGCCCGATCACGCCGACGATCCCGCCCGGGGGCAGCGCGAACGAAAGTTCGTCGATCAGCAGCTTGTCGCCCTTGACCAGCCGCAGGTCCTCGACCTCAAGCACCTTCGACCCCAGCCTCTCGCCGCTGGGGATGACGATCTGGGCGTTGGCGATCCGCTCGCGCACCGACTGTCCCGCCATCTTCTCATAGGCCTGGATCCTGGCCTTCGACTTGGCCTGCCGGGCCTTGGCCCCCTGACGGATCCAGTCAAGCTCGCGCGACAGGGTCTTCTGCTTGGCCTTGTCCTCGCGGGCTTCCTGCTCCAGCCGCTTGGCCTTCTGGTCCAGCCACGCGGAGTAATTGCCCTCGTAAGGCAGGCCGCGCCCGCGATCCAGTTCGAGGATCCAGCCGGTGATCGAATCGAGGAAATAGCGGTCGTGCGTGACGATCAGGATCGTGCCCTTGTAGTCGATCAGGTGCTGCTGCAACCAGCTGATCGTCTCAGCATCCAGGTGGTTGGTCGGTTCGTCCAGAAGCAGCATCTCGGGCTGTTCCAGAAGCAGCCGGCAAAGGGCGACGCGGCGCCGTTCGCCGCCTGAAAGGCTGTCGACGGGCGCGTCGTCGGGCGGGCAGCGCAGGGCCTCCATCGCAATGTTGATCTCGGTGTCCAGGTCCCACAGGTTCTGGGCGTCGATCTCGTCCTGAAGCGCGGCCATCTCGTCGGCAGTCTCGTCCGAGTAATTCATGGCCAGCTCGTTGAAGCGTTCCAGCTTCGCGCGCTTGGCGGCGACCCCCTCCATCACGTTGCCGCGCACGTCGAGGCTGTCGTCAAGCGCGGGCTCCTGCGCAAGATACCCGACGCGGACCCCCTCGGCGTGCCAGGCCTCGCCCTGGAAATCCTTGTCCATGCCTGCCATGATCTTCATCAGCGTCGACTTACCGGCACCGTTCGCGCCAACGACACCGATCTTAACGCCGGGCAGGAAGTTCAGCTTGATGTTCTCGAACAGCTTCTTGCCGCCGGGGATCGTCTTCGAGACGCCGTCCATGTGATATACGAACTGATAGCTGGCCATCGGGGTGCGTCCTTCGCCGGGAATGTGCGTTTCGCCCCATCTAGGGGATTTGCGCGCCGGTCGAAAGGTCTGTTGCGCGCGCCAGCCCGCCATTTCACCCTTGTGAAAATACCCATGGCGGTCCGGATCGACCGGGCGCGCGGATCAAAGTATCTCGTCCTCGTCGAACATCGGGTCCGCCTCGAGGTCGGCGGCCAGTTGCGTCAGGCGATCTTCGGCATCGTCGACCGGCACGTCTGCCAGATGATAGACCGCGTCGCCTTCGTTCGCGACCGGCATCGTCGCGCGCCCCATCACCACCGCGGTCGCCGGGGCGACGATCTCCGTCTCCTTGGTTCCAAAGGGATTGGCGACGATCGCCAGGGTCTGCCCGGCCTCAACGGTTTCACCCACTTCGCGGAACAGGCGCAGCAGACCCCCGGCCGGCGCGCGTACCCAGGACGAATTGCGCACCGTGATCGGCGTCGCCTCGCGCCGGGGCAGACCCTTGCGGGCGATCATACCCAATTTGTGCATCACGCGCAGACATCCCGAGGCGCCGATGCGGGCCGACATCTCGTCGAAGCGCAGCGCTTCGCCCGCTTCGTACAGCAGGATGTCGACCCCAGCATCGCGCGCAGCCGCCCGGAGGGAGCCGTCGCGCAACTTCGCACGGATCACCAGCGGTGCGCCGAAGGCCTGCGCGAGGTCGAGCGTGTCTGGTTGCGAGGCCGAGACGCGGATCTGCGGCAGGTTGGTGCGGTGGATCGCAGCCGAATGCAGGTCGATTCCCACATCCGACCGGGCCACGATCTCGGTCATCAGGATATGCGCAAGACGCGAGGCCAGCGAGCCTGACTCGCTGCCGGGAAAGCATCGGTTCAGGTCCCGGCGGTCAGGCATGTAACGCGAGTGATTGAGAAACCCGAACGTGTTGACGATGGGAACGACCAGAAGGGTGCCGCGCAGGTTCTGGACCTGGGGGGCATGA
This sequence comes from Palleronia abyssalis, assembly GCF_900302445.1. Classification (GTDB taxonomy): domain Bacteria; phylum Pseudomonadota; class Alphaproteobacteria; order Rhodobacterales; family Rhodobacteraceae; genus Palleronia; species Palleronia abyssalis. The sequence goes on along the minus strand of NZ_ONZF01000004.1, from coordinate 261,110 downwards.
AGCAGGCGACGCGCTATTTCGACACCGATGATTTCGTCCCCGTGCACGGCGGCGGACACGAACAATGTCGGTCCGTCGCGCCGCCCATGGATCACGTGGACAGACATCGTGACCGGGGTATGGTCGGACATGACCGACACAGGCAGCTCCACCGTGCGGCTTGTGCCGGGTTCGATGATCTGCCCGCCGATCTTGAAAGGGAGCCGGGTTATCGGATCAGTTCCTTCAAATTCCGTCCGGTTCGCGCAACAGACGGCCGTACCCGGCAATCCGGTCGAGATAGGCAGTTTCGATGCAGTCGGGGGAGGTCCCGCAGGTGTCGCGTTCGGCCAGCCACACATCGGGGTTGGGTGGCTTTCGGTTCATCGTTGAATCCAGCTTGGACAGCGCGGCGTCCAGATCCGCCAGGAAGGGCGTTGCGCAGATCGTCGCCTCGGTCGCTGACAGGCCGGGGTTGTCGCACTTGGGCCGTGCCGGCGGGGCGGCGCGGGTGGTCAGCACGTCGCGCAGTCGCAGAATGCGGGTGTCGTATGCGTCTGCGATACAGCCGACATCGGTACCGCACGAATCGCGACGCTTCAGCCAGTCTTCCTGCGATACCGGCAGGCCGTCACCGCCGTCGTTCTGATTCCACAAACTGTTCAGTGCGGCGTCGCGCCATTGAAGCGCCGGATCGTTGCAGATGGTGCGTTCGGCCGGGTTCAGCCCCGAATACTCGCACCAGTCCTGCGCCGCCGCGGGCGCGGCGCAGAACAGGCCCAGAAGGATAGCCGTGCGGATCATTGCCCGACCGCGACGCCTTCGCGGCGGGGATCGGCACCGCCGCGCAACGTCTCTCCGTCGATCTGGATGGCGTGAAGACCCGAGGTCAGGTCACGCAGGTTGGTCTCGAACCCCATCTCGCCCAGCGGTTCGGCCAGATCGGCAATCGCGGTGCCTTCCTCAAGGTCAAAGGTGCCGAAGCGGTTCACGGCATGCGGGGCGCCCAAGGCCTGCTGCACGTCCATGCCCCAGTCGACGTGGTTGATGATGGCCTGCGCCACGTACCCGATGATGCGCGACCCGCCGGGCGACCCGATGGCCAGGACAGGCGCACCGTCCTGCATCACGATCGTGGGCGACATCGAGGAACGGGGACGCTTTCCGGGCTCGACCCGGTTGGCGATGGGGTCGCCATCCTGATGCGTCGAGAACGAGAAGTCCGTCAGCTCGTTGTTCAGAAGGAACCCGCCCGGCGCCATCAGGCGCGAGCCGAAGCCGTTCTCGATGGTGGTGGTCATCGACAGAACGTTTCCGTCCGCGTCCACGATCGAGATATGCGAGGTCGAGGGAAATTCGATGGACTGGTCGGTGGCCCAGTTCATCGCGTGCGACCATTCCGGCGCGCCGGCGCTGACCTCGTTCAGCGCTTCGCCGCCGTTCAGTAGCATGGCGCGGCTTTCCAGGTAGGCGGGGGCGACAAGACCATCGGTCGGCATCGGCACGAAGTCACTGTCGGCCATGTATTCGCCCCGGTCCGCGAAGGCGAGGCGGGAGGCATCGCCGATCAGGCGCCACGCTTCGGGGCTGAGGGGGCCCATTTCCCCAAGGTCGAACTGGTTCAGCATGCCGAGGATCTGGCCCACGGTCAGCGCGCCCGAGGAGGGCGGCCCCATGCCGCAAACGTCCCGGTCGCGATAGGCGGCACAGACGGCGGGGCGTTCCTTGACGCTATAGATCGCCAAATCGATCAGCGACAGCACGCCGGGGTTGCCTTCGGCGTTCGCCACGGTGTCGACGATGCCTTGCGCGATCTCTCCGTTATAGATCGCGATGGATCCGTTCTGCGCGATGGCGTCGAGGGTGTCGGCATACGCCGCGTTGGTCAGGGTGTCGCCCGCGGCAATGGGCTGCCCTTCGGGATAGAAATAGTCGGCGGTGGACTGGAACCGGGTCAGGCGATCCTGATCGTCGGCCACCAGCGTGGCAAGCCGGGGCGAGACCGTGAAGCCCTCGCGCGCCAGCGTCGTGGCCTCGGTGAACAGGTCCGCCCATTCGAGGTTGCCCCATTTGCTGTGGGCTTCCTCCATTAATGCCGGTGTACCCGGTGTCCCCACGGAACGTCCGCCGACCACCGCGTCGTAGAAGTCCAGCGGCTCGCCATTCTCGTTCTGGAATAGCTGCGGGGTGGCGGCCAATGGTGCGGTTTCGCGGCCGTCGAGCGTAGTGAGCTCGCCGCTTTCGGCATCGTACCAGACCAGGAAGGCGCCGCCGCCCAGGCCGGAGGATTGCGGCTCGACCAGCCCCAGAACGGTCTGCACGGCAACCATTGCGTCGGCCGCCGATCCACCCTGTTCCAGCACCTTGGCCCCCGCTTCGACGGCCAGCGGGTTGGCGGCAGCGACCATCCAGTCCTGGGCTTCGGTGGGTTCGCCGTTGGCCTTCGCCTCAAGCGCTTGCCGAACGCGATCCGGAAGACCCTCGAAGGCCGCTGTCTCGGTGGCCGAGGTGCCTTCGGTCGTCACCGCATCGGCGGCTTGCTGGGCCGTTGCGGGCGTTGCGATGCATAGGGCAAGGACAAGGGCGCGGCGCATGTGGAGTCTCCCGTTCGGTTCAACCTTTGGGAAGGTGTGGCGATGGGCCGCGCGGGCAAGGGTCAGCGGCGCCAGCTGCGAAAGCTTGCCGCCAGAACGAGGATCGAGACGGTCGCGATCATCAGCGTCGCCAACGCGTTGACCTCGGGCGAGACTCCCAGCCTAACTTTCGAGAAGATGACCATCGGCAGGGTCGATGCGCCGGGCCCGGCGACGAAGCTGGCGATGACGACATCGTCGAGCGACAGCGTGAAGGCCAGAAGCCAGGCCGAGATCAGAGCAGGCGCAAGGCCGGGCAGGGTTATGTCGAAGAAGACCCGCAAGGGGTGCGCTCCAAGGTCCTGCGCCGCATCCTCGAGCGCCCGGTCCAGCGACACCATGCGCGCCTGAACGACCACGGTTGCGAAGGCCGTGCCGAAGGTCGCGTGGGCGATCACGATGGTCAGAACGCCCCGCCCGGCGGGCCAGCCGATCAGGTTGTCCATCGCCACGAACAAAAGCAGCAGCGACAGGCCGATGATGACCTCGGGCATGACAAGCGGCGCGGTCACAAGCCCGCCCAGGGCCGGGCGCCCCCGAAAGCGGCCGTGCCGGATCAGTGCCAGCGCGGCCAGCGTTCCCAGCACTGTGGCCAGCGTTGCCGACAGAGTGGCGACCTTGATGCTGATCCACGCGGCCCCAAGGATCTGGTCGTCCTGCAGCAGTTCGGCATACCAGCGCGTGGAAAAGCCCGACCACACTGTCACTAGGCGGCTTTCGTTGAAGCTGTAGATCACCAGGCTGAGGATCGGCGCGTAGAGGAAGGCGAAACCCAGTAGGGTGATGGCGCGCAGCATCAGCTTTCCTCCTGCGCCTGGATACGGCGCAGAAGCGTGATCGGCAGGGCCAGGACCAGCACCATGACGATCGCGACCGCGGCGGCCACCGGCCAATCGCGGTTCAGGAAGAACTCGTTCCACAGGACCGATCCGATCATCAGCGTGCCCGGCCCACCCAGAAGCGCGGGGATGACGTATTCCCCCACGGCCGGGATGAAGACCAGCATGGATCCGGCCAGAACACCGGGCATCGACAGAGGCAGGGTCACGGTCAGGAACGTGACAGCGGGACGCGCCCCCAGATCGGCCGCGGCCTCCAGCAGGTCGCCGTCCATCTTCGACAGCGTGGCATAGAGCGGCAGGATCATGAACGGCAGGTAGGTATAGACGATGCCCAGATAGACCGCGAAATCGGTCTGCAGGATCACCAGCGGCTGGTCTATCACGCCCAGCCAGAGAAGGACGTTGTTCACCAGGCCATTGGCCTTAAGAAGTCCGATCCACGCATAGACCCGCAGCAGGAACGAGGTCCAGAAGGGCAGGATCACCAGCATGAGCAAGAGGTTGCGTCGCCCCGTCGGGGCCCGGGCGATGGCGTAGGCCATGGGATAGCCGAGCAGCAGCGCGATCAGGGTCGAAACTGCAGCGATCTTCAGCGACGAGAGATAGGAAAACAGGTAGAGCGGGTCTTCGGCCAAAAAGATGTAGTTGCCCAGGTTCAGCGTCATCGTCAGCAGACCGTCCGCCCATTCGAACAGTGGCAGATATGGCGGCTGGGCGATGGCTGGCTCCGAGACGGAGATCCGCAAAAGCACGAGGAACGGGACGAGGAAGAACAGCCCCAACCACATTAGGGGAAGCGCGGCGACGAGGCGCCTCATGACGGCAAGACCACGACGGACTGACCGGAGAACCCCAACGCCACCCGGTCGCCCGCGGCGATGGCCGCCCCCTCGTCACGGACGCGGTTGGTTCGGGTCACACGAACTGTCATGCCGGTGTCTAGCGTGACGTGGAACACCGATAGTCCGCCCTGATAGACGATGTCCCGGATCTGGCCCGACAGGTGGTTGTCATGGGCCTCGGAAGGCGCCCGGCCGATCACCAACTTCTCGGGGCGCAACGCGACGGTGACGGATTGCCCGACCGTGCCGGTGATCGCGTGTGGAATACGAATAGGACCGCCCGCTTGAGGGCTATCGATCACGGCATCGGTGTCGCGATCCTGGGTTATGGTCCCGTCGAACAGGTTCACCGTGCCGATGAAGCCAGCAACGAACCTGCTGCGCGGGAACTCGTAGATCTCGCGCGGGGTGCCGACCTGAACGATGCGCCCCTCCTGCATGACGCCCATGCGGTCGGCCAGGGTCATTGCCTCTTCCTGGTCGTGGGTCACGACGATGAACGTGATGCCGAGTGTTTCCTGGATTTTCTTCAGTTCAAGCTGTGTTTCCTCGCGCAGCTTCTTGTCGAGGGCCCCCAGAGGTTCGTCCAGCAGCAGAAGCTTCGGCCGCCGAGCAAGGGCGCGGGCCAAGGCCACGCGCTGCCGCTGGCCGCCGGAAAGCTGGTCCGGTTTGCGTCCTGCCAGCTTGTCGAGTTGGACCAGCTCCAGCATCTCGCGGACGCGGACCACGGTTTCGGCACGGCCGATTCCGGCGCGCCGCAGGCCGTAGGCGATGTTCCGTTCCACGGTCATGTGGGGAAACAGGGCATAGGACTGGAACATCATGTTCGTATCGCGCCGGTGCGGGGGCACGCCCGCCATGTCCTGCCCGTCGATCACGATCCGCCCCCGGGACGGCGCATCGAACCCCGAGAGCATCCGCAGAAGCGTCGATTTCCCGCTGCCCGATCCGCCGAGGAGGCAGAACAGCTCTCCCTGGCGGATGTCGAGCGAGACGTCGTCCACGGCATAGACGTCGCCGAAGGTCCGGGTGACGGAGTCGATCCGGAGAAGGGGCTGGGGATCGGTCATGTATGGTCCCGAATGAAACTGGGGCCGCCCGGAGGGAAAGCGGGCGACCCCGGCTTGGCCTAGAGCCCGGTCTTGAGCGAGGTCCAGGCGCGCGTCAGCGCGCGGTCGTAGCGCGCCGAATGGGGTTTGGCGGAATACATTTTCTGCAGCGTCGCCTCGGGCGGGTAGATGCCTGGATCGGTGCGCACCTCGTCGGCCACCAGCTCCGTGGCCTCACGGTTGGCATTCGCATAGAACACCGCGTCCGAGATCGCGGCCGTTACTTCGGGGCGCAGGAAGTGGTCGATGAAGGCGTGCGCCGCGTCCGGGTTCGGGGCATCCGCCGGGATCGCCAGCATGTCGAAGCCCAACTGCGCGCCTTCCTCAGGGATGACATACCGGATGTCGACACCGTTCCCGGAATCGGCCGCGCGGTCCTTGGCCTGCAAGATGTCGCCCGAATAGCCAATGGCCAAGCAGATATCCCCGTTCGCCAGGTCGTTGATATACTGGGACGAATGGAAATAGCGGATATGCGGCCGGATGGAGGTCAGAAGCTCTGTCGCCTGTTCCAGATCGCCCGCATCCTCGGATGTGGGATCGAGGCCCAGATAGTTCAACGCGGCGGCTGTCATCTCGGTCGGGGAATCCAGCAATGCGATCCCGCAATCGGCCAGCTTCTCGGCATTCTCGGGGTCGAACACGATCGACCAGCTGTCGATGTTCGCATCCTCGCCCAGACGCTGGGTCACCATGTCCACATTGTAGCCCGGACCGACCGAATACATCATCCACGGGATGCCGAAGGTGTTCCCCTCGTCATTGGCCGAAACGATGCGCATGATCTCGGGGTCTAGGTTGTCGTAATTGGGGATCTTCGTGCGATCGATCGGCTGGAACACCCCCGCCTGGGCTTGGCGCGCCATGAACTCCAGCGAGGGGACCACAAGGTCGTAACCGGTCGATCCGGCGAGCAGCTTCGCCTCGACCACTTCGTTCGAGTCGAACACGTCGTAATTGACGTTCGTGCCTGTCTCGGCCTCGAAGTTCGGGATCGTGTCCTCGGCAATGTAGTCGGACCAGTTGTAGAAGTTCAGCTCCTGCGCCTGCGCGGCGAAGGGGGCCGCGATGAGGATCGCGGCGAGTGTCGTCCGGGTCATGGGAAACTCCAACAAGGGACGGGGGATCATGGTCAGACGCCCAGCCGGTCGCGGGTGGCGTACCACCACGCGCCGAGGACCGAGTAGGGGACGCGGAAGGTGCGACCGCCGGGGAAGGGCAGCCACGGCATTCCGGCGAAGGTATCGAAGCGCGTCAGGTCGCCGTGGATCGCCTCTGCCAGGATATGACCGAACAGGTGCGAGCCGACGACGCCGTGGCCCGAATAGCCCTGCGCGAAATAGGTATTGTCGCCGATCCGGCCCATCTGCGGCACACGCAGGAACGACAGGGCGAAGTTGCCGGACCACGCGTGGTCGATCTTCGTGCCCTTCAGGTCGGGGAACAGGCGCAGCATCGCCCCCAGAAGCTTGGCCTTGATGTCCTTGGGATCGGTGCCGCCATAGACGGACCCTCCCCCGAACAGCAGGCGGTTGTCGGCGGAGATGCGGTAGTAATCCAGGATATAGCGGACATCCTCGACACAAGTATCTGCGGGCATCAGGGCCTTCGCGCGGTCCGCGCCCAGGGGTTCGGTCGCCATGATCTGCGTACTGACCGGCATGACGCGGGATTCGAGGTTGGGCAGAACGCCCTTCAGGTAGGCGTTGCCGCACAGGATCAGGGTCCGCGCCTCGACCTCGCCATCGGCCGTGCGGATCAGGGGCCGGTCGCGGTGCGTGTCGGCGAAAATGACGGGCGACATCTCGTGGATCGTGCCGCCGAGGGTTTCGACCGCCGCAGCCTCGCCCAGAGCAAGGTTCAGCGGATGCATGTGGCCGCCGCGATGGTCGATCATGCCGCCGGCATACGCGTCAGTGGCGGCGTGGTCCCGGATTTGGGCGCGGTCGAGCATCTGGAAATTGTCCAGCCCGTAGGACGCCCAGAGATCGCGCTTTTCCGACAACTCACGCATGTGGCGCGCGTTGAAGGCGGCAAAAACGTTGCCCTGTTTCAGGTCGCAGGCGATGTCGTACCTGGCCACGCGGTCGCGGATGATGTCGCCGCCTTCGTTCACCAGCCCTGCGACGAACCGTGCCGTGTCGTCACCGAAGCGCTTGCGGAACACATGCAGCCCCGCGTTCAACCCGTTGACGATCTGGCCGCCGTTGCGGCCCGACGCGCCCCAGCCGATGCGCGCGCCTTCGATCAGGGTGACCTTGTGCTCCCGCTCCAGCAGGGAGATGGTGGCAGACAGACCGGAATACCCGCCCCCGACGATGCAGACATCCGTCTCGACACGCCCTTCGAGGCGCGGGCGCAGGGGCGCCGGGTTTGCCGTGGCGGCGTAGTAGCTGGGCGGATAGGCGCCCGATCCTGCGTAAGGGTGGGCGGGCATGTCCATCAGACCGCTTCCAGATAGGAATGATATTCGAAATCGGTGACGTGCCGGGTGAAGCGCCCCAGTTCCTGCCGCTTACACTGCTCGAACATGCGCAGCAGGCGCGGGGCGTAGATGTCACCGACATGCACGCCGCGGGCGAAGGCGTCGATGGCCGAGGCCCAGTCGGGCGGCAGCCGGTCCAGCCGCATGGAATACGCGTCACCTGTCACCGGATCGGGCGGGGTCCACTCCCGTTCGATGCCCAGAAGCATGCCGCCCAGGATCGCGGACAGCACGAGGTAGGGGTTCGCATCCGCGCCCGCGACGCGGTGTTCGATCCGGCGCGCGCGGTGGTCGCCGCCGGGAATGCGGATGGCGACGGTACGGTTTTCATAGCCCCAAGCGACGGCGGCGGGGGCGTGTGCCCCTGGCAGCAGGCGGCGATAGCTATTCTCGTGCGGGGCGAAGATCAGGCCGTTCTCGGGCAGGGTCCGGATCAGGCCGGCCACGGCGTTGCGCATCAAGGTCGTGCCGTCGGGGCCCCCATTGTCGAAGACGTTGCGCCCGTCCTTGTCGATCAGCGAGACATGTGCGTGCATGCCCGACCCGGCGCGGTCGCCATAGGGTTTCGCCATGAAGGTCGCGGCGAAGCCATGCTTTCGGGCAAGGCCGCGGACGAGGCGCTTGAACAGCACCGCGTCGTCGGCCGCTTTCAGCGGATCGGCGAGGTGGGTGAAATTGATCTCGAACTGGCCGGCGCCGTTTTCCGAGATCGCGCTGTCGGCGGGGATGTCCTGCGCCCTGCAGCCGTCGTAGATCTCGTTCAGCAGGCTGTCGAAATGCTGAAGCTCGTCGAGGCTGAGGGCGCCGTCCGAATCCAGCCGCTTGCCGGTGACGGGCGATCGCGGGGGTTGGGGGGCCGCCTTCGTGGGATCGACGATGTAGAATTCCAGCTCGGTCGCGACGACCGGGGTCAGGCCATGGGCGGTGAAACGGTCGACCACCGCCGCCAGCGCACGGCGCGGATCGCCAAGGAAGGGGCGCCCGTCCTCCTGCCGGGTCCAGAGCTGGACGAACGCGGTGGGCCGTTCGGTCCAGTTTACCAGTGACAACGCCCGGCCGGTGTGCTCGCAGATGCCGTCGGCGTCGCCGGTTTCGAACACCAGATCGCTGCCCTCGACATCCTCGCCCCAGATATCCATGCCCAGAAGCGACAGGGGCATCCGCAGGCCGCCATCGCGCACCTTGGAAATCTGGTCGGCCGGTAGCCGTTTGCCCCGCATCACCCCATTCAGATCGCAGATGCAGGCAAAGACCGCGTCCACCTCGGGGTGGTCGGTTTCCAGCCTGTTGATCGGGGCCGTCTTGGCCATGTCTGCGAATCCGAAAAATGTGATACCTATTTCCGCCTTGTGATATAATTTCTGGACAAGTGTCAATCGGCGTGTCACGCCCGGCTTCATCATCGGCGCGCGAGGAGGGGTCGAGGATGCAGATCACAGCGCTTCCCGACATCGCCAGAGGGTCCGAGATGACGGGCCAGGAGTACGCCTATCGGCGGCTGCGCCATGCGTTGATGGTGGGGTGGCTGACCCCCGGTGCGTCCCTGACCATCCGAGGTCTGGCGGAAAGCCTTGACCTCAGCCCGACGCCCATTCGCGAGGCGCTGCGCCGGCTAAGCTCCGAGAACGCGATCGAGGTGTTGGGCAACCGGCGGCTGCGGGTGCCCGATATGACGGCAGGCCGGTTCGAGGAACTGGTGGCCCTGCGCGAGACCCTTGAAGTTCATGCGGCCGCGCAAAGCTTGCCGCACGTGTCGGATCTGGTGATCAGCCGGATGGAGGGGATCGACCGGGGAATCTGCGCCGCGCAGGCTGCGGGCGATCTGGATGCGATCACCGGGCTGAACCAAGACTTCCACCGGACCTTGTACGAACTGCCCCCCGATCATGCCGCGATGCCGCTGATCGAAAGCGTATGGCTTCAGCTGGGCCCTTTTCAGCGGCTGGTGAAGGAAGACCCGGATACGGTCGAACCCGCCGACGCCCATGATGCGATCCGCGCGGCCCTTGCGGGGCGTGATGCCGTTGCGCTGGACGCGGCCATCCGCCGCGACGTTCGGTCCGCCGCGCGCCGGGTGGAGCGGTATCACTTCACGAAAGTCACGCCCGCTTAGGTGTCATGCGTGTAGTACATCGGCACGAAGCGATAGCCTTCGGATGCCGCCTCGATCACGCCAGCACCGGGGAAGGTGATATGGCTGCCCAGGATTGGCGTACGGTCCACCGTCACCCGGTCGAGAATCTGTTTACGGGTTGCGCGTGCCGCGTCGATATCCACGTCGAAGCCGGTCCCGATCTCGGGGTTGGCCAACTGGACGGGCGCGATATGAACGATGTCGGTCCAGATCAGCATGGTCTTGTCGCCATCCATGATCTCCAACCCCGAATGTCCGGGCGTATGGCCCGGCAGCGGCAAGGCGCGCAGGCCGGGGGCGATGTCCGTCTCGCCCGCGAAGGTCTCGTGCTCGTATGCGGAAAGGAACGATTGCGCGAGGTCGTTCCCGGCGAAGTGATCCTTGTCGGCCTGATGGACGCGCAGATGGGCCTTGGGGAAGGTGGCCTTGCCGTCGCTCATGAGGCCCGCGATGTGATCGGCATGCATATGGGTGACATAGACGGTGTCGATATCCTCGGGCGAGAATCCCGCAGCCTGAAGGTTCGCCGGAACCCGACCCGTCTGTTCGCCCATGTTCCCCGCGACCCCGGCATCGACCAGGATCGTACGGTCGCCCGTTTCGATCACGAAGGCGTTCAGGCCAGACCGCCAACTCTCCGGGTCGGCGTGGTGCATGTGCAGAAGGCGGGCATATTCGGGCGCGTCCACACCCTTTAGATTGTCGAGGCCCAGGGGCAGGGGCCCGTCCGAAAGGGCGGTGATGCGGATCGCGCCGACATGAAGGCGCTGGGCGTCGGGAAGGCGGGTCATGGAAGTCCTCTTGTCAAAGGTGCCCCGGCTCGGGGCCGGGGCGGTCTGTTGTATCAGGCGCGGTAGGGGTAGGCCGCGTTCACCATGCGGTAGCCTTCGCCTTGGGGGGCAATGTGGCCCATGCCGGGGAAGTCTATATGGCTGCCTGCGATCATCATGCGGTCAGCCACGACCCGGTCCAGAAGGGCCGCGCGCGTCTCTGCCGCCTGTTCGGGGTTCACGTCGAAGCCGATGGTGACCTCGGGGCGGGCCAGCTGGACGGGGGCGGCGTGAACGATGTCGGCCCAGATCAGCACGGACTGGTCGCCGGAATCCAGCACATAGCCCGTATGGCCGGGGGTGTGGCCGGGCAGGAACATCGAGGTGAGGCCCGGCGCGACCTCGACCTCGTCGCCCGAGATGACGTTCAGCCGGTCACTGTATTGATCCAGAACGGTGCGGGCGATCTGGAAGAACTGCTCGGACCCTTCGGCCATGTTGGCGTCGTCGGTCCAGAAGGCGCGCTCCTGCTCGTGGACGGTCAACTCGGCATTGGGGAAGACGGCCTCTCCGCCCTCGACAGCGCCGCCCATGTGGTCGGGGTGCAGGTGGGTGGCGATCACGCGGGTGATGTCCTCGGGCGCGGTGCCGGTGGCCGACAGGTTCCCCAGCAGGCGTCCCAGATCGGGGCCCATCGCGCCGCCGGTGCCGGCGTCGATCAGCATCTTCTCGCCATTCGCTTCGACCAGGAATCCGTTGACGGCGGCGCGGAACGTGTCGGGGTCGCGATAGGCGTCCTGCATCAGCGTGGCGTAGCCTTCGGCATCGATACCCTGAAGCGCCTCTGGCCCGATGCGAAGTGCGCCGTCGGACAGGACGGTGACGGCCATGTCCTCGCCCAGCGGAAAGCGAAGGGCGTCGGCCAAGGCGTTTGTGCCGGTGGTCCCGGTGTGGCTGGCGGCGCGGGCCGTGGCGGGGACCAGCGGCAGGGCGGCACCGGTGGCAAGCATTTGACGGCGTGTGAGCATGGATCATCCTCCGTGGGGTGGCAGTTGGGCGGCAAGCTAGAACGGAAAGGCGGCATGTCAGGATGACGGATCTGAAGGCGATGATGGCCCGCCACGCACAGACCGGGCGGGTGACGTGGATCGGCGTGCGGTCCGGGCGACGTGCACAGGTGCAGGCGGTCGATGCCGCGCGGATCGTTGAACAAGGTCTAGAGGGGGATCATGGGCGGCCGGGTAAGCGCGCCGTAACGCTGATCCAGGCCGAGCACCTGCCGGTGATCGCGGCACTTCTTGGACGGGATGTCGTTCCACCAGAAGATCTGCGCCGCAACGTCGCGGTGGCCGGGATCAATCTGGCGGCCCTGAAGAGGGAGGACGTCAGGTTGGGCGACGCCGTCTTGCGGATCGAGGGGCCGTGCCCGCCGTGTTCGCGCATGGAAGAGACGTTCGGCGCCGGTGGCTATAGCGCCGTGCGGGGCCATGGTGGCTGGTATGCAAGCGTCATTTCTGGCGGTGATGTCGCAGTGGGGGATCGGGTCGCATTGGCAGACGGCTTCTGATCCGTCACCTCCGTATGCGGCACCGTGGAAGAGGGACGCATGGACTGGTCTGAGCAGGTGAACGCCTATTGCGAACGGATGGGCCCCGGTCTTTGGTCCGAACCCGCGAACGCGGTCACCAATGTGGCCTTCATGGCGGCGGCGCTTTGGCTGTGGCCGAATGCCCGCGGGATCGAACGTGTGCTGTGCGCCATACTGTTCGCCATAGGCATCGGGTCGGGGCTGTTTCACACCTATGCCACGCGCTGGGCCGCGCTGACCGACACGCTGCCGATCCTGCTGTATATCCTGACCTACATCTATGCCGCGAACCGCCGCTTCTGGGGGTGGCCGGTCTGGGCGGCGGCCCTGGGGGTGCTCGCCTTCTTTCCCTATGCCACGGCGACCGGCTGGATCTTCGACCGGCTGCCCGGCTTCGCCGTGTCGTCCTTCTACTGGCCCGTCCCGCTTCTGATCGCGGCATACGGGGTGCTTCTGCGCCACCGGTTGCCCGGGGTGTCGTCGGGGCTTCTGGTCGGGGCGGGGGTTCTTTGTCTTTCGCTGCTGGCGCGATCCCTGGACATGGCGCTGTGCGATTGGTGGCCGGTCGGCACGCATTTCGCCTGGCATCTTTTGAATGCGGCGATGTTGGGATGGATGATCACCGTCCTGCGACGGCACCGCCTTGAACCGGCGGGGACCGGCGGGTAAAGCCCCGAACGACAGAGTTCAGAGGTGCCCCATGTCGATCGACATCGAGACCGCACGCCGGGTGGCGAAACTTGCCCGCATCCGCGTCGAGGACAATGACCTGCCCGCCCTGGCGGGAGAGTTCAACGACATCCTCGGCTTCATCGAACAGCTCTCGGAAGTGGATATCGACGGCGTCGAGCCCATGACCAGCGTCACGCCCCAGCGGCTGAAGCGGCGCGAGGACGTGGTGACCGATGGCGGCCAGCAGAAGGCCGTGCTGAATAACGCGCCGGATGCCCGCGAGGGCTTCTTCGCGGTCCCGAAAGTGGTCGAGTGAGGGCTGGAACATGACCGATCTGAACACCCTGACCATCGCCGCCGCCCGCGACGGGCTGAAGAAGGGCGACTTCACCAGCGCTGAGCTGACCGAAGCCTGCCTGACGGCGATCGACGCCGCCGATGCGCTGGGCGCTTTCGTCCATAAGACACCCGAAAAAGCGATGGAGCAGGCGAAATCCGCCGATGCCCGTGGCGAGGGCGGCGCGCTGAACGGCATCCCTCTGGGCATCAAGGACCTGTTCTGTGTGCGCGGGGTCGACAGCCAGGCGGCCAGCCGCATCCTCGAAGGATTCCGCCCCGAATACGAGTCCACCGTGACCACAAAGCTGTGGGCGTCGGGTGCGGTCATGCTGGGCAAGCTGAACATGGACGAGTTCGCCATGGGCTCGTCCAACGAAAGCAGCGTCTATGGCGACGCGGTGAACCCCTGGAAGGTGGACGACCGCAAGCTGACGCCGGGTGGCAGCTCGGGCGGGTCGGCGACGGCGGTGGCGGCCGATCTGTGCCTGGGAGCGACCGGCACCGACACGGGCGGGTCGATCCGCCAGCCTGCAGCCTTCACCGGGATCACGGGCTTGAAGCCGACCTACGGGCGGTGTTCGCGGTTCGGGATCGTGGCCTTCGCCTCGTCGCTGGACCAGGCGGGGCCGATGACGAAAGACGTGCGCGACGCCGCGATCCTGCTGCGCGAGATGGCGGGACACGATCCGCTGGATTCGACCAGCGTTGACATAGCCGTCCCCGATTTCGAGGCGGCGCTGACCGGCGACATCAAGGGCAAGACCATTGGCTTGCCCAAAGAATACCGCGTCGACGGCATGCCCGAGGAGATCGACCGCCTTTGGTCCGAAGGGCGGCAGATGCTTGTGGATGCCGGCGCGAAGGTCGTAGATGTCTCGCTGCCGCATACGAAATATGCGCTGCCGACCTATTACGTGATTGCGCCTGCCGAGGCGTCCTCGAACCTCGCGCGTTATGACGGCGTCCGGTTCGGGCGCCGTGCCGTCCCCGATCAGGGCGATGGCGTGACCGAGATGTACGAGAAGACCCGCGCCGAAGGGTTCGGAGACGAGGTCAAGCGCCGCATCATGGTTGGCACCTACGTCCTGTCCGCGGGCTTCTACGACGCCTACTACAATCGCGCCCGCAAGGTCCGGACCCTGATCAAGCGTGATTTCGACGAGGTCTTCGCGCAGGGGGTGGACGCCATCCTGACGCCGACGACGCCGTCTGCCGCGTTCGGTCTGGGGGAAATGGCGCACGCCGATCCGGTGCAGATGTACCTCAACGACGTGTTCACGGTAACGGTAAATCTGGCAGGCCTGCCCGGCATCAGCGTGCCGACGGGGCAGGGGGCAACCGGCCTGCCGCTGGGGCTGCAGTTGATCGGCCGGCCGTTCGAAGAGGGCGATCTTCTGAACGTCGCCTATGCACTGGAACGTGCGGCCGGCTTTGTGGCCAAACCGGATCGCTGGTGGTAGGGATTGCGCACCTTGGGTGTTTTTCGAGGTATAGAACGGACATGGTTATGACGCGTCTTCTACCTTCGATCCTGCTGTGCGCCTTCGCGGCTGCCTGTGCCCAGTCGGTGCCGGAAAGCAATCCGGACTTCACGCCAAGCCGCGTCGATATCGGACGCGGCGTGGGGTTCGGCGATTATGAAAGCTACGAGGCCGCCCGTCTGGCGCAGGATCGTCAGACTGCCAGTGCGCCCGCGGCCGCCGTGCCGACCAATCCCGTGATTTCCTCAGAAGAGTTGCAGGCCGCCGGTCTGCCGGCCGGGGGCCAAGGACTTCCCCCGTCCGGCACCATAGATACGGCGGCCCTGCCTGAGAGCGGCCCCGCCGCCGCTGCGTCGGCGCCCGCCCCGTCGAGCAGCCCGGGAATTTCCGACGAGCAGAGCTTCGCGGCCGTTTCCGCGCGTGAAACCATCGAATCGGATGCCGAACGGCTGGCCCGCAACCGCGCGCAGTATCAGGTCGTTCAGCCCCGTGCCGTTCCGCAGCGGGAAGGTCAGTCGGGGCCGAACATCGTTCAATACGCCCTGAACACAACGAATGTCGTGGGGCAGCCTGTCTATCGGCGCGGCGGCTTCTTCCAGGAACGGCGCTTCCGGAGCGCCTGTGCCGGTTTTGCCTCGCCCGATCTGGCGCAAGAGGCCTTCCTGGCTGAGGGCGGCCCCGAGCGTGACCGCCTGGGGGTGGATCCCGACGGCGACGGATTTGCCTGCAGCTGGGACCCCGCCCCGTTCCGGGCGGCGCAGGGCTGAACTGAAGTTCCACGACCGACCCTCGCCCAACCATGGGCCGCGTCGGGGCGGGGTTTTGCCCGACCTCGTTGTCCTCCATTTCACGGCCATGCGGTGCCCGGAGCGGGCAATCGCGCGTCTCAGCGATCCGGAAGCGGAGGTGTCGGCCCATTACCTGATCGACCGGCAGGGGCGTGTGGTCCGGTTGGTGCCCGAGAGCGAACGGGCATGGCACGCCGGGGCCGGTGCTTGGGGACCTGTCCGGGATGTGAACAGCCATTCCATCGGCGTGGAGCTTTGCAATGACGGGCAAATGCCGTTTGCCCATGCCCAGATGAACGCGCTGCAGCTGGTCCTGCGCGGGATCAAGGCCCGCTGGTCCATCCCCGCGGCCCGCGTCATCGGCCATTCAGACTGTGCGCCGGGGCGGAAGGTCGATCCGGGACCACGCTTCGACTGGACCCGTTTTGCGAGGCTAGGCTTGGCGGCCCCGACCCCGGGCGGGGAAGCGGAAGGCGACCTTCAGAATGCCCTGGCCCGCGCTGGCTATACCTCCAATGCGTCAATCGAGGCAAAACTGGCGGCACTGCGGCTGCGGCATCGACCGCATGCGAGCGGCCCAGCTGACTCGCGTGATCTTGGTATTTTGAAGGGGCTTGCCGGGCAGGCAGCGATTGACCCGGTGCCGGCCAACGGCTAGACATCCTCGGCGCGGATGACCGGGTGACCGCGTGGCTTTCGGGCCACGAGGAAAGTCCGGACTCCAGGAAGCGACGGTGCCGGGTAACGCCCGGGCGGGGATCGGCGGGGCAACCCGCCGGCGACCCGACGGAAAGCGCCACAGAGAACAGACCGCCGACGGATTCGTCCGCAGGCAAGGGTGAAAAGGTGGAGTAAGAGCCCACCGGGGGGCCGGCAACGGTCCCCGCATGGCAAGCCCCACCGGGAGCAATGCCGAATAGGGGATCCAGGGCTGCTTCCGCCAGGGTCCCGGGTAGGCAGCTAAAGCCTGTCGGCAACGGCAGGACGAGAGGAATGGTCACCATCCGGTGCAGACCGGATACAGAATCCGGCTTACAGGTCATCCGCGCGCCGAAACGCTTTTCTAACTTTAGTTGACGTAGTATCTCCTCCGAACGACTGGGAGGAATCGCATGACCGGCATCAACTACAGTCACCTCGGGGACGACCGAAAGCTCGTGGAAGAGATGGACGGTTGCACCCCGGTCGTGACGCTCGGTTATCTGGGGCGGGCGGGACATTGCGTCAAGCTGGTTGATCTGGATGGACGCATCGGCGGTGTCAGCGAGAATGGCCTGTGCGCGATGGAAGTTGCCCGGAAAGAAGCGGTCATCGGGCTTGAGTGGTGGGTTCTATGGCCCGAAAACATGCGACATGTGCTGCGGAACGCGGTCACGCGCAGCCGTCTTGGAGAGGTCGTCCGTTTCGTGGGCAATTGCCCGACGATGAACAAGTGGCCGAAGCTGTGGGACGTTACGGTCTCGCCGATGCGCGACCGCCATGGTCGAATTGTGCGCCTTCTCGTGGTCTCACGCGAGATGGGAAACGCCAAAGCATCCTGAGCGTTAGAGGTTGACAGGGCTGGCGCAGCGCGTAGAAGGCGGCTTCAGCTTTCTGCAACGGATTTCAGTCCGGGGTGGCCGCGCCGCCCGACCGAGGAGATAGAGTATGGCGAAGCCGACAACCATCAAGATCCGCCTGAACTCGACGGCGGATACGGGGCACTTCTACGTGACCAAGAAGAACGCGCGCACGATGACCGAAAAGATGTCGGTCCGGAAATACGACCCCGTCGCGCGCAAGCATGTCGAATACAAGGAAGGCAAGATCAAGTAATCTTGCCGACCATTCAATCGAAGATGCCGCCCCCTGCTGGGCGGCGTTTTTCGTTTGTGGAGTGTTCTGGGGTATGCCATCTTGTCGCATCCCGGGCACGAAGACGGGTTTGTCCGGTTGGGACCGAGAGGAAACAACAGGATACCAAAATGACACCTTCTGACACATATGCTCAGAGACAGATCGGCCTGCACTGGCTTGTCGTCGGGTTGGTCGCATTTCAGTTCTTCACCGGCGGTGGCATGGCGTCCGCCTTTGAACAGGGGCTCTCTCTCGAAGCAGGAGCAACGGGCACAGCGGTGGTTCATGGCGTGATCGGCACGTCCATCCTGATCGCGATGCTGGGCCGCATCGCCGTCCGCCGCCGCTATGGCGCGCCGGCGCCGCCGAGGACAGAGCCGAGTTGGCTTCAGAAGATCTCGCGCGGGAATCACATTCTGTTTTATGTCGTTCTTATCGGCATGCCGCTGGCGGGACTTCTGGCCGTTTTGACCGGATCACATCTCGTCGCGCAGGTGCATGCAATCACGTCCAAGGTTCTTCTGGCGCTGATCGCGGCGCACATCCTCGGGGCGGTGCGGCACCTGACGAAACGGGACGGCGTTGTAGGGCGGATGCTGCCAAAGCGGACGAGCTGACCGTCACGCAGCAAGAAAAGCTCGGATCGCGGCTTCGAATTCCCGCGGCTTTTCCGCGTGGAGCCAATGCCCCGCCCCCGGGATCGCGGCGAACCGCGCGTGAGGGAACAGCGCGCGTATGGCGTCCCGATCCCCTCGCGTGACATAGTCGCTTTCCCCGCCTGCAAGAAACAACGTCGGTGCCTCACAAGAGCCGGTCAGATCGGGCCAGCCGACGATCTTTGCCATTTCCCGCCCCAGGACACCCAGGTTCAACGCCCACCGCTTGGCCTGGACATCCAGGCTTTGCAGTAGGAACGCCCTGACGCCCGGAGAGTCGACCGTTTCCGATAAGGCCTCGTCGGCCGCGCGACGCGTGTCCAGCTTGTCCACCGGGAGCTGTTGCATCGCCTCCACAAGGTGGCTCTGCGTATGGGTATAGGCCACTGGCGCAATATCCGCGACGATTAGGCGATCAACAAGCTCGGGGCGGGTGAGAGCCAGCGCCATGGCGGCCTTTCCGCCCATGGAATGGCCCAGGATGTGACTGGGTCCATCAAGCGTCTCGGCCAAATCTTCGGCCATGGCGGGATAATCGTGCACATCCACCCAGCCCGAGCTGCCATGATTGCGCATGTCCACCACAGTCACGCGAAACACGTCGGACAGCCGTTTCTGGATGACGCCCCAATTTCGCGCCGAGCCGAAAAGCCCGTGCGCGATCAGAAGCGGGGGACCGTCCTCGGGGCCCGTGACGACCGTGTTCAGCTTCATGTGGTGACCATGCAAGGATGCGACCCCCCTATGAGGGGGCGCCTGGTTCGATTACAGATCGGGGTAGATCGGGTAGCGGCCGCAAAGCTCGGCGACTTCGCTGCGCACCTTGGCTTCGACCTCGGTGTTCCCGTCAGGCCCGTTCGCGGCGAGGCCGTCTACAACCTGAACGATCCAGTCCGCGATCTGGCGGAACTCCGGCTCTCCAAAACCGCGGGTGGTGCCGGCCGGCGAGCCCAGACGAATCCCCGACGTGATCGTCGGCTTTTCGTCGTCGAAGGGGATGCCGTTCTTGTTGCAGGTGATGTGCGCCCGGCCCAACGCCGTTTCGGTGGCGTTGCCCTTCACGCCCTTAGGCCGCAGGTCGACCAAAAGAACGTGGCTGTCGGTGCCGTTCGTCACGATATCCAGACCGCCCTTCATCAGCTGATCGGCCAGCGCCTGCGCATTCAGGATGACCTGCTGCTGGTACGCCTTGAACCCAGGCTGAAGCGCCTCGCCAAAGGCCACGGCCTTGGCGGCGATCACGTGCATCAGGGGACCGCCCTGGATGCCGGGGAAGATGGCCGAGTTGAACTTCTTGGCCAGCGCTTCGTCGTTCGTCAGGATCATGCCGCCGCGCGGACCGCGCAGGGTCTTGTGCGTCGTCGTGGTCGCGACATGCGCATGCGGGAAGGGCGAGGGGTATTCGCCAGCCGCCACCAGCCCCGCGAAATGGGCCATGTCGACCAGCAGATAGGCCCCAACGCTGTCGGCGATCTGACGCATGCGGGCGAAGTCGATCACGCGCGGAATGGCCGAGCCGCCAGCGATGATCATCTTGGGCTGATGCTGTTTCGCCAGATCTTCGACCTGATCGTAGTCGGGCAGCATGTCGTCGCGCTTCACGCCGTACTGGATGGCGTTGAACCACTTGCCCGACTGGTTGGGCTTGGCGCCATGGGTCAGGTGCCCACCGGCATCCAGGCTCATCCCCAGGATGGTGTCGCCCGGCTGCAGAAGCGCGGTGAAGACGCCCTGGTTGGCCTGGCTGCCCGAATTGGGCTGCACGTTCGCGAACCCGCAATCGAACAGTTGCTTGGCGCGATCGATCGCCAAGGTCTCGGCGATGTCGACATACTGGCACCCGCCATAATACCGCTTGCCCGGATAGCCTTCGGCGTACTTGTTCGTCAGCACGGACCCCTGGGCTTCCATGACCGCCCGGCTGACGATGTTTTCGGAGGCGATCAGCTCGATCTCGTCGCGTTGACGGCCAAGCTCCTGACCCATGGCGGCGGAAAGCTCGGGGTCGATCTGGGACAGGCTTTTTGTGAAGAAGCCTTCGTCGCGATGGGGCGCATTCATCGGGCGTTCCTTTCAGCAAGGGTGGGCGCTGGCTTCCCATACCCCGAAGCAGGGCCGCGGGGAAGGGCGAGCCCCGACGCGCCGCTTGTCATTCGCGACCTCGTGCGCAACGGTCCGCCCGTGGAGGAGCGTCGATGTCTAACAAGATTGCCTTTTCGGCAAGCCGGAGCGAGACCGCGCAACAGGCATTGGGCGCGCTGTCGCGGCTTTATGGCGCGGCGGCGCTGGATCAGGCGGATGTGATCGTCGCTTTGGGTGGCGACGGGCACATGCTTCGCACGCTGCACGAGACTCAGCACCTGCGCGCGCCCGTCTACGGCATGAATTGCGGCACCATCGGTTTCCTGATGAACGAGTATCGAGAAGATGGCTTGCTGGAGCGGCTGGACGCGGCCGAGCGCGAGGACATCAACCCGCTGAAGATGACCGCGCGGCGGGCGGACGGCACGATCGAGACGCATCTGGCCATCAACGAGGTATCGCTTCTGCGTCAGGGTCCCCAGGCAGCCCGCCTGTCCATCTATGTCGACGGTCGAATGCGGATGGAGGAACTGGTTTGCGACGGCGCGCTGGTGGCGACACCCGCGGGGTCGACGGCCTACAATTATTCGGCCCATGGTCCGATCCTGCCCATAGGGTCGGATGTCTTGGCGCTGACCGCAATGTCAGCGTTTCGCCCCCGCAGGTGGCAGGGCGCATTGCTGCCGAAGACGGTCGAAGTCCGGTTCGATGTTTTGCAGGCAGAAAAGCGACCGGTGATGGCGGACGCGGACGGCCACTCGGTGCGAGATGTCGTTTGCGTTAAGGTCCAAAGCGCGGACGACATCGTTCATTCGATCCTGTTCGATCCCGGCCATGGCCTGGAGGAACGTTTGATCCGAGAACAGTTCGCCTAGAGCCGGGGTGCTGGTCCCAGAGGGACTGGCCCCATGAAAATACGCCCGTCCCGAAAGCTCAGCGGTACTTCGATCCGGTTTCCGGCCCCCGACAATCCGGACAGAAGCGACAAGCCTTGCCGGGCCTGGGACGCCTGATCCTGTGGAATGAGCCCGGCCGTGGCCGCGAGCTCCAACGCGCGGGGCCAGTTGTTCAGCGCGACGGAAAGCTCGCCCGCAAGATATCCATCCGCGCCAACCTGCAGGTCACCCGAAGCGTCGAGCCCGACATCGCCCCAATCGATGTCCAGGGTTTCGATGTTGATGGCTTCAATTCTGACTTCGCCGCCCTGGTAGGTGTCCCTGTCGATGGGGCGGTCCAAGGTAAGGGTCGCGTTCAGGTTTGCCCCGTCGATCGTGGCAGCCCCGCCCAACTGACGCGCCAACGTGTCGGGCAGTTTCACATCGTCAAGCGTGATGCCGATATTCTGGACGCGACCGTCTTCGGCGCCCTCGGGGATGCGCGTGGCGGCCAGCAGCCGCTTAGCACTCAGATCGCGCCCCGCCGACGATATAAGCAAGTCTTCCACGACCAGATTCGCATGATCCAGCGGGAGTGACGGCGAGGGGGAGAATGTCGCAGAGGCCCTTGCGCGGTCTGTGTCGATCGCGGCGGCACCAAAGGGGCCTGTCAATTCCTGCGTATCGGGCAGGGCGATGATCACCTGGTTCGGACGGTAGCTCAGCGCGAGGATTTGCAGGAAGGGCGCGCTCCACGTGATGCCGCTTGAGGGGAAATGGACCTGCGGCTGTTCGATCATCGTGTCGAAACGATTGGGAAAGCCGGCAACTTCCAAGCTGGCGGTATCAACCTCGATGCCGCCCTCGCGCGCCTCGTTGATCGCGGACCGGATCGCGGATTCGAGAGCTTGCGCGCCGACGAACCAGTATCCGGTCCAGCCGAGCGCCAGAATGATCACAAGGATGGTTAACAGTCGCATGGCCGGCCTTTCGCAAGGGTCGGCCAAGCGATATAGGCGCCGGCATGATGCAACAAGGTCAACAAAGCCCGATGTGGGTGTTCGGCTATGGGTCGCTGGTGTGGAACCCAGAATTCTCCGTGGCCGAAACGGTCGTCGCCCGACTGGACGGCTATGCCCGGTCGTTCTGCATGTCGTCCATTCACCACCGCGGGACACCTGAAATGCCCGGGCTGGTGCTGGCACTGGATGCGCGGCCGGGGGCCACATGTACCGGTCTGGCCCTGAGGGTCGAGCCGGGGCACGAGGCGCAAACGCTCGGGATGCTGAGGGAGCGTGAACTCGTGTCCTCCGCTTATCTCGAACGGCGTCTTCCGCTCGATCTGCATGACGGTCGGCGGATCGAGGCCGTGGCCTACATCATCGACCCCACCCACGAGCAGTACCTGTCCGGAATGGATCTGGAAACACAGGCCCGGATTATCGCGCAGGCCCAAGGCGGGCGTGGATCGAACGAAGAATATCTGTTCAATACGACGACGCATTTGACGCAATTGGGCATTTCGGACCCGGATCTCGACTGGTTGAGCACACGTGTCCGTAACCTTAAGGGGCTATGAACGGGGCGGTCTTGGCGACCCTATGCCCTTGATTTAAGGTCGCACCCCAGAAACCAAGCAGGACGGGCCATATGAAGCGCCAGACGGATCGCGCAGAGCGACCGACCTTCACGCAGCCAATCCGGCAGATCGTGTCGATGATCTTGGTCCTGGTGCTGGTGGGCATCGGGACATTCTTCGCGCTGCCCAACGTCATGCCGGTGTTCCAGGCGAACCCGCTTCTGAACGGGTTCATCACCCTTGTCTTCCTGATAGGCGTCGCGGCGTGCTTCTGGCAGCTTTTCCAACTAGTGCAATCGGTTAGCTGGATCGAAGGGTTCACCTCCGATGACCCCGAGCACCGGTTGTCCTCGGCCCCCAGGTTGCTGGCACCATTGGCAACGCTGATGCGTTCGCGCGGGCGGGAGATGCAGATTTCGTCCTCCTCCTCGCGCTCGATCCTGGATTCGGTCGCGACCCGGATCGACGAAGCCCGCGATATCACGCGCTATCTCGTGAACCTTCTGATCTTCCTTGGCCTTCTGGGCACGTTCTACGGCTTGGCGACGACAGTCCCGGCAATCGTCGAGACGATTCGCGCGCTGGCCCCCGTCGAGGGGGAGGACGGCATGGCGATTTTCGGGCGCCTGATGGATGGGCTGGAAGCCCAACTTGGTGGCATGGGCGTCGCCTTCGCATCGTCCCTGCTTGGTCTGGCCGGATCACTGATCGTCGGTCTTCTGGAGCTTTTCGCAAGCCACGGGCAAAACAGGTTCTACCGTGAACTCGAGGAATGGCTGTCCTCCATCACTCGTCTGGGTTTTGCGGGTGCGGACGCGGAAGGGGGAATGGAGTCCGGCCAGGTTGCCGCGCTCGAGCACGTGATCGGGCAGATCGACCGCCTTGAGGACCTGTTTCAGCGCAGCGAAGCTGGGCGAAGCGATACCGATCGCCGACTGTCCGACATCGCCACGGGGTTGGATCGCCTGCACGAAAGACTTGAGGGGGAAGCCGATCTGGCGGTCATGCTGGATCGGGTGGCCACCGGGCAGGATCGTTTGGCCGACGCACTGGGCAATGCCACGGGCGGCGCGCTGGACGCTGAAAGTCGGATGCGCCTGCGGTCCATCGACGTTCAAATGCTGCGGATCCTGGAAGAACTTGCAGCTGGCCGACAGGAAACCACCAGTGAATTGCGCCAGGAACTGCGTCAAATCTCGCGGGCCCTCGGCCGGACGGCGGGGTAGGCGATGCCACTGTCACGACGAGCGACATCGCGGGTGACGGCGAATATCTGGCCGGGGTTCGTGGACGCCGTCACGTCACTTCTGATGGTCATGACGTTCGTCCTGACGATCTTCATCGTGGTTCAATACGTCCTGCGCGAAGAAATCTCGGGCCAGGAAAGTGAGCTGAACGCCCTGACCGCGGAGATCGCGGGATTGACGCGGTCCCTCGGGCTGGCCGATGCCCGGACCACCGAGCTGGAAGATGAACGCGAAGCACTGCGGGCGGAAACCCAACGGCAATCCGATTTGGTCGCATCACTGCAATCCCGGATCGATCGCCAGGAAGGGCAGATTGCCAGCTTCGAGGAACAGGTGGCCTCGCTGTTGGCCCGACAAGATCGGGATCAGGCCGCGATCGCGGGGCTTGAAGGGGAGCGCGACGAACTGGTCTCCGACCGCGAAGCGCTGAACCTCGCGCTTGCCCAGGCCCGCGACGAGATCGACATTGCGTCAGAACAAGCACGTCTTGCTGCGGCCCGGAGAGAAGCTCTTGAAGCGCTGGTGGCTAGCTTGCGGACAGAGGCCGG
The DNA here is from genome assembly GCF_900302445.1 of Palleronia abyssalis. Classification (GTDB taxonomy): domain Bacteria; phylum Pseudomonadota; class Alphaproteobacteria; order Rhodobacterales; family Rhodobacteraceae; genus Palleronia; species Palleronia abyssalis. The sequence goes on along the minus strand of NZ_ONZF01000004.1, from coordinate 236,625 downwards.
TGAACAGGGTGATGCCATTGCGTCCCTCGAGACTGCCCTGTCCGAGGAAGAGGCCGCGCGCCTGACCGAGGCGGCCGCGGCCGAAGCTCTGCGCGACCGTCTGTCCGAAAGCGAGGCCGAACTGACCGCCATGTCCCTTGCGCTGGAAGAGCAACGACAGCGCGCGGAAGAGACCCTGACCCTACTGGCAGCTGCCGAATCGATCGAGGACGAGCTGAACGCGCGCCTCGCCGCGGCCCTTCTCGCCCGGGACGAGGCGCTTGAGGATCAGACCGATCTGGATGCGCGTCTCACTGCCGCGCTGGAACGCAATGCCGAGTTGAGCGGTGCCGATGAGAGGCTTCAGGCAGCCTTGACGGCGCAAGAGGCCGCCGAGGTCGAGATCGATCGAACCGATGCCCTGCTGCAATTGGCCTTGGCCGAGCAGGATGAACAAGCGGCCGAGATGGCCGCGATCTCGGACGCGCTGGAAGCTGCGAAGGCTGCGCGGATCGCGTTCGCGGGGGATCTGGAAGACGCCCGGGCGCGTCTGGCCGAAGCACAAGCCGAAGTCGATGAACTGCGCGAATTGGCCGGCCGGGAGGCCGATGAGCGCGACCGCCTGGCTGCGGCCCTGACCGAAGCCCGCGCCGAGTCAGCCGCCCTGCGAGAAGTGCAGGAGGATAGAACTTCGCTTCGGGATCAGCTTGAAGAAGCTTTGGCCCTTCGCCTCCAGGCCGAGACCCGGGCACAGGAACGACTGACCGAGGCGGAACGCCAAGCGGCGCTGCTTGCGACGGCCCGCGAGGAACTGTCCCAGCAGGAAACGCTGACGGAAGATAGTCAAAGACAGGTCAGTGCATTGAACGCCCAGGTTGCCCAACTGCGCCAACAGCTGAGCTCACTGCAGGGTCTGCTGGATCTGGCCGATGAGGCCGATGTCGAAAGTCAGGCCCGGATCGAAACGTTGGGACAACAGCTCAACGCCGCTTTGGCCCGCGAGGCGATCGAGCAGAAGCGTCGCGCCGAATTGGAAGCGGCCGAGCGCGCGAGACTGGAAAACTATCAATCGGAGTTTTTCGGACGTTTGCGCGAGGTTCTGGGCGACCGCGAAGGCATCCAGATCGTCGGTGACAGATTCGTATTCTCGTCCGAGGTTCTGTTTCCGTCGGGCTCGGCCACCCTATCCGACGCCGGGCGGGCGCAAGTGGACGAAGTGGCCTCGCTGCTGAACGAGGTTTCCGACGAAATCCCCGATAACATCGATTGGGTCATCCGCGTCGATGGCCACACGGATGATGTGCCCATTTCAGGAACAGGTCAGTTCGCGGATAACTGGGAGCTGAGCCAGGCGCGGGCGTTGTCCGTGGTCCGGTTCATGGCGGACGAACTGAATTTCCCGGAATGGCGCCTGGCACCAACGGGATTTGGCGAATACCGCCCCGTCGATCCGCGCCAAACGCCTGAAGCCCGGGCCGCGAACCGCCGGATCGAACTGAAGCTAACCGAACGCTAGGTCATCGCAGCCGAACCATCGTATCCTCCGTGTCGATTGACTGACCGTCGCGGATCAATTCGATCCGCCCTGAATAGTCGCCCGCGGGCCATCCACCGGCTGGTGTGCGCCGTCCAATGGCGTGAAACAACTGGGCCTTTGCCGCCTCGATCATCTGATCCTCCGACATGACTTCTTCGTCGGGGCCGTCGATCCGCATGCGCAAAATATCACCCGCCTGCGCCCCGAACGCGTATCCCCAGATCACGAGGGCAGGGGCATCAGCGGACATGTTTGCCGAAGCTGCGGTTCCGGCCTTGATCGCGCTGTAGTCCGGAACCCCGTCGGAGAAGCCGGAGGCGATCAGGCCGCCCGGACTGTAATCGATCGCAGGCGTGAACAATTGCTGGCCCTGATCTTGCGTACAATCCTGCACGGCCTTTGGCGCGAATGGGTCAACGACATCCCCGGATCGGCGGACGGACAAGTGAAGGTGGGGAAACATTGTCCGGCCTGAAAGACCGATCTCGCCGAGAACCGTTTCGGGGGTGACCTGATCACCCGAAGCGACTGAGATACTGTTCAGCTTCATGTGACAATACTGCGTCTCCCAGCCGTTTGCGTGGTCGAGGACAACGCCATTGCCGCAATCGCGCCCGTCGAGCCCTTCGGCGTTCGCGTCATTGGATGCGATGTCCGGCATCCCGTCACGGACCCCGCGAACCACCCCCGGTGCGGCGGCAAGGACATCGACCCCGCGTGCCATCGCGTCGAGAGAGGGCAGGGCGAAATCCGTGCCTTTATGTCCGTCATAGCTGAGGGGGCCGCACGTATGGTCCCGCGCATCTGGACTGGAATCGTGATCGACATATTGCTGGATAAAGCACGTCTGGCCGAGATCGCAATCGACGGGCTGTTGGAGAACGATCTGCTGAGAGGCCGCAGGCGCGGCGACAAGCATCAAGGGAAGTGCGAGACGCATCAAAGCCGGACCCTGAAGGAAGAACGCCCCGGCGATGGTGACCGGGGCGTTCAGGACTTATTCTGCCGTCAGAAGGGGCGGCTTTTTCGAGGAAAGACGGCGCGTCTCCGGCGGGTCGATCCGCAGATCGATTTCGCCATCCTTCACGCCGACCTGCACGACACCGCCTTTGGCAAGGCTGCCGAACAGCAGCTCTTCGGCCAGAGGCTTCTTGATGTGCTCCTGGATCACGCGACCCAACGGGCGGGCGCCCATCTTGTCGTCGTAGCCCTTGTCGGCAAGCCACTCGGCGGCTTCCTGGGTCAGTTCGATGGACACGTTGCGATCCATCAACTGTGCTTCGAGTTGCAGCACGAACTTCTCGACCACACGCATGATCACCTCTTTAGGCAATCCGCCGAAGCTGATCACCGCATCCAAGCGGTTGCGGAACTCAGGCGTGAAAGTCCGCTCGATCGCGGCGGTGTCCTCGCCCTCGCGCTTGTCGCGGCCGAAGCCGATGGCTTCCTTGGCCATGTCGGAGGCCCCCGCATTCGAGGTCATGATCAGGATCACGTTGCGGAAATCGACCGCGCGGCCGTTGTGATCCGTCAGCTTGCCGTGGTCCATCACCTGTAGAAGGATGTTGAACACGTCCGGGTGGGCCTTTTCGATCTCGTCCAGCAGAAGCACGCAATGCGGGTGCTGGTCCACGCCGTCGGTGAGCATGCCGCCCTGGTCGAACCCGACATAGCCCGGAGGCGCGCCGATCAGACGGCTGACCGCGTGCTTTTCCATGTATTCCGACATGTCGAAGCGCAGCAGTTCGACGCCCAGGGTGTCGGCCAGTTGCTTGGCGACTTCTGTCTTGCCGACGCCGGTTGGGCCGGCGAACAGGTAATTGCCGATGGGCTTTTCGGGCTCGCGCAGGCCGGCCCGCGCCAGTTTGATCGCAGCCGAAAGGGCGGTGATCGCCTTGTCCTGGCCGAACACGACCCGCTTCAGCGTGCCTTCCAGATCCTTCAGCACGGCCGCATCGTCCTTCGAGACGTTCTTGGGCGGGATGCGGGCGATCTTGGCGACGACGGCCTCGATCTCTTTCGTGCCGATGGTTTTACGGCGCTTGGATTGCGCAACGAGGTGCTGCGCCGCGCCGGCTTCGTCGATCACGTCGATCGCCTTGTCAGGCAGCTTTCGGTCGTTGATGTAACGGGCTGACAGTTCCACGGCCGTCTTGATGGCATCGTGGGTGTAGCGGATGTCGTGATGCTCCTCGAAATAGGGCTTCAGGCCCTCGAGGATCTTCACGCTGTCGTCCACGGTCGGCTCGTTCACGTCGATCTTCTGGAACCGGCGGGACAGGGCGCGGTCCTTTTCGAAATGCTGGCGGAACTCCTTGTAGGTGGTCGAGCCCATACAACGCAGCTTGCCGCCCTGAAGCGCGGGCTTCAGCAGGTTGGACGCGTCCATAGCGCCGCCGGATGTTGCACCGGCACCGATGACAGTGTGAATCTCGTCGATGAAGAGGACGGCGTCGTCATGTTCTTCCATCTCCTGCATGACGGCCTTCAGGCGTTCCTCGAAGTCGCCGCGATAGCGAGTTCCTGCCAGAAGCGCGCCCATGTCGAGCGAGTAGATCGTCGTCTTCGACAGTACCTCGGGCGTCTGTCCTTCGACAATCTTCTTGGCCAGACCTTCGGCGATGGCAGTCTTGCCCACGCCCGGATCACCCACCAGAAGCGGGTTGTTCTTGCGACGGCGGCAGAGGACCTGCACGCAGCGCTCCACCTCGTGTTCCCGCCCAATCAGCGGATCGACGTCGCCCTTCTGCGATTTCGCGTTAAGGTCGACGCAGTACTTGGCCAGAGCCGAATCCTTGGCATCCACGTCTTCCACCTGACTGTCATCGTCGGACTCTTCTTCCGGCGCGCCGGCGACGGGGCGCGTTTCGGATTGCGAGGGGTCCTTGGCCACACCATGCGCGATGAAGTTCACCGCGTCGTACCGGGTCATGTCCTGCTCCTGCAGGAAATAGGCCGCGTTAGATTCCCGCTCGGCGAAGATGGCTACGAGGACATTTGCGCCCGTCACCTCTGTCCGACCGGAAGATTGCACGTGGATCGCCGCGCGCTGGATGACGCGCTGGAATGCGGCGGTCGGGACGGCTTCGTTGCCCTCGGTCTCGGTCACGAGGGTCGAGAGGTCGTCGTCGATGAATTCGACGAGGGTCTGCTTCAACTCTTCCAGATCGACAGAACAGGCCCGCATCACCTTGGCGGCGTCAGGTTCGTCGGTGAGGGCCAGAAGAAGGTGTTCCAGTGTGGCCAGCTCGTGATGGCGCGTGTTGGCCAGGGCCAGAGCCTGGTGAATGGCTTGCTCGAGCGTAGTGGAGAATGACGGCACGGGCAGTGCTCCTTATCGTTCTGGCAGTTCGGCGAGGGGCGCCGTTCCACCTTGGCCTTGTTGTCTTAAAGCTTGGTTGTTGTGGGCCCAGCTTCAAGGAAATTCTGGTCGCGGGTCGTCACAATCTTCGTGAGTTGCGAAAGAGTGCCGCAGGGCCGGTGAAATCTTGCGCCGTTCTGGCATGCCGAATCAGAAGGAATCTTTCCTGGACCTGATCTCGGCGAAGGCGGAAACGTCGTCGGCCTGAGGCATAGATATGAGGTCTTTCACCTCCTGCAAAGAGGCGCGTAGGAACGGGTTGGTCGCTTTTTCCTCAGCCAGGGTCGAGGGAACGGTGAACGCATTCCGATCCCGGGCCTCTTCGATGCGCTGCATACGGGCCTTCAGGTCGGGGTTGTCCGGTTCTATCGACAGGGCGAAACGGCCATTGTTCAGGGTATACTCGTGACCTGAATAAATCAGTGTCTCTGCCGGTAGGTCGGCGAGTTTCGACAGGCTGTTCCACATCATCTCGGGCGTGCCCTCGAAGATGCGTCCACAGCCAAGGGCCATCAGGCTGTCGGCGGTGAACGCGGCATCCGCATCGGGGATGTGGAAGGCGATATGTCCGACCGTATGACCCGACACGTCATGCACGCGGACCTCGTGGCCCTCGAACTGGAAGGCGTCCCCTTCGGCGACCTCGCGGTCGAGCTTCGGCAACCGTGTGGCATCGTCGCGCGCGCCGGTCACGGCAAGCCCCGGATGCGCCTGTTTCAGCCCTGGCAGGCCCTCCACGTGGTCGGCGTGATGGTGAGTGATCCAGACTTCGTGCAGGTCCCAGCCGCGCTCTTTGAGCGCATCGAGGATCGGCGCCGCCTCGGGGGCGTCGACGAGAGCGGTCCTGTTGTTCTTACGGATCAGGAAGGCGTAATTGTCGCTTCGGCAGGCGACGGTGACGATCTCGATACTCATTTGCTTGCCCCCATGGGTTTGGTGCTATTGTGGGACAGTAAGACGAGCGGACGGGGCGGCAATGCATCTGGATGTGCAGGACCTGCACAACTTCTATTACAAGACCCGCCTTGGTCGCGCGGCGCAACGGGCCGTGCGCGAACAGGTTGCGGCATTCTGGCCCGACGTGACCGGGGATACGGTCCTGGGGTTGGGGTTCGCCGTGCCGCTGCTGCGCCCCCTGAAACGTCAGGCGCGGCGGACGATCGCCCTGATGCCCGGGGCGCAAGGCGTGATGGCCTGGCCCCCGGGCGAGGACAATATCTCTGTCCTGTGCGACGATACGCTGCTTCCGATACAAACCGGGTTCGCGGATCGGTTGATCCTTCTGCATTCCCTCGAAACGTCTGAAACGCCGGGCAATCTGCTCCAGGAGTGCTACCGGGTGCTCGGTCCCGGTGGGCGAGCACTGTTCATCGTCCCGAACCGGGCAGGCCTTTGGTCACGCAACGATCGAACGCCGTTCGGGTTCGGACGTCCCTTCAGCCTGGGCCAACTGGAGGGGCAGCTGCGCAGCTACGACTTCAATCCACGCGGACACGCCGCAGCCCTCTATCAACCGGTCTCGGAAAAGCCGTTCTGGTTGAAATCGGGGAACATGATTGAACGGTGGGGCCGGTCCATCACCGGGCGCTTCGCCGGTGGTGTCCTGATGGTCGAGGCGTCGAAACAGGTGCCTGCCCGCGCCGGGGGGCAGGGCATCCGCATCGCGCGTCCGCTGCGGGTCCTCGAAGGAGCTGGCCAACCGGTGCCAGGTCGGGCGCGTCATTCGGGTGTCTGACCTTACCGTTAGCGACGAAACCGGGGCAGTCCACGGCGATGTGACAGTTGCGGCCCCGGAACTGCTCTGCTAGAGCGACCACGATTTCGACGAACGGCCCGTTGTGGTCCAAAACCGGCACCTTGTCCCAACGCCTTCCGGGCGCTGGGTCGGGGTGCGAAATAACATCGAAAGGGTGGACGTGTCCGAACCGGCTTCGATCTCATCTGGCATCGCTCAACGCTATGCCACGGCCATTTTCGAATTGGCCAAGGAAGACAACGCTCTCGACCAGATCGCCAGCGATGCCGACACCCTGATGTCGGCGCATGCCGAAAGCGAAGCGTTCCGCGACCTGGTCCATTCCCCGATCTATTCGCGCGATCAACAGCAGCGGGCCATCGGAGCGCTTGCCGACAGGATGGGTCTGCACGGCATCACCGCAAACACGCTGCGCCTGATGGCCTCGAAGCGTCGTCTGTTCGTGACCCGCGATCTGGCCCGGCAGCTACGCGAAATGATCGCGCGGGAGCGTGGCGAGGTTACGGCCGAAGTGACCGCCGCTCGCGACCTTAGCGACGCGCAGCGCCAAAGCCTGGCCGAGGCGCTTAAAAATGCCGTCGGTCGCGACGTGAACATCAACCTTTCCGTCGATGAGCGCCTGATCGGCGGTCTTGTCGTCAAAGTCGGCTCGAAAATGATCGACACGTCGATCCGCACCAAGCTCGACTCCCTCCAGAACACCATGAAAGAGGTCGGATAAATGGGCATCCAAGCTTCCGAAATTTCCTCGATCCTGAAGGATCAGATCAAGAACTTCGGACAAGAGGCTGAAGTCGCCGAAGTCGGGCGCGTACTGTCCGTCGGCGACGGGATCGCCCGCGTCTACGGCCTTGATAACGTGCAGGCCGGCGAGATGGTCGAGTTTCCGGGCGGCATTCAAGGGATGGCGCTGAACCTGGAAGCCGACAACGTCGGCGTCGTGATCTTCGGGTCCGACCGGGACATCAAGGAAGGCGACACCGTCAAGCGCACCAACTCCATCGTGGACGTCCCCGTGGGCGACGCGATGCTGGGCCGCGTCGTTGACGGCTTGGGTAATCCCATCGACGGCAAGGGCGAGGTTGCAACGTCCGAGCGTCGCGTGGCCGACGTCAAGGCGCCCGGCATCATGCCCCGCAAGTCGGTGCACGAGCCCATGGCGACTGGCCTCAAGGCCATCGACGCGATGATCCCGATCGGCCGCGGCCAGCGCGAGCTGATCATCGGTGACCGCCAGACCGGCAAGACCGCTGTCGCGATGGACGCCATCCTGAACCAGAAGAGCTATAACGACGCCGCCGGCGATGACGAGTCGAAGAAGCTGTATTGCATCTACGTCGCCATCGGTCAGAAGCGTTCGACCGTTGCCCAGCTGGTCAAGAAGCTGGAGGAAACCGGCGCGATCGAATACACCACGATCGTCTCGGCCACCGCGTCCGAGCCTGCGCCGATGCAGTACCTCGCCCCCTACTGCGCCACTGCGATGGCCGAATACTACCGCGACAATGGCCGTCACGCACTGATCATCTATGACGACCTGTCCAAGCAGGCCGTGGCTTACCGCCAGATGTCGCTGCTTCTGCGCCGTCCGCCGGGGCGTGAAGCCTATCCGGGCGACGTGTTCTACCTTCACTCGCGCCTGCTCGAACGGTCGGCGAAGATGGGCGATGACTATGGCAACGGTTCGCTGACCGCCCTGCCCATCATCGAAACCCAAGGCGGCGACGTGTCGGCCTTCATCCCGACCAATGTGATCTCGATCACTGACGGCCAGATCTTCCTGGAAACCGACCTGTTCTATCAGGGTATCCGCCCAGCCGTGAACACCGGTCTGTCGGTGTCGCGCGTGGGCTCGTCTGCACAGACGAACGCGATGAAGTCTGTCGCCGGCCCCGTAAAGCTGGAACTGGCGCAGTACCGCGAGATGGCGGCCTTCGCGCAGTTCGGCTCAGACCTCGACGCGGCCACGCAGCGCCAGTTGAACCGCGGCAAGCGCCTGACGGAACTGATGAAGCAGCCGCAATATGCGCCGTTGACGAATGCCGAGATCGTATGCGTCATCTATGCGGGCACCGAAGGGTATCTCGACGACGTGGCCGTGGACGACATCAAGCGGTTCGAAGAGGGCCTGCTGAGCTCGCTTCGCACCAAGAACCGCGATGTGCTGGACTGGATCACGAACGAGGATCCGAAGATCAAGGGCGACGCGGCCGATCGGCTGAAGAAGGTGCTGCAAGAATACGCCGCAGACTTCAAATAAGTTCGGGACACGGCGAAGGAGGAGGCTGAATGGCCAACCTTAAGGACCTCAAGAACCGGATCTCGTCGGTCAAATCGACCCGCAAGATCACGAAGGCCATGCAGATGGTCGCGGCCGCCAAGCTGCGCCGTGCCCAGGAAGCGGCTGAGAACGCGCGCCCCTATGCGCAGCAGTTCGAGGCTGTCATGGGCCAGCTGGCGGCAAGCGTCGGCGACAGTCCGACCGCGCCGCTACTGCTGCGCGGGACCGGCCAGGAGGAGACCTTCCTTCTGGTCGTGATGACGGCCGAGAAGGGACTGTGCGGCGGCTTCAACACGAACATCGTGAAGCGCGCTCAAGTCCGGATCCGTGACCTGCAAAGCCGGGGCAAGACGGTGAAGATCGTCACGGTCGGCAAAAAGGGCCGCGCCGTGCTGCGCCGGACCCACGGCGACATGCTGATCGATCACGTCGATCTGTCGGATGTTAAGACGGTCGGGTACGGCAATGCGCAGGAGATCGCGCAGGGCGTCCTGAAGCGGTTCGATGCGAGCGAATTCGACGTGGCCTATATCTACTACGGCGAATTCGAAAACACGATGACGCAGGTCCCGACCGAGCAACAGATCATCCCGGCGCATTTTGATGCGCCCGAGGGCGATGCGGCCAGCGGCTCCAACACACTTTTCGACTACGAGCCGTCGGAAGAAGCGATTCTGGCCGATCTGCTGCCGCGTAGCGTGTCGACGCAGATATTCGCTGCGCTTCTTGAGAATGCGGCGTCCGAACAGGGCGCGCGGATGACCGCAATGGACAACGCGACGCGGAACGCGGACGACATGGTCGAGAACCTGAACCGCGAATACAACCGCACCCGCCAGGCCGTCATCACGAACGAGCTGATCGAAATCATTTCGGGCGCCGAGGCGCTCTAAGACGAACCGGAGAAACACCATGGCTGACGCAAAAGGCAAAGTGACCCAGGTCATCGGCGCCGTCGTCGACGTTCAGTTCGATGACCACCTGCCCGAGATCCTGAACGCCCTCGAAACCGACAACCACGGGAACCGCCTCGTGCTGGAAGTCGCCCAGCACCTTGGTGAGAACACCGTCCGGACCATCGCGATGGACTCGACCGAGGGTCTGGTACGTGGTCAGCCCGTGTCCGATACCGGCAATGCGATCCAGATGCCGGTTGGCGACGTGACGCTGGGCCGCATTCTGAACGTCGTAGGCGAGCCCGTGGACGAAGGTGCCCCGCTGAACGCAACCGAATTCCGGGCGATCCATCAGGTCGCGCCCGACTTCGCGCAGCAGTCGACCTCGTCCGAGATCCTCGTGACCGGCATCAAGGTCATCGACCTGCTCGCCCCCTATTCCAAGGGCGGCAAGATCGGCCTCTTCGGCGGTGCCGGCGTGGGCAAGACGGTTCTGATCATGGAACTGATCAACAACATCGCAAAGGTTCACTCGGGCTATTCCGTGTTCGCCGGCGTGGGCGAGCGGACCCGTGAGGGCAACGACCTCTACCACGAGATGGTCGAATCCAACGTCATCAAGCCCGACAACCTGTCAGAAAGCCAAGTGGCGCTGGTTTATGGCCAGATGAACGAGCCGCCGGGGGCCCGCATGCGCGTTGCGCTGTCCGGGCTGACCCTGGCCGAGCACTTCCGCGATCAGTCCGGGTCGGACGTTCTGTTCTTCGTCGACAACATCTTCCGCTTCACGCAAGCGGGCTCCGAGGTGTCGGCGCTTCTTGGACGTATCCCCTCGGCCGTGGGCTATCAGCCGACGCTTGCCACAGACATGGGCCAGATGCAGGAGCGGATCACATCGACCAAATCGGGTTCGATCACGTCGATCCAGGCTGTCTACGTTCCTGCCGATGACCTGACCGACCCCGCGCCTGCCACGACCTTTGCCCACCTCGATGCAACCACGGTTCTCAACCGTTCGATCTCCGAGCAGGGCATCTATCCGGCCGTGGACCCGCTCGACTCGACTTCGCGCCTGATGGACCCGTCCATCCTTGGCGAAGAGCACTATCAGGTGGCCCGTGACGTTCAGGGCATCCTGCAGCGGTACAAGGAACTGCAGGACATCATCGCCATTCTGGGGATGGATGAACTGTCGGAAGAGGACAAGCTGTCCGTGGCGCGCGCCCGGAAAATCCAGCGTTTTCTCAGCCAGCCGTTCGACGTGGCGAAGGTCTTCACCGGCTCCGACGGGGTTCAGGTCCCGCTGGAAGAAACGATCTCGTCCTTCAAGGCGGTTGTCGCTGGCGAGTACGATCATTTGCCCGAAGGTGCGTTCTACATGGTAGGCGGCATCGAGGACGTGAAGGCCAAGGCCGACAAGATGAACGCCACCGCCTGATTCCTGAGGGGTTGCTCAAGAAAGCGACCCCGCCTACTGGAGGACCGAAATGGCCGACACGATGCAGTTCGACCTTGTCAGCCCCGAGCGTCGCGTGGCGTCGTTTCAGGCGCGCGCGGTGAAGATCCCGGGAAGCGAAGGCGACCTGACCGCAATGCCCAACCACGCGCCGCTGATCACGACGCTGCGCCCCGGCATCCTGCATGTCGAGGGAGAGCGTGGCAGCGACGAGTATATCGTCACCGGCGGGTTCGCACAGATCACGCCCGAGGGGATCTCGGTTCTGGCCGAGGAAAGCTATCACCGCGACGAAATGAGCCAGGAAATCCTGGACCGCATGGTCGAAGACGCTGCCGAACGTCAGCGAAAGTCGATCGAGCAGTCGCACAACGAACCTGGACCGACCGACGACGCCGCAAAGTTGTTGTCCGACATGATGGCCGTAGGGTCTCATATCGGGTTGTCGGCCAAGCAGCCGTCGCTTTGACAATCGGGGGGCGACTTCGCCCCCCGCCTTCTTCTGCATGCCCGATATTCTGAGAAACCCCGTCATCCAGACCGGAACGACGCTGGTTTTTTCCCATTTCGACACAGATGGCCCAATGTGGACCGACACCGGCCCTCGCGTCGTGCGTCGCACGGTGCGTTTTGAAACGCCGTTCACGTCGGTTCCCTCGGTTCAGGTTTCGGTGTCACTGTGGGATGTCGAGACGTCGTCTAACCTGCGCCTTGAAGTTCTGGCCGAAGACGTGACCGAGGAGGGCCTCGTCATCGTTGCAAAGACGTGGGACGACAGCCGGATCGCGCGCCTCGGCGCGAGTTGGATCGCGATAGGGGAGGGCGTCGATCCCGACGCCTGGGATCTGGACTAGCCCCTAGAACGTCACCTCGACGCCGGGCAGGTGAAGCTCTCGGATAAGGTCGCGCAGTTCCTGGCGGGCCGCGACATTCGACAGGTTCAATCCGCCCACTCCCAGATCCTTGAGATCGAGAAGTGTCAGTCCGCGCGGAAACAGTTCCCGGAAGATAACCCGTTCCGAAAAGCCGGGTGAGACGCGGAAACCGATACGCTTGGCCAGATTATCGACAGCTTCGCCCATGCGCTTCTTGTTGCGCATCTGCTGTGCGCCCAAGCGGTTTCGCACCACGATCCAGTCGATGGGGGGCAGCCCGGCCCGTGCCCTCAGCTGACGGGCGTTCCAGACCATTTCGGAATAGACCGACGGCCCGAGAATCTTGTTCGTCTGGCCGTCGACCTTCGCCAACAGGTCAAAATCGACAAAACTGTCGTTCAAGGGCGTGATCAGGGTATCCGCCAGCGAGTGGGCGACCTGGCTGAGACGGGTATGGGATCCCGGGCAGTCGATCAGGATGAAATCCATCTCGGACTCAAGGCCGGCGACCGCGGCGGACAGCCGCTGATCCTGGATGTTCTGTCCGGGCTCGATAGCCTCCTGCGAGATCTCGGGCAGCAGGCGGTATTCGGGGACCGGAAGGTTCAGGCCTGATGCCTCGATATAGGCAAGCCGGTTTTCGACATAGCGCCCGAAACTTTGCTGCCGGAGATCCAGATCAAGGGCGCCGACCTTGTGCCCCATGCGAACCAATGCGGTCGCCACGTGCATCGAGGTCGTGGACTTTCCCGAACCACCCTTCTCGTTCCCGACGACAATGATATGCGCCATGCTGCCCCGTTTGATTGGTCTTTTGGTCTCTATATTGGCGGAAGATCGCCAAGGAAAGCAAAGACGCGCCTAAAGGGGAAAGAGGAAATGGATCGCGGCACAGGTCGCAAGGCCGACTACGATGTTCATTGGGACACCGATGCGCAGGAAGTCGGTGAAAGTGTAGGCCCCTGTGCGATAGACCAGCGTATTCGTTTGATACCCGATGGGGGTCGCGAAACTGGCAGAGGCGGCGAACATGACGGCCACGACCAGCCCGCGCGGGTCGAGGCCCAGAGGTTCGGCCGTCGCGATGACGATCGGCGTCAAGACGACGGCCACGGCGTTGTTGGTCACCAGCTCGGTCAGGATCGAGGCCGTGAAGTAGATCGCGAGCAAAAGGCCGAAGGCCGGAAGCACTTCCAGAAAGGGGATCAAGGCAGAGACCAAGAGCTCGACCGCGCCAGACTCTTCCAACCCGCGTCCGACGATCAGCATGGCAAATATCAGGATCAGGATGCCGCCGTCCACCGACCCCCACGCCTCGTCATTGTCGATGCATCTCAGCACGAGAAGGCCTGCCACGGCTAGAAGGGCAAGGATTCCGATCGGTGCAATGCCCAGGGCGGCCAGTCCCACCACGGCCGCCAGCGCCAGCAGGGTCAGCGGCGCCTTGGTGCGGCGGAAGGCGCGCCCTGACGGGCGCGAGACCGACAGCAGATCACCCGCCTCGGCAAGATGCTTCAGACTGGATGCGCTGGCGCGCACCAGCAGACGGTCCCCCATGCGCAGCCGGGCTGCGGCGAGGTCGGGACCCGCCACGTGATTGTGCCGATGCACACCCAGGACGCGCACACCGCCCCGTGGTCCGACTGACAGGTCCGAGATACGGGGCCGGGGAACAGTCGAGCGTGGTGTCAGGATCGCCTCTACGGTCAGCGTATCCTCCTCTGTGGGATCGGCGCCGCGCTTCAGTCCGGTGACCAGGGCTTCGATCCCCGACAGGGTCAGCAGTTCGGAGGTCGTCGCCTGAAGCAGGACCGTGTCCCGCGCCTCAAGCGGGATAGCGTCGAAATCGCCGCGGATCGTCTCTCCGCGCCGCCGGAGTCCGGTCACCCGAATGCCGGCGCGATTGAATGCGGGCACGGCGCCCACGGGCATTCCGATGCCCTCAAATCCGGGCATGACCGAAATGTCGGTCAGATAAACGACGTCTTCCGCGGCGCCTGCGATGCTTGCCGCGGTCCGATGTGGCAAAAGGCGAGGTCCGATCACCAGCATCGTCGCGATCCCGGTGACTGCAGCAATCAAGCCGACGCCCGAAATCTCGAAGATCGAGAACCCCTGAAGCCCCGATCCACGTGCAATTCCATCGACCAGAAGGTTGGTCGAGGTTCCGATCAACGTGCATGTCCCGCCAAGGATAGCGGCATAGGAGCGGGGGATCAGAAGCTGCGTCGGTGCAAGGCCAAGGCTTTTCGCCATGCGAACGACCACCGGGATCAGGACCAGAACCACAGGGGTGTTGTTGACGAAAGCAGATGCCAGGATCGTCGCACTCAGGAAGATCGCCACGCCGGCGATCGGCTGCTTTTCCGCGCGCGTGACCACGAGGTCTGCCAAAGCATCCATCAGACCGGTTCTCACCATCGCGCCTGATATGATGAACATCGCCGCAATCGTGATCGGCGCCGGGTTCGAGAACACGGCCATCGCATCGTCGTAGGGCACGAAGCCCAACAGGATGAATACAGCTGCGCCGCCGGCCGCAGTGACGTCTGGTGGGTATTTCTCGGTCAGGAAAGCAGCAAAGAGTAGAACCAAGAGGCCGAGCGCGACATAGGGCTCGAAACCGTTCAGGGCGATCATTTCAAGCCACGACTCCGCAGGGCCAATTTACTAGAACGCCATCGTTACCACGTGTGTTCCAGCTTCAACGAAAAACGCCGCCCCGGGGATGGGACGGCGCTTCAGTGCGTATCGAGCTGGGCTTAGAAGCCGAGGCCCTTGTACTTGTTCTTGAACTTCGACACGCGGCCGCCGGTGTCCATGAGGCGGGTCGAGCCGCCGGTCCAGGCCGGGTGCACCGAGGGGTCGATATCCAGCGACATCTGATCGCCTTCGTTCCCCCAGGTCGAGCGCATCTGGACCACGTCGCCGTTGACCAGCTTGATGTCGACCACGTGATAGTCGGGATGAATGTCCTTTTTCATGGTCTTTCCTCAGCTCTCGGGGGTGGCGCGGGGATCTTTGGCCTTGGTGTCCTGGCCAGCGTCCTGCGAGGGGATGTGAGCATGCGCGGCGCCTTTCTTGGGCGCGCGATAGTTGGTCTGCTCGGCGATACGGGCCGACTTGCCGCGACGGTCGCGCAGATAATACAGCTTCGACCGGCGAACCTTGCCTCGGCGGATCACGGTGATCTCGTCGATATTGGTTGAATAGAGGGGGAACACACGCTCCACGCCCTCACCGAAGCTGATCTTGCGGACGGTGAACGATCCGGCGATGCCCTGGCCGTTCTTGCGGCTGATGCAGACGCCTTCGTAGTTCTGCACGCGGGTCCGCGTGCCCTCGGTAACCTTGTAGCCCACGCGGATGGTGTCGCCGGCCTTGAAATCCGGGATTGTCTTGCCGAGCTCTGCGATCTGCTCGGCTTCGAGTTGTGCGATCAGGTCCATGCCTGTCACTCCTATCATTGCCCAGGGTTTATCCCCGGAGGTGTGCGCAACCTCAGAGCTCTCGGTCTTCGTTCGGGTCCCTTCCATGCGCCGCACAGAAAGCCCGCCAGAGATCAGGTCGCCGTTCCTTCGTCAGCCTTTCGGCCATCGCCCGCCGCCAGTCCGCGATCTTGCCGTGATGCCCCGACAGAAGAATGTCGGGAATGTCGCGGCCGGCCCAGCTGGCGGGTTTGGTATATTGGGGATGTTCCAGCAGGTGGTCGGAGAAGGACTCCTCCTCCGTGCTGGCCTGATTCCCAAGCACGCGCGGTATAAGGCGGACCGTAGCGTCAATCAAGGCCTGTGCCGCGATCTCGCCGCCGGTCAGGACATAGTCGCCCAAGCTGATTTCCTCGACCTGGTGGGCGTCCAGAACGCGCTGGTCCACCCCCTCGAACCGACCGCACAGAAGGGTGATGCCCCTGGTCCGGCTCAGCCTTTGCGCGGTGGCCTGATCGAAGGGGCGGCCGCGGGGCGACAGGTAGATCACGGGCCAGTCGGCGGGATCGGTCGGCGTGCCGCCCCGGGCGACGCGCAGGGCCCGGTCCACGATGTCCGGCCGCAGCACCATACCGGCGCCGCCGCCCGCGGGCGTGTCGTCCACGTTGCGATGTTTGCCTTCGCCGAAGGTCCGCAAGTCGATGGGTGTCAGCCGCCACAGGCCTTCGTTCAGGGCCTTGCCGGTCAGCGACAAACCGAGCGTGCCGGGAAAGGCCTCGGGGAACAGCGTGACGATCTTAGCCTCCCACGCACCCTTCACCGACGGCACGTCGGACATCAGGTCCCGTGGCCGTAGCGAGGGGGAGATCGACAGACGACCGTGAGAGCGGGAGGGTGGTTGCGACATGGGCACCGGGTGGCCCCGGCGCCCAGCCTTGTCAAGCGTCAGGCGGCCAAGCCGATGATCCCGAAGAGGATCAGCAGAAGCACGATCAGCGCCACCAGGATGAGTATCTTCGCTCCGGTCAGGGCGATGCCCGAAATACGGCCAAATCCGAGAAGCGCTGCGATGGCCGCAACGGCGAGGAGTATGAGAATGAGTTCAAGCATGTCGGTCCTTTCAGAAAGTCGGTCGAGTGCGACCGTTTGACTCCCCAACGGGAACCGACGCGCGCGCGTTCCTTACCCGTCGAGCAGTCCCTCGGGGGGATCGATCACGATGCGGCGTGCCGTCAGATCCACGGTCGGCACGATGGCGCGGGTGAACGGGACCAGCACTGTTTCGGACTGACCTTTCACCGTGATTTCAAGAAGATCGCCTGGGCCTTGCTCGATCACGCCGCGCACGGTGCCGATGGCGGTTCCGCCCGTGTCGACGACCTCGATACCGACCAGATCGACATAGTAATACTCGTCCTCCTCCGGGGCGGGCAGGCGGTCGCGGGGGACGTAGAGGCGGGCGCCTTTCAGGGCGTCGGCCTGCTCTTTCGTGTCGATGCCGGTCAGGCGCGCGGCGAAGCCGTTCTTGAGGGTCGCGCCAAGGCGAATTTCGACGCTGCGGCCGTCTTCGAGCTGCACGGGAGAGTAGGCGGCGATGGCTTCGGGTTGGGCGCAGAAGCTTTTCAGGCGCACCTCTCCGCGGACCCCGAAAGAGCCGGCGATGGCGCCGATGCAGGTCAGATCGCTCACGTCACACCCTTCGTGGGAGGAGGGGATCCGGCCCGCCGCACGCGGCCCGAATCCCGTTTCGCATCAGTGACTTGATGTCACTCTTCGGCGGTCGCCTCGGACGCGGCAGCGGCCTTGTCGGCCTTCTCCTGGGCGCGTTCCTGCGCTTTCTTGCCCGGCTCGGCCTTCTTCATGTTAGCGCGCTGTTTCTTGGGCAGCACATCGGCGGCCTCGAGGAAGCGGGCGATGCGGTCGGTGGGCTGGGCGCCGTGGCCAAGCCAGTATTGCACGCGCTCAAGGTCCATGATCACGCGACGCTCGTCGCCCTTGGGCAGAAGCGGGTTGTAGGTGCCCAGTTTCTCGACGAAGCGGCCGTCGCGGGCATAGCGCGAGTCGGCGGCGACGATCGAATAATGGGGGCGCTTCTTGGAGCCGCCGCGGGCGAGCCGGATTTTCATAGCCATGTCATTGTTCTCCTGAGATTTTCCGGTGGTTGTCTTTGACCTGATCGACGATCAGGCCATGGATGTGCTGCGCGAAGTCCGGGTCTAGCCCGGCCTCTTTGGCCAGCGTTTCGATGCGGGCGCGCTGGCGCGCCTCGCGGTCGGGGTCGAAGGCGGGCAGCGTGTCCCGAGCCTTCAATGCGCCGACCTTGGCAGTCTGGCGAAAGCGTTCGGCAAGGGTGTGGACGAGGATTTCGTCCAGCCGGTCGATGCGCGCGCGAAGCTGGTCGAGCGTCGGTTCAGCCATGCCATCCCCCCCGAAATTGCGACGGGCAAACGTCCTGCACCCGCCGGATGGCCGTCACGCCCGCGACGGTCACGGGCCGGACATGCGCCGGGCACGCGCCGGACATATGCCGGGCCTCTGTCGGGACGGTGTGACGGTTGGCACCGCGCGCAGGATCAAGGATGCGTAAAGCGATCATCTGGGATCCCCCACGTGGCGAAAGACGAGATCCGCGGGATCGGGGCGGTCGGCCGTCACGTCTTCCTCTCCGCCCAGACGCCGGGCGACGCCGGCGCTGCCCGCGTTGTCGGGCGAGACGTAGGAGACCAGCGAGGCCGGCCGAAGCTCGCGACGAATCCAGTCGAGGAACGCGGCGGCCGCCTCGGTCGCGTAGCCGTGCCCCTCGTGCCCGTCATAGAGCATCCATCCCAGTTCGAGGTCCGGAAATGCGGGGATGTCGTTCAGCACGACCTGACCCACGGCGATCCCATCCTCGGCTCGGGTGATCGTCAATGCGCCGGCACCGGTGACAGCCCAGCCCCACATGTCGGCCATGAACATCCCCCAGGCGACATTCGCGCCGAACGGACCACCCATGTGGGTGGCGCGGGGGCCCGTCATGATCTGGCGGTAGGCGTCCCAGTCGGCGGTCTGCGGCGGGCGCAGGACCAGACGCGGGGTCGAGAGCGTGGGCGCCGCGCCGGGGCGGCCGATGCGGGGGAACGGCAAGCTCATCGCGGCGCCTCGGGGGTGGGGTGGACCCAGATCTCGCAAACCGGATTATGCGCGGCGCGGGTGCCGTCCGTTGTGGCGCCAAGGCGCCGGGCCACGGCCTGGCTGGGCCCGTTTGCCGGGTCGATATAGCTGACCAGGCGCGCGGGCGGCAAGGTGTCCCGGCCCCAGTCGCGGGCGGCGCGGGCCGCTTCGGTCACGAAGCCCTGACCGCGGTCGGTGAAGAGGGTCCAGCCGATCTCGCGATCCGCGTGGACGGGCGGGTGATGCAGACCGGTCATGCCGATGACGCGGCCGGTGTCGCGCCGTTCGATCATGAACCAGCCATAGCCCATCAGCGCCCAGTGACCGGACAGCGCGGCGAAGACGCGCCATGTTTCCTTGCCCGTGAAAGGGCCACCAACAGAGGCCGAGTCGTCGCTGGCGTAGAACGCCGCGTGCGCGTCGCGATCCGCCATCCGGGGCGGGCGCAGCGTCAGGCGGTCGGTCGTCAGGACCGGGCCGTCGATGGGGGCGCGCAGGGCGGTCATGCGGCCTCCGGCGCGGGGTGGCGCATGATCGTCAGAACCTCGTCCTCGAACGGGAAGGACCCGTCGGGGGTGCAGCCCATGCGGTTTGCCAGCGCCATGGAGCGGGCATTGTCGGGCGCAACGGCGCTGATGACGGTGCGCCAGCCGAGACGGTCGTAGGCATAGGCGCGGGCGGCCTGCGCGGCGGCGAAGGCGATGCCGCGCCCTTCGGCATGAGCATAGACTGTCCAGCCGATCTCGGGCTCGGGCCAGTCATCGGGGTGATGCAGGCCGACGAGGCCCAGCGGTGCGTCCGTCGTGCGGTCGGCCACGATCCAGCGGCCATAGCCGCGCAGGACCCATTGGCCCGCCGCGCTGCACAGATGCAGCCAGGCCGAGGCGCGGTCCTGCCACGGGCCGCCGACGGCGCGCGAGCGGTCCGACGCGCGGAACGCGGCATGCGCATCGAGGTCGGTGGCCTGCGGCGCGCGCAGGACAAGATCGCCGGTCTCGATCCGGGGTATGACGGTCGTGTCGTTCACTTCTTCTTGCCGAAGCCCGAAAGACCGGGGGGCAGGCCGCCGCCACCGCCGAAGGGATTGCCGCCGCCGAAGCCGCCGCCGGGCATGCCCGGCATGCCGCCCTTCTGCATCTGGGCCTGTGCAGCGGCCATGTCGGCCTCGGACGGGCCGCCCTTGCCGAACATCCCGGCCATGGCCTTCTTCAGCATCCCGCCCTTGCCCATCTTCTTCATCATGTCCGCCATCTGGCGGTGCATCTTCAGCAGCTTGTTCAGATCGGACACTTCCATCCCGGCACCCTTGGCGATGCGCTTCTTGCGGCTGGCCTGAAGCAAGGCGGGATTGGCGCGTTCCTTCTTGGTCATGGA
Organism: Palleronia abyssalis; assembly: GCF_900302445.1. GTDB lineage: Bacteria > Pseudomonadota > Alphaproteobacteria > Rhodobacterales > Rhodobacteraceae > Palleronia > Palleronia abyssalis. Next base: position 216,529 of record NZ_ONZF01000004.1, on the reverse strand, counting down.
CTGGATCAGGGCGATCTGGCGGGTCAGGACGCTATCGTCCATGCCGGATTGTTCGACCTGCTTGGCCATCTTGCCCATGCCGGGCATCATGCCCATCATCCCTTCCATGCCGCCCATCTTGATCATCTGCTCAAGCTGCATGCGCAGGTCGTTCATGTTGAACTGACCCTTCTGGAAGCGCTTCATCATACGCTCGGCCTGCTCGGCCTCGATGGTCTGCTGGGCTTTCTCGACCAGGGCCACGATGTCGCCCATCCCGAGGATGCGGCCGGCGATGCGCTCGGGCTCGAAGGTTTCCAGCGCGTCCATTTTCTCGCCCAGACCGACGAACTTGATCGGCTTGCCGGTGACAGCGCGCATCGACAGGGCCGCACCGCCGCGGCCGTCGCCGTCCATCCGGGTCAGCACGACGCCGGTGACGCCGATCTTGTCGTCGAACTCGGTCGCGACGTTGACCGCGTCCTGGCCCGTCAGGCCGTCGACGACCAGCAGCGTCTCGCGCGGGTTGGCGATGTCGCGCACCTCGGCCGCCTGGGCGATCAGCTCTTCGTCGATGTGAAGGCGGCCGGCGGTGTCGAGCATGTAGACGTCGTAGCCACCCAAGCTGGCCTGCGTCTTGGCGCGGCGGGCGATCTGGACGGGCGTTTCGCCCTTGACGATGGGCAGGGTGTCGACGCCGATCTGGACACCCAGGATCTGCAATTGCTCCATCGCGGCGGGGCGGTTGGTGTCGAGGGATGCCATCAGGACGCGCTTGCGGTCGCGGTTCTTCAAGCGCAGGGCCAGCTTGGCCGTGGTCGTCGTCTTGCCCGAGCCCTGGAGGCCCACCATCAGGATCGGGGCGGGGGCGTCGTTGATGCGAAGCTGGCCGGGTTCGGCGTCGTCGCCGCCCAAGACGTGGACCAGTTCGTCATGGACGATCTTAACGACCTGCTGGCCGGGGGTGACCGACTTGGTGACGGACTGGCCGGTGGCCTTGTCCTGCACCGCCTTGACGAAATCGCGCGCCACGGGAAGGGAGACGTCGGCTTCCAGAAGGGCGACGCGGACCTCGCGCAGGGCGGTCTTGACGTCCTCGTCCGAGAGGGCGCCTTGCTTGGTCAGGCGGTCGAAGACGCCGGAAAGGCGGTCTGACAGGTTCTCGAACATGGGCGTCCCCTTGTTACATACGGCAAGCGCCCCCGCGGGCGAAACTCGCTGGCGGGGGGCGATCCCGACGGCATGCCGGGACCGAGAGCGCGGGACTCTCGGAATCGAGGGCGGAGGTAAGGCCTGCGGGCGGCGCTGTCAAGCGCGGCGGGTGCGGGCGCGGACGTCCATAAGCAGCAGGATCAGGGTCAGCACCCCCAGGATCGCAATGTGCAAAACCGGTGGGCCGACCAGCAGGGTCTTGGCGGTGAAGCCGACGACCATAGTAGCGATCAGGACAGCCGCTGCGGGCAGGGCAAATGGCGTCCAGAGGGCCAGCGCCCCCAGCGTTTCAACGGTGCCGGTCACATAGCGCGGCCATTGCCCGAAGCCGAGCGCGTCGTAAAGCGCGACGGCCGCGGGCAGGCCCAGCAGCTTTTCCAGCCCGAAATAGAGGAACGCGAGCGTGAGCGCACCCCTCAGGATCGGGCGGAGACGATCAGTCATCCTTGTGCGCAGCGGCGACCACGGTGTCGAAATTGTCCTCGCGGTGCTTTTCGATATCCGCGGACAGGCTGTCGAGGCGTTCGGACACGCGCGTCAGCTCGTCGGCGACTTCCTCGTCGCTCCAGTAGTTGGTCACGGCATCGCGGGCCTCGCGCAGCTTGTGGGGTGCGAAGATGGCCGTCAGCGCTGCGGGGATCAGCAGTGCCGCCGCGATGCCGCCGCCGATCATCGCCATAGGCGAAGGGGTGGATGGCATCGAGGGCATGGACGGCATGTGCGAGGTCCATGACGACTGATGGCGGGGCAGCTGCGCCTCAAGGCGATGGGTCAGCTCTTCCAGGCGATGCGCGATGCGACGGGTGCGGGTGTCCACGTCGGCGGTGGTGTCGTCGAACAGGCTGTGGACGCGGTCGCCGATCTCGTGGCCGATCCGGCGGGTCCGTTCAGGATAGGCCGCGGCCGCAGCAGCGGCGAGCGCGGCGGGGATCAACGTGGCGGCGGCGGCGATGGCGGTGTTGCGGGTGGCGGGTGTCATGTCTCGCTCCAGTTATGTGTGCGACCAATACGCGGGAATGGGGGAGGGTTCCGTTCCCATCGCGGCACGATTGCGCTACCGGGTCGATGGCGGGGCTGCGCGGAAGGAAGAGACGATGGCGATCAACACGTGGGACGAGGTGCGAACGGCGTTTCAGGTCGCGCGGATCGGGACGGTCAGCGGTGCGGCCGAGGTTCTGGGCGTGCACCATGCGACGGTCATCCGTCACATCGACGCGCTGGAGGGGCAACTGGGCGTCAAGCTGTTCCAGCGCCATGCGCGCGGCTATACCCCGACCGAGGCCGGACGCGACCTGTTGCAGGTGGCGCAGGCGACCGACGACCAGTTCGCGCAACTGGCCGGACGGCTGAAGGGACAGGGCGAGGGGGTGACGGGCGAACTGGTGGTCACCTCGCTGGAGCAGTTGTCGCCCCTTCTGACCCCGGTGCTGGTCGCGTTCCGAGCCGAGCATCCTGACCTGAAGGTCCATGTCTTGCCGGGCGAACGGGTGTTCCGCCTGGAATACGGCGAGGCCCACGTGGCGATCCGCGCCGGCGCGGCGCCGCAGGATCCCGACAACGTGGTCCAGCCGTTCGGCAAGCTGGAATTCGCGATGTGCGCCTCGAAAGGGTATATTGACCGGATGGGGATGCCCGAGGGCGAGGCGGATCTGGCCCGCCATGTCTTCGTCGGCCCCGAGGACCCGGCGTCACGCGCGCCGTTCTATCGCTGGTTGGCGGGGGCGGTGCCGGCCGACCGGATCGTGTTCCGCACCACGGCCGGGAGGGCGGCACTGGACGCGGTGACGTTCGGCGCGGGGATCGGCTTTGCCACCCGCGCGGCGGTGGAGGCGAGCCCGGACCTGGTCGAGGTCTTCCCCCCGCGCGATGACTGGTCCGTGCCCTTGTGGATCGTGACCCACGTGGACCTGCACCGCAGTGCGAAGGTGCAGACGTTCCTGACCTTCCTCAAGGCACATGCGAAGGACTGGTCGGGGATCAGCGTCTGAGATTTCCGAGGCGTTTGTCGCCCCGTGGCGCGTTTCGGGGTCGTCGCGCCGGACCTGGGCCGGCGGGATCTGGGTATTTTGCCAAGGGTGAAGGAAAGGCGCCGCGCGCCGCGTCAGGCGGGGTCGCTGGGCGGGCTTTCGGACTTTGCGTCGCCCTCGGGCGTGGGGGAGAGGTCCTCGGACGCGAGGAAACGCTCGAACGCGTCGAGCTCGATAGGGTCGAACTGGCCGAAGCCCTGCATCCAGACCGACGCGGCCCGGAGTGCGCCCGGATCGAGCTTGCACCAGACCAGCCGCCCGCGGCGTTCCTGGGTGATGAGGCCTGCGCGGGTCAGGATCGCGAGGTGTTTCGACACCGCTGCCAGCGAGATCGGCAATGGCTCGGCCACGTCGGTCACGGCCATGTCGTCCTCGAGCAGCATGGCGAGGATGCGGCGGCGCGTGGGATCGGCCAGCGCCTGGAACACGAGGTCGAGCGGGTCGGGCATGGCCGCCTTGATCGCCCGCGCGGATCGACTTGGCAAGGGCGCGCCGGGCGTCGTTCAACCGGTTCGTTGAATATGGGGGTGGCGGGGCGAGATAGGCAAGCCATTGATTTTGCTTGCCTCAGGGCGTCTTGACGCGTCAGGCCCCCCGCCATAGTGTCCGCCGCGACTGTCGAGGGGATGTTCCGCCCATGGTGGACGAGGACACGCGGGCCCGCATGGCGGCGCTGGAAAAGCGCCTGGCCGAGCGTAAGCGCCGTGATGCGCCACCCCCGAAGACAACGGGACAGGGCTATTCGGGGGCGGAGGTCGCCTATCGGATGGTCATCGAGCTTGTGACCGGGTTGGTCATGGGCCTGGGCATCGGGTACGGGTTGGATAGCCTTTTCGGCACAATGCCGATCTTCCTGGTGCTGTTCGTGTTCGTGGGCCTCGCGGCCGGCATCAACGTGATGATGCGCACCGCGAAAGATGTGAAGCTGGGCGAGACGCCGCCCGATGAGACGAGGGACGACGATGGCGCAGAGCGAAGCCGCGACGATAGTTGAGACCGGCGCCGAGGCCGCGGCCCATGGTGGCGGATCGGGGTTCAACATCCATCCGATGGACCAGTTCGTCGTGCAGCCCCTGTTTTCAGACGGGGCAGTCAGTATTTTCACCGTCACCAATGCGACGCTTTGGATGGCGATCGTGGTGCTTGCCACAGCGCTGATGCTGATCGTCGGCACCCGCGGGCGCAACGTGATCCCCAGCCGCGCGCAGTCGCTGGCCGAGCTGTCCTATGGCTTCATCTACAAGATGGTCGAGGACGTGACCGGCCGGGACGCGGTCAAGTACTTCCCCTATATCATGACGCTGTTCATGTTCATCGTGCTGGCGAATTTCCTGGCGCTGATCCCGGGCAGCTTCTCACCCACCTCGCATATCGCCGTTACGGCCGTGCTGGCGCTGCTAGTGTTCTTCGGCGTCACGATCCTGGGCTTCGTGCTGAATGGGGCGTCGTTCCTGCGGCTGTTCTGGGTGTCCTCTGCGCCGCTGGCGCTGCGCCCGATCCTCGCGGTGATCGAGCTTGTGTCCTACTTCGTGCGGCCGGTCAGTCACTCCATCCGTCTTGCCGGCAACATCATGGCGGGCCACGCTGTGCTGAAAGTGTTCGCGGGCTTTGCCGGTGCGCTGGGCGTCTTCGCGGTCGTGCCGGTCCTCGCGATCACGGCGATCTATGCGCTGGAGGTTCTGGTGGCGTTTATCCAGGCCTACGTGTTCACCATCCTTACCTGCGTGTACCTCAAGGACGCGCTTCATCCCCATCACTGATCCCGGGGCGGTGGGTTGTACCCACCCTACGGGACCTTGAAACGTTTGCTTCCAATCCAAGGAGAGAGTTCAATGGAAGGCGATATTTCGACCCTCGGTCAGTTCATCGGTGCGGGCCTTGCGGGCCTGGGTTCCGGCATCGCGGCGCTCGGCGTCGGCAACGTTGCGGCGAACTTCCTGAACGGCGCGCTGCGCAACCCGTCGGCTGCCGCGTCGCAGACCGCCACTCTGTTTATCGGCATCGCCTTTGCAGAAGCCTTGGGGATCTTTTCGTTCCTCGTGGCACTTCTGCTGATGTTCGCCGTCTAAGACGGGCCTGACCTCTCCGACGCCGGGGGCTTTCGGGCCCTCGGTCGACCTTTATCCGGGAGACGCCGATGGCAACCGATCCGAGAGAGTCCGTGCTGGGCGAAGGCGACGCTGTCGCCAGCGGGATGCCGCAGCTCGACCCGTCCTCTTACCCCAACCAGATCTTCTGGCTGTTTATCGCGCTGATCGCGATCTACTTCATTCTGTCCCGCGTGGCGCTGCCGCGCATCGGGGCCGTCCTGGCCGAACGTCAGGGCACCATTACCAACGACATCGCCGCCGCCGAAGAGCTGAAGCTGAAGGCGTCCGAGGCCGAGAAGACCTATGAGAAGGCGCTGGCCGACGCACGGTCCGAAGCGAATCGTATCGCCGAGGAAAACCGTGCCGAGATGCAGGCGGAACTGGACGAGGCGCTGAAGCGCGCCGATTCCGAGATCGCCGCGCAGCAGGCCGAAAGTGAACGTCGCATCGCCGAGATCCGCGACAGCGCCGCCGAGAACGTCGAAGCCATCGCGCGCGAGACCGCACTGGCGCTGGTGGATGCTCTGGGCGGTCAGCCCGACAGCAGCCGCGTCGACGCGGCCGTCAACGACAAGATGGGAGGGACCGCGTGATGCGCATCCTCGCGACTTTGCTTGCCCTGGTGCCGGTTCCGGCACTTGCGGCCACGGGGCCCTTCTTCTCGCTGCAGAACACCAATTTCGTGGTGACGCTGGGCTTCATCGTCTTCATCGGGATCCTGCTCTATTACCGGGTGCCGTCGACGCTGATCTCGATGCTCGACAAGCGGGCGGAAGGGATCAAGGCCGACCTCGCCGAAGCGCGCGGTCTGCGCGAAGAGGCGCAGACTCTGCTGGCCTCGTACGAGCGCAAGCAGAAGGAAGTGCAGCAGCAGGCCGACCGCATCGTCGCCTCGGCCCGGGAAGAGGCGCAGGCCCAGTCCGAGCAGGCGAAGGCGGATCTGCAGCGATCGGTCGACCGGCGGCTGGCCGCGGCCAAGGACCAGATCGCCCAGGCCGAGGAAGACGCCAAGCGCAACGTCCGCAACCGCGCGGTCGAAGTGGCCGTGGCGGCCGCGCGCGACGTCCTGAAGGAACAGATGGACGGCGAACGGGCCAACAAGCTGATTGATGATTCGATCAAGACGGTCGGTGCCAAGCTGCACTGATCTCGTTTACAGACGAATGATAAGGCCCGGGGCGCAAGCTGCGGGCCTTTTTCTTGTGCGTTGGGCATCCGGCTTTGGCGGACGGCGACTCGCGGGATCCCGATCCCGCGCATTGCTGAAAGGTCGTGGTGAGACGAGGATCGCATTGGCCGCGATCACGGCCCGGACATCGGCCGCGTGGGGTCGACACCGCGCCGAACCTTGGAGCTGGACAGGCGGGCGACGGTTGGGCCGCCCGAAACAAAAAGGCCCCGCCGCGGGATGCGACGAGGCCTTTTCGTAGAATAAGGGCCGGATCAGTTCGTCGGGCGGATGACGACCGACACGCGGCGGTTCTGCTGGCGGCCGGCGGCCGTGTCGTTCGTCGCGATGGGCTGGCTTTCGCCGTAGCCCACAGCGCGGAGACGCGCGGGGGAGACGCCGTTCTGGACAAGGATCGAGCTGACGGCTTGGGCGCGGCGCTGCGACAGATTCTGGTTGTAGGCGTCCGATCCGGTCGAATCGGTGTGGCCCTGAATTTCGACGACGGAGGCGTCGTACTTGTTCAGGCTGTTGGCCAGAAGCTGCAGGTCGCCGCGCAGGCCGGGCTGAACCGCGGCGCTGTCCGTGGCGAACAGGATGTCCTGCGGCAGGCGCACGATCAGCTCGTTGCCGGTGTTCTGGATCACGATGCCGGTGCCCAGCTGCTGGCGCAGCTCGCGCTCTTGCGCATCGAGGAAGGCACCGCCGACGGCACCTGCGCCGCCGCCCACGACGGCGCCGATGGCCGCGTTGCGCAGGCGGTCGTTGCCGTCATCGGCATCCAGCGCCGCGCCGGCCAGCGCACCGCCGACCGAGCCGATCAGCGCGCCCTGGCGGGTCCGGTTCGGGTCGTTGGGGCCCTGCGAGGTGACGCAGGCCGTCAGACCCAGAACAGCGGTCGAGGCCAGGATAAGGGGGGTCTTGAAGGAAATCATGAGTGTCCTCTGGAATTTGGCGAGACGCACATCTCGGCGCAGATACATAGGCGGATCCGCGCCAGTGAACAGCAGAAAAGTCACAGGAAGCGTTTTTTCGCCGGTCAGAATCCCGTGCGCGCCGCCTCGTCTGCCAGAAGGGCGCGCTTGACCGGTAGCCCCCAGTGATAGCCCCCCAACTCGCCCGACTGGCGCAGCGCGCGGTGGCAAGGGATCAGCCATGAGATCGGGTTGCGCCCCACGGCGGTGCCCACGGCGCGGTGGGCCTTGGGGTGACCTATGGCGCGCGCGATCTCGGAATAGGTGGTGACGTGGCCGTCGGGGATTCGCAGCAGCGCCTCCCATACCTTGATCTGGAAGGGCCCGCCCATGAGGTGCAGGCGCGGCTCGCCCCCCTGATCCAGCGCCGCGAAATGGGGCGCCAGCGCGGACGCGTCGTGGACATATTCGGCCATGGGCCACCGCGTGCGAAGGTCCTCGAAGGCGGTGGAATCGCCGATTTCCCCGCAAAAGCCCAGCCCGGCCAGACCGCGATCCGTCGCCATCGCCAGCATCCGCCCGAACGGCCCGTCCGCATAGGCGTAGCGGATCGTCAGTCCCGCGCCCTTCTTCGCGTAGTCGCCTGGGCTCATCGCTTCCCATCTCAGGAACAGGTCATGCAGGCGCGAGGTGCCGGACAACCCGACCTCGTCCGCCGTGTCCAGAAGCGTGGCGCGTGCCGCCAGCATCCGCTTGGCGTGGCCGAGAGTCAGGTATTGCTGGAACCGCTTGGGCGAGACGCCTGCCCAGCGTGAGAAGATGCGCTGGAAATGCGCGGGGCTAAGGCCGATCTCCTCGGCGATCTGGTCCAGCGTCAGGTCCCGCCCCGCGTCCAGCCGCTCGATGGCCCGGCGCATGAGCTGCCAGTGATAGCGGGTTTCGATGTCATCCAGCGTGTCCATGCCGCGATACTAGGCAAGGGCAGGGGACTGCGCGACCCGGTTCTTGCGGGATCGCCTTGTCACCGGCCCCGGTTTGCGGGCAGAAGACATGCGATGCCGAAGCCCCTACCATACAGCACCCAGCGTGAAATCTTCACGCGGTTCCGCGAGGCCGAGTCTGAGCCGAAGGGCGAGTTGGAGCATGTGAATGCCTATACCCTGGTCGTGGCGGTCGCCCTTTCGGCGCAGGCCACGGATGCGGGCGTGAACAAGGCCACGCGTGCGCTCTTCGCCACCGTCGACACGCCGCAGAAGATGCTGGATCTGGGCGAAGAGGGGCTGGTCGAGCACATCAAGTCCATCGGCCTATATCGCAACAAGGCGAAGAACGTCATGAAGCTCAGCCGGATTCTGGTCGATGAGTATGACGGCGAAGTGCCGTCGTCCCGTTCCGCGCTGGAAGGACTGCCCGGCGTGGGCCGCAAGACGGCGAACGTGGTGCTGAACATGTGGTTCGGCTATCCCGCGCAGGCTGTCGACACACATATCTTCCGCGTCGGAAATCGCACCCAGATCGCGCCCGGCAAGGACGTGGTCGCGGTCGAGCGCGCGATCGAGGACAACGTTCCCGCCGAATTCGCGCTGCACGCCCACCACTGGCTGATCCTGCACGGCCGCTACACCTGCATCGCGCGCAAGCCGAAATGCCCGGCCTGCCTTATCAGAGACCTCTGCCCCTATCCGGAGAAGACCGAATGAGCACCCCCCACGTGATCGGCATCGGCAACGCCATTGTCGACGTCATCGCCCGCGCCGACGACCACTTCCTCGAGCATATGGGCATCGAGAAAAGCATCATGCAACTGGTCGAGCGCGAGCGGGCCGAGCTGCTGTACGCCGCGATGAGCGAACGCACCGAAACGCCGGGCGGATCGGTGGCCAACACCATCGCCGGGATCGGCAAGCTTGGGCTGCAGGCGTCGTTCGTCGGCAAGGTGAAGGGCGACGGCCTGGGCCGAGGCTATGCCGAGGGGATGGAGGCCGATGGCATCGCCTTCCCGAACCCGCCGGTGGCCGATGCGGCCCTTCCCACCTCGCGCTGCATGATCTTCGTCAGCCCGGATGGAGAGCGGTCGATGAACACCTATCTGGGCGCGGGCGCGGATCTGGGCGCCGCCGACGTGCCTGAACAGCCCTTCGCCGAGGGCGGGTTCGTGTTCCTCGAAGGGTATCTGTTCGACAAGGACGAGGGGAAGACCGCCTTCCGCCGCGCCGCCGAACTGATGCACGACGCCGGCGGCAAGGCCGGCATCACCCTGTCCGACCCGTTCTGCACCGAACGCCACCGCGGCGACTTCAAGGCGCTGATCGCAAACGAGATGGACGTGACCATCGGCAACGAGGCCGAGTGGACGACGCTGTACGAGACCGATCTCGACACCGCCCTGACCGAGGCCGCGAAGGTGTGCCGCACGGTGGTCTGCACCCGGTCGGGCAATCCGGTCGTGATCATCACCGACGGCACCCGGATCGAGGTCCCGGTCGAGCGTGTCGTGCCCGTCGACGCCACCGGTGCCGGCGACCAGTTCGCGGCCGGGTTCCTGTATGGCTATGTCACCGGCAAGGACCCCGAGACTTGCGGCAAGATGGGCGTGGCGGCCGCAGCCGAAGTGATCGGCCATATCGGACCCCGCCCCGAGATCGACATGATGGATCGTTTCCGCGAGCTGGGCCTGATCTAAGGCGCCCCGCGCGTTCGCCACGCGCGGATCAGTGCAGGGACGATGCACAGGCCCGACAACAGGGCGAGGGGCGCAAAGCCCCCCGCCTCGAACACCGGGCGGTAGACCAGCGTCACCACGAAGACCGCCCCGTAGGTCGTAGCGGAATACAGCCCCAGGATCGCCCCGCGTCGGTCCGGGGCCAGCCGCGTCAGTCCGCCCACGATCAACGTCAGCCCCAGGTGATTGGCCACGCCCCACAAGAAGCACACGGGCAGCAGAAGCCACAGCGTACCCGCCACCCCGGCAAGCCCCGCATAGATGCAGACCAGCGCCCCGAAGAGGATCGGCGCGATCCGCCCCGTCCCGATCCGGTCGACCACGCGGTCAAGCGGCATGGCAGCCGCAAACCCCACCCCATAGACCAGCGCTCCGGTGCCCGCGACGGTCGTGGACTGGCCCAGGCGTTCGGTCATATGCGCCCCCAGAAAGGCGTAAAGCCCGTAGAACGCTGCCATGAAGCTGGCCACGTTGGCCAGCGCGGGAAGCACGCCGGGACGCTTCAGCAACTGCGCACCGGCGCGCCCCGGCCGCGGACGGTTCGCCAGCCCGCGCGCGGCAACGCACAGCACCGCCGCCAGCCCAGCCATGATCCCATAGACCAGACGCCAGTTCACCGCGTCGGCCAGAACGGCCGAGGCCGCGACCCCGAAGACCAGCGACAGGACCCATCCGGTCAGAACCCGCCCCATGGTCTGCGCTTCCTGCCCCGCGGGCGACAGTTCTGCCGCCAGCCCATAGGTGGCCGGCAAGCAGATCCCCGCCGCCAGTCCGGCCACCGCTTGCGCCAGGCTCAGCCCGGCCACCCCGGGTGCCGCGGCCGACGCGGCCAGCGACAGGGCCAGAAGCCCCAGCGCCAGGTGCAGCGCCCGCGCCAGACCCAGCCGATCGGCCAACGGTGCCAGGAATAACGCCGAGATCGCGGTGCCCGCGCCATAAGTCGCGATCGCGGTTAGAACGTCCGCCGCCGTGGTCGCCGCGCCGAACCCGGCGGCGACCGTTCCGGCCAACGGGCTCAGGACCAGGGAATTGGCGCCGACGATGCCGACGGCAGCGGCAAGAAGCAAAACAGGTGGCATGCCCGCCCTGATACCCGCACGGTGTTCACGTACAAGCTCGCCCATGGCGCGCCGCCCCCCTCAATTCACCCTTGGAAAAATACCCGTATCCCGCCGACCTGAAACCGCGCGAAGGCCTAAAGCGGCGCGATTACCACCCCATCCGCCTCCAGCCGGGCACGCAACACGCGCGCGGCTGCGACGGCCGAAGGCTCGTCCCCGTGCAGGCAGACCGTGTCGATCCGGGTCTCGATCCGGCGCCCTCCGGCGGTGAGGATGGCGCCATCGCGGACCATATCGCTGATGCGCGCGGCGGCGACCTCGGAGTCGGTGATCATCGCGCCGGGCTGGCCACGGGGGATCAGGGTCCCGTCCTCGGCATAACCGCGATCGGCGAAGATCTCGGCGGCATAGCTGGCCCCCAGCGCCTTCGCGGCATCCTCCATCGGGGTTGCGGCCAGCACCATCAGCACGAGGTCGGGGTCGACCTCCAGCGCGGCGGCATAGGCGGCGCGGGCTAGTTCCCCGTCGGCCGAGGCCATGTTCGACAGCGCCCCGTGCAGCTTGAGGTGCCGCACATGGCCGCCCGCCGCGCGCGCCATCGCCTGCGCCGCCCCCAGCTGATACTGCACCAGCCGCCCGACGCTTGCAGGGTCCATCTTCATCTGCCGTCGCCCGAAGCCCTGCAGGTCGGGAAAGCCCGGATGCGCGCCGATCCCTACGCCGCGGTCGACCGCGCGGGCCATGGTGGCGGCCATGGTGTCCCAGTCGCCCGCGTGGAAGCCGCAGGCGATATTGGCCGAGGTCACGACCTCCAGCAGAGCCGCGTCGTCGCCCATGGTCCAAGGCCCGAAGCTTTCGCCCATGTCTGCGTTCAGGTCGATGCGGGTCATGGGGCCTCTCCGGTCGTGACGCCGCTGATCAGCTGATAGGCGGCAAGGTTTCGAATGTCGCGCGGATCGCGGGTCAGGGGCCGGACGTGGCGTTTCAGGTCGGTCAGCCGGGCGTCGTCGGACAGCCAGTCGCGCAGCGCCTCGTCCCTGTCGACAAACCGAAAGCGAAAGGTGGCCCCCGGTGGGGCTTGCATGGCGCGGGGCAGGTCCTGCGGCACGATCGCCCCGATCCGGGGATAGCCGCCGGTCGTCTGGCATTCGGGGCCAAGGATATAGGGCTGCCCCTCACCCGTCATCTGGATGTCGCCCGGCCGTGCGATTTCCGAAATCAGCGACAACTGCCCCTCGGTTGCAAAGGGAGCGCCGTCATGGGTCAGGCGGATCCCCTGCCGGTTGGCGCGGGCGTCGCGGGTGAACGTGGTCCCGTCGAACCGGTCGCGGTCGGCTTGGGAAAACAGGGCGGTATGCGCACTGGGCAGCAGGCGAAGGGGACGGTCGGTGCCGCGGTCGACCGGGTCGATCACGAGGTCGGTCTGCGTGCCCTGATCCTCGCCCAAAGGCAGCGTGTCGCCCTCCTGAAGCGCGCGCCCCAGACCGGCCGCCAAGTGTGCGGATCGCGCCCCCATGGCAAGGGGCGTGTCGATCCCGCCGCCGAAGGTGACATAGCCGTAACCGCCGCCGAGGGGCGACAGGTTCAGCTTCTGGCCGGCGGCGATCCGATGGCTGGCGTTCCAGGCGATGGGCTGGTCGTCGATGGCGGCGCGCATCGCCGATCCGGTCAGCGCGATCCGGGTCGGTCCGTCCACCGACAGCGACAGGGCCACGGGCGGCAGCTCCAGCCCGGCAGCGGGCGGCTGGCCCAGCAGCGCCGCGGCTTCCAGCACCGCCAATCGGTCCGCGGCCCCGCCGCGCGACAGGCCCTGCGCGATGAACCCGGGGCGGCCCATGTCCTGCACGGTGACGCCTGGCCCGGCGCGGAGGATCGTGACTTCGGTCATGCGATCACCTCGACGGTCGCGCCGCCCTCGGGCGGGGTCAGGCCCGCGAACGTGTCCGCATCGACAGCGCGCAGCTGCACCTCGTCCCCGGGGGCCAGCGCGATCGCATCGTCCCCCGCATCGGGGCGGAAGCCTTGGAAGCGGGTCATGGCAACCTGTCGCCAGCCGGTCGGGCTGGAGGTGGCGAAGACGATCATCTGGCGCACGGCGACGACGACGGCGCCCATCTCGACCTTCGGGGTCAGGCCGGTCTGGCGATCGATGTTCCAGTGCTCGGGCAGCTCGCCAAGATAGGCCTGCCCCGGCGCGAATCCCAGCGCCATCGCGCGCAGGGGGTGGGCGCAGAGTTCGGCGATGGCCTCCTCGCGCGAAAGCCCGGCCTGTTCTGCCGCATCGTCCAGCTGGGGGGCGTGGTCGCCCCCGAAACAGGCGGGGATGGTGAAGCGACGGCGTCCCCCCGGCAGGTCGGCGGCGTACCAGTCGTGGGCGTCGATCATCTCGTGCAGCTTCCGGTCCAGCGCGTCCCGGTCGGTGCGGCCCGGATCGAAGGCAACGAACGCCGAGACGAGGGAGCTTGCGGTCTCGGTCACGCCGTCGATCCCTTCGGCCTCGACCGCGGCGCGGAAGGCCAGCGCGGCGCGGTTGGCACGGTCCTGCAGCCGGTCCGCGAAGCTCACAAGCAGACCGTCGAGGCCAAGCGGCACGAGGCGCGGGAAGGGGTCGGGTGCGGTCACGGGCGATCTCGGGCTTGGGGTCTGCCCCGGCACGATAGCGTTCGGCGCGGCGGGTTCGACCGGAAAATTCACCTGCCGGGTATTCGATGCCGAGACGCTTGCAAGGACCTGCGAAACCGGGCACGCAAAGCGGCATGAAACAGCCCCTGATCTTCGATGGTCATAACGACCTGCTGACCCGCCTTCTGTCCCGCGGTGGCGCGGACGGCTTCGCCTCGCCCGGACACGGCGCAATCGATCCCGAGGCCGCAGCGGAAGGCGGCTTCGGCGGCGGCTTCTTCGCGATCTGGGTGCCGTCGAACGTCGATTCCTCGGCCAAGATGGCGGCGATGCAGGGCGAAAGCTATGACATGCCGCTGCCCGAGATGATCGCGCGGGGCGATGCCTCGGACGCGGTCGAGGCCGAGCTCGCGATCCTCGAAGGGCTGGAGCGGCTGGGCCACCTGACCGTGGTGCGCGACATCGACAGCCTGCGCGCCGCCTTCGGATCGGACCGTCTCGCCGCGATCTGCCACATCGAGGGCGCCGAGGCCATCGGCCCCGATCTGGCCGAGCTCGACGACCTTTACGCCCGCGGTCTGCGGTCTCTCGGCCCGGTCTGGAGCCGGGAGACCATCTTCGGCCACGGAGTTCCGTTCCGCTATCCCTCGACCGGCGATATCGGCCCGGGTTTGACCGACGCAGGCAAGCGGCTGGTCGCACGTTGCGACGAGATGGGGATCATGCTGGACCTCAGCCACCTGAACGAGGCCGGGTTCTGGGACGTCGCGCGGCTGTCGTCGCGGCCCCTGGTGGCGACCCATTCCAACGCTTATGCGGTCTCGCCCCATGCGCGCAACCTGACGGACAAGCAGCTGGATGCCATTGCTGAATCGGACGGAATGGTGGGGCTGAACTTCGCCAGCGCCTTCCTGCGACCCGACGGCAAGATGCGCGATGACGTGGGGATGGACGTTCTGATGCGCCATCTGGATCACCTGATCGGACGGCTGGGCGAGGATCGCGTCGGGCTGGGGTCCGATTACGACGGCGCGTTGGTGCCGCAGGGTCTGAAGACCGTGGGCGACCTGCCGAACTTGCGTCGTGCGATGCGCGACCACGGGTTCGGCGATGCGCTGATCGCCAAGCTGTGCCACGAGAACTGGTTCCGCGTGCTTGGGAAAAGCTGGGCCTAGAACACCTTCACAGGCAGGCCCGGCCTTGAAGGTCAGGCCCGGGCCTAAAAGGCCTTGAAGGTCAGGATCGTGTGGCTGCGCTCGATCCCCTCGATGTCGATCAGCTGTTCGTTGATGAAATGGCCGATATCCTGATCGTCGGGGATGTAGAGCTTGACCAGCAGGTCCCAGTCGCCGGAGGTCGAGTAGAGTTCGGAGTGGATTTCGCGCAAGGCCACCCGTTCGGCGACCTTGTAGGCGGTCCCGGGGCGGCAGCGGATCTGGACGAAAACGGGGGTCATTGGGGGGTCCTCAAGCGGTCGTTCAGCCGTTCCAGCATGGTGATGCACTGCGCCATCTGGTCCAGCGATACGTATTCGTCGGCCTTGTGCGCCTGCTCGATCGAGCCCGGGCCGCACACGACCGCCGCGCAGCCAAGCGACTGGAAAAGCCCGGCCTCGGTCCCGAAGGACACAGTGGCCGCGCCGTTCTCGCCGGTCAGGTGGGCGACGATCTCTCGCGCCTCGTTGTCGGTCACAGGTTCCAGCCCCGCGACGTCGCCCACGGTCAAAGTTTCAATTTCCGCGCTTTTGTGGACGGTTCGCATCGCGGGGAGTAGCACATCGTTGCAGTAATCGCGCATCGTGCGGGTGGCGTGGTCCTTGTCGGCGGCGTTGATCGGGCGCAGTTCCCAGTCGACATGGGCAAGGCCCGCGATGACGTTGCGCGCGACGCCGCCTTCGAACCGGCCGACCTGGACGGTGGAATGGGGCGGATCGAAGGGGCTGGAAGCGGGCGCGCGGTCCTTGAGCTCGGCGCGCAGGTCCAGAAGGCGGGTCATGAAGCGCACGGCGTATTCGGTGGCCGACACGCCCTTGTCCGGGTCCGATCCGTGGCCTTCCAGCCCGTGGAAGGTGGTGGTGTATTCGCAGCACCCCTTGTGGCCATCGATGATCTTCATCGAGGTCGGCTCCCCGATGATGGCGACTGCCGGGCGCAGGCCCTCGGTGCGCAGCACCTCGACCAGGGATTGCGCGCCGAGGCAGCCGACCTCCTCGTCATGGGTCAGCGCGAAATGCAGCGGGCGGGAAAGGGCGCCTTGCGCGTACAGGGGGGCGACGGCCAGCGCGCAGGCCAGGAACCCCTTCATGTCGCACGTCCCGCGGGCATAGAGAAGCTCGTCCGCCTCGCGCAGCGTGAAGGGATCCGACGACCAGCCCGCCTCTTCGGCGGGGACGACATCGGTATGGCCCGACAGCATGATCCCGCCATCCCCCTCGGGGCCGAAGGTCGCGAAAAGGTTGGCCTTCGTACCACCGTCCCCCTCGATCACCCGGATCCGCGCGCCAAGTTCGGACAGCCGGTCGGCATACCAGTCGATCAGATCGCGGTTGGGCCGGTCCGAGACGGTGGGAAACGCCACGAGGTTCGACAAGTGCTGTTTTGCGACGTCAATCGTCATGGTTTGACCACCAGTTTGCGCGGATAGTCACAAAGGCATTCGGCGGGGCCGTCCTCGGTGATCAGGATCGTTTCGGTTATTTCCAGTCCCCAGTCCTCCATCCAGAGGGCGGGCATGAAGTGAAAGGTCATGCCGGGGCGCAGGAACGTATGGTCCGTCTCCCGGATGGAGACGGTGTGTTCCCCCCAATCGGGCGGGTAGGACAGGCCCACGGAATAGCCCACCCGACCTTGCCGGTCGATCCCGTGCTTGGCCAGCGTCGATTTCAGCGCGATGGCGATATCCATGGCCCGGTTCCCCGCCCGCGCGGCGTCGAGACCAGCCTCGATCGCCTCGACCAGCGCGGCCTCGGTCCGGCGGACAAGGTCCGACGGCTCCCCCAGGAAGACGGTCCGGCAGAAGGGCGCATGATAGCGGCGGTGACAGCCGGCCAGTTCAAAAAAGGTTGCCTCGCCTTTCTGGAAGGGCCGGCCGTCCCAGGTCAGGTGCGCGGCACTGGCATCGGGCCCTGAGGGCAGCAGGGGCACGATGGCGGGATAGTCCCCCCAGGCGTCGTCGGTGCCAAGGATCGCGTCGCGATAGATTTCGGCGACCAGTTCGTTCTTGGCCATGCCGGGTTCGACCCGTTCCATGATGCCGTGCACCATCTTCGACGAGATCGCGGCCGCCTTGCGCATCACGCCCAGTTCCTCGGGCGACTTGACGATGCGCTGCCAGTTCACCGTGTTGGTCGCATCCACGAACACGGCCTCGGGCATTTCCTCGACCAGCACCTCGTGGGCGCGGGCGGTGTAGTAGTAGTTTTCCTTCTCGACCCCGATCCGGGCGCGCTCCAACCCCTTTTCGCGCAGGATGGGGGCCAGGGTCTGCATCGGGTGGCGTTCGTCGGACTGGATATAGTCGTCCGTATAGTCCCAGATATGCGTGGGCTGCATCCAGACGGTGCGCCGCGCGCCGTAGCCGTCCATGCGCCGGCCCCACCAGATCGGGGCGTCGTCGGGGGTGATCAGGACACCCTGATGGACGTAGAAGGACCAGCCGTCATAGCCTGTCAGCCAGTTCATGTTGGACGGGTTCGTCACGAACAGTGCGTCCAGCCCTTCTGCCTCCATCGCGGTGCGGGTCAGGGTCAGACGGCGGTTGAATTCATGCTGGCTGAAACGGTCTGCCATCGGGCCCTCCTTGGTCGCACCGGTGAGGGGAAGGGCAATTTCCCCGGTGCGTCAAGGGGCGGGGGTTCCTTCACCCCGGGTCGCGGCGTAAGGCAGGCGAAAGGCAGACGACGAAAGGACACCGCGATGGACGAGCAACTCGTGAACGATCAGCTGAGCCAGTGGGACCGCGATCACTTCATGCACCCCTCGACCCACCTTGCGCAGCACGCGCGGGGCGAGGCGCAGGGCCGCGTGATCCGCACCGGCAAGGGCGCCCATATCGAGGATCGCGACGGCCAGCGTTGGCTGGATGGGTTCGCCGGCCTCTATTGCGTGAACGTGGGCTATGGCCGGACCGAGATCGCGGACGCCATCGCCAAGCAGGCGCATGAGCTGGCCTATTACCATGCCTATGTGGGCCACGGGACCGAGGCGTCGATCACGTTGGCCCAGATGGTGATGCAGCGTGCGCCCGATCACATGAGCAAGGTCTATTTCGGCCTGTCGGGGTCGGACGCGAACGAGACGAACCTGAAGCTGATCTGGTACTACAACAACATCCGCGGGCTGCCGCAGAAGAAAAAGATCATTTCGCGCTGGCGCGGCTATCACGGGTCGGGGCTGATGACGGGCTCGCTGACCGGGTTGCCGCTGTTTCACAACAAATTCGACCTGCCGCTGGACCCGATCCTGCACACCACCGCGCCCTACTATTTCCGCCGCGATGACCTGGGCCAGAGCGAGGCGCAGTTCGTCGCCCAATGCGCCGCCGACCTGGAGGAGATGATCGCGCGCGAGGGCGCCGACACCATCGCCGCCTTCTGGGCCGAGCCGCTGCTGGGCACCGGCGGCATCGTCCCCCCGCCGAAAGGCTACTGGGAGGCGATCCAGCCGATCTTGCAAAAGCACGACATCCTGTTGGTCGCCGACGAAGTTGTGACCGGGTTCGGCCGCCTGGGGACCATGTTCGGATCCGCGCACTACGCGCTGAAACCTGATTTCATCACCATCGCGAAAGGCCTGACCAGCGCCTATGCGCCGCTGTCGGGGTCCATCGTCAGCGACAAGGTCTGGAAGGTGCTCGAGCAAGGCACGGACGAGAACGGCCCGATCGGACATGGCTGGACCTACTCGGCCCATCCGATCGGGGCGGCCGCGGGCGTGGCGAACCTGAAACTGATCGACGATCTGACTCTCGTCGAGAACGCCGGGACGATCGGCGCCTACCTGAACGCGCAGATGACGGACGCGCTGGGCGATCACCCGAACGTGGGCGAGGTCCGGGGCGAGGGGATGCTGTGCGCAATCGAGTTCGTCGAGGACAAGGACAGCCGCACGTTCTTCGATCCGGCGCGCAAGATGGGCGCCCAGGTGGTGGCAGAGCTGGCAACCTCGCACGTGATCGGACGGGCCATGCCCGGGGGCGACATCCTGGGCTTCGCGCCGCCCCTCAGCCTGACGAAGGACGAGGCCGACCAGATCGTCGCGGCGACCGTGAAGGCGGTGAAGGCGACGTTCTAACGTCCGAAGCCCCGGATTTTCGACCCGAAAATCTAGCGCTGCGTCATCCGTTTGCGCCCGAGGAACACAACGGCGCAGACGGCCATCAGCAACATCGACACGAAGAAGGGCGCGCCGGGCATGTAGAACGGCGTCGTCTCGGCGGTGGCGAGCCAGAAGACCTGGCTCATCACCAGGGGCGAGACGATCATGGCCAGCGCGCCCGCGCTGGTCAGAAGTCCCTGCAACCCCCCTTGCGCATTGTCGGGGATCGCGCGGCTCATCATCGCTTGAAGGGCGGGGATGACCACACCGCCCAAGGCGGCCAATGGCGTCAGGATCAGCGCCAGCATGCCCGAATCCGCCAATCCCAGCGCCAGGAACGCAAAAGCGTTGAACACGATGCCGTAAAGGACGGTCCCCCGATCGCCCAGCACCCTTAGCACCCAACGGATCAGGCCGCCCTGCACTATGGCCAGCGACACGCCGAACAGGCCGATGGACACGCCGATGGTGGACGGCCCCCAGCCGAACCGCTCCTCGGCGTAGTACGCCCAAATCGCGGGATAGACGAAGAATGCCGTCTGATAGAGGAAGAACAGGAAGGTCAGGCGGCCGACACGCTCTTGCCGGCCCAGGTCCAGAAGCGCGCCCAGCGGGTTCGCGCGCTTCCAGGCGAAGGGGCGTTTCATCTTCGCGGTGACCGTCTCGGGCAGGACGAACAGGCCCAGAAGCATGTTCGCCAGCGCCAGCCCCGCGGCGGCCCAGAACGGTGCGCGGGTGCCGAATTCGGCCAGCGTACCGCCCAGCAGCGGCCCCATGACGAATCCCACCCCGAAGGCGGCGCCGACCAGGCCGAACCGTGCGGCCTTCTGGTCAGAGGTCGAGATGTCGGCGATGAAGGCGGTCGCCACAGACCGGGTCGAGGCGGCGATCCCGCCGATCACCCGCGCGCACAAAAGCAGCCAGACACTGCCAGCAAGGGCCACCACGACATAATCCAGCGCCATGACCGACAGCGTGACCAGAAGCACGGGACGTCGTCCGAACCGGTCCGACAGAGTGCCCAGAAGCGGGCCGCATAGGAACTGCATCGCCGCATAGACGGTCGAGAATACGCCCCCCCACAGCGCCGCCTTGGCCACCGTGCCGCCCTCGATCTCCATGATCAGGCGCGGCATCACGGGGATCACCAGACCGATGCCCATGGCATCGATTACCAGCGTGATCAGGATGAATACTAGGGGAAGGCGCGTGCGCATCAGGTCTCCGGTCGTCGCGCGGGTATGGACGCGGGGTGGCGTGGCGTCAACGCGCGACCTCGCGTTCTGTACGCATACCCCCGGTCCTTATGCCGCACGGGCGATGGATGCCAGCCTTTCGGCCAAAGCCTTCGGCGCGGCGAAGAACGGCGAATGCCCTGTTGGCAGTTCAGAGACATGGCCCGGCGGCAGATCGCGGGCCATGTGGGCTTGGTAGGCCGGCGGGATAACGCGGTCCTCGGTACACAGGATCGCGTGGCGCGGCACCTTCGGGATGCCGGGCAACGCCGTATCGTTGGGGGCCAGCGGCTGCGGCGTCAGGTGCGCCCGGGCGAAATTCAGAGTGCCTTCGGGGCAGTCGTGGTAGAACAGCGGGTCGTGCGACTCGTCTCGGAAGACGAAGGCATGGGGGCCGGTCTTCTCGATGGCGCCGGCCAGGGGTTGTTCGGGCCAGTCGAAGCGCATCTGGGCAAGGCTGCGGCCGGACGCGGGGATATAGGCCGCCACATGGACCAGCGCCGCGATTTTTTCGGGCGCCTCCAAGGCCGCGGCGGTGATCGGGAAGCCGCCCATGGAATGGCCGACCAGGACGACAGGTGTGTCGATCGCGTCCAGGATCGCGCGCGCATAGCCGTCGAGCGTGACGTCGCTTGCCGGGGTCGGATCGGCGCCGTGTCCCGGCAAGTCGATGGCGCGGGCGGGCTGGTCCATGGCCTGGAGCTCGGCCAGGACGTCTCGCCAGCACCACGCGCCGTGGCAGGACCCGTGGATCAGAAGAATCTCAGGCATGGCCAGTCCTTTCCAGAAACGTCGTGATGTACGCGGCGGTGTCCCGGGCTGCATCGAGGGGGGCAAGATGCCCCGCGCGCGGGATCAGCGCAAACTCGGACCCGGGGATCAGTGCGGCCGTTTCGCACACCAAGTCGGGTGGCACCGCCTGCGCCTCCCGCCCGGCCAGCGCCAGCGCGGGCAGGCGCAGGGTCGCGGTCGCCGCCAGAAGGTCGGTTCCGGCCATGGCCGCGCAGACCCCGCGATACCCGTTGGGCGCGCAGTCCAGAAGCCGCTTCGCGATGGGGGCCGGGTCGCCACCGCGCGGCGCCCATTTGGCGGCCAGATCGTCCGCCACCGCCGCCATGCCGCCCCGGGCCACGGCTTGCGCGTGATCCTCCCATCCCACACGGGTGCCGATCTTGGCCGCGGAATTGATCAGGATGATCCCCCGCACCAGATCCAGCCGCTTCACCGCCAGCGCCTGTGCGATCATTCCGCCCAGCGACAGGCCGACGATCACGGCGCCGGTCAGGCCGCGCGCCTCCATCATGCGTTCGACGTCGCCGACCAGCGCGCCCATGGCATAGGGTGGATCGACGACGTCCGAACGGCCATGCCCCCGAAGGTCGGGGGCCGCCACCCGACCGGGCAGCGCCGCCGCGACTTCGGCCCAGATCGACGCATCGACCCCTTCGGCATGCAAAAGGACGACCGGCGCGCCCGCTCCCCGGTCCAGCGGGACGGCAAGCTGCGTCACGCCAGCGCCCGGGCCAGCACCCCAGGATCCACGTTCCCGCCCGAGACGATGACCGTGACGGCGTCGCCCTCGATCTCGGAGGCGTGGAACAGCGCGGCGGCCATTGCGACGGCGCCGCCCGGTTCGGCCACCAGTTTCAGGCGGATCGCGGCGGCGGCCATGGCGCGCAGCGCGTCGTCGTCGCTGACGGCGATCCCGGGGCCGGACAGGCGGTTCAGGATGGGGAAGGTCAGCTCGCCGGGGCTGGGCGTCACGATGGCATCGCAGATCGACCCCGATGCCCGGTCGTTCGCCATCCGCGTGCCTGCCGCCAACGAGCGTTTCACGTCGTCGAAGCCCTCGGGCTCGACCGGGCGGACCCGAAGGCCGGGCCGCCGTGCCTCCAAAGCCAGCGCGATGCCCGATGTCAGCCCGCCGCCGCCACAGCAGACCAGAACATCGCCGGTCACATCGGCAGGCAGTTGATCGGCCAATTCCAGCCCGACGGTCCCTTGGCCTGCGATTACCTGCGGTTCGTCATAGGGTCTCACCAAGGTCAGGCCACGTTCCTTGGCCAGATCCGCGCCGACCGCCTCGCGGCTGACGCCCCCCGCACGGTCGTAAAGCACGACCTCCGCCCCCAGGGCGCGGGTGTTGGCGATCTTCAGATCGGGCGCATCCTCGGGCATCACGATCACGGCCGGAAGGCCAAGCATCGAGGCGGCCAGCGCCACCCCCTGCGCGTGGTTGCCCGACGAATAGGCCAGAACCCCCGGGGTTCCTTCGGGCAGGGCCGACAGGGCGGACAACGCGCCGCGGAACTTGAAGCTGCCTGTGCGCTGCAAGGGTTCGGCCTTCACGAACACGCGGCGGCCCGCGATCTCGTCAAGGAAGGGAGAGGTCAGGATCGGCGTCACCACGGCCTGTCCCGCGATGCGGTCCGCAGCGGCCTGAATCATTTCGATGTTCAAAGGCGTTCTCTCCATCGGGCGATCGCGTCCAGCGATTCCGGTTCATCAAGGAATGGCACGTGGCCGCGGCCCGGTACCTCGGCCACGATCATGTCGGGGCGGCGGGCCTGCATTTCGGCGACCGTCTCAGCGCTCAGCAGATCCGAGTTCGCGCCCCGGATACAAGCCAGCGGCAGCCCCTCCATCGCGTCGAAAAGGGGCCACAGATCGGGCGCCGCCGCGCCCTCGGTCATGGTTTGCGCCAACGCGGGATCGTAGTTGATGCGCAGCCCGTCCGGCGTTTCCTCATAGTGTTTCTCGACCTCCGCACGCCAGCGGTCCTCGGGCACGTTCTGGAACCCCGCAAGAAGGGTGGCGCGGGCCGCAACGGCCTCGGCATGGGTCTTTTGCGGCGGATTGCGACCGATATAGGACCGGATGACGGCCAGCCCGGCCTCGGTGATCGTGGGGCCGATGTCGTTCAGGCACACGCCCGCCAGCCGGTCCTTCGCGGTCGCGGCCAGGAACATCGCGATGATCCCGCCGCGCGAGGTGCCGATCACCGGCACCCGGTCCAGGCCCAGGTGATCCAGAAGCTCGACCGCGTCGCGGGCCTCGACCGGGACGGTATAGGTCGACGGGTCGGCCCAGTCCGATTGCCCCCGGCCGCGGTAGTCCAGCGCGATCATCCGCGCATCCGACAAATGCGGCGCGAGGTAGTCGAAATCGGTGGAGTTCCGCGTCAGCCCCGACAGGCACAGGATCGGCGGGCCGTCGCCGCGATCCTCGTAATGCAGGCGCAGCCCGTCCGAGGTGGTGAAGTCAGGCATTCGCGATCTCCGGTATCTGGGTCAGGTCGTTCAGGATGCGGCGGGGCAGGGCGGGCAGGCGGTCGACGGGCCCACCCGCGCGGTTCACCCAGGCCGTGTCGAACCCGTAGGCCGCGCCCGCCG
Source organism: Palleronia abyssalis (assembly GCF_900302445.1). GTDB lineage: Bacteria > Pseudomonadota > Alphaproteobacteria > Rhodobacterales > Rhodobacteraceae > Palleronia > Palleronia abyssalis. The sequence goes on along the minus strand of NZ_ONZF01000004.1, from coordinate 192,792 downwards.
CAGCGTCCCAGCCGTTGGACGACACGAACAGCACCTCGGCCGGGGCGCATCCGAACCTTGCCCCCACCATGTCGTAGACCGCGCGGGCCGGTTTGAAGACGCCCACATCCTCGACCGACAGCACCGCGTCCAGATACCCCCCGATCCCGGCCGAGGTCACCGCCCCGGTCAGCATGTCGGGCGACCCGTTCGACAGGATCGCTACGGTCTGCCCGGACTCGGCCAACCGCGCCAGCATCGCGGGCACCTCGGCGAAGGCCTCCAGCTCGAAATACAGGGCCAGCAGCCGGTGGCGCAGCTCGCGGTCGTCGTCCAGCCCGTGCCGCTCCAGCGCCCAGTCCAGACCGTCCTGAGTCACGCCCCAGAAATCGCGATGTTCGCCCATCGCGGCGCGCAGCCAGGAATACTCCAGCTGTTTGGTCCGCCAGTCGGTGGCCAGGCGGTCCCACACCGCGGCGAGAGCCGCACGACCCGGCTCGGCCGCAAGCGTCCGGGCAGCGGCAGAGACGTCGAACAGCGTCCCGTAGGCATCGAAGACGCAGGTCGTGATCGGCATGGCTGTCCCCTTTCGCGCGGACCGTCGCATGGCGCGACTTTGCGTACAAGCAGCGTAGAATTGCGGTTTTCGCCCGAAAATCCCGGAAATTACCGTCCCTCGGGTTTAAATGCACGCCGTCGGCCCCACCTTTAGCCCGTATCACCGAGTACCCGCCGAGACTGGCGGCCTCGAAAACACGCCCCATACATGAAAGGATCTCTCATGAGCCAGGCAAAGCCAGGCGATACCGTTCGCATGCATTACACCGGCAGCCTTGCCGACGGCAGCCAGTTCGACAGCTCGCAGGGTCGCGACCCGCTTGAGTTTCAACTGGGCACGGGTCAGATCATCCCCGGCCTCGACAACGCGCTTCAGGGCATGACCGAGGGCGACACGAAGCAAGTCGTGATCGAGCCGGCCGAAGCCTATGGCGACCGCGATCCGGCCCGCATTCAGGCCGTCCCGCGCGAGCAGATCCCCGAGCACATCCCGACCGACCCCGGCACGCAGCTGCAGATGCAGACGCCCGATGGCCAGACGCTGCCCGTTACCGTGACCGAGGCAAATGACTCGGAAGTCACGCTGGATGCCAACCACCCGCTGGCCGGTCAGCAGTTGACGTTCGACGTCCAACTGGTCGAGATCAAGGAAGCCGGCTAAGCCTTCCCTACAGCATCGCATGATGGGGCGCCGTCCACCTGGATCGGCGCCCCTTTCGTTTCGGGCCGCGGAGCATCATGCTTCCCGCGGCCCGATCCTGACCCTTCAAGGAAACATCCCTATGTCCGACGACAGATCCTGGATTGCCACGGTTTGGGACAAAATGAACCCCTCGGAACCCAGCCCGTTCTTCCTGATGAAACTGATGGCCTTCATGATCGGGTGTTTCGTGTTCGCCCTCGTGGTCGGAAACTATACCTGACCCGGGGCGGGGCGACCCGACCCCGCCTATCTATCGATCCGGCCCATCAGGATTCTGACGGCGTAATAGGGCAGGGCCACCGCCTCGCGCGACCATGCCCGTGCGGTGATCCGCCATTTTCGCCGGGGCGCCGCATCGGCATCGAAAAGCGCGACGCGATGCCCATGTGCCCGGAAGGCCAGCCAGCAACGCGGTAGGTGATAGGCGTCCGAGACGACCGTGATCCGCGCCGGGCCCACGAGGGCCGTCACCAGAAGCGCGGTTTCCATCGTGGTTCGGGCTTGGTCTTCCGGCAAGATGTCCGCTTCGGGCACGCCATCCGCGATCAAAAGACGGGTCATGACATCGGCTTCGGATGGGGGATGCACGCCCATGCCACCGGACGGGACCACGCTGTCGATACCGCCCCGCAGGTAAAGCCGTGCCGCCGCCGCGCAGCGCCGCCGCAAGGCAGGCGAGGGCACGCCGCCCGTCCAGACGGCCGCGCCCATCACCACGAGGACATGTTCAGACGTGGATATTGTCGACCTGCGGCATCCCGAGGACGTGATAGCCCCCGTCGACATGCAGCACCTCGCCGCTGGTGCAGGCCCCGCCATCCGACGCCAGATAAACCGCCGTCGCGCCGATCGCGTCCAGCGTGGCATTGGCGCGCAGCGGGGCGTTCTGCTCGGTGTGCTTGAAGGTCTTGCGCGCGCCGCCGATGGCCGCGCCCGCCAGCGTCTTCATCGGGCCGGGGCTGATCGCGTTCACCCGGATGCCGTCGGGGCCCAGATCGTTCGCCAGATAGCGCACCGCAGATTCCAGCGCTGCTTTCGCCACCCCCATGACATTGTAGAACGGCGTGACCTTGTTCGACCCCTGGTAGGTCATCGTCAGAATCGTGCCCCCGTCGGGCATCATCTGGCTGGCGCGCTTGGCCACGTCGATCAGGCTGTAGCAAGAGATCGACAGAGAGTTGCGGAAGTTCGCCCGCGTCGTGTCGATGATGCGGCCCGCAAGCTCGTTCTTGTCGGAATAGGCGATGGCATGGACGACCCCGTCCATCCGGTCCCAGCGTTCGCCCAGGGCCGCGAAGGCGGAGTCCATGCTGTCGTCGTCGGAAACATCCGCCTGGATCAGGAAATCGCTGCCGACGCTTTCGGCCAGTGGCTTCACGCGCTTCAGAAGAGCGTCGTTCTGGTAGGTGAAGGCCAGTTCGGCCCCCGCCGCGGCCATCGCCTTGGCGCAGCCCCAAGCGATGGATCGATCATTGGCGACGCCCATGATCAGGATGCGCTTGCCGTCGAGAAGTCCCATGCCCGTCAGTCCTTCCACTTGGTCAGCAGCATCGACCCGTTCGTTCCGCCGAAGCCGAACGAGTTGGTCATTACCGTATCGAGGCCCGCGTTCTCCCGCAGGTCTGTCGCGATCTCGCCTTCGTGGATCGCCGGATCCAGCGTGTCCACGTTGATCGACGGCGCGATGAAGTCGTTTTGCAGCATCAGTAGGCAATAGACGGCCTCCTGCGCGCCGGTGGCGCCCTGGCTATGGCCCGTCATCGACTTGGTCGAGCTGATGGGGGGCGTCTGCCCCTCGCCGAAGACGCGGCGCACCGCTTCGACCTCGCCCACGTCGCCCACGGGGGTCGAGGTGCCGTGCGCGTTGATGTAGCCCACGCGGGAGGCATCGAAATCGCGCAGGGCACGGCGCATCGCACGCTCGCCGCCCTCACCGCTCGGGGCCACCATGTCGTGCCCGTCGCTGGTCGCGCCGAAGCCGGTCACCTCGGCATAGATCTTGGCGCCGCGAGCCTGTGCATGCTCCAGCGACTCCAGCACCACCATGCCGCCGCCGCCGGCGATGACGAAGCCGTCGCGGTCCTTGTCGAAGGCGCGGCTGGCCTTCTGGGGGGTATCGTTGAACTTCGAGGACATCGCCCCCATCGCGTCGAACAGACAGGACAGGGTCCAGTCCAGCTCCTCGCCGCCGCCGGCGAACATCACGTCTTGCTCGCCCAGCATGATCTGTTGCGCGGCCATGCCGATGCAGTGCAGCGAGGTCGAGCAGGCCGAGGTGATCGAGAAGTTCATCCCCTTGATCCTGAACGCCGTCGACAGGTTCGCGCTGACCGTGGACGACATCGCTTTCGGGACCGCGAAGGGGCCGATGCGCTTGGGGCTGCCTTTCTCCTCGACGATGCGGTGCGCCTCGTGCAGGGCGCTGGTCGACGGCCCGCCGGAGCCTGCGATCAGGCCGGTGGCGGGGTTCGATACGACCGCTTCCGGCAGGCCCGCATCGGCGATGGCCTGGCTCATGGCGATATGGGCGTAGGCCGCGCCCGGCCCCATGAAGCGCAGGGTGCGCTTGTCGACATGGTCGGCCACGTCGATCTTCAACGTCCCGGCGATCCGACTGCGGAACCCGTGCTCGGCCATTTCGGGGCTGGCTTCGATCCCCGAGCGGCCGGCTTTCAGCGACTGCACGACTTCCTCGGCCGAGTTGCCGATGGGCGATACGATTCCAAGGCCTGTGACGACGACGCGGCGCATGGCAATTCCCTTCCTGTCGGGGTCAGCTCTGTGAGAGCGCGACCTTCATGTCCTTGACCTGATAGATCAACTCGCCGTCGGCGTGAACGGTCCCGTCCGCGACGCCCATCGTCAGGCGCCGGGTCTGCACCGCTTTGGTGAAATCGACCTGATAGGTCAGAAGCTTGCGGTCGGGGCGGACCATGCCGGTCAGCTTCACCTCGCCCACGCCAAGCGCATAGCCGCGCCCCTGCCAGCCGCGCCAGCCCAGGTTGAAGCCCGTCAACTGCCAAAGACCGTCGAGGCCCAGGCAACCGGGCATGATCGGGTTGCCCGGAAAGTGGCATTCGAAGAACCAAAGGTCGGGATCGATGTCGAACTCGGCCGTGATGTGGCCCTTCCCATGGGCCCCCCCGTCTGCCGAGACGTCAGTGATCCTGTCCATCATCAGCATCGGCGGCAGGGGAAGCTGCGCGTTGCCGGGGCCGAACAGCTCGCCCTTGGCGCAACGAATCAGATCCTCCTTGTCGAAGGACGTGGGGTAATCGGACATGCGGGCCCTCCTGGCGGCGCGGTCACAGTGTTGTGGGCGTCTAGCAGACCCCCCTGAAACGGTGCAAGGGCGACGCCGGATTGAAACCCGCTTGCTTTCTCTCCTATATTAAGTCGCATGAGCAGGATGGACACGCATATCGACGACACCCGTCTGACCCGCGGCCGCGACTGGCTGGCGGCGGCGAACCTTCGTCCCACGCGCCAGCGCCTGTCGCTGGCCGCCCTTCTTGTCGGCGACGGAGAGGATCGGCACGTCACGGCGGAAACGCTCTACTCCGCGTCGCGCGCCGCAGGCGAAAGGGTTTCGCTGGCCACGGTCTACAACACCCTGAAGGCGTTCTGCGACGCAGGGCTGTTGCAGGAGATCCGGGTCGAGGGGCAGAAAAGCTATTTCGACACCCGCACCGACGACCATCCCCACTTCCTTTGGGAAGACGACGGCGCCCTGATCGACGCCCCGGCGGATCAGCTGAAGATCGAATCCCTGCCCGACGCCCCAGAGGGCGCCGAGATCGCATCGGTCGACGTCATCATCCGCCTGCGCCGGCGCTGATCCTTCAGAACCACTGTCCCGGCTCCATCAGGCCGAGGTCCAGAAGTTGTTGCGACGTCCATTCGAACGGGACCGAGCGATACCACATGAACGTACTGATGTCATAGCGCGACCCGGCATTGGTGGTCAGCGCCTTTGCCGCCCGGAACGAGCAGATCGCCGCCGTCAGGTTGTGATGCCAGGGACAGGAATAGGTGTTGTATTCGGGTTGGCTGAAGGTGTGATCCTCGCGCAGGTCGACGCCCGGGGCGGCCCGGAACAGGCCGATCCGGTCGATCCTGCGTCGATTGGCTGGCACGTGTTCCTCGAACCGCCAGCGCAGCCCGCCGTGGAAATCCAGCTGCCGCTCCATCGGGTAATTGGTAACGGGATCGGGTCGCGAGGTCGCGTAATAGCCGGAGGCGTCCAGATGCGCCGTCTCGCGGCAGACTGCCCCGGTCGAGATGTCTTCGGCATAAAGGTCGACCACATAAGTCAGCATGGCCGCGCGGCGTTCTTCGGTGTGGAAGGCCAGCATCTCGCCCACCTTGCGGGTCTCGCAGAAGGGGAAGAACAGGTATTCGGCGTTGAAGCAGTAATGCATCCAAAGACCCGGCCCCTTGCGCGCCACCGCGTTCACCGCATCGGGCACCCGTCCGCGCGATTGGTTGCGCCAGCCCACGCGGATCACGGCCACGGCGGAATCGGGCGTCAGCGCGACGCGTTCGGGGGCCATGACCACCACAGTCTTGAACCCGGCCCGCACAAGGTGATCCAGGGCGCTCTGCGCCTCGATGTCGTCCTCGACCAGCAGGATCCCCACCGGGCCCGTCATCGGCGGGGTGCGGGTCCGCTCGTAGGTCGCGAGGTCGGGATATGTCTGGGCGAAGCTCACGGGGGCTATCTGGGCCAGCCACCGGCGTCTTTGCAAGCCGCGGCCTCGGTTGCGATGGACGGCCCGTCGCGATAGAGGCTTGCGTCGCACAGTTTCACGAAGGGGTCGTGCCATGACCGCGCCGAAAAAGCTCTTCATCAAGACCTACGGCTGCCAGATGAACGTCTATGACAGCGAGCGGATGGCCGAGGCGCTGGGCGGGTCGGGCTATGTCGAGACCCTGACGCCCGACGACGCCGACATGATCCTGCTCAACACCTGCCACATTCGCGAGAAGGCGGCCGAGAAGGTCTATTCCGAACTGGGCCGATTCAAGGGCCTGAAGGACGCGCGCCCCGATCTGAAGATCGGTGTGGCCGGCTGCGTGGCCCAGGCCGAGGGCGAGGAGATCCTGCGCCGTCAGCCCATGGTCGATCTGGTCGTCGGCCCGCAAAGCTATCACCGCCTCCCCGAGATGGAGGCGAAGGCCGGCAAGGGCGTCAAGGCGCTGGACACCGACTTTCCCGAGGAAGACAAGTTCGAGCGGCTGAAATCCCGCCCCAAGGCCAAGCGCGGTCCGACCGCCTTCCTGACGGTGCAGGAAGGCTGCGACAAGTTCTGCGCCTTCTGCGTGGTTCCCTATACCCGCGGCTCCGAGGTCAGCCGCCCCGCCGACCGCGTGCTTTCGGAAGCGCGCGATCTGGTCGACCGCGGCGTGCGCGAGATCACCCTGCTGGGCCAGAACGTGAATGCCTATCACGGCGCCGGGCAGGGGGGCGAATGGTCGCTGGCCCGGCTGATCCGCGAACTGGCGAAGATCGACGGGCTGGAGCGGATCCGTTTCACCACCAGCCACCCCAATGACATGGATGACGACCTGATCGCCGCCCATGGCGAGGTCGACAAGCTGATGCCCTACCTCCACCTGCCCGTGCAATCGGGCAGCGACCGGGTGCTGAAGGCGATGAACCGCAAGCACACCGCCGAAAGCTATCTGCGCCTGATCGAGCGTATTCGCGCCGCCCGCCCCGACATCCTGATCTCGGGCGATTTCATCGTGGGCTTCCCGGGCGAGACCGAGGAAGACTTCGCCCAGACGATGGCGCTGGTTGAGGCCGTGGAATACGGCCAGTGCTATTCGTTCAAGTACTCGACCCGTCCCGGCACCCCGGCGGCCGAACGAACGCAGGTGGACGAGGCGGCAAAGGACGACCGGTTGCAGCGCCTTCAGGCGCTGTTGCGCACGCAGCAGACCGCCGTGCAGGACCGGATGGTCGGGCAGGAGGTCGGCGTTCTTTTCGAAAAGCCCGGTCGTGCACCCGGGCAGATGGTCGGCAAGTCCGACCACCTGCACTCGGTCTTCGTCGAGGCCCCTGATCTGGCACCAGGCGATCTGCGCCGAATCCGAATTACCGCAAGTGCTGCCAACTCGCTGGCAGGCGCGCTGATCTGACCGGCGGTCAGTACCGCGGCGATGTCGCGATGATCTCGCGCGTTACGGCCTTCAGGCCGTCGGGATTTCCGACCAGCGTCTGGTCGCGGCACACGCGCTCGGCAATAGCCGTCGCCTGGCTGAACGAATAGCCGATGTTGACAAGGCTGTCGACGAACGGCGCTTGCGGATGGTCCCAGATGATCTGGGCCCACGGGCCGCGATAGCAGCTGACCACGACCACCGGACCGGTATGGGCGCCATGCGCCCCCGACACGTCATGGGCGACCGCCGGCGCACCGGCCCCGACCGCCAATGCGGCGGACAACAGTAAACGTTTCATCATTGAATCCCCTCAGATTTTGCTAGCCCGGCGAGTGTACCCCGAACAGACGTCAACACCAGCGCCGTTCGCGGTTCGGACCGGGGATCAAGGCGACAGACTGTTTCGGATGCCTTGCCAATACCCTGATACGTCCCCCACTGGTCCGGCGCGAAGGTCCGGGGGCAGTTCAGACTTCCCTTGAGATGAAAAGCCGTTAATCTTCCGCAACATAAAAATGTGATTTCGGCGCGAGGGCCGACCGGATCCGCAAGATGAAGGAGACAGTGGTGGCGTTCAACTTTATCCGAAATGTCGCAAGGGCGGCCGGTCTGGCGGTTTTCGCGGCGGGCATGGCGCTTGGCGTCCAGGGGGTCGAGGCGCAACAGCGGGCTGTCGGCACGATCTGGATCGATCCCGACGGATGCGAACATTGGGTCCGCGACGACGGCTGGGAGGGGTACGGCTCTAACCGGCTGACGCGCCAAGGCCTGCCCGTCTGCCACAAGGTCGAGACCTGCGGCGTGATGAGCACCGACGTCCTGTTCGCCACCGACAGCGCGAAGATCAGCCGGCAGGGCCAGCAGTACCTGCAATCGTTCTTCGGCCAGACCGACGCGCGCGCCTACACGATCATCGGCCACACCGACAGCCGCGCGTCCGACGAATACAACATCCGCCTCAGCTACAACCGGGCCAACGCGGTCGCACGCTATGCCGCCGGAATGGGGCGGAACATCAACGACGTGCGTGGCTATGGCGAACGCCAGCCGGCCGCGTCGAACCAGACGGCTGCCGGCATGCAGCAGAACCGTCGCGTCGAAATCATCTGCATCCGGTGAGCGTCATGAAAAACATCCCTGTCCTTCTCCTGGCCGGGGCGACGCTTGTCGCCGGCTGCGCCACCAAGACCGACCAGACCGTCGACCGCTTCGTCGACTCGAAGAGCCTGCAGAATCTGACCAAGACCCCCGGCATCTGGGTCGACGGCGACGGGTGCGAGCACTGGGCCATCGACGACGGGATCGAGGGCTATCAGATGAACCGGCTGGACCGCTACGGCAAGCCGGTCTGCGGTCTTCTGCCGCCCTTCACGCTTTACGGTCCCGACGGGGCGGGGTCGCCCGTCGCCGACCCGATCTGACGTTAGGTCACTTCGTCGATCTGCCGCGCGGGGCGATCCCCCGCGCGGCTTTTCGCGTGTGCGTCCCTCGAAGCCCCTTGTCTATCCTGCCGGCAGTCCCCACGATGTTGGACGGACCCGTCCCCTGCAGGAGCTTCGTTTGGCCCTTACTCCCAGCCCCCTGTCCCCGCTGGATCATACCACCCCGGACCTCGCCGAGACGCATCTCGACTTTCCCGACAACCGTCTGCTGATCGACCTGTGCGGCGTCGGCGACGCGCATCTAGTGCAGATCGAAAGCCATATGGGCGTTCAGATCTTCCGTCGCGGCAACCATCTGACCCTGATGGGCGAGCCCGAGGCGCGCGACCGCGCGGCGGACGTGCTGGGCGCGCTGTATGCCCGGCTCGAGGCGGGGCGCGCCGTGACGCCCGCCGATATCGACGCCGAGATCCGCATGGGCCCCGAAACGCCCGAGGTCGAGGCGGATGCGGGCGACCAGATGGAGATGTTCCAGGGGGGCAAGGTCGAGATTCGCACCAAGAAGAAGCTGATCGAGCCTCGGACCGAGGCGCAGAAGGCCTACGTCCGCGCGCTGTTCAAGAACGAGCTGTCCTTCGGCATCGGTCCCGCGGGCACCGGCAAGACCTACCTGGCCGTCGCGGTGGGCGTGAACCTGTTCGTGCAGGGCGACGTGGACAAGATCATCCTGTGCCGCCCCGCCGTCGAGGCGGGCGAACGTCTGGGCTTCCTGCCCGGCACCCAGGAGGAAAAGGTCGATCCCTACATGCAGCCGCTCTACGACGCGCTGAACGACTTCCTGCCCGCCAAGATGCTGCAGAAGCTGAAGGAAGAGAAGAAGATCGAGATCGCGCCCTTGGCCTTCATGCGCGGGCGGACGCTGTCCAACGCCTTCGTGGTGCTGGACGAGGCGCAAAACGCGACGTCGATGCAGATGAAAATGTTCCTGACGCGCCTGGGTGAAGGGTCGCGCATGGTCATCACCGGCGACCGCACGCAGGTCGACTTGCCGCGGGGGCAGGTCTCGGGGCTGGCGGATGCCGAACGGCTGCTGACCGGGATCGACAGGATCGCGTTCAACTACTTTACCGCCAAGGACGTCGTGCGTCACCCGCTGGTCGCCAAGATCATCGAGGCCTACGAGGCCGATGCCTGACACTGCAATGGCGCCCGAGATCGACGTCCTGATCGAGGCCGAAGGGTGGGCCGGCGTGGATCTCGACGGGGTCGCGGCCCGCGCCGTGCGCGCGGCCTTGGACCACCGCGGCATCGAAGAGGCCGAGATCGCGATCCTGGCTTGCGACGATGCCCGGATCGCCAGCCTCAACGCCGATTTCCGCGGCAAGCCCCGGCCTACCAACGTGCTGTCCTGGCCGACGGAGGATCGCGCGCCCGACGTCGAGGGCGGCCACCCCGCGCCCCCCGACGACCCCGAGCTGGGCGACATCGCCATCGCGTGGGAGACCTGCGCGGCCGAGGCACGCGCGGGGGACATACCGCTGGACCACCACCTGACCCACCTTCTGATCCACGCCACTCTGCATCTTCTGGGCTATGACCACGAACGCGACGGCGATGCGGCGCTCATGGAAGGGGTCGAGGTCGAAATCCTTGCGGACTTGGGGATCGAAAACCCATATAGATGAAGTTGGGCACGTGAAGCCCGTCAACTGGAAAGGTGAAATGTCTCACGCAGACAACGTTGCGGGATCGGACCAGGAGCAGGTCGATCCCGAGCAGGACAGTCCGGACCGAGGATTTTTCGGACGGATATTCGAGGCCTTCTCGACCCCCGAAACGGATGACCCCGAGGAGGTCGACACGCGCGTCCAGCGCATGCCCCCCGGTCTGGTCAATCTCTCGCGGATGCGCGTCGAGGATGTGGCGATCCCCTCGGTCGAGATCATCTCGGTCCCCCTCGACATTCCGATAGACGACCTGGTGGAGGTCTTCCGGACCTCGGGGCTGACCCGGCTGCCGGTCTATGACGGAACGTTGGACCATCCCAAGGGCATGATCCATCTCAAGGATTTCACCCTCAAGCACGGGTTCGGCGCGGACGGGGATTTCGATCTCGCCACCCTGATGCGCCCTCTGATCTATGCGCCCCCTTCCATGCCCATCGGCGTCCTGCTGCAAAGGATGCAGAGCGAGCGGACCCACATGGCCCTGGTGATCGACGAATACGGTGGTGTGGACGGCCTTGTCACGATCGAGGACCTGATCGAACAGGTTATCGGCCAGATCGAGGACGAGCACGACGAGGACGAAGCCCAGCTTTTCGCCGAAGAGAAGCCCGGCGTCTGGATCGCCCAGGCCCGCACCCCGCTGGAGGAGTTTGAGGACGCGACCCAGGTCTCGTTCACCGACGAGGATGAGGACGAGGAGATCGATACCCTTGGTGGCGTCGTCGTGGTCCTGACCGGCCGCGTGCCCGCACGGGGGGAAGTCATCTCGCACCCCTCGGGTGCCGAGATCGAGATCGTCGACGCCGACCCCCGCCGTCTGAAACGCCTTCGCGTGCGCCTGCCCGTCAGTGCGTGAGGGCACGCGCCGCCTGATGGCGGCCGGGGCAGGGGGCGTGGCGGCACTGGGACAGGTGCCGTTCTCCATCGTGGCGCTGGGCCTTGCGGGGCTGGGCCTCGCGGGCTGGCTGGCCGCCCGGTCGAACACCTCGCGCCGGGCCGCGTGGATCGGGTTCTGCGCGGGGACGGGATATTTCGGCGTCACGCTGCACTGGATCGTCCAGCCCTTCCTGGTGGATGCCGAAAGGCATGGCTGGATGGCGCCTTTCGGCCTTTTGTTCACCGCGACGGGATTCGCGCTGTTCTGGGCGCTGGCCTTCTGGCTGGCGCGCCGCATCGCCCCCGGGGGAGGATGGCGCTATGCGCTGGCGTTCGGCGGCGCGCTCGCTGGGGTTGAAACGCTCCGCTCGCTCATCCTGACGGGGTTTCCGTGGTCTCTGATCGGCTACATCTGGTCCGAGGGTGCCGCCGTTCAGTCGGTTGCCGTCATCGGACCTTTCGGCCTGACCCTGCTGACCGGGCTGTTCGCCGGGGCGCTGGCCGCCATCGGGCCCCGGTGGCCCGCCATTCCCGCGCTGATCGCCGCCGCGATCCTGCCGCCCGTGCTTCTTTCCTTGGTCCCGCCCGCGCCGCTTCCGGCCTCGGACGCGCCCGTGATCCGGCTAGTCCAGCCCAACGCCCCGCAGGACGAGAAATGGCACCCTGAGCTTGGGGCCATCTACTTTTCGGACGCGCTCGACGCCAGCGCCGCGCCGGGCAATCCCGACCTGATCATCTGGCCCGAAACCTCCGTCCCCTATCTGCTCGAACCCGGCCACCCGGTTCTGGGTCTTCTGGCCGGCGCAGGGCGGGGGGCACCGGTGGTCGTGGGCGCGCAACGGGTCGAGGGGCCGCTATATTACAACAGCCTTCTGGTCATCTCGCCCGAGGCGCGCGTGGTCGACACCTACGACAAGCACCACCTCGTGCCCTTCGGTGAATACATGCCCCTGGGCGATCTGGCCGCCCGGTTCGGCCTGCGCGGCCTGGCGCAGGGGCAGTTCGGCTATTCTGCGGGCCCCGGGCCGCGCCTCGTCGATCTGGGGCCGTTGGGACAGGTCCTGCCGCTGATCTGCTACGAGGCGATCTTCCCCGAAGAGGTCGGCGGCGCGCCGGTTCGCCCCGACTGGCTGCTGCAGATCACCAACGATGCCTGGTTCGGTACGTTCGCGGGGCCCCAGCAGCACCTTGCCATCGCCCGGATGCGCGCGATCGAGCAGGGCCTGCCCCTCGCGCGCGCCGCCAATACCGGCATCACCGCGATGATCGACGCCCGCGGCCGCGTCACGGCCAGCCTGGGGCTGGGGCAGACCGGCGCGCTGGATACGGTTCTGCCGCCCGCGCTGCCGCCTACAACCTACGCGCGCACCGGCGACTGGCCCGCCCTCGTGGCAATCCTGCTCAGTCTTGCCGCTGCGTTAAGATTCCGCCGAAAAACAGCTTGAAGGCGACGCCCCCCCCGGCTACGCGCCTAGGGGATAGGCGCACAACGGCTTCCTGGCGTGCGCTGTTATCAGATAATGGAGCACATCTCATGCCGCGCGAGAATTATATCTTCACCTCGGAATCCGTGTCCGAGGGCCACCCCGACAAGGTCTGCGACCGCATCTCGGATGCCGTTCTCGACGCCTTCATCGGTCAGGAACCCGAAGCTCGGGTCGCCTGCGAAACCTTCGCCACGACCGACCGCGTCGTCATCGGCGGCGAGGTTGGACTGAACGACAAGACCAAGCTGGACGACTACCTGGGCCGCGTCGAACAGATCGCGCGCGATTGCATCAAGGACATCGGCTACGAGCAGGACAAGTTCCACTGGAACACCTGCGAGGTCACGAACCTGCTGCACGCGCAATCGGCCCATATCGCGCAAGGCGTCGATGCCGAGGGCGACAAGGACGAAGGCGCCGGCGACCAGGGCATCATGTTCGGCTACGCGGTCGAGGATACGCCCGAGCTGATGCCCGCGCCGATCCATTACTCCCACCAGGTCCTCAAGCGCCTGGCCGAGGCCCGCAAATCCGGCGCCGAGCCGACATTGGGCCCCGACGCGAAGTCCCAGATCTCGCTGCGCTACGAGAACGGCAAGCCGGTCGAGGTCATGTCGATTGTGCTGTCGACCCAGCACAAGCACGACACGCAGACCTCCGACGACATCCGCGCCATCGTCGAGCCCTATATCCGCGAAGTCCTGCCCGATGGCTGGATCACCGACGCCACCGAATGGTGGGTGAACCCCACCGGCGTCTTCGTGATCGGCGGTCCGGATGGTGATGCGGGCCTGACCGGCCGCAAGATCATCGTCGACACCTATGGCGGCGCGGCCCCCCATGGCGGCGGTGCGTTCTCGGGCAAGGATCCCACCAAGGTGGACCGCTCGGCCGCGTATGCCGCGCGCTACCTCGCCAAGAACGTCGTCGCCGCCGGCATGGCCAAGCGCTGCACGATCCAGCTGAGCTATGCCATCGGCATCTCCAAGCCCCTGTCGATCTATGCCGACACCTACGGCACCGGCGAGGTCCACGAAGAGAAGATCGAGAACGCGATCGCCCAGGTCATGGACCTGACGCCCCGCGGCATCCGCACGCATCTGGGCCTCAACCGCCCCATCTACGAGCGGACCGCCGCCTACGGCCACTTCGGGCGCGCCGCCGAGGATGACGGCGGCTTCTCGTGGGAAAAGACCGACCTCGCCGACGCCCTGCGTCGCGCGGTCTGAACCCGCGTTCCGACCCGACCCGAAGACCCCCGGCGCGAAAGCGACGGGGGTCTTTTCGTTTCCAGGCGGCCTGCCGTCACCCTGCGGTTTCAATGACGTATCCCTCTCACGTCGACGAGGCCCGTCGGGGCAGAACGTTGCAGCGGCTTGGCCGCGATCGCCGGCCGCATGATCAACATGACGCGCAAGATCAGCGAAGCCCCGGTAGAGCCGATCGGGCATCGGATCATGCACGCCATCAGGGAAAAGCAGAAGGGCGCCTGTTATGGCTGGTCCGCCCCGGGCGTGCTGTCGTCAGTCAGGATCATGATCGCCAGCCCCGCCGCAGGCGAGGCGTTGGACGGTAGCGCCAGCGCAAAGACCCCGCCCGAGAGGTGATCGCGCCCCGTCCTGCTGGATCTCGCCGACCGGTTTCGGGTCGCCGACGTTCATGAACGTGGCAAACGCGAACAGCACGATTTCCGCGATAGCTTGGTACCGGTGGAGGGCCGCCATTGAAACCCGAACAGGTGGACGGGGATTGTTCCCTCGGGATCGATCACCACGAACGGCGTATCGAACCCTTCGCGATCTCCGCGATGTCCGGCGCCCGCATTCCCCAACCCCAGTGCGTTATCTGCTGCCGGACGTAGAGGACCCGCCAAGGCAATGGTGCGGCCCGGTGCGCGGGTCTGACACCAATTCCCGACGGGTCAGGCCGGGGGCATCTGGCGCGCGCTGCCGCGCAATACATCCCGCAGGATATTGACGAACTGCTCCGTCCTCTCGGACGTGGCGTCCGCGAACCCCACAATCAGCCCCGGCGGGCCGCCCTCCAACGCATAGGCCGACAGCCGCCCCGGACCGAAGCCCCGCGCTGCCAGGGCCGAAAGGGCAGCATCCTCGTCCTCGGGCCGTTCAAGTTGCACGGCGACCTGGACGCCGCCATCCGGAGGGCGCACCGATACGCCCGGCAGCTCGGACAGGGCCTCGGCCAATGCCCGGCCCCGCGCCTCGTAGACCCGCGCGATGCGCCCCAGCTGCGCGCGGTAGCGGCCGGTGCGCATGGTCTCGGCCAGGGCGGCCTGGGCGTGCAGGTTCGCAACCGTCCCCAAGGTCCGTTGTGCCGCCCTGACGGGATCGACCAGCGCGCCCGGCACGACCATCCAACCCAGCCGCAGCGCCGGGATCAGCACCTTCGAGGCCGATCCCATGAACACCACCGGTCCCTCCGGCGCCTCGGCCGCCAGGGCCGCAATCTCTCTGCCGCGCCAGAGAAATTCGCTGTCGTAGTCGTCCTCCAGGATCGCGGCGCCCGTTCGTTGCGCATGGGCAAGGATCGCCATGCGCCGTGTGCGCGACAGCCGCACGCCCATCGGATACTGGTTCGACGGCGTAAGATAGATGGCCCGCGCCGCCTCGGGCATCGCATCGGACCGCGCGCCATCGCCATCCACCGGCAGCGGGGCCAGCCGCAGTCCCGCCGCCAGGAACGCCGCGCGCGCGCCCAGATACCCCGGATCCTCCATCGCGGCGACATCGCCCGGCTCTGTCAGCAGCTGCGCGGCCAGCGACAGCGAGCCTTGCGTGCCGGTCGTGATCACGATCCACCCGGGATCGACCGACAGGCCCCGGTCCGCGGCCAGCCGTTCGGCCAGGATCCGGCGCAGTTCGGACAGGCCATGCGGATCGGCATAGGCGGACCAGGACCCATGCCGCCGCCGCGCGACCCGCCGCAGGGTGCGGCCCCATTCGTCGGCCGGGAACAGATCCTCGCTCGGCTCTCCCGGAGACATGAGGCTATGGGCGCCCCCCGCCGCTCCGATCCGCGGGTTCACGGCCAGCGCGGTACCCCGACTGGACAGGCGCAGCGCTATCCCCGACGGACACTCGGCCCGGGCTGTGGGTCCTGCCGCCACAACGGGGGCGGCACCGCGCCGGATCTCGACCGCGCCTTCGGCCCGAAGCAGATCGTAGGCCGTGTTCACCGTGCTGCGCGCAACACCGAGCTCGGCGGCGGCCGCCCGGCTCGACGGCAGGCGGGCGCCCCGGTCGAGTCGCCCTGCGCGGATCGCCGCCAGAAGATCGCGATAGATCTGCACGGCCAGCGCATCGTCCCGGTCGGGGGAGGGCGCGCAGAACAGGGGCAGGGAAAGTGGTTTGGTCATATTGCCGATAACTGGAGCTGTGAACGCACCACATGTCCCCATAATCCTGCGGTCAGTCAATCGTGAAGGACCCCCGATGCTTCCCGCCTATGCCCGTGCCAGACAGCCCAAGAACGCCCACACCGATCGCGCGACGATCGACGACATCCTCGATACCGGCCTCGTGGCGCATGTCGGTTTTCTGGATGCCGGTCGCCCCATGGTCATGCCGATGGCCCATGCCCGGATCGGTGATGCGTTGTATCTGCACGGCGCGTCCAAGACCCGGATCGCGAAGCTCGACGGGGTGGCCGTGTGCCTGACGGTCACGCAGCTTCACGGCATCGTCGTGGCGCGGTCGGGCTTTCACCACTCTGTCAACTACCGCTCGGCCATCGTCCACGGCACTGCGCGCGTGGTGGAAGGACAGGAGATCGACGAAGCCCTCATCGCCATAACCGACCATCTGCTGCCGGGCCGCAGCGCCGAGATTCGCCCCATGACCCCGCAGGAGCGCAAGGCAACTGGGGTCGTTGCCATAGACATCGAACACGCCAGCGCGAAGGTGCGCACCGGCCCGCCAAGGGACGACCCGGACGATCACGCCTCGGGACTGTGGGGCGGGGTTCTGCCGGTCGTCACCGGCCTAGGACGCGGCGTCTCCGACGCGCATACCCCCGACGACGCGCCCGAACCGCCCTCTCTCGGGGCGGCACGCGAAAAATTTGTCTGATCCGGTCAGGATCGTTCACTCTTTATTCCGAGATTGCACGCAGGCTGGGGGCCAACAGTTCATATCCACGTTCGGAAAAGGTTTCCCATATGCAATTGACGGTATCCCGAAAAATCGCGGCCCTCGTCGCCTTCGCGGCCTTGCTGTTCGTCGCAAGTTCCGCATTCCAGATCGCAAACTTGCGGCAGGTTCTGCTGCATGACCGCGAGGAGGTCTTGCGCGATCAAACTGGATTGGCCGTCTCGATCGTCGAATCCTTCGTAGAGGCCGCCGAGACGGGCGAGTTGACCGTCAATGAGGCGAAGGCCCGGGCGGCGGACGCGTTGGGCGCGATCAGGTACGGGAACGACGACTATTTCTTCATCACCGACAGCGCGGCGCAGATGATCATGCACCCGAAGACGGAACTGATCGGCGACAACTTCTGGGAAACGCGCGATCCGAACGGTGTTCCGCTATTCCAGCAGTTGATCGCCCGGGCCGGCGAAGGCGGCGGCTACACCCCCTATCTCTGGCCGCGGGCCGGTGCCGAAGAACCGATCGGGAAGATCAGCTACTCCAGCCTCGTTCCTGAATGGGACTGGGTGATCGGGACGGGTGTCTACCTTGAGGACCTCGAGGCTGCGATCGCGACCGCCCTGTGGCAGGAGGGTATGAGCGTGATGATCAAGCTGTCCGTCCTCCTCTCGCTTCTGTTCGTCGGCGCCTGGGTCATCGCCCGCAGCATTTCGCGCCCGCTGAAGACGCTGACCGGGGCCATGGAGCGCTTGGCGGATGGTAACCTCGCAGTGGATCTTCCCGACACGGGGCGCCGGGACGAGATCGCCCTGCTCGCGACCTCGGCCCGTCGCCTGATCGCCAACCTCAAGCAGGCCAGCGAAGCCGCGACGACGATTTCCAAGGGCGATTTGACAGTCGACGTCACGCCGCGATCGAACGAAGACCAGATGGGCATCGCCCTGCGCGACATGGTCCTCAAGCTGCGGGACGTGATTGCCAACGCGACGGTCAGCACCGCCTCGGTGTCCGAGGGCGCCGAGGGTCTGAGCCGGACGGCTGACCAGCTCTCCCAAGGGTCCGATCAGCAGGCCGCGGCGGTCGAACAGGCCTCTGCCTCGATGGAGGAAATGACCGCGAACATCCGCCAGAATGCCGACAACGCCGCCCAGACCGAATCTATCGCCAGCCAGTCCGCCGACGATGCCCGCAAATCAGGAGAGACGGTGGGTAACGCGGTCACCGCGATGAAGACGATCGCCGAGCGGATCAATATCATCCAGGAGATTGCGCGCCAAACCGACCTTCTGGCGCTGAACGCGGCCGTCGAGGCGGCGCGCGCCGGCTCCCACGGGAAGGGCTTCGCCGTCGTCGCGTCCGAGGTGCGCAAACTGGCAGAACGCAGCCGCCAAGCCGCATCGGAAATCGGCGAGCTGTCGTCCGATACGGTCGAACTCTCGGGCCAGGCGGGCCAGATGCTGGAAGCGCTGGTGCCAAATATCCAGCGCACGGCGGATCTGGTTTCGGAAATCTCGGCCTCCACGCGCGAGCAGAATGTGGGAGCCGAACAGATCAACCAGGCGATCCGCGACCTCAACAAGGTGATCCAGCAAAACGCGACCGCGGCAGGCGAAACGGCGGAGACCAGCCAGAAACTGGCCTCGCAGTCCCAGCAACTGACGGGCGTTATCTCGTACTTCCATGTCGATGAGGCAGCCGCGTCGGGGAGCGCACCGCGCAAGGTGGCGCCTGTGGCAAAAGTCTCAGCCATGCCCCGCCCGGCAAAGACGCCCCCGGAGCGCACCGACATGGTCGACGCGTTCAACCTGGATCTCTCCGCCGACGACATCCCGGAGGGGGACTGGAAGCGCTACGCCGGTTGATCGAGCCTGACCGCCGGCCGGGGCCTGTCCAAGGCGGCAAGCCCCGGCCCGATTGACGGCTTCTGTCAGTCCAAAGGGGCCGACTGGCGCCGCCACCGAACCGAGGCTACGTCTTCGGCGGCCAAGTCCCCGCCCTTCGCCCGGCAGCCCCGCGTCGCACTAAACGGGAGGCGGACCCCGGAGCCCCGGTCAGGCAGCATCAGTGCCTAAGGTTGGGCTGTCGCAGGGGACGGTGTCGGGGGACTTTCCCAGCGGATTCAGGCGACGGAGCCAATCAGTATTGCCCCCTCGTGCAGCATCAGCGACCACGCCCCGGCATCATGTAGTACCAAGAGTTTCGCGGCGCGACGGCCTTCCTGTCTTCCGCTTTGGGGCGCGGGACCGGATGAAACGAACGGGTCGATCAATTGGACGGCGCCCGGTGGGGCCGCGGCATCCACACCCCGGCCGCCTTTCCGTCCGTGTGCGCTTCGCAGGGCCGTCTTCCCTTCCCGCGCTTCGAAAACTCCGTCACAAGGACCCACGCACGCTGGAAGGCCCGACCATATGCTGTTTTCGACGATCTGGCCCCTGTTTGCCCTGATATGCTTGGGTTTCGTGCTGGCGCGGGCGGGGTTCCCATCGACCGATTTCTGGCCCGCGGCAGAGCGGGCGAACTATTTCCTGCTGTTCCCGGCGCTTCTGGTCGCGAACCTGGCCGAGGCCCCGGTGCGCGATCCTGCCGTCCTGCGCCTTGGCGGTGCCGCGGCCGTGGCGATCTGCCTGGCCGCAATGTTGATGATGGTCCTGCGCCGCGTGCGCCCGATGTCCCCAGCACGTTTCGGCCCGGCGGTTCAGGGAGTCGTGCGGTTCAACACTTACCTGGGGCTTGCGATCACCGGTAGCCTGGCGGGCAGCGATGGGTTGGGGCGAGGGGCGGTTCTGCTGGCCGTGGCAGTCCCGCTGGTCAACGTGCTGTCTATCCTTGCCCTGACCGATGGCCGCCGCGCGCCGGGTGTGACCGCGATCCTGGGGCCGATCCTGCGTAACCCGCTGATCCTGGCTTGCCTTCTGGGGCTTGGCCTCGCGCTGTCGGGGCTAGGACTGCCCTTCGGCATCGGCCGCTTTCTGGACCTGGTGGCGCAGGCCAGCCTGCCGCTGGGTCTGCTTTGCGTCGGTGCCGCGCTGCGGCCCGGGGCGCTGGGGCGCGAGGTCATCCCCCTGGTCGCCGTTTCAGCCGCACGGCTGCTGGCGATGCCGGTCCTGGCGCTGCTGGTCGGCCGGGCGTTCGGTCTTCAGGGGGTCGAGGCGCTCGTCCTCGTGGTGTTCGCGGCCATTCCCACGGCGGCGACATCCTATGTCCTGACACGGCAAATGGGCGGTGACGCGCCCTACATGGCCGGGATCGTGACGCTGCAGACCCTGCTGTCGGTGGCGACGATTCCGCTGATGCTCGCGCTTTTGGGATTGCCCTGACCCTTGCGCCGCCCTGCGCGGCGGGGCAGGGCGCGGGCGACCGAAACCCGCGCCGGAGCCCTGCCATGACCACCGATACCTCGTCCCTGACCCAGCTTGGCCACAGCACGGAAACACCCGCCTCTCCCGAAGAGGCGGTGCTGGAACGTGTGCCGTCCCCCCACCGCGATGCGGACTATGTCGTGCGCTTCACCTGCCCCGAGTTCACGTCGCTGTGTCCGATGACCGGCCAGCCCGATTTCGCGCACTTGGTCATCGACTACGTGCCGGGCGACTGGCTGGTTGAATCGAAGTCGCTGAAGCTGTTCCTGACCAGCTTTCGCAATCACGGCTCGTTCCACGAGGATTGCACGATGACGGTGGCGGCCCGCATCCGCGATCTGCTGGACCCGAAATGGCTGCGGATCGGTGGCTATTGGTATCCGCGCGGCGGCATCCCCATCGACGTGTTCTGGCAGACCGGTCCGGCGCCCGAGGGGGTGTGGATCCCCGATCAGGGCGTGCCGCCCTATCGCGGCCGGGGCTGAGGGTCGATCGACCGTTGCGCCCCGCCGCCGGCTGTCCTACCTCGCCGCGCATGACGGAAAAGCATCCCCAGGCGCCCTGGCGCAACTTCTATGGCCGCCGCAAGGGCCACTCGCTTCGACCCGCGCAAGAGCGTGACCTGGCCGAGAAGCTTGACGCCTTGTCCCCCGGCGCCGTCGACTGGGAAACCAACCCCGAGCGTCGGCCGCTGGACCTGGACACGCTGTTCGGGGACCGCGACGTCTGGCTGGAGATCGGCTTCGGCGGGGGAGAGCATCTGGTCCACCAGGCCGCGTCGAACCCGGATATCGGCCTGATCGGTGCGGAACCTTACATCAACGGCGTCGCCATGCTGCTGAGCAAGATCCGCGATCGCGCCATCGACAACCTGGCGATTCACCCGGGCGATGCGCGCGACCTGTTCGACGTGCTGCCCCCGGCTTCGATCGCGCGGGCGTTTCTTCTGTATCCCGATCCGTGGCCCAAGGCGCGCCACCATCGCCGCCGTTTCGTCACGCCCGAGCATCTGCAGCCGCTGGCCCGGGTCATGAAACCGGGCGCGATCCTGCGGGTGGCGACCGACATTCCCGACTATGTGCGCCAGACGCTGGAAGAGGTGCCGAAAGCCGGGTTCGACTGGCTGGCCGAGGGTCCCGAGGACTGGCGCCGGCCATGGGGTGACTGGCTGTCGACGCGATATGAACAGAAAGCGTTGCGCGAGGGGCGCACCCCGCATTACCTGACCTTCCGCCGGACCTGATCCGCCCGCTCCGCAGGCGGAAAAGCGTCACGGTGTCGGGCGTTTGGGCAACATTCCGCACATCGTCGTGTGACCCTCATATCGCCAGTATTCCGTTCATCGTTTCCGGCTATGATTCGGTCAGTCCCAAGTTGCCCGGTTGCCCGCCATGAAACGCTACTCCTTCGCCCCGCTTCTTCTGTTCGTCTTCGTTGCGCTGCCGCTTCTGGCCGCGTTCTGAACTTGCGCCCTGCGCGGTCCCATGCGACCCAACCGTTCAGACAGGAACGGTAAGGTGATCCCATGTCCGCGCACGGCGCGCCCCAACCCATCACCGCCCGCAAGGGCGGACCGCTTCGCGGCACGGCCGACGTGCCGGGCGACAAGTCGATTTCGCACAGGGCGCTGATCCTGGGCGCCATGGCCGTCGGAGAGTCGCGGATCACCGGCCTGCTGGAGGGTCAGGACGTTCTGGACACCGGCCGCGCGATGCGGGCCCTGGGGGCCGAGGTCGTCGGCCACGGGGCTGGGTCGTGGTCCGTCCACGGCGTGGGGGTCGGCGGCTTCCGCGAGCCCGACAGCGTCATCGATTGCGGCAATTCCGGCACCGGCGTGCGGCTGATCATGGGGGCCGTGGCCACCCATCCCTTCGCTACCACCTTCACCGGCGATACGTCGCTGTGTTCGCGGCCCATGGGGCGTGTCACAGACCCGCTGGCGCTGTTCGGGGCGCAGGCGGTCGGCCGTTCGAAGGGGCGGCTGCCGCTGACGCTGGTCGGCGCGTCCGATCCGGTCCCGGTCCGCTATGCCACGCCCGTCCCCTCGGCCCAGGTCAAGTCGGCCGTGCTGCTGGCCGGTCTCAACGCCCCGGCCGAAACCGTCGTGATCGAGCGTGAGGCCACCCGCGACCATTCCGAGCGGATGCTCGCAGGCTTCGGAGCCCGCATCGCGACCGAGGACACCCCCGAAGGGCGCGTCATCACCCTGACCGGCCAGCCCGAGCTTCGCCCGCAGGACATCACGGTTCCGCGCGACCCGTCGTCGGCCGCCTTCCCGGTCTGCGCGGCGCTGATCGTCGAAGGCTCGGACGTTCTGGTGCCGAATATCGGCCTCAACCCCACCCGCGCCGGCCTGTTCGAGACACTGCGCGAGATGGGCGCCGACCTGACCTACGAGAACCCGCGCGAAGAAGGGGGCGAGCCGGTGGCAGACCTGCGTGCACGCTTCTCGCCCGATATGAAGGGCGTTCCGGTGCCGCCGGGCCGGGCCGCCTCGATGATCGACGAATATCCGATCCTTGCGGTGGTGGCCGCCTGCGCCGAGGGCGTGACCGACATGCCCGGGGTGGCCGAGCTTCGCGTGAAGGAAAGCGACCGGATCGATGCGATGGCGCAGGGCCTGTGTGCCGCGGGTATCGATGTCGATGAGGGGGCCGACTGGTGGAAGGTCACGGGTCGGGGTCCGAACGGCGTGCCCGGCGGTGCCACGGTTGCGGCGCGGCTGGATCACCGGATCGCCATGTCGTTCCTGTGCCTCGGGATGGCGTCCCAGCAGCCGATCACGGTCGACGACGCGGGGCCGATCGCTACATCCTTCCCAATCTTCCAGCCGCTGATGGAGCGCCTCGGCGCGGACTTCGGCGGGCGCGACAGCTGACAGGGACATGATATGACCGACTTTCTGGAGGCCGACCCGGCCGATCTGTCGACCACGGGGGGCTGCCTGTGTTCCGAGGTTTCCTATCGTGTGACCGGACGGTTGCGGCCGGTGGTGGCGTGCCACTGCACCCAATGCCGCAGGACGTCGGGCCACTTCTCCGCCGCGACCTCGGCCCTGCGCGAGGATATCGAGGTCGAGGGGGAGGTGCGCTGGTACCAGTCTTCGGACGCCGCGCGACGGGGCTTTTGTCCGATCTGCGGCTCGAACCTGTTCTGGGACGGCGGCGGCGCGCGCCTGTCGATCTTCGCCGGTACGCTGGACGGGCCGACGGGGCTGACGACGCAGGGGCATATCTTCTGCGCCAGCAAGGGTGACTATTACGAGATCGCGGACAGCACCAAGCAGGCCGCGGGCGCCGATTCCGACATGACGACGCAGAAAGCCTGATGCCCTTCACGGTTGCCATCGACGGCCCCGCCGCGGCCGGCAAAGGCACGATCTCGCGCGCGCTGGCGCAGCGGTTCGGGTTCTCGTACCTGGATACCGGATTGCTCTACCGCGCCACGGGGCGAAAGATGCTGGACGGCGCTCAGCCGGTTGAAGCCGCACGCGCACTTGTGCCCGAGGATCTGGACGCGCCCGGGCTGCGCAGCGCCGAGGTGGCCGAGGCCGCCAGCCAAGTGGCTGCAATCGCCGAAGTGCGCGATGCACTGGTCGCCTTCCAGCGCCGGTTCGCCCGGCTGGGCGAGGGTGCGGTCCTGGATGGGCGCGATATCGGCACGGTGATCTGCCCCGAGGCCGAGGTGAAGCTGTTCGTCACCGCAGCCCCCGAGACGCGCGCCCGCCGCCGCCACGCCGAATTGCAGGACGGCACCAGTTTCGAGGACGTGCTGGCCGACGTCCACCGCCGCGACGCGCGCGACATGGGCCGCAGCGATGCGCCCCTGCGCCCGGCCGACGACGCGGTCCAGATCGACACGACCGACCTGGACATCGACGCCGCCGTCGCCCGCGCGGCGGAGATACTGAACGACGCACTGGCCCGCGGCTGAGACCCCGCCCGGTCTGACGCCGCCGCATTTGCCCTCAGGAACGCTTCACGGAATCCGCATCCCCGGTCGCGGCGCGATACGGTGCGGCAGCGCGCCAGAATACGGACCGCGTCAACAGCCCGCGGATGCGGTCTGAAACCAGATTTCAATGCGTGGAAACCTGCCAAAGTGGCAGCCCGTAGGGGAATCGAACCCCTCTTTCCAGGTTGAAAACCTGGCGTCCTAACCGATAGACGAACGGGCCAGCCTTGGCGTGGGGCGGTGTCTAAGGAAACTCGGCAGGGGCCGCAAGAGGAATTTCGCGACAAAATCACATGGCTGCGGAAGATTTTTCGCGACGTCTTTTGCCCGGTCGCGAAGGGGCCGCGCCGGGGGCTCGAAGGGTCCTGTTTCGGGGGAAGTCGGTGGCGCCACCGTGGGGCGCGAGGGATATGGGCGGGGCGCTACCCCCGGCCGTCGATCTCACCGGTGAGACCAGTGATCGGGTCACGTCCGATTGCCAGGCCGGACGGCCCCCCAAGTCTCGCTGTTCTTCCAAGTGCGCGCCGGGGGGATATGCCGCGGGGGTGGTGAAGATCGGCTGAACGCGGCGTGCGCCGGGTCACGCGGGGGCCGCGTCCTCGAGCCTGAGCTGCGGGCGCGAGTGGCCCTGCCAATGGTTGATCTCGAGCCGCCCGGCGAGGTGGAAGCGCGCGCCGCCGTGGTTTTCCAGTGCCCGGCCCATCGGCCCGTCGAACGCGCCGAAGGCGATGGCGTCGATGCGCGGGCCCATGCCGTCGGTGAAGGCGACCTTCAGGTGGCTTTCGCCCACCTTGCGCACGCTGGCGATGCGGCAGTCGGCGAAGGCGAAGCGCGGGGCGGGGGCACCGGCGCCGAAGGGGCCCGCACGCTCGATCTCCTCGATGAGGTCGGGAGTGGCGGCGCCAGGCATCAGAAGACCGGTGAGGGTCAGGCCCCGTGCCTCTCCCGCGCCGGCACCCTGCCGGGCCAGAAGTTCGGCGAGGCGCTCCATGGCCGCCTCGATCCGGTCGGCCTCGACCGTCAGGCCCGCGGCCATCTTGTGCCCGCCACCCTTCACCAGCAGCCCCTCGCGCGCGACGCGCTGGATTGCGGCGCCCAGATCGACGCCGGGGATCGAGCGGGCCGATCCCTTGCCGATTCCGCCCTCGGTGCCGATGACGACGGCGGGGCGTCCCGTGGCCTCCTTCAGGCGGGCGGCGACGATACCGACGACGCCGGGGTGCCAGCCTTCGCCCGCGGCCCAGACCAATGGACCGTCGAGCCCGCGCTGTTCGGCCTGGGCCAGCGCGGCGTCGCGCACGCCGGCTTCGACCTCGCGGCGTTCGGCGTTCAACTCTTCCAGCCGTTCGGCCAGCGACGCGGCCTCGTGCGGGTCGGTCGCCGCCAGAAGCCGCGCGCCCAGATCGGCGCGACCCACCCGGCCGCCCGCGTTGATCCGGGGGCCAAGGACATAGCCGAGATGATAGGCCGCGGGCGCCACATCCAGACGCGCGGCATCCGACAGCGCGACAAGGCCGGGACGGTCGCGCCTGCGCATGATGTCGAGGCCCCGGCGCACCAGTGCGCGGTTCACGCCGATCAGGGGGGCCACGTCGGCCACGGTCGCCAGCGCCACCAGGTCCAGCATCCCCATCAGGTCCGGGCCCTTGATGCCCGTCTCGCGCAGGCGGCGGTTCACCTCGACCAGCAGCAGGAACACCACGGACGCGGCGCAAAGATGGCCCAGATCGCCGCTCTCATCCTGGCGGTTGGGGTTCACCACGGCCACCGCGTCGGGCAGCGTCTCGGCCCCCAGGTGGTGGTCCAGAACGATCACGTCGGCGCCCTTGGCCGCCGCGATGGGCCCGTGGGAGAGGGTGCCGCAATCGACGCAGACGATCAGGTCGTGGTCGCGCGCAAGGGCCGCCATCGCCTCGTCATTGGGGCCATAGCCCTCGTCGATGCGGTCGGGGATATAGACGGTCGCGGCGATCCCCAGATCCCGCAGCCAGACCTGCAACAGCGCGGAAGAGGCCGCGCCGTCCACGTCGTAATCGCCGAAGATCGCGACCCTCTGACGTCGCGCTATCGCGTGGGCCAGCCGGTCGGCCGCGGTGCCCATGTCGCGCAGGGACATCGGGTCGGGCAACAGGTCGCGGATCGCGGGGGCGAGGTAGCCTGCCGCCTGCGGCGACGTCACGCCGGCGCGGCACAGCACGCGTGCGACCGGGTCCGACAGGCCCGTCTCTTGGCACATGGCTTCCGCCAGGCGGTCGTCCTCGGCCGTGGGTCCGACCCAGCGGCGCCCGGTCAGCGAGGTCTCGACCCCCAGAAAGGCGCGCGTGATCTCGTCGCGTGGCATCACTCTCTGCCCCCAATATCTAGATCCGGTCGATTATGGCCCCACCATATGGCGGCTGCCCCCGCACGGAAAGGGGGCGGTCAGTCCCCGGCGACGCGCCAGTGCAGCGGCATACCGGGGTCGAACACGGTGACGGGGCCGTCTGCGGTGTCGACATGGTCGGGATAGGCCACGGGGTCGCCCTTTTCCAGCGTGATCGTCCCGTCATTCGGCGGCAGGCGGTAGAAGGCCGGGCCGTTCAGCGAGGCGAAGCCTTCAAGCCGGTCCAGCGCGCCCATCATGTCGAAGACCTCGGCCAAGATCGACATCGCGTTTGGCGCGGTGAAGCAGCCCGCGCAGCCGCAGGGTTGTAGCTTGGCCGCGTCCGTGTGGGGCGCGCTGTCGGTGCCCAGGAAGAACGACGCATCGCCCCCCGTGGCCGCATCGACCAGCGCGCGGCGGTGGCTTTCGCGCTTGGCGACGGGCAAACAGTAGTAATGGGGCCGGATGCCGCCAGACAGGATGTGGTTGCGGTTGATGACGAGGTGATGCGCGGTGATCGTCGCGGCCAGGTCGGGGCCGCCTTCGGTCACATAGGCGATGGCGTCCGAGGTCGTCACATGCTCCATCACCACGCGCAGGCCGGGGATGTCACGGCGGATCGGGTCGAGGATGCGGTCGATGAACACCGCCTCGCGGTCGAAGATGTCGACATCCGGGTCCACGACCTCGCCATGGACCAGCAGGGGCAGGCCGATCTGCGCCATGTTTTCCAGCACGCGGCGGACCTTTGCGAAATCCTTGACGCCAGACCCCGAGTTCGTCGTGGCGCCAGCGGGATACAGCTTGACCGCTGCGATCAGCCCGATCTCGGCCGCGGCGCGCAGGTCGCGGACCTGCGTCTCCTCGGTTAGGTACAGGGTCATCAGCGGGCGGAACTTCGACCCCGAGGGCTTGGCCGCCAGGATCCGGTCGCGATAGTCGGCGGCATCGGCCCCGGTGACCACGGGTGGTACGAGGTTCGGCATGACGATGGCACGGGCAAAATGGCGGGTCGTCTCGGGCAGGACGGCGCGCATCATCGCACCGTCGCGCAGGTGCAGGTGCCAGTCGTCGGGGCGGCGCAGGGTCAGAGTGTTCATCGGAACCTCGGGCGGGGGTGCATCGATCCCCTCTGGGGCACGAAACGGGGTCGGAATGCAAGATTGGCCGTGAAAGGGTCACATTTTAGGGGTATCCATATGCGAACCGAACGCCCCAGACGCGGATGACGCCTTGGATCTTTCCTTCACGCAGATTGTCACGCAGGACGTGCGCCGCGGCAGGCTTCTGGCCGCCGTCAAGCAACCCGACGGCCGTGTTGCCTGTTTTTTCGAGACCGATTTCCCCGAGAATGCCGTCACGAATGTCGATGGGTTCGAGGTCGATCGGTTCAAGACCCTCGTCGGGGGCGGCTGCTACATCACCGGGCAGGTCGAATGGACCGAAGGTCGCGTGCGCCTGCCGGTCGCGGGCGAGGCGCAATACACCCGGCCGCTGGACGCCCGCCTTGACGCATTTGCCGGGCTGAACACCGCGCTGGTGATCCGGTGCGGCGAACGGCCCGACATCGTCTCGGACTGGTTGACCTATCATGTCGAGGAACATGGGCTTCAGGCCGCGCTGATCGTCGACCGTGGCCCCGTGCGCGACCGCGCCTTAGAGGCGCATCTGGCGGAAAACCCGCCGGAGGGGTTGGAGCGGGTCATGATCGTCCGCTTCGATGTCCCCATCGGCCGGGCCGATCAGGGCAATGCAAGCGATCCCTACTATTCCCCCGACGCGCCGGGTCGCGACAACATGGTGCAGCCCGAACCCGATCCCTGGACCTCGCCCCTGGGGCAGCGGGGGATCTTCGATTTCATCCGCCTGACCTGGTTGGCGAAGGCGCTGGGGGTGATGAATCTGGATCTGTCGGACCTGCTGGCGCCCAGCGATCCGCCGGTGTTCGACCTGGCCCAGGCCTCGCCCACCGGGTGGGTGCAGCTGGTCGGACGGCGGGCGTTTCCATGGTCCGTGGACGATGCGGACACCATCGGCTTCGGGGATCATGCCTGCGTGCGCTTCGACGCCGATTTTTCGAACCCGCGCTGGTGCGTGGCGCCCGAACGGATGCCCGAGGATTCGATGTGGCGCCTCGTGCGCATCACCGGCGGCCCGGAGGGGGAGCAGCCCGGCGCGGTCTATTACCGCTGCGTCGGCGTGCGCCACCCCACGGACCGGATCAATCGGATCGTGCCCAAGTCAACCCTGATCGAGGACCGCCCCCTGGTCGATCTGGTCGCAAGGGCCTTCGGTGCCGATCCCAAGCGCCCGCCCGTGCCCGAGGACGGCCCCGACCTGCGGACAGGCCGGCGCACCGTGGTCGTCACCTGCATGAAGAACGAGGGGCCGTTCATCCTGGAATGGATCGCCTATCACCGGATGATGGGCGTCGATAAGTTCATCGTCTTCACCAACGACTGCACCGACGGCACCACGGAAATGCTCGACATCCTGGCCGAGAAGGGCATCGTCGAGCATTACGACAACCCGTTCCGCACCGGCCGCTATGCCGAGCTGGAGATGAAGCCGCAATACGCGGCCTTCTTCGCGGCGGCCGAGCTGGACACCGTGAAAGACGCCGACTGGCTGATCACGATGGACTGTGACGAGTTCATCAACGTCCATGTGGGCGAGGGGCGGCTGGAGGATCTCTTCGACGCGGTGCCCGACGCCAACCTGATTTCGATGACGTGGCGGCTGATGGGCAATTCGGACGTCGACCGGTACGAGGACCGGTTCATCATCGATCAGTTCGACCTGTGCGCCCCGGAATTCATCCGCAACCCGCACCACGCCTGGGGCTTCAAGACGCTGTTCATGAACGCGGGCTTCTTCAAGAAGCTGGGCGTTCACCGCCCGAACGGGATGCATCCGCAATTCGTGGGCGACATCAACTGGGTGAACGGGTCGGGCAAGCAGATGCCGCGCGATCAGTATCGCACCGCCTGGCGGTCGACCTCGCGGACATACGGTTACGATCTGGTGTCGCTGAACCACTATGCCTGCCGCTCGGCCGAGAGTTTCCTGGTCAAGCGCGACCGCGGCCGGGTGAACCACGTCGATCGGGATCAGGGGATGAACTACTGGTTCCGCATGAACCACAATGCGGAACGGGACGACTCGATCCGGCGCATGGTTCCGGCCCTTCAGGTCGAGGTTGACGCCTTGATGGCCGATCAGCGCCTGGCCGCCCAGCATCACGCCTGCGTCGCCGCACACCGTGCCAAGATCGACGCCCTGCGCGTGACGGAAAACTATGCCCGCTTCCATGAGGAGATCACGGGAGAGCGGATGCGTGCGCTCAGCCGCAAACTGAAGCATTTCGGGCGGTCGGTCTTCGCAATGGGGCCCGATGTGTTGCCGGAAAACGTGTTGTTGATGTGCGAAGACCCCGAGTTCTACTTCACCCTCGGTCAGAACAAGATCGAGACCTGAAAGGTCCCTGCGCCATGTCCCTGCCGGAAATCGCTACGCTCTGGATCGGCCCCGAAGTCAGCTGGCTGGAGCAGCTCTGCCTGAAAAGCTTCGTCGATGCGGGCCACCGGATGACGGTGTTCACCTACGACCACGTTGGCGGCCTGCCCGAAGGGGTGCATGTCGCCCCGGCCTCGGAGATCATGCCCGCCGACACGATCCTGCGCCATGCCCGCACCGGCAGCCCGGCCTATCACGCCGACATCTTCCGCCTGCGCCTGATGCACCAGACGGACATGATCTGGGCCGACAGCGATGCCTATTGCGTCCGCCCGTGGGAGATCGCGCCCGACGCGCCGTTCTATGGCTGGATCTCGGACAATGTCGAACAGGTGAACAACGGCGTGCTGCGCCTGCCCAAGGGGTCGGTCACGTTGCGCCAGATGACCGAATTCGCCGACGACCCCTTTCCCATCCCGCCCTGGCTGCCCGAAAAACGGCAGGCCGAGCTTCGCGCGGCGAAGGCGACGGGGCAGGGGGTGCATGTGTCGGAACTGCCCTGGGGTGTGCTGGGGCCCGATCTTCTGACCCACATGTTGATCGACACGGGCGAGATCGAACACGCCCAGCCCGGCCCTGTGATCTATCCGGTGCCCTTCAAGACCGCCGGCATGGTTCTGAACGCCAATCGCCGCGACCAGACCGAGGCGCTGATCACCGACCAGACGCTGTCGATCCATTTCTGGGGCCGGCGCTTCCGCAACATGGCCGCCAAGCGCGGCGGCGTTCCCGACAAGGGCTCCTACGCGCGGATGCTGCTGGACCGGCACGGCATCGACCTCGACAAGACCGCGCACCTGATGAAGTACCGCCCGCCGTCGAAATCCAAGCGCCGGGCCGAACTGCCAGAGACCGTCGATTTTTCGATGCTGACCACGGCGGATGTGGCCAATCTGGTGCTGCAACGGTCCGAGGTCGTGCGGTCCGGCCCTGCGATCCGCGCCTGGCTGGAGGGGGACGATGCCCCGCTCCGCGAGCTGGCCGAGACGCAGCGCGACCTGATCCTGACCCGCGCGATCGAGCGTCTGCGCGAACAGACGGAACTGTTCCTGGATGCCACCGACGAACGCCCGCCCGCGCACATCGCCGATATCGGCTGCGGCTACGGCTTCGCCTCGCTGGTTCTGTACCAGCGATATAAATGCGACCTCGTGCTGATCGACATCGAATCCACGCCCGACCGGCACTTCTCGTTCGCCGAGACGGGGGCGGCCTATACGGACCTGTCGAAGGTGCGCGCCTTCCTCGAAGCCAACGGCGTGCCGCCCGGCAAGATCATCACGATCAATCCCGCCAAGGGCGGCGATCTGGCTGAGGCAGGGCAGGTGGATCTGGCGATCTCGCTCATTTCGTGTGGGTATCATTACCCGGCCGAGACATATGGCGGTTTCTTCCGCGACCAGGTGGCGCCGGACGGGCGCATCGTCTTGGACATCCGCAAGGGGTCGGGCGGGATCCCGTACCTCAAGCAGCTCGGACAGGTCGAGGTTCTGGACAAGGCCGACAAGCACGCCGCCGTCCTGGTCCGGAAGGAACCCGTGAGCGCATGACCCTTTCTGCCCCCGAAATTCGCCAAATCCTGGACGCGCTGGATCGCGACGACGTCGACCGCGTGGCCGACGTGAACGGCACCACGCCGGAACTGGCCGCGGCGCTACAAAAGCGCTACGGCGCGAAGGTCGATGTTTTCGCGATGGATGCTGAAGGGGCGCGTCAGCCAGTCGACGACGCCGCGCTTCAGGCCTATCTGGCCGGGATCGCCCGGCACGGCGGCGACCCCGAACGTGTGAAGCCCGCCGATCCGGGCAAGAAGATTCGCCCCTACGACGTGATCGCCACGCTGGGCGGGTTCGGGTCGACCCACAAGATCAAGCATTTCCGCAAGGTGCTGGCTAACGGGTTGCACCCGCAAAGCCGTGTGGTGCTGGACATCAAGCTGGGCTCGGGAAGCTATCCGTTCCTCAAGGAATTCGGCACCTGCAACACCCTGGTCGAGCCTGCAAAGGGCCGCCCGGGCCGGGCGATCCTGTCGGCCACGCCGGTGACGGGCAATGCCGGCGCGTGGTCCGAGATCGCGCAGGACCTGGCCGGCCCCGCCGGGTTCTTCGAGGATCTGGGCGAACATTCGATGCTGTTCCAGGAGCGGTCGGACACCCTGGTCGTGACCTTCGACAACCTCGATATCGCGATGGAGAAACGCGACGAACGACGCCCATGGGGATATTCGTTCATCAAGGCGCAAGGCTGGTCGATGCTGGGCGTTATGGCCAACGGCTGGACCTGGTTCCGCGATCCCCGTGTGGACGAGGCGTTCATGGGCCTGCGCGATGGCGGGTTCTTCGACCGGTTCGGCCGGGTGGTGTTCTACGGCGCCAGCATGGGTGGCTATGCGGCCGCCGCGTTCTCGGCTGCGGCGCCGGGATCCACGGTGTTCGTGACCTCGCCGCAATCGACGCTCGACAAAACGATCGTGCCTTGGGAGATGCGGTACAAGACCGCGTGGGACCGCGATTTTTCCGGGCCGTTCGGCGATGCCGCGATCACCTCGCAGGCGGCTGGGCGGGTACATATCCTTTATGATCCATATGTCGCGCCGGACGCGGCCCATGCGGCGCGGTTCACGGGGGCAAACGTGGCGCATTGGCAATGTCCGCTTCTTGGGCATCGTCTGGGTTCGTCCCTGCAACAGATGGGCGCGTTGAAGGAAATCACCATCGCCGCGATAGAAGGGACGCTGGATCGGCCGAGCTTCTATCAGCTTCTGCGCAAGCGGCGCGACCTGCCGCGATACCAGCGCGAACTGGTCCATCACGCGGTCGAGCGGGGGCATCCGGATCTGGCGCTCAAGGTGTGCAACCACATCTTGGCGCGGCGCTCCGACAAGGCGCTGCGGGGGATCGCGAGCCAGTTGCAGGCCGCGTCCTGATCGGCAGACCTGCGCCCGGCGTCGGTTGAACGGTTCCGGCGGGCTCGTTGCCCGGAGAAATCCCGGAGCGTTGCAGGCTTTGTAAACTGGGGAAAAGGTGTCCGCGTTGTGCCGACTCGATCCAGGTCGGGGGCGCTGCCCCCGGACGCTGCGCGTCCTCCCCCGGGGTATTTTCACAAGGATGAAGTGGAGGCGGGAAAGCTGGTCGCGATTTGGATGCCGCCTTGGCGGAGGCCTGGACTACGCTTCGGACAGCCAGTCGGGCAGGGTACCTTCGGCCTCGAGCCGGGCGCGGGCTTCGCGCAGGCGGCGGCGGAAAGCGGGTGCCTTGCCCTGGGAAAGGACTTTCTGGCACAAACGTGCGGTCAGGCGGTCGCCGCCGCGTTCGACCGTCCGGTCGAGCAGCGCCCGCAGATACGGGTTGTGGCGATAGCGTGCCCTGAGCAGGCCGTATGCACCAACACGGTCCAGTGCGCCGAGGCCAAACCCCTGGACCAGAGGATGCAGGGCGCCGATGCCTTCCAGGCTTCGCTCCAGCGGGACGCCCCGGATCCAGCCCAGGCCCGGAACGGCCAGCCGCGTGACGTTGTCGCCGTAAAACAGGCTGGCATGGACGTGTTCGAAGAGGGAGGTCTTGTCAAACAGGATGAAGGCTTCTTCGGCGGCCACGATCATCTCGGGCGCGAAGGCGTATCGGGGGGCGCCCTGTACCTCCAACGTATCGCGCACCCGCGAATCCCATCCCGCGCGCGCCAGATCCGCGCTTGCGAAGGGTGACACCGCGATCACGCGCGCGCCAGGGGCCGCCACGGAATACGCGGCGGCGGCGTATCCGCCCGTGCCCGCCCCGAAGAAGATCACCCGGTCGTACTCGTCGAACAGCACGTCGTCCGACAGCTCGTCAAAGAAGGAAAACACCGCATCGCCCCGGAACCACGTCCGGCGCCTGGCTGCGATATGCAGCACGGACCACGATTTCTCTTCTGCGAAGTCGAAGGCGACAGGCAGACCGGTGGCGCGGGCCAGCGTCTCGTCCGTTTCTTCGAACGAGACGATCAGCGCGCCGCCCCGTGGCAGGAACGTCGCGGTATGATCCGCATCGAGTTGTCGGTGATAACCGCGCTTTCCCGCCAGATCCTCGAGCGCGAAGTCCAGATCCTCGACCGTCTCGGGGCGGTCGACATCGTCCTCAGCCATGGGATTCATCCTTCGCCTCCGGTATTCTGCGGTCCAAGGGAAAGCTTAACCAAGATTGGTGGCGACAATATGGAGCATGTGCGACCCCGCCAAGGCATGGTGCATCGCTTGCGGACAGGCCCCACGATACCGTAGAACCGGCAGGCAAGGGGACCCATATCGTGACCGACGCCATCCAACCGGACCTTTCGCGACGTGTCTATAGCGACCCGGACACCGAGGTCGTGCTGCATGTGGGTTTCATCTGCACGGACGACGAGAAGCTTCTGTGGTCGCTGCGCCGCGACAAGCCCCTTCTGGAAGAGAAGGCGATCGCCGTCCCGCGACAGAAGTTCTTCACCGGTGTCCTACGCGAGTTCGCGACCCGTCGCCTTAAGGGCGAACCGGCCGGACTGGCCGACCAGGAAGAGCTTTTCGAACGGCTGATCGGCACCACGCTGGTCGATCGACTGGTCCTGTCCTACGACAGTTTCATGTCAGCGCCCGGACGCGTGTGCCGGGACGGCGGCATCTATGTCAACGCGGCCGACAAGGCGCGTGAGCTGCGCAACCTGTTCCCCGATTGCGACGTCGAGTTCATGTGCGCCGTCCGCAACCCCGCGACCTTCCTTCCCGCGCTTTATCGTCGGGTGGGCCCTGTGGAGGATTTCGAGACCTTCCTGGGACGCGTGGATCTGCGCACTCTGCGCTGGTCGGACGTGATCCAGCGGATGCGCGAGGGGGTGCCCGACGCCCCCATCACCGTCTGGGCGAACGAAGACACGCCGTTCGTCTGGAACGAGGTTCTGCGCCGGGCCGCGGGCCTCGATCCCGGTCACGCCATGACCGGCCGGTTCGAGGTCGCACGCGAGATAATGACCGACGCGGGGCGGTCGGCCTTCGATGCGTATGTGGCCCGCCGGCCCGATATGGAGGAGGACCACGCCATGAAGGTGATCGAGCTGTTCCTGTCGAAATTCGCGGCCCCCGACGAGGTCGAGGAATCGCTGGACCTGCCCGGCATCCCGCCCGAGGGGATCGAGGTTCTGACGACCCTATACGAGGAGGACCTCGACCGGATCGCGGCAATCCCCGGCGTCGAGCTGATCGTCCCTTGACCCAGCGCGTGCTGGGCGTCTCGTGCCTGCGCGACGAGGGGGCGAACCTGTTGCACTGGCTGGCCCATCACCGGGCCGCCGGGATCACCGACTGGCTGCTGTTCACCAACGACTGCGCCGACGGGACCGACACGCTTCTGGACCTTCTGCAAGGCGCTGGTATCGTCACCCATCTGCGCAGCGCAGTCCCCGAAGGCAAGACGCCGCAATGGTCGGCCCTGCGTCAGGCCGGGTCGCATCCCGCGATGGGGGCGGCGGACTGGGTCGCCGTGATCGATTGCGACGAGTACCTGAATCTGCGCGCCCCGCTCGACACAGTGCAGGACCTGATCGCCGCGTGCGATGCGGACGCCATCGTTTTGCCGTGGCGCCTGTTCGGCCATGCGGGTCATGCCATGCGGCCCCCGGTACCCCCGACGCAGGCCTTCACCCGCGCCATTCCCGAAGACGCGCTCTACCCGGCGCTGGCGCGGTTTTTCAAGACGCTCTTCCGGCGCAAGGCCTTTCGCGCGCCTGGGGTTCACCGGCCGAAACCGCTGAAGGACCGGGTGGCGGCCTGGGTCGACGGTTCGGGCACGCCCCTGCCCGGGGATTTTGCGCAAGGCGGCCGGATCATGCTGTGGGGCGCGCCGCTTGCAACCGACCGGGTCCAGCTCAACCACTACTCCGTCCGCTCGGCCGAGGAGTTCGTCGCAAAAGCCGCCCGCGGCTTGCCCAACCACACCGACAAGCCCGTCGATCTGACCTACTGGGTGGAGCGTAACTTCAACACCGTCCCTGATGACAGCATCGCGCGCATGGCGCCTGCCACGGCGGCCGAGCTCGACCGCCTGCGCGCTTTGCCCGGCGTCGCCCGGGCCGAGGCCGCCAGCCTCGACTGGCACCGCGCCACCTTCCGACGCGCTCTGCAGGACCCGGCCACCGTCAAGCTTTACGGGCGGCTGCTTCTGGCCACGACCAGCACGCCGCCGGACCCCGAGACCGCGCGGACGCTGATCCGCCTGTTCCAGCAGGGCGGCGGGGCCTAGACCATCGGCGCATTGACGCCGCCGGCCTCGGATGCACGTATCCCCGCACCAAGGGAGGGCTTCGAATGACCGATCTGCCGGCATCCATCGACGCGGTGCAGGACCTGCTGGCCTCGCAGGACTATGTCTGCGGCCGTCCGCTGGCGACTGTTGCCTTCCTTGCGCTGAAGCTGGGGCGACCGCTGTTCCTCGAAGGCGAGGCCGGGACCGGCAAGACCGAGATCGCGAAAGCCCTGGCCGCCGCGCTGGGCCGTCGCCTGATCCGGCTGCAATGCTACGAGGGGCTGGACGCCGCCTCGGCCGTCTACGAATGGAACTTCGCCGAACAGATGATCGCCATCCGCGCCGCCGAAGCGACGGGCGGGGCCGACCGTGACGCGCTGAAGACCGAGCTTTTCACCGAGGACTACCTGATCTCGCGCCCCCTGCTGGACGCCATGCGCCCCCAGCCCGGCGGCGCCCCGGTCCTTCTGATCGACGAGATCGACCGCACCGACGCCCCGTTCGAGGCGTTCCTGCTCGAAGCGCT
Source organism: Palleronia abyssalis (assembly GCF_900302445.1). Classification (GTDB taxonomy): domain Bacteria; phylum Pseudomonadota; class Alphaproteobacteria; order Rhodobacterales; family Rhodobacteraceae; genus Palleronia; species Palleronia abyssalis. Next base: position 155,838 of record NZ_ONZF01000004.1, on the reverse strand, counting down.
GTCCGACTTCGCTGTAACGATCCCCGAACTCGGCACCATCCGCGCGCCCGAGCCACCCATCGTCATCCTGACCTCGAACCGCACGCGCGAGGTGCACGATGCCCTCAAACGCCGCTGCCTGTATCATTGGGTCGACTACCCCGCCTTCGAGCGCGAGATCGCGATCCTGAAGGCCCGCGCGCCCGAAGCCTCGGACCGCCTCAGCCGCGAGGTCGTCGCCTTCGTCCAGCGCCTGCGCACCGAGGATCTGTTCAAGAAGCCGGGCGTCGCGGAAACCATCGACTGGGCCAAGTGCCTTCTGGCGCTCGACATGATGGAACTTTCCCCGCAGGTCATCGCCGACACGCTGGGCGCGATCCTGAAGTACCAGGACGACATTCAGCGCCTCGAAGGCTCCGAAGCCAAGCGCCTCCTCGACGAGGTCCGGCGCGACCTCTCCCCCGCATGATACGGCCCGCCTCTTCATCCTTGGTAAAATACCCCGGGGGTGCGGGGGCAGCGCCCCCGCCTTGTCCGGCCGCCCCCCATGGCTGACTACGCCGACCTCACCCTTCCCGACGACCCCAAGCTCGCGCACAACATCACGTGGTTCGCCCGCGCGCTGCGCAAGGCGGGCCTGCCCATCGGCCCGGGCCGCACCGTCGACGCCATCCGCGCGGTCGAGGCGGCAGGCTTCACCGACAGGCGCGACTTCTACTGGACGCTTCACGCCTGCTTCGTGACGCGGCGCGACCAGCGCGAGACCTTCGACCAGATCTTCCGTCTCTACTGGCGCGACCCGCGCTACATGGAACAAATGATGTCGTTCCTCACGCCCATGGTGCGCGGCACGCAGGAGGACCGGCAGGCCAAGGCGGCCGAGAAACGCGCGGCCGAGGCGCTTCTGGATGGCGCGACCGAACCCGACCTCCCTCAGCCGGACGAGGATCAGCCCGGCGAGGACCTGATCGAGATCGACGCCAGCCGCACCATGTCCGACGAGGAACGCCTGAAGACCCTCGATTTCGAGCAGATGTCGACGGCCGAGATGGCGCGCGCCAAACGGATGATCGCGCGCCTGTCCCTGCCGGTCCAGCCGCTGCAATCGCGCCGCACCATCGCCTCGCAACTCGGCCGCCGTCCCGATTGGCGCCGGACGATGCAGGGCGCGATGCGCACCGGCGGAGAGGTCACGCGGTTCCAGACCCGGACCAACCGGATCCGGTGGCCGTCGCTGGTGGCGCTGTGCGACATCTCGGGGTCGATGTCGTCCTATTCCCGCGCGGTGCTGCATTTCCTTCATGCCGTGTCGAACCACAAGGGCGCAGGCTGGGCGGATGTGCATGCCTTCACCTTCGGCACCCGTCTGACCAACATCACCCGCCACCTGCGCCACCGCGACGTGGATGCGGCACTGGCCGCCGCTGGGGCCGAGGCGCAGGATTGGGAAGGCGGCACCCGGATCGGCGACAGCATCGCGCAGTTCAACCGCGACTGGTCGCGCCGGGTCATGGGGCAGGGGGCGATCGTGCTTCTGATCACCGACGGGCTGGACCGGGGCGATCCGGACCAGCTCGACCGGGCCATGGCCCGCCTGTCGCTGACCGCGCGGCGGGTGATCTGGCTGAACCCGCTTCTGCGCTTCGACGCCTTCGCCCCGAAGGCAAAGGGCATCGCCACGATGATGCGGCATGTCGACAGCTTCCGCGCGGGGCACGACATCGCCTCGCTCGAAGGGCTGGCCCGGGCGATCTCCCGGCCCGACGATGTCGGAGAGAAGGCGCGGATGCTGGCGGCGATGCGCGACTGACCGCCGGGTGGCGGAAGCGTGATGGAACGTCGCCGTCCGGTCGCGGTTCTATACTCCAGCCATACCCAGTGGAAGACAGGGAAACATGAAAAGCACTTTTCGCACCACGACCGCGCTCATCGCCAGTCTGAACCTCGCGGTGCCGTTTCAGGCGTTCGCCCAGACCGGAACGTCTGACTCGTTGAATGACGCAGTCCAGAGCGCCGCCGAAGCCTGCGCTGTCGACGCGCAATCCGAAGACTGCACCAACGCGCTGGATCAAGCTCTTGGTCTAGGTGCGTCCGAGGCGCAGGTTCAGGACCGGATTCAAAATCCCCTCGGGAACGACGGCGGCGAGGTCGACTCGGACATGGTCGAGACCGAGGCCGAGATGAACGCCGACGCGACCGCTGACGCGACGGTCGAGCCCGAGGCCCCAGCCGCGCCCGAAGCTCCGACGGAAGCTCCGGCAGCCGGGCAAGAGACAACGCCAGAGGCAGCCGCCCCCGAGGCAACGCCCGCCCCGGAAGCCGCGCCAGAGGAAACGCCCGCCCCGGAAGCTGCGCCCGAGACAACGGCCGACGTCGCACCCGAACCCGAGGCCGCGCCCGAAACGCAAGCCCCGGCCCCTGAGGCGACGACCGAGGAGTCCGGCGAGACCGCCGAGGAGGCCGTCGAGCCGCAGGTGGACCAGACGGTCGACGCACCCGCGGACACTGCGGCCCCCGAGGTGACGGAAACCGCGCCCGGGACCGCCACGCCCGAAACCGCCGGGGACGTCGCCACGCCGACCGTGGAGACCACGGAACAGCCGGTCGAGACCCCTGACGCCGAAGCCCCCGCTGCTGATGCCGAAGGCGACATGCCGTCGACCGAGTCGCTTGAAGAAAGCCTGCGCGGTGCTGAAGGCGAGACCGAGGTCGAGGTTGGAACCGAGGCCGACGCCGAAGTTGAAACCGGCGCTGAAGGCGCAGCCGAAGCCGAGGTCGAGACGGACGCGGACGCCGGCACCGAAGCCAGCGCCGAGGCCGAGCCGGTCACCGAAATCGAGACGGACACCACTGCCGAGACCGACACCGTCCCGGCCGAGGACCTCGACGCCCCCACCGCCAGCGAGCAAGCGGCGCTGGAGGGCGAGGCCGCCACCGCCTCTGCCGCAAGCGACGATGCCGAAGCCGTCGAGACCGAGACGACCACGGTCACCGAGACCGAGGCGCGTTCCAGTTCGGAGGATTTCGACACCGCCATCGACCGCAGTCCGCGTGACGAGGCGTCGGACGACGACGATGACGACGGGCTCAGCAACCTTGAAAAGGCGCTTCTGGTGGGCGCCGGTGCGCTTGCCGTCGGTGCGCTGTTGAACAACAACCGCCGCGTCGTCGCGTCCTCCGACGACCGTGTGGTGGTGTCGGGTCAGGATGGCGGCTACGAGCTGATCAAGGACGACAACGCCCTTCTGCGTCAGCCTGGTGCCGAGGTGCAGACCCAGACCTTCAACGACGGCTCGACCCGCACGACCGTCACCTATGACGACGGCAGCCAGGTCGTGACCATTCGCGACGCGCAGCTTCGCGTCGTCCGTCGTGTGCGCATCACGCCGGATGGGGAACGGATCGTCCTGATCGACGACCTGAACGAGAACATCCAGCCGGTGAACGTCCAGCAGCTGCAACAGACTGCGCAGCAGTCGCAGACCGTGGATATCGCCGATCAGGAGGCACTTCGCCGCGCCCTGTCCACCCAGGGCAGCATCGACCGCGCCTATAGCTTGTCCCAGGTGCGCAACATCCAGGAGGTGCGCGCACAGGTGCCCGCCGTCGATCTGGAAGCGATCACCTTCGACACCGGCTCGGCCGCGATCCGGCCCGAGCAGGCGGACGAATTGCGGGGCCTGGGCCAGTACATCCGCGAAACGATCGTCCAGAACCCGAACGCCATCTTCCTGGTCGAGGGTCATACCGACGCGGTTGGCGACGCGGCTTACAACCTTGCGCTGTCGGACCGGCGCGCGGAATCGGTCGCGCTGGCCTTGACCGAGTACTTCAACGTGCCCGCGTCGAACCTGGTGGTGCAAGGCTATGGCGAGCGGTTCCTGAAGGTGTCGACCAACGACGCCGAGCGGGCCAACCGCCGCGCCACGGTGCGCAACATCACGCCGCTTCTGCAGATCGCTGCGGCGAACTGATCAAGCGCCGATAACTTGCTTGAGCGCCCCCGTGAAAAGACCACGGGGGCGTCTTCGTCTGAACCGGCCGGAATGAACGGAACGGTTCTTTCCGTCGCGACCGCATCTGAATTGACGCGCGGGTCCAGCCGGCTGGCATACATTTGGCCAGGCAAAACATGGACGCGCCGATGGACACGATTGCCTGGCAGCGTATGGAAGGCGCCCTGATTTTCGCGGGCGCGCTGATCTTGGTCGTATTCGTCGGGGGCGGGACGGCATGGTGGATCGCCGTCATTCTGTTCTTCGCACCCAATATCAGTTTCGCGGCCTATGCGTTTGGCCCCAGATTGGGCGCCGTCGCCTATAATTCCACCCACATTTACGGCTTTCGCGCCGTCCTCTTCGCCCTCGGCGTCGCGACGGACAAGGCGACCATATCTGTATTGGGCGTTCTCTGACCGGGGCATTCGGGGTTCGACCGTATGCTTGATTGCGGTCCGAAAACCCCCGAGGGCTTCAAATCCACCCATATCGGACCCATCGGCCGATCGTAGAAGGGCGCATGGTGTCGGTCCGGGTCGCTGGTCGCCACATCTGGACCCGTTGCCCGTCTGCGCCCAACGTCCAGCTTGCACCTGCGTGCCGATACGCCATGTAAGGCGGCGGAGGATCCGATGCTCGACACCCATTTCGACGACATTCCCGCCATCGCGAAAGCCTGGCACGATTCCGGCAAGGGCGCCGTCCTGGCGACCGTGATCGAGACCTGGGGCTCGGCCCCGCGGCCCGTGGGCAGCCAGCTTGCCATTTCCGGGGACGGACAGATCGCGGGATCGGTCTCGGGCGGGTGCGTCGAGGGGGCCGTGGTGGTCGAAGCGCTGGAGTCCGTCGAGGAAGGCGGATCGCGCCTGCTGGAGTTCGGCGTGTCCGACGACGAGGCCTTCGCCGTGGGCCTGGCTTGCGGCGGGCGCATCCGCGTCATGGTCGAGCCTGTGCGCGAGGGCGACATGCCCCCCGCCTTGCTGTCCGACCTCGTGAAGGCCCGCACCGCGCGGCAGCAGGTGGCCTATGTGGTGGACACCGAAAACTGGACGCGCCGGATTGCCGTGCCCCCCGCCCATCACGACCGCTTCCGCCTGGACCGTTCCGGGTTTGCCGAGGACGGCGCCACCTTCATCGCGATCCACAATCCGCCCTTGCGCATGGTGGTCGTCGGTGGCGTGCATATCGCCCAACCGCTGATGCAGATGGCGCGGCTGACAGGCTATGACGCCGTTCTGGTCGATCCGCGCGAAAGTTTCGCCAGCCCCGAGCGTTTCCCAGGCGAGCGTCTGTTGCACGACTGGCCGGACGAGGCAATGGCCGCGTTCGGGGTGGACGCGCGCACGGCGGTGGTGACGCTGACCCATGACCCCAAGCTCGACGATCCGGCGATCGAGGCGGCGCTGGCCTCGGACGTGTTCTACCTCGGCTGCCTCGGCTCGACCCGGACCCATGCCAAGCGGGTGGATCGCCTGAAGGGCAGGGGCTTCACCGACGATCAGATCGCCCGCATCCACGCGCCCGTGGGCCTTGACGTAGGGTCGCGCAGCCCGGCCGAGATCGCTGTGGCCGTCATGGCCCAGATCACCCAGCGGCTCAGGCAGGGCTGATGGAGTTCGGAGAGGTTCCGCTGGACCGGGCCGAGGGTGCGATCCTGGCCCATTCGCACAAGGTCGAGGGCGGGCGCGTCCGCAAGGGCCGCGTGCTGTCGCCCGAGGATATCGCGACCCTGCGCGCCGCGGGCATCGACCATGTGGTGGTCGCCGATCCCGGCCCCGACGACCTGATCGAGGATGCCGCCGCCACCCGCATCGCGGATGCGCTGGTGCCCGATCCCGCCGCCGTTGGCCTGCGCGCGACCGAGGCGGCGACGGGCCGCGTGAACTTCTATGCCACCGGGCCGGGGGTCCTGTCATTGCAGGTCGCGGCGCTGCACCGGCTGAACCGGATCGACCCGATGATCACCGTGGCGACCCTGCCGCCCTTCGCGCGGGTGGCGGCGGGTACAATGGTCGCGACGGTCAAGATCATCTCCTACGCGGTGGACCGGGGCGCGCTGGATGCGGCGGCGGCCATCGGGGCGGCGATCGCGGTGGCGCCAGTCAAGCTGAAGACCGCGACGCTGCTGATCACCACGATGGGCGATGCCGGCCCGGGGAAGGGAGAGGCGGCGGTCGCCACCCGTCTGGACCGGCTGGGTATGGTGCTGGACCGGACCGAGGCGATCCCCCACGACGCCCCCGCCATCGCCGATGCCCTGTCCGGCGTGGACAGCGACCTTGCGCTTCTTCTGACCGCCTCGGCCACGTCGGACCCGCGCGACGTGGGGCCGATGGGGCTGGTGAAGGCGGGGGGCGCTCTGACCCGGTTCGGGATGCCGGTCGATCCGGGCAACCTGCTGTTCTACGGCACCTTGGGCGTGCGCCCCGTGATCGGCCTGCCGGGCTGTGCGCGGTCCCCGGCGCTGAACGGCGCGGACTGGGTGCTCGAACGGATCTGCTGCGGCATTGCCCCCACGGACGAGGAGATCGCGGCGATGGGCGTCGGCGGGCTGCTGAAGGAAAGCCCCGCGCGGCCACATCCGCGCGCCGGCTAGGATGACGCGCCCGCATCCCCGCGCGGGCTAGTGTCGCGCGGTCGCCACCCCGCGCGATTCAGAGTCTGGCGGCGATCGCCTGTCCCGCCGCCCAGCCCGACGACCACGCCCATTGGAAGTTGTAACCGCCCAGCCACCCGGTGACGTCCACCGCCTCGCCGATGGCATAGAGGCCGGGCACGTGGCGGCTTTCCATCGTTTTCGACGACAAGCCGTCCGTATCAATTCCGCCCAGTGTGACCTCGGCCGTCCGATACCCTTCCGTTCCGGCGGGCGTCATCGTCCAGTCGCGGCACCCCTCCACGATCCGGTTCAACACCGCGTCGCCGCAATCGGCCAGCCGGGGCGGGGCATCTTCGGGCAGGATGGCTGCGGCCAGCCGCTGGGGCAGGTGTTGCGCCAGATGGGTCAGGGGGGCCTTGCGCCCCTCGGCCTTCCGGGCGGCCTTGAGCGCGTTCAGAAGCTGCCCGCCCGGATCGAGGTCCAGCGTGACGCTGTCCCCCTCGGCCCAGTACGAGCTGATTTGCAGGATCGCGGGTCCCGATAGTCCGCGATGGGTGAACAGAAGCGCCTCGTCGAACGCGGTCCCCCCGCAGGTCACGCGGGCGGGCGTGGCGACCCCGGCAAGCGCCTTCAGCCGATCCAGCGGCGTGCCTGTGAAGGTGAAGGGAACCAGCCCCGGCCGCGTGGGCACCAGCGCATGGCCGAACTGCTGCGCGATTCGATAGGCCAGCCCGGTCGCGCCCATCTTCGGGATCGATAGCCCCCCGGTGGCCAGCACCAGCGACTTCGCCTTCACCTCGACCCGCTGGCCGGCCCGCGTCAGCATCACGCGGAACCGGGTGCCGTCATGGGTGACCTCACCGACCTCCGTCCCAAGCCACAGCTCTGCGCCCGCCATCTCGGCGCGCAGCATGTCGACGATCTGGGTGGCCTTGCCATCGCAGAACAGCTGGCCCAGCGTTTTCTCGTGCCAGGCGATGCCATGCGCCTGCACCAGCCCCAGGAAATCCCACTGGGTGTAGCGGTGAAGGGCGGATTTCGCGAAATGGGGGTTGGCGGACAGAAACCGCTCGGGCTCGACCCCCATGTTGGTGAAGTTGCACCGTCCCCCGCCCGAGATCCGGATCTTCTCGCCCGGGCTTTTTGCATGGTCCACGACCAGCACGCCGGGACCCGCATGGGCCGCGCACATCAGGCCGGCCGCGCCGGCGCCAAGGATCAGGGTCTGGACCTCCATGCCCGCCCCTGTGACCCGACAGGCGGGAAGGCGCAAGCGCGTGCGAAAATTCTGGTCAAGTCGAAGGTGATTCGTTAGGCTTAACGCCAGACCCGGGACAAACCGGGCGGTTCGAGGCAAAGGCAGTATCCCCATGACCGAGATGGTCTATGGCACGGCGCCCGTTTCCGTGGGCGAACCGATCCTTCCCAAGTGGTGGCGGACCATCGACAAGTGGTCGTTGGGCTGCGTCCTTCTTCTGTTCTGTATCGGCATCCTGCTGGGCCTCGCCGCTTCGCCGCCTCTGGCGTCGCGCAACGGGTTCGAGCCGTTCCACTACGTCATCCGGCAGGGCGTGTTCGGCGGCGCCGCGCTAGTCGCTATGTTCCTGACGACGATGATGTCGCCCAAGCTGGTGCGGCGCCTGGCGGTGATCGGCTTTCTGGTCGCCTTCGTCGCGGTCATCGGCCTGCCCTTCGCGGGAACCGATTTCGGCAAGGGGGCCGTGCGGTGGTATTCGCTGGGCTTCGCCAGCATCCAGCCGTCCGAGTTCCTAAAACCCGGCTTCATTGTGGTTGCGGCCTGGATGATCTCGGCCAGTCATGACCTTAACGGGCCGCCGGGCAAGACGATGAGCTTCGCGCTGTGCCTCGTGATCGTGGGCTTTCTGGCATTGCAGCCCGATTTCGGCCAGTCCTGCCTGGTGCTGTTTTCGTGGGGGGTGATGTATTTCGTCGCCGGGGCGCCGCTTTTGCTGCTGATCATCCTGGGCGGCGCGGTGCTGGGCGCGGGAACGCTGGCCTATTCCAGTTCCGAACACTTCGCGCGCCGCATCGACGGCTTCTTGTCGCCCGACCTCGACCCGCGGACCCAGCTTGGATACGCGACCAACGCGATTCAGGAAGGTGGATTCCTGGGCGTCGGCGTGGGCGAGGGGCAGGTGAAGTGGTCGCTTCCCGACGCGCATACCGACTTCATCATCGCCGTCGCGGCCGAGGAATACGGCCTGGTCCTGGTCGTGCTGATCATCGCGCTCTACGCCACCATCGTCGCGCGGTCGCTGATCCGCCTGATGCGAGAGCGTGATCCGTTCCTGCGCCTGGCGGGCACGGGGCTGGCCTGCACCTTCGGCGTGCAGGCAATGATCAACATGGGCGTGGCGGTGCGGCTTCTGCCCGCCAAGGGCATGACCCTGCCCTTCGTCAGCTATGGCGGGTCGTCCCTGATCGCGATGGGGATTTCGGTCGGAATGCTTCTGGCCTTTACCCGGTCACGGCCGCAGGGCGAGATCTCGGATATCCTGCTACGGCGCCGCTGATCGGCGGGAATGCGCGGAAAGTGAAAGGATCGGTGGAAATTGAAGGTTCTGACCCCTCATAAGGCCGCATTTGTGCAAGTCTCGGGAGGGATGTCTTGACCGCACCGCTGTGCCTGATCGCGGCCGGGGGGACCGGGGGCCATATGTTCCCCGCGCAAGCCTTGGCCGAAACCCTGCTGGAACGCGGCTGGCGGGTGAAGCTGTCGACCGACGCGCGCGGCGCGCGCTATGCCGGCGGTTTCCCCGATGAGGTCTCGGTCGAGCAGATCGCCAGCGCCACCTTCGCGCGCGGCGGGATGCTGGCCAAGGCGGGCGTTCCGTTCCGCATCGCAGGCGGTGTCGCGCAATCGCTGGCCGCCATGCGCCGCGACCGGCCCGACGCAGTGGCGGGGTTCGGCGGCTATCCCTCGATCCCCGCGCTGGCGGCCGCAACGATGCTGAAGCTGCCGCGACTGATCCACGAACAGAATGGCGTGCTGGGCCGCGTGAACCAGATCTTCGCCACGCGCGTGAATGCCGTCGCCTGCGGCACATGGCCGACCGAGCTGCCCGACGGGGTCGAGGGCGTCGATATCGGCAACCCCGTACGCCAGTCCGTCAAGGCCCGGGCCGGGGCAGGCTATATCTCGCCCGGCGATTATCCGATGTCGATCCTGGTGATGGGCGGCAGCCAGGGCGCGCGGATCATGTCCGACATCGTGCCCGACGCCATCGCGCTGCTGCCCGAGGCGCTGCGCCGCCATGTGCGGATGCACCACCAGGCCCGCCCAGAGGATGCCGAGCGGGTCGAGGCCGCCTATGACGCCGCGGGGATCCCCGCGATGGTCGAGCCCTTCATCGACGTGCCCCGCGCCATGCCCGAGGCGCAACTTGTCATCACCCGCGCGGGCGCCTCGACCTTGGCCGACCTGACTGTGATCGGACGCCCGTCCATCCTTGTCCCCCTCGCCAGCGCCAAGCGCGACGAGCAGACCGCCAACGCGCGCCCCCTGGCCGAGGCCGAGGCGGCCGTCATGCTGCCCGAGGGCAAGCTGACGCCCGAGGTCATGGCCGACCATATCGAAGCGATCCTGTCGAACCCCGACGCGGCCGAGCACATGTCCCGCGCTGCCCTGATGCGGGGGCGCCCCGATGCCGCGGGCGACCTTGCGGACCTCGTCGAAGCCCTGGCCGGCTTCGACCGCCGAGATGCCCCCCATGGGCTGGACAATCACACCTCAAGCGGAGAGATGCGGTGAAAGACGAACAGATCGAAAGGCATTTTGCCATGAACGCCGCACGCGCGACGAAGCTGCCGACGGATATGGGCCCGATCCACTTCGTGGGGATCGGCGGGATCGGCATGTCGGGCATCGCCGAGGTGCTGCTGGAGCACGGATACCGGGTACAGGGGTCCGACCTGAAGGGGTCCAAGATCACCGACCGGCTAGAGGAGCTGGGCGCGAAGGTCTTCGTCGGCCAGGCGGCCGAGAATCTGGACGGGGCCGAGGTCGTCGTGATCTCGTCCGCGATCAAGCCGGGCAATGCCGAGTTCGACGCGGCGCGGGCGCAAGGTCTGCCGGTCGTCCGGCGGGCCGAGATGCTGGCCGAGCTGATGCGCCTGAAATCCAACATCGCCGTCGCCGGCACCCACGGAAAGACCACGACAACCACGATGGTCGCGGCCCTCCTGGATGCTGGCGGGGTCGATCCTACGGTGGTCAACGGCGGGATCATCCACGCCTACGGATCGAACGCGCGGATGGGGCAGGGCGAGTGGATGGTGGTCGAGGCCGACGAGTCCGACGGCTCGTTCAACCGCCTGCCCGCGACGATCGCCATCGTGACGAATATCGACCCCGAGCACATGGAGCATTGGGGCGATTTCGAACGCCTCAAGCGCGGCTTCGACAAGTTCGTGGGCAACATCCCGTTCTACGGCCTTGCCGTGTGCTGCACCGACCACCCCGAGGTTCAAGCCTTGGTCGGCCGGATCAGTGACCGCCGCGTGGTGACCTTCGGCTTCAACGCGCAGGCCGACATCCGCGCCACGAACCTGCGCTACGAGCGCGGGATCGCCCATTTCGACGTGGTGCTGCAGGCCGAGGATGAGGTGATCGAGGGCTGCACCCTGCCGATGCCGGGCGACCACAATGTCTCGAACGCGTTGGCGGCCGTGGCCGTGGCGCGGCATCTGGGGTTGAAGCTGTCGGAAATCCGCGACGCGCTGGCCGCGTTCGGCGGCGTGAACCGCCGCTTCACCCGCGTGGGCGAGGTGAACGGCGTCACCATCATCGACGATTACGGCCACCACCCGGTCGAGATTCAGGCCGTCCTGAAGGCCGCGCGACAGGCGACCGAGGGGCGCGTGATCGCCGTCCACCAGCCCCACCGCTTCAGCCGCCTGTCCAGCCTGTTCGACGAGTTCTGCGCCTGCTTCAACGACGCGGACGTGGTCGCCATCGCCGATGTCTATTCCGCGGGCGAGGATCCGATCCCCGGTGCGGGCCGCGACGACCTCGTCTCGGGGCTGATCCGGCATGGCCATCGCCACGCCCGCGCGCTGCTGTCCGAGGAGGATCTGGAGCGTCTGGTGCGCGAGCAGGCCGCGCCGGGCGACATGGTCGTCTGCCTTGGCGCCGGGACGATCAGCGGCTGGGCCAACAACCTGCCCGCCCGTCTGGACCCCAAGCCCGCATGAGCCCTGCGCTCGTGGCCGCCTGCCTCTGGATCGTCGCGGGATGCGTGGCAGGAATGCTGCCCGCCCGCGACAACCATTGGCGGGCGGCGCGGGTGCTGGGCTTGACCGGCGTGCCGATCCTGATCTGGCTTGTCGCTACGTCGGGGCTTCTGGCCGGGGCGGTGTTTGCTCTGGCCGCGGCATCAATCCTGCGCTGGCCGTTGATCATGGGCGCGCGCGCGGTGCGCGCCCGCGTCGGAGGCCGCGCCCGCTAGGTCGCATCCAGCCTTTCCGGATGCACCGAATTGCGGCACATGCGACCGGGAAGGAGAGTTCACCATGGATACAATCGCGCTTACCGTCACCTGCCCCTCGACCCGCGGCATCGTCGCCGCGATCTCGGGGTTTCTGGCCGATCAGGGCTGCAACATCGTCGACTCGGCCCAGTTCGACGACCTGCGCACCGGCCGCTTCTTCATGCGGTTGAGCTTCCGGCCCGAAACCGGCGCGGGTGTCGACGGCCTGACGGACACCTTCGCCGATGTCGCGAAACGCTTCGACATGGACTTCGCCTTCCACGACGAAAGCCGCAAGATGCGCGTCGTCGTGATGGTCAGCCGCTTCGGGCACTGCCTGAACGACCTGTTGTATCGCTGGCGCATCGGCGCGCTGCCCATCGACATCGTGGCCGTGATCTCGAACCACCACGAGTACCAGAAGCTGGTGGTGAACCACGACATCCCGTTCCACCACGTGAAGGTGACGAAGGACAACAAGGCCGAGGCCGAGGCCAAGCAGATGGAGATCATCGACGACGCCGGCGCCGACCTGATCGTGCTGGCGCGCTACATGCAGGTCCTGTCGGACCGGATGTGCCGCGAGTATTCGGGGCGGATCATCAACATCCACCACTCGTTCCTTCCATCCTTCAAGGGCGCGAACCCCTACAAGCAGGCCTATGAGCGGGGCGTGAAGCTGATCGGGGCGACGTCGCATTACGTCACCAGCGATCTGGACGAGGGGCCGATCATCGAGCAGGACACCGTGCGCGTGACCCACGCACAGTCTAACGAGGATTACGTGAGCCTGGGTCGGGACGTCGAGGCGCAGGTTCTGGCGCGCGCGATCCACGCCCATGCCAATCACCGCGTGTTCCTCAATGAAAGCAAAACGGTGGTCTTTCCGGCCACGCCCGGCTCCTATACGTCCGAGCGCATGGGATGAGACCGGGGCGAGGGGCGCTGCCCCTCGCGCTCCCCGGGGTATTTGTCCAAGGATGAAGGGGAATGCGGGATGGATCTGCCTGACGTGCGCGGCAAGCTGACCGAGGGGTTCGACCTGTCGGGGGTGACGTGGCTGCGGGTGGGCGGTCCGGCCGAGGTGTTGTTTCAGCCGGCGGACGAGGATGATCTGGCCGCGTTCCTGACGGCTTTGCCGGACGGCGTGCCGGTCTTTCCGCTGGGGCTGGGGTCGAACCTGATCGTGCGCGACGGTGGAATCGACGGCGTGGTGATCCGGCTGGGGCGCGGGTTCAACGGCATCCGGATCGAGGGCGGGCGCGTGATCGCCGGGGCCGCGGTGCCTGATGCGATGGTGGCGAAGAAGGCGGCGGCCGCGGGGCGGGACCTGACCTTTCTGCGCACCATCCCCGGTGCTGTCGGCGGTGCGGTACGTATGAACGCGGGGTGCTATGGCAGCTATGTCGCCGATCACCTGGTCGAGGTGCGCGCCGTGACGCGGGCGGGCGCGGCGGTGACGATCCCCGCCGCCGACCTGAACCTGGCCTATCGCCATTCCGATCTGCCCGAGGGCTGCGTACTGGTCGAGGCCGTGTTCGAGGCCGAGGCGGGTGATCCTGATGCATTGGCCGCGCGCATGGAAGAGCAGGTCGCCAAGCGCGACGCGACCCAGCCCACCGACAAGCTGAGCGCCGGATCCACCTTCCGCAACCCGGTTGGCCACAGCTCGACCGGGCGGGCCGACGACACGCACGAATTGAAGGCATGGAAAGTCATTGACGATGCCGGGTTGCGCGGGCACCGGCTGGGCGGTGCAGAGATGTCGCAGAAGCATCCGAACTTTCTGCTGAATGCCAAAAATGCCACGGCTGAGGATTTGGAGACACTCGGCGAATTGGTGCGCGAAAAGGTCTTCCAAACGAGCGGTATTCAGCTAGAGTGGGAGATACGGCGCGTCGGCAAGACGGGTCGTGGGTGACGGTGAAAACATCGCGCCGAGGCAGGCAGAAGACCCAACCATAAGGGTCTCGCGGAAAAATTGAGTGCGGGTATGTCGAGCAGGGCAGACCCCAAGGTGGTAGTGTTGTTGGGCGGACCCTCGGCTGAACGAGAGGTGTCCCTGTCCTCCGGGCGTGAATGCGCCGCTGCGCTGAGGGGCGAAGGATTCGAGGTCGTCGAACTGGACGCGGGGCCGGACCTGGCCGTGCGGCTGGCGGACGAGGGGCCTTGCGTCGTTTTCAACGGATTGCACGGGCGCTGGGGCGAGGACGGATGCGTCCAGGGCCTGCTGGAATGGCTGCGCGTCCCCTACACACATTCGGGCGTCCTGTCCTCGGCCACGGCCATGGACAAGGAGCGGACCAAGGCTGTCTACCGTGCCGCGGGTCTGCCCATCGTGCCGTCGCGGCTGGCGCGGGCCGAGGATGTGCGCAAATCCCACGTCATGGACCCGCCCTATGTGGTGAAGCCCTTCAACGAAGGGTCGTCGGTCGGGGTCTACCTGGTCCACGACGCCGCGAACGGCCCACCTCAGGTGTCGGATGACATGCCAGAGGTCGTGATGGTCGAACGCTTTGCCCCGGGGCGCGAGCTGACCACGACGGTGATGGGCGACCGCGCGCTGGGCGTGACCGATATCTTGTCAGACGGCTGGTACGATTACGACGCAAAGTACAAGGATGGCGGGTCGCGTCACGTGATCCCCGCCGACATCCCCGACGAGGTGGCCGAGGCCTGCCGCGATTATGCCCTGCGCGCGCACATGGCGCTGGGCTGCCGCGGGATCAGCCGTACCGATTTCCGCTGGGACGAAAGCCGGGGCCTCGACGGCCTCGTGCTGCTCGAGACGAACACCCAGCCGGGGATGACCCCGACCTCGCTCGCCCCCGAACAGGCCGCCTATGCGGGGATGTCCTTCGGGGCGTTCTGCCGCTGGATCGTGGAGGATGCCTCATGCGACCGCTGACCCGACGCCGGACGACGCACCGCGCCGACCCCGCCCCCTCGCGCCTGGCCTACCGGATGCACCGGCTGGCGCTGACGCCGGCGGTGCGCAAGGGCTTCACCTTCGGGGTGCCGATCCTGGCGCTGGCGGTGATGGCCGGGCTGACCTTCGCCGACCCCGAACGCCGGGGCGCCGTCACGGCCTGGGTCGACGACATCAAGGCCCAGATCCAGTCGCGCGAGGAATTCATGGTTCGCCTGATGGCGGTCGACGGCGCGTCCGAGACCGTCTCTCAGGCGATCCGCGACACGCTGAAGGTGGGGTTCCCGGTGTCGTCCTTCGATCTGGACCTGCCGGCGATGCAGGACACCGTCACCTCGCTTCCCGCGGTGAAAGAGGCCTCGTTGCGCATCCGTCCGGGCGGGATCCTCGACATTCGCGTGGTCGAGCGTGAGCCCGCCTTCGTCTGGCGCAATTCCGACGGTTTGCGCCTGATCGACGCCGCAGGCCATGCCGTCGAGACGGCCGAGGCCCGCACCGACCGCGCCGACCTGCCGCTTCTGTCGGGCATCGGCGCAGATGCCGCCGCCCCCGAGGCGGTGGAATTGATCAAGGCCGCCGCGCCGATCCTGCCGCGCCTGCGGGGGCTCGTGCGGATCGGCGAGCGTCGCTGGGACGTGGTGCTGTCGGACGGGCAGAAGATCCGCCTGCCCGAGACGCGCGCCGTCTCGGCGCTGGAACAGGTGCTGGCCGTGGACGAAGCGCAGGACCTGTTCGCCCGCGATGTTGTGCTGGTGGACATGCGTACCCCCCGACGGCCGACGGTCCGGATCGCGCCGCAGGCGGCGACCGATCTGCGGCAGGTGAAGATGACAGAACTGGGAGACGACTGAATGTTCGATCTGTATCAGTCCCAACGCGCCATGCGTGCGATGCGGCAGACCGCGATGCAGAGGGGCGTTGTCGCCATCCTTGACGTCGGCACTTCGAAGATCGCGTGCCTGATCCTACGCTTCGACCCGACCCCCATGCCGACCGAGGGCGTGGGCCCCATGGCCGGCCATTCGGCCTTCCGCATCATCGGCGCGGCCACCACCCGGTCCCGCGGCGTCCGCTTCGGCGAGATCGACGCCATGCACGAGACCGAGCGTGCGATCCGCACCGCCGTGCAGGGCGCGCAGAAGATGGCGCAGGTGCGCGTCGATCATGTTATCGCCGCCGTCTCGGGCGGGGGGCCGCGCAGCTACGGGCTGGCCGGGCAGATCGCGCTGTCGGGCCAACAGGTCGCTGACCGCGACGTGGCCGAGGTTCTGTCGGCCTGCGAGATGCCGAATATCGGCGAGGGGCGCGAGGTGCTGCACGCCCAGCCGGTGAACTTCGCGCTGGACCACCGCTCGGGGATGAACGACCCGCGGGGGCAGGTGGGCGACATCCTGGCCTGCGACATGCACATGCTGACCGTCGACAGCCACGTGATCGCGAACCTCATCCACTGCATCAAGCGCTGCGACCTGGAACTGGCCGGGCTGGCCTCGGGGGCATATGTGTCGGGCATCGCCAGCCTTCTGGAGGACGAGCAGGAGCTGGGTGCGGCCTGCATCGACATGGGCGGCGGGGCGACGGGCCTGTCGATCTTCTGGCGCAAGCATCTGATCTATGCCGACGCCGTCGCGATGGGCGGGGCGCAGGTGACGTCCGATATCTCGAAGGGGTTGCAGGTCTCGCTGGCCACGGCCGAGCGGATGAAGACCCTTCATGGCGGAGTCGTCGCGACTTCGATGGACGACCGCGACATGATCGAGCTGGGCGGCGAAAGCGGCGACTGGGATCACGACCGCCGGACGGTCAGCCGCGCCGAGCTGATCGGCATCATGCGCCCCCGGGTGGAGGAGATCCTGGAAGAGATCCGCGCCCGTCTGGACGCCGCCGTGTTCGAGGCGCTGCCCAGCCAGCAGATCGTGCTGACCGGCGGCGGCAGCCAGATCCCCGGCCTGGATACTCTGGCGCCGCGCATCCTGGGTCAGCAGGTGCGCATCGGCCGCCCCGTCCGCGTCGCGGGCCTGCCCGAGAAGGCCACCGGCGCGGCCTTTGCCAGCGCGGTGGGCCTGTGCCTGTTCGCGGCGAACCCGCAGGACGAATGGTGGGATTTCGACATCCAGCCCGAGCGTCACGGCGCCAGATCGCTGCGCCGCGCCATGCGCTGGTTCAAGGAGAACTGGTGATTCGGTGTGGCATTCGCGAATCACTGGGCGGAATGTGGCAGAAATGCGCTTTTTCGGGTGACGTGCTTGAAAAGCCCCGATAGAATCGCAAACGAAGCATAAAACTCGCAGCAAATAGCGGGCCCACACAAGCAGGCGGAACCCAAGCAGATGGCACTGAATCTCACCATGAACACCCATGACGAGCTGAAGCCGCGAATCACCGTTTTCGGTGTTGGCGGTGCGGGCGGCAATGCCGTCAACAACATGATCGAAAAGCAGCTCGACGGGGTCGAGTTCGTGGTCGCGAACACCGACGCCCAGGCGCTGTCGCAATCCGCCGCACCCAACCGGGTGCAGATGGGCGTGAAAGTAACCGAAGGCCTGGGCGCGGGTGCCAAGGCCGGCGTGGGCGCCGCCGCCGCCGAAGAGTCGATCGAGGAGATCGTCGATCACCTCGCCGGCGCGCACATGTGCTTCATCACCGCCGGCATGGGCGGCGGCACCGGTACCGGGGCCACCCCGATCATCGCGCAGGCCGCGCGTGAGCTGGGCGTGCTGACCGTCGGCGTCGTCACCAAGCCCTTCCAGTTCGAAGGCCCGCGCCGCATGCGCCAGGCCGAGGAAGGCATCGAGACGCTGCAGAAGATGGTCGACACGCTGATCATCATTCCCAACCAGAACCTGTTCCGGCTGGCGAACGAGAAGACGACTTGCACCGACGCGTTCTCGATGGCCGATGACGTGCTGTATCAAGGTGTGAAGGGCGTGACCGACCTGATGGTCCGTCCGGGCCTCATCAACCTCGACTTCGCGGACGTTCGCGCCGTGATGGACGAGATGGGCAAGGCCATGATGGGCACCGGTGAGGCCGAGGGCGAGGATCGCGCGCTTCAGGCCGCCGAGAAGGCCATCGCCAACCCGCTTCTGGACGAAGTGTCGCTGAACGGCGCCAAGGGCGTGCTGATCAACGTCACCGGCGGCGAGGATCTGACGCTGTACGAACTGGACGAAGCCGCCAACGTCATCCGCGAGAAGGTGGACCCCGACGCCAACATCATCGTCGGCTCGACCCTCGACCCGGAAATGCAGGGCCGGATGCGCGTTTCGGTCGTGGCCACCGGCATCGATGCCCGCGCCGAAGAGGTCGACATCCCCAAGCCGCGCCGCCGCCTGTCCGAGCCGCTGGCGACCCAGCGCGTCGAGGAGCCCGCCCCCGAGGCCGAGCCCCTGAGCCTGTTCGACCCGCAGCCCGAACCCCAGCAGCAGCCGCAGCAGCGCCCGGCGGCAACCGCCCGCCCCGCGCCCGTCCCGCAGCAGCCGACAGCCCGTCACGACGAGGTTCTGGACGACGAGGAAGAGGATTTCTTCGGCGATTGGGAGCGTCAGCGCCGCGAGCGGACCACGCCCCCCGCCGCTCAGACCCGGCAGCCCGAACCGCAGCCACGCCAGCCGGTCGAGGGCATGGATCGCCTCGAAGCGTCGGTCAATCGCCAGCCGCAGCGTCCCGCGACCCCGCGCCCCGTGCAGGCCGCCCCGACGCCCCGTGCGCCCGAGCCGCGCCAGCAGCCCCAGGCCGAACGCGCGCCCCGGTTCGGGATCAATTCCCTGATCCAGCGCGTCAGCGGACAGGAGACCGAGGACAAGCAGGCCACCGATCGCGGGGCCGCAGCTGCGGCGCGTCGTCGGGTGCCCCCGATGCCCCGCTACGAGGACGAGGCCGATCAGGCTTCCGAGGACCGGATCGAGATTCCGGCCTTCCTGCGCCGCCAGGCGAACTAAGCCTCACCTCACGACTCGCTTCGAAAGGGCCGGCCTTGCGCCGGCCCTTTGTCGTTGAGAAGCAACAGTTTGCGCGGGGCTGCCCCGCCCGGTCGCAGGGGTCTGCCGACCGGCGGTCGGCGCTGTTACAATCCGTAGCAATGCTTGATTTGTATCGCTGGGACAGCGCGCTTAGGTCAGTCCTGCCGAGATATTAAGAAGCCGTTAAGAAGGCAGAGCCATGCAAAAGACGATCAGCCGCCCCGTGAGGTTCGAAGGTGTCGGACTTCATTCCGGTCGCCCGGCCGTCCTGCGCCTTCTGCCTGCGCCGGCCGGCCATGGCCTGTGGTTCAAACGCACCGATCTTGCCCCTGCCGCCGCGCTGGTCCCCGCCCTGTGGGATGCCGTCGAACAGGTCGAGCTGTGCACACGCATCGTCAACGCCGCGGGCACGACCGTATCGACCATCGAACACGTGATGGCCGCCATAGCGGGTTGCGGCATCCAGAACCTGATGATCGAGATTGACGGCCCCGAGGTTCCGATCCTCGACGGGTCTGCCGCTCCCTTCGTGGACGAGATCCTGTCTGTCGGCCTGCGTTCGCAATCTGCCCCGATCCGCGCGCTGAAGATCATCGACACCGTCGAAGTGCGCAACGGCCCCGCACATGCCCGCCTCGACCCCGCCGACGGGCTGGAAATCGACTTCAGTATCGACTTTTCGGACGCCGCGATCGGCCGTCAGGAAAAGCGCCTGAGCCTTGCGAACGGGACCTTCGTGCACGAGCTTTGCGACAGCCGGACCTTCTGCCGGGCCTCGGATGTCGAGGCGATGCACGCCCGCGGCCTTGCGCTTGGCGGCACGTTCGACAACGCCGTCGTCGTCGATGGCGCCCGGGTCCTGTCGCCCGGCGGCCTGCGCCACCGCGACGAGGCCGTGCGCCACAAGATGCTCGACGCGCTCGGCGATCTTGCGCTGGCGGGCGCCCCTATCCTGGGCCGCTATACCGGCATCCGCGCGGGCCACGCGCTGACCAACGCGCTTTTGCGCACGCTTTTCGCCCGCCGCGACGCATTTACAATCGTCGAAGCGGACGAAACCATGCTGGCGCGCTTGCCCGGCGCCGGCCTGCGCCCCGAGGATGCGCCCGCGCTGGTCGCCTGACCCGCGCCCGCAATGCCAGTTTTCCCCTCCGAAACTTCTGTGCTAGACGGGGGCGACCGGCGGAGTTCAGGGGGTCGATACCGATCATGGCGATGATGACGATGCGGATTGCGGCACTGGCCTGCATGGGATTTGCGCTCGCCGGATGTGGCGGCGGCGATGGCGGGATCTTCGCCTCGCGCGATGTGCCGTTGGAAAACCTCGACGCCGAGACGATCTACAAGCGCGCCGAGCTTGAGCTGGAAACCGACGACCCCGAGGATGCGGCCGAGTATTTCGGCGAGGTCGAGCGTCTGTATCCCTATTCCGAATGGGGCCGCCGCGCGCTGGTCATGCAGGCGCTGGCCTATCACCGCGACGGCAATTTCGAGTCCGCCCGCGGGGCCGCGCAGCGGTATCTGCAATTCTATCCCAACGGCGAAGATGCGGCCTATGCGCAGTATCTTCTGGCGCTCAGCTATTACGACCAGATCGACGACGTGGGCCGTGATCAGGGCCTGACTTTCCAGGCGCTCCAGGCCCTGCGTGGCGTGATCGAACGCTATCCCGATAGCGAATATGCCCAATCGGCGGTCCTGAAGTTCGACCTCGCCTTCGATCACCTCGCCGGCAAGGAGATGGAGATCGGGCGCTATTACCTCAAGCGCCAGCACTACCCGGCCGCGATCAACCGCTTCCGCGTCGTGGTCGAAGATTTCCAGACCACCACCCACACGCCCGAGGCGCTGCTGCGGCTGGTCGAAAGCTATCTGTCGCTGGGCCTCACGTCCGAGGCGCAGACCGCCGGCGCGATCCTGGGCTACAACTACCAGTCGACGCCCTGGTACGAAGACGCCTATGCCCTGCTTGCAGGCCGTGGCCTTCAGCCCGAGGCGCAAGGCGACAGCTGGCTCAACTCCGTCTATCGCCAGGTCGTGCGCGGAGAGTGGCTCTGAGCCGATCTTTCCTGTCCGCGCAGGCCATGCGATACGCGACCCCGGGAACGGGGTAGGGAACGGCTGATGCTGCGCGGATTGACCATCCGGGACATGCTGCTGATCGACCGGCTGGAGCTTGAGTTCCAGCCCGGCCTCAACGTGCTGACCGGAGAGACGGGCGCAGGCAAATCGATCCTTCTGGATTCGCTGGGCTTCGTGCTGGGCTGGCGTGGCCGGGCCGAGCTGGTGCGGCAGGGCGCCGAACGTGGCGAGGTCACGGCCAGCTTCGACCTGAACCCCGCGCACCCGGCCCGCGCGATCCTTGATGAGGCCGGGATCGAGATCGAGGACGAGCTGATCCTGCGCCGCGTGAACACCCCCGACGGGCGCAAGACCTCGTGGATCAACGACCGTCGGGCCAGTGGCGAGATCCTGCGGCGCGTGTCGGAAACGCTGGTCGAGCTGCACGGGCAACACGACGACCGCGGTCTGCTGGATCCGCGCGGTCACCGCGTGCTTCTGGACGAGTTCGCCGACAACGCCGCCGCGCTGGCCGCCACCCGCACCGCCTGGACCGCCCGAGCCCGGGCGGAGAAACGCCTGAAGGAGGCCGAGGTCGCCCTGGCCGCCGCGCGCGATGAGGAGGAGTTCCTGCGCCATGCGGTCGACGAGCTGGACAAGCTTGACCCGCAACCGGGCGAGGACGAGGCGCTGGACACCCAGCGCCGGCGGATGCAGGCCGCCGAACGCGTGCGCGAGGACATCCTGCGCGCGCATCAGGCCCTTGGCCCCGACGGCGCCGAGGCGCTGCTGGGCGATGCCGCGCGCTGGCTGGATGGCGCGGGCGAAGGGACCGAGGGCGCCCTCGATGAGCCGATCGAGGCACTGGCCCGCGCCATGAACGAGCTTGCCGAGGCAGAACAGGGCGTCGCCCGTGCGCTGGATGCGCTGGATTTCGACAGTTTCGAGCTGGAGCGGATCGAGGAGCGCCTGTTCGCCATCCGTGGCCTTGCGCGCAAGTACGACGTCCTCCCCGACGCCCTGGGCGAACATGCGGCCGGACTGCGCGACCGGCTGGAGGCGCTGGACGCGGGCGAAGGCAACCTTGCCGACCTGCGCAGCGCCCTGAAAGAGGTCGATGCGGCCTATACCAAGGCAGCCGATGCCCTGTCCGACCGCCGTCGCGACGCGGCCGCCGTGCTGGACACCGCGATGGCGGCCGAACTCGCCCCCCTCAAGATGGAGCGTGCCGTCTTCACCACGGAAGTGTCCGACGCCGCACCCGGACCCGACGGCCGCGACTCGGTCGAGTTCACGGTGGCCACCAACCCCGGCGCCCCCGCCGGTCCGTTGGGGCGCATCGCGTCGGGCGGCGAGCTTTCGCGTTTCCTTCTGGCGCTGAAGGTCTGTCTGACCGGCGACGCGCCCGGAATGACCCTGATCTTCGACGAGATCGACCGCGGTGTCGGCGGGGCGACGGCCGACGCGGTGGGGCGGCGCCTGTCGGCCATGGCGATGCGGGCGCAGGTGCTGGTCGTAACCCACTCGCCGCAGGTCGCGGCCTTGGGCAACCACCATTGGCGGGTCGAAAAGCGCGTGACCGGCGATGTCACGACCTCCTCCGTAGTGCCTTTGGATGACATCGCGCGCGTGGACGAGCTGGCGCGCATGCTGTCCGGCGACCGCGTCACTGACGAAGCCCGCGCCGCCGCCAGAACCCTACTGGGTTGATCCTTCTCCGGCAGATGCCCGGCTGTGATATCCGGGCTTATGACTGCCATCCGAAAAACGCCCGGGATTATCAGAAAACCGGCTAGGCCCCGTCCTGGGACGGGCGATAATCAGCCGGGGCCAACCCGCCGTCTTGGGCGATCATCGTCTCGGCCCCGGGATGGACGTCCGTGTTCTGGGCGGCCACGCAATGCCACCCCCTCGGCGTCCGGTCCATCACGAAGGTCATCACGGTTCGCCGCACCCCGGCGGCCCCGGTCTGGCCCGTCAGGGTCAGGCGGGCGTGGACCACGGCGGTCTCTCCCAGCATCCGTAACGCGACCCGACCGATCTTCAGGTCGCTGTCGGGGAAGATCACCCGCAGGCCGTACTCATGCGCTTCCTCGATCGCGGCGCGGTCGCGCCACCATATCCCCGCGACGTTCACGAAATCGGCGTCCTGCGCGAACAGCGCGGCCAGCGCCGCCGCGTCCCGCGCCATCCAGGCGTCGCGGAAGGCATGGGGCATGTCCTCGGGACGGTCGAGCATGATGGACCTTTCGGATCGAAGCGCGCCGCAGTCTGTGCCGGGATCCGCGCCGAAGAAAGGCCAAACCGCACCGGGCTGATGCCAGCAGGGAAGGGAGAGGTTTCCTCCGCCGATCCGGCGCAATAGAAGAAGGAAAAAGGATAACGCGATCATGGCCGCCCCGAAGGCCACAGAAGACTGGACGTTCCTCGACACCGCGATGGCCCGGACCCGCCGGGGCTGGTCCGTGCTGCGCGACCGCGGGCCGGGGCAAATCCAGTTCTGGTTCATCGCGCTGGCCATCGGCGCGGCATCGGGGTTCGCCGCGCTTCTGTTCCGGCGCGGGATCGAAAGCCTTCAATCGCTGCTGTACCGGGTCGAGGACATCACCCGCCTGGCCTCGGCCACGCGAGAGCTGCCGTGGTACCTGTTCATCCTGTGGCCCACACTGGGCGGCTTGATCGTGGGCCTGATCCTGTTTCGTCTATCGCCAGGCGGTCGCGTTCGATCCGTGGCCGAGGTGATCGAGGGCGCCGCCCTGCGCGATGGCCGGGTCGAGATCAAGGCCGGCCTGGGCTCGGCCGCCGCGTCGCTGATCACGCTGGGGGCAGGCGGCTCGTCGGGGCGGGAAGGGCCGGTTGTCCACTTGGCGGCGGTGATCGCGACATGGGTCAACGACCTGATCCGGGCGCGCGGCGTGACGGCGCGGGATCTTCTGGGGTGCGCGGTGGCGGCGGCGGTCTCGGCCTCGTTCAATGCGCCCATCGCGGGCGCGCTCTTCGCGCTCGAGGTGGTGCTGCGCCACTTCGCCGTCCACGCCTTCGCGCCCATCGTCATCGCCAGCGCCATCGGCACCGTCATCAACCGCGTCGAGTTCGGCGGCGTGACCGAGTTCGAACTGGACCAGCAATCGGCGCTGGAATTCTATGTCGAACTCCCCGCCTTCCTGCTTCTGGGGCTGGTCTGCGGGGCGGTCGCGGTGATCCTGATGCGCGCGATTTTCTGGACCGATGACACGGCCGAACGGCTGCGCGCGCGCATCGGTATGCCGCCCTGGGCGCGGCCTGCGGTGGCCGGTGCGGTGCTGGGCACCATCGCGATTTTCTTCCCGCATATCATCGGCGTCGGCTACGAGACGACAGCGCTGGCCCTGACGGGCGAGATGTTGATGCGCGAGGCGTTGGTGCTGGCCGTGGTCAAGGTCGCGGCCGTGGCGATCACCATGGGCGGTCGGATGGGGGGCGGGGTGTTTTCCCCGTCGCTCATGGTGGGCAGCTTGGTGGGGCTGGTCTTTGGAACCATTGCAACGCAGGTCTTTCCCGACGTTTCGGGGGCCAACAGCCTTTACGCGCTGGCCGGGATGGGGGCGGTCGCCGCGGCTGTTCTGGGCGCGCCGATCTCGACCACGTTGATCGTGTTCGAGCTGACAGGCGACTGGCAGACCGGGCTTGCGGTGATGGTCGCGGTCTCGACCTCGACGGCACTGGCGTCGCGGTTGGTGGATCGAAGCTTCTTCCTGACGCAGCTTGAACGGCGGGATGTCCACTTGTCGAAGGGGCCTCAGGCGTACCTTCTGTGCATGTTCCGCGTGTCCAACGTGATGCGACCGCCCGACCATTTGCACGCCATACCCACCGACGACGTGTGGGAGGCGTTGGAGGCCGGCGTCTATATCGAACCCAATGCCACGCTGGAAAAAGCCATGCCCATGTTCGAGGAGACAGCCCGCATGTGGCTGCCCGTCGTGCGCATGGGAGAGACGGGGGAAGCGCCGCGCATCATGGGCACGTTGCACCATGTAGACGCCCTGTCGCGCTATAATCGGGCTCTGGCCGCCACCGCGGCCGAAGAGCACTCGTGAGGGGGCGGTGTCAGACCTGCTCGACCGTGACTTCGGGGTCCATGAACGCCAGGTGTCCCTTGATCCGGGCCACGTCGTCCTTCGGATCCTCGTAGCTCCAGGCCGCGTCGCGAATGGTCAGGGACTTGGTCTGGATCGAGAAATAGCTGGCCTGTCCCTTGTGCGGGCAGGTTGTCGACTTGTCGGAGGTGTCGAGGAACGCCATCGCGATATCGCCGCGCGGGAAATAGATGACGAACGGATAGCCGTCCTCTTCCAGTTTCAGGGCGTTCGACGACTCGCCCAGAACGGCGCCCCCGGCGCGGACGACCCATGTGCCTTCGGCGTCCGAGATGGTGATGTTTCCGGCCATGCTGCCCCCCAATGTTGTACGCGGTCCCGCGCGCAGGACCATCGATAGGGGCAGCGGCCGCGAATGTCACGCGCCCGTTAGGGGGCGCCCGTCAGAGCGGAGCCGTGACGTCGCCCAGCCAATGGACCACGTCCGCGGGCAGGCGGCCCGTCATCCGCGTGGCAATCCCGGCGTGATAGGTGTCGATCCAGGCGCGTTCCCCGGGGGACAGGGCCGCGACGTCGATCAGGCGTCGGTCCAGCGGCACCCAGGTCAGCGTCTTGAAGGCCAGCATCTCGCGGTCGTCCTGGTCGGGCAGGGGGTGCGCCGGCTCGATGGCGACGAGGTTCTCGATCCGGACGCCGAACGCCCCCTCGCGGTAATATCCCGGCTCGTTCGACAGGATCATTCCAACTTCGAGGGGAATGTCGGATTGGCGCGAAATGCGCTGCGGCCCCTCGTGTACCGACAGCGCGACGCCCACGCCGTGGCCCGTGCCGTGGTCGAAATCCTGCCCATGCCGCCAAAGCGGCGCGCGCGCCAGCGGATCCAGGTCGCGCCCGGCCAGCCCCTTGGGCCATCGCGCGCGGCTGAGGGCGATCATGCCCTTGAGGACCCTTGTATAGGTGTCGATCTGTTCGTCCGTCGGGGTGCCGATGGCCATGGTGCGGGTGATGTCAGTGGTGCCGTCGTCGTATTGGCCGCCGGAATCGACCAGCAACAACTCGCCGTCCGCCAGCGCGCGGTTGGTGTCATGGGTGACGCGATAATGGACGATGGCGCCGTGCGGGCCGGACCCCGCGATGGTCTCGAACGAGATGTCCAGAAGCCTGTCGGTGGCCCTCCGGAACCCCTCCAACCCCTCGACCACGTCGATCTCGGTAATGGTCTCGCCCTGCAACACGCGCGCCTCGGCGTCCGACAGCCAGTGCAGGAAGCGGCACATGGCGGCGGCGTCGCGCAGATGCGCCTCGCTTGTGTGGGCGATCTCCGCCTCGGTTTTGCAGGCCTTGGGCAGAAGGCATGGATCGGGGGCATAGACGAACTTGACCTGCGCCTCTTCCAGCGCATGGCTGAAGATATAGGGTGCTGTGTCCCGGTCGATCCGTACGGGACCGGACAGTTGGGACAGGGCCTGGACCACCGACTCGGGCGGGAAGACGGGGTAGGACACCTCGACATCCCGCAGCTTCGCCTCATCAATGAACAGGCGAACGTCCCCGGTGCCGGCTTCGACAAGGGCGAAGGCATGGGGGACCGGGTTGCGGGGGATATCGCTGCCGCGGATGTTCAGAAGCCACGCGATGCTGTCGGGCAGGGACAGCGCGGCGAAGGCGTGGCCGTCGGCCTTCAGTGTCTCGCAGATCTCGGCGATCTTCTCGGGCGCGGTCTTGCCGGCGATGTCGTCGGGGAACAAGCGCACAAGACCTTGCGGCGGGGCGGGTTGATCGGGCCAGATCGTGTCCAGGGGATTGGGCTCGACTGGCATCACGGCGATGCCGGACCCCAGCGCGTCGTTCAACGCCTCGACCGCGGCGCGGGTGTGAAGCCAGGGGTCGAATCCCACGCGGGCCCCCTGGGACAGGCGTTCGGCCAGCCAGTCGCCCGCCTTCGCCTGCGGAAAGCGAACCACGGAAAAGCAGTCGGCGACCTGGTCGCGGGCCTGCACGGTGTAGCGGCCGTCGACGAAAAGCCCGGCCTCTTTCTGGGTGACGACGCAGAACCCGGCCGATCCGGTGAACCCAGTCAGCCATTGCAGGCGGGCGTCGCGGGGGGCGACGTATTCGCCTTGGTGGGCGTCGGCGCGGGGGACGAGGAACGCGTCGATCCCGGCTTTCTCCATCGCGGCGCGCAGGGCGGCCAGACGTTCGGGGCCGAGGTCGCGCTGGCCCGCCGTCTCGAAGCTTTGGAACATGGGGTGTCTTTCCGATTGGGCGGACCGCAGATGTCCGGTCCGAAAATCTGGGTGTCAGGCGACGCGGCGGCGGCCCATCCAGCGGTCACGCTTGCGTTTGTCGACCTCGAACAGGGCGGCCAGCTGGTCGGTTATCGCGCCGGCAAGCTGCTCGGCATCGGTGATGGTGACCGCGCGGTCGTAGTATCGGGTCACGTCATGGCCGATCCCGATGGCGCAAAGCTCGACCCCTTTGCGGCGTTCGACCATGGCGATCACGTCGCGCAGGTGCTTTTCGAGGTAGTTCGCGGGGTTCACCGACAACGTGGAATCGTCCACCGGCGCGCCGTCCGAGATCACCATCAGGATCTTGCGCTGCTCGGGCCGGCCCACTGTGCGCTTGTAGGCCCATTCCAGAGCCTCGCCGTCGATATTCTCCTTCAGCAGGCCTTCTTTCATCATCAGGCCCAGGTTGGTGCGCGCCCGGCGCCAGGGGGCGTCGGCGGATTTGTAGACGATGTGACGCAGGTCGTTCAGCCGCCCGGGAAGCTGCGGGCGGCCGTCGGCCAGCCATTTCTCGCGCGCCTGACCGCCCTTCCAGGCGCGGGTGGTGAAGCCCAGGATCTCGGTCTTGACGTCGCACCGTTCCAGCGTCTGGGACAGCACATCCGCGCAGATCGCCGCGATCGAGATCGGGCGCCCGCGCATGGAGCCTGAGTTGTCGAGAAGTATCGTGACCACCGTATCGCGAAATTCGGTGTCCTTTTCGACCTTGTAGGACAGGGGCGTGGTGGGGCTGGCGACCACGCGGGCCAGACGCCCGGCGTCGAGGATGCCTTCCTCGCGGTCGAACTCCCAAGACCGGTTCTGCTTGGCCTGCAACCGTCGTTGCAGCTTGTTGGCCAGCCGCGACACAGCGCCTTTCAGAGGTTCCAGCTGCTTGTCGAGATAGGCGCGCAGGCGTTCCAACTCGGCCGGTTCGGCCAAATCCTCGGCGCGGATGATCTCGTCATGGGCCTGGCTGTAGACGCGATAGTTGATGTCGGCGTCCGACACGGGCGGCGGGGGCGGCGGGTCCATCGCCTCGTCCCCCTCGGGCATGTCCGTCTCCTCGCCCTCCGAGGCGTCGGCCATGTCGTCGGCCGAGACCTGGGCCTGCTGTTCGTCCTGCTGGGTCTCCTGGCTCTGGTCGGGGGCGGCGTCTTGGTCGTCGCCCTCGTCGTCCTGATCGCCGCCGCTTTCGTCGGGCTGATCCTGATCCTCGGGTTCGGCCTCGGCGTCGTCGCCCTGGTCGTCGTCATCGCCGCCGTCGGGGTCGTCGCCCAGCTGGTCGCCGAAGCCCAGGTCGTCGATCACCTGCCGCGCCATGCGGCTGAAGCGGGTCTGGTCCGACAGCGCTTCCTGCAACTCCTCCAGCGTGGTGCCGGCCTGCTGTTCGAAATGTTCGCGCCACAGGCGGGCGACGTTGTCCGCGCCCTCGGGCAGGTCGCGCCCGGTCGCCATCTGCCGCACCAAGTAGCCCGCGGCGACCGACAGCGGTGCCTCTTCCTTGGCCACCAGCGATTTGTAGCCCTTGCGCGCCGCCTCGGCCTCGATCTTGGTGTCGATGTTCTTGGCGGTGCCGGGCATGGCGCGTGCGCCCATCGCCTCGCACCGGGCATGTTCCATCGCCTCGAAGATCTCGCGCGCCATGTCGCCCTGGGGGGCATAGCGGTTGTGCGTCGGGGCGTCGTGGAAGCGGCGGCGCAGGGCGAAGCTGTCGGCGGTACCGCGCGCCAGCATCACCTCGTCGCGGGTCATGCGACGGCTGATCTGCGGCAGCCGCAGCCCGTCGTTCGATATGCCGGAGGGGTCGACCGTATAGGTCACGCCCATCTCGGAATCGTTGGCGATCGTGCGCGTCGCCTCGGCCAGGGCCTTCTTGAACGGATCGGCGGGGTTGTCTTCGGGCTTCTTCATGGGGTGCAATCTAGTCGCCTTGCGGGCAGGCACAATCGCAACCCTGCACTTGTTGAAAGAACCTGAAACAATTTGCCCCGATCCCTGTTGGAGATGTGACGTGGCCGCGTCTTTTTTCGACTTTGGGAGAGAGAAGATGCACGTTCTTAACAAGTTTCGAGGCACGACCGCACTGGTCGCGCTTCTGTCTTTTTCCGCGCCGCACGCCATGGCGCAGGATCAGTCCGACACCAGCGGTGCGGACATGTCGCAGCAATCGGGCAGCGATCTGACCGATGCCGTGAACGACGCCGAGGCGCCGCAGACCGACGGCACGAACCAGACCCAAGGGGCCGGCACCACCGGATCGTCCCAGGGCAACACGCCCGGCGACATAGAACCGCCCGAGGGCGATATCCCCTTGGCGACCACCGGACAGGATGGCGCAAGCGATCTGACCGATGCTGTGGACGATTCCGCGGCACCCGAGACTGACGGCACCAATCAGACTACGGGAGCCGGCACGACAGGGTCCGCCCAAGGCAACACGCCCCGCGATACCGAGGCCCCGGACGGCGAGGTCGGCATGTCGGCGAACGAGGACGGATCGACCAGCGCCTCGGACACCTCCGGCACGGGCAATTCCAGCGTCAGCACCGGGCAATCCGGCGGCACCGACATGTCCAGCCAGTCGGCGGATGAGGCGATGTCGGATATGGACATGCAATCTTCACAGGCAGGGCAGATGCCCGGTATGACGGGCGAGAATGCGGGGCAGACCGTGATGCTGGATATCGAAGGCTTCGCCCAGCAGATCTATGAGCGGGGATACCGGCAAGGCTACCTGAGCGGTGTCTCGGACGCCCGCCAGCAGGTCATGCAACGGATGCATCAGATGCGCCAGTCGCAGTCCGGAGGCAGCAGCGCGCCCGATCAGTCCGTGGGGAATCAGGGCTCTAGCGCCACGGGTAACCAAGGCCCGAGCGGGTCGGCGCAACGCTCCGGCGGGTCGGTCATCGTCCTGCCGCCCGGCGTCAGCCCCGAGGCGTTCATCGACCAGATCATGCGCGGCAGCCAGCAGTAAGGCCCGGCGCACGTGATTTCAGGCCCGGTGCCGTCCCTCGGCGCCGGGCTTTTTCGTGTCTGCGGTGATGTGCCGGAAGAAGGGGCGGGCCCGCCTTGGGTCACGAGGGATGGGACGGGGCGTCACCCCCGGCCGTCGTCTCACCGGTGAGAGCATGTCAGGGCGGTCCGATTGCCAAGCCGGACGGCCCCTCCCGTTCTCGTATGGTCTTCCAATTGCGCGCAGGGCGGGATGTGCCACGAGCGGGGTAAAGGGAGGCTGAAGGTGGCGTGCGCTACCGCATCCCCGCATCGCGCAAAGCGGTCTCGCACGGGGTCG
The DNA here is from genome assembly GCF_900302445.1 of Palleronia abyssalis. Classification (GTDB taxonomy): domain Bacteria; phylum Pseudomonadota; class Alphaproteobacteria; order Rhodobacterales; family Rhodobacteraceae; genus Palleronia; species Palleronia abyssalis. The sequence goes on along the minus strand of NZ_ONZF01000004.1, from coordinate 125,177 downwards.
GCAGGGCAAACATGTCCCAGTCGTCCAATGGCACCGCGCCCGTGGCATCGGTGCCATCGGCCGTGTGATCCGCGCCTGCTTCGCCGGTCCATGCGGTGGTCCACCCGCCGCCCAGAAGATTGACGTCGCACGTCGCCGAGGCGGTCGAAAGACGGTCCCAGGCGGTATAGGTCAGCCCGGCGACCCGCAGCGCGCCGTCGCGGAAGGCCAGGGTCAGGCGTTGCTCCCACGGGGTGCGGCCGATGCCGATTTGCTGGCTGTCGAGCGCCAGAGATCCGTTCGGAAGGGCCGAAAGCGAGGGGCTTTGGCCGCCCATCCCGCCGGAGAAGACCACCCCGCGCGCCACGAGCAGCGCGGTGCGCTGCGTTCTGTCCAGCACCACCAGATCGGCGGCGCTTTCGCCCTCGTCATGCAGTAGCAGGATGGTTTCCAGGCCGGGCGTGTCCGGGAAGATGTCGGCCTGCACGACGTCCAGCACGCGGGGCAGGACATCGCGTTCCGCCGCCGTCAGGTCTTGTGCCGCCGCGGGGCCGGCCAGTGCCAGCATCGCGACGAGGGGCAGAACGCGGCTGGCGGGACCCATCAGCCCAAGCTGACCGAGGCCGCGCTTTCGGGCAGTTCCTCGTCGAAGCAGCGCTGGTAGAATTCGGCCACGGTCTCGCGCTCCAGCTCGTCGCACTTGTTCAGGAACGACAGGCGGAAGGCATAGCCGATATTGCCGAAGATCTCGGCGTTCTGCGCCCAGGCGATCACAGTCCGGGGGCTCATGACCGTGGAAAGCTCGCCGTTCATGAAGGCCGTGCGGGTCAGCTGTGCGACGGTGACCATCTGGCCGATCGTCTTCTCGTCGAACCCCTCCAGCTTCGACGCGACGATGGCCTTCTCGGCCTCGTGCGGCAGATAGTTCAGCGTCGCGACCAGCGACCAGCGGTCCATCTGGCCCTGGTTGATCTGCTGGGTGCCGTGGTACAGGCCAGTCGTGTCGCCCAGGCCCACCGTGTTCGACGTGGCGAAGAGGCGGAAGAACGGATGGGGGTGGATGACCTCGTTCTGGTCCAGCAGCGTCAGCTTGCCGTCAACTTCCAGCACGCGCTGAATCACGAACATCACGTCCGCGCGGCCCGCGTCGTATTCGTCGAAGACGATGGCGGTGGGGTTGCGTAGCGCCCAGGGCAGGATGCCTTCCTGGAATTCGGTGACCTGCACGCCGTTCTTCAGCTTGATCGCGTCCTTGCCGATCAGGTCGATGCGGCTGATGTGACTGTCGAGGTTCACACGCACGCAGGGCCAGTTCAGCCGGGCGGCGACCTGTTCGATATGCGTCGATTTGCCCGTGCCGTGATAGCCTTGGATCATCACGCGGCGGTTGTGTTCGTATCCCGCGAGGATCGCCAAGGTGGTGTCGGTGTCGAACTGATAGGTGGGATCCAGTGCCGGCACACGTTCGGATGGTTCGGCGAAGCCGTGCACCACCATGTCGGTGTCCAATCCGAAGGTGTCGCGCACCGAGATCTCGCGGGTCGGCGTCGCGCTGATGTCGAGGCTTCCGTCGGCCATGTCTGTCATTCCTTGTCTTCCCCGCGACCTGCCGGGGCTTTCCGCGTCCATGCGCATCGCGCGTCGAAGTGCAACATATGCGCCAGTCCCGCAAGTCCAACCCGTATTATCGCTGGCCCCCGGGATCGGGATCGGTAGGATCCGCCGCGAACGACCGTGAGGGGGCCGGCCTTGGCGACGACGCGCGCAGATATCGAGGGCATGATCGCCCGCATCGCCGGTGAGGATCGCGCCGCCTTTCTGGACCTCTACGATGCCACCAGCGCGAAACTGTTCGGCGTGTGTCTGCGTGTGTTGAAAGACCGGGGCGAGAGCGAGGACGTCCTTCAGGATGTCTTCATCAAGGTCTGGAAGAACGCCGGCCGCTACAATGTGAACGGCCTCAGCCCGATGACGTGGCTGATCACCATCGCCCGGAACGCGGCGATCGACCGGCTGCGGGCGCGCAAGACCCCGGCCGAGGGGGGCGAGGCGCTGGACCGGCTGCAGGATGCGGCCCCCGGCCCCGAGGCACAGGCGGTCGCGGCGTCGGAGGCGCGCGAGGTCGTGCGCTGCCTGGGGACACTGGACGACGATCGCGCGGCGGCGGTGCGGGGTGCGTATCTGGACGGCGAGACGTATCAGACCCTCGCCGCCCGGTTCGACGTGCCGCTGAACACGATGCGGACCTGGCTGAGGCGCAGCCTGCAGAAGCTGCGCGAATGCCTGGACGGCTGAAGGGGAACGACGATGGCGGAAAATGACGAGGAGGACGCCGGCCTGGCCGCCGAATATGTCCTGCACCTTCTGCCCGAAGACGAACGGCGCGCGGCCGAGGATCGTCTGGCCGTCGACGGGGGCTTTCGGGCGCTTGTGGCTGACTGGACCGAGCATCTGGCGCAGCTGGCCGACGACGTGGCCCCCGTCGCCCCGCCCGCCGGACTCCGCGCGCGGCTGGCAGAGGCCGTCAGCGCCCAGGCGCGGCCGTCCCGTGGCGCGACGCAGGGCCGCGGGATCATGCGCTGGTTCGGCGGGGCGGTGGGTATGGCGTTCGGGGCGCTGGCAGCCGTGGTCATCCTGATCGCCGTCCTGCCGCCGGTTCAGCCGCCCTATTCCGGGCCCTTCTACGCGGCCGAGCTGGCGGGAGAGCAATCGGACCTTCTTGTGCAGGCCCGGTTCGACCCGCGTGACGACACCTTGCTGGTGGAACGGCAAAGCGGCGCGGCCGCCGCGGGCCGGGTGTTGCAACTATGGCTGATCGCGGGCGACGCGGATCCGGTGTCGCTGGGCGTCCTGCCCGAGGACACCACCGCCCGGATCGCGGTGCCCGCCCCCCTGGGCCAGCAGATCGCGGGCGGGATCCTGGCGATCTCGGACGAGCCGCCGGGCGGGTCGCCCACGGGGCTGCCGACGGGCGACGTTCTGGCCGCGGGCGAGGTGGGCGAGGTTTGACGCCCACTTCACGATGTTGCCAGTCCCGGGCGATTTCGCGGGCGGGCGTGTTATATTCCGCATGTCTGACACTAGTGGGGTCCGTATGAACCGTCGCACCTTCCTGACTGCCAGTTCCGCAGCGCTGGTCCTTCCGACTATGCCTTGGGCGCACGAGGGGTCACATCCTTTCACCCGAACCGAGGCGGAATGGCGCCAGCTGCTGACCGATGCCGAGTATGACGTGATGCGCGACATGGGGACCGAGAAGGCCCATTCCTCGCAGCTCAATCCGCTGTACGAGGCGGGCACCTATCACTGCAAGGGCTGCGATCAGGCGCTGTACCCCTCGGACACCAAGTTCAAGTCCGGCACAGGGTGGCCGTCGTTCTGGGCGCCTCTGGACAATGCGGTGGGCACCAAGCCCGACCGCGGCTTCTTCACCACCCGGACCGAGGTGCATTGCACTAATTGCGGATCTCACTTGGGCCACGTTTTCGAGGACGGCCCAAAGCCCACGGGACTGCGCCATTGCCTGAACGGCATCGCGCTGGTCTTCCGCCCCGAAGGCAGCGGCCAGCCGGTCGTCGGCTAAGGGCGATCCTCGATCTTGACCGCGCGGCGTATGGAAACATGCGCCGCGTTTTGCATTGGCCGTCGTGTAACCAGTAGCATGGAGAGACCGATGCAACGTTTCGAAGGAAAGACCGTCGCGATCACCGGCGCAGCCTCGGGGATCGGCGCGGCCGCCGCCAAGCGGTTCGCCAACGAAGGGGCCAACGTTGTCCTGGCGGATGCCGAGGGCGCGGATCTGCAAAGCCAGGTCGACCAACTGCCCGAGGGCAAGGCGGTCCACGTCACCGGCGATCTGGCCCACGATGCGGCCAGCCGTGCGATGGTCGAGGCCGCGATGCAGAATTTCGGCGGGATCGACATCCTGATCGCCAATGCCGGCATCGCCGTGACCGGCACGATGGGCAGCCTGCCGGTCGACGATTTCGACGGCCAGCTCAAGAACAATATCGGCGCGACCTACCTGGCGATGAAATCCGCGTGGGCGCCGCTGACGAAGGCCAAGGGCTGCGTCATCGCGACCTCGTCCGTCTCGGGCGAGCGGGCGGACTGGAACGCGTTCGCCTACAACACGTCGAAGGCGGCGATCTCGAACCTCGTGCGGGCCTGTGCGCTGGACTACCGGACCCACGGGCTGCGCGTGAACGCGGTGGCGCCCGGCTTCACCCATACCGGGCTGACCGCCCCGATGGAGGATCAGGAGGCGTTCAAGGACGCGATGTATGATCGCATCCCGATGGGCCGCGGCGGCGAGCCGGAGGAGATCGCGTCGGTCATGGCCTTCCTGGCTTCGGACGATGCCAGCTTCGTCAACGGCGCGGTGATCCCGGTGGACGGCGGCTTGATGGCGTCGAACGGCCAGCCGCCCTTGCCGGGTTGATCGACAGCGGGGCGCCTACGGGCCGGAACTCTGACCCGGCCTGCCCATTGATCCGAAAACGGAGGGCGCCCCATGATGACCGAATTCGAGATCGAAACGGACGGCCCCGGCCTGACGGAGTTCACCGATCAGGTCGCGGGTTGGCTGCCGCGCGCGGATGGCGTTCTGACGCTGTTCGTGCGGCACACCTCCTGCTCGCTGCTGATCCAGGAAAACGCAGATCCGGACGTCCGGCGCGATCTCATGGCATGGATCGACCGGCTGGTCCCGCGGGCCGACACGCCCGACATGGAGTATCTGCGCCACCGGTCCGAGGGGTCCGACGACATGCCCGCCCATATCAAGGCCGCGCATCTGCCGGTGTCGCTGTCGATCCCGGTGGAAGGCGGCCGGATGGCGCTGGGCACGTGGCAGGGCATATATCTATGGGAGCATCGCGACCGCCCGCACACCCGGTCCATCGCCGCGCATTTCTCGGGCGGCTAGGCGGAACGCCCCGATCGGTCGATCCGTTAAGGCCATGAGGATATGAACGAAATGACCGAAATATACTCCCGTCGGCGGGCCACGATGCGCCAGACGCGCGAGACGATCATGGCCCGGGCCGCGTTGCAGGAACCGTTGGAGCCGCTGAGCCACCGCGAATGGTGGCGCGGCGCTGCACTGTATCAGGTGTATGTGCGCAGTTTCTGCGATTCGAACGGTGACGGCATCGGCGATCTGAAGGGCGTGTGCGACAAGCTCGACCATATCGCGGACCTGGGCGTGGACGGGCTGTGGCTCAGCCCGATCTATCCCTCGCCGCAGAAGGATTTCGGATACGACATCACCGATTTCCGGTCCATCGACCCGATCCACGGCGACATTGCCGACCTGGACCGGCTGGTCGGCGCGGCGCATGGCAAGGGCCTGAAGATCCTGATGGACCTGATCCCGTGCCACACCTCGGACGAACACCCGTGGTTCATCGCCAGCCGGGGCGATCCGAAGGGCGAGTTCGGCGACTGGTACATCTGGGCCGACGCCGCCCCCGATGGCGGTCCGCCCAACAACTGGCTCAGCTCGTTCGGCGGCCCCGCCTGGACGTGGGAGCCGCGGCGCGCGCAATACTACTATCACCCGTTCCTGCCCTGCCAGCCCGCGCTGAACCTGCAACGCCCCGAGGTTCTGGACGCGATCATCGACGCGATGACCTTCTGGCTGGATCACGGCGTCGACGGGTTCCGGCTGGACGCCATCCAGTGCCTGGCCTGCGATCCTGACCTGCGGTCGAACCCGCCCGAGGACAGCCGCGGGCCGGTCGCGCCCCTGGGCGGGGGCGGGCAGAACCCGTTCCGCCGCCAGGCGCATATCTACGACCGCGACGTGCCGGCGGCCTTTCCCATCGTGGAAAAGCTGCGCCGCGCCGTGGACGGTTATTCCCCCCAGCGCGCCCTGATCGGCGAGCTGGCCGATACCGACAGCGCCCGCACGTCCGAGAAGTACACGATCCACAACGAAGGCTTGCACGCGGTCTATGATTTCAGCCTGATCAACGGCCCGCGCGAGGTGCGCCCCCTGACCGAGATCCTGACCTATCGCAGCGCGTTTCTGCGCACGGGCTGGATGATGAACGTGTTCTCGAACCACGACGCACGGCGGGCGGTCAGCGACCTGATGGATTTCGCCACCACCCGCGAGGAACAGGTCGCGGCGCAGAAGCTGTTGTTCTTCCTGCAATTCTGCCTGAAAGGTGGCGGCATCCTCTATCAGGGAGAGGAACTTGCGCTGCCCCATCCCGAGCTTCGGTTCGAGGATCTGCGCGATCCCTGGGGCATCAATTTCTGGCCCGATTTCGAGGGACGCGACGGCGCGCGCACCCCCATGCCCTGGACCGACGACGATCCCCATTGCGGCTTTACCGAAGGCGAGCCGTGGATGCGCGTCCCGCCCGAACACGCCGCGCTGAACGTCGCGGACCAGAGGGCCGACCCCGACAGCCCGATCCAGTTCCTGCCGCAGTTCCTTGAATGGCGGAAGGGCCAGCCCCTGATCCGCTGGGGGGGCGAGGTGGTCCATCCGCCCGATCTGGCCCCGCTGATCCTGTGGGACCGCTATGGCGGGGGCGACACCTATCTGTGCGTCGCCAATTTCTCGAACCGGACGCAGACGCTGCCGTCGGACCGGCTGAAAGACGGCGAGCCGATCGAAGGCCCGGGCCTGACCACCAAGATCGCCGCGGGCGGGCTGGAGCTGCCGCCCTACGGCTTCGGGATCGTGCGCGCGGCCGGTGCAGAGGTCAGTTCTGAGGCATGAGGTAGATTTCGCGAACCGCCGCGCGGGGGTCGGCCTCGATCGCGTGCAGCACGGCATCCGCCACGTCGTCCGGGTGCAATTTGTCGGGCTTGGCCTCGTCGAAGAAGGGCGTGTCGACCATGCCGGGCGCGATGACGCAGCACCTGCCGCCCCATTCGCGCATCTCTTCGGCCATATTGCCCGCGTATCCATGCACGAACCACTTCGTCGCGCCATAGATCGACCCGTCGATATGCTTGCGCCCCGCGGCCGAACCGGTCAGCACCAGCGTGCCCTTGCGCTTCTTCAGCTCAGGCAGCGTTGCCCGCGCCGTCCACAGCACCCCCAGCACGTTCAGCTCGACCATGCTGCGGATGTCGTCCGCGTCGCCCTCGACCGTGCCGGACTTCGACATGCCCCGGCCCGCATTGGCGAAGGCGGCATCCAGCCCGCCGAATTCGGTCGCGGCCTGCGCGACGGCGTGCTCAAGCTCTCCCAGATTTGTCGCGTCGCCCGTCAGGGCCAGCGCTTGGGTGCCGATCTCGGCCGCCAGCGCCTCCAGCTTCTCGGCCGAGCGTGCGAACAGCGCCACGTTCCATCCCGCCGCGGCAGCCTTGCGCGCCGTCGCCGCGCCGATCCCGGAACTTGCGCCTGTGATGAAGATCGTCTTTGCCATTCTGGCCTCCGTCGGTTGATGCAGGCAAGGGAACGTGCCCGCCTTGCATCGGTTCACCCCTTCATCTGGGGTCGCCCGGTTTCGCACTGTCCATCGCTGGGGCCGGCGGCTATGGTCGGTGGCACCGGCCCAAGGCGATCAAGGGGAAACGCGATGCGCTGTCCGTTCTGCGGCAATGTGGAAACACAGGTGAAGGATTCCCGCCCGGCCGAGGATCACGTCGCGATCCGGCGCCGACGCCTCTGCGCGGCCTGCGGGGGGCGGTTCACCACGTATGAACGGGTGCAGCTGCGCGATCTGGTCGTCGTCAAGACCAACGGCCGGCGCGAGGATTTCGATCGCGACAAGCTGGAACGCTCGGTCCGTATCTCGATGCAGAAGCGCCCGGTCGAGCCTGAGCGCGTGGATCAGATGGTCAGCGGCATCGTGCGGCGGCTGGAAAGCATGGGCGACACCGACATCCCCTCCAAGGTCATCGGCGAGATTGTGATGGAATCCCTCGCCCGGATCGACACGGTGGCTTACGTGCGCTTCGCCAGTGTCTACAAGAACTTCCAGGCCGCCGACGACTTCGACAAGTTCGTCAGCGAGCTGCGCCCCCTGGCAAAATCGACGGAGTGAGCGACGCCGCCCACATGGCGCACGCCCTGTCGCTGGGGCGGCGCGGGCTGGGCCGTGTCTGGCCGAACCCCGCGGTGGGCTGCGTGCTGGTCCGGGACGGCCGCATCGTCGGGCGTGGCTGGACCCAGCCGGGCGGCCGCCCCCACGCCGAAACGGTTGCGCTGGCGCAGGCGGGCGATCTGGCGAACGGCGCCACGGCCTATGTCACGCTGGAACCTTGCGCCCATCATGGGCAGACGCCGCCCTGCGCCGAGGCGTTGGTCGCCGCCGGTGTGGCCCGCGTCGTCACCGCGATCGAGGATCCCGACCCCCGTGTCGCAGGGCGCGGCCATGCCATCCTGCGCGAGGCCGGGATCGACGTTGCGACAGGGGTTCTGGCCGAAGACGCCCTGCGCGATCAGGCGGGGTTCCTGTCGCGGGTGCTGCGCGCGCGGCCGATGCTGACGCTGAAGCTGGCCACATCGCTGGACGGGCGGATCGCCACGGCCAGCGGCGAAAGCCGGTGGATCACGGGGCCGGACGCGCGGCGCGCTGTCCACGCAATGCGCATGTCGCACGACGCGGTTCTTGTCGGCGCGGGCACGGCGCGCGCCGATGATCCGCGCCTGACGGTCCGCGACATGGGCGCGGTCCGCCAGCCCGTGCGCGTCATCGCGGCGCGTAAGCTGGACCTGCCCGAGTACGGAGCGCTGGCTGCATCGGTGACCGACGGGCCGCTGTGGCTGCTGCACGGGTCGGAAGCGGCCCCCGCCCGGATCGAGGCGTGGCGCGCGCGGGGGGCTGAGTGCATTTCGGTCCCGGTCGCCTCGGGGTTCCTGGATGCCGGGCGGACTTTGCACACCTTGGGCGAGCGCGGCATCACCCGGGTCTTCTGCGAAGGGGGGGGCAGCTACGCGGCCTCGCTTCTGGGGGCGGGGTTGGTGGACCGGCTGGTCACGATCTCGGCCGGGGTCGCGTTGGGCGCGGAGGGACAGCCGGCGCTGGGCGCGCTGGGCGTGGACGTCCTGGCCGAGGCGCCGCGCTTCCGGCTGGTGCGCACGCGGCGGCTGGGGGGCGACGTGCTGGCCGAATGGGATCTAGCGGCGCCATAGATGCGCCCGGCTGGCCAGCTCGCCCTGCGCTTTGGACAGCAGCCGGTTCGCGGGTCCGGGGCGGGGCAGGGTGCCCGCCGCCAGACGCTCGGCGATCACTTCCGCAGGACAGGGAAGGCCGGTGACAGGATCGGTATAGCGCGGATAGTCGATCAGCGCGGCGTGGATCAGTCCGTGCAGGCCGGGGCGGGCGCGGCGGCGGTCGGGCACGGGACCCAGATCGGTCGTCAGGCCCCAACCCGCGTAGAACGGCGCTCCCAGTGTCGTGACAGGGATGCCGCGGATCAACGCCTCGAACCCCAGCGCCGACGTCATCGTCCAGACCGCATCGACCAACGGTAACACCGCGGCAGGATCGACGCCCGACAGGATCACGTCCGCCGCCGCCCCCGGAATGGCCCCGGGGCGCAGACCGGCCTCGACATCCGGGTGGGGCTTGTAGATCAGCACCGCCTCGGGATGGGCTGCGCGCGCCGCGTCAAGCAGCGCCGCATTGGTCCGTACCGCCCCCGCGCCCAGCCGGATCGAGGCGTCGTCCTCGACCTGTCCGGGGACGAGGATCCGGTGCCCCTTCGGCAGATCGGGCACCGTCCCCGCACCCACATTGTATTTCGTCAGCCCCGCCGCGATCAGCTGCCCCGCCAACCGTTCGGCCCGGCGCAGATCGGGCGCCGGCAGGTCGGCGGCAGCGGCGATCAGATGCTCCAGCCGCGAGGGACGCGAAGGGTCGTAGTAGATGCCCAGATCGTCGCAGACCAGCGACAACGGCGGGACCAGCGCGGCCCCCAGCCCGCGCGAGCGCAGGAACCCGTCCTCGACCCGCAGCACCCTGGGCGCGGCATGCGCGGGCGTTTCCTTGCCTGCCCAGACCAGCAGGCTGCGCCCCGTCTGTGCGGCCTTGGCGCTGGCCGCCGCGGGGTCGTCGCGGAAGATCAGGGGGCGTTCGCGCCCGAATGTCCGTTGCAGTGGCCCGCGCTTCCAGAGCCGCATGCCCGACGCGACATGCCCCGCCCGGTCCTGTCGCCAAGCGCGCGCCTGCGCCTCCAGCAGGTCGACGACATCCTCAACCTCGCACAGGCGGTCGCGGAACGGGTCGTACCAGACCGGCATGTCGATCAGCGCGGCCGCCACCAGTTGCGCGCGCGTCAGCCGCCGTTCGCGGCGCGGCACCGGATTTTCGTCCTGCGTCAGGCCCCAGCCGCCATAGAACGGCTGGCCGAAGATGCGGGGGCGGTGCCCGGCGAGGATCGCCTCGAATCCCAGCCCCGAGCTGACGGCATAGACGGCAACAGCACCTTCCAGCAGCGCCCAGGGCGAGACGGGGGCGTCCAGCAGCGCGGTCCGAGCGTCCAGATCGGCGGTGGTGTAATGACCGGGGCGCAGACCTTGGGCCGTCTCCGGGTGGGTCTTGATGACGATCCGTGCACCCGGATTCTCGATCCTCGCGAAGGCCAGCATCTCGGCGAAGGTCTGCTCGGACGCGCCCGCGTGCCGGATCGAGGCATCGCCGCGTGTCTGGTCGATCACCAGCACGTAGCCGGGATCGGGGAGGGGCAGGGCGGGATCGACGGCGGCGTATTTCGTCAGATGCGCGCGCTGCATCCGTGTCACCAGATGCCGCGCCCGGTCAAGCTTGGCGGTGTCGTCCAGCGGCGCGGTGGCCAGGTGATGCTCCAGATCGGATGGCGTGGCGCTGTCGAAATGCACGCCGCGCGTGTCGATCAGCAAACCCAGCGTCGGAGCGCCCGTGCGCCCCGGATGGAGCGACCTCAGAAACGCATCCTCGATCCGAACCAGCGGCGCCCCGTTGCGGGCGGCCATCCATTCACCGCGGCGTGCGTAGGGGGACCTGCCCCAGACGCCGACGTGATCGCCCGGCCGCACTGGGCCGGTGCGGACCGACCACTCCGCAAGCGTCAGGATCCGGCGCAGGCGGGGGTTGAGGAAGCCCCCGGCATAGACCCGCAGGACGCGGGGCATGGGATCAGTTGCTCGAAGCGGTCGAGGCCAGCGTCGAGGCCGCGCCGGTCGCACCCGTCAGAGCGCCCAGGATCTTCTGGAACTGGACGTAAGGTGCCTCGGTCACGTAGACCGTGTCGCCGTCGCGGATGGCGAAATCGCGCGCCTCGAACATGCCCGTAGGCTCGGTCAGGTCCAGCACGTAGACCATGCGCTGCGGCCCCACCATGTCGTTGCGGTTCAACACGGCCTCGGCGATCTCCTCGGGCTCGTTGCGGAAGACGAAAACGCCGGTGGGGTCTGCGATGGCGGTCGAAAGGCCGCCCACCAGAGCGATCGCCTCGATGGCCGAGATCACCTGCCGTTCGAAATCCACAAGCTGCTGACTGCCGGTCGCGCCGAGCGCCGAGAAGGAACGGCTGTCCTGTTCGACCAGGATGCGGTCGCCGTCGCGCAGCGCAATGTCATAGCGGGGGTGGGTGAAGATGTCCTCGAACCAGACCTTTTCCCGCATGTTGCCGCGCACGACCGTGACCTGCGCGACCTCCTGCGGGATGGCGAGGCCCCCGGCCTGCGCCAGCATGGCCGACAGCGTGCGGGTCGGACGTTCGATCGGGTAGACGCCCGAGCCGCCGACCCCGCCGACGACCGATACCGTGGCCCCGTCGCCCGCCAGCCGGCGGACGAGGACCTGCGGATCGGGGGTCTGGCTGCCCAGACCTTCCGTGATGATGCGCCGGATCGCCTCGGGCGAGTTGCCCGCGGCGCGGATGCGGCCCGCGTAGGGGACGAAGATGAAGCCGTCGCCATCCACCTGAACCTCGTTCAGAACCGTGGCGGGCGCGCCTTCGGGGACCAGCAGTCCGTCCTCGACGTTCTCATAGATCGTCAGGCCCAGCGTGTCGCCCGGGCGGATCGTGTCCGAGCCCAGGACGCCTGCGTCCAGGAAGGCGGGCGTGAACCCCAGCGCGGGATAGATCGCCGTGGCGGTTGTGACGCGCCGGTTGACCGACACGATGAAGGCGTCGCCCTCACGCTGGACGGAGCCGGCGAAGATCTCGCGCTTGTTGGGGCCCACGCGGGGAAGTCCGCAGGAGCTCAAGACGGCGAAAGCGGCCAGCAGGGCGACGGATTTCGCCCACCCTGAATGTTTGAAAATCACTGCCCGGTCTCCTCGACCTTGTTTTTTGTCTGCCTCGGGTATTTTTTTCTTTCAAAATACCCAAGACGGCCAAAAAATCCAGCGGCGATAGACCGGTGTCGCTAATTCACCACATGGAGGTAGCGCCGGGGGGCCGGGCAGCCCAGCCGCAACGCCTCGTAGGGGTCGGTCCGCGCCAGCATCATGTCGGTGACCTGCCGCAGAAGCTGGCGTCGCCCGGGGGCGGAATAATAGCTTCCGGCGATCTGGCTGGTTTCCAGAAGATAACGGCGATAGTCGCGATAGGCGCGGGCATCAGGGCGGACCGGCAGGCGGAAGAAGTCGGTCAGCGGCTGGGTCGAGACGAATTCGGGCTTGGCGTACACCGCCTCGCCGAACACCTTCAGCGGCAGGCCGCGCCACAGCACCTGCTGCGCGGCGGTCGAGTTCACCGTGACCGCGGATCGGGCCTGGTCCAGAAGCCCCGCCAGCTTGCCGCCGCGGATATAGTGGACCCGGTCGGCCACACCGTGGGCACGTGCCAGGGCGCGGATCGTACGGCGCTGGTCGACGCGGCCGTCTTCCAGGGGGTGGGCCTTGAAGATCAGGTGGTGATGGGCGGGCGCGCCGGTGGCGAAGCCTTCGATCACGGTCTTCAGGAACGCCTCTCCGGTGTCGAAGGGCGAGTGCATCTGGAAATTGCTGTCATGCTCCAGCTGCAAAAGCGCCAGGTGATAGGGAAAGCCCCCGCGCTTGACGCGCCACGTGGCGATGCGGCGGTCGGCCCAGTAGGCGGGCGCCAGGAACAGCCGCTTGAGATAGAGGTGAAACTCCTCCCGTACCGTCAGCGCGCGGTGGGGGCGAAAGTTGCGATAGGCGCGGTTCATCAGCAGTACGAATGTGTGGTAAAGCGCGCCGTAGAAGACGTGGTGGCGCATGTCGCCCCAATGGGCCGGGGTTGGCGGAAGCTCCGTCTCGGCCCCGGCGAGGGCGGTCTTCATGCCCTCGACGCTCATCTCCATCAGGGCGGAATTTCCGTTCGATCCCCCACGCTCGTAAGTGACCCAGTAAGGGCGCAGGTATCCTTCCTCGAACACATGCACCTCGATCCCGCGGCTGCGAGCGATGCGCACGGCATCGGCATGGATGGGGCGCGTGTCGCCGTAGAGGACCAGATCGGTGACGCCCTTGTCGCCCAGCAGCGCGGCAAAGCGGTCCGGCCAGACCTTTGGTGCGTCAGTGAAGGGGATGTATGTGGACCGTTGCGGCCAGAATGCGGCGTCGCCCTGGTTGAACCCCACCCGCCAGCAGGTCGCGCCGGCGCGCGTCAGCATCTGCCCCAACTGCCCGAAGAAAGGCCCGTGGGGGCCTTGCAGGAACAGGAAGCAGCGCGTGGCGGGGTCGTGCATGACGGACGGGCCTTTATCGATCACACCCGTCTATGCCACCGCATTCGGGCAATTTCATGACCCATGCTTGCCCCCGCGCCCGCGGCGGGCCAAGTGGGGAGGGATCAAGGGGAGACACGCGATGTTCACGGGATTGGTTTCGGATGTGGGCGAGGTTCTGGAGGTCGAGATGCGCGGCGATATGCGCGCCCGGATCGGCTGTTCGTATGACGTGGACGGGATCGCGCGGGGGGCCTCGATCGCGTGCGACGGCATCTGCCTGACCGCCATCGCCACCGGCACGGACCCGCGGAACTGGTTCGACGTGGAAATCAGCGCCGAGACCCTGTCGCGTACCAATGTCGGCGCCGAGGGCTGGCCCGTGGGCAAGCGGCTGAACCTGGAGCGGTCGCTGCGCGTGGGCGACGAGTTGGGCGGGCACATCGTCTCGGGGCACGTGGACGGGGTGGCCCGGATCGTGGCGGTCCGCGACGAGGGGGATTCCACCCGGTACACGTTCGAGGCACCCGAGAGCCTGGCGAAGTTCATTGCCGAGAAAGGGTCGGTTGCGCTGAACGGCACGTCCCTGACGGTGAACGAGGTCGACGGCGCGCGCTTCGGCGTGAACCTGATCCCCCACACCAAGGAAGTGACCACCTGGGGCACCGCCGCCGAGGGGGACGCGGTCAACCTGGAGGTCGACACGATGGCCCGCTACGTCGCGCGGCTGCGCGAGGCGGGGTAGGGGCGGCGATTTCTTCTGCCGCCCTGCGTGGCCTTAGGCTATCGTCGTGGCAGGCTGCCCCGGAGGCTGTGATGCCCTTCGTCTCGATCACTCGCCTGCGCCTGCGCTCGGCGTGGTTCCTGCCGGGCTTTGCATTTTACACCGCCCGGTCGCGGACCCAGTCGATGCAGGCCGGCGGGTATCTGGCCGGCACGGTGCTGGCAGACGCCCGACGGGCGTTCTGGACGATGACCCTGTGGCTGTCCGAGGCGGACATTCGCCGATTCATGACCACCGCCGCCCATGGCCGGGCGCTGCCGCGCCTGATGCGCTGGTGCGACGAGGCAAGCGTTGTGAACTGGACGCAAGACGAGGAGATCCTGCCCGACTGGACCGAGGCCGATCGCCGCATGAGGGCCAAGGGGCGGCCATCGAAGGTCCTCCACCCCAGCCCGGATCACGCGGGCCTGACTTTCGCGCCGGCGCGCCGCCGTCCCTAGGCGCCGTCCTGTCCCGGAAGCGACCGCAGATACAGGATGATCGCGTCCAGATCGTCGCCGGTCATCTGCGCCAGGAAAGGATAGGGCATCGGCGGCAGCATCGGGCTGCCGTCGGGGCGGATGCCTTGCGTGATCATCGCCTTCAGCTCGTCCTCGGTATAGTCCGCCAGCCCGTCGGGGCCATTGGTGATGTTTGGCGCGATGCTGGTGCCCCAGGGGCCGTGGAACTCGAACCCGCCGGTGCCCAGTCCCGCGCCCAGATCGGGGCCGGTGGGGGTCATCGGGCTGTGGCATTCCATGCAATGGGCCAGCGCGGTTAGGTATTCGCCGTATTCCACCGTCACGCCCGGATCGGGGGCGCTGACCTCCTGCACCGGCGGGCCGTAGCTGGGCGGCAGAGGGATGCGATATTCGCTTTCACCCGCGTCGTTTTCCACCGCCGGGACCGTGCGCAGGAACGCTACGATCGAGGCCAGATCGTCATCCGAGATCTCGCGATAGACCGAGAACGGCATCGGCGGACCGATGATCGACCCGTCGGGCCGCACGCCCTCGCGGATGGACCGCGCCAGCTCGGCGTCGCTCCAGTCGGCGATGCGACTGGCGGGCGTGATGTTGGCGGCAACGGCGGTGAAGGCGCCGCTGTCCTCGACCACGCGGCCCGAGAACTGCGCGTCCATCTCGAACCCGTTCGGCCCCAGTGGCGTATGGCAGTTGCCGCAGCCCATCACCGTCTCGACAAGGTACTGACCGCGCGCGACATCGGCCGTGGCCAATCCAGCCGACAGGCATGCCGCCGTACCGGCAACGGCCGCGGCCGCCAAAGATATGCGTTTCATCAATGTCCTCCCCCCCTGATCCCGAAAATGCGGGAACATATATTCCACGGCATGGAACGATACGAATATATCAGAATACCGGCCCCCCGGGTAATATTTCTGCGCCGTGATCGCCCCCCTCGAAACGTGCTTTTGGCCCGGGCACCGCGCGCTGTGTTCACCGCGGAGAAACCCGTACCAAGGCATATCCCGCCCTGCGCGCAGACGGACGATACAGCGAGACGATGGGGGGCGGTTCGGGCCTGGCAATCCGGATCGTCCGTCCCCGGACCTCTCACCGGTGAGACGACAGGGCAGGGGGTGACGCCCCTTCCATGACACTCGCGTCCAAGGTGGCGCCACCGACCGTTCTTCATGGATATTTCGCCGCCCCCGGCGCCCGCGACAGGGCGATCCGGGGCAGCGGCGCATCGCCTCTGGCGTTCCGGCGTGTGGACGGCTATTTCCGCCCCCATGAAAAATGACGATTATCGCGACGCCGTGTCCTCGATCGAGGAGATCATCAAGGACGCCCGCAACGGGCGGATGTTCATTCTTGTCGATCACGAGGATCGCGAGAACGAGGGCGATCTTGTCATCCCGGCCCAGATGGCGACCCCCGACGCCATCAACTTCATGGCCAAGGAAGGGCGCGGCCTGATCTGCCTGTCGCTGACGGGCGCGCGCTGCGACGCGCTGGACCTGCAACTCATGTCCTCGCACAACTCGTCGCGGCACGAGACCAACTTCACCGTCTCGATCGAGGCGCGCGAGGGGGTCAGCACCGGGATTTCCGCCCATGACCGGGCGCGCACGGTGGCCGTTGCCATCGACAGCGCGACGACCGCGTCCGACATCGCGACGCCGGGCCACGTGTTCCCGCTGCGTGCGCGCGAAGGCGGCGTGCTGGTGCGCGCCGGCCATACCGAAGCGGCCGTCGACATCTCGCGGTTGGCCGGACTGAACCCGTCGGGCGTGATCTGCGAGATCATGAACGAGGACGGGTCGATGGCCCGCCTGCCGGACCTGGTGTCCTTCGCACAGCTGCACGGGCTGAAGATCGGGACAATCAGCGACCTGATCGCCTATCGCAGGCGCAACGACAACCTGGTCCGCGCCACGTCCGAGCGTCAGATCACTTCGGAATTCGGGGGCGAGTGGACCTTGCGCATCTACCACGACGAGACGCAGGGCGCCGAGCATATCGTGCTGATCAAGGGCGACATCACCGGCGACGATCCGGTGCTGGTCAGAATGCATGCGATGGACCCGCTTCTGGACGTCGTGGGCCTGGGACCCGCGGGCCGCGCGCGCGAGTTCGGCGCGGCGATGGAGGTCATCGCCGAGGAAGGGCGCGGCGTGCTGGTTCTGCTGCGCGACCTGACCATGAAGCTGGTGGCCGAGGACGAGGTGTCGCCCCAGACGCTGCGGCAGTACGGGCTGGGTGCGCAAATCCTGTCCTCTCTGGGGTTGAAGGATCTGATCCTGCTGACCAACTCCCCCAGACCGAAGGTCGTCGGTCTGGACGCTTACGGCCTGACCATCGCGGACACGCGCAAGATATCGGAGATCGGTTGATGGCCGGACAATCCCACTATTCCCCGCCGATGCCCGAATTCGACGAGGCGCCGAAGGTCCTGATCGTCGTCGCCCCCTATTACCGCGACATCGCCGACGACCTGCTGAAGGGCGCGCGGGCCAAGCTGGACTCGGTCGGTGCGGCGCACGAGACGGTCGAGGTGCCCGGCGCGCTGGAAATCCCCACCGCCATCGGCATCGCCCACCGCACGGCCGAGTTCGACGGGTTCGTGGCGCTGGGCTGCGTCATCCGGGGCGAGACGTCGCATTACGAAACGGTGTGCAACGATAGCTCGCGCGGGCTGACGATGCTGGGCCTGTCGGGGGCCTGCATTGGCAACGGCATCCTGACGGTGGAAAATTATGACCAGGCCGCCGTGCGCGCGGGCGAGCAGGACAAGGGCGGCGGTGCGGCAGAAGCGGCCTTGCATCTGGTCGCGCTGTCGCGCAAATGGCGCAACCTGTCCAAGGGCATCGGGTTCAAACCCAAAGGCTGACCATGACCGACAAGAAACAGATGCGCTCGGCCGCGCGGCTTTACGCCGTGCAAGCCCTGTTCCAGATGGAGCAGTCCGATTCGTCGGCCGACCGCGTGCGCGCCGAGTTCGAGACGCACCGCTTCGGCGCTGTCTACGACGAGGGCGAGATGGCCGAGGGCGATCTGGACCTGTTCCGCAAGACTTTGGACGACGCGGTGTCGTGGCAGAACCGGATCGACCAGCTGACCCATGCCGCGCTGGTGGCGAAATGGCCGATCGACCGGATCGACCCGGTCCTGCGCGCGCTGTTCCGCGCCGCCGGGGCAGAGCTGTCGCAAGGCGTTGCCCCGCCAAAGGTCGTCATCACCGAATACGTGGACGTCGCCAAGGCCTTCTTCCCCGAGGGCAAGGAATCGCGATTCGTCAACGCGGTGCTGGACCACATGGCCCGTGCCGCCAAGCCCGAGGCGTTCGAAGCCCGCCGTTGATGGCGGTCCCTGGTGCTGAATCGCGGGCGGCGGTTCAGAATGCGTGGCGGGTGCCATTGGGTATTTTTGCAAGGGTGAATTTGCAGCTGTAGTCCTCCGGGATGCGCACCGGGTCATTCACGATCCCGTTTTGCGGCGGCGATTGCGATGGCGCCGGGGAACCGCAGGGGCGCGACCTCTGTTTCCTTTTTCTAGCGAGTAGGGAGGCTTGGATGCGTGGTGTTCTGTTTCATATAATGGCTGGTATCGTCGCCGCGAGCGGCTTTCTGGGCGCACTTTATGCCTTCAATACGGCGGGCGTCCGCGGGGTCGGGACGACCGAAATCGCATCGATCTTTGCCCTGACGGCGCTGTTCTTCCTGTCGGTTCAGTTAATCCTGGTGCGGCTGTCGTCCGAGCCAGAGCCGCAGCGCCTGCGCATTCGCTCAAGTCGGTGATGCTGCAGCCTCGCCTTCGGGCGGGGTGACGATGTCATATCGCTCCAGCTCCTCGGGCACGAAGATGTAGATCGCTTCGGGCGGGGTTGTCAGAGCGTGCTGCATCAGAAGCGGGTTCAATCCCATTTCGTCGAGGTAGCCCATCACCTGGCCTTGTCCGCGCTGGATATCCTCGACGGCGAGGAAGGCAGGCAGCACCGTGTTTTCCCCGAAATAGTGCTGGTGGACGCCCAGGGCGCCACCGTCCTGCACGCGTCGGTCCACGCCGCCCGCGAACAGGTAGGGACAAGCCGAGAGGCAGACGTCGCCCGGCGCGATCTCTGTCCTCAGGCCAAGGTCGCGGACCGCGCGGCCAAGGCGCAGCGCGTCGTCCACCGACCCGCCGGGCGAATGGATCAGCAGCGCCTCTGGCGCGTCGTCGCCCCCGAAGCGGGCGGCCAGCAGGTCGGGCAGACGTTCGGCATCGCCCATCGCGATGCTGCCGACCATGCGGATCACGCGGCGGCCGTCCAGCTCGGCTTCGGCCAAGCCGAGTCGGTCGGGCATGTCGGGTGTCGGCGGGAAAGGGCGGTTCGGCGCGCTGGGCAGATCGGCGGGCCGGAAGCGGCGCGTCTGGTCGCCGGGGCGCACCGGCTGGTCCAGGTCGGGCGCGCGGGTGGTCGTGGGGAATCGCGGGATGCCGGTCGACAGATCGCCAGCCACCAGCGCGACCCCGATGGCCAGTTGCAGCCCCAGGATGCCCTTGATGACGAGGCCAGAGCTGACGTTCATTCACCCGCCCCGCGGATCGGCGTGGGTTTTGCGGGCGCCTCGGGCGATCGAGCGACGGGCGGCGCCGGGGTGTCCTGCCCTTCGACCTCGCGCAGGGCGATCATTGCGGCGCGCAGCTCGGCCACGGTCATCTGATCCTCGATCGCGACGCGGTCGCGCGAAGTGCGGATCGCCCCGTGCGAGACCATCAGGATGAAGACCAGCACCGCCGGAAGCAGATCGATGGCGATGGCCCCGGCCCAGGAGGGGACGAAGTTCCCGGCATAGCGGATCACCGCGTCGGCGGCCGAGATCGGGGTATAGCTGACCTCGGTCGGGGGCTGCATCGCGGCGACCTCGGCTGCGGCGGCGGCCAGTGTCTCGGCCCGCTGGGCCAGGAGTTCGAGCACACTGTCGATGGTCGCGCGTTGACCCACGGCGGTGGCTTCGGTCGCGCTGAGCGCGGGCTGGACAACGCTGGCCGACAGGTCGTTCGCCGCGCGCAGGACCAAGGGGGCCACCGACAACTGGCGCAGCTGCGTGATGAGGCCGGCCAGTCGCACGGCATCCTCGGAGAACTCGACCGACCGTGCCTCGACCGGGCCCGGCTCGACCGTCAGGGACCGCATGCGCGACAGGATCTCGTTGCCTTCGGCGAAGGCCTGCGCGACGGCGGGGCCCTGTTGGGCGATCTGCTGTTCCAGCGCGGCCAGCTCGTCGGCCTTCTGCGTCAACACGCGGAACACGGCGCCCCGCCCCGAGATGCCCGAGAGGTCGCCGGTCGCCTCCTGTTCGGAGAGGTCTTCGAAGGACTGGCGGACGCGGGCGACGTCCCGCTCCAGCGCTTGGGCCGAAACGGCGATGGTGTTCGCCCGCTCTAGCGATTCCTGGTATTCCTGAACGGTTCGCGCAAGGTGCTGTTCGACCGCCGCCGCCCCAGCCAGCGCGGCGGCGTTCAGCCATGACGACATGGCGATGATCGCCACCGACCCCAGCGCCATGGAGGCAAACAGGCCCAGCCGCGCCGATGCGGTGCGCATCGCGGGCAGAAGCCGCATGAGGTAGGACCAGAAGACGAAGATGCCGACCGACACGGCAATGGAATAGGCCAGTGCGGCGAAGACCGACAGCGCCCCGGTGGAATCCAACAGGGACGACACGCCCAGGTAGGTGTAGATGCCCGATGCCGCCGACAGCACCCCCAGCGCGGCCCCCGAAAAGCTGTCGAGCCAGCTCAGATGCCCCTCGAGCTCACGCACGTGGCGTGGATCGGTGCCGTTCTTCATGGATCAGTCCCCCGTCAAGCCGCGTGACTATGGGGGCATCGCGCGCGATTGCCAAATCACTTGGGGGTCAGGGGGATAGGTAGACGGGACCACCGCAACCGTGGGGTGTT
Organism: Palleronia abyssalis; assembly: GCF_900302445.1. Classification (GTDB taxonomy): domain Bacteria; phylum Pseudomonadota; class Alphaproteobacteria; order Rhodobacterales; family Rhodobacteraceae; genus Palleronia; species Palleronia abyssalis. The sequence continues at coordinate 104,437 of NZ_ONZF01000004.1, read as the reverse complement.
TAAATTCCCGAGGACCTGTATATACAGGTGGGCGCCAGGTAGCAGAACCACGGCCCTGCCAGAGCCAGCTCCCTCGGATTTGCTTAAGGCCACCGGAATTTTCCCGTCACGGGAAGGGCAGTGCCCGTCTGTGATGACAGGTAAGAGGGGGCGGGCCGACTGGCAAGAGGCGCGCGGCCTTGAATTTTGTTTCCACTTTGTTCACTATATCGCCATGCCAGAAGATTTTGTAAATCCAAGCCCCCGACCCGGACAGCTTCTGCAACGGGGTGTGTGCAGATCACTGATCTCGCACGGGTTTGTCTGCGTCGAAGAACTGGTGCCCAGCCCCGGCCTGCGCGTCGACGTGATGGCGTTGGGTCCGAAGGGAGAGATCTGGATCGTCGAATGCAAATCCTGCCGCGCTGACTTCATGGGCGACGCGAAATGGCAGGGGTACCTGGACTGGTGCGACCGCTATTTCTGGGCCGTGGATTCCGAGTTTCCGACCGACCTTTTGCCCGAGGATCAGGGGCTGATGATTGCGGATGCCTATGACGCCGAAATCCTGCGCATGGGGACCGAGGCCAGGCTGGCCCCCGCGCGGCGCAAGGTGATGATTCAGAAATTCGCCATCCATGCTGCGCGGCGCCTGCACGCGCTGCGCGATCCGGGTGCGGCGCTGGGCGGGGTCTGACCGACAAGGATCACGAAGACCTGCCTCTCATGCGCCGCGCTCGCCGGCATTCGAAGCTGCCGTCCAGGCAGCGCGCGGCGAACGCCTGAAAGGGCGGTTCCGCGGCGATGTGTTCGGGCCCAACAATCTCTGGATCGAAAAGTATTGGCCATGAGCCGGGCCGAGCTGTGGCTGGAGATCGTCACAGACAATGCCGGTGAAGCTGCAACGACGCTCCGACAAGGACGAATGTCGTCGGATGTGACGGCATTGAAGATCTTGGTAACAATTTCGACGGCGACTGGGTGTCCAACCCTGTCGCGATCATCCGCCTCGTAAATGCAAAGGAAGGTTCCTGGGCCTAGTACTACCCGTCCGTCTGCTTGCCGTTCGAGCCGAGCGCGGCGAATGACGGTTTGGAGCCGATTCTATGGTGAAACGCCGGTTTTCTGTCGCAGAATGCCGGCGTCGGAACTGGTCGCGGGGGCCTTTCCTCACAGGGCGCGATTGCTGCTGTGCAGGAAAGATCTGCGCCAGTTTCCGGAGGTTCTGGGCGGTGGCAGCGAGGAGAAATTCGTCGTTCGCGCCGCATGGTCCCCGTAGTCGGAGTCTTCCGAGGCCGAGGATGCGCTTGAGGTGGGCGAACAGCATCTCGACCTTCTTTCGGAGCTTGGATGAGACCGCGTATTGCTCGGTCTTCCAGATGGCACGGGCGACGTCCCGGGCGTCTTCGTGCTCTTCGCGGGTGATCTTTCGAGCGTCGGCGTTAGGGCAGCATTTCGGCTTGGACGGGCAGGCTTGACAGGTGTGTTTCAGGGCTTGGTATTTGGCCACGCCCTTACCGGTCGGACCGCGGGTCGGGTCCGAGTAGTTCCGACGGAACTGCTTGAGCGTCTCGCCCTCGGGGCAGATATATTGGTTGTTCTCGGCGTCCCACTCGAAGTCGGATCGAGACCAGGTGCCGTCGGTGCGTCTAGCCTTGTCGATAACCGGAATGTGCGGCGCGATCTTGCGATCGACCAGCCAGCCCAGCATCGGGCCCGAGCCATACGCCGTGTCTGCGATCAGCCGTTCGGGGTGCAAGTCGTACTTCTCCTTTACGCGCTTCAACATGGTCTTCGCCGATCCAACCTCGGCCTGCCTGATTGAGCGCGTCCCCTCAACATCGACGATCACGCCGTGATCTGTATCAATCAGGTAGTTATCGGAATAGCTGAAGAAAGCCGGACTCTTGCGCGCCGCGGTCCACTGGCTGGCCGGATCAGAGTGCGAAGTGAACTTGGGCTGGACCTCGCTGGCGGCGCCGAAGGCAGCCGCGTCCAGCGTGTCGAGATACTCGCGAACCGCGCGGGACGCATCAGCTGCGTCAATGGTGGATGCGTCCCATTCCTCCTTCGGCGTCGAGTTCTGCCTGTTGGCATCCGCTTCGATCAGGCTGGCGTCTATGGCCATACGCTGGCCGCTGACCAAACCTTCCTCGATGCAGCGCGCAACAGTCGTCTCGAACAGGTGGCGCAGCATCTCGCTCTCGCGGAAGCGGCCATGCCGGTTCATGGAGAAGGTCGAGTGATCCGGCACGCGGTCAGCAAGGTCGAGCCGGCAGCACCAGCGATATGCCAGGTTCAGATGAACCACTTCGCACAGCCGTCTCTCGGACCGGATGCCGAAGCAATAGCCGACCAGCAGCATCCGGATCAAGAGCTCGGGATCGACGGACGGACGCCGGTGTGCCTGTAAAAATCCGCAAGATGGCCGCGGATACTGCTCAAATCCACGAAGCGGTCGATGGAGCGAAGCAGGTGATCTTGAGGGACGTGATCCTCCAGCGAGAACTCGTGGAACAGCGCCGGTTGCGCTTCCTGCCTTGGTCCCATCATCGCCGACCCTCCCGCCCATTGGCAGAATTGAATCAGCACCACGCCCCTCGATCAAGCGCGAGTTATCCAACGAAATTAGCCCAGTGACGCGGCTCAGGTTTGTTCAATCGGCATAAAAATTCCGAAGTCACAGGTGATGATCTAGGGTGTCAATCAACGAAAAGGAGAAAGCGATGGGTAAGGGACAAGGCAACGGTGGCGGATGGCCCAGTCAAACGGGAAATCCATCGGGCGGAGGTCGTTCAAACGGCCCCGCTGGCGGAGGAAAAAGTAAATAGCCGAGTGGAGTGCAGCCAGCCGCAAGCCCATCGGGCCGGCGATTGGTGGCCTCGGACGAGGGGAACGAAGGTCCGCAAAGTCGGGGGCTTTTCGATGTGGGCCGCGGCGTGAAGGCTGCTTCCTGCGCGGTAACGGATCACGTTGGAAAACCTGACCAGGACGCCGCCGCGGGGGTCTGGTCGTGCCCGGTGGGGCAAGCGGCACCGGGCCGTTGGCGCTTGTATTCCCGGGCATGGCCCCGACCGGGATCCAGGGTCTTTGCCGCGGTCCGCAAAGGTGATCCGCTGCCGAAGGACGGTCAGAGGCGATGCCGTTTCGGCGCCGTTCTTGCCGGGGGGATCGACGGACGCATGGCGCTCCTGTTGCCGGAACGTTGGCTCGCTCCGGATCGGGGTCGGTGAAAAGGATGGCCCTGTCATCATGTGGCAACCTTTCGGGGCGGCGCGCTGGTCAGGCGTCGCTCGCCGCGCTGGAAAGTTTCGACAGTGTTTCGCCCCGCAGCAATCGGCGTATGGCTGCCTGGGGGTGAGCGGCGGGGCCGGATCGATGTCCGTCGCCTTGTCTGCGGCGGGCGGTTGGGCGCCAAACAGACGGCGGATGGCCTCGACATTGCGGTTGCGGGCGGCGTGGGAGCGGTCTGGCGGGCCGCCGATCCTTGGGCAGTCCGCGCCAGACGCGCGCTTTCAGCGCGACGGGCAATGCCGGTTCTTGCACGAGTTGCAGGCGATGTGCTGGTGGCCACATTTCGCGTGCCCGCCGCGCTTCCGTGCGGCAAGCTTGGATCTTCCCACTCGGGACATCGCTGCGCGATGCGCTGCCGGTCGAGGGACATGACCTTCAACTGGCCAAGGCCGACATGGCCCGCTGCCACGCAGTCCTATCGTGCTGGATGCACACCTCCGGCGTGACGGCGCGGAAGATGTCGGTGAGCACCGGCCGGGGCATCCCCGCGGTCTACTCGGGTCCCGGCCTCGGAAGCACCCCTCACCTTGGCATGGCCAAGCAGAACCTGGACATCCTGATATCGGCGTTGGCCGCCAGCAGGTGCGTGGCGAAGCTGTGGCATGGAGCCGAAAGGCGCGTCCATTGCGCGACGCGTATGCAAGGTGGAGGGCCCGGTTATACCTGCGAGCTGCTTTGCGGTCAGCACGGCGTGGCTCATCTGGCGTGGGCCGAGATCGGGTCGATCTTCGGCTTGCCCCCTGTCTTGACCCCTTGTCGGCGAATGCATGCATGCGTCTGCCGGGCAGCGGGGAAGAGCAAGCCCGCGGGGCGCGCCGCGCGCCAGTATGCCCGGGGAAACTTGAGGAGACCTGGCGACAGCATGGCCTGGCGATCCTTGTGCCCCTTGTCATGCTCGACATGGATCAGCATCCGGGCGCGGTCGTTGTGTCGAAGACGCGCCTCCGGCACGAGGTTGCTGACTTTGGGATCGCAGACCTAGCAGGTACGCAATCCGGCCCTGTAGGGGATGCTGCTTGCCGCGCGGTACTTGAGACCCGGGCCCGGTGCGGCGGGAAGGATCCTGAGCACATCCCCCATGCTCAGAACGACGGGCAGACCTCGCGGTTGGCGGCGGAACTGCATGTGCTTGTACATCTGCTCTTGCTTGCACGTCGTCCCCAAGAGGTCAGGGGAACCGTTGCCGCGGTGGGGCAGCGTCAGTCTCGGAGATCCAGTGTCATGATGTGCGCGTTGAAGGTTGGCGGCCTGACGCCGGACTCGGTCATGTGGAGCTGGTGGGGGCCGAGAGCGTCCGGGGGGCGATGTCGGGAGATGGCCCGAGAAGCCGGGTGAACACCTTGATCCCCCGGATGTCGTCCATCTCATGGATGTTCATGATTCTCGATCATCCGCACGCGAAGCGGTGTGGTCTTCTGCGCCATGGGAACCTGCGATCTGACGATCGAGAAGGTCCCGATCGTCGGCCCGAAAATCGATCGCAGAAGCGCGGCGCTCAGATCGGCGTCAAACGCTCGGCCCTGCACCCTGCCGCGAGAGCGGCTTAGTCCGAGTCCGGCCTGCGGCCGCTCGCAGCGAAAGGCCGCTTCGGAGTAGGCCGCCGGGTCAGAGGTGCCGCCTCCGATGAAAAAGGCAGACCTATACGGTGCTGTCCCCTAACGCTTTTTCTTGCGGCTCATGTTGCGGGCACCTTGCGCGGCGGCGCGGATCTCCTCGGCGATTTCTTCGGCCTCGTCGGGTTCGAAATCCATCGGCACCTCGATCCCGCCATCGGCCTCGACATAGATGCGGACCATGCCGGCGTCGGTCGGGCCGATCTGAAGGTTGGCGGACGTGTCCGAGGGGTCGTTGATGCCCATGATGCGCGCTCCTGTCTGGATGGCTTGGCCTACCGCCCGCGGCGGGGCGGTGCAAGCGGCCTCAGGTGCCCAGCGTACCCAGGAAGTCGTCGAGCTGCGCGCCCGCGAAGGACAGGATGTCGGCATCGGTGAAGGTGCCGTCTTCGACCTTGGCGTTGGCGAAGGGGACGACGATCTCCTTGTCGAGATGGACGCGGGCCAGCATCCCGTTCAGCGTGTATTTCAAATGCGACTGGGCCCGGACACCACCTGTCGCCCCACCCGAGACGGTGGCGACAAGGCACCGCTTGCCTTTGAAGACCGACTCGAATGCCGGGCGCGAGGCCCAGTCGATCGCGTTCTTCAGCAAGCCCGGAATGGAGTAGTTGTATTCGGGGGTGACGAACACGACGCCATCCGCGGCGCCCACCTTTTCGACGAAGGCGGCGACGGTTGGGTCGCCCTCCACGTCCGCGTTGTAGTGGGGCAGGGCGCCGATATCGGCCAGTTCGCTGTCGGCGCGGTCGGCAATCCGGTCCATGAGCGTCTGCGCCAGGGCGCGGGAGGAGGACGCGGCGCGCAGGCTGCCGCAGAGGAAAAGCAGATTGGTCATGGGAAGGGCCTTATATCCGGGTAATCCAGGTAGAGATGGACGGGAACAGGATGAGGATCACGAGGCTGGCGGCCATCGCGAGGACGAACGGGAAAGTGCCGCGGAAGATTTCGCCCACCTTCAGGTCGGGGTCGTCCATTGCGGACTTGATCGTGTAGACCGACAGGCCGAAGGGCGGGGTCAGCAGCCCCATCTCGACCGCGACGACGGTCAGCACCCCGAACCAGATCAGGTCGAACCCGGCGGCATCCGCGACGGGCAGGGCGATGGGCAGCATGATCAGCATGATCGAGATCGAGTCGATCAGGCACCCCAGCGCGATGATGAGCAAAAGGTACAGGACCAGAAAGCCCCATGGCCCGATGGAGTTGCCCAGGAAGAACTCGGCCAGCTCGCGAGGGACGCCCGACAGCGCCAGCATCCGGCTGAAGAACGTCGCGGCGAGGATCAGGAACAGGACCGACACGGTGATCTGCCCGGTCTCGACCAGCAGGCGCCAGAACGAGCGGCGGTCGAGTGATCGGCGCAGCAGGGCGATGATCAGCGCACCGGCAGCCCCGGCGGCGCCGGCCTCGGTCGGGTTCAGGAACCCCCCATAGAGGCCGCCCAGAACGACGATCATCAGGGCCAGGATCGGGATGAATTTCTGCATGACGGCCCACGCGCCGATGCTTTCGTAGTCCTCGGTATCGTCCGTCTCGAACACGAAGCTGCGGTTGCGCCGGGCCATCCAGGCGATGGCCGCACAGAACACGAAGCTGAGCAGCAGGCCCGGACCGATACCCGCAAGGAACATGGCGCCGACCGATTGTTCGGCCAGGACGGCGTAGACGATCATCAGAAGCGAGGGCGGGATCAGCATGCCCAGCACGGACGACCCCGCGACCACCCCGGTGGCGAACTTGCGGGTATAGCCGTGGCGCGTCATCTCGGGGACCGCGATGCGCGAGAACACGGTGGCCGACGCGATGGAAATGCCGGTGATCGACGCGAAGACGGCGTTGGCGAAGACCGTGGCCATGCCAAGCCCGGCCGAGATCCGGCCCAGCATCCGCTGGAACACGTCGAACGTGTCGCGCCCGACATTGGACACGGTGACCAGAAGCCCCATCAGGACGAACAGGGGCACCACCGCGTAGAGGTATTCCTCCAGGCTGTCATTGGCGACGGACGCCATCATGTTCACGGCCACCGCGTCGTTGCGGATCAGGGTGACACCGATGAAGGACACGACCAGCATGCCGACACCGATGGGCATGCCGATCCAGATCAGGGCGATCAGGGCGAAGATGGCGTAGGTGCCGACCTCGACGGGGCTCATGTGCGACCCCGGAGGATGAAGCGCGCCTCGACCAGGGCACGGACGAGAAATTCAAGCGCCGCCACCGCGAAGCCCACAAGGATCAGGGCGCGGAACGGCCATGTGGGCAGGGTGGCGATGCCGACGATGCCGATGAACTCGGCCGAGGTCCAGTCATCGGCCAGGATGTCGAAGGTGTTCATGGCGATGAGGCCCAGCATCCATGCGCCCACGAGGCTGAAAATCAGCGCTAGGGCCGCGCCGATGCGGGGAAAACGGGTGGTCAGGGGCACGATGAAGACCTCTGTGCGGGCAAGGCGGTCTGAGCGGACAGCGGCGGCCAGTTGCAGGGCGACGATCATCACCACGAGCAGGGCGCCCATCTCGGACACCAGGGGTAGTGATGCACCCATGGCGTTGCGGGCCAGGATGTCGGCGCAGATGATGAGGCCAAGGATACCGATCATGAAGGTGCCAAGGGCGGCCAGCGCCTCGACCAGGCGATGCCAGACCCGAACGACAGTCGGGTCTGGCTGGGACGCCGCCGGATCGGCGGCGCCCGGGTTGCGGGGTCCTGTACTCACGAGATCGGACCTGCGATCACTCTTGATCCCAGTCGCGGGCGGGATCCTCGCCCCGCTCGCGCAGACCTTCCATGTACGCGGTCAGGAAGGCGTTGGCGTCGATCCCGCGGTCTTGCAGGGGGGCCGCCCAGTCCTGCGCGATGTTGGGCAGCTTGTTGACCCACTTCTCGGTCTCGCCCTCGGGCATCTGAACGATAGTGGCGCCCGCCTCGACCATTGCATCCAGCGCCGCTTCGTGGCGGTCGACAAGATCCTGGCCGTGGCTTTCGGTGTAATACTCACCCGCCTCGATCATGGCGTTCTGCACCTCTTCGGGCAGGCTGTCCCAGCTGTCCTGGTTGATCGCCACGGCGCCCGAGAACGCGGCCCCGCCGTCGAAGCGGTTGATATAGGGGGCAACCTCGTGAAGCTTGATCGGCAGCGCGCCCAGGGCCAGCGTCAGCGCGCCGTCGGACACGCCGGTCTGCACGTCGGTGTAGTAGGTGGTCAGCGCACCGTCGACGGCGTTCGCACCCGTGCCGCGCAGCCAGTTGCCCAGCACGCCGGGGGCCGAGATCTTCATCCCGTCGATGTCGTCGATGCCCTCGAGCGGTTCCTTGGTATAGATGTCGTAGAGGTCGGTCGCCGTCAGGCCCAGCACCTTGATGTTGTGCTGCTCCCACTCTTCACGGAAGGCGTCGTTGTTTTCGATCAGGTCCTGCATCGTGTCCAGCAGCACCGGCGGGTTGGCCGTCGCGAAGGGCGCGTTGGACGACGCTTGGCTGAGCGGCAGCTTGGCCTGTTCGAGGAACGAGAAGACCCAGCCGATGTCGGTGATGCCCTGCTCGACCGAGGACAGCGTGGCGTTCGCCTTGTAAAGCTGGCCGCCGAAGGCTTCGTTCCACTGGATCTCGTAATTGCCGGTCTCGGCCAGGATCTCGTCCGTGCGGGCCATGAAATGGCTCTGGATCATGCCGACCCACGGCACCACGGTCGGGTGCGAGGATGCGACGGTCAGGTTAATGGTTTCCTGCGCGGCGACAGGAACGGCGATGGCACTGGCCAGAAGCGCGCCGAGAAGCGGTGTGGTTTTCATTTGGGTCTCCTCCCTGAAAGACGTCAGTCGATCTTGAATGTCTGCGTCGAGTTATCGAGCCGGATTGTCACCGACCCTTCGTTGATCAGCCACGGGCGCACCCGGAACGTGCGGGCGCCCGCCTTGTGCATCGGATCGCGGTTGGCGATCTCGGCCGCCGCTTCGGGCGAGGAGGCGCGGACGATGACCATGCCCTCGCCCTCCCACTCGGACCCGTCATCGGTCCACAGGGGACCGGCGGCGTAGAGCACCCCTTCCGCCTCGAGGGACACCTGGAAGTTCAGATGCTCTTCCATGTTGGCGAAGATCGGGCCCATCCCGTCGGTCGGGGACGTGAAGATCGCGAAGAGCTGCTTTTGCAGCATCCCCTTCGAGGCCTCCAGCACCACGCCTGCGGGTACGGATTTCGGGTTGTCGTCGCTCATCTCGCTCCTCCCAAAGCGTGGTTCGGGTCAGCCGGCCTTACGCTTTTGCAATTCGGCCCGGATCTCGGCGCCATGCTCGTCCAGCGTGGGCGGTGGCATGACGTCCAGTTCCGGCGCGCCGTCGAAATTGTAGGGGGGGCGGACGGTGGTGAACGTGCCCAGTTCCGACGACGGCGTGCTGACCTTGATCTGAAGGTGCTGCGCCTGCGGATCCTCCAGCGCCTCGTCGCTGTCGTAGGCCGGCGAATGGGGCACCTCGTTCTTCAGCAGAAGGTCGGCCCATGCGTCGCGGGTCTTTTGCTTGAAGACGGGGGTCAGGATCTCGATCAGGTCGTCCTGGTGCTTGATCCGTTCCAGCCGTTCGGCAAAGCGCGGGTCGTCGGCGAGCTGTTGTTGGCCGGTCGCCTCGAGCATGCCTTCCCAGAACTTGGTGGGGCTGGACATATGGATGGCGATCCATTTCCCATCCTTGCATTCGAACGTGTAGGACTGGCTGACTACGGGGCGCGACAGGGGGCCCATCACCTCGCCCACGGAATAGTAGTGCGTGAAGCTGTCGAGGTTGAAATGGGTCATCGCCTCAAGCATCGAGATGTCGATGCGCCGTCCTTCGCCGGATTTCGATCGTTCCAGCAGCGCGGCGAGGCAGGCCATGGCAGCGTATTGGCCGGTCACGGAATCCGCGATGGCGGGGCCGATGACGCGCGGGTTGTCGGGCGGTGTCAGCAGGCGCAGATAGCCGCTGGCCGCCTGCGCCACGGTGTCATAGGTCGGCCGGTCGCGCGACGGGCCGGACGTTCCGAAGCCCGAGATCGCGCAGTAGATCAGGTCGGGCTTGACCTTGCGCAGCTCTTCCTCGCCCGCGCCCAGCTTTTCGGCCACGCCGGGGCGGAAGTTCTGGATGAACACGTCCGCGGTCGAGACCAGATCGTGCAGCACCGCCCGATCCTCCGGGTTCTTGGTGTCCAGCGCGATGGACCGCTTGTTGCGGTTGTAGGTCTGGTAGTGCGGTGAATAGAGGCCGCCCTTGAAGGCGCGGAACGGATCGCCGGTGCCGGGGCGTTCCACCTTGATGACGTCGGCGCCCAGATCGGCCAGATGCATGCCGGCGGCGGGGCCGGTGATGTATGTGCCCAGCTCGACCACGCGGATGTCCTTGAGGATCTTCATTCCGCGGCCTCCTTCCCGTCTTGCGTTTTGCCGTCGTAGCTGATGGCCAGATCGGCGTGGTTCGACATGATGAAGCCGATGGGACGGTTCGCCTCTTCATACAGATGGGCGGCCAGACCGGCGGTGCGGGCCAGGATCGGCACCGCCTTCAGCGCCTGCAACGGCCAGCCGGCATCCATGATCGTCGCCGGGATCGCGCCCGAGACGTTGATGGGCAGCGGGCGTTCGATGATGTCGGTGGCGTGCTTGCCCAGCAGGTCCAGCACCTCGCAATACTTGCCGGACACACCCAGATCGCGGGCGATGGCCAGCAGTCGATGCGCACGGGGGTCGCCATCCGCGTGCTGCGGGTGGCCCAGACCGGCGACCTTGCGCTTCTGGGCCTTGTGATCCTCGAGGCTGGCGATGACGGCGGTTTCCAGATCGGTTCCGTCCGCCTCGGCCTTGTCGACGACCTCTTGCAGATAGCGCCCGCCGACCTCGGACGAGCCAGCGACGACCGAGCCCATGCCAAGGATACCTGCGGACATCGCGCCCTGATACGCCTCGGGGCCAGCCGCCAGCGTCATCCGCGCGGCCTGCACGCTGGGCACCAGCCCGTGTTCCGCGATCGACACGAGGCACGCATCCATCATCTTGCGTTGCGCGTCGGTCGGGCGGTCGCCCAGCACCAGCAGCCAGAAATAGTCGGTGAAGTCGATCTTGCCGATCAGGTCGTCGCACAGATCGAGGCCACGGACGGTCACGCTTTCGGCGTCGGACGTGGCGATGGCGGTCAGGGCATTGTCCTGCTTGCCGATGCGCATGGTGGCTTCCTCCCCAAATTTTCGTATAGCGAAAAAATTTCCTCTTGCCGAAAAGAATGACATGTCTAACCTACAGGTCAAGGTAAAATATCGGCCACGATGATCAGGGAGGAGAAGACATGAGCGATATCAATCAGTTCAGCATCACCCAGGCGGTGAAGGACAGTTTCGAGACCGAACCGGGCAGCCGGTTCGAGACGTTGTTGCACGGGGTGCTGGACCACCTGCACGACGCCACGCGCGAGTTGAACATCACTCACGAGGAATGGATGGGGGTGCTGAACTTCCTTTATGACTGCGGGCAGATCTCGACGCCCGAGCGGCACGAGTTCATCCTGCTGTCGGACGTCCTGGGCTTTTCCGCGCTGGTCGACATGATCAACACCCGCGGGGGTGCGACCGAGGGGTCGAATCTCGGGCCGTTCTACCTGGACAATGCGCCCGAGAAGAAGCTGGGCGCGCATCTGGCCGACGACCGCGACGGGGTGACGGTGCTGGTTCACGGCACGGTGACCGACAGCCTGCACAAACCCATGCCGGGTGCCATCATCGACACGTGGCAGGCCGATGCCAGCGGCACCTATCCCATCCAGGAGCAGGCGCAGGGCCAGGACAAGATGGACCTGCGCGGCAAGTTCACCGCCGACGATCAGGGGCGGTACTGGTATACGACCGTCCTGCCCAAGCCATATACGGTCCCTTATGACGGCCCCGTGGGGCGGCTTCTGAAGGCCGGCAACCGCCATGCCTGGCGTGCGGCGCACCTGCACTACATCGTGCGCGCGGAAGGGATGCAGGACATCACGACCGAGGTCTTCTTCGAGAACAGCGAATACATCGACAACGACGCGGTGTTCGGCGTGCGCAAGTCGCTGATCGCGAAGATCGAACCGGCGAAGAAGGCGGACGAGCTGGGGCTGGAGACCGAGAAGAAGCCCGACGCGATGTTCAAGTTCGACTTCGTGCTCGCCCCGGAAAGCAAGAAGCGGTGACACAGACGGCCGAACGCCCTGCGGAATTCGTCGAGGCGCTGGCCAAGGGGCTGGCGATCATCGAGGCGTTCGATTCCGTGCACCCCGAGATGACGCTGTCCGAAATCGCGCGGCGGGTGGGTCTGTCGCCCGCCGCCGCGCGTCGGTCGCTGATTACGCTGTCGCATCTGGGGTATGTCGGCCAGACCGCCAAGCGGTTCCACCTGACGCCCAAGGTGATGTCGTTGGGGTCGGGGGTCTATTTCTCGGCCGGGATCGACGAGATCCTGCAACCCGCCGTGCGCGGCATCGTCGAGACCTTCGGCGACGCCTCCTCGGTCGGGGTGCTGTCGGGCGACGACGTGATCTACGTCGCGCATTACTCGCAGCAGCGGGCGCGGCGGAAGGCGGCCGTGGTGGGGGCGTGCTATCCGGCCTATGCGACGTCCATGGGGCGGATCCTTCTAGCGGGCCGCACGGACGAGGAAATCGACGCCTACCTCGCCCGTTACGACCCCCAGCGCCTGACCGAGAAGACCTGCACAAACCCCAAGGCCCTGCGCGCCGAAGTGATGGTGGCGCGGCGCAACGGGTATTCGACCACGGTGGATCAGCTGGATTACGGCATCACCGCGCTGGCCGTGCCGATCCGCGACGCGCAGGGCCGCACGGTCGCGGCGCTGAATACCTCGGGCTACACCGGCATGGTCAGCCCCGACGAGCTGGTCGAGAAACGCCTGCCCGAACTGACGGCCACGGCTTCGGCCATCGGCCACGACATCCTGAAATATCCCGCTTTGCAATCGGTTCTGGCGGGCTGAACGACCATTCACAGGGAGGAAGATTGATGTGCAGATTGTGTAACCCGGCCCGGCCGGAGAAACCTTGCCCCTCGCGGCGGGATCTTTTGAAGGGATCGGCCATCGGGGCGGCTGCGGCTGTGACCGGATTCGGCGGAATCGGCGCGGCGCAGGCGGCGTCGCATGTCCAGTCCGGTCCGCCCGAAGGCGCTGGGGATCCGGGTCGCCGCGTGCTGATCAAGGGCGGGACCGTCATGTCGATGGACGAGTCCGTGGGCAATTTCGCGACCGGCGACGTGTTGATCGAAGGCAAGCGAATCGTCGAGGTCGGGACGTCCATCGATGCGCCCGACGCCGCGGTGATCGAGGCGGACGGCAAGATCGTCATGCCGGGCTTCATCGATACCCACCATCACCAGTTCGAGACGGCGCTGCGCAGCCAGCTGGCGAACGGCATCCTGGTCAACGATGGCCGGCCGGCGAACGCGTCGAACTACTACGAAACGATCCTCGGGAACTTCGCCGGGCGTTACCGGCCCGAGGATGTCTATATCAACGAGCTGTTCGGCGGCATTTCCCAGATCGACGCGGGCGTGACGACCGTGATGGATGTCAGCCAGATCCACCACTCGCCCGAGCATTCCGATGCCGCCATCGAAGGGCTTCAAGCCGCCGGACGGCGCGGCGTGTTCGGCTATTTCGAGGGGACCGGCGACCGGCTTCAGTACCCGATGGACGCGCGCCGCATCAAGGAGCAGTACTTCTCGTCAGAGGACCAGCTGACCACGATGGTCATGGGCGGCGAAATCTATATCCCCGGCTACGAGACCGCATGGGAGATCGGGCGCGAGCTGGGCCTGAAGATCGCGCTGCATGTCGTGGGCACGTTCGGGATGCAGCCCACCTTCGACGCGCTTGGCGCGGCGGGCATGTTCGGTCCCGACAACATCTTCATTCACATGACCGGGATGAACGATGACGGCTGGCGCTATGCCGCGGATGCGGGCGCGCATGTGTCGCTTTCCGTCCCGATCGAGATGCACATGCGCCACGGCCAGCCGCCGATCCAGCGCTGCATCGACCGCGGGATGTCGACGTCGCTTTCCACAGACGTGGAATGCACGATGACGGCGGATTTCTTCACGCAGATGCGCCATTTCATCACCCTGCAACGGATGTGGGTGAACGAGGCCGCGCTGAACGGGGCCGAGGATTACCCCGCGCTGATGCAGTGCATGGACGCGCTTCGTCACGCCACGATGGGCGGCGCGGAAGGCTTGGGACTGGGGTCGAAGGTCGGCTCGCTGACGCCGGGCAAGGAGGCCGACATCATCCTGCTGGACGCGCAGGCGATCAACGTCGCGCCCCTGAACAACGCGCCAGGCGCCGTGGTCACCCTGATGGAGCGCAACAATGTCGACACGGTGATGGTCGCGGGCCGGATCCTGAAATGGCAGGGCGCGCTGCAGGGCTTCGACGTGCCCCGCCTGACGGGCGAGCTGGAGGCCAGCCGCGATTACCTGTTCGAGGCCGCCGGGATCGAGCGCGACCTGTTCGCCTGACGCCTGCCTGACATCTCCGGCGCGCGGGTGCCCGCGCGCCGGTTTCTCCATCCAAGGATAGACCCGTATGCTGTTCCCCACATCTCTCGTCGGCTCGTACGCGCAGCCCGAATGGATCATCGACCGCTCGAAACTGGGCGGCCGTTTCCCGCCCCGCACCCGCGCCAAGGAGCTGTGGCGCATCCCCGAAGAGCACCTGGAGGAAGCGCAGAACTCGGCCACGCTGGAAGCGATCAAGCTGCAGGAAGAGGCCGGTCTGGACATCATCACCGATGGCGAGATCCGGCGCGAGAGCTACTCCAACCGCTTCGCCACTGCGCTTTCGGGTGTCGATATCGACAACCCCGGCGAGGCGCTGGACCGGTCTGGCCACCCCAACCCGGTGCCGCGCGTGACCGGCGACATCCGCCGGATGCACGCGGTCGAGGTCGAGGACCTGAAGTTTCTGAAGGCCCATACCGACCGGATGGTGAAGATCACGCTGCCCGGCCCCTTCACCATGAGCCAGCAGGCGCAGGACGACCATTACGGCGACCCCAAGGCGCTGGCGCTGGCCTATGCCGCCGCCGTCAAGGAAGAGATCGCGGACCTGTTCGCCGCCGGTGCGGACGTGGTGCAGCTGGACGAGCCCTACATGCAGGCCCGCCCCGAGGCGGCCGAGGAATACGGGCTGGACGCACTGAACGCGGCGCTGGACGGGGCTGCGGGGACCACGGCGGTCCATATCTGCTTTGGCTACGCCGCGATCATCCACGCGCGCCCCGAGGGGTATTCCTTCCTGCCCCAGATGAAGGACTGCACGTGCAACCAGGTCTCGATCGAGACGGCGCAGTCCGAGCTGGACACCTCGGTTCTTGAGAACCTGAAGAACAAGACGGTGATCCTGGGCGTGCTGGACCTGTCGGACATGAAGATCGAGACGCCGGAGACGATTGCCGGCCGCATCCGTCGTGCGCTGCCGCATGTCGACCCCGAGCGGGTGATCGTCGCGCCCGATTGCGGGCTGAAATACCTGCCCCGCGACGTGGCCTTCGGCAAGATGAAAGCCATGGCCGAGGGCGCGGCCATCGTCAGGGCCGAGATGTCCTGATATCGTCGCGCGGGGCGGGCGGTCCGTTCGCCCCGCGCAAGGAGTAACATAGGGGGGCGACATGGCCGGGACCGAACATCGCAAGATCCAGACGCAAGGGGTTCATCACATCACGCTGGTGGGTGCGGACCGTCAGACCTCGATCGACTTCTGGGAAGGCGTTCTGGGGATGCCGTTCATCTTCGAGCAGCCGAACCTGGATTCCGAAGGCGAGTCGCACCTGTATTTCGATCCCGGCGACGGGCGGTTGATCACGATCTTCACGCGAGAGGATCGCACGCCAGACATCACCCGCACCCCGACCGACCCCGGTTGCGTGCATCACCTTGCACTGAACGTCAGCCAGGCGACCTTCTGGCAGATCGAGAAACGGCTGGACGCGCGGGGGATAAGCCATTCCGGCGCGAAGGACCGGGGGTTCATGGACTCGATCTATTTCAAGGACCCGCTGGGCTTCCTGATCGAGCTGGCCTCGTACCGGTTCGAGCCGCCCGAGGGTTGCCGCCATGCCGACGTGATGATCGAGGCGCACCGCATCCGCGTCGCCCGCGGCGATCACCATATCGACCGCGAGCATCTGGCCGACGCGATCGAGGGTCTGGTGGAGCGGACGCAGCAGACCCTGTCGGACAGCCGCGCCCCGAAAAACCCCTACTGACGGATCACAGCGTCAGGATCGTCGATCCGGTGGTCTGACGCGATTCCAGCGCACGGTGTGCGTCGGCCACATCCTCCAGCGGGAAGGTCTGGCCGATGCGGATCTCCACGTCGCCGGACAGGACCTTGTCGAACAGATGCCGGGCCATCGCCTGACACCGGTCGTGATCGGCCAGGAAGGTGAACAGCGTGGTGCGCGTCAGCTTCAGCGACCCCTTGCCGGCCAGTGTCAGCAGATCGACCGGCGGCACCGGGCCAGAGGCGTTCCCGAAAGAGATCATGAACCCCAGCGGCTTCAGGCAATCCAGCGAGGGGTCGAACGTGTCCTTGCCCACGCCGTCCATGACCACGTCCACGCCCGCGCCGCCGGTGATTTCCTTCACGTGGGGCGCGAAGTCCGTGTCGCGGTAGTTGATGCATGTCGTCGCGCCATGGTCGCGGGCCAGGGCGCATTTCTCGTCCGAGCCTGCGGTACCTATCAGCTCGATCCCTTCGGACCGGGCCCATTGGCAGGCGATCAGGCCGACCCCGCCCGCCGCGGCGTGGAACAGCACGCGGTCGTCCTTGGTGATGTCGGTGATGCGGTGGAACAGGTATTCCACGGTCATGCCCTGAAGCATCATCGCCGCCCCGGTCTCATACGAGATGCCATCGGGCAGGGGGCAGACCTGTGCTGCGGGCATCACCCGTTCTTCGGAATAGGCGCCGGGGGGCATGGACGCATAGGCCACGCGGTCGCCTTCCTTCAGGTGGGTGACACCCGCGCCCACGGCCACGACGTCGCCCGACGCCTCCATCCCCAGGGGATGGGGCAGGGTCAGGGGATAGAGGCCCATGCGTTGGTAGACGTCGATATAGTTCAGCCCGCAGGCCCGGTGACGGATGCGCACCTCTCCGGCGGCGGGATCGGCGACGTCCCGATCCACCATCGTCAACATGTCCGGCCCGCCGGCCGCCTCGATCACTATGGTTCGTGCCATCCCGTCCCCTCCCATCGGTCAACCGCCTCTGACCTAAGGCGCGCGGTCGCTTGCGCCAGACCGGTCGTCGCTTCCTTTACATTCGCGGTCCCTTTGGGGATGTCTGGGACCGGGCGGGGACGGCTGGATTTCGATGGCGAACTTTCCGACATTCGCGATGCGGCTGATGCGCAAGGCGGCGCGGCACGCGACGCAGGCAAGCTGGCGCTTTACCCTGCTGGTCACGCTGGCCCACGCGGCCAGCGCGGCGGCCGGGCTGATCGTGCTGGGCGAGACGCCGCTGGTCTCGTCGGCGTTGCAGTTCGTCTATTTCTACATCGTGACCGGGTCATCGGTGGGCTATGGCGATTTCTCGCCCCAAAGCCCGGCGGGGAAATTGTTCACGGCGCTTTGGGTCATTCCCGGCGCCATCTCGATCTTTGCCTTCGTCGTGGGCAAGATCGTCGGCGAGGTCAGCATGGGGTTGCGTCAGATCATGAACGGTCACGGGGACTTTTCGGACAAAAGCGGGCATCTGGTCGTGATCGGGCGGGTGGAAGGCCAGACCGACCGCCTGCTGGAAGAGACGCAGCACCTGCACGGGGCGCGCGACGTGGTCATCGTCTCGACCCATGACCTGAGCACGGTGAAGGCCGGGTGGGACTGGGTGCGCGCCACCTCGCTGGCCAATCCAACCGATCTGAACAGGGCGGGGATCGCGCGGGCCGATTTCGTGGTGATCCTGGCCGAAAGCGACGACGAGAGCCTGACCGCCTGCCTGGCCATCTGTGCGCTGGACGTGGCGGGCCACTGCGTCGCCTATTTCCGCGACCGTGCGCCGGCCGACCTGGTCGAGACGCATTGCCCGAAGATCGAGACGGTGACCTCGAACACGGTGGAGCAAGTGGCCCGATCCCTGAGCGATCCGGGCGCCAGCGACCTTTTGCGGCGGCTGGTGTCGACCCGAGTCGGAGCGACGTTGCATTCCGCGCGCCTTTCGGGGCCCGATCGCATTACCGTGGATCGGGCCATGGCGGCGCTTCTCGACGGCCACGGAGCGACGCTGATCGGGTATCGCCCTGAGGATGGGGGCGATCCGGTCATGGCCATGCGTCCGGGGACCGAGCTGTCGGCCGGGCAGACGATCTATTACATCGCCGAGACGCGGCTGCCCGCAAAGGTGGACCTGACCTAGGGGGCTGACGCGATCCGGCGTCGCCATTCGTCGGCATAGGCGCGCAGGGGGGCGGGGTTGCCGGCGGCGATGCGGTGTTCGGGCCCCTCGCTATGGCGATCGACGAACAGCAACGCCCCCCCGACCGAGGTTCCGGTGGCCGAGGGGCTGGCCTCGACCTCCCTGCGCAGGGCGGACAGCATGTTCAGGTAATCGGCGTTGCGGGCGAAGGGGCCTTCCACGATGACGGGCCCCTGCGCGCCGATCAGCGACAGGCAGGTGTCGGTCATCAGCGCAAGGTACCATGACAGCGCAAGGGTGCGCTGGCCCGGGGTTTCGGGATTGGACGTGAAGCCCCCCCGGCGGTCGGGGAAGGGGCCGGTTCCCGGCTCGACCGCGGGATGGATGAACAGGCCGGCAAGAACAGCGGCGCGGTCGGCGTCGGTGGGGGCCGCGTCGGGATGGGGACGCAGGACCTCGTATTCGCGGCCGCCCATGAAGCGGGCCGAGGGGACGGCGCCGCCATGGGCGTTGACGTTGACCAGCGTGTCGCGGGCCGGATCGAGCGCCACGGGGTCGCCGCCCACGGCCATGGCGATGACCCATGTGCCGGTCGAGACGACCGAGAAGGGCGCGCTCCGCCCCGCAAGGTGGGGGTAGAGCGAGGCGTTGCTGTCGTGGATGCCGCAGACGACGGGGGTCGTTTCGGGCAGGCCGGTGCGGGCCGCGATCTGGGGCGTGATCGGGCCAAGCACGTCCGACGAATGGTGCGCGGGGGCGAGGCGGTCGGTCAGGCGCAGCGTTTCGACCAGCGACGAGGGGGCGCCCGTCCACGGGTTCCACAGGTCGGTGTGACAGCCGAGCGAGGTTACGTCGGTCGCGAATTTGCCGGTCAGGCGGAAGCCCCAATATTGGGGGTAAGTGACGACATGGGCCACGCGCGCGTCGAGGTCGGGGTCCTGCAACTGCCAGTGAAGCTGCGCGCCGAGGTTCAGGCCCATGGGCAGACGGGGCGAGCCCGTTTCCGAGAACGGCGGGCGGATGGCGTCGTATTCGGCGGCGAGGTCGTTCGGGCCAGTGTGTTCATAGTCCAGCATCGGGGCGGCTAGCGCGCCGTCCTTGTCCAGCAGCACCGCCGCGGCCCCGTGGGTGGTGACGGAAATCGCGTCGATGCCGTGGTCGGCCTGCAACCGGGTCAGGGCGTCGAGCAGAAACTCCCAATGGCCGGCGAGGTCGAAATGCGGCCAGGGCGGGCCGGGCAGGACGGTGTTGGGGCGCGTCTCGACCGCGAGTTCGCGCAAGGTGGCGGCGTCGACCAGCGCCAGCTTGGCGTTGGTCTTGCCGATGTCGATGACGGCAATGCGGGCAGGGGTCATGCGAGGTGGAATACCGTGTCGAGGGGGCGTTCGTAGGGGGAGGCGTCGGCGTTCGTGACCATCAGGTCGGCCATGTGGTCCCACCAGCGCTTCATCACCGGGTGGGACGGCAGGTCGCCCATCGTGTGATCGTCGGTGCGCCAGAGAACGGCGAAAAGGGTCGATGTTTCGCGATCGAGATGGATCGAATAGTCGCTGACCCCGGATTCGTGCAGCAGGTCCACGAGGTCGGGCCAGATCTCGTCATGGCGGCGCTGATACTCGGACTCGCAACCCGGGATCAGTTTCATGAGGAAGGCGTGTTTCTGGCTCATGCGGCTTTTCCGGTTCGGATGAGGCGGATGAGGCGCGGGATGGCGATGACGCCGATCAAAAGCGCGCCGATGAAGATGGACATGACGATGCCCGGCACGTTCAGAAGGCCGAGGCCGAAGGTCACGAGGCCGATGATGACCGCCGCGATCACGACGCCAAGGATGGACCCCGCGCCGCCAAGGATCGACACGCCGCCCAAGACGACCATGGTGACGACCTCAAGCTCCCACGCGAAGGCGATGGAGGGGCGGGTGGAGCCGAGGCGCGCGGTCAGGCAGACGGCGGCGATGCCGGACATGAGGCCGGTCAGCAGGAACAGGATCATCTTCACCCGTGCGACGCGGATCCCTGAGAAGGTCGCGGCGGTGGGGTTGTTGCCGATGGCGTAGATCTGGCGGCCGAAATTCGTGAAATGCAGGACGCACGCGTAGATCGCGGCGAAGATGAAGAACAGGACCAGTTCGAACGAGATGACCCAGAAGACGTAGCCGCGGCCGAAGAAGGCGAAGTCGGTGGGGTAGCCGTTGAACGCCTGATCGCCGAGAACGATGTAGCTGATCCCGCGGAACAGGCTCATCGTGCCGATGGTCACGACGATGGACGGCAGGCCGAGGCGGGTGACGAGGACTCCGTTGAACGCGCCGCAGACGAGGCCGACGGTCAGGCCGATCACGATGAGGCCCGGCGTGCCGATGCCGAATTGAAGCGCCCAGCCCATGGCGGTGGAGGCCAGCGCGATGATGCCGGCGACGCTCAGGTCGATTTCCCCGCTGATGATCAGCAGCGCCATGGCGAAGGCGATGAAGGCTTTCTCGGTGAAGTTGAAGGTCGCGTCGCTGAGGTTCCAGGGGTCGAGGAAGTAGGGGCTGGCCTGCGTGTTCGCGAGGAAGATCAGGATCGCGATGCCGGCAAGGAGCAGCTCCCACGAGCGCAGGATGCGGGTGGGGCGGCCATGCAGGCGGTCGGGGACGTTGCGGGGCTGGGTGCCGTCCGTGATGCTCATTGTGCGACCTCCTTGAGGATGACGCGGCCCGGTTCGCGGCGGCGGTTGAAGGCGACGGCGATAATGATCGCGGCACCCGAGATCGCCATTTGCCAGAAGGGCGAGACGCCGGCGACGGGCAGGGCGTTCTTGATGGTGCCAAGAAACAGCGCGCCCAGAACGGCGCCCGTCACGGTGCCAAGGCCCCCCGCGATAGAGATGCCGCCGATCACGCAGGCGGCGACGATGTCGAGCTCGAACCCGCCCGCGACATCCGTGTAGGCGACGGCGTAGCGCGCGACCCAGAGATAGCCGCAGAGGCCCGCAAGGCCGCCCGCGATGGTGAAGGCCATGAAGCGGGTGCGGCCCACGTCGATGCCCGTGTAGACCGACGCGCCGGGGTTGCCGCCGACGGCATAGAACGCGCGGCCCAGCGGGGTGCGGGTCACGAGGATGGCGAAGGCGGCGATGGTGGCGATGCAGATCCAGGCCATGACCGGAAGGGAGAGGAATTCGGCGCGGGGGAAGGCCTTGTAGGACGCACTCATCTCGTGGGAGTTGACCCATTCGCCGCCGGAAACGAGGAAGATGATCCCGCGGTAGATGGTGAGCGTGCCCAGCGTCACGACGATGGGCGGAATGTCGAGCTTCCAGACGAGGATGCCGTTGAAGGCGCCCATCAGGATGCCCAGCAAGACGGCGATGGAGATCAGCGCGATCACCGGGATGCCGGGCATGGCCGCGTTCAGCATGGCGGTGACCATGCCCGTCAGCGCGAGGTTCGACGCCTGGGACAGGTCGATGCAGCGGGTCAGGATCACCAGCGTCTGGCCGAGAGCCAGGATGATCAGGATCGAGGTGTCGTTGAAGACGCGCGCGAGGTTGCCGGGGGCCGCGAAGCCGCTGAACCGGGTTTCGACCAGCAGGATCAGGGCGATGAGGGCGGCCAGAAGGATGGCCTCGCGGGATTTGATGAATTGGGTCACGCGGCACTCTCCTGGTATCCGGCGGCGGCGCGGACGAGTTTTTCGGGGGTCAGCTCGTCGCGCTCGTACTCAGCGGCGATGCGGCCGTCGCGCATGACGATGACGCGGTCGGACATGCCGAGGATCTCGGGGATTTCCGAGCTGACCATGATGACCGACAGCCCTTCGGCGGCGAGTTCGGCCATGAATTCGTGGACGGCGGCTTTAGATCCGACGTCGATGCCCTTGGTGGGCTCGTCGAGGATGATGACCTTGGGCTTGGTCGCCAGCCACTTGGCGATGACCACCTTCTGCTGGTTGCCGCCCGACAGGTTGCCGACGTTCTGATCCAGCGAGGCAGCGCGCAGGTCCAGCCGTTCGGTGTACTTGCGGGCCAACGCGAACTCGTCGGCCATCTTCACGAACCCCTTGTTCGAGGTCTGCGACAGCGAGGGCAGGGTGACGTTCTGGAAGATGGGCATGGCGGTGATGGCGCCCTGCTTGCCGCGGTCTTCGGGGACGTAGACGATGCCCTTGGCGATGGCCTCGGCGGGGGAGCGGATGACGGCGACCTTGCCGTCGAGTTTCACCGCGCCCTTCGAGGGTTTGGTCACCCCGAACAGCGCCTGCATGAATTCGGACCGACCCGCGCCGACAAGGCCGTAGAAGCCCAGGATCTCGCCCTGGCGGAGGCCGAAATTGATGTCTGCGAACTCGGTCGGGTGGGAATAGCCCGAGACGCGCAGGATTTCCTCGCCCGGGGTGCTGTGTCGCTGGGGGAAGATCGCGTCCATCGACCGGCCGACCATCTTTTCGACCAGCGCGTCCTCGGTCACGTCGTCGATCATCCCGGCATCGACCATCTCGCCGTCGCGGAAGACGGTGTAGCGGTCGGCGATGCGGAAGATCTCGTCGAACTTGTGGCTGATGAAAAGGATCGCCTTGCCGTCGGCCTTGAGGCGGTCGACGAGGTCGTAGAGCTCTTCGATCTCGGCTTGGCTAAGGGAGGCGGTGGGTTCGTCCATGACGACGACGCGGGCCTCGACCGACAGGGCGCGGGCGATGGCGACGAGGTGCTTGGAGGCGATGCCGAGGTCGCGCAGCGGCTTCATCGGGTCGAGTTTCGCGCCGATGCGGGTCAGGATCTCGGTCGCCTGCGCCTTCATGACGGACCAGTCGATCAGGCCGAAACGGCCGCGGGGGGCGTGGCCGAGGAAGATGTTCTCGGCCACCGTCAGCTCGTCGAAAAGCACGGTTTCCTGGTGGATGGCGGTGACGCCCGCATCCTGCGCGGCGGTCGCGGTGGGGAAACGGGTCTCGGTCCCGTCAACCTCGATCCGGCCTTCGTCGGGCTGGTAGATGCCGGTAAGGATCTTCACCAGCGTCGATTTGCCTGCGCCGTTTTCGCCCACCAGCGCGGTGACCTGCCCGGGATAGAGCGCAAGCTCGACCTTCGACAGGGCGATGACGCCGGGGAATGTCTTGGTGATGCCGCTGAGCCGGAGGACCGGCGTGTCGGTGGTTCTGTCGTCCTTCATGGGTCCCTCCCCGGATCGCGTGGGGGACCGGCCCGCGAAGGCCGGTCCCGGTGGCGGTGGAGGATCAGAAGACGCTCTTGAACTCGTCGATGTTCGAGGCGTCGTAGGTGAACGGCTCGCTCATCGCGGCCTGGTTGTCGTCGTCCAGCGTGGCGGTGCCCATGCGGCCCATGCCGATCTCGGCGCCCGGTTCGGCCGTGGCCGCGTCGGTGGCGAGGTTGTGGGCGAGCATCGCGGTGGCGTAGCCCAGATCGACCGGATTCCAGATCGCGAACGACTCGGAGGCACCGGATTCGATGGCGCCGGCCATCTCGGACGGCAGGCCAAGGCCCGTCACGTTCACTTCGCCCACCTTGCCGGCGTCCTGCACGGCCTGAGCGGCGGCGACGATCCCCACCGAGGTCGGCGCGATGATCGCGTCGAGGTCGGGGTAGGATTGCAGCAACCCTTGGGTCTCGCGGTAGGACTTGTCGGCGAGGTCGTCGCCATAGACCGTCGCGACCAGTTCGATGTCGGGATACTGGTCCATGTTCGACTTCATCTCTTCGATCCAGGTGTTCTGGTTCGTCGAGGTCGAGGTGGCCGACAGGACGGCGACCTTGCCGCCCTCGGGCAGCTGGTCGGCGGCAAGCTTGATGATGGTCGCGCCGATCAGTTCATCGGACGAGGGGGCGAGGTGCATCTCGCGGCCCTCGGGGGCGACGCCGCTGTCCCACGAGATCACGGTGATGCCGCGCTGCATGGCCTTTTGCAGGGCGGGGACCACGGCGTCGGGGTCGTTGGCCGAGATCGCGATGGCGTCGACGCGCTGGGCGATGAGGGAGTTGATGACCTCGATCTGGCCCTCGGCGGTGGTGGAGGTGGGGCCGGTATAGATGATCTCGGTATTGCCAAGTTCCTCGGCGGCTTCTTCGGCGCCACGCGCGGCGGCCTCGAAGAACCCGTTGCCGAGCGACTTGGCGACAAGGGCGATGCGCACATTGTCCTGTGCCATGGCGGTGGTGCCCATGAGGGCTGCGGTCAGCCCCGTGGCGATGGCGATACGTCTGGTGATGCTCATGTGGTTTCCTCCCATTGGTGAGCGTTATCCCGTGCGCGCTTCGTTGGCGCGGTTCGGGGTGGTGACGGTCAGCGACACACCAGCGGCCTCGATCATCGCGGCCTCGGCGTCGGTGATGCCGTCGTCGGTGACGATGGTGGTGATCCGATCGAGCGGGCACAGGATCAGCGCCGAGCGGTTGCGGAACTTGGAGCTGTCGACCAGCAACACGACCTCGTCCGCCTGGCCGATCAGCTTGGTCTCGGCCTGGATGATGAGGGGGTCCTGCTCCATCACGCCCAGCTTCGACACGCCTTGCGCGCCCAGGAACATGCGCTTGGCGGCGAAGTTGCGGGTCACGTCGTTCTCGAACGGGCTGAGGACGATGTTGTGTTCGCGGTAGATCGTGCCGCCCGCGATCATCACCGTGTTCTTCGACTGCTTCAGCAGGTGTTCCGCGATCGGAAAGCTGTTGGTGAAGACAAGGCAGCGGCGGTTGGCCAGCGGGTGGACCATCTGGAACGTGGTCGTGCCGCCATTGATGATGATGGCGTCGCCGTCCTCGCACATTTCGACGGCCGCTTGCGCGATGGCGCGCTTGGCGGCGACGTGGCGGGTGGCGTTCATCTCGAACGGGCGGCCCGAGAGGCCGACGAATTGCGGGGGCGCGAGGCTTTCGACGCCGCCCCGGACCCGGCGGACCTTCTTTTGCATGTGAAGGGTGGCGATGTCGCGGCGGACGGTGGCCTCGGACGCCTCGGTCAACTCGCAGATCTCGGCGACCGTGACCACGGGCCGGGCCTGGACGGCCGACAGGATCATACGGTGGCGTTCGCTTTCGATCATCGGTTCCTCCCCTGACGTCAAGATTTGCGAGGAAGGGGCCTCATGTCAATCAAAAACAATCAAGGGTGGCGGTTCTGCGGCGCAGCATGATCGAACATGATCGAAAAGGATTGACTTGTGGCGCGACCCGGTCGAGTGTCCCGCGCAAACGGATAGCCGCATGGGAGGGCACAGCATGGCCAAAGACATCGCGACCGGGCACATCGAAAATCAATGGGACGCCGGCAAGGCCGCGTCGATGAGCGAGCCTGAAAAGCTGCTCTACCGCTCGAACCTGCTTGGATCGGACAAGCGGGTGACGAACTATGGCGGGGGCAACACGTCGGCCAAGGTGATGCAGCCCGATCCGCTGACCGGCGACGAGGTCGAGGTTCTGTGGGTCAAGGGCTCGGGCGGGGATATCGGGTCGATCGACATGGCCGGGTTCGCGACGCTCTACATGGACAAGCTGCGGGCGCTGAAGGGCAAGTATCGCGGCGTGGAGTACGAGGACGAGATGGTCGGCTACCTGCCGCACTCGACCTTCAACCTGAACCCGCGCGCGGCGTCCATCGACACGCCGCTGCACGCTTATGTGCCGAAGAAGCACGTCGATCACGTCCACCCGGATGCGGTCATCGGAATCGCGGCGTCCGAGAATTCCAAGGAACTGACGCAGGAGATCTATGGCGACGCCATCGGCTGGCTGCCCTGGAAGAAGCCGGGCTACGAGTTGGGCCTGTGGCTGGAGGATTTCTGCGTCAAGAACCCCGATGCCAAGGGCGTCGTGCTGGAAAGCCACGGGTTGTTCACCTGGGCCGATGATGCCGAGGAATGCTACGGCCTGACGCTCGACACGATCAACCGGGCGATCGAGTGGTTCGGACAGAAGACCGAAGGGGTCGCGCCGTTCGGCGGCGAGGTGCACAAGCCGCTGCCCGCCGAGGACCGCCGCCGGGTGGCCGCGGCGTTGATGCCGGCGATCCGAGGCATGATCTCGGGCGAAAGCCACAAGGTCGGGCATTTCGACGATCAGGACGCGGTGCTGCAATTCGTGGGCGCCAAGGACATGCAGCCGCTGGCGATGCTGGGGACGTCCTGCCCCGACCACTTCCTGCGCACCAAGATCCGCCCGCTGGTCGTGGATTTCGATCCGGCGAACCCGGACGTGGACGGCACGCTCGACAAGCTGAAGGGCATGGTCGAGGACTACCGCGCCGATTACGCCGCCTATTACGAGCGCTGCAAGTACGACGACAGCCCCGCCATGCGCGACCCCAACGCGGTGGTCTACCTGGTGCCGGGCGTCGGCATGATCACCTTCGCCAAGGACAAGGCGACGGCGCGGATCTCGGGCGAGTTCTACGTCAATGCGATCAACGTGATGCGCAATTCCGACGCGGTCAGCACCTATCAGGGCCTGCCCGAGCAGGAGGCGTTCGACATCGAATACTGGCTTCTTGAGGAAGCCAAGCTTCAGCGGATGCCGAAGCCCAAGTCGCTGGCGGGGCGCATCGCCATCGTCACCGGCGGCGCGGGCGGCATCGGTGCCGCAACGGCCGAGAAGTACCTGTCCGAAGGGGCCTGCGTCATGCTGGCCGATATCGACGCGGAGGCTTTGGCGGCGACGAAAGAGAACCTTGCGGGACGGTTCAGCAAGGACGTCGTGCGCACGGTCGAGATGAACGTGACCTCTGAGGACGCGGTGGCGGCGGCCTATGCCGAGATGGCGGTCGAGTTCGGCGGCGTGGATATCGTGGTGTCGAATGCCGGTATCGCCTCGTCCGCGAAGGTCGAGGACACGACGCTCGAGCTGTGGAACAAGAACATGTCGATCCTGTCGACCGGTTACTTCCTAGTCAGCCGCGAGGCGTTCAAGATGCTGAAAACGCAAGGCATCGGCGGGTCGATGATCTTCGTGGCATCGAAGAACGGGCTTGCCGCGTCGCCCGGCGCGTCGGCCTATTGCACGGCGAAGGCCTCGGAAATCCACCTCGCGCGGTGCCTGGCACTCGAAGGCGCGCCCGAGGGCATCCGCGTGAACACGGTGAACCCGGATGCGGTGCTGCGCGGGTCCAAGATCTGGTCGGGCGAGTGGCTGGACCAGCGGGCCAGCACCTACGGGACCGACAAGGAGGGGCTGGAAGAGATGTACCGCGAGCGCAGCCTGCTGAAGCGCAGCGTGCTGCCCGAGGACATCGCCGCCGCCTGCTACTTCTTCGCCAGCGACGAAAGCGCGAAATCGACGGGCAACATCGTCAACGTGGATGCGGGCAACGTGCAATCGTTCACGCGGTAATTTTCGGTGCGCGGGCAACCCCCGCGCATCCGAACGGGAGGATAACATGATCGACAAGACCACCATCGCCGCCGCGAATGAGGCAGACGAGGCACGCTTGCGCGCAGATTACGACGCGCTGGCCGAGCAGCTGGACCGGCGCGGCATCGACATCGCCGCCGTCAAGGACAAGGTCGCGGGCTACGGCATCGCGGTGCCGTCCTGGGGCGTCGGCACCGGGGGCACGCGGTTCGCGCGCTTTCCGGGGCAGGGGGAGCCGGCCTCGATCTTCGACAAGCTCGACGATTGCGGCGTGATCCACCAGTTGACGGGCGCTACCCCGCGCGTGTCGCTGCATATCCCGTGGGACGATGCCGCCCCCGCCGACCTGACCGCCAAGGCCGAGGAATTGGGGCTTGGCTTCGACGCGATGAACTCGAACACGTTCTCGGACGCTGCGGGTCAGGCGCATAGCTACAAGTTCGGGTCGCTGTCACACACCGACGCGGCGACGCGGGCGCAGGCGGTCGAGCATAACCTTTACTGCATGGAGCTGGGCCAGAAGATCGGGTCGAAGGCGCTGACGATCTGGGTCGGCGACGGGTCGAACTTCCCCGGGCAGGTCAACATGACCAAGCAGTTCGAGCGGTATCTCGACTCGGCCCGCGCGATCTATGGCAAGCTGCCCGAGGATTGGCGCCTGTTCACCGAGCACAAGATCTTCGAGCCGGCCTTCTATTCGACGGTCGTGCAGGACTGGGGCACGAACTACCTGATCGCCAAGGAGCTGGGCGAGCGGGCCTTCTGCCTCGTCGACCTCGGCCACCACGCGCCGACGGTGAATATCGAGATGATCGTCGCGCGGCTGATCCAGTTCGGCAAGCTGGGCGGGTTCCACTTCAACGACAGCAAGTATGGCGACGATGATCTGGATACCGGGTCCGTCGATCCTTACCGCCTGTTCCTGGTGTTCAACGAGCTGGTCAACGCGGCCGATACGCCGGGCTTCGACCCGGCGCATATGCTCGACCAGAGCCACAACGTCACCGACCCGATCGAGAGCCTGATGAACTCGGCCATGGAAGTGCAGCGCGCCTATGCGCAGGCGCTGATCGTGGATCGCGCGGCGCTGGCGGGCTATCAGGACGAGAACGACGCGCTGATGGCGTCCGAGACGCTGAAGCGCGCGTTCCGCACCGACGTGACGCCGATCCTGCAGATGGCACGGTTCGAGAAAGGGTGTGCGGTCGATCCGCTCGTGACCTACCGCACCGCCGGATACCGTGCTCAGGTGGCCGAAGCGCGGCCAGTATCGGCCGGCGGTGGCGGCGGGATCGTCTGACGGCTTGGGAGAGGCGTCTGGTTACGCCCCACGATCCGTGCTGCTGCGCGGGATCAGCTTGTAACTGAGGTCGACGACCCGGGGTCCCGTCTCCTTGCCGCCAAGGTGGTCGAGGACTCGCAGCGCGGCGGTTTCGCCCATCTGGCGGCGGAATGTCCTGACGCTGGTGATGCTGGGGTGGGCGGCGGCCATGACCTCGAGGTCGTTAAAGCCGCAGATGCCGATGTCGCGGCCGACCTTCAGCCCGGCGCGCTGGGCCGCGAAGGCCGCCCCCAGCGCAAGGTCGTCGTTGTTGCAGAACACCGCGTCCGTCCCGGGCGCGCGGGCGCGGTGGCGATCCAGAAGCGCGCCGCCGAGGTGGACGCTGGACGGCTCGGTCGTCGTCAGCTCGCGCCCTTCGGTGGACATTCCGACCGCGTCCAGCGCGTCGCGAAAACCCTGCAAGCGCCGTTCGGATCGGGGGTCCATGCGGGCCCCCAGGAAGGTGGGGGCGGTATAGCCCCGGTCGAGCAAGTGTTCGGTCGCCGCCCGTGCCGCCGCGCGGTGCGAGAATCCGACCAGCATGTCCACCGGGTCCGACGCAAGCTCCATGATCTGGACGACGGGGCAATCGGCGCTCTCCAGAAGTCGGCGCGAGGAGTCGGTCTGGTCGATCCCCGCCACGATCAGCCCCGCGGGCCGCTGGCTGAGGAAGATGCGGATCAGCTGTTCCTCGATCTCGGGGCGATAGCGGGTGTTGCCGAGCTGGACGTTGTAGGGCGTGCCGCCCACGGTGTCGTAGAGGCCCGATAGCACGTCTGCAAAGACGCTGTTCGTCACCGACGGGATGATCACCCCGATCACGTCGCTGCGGCGCGAGGCCAAGGCCCGCGCGGCTGGGTCGGGCAGATAGCCCAGATCGGCCACCGCCGCGGAAATGCGTTGGCGCAAACCTTCCGACACCATTTCAGGGCGGCGCAGGGCGCGGCTGACGGTGATCGTCGAGGCGCCAACCTCGCGAGCGACATCGGCCAGGGTCACACGCCGGGGGGATTTCCGCCCGTTATTCTCCGAGTTCGGCATGGCGAGACTCTTCTTGACGTATGACAGCGCTGTCAATATGCATTGCGCCCATGACAACGCTGTCATGCGTATTGGTGGCAGCTGAATCTAGGGGGGACAGGCTTTGCGGCACATCCTGGTGATGGGCATCTGCGGGACCGGCAAGACGACCGTTGCGGGTCTTCTGGCCGCGCATCTGCGCCGTCCTTTGGTCGAAGCCGACGATCACCACGCTGCCGAGGCGATCGAGCGGATGGCCCGGGGCGAGGCCCTGACCGACATCGACCGGTGGGACTGGTTGGACCGCGTGGCCGAGGCCGCGATCAACGCCGGCAGCAGCACCGTAATCGCCTGTTCGGCGCTGAAGCGTGCTTATCGCGCGCGGCTGGTCGAGCGGTTGGGGCACATGGACATCGTGTTCCTGCAGGGCAGCCGCCCGCTTGTCACTGCGCGCATGTCGCGGCGCACCGCGCATTACATGCCGACCAGCCTGATCGACAGCCAGCTTGCCGACCTCGAACCGCCCGAGGGGGACAACGTCCTGACCTTGGAGATCACCGACCCGCCCGACCGACTGGCCGCGGCGGCCTATGACTTCGTAACCCGGTCGCAAGACACTGCGCGGCCGGCCAATTCCTAGTGGGAGGATAACCATGAAGACCCTTACGATCACCGCATTGCTGGCCATGAGCACCGCCTCGGCCGCGTTCGCGCAGGACATGACCTTGCGCTTCCAGTCGTCCGACCCGGCGGGCAACCCGAACTTCCAGCTGCAGCAGCAATGGGCCGAGAGCGTGTCGGAAAAGACCGACGGCGCCATCGAGATCAACCTTCTGCCCGTCGAATCCATCGTCGCCCATAACGAGACGCAGGACGCCATCGCCGCCGGTATCCTGGACGGGCACGTGACCGACACGTCGTATTTCGCGGGCAAGGACGCCGCCTTCGGCCTGATCGCCAACCCCGTGGGCGCCTGGGGCGACCCGCAGG
Organism: Palleronia abyssalis; assembly: GCF_900302445.1. Taxonomy (GTDB): domain Bacteria; phylum Pseudomonadota; class Alphaproteobacteria; order Rhodobacterales; family Rhodobacteraceae; genus Palleronia; species Palleronia abyssalis. Next base: position 73,449 of record NZ_ONZF01000004.1, on the reverse strand, counting down.
AAATGTTCGACTTCATGGAGACCGGCGGCGGCAAGGAGCTGATGAACGAGCTTCTGAACCCCTACGGCCTGCAGTTCATCGGCGCGACGACCCCGGGGCTGGAAGCCTTCGTGTCGAAGGTGCCGCTGGACGGTGTGGACGATCTTCAGGGCCTGAAGCTGCGCGCGCCGGAAGGGCTGGTCCAGCAGGTCTTTGCCGCCGCGGGTGCCGCGCCGGTGAACCTGCCCGGATCGGAAGTGTTCACCTCGCTCGACAAGGGCGTGATCGACGCGGCCGACTATACCGTGTTCTCGACCAACCAAGCGCAGGGCATGCACGATGTCGCCCCGCACCCGGTCTATCCCGGCTTCCACTCGATGCCGCTGGTCGAGATCTCGATGAACAAGGGCAAGTGGGACAGCCTGACCGACGAGCAGCGCGCCGCGCTGGAAGAGTCGGTGCAGGAATTCTCGCGCATGCAGGTGTCGGCTTTGCAGGAAGCCGATCAGCAGGCGGTCGAAGAGGCCAAGGCCTCGGGCGACGTGACGGTCCATGACTGGTCCGACGAAGAGCGTGCGAAGTTCCGCCAGATCGCCCAGGGCGAGTGGGAGAAGGTCGCCGAGCGGTCCGAGAACGCCCAGAAGGTGTATGACACGCTGACGGCCTACCTGACCGAACAGGGCCTGATGTAATCTGGCACGGCCAGGTCGGGCCGGCTCCACCCCGGAGCCGGCCCTTTCTTTTTGGGAGGGGGCTGTCGGATGACCGACGCGAAGGACGACATCGACCACGGTGCCAGCGAGACGCCGCATCGCGATGAGGGCGGGCCGATCCCGCAGGCGGGTTTGCTGGGCGCTTGGATTTCCAAGGGCGGGATAATCTTTGCCATCGGCATCGTCGCGGCCATGCTGATCCTGATCCAGGAGGTCGTCCTGCGATACTTCTTCAACAGCCCCACCACCTGGGCGCACGAGACGACGATCTTCCTGTCGGGCATCGCCTTCGTCTATGGCGGCCTCTATTGCGTCGCGCGCGACAGCCATATCCGCGTCGTGCTGATCTATGACGCGATCCCGCCGCGCATCAGACGCGCGTTTGACGTCGTGATCTCGGTGATCTGCGCCGCGTCGGCGGCGATGTTCGCCTACGCAGCATGGCTGATGGTCGAACGTGCCGCCTTCACGCCTGCGGGCGACTTCCGGCTGGAGCGGTCGGGCAGCGCCTGGAACCCGGTCTATCCCGGCGCCCTGAAGGTGTTCCTGTTCGCGGTTCTGACGGTCATGGCGCTTCAGTTCGTGATCCTGACAATCAACTACGCACGCGGGAAACGCTGAGATGGAAGTGTTCGGATCCCTCCAGGGGCTTGGCGTCGAAACGGCGACCTATGCCATGTTCGCCATGCTGCTGGTGCTGCTGGTCACGGGCATCCCGCTGGCGTTCGTCACGCTGCTTGTCGCGCTGATCTTCGCGCTGGGCTGGTTCGGCCCCATGGCGGTGCCGCTGATCACCAGCCGCGTCTATTCCTTCGTTTCCAGCTTCGTCTTCGTCTCGGTCCCGATGTTCGTGCTGATGGCCGCCATTCTGGACCGGTCCGGGATCGCGCGGGATCTCTTCGACGCGATGAAGCTGGTGGGCGGGCGCCTGCGGGGCGGGGTCGCGATCCAGACGATCATCGTCGCGGTGATCCTGGCGGCCATGTCAGGAATCATCGGGGGCGAGATCGTGCTGCTGGGCCTGATCGCGCTGCCGCAGATGCTGCGGCTGGGATACGACCGCAGGCTGGCCATCGGGGTCGTCTGCGCGGGCGGGGCGCTGGGGACCATGGTGCCGCCGTCGATCGTGCTGATCATCTACGGGCTGACGGCCAATGTCTCGATCGGGGACCTGTTCACCGCGTCGTTTTTGCCGGGGCTGATGCTAGCGGGGTTCTACGTCGCCTATGTGCTGTTCCGCGGGTGGCTGAACCCCGAGGCCGCGCCAGCGCTGCCGCTTGACGAAACGACCACCTCCGCCGAAAAGCTGAAGCTGCTGCGCGGGTTGATCCTTCCGATCCTCGTGGTCATCGGCGTTCTGGGATCGATCTATGGCGGCATCGCCAGCGTGACCGAGGCGTCGGCAGTTGGCGTACTGGGGGTCATGGTCTCGACCATGCTGCGGGGGGAGTTCACGCTGTCGCTGATGAAGGGCGCGGCCCTTCAGACATTGCAGACGGTGGGCATGATCGTCTGGATCGGCATCGGAGCGTCGGCACTGGTGGGGGTGTTCAACCTGATGGGGGGGCTTGAGTTCATCCAGTCGCTGGTCGCCAACATCTCGGACAACCGGCTGGTCGTGCTGCTGTTCATGATGGCGATCCTGTTCCTTCTGGGGATGTTCCTCGACTGGGTTGGGATCGCGCTTCTTGCGATGCCGGTCTTCGTGCCGATCATCACCGATCTGGGCTATGACCCGGTGTGGTTCGGCGTGCTGTTTTGCATGAACATGCAGGTCAGCTTCCTGTCACCGCCTTTCGGTCCCGCCGCGTTCTACCTGAAATCGGTCGCGCCGCCCGACATCAGCCTGGGCGAGATCTTCAAGTCGCTGCTGCCGTTCATCGCGTTGCAGATCCTAGGGCTGGCCGTGCTGATCGCGTTCCCGGGGATCACCGGGCGCTAGGGGCTGTGTACTGACAGAAACAAGCGGGACGTGGGGCAAGCGCGTCGATGGAGTTATGCTGCGATGGTCCAGACAACGATAAGGCCGATCGCAGTGTAGAACATTGCGTTGACCACCCAGCGCAGCATCAGGCCCGCCTCACTTTGTGGGTCGAGCGAGAAATATTCGCAGAACTTGGTTCCTGGCCACAGAAACATCTTCGAGAGGCTCATCATTCAGGTTTCTCGCAATGGCGCTTCTGAAATCGAAAGCTCCTCAGCCATCATCGATGCTGCATTGCAGGTCAACTGCCGTTCCGATTGTTTCCCCAGGTCTTCGTGGGCGGCCAGATTGATCTGATCCGCTCAGGATCGGCATCTCGGCGCTGCCCCCTGAAAGACGCGAGGCGCAGCTTGACACATTGGAAGGAGGACCCGCAGCGGTCGTTTCGCTGCGAGTTCCGGGATCGCTCAGCCGGACCATGGCATGGAACGGGTGGGGGTCGGGTCGCCCGTTCCCGTTCGTTCCGCGTAACGCCGCTTCAAGAGGTGAAGTGGCGGCTGTCCTTGATCTGGTCCCAGGCCCAGACGACTTCGCCCAGCTGTTCTTCCTGGCTGCGGTCGCCGCCGTTCATGTCGGGGTGCAGCACCTTGATCAGCGCCTTGTAGGCCTTGCGGATCTCGGGCTTGGTCCAGTGATCCTTGGCTTCGAGGATCTCCAGCGCCTTGCGTTCGGTCGGGGGCAGGCGCCGGGTGGTGCCGCCGGTTTCCGACTTGCCGGGATTGCGGGTGGCGTTGTTGCCCAGCACCTGATGCGGATCGTCAACGCCAAGCCGCGCCCAGGCCTTGTGCTCGTCCGAACGCCAGGGCTTCGTGCCGCGGCCCCAGACCTTGTCCTTGTCGATCTGTTCGGCGAATTCTTCCTCGGTCTGGCCGTTGAAGAAGTTCCACTTCAGATTGTATTCGCGCACGTGATCCTTGCAGAACCACAGATACTCGTCGAGATGGTCCGGAGAGCGGGGGGCGCGGTAGACCCCCTTCTCCTCGCAGCCGGGATGCTCGCAGACGCGGGTCGAGGTTTCGAACGCGCCGGACATGCCCCGTTTGCCACGCGGATTCTTCTTCTTGGCCGAAGAGACGCGGATGTCGAACCCGAAGGGATCGCTTTTCGACATGGAACTGCTCCTTGTCCTGGTCGGAGCCGAGAGTTTAGAGACTCCGCCCGAGAGATGAAGAGGAAAGGTTGTCTAATGCGCGTTGCCGATGAGATCAAATCACGCCTTCAGGATCGGTTCGACCCATCCGAACTGGCGGTTGAGGACGAATCCGCCCTGCATGCGGGCCATGCAGGTGCGCCCGAAGGCGGTCAAAGCCACTTTGCCGTAAGGATTCGCGCCGCCGATCTGGCGGATATGTCGCGAATCGGGCGTCACAGGGCGATCCACGAGGCACTGGGTCCCGAACTGGTCGGCCGGATTCACGCCCTGTCGATCGACGCGGGCTAAGCTCAGTCGCGCGAGGGACCGGTCAGGGGCGGGATGTCGCGCCCCGTCTCGGTACGCCGGGCCGAGAAGACCGGCCTTTCCTCGTCCGGGGCGGGGTCGGTCGTGCCCCTTTCTATTTGTTCGGGCGAGGGATAGGGGCGGTCCGCCTCAGGCTCGGGGACGCGCGTCACTGGCGCGACCTCCTCCTGCGGCGGGGGCGCGGACCATGCGGGCGGTGCGGCAGGATCCGACTGGTCCACCGTCTCGACCCAGCGGCGAAAGACCAGAACGGTCAGGACCGTACGCGTGCGCTTGGACAGAAAGCCCTGTCGGACTTCGGTCTCGATCGTTTCGCTGCGCTGGAATTCCCACCCCTCGCGGCCTTCGGCATTCAGGGCTTCGGCCATCGAGAACGCGAACCGCCCCTCGGGGCGCTTTTCGCCTTTTACCTTGGGCAGCGTCTTGGGCGCGGGAACGACGCGGTATTCGTAATAGGACATGCGGCTTTCCTTGTGCCAATCGCGCCGTGATGTAGGCCAAGCCCCGGGGACGTGGCAAGCTGGCTGCGACATTCTCTCGACCCGCGAAACTACAAAGCCCGCTGATACGTTTCAGGGGTTGTCATTAGAAAGGATACCCCATGCGTGCCGTTGCAATCTTCGTAGCCCTTTTCGGACTAGCGGCGTGCCAAAGCTCGGGCGGGCTTCCCACAGACCCGAGCCCCCAGGCCGGACTGGGCGATGATATCGCCGAGCCGACTGACGGTTTCGAGAACGAGCTCGGACCCGACAACGAATAACTCCGTGGCATCGAACGGGGGGCGCGAATGCGGCCCCCGTCAAAGCCCCAGTTTTTGCTGGACGATCTGGTTGACCGCCGCCGGGTTGGCCTTGCCGCCTGTCGCCTTCATCACCTGACCGACGAACCACCCGGCAAGCTTCGGATTGGCCTTGGCCTTTTCGACCTGTGCGGGGTTGGCTGCGATGACCTCGTCGACCGCGGCCTCGATCGCACGGGTGTCGGTCACCTGCTTCATGCCGCGATCGTCGACGATCACCGCTGGATCGCCGCCCTCGGTATAGACGATCTCGAACAGGTCCTTGGCGATCTTGCCCGAGATGTCGCCCGCCTTGATCAGAGCGACGATCTTGCCCAACTGCTCGGCCGAGACGGGGCTTTCCGAGATGCTGTGGTCCTCCTTCTTCAGGCGGCCGAACAGCTCGTTGATGACCCAGTTCGCGCTGGTCTTGCCGTCGCCCGAAACCTGGGCCACGCGTTCGAAGAAGGCGGCGTTCTCGACCTCGGCGGTCAGCACGCCCGCGTCGTATTCGGTCATCCCGTATTCGGTGACAAAACGGGCCTTCTTCTCGTCCGGCAGTTCGGGCAGGGTGGCGGCGATGTCGTCGACCCAGCCTTGCTCGATCTCCAGGGGCAGCAGGTCGGGATCGGGGAAATAGCGGTAATCGTGCGCCTCTTCCTTGGACCGCATGGACCGCGTCTCACCCTTGTCGACGTCGAACAGGCGGGTTTCCTGCACGACCTCGCCGCCATCCTCGATGATGGCGATCTGGCGACGCGCCTCGACCTCGATGGCCTGCTGGATAAAGCGGGTGGAGTTCATGTTCTTGATCTCGCACCGCGTGCCCAAGTGGCTGAAATCGCCGGTCTCCTGGTATTTCTCGTACGCGCCGGGGCGGCAGACGCTGACGTTCACGTCGGCGCGCAGGTTGCCGTTCTGCATATCGCCGTTGCAGGTGCCCAGGTAACGCATGATCTGGCGCAGCTTCAGGATATAGGCGGCCGCCTCTTCTGGCCCACGGATGTCGGGGCGGGAGACGATCTCCATCAGCGCCACTCCGGCGCGGTTGAGGTCGACGAAGGACATCTGCGGGTCCATGTCGTGGATCGACTTGCCCGCGTCCTGTTCCAGGTGAATACGTTCGATCCGCACGCGCCGCGCGATGCCGGGGGCCATGTCCACGATCACTTCGCCCTCGCCCACGATGGGGTGGTAAAGCTGGCTGATCTGATAGCCGGCGGGCTGGTCGGGATAGAAGTAGTTCTTGCGGTCGAAGGCCGACGCCAGGTTGATCGCGGCTTTCAGGCCCAGCCCGGTCTTTACCGCCAGCGCGACGCAGCCCTCGTTGATGACGGGCAGCATGCCGGGCATGCCTGCGTCCACGAAGGCGACGTTCGAATTGGGCTCGGCCCCGAACTCGGTCGAGGCGCCGGAGAACAGCTTGGCGCGGCTGGCGACCTGGGCGTGCACTTCGAGGCCGATCACCAGTTCCCAATCGTCCTTGGCGCCCTGGATCACCTTGGGGGCGGGGGCCTCGTATATCAGGTCGAGCATCGGCGGAACTCCTCTCAGGCAGGTGGGCATCCTGTATATCCGGCCGGATTTGAGCGCAACGCCGCCGAAGCGCGGGGGGCGTAAACTGGCCAAGCCGGGGCGAATCGCGCTAGTCGGACCGCGCCGGTCGCTGCGATGACCGGTGCCACGTACCCGAGGACCCCATGCGCCGCCTGCTTCTTGCCCTCTCCCTTCTCGGCCTTTCGGCCTGCGTCACCGCCACGCCGCAGCCCGAAGCGCCGACAGCGCCCCCCGTCATGCGATGGGATTTCCGGCCCGATGCCGACACCTGGACGGAAGGCACGATGAGCGCGCTGGAAACGCACGGGCAGGCCCTTCCGTCGATGATCCCCGCGGACATCACCGAGTGGTGCCCTGACTACCCCAACCGCACCGCGGAAGAGCGTGCTGCGTTCTGGGCCGGCCTGTTCTCGGCGTTGGCCAAGCACGAAAGTACGTGGCGCCCCGATGCCGTGGGCGGTGGCGGATCCTGGTTCGGCCTGGTGCAGATCGCCCCGGCGACCGCGCGGGCCTATGGCTGCGAGGCCACGTCCGGCAGTGCCCTGAAGAACCCGGTGGCGAACCTGCGCTGCGGCGTGCGGATCGCGGCCCGGCAGGTGACCAAGCGCGGCACGGTCAATCGTGGCATGCGCGATTGGGGGCCGTTCCATTCCGCGTCTAAGCGGGCCGAGATGGCGGCGTGGACGCGCGCACAGCCCTATTGCTCGGCCACACGCGGCTGAGATCGCGGTGCATTTGCGGATCCGGCCCTGCGGGGCGGGTATTTAGCCAAGGGTGATAGGGTGCGCGGTTGGGTCACTACGACTCACGCGGGCGTGATCGTCGTTGCCTTGAGGGGGTCGGCTGGCGTATCGGGGATGAATGCGAATTCTGGTCCTGATGCTTCCCTTGTTCCTGGCCCTTCCGGCAGAGGCGTCTGTTCGGCCGAAACCGCGCCCGGTTGCCGACCCCATTCCGGTGACACGGTGGGACTTCCGGCCGGAGTCGAAGACTTGGAGCAGGGCGTCGATCCGGGCCCTGAAATCCCACGGACGCCGCTTGGTCGACCATACGCCGCGCGACATCAATCGGTGGTGTCCGGGATATACGCGGGCCAGCGAGGTCGATCGCCGCGCGTTCTGGGTCGGTTTATTGTCGGCACTCGCCAAACATGAGAGCACGTGGCGGCCCGAGGCGGTGGGCGGCGGTGGGCTGTGGTACGGTCTTTTGCAGATCCTGCCATCCACCGCGCGCCTTTACGGCTGCGACGCGCGATCCGGGGCCGCGCTGCAGGACGGTGCGGCCAACTTGTCGTGCGGGATACGCATCCTGGCGCGCACGGTGCCGCGCGACGGGGTGATCCATGCGCGCACTCCACGCTGGTCCGGTGTGGCGGCGGATTGGGGTCCGATGCGCTCGGACGCGAAGCGGCGGGACATGCGCCGCTGGTTGCGGGCGCAGGATTACTGCCAGATCTCGGTCAGCCCCCGCCCGCAGGCACGGCCCGCGCCTGATGCGTTGGTGATGGGACCCTATCGCCCGCAGATCGAGCCATTGCCGCGCCCGTCGCGGGCATTGCGGGAGCAGCGTGCGCCGGCCTCGTCGCTGTCGCCGGTCTCGGACGCCGCCGACGCGGAGTGACCGGGTTTTGGACATGCTCTGGTTCATCCTCGGCAAGCTGGTCTGGCTGGTCCTGCGCCCCGAAAGCTGGTTGATCGCCTTGCTCGCGGCGGCGTTCTGGGGAGCCATCTTCCGCCGTCTTGGTGTCGTGCGGTGGTGCTTGGCTGGCGCTCTGGCCTTCGTTCTGGGGGTCGGGATGCTGCCTGTGGACGATTGGGTGATCGCGCCGCTGGAGGGGCGTCATCCGCGCGCGCCTGATATCGATGGGCTGGATGGCATCGTGGTGCTGGGCGGGGGCGAGGATGCCGGCGCTTCGACGGTCTGGGGGTCGCCACAATTGGCCGGCGGTGCCGAGCGGTTCGTCGAGGCGATGGCGCTGACCCGCCGGTTTCCGGATGCACGGGTGGTCGTCTCGGGCGGAAGCGGCGCGCTGATGGATCTGCGAAATGACGGGACGGTTCAGCGCGACATCGCGGAAAGTTTCTTTGCGGGTCAGGGTTTGGATCAGGCGCGGCTGACGGTGGAGCGCATGTCGCGGAATACGTCGGAGAATGCACGCAACACCACGGACCTGCTGGCGGGCGAACGCGCCGGAACCTGGGTTCTGGTCACATCCGCGTTTCACATGCCGCGCGCCCTTAAGAGTTTCCGGCGCGCCGGGTGGGACGACATCGTGCCGTGGCCGGTGGATTACCGCAGCGGTCCCGCGCGGGGGCTTGAGTGGAACTTCGCGGACAACCTGGGCGGCCTGACCGTCGCGCTGAAGGAATATGTGGGGCTGGCAGCCTACGCGGTGCTGGGCCGCTGATCAGCGCACGGCCCAGCTGGGCCGCCGCGTGGTCGCGACCAATGACACCTCGGGCGCGTGGCGACCGCCGAGGGCCAGCGTGGCGCGCCGCATCTCGGCGATGGCTGAGTCCGCGTCCTTGGGCAGGGCCTTGGGCGAGATCGGCTCGCCCACGCCGATCCTAAAGGGTTGCCGGGTCTTGTTCAGCGTTTCGTAGAACAGCGTGATGTCGCGCAGGGACGGGTGGATCAGGTCGAACAGGTAGAACAGCACCGAGTTGCGGGACCGGATGTTCATCGGGATGATCGGCACGTCGAACTTGCGCGCGATCATCGCGGCCGAGGTCATCCATGGACGTTCGACCAGGCGCAGGCCGCGGCGTTTCGCAAGACGGCCCGACGGGAAAATGATCCCCAGACGCCCGTCCGACATGGCTTGACGGGTATAAGCCATCGTCTCGCGCGTTTTCGAATGGTTCCGCTTGTCTTCGCGCCATTCAACGGGTGCGATCATGCAATCAAGCTGCGGGACAACCCGTAGCATGTCGGAATTGGCATAGAAGAACAGGTCCGGACGCAGCGGGGACAGAAGGTGCCACAAAATGATGCCGTCGGCGATTCCGGTGGGGTGGTTGCAGACGATCAGCGCGCCGCCCTGTCGCGGAATCCGGTCAAGGCCCGAGATTTCGACGTCCTGGGCCAGCATCTTGCCCATGCGGTTCATGATGTCGGGGCCGGACCAATCCTCCATTTCCTCGGCGAGGTCGAGGGTCCGGTCATAGCTGAGGACGCGGTTCAGAGCCGCCCGGACGCCCCTTACGGCGGGGTTCGGGCGTTCGAGCCATGCGGCGCGTTCGACGATCTGTTCGTCAATTCGGTTTCTGATGCCCATGGCGGTCCATCCGCTGCAGTTTCCCTGATATCTGGCGCGGACAGATGCCGAAGGCAAGGAAGCGCCGGGGGAACTTGCCGTCCCCCGGCAGGGAGGTCACGCTCACGCGGCCTTACCGGCGTTGTTTGCAACGGCCTCGGTGATCGCCGCGCAGAAGGCGTCGAGGTCGCCGGGATTGCGGCTGGTGATCAGGTTGCCGTCGGTCGCGACCTGTTCGTCCACGGCGTCGGCACCGGCATTCTTGAGGTCGGTGCGAATCGAGGTGAAGCTGGTCAGACGCTTGCCGCGGACCAGATCGGCCTCGATCAGAAGCCAAGGCGCGTGGCAAATGGCAGCCAGCGGCTTGCCGGTGGCGGCGAAGTCCTTGATTTTCTGGACCACGTCAGCCTTCGCGCGCAGGACATCGGGGTTGATCTGTCCACCGGGTAGAACCATCGCGTCATAGGCTGCGACGTCGATATCCTCGATCTTCATATCGGCGGTGGTCGTGTCGCCCCAGTGATCCTTGTCCCAGCCCTTGATGTCGCTGCCATCGGGCGTGGCGATGTGAACGGCGGCGCCGGCATCGGCCAGTTGTTTCTGCGGCTCGGTCAGCTCGACCTGCTCGAAGCCGTCGGTGGCGACGATGACGATGCGGGTGTTGGCGATATTGGCCATGATGTACTCCGTATTCATTCGTTACACTTGCCACCAAAACGGATGGACCTGCACTTCGTTCCCGGACTGCGGCAGCGGCGCGCAGGGCCGATCCTTCATTCCCCCAGGATACGGCTGACCATCTCTGAGGTGTCGCGCGACAAGCCTTCGGTCGACTGAATCCGGCGCAGGGCCGCTTTGGCCTGATCCTGCCGATCTACGTCGTAGCGATGCCAGGTTTCGAACAACGTCGTCATCCGCGCCGTGGTTTGCGGGTTCAACGGGTCGAGGCGGATCAGCCAATCGGCCACAAGCGCGTAGCCCCCACCGGATCGGGCGTGGAAGCTGGCGTGGTTCATCCCCAGCGCCCCGATGACCGACCGGAACCGGTTCGGGTTTTTCCAGTCGAAGGCCGGGTGTTCGACCAGGCGTTGGGCGACGGCAAGGCCCGTCTCGCCCGGGGCGCCCGCGATCTGAAGGGCGAACCACTTGTCCATGACCAGCCGGTCGTTCTGCCAACGGTCGTGGAACGCCTGCAGCTCGGTCTCGGCCTGGCCCGTGCGGATGAGGGCGGACAGGGCCGCAAGGCAATCGGTCATGTTGTCGGCGGCCGCGAACTGCGCGCGGGCCCGGTCGCCGCCGTCGACATGGGTCAGCAGCGACAATGCGGCGTTTCGCAGGGCGCGGCGTCCGGCATCCGTGGCATCGGGGTTGTAGGGGCCGCTCACCTTCATGGCGTCATAGACTGCGTCCAGCGCGCCTTCATGCGCCGTGGCAACAGCGGTCTGCATCCTTGTTCGGGCCGCGTCGATGGCGTCGGGGTCGGGCGTTGCGTTGCTGTCGGTCAGCGCCTGGGCCAGATCGTCGTCGGACGGCAGGGCGAGAGCCAATGCGCGGAACGCCGGATCCTGCGCGTTGTCCGAGATGACGGGGCCGAGGGCGTCGACGAAATGCCGATCCGGCGCACCGGATTGCACGATCATGTCCACGAGGGCGGTCCGGGCCAGGGCGCGCCCTGCCTCCCACTTGTTAAAGGGATCGGTGTCGTGGGCCAGCAGAAGCGCGCGATCGGCGGCGGACAGTGTCTGGTCCAGGATCACGGGGGCCGAGAAGCCGCGGTTGATCGAGGCGACGGCATCGTCGGTGCCGACCTCGAACCGGAAGGTCTGCGCAGTCTCGGTCAACTCGACAACCGCGGTGGGCAGGACCTCGGTCCCGTCGCGTGCGATGGCGCCGATGGCCAGCGGAATGACCTGCGGGGCCTTTTCGGGCTGACCCGGCGTGGCGGGAAGGGATTGCGCGAGGTCGAGGATCAGCGTGCCGCCTTCGATCCGGGTCTCGGCCGTGACGCGGGGCGTGCCGGCCTGGGCATACCACCGGGCGAATTGCGCCAGATCGCGGCCGGTCGCGTCCTCGAACACCTTCAGCCAATCCTCGATCGTGCAGGCCTGCCCGTCATGGCGATCGAAATACAGGTCGCACCCTTCGCGATAGGCGTCCTCGCCGATCAGGCGGCGCAGCATCCCGATGATCTCGGCGCCCTTTTCATAGACGGTCGCGGTGTAGAAATTGTTGATCTCGATATAGCTGGTCGGGCGGACGGGATGGGCCAGCGGCCCCGCATCCTCGCGGAACTGGCGGGCGCGCAGCATCTGCACATCCTCGATCCGCTTGACCGCGTGGGACCGTTCGTCGCCGGAGAATGTCTGGTCGCGGAAAACGGTCAGCCCTTCCTTCAGGCACAGCTGGAACCAGTCGCGGCAGGTGATGCGGTTGCCGGTCCAGTTGTGGAAATACTCGTGCGCGACGATGGCCTCGATCCGGGCGTAGTCGGCATCGGTCGCCGTCTCGGGCGAGGCGAGGACATAGCGGGCGTTGAAGATGTTCAGGCCCTTGTTCTCCATCGCGCCCATGTTGAAGTCGTCCACCGCGACGATGTTGAACACGTCGAGGTCATAGGCGCGGCCATACGCGTCCTCGTCCCAGCGCATCGACCGCTTGAGGCTGTCCATCGCATAGGCGCAGCGGTCCTCGTCGCCGGGGCGGACCCAGATGTTCAGCGCGACCTCGCGCCCTTCCATTGTGGTGAAGCCGTTGGAATGGGCGACCAGATCGCCCGCGACCAGTGCGAACAGATAGGCGGGCTTCTTCCACGGGTCGCGCCACACGGCGTAGCCGTCGCCCCGTTCGACCGGGTCGCCGTTCGACAGAAGGACCGGCAGTTCCGATTCGATCCGGACCTCGAAGGGGGCCATCACGTCGGGGCGGTCGGGATAGTAAGTGATCTTGCGAAAGCCCTCGGCCTCGCACTGGGTGCAGTACATGCCGTTCGACATGTAGAGCCCTTCCAGCGCGGTGTTGGCCTTGGGGTCGATCTGGACCTCGGCCTCCCACGTGAAGGCGTCGGGGGCGTCGATCTCCAGTCCCGCAGGCAGGATTTTCGGCTGAACCTCGGTTCCATCGATGGCCGCGCGGATCAGACGCAGTCCTTCACCATCCAACCGCAGGGGGCCGCCCGGGCCTTCGGGGTTCCGACGAAAGGAAATGCGCGAAAATACCCGTGTGGCATGGGGATCCAGCCGGAACGTCAGCGACACGTCCTGGACCAGGAAGGCCGGATTCTGGTATTCGGACAGGCGGATGGCGCGGGGGGCGGCGTCTTTCATGGAAATCCTCTGGCTGTCGTGGCGAACAAACTGCCCGCCCCTACGTTGAACGCCAAACGATCCGTATCTTCAACGGGTCGGCCCCCGAAGGCGAAAGGAAACGTCATGTCCGCACCCAATACTAACGTCAAGAAGCAGGAGCGCCGCCACAAGTTTCCCCTGATGGGGATGGTCTGGTCCGTCGTCTGGGCCGTCGTGCTTCTGGCAGGTCTGCTGATCTATCTCAGCTTCAGCGGCAACGAGCCTGGCGACCAGCAGCCTGTTGGCGCCGAAGACGGCGGCGTGCCCGCCGAGGAGACGACAAGCCAGTAAATGGCGCGTCAGGTTCGCAAGGCCGATCTGGATACCAAGATCTGCAGGACTTGCGGCCGCCCCTTCACATGGCGCAAGAAGTGGCGCGACGTCTGGGACGACGTGAAGTATTGCAGCGCGCGCTGCCGCGCCGGGAAATCGAATGGGGGGTGACGCATGGTCGACCGGGTCGAGAAACATGGGCTTCAGGTGGCTGCCGCAATGGCGGAGTTCGTCAATTCCGAGGCGCTGAACGGGCTCGACCTCGAGGCAGACAAATTCTGGTCCGATTTCAGCGATCTGATCCATGATATGAGCCCCGAGAACCGGCGTTTACTGGAGATCCGCGAGACGTTGCAGGCCAAGATCGACACTTGGCATCGCGACCATCCCGGGGCCGTTGATGATATCGGCGGCTACCGCGCCTTCCTGTCCGAGATCGGGTACCTCGTGGAAGAGGGGCCCGATTTTCAGATCGAGACGCCGCAGACGGACCCTGAGTTCGCCAGCGTCGCGGGCCCGCAGCTTGTGGTACCCATCATGAACGCCAGGTACGCGCTGAATGCCGCGAACGCGCGCTGGGGCTCGCTCTACGACGCGCTCTACGGCACGGACGCGATGGGGGACCTGCCCGAGGGGGCCGAGTACGACACCCAGCGCGGCGCGCGGGTGGTGGCGACGGCCAAATCCTATCTCGACCGGTTCTTCCCTCTGGTCTCGGGTAGTCATACGCAGCTTGCGGGCTATCAGATTGCCGAAGAAGGGCTGGAAGGCGTGTTCCTGAACGATCAGGATTGGCGCAACACCGACGAGATGCGCAAGAACACCGAGATGGCCCCAACGGGCCGCACGCCGGGGGTCGAGCATACGCTGCCGCTGGAGCGGAAAGAGGCGTTCGTCGGTTTCCGCGGGCCGAAGGATGCCCCGACCCATATCGTTCTGGAAAACAATGGCCTGCACGCCGAGATCGTGATCGACCGGTCCCACCGGATTGGTGCCACCGATGCCGCGGGGATCGCAGATATCCAGCTTGAAAGCGCCGTCTCGGCGATCATGGATTGCGAGGATTCCATCGCCGCGGTGGATGCCGAAGACAAGGTTCTGGCCTACCGCAACTGGCTGGGCCTGATGGACGGCACCCTGACCGAAGAGGTGACGAAAGGCGGGAAGACGTTCACGCGAGAGCTGGCGCCGGATCGCGACTACCAGGCGCCGGACGGTGGCACGCTGCGGCTGAAGGGGCGGTCGCTGATGCTGGTGCGCAATGTCGGGCACCTGATGACCAATCCCGCGATCCTCGACCGCGAGGGGAACGAAGTATTCGAAGGGTCGATGGATGCCGTCCTGACCGTCCTGTGCGGGATGCACGACCTGAAGCGAGACGGGGGCAATTCCGAAACCGGGTCGATCTATGTGGTCAAGCCGAAGATGCACGGCCCCGATGAAGTCGCCTTCGCCGACCGGATCTTCGCACGGGTCGAGGGGATGCTGGGCCTGCCCGCCAACACCGTGAAGATCGGGATCATGGATGAAGAACGGCGGACCAGCATCAACCTCAAGGAATGCATCCGCGCCGCCAAGGGGCGGGTCGCCTTCATCAACACGGGCTTCCTCGACCGGACCGGGGACGAGATCCATACCTCGATGGAAGCGGGGCCCATGGTGCGCAAGGGCGAGATGAAGAAGACCGCCTGGATCACCGCGTACGAGGATCGCAATGTCGATGTCGGTCTGGCCTGCGGCCTGCGCGGCAAGGCCCAGATCGGCAAGGGCATGTGGGCGATGCCCGACCGGATGGCCGACATGCTGGACCAGAAGGTGGGCCACCCCAAGGCCGGGGCGAACTGCGCCTGGGTCCCGTCGCCCACCGCCGCAACGCTGCATGCGCTGCATTACCACGAGGTGAACGTGGCCAAGGTGCAGGATGAGATTGCCCGGAGCGGCCCCCGCACCGACCTGAACGATCTTCTTACGATCCCGGTCAGCCGCGCGAACTGGTCCGAGGACGAGATCACGGCCGAGATCGAGAACAACGCGCAGGGGATCCTCGGCTACGTGGTGCGCTGGGTCGACCACGGTGTCGGATGCTCGAAGGTGCCTGACATCCATGACGTGGGCCTGATGGAGGATCGCGCAACCTGCCGCATCAGTTCTCAGGCGCTGGCGAACTGGCTGCACCATGGCGTGGTCTCGGAAGACCAGGTGATGGACACGATGAAGAAGATGGCGGCGGTCGTGGACCGCCAGAATGCGGACGACCCGAATTACGTGGCGATGGCGCCCGGGTTCGACGGGCCCGCGTTCAAGGCGGCTTGCGATCTGGTTTTCGAGGGGAGGGCGCAACCCTCGGGCTATACCGAACCCGTGCTGCATCGCCGCCGGCTGGAAAAGAAGGCAAGTTGAAGGACGGGGGGCGCTGCCCCCCGCCGGCCTGATGGCCGCCCCCCGGGGTATTTTTTCAAGGATGAAGGGATGAGGGAATGGAAGTGACGCTGGAGATGGCGCGAACGGCGATCCGCGCTGCGTTGGATGCGGGGGCCGAGAAGGGGTTCAGGCCGCTAACGGCGATCGTGCTGGATGCGGGCGGCCACATCGTTGCATTTGAACGCAGCGATGGATCGGCGCCTGGACGTTTCGCAATCGCGCACGGAAAGGCGTATGGTGCCGTGATGCTGGGCATGCCGGGATCGGCGCAGATGAAGCGCGCCGAGGATCAGCATTATTTCATGACGGCGATGAACGGCGCGTTCGGCGGGGCGGTGGTTCCGGTGCCGGGCGGTATCCTGATCAAGGATGGTGACCGGGTGATCGGCGCGCTGGGCGTCACCGGCGACACGTCGGACAATGACGTGATCGCGGGGCTGCAGGGGCTTGAAGCTGCGGGGTTGACCGGCGCCGCCTGATGCCGCGCTGCAGTGTATGTGTGCAACTGCGGCGGTTGTCTGAGGACGGATCATCCTTATACTCAGGGCGTCCCGCAGACCGGAGCGCTCCATGACCCGTCCCATTGTCGGCATCGTCGGCAACCATCACCTGATCAACGAGACTTACGAAGTCCATGGCGCCGGTCGCATGATCTCGCAGTCCGTGTCGGAGGTGGCCGAGGCGGTGCCGATGATCATTCCCGCGGACCCCGCTTTTGTCTCGATCAACGAACTTTGCGATGTTTGTGATGGTTTCCTGTTTCCGGGCGGGCGGCCGAACGTCCACCCGGAGGAATACGGGCACGCACCCACCGAGGCGCATGGCGCGTTCGACCGTGGCCGGGACGGCATCGCGCTTCCTCTGATCCGCGAACTGACCGAGCGGGGGCAGCCCTATCTGGCGATCTGCCGTGGCTATCAGGAGGTGGCGGTTGCGTTCGGTTCGACCCTTCACCCCGAGATCCGCGACCTTCCGGGCCGCGACAATCACCGGATGCCGCCCGACGGCACGATCGACGAGAAATTCGCCCTGCGTCATTCGGTCCGGTTCACCGAAGGCGGTCCGTTCCACCGTCTGATGGGGGCCGACGAGGTGATGACGAACACGTTGCATGGCCAAGGCGTTGTCGATGCCGGTCCGCGTTTCGTCGTAGACGGATGGGCCCCCGACGGGACGCCAGAGGCCGCCTATATCAAGGACGCTCCGGGCTTCACCCTGTCGGTGCAGTGGCATCCGGAATACAACGCGGCGAACGATCCCGTATCACGCAAGCTTTATTCTGCCTTCGGCGACGCGCTGCGTGGCTGGTCGGTTGCGCGTCGGCAGGTCCCGACGCGGGCCATCGCTTAACGGCCGTCTAGTCCGTCCCGGCGCCTTCCGCGGGCGACTGTTCTGCGTCGTCATCGACATCCTCGTCGCTCGGTCGTTCGTCGCCTTCGGGGTCGTTGGCGGCTGCCTCCGTCAGATCGTCGGGGCGCGGGGGTGGGGCGTCGGTTTCGCGCGGGGCCTCGGGCTCGGGCGGCATGTCGGGTGGTGGCGCCGGGGGATCGGCGGTGACGGGCCCCCCTTCGGCAGTTTCGTCGAAGATTCGGTCGGCATAGGCGCGCACGGCGTCGATCACCGGTGCATCCGGCGTTTCGCGGCAGCGGATCGCGATGCCTGCGATCACGTCGACGCTGTCGTCGGGACTGAGCGTTTCGCCCTCGGCTGGCGACTGACCCGCGTCGATCCGGCCGGCCATGTAGCCGAGCGCCCAGTCGCTTGCCTGCGCGAGGTAGGGGGCATTCGCCGCGCCCGTGATCTCGGAACACGCAAGGCGACCGATTCCGCCCACTGGAGGTTCGTCCTGCGCGTAGGCTGGCAGCGCGGCGAGGGAAGCGAATAACAGGGCACGACGCATGATGACACTCCGGCAGGTGGCGAACCGGGTGGTCCGCCGCTTTCCGAGCCAACGAGTCGGATCGTCGCCTGTTCCCCCGCGCGAATGATCGGGCCTGGTGCGCGCGCCCTCAGGCCTGTCCGCCCGCGATCTCGATCGCCTGTCCATTGACCGAACCACATAGAGGATCGCAGAGCCACAGTGCCGTGCGGGCCACCTCGTCCGCGTCGATCAGGCGGTTGTGGCGGTTCTGGGCGACCATGATCCCCAGTGCCTCGTCCTCGCTGACACCGGCGCGGTCACGGATCGAAGCGACGTTGCGGGTGACGATATCGGTTTCGACATAGGCCGGGCAGATGGCGTTGAAGGTCTGCGCGCGGCCGATATAATCCTCGGACAGGGCGCGGATCAGGCCGATCACCCCGTGTTTCGAGGCCGAGTAGGCCGGAGCCCCCTTCAGCCCGCGGACGCCAGCGATGGATGAGACGGCGATGACCCGTCCGTAGTCGAGATCCCGCATCGACCGCAACGCCTCGCGGATCGTCAGGAACGCCCCGTCGAGATTGGTAGCCGTGATCTGTCGCCAGAAGGCGAGGTCGGTCTTCAGGATATTGCGCCCCTCGGCGATGCCGGCATTGGCAATGCAGATGGCGACGGGGCCCCGTGCGGCGACGGCTGCTTCGGTGGCCGAGACGACGGAGGTCTCGTCGGAGACGTCCATGACCTGCGCGTGCAGGCCATGGGCGTCGGCGGCGTCTGTCAGGCGTGCCTCGGTCCGGCCGGTGATGGTCACCTCGGCCCCCGCATCGGCCAGTGCGCGCGCAATCGCGAGCCCGATGCCGGAGCCGCCGCCGGTTACGAGGGCATGGCGCCCGGTCAGATTGGTCATGGTATCCTCCGTGTCGTTCGGACTAGGTTTGGCGAGGGACGGGGCGAGGCGCAAGGATGTGGCGATGGATCGACCTGCCGCCGGTTTGGCTGGCAGTGCATCTTGCGGTTCTATGGCTATTGCCATCCGGAGGGACGGGCGCGGAACAGGTATGGGACTCTGTTGGGATAGGTCTGATCGCGGCCGGGGTCTTGCTGATGGTCTGGGCGGTGGGGGCAATGATGCTGTCCCGCACAACCGTTGTGCCGCACCGCCAGCCCGATGCCCTGGTAACGAGAGGACCGTTCGCGTTCGGGCGCAATCCGATCTATCTGGGCGATGTCCTTGTCATGGCGGGGGCCGCCCTGTGGATCGGTCCGATCTTCGGTCTGTTGTTGGTCCCGTCGCTGATGGTGGTGCTGGAATGGCGCTTCATCCGGCCCGAGGAAGCGCGGCTGCGCGGGTCTTTCGGCCCGTCTTACGCGGCGTGGTCGGCGAAGGTAAGACGGTGGATCTGAAACGAAGTGCGGCGCCCTTGCCTCGCTTGCGAAACATTGTTGCGCAATATATGCGCGTAGGAAGCCCGTTCGCCGGGTGTGGACCATGAAGGGGAGAGGCGCCATGAAGTTCGGTGTCGTCAAGGAAAGCCAGGAGACAGAGGCCCGCGTCGCACTGACCCCGGCCTCGGCCGAGCAGATACGCAAGCTTGGCCATGAGTGTGTCGTAGAGGCGGGGGCAGGCGCGCGGGCCGATATCTCGGACGCCGCCTATCGCGACGCCGGGGTCGAGGTTCTGGACAGCGCCCAAGCGGTGTTCGACGCCGCGGACGTCATCGGCAAGGTCCGACCGCCCACCGAGGCCGAGGTCGACCGCCTGCGCGAGGGGCAGACGCTGATCAGCTTCTTCTACCCGGCCGAGAACGAAGAGCTGCTGAAGAAGGCCGCCGACAAGGGCGCCACGCTGATCGCCATGGACATGGTGCCCCGCATCAGCCGGGCGCAGAAGATGGATGCGCTGTCGTCCATGGCGAATATCGCGGGCTACCGGGCCGTGATCGAATCGGCCAACAATTTCGGGCGTTTCCTGACCGGCCAGATCACCGCGGCGGGCAAGGTGCCACCGGCGAAGATCCTGGTTGTCGGCGCGGGCGTCGCGGGACTGGCGGCGATCGGGACGGCGACCTCGCTGGGGGCCATCACCTATGCCTTCGACGTCCGCCCCGAAGTGGCCGAACAGGTCGAGAGCATGGGCGCCGAATTCGTTTACCTCGATTTCGAGGGCGACACCGGTTCGGGCGAGGGCGGCTATGCCGCTCCGTCCAGCCCCGAATTCCGCGAGGCGCAGCTGGCCAAGTTCCGCGAGCTGGCGCCCGATATCGACATCGTCATTACCACGGCGCTGATCCCCAATCGCGAGGCGCCGGAGCTGTGGACCGAGGACATGGTGAAGGCCATGAAGCCGGGCTCGGTCATCGTGGATCTGGCCGCCGAGAAGGGTGGCAACTGCAAGCTGACCGTCAAGGACGACCGTATCGTTACCGACAACGGCGTGGTCATCATCGGCTATACCGACTTCCCCAGCCGGATGGCCAAGCAGTCCTCGACCCTCTACGCGACGAACATCCGGCACATGCTGACCGACCTGACCCCCGAGAAGGACGGCACGGTCAATCACAACATGGATGACGACGTGATCCGCGGGGCGACGATCACCCACAAGAACGACGTCACATGGCCGCCCCCCAAGCCCAAGCAGGCGGCCCAGGCCGCGCCGCAAAAGCGCGAGAAGCCGAAGGAGAAGACGCCGGAGGAAAAGCGTGCCGAGGAAAAGGCCGCCTTCACCCGGCAGACCCGCAGCCAAGTCATGCTGCTGGCGATCGGCGCGGTGCTGATGCTGCTGGTGGGCGCCTATGCCCCCGAAAGCTTCATGAGCCATTTCATCGTCTTCGCGCTGGCCTGTTTCGTCGGCTTCCAGGTGATCTGGGGCGTCGCGCACAGCCTGCACACGCCGCTGATGGCGGTGACGAATGCGATCTCGGGGATCATCATCCTGGGCGCGCTGTTGCAGATCGGCGCGGGCAACTGGCTGGTCGTGATCCTGTCTTTCATCGGCGTGCTGATCGCCAGCATCAACATCGTGGGCGGGTTCCTGGTGACGCGCCGCATGCTGTCCATGTTCGTCAAGTCGTAAGGGGACAGAGATGTTCGGAATGGGACTTCAATCGGCGGCCTATATCGTCGCCACCATCCTCTTTATCCTGTCGCTGGGCGGGCTGAAGGATCAGGAAAGCGCCAAGCGCGCGATCTGGTACGGCATCACCGGCATGGCGCTGGCCGTCATCGCGACGGTGTTCGGACCGGGCGTGCAGAACGTCTGGTTGATCATCCTCGCCATCGCGGCGGGGGGCTTTGCGGGCTACTACATCGCCGGCAAGGTTCAGATGACCGAGATGCCGCAACTGGTAGCGGCTCTGCATTCGTTCGTCGGTCTGGCGGCGGTGTTTATCGGCCTGAACGCCGACATCATGCTGGGGGCCGTGACCGAGATGCGCGCCAGCGGCATGACCATGGACGAGGCCGACCTGACCGGCTTTGGCGAGTTGCTGTGGATGAAGACCTTCGTCGAGGTGAACATCCTGCGGGTCGAGGTTTTCCTGGGCATCTTCATCGGTGCGGTGACCTTCACCGGGTCCGTGATCGCCTATGGCAAGCTGGCGGGGCAGGTCGACGGCAAGCCCAAGCAGTTGCCCGGCGGGCATATGCTGAACCTGGGCGCCCTGATCCTCTGTCTGGTCCTGGGGCTGCTATATTTCAACGGGGCGGGGATCTGGACGATCTTCCTTGTGGCGCTGATTGCGGGCTTCATCGGCTATCATCTGATCATGGGGATCGGCGGTGCGGATATGCCCGTCGTCGTGTCGATGCTGAACAGCTATTCCGGCTGGGCGGCGGCGGCGATCGGCTTCACGCTGGGCAACGACCTGTTGATCGTGACCGGCGCTCTGGTTGGCTCCTCGGGGGCGATCCTGTCCTACATCATGTGCAAGGCCATGAACCGGCAGTTCGTCAGCGTGATCCTGGGCGGCTTCGGCGGCGCCAGCGGACCGCAGCAGGCGGTCGAGGGCAATATGGTGCCCACCGATGTCGACAGCGTGGCCGACGCGCTGAAGGAAGCCGACAGCGTCATCATCGTGCCGGGCTACGGCATGGCAGTGGCGCAGGCGCAGCAGGCGGTCAGCGAACTGACCAAGAAGCTGCGCGATGCGGGCAAGACGGTGCGCTTCGCCATCCACCCCGTCGCGGGGCGTCTGCCGGGGCACATGAACGTGCTTCTGGCCGAGGCGAAGGTGCCTTACGACATCGTGCTGGAAATGGACGAGATCAACGACGATTTCCCCAAGACCGATGTGGTGATCGTTATCGGCTCGAACGACATCGTTAACCCGGCGGCGAACGATGATCCGAACTCGCCCATCGCGGGGATGCCGGTCCTGCATGTGTGGGAGGCCAACCAGGTCTTCGTGTCCAAGCGCGGGCAGGGGACGGGCTATTCGGGCATCGAAAACCCGCTGTTCTTCAAGGAAAACACGCGGATGCTCTATGGCGACGCCAAGGACTCGGTCCAGGCGGTACTGCAGAAGCTGTGAGATTGGCAGGGGCGGCACGGGCCGCCCCGCCCTTACTGCTGACGTCGGCGGATCAGGACGAACGCGAGTGCGGCCAGGATCGTCGAGGCGGCCGCGTACATGACCGAGACCGGCGTCAGGTCGATCACCATGCGCAGAGCACCCACCACCAGCACCGGGATCGAGATCGCCACATAGGCGACCGTGAAATAGCTGGCCGTGACGGCCGAGGCCTGCCCCTCGGGGCTGTTTCGTCCGATGGCCGACAGGCCGCCCTTGAACGCGACGCCGTGGCCCAGCCCGGCCACCACGATCCCCGCGCACAGGGCCCAAAGCGACACCATCGCCAGCCCAACGGTGATCCCCGCGATCCCCAGCGTGAGAACGCCCATGCCGATGGGAAGCACCATCTTTTCCGGCAGGCGATCTTCCGCGATCTGACCAAAGCAGGACATCAGGAAGATCAGGCCGGCCACCGTGCCGATCGCGACATGGTCGCCCTGAAATCCCAGCACCTGGCCCAGGTAGGATGGCGTGATCGACCCCATGAACCCGCAGATCATGAACCCCGCGAAGGCCGAGATCGCGGCAGGCACGAAGAAGCCGCGCACCTCGGACGGGACAGCCAGGCCCTGCGGGCGCAGCTTGGGGTTCTCCGCGGTCTGAATGGGCTCGGGCGCGCGCCACAGAAGGCCTGTAGCCAGGACCACCATCCCCAGATGGAACAGGTAGGGAAAGATCAGCGGATCGGGGGCGACGGCCGCGACGGCACCCCCGATGACCGAGCCCATTCCGAGGCCGCCCATATTGGCCACGGTCGACCCGATGGCCCCGATCCGTGGATGGCTCTCGGGTGCCATCTCCTTCACGGCCAGCGTCGCGGCAGAGGTGAAGATGCCCACCGATGCGCCCTGCAGGAACCGCGCGGCCAGCAGAAGGGGTAATCCTTGGGCGGCCACGAAACAGATGCCCGAGGCGAAGGCCAGGGCCAGACCTCCCAGAAGAAGCGGCTTGCGCCCGATCTGATCCGACCACGGCCCCGTCAGCAGCAGGGCCCCGATCACTCCGGCGGAATACATCGCGAAGATCGCGGTGATTATGATCGGAGAGAAGCCGTAGGTGTCCGCGTAAATCGGATACAGCGGCGTGGGCACGGTGGCCCCTGCCATCACGGTGAAGAAGGCGAAACACCCGGCGATAAAGGGAAACCAGGGCGCGCGGTCCGCCCGGGTGGATGTGGCTGCCATCGAGGGGATCCTTGCCTGTCCGAGTATCCGGGCAATGCCCTGTTCGGGGCGTTGTTCCCTATGGCAGCCGGTGGGATCAGTCCTCGGCTGGCCGGCCTTCCGTGCCGGAATGATCCATCTCGCCCTGCTCCGTCATGCCCGGGGCCAGACGCCCGTCATCCAGAGTACCGGGATCGGCGGGCATGGTCATGACGTCGAAGGTCACGGGGATGCGCACCTCGTCGCTGAAGATCAGGGTGGCCGGGATCTCGGTCCCGTCAGTCAGCTGCGTATCCAGACCCATGAACATGATGTGACGGCCCCCACGCTCCAACGACAGCGTCTCACCCGGGGCGATGTCGAACCCTTCGGGGCGCGGAACCATGCGCATCACGTCGTTTTCCATGACGCTTTCGTGCAGTTCCGCCCGGGGAAACCCCGCCTCGATACCGGTCAGGGTGTAGGGGGCGTCGCTGTCGTTGGTGATCGTCAGATACCCTGCAGCCGCCTTGGCGACCGGCGTCGTCTCGAAGATCACGGCATCGTGGATAACGATGGCGGGCAGGTGGCTTTCGGCCAGCGCGGGACTGGCGAGGGCAAGAAAGGCAAGGGCGGTGCGCAGCATGGGCGGTCTCCTTTTGCCGATCTATCTAGACCGCCCGGCGTCCGGTCTCAATGAGCCTTGCGCCGCTGGCCGCCGGGTCATAGGCACGACGCCATGAGACTTCTGTTCCTTGGCGATGTGATGGGGCGCTCCGGCAGGACCGCCATTTCCGAACGGCTTGCGGCCCTGAAAGACGAGCTTGGCGTCGAGTTCTGCGTGGTCAATGGCGAAAACGCGACGAACGGGGCGGGTTTGTCCCCCGATCACGCGAAGCTGCTGCTGGCGGCGGGGGCCGATGCGATCACGCTTGGCGACCATGCCTTCGACCAGAAGGACATGCTGCAATTCTGCGAATCCGAGCCGCGGATCGTGCGACCCCTGAACTACTCGAAGGCTGCGCCTGGGCGCGGTGCGCGGGTGTTCGAGGTCACCGGCGGGCGGCGCGTGTTGGTTGCGCAGGTCTTGGGACAGGTCTTCATGAAGCGCCCCTTCGACGACCCGTTTTCGGCCATCGAGCCTGTGTTGAAGAACGCTCCTCTCGGCGCCGCCGTTCAGGCCGCGCTGGTGGATATCCACTGCGAGGCGACGTCCGAAAAGATGGCCATGGGCCATTTCTGCGACGGCAAGGCTAGCGTCGTGGTGGGGACGCATACCCACGTGCCGACCGCCGACGCGATGATCCTGCCTGGGGGCGCCGCGTACCAGAGCGATGCAGGCATGTGCGGCGATTACGACAGCGTCATAGGCATGCAGAAGGAGGAGCCGTTGCGGCGATTCCTGACCGGCATGCCGAAGGGCCGGTTCGAGCCTGCGGGGGGCGAGGCAACCCTGTCCGGGCTGCTGGTCGATACGGACGATGCCACCGGTAAGGCGACATCGGTTCAGATGATCCGGCGCGGCGGGCGCTTGTCGCTGGCCTGACGCGCCGGGATCCCGGGCGTCACCCTTTCTTCAGCGCCGCCGCCTCGCGGGCCAGGGCTTCGATCCCGTCCCAGTCGCCGGCGTCCATCTTGTCCTGCGGTGCGATCCAGGATCCCCCGACGCACAGGGTGTTGGGCAGCGACAGGTAGCTCTGCGCGTTCTTCAGGCTGATCCCGCCCGTGGGGCAGAAGCGCATCCGCGGCAACGGACCGCCCAGGGATTTCAGTGCTGCCGCGCCGCCATTCGCTTCGGCGGGGAAGAATTTGGCCGTGGTATAGCCCCGATCCAGAAGGACCATGACCTCGCTTGCCGTGGCGGTGCCCGGCAGCATCGGCAGGTCGCTGTCTTCGGCCGCGTCCAGAAGCCGCGTCGTCACACCGGGAGATACACCGAAGGTCGCCCCCGCCATCTTGGCCGCACGAACGTCCGCAGGCCCAAGAAGCGTCCCCGCACCGACTTTAGCCCCCTTCACGAGGGACATCTCGCGGATGACGTCCAAGGCGGACGGCGTGCGCATCGTGATTTCCAGAACCGGCAGGCCCCCCTTCACCAAGGCTTCGGCCAGCGGCTTTGCCTGCCTCGGATCCTGCACCACCAACACGGGAATGACGGGCGCCAGGCGGCAAAGTTCGGCCGTTTTCTGGCTGGCCTGTTCTGGGGTCATCGCGATCTCCTTGGGAAAGTTCGGGTGTGCGTAGCCGCAAAAAGTAAAGAAAAAGACGATGCGCGTCGATCAGACCACGACCGCGGCACCTTGGCTGGCAAGACCCACGTTCTGGCGGAAGGCCTCGAACAGTTCGCGGCCGACGCCGTGCGAATTGTCCGTAAGGTCACGGGTCACGGCCTCGCGCGAATCGAGATCCACACCCACAGCGTCGATCGTCCCCTTCGTCGCATCCACGCGCAGGATATCGCCGTCGCGCAGCTTTGCCAGGGGGCCGCCCAGATGCGCCTCGGGCGACAGGTGGATCGCCGCGGGCACCTTGCCCGACGCGCCGGACATCCGTCCGTCGGTCACAAGCGCGACCTTCAGGCCACGGTCCAGCAGAACGGCCAGCGTCGGCGTCAGAGAGTGCAGTTCGGGCATACCGTTCGCACTGGGGCCCTGGAAGCGGACGACGACGACCGTATCCTCGGTGAACTCGCCGTTCTTGAAGGCTTCCTTGACCGAAGGCTGATCCTCGAAGATCCGGCAGGGGGCTTCGATGACGTGGTATTCCTCTTTCACGGCAGAGATCTTCATCGCCGCGCGGCCCAGGTTGCCCTGGAGGTCGGCCATGCCGCCCGTCTTCTGGAACGGATTGCTGGCGGGGCGCAGGATCTTGTCGTTCTGCGTCTCGCGCGGAGCGTCTTCCCACACGATCTCGTCGTTGCGGATCTTGGGCTCTTTCACGTAGTCCTTCAGGCCCTCCCCCATGACGGTCATGGTGTCGTCGTGCAGAAGACCGGCGTCCAGAAGCTCTCCGATCATGTAGGTCAGCCCGCCCGCCGCGTGGAAATGGTTCACGTCCGCCAGCCCGTTGGGATAGACCTTCGCCATCAGAGGCGTCGCGCTTGAGATCTCGGCGAAATCCTCGAGGTCCAGAAGCACGCCAGCCGCGCGGGCCATCGCGGGCAGGTGGATCAGAAGGTTGGTCGATCCGCCGGTGGCCATCAGGCCGACGATGCCGTTGACGAACGCCTTCTCGTCCAGAACCTGCGACGCGGGTCGGTAGTCGTTCCCCAGATTGGTGATTTCCGTCGCGCGCGTGGCGCCCGCGCGGGTCAGGGCATCGCGTAGGGGCGTGTTGGGGTTCACGAAGGAGGCACCGGGCAGGTGCAGGCCCATGAACTCCATCAGCATCTGGTTGGTGTTGGCGGTGCCGTAAAAGGTGCAAGTGCCGGGGCCATGATAGCTGGCCATCTCGGCCTCCATCAGCGCGTCGCGGCCGACTTCGCCGGCGGCGAATTGCTGACGCACGCGCGCCTTTTCGTCGTTGGGCAGGCCGCTGGTCATGGGGCCGGCGGGCAGGAACACCGCGGGGATATATCCGAAGGTCGCCGCCCCGATGATCAGGCCCGGCACGATCTTGTCGCACACGCCCAGATACACCGCTGCATCGAAGGTATTGTGAGACAGCGCCACACCGGTGGCCAGCGCGATCACGTCGCGCGAGAACAGCGAAAGCTCCATCCCGACCTGGCCTTGCGTGACTCCGTCGCACATGGCGGGCACCCCGCCCGCGACCTGCGCGGTGGACCCGGCCTTGCGGGCGGCATCGCGGATGATGTCGGGGAACCGCTCGAACGGCTGATGCGCCGACAGCATGTCGTTATAGGCCGTGACGATCCCGATATTGGCCTGTGTGCCGGTGGCCAGCTTGTCCTGATCCTCGCCCATCGCGGCATAGGCATGGGCCTGGTTTCCGCAGGTCAGATGGGCGCGCTTCGGCCCCTCGTCGGCGGCGCGGGCCATGCGGTCCAGATAGGTTGCGCGACGATCTTTCGAGCGTTCGACGATACGGTCCGTGACGCGGGCGATGGTGTCGTTCAAAGGCATATCCGTCTCCGTTCGGGAGGTCTTCGGGCGATGCGCTAACATATGCGCGTTAGCGATACCAGCAAGCCTTCGCGCTTTTCACGTCGCGCGATTTGGCCTAGCTGGCAGGCATGAGCGAGCTTCCCGTGATCCGCCTTCTACCCAAGGCCAAACCCCAGGCGATCCGTCACGGATTCCCTTGGGTCTATTCCAACGAGGTCGTCACCGACCGTCGCACCCGGGCTTTGGCGCCGGGTACGCTGGCCGTGCTGGAGGACGGGGACAGGCGGCCGATGGGACTTGTCGGCGTCACGCCCGCGTCGAAGATCATCGGGCGGATGCTGGATCGCGACCCCAAGGCCACCATCGACCGCGCCTGGTTCGAAGACCGGCTGACCCGCGCCCTGGCGCATCGCGACCGCATCTATGACGGCCCGTTCTACCGCCTTGTCCATGCCGAGGCGGACGGCCTTCCCGGCGTGGTGATCGACCGGTTCGGTGATGCCGCCGTCATCCAGCCCAACGCCGCCTGGGCCGACGCCCGGCTCGACGATCTGGTCGCCGCCCTGGTGGCCGTGACGGGCGTGACGACGGTTCTGAAAAGCGCCAGCGGGCGCGCGCGGTCGCTGGAAGGTTTGGACGATGCCGACACGGTGCTTCTGGGTGACGTCGGGGGGCCTGTGCCGGTGCAGATGAATGGCGCGACCTACATGGCTGACCTTACCGGGGGGCAGAAGACTGGCCTGTTCTATGACCAGCGTGACAATCACCGCGCGGTGGCGCGTCTTGCTCGCGGGGGGCAGGTGCTGGACGTGTTCAGCCATGTCGGCGGCTTTGCCTTGGCCGCCCTTGCGGCGGGGGCCGAGACTGGGCTGGCGGTGGACGGATCCGCGGCGGCGCTGGACCTCGCCCGCGCCGGGGCCGAGGCGTCGGGCACGGCCGATCGGTTCGACACGCGGCAGGGCGATGCGTTCGAGGTCCTGGAGGCTCTGGCGGCCGAAGGGCGGACCTTCGACGTCGTGATCTGCGACCCGCCGGCCTTCGCGCCCGCGAAACAAGCGCGAGAGGCTGGGCTGCGTGCCTATGAACGGGTGGCCAAGCTGGCCGCGCCGCTGGTGGCGGACGGGGGATACCTGACATTGTGCTCGTGCTCGCACGCCGTCGACCTGGCCTCGTTCCGGAATGCCAGCGCCCGCGGCATCGGCAAGGGCGGGCGGCGCGGCCAGATCGTGCGCACCGGGTTCGCCGGACCGGATCACCCGCTTCTGCCGCAACTGGCCGAGTCCGGGTATCTGAAGGCCCTGACGTTCCGGTTGTGAAGGTCTTCCTCGACGCCTGCGTCCTTTACCCCACTGTCCTGCGCGAGATCCTGGTCGGTGTCGCCGCAAAGCATCAGTTCGCCCCGCAATGGAGCCCGCGTGTCCTGGAAGAATGGGCCCGCGCCGCCGCGCGTCTGGGCCCCGCTGGCGAAGCGATCGCGCGGGGCGAGATCGCGGCCCTGCGGGTTGCCTTTCCGGCGGCGGAGGTCACGCCGCGACAGGGCGACATGGCGCGGCTGGTGCTGCCCGATCCCGACGACGAACATGTCTTGGCCGGCGCCATCGCCGGGGGCGCGGATCTGCTGTGCACTTTCAACGCCAAGGATTTCCCGCGCCATGTGCTGGCGGCGGAGGGGATCGAACGGGTCGATCCGGATCAGCTTCTGGCCCGGCTTCCGCTTGCGCATGTCGCGCCGGTGGTTGCCCGCGTCCACGCCACGGCCGAACGCCTCTCGGGCGAGGTGCTGCCGCTTCGGCCGCTGATGAAGCGCGCGCGGCTGCCGAAACTGGGAAAGGCGTTGGACCGGGCCGGACCGGCGCGGTAGCCCGGGTTCAGTCCAGATATTCCGACGGATCGACGCTTTCGAAGCCTTCGCGCACCTCGAAATGCAGGAAGGCCGGGTCGCCGGCGCGCACCTTGGCGATGGACTGGCCCTTCGTGATGCTGTCGCCCTTCGCCACCGTGATGTCGCTGACGCCCGCATAGACCGTCAGAAGGTTGCCCGGGTGGCGCAGCACCAGGATGGGCACCTGTTCGGTGTCGCGGGTGATGGCAGCCACGGTGCCGCTGCCGGCCGCCTTGACCGTGGTTCCGGCCGGGGCGGCAATGTCGATGCCGTCGTTCCGGCCCTTGCTGTAGGCCCGGACGATGCTGCCCTGCACGGGATAAACGAACTGGGCCCCCGAGGCAGAGGCAGAGGTCGTCTGTTGTTGCAGGGCTGGCGAAGGCGGCGTCTCTTTCGGGGGGGCTTGGTTGGCCTCTTCCGCCGGAAGCGGTTCGGCGGCCGAGGGCGGGGGCGGTGCGACCGTGCCTTGGCCGGGCTGGCTGGCCTGCCGGTCCGGAACAGGGGCCGAGCGGTCGACGACCGGAATCAGCAGCACGCTGCCGGTGCGGACGGTCATCTGATCGTCGAGGCCGTTCCATTCAGCCAAGGCCGACACCGGAACGTCGTAACGTCGCGCGATGGAGAACGCCGTCTCGCCCCGCTCGACGCGATGGCGGGTGGGTTGGGTTCCATTGGACGACGGCGTGCGAACGGCCGCCGGGGTCGCTGCGGGAGTATTGCCTTCGGCCCGGTCGATAGCGGTGCTGGCGCGTTGGTCCAGGGGCACCGTGGCGATCGGGGTGGTCGCCGGGATCGACGCGGTTGCCGAGGCGATGGCTGTCGGGGCGCCGGTCGCGGCAGACGGCTCGGACACGCGGGCGGGAAGGGCGATCAGCTCCCCTCGGCGCAGGCCGACATTGGAAGGCAGACCGTTATACTCGGCCACCTGCTGCGCGTTCAGGCCAAGGCGCTGCGACAAGCTCGCCACGGTATCGCCATTGCGCGCCACCGCGACCTGGTAGTCGGGATAGGAGATGACGCCGCGATTGTCGGGCTCGGGCCGTCTTTGGACGGCTTGCTGGACCGCCGGGGTCGTGTCGAAGGCCGCTATGCCCAAGCGGTCGCGCAGGTCCATGTCGAACCCCGACGGTGTGCAGGCGGTCAATCCAAGCGTGGCGATGGCAGCCAGGGGCAGGACCGGTGTGGTGCGGATCATCGGCTCGTCCTCGTGTTCGGGGCGGCGTCTCTTTCCGGACGCTCGCCTGTCATGATACAGCGCGCGCGCCCTAGTCCGTGGCCATGCCTTCGACCAGCGGAACGAACCGGACGGAACGCAGATCGTCATAGTCGTAGTCGTCCCCTTGCCGGGTAACCTTCAGAAGTGTCTGCACGTGATCGGACTGCCCCACCGGCACGACCATGATACCCCCGTCGCGCAGTTGCGCCAAGAGCGCGGGGGGCGGGTCCTCGGCCGCGGCGGTCACGAGGATGCGATCGAACGGGGCCTGTTCGGGAAGCCCGTGGCCGCCATCGGCGGGCAGGATCGTGACGTTCGTGATGTCCATCGATTCCAGAAGCTCGCGCGCGGCGCGGGCAAGCCGCTTGTGACGATCGACCGTATAGACGCGGCGCGCCAGCTGCGACAGGATTGCCGCCTGATAGCCCGACCCCGTCCCGATCTCGAGCACCTTGTCCCGGGGACGGATGTTCAGAGCCTGAGTCATGAGGCCCACGACCGACGGTTGCGAGATTGTCTGCCCGCATTCGATGGGCAGGGGCATGTCTTCATAGGCGCGGCCCTGGAAGATGCCGCGCACGAACCGCCCACGGTCGACCGCTTCCATGGCCGCAAGAACGCGCGTGTCCGTGACCCCCTTGGAGCGGAGCGCGAACAGAAGCTGCATGCGGGCCTGGGCGTCGAATGTCATTCCAGCCGGTCCTTCAGCGGACCGATCAGATCGTGCGCCGTCAGATCCGCGCGCATGGGCGTGATCGAGATATAATTCTCCAGGTTCGCGGCGCAGTCAGTTCCGGGGGCGGTCGGCGTCTGCTGCGGCGCGCCCGTGACGTAAAGGAACCGCCGCCCCGAAGGCGAGACATGGGGCGTCATGCCGTGATCGGCGTCGGGGCGCCAGCCCTGCGCCGTGACCTGCCGACCCTTCACGTCGGCGGCGGGGCAGGGCGGAAAGTTCACGTTGTAGAAAAGGCGGTAATCGGCGCTGTCCCATTCGGCATGGTCAATCATCGTGCGGATCAGTTCGACCCCGTGAGCGCGCGCGGCGTCGAACGGATCGTCCAGGGCCGCATTGTCGGGTCCGTAATACTGGCTGAGCGCGATCGACGGCACATGCTGCAACGCGCCTTCCATGGCACCGCCGATGGTGCCGGAATACAGCACGTTCTCGGCCGCGTTGTTGCCGCGGTTGACGCCCGACAGGATCAGATCGGGCCGCTCGGGCATGACGTCATACAGCGCCGCCAGAACGCAATCGGCGGGAGAACCTTCGACGGCAAAGCGGCGCGGCGCGAATTCCTGCACCATCGTCGGGCGCGAGTACGAGATACAGTGCCCGACGCCCGATTGCTCGAACGCGGGCGCGACGGTCCAGACCTCGCCCCCGTTGCCGGCGATTTCGGTGGCAAGCTCGGTCAGGACCTGAAGTCCCGGCGCCGAGATGCCGTCGTCATTGGTGATGAGGATGCGCATGAAGCCCTGCCGTTTTGTCCTTCCTAGGGGGGACGCGCTGGGGCGGCAAGCGGCTGGGTCACGGCGGTGCAGGATGTTGCAGCGCGGACTCGGGGGGCGTCCTAGAGGTCGGCGAGAAGTCGCCGGGCTTCGTCCCGCGGGTCGGCCAAGCCGGTCCGATCCTCGCCCGGAAAGAAGCGGGCGCGGGTGGCGGTGGGCATCGGGGCAGGCGACAGGATCGTGACGCGCGGGCCGGTCTTGACCGTTTCGGCCGCCCAGGATCGCACCAGTGCCATCTGCGCGGCCTTGGTGGCGCCATAGCTTCCGAAGAACTTCTCTCCGCCGCGGGCGTCTTCGAAGAATACCGCGCGACCCTCGGGGGCGGCCAGAAGTAGCGGCTCGACCATGCGGATCAGCGTGTGGGTGGCGGTGGCGTTCACGGCGACCGACTTGTCCCAGTCCTTGGCGGCCAAGTGCGCCGCCGGGCCCAGCGGCGCAGCGTGGATCGCCGTGTGAAGCCACAGGTCCGCGTGGCCCCAGCGGTCGTGGATGTCCCGGCACAGATGCGCCATAGCGTCGGCATTGGTCACGTCCATCGGGGCCAGGGTGGCCTGTCCGCCCTTCGCCTGTATGCGGTCGTCAAGCTCTTCCAACGCGCCGGTCGTGCGGGCGACGGCGACGATGTGGTACGCGGGGGCGAGGGCTTCGGCCAGCGCGGCGCCAAGGCCGCGGGACGCGCCGGTGATGAGGGCAAGCTGGGTCATGGCGCCCCGTTTGCGCATACGGGCCGCGCTTGGCAAGGGCCAGACCGCTTGACGATGCGCCTCTGCACGTGGAGAACGAACGAAACACAGGTTCCGGAGTTCGACATGACCTACGATACCCCCCTTCTTCGCGGCCGCGACCTTGCCATGTGGCAGCAAGGCGCGCTGATTTTGGCCGGAACGGCCCTGATCGCGCTGGCGGCGCAGATCGCGGTGCCGATGTGGCCGGTCCCGATGACCCTGCAGGGCGCGGCGATCATCGCGGTGGGTCTGTCGATGGGATCGCGGATGGGCGCGCTGACGCTGCTGACCTATCTGGCCGAGGGCGCGATGGGATTGCCCGTCTTTGCCAATGGCGGCGCCGGTCTGGCCTACATCGCGGGGCCGACGGGCGGCTTCCTGGTCGGGTTCGTGCTGATGGCGTGGATTGCCGGTCTTGGGGCGCGCGCGGGCGTTCTGGGCATGACGGCTGCGGCCCTTGCGGCAGCGTATGCGCTTTATGTGCCGGGTCTAGCATGGCCCCTGGCCGTCGCCTCGGTCTTCGGGGTGGAGTCTGGCTGGGCGGCGTCTTCGGCCGCATCCCTCTGGAGCGGCTGGATGCAGCCCTTCCTGATCGGCGATGCGGTGAAGGCCGTCCTGGCGGCCCTTCTGGTCTCGGGCACGCTCCGCGCGCTGAAGCGCTGAACCTCCCCGCCCGAGCGATTTGCCAACGCCGTCCCTTCGGGGGCGGCGTTTCTCGTTGTGCCCGTCGCGCTTACTGGCCGACGTCGATATATGTGTCCCCGGCGCGGACCGTGCGAACGCCGTCAAAGCAGGACGCGCCGTCGTCCGAGACGGCCACCCAGTTGTGGCCCAGATACGTTTTCACCGTCGCCACATCGCCCGTGTCGATATGGAAATAGGGCTTCGTGTTCCCTTCGAAGTCGATCCAGTAGAGGTCGACAGCCTCCGGGGCCTGGTTCACGAAGGTCACCGTCAAGGGGGCCTGCGACCCGGGGGAGGCATGAGTTCCCGGCATCGGGCAGGTATCGAGCGGTGCCCGCGCGGCGACGGTCGGGCGGGGCGGGGTCAGGCGCTGGTTGCATTCCTCGACCTTCAGCAAGGCCGCCGCTGATCCGGTCAGGGGTATGAAATCGGGCGGGGTATCGCCTGCGATGAAGACGGTCAGATCGTTGCCGTTCCGGATCGCGATCAGTTCTGCGCCGCTGAGGGATCGGACCGCAAATCCGTCCTCGATCCCGTACTGCACGTCGAAATCCCGCCCGTCGACGCCGACGATGCCGCCGACATAAACGCCGTCCAGCCGGGTCGGAATGGTCAGGCGCCATTCGCCAAAGGCGTTCTCCAACGAGAGCGGTTTGCCGAGGTCGGTATAGCGTCGGGCCGACAACCCGCCCTCGCGCCCGGCGTGATCCATGACCCGCACGTTCCAGCCTTTGACGTCGCGGACGTAAGGGGTGAACCCGATTTCCCCATAGCCTTAAGTCAGACCGGGGCCGGAGAAGGCGCACAACGCCGTACCAACAGACAGGACCAGAGATTTCAGCATCGGAGCCGTCCATCTTGCGTATCGATGAACGAACTTTCCGCTAGGTCAGAATCCCGGTCAAGACGCTTGCGCCAATCGCCTATTCAGCTGCTTCCTTAAGGCGAAAGCCCTTCTCGACGCGGTCGGTCGGGGTGATCGGGTATTCGCCCGAGAAGCAGGCATCGCAGTATTGCGGCTGCGACGGATCGCGGCCGCCGGCCTCGCCCACCGCGCGGTACAAACCGTCCAGCGAGATGAACCGCAGGGAATCAACGCCCAGATGCGCGCACATCTCGTCCTCGGACATCGTAGCGGCGATCAGCTTGTCGCGGTCGGGCGTGTCGACGCCGTAAAAGCAGGGCCATGCCGTCGGCGGGCTTGCGATGCGGAAATGCACGGTCTGGGCGCCCGCATCCAGAAGCATCTCGCGGATCTTCACCGTGGTCGTTCCGCGAACGACCGAATCGTCGACAAGGACGATACGCTTGCCGCGGATCAGGGCCCGATTGACGTTCAGCTTCAGCCGCACGCCCATGTTCCGGATCTGCTCGGTCGGTTCGATGAAGGTCCGGCCCATG
This sequence comes from Palleronia abyssalis, assembly GCF_900302445.1. Lineage (GTDB taxonomy): Bacteria > Pseudomonadota > Alphaproteobacteria > Rhodobacterales > Rhodobacteraceae > Palleronia > Palleronia abyssalis. Next base: position 38,624 of record NZ_ONZF01000004.1, on the reverse strand, counting down.
TACTGGTTTCGGATGATCCCCATCGCGTAGGGAATGCCGGACTCCTGACTGTAGCCGATGGCGGCCGGCGTGCCGGAGTCGGGCACGGGGCAGACCAGGTCGGCCTCGACCGGGGCTTCGCGGGCCAGTTCGACACCGATCTGGCGCCGCGTCTCGTACACGGATCTGCCGCCAAGGATCGAATCGGGCCGTGAGAAATAGACGTGCTCGAAGATACAGAAGCGGGACTTCTGTGGCGCGAAGGGGCGGTGCGAATGGACTTCGCCATCCTCGATCACGACCATCTCGCCCGGCTCGACGTCGCGGATGAACTCGGCGCCGATGATGTCCAGCGCGCAGGTCTCGGAACTCAGGACCCAGCCGTCGCCGATCTGGCCCAGCACCAGCGGGCGCACGCCCAGCGGATCGCGCACACCGATCAGCTTGGTGCGCGTCATCGCCACGATCGAGAACGCGCCTTCCACCCGGCGCAAGGCGTCCTGCATCCGCTCGGGCACCTTGCGCTGAAGCGAACGCGCCATGAGGTGGATGATGCATTCGCTGTCGCTGGAGGACTGGAAGATCGACCCGCGGTCGATCAGCTCGCGGCGCAGGGCGTCGGCGTTCACGATGTTGCCGTTATGGGCAATCGCGGCCCCGCCCATCGAGAATTCGCCGAAGAAGGGCTGCACGTCGCGGATCTGCGTGTTCCCCTTTGACCCGGTGGTGGAATAGCGCACGTGACCGATGGCCAAAGGCCCAGGCAGCGTGTCCATCAGCGACTGCTTCGTGAAGTTGTCGCGCACATAGCCGAATCGGCGGGCCGAGTTGAACCCGTGGGCGGCATCGTGGCTGACGATGCCCCCGGCTTCCTGGCCACGGTGCTGAAGGGCATGCAGGCCCAACGCCACGAAATTGGCCGCGTCGGTGACGCCGGTGACGCCAAAGACCCCGCATTCCTCGCGAAGTTTGTCGTCGGTTCCGTCATCTGGAATCGCGTCGAAGTCGAACGGGTGGGCGGGGGGCATCGCGGGCATTGGCAGCGGCTCCGGCGAGTGGGGTCGCGCTCATCTAGGGCGTCGGGGGCGGATTGTCACGCCCCCATCCAGTCACAGCATCGCGGGTAGGGTCGAGATCAGGAGAAGCGCCGCCATCACGCCATTAAATAGTCGCAGGCGAAAGGGTGTGCCCAGAAAACGACCTATGCCTTCCCCGGCCACCGTCCACAGCGCGGTCAGCGGGATCGCCGCCGAAGCGAAGATCGCGCTGGCGAGCACGAACTCTCCGCCGGGGAGGTAGACCGCGGTCGTGGTCAGCGCCATCGCCCATGCTTTCGGGTTGACCCACTGGAACGCGGCCGCCTGCAGGAACGAGAACGGCCGACCGCCGGGGTGCCCGGGTTCCGGCGGGGCCGCGGTGGCGATCTTCCACGCCAGATACAGCAAGTAGACCGCAGAAACCGCCAGAAGCGTCGGCGAGAGCCATGGCCAAGCCTCGAACAGGCGCCCCAAGCCAAGGCCCACCAACATGATCATGGCCGCGAAGCCAAGCGCGATCCCCAGGATATGGGGCAGGGTGCGGCGCAGGCCGAAATTCGCCCCAGAGGCCATCACCATCAGGTTGTTGGGCCCCGGGGTTCCGGTTCCGACGGTTGCGAAGACGATGAGCGCAAGCAGGGTTTCAGTAGACATACCGGCAATCTGACGCAAAACAGGCGGCATATGGTTGCGAAGATGCGAAGGAATAGCCTCAAGGCACAGTAGATTGGTGAAAATGGACCGAATTGACGAGAATATATTGCGCGAACTGTCCCAAGACGGGCGCCTGTCGAACCTTGCGCTGAGCCAGCGCGTCGGCCTCTCGCCCTCGGCGTGTTTGCGCCGCGTCCAGGCGTTGGAGGCATCCGGTGTGATCGCGGGATACCGCGCGGTTCTCGATCCCGGCGCGATGGGACGGGGGTTCATCGCCTATCTGGAGGTTGGTCTGACCGACCATACGAAAGTCGGGCAGGAGGGGTTCGAGCGCGCCGTCGCCGCCAGCCCCGAGGTCGTCGAATGCTACAACGTGACGGGCCGGACCGAGTATCTGCTGCGCGTCGAAGTGGCCGATATCGAGGCTTACAAGCGCTTCCACACCGACGTTCTGGGGACACTGCCGCAACTGGGCTCGATCGTCACGTTCGTGGTTCTGGGCGCGCCGAAAGGTCCGCTTCAGAACGGCCAGAAGCGCCACACGCCATAGAACGCCAGGACACTCGATGCGAACGCCAGGGCCATAAGCACCCCGTCCCGCAAGGTCAAACCCAGACCCAGCATAGCGATCCCGGCAAACGGGATGATACCGGCAAACGGAACGAGTTCCAGCGGAGGCATCGTGAACGCAAGGAGCAGGCAGAACCCGGCTGCAATCCGGTTCGCGATCGATCCTGTCAGGGCTTCCAGACGATTGCCGAAATGGCGATCGATCCAGTCGGCAAGGCCACGCAACCGTTCGGTGGCGTTCCTGATCCGGTCGTCTTCGACGCTTCGGCGCCCGATCATGTCCGGCACCCAAAGTTGGCGCTGACCAAGTATGATCTGGACCGCAAGGATCGTGATCAGAACGCTGGATATGGTCGGAACACCCGGAATGCCGCCGATCGGCGTAATGCCCATAAGTCCGGGCAACAACAGAACGACGCCTTGCCCGCGAGAGCCGAGTTTGCCGATGACGTCGTTCAGGCTGACGGTTTCCTCGGCCCCGGCAAGGTCGTTCAGATCGTCGAGAATGTCATTCAAGCCGTCGCTCATAAGGACCGAACGTCGCACCCCGTCGCACGTTCCTGCCGTCGTTCCGTGACGCCGGTTCGCACCACGCTACCTCTGGATCGGAACAATCCGGAGGACGAAGATGACCACCAGACGCAGCTTTCTTGCCACCGGCGTAGCGCTTGGCGCGACGACGATCCTTCCCACCAATGTTCTTGCGGCGGCCCATGCCTCGAACACGTTCCAGACGGACGGGGGCGAGATCACGGTCTACCCCATCAGTCACGCCAGCTTCGTGATGGAGACGCCCGACCGCGTCATCTATGTCGATCCGGTGGGCGCGCCCGAGCAATATGCCGACCTACCGGAGCCGGACCTGATCCTCATCACCCATGAGCATGGCGACCACTACAGCGTCGAGACGCTTCAGGCGGTAGCCGGTCCCGCGACACAGATGGTCGTGAACCCGGCCGTCTATGACATGCTGCCCTCCGAGCTTCAGATGAAGACTCAGGAGGCCGCGAATGGCGAGTCGGTCGATGTCTCGGGCCTGATGATCGAGGCGGTTCCCGCCTACAACATCACCGAAGGTCGGCTGGATTTTCACCCGCAGGGCCGCGACAACGGATACGTGTTCGAGATCGACGGACGCCGCATCTATGTCGGGGGCGATACCGAGGGCACCGATGAAATGCGCGCGCTGGAAGACATCTTCCTGGCGTTCATCCCCATGAACCTTCCCTTCACCATGGACGCCGAACAGGCCGCGGACGCCGTCGCCGAATTCCAGCCCGCCTACGTCTATCCATATCACTACCGCGGACGGGACGGCGGCACGCAGGATCCTGAAGAGTTCGCCGCGATGCTGGGCGAAACCGATGCCGGGACCGAGGTGCGCATGGGCGATTGGTACGCGGAAGGCGAAATCTGACGCGGCGATTGCGCGAAACGGACAAGAATGGGGGGGCGCGGCATTGGTGGCGCCGTCCCGTAATGCGCGAAAAGTGCAAGCCTCAGATCAGGGGATAGCGCTCGAGCTCGTCATATCGGGGTCCGTCTTCCGTCAGGGTGGACTGGTACAGCACAACCTCCTGGATCACGGCCGCGTCGAAATGGACATTGCCGCGCCGTTCCAGGAACCGCCCCAGCCTGACGTGGTCCTCGGGCGGCATCCGGTTTGGGAACCGCGCCAACGTGATATGCGGAACGAACCTGCGGTGGGGCAGGTCGATGCCCGACCTGCGGGCGGCGGTTTCAACTTTCTTCTGCAAATGCACCAGGGGCGCGCTTGCCATGACGGAAGCGTGAACCGACCGCGGATTTTCCGATCCGAAGGTGTCGATCCCCGCAACCTCGATCGTGACCGGCCCCGGTCGCATGAGGTCGAGGGTCAGGTCCATCTCCTCCAGCGCGGCTTGCGAGGCGTCGGGAAAGAAGCAAAGCGTCAGATGCAGATCGTCCTCGTCGACATGACGCCCGCAACGCAGGTCGTCTTGCAGGGCCGACAGGGCATTGCGCAAAGGGTCTGGCGGGTCGAGGGCGAGAAAAGCGCGCATGCCGTTCAGGTATCGCGATTTTGGGGGTGTCGGAAGGGGGTGGGACGCTTATGTCCCGCGACATGACAGAAGAAGAAATCCAGGCGCTGGAAAAGCGCGAAGGTCTGCCCGACGCCTTGCGCGTCCTGGTCGACGAGCTTCCCCGCGGCACGTGGGAGGCGCATCCCAACTTCTCGCCGCTTACGCGGTTCTGGCTACAACGCCACCTGATGTTCCGCGAGATCCTTGAACGGCTTCAAGGCGGCACACGTGGCTATCTGGACGGGCTGATGGACGCAGACCAATACGGGCGAAACACCGCCAGGATGGCGCAGTTCTTCCTGCAAGAACTGCACGGCCACCATTCGATCGAGGATCACCACTATTTCCCTGCGCTGACCGGTCTGGATGGCCGGCTGGAGAAGGGGTTCCTAATCCTGGATGCCGATCACCACGCGCTGGACGGGCACCTGAACGGTTTGGCCGAAGGGACGAACGCGATGCTTCGCGGGCTGTCGGGTGCCGATCCCAAGCGCGAGGCGGGGCTTCTGGACGACCGCCTGACGGAGTTCGGCACGTTTCTGGATCGCCACCTGACAGACGAGGAAGACCTGGTCGTTCCGGTGATCCTGAAATACGCACCCGAGATCCACTGATCAGGCGGCGCTGCGCGTCCTTGCAAGGCGGGCCTCGCGGTAGATGACGAAGATGATCGACGCGACGGCGGCGGCAGATGTCGCCGTCATCAACGCGATCAGGGGCAGGGCGGTCGACTGCCCCGCCAGAAGGACCCCCGCAAGGGTCGACAGCGCAGCGCCCCCGCCGATCATGATCGCGCCGCCCAGCCCCGATGCCGTCCCGGCCAGGTGCGGGCGGACCGACAACATCCCCGCGGTCGAGTTCGGGATGACCAGACCGTTGCCCAAGCCCACGAAGGTCATGAAGCCGAAGAAGATCTCGGCGGTGGCAACCCCGGTCAGCGACAGGATCAGCGCGATCCCCAGGCCGAACACCGTGGTGACAGTTCCGATCAAGACCATGCGGTTCGTCCCGACCTTGACCGAATAGCGCCCAGTAAGGCCGTTGCCGACCAGGTATCCGACGGCCGGTGCCCCGAAATAGAGGCCAAGCTGCGACGGGCTCATCCCGAAGACTTCCGAACCGACATAGGGCGCGCCACCGAGATAAGCGAAGAATGCACCCGACGCGAAGGCCGCCGTCAGCGCATAGCCCCAGAACCGCGGGGCGGTCAGAAGTTCGGGGTATTGCGCGATCTGGGCGCGCAGGCTGGCGGTGCTGGGGGCCGCCGTCTCGCCGAAGTCGTAGAACGTCAGCGCCAGCGCCCCGATCCCGCAGATCAGCAACGCAATGAAGGACGCGTGCCAACCGAAAGCCTCGTCCAGGATGCCGCCGAAGAAGGGCGCGATCATGGGCGCGACGGACATGCCCATCGTGACATACCCGATCATCGATGCACTTTCATCCTGCGTATACAGGTCGCGGATCGCCGCCCGTGGCAGGACCAGGCCCGCGACTATGGCGGCCTGGATCATCCGGAAGGTCAAAAAGACGACGATATGCGTGGACAGCACGCATCCCAGCGTCGCCAGGATGAAGACGAGGATGGACCACATCATCACCTTGCGCCGCCCGTAGCGGTCCGACAGCGGTCCGATGATGATCTGCATGATCGCGTTGACGCCCAAATAGCCCGCGACCGCGATCTGGATGACGCCGTAAGGCGTGTCGAAGAACTCGGCCATTCCGGGCAGCGACGGTAGGAACAGGTTCATTCCCAACGCGCCAAGCGACGTGATGAGGATCATCGTCGCGATATGCGGCGGTGTTGAACGGTCAAGGAAGACGGAGCGGCGGTTCGGAGACATTTCGCGCATCTAAACCGCTCGGTTCGAAAGTCCAAGGGCGGGCCGGGGCGTTTCGGCGCAAACACGTGACAAGGGCGGGCCTTTCGTCTTTTCGGCGGCTCGCCCGACCCCTATGCTCCGATCAAAATATCTGGAGGGGACGCGCGATGAAGGACATTCTGGAACAGTTGCAGGACCGCCGCGCGACCGCGCGCCTTGGCGGCGGCGAGGACCGGATCGCCAAGCAGCACGAGAAGGGCAAGCTGACGGCACGCGAACGGGTCGAGCTTTTGCTGGACGAGGGGTCCTTCGAAGAGTTCGACATGTTCGTCACCCACCGCGCGACCGACTTCAACATGGCCCAGAACAAGGTGTCCGGCGATGGGGTGATCACCGGATGGGGCACGATCAACGGCCGGCAGGTCTATGTCTTCAGCCAGGATTTTACGGTGCTGGGCGGGTCCCTGTCCGAAACGCATGCCCAGAAGATCTGCAAAATCATGGATATGGCCATGCAGAACGGGGCGCCGGTGATCGGGCTGAACGATTCGGGCGGCGCGCGGATCCAGGAGGGGGTGGCCTCGCTTGCCGGCTATGCCGAGGTGTTCCAGCGCAACGTGATGGCGTCGGGCGTGATCCCGCAGATCAGCGTGATCATGGGGCCCTGCGCCGGCGGAGCCGTCTATTCCCCGGCGATGACCGACTTCATCTTCATGGTGAAGGACACGTCCTACATGTTCGTCACCGGACCCGACGTCGTGAAGACCGTGACGAACGAAGTCGTCACGGCCGAGGAACTGGGGGGGGCGTCCACGCATACGAAGAAGTCCAGTGTCGCGGACGCGGCATTCGAGAACGACGTCGAAGCCCTGATCGAGACGCGGCGGCTGGTCGATCTGCTGCCGCTCAACAACCGCGAAAAACCGCCAGTCCGGCCCTTCTTCGACGATCCCCATCGCATTGACGAAAGCCTCGATACGGTGATCCCCGCGAACCCCAACATGCCTTACGACATGAAGGAAGTGATCACGAAGGTCGCGGACGAAGGGGACTTCTACGAGATCCAGGAGGATTTCGCGAAGAACATCCTGACCGGGTTCATCCGGATGGAAGGGCGGGCCGTGGGCGTCGTCGCGAATCAGCCGATGGTGCTTGCCGGTGTTCTGGACATCGATTCCAGTCGCAAGGCTGCGCGGTTCGTGCGATTCTGCGACGCGTTCGAGATCCCGATCCTGACCTTCGTCGACGTTCCAGGCTTCCTTCCCGGGACCGGGCAGGAGTTCGGGGGCGTCATCAAGCACGGCGCCAAGCTGCTTTTCGCCTATGGCGAGGCGACGGTGCCCAAGGTCACCGTCATCACCCGCAAGGCCTATGGCGGGGCCTATGACGTCATGAGTTCGAAGCACCTTCGCGGCGATTTCAACTATGCTTGGCCCACGGCCGAGATCGCGGTCATGGGCGCGAAAGGCGCGGTCGAGATCCTCTATCGTTCCGAGCTGGGCGATACGGACAAGATCGCCGACCGCACCAAGGAGTACGAGACGAACTTCGCCAACCCGTTCAAGGCCGCGGAGCGGGGCTTCATCGACGAAGTGATCCTGCCGCAGTCGACCCGGCGCCGAGTCTGCCGTGCCTTCGCCAGCCTTCGCAACAAGAAGCTGCAGAACCCGTGGAAAAAGCACGACAATATACCGCTATGAAGGTTCTGCGGCGTATCAATTTTGCAGGCTTGGCTGTCCTGGCCGCCCTGCCGATGCTTCCTGCGCGGGCCGAGGTGATCCCGCTTCCTTCGGGGATGACGGTCTCGGCGCTGGACGTGATCACGGACGCCCCTGGCCTGGGGGTCGCCTATCGCTTTCGGTTCGTGGCCGATGCCCTCGACCCCGCGCAGGACTACGCGACGACGGAAGCCGACATGGCCCATCTGTGCCGGTCCTACGCCCTGAAGGTGGTCGAGGCGGTCGAACCACCTCCGGACGCCATTGTCATTACCTTGGCCGACAAGGCCGTTCCGTTCGGCAGCACTGACCCTGATGCAGTCCAATTCTTCGAAGCGTATCGCCCCGTCGACGGCGATTGCGAATGGCAGGCGTTCTGATCGCGTCTTTCGCGTCACACCTGTTTACAACCCTTCTACAAAGCCTATTCCAACTCCTGTATCGTCCCCGTGGGATCGCGCTTGCGATTCACGACATCAACGGAGTTATTCATGTCGACGAGCTTCAAAATGATCATGGGCCTTGTGCTCGTTTCCTTCGTCGCTGCCTGCGGCGGACGGGAAGAAGAAGTGGTCTTCACCGACCCGACGCCGGCCCCGATCGTGGCCGAGCCGACTTACTCGAAGTACTGAGATTACTTGCGGGCGGCCCCCGATTGGGGCTGCCCGCATTCAAGCGCGCCCCTTGCCGAGATCGACATGCTGAAACACAGGGGCTTTCCGGGGCGATATCCCGGGACCGACTTCCAGTTCACCATCCGCCGTGCATCGCCCAAGGGCGCGACGAAGCTGATCGTACGCGAGCGGTATCGCGACCGCAGGCATGGCGACAAGCTTGCGGATGAGGGGTTCCTCTGGGCGCTGTGGCAGCATTTCGGCACCGACCCGTTCGAGCGTGGCAATCTCGATGCCGGGCGTCTGTCGTGGCTGTTCGGTCGAGAAGTGGTGCCCGCCGAAGACCCGTTCGATCCTGAAAGCTACGAGGCGCTTTTGCGCATCGACGAGCCGCGGGCGCGCGCGTCTTTCCCGGACGTGTTCGAGCGCTGAGCAGAGAATTCGTGCGTATTGGGCGGGAACCTGCCTCAAGAACGTGTGTTCGGAACATGAACGAACAGATCAAGTGGAGTTTATCATGACCGTGACCCGTACCCTTTTCGCCCTTGCCGGTCTGGCTGCCCTGGCCGCTTGCGGCAACACCGACCTCGAGCGTGCCGGAACCGGCGCACTGGGCGGCGCGGCCGTTGGCGCCGCCGTTGACGAGCCCGTGGCGGGCGCCGCGATCGGCGCTGTCGGCGGCGCGCTGGCGGACGACATCTGATCCGAGACCCTCTCAACGAGGCTTGCGGCGCGTTGCCAGACGGCAGCGCGCCGTTCTCGTGCGCGCCTGTTGGCGCAATCTTTGTGCGGTAAGGATTGTGCAGCGCGGGGAAATGATGCCATTCCATCCGGTAAATTGCGGAGGGACACCGATGTTGGATCGTTTTTGCCGGCTTGCGCCGATTGTTGCCGTGACGCTGGCCCTTGCCGCCTGCGCCCCTGTCGAAGGCACGGTTCCGCTTGCAACGCCGGATGGAGGTGCCACGGGGGGCACGGGCCCGCAATACGAGCCCGGCGATCCGTGCAAGGGCGTGGTCCCGCAGCTTTGCGCCTATGACAGCCCCTCTCCGGAGGTCGGGTGATGTTTTCGAAGATCTTGATCGCCAACCGTGGCGAGATCGCCTGTCGCGTCATCAAGACGGCCCGCCGCATGGGCATCAAAACGGTGGCCGTCTATTCGGATGCCGACCGCAATGCCCTGCATGTCCGCATGGCCGACGAGGCGGTGCATATCGGCCCCGCGCAGGCGAACCAGTCCTATATCGTGATCGACAGGATCATGGAGGCGATCCGCGAAACCGGGGCGGAAGCCGTCCATCCCGGCTATGGCTTCCTGTCGGAGAATCCGAAATTCGCCGCCGCGCTGGACGCGGCCGGTGTGGCTTTCATCGGTCCGCCACAGAAGGCGATCGAGGCGATGGGCGACAAGATCACCTCGAAGAAGCTGGCCGACGAAGCGGGGGTTTCCACCGTGCCCGGTCACATGGGCCTGATCGAGGATGCCGACGAGGCGGCGAAGATTGCCGCGCAGATCGGCTATCCGGTGATGATCAAGGCCAGCGCGGGCGGTGGCGGCAAGGGCATGCGCATCGCGTGGGACGATGACGAGGCGCGCGAGGGGTTCCAGTCGTCCAAGAACGAGGCGGCCAACAGTTTCGGCGACGACCGCATCTTCATCGAGAAGTTCGTCACCCAGCCGCGCCACATCGAGATCCAGGTGTTGGCCGACCAGCATGGCAACTGCATCTACTTGGGCGAGCGCGAATGCTCGATCCAGCGGCGCAACCAGAAGGTCATCGAAGAGGCGCCGTCGCCGTTTCTGGATGAAGCGACGCGGAAGGCGATGGGCGAGCAGTCCGTGGCACTTGCGCAGGCCGTGGGATATACCAGCGCGGGCACGGTCGAGTTCATCGTGGACGGCGACCGCAACTTTTACTTCCTCGAGATGAACACGCGGCTTCAGGTCGAACACCCGGTGACCGAGTTGATCACGGGCGTGGACCTCGTCGAACAGATGATCCGGGTCGCCGCAGGAGAGAAGCTGGAGCTGCCGCAGGACCAGGTGACGCTGACCGGCTGGGCCATGGAAAGCCGCCTGTATGCCGAGGATCCGTATCGCGGGTTTCTGCCCTCAATCGGGCGGCTTTCGCGCTACCGTCCGCCCGAGGAAGTCGCTGCCGGTCCGCTGGCCGAGGCCGGAAAATGGCATGAAGCCGGCGCGCCCGAGGGCGATACGGCCGTGCGGAACGATACCGGCGTCTTCGAGGGCGGCGAGATCAGCATGTATTACGACCCGATGATCGCCAAGCTGTGCACTTGGGCCCCGGATCGGGCAGGTGCCATCGAGGGGATGCGCCTGGCGCTCGACCGGTTCGAGCTTGAGGGGATAGGCCACAACCTGCCGTTCCTGTCGGCGGTGATGGATCACGACAAGTTCGTCTCGGGCAACATGACCACGGCCTTCATCGCCGAGGAATATCCCGACGGGTTCGAGGGGGCGGTCCTGCCCGACGATCAGATCGACCGGATCGCTGCCGCAGCGGCGGCGATGAACCGCGTGGCCGAAATCCGGCGCACCCGCATCTCGGGGCGGATGGACAATCACGAGCGTCGCGTGGGCAGCGACTGGGTCGTCACGATCCAGGACCGCGAGGTCGAGTTGACCACCGACGCGGACCGCGAGGGGGCGACCGTTCGCTTCGCCGACGGCCGGTCCATGCGCGTCACGTCCGACTGGCAGCCGGGACAGCCCCTGGCGGTGCTGAACGTGGACCGCGAACCGTTGGTGCTTAAGGTCGGGCGGATCACCGGCGGCTATCGCGTCCGCACGCGGGGTGCCGACTTGGTGGTGAAAGTCTACTCTCCCCGCCAGGCCGAGCTTGCCCGCCTGATGCCCGAGAAGGTCGAGGCGGACACCTCGAAGCTGCTGTTGTGCCCGATGCCGGGCCTCGTGGTGAAGCTGCACGTCGAAGACGGCGCCGAAGTCCAGCAGGGGCAGGCGCTCTGCACCATCGAGGCGATGAAGATGGAGAACATCCTGCGCGCCGAACGCAAGGGTGTCGTGTCCAAGATCAACGCGGCCGAGGGCGACAGCCTGGCCGTGGACGAGGTGATCATGGAGTTCGAATAAGGCGATGTCCGCGGCGACCGAGATCCTGCGCGATCCCCGGATCTGGCAGGCGGTCGTCGCCGGCGCCTTCGTCGCGGTCGGCTGGCTGGTCAACGGCTGGCAGAACAGGCGCGAACGGTACGCCGACCGGATGGAACGTCTCCGCGACAGCCACCGCGCGATCTATGCCGAGATCGGGGCGAACCTGTTCAACCTCGGCAGTCCCGAGGCCCTGACCGAGCATGCGGAAGTGATGTGCGCGCGAATGGTGCAGGATTCGGGGTTCGTCCCTTTCGTGCCGACGGAGCGCCCATCGCCGGTCTTCGATGCACTGGTGGCACAGATCCACGTCCTGCCCCGCGTCTCGATCGACCCCATCGTCGCCTATTACCTGCAACTCAGGGCAATCCGCGAATTCGCGTCGGACATGCGGGGGGACGTCTATGCAAAGCTTTCGCCCGAACGGCGCAGCGCCATTTACCGTGACTATATCGAAATGAAGATCCAAGCGTTCCTTTTCGGCGATCACGCTTTGCGGATCATCGCGGAATACGCGGCCGAAGGGAAAGACAGCGCCGAGGACTTGGCGCGCCGCCTCAGTAACCGGGGCGGGGACCGGTCCGACCCGTGACGGGGATCGGGGTATAGGGAATGTCGTTCTTGCGAGGCATGATCGCTCCTCCTGTCATTAATATAGGCACTGCGCACCCGTGGCGCAATCAACTGCCGCCGTCGCGGATTTCGCGCTGGCGCATCGGCATCTTGTCGATGGAGCGCGAAATTTCCCGCACGCTCCATGGCGAGGGTTTGCGTAACTTAACCTCGCCGTCCTTGCCGATCAGCGTCATCTGAAAACCGCGCGGGCGCAGGGCCGTGCGGATCTCGGACCCGGCGTCGGGATCGGAATCGGTTACAACGACGACGTCGCGGCGCGCCAGATCGTCGATACGGCGCGCGATCAGGTCCATCTGGTCCTGAAAGGCGGGCTGCTGGGGGGCATCACCGAACACGACGACGGGGCGCGCGATCCACAGGAATTCATCCAGATCGACCTCGGTCGAGTCAAAGATCGTGGTCGGGTCGGCCTGCCACCGGGCCACCGCGCTTTGCCCGTCCTCTTGCGCTAACAGCGGGACAGGCGCGGCGAGGGCGGCTATGGACAGGGCGACGCTCAGCAAGGTTCGGATTTTCATGGCTTGAATGTAGTCACGGTCCGCGCTGAAACGAAGAGGCAGAACGCCGCCCCCGATCAATTCGGCGCGGGCGGCCTAAGGGAGGCGACGCATGACCGACTGGAAAACCCGGGCCGAGAAGGAACTGCGCGGCCGCGCGCTGGACGATCTGACGTGGCGCACCGCCGAGGGGATCGATATCTTCCCCGTTCACGGCCCCGACGATGCCACGGGCGACCACATGGGTTCGATGCCGGGCGAGGCGCCGTTCACCCGCGGCGTGAAGGCCACGATGTATGCGGGCCGTCCCTGGACCATCCGGCAATATGCTGGCTTTTCGACGGCCGAGGAATCGAACGCCTTCTACCGTCGCGCGCTGGCCGCCGGGCAACAGGGCGTATCGGTCGCCTTCGATCTGGCGACGCACCGGGGATATGACAGCGACCACGAGCGGGTCGAAGGCGACGTGGGCAAGGCGGGGGTCGCCATCGACTCGGTCGAGGACATGAAGGTCCTGTTCGACGGTATTCCGCTTCAGGATGTCAGCGTGTCGATGACCATGAACGGTGCGGTGATCCCGGTTCTGGCCAGCTTCATCGTGGCAGGGGAAGAACAGGGTGTGGACCGCGCCAAGCTGTCGGGGACCATCCAGAACGACATCCTCAAGGAGTTCATGGTCCGCAACACCTATATCTACCCTCCCGCGCCTTCGATGCGGATCGTGGCGGACATCATCGACTATACCGCGCAAGAGATGCCGCGCTTCAACTCGATCTCGATCTCCGGCTATCACATGCAGGAGGCCGGCGCGAACCTGGTGCAGGAGCTGGCCTTCACCCTCGCCGATGGCAAGGAATACGTGAAGACCGCCATGGCGCGGGGGATGGATGTGGATAGCTTCGCCCCCCGCCTGTCGTTCTTCTTCGCCATCGGCATGAACTTCTTCATGGAGGCCGCCAAGCTGCGCGCCGCCCGTTTCCTGTGGCACGAAATCATGACCGAGCTTGGCGCCAAGGACGACAAGTCCAAGATGCTGCGCACCCATTGCCAGACCAGCGGTGTCAGCCTGGCCGAGCAGGACCCCTACAACAACGTGGTGCGCACGGCGTACGAGGCGATGAGCGCGGTATTGGGCGGCACGCAGTCGCTGCACACGAACTCGTTCGACGAGGCGATCGCCCTGCCCACCGATTTCTCGGCCCGGATCGCACGGAACACGCAGCTGATCCTGCAGAACGAGACCGGCGTGACCAACGTGGTCGATCCGCTGGCAGGCTCCTACTATGTCGAGAAACTGACGGCCGACCTGATCGAAAAGGCTCGCGAACTGATGGCCGAGGTGGACGAGCTGGGCGGCATGACCAAGGCGGTCGAGTCCGGCATGCCCAAGCTTCGGATCGAGGAAGCCGCCGCCGCCAAGCAGGCGCGGATCGACCGCGGCGAGGAAGTGATCGTCGGCGTGAACAAGTTCCGGCTGGAACAGGAAGAAGACCTGGATATCCGCGTGATCGACAATGCCGGCGTGCGCGACAGCCAGATCAAGCGCCTGAAGTCCTTGCGCGACACCCGCGACCAGGCCGCCTGTGACGCCGCGCTGACGGCCCTGGCGGAGGGCGCGAAGTCCGATGGCAACCTTCTGGAACTGGCGGTCGAGGCAGCCCGCGCCCGCGCCACGGTGGGAGAGATCAGCCAGGCGCTTGAGGACGTGTTCGGCCGCCACCGGGCCGAGGTGAAGACCCTCTCGGGCGTCTACGGCGCGGCCTACGAAGGCGACGCGGGCTACGAGAAGATCCAGAACGACGTCGAGGCCTTCGCCGAAGAGGAAGGCCGCCGCCCGCGCATGCTTGTTGTCAAGGTTGGCCAGGACGGCCACGACCGGGGCGCTAAGGTCATCGCGACCGCCTTCGCCGATATCGGCTTCGATGTTGATGTCGGCCCCTTGTTTCAGACGCCCGAGGAAGCCGCGCAGGACGCGGTCGATAACGACGTCCACGTGGTGGGCCTGTCCAGCCAGGCAGCGGGCCACCTGACGAACGCGCCGAAGCTGATCCAGGCGCTGAAGGACAAGGGCGCCGGCGATATTCTGGTGATCTGTGGCGGTGTCATCCCTGCGCGCGACTATCAGGTCCTGAAGGATGCGGGCGTCGCCGCGGTATTCGGGCCCGGCACAAACATCCCCGAAGCGGCCGCGCGCGTCCTCGCCCTTATCCGGGATGCCCGGACAGAGCCCGCGTAAATTCATCCTTGCCGAAATACCCTGGGGTCCGGGGCGAAGCCCCACTGTCGACTCATAAGCCCCGGTACCGGCCCTTCCTGAAAAGAAGGGCCGATCGCCAAGTTCAAAGGTCAGGGCGTCGTGCATGATGATCCCGGCGGCGCCCGAGATCGACACGCTCACGGATGCCGAGGAGCCGACGCCCTGGAGCGGCCGGGTCGGACCGGTGATCGCGCTGGCCTCGACTCCCCCATCGGCACCGCGCATCTTGAATGTTCAAAGCCGTTTTAACGGGTCCGCCGGCGGATCCGGGGTGCGAGAGCACGGAACAGTCGGTCCTGGTCGAGCCCGATCCGCTCGACCTGGTTCAGCCGGCACTTCTGCGCGTCGACCATCGGCTTGCCGGCGCGGCCGACTTCACCGGAGAGGTCGTCACCCCGGCGCAGGGGCGTCGAGATCACCGCCTACGGCTTGGGCGACACCGTCGAGATCAGGGCGCTCGCAATCACCCGCGACGGGATCGAAGGGCCTTATTCCCAAGTGGCGGCCCACGTGATCGGCTCGGACAACGCCGCGTTGCCCACCCCGCTCGACGCCGGCGCCGTCACGGTCGAGGGGCTGCCGGGGCATGCACGGACCACGGTCGCGGTGCCCGACGAGAGCGTGGCGGCCATCCTGATCTGCCGTA
The DNA here is from genome assembly GCF_900302445.1 of Palleronia abyssalis. Taxonomy (GTDB): domain Bacteria; phylum Pseudomonadota; class Alphaproteobacteria; order Rhodobacterales; family Rhodobacteraceae; genus Palleronia; species Palleronia abyssalis. The sequence goes on along the minus strand of NZ_ONZF01000004.1, from coordinate 23,000 downwards.
CCCGGCCGGGGGCATCACCGGATATCGTCGACGACGCCCTGGGCGCGCCCCGCGCGGTCGGCTCGGCCTCGACCGCCTACTTCGTCGACGGCGATGCGACCCGGACCTCTTTGCTCGCCGATGGCACCTTCGACCTTTCGGGAGACTGGACCGTGGGACCCGGCTGGACGATCTCGGCGGGGAGCGCCCAGCAGGCGCCTGGAGACGCCGGCGACCTCGTCCAGACCCTCGCGCTCGAGGCGGGCGAGACTTACCGGCTGGCCGTGACGATCGCCGGTATCGACGCCGGCGAGATCGTGCCCCAGCTTGCGGGCGACACCGTCTCGGCAGGTGCGGGCATTGCCGCCTTGGGGCGCTCTGCCGGAACGCTCATGGCACCGGCCACGCCCACGGCACTTATCTTGGCCGCCAGTGCGACGTTCGACGGGACCATCGACGACGTGTTGCTCTATCGTGAGACGGCCGCCTGCGCCCCGCCGGGCGCGTGGGAGTACTGGCTTGCCCCCGTCTATGCCGAGGGCATCCACGGGCCACTCGTCGGACCGTTTCCCGCCTTCATCGACTGACCCCCGCACGGGCTTGTGGGCGGATCGGGGATCGCGCGCGCGCGATGATCGGCGCGATCCCAACCGAAGGTCCCGATCATGTCAAACGGCATCGCCACGATCGATCTCGCCAAAGCCGCCCAGTTGGACGAGCTGCTCGGCAACTGCGAAGGGTCGACCGTTCGCGCCTCGATGGATCAGGTCGCGGCCGCGATCGGAAGCCGCCTCGGCGCGACCTACGAGACGCTCCAGGAGCTCGATGCCGATCTCGACTGGCCCGAGGGCACGATCGGCACGGTCTGGAACGACGGTGTGGAGCCCCAGAACGGCGCCTACAAGAAATCCGGCGATATCGGTGCGGGGCAGTGGGCCCGGGTTGGCGATGCCCCGATCGGCGTCGCCATGAAGCATGCCCTGGACCGGGTGACCGAAGCCCGGGCGGAAGCCGACAGGTCGGCCGCCCAGGTTCCGCTCGCTCAGGCCCAGGCGGGTATCGCCGACGCGCATCGGCTGGCCTCGGCCGGACATGCGGCCGAGGCCGGGGTGTCGCGCGACCAGGCGGCCGCCGCGGGACTGGTCGCGGGCAACCGGATATTCACCGGCACCCTCGAGGAGGCCGAAACCGCGACCGCCGACGGCGAGACGTTCCTGTTCCAGAACGGCCCGGGCACCGCCATCTACCGCAACGATCTGGGCAGCGCGACATTCGTCGACTGGATCGGCGAGGTGCTCTTCGACAGCGCCCAGACCCTTCTGGCCTTCACCGGCGAGATGAACCCGGGAACGCTGGTTCGGACCCGCGAGGAGGGCTTCGCCTACCGCGTCGTGGCGGACTGGACCTCCGCATGGGGGGCGGTTTCGGCCGGCGGGGTCAAGCTTTACCCTATCTCGAGCGGCGGGTGGATCACCGCGCGGATGTTCGGGGCGATGGAAGGCGTCGATGTCACCGCGGCAGTCCAGGCCGCGATCAACTTCGCCATGTATGGCGGGCCCGGCTATACCGCGCTGGTCGGGGCCCGCGGTGCCCAGGTCGATGTGTCCGAGGCGAAACAGAGCGATCCCTCGCTGTACTATCTAATCTACACCAAGTTTTTTGCTCAGTAGGAAGTCAGCAGCGGTTGAAGGCTACCGTTGATCGTCATATCTGAACTTTCGGAAATTACTGAAAGCTCTGTAGATCGATGGTTCAACCGATGAAATTGCCGCCGCTACACCAGGAGTTCGTCCTTCACTTCGGTGAGATGGGCAGCCGTTGGGGGATCAACCGGACGGTCGGGCAGATCTACGCACTGCTCTTCTTGTCGAGCGAGGCGCTGAACGCCGACCAGATCACCGAAGCACTTGGCATCAGCCGGTCGAATACCTCGATGGGGCTAAAAGAGTTGCAGGCGTGGCGGTTGGTGCGGCTGAAACACGTGCCCGACGACCGCAAGGATCATTTCACCACGCCAGATGACCTGTGGGAGATCGTCCGCATCCTGATCGAAGAGCGCAAGAAGCGGGAAATCGACCCCACCCTGTCGAAGCTGCGCGCGCTTGAGATGCAGGGACCTGCGGGCGACGACTACTCCGAAGCCCGCATCTCGGAACTGCGCGAGATGATCGAGATGATGACGGATTTCTACGAAGACATGGCCCGGCTGGAGACCGAGAAACTGGTCCGCCTGATGACCTACGGCAGCCGGCTTGCGGGCCTGATTGACAAGGTCGGTGGCTACCTGCCGTCGACGAAACGCTAACCGTGGGCCGAAGACAAAACGATGGAAGCTCTCGACACCCTTATCCTGAGCCGCATCCAGTTTGCGGCAAATATCTCATTCCACATCTTGTTCCCGACGATCACCATCGCACTGGGCTGGGTGCTGCTGTTCTTCCGCCTGCGCTTTGCGGGCACGGGCGATGAAAAATGGATGGCGGCCTATCGGTTCTGGGTGAAGGTCTTCGCGCTGTCCTTCGCGATGGGCGTCGTGTCGGGGATCACCATGTCGTTCCAGTTCGGCACCAACTGGCCGGGCTTCATGGAAACCGTCGGTAACATCGCCGGGCCGCTTCTGGCCTACGAGATCATGACTGCGTTCTTCCTGGAAGCCGCGTTCGTCGGCATCATGCTGTTCGGCTTTTCCCGCGTCCCGGGCTGGCTGCACATCACCGCGACCGCGCTGGTGGCCTTCGGCACGACCCTGTCGACCTTCTGGATCATCGTGCTGAACAGCTGGATGCATACGCCGCAGGGCTTCGAGATGATCGACGGCGTCGCCCGTGCGACAAGCTGGTGGGACATCATCTTCAACCCGTCGATGCCCTACCGTTTCGGCCACATGATGCTGGCGTCGTTCCTGACGGTGTCGTTCCTGGTGGCGGGTGTCTCGGCCTACCGCTGGATCATCGGGGATCGGTCGCGTGACGTGCGCGCGATGCTGAAGACGGGCGTGGCCATGGGCGCGATCCTGATCCCATTGCAGATCCTTATGGGTGACATGCACGGCCTGAACACTAAAGAGCATCAGCCCGCCAAAGTCGCGGCGATGGAGGGCCTGTGGGAGACGCAGGAAGGCGCGCCGCTGGTCCTGTTCGGCCTGCCCGACGAAGAGGCGCGCACCAACCGCTATGCCGTGGAAATCCCAGGCCTCGCGTCCTTCATCCTGACCCACGAATGGGACGGTAAGCTGAAGGGCCTGAACGATTTCGTGGCCGAAGACGGCACGGTCATGCACCCGCCGGTCAGCCCCGTGTTCTGGTCCTTCCGCGTGATGGTCGGCACCGGCATGGCGATGCTGGCCCTAAGCTGGTCCGCTGCGGCCTTCATGTGGCTGCGCCGCAATCGGCACGAGGGGCGGATCAAAGGCCACTGGTTGGCGGTCGAGGGCCTGCCCAAGCCGATCCTTTGGGCGCTTGTGCCGATGGCATTCTCTGGCTGGGTCGCCACGCTTGCGGGCTGGTACACGACAGAGATCGGCCGCCAGCCGTGGTTGGTGCAAGGCGTCATGACGACCGACATGGCCGTGGCTGACGTGCCGGCGCCCATGGTGATGGGCACGCTGGTGGCCTACCTCGCGGTCTATGCCGTGCTGCTGGCCTCTTACGTCGGGGTGATCGCCTACCTCGCGCGGAAGGCCGCGCGGGGGCAGGACGCCCGCGCTATCAGCATGTCCCATTCGGGCAAGGCGCAGGTGACTGCCCTGACCCCAGCGGAGTAAACCAATGCTTCCCGACTTTTCCAATCCCGCCGACTGGCTGCCCTGGGCTTTCGCCTCTCTGATGGGTCTGTCGATCCTGGTCTACGTTGTGCTGGACGGCTTCGATCTGGGCGTCGGCATCCTGTTCCCCTTGGCCGAAAAGGCCGAGCAGGAGCGGATGATCGGCTCTATCGGGCCGTTCTGGGACGCGAATGAGACCTGGCTGGTGCTAGCCGTGGGGCTGCTGCTGGTGGCCTTCCCGACGGCGCACGGGATGATCCTGTCGACGCTTTACCTGCCGGTCTTCGCCATGCTTATCGGCCTGATCCTGCGCGGCGTCGCGTTCGAGTTCCGGGCCAAGGCGCGCGATCACCACAAGGCGCTGTGGAACCGTCTGTTCTTTGCAGGCTCGCTGACCACGGCACTGGCGCAGGGGTTCATGCTGGGCCTTTACGTCATGGGGCTGGAGAAGTCGGCCGAAACCTACCTTTTCGCGACACTCACGTCGGTCTTTCTTGCGGTGGGTTACGGCTTCATCGGCGCGGCGTGGCTGGTTCACAAGACGACCGATGCCCTACAGGCCAAGGCCCTGCGCTGGGCGCGGCGCAGCCTGTGGGGAATCATTGCGGGCGTAGGGGCCGTGTCGCTGGCCACACCGCTAGTGGATGACCGCATCTTCGCCAAGTGGTTCACCTATCCAGAGATCCTGTGGCTGATCCCCTTGCCGCTGATCTCTGGTACGCTGGTCGTAACGCTGTGGTGGATGCTGCGGCGGATGCCCTTCGCGGGCGACCGCTGGGACTGGTTGCCCTTCGCGACCTCCAGCGCCATCTTCGCGCTGGCTTACGTGGGGCTTGCCTACAGCTTCTACCCCTACGTAGTGCCGGAGCGGCTAACGATCTACGAGGCCGCCGCGGCGCCGGAAAGCCTGATCATCATTTTCGTCGGGGCCTGCTTCGTCGTGCCCATCATCATCGCCTACTCGGTGCTCGCCTACGTGATCTTCGGCGGCAAGGCGATCGAGCTGCGCTACGACTGACGCGCACCCGGTTACTCGATCACCACGACCCCGGCAAACCTGTCGCGCACCACATCGGTGATCAACGCCGACATGCGCCGGATCAGGTCGCGATGGGCTGATCGCCGTCGCCAGGCCAGTCCTATAGAACGCGTGACCCGATCCTTGCGGAACGGATGGATGATGACGTCGCCTGCCGTTGAGGACACCTCCGACCGGGCATAAAGGGCGGGCAGAAAGCTGATACCCATATCAAGGGCCGTCATCTGCCGCACCGCGTCCAAACTGGTGCCTTCATAATCGCGCCGCAGGTTCGCGCCCAACTCCTCGCACAGCGCTGCCACTTGCGTGTGCAAGCGGTAGGCGTCCGACAAGCCAAGCACGTCCAGCCCCGCAAGATCCGCGTCCGCGATGGTCTTTTGGGCAGCCAGCGGATGGTCCCGCGCCATCGCCAGCTTCAACGGCTCTCTGAACAGCCGCATGACTTCGGTATCCCCCGACGCCACCGGCAGTTGCGTCAGGATCAGGTCGTGCTGCCCGGTCAATAGCTCTTCCTGCAAAGCGACCGGTGTGGCGTCGCGCACGATCACCTTCAACGACGGATAGGCTGCGTGAAGCTGGCGCATGACGTGCGGCATCAAGTACGGCCCCAGCGTTGGGGTAGAGCCAAGGCGGATCGTCCCGCTGAACCCTTCGCGGGCGTCTTGGGCCAGCGTGCGCAGAATCTGTGCCTCGTCCAAGATCCTCCGCGCCTGTTCCAGTACCGTCCTGCCGTTCGGGGTCAGCACCGCACCGCGCTGGCCGCGTTCGACCAGTTCCAACCCAAGCACCTCTTCCAGTCCCACGATCTGCTGGCTGAGCGATGGCTGACTGATGCCGACCCGTTCGGCGGCGTGCCGGTAGTGGCGCGTGTCTGCAAGCGCCACGAAATAGGTCAGCTGTTTCAAAGTGACGTCAGCGGCCATGGGGCGTCCTTCTGCGACGGAAGCTGTCCGATTAATATAGGAAAAACCAATCGGACTTTCAGGTTGGTCTATATTTATCCAATCGCATCCCCAGCCCATATTCATCCTGTGGCCACGGTGGTCACCGCGAAACATTATCTACGGAGAAATCAAATGCATATGACGTCCGCCAGGAACCTGCCCTCCCTTCAGACGAGGGTCGCCAACCTGCGCCGGCGCCATCTCGATCTGGCGGCGCGCATCGAAGACGAATTGCAGCGGCCCGCCCCGTGCAGCATGTCCCTGCAGGACCTGAAGCGCCGTCGCCTGCGTCTGAAGGATCAGATCGCTCGCCACGAGACTGTCATGCGCAACCCAAACGGCGCGCAGTTCCCGCTGGGGGCGGCGTGACGGCCATGCTGTATTTCAATTTCCTGTTCCGCAACACCGGGATCGGCCGGATGCACAGCGCCGATCTAAAAGATATGCGAAGCGCTCTCTTACCGGACGACCCTGGTGTGCCCAACGACGCAGATGGGCCTGCGAGGACCAAAGACCACGCAAACGACGCATACCGTTATGACAGAGCATCCTGATTAGCACGTAAGCCGTCGAGGGAGGGGCAAAGCCCCTCTCACCCACCGAGCCGATCGGGCGGCCACCGATAAAGCACGTTTCCAGTAGTAGCTTAAGAGACTAGCGTGACCTGTTCCCTGTCGCGGTGGTTCGCAAAGGTGTCGTCCCCGGGCCGGACACCAATCTGCCATTCTAACTCGATAGTCATGTCGTCAAGAACATCCTTCGAGCCAAGCCTTCCAAAAACCATGTATCGAACGTGCTATGCCCAACTGCAGTTCAGGCATTCACGCTGAGTTCGTGATGCAGCGTAATGCTGCACGCAGGTGCGAATGTTGCCTTCGGAGAAGCCGCACTACAGTGAATATCGCGATGTTGAGTGTCCGGTATGGGCCGTCATCTACGGACCGAATGTGCCGTCATGCACTCTACAGCATAGCCCGCGGCCGCCATCGCCTTTTAGCACATCAATGAGGCCGGCTACGCCCTGTATGGATATTCCCTGACATCGTTTCCGGGCTGACACTGCAAGCCAGCAGCGGGTCGAATACTGCGTGCGTATTCCCGAAGCGATTGGGAACGTCGGCATGCCGCGCGTGTTCCATTCCTGCTAACCCGGTTCGGCGCACAGGTCGCCGAACTGCTTATACACTCCAAGGAAGGCGGGCGCATGAATGAACGAGGCAACTTGGTGCCACGCACAAGGCTAATGCGAGGCCCGATCGCTTTTCGCGCGGTGGCAATCGGGAGTATAGCAAGCCTTGCCGTGCACGGCGCCTTGGCCATCTTCGGGCGAAGCGCGGGGCGAAGCGCATTCGCGGCAATCAACGCGACCAGCCACATCGTGTATGGCCCGGCGGCGGGGGAAGTCGACGAAGCCGACCTTCCGCATACGGGTGTGGGGGCGGCGATCAATCACGGGGCCTCGATCTTCTGGGCAGTGCCGCTCGCGTGGTGGCTCGCTGCACGTCGCGAAACGTCGACGGCGGACATCGTCCGAGGCGCAGTGGCCACGGGCATCACCGCCGGGGTAATTGACTATGGCGTGGTGCCCCGCCGCCTGTCGCCGGGCTGGCACCTTGCGCTTCCCGCAAGGTCGGTCGCGGGAACTTTCGGAGCGCTTGCCGCGGGACTAGCGCTCGGCGCACTACTGACCCGCGGCTCAGGCAGAGTACCATCACGAAGAACGCGTGGAATTGTCTTTGGCCGGAAGCGACCATGATCCGTCGGCTCGTCGAATGGCAGCGAAGGGCAGCGAAGGGCCGGGAGCGACGACCGCCGCTGACTGCCAAGCGTCCGACCCGCTGCGTCGCCGCATGACCGCTTCGAGCCCAAACTACCCGCGGCAGTGGTAAAGAGCCTCGCCGTTGCGGCACGATCTCGTCTGACGCGACTTGAGCTACGGGCGATGTCGATCAGTCGAAACTCTGCTGACAATTTTGACTGAAGCCGCCAAGTCGGCGGCTCTGCCTCTCGTGCCCTTGGACGCGTTCTTCTACTTCTAAAGAACCGCGGGCGCTGTCCCTCCCGCCGCGAGAAGGCACACCACGATCCACGGCGGCGTTTTCCAGACGGTCAGCAGAACGAAGCCCACCAAGGCGAGGGCGAAGTCGCGCGAAGTGAAGATCGCGCTCGTCCAGACCGGGTCGTAAAGCGCCGCGCCGAGGATGCCGACCACCGCCGCGTTCGCGCCGCACAACGCCGCCTGAGCGCGCGGGCGGGTTCGAAACGTATCCCAGAATGGCAGCACGCCGATCAGCAGCAGGAAACCGGGAAGAAAGATTCCGACGAGCCCGATCACCGCGCCGATCGCGCCGTTCGGTTCAGGACCCAAGACGGCGCCGAGATAGGCGCCGAAGGTGAATAGAGGCCCCGGAACGGCCTGTGCCGCGCCATACCCGGCAAGAAACGCGTCCTCGCTTACCCAACCGGGCCGGACCACCCCCGCCTCGAGCAGCGGAAGAACGACATGGCCGCCACCGAACACCAGCGCGCCGGCTCGGTAGAAGGCGTCGAGCAGTTCGATCCCTTGAGATGACAGAGCTCCCGACAGGATTGGTAGAAGCAACAGCAAGACGAAGAAGAATCCGAGCGCCGCGGCTCCAACGCGCTTCGGCACGGCGAACGACAGTTGGTTTGCATTTGGCGCTACGGCGGCTCGGCAGAGCCATACACCAGCGATGCCGCCCATGACGATTGCCACGATCTGCCCGACGGAGCCGCCGGCGAAGACCACGATCAATATCGCCCCGAGGGCGATGCTGGCCCGTTGTCGATCGGGCGCGAGAGACCGCGCCATTCCCCAGACGGCTTGAGCGACCACGGCCACGGCGACGATCTTGAGGCCGTGTAGAAGGCCTGCGCCCACCGGACCTTCGAACGCGGAGGCGCCGTAAGCGAACAGCACCAGAAGCAGGGTAGACGGCAAGGTGAACGCCGCCCATGCCGCGGCCGCCCCGAACGGGCCGCCACGAAACAGCCCGAGCGCAAACCCGACCTGACTGCTGGCCGGACCGGGGAGGAACTGACAGAGGGCCACCAGATCGGCATAACCTGCTTCGTCGATCCACTTGCGCCGAAGGACCAGCTCGTCGCGGAAATAGCCGAGATGCGCGATCGGTCCGCCGAACGAGGTCAAGCCGAGCTTCAGGAATGCGCGAAAGACCTCTCCGGCCGCGCCGCGGGGGGCCGCGGCGTCAGGCGCCTCGGTCTTCGGGTGCGACCTCATGAAACAACTCCCTGATTTTCTCCCGCGCCATCGTCAGCGCCTCCATCCCGTAGGGCGTGGCGCGATAGATACGCCGTTGCGAGCGGCCCGCCCGCTCGACGCGGGAGGTCAGGTAGCCCTTGCGCTCCATCGCATGCAGCATCGGATAGAGCGTTCCGGGACTGATCCTGTATCCGTGATGTGCCAGCTCCTCGATCATCCAATTCCCGTAGAGGTTGCCCTCGGCGGCATGATGCAGCACGTGCGGCCGAATGAAGCCCGAAAGCAATTCCTGGTGTTCCATCTTGGGCTCGTCCCATGCTCCCCCTGCAATCGAAACCCGATATCGGGATCCGACTACAGCGAGGGTGGTTCCTCGTGCAACCCGTCTGGTGAGATCGGTGGGTGCAACGGAACATATCGACAGGAGGGCCTGCATGGCTAGCGAAGCAGGTCGAAATCCGCGTCACCACACCCAGCAGATGCAGACCCGTCTACAGGAGATGATGGATCACCTGCGCGCAGACATCGACAAGGTCGATGAGCCGCAGTTGGAGGCGATGTTAGAGACGGCCGCCGAAGTGCTGGGCGGGCTGAAGAAGGCGTTCAGCGACTACGAACAGAAGAACGAGAGCGCCTGGCGCGACTGAGCGCTGAGCTCGCGCTGGCCGCCGTCGAGGCGGCGAGTGCCTTTGGCTGCCTCTGGCATCACGGAAGCGGTTGCGTCTGACGGTTGATCAGATCGCCTTCTGGTTCACGCGCTTCGACAGCTCGGCGGCGCTTTCCTTCCGCTCGCTGTAGCGGTCCAGCAGGTAGGCCTTGCTGTCGCGGGTGAGGATCGTGAACTTCATCAGCTCTTCCATGACATCGACCATGCGGTCGTAGAATGGCGACGGCTTCATGCGGCCCGCCTCGTCGAACTCCAGAAACGCCTTCGGGGTGGAGGACTGGTTCGGGATGGTCAGAAGCCGCATCCAGCGGCCGAGGATGCGCAACTGGTTCACCGCGTTGAAGCTCTGCGAGCCGCCACTGACCTGCATGACGGCCAGCGTCTTGCCTTGCGTGGGCCGCACGCCGCCGAGGGACAGCGGTATCCAGTCGATCTGGGTTTTCATGATGCCGGTCATCGCGCCGTGACGCTCGGGCGAGCACCAGACCATGCCCTCGGACCACGTGACCAGATCGCGAAGCTCCTGCACCTTCGGATGATCTGCGTCGGCATCGTCGGGCAGGGGCAAGCCGGAGGGGCTATAGGTTCGGGTTTCGGCCCCGAACCTTGTCAGGATGCGGGCCGCTTCTTCTGTCATCAGGCGACTGAAGGAGCGTTCTCGCAATGAGCCGTACAGCAGCAGGATGCGCGGCGCGTGCGAGGCGTACTCGGTCGGTAGCAGACGATCCGTCTTGAGACGGTGGAAATGATGCTCGTCGAGGTTCGGTGTGTCAGGCAAGGCGGTATTCCTTCGCGTCGATCAGCGGCATATGGTCGAGCACTCTCTCGCTCGGGCAGCGGGGGCGCGCCCCCTTGGGCGAACTAACGATGGGCCGGGTGACGGGGTCGGGTGGTCCAGGATCACGTCGTCGCCATCCGAGGGGTCGAGCAGACCCAAATCCTCCGGCGGCGACTTCGCCGTGTGCAAGGCCGTGCACGGCGTCAGACCGGCCGATGCGAACAGCGCCACGAGTTGCGCGCGGGCCCTGCCAGTCTCGAGAGACCCTATGACCGCCGACGTCTCGCCGAAGGCCTCGATGATCGCCAGCACGTTGCGCGAGGTGCTACAGCCCGGATTGTGGTGGATGACGAAGTTCATCACGCGCCTTCCTCTGCGGGGAACCAGTGCTTCGTCCGGTTGGCGAAGGCGACGAGGGACAGCATCACCGGCACCTCGACGAGAACGCCGACGACCGTCGCCAGCGCAGCGCCCGAGCCGAGTCCGAACAGGCTGATCGCGACGGCCACTGACAGCTCGAAGAAGTTGGACGTGCCGATCAGGGCGCATGGGGCGGCAACGTTGAACGGGATGCCCCAGGCCAGCGCCGCGCCATATGCCACGAAGAAGATGCCGTACGACTGGATCAGCAAGGGCACGGCGATCAGCGCGATGATGAGCGGACGGTCGAGGATGACTTCGCCCTGGAACCCGAAGAGCAACACGACAGTGAACAGGAGCCCGATGACCGAGACTGGCTGAACACGGGCCTTGAATGCGTCGATCCCGGCCTCGCCGTTCCGTGCGATGAGTCTCCGTCGGGTCGCGTAGCCCGCCAGCAGCGGCAGCATGACGTAAAGGCCGACCGACAGCAGCAGCGTGTCCCATGGCACTACAATGTCCGTCATCCCCAGCAGGAACGCGACGATCGGCGCGAAGGCGAAGACCATGATCACGTCGTTCACGCTGACCTGCACCAGCGTGTAGGTCGGATCCCCGCGCGTCAGGTTCGACCAGACGAACACCATTGCCGTGCAGGGCGCAGCACCCAGCAGGATCACGCCCGCCAGGTAGGCCTGCGCGTCGTCCGGCGGGATCAGTCCGGCGAAGACATAGTTGAAGAACAGCACGCCCAGAGCCGCCATCGTAAAGGGCTTGATCAGCCAGTTCACCACCAGCGTGACCACGAGCCCCTTCGGCTTGTCGCCCACGCGTTTCAGCGAGCCGAAATCCACGCCGACCATCATCGGATAAACCATCGCCCAGATAAGGACGGCCACAGGCAGGTTGACCGAGGCGACCTCCAGCGCGGCCAACGCGCCGAAGAGGCCGGGGAATAGGTTCCCGAGCAGAAGTCCCGCACCGATGGCAAGCGCCACCCAGACCGAAAGCCAGCGCTCGAAGGTGCCCAGACCCGCCGCGGCGGAAAGTGAGGTGTCGGCCATTGCAGTGTTCCTATGATCGGGGGCAGGCAATCGCGTCGATGACGGGTTGGCACAACTCGGGGCGCCCGGCGCAGCAATCCTCCATCAGGAACGCCAGCAGCCCCCGCACGCCGTCCATGTCGGCGAAGTAGCGAATGCTGCGGCCCTCCCGCTCGTTCCGGATCAAGCCGGAGCGGGCCAGGATCGACAGGTTGGCCGACATCGTGTTCTGGCGCACGCCGAGGGTCTCGCCGATGTCGCCGGCTGACATGCCGGCTTCGCCAGCCTTGATGAGGAGGCGAAACACATCGAGCCGGGTTGGCTGGCTAAGGGCAGCGAATGCTTCAAGAGCGTCAGGCTTATCCATATATCATGAGTGGTGGATTCAATGAGTGCGTGTCAAGTCCAGTAGCCCTCTCGCGCGGGAAGGTCGGCTTTGTCCGCACAGCGGTCATTCAGGCACAAAAAAATGCTGCGCGATGGACGAATGGCCGGTTCGGTGAAGCTGCGTCGCGGCGTAGCCGAACCCAGCCAAGGTCCGCTGCGGGCCGATCGCGTTGGCGCTCACTCAAGGAGGAAGGGGCGGATTCCGGAAGTTCGCCGCTGGTGCGAGCGCACCTTAGCCCCGACGTGGAAGCGGACGTTCCGCCACTCCCGCCCCGCCCGATCTGAGTGATCGACCCTGACGGCGGCAAGCGGAAGTTCGCTGTTGTGGCGCAATCACATTGGTCGAGCGCAAGATCGCACCGCACATCCCGGTCTTAGACAAGTCTGGCCGCAGCGATGGCAGCTGGAGCCGGGCGGACTTCGAGTGGGACGCTGAGAACGACCAATACGTCTGCCCCGAGGGTCAGAAACTGAAGCAGTTCCGCCGGAAATACTACGACCCGAACCGGGGGCCGACCAGTGAGGGTCGGGCCAAATACCGCGCCCTGAAAATGACCTGCCAGGCCTGCACGTCGAAACAGCACTGCTGCCCGAACGCCGATGCCAGGTCCATTACCCGCGAGGAAGACGAAGATGCCCGCCAGAATGCCCGCGATATTGCCAGGACAGAGCAATACGCCGTCTCGATGAAGCTGCGGAAGAAGGTCGAGATGCTGTTCTGACGCATTCTGTCCTTTGGGAGCCTTACGGTCATGCAGGGGCCGTCTACGGCATTAGCTCAATAGAGGATTTGAACATGGGCGTTGGCATGCCAGACCCACCACCCAGCTTCAGCTGACAACGTTGTTGCAGGGTGACGGGCTTGAAGAGTAGAGTGGGTTCTAATATCAAAGAAAAGGAATTGCGTTGATGAGGTATGCTATCGCCACGATAGTTGCGCTATCCTGCTCTCCACTTTCAGCGCAACAACTGGATATGGACTTCCGAATTGTGGAGGATGACCAGGCCGCCGGATGCCTAGGAGCCACGGTTCAAGGCCTCGATCCGAACGGAGATGGCTTTCTGGCCGTTCGCACGGGTCCGGGGACGAATTACCGCAAGATCGACGAACTGCATAACGGCGACGGCGTTCGCCCGTGTGCCCAGAGCGGCAAGTGGTGGGGCGTGTATTACGGCAATCCCCGCCGTAAAGGCTGGGTCCATGGCAACTGGCTGGGGAGATGGGCAGGATAGCCTATTGGCCGAGATCCCGGAAGCTTCTTCCTTCAGGCAGGTAAGACCATGCGGCGCGAAAGATGAATTCCTCCTCGCAGCCACGGCCCGGAACCTCAGGAAACTGGCGAAGATCCTTCCCGCACCGCAGCAAGCGCAAAAAGCCTGATGCGAAAGGCGTGCGCATTTACCGGCCGTCGATTTCTGCGCTCGCGAACGGGTGTTTTCCCACAGAACCGACGGGGAGCTGCCGTTCGCTGCGGTTTGAATGAAGGTTCGGACTGCGGTCCAATAGGGCAGTTGTGTCGCTGACCTCTTTTAATAGCGGCACAACGTGTAAGAGTCCGGTACAGGCCAGCCGAGCCCGTACCGCTTGTTGGAGGTCCGCGCCGCTATGACCACTATGAGGCGTCCTGAACCATTTTAGGTAGCGCTTTACGGTCCGGTCGCGCTTAGCTCGGCTATGACGTTTAAGTTCCGTTGTCGACTCATTCCCGAAAGGATCTCCGATGAAATATTCTCCGATCGCGCTTTCTTTGTTCTTTTGGGGCAGCCTAGGTCTTGGCACGGCGAATGCGCAGGGCGTCATGTTTGAGTATTTCGCGACACTAAGCCCGCGTGATACCTACAGTTCGGAAGGCGTAGCCCTCAACAGCGTCTGCGCCATCGTTCAGCAGGATCGGGCGAATGTGCACAGATTTGGCAATCCCGACGGTGAGGAGCCGGATCCATTCTTCACGACCTCCGAGCGCCGAGCAATGATCCAGGGCAAGTGCGATTATGACCGTACTCACCACACTGTCGATCGTATCCGGAACCGAGTTATCGGGTTTGTCTTCGTGCGGGTCTATGGCTCCGGCGGGCAGGTCTCACGCGTGGAGATTCAGGAAGCTGCGGGTTAGATAACCTTTTCGGGATACTATCGTTTTTTTGGTGTAAGAGGTAGATCTCGGGGTTTTGGGCTGCGCTTCTGACTGGTCTGGCGGCACGCCCGAGACGGCTGCGTCCGGGTTTGCGCCGCAAATCGCAGCAGGCTGGCGCCTTGCCGCTCTCCTCAGAAAGCGCCCCGTACCGGACTGGTTCGTGACGATGCCGAATAGCATCCATCGGGGCAATTGACTCGATCGGCGAACGCAAGGTTACCTTGGGTCACCTTGTGTTTCCTTCCGCCATGGAGGTCCGACCTATGATGCGCTCCATCATATCTGCAACGGCTGTTATTCTCCTGACAGTCCAAACCAATGCCCAAGACCAAAACCAGATTCTTCCGAAGGACGGCGCCGCGGCGGAGGCGTCGCTGAGATCGCTCGGACGCGGGGACCGCGAAGGTGCCATTCGAGCTGTTCTCGAGGCACTCCCGAGCGAACCGACGGTCGAGGAGCTCGATCTCTATCCAGAGGCCATGGAGGCCCTTTGGCGGGCGGTCGCCTCCCGGATCGTCGTGATCGAGGACTCCGATCGCGTGGTGGCAGCGACCGATCCGGGCGGTACTCGAATGCTGATCGCTGATGGAGCCCCGGATGGCGATCGACGCCCGCTCACGTTGCATGACGCTCAAAGCGGCGCAATGATTGCCGAAATCGCTTCGGCTGAAATAGCCGAAAGCCCCACGGGTCTACGCGCAGATTCGGATCTTAGATTCTCGCCTGATGGAGCCTACGCATCAGCCAGCCTCTATGGTGGCGGTGTCATCGTCATCATCGATACGGTGACTGGTGAGCGAATCTTCGATGTGGCGATCGAAGACATGAAAAGACCTCTGGGCTTCTCGGATGATAGTCGACTGTTCGCGATCGGTGGTCCTAATGGCCTTGTGATTAGGGATAGCCGAAGCGGGGAATTGATTTTTGAGCGCAGCTTCGAGATGGCCAAAATAACTGGACCTACGACCTCCCGCGGAGTTTTAGGCTGGCTCTCCGACAAAAGCTTTCTTGTGGGCGAAACCGAACTTGGCGGAATTCTCGACATTGGAGAAGCCAACCTGCGCGGACTCGACGAGGAAAACCTCACCATTGGCGGACCCGCGATCGGAAATCTTCTCTTGTCGCTCTCGGACAAGGTAGGCCGTCTCGTCGAAATCGGACCAGGCATCGAAAAAACAGTGTTGGACGATTTTGATGTTGAGACCTACTCTTTCGCACGAGATCCCGGACGCGACGATTTCGTGCTCTCCGGGGATTCCGGTGCTATTGTAGCCTCCAAAGAGACAGGCCTAAGGTCCGTGATGCCGGGCTCTCCTATGCCGGCCTTCTTGACGCGTGGTGGAGAGGCCATCGTATGGCCGGCGAACTTATATGCCGCGAACGCTGAGGATCTCCAGCTTGTTGTACGTGACCTGGACGGTCATCTGATCGACCCGATAGCGCAGGATTATGGTCCCTTCGGTGCGATGGTCTTCTCCACGGAGGGCGATCTTCTGGGGGTCTCTTCTTTGGGAGAGAACAGCGGACCTCGCTATCGCGGCAAGGGCGTCCCGACTGGTATGGACCTGTTTGATTTGGCCGTTTCCATCGTTCCGGATGCGGCACAAGGAGCAGGAATATCGGCGGTCAATACGGCTCTCAATCTGTCGGCTGACGATGCATCCCGAGACTTCGCGCGGATTGCCGCGCGTCACTTGGCGGCCGGGCAGAAACAGGAGGCGATCATCGCCTCGCTGAAAGGGATACCGGCCAACCCATCAGCGAGCGATCTCGAACGGTTCGATGAGGCGCACAGGATGCTGCGGAGGTCCTACGCGGCTCGCCCCGCCATCCTCGAAGATCGACAGCAGGCCATCTACGTCGTCAATCGCACAGGATCGCGCGGCGTCGTGATGCAACCTCGGCCCGATCAGCAGTCGTTTTCAGCACATCTGGTCGACGTTGAACTCGGCGAGATCGTCGTAGCGATCACCCATGCTGACCTTCCCGCCACCAACTTCAACACGCTGTCGACGGTCTTTTTCTCCCCGGACGGATCGCAGTTCATCCTGCTTCCCGAAACCCGCGACAGGGTCTCTATTTTCCGGTCGAGCGACGGCACGCTCGTCAGGGATTTGATGATCCCCGATCTTGTTTACGATGAGTTTCAAAGAGATTCCGTATTTAGCGGTGGCTTTTCTCCTGACGGGCGATTGGTTGCCGCCGGTAATGATGGCCGCATCATGCTGTTCGCAGCGGATACTGGCGAAATGGTCGAAGAGGTGCCGGTTCCCGCGGATCTTGTAAGTCCCAATCCGATGGGATGGGGCGGCGACGGACGGCTCTTCATTTCCGGGATGAAGCTTATGATGTCCGGTGGTGTGCCCGGACAACCGGGCATGCCTGGAGAGATACCCGGAAGGCCTGAAGTGCCCGGTGGGATACCTGCCCGACCGGATATCTCGGGAGGAGTACCCGGAAGACCAGACATTTCCCCGACGGAAATCCTGATCTACAAGAACGGGTCTTTCATCGATCGGTTTGCCTTGCCGCCAGGAACCGGCGCGGTCGCCGGACAGTCGATATGGCCATCGCCGCATGGTGAAGCCTTTATCCTGACCGGCGAATCCAGCGTTCTTTTCGACGAAGGCGGTGGCGAGATCCTGACCATTCCCGGTGGACGTCCCGTATACTGGACCCGCGAAGGCTCGGCCGTCGTCATCGTGACGCAGTCGGGCAATTCAGAGGGCGGGATCACTGTCGTGGACCTCGACGGAAACGAACTCCCACCTGAACCTGGAGATTATGCCCCGATGGATGCGGCATCATACAGCATAGACGGCCATAGGCTCTCTTATGGTCCCCCTCGAATTACGTTCGACTGGGGGGCCGAGGATGTTCCGGATGGCGCTCAGTTGGTCGACCTCGTCTGGTCTGGCCTTTCCCAGGACGTCCAGGATCAAATCCAATCCGAGCGAGTGCAACCTCGGTGACCCAAGCGCGGAAGGTGCATGCAGAGGCAACGATGCACTGCGTCAAGAGTCGGCCGTCGGGACTGTCGTAAACCGCTGTTGACCGAAATTGTCGCAAGCCTTGGGGCATACGGACATAAGCCCGGGGTGACGTCCGGCAGGCAGACTTAATTGCCTCTTAGTGCGCATAGCTGACCTCCGACCGTTACCGCGGTTCGCAAATGCGGCGAACGGCAGCTTTCAGTGGCCGCGATGCAGCACATTAAGCTGATGACGAATTTCGGCTTCGGTGAAGGTTTTCTGATGCGGATCGCGGCGAAACGTTGCGCACTGGCGGGACCACGACCCGTGTTGGAAAACCTCCCAAGGAGGAAGCCGCGGGGGTCTTGGCGCAATCTATGGGGAAAGTACGCGGACGGGCGAGGCAGCGACTGCTTCAGGGGTGCGGCTGAAGGTTCGCATGGCGCCTGAGACGGGGGCAAACTCGTTCGGTGATCCCGACAAAGCTGCTGGTTGCGCCGTGATTGCCGCCGTGTGTCGTGCCGCGGAACGATAAGCGCACGCGGGCTTGGCCGGATCTGCGAGGCACAGCCGTTGCTGTTCTGTGGCGGACGATAGGGGGTGTGTCATGCTGCCTGCTCCCTCGGAGGTGCGCGCGACATTGGTTTCTGTCCTCGCCTGAAGATCTCAATGATGCGCATGGGCCCGCCGCAGCAGGGGCATGGCTCGCGCAGGGTGAGCGGAGCCTCGGCCTGTGGTTCCGGCACGGCGACCTGTTCAGGCTGTTGGACGCAGAGCAAGGCGCGGGCCTTTCTGATGTTGGCCTTGCGGGCCGAGCTGGCCAGCAGACCGTAATGCCGGATGCGGTGGAAGTTGTCGGGCAGGACGTGGATCAGGAAGCGGCGGATGAACTCGGGCGTGGCCAGTCGCATGACCTTTTGCCGGTCCCCGGATTTTACGCGGTAATCCTTCCAGCGGAAGGCGACGGTCTGGGCATCGGCGCTGATCAGGCGGGCGTTCGAGATCGCCACCCGGTGGGTATAGCGGCTCAGGTAGGCCAGCACGGTGTCGGGTCCTCCGAAGGGCGGCTTGGCATAGACCACCCATTCGGTTTTGCGGAAGGGGGCGAGCTAGGCGGTGAAGGTGTCAGCATCGGCCAACTCGGCCAGATCGCCGAAGAAGGCCAGCTGACCGGCGCGGTGCAGATCCCTCAGCCCGTCCAGAAACAGGCGTCGAAACAGCCGCGATAGAACCCGCACATGCAGGAAGAACCCCGGCTTGCAGGCAACCCACCTAGTGCCGTCGGGCGACAGGCCGCCACCCGGAACGATCATGTGGATGTGCGGGTGGTGCGTCAGCGCCGATCCCCAGATGTGCAGCACGCTGGTCATGCCCACGCGCGCGCCCATGCGCTTGGGATCGGCCGCGATGGTTATCACCGTTTGCGCCGATGCCTTGAACAGCAGCCCGTAGACCGCCTTCTTGTTCCAGAACGCGATCCGCGCGATCTCCGCCGGAAGGGTGAAAACGACGTGGAAGTATTCCACGGGCAGCAGGTCTTCGGCCCGCCGCCATCCAGTCGCGCGCCGCCGGTCCCTGACATTTCGGGCAGTGGCGGTTCTTGCAGGAATTGTAGGCAATATGGTGATGGCCGCACTTGGCACAGCCGGCAACATGCCCGCCGAGCGCCTCGGTCCGGCAGGCCTCGATCGCTGACATCACCTTGAGCTGGGACAGGCTGATACGCCCGGCATTGGCCTGTCGCCACGCAGGACCATGGGCACGGAAGATGTCAGCAATCTCCAGCTTTGGCCGGGCCACCCCGGCGCCCGGTCACTCCAGACTTCGCTTCACCGTCTGATCCTGCAACCTGGCCAGCATCTCGTAGGGGCTGACCGTGTCGCGGATCGTCTCTCCTCTCGTGACATTGCTGCGCAATGCACTGCCGGGCAGTGAGTGGCCACATGGGTGTATCGCGCGGTGGTCGTCAGCTCGGGCCGTGGCCGAGGAGCACCTGGATCACCCGCACGTCCATGTTGGCCTCCAACAGGTGCGTCGCGAAGCTGTGGCGCAGCGTGTGCAAGGTGGCGGGCTTCTTGACCCCGGCCATGTGTTTGGCCGAGGTGAAAACGCGGTTCAGTTGGCGCGGTGAGATCGGGTTGATCTTCGGCTTGCCCCCTCTCAGCGAATGCGTGCATTCGCCTGCCGGGCAGCGGGGAACAGCCAACCCTCCGGCCGGGCCTCGCGCCACCAGGCGCGCAACAGCTCCAGCAATCCGGGCGACAGCATGACCTTGCGGTCCTTCTGGCCCTTGCCCTGCTCGACGTGGATCAGCATCCGGTCGCTGTCGATGCCGCCGATCTTGAGGTTGCAGACCTCGGCCGCCCGGAGCCCCGCGCCGTAGGAGATGCTGAGCGCGGCACGATACTTGAGCCCGGGCCCCGGCGCCGCCATCAAGATGTCGGACACCTCCTCGACGCTGAACACGACCGGCAGTTTCCGCGGTTCGGTGCGGAATTGCATGTAACGCTTCATCTCCTCCCGCCCGCAGGTCATGCCGAAGAAGAACCGCAGTGCCACGATCCGCACGTTGAACGTCGATGGCGTGACCCCGGTGTCCGTCATGTGGAGCTGGTAGGCGCGCAGATCATCCGGCGTCGCCGCGTCGGGCGGTCGTCCAAGGAAGGCCGCAAAATCCTTGATCGCCCGAAGATGGGACTTCTGCGCTTTGTCGACCATTCCGCGGATGCGCATGTCTTCGATCATCCGCTGGCGCAGCGGTGTTACTCTCTCCTCCGTCATGGGAACCTCCTGTCTGATGATTGAGAAGGTCCCAATCGTCAGCCAGGTCGGCCGCATCACAAAATGCTCAACGTTACAGGCGGCTCACGCCATAAGCCAAAAGCGCCAATGCCGCGGAGCGGCTTCGTCCGTGGGCCTTGAGCGGACCCGGTCGATTCGAGCGCCGAAGGTCAGCTGTGGTGAAGGTTTTCTAACGCAGGTCGTGGTCGCGTGAGCCAGCAGCATTCCGCCGCGACCCGCATCGGAAAACCTACACCATTGCCGACCTTGGGATTGGGTGACCACGCCGCGGCGCAGCTTCACCGTAGCGGTCGTTCTTGCGTCGCGCAGCATTTTCCGACGGCCAGAGACCGCTGAGCGGACCTTCCGGTAGTCCGCTGCAAACGCAGCATGCGGCTCTTTGCGTGACGGCAAAGCGTAGGAACCGGGCGTTGGCAAATCTTGGCGAGCCACGGATTTGTGCAGCGTGGAAAGGTGGTCATGAGCCCGGATTGCGCGAGGCTGTCATATCGATGACCGCGGGGTATCCCTAAAAATTCTGCAACCAAAAGGGGCGTGCAGACGTATCTCGAGATACACTTAGAAGGCAGTCATGCAAAGACCTTGTCGCTCTCAAACTATTTGATGGATCTTCAGGTCATTCTAGTCAAGGATGAACTTAGCAGCCTTGGAGGCCGAACGCGTCTTGCAAATATTTCGACTTTTCCGTTCTTATTCCGCGCGATCATCAATGTCAATGTCAATGTCAATGTCAATGTCAATGTCAAGAGGATATCGCAACATTGAAAGAATCTATACGTCAAATTGAGAATTTACTCCGACTGGACGCTGATAATCTTTATCTGAAGCTCGCCAATAGTGACGGGCTTGTTGCTTTTGGAGCCAGTGAAGGCAATGAAGAAACAGGAAAGGCGCTCGGCCGCACTATTCTTGCGGATCACATCGTCGAACTTCGTGGACAATTATGCAGCCGCGATGAAGTTAGGGAGTTCATTAAGTCGAACGAAGAAATTGTGTCGCGCGATGTAATTCTTGCTGTCTTAGATGTTGCACTGTCGGCATTAGGCGGTCCCCCAGTTTTCGTTGTTACTGCCCTTATTATTAAATTTGGACTGCGCAAGATTTGTGAAGGCAAAGTTCCTCGGTGAAGTTTAATATGCTTTCGACGGCTCAACTATTTTCAGAAATCACCTCGCATCTCCGCTCCAATATCGATTCACTCGCTGCTCGACACAGCGCGACCATCGCTTTGCGCCCGTTCGAAAGCCATGGAATTCAGGTAAGCGTTCGAAGGCTTGCGCCCAATAACTACAAGATCTACTTCCCGCTTGGACTTCTTGATCGCTTTATCTTGCTGTCTAGTCTTTTTAGATTCTCTACTAAGATTGATCCAGTCGATCATGTTCAATCTTACACTGACAGGCGGCAAATCGAATTTCACATTCCAACCAGGCTCAAGCTAGTTTTTGATCCGAATGAGGCATTTTGCCAAGAGACGGCCCAGAGTCTTGCCATGGAATACTGCAATCATCCGGCGGATTTTACCTTGATCCAATCGGTGTTTGACTTTGTAAATTTTCTTCTTCACCACGAACTTGGCCATGTAAGCCTTGGCCATCTCGAATATTTTGAATATTGCAGATCTAATGACAGTGAGATGACGAGCGACACACTGGGATATTCAGAATTCGACTTTAGGCAGGGGTATGAGGTCGCGGCTGATCAATTTGCGGCAATGTACTTTGCGCCGAGTGTCATAGCAAAGACGCAACTTTTTAAGAAGCATGGTCTACCCCCTAGCGCGGCCTTGAGCGAATCAATTATCACAATTGCACTTCTGGTTTCGTTATTTGACATAAGGAGTAGGTCTTTAGATATCGCGAGCGCAGAGTTTCACCCGCACCCCATACTTCGATATTCAATTATTAATTTTGCAATTGCTGAAGCACTGGAGGCTGACGGCCAAAAGGATCTCTCCGACGAGTACTGGAGATTAACACGTAAGTGGGCGGACTCGGTTTCTGCGAGGATTCATGGAATTTATTTGTCAGAAATGCTCAGGGAGCAAAGGTCCGTCGACCTTCCAGAGGGAACAGTCCCAATATGCCCACTCAGATTTGACAAGAATCCGATAAATGAAAGTATATTTTGGGACTATCTTACCCGAACGGCTGAGCGAGGGCGGCGCATGGATATGCGCATAAACTTGCACAAGGAGTTTAATTTTTTTGGGCTCGCCGGTTTAAGAGAAGAGTTTAATAAAGATTTGTTAACCCGATGGAAGCACGTTAAGGATCGCGCACGATCTACATCTATCGTTAGGGATAAAGTGTCGGCAGGCGCAAGGTTCACTTCTTTTTACGGCCCAATTCGGGGTTGCGAGGAATAAACACCCTTCCGCCCCACAGCCGATCGCGACCCGCGCAGTAAAGGTCGGCTTTTTCAGATCCAAGCCGATAGGAACTTCGGATTGGCACCAGGCGCCCCAGCGCTTGGTGCGACCTGCAGGTTGGGGCTGGCCTGCCCCAATCGGGAGGTCCGGTTTCAGTCTTAGTGCATGACGGGACTCGGCGCTACGGCCGGAGTGGCCGGCGAAGCGGCTCCGGATTGCGGAGCCGGCCACTGCACCACCTCGGGTGCTGGGGGCCGGTAGCCCAAGGATGAGTGCGGTCGCTTCGTGTTGTAATGCCTGCGCCAGCTCTCGATAATGATCTTGGCTTCGGCGAGGCTATAGAAGATCTCGCCGTTCAGCAGCTCGTCGCGGAGCTTCGAGTTGAAGCTCTCACAGTAGCCGTTCTCCCAAGGACTGCCGGGCTCGATGAATGCTGTCTTCGCTCCCATGGCATTGATCCAGTCCCGAACAGCTTTGGCGATGAACTCCGGGCCGTTGTCCGAGCGAACATGACCG
>NZ_ONZF01000018.1 GCF_900302445.1 Palleronia abyssalis | reverse complement strand
AGCAGCTCTATCAACTCATGCGCGAAGCGCGGCTGACACTCGCAGCAAACGCTCGCCCAGAGGCCGGCAGGAACGGCCTCACCTTGCCTCAAGCCCACCGGGGAGCCGTTCCGGTGAATAATGCGGGCTTAAACGACGTTCGGTCCAATCTGTCGGTCGACAGACCCGGGCATCGGCATACATCCCCCGCCGGAGAGTGAGTTTCACCGTTTCCGGGGGCCCCGAGCCGATGCAGGCATGAAGCGCAAAATCATCATCGCAATCGGCGCGGCGATGTCGCCAATTCTGGCTTTGCCTGCGTTCGCGGAACCATCTGGGTTCCTGCGCCCCCTGGGGCCGATCGCCGAATTCCAACGGACCGAGTTGATCTGGGCCAGCGCGATCATCGCGATCGCGATCCTGCCGGTGCTGATCGGCGCGCCCCTTATCGTATGGCGCTACAGGCGATCGAACAAGAACGCGACATACCGGCCGGATTGGCACTTCGACACGAAACTCGAGGTGCTGATGTGGGGTGTGCCTACGCTGATCGTGATCGCCCTGTCGGTCTGGCTGACTCAGGCTGTCTACCGGATCGACCCGTATCGCACCATCGACGCCGAAATGGCCGACGGCCTGGACATCGGCGAGATCGGCGCACCCATCCGGATCGAAACCGTCGGCCTCGATTGGAAGTGGCTGTTCCTCTATCCCGAGGAAGGTATCGCCAGCGTTGGCGAGATGGTGATCCCAACGGGCCGGCCCGTTGCGATGCGGCTGACCACGGATACCGTAATGCAAAGCTTCATGGCCTCGGGGCTGGCCGGGCAAATCTATGCCATGGCCGGCATGGTCACGCAGCTGAATTTGATCGCGACGCGAACGGGCACCACCTTGGCCGAGAATACGCAGTACAACGGCACAGGTTTCCCGGCCCAGCGCGCGCCCGTCGAAGCGGTCGACCCGACGGCATATGGCGCATGGCTAGAGGCCGCGCGCGCTGCCCCGACCCTCAATGCGCAAAGCTATGCCATCCTGGCGCAAAGCGGCGATGTCGCGAAGGCCCGCGCCGATCTGGGGCGCGACGGAGACGGCCCGCTCCTTTTCCGCCTGGACGACCCAGCACTGTTCGACAGGATCGTCGGCCGCTATCGGTCCGGCACTCCGGTTCCCGCGGCGGCACAGCCCGGCTCGCCCAGTTACGACCCCGGGCAGGGGATCCCCCCTACCCTCGCCGAAATCTTCCCCGACGCCTTCTGCGGACCGGGCGCCACGCGTCTGGCCCAGGTCGACCTGCCGGAGCCCTGACCGATGTTTGATGCCCTCTTCGGCCGCCTGACCTGGGACGACCTGAAGCCGCTGGAGCTTCTGCACAGCCAGTCGATCAACACCCTCGTCGGTGCGGGCGCGGCGCTGGCCGCGGTGATCGCGGCGATCGCCGTCGTGGTCCTGTTGACCGTCACCCGCCGTTGGACATGGCTGTTCAAGGAATGGCTGACCAGTGTCGATCACAAGAAGATCGGCATCATGTATATCGTTTTGGGCTTCGTGATGATGGCCCGCGGCATCTTCGAAGGCGTCGCGATGCGCACCCATCAGGCGACCGCCTACCAGGGCGGCGTGCTGTCGGCGGAGCATTGGGCCGAGCTGTTCTCGACCCACGGCACCATCATGATCTTCTTCGTGGCGATGCCGTTCATCACGGGCTTCATGAATTACCTCATCCCGTTGCAGATCGGCGCGCGCGACATGGCGTTCCCGGTGCTGAACCTCATCAGCCTGGCCCTGACCGCGACCGGGGCCGCGCTGCTGATGATCAGCTTGGTCATCGGCAAGTTCGAGACCGGCGGATGGACCGCCTATCCGCCCTTCACCGGCGCGGACTTCGATCCCGGTCCGGGGCCGGATTACTGGGTCTGGGCCATCGTGATCTCGGGCTTCGGGTCGATGTTCTCGGGCCTGAACTTCGCGGTGACGATCTACAAGATGCGCGCGCCGGGCATGAAATATCTGCGCATGCCCGTCTTCACCTGGACGGCGCTGTGCACATCGATCCTGCTGGTCTTCGCGCTGCCGCCGCTGACGATCGCGGGGCTGATGCAGGCGCTGGATCGGTATCTGGACTTCCACTTCTTCACGAACGATCTGGGCGGCAACATGATGAATTATGCCAACCTGTTCTGGATGTTCGGCCACCCGGAGGTCTACATCCTGATCCTGCCCGCCTACGGCATCTTTTCCGAATTGACGACGACCTTCGCCGCCAAGCCGCTTTACGGATACACGTCCCTGGTGATCGCGACGATGTCCATCGCGGTCGTCAGCTTCTGCGTCTGGCTGCACCACTTCTTCACCATGGGGCAATCGCCAAGCATCAACGCGGCCTTCGGGATCGCCACCGCCGTGATCGCTATTCCCACGGGGGTGAAGGTCTATGTCTGGATGGCCACGCTGTGGGGCGGGCGGATCCGGTTCACGACGCCCATGGTCTATATGGTGGGCTTCTTCATCCTGTTCACCATAGGCGGGTTTTCGGGCATCATCCTGGCGAACCCTGCGATCAACTGGCAAGTCCACAACACCCAGTTCATCGTCGCGCACTTCCACAACGTGCTGCTGCCCGGCCTGATCTTCGGCATCTTCGCGGGGATCCACATCTGGTTCCCCAAGGCGTTCGGGTTCCGCCTGCACGAGACGGCGGGCAAGATCACCGCCTGCCTCTGGATCGTCGGGTTCTGCATGACGTTCCTGCCGCTTTATGTCGTGGGGCTTCTGGGCTATCCGCGCAGGTCAGCGGCCTATGACGACCCGGCGTTCATCCCCTACATGATCGTGACGATGCTGGGCGCGTTCGTCCTGCTTTCGGCCTTCGTCGGGCTGATCGCGACCTTGTGGATCTCGATCCGCAAGCGGGACGAACTGGCCGTGCCGCTGGGCGATCCATGGGACGGTCGGACTTTGGAATGGGCCACGCCGTCCCCACCGCCGCACTGGAACTTCGCGGTGATCCCCCACATCTCGTCCCGCGATGCGTTCGTTCGAGAGAAGTCGGAGGGGAAGCCATACGTCCTGCCCGAGGAGTACGTTGATATCCACATGCCCTCGAACACATGGGCGGGCATCGTGGTGCTGGTTACGACGACCGCGTTGGGCTTTGCCCTGACATGGTGGATCTGGTGGCTGGCGATCCTGTCATTCGTCGTGCTGTTCCTATGGTTCGCCGCGGACTCGTTCCGCGAGCATCGGGGCGAGATCATCCCAGCCTCGACGGTGCGGACGGCGCACCAAGCCTGGATCGAGGCCGTCGAGCTGAGCGAGCCAATCACTCGCGATGACGAGGATACGCCCGCCAATCGCGGCTATGCCAAGACCGACATCGTGATAGCGTCATGAGCGAACAGGGGACCAATCCGCACCCGGGGATGAACCTTGGGTACGATGGGGGCGAGAAGGCGGCCGAGGTCACGATCTTCGGCTTCTGGACCTTCCTGATGAGCGATCTGGTCACGTTCGGGCTGGTCTTCGCAGTGTTCGGCACGATGACGGGCGCGACCGCAGGCGGTCCTGGCCCCGAGGAGGTGACCGACCTGCGATCCATCGCGATCCAGACGGCGCTGTTGCTGGGCTCGTCCTTCGCGTTCAGCTGGGCCAGCCTGTCGATGAAGTATCACGGCGGGCGCCTGCACATGCTGGGCTTTCTTGCCCTTGCGGCGACTTCGGCGCTGGGCTTCCTGATCTTCGAGCTGATCGACCTTCTGCACCTGGTCGAGATTGGCGCGGTGCCGCAGCGCTCGGGCTATCTCAGTGCGCTGTGGGCGCTTGTGTGCCTGCACGGGCTGCACGTGGCGGGCGGGCTTTTGTGGATGGGCGGGATGACCCTGCAAATCCTGCTGTTCGGCCTGACCGACCAGATCAAGAGCCGCGTGACACGGATGGGCCTTTACTGGCACTTCCTCGACATCGTGTGGGTCGGCATCTTTTCCATGGTTTACCTGGCGGGGGTCGCATGAGGGACATTTCAGACGAAGAACGGGCCGAGCGTCGTCAATACACGCTGGGTCTGATCCTTTCGATCGTGCTGACGGCCGCGTCCTTCGGGATCGTAATCCTCGACGTCCTGCCCCGCGGCTGGGTGATCCCCGCGATCATCGTCCTAGCGCTGGCGCAGATCGTCGTTCATCTGCGGATCTTCCTGCATATCGACCTGACGCGGCAGAAGCGCGAAGACTTGCAACTTCTGCTATTCACGCTGCTGCTTCTGGGGATCATGGCGTTCGGGACCCTGTGGATCCTCGCCAATCTGGCCGACCGGATGTAGAACGCGCCCGATCCAGTCACGACAGGGAAGCCCATGCGCACCATCTATGTCCTGAACGGCCCGAATCTGAACCTGCTGGGGCGGCGACAGCCCGAGATATACGGGTACCGGACGCTGAAGGATGCCGAGGCGCTGTGCCGCGGTGTGCTGCCAGAGGGCCACGATCTGCGCTTCCTCCAGTCCAACTGGGAGGGGCAGATCATCGACTGGATCCACGAGGCCCGCGAGTCGGCCGCCGGTATCGTCATCAATCCCGGCGCGTTGACGCATACGTCGATTGCGATCCTCGACGCGCTGAACGCGTTCGAGGGGCCGGTGATCGAGGTCCACCTGTCGAACATCCACAAGCGCGAGAGTTTCCGCCACACCTCCTATGTCAGCCTGCGCGCCGACGGCGTGATCGCCGGGCTTGGACTGGAGGGATATGTCGCCGCCGTGCAAGGGATCGTGACTCTGGGCCGGACCGAGAGCTAAGGCGACCGCCCCGCGCGCCCGAAGGCCGCGGGGCGGTCACGTTTCAAAGCGCGATGCGATAACGGTAGAACCCTTCCTGCGCTTCGCCCATCGGCTCGATGTCGACGCCCTGCACCTGGTCGGCATAGCGCGTGCCAAGCGGGCCGGTGTCGAACAGAACCGTGGTCCCTTCCAGCGGCGCGAAGGTCCAGTTGGCATCCGCACGTGGGCTGACCGTGCCCTGTTCGACGATATACCTCACGATCACGTCGCGGTTGGTGTCGGGTGCCTCGAAGATTGTGTTCTGGGGCGTGGCACCGGGGAAATTGCCGCCGCCGCCCGCGCGATAGTTATTGGTGGCGACGATGAATTCCTGATCGGGGTCGATGGGGGCGCCGTCGAAGGTCAGGTTCTTCACCCGGTTCGCATCGGGGTTGGCGACGTTGCCCTCGGCATCGTATTTCGACGGCTCGCTCAGGTCGAACTGGTAGGTCACGCCGTCGATCACGTCGAAATTGTAGGACGGGAAGTCGGGGTTTAGAAGCTCCTGATCCTCTTCGCCGGGCGTGATCTGGTTGAACATCCCCGCGCTGCGCTCCAGCCAGTCCTTGACGTCGGCGCCGGTGATCCGGACCGCGCGCACCGTGTTGGGGTACAGGTACAGGTCGGCCACGTTCTTGATCGCAATGTCGCCGGCTTCGACATCCGTGTAGTAATCCGCGCCGCCGCGACCGCCCGCCTTGAAGGGCGCCGCGGCCGAGAGGATCGGCAGACCTTCATGATTGGTCCCCTGCATCATCTGTTCGATGTACCAGCTCTGCGCGTTCGAGACGATCTGTACGGACGGATCGTCCGCCACCAGCGCGAAGTAGCTGTGAAGCGGCGCGTCGGTCTTACCCACGGCGCGGCGGACATAGGCCAGCGTCGCCTCATGCTCTTCCTCGACCGATTCCAGAACCGCGTCCACGGACTCGACCGTTGGCGTGATCGAACGATCTTCCCCGCGAATGTAGATCGGACGCGCTTCGCTTTCGTGGCTGACGATCCGCCATTCCCCGCCCTCGCGCGCCAGAAGCAGATCGACGAGGCCCATGTGGCTGCCCCAGAAACCGCCCATCGTCGCGGGCTTGCCCATGATGGTGCCAGCCGTCGCATCGACCCCAGGGCTGCCTTCATAGTCGGGGCCGGGGAACACGCGGTGGTGGTGGCCGGTCAGCACGGCGTCGATCCCGTCGACCCCGGCCAGCGGCACGCTCGCGTTCTCCATGCCTTCCGTCCAGTCCGCCGGGCCGATGCCCGAATGGCTGAGGGCGACAATGATGTCGGCGCCTTCCTCTTTCATCTGCGGCACGTAGGCGCGCGCGGCCTCGACGATATCGCGGGTCTGGACGTTGCCTTCCAGGTGCTGGCGATCCCAGTTCATGATCTGCGGCGGCACGAAGCCGATCAGTCCGATGCGGATGGGATGCGCTTCGCCCGCGCCGTCGGTGAGCGTCCGGTCGAGGATCACGTAAGGCGGCACGAGCGTCTGATCTTCGGTCGCACGCCCCCCCATGGACTTGACCACGTTGGCCGAGATGATCGGGAAATCCGCCCCGGCGACCGAGTTCATCAGGAACGGCAGTCCGTAGTTGAATTCGTGGTTGCCGAGGGTCGAGGCGTCGAAGCCCAGCGTGTTCATCGCCTCGATCACCGGATGCAGGGCGCCTTCGGGCATCCCGCGCTCATAGGCGATGTAGTCGCCCATCGGGTTGCCCTGCAGGAAGTCGCCGTTGTCCAGAAGCAGCGCGTTCGTCGATTCGGCGCGCACGTCCTCGATCAGGGCAGCGGTGCGGGCAAGGCCGACCGTGTCGATCTGCTGATCGGCGTAATAGTCATAGGGATAGACGTGGACGTGCAGGTCCGTCGTTTCCATCAGGCGCAGATGGGCCTGTCCGGCCTGTGCGCGGGCGGAAAAGGGATGAAGCGCGATGAACCCGGCCGTGCTGGCCAGGAACGAACGGCGGCTTAGGTGGAAGGGCATGTCGGGACTCTCGCAATGTGTGTCGCTCTACACCCTAGGAAGCCCCGAACTCGGACCTTCGCGCAAGAGGTCCAACTGCGAAGGTTTCGTGACGGAATGCTGGCCGTTCAGGCCGTATCACCCACCCCAGCACCGTCGGATACGGCCAGGTCGGCCAGTTGAAGAATGGCGTCGCGCGTATCGGCAATCGCAAGAAAGCGGGCGTTGTGGCAGAATTTTGCCCCCGGAACGCCTGTCGCTTCTTCAAGCGCGCTGTCCGTCAGACCGGCCCAGGATTCGGGAAGATCCGCGCGGGCTTCGAACGTGTCGTCGCCCTTGCGGATCGTCGTCAGCGCCCAGTCCGTATCGCGCGGATGCACGACGAACAGAAGGTGGTCCGCCCCGGCGTTCTCGATTGCGGCGCGAAACGGCATTCCCGACGGCAGTTCCAGCACGCGCGACGGGCCGGCTTCGGAGATGGCGTGGGCGACGAGCGCTTCCGCCCGGCACTTGGCCGCCTTGCGGGCAATCGTCGCCTCGACGAAAGCCTTGGCGATGGGGATTGCAGCGGCGAACGCCCGGTCATCGGCTTGCGGGCTTCGATCGTCGAAGGCGGGTTTCAGGGATTCCAGAAGCACCGGAAGCGTAAGGCCGGCCATCGGCCCCGCCACCGAAGGCTCGATCGCGCCATTGTCGATCAGATCGACAGGCAGGACGAAATCCACGTCGAACCGATGGTGCACCTCTTCGAGGTGGTCGTCCGGCACGCCGCGGGCGCGCAGGTAGGCATGGCCGTAATGCGCCCAGATCAGCCCGAAGGAACTGTAGGGATCGCCACCCTCGCGCAGGGGGTTCGGCCGCTGGTGGTGATCGAAGAGCCCCGCGACGGCGTCATACGCGCGGCCGACGTCATAGACGATCCGCCCCTCTGCGGGCGTCGTCCAGTCGGGGTCGCGCGATCGGACAAGGTCCGCCTGGGGAAAAAGCGTCGTCAGAATGACCGAGGACAGAAGCTCGTCGGCGTGAAAGCCTCCGGAATGGGTGACAAGATGTGTGACGGTCATCAGGGGGGTCCGATCATGGCAGCGATGGGGACCCGGGCCGTCCGCATGCAAGCAGACGCCCGGGCGGGGTCGGTTCCCCGAGTGCCTGCCCGGCCCGCGAAAGTCAAAGCGCTGTCATCCGTCCATCAAGGCTTCCGGTAGCGGGTTCAGGCCGGGAGGCAAGCCCGGCCCGGTCAAGCGTCAGTCGGACGTTTCGGCATCGTCCAAGTCGGTGTCCACCGCAGGACCGTCCGCGTCGTCATATGCGACGCGCCAGATCGTGCCACCGGTGTCGTCCACGACATACAGCGCACCGTCGGGAGCTACGGTCACGTCTGCAGGACGGCCCCAGACTTCGGCCCGATCCGTGCCACGCGACCAGAACCCGGTCAGGAAATTCTCGTAGGTGCCCTCGGGCATCCCGTCCGAGAAGGGCACGAACACGACCTTGTAGCCCGTCGGCTGGGTGCGGTTCCAGGATCCCTTCAGGGCCACGAACGCGCCGTCACGGAAGCGCTCGGGGAACATATCCCCCTCGTAGAACGCCAGATCCATAGACGCCGAGTGCGGGTTGAAGATCAGGTCCGGCACTTCGGCGCTGTCGACGAGGTCGGGTTCAAGCTGCGCAAAACCGGGCTGCGGGTTGTCGCCCATGTAGCTATAGGGCCAGCCGAAGAACTCCCCTTCGTCAACGCGGATCAGGTAGTCGGGAACAAGGTTGTCGCCGGCGCCATCACGCTCCTGCACCACGGCGAAAACGTCGCCCGTTTTGGGGTGCACATCAAGGCCTGCGGGATTGCGCACCCCCGTCACCAGCGTCCGCTGGTCCGAGCCGTCGGCGGCGAAGCTCTGGATCGTGGCCTTGGGCTCTGGCTCGACCGAGATGTTGCCCAGCGAGCCCACGCCGACATAAAGGCGCCCGTCCGGCCCGATCTCGATATCGCGGTTCACGTGGCCGGTCATCTCGCCGAACACGCCGCTTTCGGTCAGCAAATCCTGGCCCGAGAAGTCGAACAGCGGCTTGCGATTCTCGACGGGGGTTTCATCCACGGTCTGCTCGCGGGCGCCGACATTTCGGATGTTGGGCGTCTTATAGGGCTGCGACCAGATGCCTTCGAGGTCGGCGATCAGGATCTCGTAGTCGAAATCCCCCTCACCGGTCCATTCGCGATGGGTGATGCCGTAGGGCGCGGTAAACGGCTCGAAAGCGCGCGAGATGATGTCCGCCTCGCCATCGTCGTTCGTGTCGCGCAGCAACGCGATGTATCCACCCTGCTGCATCGAGACGAGGAGGTCGCCATTGGGAAGGACGTGCCCTTGGCGCGGCCCTTCGAGGCCGCTGGCGAACAGGGTCGCCGAAAAGCCTTCGGGCAGGGCAAGCTCGTTGGGGACTTCGGTGGCGCGCAAGGGCGCGTTGGCGACCGGTGGACCCTGATAGGGTTCGGGCAGGTCGGCGAGGTCGACACGGAAGCTCTGCCCCACGGCCTGATCCTGTTCGGGCGTCGCGGATATGGCGCTTATCACCTCTCCGGAGGTGTCGCTGTCCGAGGTGACGATGTCTGCATCGCTGGGGGCCGGACTGGTCTGCCCCTCCGCTTCCTCCTGCGCAAGGCCAAGGCCGGGGATCGTGAGAACCGCGACAAGGGCGGTGGTGGAAAAGTAGGCGCTATAGGACATCGGGGACTCCTCGAACTGGGATACGCCAAGGTCAATGCCATCTGAGGCCGCAGGGTCCGCCGCAAGGAGCCACCGTGTCGGATTGCCGCGCTGAGAGCAGTCGGAGCGGACAGTCCTCTCGGCCTTCCGCCTGTCCATCCGGCCACAGGCCTCATGAGCTCGGAAGACCTTTCGGACCGGAGTTCCTGTCATTCTTATGCGGCGGCGGTGTACTATCCTGATCGCGTGCGGCACCGTTTATACCGACGCATTCGGCCCATTGTTTGTCTGGCACCGAAACGACGGCTTTCACCGACGCATTGCCACCTGCGATGCCGCGTTCGCAGTCAGATTGATATACCAGTCCCTCTTGCCCATTTTGCAGACCCCATTAAGGAGTAAAGCATCGCGGTGGAAGGTGGTCTGTCCGGGAGGCGTCGAAGTTTGATACCCGTGGATATGATGACGATCCGGGCACCTGTTCCCTCAGGTCCTCACAGAATATACTCGAAGAGCAATCCCGCCATCATGGACCAGAAGCCGCAGAGAAGACTTGTATAACCTGGCATCGTGCGTAATGCGTCGGCCGGACGTGAAGGGCGTCCCGAATTGATCCACGGCAATGTTACCGTATTTTTGCCCATCGCGCCCTACGTCGCCGTTTTGTTTCGGTTAGACGATATAGAGATCGCCAAGGCTCGAACCTCGCACGGCCGTCTATGCGTCAGCTAGCCTGCCTTACTTACAGCGCTTCGGGCCCCGCAGCCTTGGGGCCCCCGCCGGAGACCCTCGCCATGACCACTGCACATACCAGCGATGAAGCCGCAGAAGCGCGGCGCTGGGTTCCCATCCTGGCACGCTACCGTGAGCCTTCCGACCGTCGCAGCCTGATCGAGATCGCGGTGACGCTGGGGCCGTTCCTGCTGCTGTGGGCCTTGGGCTGGTGGGCGCTCTCCGTCAGTCCCTGGCTTGCCGTGGGCATCGCGATCCTGAACGGCGCTTTCCTCGTGCGGATCTTCGTCATCCAGCATGATTGCGGGCACGGTGCCCTGTTTCGAAAGAAAACGGTGGGCGACTGGGTCGGACGCGCGCTTGGCGTGCTGACGGTAACCCCCTATGATGTCTGGCATCGGATCCACGCGGCCCACCATGGGGCTGCTGGCAATCTCGACAGACGCGGCATGGGCGAAGTCTTCACGATGACGACGGCTGAGTATCGCGCGCAGTCTCCGCTCGGGCGCCTGCGCTATCGGCTGTACCGGAATCCGATCGTCCTTTTCGGCCTCGGTCCGGCATGGGTATTCCTGTTCGAGAACCGCTTGCCCCTGGGACTGATGGGGGCCGGCGCCCGCTATTGGGTAAGCGCGATGGGCACGAACGTTGCTGTGGCGGGCGCTTTGGGGCTCATCATCGCTTTCGGCGGGCTGGAGCCGGTTCTTCTGCTGTTTCTTCCAACGACCCTGTTCGCGGCGACGGTGGGGGTGTGGCTGTTCTACGTCCAGCATCAGTTCGAAGACACGGTTTACGAACGCGAGCCGGACTGGGATCTGCACGAAGTGGCGCTTCATGGCAGCTCGCATTACGATCTGCCGGCCCCGCTTCATTGGCTGACGGCCAATATCGGACTGCATCATATCCACCATCTCAACAGCCGGATCCCGTTCTATCGTCTTCCCTCTGTCTTGCGGGACCATCCCGATCTCGATGGGGCGGAACAACGGTTGACTCTGGTCGAAAGCCTGCGTTGCGTACGTCTCAAGCTGTGGGACGAGGATCGCCGCCGCCTCGTCACACTGAACGACGCGCTCGCCTGAAAGTCGGCAATCGATGGACCATCGTGTTGGCGTGCACACTTGAACGCACCTCACCGGTATCGGCATCCGTCATGGACGCCGGCACCTCCGCCGTAAGGGTCGGGGCGCGTAGCGACGGACCTGCTTGCCCCCCTTCGTGCGCTAATCGGGCGCTCCGATAGGCGGGGAGCATCACCCTACAGCAGCGGAAGTTCGCGGGGAATCGATACAGCTCGGAGGTCGACGAGTTCTGATTGTCCCATGCGCTATTAGGTGACCGTTTTTCAGCTCCGGCGGTCTGCGCCGTATGTTGCGCCCCTTCGCCGGAGCGCGAAACGAGCGCGGGTCAACGGTCATTGCGCATGAATTTTGACTCGCCGAATAGTTCACGTTGGATCGGCAGTTTGCGGCGGGTTCCGAGAAAGCCGATCCGCAGTCCTCTACGTGCCTAGCCGATCCGCCGCAGTCCCTTGCGGGTGTTTGGCGAAGGTACAAGGAATGCGAGGGCAAGTCTTCCTGACCAGCGACTGTGATCGAACAGGGCGTATCAGCCCGGTTCCTTAACCTTCTGAAGGGGCGGTTTCGTGTGTCGAGAACCCAGCCCTTCCGACATGGACCAGAGCCGGGCCGAACTCGCCCCTCTCGGCCGAGGGGCAGAGCAGCGCCGAAGACAAATCCGGTCCGCTCTGCACGCCACCATCTCCACAAAGGCAGGGTTTGCCGCGTTACCAGCTGTTGAAGCCCAGGTACTTGCCGGACATCTCGACTTTCACACGGTCCCCCTTGGGATGCTCGACCCGGCTGACGGTCATGTCGAAGTCGATGGCGGACATGATGCCGTCGCCGAACTTCTCGTGGATCAGGGCCTTCAGCGTCGGGCCGTAGACACCTACGACCTCGTAGAAGCGGTAGATGCAGGGGTCGGTCGGAACGGCCTGCTCCCAAATCTTTGTCGGGCTTTCGCTTAGGACGTTTTCGGCCTCGGCGGGCAGGCCCATCGTCTCAACCATCAGTTTGGCCTTCTCGGGCGGGAAAGCGTTCATGCCCATCGCCGCCGAATGGGTCCAGACCGGGGACATGCCGATCTTCTTGGCGATGCCTTCCCACGTCATGCCGGCCTTCTTCTTGGCCGACAGAATCATTGCGGTGACGTCTTCCTTGGTCATCAGGCTGGGCACTTCGAACGTATCTTTCATGTCGGGTCTCCTTTGATATGGCGATGGCTACAGGCCGAGGGTGCCAAGCCCCGGATGATCCGCAGGGCGGGGGCCCTGGGGCCAGTGGAACAGGCGGTCTTGCGGGGAAATGGCGACGTCGTTGATCGATGCGTGGCGTTCGGCCATGTGGCCCGAGGGGGCGAACATCCAGTTCTCGTTGCCGAGGGCGCGAAACCATTGCCCGGTCTCGTCGTGCCATTCGTAGCAAATTCCATGCTCATTGATTGACGGCCTTGAGGTCCCGCGCCGGTCCGGACGTGGGGATCGGTTTCTGCACCGAATTCTCGATTCGCACCGGCTCGGGGCGCTGGTTGTCGTCGCCGACCCGTTCGCCCGCCATTTTCTGCGAACGATGGCCAAGGAAATGCACCAGGTGGTTGCGGATCGCGTAGTAGTTCGGATGATCGACGATTTCGGTCCGGGTTCGGGGCCGTGGGATCGTGATCTCGACCGACTCTGCCACGCGCGCGAAGGGGCCGTTGGTCATCAGCAGGATGCGGTCGGCCAGCAGGATCGCCTCGTCGATGTCATGGGTGATCATGAACACGGTCTGCTCGGTCCCGCCCCAAATCTTCAGAAGTTCATCCTGAATCGTGCCGCGTGTCAGAGCATCCAGCGCCCCGAAGGGTTCGTCCAGCAACAGCAGCTTGGGATGGTTGGCGAAAGCCCGCGCGATCGAGACGCGCTGTCGCATCCCGCCCGACAGCTGGCTGGGCTTGCGGTGGACCACGTCACCCTCCAGCCCGACCATGGCAAGGAAGGTTCGGGCGTGCGCCTCGACCTTGGCGGCCGACCAATCGGGGTAGCGCGGCTTGATGCCGAAGGTCACGTTCTTCAACGCCGACAGCCAGGGCAGCAGGGAATAGTTCTGAAAGACCACGCCGCGATCCAGCGACGGGCCGGACACCTCGTACCCGTCCATCAGCACCACGCCGGACGTGGGCTGCCCCAGCCCGGCGAGGATGTTCATGATGGTCGACTTGCCGCAGCCCGAATGGCCCAGGATGACGACGAATTCGCCCTTCTCGACACCGAAGGTGGCGTTCTCGAACACCGTCAGGGTTCCACCCTGTCCGTCGGGAAAGCGCTGGGTCAGGCGTTCGACGCTGAGGAATGGTTTTGGCATGGGTGCTCCTATTCCGCGTAGGCCACGGCGCGCTGGAGAAGACCAAAGGCCGAGTCCAACAGCATTCCGACGATGCCGATCATGAGGATGGAGAAGATGACCGAGGTGAGATCGAGGTTATTCCACTCGTTCCACACGTAATACCCGATGCCCGTTCCACCGACGAGCATCTCGGCCGCGACGATCACAAGCCACGCGATCCCGATCGAGATCCGCATGCCGGTCACGATCGTCGGGGCGGCGGCTGGCAGGATGACGCCAAAGGCCGTTTTCAACGGCGAAAGCTCATGCGTGCGGGCCACGTTCACCCAGTCTTCCCGGACGCCCGCGACGCCGAATGCGGTGTTGATAAGCATCGGCCAGATCGAGCAGATGAAGATCACGAAGATCGCCGACGCTTCGCTGTCCTGGATGATGAACAGCGCAAGCGGCATCCACGCCAGCGGAGAGATCGGGCGCAGCACCTGGATGAACGGGTTCAGCGCCTTGTAGGCGATGGACGACATGCCGATCAGGAACCCCAGCGGGATCGCGATGATGGCGGCCAGGAAATAGCCCGTCAGAACGCGGTAGATGGAATAGCCGATCTGGATTCCGATCCCCTTGTCATTGGGACCGGCATCGTAGAACGGATTCGACAACTGCTCCCACGCCTTGACCAGCACCTGGCTGGGGGGTGGGACGCCGGCCTTGGGTTGGCCGCCGCCCGTCAGACGTTCGTATTCGGTCAGCTCTCCGACCGCCTTCTGGGCAGGAATCGACAGCTCCCAGATCAGGCAACCGACGACCAGGATAAGAATGGACAACAGCGCCGCCCGCTTGCCTTCGGAGAGCGTGTCCATCACTGTGCCTTGATCTCGAAGCTGTCGACATACGCCTCGGGCTGCGCCGGATCGAACGTCTTGCCCATGATCGTGTGCGACTTGTAGCTTTCGGCGGGCGCATCATAGCCCAGATCGGTCATCACCTTGCGGGCATCGGAGGCCAGATAGACCTGCTCGGCCACGCCTGCATAATCCACATCGCCCTCGATATAGCCCCAGCGCTTCATCTGGGTCAGGATCCAGACGCCCATGGAGTGCCAGGGGAACGGATCGAAGTCGATCCTGTCGGGTACGTTCTTCACTTCTCCCAACCCGTCGGCATAGGTGCCGGTCAGGACCTGCTGGATGACGGTGACAGGCTGGTTGAGATAATTGGTCGGCGCGATGGCCTCGGAGATCTCGACCCGGTTGTCGGGGTTCGATGCGTATTGCGTCGCGTCGATGATCGACTTCAGAAGCGCGCCATAGGTATTTGGCAGTTCGGTCGCGAAGGATTGCGGGGCGGCAAAGGCGCAGCAAGGGTGCCCTTCCCAGATCTCCTTGGTCAGGATGTGGATGAAGCCGATGCCCTCGTAGACCGCGCGCTGGTTGAAGGGGTCAGGCGAGAGATAACCGTCAAGGTTCCCGGCGCGCAGGTTCGCCACCATCTCGGGCGGCGGGACGACGCGGATCTGAATGTCCACGTCCGGGTCCAGCCCGAACTCGGCCACGTAGTAGCGCAGCAGGAAGTTGTGCATCGAGTATTCGAACGGCACGCCAAAGGTGAAGCCTTTCCACTGCGCCGGATCGCGCTTGTCCAGATGCTCGTTCGACAGCACGATGGCCTGTCCGTTGATGTTCTCGACCGCGGGCATGATGTAGGGCTCGGCCACCGATCCCGCGCCCATGGTCATGGCCAGCGGCATCGGGGTCAGCATGTGGCTGGCATCGTATTCGCCCGACAGCGACTTGTCGCGGGCCACGGCCCAGCCGGCAGTCTTGATGACCTGCGCGTTCAGTCCGTAACGCTCGTAAAAACCCAAGGGTTGCGCCATGATGATCGGCGTGGCGCAAGTGATGGGCACGAAGCCGATGTTCAGATCCGTCTTCTCGGGCGGGCCGAGGTCGTCGAGGATCGCCGCCTTGGCCTTGTCCAGCGGGAAGACTGAGGCCAACGCGGCCGCCGCCGTCGTGCCCCCGACCATGCCCATGAAGGACCGGCGGCTGACGTCGCTCTGCCCAAAGACCGAACGGACGATAGCTCCTTCCACGGCACGTTCCAGCATCTCTTCCGAGGACATGGCCCGCCCCGCCTCAGCCTCTTTCCGGCCGTTGCAACCGTCGCACGAACAGCTTTGCCCGTGACGAAGATCGCTCTTGGACGAGAATGGGTTTCCCAGGCTCTTGATCGTCATCATCTGTCCCCTTGATCTGTTCGGAAAACAGATTGCAGCCGGACAGGATCGCTTGGAACCGGCTTCTGATTTGGTCGTTTTTTGGTAAACCACTGGCGATAATGCCGAAATTTTCCGCATATGTTGCGAAATTTCGTAACCTACCAAAATTCGTAATTCCATCTGATCGGGGGTCGGGTTTGCTGGTCGCATGATTCCGCAGCCCGAGATCATGACCGCGCTTCACCTGAACCCGTTGGCGGCGATGACGGTGGACCTTCCCGCCGGCGGGGTCGGCCAGATCAACGATGACGCGCGCACGTTGTTCGGGGGTGCGCCCGCGCGGATCGCCCAGATCGCCGCGGGCCCGGCCTCGGACCTCGCGGTCTTCTTCGAGGCGGTGCGGCACTACGGCCGCTACGTGGATACGGCATTGGAATATCGTCGGCTGGACGGTGCAGCACTACGCCTTCAGGTCATCGGCATCGATGCGGGCAAGGCCGCGGAGGACCGGATCGTGCTTTCGTTTCTGGATCTCGACGCGCAAAGGCGCCGCGCCGCTCGCGACGAGGAGCGTGACCACCAGCGCGGCGGCCTGCTGCACTGGCAAAGGATCTACGGCTTCTTCCGCGAAGTCGAAACCAACAACCACCTGATCCTGGAAGCGGCAGGCGAAGGGATCTACGGGATCAACGCGGACGGGAAAGCCACCTTCGTCAATCGCGCGGCACAGAAGATGCTGGGGTGGGATGCGCAGGACCTGATCGGGCGCGACCTGCACCAGATCATCCACCACAGCCGCTTGGGCGGGGCGCATTTCCCCGCCCATGATTGCCCGATCTACCAGTCCTTCCGCCGCGACAAGACCGTCCGGATCGACGACGATGCCTTTTGGCGCAAGGATGGCAGGCCGATCTTCGTCGAATACGTCTCGACGCCCATCTACGATCACGGTGTGCTCGCCGGCGCCGTGGTGATCTTCCGCGACGTGACCGAGCGGCGCGAGAACGAGAAAAAACTGCGTGATGCACTGGCAGAGGTGGAAGCGCTACGGGGCGAACTAGAGCAGGAAAACGCCTACTTGCTGACCGAGATCAAGGGCGCCAATCCGCAATCGGGACTGATCGGCACGTCGCCCGCCACGCGTAATCTCGAAGCGCAGATCGCGCTGGTTGCTGACACGAAGACGAATGTGCTGGTCTCTGGCCCCGCCGGGTCGGGAAAGTCGCTGGTCGTCGCCGCGATCCATGACGGAAGCGACCGGCGCAAACGTCCGCTGGTCAGGCTGGCCTGTTCGGACATTTCCGCAGGGCAGTTGGAACGGGAGTTCTTCGGCTATCGCAAGGGGGCCTTTCCCGGCGCGATGCGCGATACCGTCGGAAAGATCGCCCTCGCCGCGAACGGCAGCCTGCACCTCGACGAGGTCAGTGATCTGCCGCGCGATTTCCAGGCCCAACTGATGGAAGTTCTCCGACGTCGCGCCTACCGGCGGATCGGCGACCTTGCCGACACACCCCTGGACCTGCGGATCATCTCGACCACAGTGCGGGATCTCTCGGCCGAGGTTCAGGCGGGCCGGTTCCGCCAGGATCTGTACTTTGCCCTGTCAGTCTTTCCGATGCGATGCGAGCCGCTGCGCGACCGGCCCGAGGACATTCCGCATCTCGCCCAGCACTTCCTCGACGCCTCCACCCGGCGGCTGAAGCTGCCCAGAACCACGCTGACCAAGGCAAATGTGGCGGCCCTGCGCCAGCACCACTGGCCCGGCAACGTGCGCGAGTTGGAAAACCTGATCGAACGCGCCGCGATCCTTGCGCAAGGCAGGAAGCTGAGCTTTGAATTCCAAGAAGTCCGACCGGCGGGGTCGGAGGACATCCTGACGGCTCAAGACCTCAAATCGCTGGAACGGGACAACCTTTTGCGATGCCTGAAACGCGCAGGTGGCAAAGTCTCCGGCGCA
This sequence comes from Palleronia abyssalis, assembly GCF_900302445.1. Classification (GTDB taxonomy): domain Bacteria; phylum Pseudomonadota; class Alphaproteobacteria; order Rhodobacterales; family Rhodobacteraceae; genus Palleronia; species Palleronia abyssalis. Next base: position 23,929 of record NZ_ONZF01000018.1, on the reverse strand, counting down.
AGGGGAGCGGCCGCACTGTTGGGTCTTCCTGCGACAACGGTCTATTCGCAGGTCAGATCATTCGGCATCACGGAAAGCGACTGGAGCGGGTGACCCTCCCCGGCGTGCCCCTACGTGACCCGCGTGGTCGAGGCCGCCGGTTCGGCGTTGCGCGAGTTCACGTGATTCAACTGACGGATCGCGCCATTGATGTTCAGCCCCGATTGACTGCTCTTGGCTGACCGCTGAAATACCCTAGACAGAAATACGCGATCCGCGCGGCTTGGACGGCGTCGTTCAAGGCGAGTAGATCGGTCTGGCGGGCGATCACATGAACAGTTCACTTTTTATGGCTATCACGCGCATGCTGCCGGGAGCACCGCCGACGGTCGGGTTCGAAGTCGTCGCAGCTTCGGCGGCCTGATTGGTAATCCGTTCCGTCTGATTGGCATTTTCACGCAGGTAGATAGTCGTGCTCGTCATTTCACTCGTTGCCTCGGAAGCCTTTTCGGCCGTGGTCGCCTTCGCCGGCGAACCTCCCCGAAGGGGCGAGTGCGTGACTGTCTTCGGAGACCGCCCGAACGCTTCCACGCTCCGGTCCGTGATGGCGTCGCTTCAGCCGCGGGTGTCGTGGGATGCAATCTTTTCGCCCACCGAGGTGTGGCCGTATGGGTAGTACGGGCACGTCGTCCACGCCCGCGGCATGCATCGGCTCTTTCGGACCGCCGCCGCCAAGCTCACCTGCGCGTACCACCATGCTTGCGCACATGTCATTATTCCCGCCTTGGACCTTTATGTCGGTGGTGTCTGTAAACCGGCAGAGTTTTGCGCCGCTTGATCCCGATAGGGCACGAACACGCATAGCGAGTCGCCGCAACGCAGGTGCGGCAGCTACACCGCCAAGGTCTTTCGCCGTGGGCATAGGAACGAGAATTCAGGCACCGGCAGTCGGGTCCCGACAGCCTTAGAATGCGCTTCACCGATGAGGACCACTGCCTCCTAAGCGGCCGTCTCCCGGTCGATGCAATTACCACCATATCTTCTCCGGCCCGGCATACTGCACGACCAAGGCGGCCGTGACGAGCCATGTGCGCGGTGCACCCGTATCATCTGCAGACCCGTGGCAGAATCTGCACCAGACTTCGAAAACCTCATCCTGCTCTTAAATCGCCGCCTGATCGGTGACTTTGAGTCAGCGGATCAAGGCGGTCGTTCAATACCACCACCGTTTGCACTACCGCGAGAGCCTCGACAACGTGAGGCCCGGCGACGATTGTTTCGGAAGGGCCGCGACACGCGACGAGCGACGCGACCGATACAAGCGATAGACCATCGAACCGCTGCGCCGACACCTGAAAAACCGACGCGGGACAAGCCCAACATTCCGACAATCGGCGCGTCGAATGAATTAACGACTGACAGAAGGCGGCGATTTTCACTTGCGGTATTGACGGGAAACCGCTTCCCAGTAGGCTGGCCCAATCACAGAATGGTTGCAACATTGGTTCAGAACCACATTTCGATTGAAGCGACTCCACTGCTTGACGTTCGCGCCCTGAGCCTTGGCTTCGGGGCGTCGAAGACGAATCTGCTCGAAGGCGTCCGCTACTCCGTCGAAGCCGGCGAAACGCTTTGCATCGTGGGGGAGTCTGGATGCGGGAAAAGCGTAAGTTCGCTGGCCATCATGGGGCTACTGCGCCATGACGTCGCGCATATCCGTGAGGCTGACATCCGTTTTCGCGGTGAACCTTACGACCTGCACGACACGGCAGCCCTGCGGCGCCACCGCGGCGCCGATATCGCGATGATCTTCCAGGAGCCGATGACCTCGCTCAACCCCGCGTTCCGGGTGGGCGACCAGATTGCCGAAGCGGTACGCGCCCATAGAAATGTCACCGAAGCCGAGGCCAACGACCGGGCCGTGAACATGCTGCGCCGGGTCGGCATTCCGGCCCCTGAGGCACGGGTGAACGAATATCCCCACCAGATGTCGGGCGGCATGCGCCAGCGCGTAATGATCGCGATGGCGCTGGCCAACGACCCCGCGCTTCTGATCGCGGACGAGCCGACGACCGCGTTGGACGTCACGATACAAAGCCAGATCCTCGACCTGATCCGGACGCTTCAGGCCGAAACCGGGATGGGCACGATCATGATCACCCACGACCTGGGCGTGGTGGCTGAAATCGCCGACAAGGTCGCCGTCATGTACGCTGGCACCATCGTCGAAGCCGGCCCGGCCGAGGCGATCTTCAACGATCCCCAGCATCCGTACACGATCGGGCTCATGTCCTCGATGCCCAAGCTGACCGGTCCGCGGGAACGGCTGACCACCGTGCCCGGCACCGTTCCCACAATCGAGACGATGCCCGATGGGTGCCGGTTCTCGACCCGCTGCCCCTTCGCGCAACACGTCTGCAAGGAGACCCCGCCCGAGCGCAGCTTCGGGGCAGGACACACCGCGCTGTGCCATTTCGCCCCCCTGAACGAGCGGTTGGAGCGCGCCTGATGCCCAACGCGATCCTCACGGCCATGAACCTGACGCGCCACTTCAAGGTGGGCGGATCGCTGTTTACCAGGCCCAAGACCCTGCGTGCGGTCGAGGATGTGTCCCTGACCGTTCAGAAGGGTGAAACGCTGGCCATCGTCGGTGAATCCGGCTGCGGCAAGTCCACCCTCGCGCGCATGCTGATGCGCCTGATCGCGCCGACCTCGGGCCAGATGACGTTCGAGGGACGGCAGATCGACCAGGCCGAAGGCCGCGCCCTGACCGAGCTGCGCCGCGACATGCAGTTCATCTTCCAGGACCCGTTCAGTTCGCTGAACCCGCGCATGACCGTCGGGCGTCTGGTGGGCGAGCCGTTGGAGACCCACGCGCCCCAGCTCTCCGGCAAGGACCGTCGCGCGAAGGTCGGCGAATTGCTGGCCCAGGTCGGCCTGCGCCCCGAACATGGCGAACGCTACCCGCACGAATTCTCCGGCGGCCAGCGTCAGCGCATCGGGATCGCACGCGCCCTCGCCTCGGGTCCGAAGCTGATCATCGGGGACGAGCCTGTCTCGGCGCTGGATGTCAGCGTGCAGGCGCAGGTCATCAACCTGCTGGCCGATCTGCGCGACCGGCTTGGGCTGACCTTGGTGGTCATTGCCCACGACCTTGCCGTGATCCGCCACATGAGCGACCGCGTCGCCGTTATGTATCTGGGCAAGGTGGTCGAGGAAGGCCCTACCGATGAGATCTTCGCCACGCCCCGCCACCCCTACACCATGGCCCTTCTGTCGGCGATCCCCGAGGCCGAGTACGGCCGCACCCGCGCCCAGATCCCCCTGACGGGCGAGATGCCCAGCCCCATCGACCCACCCGCGGGCTGCCGGTTCCACACCCGCTGTCCCTTCGCGCGCGAAGCCTGCAAGCAAGACGTGCCCGCCCTGCGCGACACCGGGATCGCGCCCGGCCATCGCGCCGCCTGCCATTTCTTCGAAGAGATTGCCGCCGAAGGCGCCATGCCCCTGCCCACCGGGGGCACTGGCCGCAGCGAGGCCGCCAAGGCCCGCTTCGCCCTTTATGCCGAGGCCATCGCCGGGCAGAAGACCCGCCCCCGCGCGCAACCCTGACACCCGCAGAACCGTCCGGCCAAGGGCGGCAAGACCACCAGCAAGGAGAACGACAGACATGACCCTTTCAAGACTGACACTCGCGGCCGCGCTTCTGGGCGCCACCGCGCTTGGCGCGCAGGCCCAGGATCTGCGGATCGCACTGCAATCGGATGCCGACGTCCTCGATCCCGACCAGTCCCGCACCTTCGTGGGCCGGATCGTCTATGCCTCGCTGTGCGACAAGCTGGTCGACATCACCCCCGATCTCGAGATCATCCCCCAGCTTGCCACCGAGTGGGAATGGTCCGAGGACGGCACCTCGGTCACCTTCACGCTGCGCGAGGACGTGACCTTCCATGACGGCACCCCCTTCAACGCCGAGGCCGTCGCCCGCAATATCGAACGCAGCCAGACCCTCGAGGAAAGCCGCCGCAAGTCCGAGCTCTCCTCGGTCACGGGCACCGAGGTGCTGGGCGAGTACGAGATCCGCTTCGACCTCGCCAGTGCCGACGCGACGCTTCTGGCCCAGCTGGCCGACCGGTCGGGCATGATGATGTCGCCGGACGCCTTCGATGAAGCCGGTGCCGATTTCGGGCTCGATCCCGTCTGCTCGGGGCCGTTCGAGTTCGACGAGCGGATCGCACAGGACCGCATCGTCCTGACGAAGTTCGACGACTACTGGAACGCGGAAGAGATCAATTTCGACAGCGTTACCTTCCTGCCGATCCCCGACACGACCGTGCGCCTGGCGAACCTGCAATCGGGTGACATCGACATCCTCGAACGCCTCGCCGCCACCGATCTGGGCCAGGCCGAAAGCGACGGGGGCATCAACGTCGAAAGCGCCGTCTCGCTTGGCTATCAGGGGCTGACCTTCAACGTCGACAATGGCGAGCGGGGCGACAACCCCTGGGGCAACGACGCCCGCCTGCGCCGCGCGCTCAGCCTTGCCGTGGGACGCGACATTATTAACCAGGTCGTCTTCGAAGGCGCCTTCGCGCCGGGCAACCAGCCGTTCCCGCCGAACTCGCCCTGGTATGACGACGATCACCCGATCCCCGAACGCGACGTCGAGGCCGCCCGCGCATTGCTCGAAGAAGCCGGCTATGCCGACGGCATCACGCTGGAGGTGCAGGTCCCGAACACCACCGTGCCGCTTCAGCTGATGCAGGTCGTGCAATCTATGGCCTCCGAGGCCGGCATCAATATCGAGATCACCTCGAAAGAGTTCGCGACGCTTCTGCAGGACCAGTCCGCCGGCGACTTCACCGCCAGCCAGATCGGCTGGTCGGGCCGCGTCGATCCCGACGGCAACATCCATCAGTTCATGACGACCGAGGGCGGGATCAACGACTCGGGCTATTCCAACGAAGAGGTGGACCGGCTTCTGGACGCCGCGCGGACGACGAACGACCAGGCCGAGCGGCAGGAGTTCTACAACCAGGCGCGCGACATCCTGAACGAGGATGCGCCGATCGTCTATCTATACCACCAGACCTGGATCTGGGCGCTGGACGACGACATCCAGGGGTTCGTCCCCTATCCCGACGGCATGATCCGCCTCGAGGGCGTCACGCTGGAAGAAAGCTGACTTGATACCCGCGCGGGCGTCCCCTCGCCCGCGCGACCCCACCCCGAGGGCCGTTGCCAATGCTGTCATTCATCCTGCGCCGGATCCTGATCGCGATCCCCACGGTCATCCTGATCTCGATCTTCGTTTTCGCGCTGCAAAAGCTGCTTCCGGGCGATCCGGTCCTGGCCATGGCGGGCGAGGAACGCGACCCCGCGACCATCGAATTCCTGCGTGAGAAATACCGCCTGAACGATCCGATCCCGGTTCAGTATTTCACCTGGGTGGGCAACGCGCTGACCGGCGATCTGGGCATCTCCCTGCGGACCAACCAGCCCGTGACCGAACTCATGGCCGAGAAACTGCCCGTCACGCTGCAACTTGCCACCATGGCAATGATCTTCGCCCTGGTCATCGGCATCCCCGCGGGGATCCTGTCGGCCGTCAAGAAGGGCACCGTTACCGACTACGTCGCCAATGTCGTCGCGCTGTCGGGCCTGTCGATCCCGAACTTCTGGCTGGGGATCATGCTGATCCTGCTGGTGTCGGTGAAATGGCAGCTTCTGCCGGCATCGGGCTATGTGCCGTTCGACGAGGATCCCGTCCGCTCGATCCAGGTGATGATCATGCCCGCTTTCGTGCTGGGCACGGCCCTTGCCGCCACGTTGATGCGCCACACGAGGTCGGCCATGCTGACGGTGCTGACCTCGGACTACGTGCGCACCGCCCGCGCCAAGGGCCTGAGCGAACGCCGCGTGATCCTGAAACACGCCTTTCGGAACGCGCTGACGCCCATCGTCACCCTCTCGGCGTTGCTGTTCGGCGAACTGATCGCCGGCGCCGTCCTGACCGAGCAGATCTTCACTGTGCCCGGCTTCGGCAAGCTGGTCGTGGATGCCGTCTTCAACCGTGACTACGCCGTGGTGCAGGGCATCGTCCTCGTCACTGCCGTCGGCTTCATCGTCATGAACCTGCTGGCCGATGTCGCCTACGTCCTTCTCAACCCGCGCCTGAGGAGCTGACCCCATGGCCCAGGTCGCCACCCCGTCCACCATCGACGCCGAAAGCGCCAACGATCCCGTTCTGGACCGCCGGCCCGAAAACCGCGTGTGGAAGAAGTTCCGCAGCCACCGTTCGGCCATGCTGGGCGGTATCCTCGTAACCTTCTTCGTGGGCATCGCGATCCTTGCCCCCGTGCTGCCGATCCCCGACCCCACCGCGACCGACTGGGGCGCGGTGCGGCAAGCGCCCAGCGCGGCGCATCTTTTCGGCACCGACGAGATCGGGCGCGATGTCCTGTCCCGCATGATCTGGGGCGCGCAGGCCTCGCTTCTGGCGGGCGTCGTGTCGGTCGCCATCGCGGTGCTGGTCGGCGTGCCGCTGGGGATCGCCGCAGGCTATTTCGGCGGCTGGACCGATGCGGTCATCTCGCGCTGCACCGAGGCGTTGCTGGCCGCACCCTTCCTGATCCTCGCCATCGCGCTGGCGGCTTTCCTCGGGCCGTCGCTGACCAACGCGATGATCGCCATCGGCATTTCGGCCACGCCCTTGTTCGTGCGACTGACGCGGGGGCAAGTCCTGTCAGTCGCGGCCGAGGATTACGTGGATAGCGCCCGCGCCATAGGTCTGCCCACCCGCAAGATCCTGTCGCGCTATATCCTGCCCAACATCCTGCCGCCCATCCTGGTGCAGGCCACGCTGACCATCGCCACCGCCATCATCGCCGAGGCCTCGCTGTCCTTCCTCGGGCTTGGCCAGCAGCCCCCCGCACCATCGTGGGGGTCGATGCTGAACACGGCGAAGAACTTCCTCAACCAAGCGCCCTGGATGGCGCTTTATCCCGGCATCGCGATCTTCCTCGTGGTGCTGGGCTTCAACCTGCTGGGTGACGGGCTGCGCGATGCGCTCGACCCCCGCGAACAATGACCGAGGCCCCATGACCGACTTCACCACCCGTCCCGACATCCGCGGCACCTTCGGCGTCGTCACCTCGACCCACTGGATCGCCTCGTCCGTGGGGATGTCTATCCTAGAAAAAGGCGGCAATGCCTTCGACGCCGCCGTCGCCACCGGCCTGACCCTGCAAATCGTGGAGCCGCACCTGAACGGCCCCGCCGGCGACCTGCCCATCGTCTTTCATAGCGTCAAGACCGGCAACGGCGTGGTCGCGGCGCAAGGCGTCGCGCCCAAAGCAGCCACGATCGCGCATTACAAGGCGCAGGGGATCGAACTGATCCCCGGCTCGGGCCTGCTGTCCACCGTGGTCCCCGGCGCCTTCGACGGCTGGATGCTGATGCTGCGCGACCACGGCACCATGACGATCCGCGACGTGCTGACGCCCGCCATCGGCTACGCCCGCGACGGCCACCCGATGCTGCCCCGCGTGGCCGACACGATCGCCGGTCTGGCGCAATATTTCGCGGATGAATGGCCCTCCTCAGCCGAAGTCTGGACCCCGGGCGGCAAGGCCCCCGAAGGGCACGCCATCTTCCGCAACCCCGACCTCGCGGCGACCTACCAGCGCCTCGTCGACACGGCCGAGGCGACAGGCGATGATCGCATCGCCCAGATCGACGCCGCCCGCAACGAATGGGCCGAGGGCTTCGTCGCCGACGCGATCTTCCACTACCTCAAGGCCGCCGAGGTCCACGACGTCTCGGAACGCAAGAACCGCGCCGTCCTCGCCCCCGAGGACATGGCCAACTGGCGCGCCGAGATCGAGCCGACCCTGTCTTACGACTACCACGGCTGGACCCTGCACAAGACCGGCCCCTGGGGCCAGGGTCCCGTGCTGCTGCAATCGCTGGCGATCCTGAAGAACTTCGACCTCGCCGCGATGGACCCGATGGGCCCCGATTTCGTCCACACGGTCATCGAGGCGATGAAGCTCTCCTATGCCGACCGCGAGGCCTATTACGGCGACCCCAAGCACAGCGACGTGCCGATGGAGCACCTGCTGTCGGACGCCTACAACACCGAGCGCGCCGCCCTGATCGGCGCAGAAGCGTCCACCGAACAACGCCCCGGCCGCGTGCCCGGCTTCGAGCATCAGGCCGACGCCTACATCGCCCGCGCCGCACACGACTTCGGGGTGTCGGATGTGAACGCGCAAGAGCCGACCATGGCGCACCTGACCGACAAGAAGGGCGACACCGTCCATCTCGACGTGATCGACCGCTGGGGCAATTGCGTGGCCGCGACCCCCTCGGGCGGCTGGCTGCAATCGAACCCGGTGATCCCGGGCCTCGGCTTCCCGCTGAACTCGCGCGCGCAGATGTTCTGGCTGGAAGAGGGTTTGCCGACCTCCCTCGCCCCCGGCCGCCGCCCGCGCACCACGCTGACACCGACGCTGGCCGAACATCAGGACGGCACCCGCCTTGTCTTCGGCACCCCCGGCGGCGACCAGCAGGACCAGTGGCAGCTGATCTGGTTCCTGCGTTTCGTCCATCACGGGATGGGGATGCAGGCCGGGATGGACGCGCCACTGTTCCATTCGATGCACTTTCAGGGATCGTTCTTCCCGCGCGCCGTGAAACCGGCCGAGATGATGATCGAACCCAATGTCGGCGAAGACTGCATCGCGTCCCTGCGCGCGCGCGGCCATGTCGTGACGGTGGCGGGACCCTGGACCGTCGGGCGCCTGACGGCCGCCCGGCGTTTGCCCGACGGAAGCCTGACGGCTGCGGCCACGCCCAGGCTGATGCAGGCCTATGCGGTGGGCCGCTGAGGATGACCTATTCCCTTATCGCGCGTGTGCCGGAAACGGGCGAGATCGGCATCGCCGTGGCCTCGCGCTTCTTCGCATGCGGCGCCATCGTCCCCCATATCGGCCCCCGTTCCGCCGTGGCCACGCAGGCTTTCGTGAACCCCATGTGGGGGATCGAGGGGCTGTCGCGGCTGGAGGACGGCGAAGCCGGCAAAGACGTCCTGTCCGATTTCGTGATGCGCGACGGCGGGCAGCATATCCGCCAGTGCCATGCGCTTGATATGCATGGCAATTTCACCGCTCACACGGGCGAAGATTGCGTCGACTGGTGCGGCCACCTGACGGGTGCCGAACACTCCGTCGCCGGCAACATGTTGACCGGCCCCGACGTCGTTCGCGCCACATTCGATGCCTATGCCTCGGCCGACGACCTTCCGTTTCCCGACCGGCTTCTTCACGCCATGCGCGCGGGCGAGGCCTCGGGTGGTGACAAGCGGGGCCGGCAGGCGGCTGGCCTGAAGATCCACCGCGGCGAGGCATATGCCACCCTCGACCTGCGCGCCGACGATCACGCCGATCCGCTGGCCGAACTCGCCCGCCTTCTGGACGTCGCACGCGAACGCTATGTCCACGTGGCCAAGACCTTTGCAACAACACGAGACTTTTCGGGCTCCACCGACCGGGAACCCATAGACGCGGCAATCGAAGCCGAGGATGCCGGACGCAGGGCGGCCGGAATGGCCAGTCAGTCGAACGCCACAGAGAACGAGGCCTTCTGAAGTGGAAGATCAACTCGCAGACCTTCTATCCACGATTGCCCTGCCCGCGATCGCCGCAGGTATCTTCGGCGGCATCCTCGCCGGCCTGCTTGGCGTCGGCGGCGGTATCGTCATCGTCCCCGCCCTATACTTCGCCCTGTCCCTCACGGGGATGGACCCCGCGCAGGTCATGCAGCTTTCGGTCGGCACCTCGCTTGCGACCATCATCTTCACGTCGCTCAGCTCGTCGTGGGGGCACTACCAGCGCGGGGCCATCGACTTCGACCTTCTCAAGCTGTGGGGACCGTCGATCCTTGTGGGTGTAGTCCTTGGCGGCATCCTCGGTGGCATCGTCTCGGGCCTTGCGCTGATCGCCGTGTTCGCGATCGTGGCGCTGCTGGTTGCACTCGACATGATCCTGCGCGGCGGTGGGGATATCGACAGTCCACGCAGCTTCTCCAAGCCGGTCTGGGCCTTTTTCGGCATCATTGCGGGTACCATCTCGGCCATGATGGGGATCGGCGGGGGCACAGTCTGCGTACCGCTTCTGAACTTCCTGGGCTACGAGATCCGCCGTGCGGTGGGGACTTCGGCCGCCATCGGGTTCATCATCGGTCTGCCCGGCGCGATCACCTATATCCTGACAGGCCTGGGCCATGAGGGATTGCCGCCCCTCTCGCTGGGTTACGTCAACTTGGCGGCGGCGGTGATCATCATCCCGCTGACCGTCATCTTCGCGCGGGTCGGCGTGGCGATTGCCCACCGGATCCCGCGCCGGGCCCTGCGGCTGACATTCGGTCTGTTCCTGCTGGTGACCTCGCTTCGGATGTTCACCGACCTGTACGGGGCAATCTAGCGATGAGCGACGGGGGGGACCTTGCCGCCAAGCTGCGCGGCCTGATCACCGCGGAGGAGCTTCCCCCCGACGGTCGCCTGCCCCCGGAGCGGGATCTGGCCAACCGTTTCGGCGTCAGCCGTGCGAAACTCCGGCGGGCCCTCGACGACATGGAAGAAGACGGAACGGTCTATCGGCGGCAGGGTCGTGGCACATTCGCCGCCCCGCCGGTCTCGCAAGGGTCCAGGGTTCTTGGCCGCGTGGCCCGCGAAGCGACACCTCAGGACATCATGGAAGTCCGCCTGCAGATCGAGCCCGCCTTGGCGGCCCATGCCGCGTCCCGGGCCCGAAACGAAGACCTCGCCCGGTTGGAACAGTTGATGCAGGCCACGATCGACCTGTCCGAGAGGGCTGCCTACGACGCGGCGGACGAAATTTTTCACTACAATATTGCGGTCGCGGCACGAAATCCGCTGTTTCTTGAGGTCTACGACTCCATCCGAACCGTCAGACGACTGGCGTCCTGGGGTGACATTCGCCGCGAGAGTCATACGCCGCAGGTCATGGCCCGGTTCGGCGAACAGCACCGCGCCTTGTTCAGAGCGATCCAGTCGCGGAACGGCACCATGGCGGCGCAACTGATGGAGGAACACCTGCTGGATGTGAACCGGATGGTAACCCTTGGCAGCAAGTCCACCGTGCGCTATTTCGACGGCACGTCGCGGGAATAAAACGCCCACCGGCGGCAATCGCCCCATCTTCCTCAATCGGATGCGGTCTCGCAGTCCTCCTCGTTCCAATCGCCCTTGTCTTCGCGGCCCCAAAATACGCCCGACTTCCGGCTGCCCAGCCGTTCGAGCACGGCATAGATTGCCGGGATGATGAGGATCCCGAGGAACGTCGCCGCGATCATCCCGCCCATTGCGGCCGATCCGATGGCGTTGCGGGCCGCCGCTCCGGCCCCCGAGGCGATGACCAACGGCACCATGCCGAAGACGAAAGCCAATGCGGTCATCAGCACGGCGCGATATCGCTGCTTTGCCCCCATGTTGGCCGCCTCGGTAATCGGCATACCGTCGGCATGGCGGTTCTTGGCGAACTCCACGATGAGGATGGCGTTCTTGGCAGCAAGGCCGATCAGCATGACCAGGCCGATCTGAGCATAGACGCTGGCCGTGAACCCGAACAGGGTCAGCGTCACAGCCGCACCGGCCCCCGCGATCAGGACAGACAACATGATGGCCAGCGGTTGCAACCAGCTTTCGAACTGCCCGACAAGGAACAGGTAGGCGAAGACGAACGCCAGCGCGAAGGCGATGAAAGTCACATTGCCTGCCTGCTGCTGCTGGTATGACGCACCGGAAAACGCAAGCTCGTACCCTTGGGGAAGCTGTTCGCTCGCCACGCGCTTCAAGGCTTCCAGCGCTTCGCCCGAGGAGTATCCCTCGGCCGGCTGCCCCGAGACGGAGGCTGCGGTGAACAGGTTGAAGCGCGGCAGGATATAGGGTCCGAACCGCGTCTCCAGATCCGCGACCGCCGACAGGGGCACCGCCCCTCCGTTGCGGTTCTGGGCATAGATCTGGGTGATGTCGTCGGGCTGCGACCGGAACCGGTCGTCACCTTGCAGGCGCACCTGATACACGCGCCCCTCGTAAACGAACTGGTTGACGAAACTCGCCCCCAGCGTCTGGCCCAGAGTCTCATAGATCGAGGCCACGGAAAGCCCCAGCTGTTCGGCCCGCTCGCGGTCGATATCGACGAAGATGCGCGGCACGTCGGCCGAGAATGTCGTACGCGCGCCGCCGATCGCGGGGTCTTGGTTCGCCGTCGACAGGAACGACCTTGCGACCTGTGCGACCTCGACCGCGGGTTGGCCTTCGGTCGCCAAGATCTGCGCCGAGAACCCGCCGACCGATCCCGTGCCCGGGATCGCGGGGGGAGGAAAGGCCTGCACCTGCAAACCGGGCAGGGTCTGGAACTGCCCGTTGAGCTGCCCCAGGATGGTAAACAGATCGCGCCGCTCTCCCCACGGGGCCAGCGTGGCGATGGCGATACCGACCGATGAGCGCGACCCGCCGAGGAACGAAAAGCCCGCCACGGAGATCACGTTCTCGACCCCTTCGGTGTTCTGGATGATGTCCGACACCTCCTGCATCGCTTCGGTCGAGCGTTGCAGCGACGCCCCGTCGGGCAGCGACACGTCCACCAATATCGCGCCTTGGTCCTCGGACGGGACCAGCTCGGTCGGCAGGCGCAGATAGGTCGAAGCCGCGATGAAGATCGCGATGCCCAGCACGGCGATGGCCAGCAGACCACGGACGACGAAGAAATTGACCACGCCGCCGTAAACGTCCCGGCTCCAGAACAGAATCTGGTTGAACTTGCGGAAGATCCACATCGGTTGATCCTGCGGTTTCAGCATGACCCCGCAAAGCGCGGGCGTCAGGGTCAGTGCGACCACCGAACTGAGCACGATGGAAATCGATAGCGACAGTCCGAACTGTCGATACAGCTGCCCCGAGATGCCGGGCAGGAACGCGACCGGCAGGAACACCGCCAGAAGAACCAGCGTGGTCGAGATGATGGGTCCCGTGATCTCTGCCATCGCTTTCGTCACGGCGTCCTTGCGCGACAGGTCCGGGTTCTCTTCCATGACGCGGGTTGCGTTCTCGACGACGAGGATAGCGTCGTCCACCACGATACCGATCGCCAGGATCAGCGCCAGAAGCGTGATCACGTTGATGGAAAACCCGATCGCCAGCAGCGCGGCGAAGGTTCCCACCAGGGACACCGGGATGGCGATCAGCGGAATGATCGTCGCGCGAACGCCCTGCAGGAACGTGAACACGACCACCACGATGATCGCAGCCGTCAGAAGCAGGGTCTTGACGATCTCTTCGATCGTGACGCGGACATATTCCGTCGTGTCGTAGACGACCTCATAGCTCATGCCTTCGGGAAAGCTCTCCTGGCGGGCCTCCAACTCTCGCCGCACTTCGTCCACGGTCGAGATCGCGTTGGCTCCCGGGGACTGATTGACCTGCATGGTCAGGCTTGGCCGATCCCCGAGGAACGAGTTTGTCGAATAATCCTGCGCGCCCAGTTCGACCCGCGCGACATCCCGAACCCGGACAAGGCCGCCATTCTCTCCGGCCCTGACGACGATGTCGCCGAACGCCTCCGGGTCGGACAGACGCCCCTGCGCGGTGACGGTATAGACCACCGATTGCCCGTCGACGGCGGGCGCGCCGCCCACCTGACCGAGAGCCGCAGCGAGGTTTTCCTCGCGGATCGCATTGGCCACGTCTGAGGGGGACAGGTTGAATTGCGAGAGCTTATCGGGGTCCGTCCAGATGCGCATGGCGTAGTTCGACGGGCCAAGGACCTGCGCATTGCCAACCCCTGAAATTCGGGACACCGCGGTCGTCAGATTGGTGGACACGTAGCTGGCCGCGTCGATCAGCGACAGGTCGCTGTCAGGATCGACCGGGAAAGCGACGGCCAACAGGAAGTTCGGCGATTGCGTACGGATCGTGACGCCCTGATCGACCACCGACGTGGGCAGCTGCGGCGTGGCAAGCTGCACCCGGTTCGACATGTTCACCTGCGCGATATCCGGGTCGGTTCCGATCGCGAAGGTGATGGACAGCGAATAAGTCCCCTGGTTCGACGAGGAGGACGACATGTACAGCATCCCCTCGACCCCGTTGATCGCCCGCTCCAGCGGGGCGCCCACGGTCTCGGCCAGCACGGTCGAATCCGCCCCCGGATACGAGGCCGACACCTGCACGGTCGGCGGCGAGATGTTGGGATACTGCGTCACCGGCAAGACGAAGATCGCAAGGATTCCGGCAAGCGTGATGACGATCGAGACGACCGCCGCGAGGCGCGGACGCTGGATGAAAATCTTCGAGATCATTCCGAACCGCCCGATCCGCCGGACTGGCCAGAGCCTTCGGACGACGTGCCGTCGCCCGATCCTTCCCCGGCCGCGCCCCCCTGCGCGGCACCGCCCGGAACGCCGCCCTGCTGACCGGTCGTCCGCGGATCGACCGTCTGACCATCCCGCAACTGCAACGCGCCGCGCACGATCACGCGCTCACCACCTTCCAGGCCGCGGGTGACTGCGACGGTTCCGGGTTCGGGGCCGGGCTCCACCTCGATGGGAAGCCGCGAGACGGTGTCGTCGTCATTGACGACCCAGACAGTCCGACCGTCACGACCAAGCTGAACCGCAGCTTGCTGGATTACGGGAAGAACGGGCGGATTGGCTTCCTCGACCCGCAATGTCACGTTCTGGTTCGGCAGAAGCAGGCCTTCGGGATTGGCGAACCGAACGCGGACCTCAACCGTTCCCGTCGTCGCATCCACCGAGTTGCCGACGAACGCGAACTCCCCTTCCTCGGCATAGACGCTTCCATCCGGCAGAACGAGGCTCAGCCGGTAATTCGCCTCTTCGATAGACTGCGCCTGCGGGGCGTCGTCGCCCACCGGCCCCGCACTGGAATTGTTTTCCGCCTCTTCTTCACGGTCCTCGATCGGCGCGATTTCCCCGCTTCCGATCCCCAGTTGACGCCACCGCGAAAGCCGGTTTTCCCCCAGCGAGAACACGCCCCATATGGGATCAAGCTGGACCAACTCCGCAAGCGGTCCGGACGACGCGGAGACATAGTTGCCCCGCGTGATGAACGGCGCCGACATCTTCCCCGAGATCGGGGCCTCGATCGAGGTATAGCTCAGATCAAGTTCCGCCTGGCGGACATCGGCCTCGGCCTGCCGCACCTGGGCGCGCGACGCCGCCGCACTCGCGATGGCGTCGTCCAGATTCGCCTGACTTACGGTGTTGCTCTCACGCAGTTCCCGGCGGCGCGCCAGCTGACGCTCAGTTTCAGCGTTTGCGGCTTCCGCACTGTCCAACCGCGCCTCGGCCGAAGCAAGCGCGGTCTCGTACTGCTCGCGTTGGATCTGAAATAGGAGGTTGCCTTCCTCGACGAACTCGCCCCCGTCGAACGCGACCTCCTCGATGAAGCCCGTGATCCGGGCCTGAACTTCGACCTGTTCGATGGGCGTCACGCGCCCCAGAAAGCGAAAACTCTCACCCACCGGCTCTTCCTGGGCTTCGGAATAAACGACCGCCGGAGGGCGGGACTGTCCCTGACCGCCGCCTTGCCCCGGATTTTCCGGCGCATCACTCTCGATCCCCAGAAGAGAGGACAGAAAACCAGGCACCGGCACTTCGCCCACGAGGGGCAAATCTACGCTGGCACCGCTTCCGCCTTGTGTCTGGCCGTCCGACGCGCCCTCACCGCCGGAGCCGCCGTCTTGGGCGCCCGCGATGTCGACGGTTACGAAAGCCGACGCGATGGTCAGGAAAATTAGGCGTCGAAATCGCACAGCATGCCTCCGGTTGGATTTCGACGGAGTTAGGACGAAAAGCCGGCATGGCTAAGTATGCACAGTGGCTGCGCGAGAATCGCGAAACCGGATTTCCCTGCTGAACCTGTGCAAACAACCCCCCACTGGCGACTTGGACGATTGGTTCGCCACCGAGATCGAAATCTTAGTCGCGGCCAGCGTAGAACCCGGAAGAAGAATGCTACGGCCTTCCCGTCCGGCTGTCGTTTCACGCTGCTCAACCGTGCCAGCTTTGCAGCCCCAGGGACCTCGGCAAGGCACCCAGTTCTTCCACGTCTCGCCGTCTACCGGGCTGTGATCTTGGTAGGGTTTGCCGACCGATGGGGGTCCACATGGGCACCGATCAGAAGCCGGCGAGCTTCGTCGGTGAAACCGTACTTTGCCGCATATTCTGCAAGGCAACTTTCCAAGCAGGAAATTCGATTGATCAGTTCGGTCCCCTCGTTCAATTTGTCACCCTCAGGCTGCGGCTCTTCACTACCGTATCAATGCGGCTGGTTGCGGCCAAACTTTCTGAACGCCATCGGCGACTTCTTGCGATGCGCGACCGGAATGAAGGTCGTTTTAGACATCCTGGGCCGGTCTTTCTGCCCGGCCCAGAATTGAATGTAAGCCGCGCTATGCGACCAGCTTCAGCGCATTGGTCGACTGCTGCTGGTTTCTTTCAGCAGTATCATCTTCGTCGAACTGGCTGATCGTCTGTCTTAGTTCCTCGGCCTGGATTGAGAGGTCCTGCGCCAGTTCCTTGGACTGATCGGAGGCGGCGGCGTTCTGCTGGATCACCTGGTCCAGCTCTCTGATCGACCTGTTGACTTGCTCGGCACCGACGCTTTGCTCTCGGATCGCAGCAGAAATTTCCTGGACCAGATCAGCCGTCCGACAAATCTCTGGAAGCAGTTCATCAATTTGGGAGCGTGCTTCCCCGGCCGTCTGCACCGTGCTGTTCGACAGCCGAGAGATCTCGGCAGCGGCAACGCGACTCCGCTCTGCAAGTTTGCGGACTTCGGCGGCCACCACTGCGAAACCCTTGCCATTCTCTCCGGCGCGGGCGGCTTCGACAGCGGCGTTCAGCGCCAAAAGATCGGTTTGCTGCGCGATTTCCTGAACGACCCCAATTTTCTGGACAATTTGCTGAACCGCCGCGACGGCTTCTGCGACGGCCTCTCCCGACGATTGGGCTTTGGCCGAAGCACGGGTCGCGATCTTGTCGGTTTCAGCGGCGTTGGTTGCCGAATGCCCGATACTTGCCGACATCTGCTCGATTGCAGCACTTGCCTCTTGGGCAGAGGCCGCCTGGGCATCCGCCCCTTGGCTGGACTGTTCGGACGACTGGCGCAGTTCACCTGCGGCCCGCGCAACAGCCTCCGCGTTCTCAAGAGCATTGGACAGGACGTTCTGCAACGACTGCCGCAGGCTGTCCGTCTTGCGCATGTTCTCCCTGAAGATTTCGAGCGCCGAAACCAGACGAGCGACTTCTTCGAGGTCGTCACTGCGAGTGTCTATCTCGACATCCAGTTTGCCGGAAGAGAGCTTTTCCAGCGCCTCCGTCGTCTCTTCGAGCCGTGAAACCAAGCGCTTGCGCAACAAGGAAAGGACGAACAGGACTACACCGCCAAGTGCAAGCAAGAGTGCCAGATTGGTGGCCAAACCGATCAGTGCCCCGGTTCGACGCGCCTCCCAATACGCCACAAGTTCATCGCCAGCCAGGTTCGACAGGGCGGTCATATGATCCAGCGCCTCGTTAGATAGCTCGAAAAATGCATCGAAACCGATTGAATAATCAGGCGCACCTGCGGCGGTGAGCGAAGTTTCCGTCAAGCCACCAGTCAACTTGATGTAGTCCTCGAAATAAAGCGTCTCACCGATATCGATGCGGTCGAGAATCGGTTGCGGCAAATCGCTTGCAATCGCGAGGTTTTTGAGCGCCCCCCAAGCTGAAGCCGCCCGCTTTTCATCAGCGTAGATCATGTTGAGATAGGCATCGGGTATTTTTGTCCCGTTCAACGTCGCGATCGCATAGTAGGTGCGCGCCCGGCCGCCGAACTCGCGAACTTCCCATGCCCTGTCCTGCACACCCGCCAGCGCAATCGAAATATCGGCACTGACCTCGTTCGCAGGTGTCAAAAGGAGTCCGTCCGTCTTCATGTCCGCAATCAGGCGCTTCATCTCGAAGGGCAACTCCTTGGATCGCGTGGAATCTCGTTCCACCTTTGGCAGCGACAAGGCCCTGTCGACTTCGGCGCGCAGCGCGTCGATTGCGGCAATGGAGTTTCTCGACTCACTGAGAAACGCGGAATTTCCGGAAGATGCTGGACCAGCGTCGACAAGGTCCACCGCTTCCCTGAAAAATCGCCCAGCGTCCTCGCGTTGCAGGTCAATCAGTTGCCGAAGATTTAAAGGCACCGAAGCGTCCAAAGACATGGCAACTTGGGTCACACTTCGCTCAAGCGACAAGGCAATCGTCCCCGCGGCCCATGCAGAGTTCGCCTTGCTGGCCTCTGTCATACGCGCAATCGTTCTATAGTCGCCCCAAGCGCTTGCCACCGACATCGTAAATTTCCCGGCTGCAAACACACCGACCGCCAAGAAAGCGATCGACACCAACTTCGATAAATTCATTTTTAATCCTTACAATGTACAATAGGATTCAGTATCAACGTCTGGAGTAGCTAATTTCGCAATTCCGTTAAATTTCCGTATCCTGCGGAAATACAAGGGGTGGGCAAAATGCCGCATCTCTGATTCCCGAATGCGCATTGGTCAACAAGTGTGAAGGCGGGGCTTTGAGAGATCGCCCTTTCCAGGAAGACGCGTGAGCTGTTGCTCGGCTCCGTCCCGGAGGCTCTCAATCTTTTCCAAGCTATGGGTCTGTCGGTCGACAAGCCGCGCATCGGGGGCTGGCCTGCGACCTCCCGTTCAATATTTTAAAGCATGCCGATACAGTCGAGCGGTCCCCGACCCGGTTGAGGTCCCGACGTCATGGGAGCCGCGGTGAAGATGTGGCCAGCGGGCCGCCTCGCGGAACCGAACGGCGCCGTCCGGCCTCGGGTCGTAGAACTGACATTGCCCGTGCAGCCTTCGGTTTCAGGATGCGGCGGGGTCTGGCTCTGATGCTTTCGGACATGCTCTTCCTTCCAGTCCGGAGCGAAGCGGTAGACGGCGCGCGGTGTCGTCCCCGCCTAAACTCGCTGGTCCCTTAAATAACTCCAGACCCTTCCCTCTTCACGCCATTGCCGACGCTACAGACGCGCAGGGGCCCATCCAGCACCCGTATCGGTGTGTCATCGGCATGCAGCAGGTCCTCGAGCGCCAGATCCCATTGTTCTATCTCGCGGACGACCTTCTCAAGGGACTTCACAAAAGCCTACTTTTTCAGCTCGGCAATGCGCTAAAGCGTCTGGATCAGCAGGTCATGGGCGCGTATCGTCGCCGACGTTTCACGTTCTCGGCCTGCAAGGCGGCGATCATAGCCTTTAAGTAGGCAGGTCTTCGGGAAGGATTTCGCCACCTTTTTGGCTACCAAGGATCAGGCCAAAGCGCTCCAAAAACAAGGCCGAGGGGCGGACAAATCATACAACTCGGGCCAGCTTAGCACCCCCAATCCGGGTGCGCCAGTCGATCCCTTCCCACGGCATCGCCGTCTGAGCCGATGTCAGTCGCATCGCGCCCGAGGCTGAGGACGTAACATCGATTGGGAGGAATAGTATGCCCACAGCTGGCGCCAAAGACCAATAACCTAGGTTCATGGCGCCAAGCGCGGATCTGCTGACGGGTCACCTCGTGCCGATATGCAACTCGCCCCTCGTCGCGTCGTTCAAGCCAACCGAGCTCACCACCGTCAGCTTGTCCTCATCACTCCGACGCCTACTGCGCTCGCCCCCAATAACCTTGCTTCGCATGGCCCCCGTCGCGCACTAGATACCTCGTTCCCGACGTCGAAATGCACGTTTCTTGGCTTGTTCCTCCGTCTCGAAACGGCGGTACCAACCGGGCCACTACCACCTTCCGCGATATCAATCTTTCCTATGTGAAATCTGGGGCAGTTGGGGTGTGCCGGATTCTCGAAATCTGCGCGGCGAGACTGTCAACATCAACTGGATCCTGAGATTGGCGACATTTGGTCGCCAAGGCAGCGATCTCCTCCAAGCCCAAAGTCAGCGCACTTCCCTTGAGCTTGTGGAGTGCTCTGTCGCCCCGCGCCACGTCCCCTTCACCTATCGCGGATCGAAGGTCGCTCAACAGATCAGCGGCCTGGTGAACGAAGCGATCAAGCAGTGTCAGGACGTAGTCCGCACCGAGTTCCGCCTCGAGCGCTGCGCGTTGCCTACTTGGAATGATTGGTGCGAGTCCCGCGGTAGCGGCGGGGAGCCAGCGGACGAGCAACCTAGCGAGTTTATCGCCCGTGATGGGTTTTGCCACAAAATCATCCATTCCGGCTGCTAGGCAGTCTTCCCGGTCGGACGTGAATGCGTTTGCGGTCAAACCGATAATCGGCACCTTGATGCCCGAGGCCCTCAAACGTCGTGTGGCGTCGAGCCCGTCGAGCCTTGGCATCTGCATGTCCATGAGGACCAAATCGGGGCAATCCTTCAGAACAGCATCAACGCCTTCCACCCCATCCGCTGCGCAAAGCGCCGTCGCCCCCAACTGTTGAAGAAGCTCGCAGGCGACGTCGCGATTAATTGGATTATCCTCGATCACAAGAATTCGACCCGGGATGACAGCGGCCTTCGTCACCTCGGCATGTGCTGAATCAGCTAGGTTGGTGGAAGGGATGGCGTCGATGTTCGGGACCTGAAACCAGAAAACGCTTCCGACATCCGCCTTCGTGTTCACGCCAATCTGGCCACACATCGCTTCGACTAGCCTTTTGCATATGGCGAGGCCAAGTCCCGTTCCGCCGAATTGGCGGGTGCGGCCGCTGTCGACTTGACTGAATTCCTGGAAGAGTTTCGGTACGTCCTCCTCCCTGATACCGACCCCCGTGTCGTGAACTTCAAACCGCATCGCATTCTGCCCGATCGGCAAGACTTTTACTCGTACGGACCCTTCGGGTGTGAACTTGATCGCGTTGTTTACAAGATTAATCAGTACCTGCCGTACCCGCAACGGGTCCGAGTAGATGGATACCTCGGGCGCATCTATATGAAAGCCAAGACCCGCTGCCTCGGCCCGAGGCGCGAGCAGTCCGCGCAGGGGGTCAAGCACCTCGGAAATATCGAACCGTTCGCGCATAATATCGGTTTCGACAGATTCGAGTTTGGAAAAATCCAGAACATCGCTGATGACGTCGAGAAGCAGGTTCCCCGAATGGCGAATCGCCGCAACTTGGCGGCTCTGGTCGCCCGTCAACCCCGTCTGGGACAGAACATCCGCCATGCCGATAAGTCCGTTTAGCGGCGTGCGGATCTCGTGGCTCATCGCTGCAAGGAACGTGGATTTAGCGCGGTTTCCAGCTTGTGCCTCTTCAGCCGCACGAGCGTTTTTCTCGCTCAGGATCTCGAGCGTCCGACGATTTCGGGAGAGCTGTCTTAACTGCAATCCAAGCAAAGCGACGATCAGGATCAATGCCAAGGTTAGAAGACCAACGCTCATAAGTATCTTCCGGTAGGTCGCCCTGATCCTTTGGCGCACCAAGACACGGCCCTCATTGTTGGCAGCGTTGGCAACCTGGGCAAGTTCACCGGTCAGAACCCGAATATCGGACGCCCTGTTGATCAGCAAATCGAGTCGTCCGCGCATGGCCGCAAAATCACTGGCAAGATCGTCGATCGTGGGAGCGAGGCCCAGGATCGACTTGTGCGCATCTCGAGCGGCAGCAGACACCCGGTCATCGCCCCCCACTGCTTTCTTGAACTTGGCCTCCGACAGAATGGACGCGCGGCTGTATAGGATATCGTAGCGGAGCAGGACAGCTTCCAGCCGGTTTGCCGACGGAGACTCCCGCGCCAAGACGAGCGCCTCTATCAGGCGGCCGGCTTCCCGGTCGGCCTGATAAGCCGCCCAGACCGCGTCTTCGCGAATTCCTGACTGGATGTCCTGGCGGCGTTCGTTGATGCCGAGAAACAGCATTACAATGGCCCCGAAAATCCCGGCACTGACGATTGTCAGAGCGCCGATGCCGGCTGCGAGGCGATGCTCTCGGCTGAAGCAGAGCATGACTACGCTAGCCTAGAACACCTCGATGGCACCGACCTGCCAGACCGATCGGCTGAAGATCATTTCGTTGTAAAGCTCGGGCGCGATGTCGAAGGGATAGATCACGAAAGCGGGCCCCTTGTCCCTGACTGATATCACCTCTCCATCGATCCGGGTAGCCAATATGACCGGATAGTTTTCGACGTCGCTACGTGGAATTTCGGCAGCGTAATCGTTCAGGGCAACCACGCGCAGCGTGTCACCACCAGCGCCGACAGCCTCCAGAATAGCCGAGATCAGCGGGCCATCGAAAAAGATCGTGCCGCTATACCAAGGCGTCTCAATCACCGTTTGACGTCCGGCCAGCGCCTCCATCATCGGCAGGTCAAAATGTGCAGCGCCATCGATATTCGTATGCTTGATATCGCCGCTGATCTTCAGGATGACCGGCCCCTTTGGAAGCGGCAGTTCTGTGGCCGAAACAAGGGTCGCGAATCCCAGCAGCACGGTAATGGAAAAAATTATGGTTCTCATGCTATTATCTTCTACTCAAAAAAATTATGCTGCGGATGGGGATTGCTCAGATAGCAGTATCTTGACGATACGGCCCCAACCCCGTTCAAAAGCGGCTACGCATTCCGGATCGAAATGGCGCCCAGAACATCTGACAATCTCGGCAAGGGCCTCTTCAGGATGCCATGCATCCTTGTAGCTTCGACGCGCGCAAAGAGCGTCGAAGACGTCAGCGACGGCGACGATGCGTCCCTCAACAGGTATTTCGTGTCCCGAAAGCCTTTTGGGATACCCAGTCCCATCCCATTTTTCGTGGTGTGTGGCGGCGATCGCTGCAGCGATCTGGACGAGCTCGCTATCGCCGTTCGACAATATCGTCGCACCGATGTTCACGTGTTCGCGCATGGCCGCAAATTCTTCGTCAGTCAGCTTTCCCGGCTTGTTGAGGATTGCATCAGAGATTGCGACCTTGCCCACGTCATGAAGTGGCGCGCTCAAATAGATGTTTCGGCAATGCTCGGGTTCGAGGCCAAGTTCTTCGGCTATGATGCGTGAAATCACTGCCACACGTGCGACGTGTTCACCCGTTCCGCCATCCCGGTATTCGATCGCCCGGGCCAGTCGCCAAATAATCTCTTCTTCGCGTTCGAGGATTTGCCGCGTCGCCGCTTGAACTTCTGCGGCCAGGAATCGCGCACGATCGGCGAGCTTTAACTGCGCTTGGCGCAAGCGCAGCAGGTTCCGAGAGCGAACCTTAAGCTCTTCAGGATCGACTGGCTTGTTCAGAAAATCTGTTGCACCGGCGTTAATGGCCTTGATGCGTATGTCACGGGCATCGTCGGCCGTTATCATGACAAGCGGGACATGCTCATAGCGCTTTTTGGCGCGCAGGTGTCCAATAAACTCGACCCCGTCCATGCCCGGCATCTGGTAATCCACAAGGACCAGGTCGGGGACGCATTCCTCGCAATCGGCTAGTGCAGCATCCGCATCGCTGTGTCCGACAACAGTGCAGTCGAACGCCTGAGAGGCGACCCTGCCAAGGACCGCCGCGGCAATAGGATCGTCCTCGACCACCAGGATACGCATTCTGGTCTGCATGTTCTCTCCGGGCTGCTTTACCCGGGAATGCCGACGATTCTTTAAGAAACGCTTACCTGCGAATAACTGAACTAAATTTGCCTTTTGGGCAGAACCAAAGGAAGCACTGGGCTGGATTCCAACCCGAAGCCGGGTCGGGGCGAAGATGCGCAGCCTCAAGGCATTCGTCAGCTAACCTGCCACGGGATTTTTCCTCCACCGTCGGTTAGAGTCTGGCTCAACCTGAGGACGGACAATGAAGCGAACGAGATTTACGGACGAACAGATCATCCACTGCCCGGCAGGCGCATGGGCAGCAAGTAGGTTCGGGAACCCATTTT
>NZ_ONZF01000010.1 GCF_900302445.1 Palleronia abyssalis | reverse complement strand
GCGCGCAGGTGCAGGCCGCGCTGGAGGATGCAGGCTCGGGAACATCTCAGGTTCAGGTGATGCAGGCCGCACAGGCACTGATTGATGCGAAGCGGCAGGTCGAACCCAAGTCCTGACCAAGCCTTGGGGGGCAGCGCGGTCTGACCCCGCCACCCTGAAAAGCGAAAGCGGGCTTTTTGTCCTTTGGAACTCAGACCCTGATCCAAAGGAAAATCCCCATGACCAAGCCCAATCCGGCAAACACGGCTCTCTCAATTTCCGCAGCTAACCTCGCCTCTGCCCTCGCGCAGATCGGCGCGCAGATCGACCTCCAACCCCTGCGCAGTTCAGCGCTCGCGCGCATCATGCGCGAGACGTTTCATGGCAGCGATGCCGGCGGTGCCTGGGACTGGCGCATGGCATATGACCTGATGCAGGCCGCGGCTGTCCAGGTGCTGCTGCGTGGGGACGGCGTGGCAGGTGACATCGCCGCTGCAAGGCTGCTTGCCTCGCGGCTGCTGACGGAAACGCGCCGGTCAGAGCAGCAGATCCGGCTGCAGCAGTTTTCCACGCCGTTGCCTTTGGCGGCAATGGTCGTGCGGGCGGCAGCCATTCGCAAGGGCGAGACCGTGCTGGAGCCCTCGGCTGGTACCGGTGCCCTGGCCGCTTTCGCCGCCCGGGCCGGTGCCACGCTTGTACTCAATGAAATCGACCCCTTTCGTCAGCGTCTCCTGCGCGCGGTCTTCGGCGGCGAGGTCACAGGCCATGATGGCGAGCATGTCGATGATCTGCTGCAGACGCTGGTTCTACCCGACGTCGTGGTGATGAACCCGCCCTTCGCGTCCTCGGTCGATCGCTCCCGCGACAAGCACATCGCCGCCAAGCATCTCGTCGCGGCTGCAAAGCGTCTGGCACCCGGCGGGCGGCTGGTGGCGATCATGCCGCCAGGATTCACGCCCGAACGCGATGCCGCGCATTGGTCCCGCGCCTGCGGCCTCCTGACGCCGCGACTGGCGTTGACGATGCCGGGGCAGGTCTACCGCAAACTCGGCACCTCTGTCGAAACCCAGCTCATGGTCTTCGACAAGGCGCAGGAAGCCAGCGAGATGATCCGCGCCAGTGTGTGCGATCTGGATGAAGCCCTTCCTTTTGTCGACGCCGTGGCCGCAACCCGGTCCGAGATGCGCCCTGCCCAACGGGCTGAAGCGATCCCTCATGCTCGGCCGACCGTTCCATCATCTGCCCCGCGCAAGACCGCGGCTGCGTCTGTTGCCGCCTCCAAACCCCGGGCCAATGCCGTTGTCCCGCTAGTTTTCACGAGCCTTGATATCCCGCGCGACAACACGCCGATCTCGGACATCTATGCGCGCTACCGTCCGCAGCGGATCGAGATCGCGGGTGCGCAGCAACATCCCACCCCGCTAGTCGAAAGCATCGCCATGGCCTCGGTTGCCCCGCCCATGCCCTCAAACACGGGCAGTGATGACTTTCGCCTGCCCGCACGGTTGATCGAGGAGGGACATCTCTCCGAGGCGCAGCTCGAGACCATCATCATGGCGCATGATGCCCATGGGCGCGACCTGCCCGGTAGGTTCACCATCGATGACGACCAGACCAAGCTGACGCGCGCCGATGATGACCCGGATGCACGTGCCTATCGCCTTGGCTATTTCCTCGGCGACGGCACCGGTTGCGGCAAGGGCCGCGAATGCGCGGGGCTCATTCTCGTGAACTGGCTGGTCGGGCGCAGAAAGGCGATCTGGGTCTCCAAGTCCGCGACGCTTATCGAGGACGCGATCCGCGACTGGACCGATCTCGGCGGTTCGCCTGCCGACATTCAGCCACTTTCCAAATTGAAACCGGACCAGCCCGTCCCGATGAGCGACGGTATCCTCTTCGTCACCTACGCCACGCTGCGGTCCGCCGGCAAATGCGGCACCACGCGACTGAGCCAGATCCTCGCCTGGATGGGTGAAGACTTTGACGGCGTTCTTGCCTTCGATGAGGCCCATGCCATGCAGAACGCGGCAGGGTCTCAGCAGGGCAGGGGGGTCAAACCCTCCCAGCAGGGCCTTGCTGGCCTGCGACTGCAACTAGCAGCACCCCGCGCTCGCGTCTTCTACATCTCGGCCACGGGCGCCACGAGCGTGCACAACCTGGCCTATGCCGCGCGGCTGGGGCTCTGGGGGCAGGGCCCCGAATACCCCTTCCCGAGCCGCGAGAGTTTCGTCTCGGCGATGGAAGCCGGCGGCGTGGCTGCCATGGAGGTGGTCGCCCGCGATCTCAAGACGCTCGGGCTCTATACGGCCCGCGCACTCAGTTTTGATGGCGTGGAGTATGACGTGCTCGAACACGCGCTCACCCCTGCCCAGATCGAGATCTACGACGCCTATGCGGGTGCGTTTCGCACCATCCACCATAATCTCGAGGCGGCGCTGACGGCGACCGGTGTCAACGATGCCTCGGGCGAGACCAATGCCTCGGCTGCTCGCGCCTCGGCCAAGTCCCGCTTCGAGAGCACGAAACAGCGCTTCTTCAACCATCTCCTGATGGGCACGAAGGCCCCGACCATCATCCGCGCCATCGCGGACGATCTGGCGGCGGGCAAGGCTTGCGTCATTCAGGTGGTCTCTACAGGCGAAAGCCTGCTGAAACGTCGGCTTGAGACGATGGACCCGGAGGACGAGCTGGTCGAGGGCGAGCTAACGCCGCGCGACTACGTCCTGGGATACCTCGAACAGGCCTTCCCGATTCATGCGCAAAAGCTCGTGGAGATTGACGGCAACATGGTGGCGGAACCCTTGCGGGATGAGACCGGCGCGCTCGTTGTCTCGCGCGAGGCGCTCGCCCTACGCGATGCGGCCATGATGGAGTTGATGACGCTCGCCCCGATCCCTTCGGCGCTGGATCAGATCCTCTGGGCCTTTGGCGACGATGCCGTGGCCGAAGTGACCGGAAGGTCGATCCGACCTCTGAAGGCGGACGATGGCCACCTCTTCATCGAGAAGCGCGCCGCCAGCAGCAATTCATCCGAAACCCAAGCCTTCATGGACGGTGAGAAGGACATCCTTATCTTCTCCGATGCGGGCGGTACGGGCCGGTCCTATCATGCGGCGCAAGTGGCGAAGAACCAGAAACGGCGGCGGCACTACCTGCTGGAGCCCGGCTGGCGCGCCGATGCGGCCATCCAGGGGCTCGGCCGCACGCATCGCTCTGCCCAGGTCAGCGCGCCCTTCTTCCGGGTCTGCACCTCGGATGTGCATGGCGAAAAGCGTTTCACCTCGACTATAGCCAAGCGCCTCGACCAGCTAGGGGCCTTGACCAAGGGTCAGCGCGAGACCGGCTCGCAAGGCATGTTCCGGGAGGAGGACAATCTCGAAAGCCCGATCGCGCGGGCCGCACTACGTGGGTATTTCGCCGATCTTGCCGCCGGGCGCGCCGAGGCGATGGGCTATGAGAGCTTCACCGACTGGACGGCCCTGCGGCTGATCGACAAGGACGGGGTGCTCCTTGAGGAGCTTCCCCCGATCCAGCGGTTTCTCAACCGGGTGCTTGCCCTTCCCATCCACATGCAGAACGCGCTCTTTGCCGAGTTCATGAGGCGGATTGCCGATCAGACTGAACGGGCGCGCGCGGCGGGCACGCTCGATCTCGGCGTGGAAACCCTGCGCGGCCAAAAGATCGAGCAGGTCTCCACGGAGGATCTCTGGACCTGCCCGAAATCGGGCGCCGTGACGCGGATCATCGGGCTGGAGGTCACCGACCCGGTCCACGTGCTGTCGGCGGATGACGCCCTGTCGCGCAACCCCGACAAGCTGCCGATGGTCAATCGCGCCTCCGGTCGCGCGGCGTTCATCTCGGCGCGGCCCATGCAGATGTATGACGAGGACATCGTCACGCTGATGCGCAAGGCGGTGCGGCCCAACGGGTCGAGCTATCTCGAAGAGGCACGGTTCGAGTCCTCGGCTTGGGAAGAGATCGACAGGCCCGAGTTTGCACGGCTTTGGGATGCCGAGGCTGCCTCCTTGCCAAAAACCACCACGACCAAGCTCTACCTGCTGACCGGGCTGCTGCTGCCGATCTGGAAGGACATTCCGACCACCAATGAGCGGATCTACCGTGTCACGCCAGACGGGGCGACGGCCATGATCGGGCGGACGCTGAGTGAGGAAGGGGCGGCCTCGCTGCGCGCCCGCTTCCTCGTCTCCAATCCGCAAACGCCGCAGGAGATGTTGACCGCCGCCCTCGGCACCACCGCACCTGTCGATCTGGGCCGGGGTCTCACCCTGACCCGTCGCCGGGTCGCAGGCGAGATGCGCCTTGAGCTGGGCGGTGCGGACAAGGGCATGATCGACGGACTCAAGGCGCTCGGCTGCTTCACCGAGATCATCGCCTTCCAGTTGCGGGTGTTCCTGCCGCGTGGGGACGGGATCGACACAGCCGGCATTCTGGCTCTGATCGTCGGGCAGGGGCCCGCCATCACGGCAGAACAAGCCGCCTGAAAAGTCAAAGCGGGCTTTGGGTTGGGCATCGCGGATCTGGATTTCACCAGTCTGCGCTTTCCGGGCGCGCGCTGACCAATGCGACGCCTGGCCCCCCAACTTCTTACAAGAGGACAGACCCATGACCAATCCCCAGATCGACTATGCCGCAATGGCGGCTCAGTGGCGCGCAGAGCGCGAAATCACCTTGAAGGCATCCCGAGCGGAGCTGCTCGCGCAACTACGTGCGCTTGGCATCAGCGAGGTCACTGCCGAATACGAAGGCTATGGCGACTCCGGCAATGTCGAGGATGTGATCGTGCAGCCTGCAGAGGTCCAACTGCCGGAGCCGCTTGCCACTGAGGTGGGCGATTTCGCCTGGTCGCTCGCCTATCACCATCACCCGGGGTTCGAGAACAACGAGGGCGGCTATGGAACGCTGACCTGGGACTTGCGCAACGACAGCATCACCCTCGATCACGCCGACCGCTATGTCGAATGTTCGCACAGCTATGACGAGGGGCTGTGAGATGGCCCATCCGCTTCATCATGCTGAAAGCTCTGCCCGGAAATTTGGTGGGGTGCCGTCTGACTATCAGGCTGTGCACGATTGGTTTGACGCCTCAAAAGAGCACCTCGCGCTCTTTACGCACCGAGCCTTGCGCCATCATGCCCAAGGCCTGTTCGAGGCCGAACGTGTTTTCGGCCTGACCCTGACCAATAGCGCAGGTCGGGACATTCCCGTGCGCTGGATCGGCGAGCAGCATATCCGTGAAGACTGCCAGGGCCGCATTCCAAGCATGGCGGACTGGCTGCGACGGATCCAGCCCGAGCCATGGATGGCCAATGGCCATATCGACCGGCACGCCGGCTCCGAGCCCTGCGGCGACCCAAGGCTTGCCTGGGCCTCCGAGGTCGCCGCCGGAAGAACGGTTCTTGGCCTGAAGGATTGGATGGCGGCGCGCGCGACGCAAGCCACGCAAAGCGCCTGACAGGTCTCGGTCGTTTGCCAAACGAATGCCGCACGGAAGCCCGGTTGGAAGATCGGGCTTCTTGCGTCGTTTCCCCACCATTCTTCTTGAGGAGGATCGCATGACACTCGATGAAATCAAGGCGGCCGTCGATGCCGGCCAGACCGTGCACTGGGCCAATACCGGCTACGTTGTCCACAAGGACCGGCTCGGTCAGTACCTGATCACCTATGTGCCGAATGGTAGCTGCATCGGCCTGACAGACCGGAGCGGGCAACGGTTGAACGGAAAAGAAACGGAGTTCTTCGTCGCGCAATCGAAGGACGCCGCAGAAAATCCGGGCAGCCAATCAAGATCAGACGGGCAGGGGAGGGGCGTAGCACCCGGAGGCGCGGGGGCATTCCCACTCGGACGGCAGCTTTGACCCGTGGGCGGGACTGAAAGGAAAGCGAGCTTTCTGATTTGTGATCCCTCAAGGGGTCGAGAAAGCAATCCCGGATGCGCTGGCAAGGACGTCAGGCACCGGCCAATCCAAAAGGAACCATCCCATGTTCGCAGGAACCCTCACCCGCAATGTCGAGACCGCAGCCGCTCAGTACACCGGCATGATCCACTCGACGCGCTTTGACATCGCCATCCAGCTTGAAACCCGCCCGAAGATGTCCGAGCGCAGCCCGGATTTTGACGTGACGGCAGTCAACAAATCAGGCCGCAAGGTGCGCATCGGCACGGCCTGGAACGAGACCGGCAATACCAGCGGCAACCCCTACATCTCGATGCAGATCGATGTCGGCTTGGGTCCGTTCCGGGTCAACGCGGTGCAGACGAAAGAGGCGCGCGCGGCCCAAAGCGGCACGTTCGAGATCATCCCGCTGGTCTCGAACGGCCTGATGAAATCCGGCTCGATCTCGGGCGAGCTCACCGCCATGGACGCCGACAACGCCTTCACCGGCTACATCGCCAACATGATGTTCGATCTGGAGTTCATGCTGATCGAGAACGGCTACAAATCCGAGAAGACTCACCCTGATTATCGCATCGAGGTCAGCTCGCCCGGGGGCACGCCGATCCGCGTCGGCTCGGCGTGGATGGCCAAAAGCAGCCGCACGGGCAATGACTACTTGTCACTGCTGATCAACACGCCTGATGGCGACCTGCGCGTCAACGCCGTGCAGAACGAAGAACAGCGCGGCGGGCAGACCTTCTCGATCATCCCGTTCATCGACAGCGGTGAGCAGCCGCAGGACGCGGGCGCGGGGCTCTCGCTGGTCGCCTAATCGGCGCGCAAGATGAGACGATCTGAACTGAAAGGGGAGCCGTGGGATCACGGTTCCCCTTTTTGTTTTTTGGACTGTGCGAAAGCGAATAGCTGCAACAAAAGAAGTGGACGGGTTGGAAGCTATTGCGGTCGTCTATATTGTGCCTGACACGTCCAACTCAGCGTGCAAAATCGATCATAGCTCGCCTCCAATAACCAGCTTCAGTTTTGGTTTCGGGCGCTGGTCTGGCGGTTTCAGGCCGTGCATCTCTGCCAATTCAGTTGGGAAAGTTCTTAAAGCATCAGCCAACTCGTCGAACGAGTATCCCAAATCCTCTGTGTGCAATTCCAAGAGCTGAGTTGATAAAGAGCCCTGTTCATGTTCAATACTAAACTCATCAGGCTCTCGCGTTCGATAGCCGTAGTAACTCATCTTCTTGTACAAAGACGTCGCAGCTTGATCGGTTATCGCGTTCAGCGCTTTAGCGCGGTAGATCAATGCTGCCATTGCCACACGCCATTTCAGCTTCAATTGCCCAAGTCTTGGAATGGTCAACGGTTTCTTGAGATCTGGTAGCACTCCTCTGGCAGGAGTGAGCAACTCAGCGGCAAATTCGTTGGCCTCCTTTTCCATCGCGTCGTACGGGAAAGGGTGCAAGATCACATGGCCGTATTCATGGGCAAGGCTAAACCGCTTCCGATCGGCGGGCCGGTCTTCGTTTAGAACCACCACCGGTTTCATTCCTGGGGGCCTAATGGTTACGCCGTCAATGTCGGCACCGCCAAAATCGCCTTGAACCACGAACACACCGGTAGCTTCAATGTACTTGACGAGATTCGGCAAAGGTCCATCGTCCAACTGCCACGACTTTCGGACTTTTTGAGCCGCTTCGGCTGCAGAAGTAACGGCACGGGCGTGTTCGCTTACGCTCGACTTGTCATCCACAACCTCAAACTGAAGCAATGGAAACTGGGGCTCCAAGTCGACTGCTTCAAGCATTCTGCGCAAGTGCAGTACAAGATGATTTGCTAGCGCGACGACTGCACCTTGATCTTTCGCAGAAACCGCCGACTTCTTGCGGAAAGCCGCGCCGTGGATACTGAGGGGTGTTTTGTAGAGCGGCTCCTGCTCAAAGAAAAAACTAACCGGGAATCCCAAAGAGCGCGCAATCGACTGAATCTCTTCATGCGACAGCACGTCCTTTGTACCGTTTTCGACTCTGGAGATCGCCGCCTGTGCGACTCTGGTCTCTGCGGCCAATTCCTTTTGAGTTTTCCGTCGTCTCTTACGAGCTAGAAGCAGCATCCCCCCGTTTATCTGTTTTGATGCCATCTTCTTTCTTGTCTCCCTCGGGTCTCTTCACTTTCAATATTGCGCCGCGCGGGCCCTGTTCAGGCCCAACATCTGCGGATGCCTTAGACGCTCCTTCGGCTGGGCGGTACAACTCAATCATTCGTTGATCTACGCCATCCGCAAATTTCAAGTACGCTCGTGACACCGCCACGCCTGTGCCGCTGAGATGACACGCCACAAAGAGCAGCAGTCTCTCAGGCGCGTTAACATCAAAATCGATAAGCGACGGCTGACGTTCAATGTCGCATACGGCGGGTTCCGAGAATGCAAACTGATGTTTCGATTTTGTCGTTCCGCCACGTGGACCGGACAGATGCAGCTCTAGGCTGACGGGGAAGGTTTCGCCGCCCGATTTCACGTGCCCGGAAATCTTGTTGCACTGTCCATTGCGGCAGTATTTAACTTCAAGCCCGTCTTTCTCGATCCCAGCCTCCTGAGCTGCTGCTGGAAGAGCTGAGTTCAAGACTGATCCTATAGCGCGAGGGCACTCAATATTCATGTGCGGTACGCTTGCGAGAGACGCTAGCGAATTTTCAAGCTCGCTCAAAAGGTCCCAAATCGATGCTTCCAACTGGTCGCGCGCCGCCTGCAGTGCGTTGTCTCGGTTCAAGTTTCTACGCCTTTTGCTGTTTTATTTCTCGCGCCTCGCACCTTAGATCGCACACCCTACGCCATATGTCCAGAAAATATTCAAAAAATATTCAGGCGGCGAATATTTTCTTATACACCTCTGGGTGGGTCGTTCGGATGGGAGTAGTTGAAATTTTAATCCACACATGCTATCTAAATCTCAGACAGAGACCTGTCGGCGACCCGTCATGCTGTGTGCAGGGCGAGCGTCGCGGTGACCCGAACCGCAGATGGTTCGGTTGCAAGCCGCTCCTAAAAACCGCCCTAAGGGCGGTTTTTCTGATTCAAAGGACCCGGATCCCGTAGTTCTCATGTAGACCCTTTGCATTCTCTTCGCCCTTGTGAATCCACGTGCGCGCATAGGCGACTACGTCAGCGAGTTGGAGAAGGCGCGATGCTGCGGAATCGATCTGACTGATGCGATTCACTGCCTTAAATCGCCCGTCATTCTGGCACGCCTCTGAAATCATCCGCTGGCATTCGGGGTCCGTGTTGTGATGGTTCAGATCGAGGATGAGTTCCACATTGCCGACGCCCCGGCCGCGAATCCGGTTCAGCTTCCGGAATTGCCCGACGGCGACCTTGACAGTCTCGATGACATTTCCGGCGTAGATCGCCGGCGCAGTGCCCTCCGTGACCGTTCCTAGCCTATTCATCAGAATCATGCCCTCGGGGCGGTCAGTTTGTGCGAAGCGCGCCAGAAGACTTTGCAGATATTCACGACTCAGATTCGCCGCATGCAGCTCGTTCGCATTCGGCTCCAGCAAATCGCTCAAGGATTTGTCCGCGCGTCCGCACTCCCGCACCCAGGCCATCACGCATCCGAGCGCGAAGCCGGATTCGCCGGCGGTTCCACATTCGTCGATGAAACAGAGGATGCGCTTATTTTGTGCCGCCATCGCCCTTGGCCTTTCTGGCGCGGGCGCTGGCTCTGGCGCGCGGTGTCTCTGTCAGGGCTCGGGCTTCCTCCCGCTCCTTCCGTTCCTCCTCGAAATCCGGTTCGAGCTTCTTCAGCTTGTTGATCAGCCCGGTCAGGTGGTACCGGTTCGGCCCGTAGTCACCGGCGCTGGTCTTCCACTGTTCGCGCGTGACGAGCCCTGCTTCCTCGAGCGCTTTAATGTTGATCCTGATCGTCTGCTCGGTGATGCCGATGCGCTTTGCAAGATCGCGCTTCGTCGGGAAAGGCGGGCGGAGCGGATCGTAGTAGTAACCGAGAAGCTGGACGATGATGGTCAACTGGGTCGGGGTGATCCCCAGCCGGCTTTGCGCGCGCAGCAGAATATTTGGAACGCCTGTATACCCATGCGAATAGACTTTCGGTCCGAAGATGCGTTCGGTCGAGGATTTTTCCGGCGCCTTCTTGCGCGTCTTGCTTGTTCTGGTCGTGGTTGTCTTTGCCATTGCGGGCCTCCTTGTCATTCGATCTACGGAGGCTTGGGCGTCTTCTCAATGGCTTGGCCGGGCCTTCGGGTGCTGCAATTTCCACCCCACCCGAATATCGGTATTCCGCTACTCCCTGACTCGCGGTTATTGGAACACGATACTTAGGTGTACGATATCCCGCCACAGGTGGGTATGGAAACTCACCCTACCCGTGGGGTGGAAAACCTGTCAACGTGAAATGGGGGTTTTTGCGCTCTTTTCGCCCGTTGAATCCCGATCTCGAGCGTAGTCGTCCGGCCAATACGGGTCAACTTCCATTCCGGCGGGCGTGTCGCCGTCAATGTAAATTCCGTTGTGCCCGCCGACCGTGTCCACGATCGCGTCCGAGACTGCCCATTTCATATCGGGAACCCAGAGTCTGTCTTTTACGGTCACGGTGTAGGTCGCGCCGACTTTGGAGTCGCACCAGATGGTTTCGAGGCGTCGAGACATGAGTTCGGGCATGGCATCGACAATGCGCTTCATATCCTCCAGCTCACGAAGGACCGCCCATCTGCTCTTAAGCCGCACACCCTTGTAGGTGAAGCCAGACACTGGTGCCTTCTGCCCGGCCTCCGCCCGGTTTATCTCATTTTGCAGTCGAAGTGCTTCCGACAGTTCAGAGAGCATTTCGATGTCATCAACCATTGCTCGGTGTCCTGTTTGTTCCCATCTTGTTCCTTGCCAACGGATTGAGCAACTGAAACATTACGAATTTCGCAGTTTTGATCGTACCGCCCGATGCCTTCCGGCTTCCCCAGCTCGGCTTCGCGTGTCGCAGTGGAGAACGGCCCTTCGGTCCGTCGCGCATTCGGCCATGCGGCCTCACCGCGGCGTCGCGCCTGGCATCCCGGTTTGCCCGCCTCGCGAGCACGTCCCTCCCCGGCCGCTCCGCCGGATTGCGCTCTGGTCTGTTTTGGCCGGAGGCCAAAACGATCCCGTCGCTCCATCCGTCTCCCGCGTCCGGTTGGGCCGTTTGCCTGCTCGGGTCGGGCAAACCTACCGTCAAAACACACACACATGAGCGCGGAAGCATATCCTCCGGATGGCCCCCAAATCAGCCCGCTTCAAGGATCGCAAAACTTTTCGGCGAGGGCGGAGCCTGTGGGATGGGGCGGTCCCGTGCGTGAGCGCGCGCGTGCATCAGGTGCTGCGCGCGGAAAACTTTTGCGCCCGGCAAGCCGGCGGCTGCGCCGTCCCTGACCCGGGCAGATTCGGAAACCAGGCATTCGGCCATGCCCCCACACTCACGTGGCGGCCTTGCAACTGAATACTGGAGACCAGTCATGGCTTACGACAATGCGAACACCTATGAGACCATCGAGCTTTTCGGGCTGACCGAGAAGGACGCTCACCTGCCGATCCCGGAGGATCACGTCCTGACCGACCACATCATCCGCGAAAGCTTCGAGTCATTTCTCGGGCAGCTGCGCGGGACCGGGCTTGAAGCCGAAATCGAACCGCTGGCCCATGGGCTCGCGACGATCCTGCAGCGCCGCAAGGTGGCACTCGGCAAGGAGGTCGACCGCACCGCCGACAAGATCGGCGCGCTGGCAAAATCCCACGACGGATCGGAAATCGCCGAGACCGCGCTCGAAGAGGCGCAGGCGCGCTTTGTGCAACTGCGCGAGATTGTGAGCGCCATCGAGGTGATGAGCGAGGCGGCGGCGGAATGCTACGAGATCGAGACGGGCCACGCTTTCATCCCGGCAGCCGGATCGCGGGCAAGCGTCCGGGCGCAGGAGACCGGGGCAGTCTTCGAGGCGCGGCAGCTCCTTGAACAGCACGACCGCGAGACTGCCGAGAAGTCGAAAGTCGAGGGGGTGCCCCTGATCGTCTCAGGCGCCACCGACTGGACCGATGTCGATGTGATCTTCAACACGCTCGACAAGGTTCGCGAACGGATCAAGCAGAACCGCAACCAGGAGATCTTCCTCTGCCACAAGGGTGGCAAGCACGGGGCAGAGATGATTGCGGCTCGGTGGGCCCGGGCACGCGGGGTCGCGCAGGCGCGCTTTGATCCTCGCTGGTCCGCGCATGGGCGGGCGGCACCGTTCAAGTGCAACGACGAAATGCTCGACGACAAGTTCGCGGCGACGGGGGTTGTCCTCTTCGGCGGCAACGGGGTCGCGCTGAACCTCGGGCAGAAGGCGGAAGCGAAAGGCCTGACGGTCATGCGGGTTGCTGACCCGGCTAAGAGGACTGCGGATACGTGAACATAGAGGGTCGCCTTCGGGCGGCCCTTTCGTCGTTTCTCAAATGTTTGCGAACCTCAGGGGTGTCGCAGCGAACTCCAGCATTGAGTAGAATAAGTCTGGATGACTGCAACACGGCCAATGTGGTTTAGGGAATGGCTGGATGGTATCTCGATGCAATCACAGCTTAATGTGGCCGTGCGGCAGAAGACATTTGTTGCGCAGCTCAACACCCGAACAGGTTTTTCCTCGATGCCTTTTTCTCCGGAACGCACCAAAGAGATCCAATCACGCATTGATGCGCGTTTGCGGTCCGGGCAGGCAAACGATTGGGAAGTGTCTTTTCTCACAAACATGGCTGAACGGTTTGAGCGTCACGGGACGGAGACTCGCCTGAGCAAAGCTCAGTACGCCAGCCTGCACAAAGTCCTGAAACTGGAAGGGGAAAAACCGGCCCAGACAAGGGCAGCTGCCGACGCCGGCACTTCGAAACCAGCACCAAAGCGCAGCCCCAGAGCCGTTCAGGCGAGACCCCGTTCGATCTCCGTGAGCCGCGCAATCACCGCACCTCGGCGTGCCGTGCGCAAGGCTCAACGCCAAATCATGGTGCCGTTGGTGATCGCTGTCGGGTTCTTCGCGTTGGTTGGATCATTGTTTGAGACGTCGAATTCGCGATCCACACCCTACAGTCCGTCAGCAATTCCCACATCGCAAACGACAAACACCACTTACGTCTATGTGACAGGGACACGTGTCAACCAACGTTCTGAGCCGTCTACCGCGAACGCTGTGATGGGCGTCTTGAGCGAAGGGACTCGCGTCGAAATGCTTCGCGATGAAGGGCAATGGACCCAAATTCGGTCTAA
This sequence comes from Palleronia abyssalis, assembly GCF_900302445.1. Lineage (GTDB taxonomy): Bacteria > Pseudomonadota > Alphaproteobacteria > Rhodobacterales > Rhodobacteraceae > Palleronia > Palleronia abyssalis. The sequence continues at coordinate 138,020 of NZ_ONZF01000010.1, read as the reverse complement.
CTTGGGAGTGGGCTGGATGTCTTCCAGTTTCCTATCGCCGGTCGCGCCACCTGCAGAGCGACCCGCCTCGCAAGACCGGTCGCTTCGAGCCAGCGATGTGCGGATCATTGATGGTGATACGATTGATGTTCGAGGCATGACAGCGAACGTGCGTCTCGTCGGGTTTAACGCGCCTGAGACATGGAGACCATCCTGCACTGCAGAGCGCCAGGTCGGGGAACAGGCAACAGCGCGTCTTGGTCAATTGGTGCGGGGTGCGGCGTTAATTGAGTTTGAGCGCGTGGCCTGTTCCTGCCGGCCCGGGACTGAAGGCACCGATCGATGCAATTTCGGGCGGCTTTGTGGCTCGTTGTTCGTTGACGGTCGGGACGTGGGCAGTACGCTCATTGCTGAAGGTTTGGCCGTGCCATACCGATGTGGCCGCACCAGCTGTCCCCCACCCCCTCAACCCTGGTGCCGATAGCAGGGGCACTCACCCAACACAGACGACGAATCTTCGCGCGCGGCTGAACGCTGACCCGCTGTGTGGTGCGCGTGACGGATCATTATCCAGATGCATTGGATCAGAACGAACCAAGCCACCTCAGACCGGTATCGACGGGTGCGAACGCGACTGCAAAGTGGCGGCACAAAATCGGGTCTCTCCTTTTTGCTCATAGATGTGGATCGCACGGGGTCGGCCCAATCGTGCCCTGCGCTTCGCTCCGGCAAGCACAAATACGGCTTCCACGGCTAGCCGCGGATCCTCCGCATTTGCGCTTGCGACCGGGCCTCTTGCCCCCGTGCCGGGTGATCCCCATCGCAACAAGGAGTAACCCAAATGACCAACCACTACGTCGCCACCGTCCCCGTCAAGTTCACCGACACCGATGGCCAGGAGCGCACCCGTTTTCAGCGCGTGGGCGCGATGTTCCGCAACACCCGCAACGGGGACGGCTCGGAGTTCTTCAGCCTCAAGCTCGACTTCCCGGTCGCGGTCTCGGAGCTGGTGATGTTCCCGCCGAGCGCGAAGGATCCCCAGGACTGAATCCTCTGACGAGGATGGGCCGCCCCGGGACGATCTTGGGGCGGCCCGATCCCTGTTCCAGGGATGCCGTCACCGGCGCGGGTGATCGCCGGCAGCGACCCTTCTTGGTGCCGTTCGCTGCGCGTTCAACGGACGCACTCCCCCCCGGAATGATCAGGCCGCGACAGACCGGCCAGTCAGCCTCAAGGGGGCCATCCGCAAAAACCTATCGGCCAAGGCCTCCCGGTTTTTGCGGCAGAGATTTGGCAAGCCAAATCTGGCCCTCCTTGACCCTGCCTGTCCGCCCTGTCGGAGGGGTTTGCGCCCGCCCGCGGTTCCGTCCGAACACATGGGTGTTCGGCCAGACCCTCGGGCGGGGCTGGCGGACGGGACCTCTAGGACAGGTGGTGCACTCGGTGGTGAGGGCGGCAGAGCCGCGTCCCTGCGGGCCGCGGGGGAAGCGGACACCAAGGCTGCCTGAGCCTGAATGCGACGCAAGTATATAATTGACAGCTTGGTATAGTATCGTAAGGTAGGGGCAGCCTTGGTGGAAGGTGGCAGGAAATAGGGGGTCTTTCTTCCGCATGTCCCGAACAAAACGCCTGACAGAGATCGAGAAGATGCAGATCGTCCGCGAGGCCGCGGAGGGTGTGTCGACGTCCGAGCTGGCTGAGCGTTTCGAGGTCACATCGCGGGCCGTGCGCTACGTCCTGAAAGCTGATGCCGAGCGCCAGGCCGATGCCGCGATCCCGGTCTCAGCAGTCAGTGTGAAGGTCACGGCTGCGGAGCTGGCGGCGCTCGACGAGGTGTTGGCGAAGGCGGGGATCGAGAGCCGGGCCGAGGGGTTGCGGCGGCTTATTCAGGCGGCGGGTGGCGTGTTTGTCCCGGACGCGCAGATGGCGGCTGAGATGGCGCGCTATCGCGCCTCGCTGCACGAGGTCGGCAATGGGGTCGCGCAGATCGCCAAGCAGATGACGCAGGCCAACCGGCGGGGGCAGGGGGCAGGGGGCGGCACGAGTGCCGAGTTCACCGAATTGCGCCTTGCACAGATGCGCGGGCTGGCGCGGTTCATTCTGGATTCCGCTGACGAGATCGACCTGCTGCTGCGGCGTCGGCGCGACGTCATGCAGCTGGAGGCCACGGCCGCGCTGAGGGAGTTTGCCCATGCGGCTGAATGATGCTGTCCATGCCGTCACGGGCGAGGTCTTTCGGGATGGCTGGAGCCGCGTCCGGGGCTCGATGCAAGGGCTGCACGTGGCCAAGCAGACCCAGCTTGTGCGCGCGGCAGCAGGGCATCGGCCGGCGGTCTTCAAGGCAATCCGAAGCGGGGGCACGCACACGAAATCGCAGCTCGCAAACCAGCTCGATTACCTCACGACCAAGTCCACCCATATCGTGGACAGTAGCGGGTTCCTGGATGGCAAAGCGAAGCTCGAGGCGGGTGACATCAAGGACCTGACCGAGCGCTTTGCCAAACGGTGGGATGCGGGCTTCAAGCCCAAGCTGGGCCAGACCACACACATGCTCATGTCCTTCCCCATCGGCACGCGCGGGGAGGATGTGCGCGACATTGCGACGGATGTGGCCGAGCGGTTCTTCCAGACTGATGAGGGGCATTTCGATTACATCATCGCGGTGCATGAGGACCGCGATCACCCCCATGCGCATCTGGTGCTGAACCGCCGCTCGCAGGAAGGCGAGTTCTTCTTTCTGGGGCGCAACCACCGCTTCAACTACGACGATTTTCGCCTCGCCATGGTCGAGGAGGCGGAGAAGTACGGCGTGCGGCTGGAAGCCACGCGGCGGATGGAGCGCGGCGTCGTGCATTACCCAGCCCGAACCAGCGAAGTTTATGCGGCGAAAGAAGAGGGTCGCGCGCCCCGCGAGCGTGAACGCGTGGGGCAGGACCTGACCCGGACGCTGGCGGAGATCGCCAACACCAGAACCGTCTACCATTCGCTTGCCGCGGAGGCCTCCCGGGAGGCCCGCGAGGATATTGCCGCGGCACTCTTCCGCGCGGGCGAGGTGCTGGCGCGCGGCGGGCAGGTGGACCGAACAGGAGATGTGTATATGGCCGAGGATCAGAGTTTCGAGGATCTGCGAAGCCTCTATGCGGAGAAGCTGGCGCGGGTGCAGGGCATGATCGCCGAGAAGTCCGACACGGAACGTCCCGTGCTGGAAAAACGTCTCATCGAGATCCAGACGCAGGTCCAGCACATGCAGCCTCTCGGTTTGCGATCATCCACGCTGTCAGAGACCCCCTCGGAGGGCGGGATCTATTCCGAAGCCAATATTGACGCCAGCCAGCGCGAGCGACTGGCCGAGCCCGACCTGAGATCGCGCATTGACGCGGCACTACGGGGCACCGGGATCAGCACATCGGAAGTGGTGGCCCGGATCGAGACGGGCGCCTCAAATGCAGCGCTTGAGCATCAATGGATCGCCAATGATCTCTCCAAAGTGGCTGAGGCGCGCGATCTGAACCTCGAACGCCGCGCCGATCTGGAACAGGCGCGCGACATTCTCAACGATGTGCACGTCGAACTTGGCACGCTCTTGGAGCGGGAGACCGTGCTGCGCCGGGATGGTGTCATGGAAGCGGAACCGGTCAGCGAGCGGTTCCATTATCATGAGGGCGCGGTGCGGGAGATGGAAGGGACAATCCGTCAGGAGATGCGCGCAGACGGCCTGACTGCGCAGCAGATCGAGGACCGGGACTGGGAGGTTGTCTCACGGGCGGAGCGCCGGATCGAGACGGAGCAGCGCACGTATCTCGAAGCACACCGGGACCTGCTCGCACGCCCCGGCGATGTGATCGACCGGTCTGAACCCTACAGGGAGACCATCACCGATGCGGCCCGCGCCAGCGAGATCACCCGCGAGGTCGACCGGATCATGGAGGGACGCGACCTCCGCACGCCTGTTGCAGATGCTGTCACGGATGACTTACGAGCGCGCTATCCGGACATGCCGTCCCATCTCGCCCGTGGGCTCGGCGCGACCTATGCGGCCGTCGTCGAGATACGCGACACGGAGGTCATCAATCAGGTCCGCCGCGAAACCGAGATGCGCGAGGGGCTTGGGGTTGGCACGCGCGACGCACTCCTCGCAGCCCGCGGTGAAACTGCGCCGCAGTCTGACCGTACCGACCGCCTCGCAGACGAGATTGCGCGTGTTCTGGACCATGAGCGGGCGGGGGAGTTGTCCGCGCCCTTCGAGACCGAGGCGGAGCGGGACGCTTTCCGAACCGAGATCGCGCGGGTGCTGGATGACCGTCAACTTGAGCGGCTCACATCCGGTGATGCCGATGCGCTGGAAAAGGTTCTCGAGGACCGCCTCGACCGGCTCTATGTCGCCAAGGTCTATCTGCAATCCGATGCCGCGACGGCCAACACGGAGGCCTTGCGCCAGGTGGTCGATGATCTTGCCGACACCGAATACGAAAAACACCGCACTGGCGATGTGGATGGCGAGACTGAGCGGGGACAGGTCCATTGAGCGCCTCCATGGGAAAAGCGCGGATCGCAACAGGGGTCTTGCTGGTAACGCTGGTGACTGGGGCCATGGGCTATACGATCGCCTCGGCGGTGCTGACCTACCAGGATCTCGGGTTTGGGGCCGAGATCGACTTTGCCTATATCGCGCAGAACTATCTGGCGATCCTGGACCGCCGCCCGGAGGACGCGCAACTTATTCACCTGATCATCGGCAGCTTTGCCGCCGCCGGCCTGATGCTGAGCCTCGCCCTCTCGGGATCGGCCCTCACACGGTTTGGCCAGACGCATTGGCAGAGTGCGCGCGAGATGAAGGCCAATGGGTTTTTCGGGGCGCCAGGGACCGGGTTCATCCTCGGCAAGCTGGGGACGCCGAGCTCCCGCGCCAACTACATTTGTTCGAAGGTTTTCCCGCATGCGCTGATCGTGGCGCCCACGGGCCGCGGCAAGACCACGGGCTTTGTCATTCCGAACCTGCTGACCTGGCAAGGCTCCGCCGTGACGCTCGATGTGAAGGGCGAGTGCTTCGAGGCCACGGCCCGGCACCGCGCGGCTCAGGGCGACAAGGTCTATCGCTTTGCCCCAACCGATTGGGAGGGCAAGCGCACGCATCGCTACAACCCGCTCCTGCGCATCTTTGAGCTGAAAGATCCCGCGCGCCAGCAGATGGAATTGCAGCTCTTGGCGACGCTCTTCCTGCAGAGTGACAATGACCGGGTGCAGGGGCTGCTCAAGGGCGGGATCGATCTCTTTGTGGCAGCAGGCCTGCTGGCCTTCCAGCGCAAGCGTCCGACCTTGGGCGAGATCTACCGCATCGCGGCCTCGGGCGGGAACAAGCAGAAGGAGTATTTCGCGCGGGGCCACGAGGTCGACAACAGGGCGGCCAAGCTGATCTTCACGCGGCTGGCTTCGACCAACAACGATACGCTGACGTCTTACGTTTCGCTCCTGATGACCTCGGGGCTCGATCAATGGCAGAACCCCGCGATCGATGAGGCGACGGCGGTGTCGGACTTTGATTTCCGCACGATCCGCAAGAAGCCCTTTTCAGTGTATCTCGTGGTCCAGCCGCTGATGGTGAAGCCGCTCGCGCCGCTGATCCGGCTGTTTTTCTCCGACCTGCTCTCCGCCATGCAGGAAAAGGATCCCGGGCCAGACGAGCCGTGGCCCGTGATGATCATGCTCGACGAGTTCAATCGCCTCGGAAAAATGCCCATCGTGGTCGAGAGCATCGAGACCCTGCGCACCTATCGCGGCCACCTGGCTGTGGTCACGCAAACCATCCCCGCCCTCGATGAAATCTATGGCGAGAACACCCGCCGCGCCCTGCAGGGCAATGCCGGCGTGAAGCTCTACCTGACGCCCTCGGATGAGAAGACCGTCGAGGAGCTGAGCAAGGCGGTCGGCAAGACCACAAAGACCGTGGTCACGCGCTCACAGTCCATCGGCAAGAACCCCTTTGAGGGCCGCAGCCAATCCACACGGACCGAAGAGAGTTCCTTGCTCCCTGAAGATGAGGCGCGCCGTCTGCCCCTCGACGAGATTGTCATGGTGATCGATGCCCAGATGCCGGTCCGGGCAAAGCGGATCCAGTATTTTGATGATCGGCTGTTCAAGGCGATCCACGCGGCACAGACGGGCGAGTTGCCGTTTCCGGAGCCGGGGGGAGGGGGGCTGCAGGGGAACCTGCCGCTCAGTGTGCGCGCCATGCCGATGACGCCGCCGTCGGATGGGCCAGGGGGAACAGAAGCCGATATGGAGAGGGCGAGCCAGGCTGGCGATGGTCAACCGTCAGGCCAAGCCGACGCCGCTCCAAAGAAGACCGCGCCTGTCGTTCAAGCCGTCATCGCCGAGGAACAGCGCCAGATGGAGATGGATTTTGGCAGCAGCGTCGTGGATTCTGAAGCTGCGAGCGTAGCTGATGAGGCGCAGATGCGCTCTGCAGTCGATGGCTTGGACGAAATGGAAGCGATGCTGAGAGAGGAGGATGGTGAAAGGCTGGTTGCGCGATAGGGTGGCGAGGATGGCTTGTCTGGCTGGGCGATGAGCAAACACTTGCCGTGCTAGCTAGAAAATCCTTAAGGTTGGGAGGTCAGCGGCCAATAGCGCGTTGGAATGACGAACCTTCGGCTGACGATTTATGAGGGCCTAAGCACTTACCGTGATTATCGGCTCGAATCCCTTCCCCGGCTTTTGGTCGTAGATGACTAGCGGCAAATCGGCTTTAGGCATTCGTGTGCGGCCAGTTTCGACCGCTGCGGAAACGGGAAGAACCGGAAACATGTTAATAATCGCATCCTCGCCGTGATGGGCTTTGATCTGATCAAAAAGCCTGCGAAGGTGGGCCTTGTAGATTGCAAGATCGTCCTGTCTTCGCATGATGTCGTTGTGAGGATCCTCTGCCGTGATTGACCAGATGGCCGTGTTGTCGCCGAGAACCGAGCGAATTCTCTGATCATCGACGGTCGCACTGAGCGCCAGCTTGAGGGCGACTGGTACGTCTTTCGGCCCAGAATACTCGCCAACTTTGAAATTTATCGACGGCTGGTGGAGTTGCCATTTCCAAGTAGATGGCTCGCGGTGCTTTTGGTGAACAGATACAGGCATGATGTCACCAAGTAATGTACCCAGTTCGATGAGAAGCGGCTGTGGCGCAAGCGCAAACACACTCAACTGTATAATCTCCTTCTGTTCTATCCGCTCTTTCACCTTGCGTTGGAATTGGCGGTGTAAATGCGCGCTTTGCATGCCCCAAAACTCCGGTTCATCATCCTTGATTTCTGAATTCAGCTCGATGTCGATGGTTCGTCGCTCCGCCGGATGCCTGTCGGGCGGCATAGCGGCAAAAATGGCTTTGGTGGAAACCAAAGAGTCCATTTGGCCGATATTCGCCGCGAAACGGAGCACATGCGCCGCGCGGTCAGCGTCCATATCTGTAACAGTCTCGATCCGCTCTTCGTGCTCGCGCTTCATTGCCACGAGCGTTTCTTCCGGATAGTCGTCCACGTGGTCTACGTCGATTTCCTTGTGATGGATGGGGCACATCAGCATCAGGTTGCTGATGTCGCGGGCGAGGAGTGGCGAACGGACTTTATCACCCCTTGGACCATTATCGCTATCTGCCACAATATGCGCGATGAAACCGAACTTTCCGTCTTCCTTGCCAGCGATTAGATCCCCGACAAGGAGCTTGTTGCATCCTGAAAATTCACATCGACCCGCCGCCAAAGCCCATAATTGGGTCTGAATCTTGGCCGGGATATTTGAACTAGACAATTTTTTGCTCCATTTTGATTAGCGCTACCACAGCGAGTTACGATTGGATGGTCAGACGAGTAGTCAACCGATTTCCGGCTATCGAATGATGCTAGTGTTCCGACGGTTTCCAACCTTCGCCAAGTCCAGCTTCGGGAACTGCATTCGCAATTATCAGCTGGCCGGTCTCGGGCAATTGGCCACGTTGAAACGTAGTGATAGTCGCCTGAATCGAGGCGTTGCCCATTAGACGGACAATGACCAACGCTGCAAACGAAGGTCCGCTGTTTTCGACCATATCCGTCATCGAGGCCACGTCGATCTCGCTAGGTATTGGTGGGAATGTCGGGTGCGAGTGCCATTCGCCAAGATAGTCAACCCGACCAGCGCGACCACTATTTTCCAGCAAGATCCGATCCATCTGTTGTGAGTGCGGCTCAGGCAAACTATCGAAACGATCTCGTGACCCCGCCTCAAGATCGACGGTGAAACCGACGAGTTCAAATTTTCCCGGAGCTGTCTGTTCTGCAACCAACCACCCGCCGATCTCGCGGTTGCCGCCTTGCTTAAGGTGGATCTGCAGTTTCGCAAGCTGCGAGCGTGGGACTGTGAGGCTAAGCGTCATCTTGTACTCCAAGGTGAGTCATGACGCGTTCAACGCCCTCTTCTGCACAACTTGTGCTGTCTATTACCCATCCGTCGGTAGGACCGAAAATGACCGGATGGGTGTCAAAGGGATGATCAAAGATCCAGCCTTTGCGAAGGCCGATAAAGTATGCAGGTTCCGGATGAACTCTAATCTCCGTTGTTGAAAGGGCGTCTAGGGCATGACGAACCAGCCTGTTGGCAATGACCCCTACATCGCCGTCAGAGGCGAATAAGGGCTCATCGTCGTCATCACCTTGCACCCCGTAATTGTGTTCGCGGCCCTCTGGCGGTGCCATGCCTTTCTCCTCGCACCATGCTCGCAATTGAGATGCAGCGGTCAGTGGTGGCGGATCTTCAGACGGGATACTTCGTGCAATCAGTCCTCCGAGTCCTCCGGCGTAGACTCGTCCCCAAACGAGAGGTTTACGCTTCTGCGTGCAAATGGCCGCTGCCATTCGAAACACTCCGCTATCAGCCGTCGTATCTATGACGAGATCACAAGTGCTGATGATCTCGCTCAACTGAGCAATATGCTGGACAGCGGATTGAGACGTCAGACTCATTCCCAAGGCACCGACTTTCACTGCCGGATTTATTCGTAGCAATCTGTGCCTAAGCGAAACCGCCTTGTGATGCCCCACATCCATTTCATCGAGTTCGTTTCGAACCAAGTTGTCGGACCAAAGAACGTCATTGTCGAACAAAATGAATTGACCGACGCCTTCGCGCGCAAGACTGGCGGCCACCTTTGATCCCAGCGAGCCTGCACCGATGATGCAGATGCTAGATTCTCGGAACATCTTCCCGTGAACCCGGCGTTCTTTTGCCGTTGGTGGCTCAAAGGTATGAAACAGGTCAATCCTTCGTTTCGACCCGTTGTGGAGAACGCGCAGCAATACCTCTTGCTTGCCATTTGAAATAACGACCAACATGTCGCCGGCGCCTTCTACCCATTTACGGAGCCATGAAGGCAGGTACTGGTACAAGAGCCCCTTCAGTTCCTCGGGCTGCAGATCTGGAATATGCCGAATGTCGGGCAATCGATATAGGACCCCAGGGACCACCCTTCCCCCAAATCCCGCACCATCAATCGGCACGCGCAAGCCAGAGTCCAACCCGATGCTCGCAATGCGAGCAACAAGGACTTCGGAAGCCCCAACCCGGCGCTCCAAAGTTATATGAATATCGGTTGCGTGTCCGGCAAGGCGCAACCTTAACAGGCGGGCGGTGTCAGGCGGTAGCATGAAGCGTCGGGAACACCCCGAGAGCAGCGAGGGTAAGTCGGTAGGATGAGCGCTTTCCACGTCCGAGAAACCATCGTCCTTTGGGGTTGCTTCGAGAAGTGCTTTGGCACTCCTTACCACATCGGCGCTCTTGCAGTCGGGATGCCAGTTATCCGATCTATACTGGAGGCATAGTTCACCACCCTCGCCGTATTGGTGCTGCGATAAACGGACGGAGCTGTCGGCTGGAAGTACGAATGGTGGCAGATCTGGAAAGAGTGCTGGGAAAACCAGCCGCAATGGAATGCGACGATCACCGGCGAGCAGAACAAACGACCACGTCAGCAGGCCATCGGCGTTCTTGCCGAATTGGGGTTCTTCTAGCCAAGCTGATGCTGCGGCTAGGCTAGCGAGCTCTTCACACTCACGGATTAGCCTCGCCTCGCCGGCTGTGAACTCCATCAACCAAAACCTTTTGGCTCCGTCGGCCTCCGATCCTCACCACCAAAAACGAGACCCGGCGCAGAAGCCCCGGCCGCAGCGGCAGGAGCCACGGACGCCGCACGTGAACCCGCGGATGCCGCTACCCTCGAGCGAACACCTTCAACAAGGGTGCTGCCAAGATTTCGTGACAGTTCATTCAAAACAATATTCGTATCACTGAACTTTTGAACGGCGCCAAAATCTGATCGAGCGGTTTCAAGCCACTCAAAGAAGGATTTTCGACGATCGGGAAAGTCCTTCCACCGATCCGCAAAATTCTCAGAAGGGTCAGTCGGGTTGGCGATCCATGACTCACCATTTCGTTCTTTGACTTCGAGATGCATGTCCTTCAGGATTTTGGCAATTGCATCTGACACCCTTGCTTCGCCTGCGTAGGCATGGGCCGAGAGCGTCGTGAGGATCACACTGATAACCTTCAGCTCCGGATCCCGCTCCGCGAACCACTCATCCCTGTGACGCTTCAAGATCATGATGGCTGACTGGAGAGGTGTTCGCACCCGAAATACCGGGACGTCCTCCACACTCGCTGTCACTTTGCCTTGGGCGTCGAGGAATGCCCTGCGACGCTCATTCAGCTGTTCGATCTGCCTTGACTTGAACCAGGCGGCAAAGCCCCTAGGATTGCTTCGGGGCCAATCATCCGTGATGATACGGTATGTGCTAGTCTTGTCTTTATCGGTGATGGCAATCGCACCTTCCGCAAGCGCCTGATCCGCGAGGTAAGAAGAAAGAACGGCACGCATGTTTGCCTCGTTCGGCACAGCCGGCAATACGTCCATGTGGAATTGCGCACCATCTGCGTAGATCAAGGTGCAGCATCTTCTAGGCTCATCACTTACCTCATTCTTGATCCCTCGCGCATCGCGATACGCCTTGAGCTCAGCCAGCAGAAGAGCGCGCAGATCAGCTTGCGAAATTTGCGCTTTCGTCAGAGACCGGAACGAGACAACGATGTCGAGATCGTAGTCTTCGTCCTTGGATGTCGGCTTGATCGGTGTGCCGAGCGCGAAAGAGCCTTGGATATAGACATCGGGATCATAATCACGAACCTTGGAGTCATCTCGATGCAAAAACTCGCCAAGATCCTTGTAGCGCCTTTCGGCTTGATCGAAGCGATCTTGCGGCACTGCCAATTCTTCCGCAAGTTTCTCAATTGCAACATTATACCCATATCCTACGCCCGCGCTCACATTCATATCAAACCTCTTGTTCACAATCCCACAACTACAAGATGTCCATTTTAAGACTGATTTTCAACGGCTATGCCGAACCAAACGCCTGTCTTTTTTACAAGCAGTTTTGGAAAGTGAACTTGCTACGAATGGCGGCGGTTAGAGCTCCAAGCGGAGCATGAGAGAACCGTTCCCAGTGCCCGATTAGGGCCGTTACCGTCGCCCAAGCCGGCCCAGTCTCGCCAGCTGTGCCAGCATTTTTGACCCTGCGTCAGTGGATCCTGTGCCGCCTGTGGAACCCGTCTGACCCATGCCTTGCCTCGCTGGCATCTGCTGCACGCCAAAGAACTGCCGCGCCCTGAGGGCTGCGTAATCTGCGCCACTGGCCCCGCCGATGAGGTAGCGATTGTAGGCCTGCTGGCTTCCCATGGCGGCGCGGGCAAAGCTGTAGCCGCCGCCGAGACCTCCGGAGAGGGCGGGCATCATGATGTTGCCGGAGATCGCGCGGACGATGAAGGGCGTGGCGATAATGAAGCCCTTGGCCATGAGCACCATCATGAAGAAGGGAATGAGCGCGCCGATGTTTGAGGCCCCTTCGGGATCGCCTAGTTCACCGATGAGCGCGGAGGAAACGCCTGTGATCGTTGCGAACACGCCTGCGACGACGATGGGGTATAGTGCAAAGGAAATCAGCGCGGACAGCCAGCGCGCGAAATAGTCCTTGGTCACTTCGAAGAGGGTGAGGAAGATCATCACCGGAGCGATCCCAATCAGGAGTGCGATCATCAGTCGAGAGGCCACGAGGATGAAAGCGGCCAGCCCGCCGAGTATCGAGAGCAGAAGCACCCCGACGATGTCGAGCATGGCCCCGGCCATCCAGTTCAGCTCTGATCCGGCTGCATTGAGGTAGTCGCCGAGTTCCGCGATCAGCCGGTCAAACTCTTCGGCAAAGGTCCCAGAGGGACCCGGGGTGCCGCCACCGACCGAGGCTACAAGCGCGCCCGCAATGCTGTCGATGCCGGCCAGGATGGCAGATGAGAGCGCGTTGAACTGCACCCAGTTGGTCGCGAATATCCCGATGAGGCCGATCTTGACTGCCAGCCAAAAGGCCGTTCTGCCGTCCATCGCCTTGTATTGGTAGATCATGTTCAGGAAGACGAGGATCACCACCAATGTTGTACCCACAACCAAAAGTGTGCCCACGGTCGCAGCGACGGACCCGAACTGGGATTCCGCGGCGGTGTCGAGGTAGCCCTGGGAAGTTTCAACGAAATAGGTGACGACGCTCATCGGGGATCAGCCTTACCAATTGCCCGCGGCTTCACAGATGGCCTTGGCGGCAGGGCGGGCGGCGTTGGCGCGGCGGTTGTAAGCGTCCGAGGCCTGCAGCATCTCCCATCGTTCGTCACTCGCGTGGACCTCGCGAAACATCGCCTCGGCATCGTCCCAGGACGGGAACCGGATCTCGCAATCGCAGCTGCCAGTCTCGACGATGCGCTCAAGGTTTTGGGCACGGTAGATGTCTTGGACCAGCACGCGCTGATAGGCTTGGCGCAAGGGGATTTCTTGCATCCAGCTGAGTTCAGCGGGGCGGTCCGGACAGACATCGAAGCGGCGATCGAGGGTCGGCACGAGATTGCGCTCAGCGAAGCCGGGTGCCGACGTCAGGCCCAAGACCAGCGCGGTCAGTACGAGGGTACAGCCCGCCTGCCTCATGCCGTGGCTCCAGCGGGTGTGGTTTCGCGCTTCAGGAAAACGGTGTGCCCGATATTGGCGAATTCCGAAGTGCTGATCGACACCACCTCCCACCCGTCTGCGCCCTTCTCGTTCAGGCTGGCCTGCATGTCGGAGAGGCTGGTCTTGCGGGTCATGGGAAAGGACAGGATATTGTATTCAAACGTCTTCATGGGGAAATTCCAATCTCAGTTGCGCCGGGGAGGTAGAATTCGGTGATGCCGCGCTTGCCGTCGTGGCGACCGGCCTGGATGATCACATCGATGGAATTTTCGATGTACTGGATCATGTCGGCATAGGTCATCGGGATCTCGGTCTTGAGTGCCGCGATCGCGAGCCGCTGCACGGCGAGTTGCGGGGATTCGGCATGCAGCGTGGTCATGGACCCGCCATGGCCGGTGTTGATGGCTTCCAGAAAGGTCATGGCCTCCTTGCCGCGCACCTCGCCCAGGATGATCCGATCGGGGCGCATGCGCAGGGTGGCGGTGAGAAGCACATCGGCGGTCTGGAATTCCGCGTCACGATTGGCGATGAGGGTCACGGCATTTGGCTGGGTCGGTAAAAGCTCGGCCGCTTCTTCGATGGTCACGATGCGTTCCTCGGCCGGTACGTGGGAGAGGATCTTGCGCGCGGCGACGGTCTTGCCGGTGGAGGTGCCACCCGAGACGATCATGTTGAGTTTGTTCTCGACGCAGAAGGCAAGCGCATCATCGATCAAACCCGCGGCCACCACGGCGCGCAAGGCGCGCTTCTTTTCCACGCGCAGGTCTTCGAGCTTGCGCTCTTTGCCATAGAGAAAATCGAGCGCAATGCCCTCGAGTGGCAGGCTTGAGAAGAACCGCAGGCTGATCGACATGGCCGAGAGCACTGTGGGCGGGGTGATGACCTGTGCGCGGATCGGGCGCCCCTTGTAGGTGATCGAGACCGAGACGATGGGGCGGTCCTTGCTCATCGTTGTATTGGCCGAAGAGGCGATCTGGTTGCCGAGGTCCCTGACCTGAACGCCCGTCAGCCTCTGGTCCAGCGCGCGCATGAAGTGATCGCCCTGGAATTCGCCCCAGCAGGTGCCATCAGGGTTGATGCAGATCTCGATGACATCGTCGCGAGCGGCGGCGTCGATCCGGTCGAGCGAGGTTTCGAGATAGCTCAGCGACATGGGCTCAGAATATCTCCAGATCGCGATCGACCATGACCGTGACGCGTGCGCCTTGGTCGACATAGATGACGGGGCCGATGGAGAGGTAATCACCAATGACGCTGTCCGTGGCATCTGCCAGATCATCGCCAACGTCTTCGAGAACGTCGGCGGCAGTCTCATCCTGGACCTCGGAAACGGCGGCACTTGGCGCGGCGGAAATCAGCGAGATCAGGGCGGCCGACCCGAAACGCTCGGCAAAGCGCGTGTCTACGAAACCGGTGATGCCGGAGCGGCCCAGTTCATCACCTCCGAAGGAGCTGATCTGCACGGTTTGGCCCGCGGGCAGGATGATCCGATCCCAGGCGATGGTGACGCGGCGCTGCGCGATATCGACGCCCGCGCGGTAACGCCCGATGAGACGCGATCCGCGGGGGATCAAGAGGCGCACGCCATCGACGCTGTAGACATCCTCGGACACCACGGCACGGGTCTGGCCGGGCAGGGAGCTGTCAAGGGCTGTTTCCATGACGGCCTGGATCATGGTGCCCTGCACGATGGTGTTGGAGGGATTGGCGATCACCTCGGCCTGCGTCACGGTGGAGGGCAACGCATCGTTCAGCACGAAATCCGTCACCTCGCCGAAGGTGCGTTCGGTCAGAGCCGTTTCATTCGCTCCGGACGTGCCGCCAAACGCGATGGTGGGCGAGGCGATGCGCCGCTCCTGGAAGGCGCGTTCCTCCGCGGCGCGGCGCTCCAGCTCGGCCATGCGCCGGGCTTCTTCCTCGCGGCGCAGTCGCTCTTCTTCGCGTGCGCGCAGCTCATCCTCCGTGGGGCCCGCTGGGGCGGGCTGGGGTCGGCTGGCCTCGAGTTGGGCCAGTTCCAGATCCATGCGCAATTGCTCAAGGCTGCGATCCCGCGCCGTCAGTTCGTCCTGGAATCGTTGCTGTGCGGCTTCCGAGGCGGCTTGCAGCGCCGCGATCTGAGCGGTCAGCGCGTCGATCGCCTCTGCGGCGGCGGTGTCTTCCTCGACGACCGGTTCGGGGGCGTTGCGTAATTCCTCGATCTGAGCCTGCAGCGCGGTGATCCGCGCCAGAAGCTCCGCGTTGGGCTCGACGGGGTCTGGTCCGACGAACACAACCTCGGGCTCGGGCGGGGGCAAGGTCTCGATAGCGCCAAAGCCGTCCCCCTCGTTTTGAAAGACGTCCGGGGTGGCCGTCGGCAAGGCTTCCTCTTCGTCGGGCTGTGAGAGGAGATAGAGCAGGGCACCACCTGCGCCGATGACGAGGACCACGATCAGCGCGAGAAGGGGCGACCGGCGCTGCGCCGCCATGGGGGCGCGGGCACTGCCTTTCTCAAGGGCGGCGAGGCGTTTTTCCAGCTCGGTGTTCTCAGTATCGCTCATGAGGTGGCCTCCGCGGGCGGGATCGCCTCGATGCAGACCACCTCTTCGCCAAGTCGCAGGATCCATTGGCGGTTCACGCCGCTGACGCGGATCACGCCGTCTTCAGGGGTTTGCGTGTTGACCGTGCGTTCACGGCCGCCCGCGTAGCGGAAGATTGCTGGCACAGGTGCGTTTCTTGGAAAAGCGAAATACGTGAACGTCCCGTCATCCCAGATGCGGGTTGGCGTAAATTCGGTCCGCGCGCTGGCACCGTAGTTGTAGTTCGGCGCTTGGGCCGCGATGGCCCGGGTCGGGCGCGCAGCGTCGTCAGGGTAGCGGAACTGCACCACATAGAAGGTCGGACTGCGGACCTCCTCGACGTTGAAATAGTAGCTTCGCCTGTTCGTGTAGACCGTCACATTGGTATGGACACCGCGCGCAACGGGCTTGATTGCAAATGCCTGACCGCCGGGCACGCCATCGATCTCAAACCCTTCCGTGTCGCCCGCGATAATCGAGCGGATGCTTTCGCCCTCACCAAACTCGATGGTGGTGACATGGGTGAGCGAGACGCTGAGGCGGTAGACCTGACCTTCTTGATATGTTGCCAGCCGCACGCGGCTGTCATTTGGACCACCGCGCGGGATCGCTTCGGCAAAGGCAAGGGCAGGCAGCAAAACAAATATGGCAGCAACAAAGAACTTATTGATCAAACTAATTCTCCAATCTGTCGGAGCGGATGGAATATTCGCGCACGGTGAAGCCGAAGGGGTTGGTCCAGACCTCATCGATGGAGCGGCGGGTCTCCGGGCGGAACTCGAAGAGAAGCGTCGCAGTGAAGAGGCCGGTCTGGGCTCCGTTAATGGACGTCAGGCGCTTGCGCAGGCGCACCGTCGCGCGGTTGGTTCCGATCCGGTTGATGCTGAGGATTTCCACGTCGAGCCGAGCATTGGGGCCATAGACGGTCGGCGGATAGTTCTCATTTGCGCTGTTCCATATCTTGCGCAGCCCGCTCTCGGCGGCCCCGTCCGAGCGGCGCAGGACGCTGCGGATGCGCAGATCGTTGTCGAGCTGATTGTAGATCTCCCGGTCGGTCACATAGCGGAAGACCTCCGCCTCGATGATCGCCTGGTTGGCGGTCACCGAGGAAGCGCCCACCGAGGCCTCGGGGAGTGCAAAGCCGGTGGCGGGATCATAGGGGACAACGACGGGGGGCGGGTCGACATCGAGGATCGAGACAGCCGCGGCACTCAGACAGCCGATGATACCGAAGACAAGGCCCATCAGGCCAAGGCGTTGCCAGAGCCGTTCGCGGCGTAAGGCACCATAGACCAGTTCTTCCTCGATGATTTCTAGTTCAGTCGCCACCCGTCATGCCCCCACGATCAGTCTGCCCGGAGGTCTGGCAAGGTGAAATCCATGAAGCGCTGCTCTTCGGCGATGGTGGCGGCATCGATCACGCCGCCGGTGCCATCGCCCACGGTTTGAATCGCTTCCAGCTGCCACATCGCCACGAGGGCGATGGCCAATTCAGCTGTCACGCGCGTGTTGAGATCGACGCTTTGCTTGAGCTCTTCCATGTCGTCGATGAGCCTGACAAGGCGGTCGACCCGCTCGAGCGATTGGCCGGCATCTTCATAGCTGTTCTGGGCGGCGGCTGAGACGAGCGCGCCGGTTGTTGCCTGCGTGGCCACACGGTTGGCCCCGGGATTGCCGCTGGTGGCCATTTCCGAGAGCGTGTCTTCATCGAAGCCGAGATCGGCCAGCACCCGGTCCATCTGGGTTTCGATTTCGCCTGCGCCGGAGCCCGAGAGGCCCGAGAAATCCCCAGTCTTGATCGCCTCAATCGTGGCGAGGATGTCCCCGAACTCCTGGTCGAGTAGACCGTTCAACTCGTCTTCCATTTCCGTCCGGATGATTTCGGGAAGCTCGGCAAGTCGGGTGAGCGCTTCATAGGTTCTTTCCAGCTCCGCGAGTTGATCCGTGAGAAGGCCGAGCTGTTCGCGGAGCTGCGTCAGCTGCTCGTTCTGCAGGATCTCGTCTTCGATCATCTGCCGGAGCTGCTGGATGTTTTGCGCGATATTCTGGGTGTCGACGACGGGCACGCCCTGCGCTGCGGCAGGGGACAGGGTGTAGAGATGCAGGCCAATCCCAAGAGTCGTGGCTAAGGCCGTCTTCATGAGAATATGTCCCATCATTCAATCTCCCTGATCGTAAAGTCCATGAACGCGCCCTCGGCCATACGGGCGCTGGCCTGGGCCAGTTCCTCGGCGGAAAGAACGCGGGTGCGTGCCGCCTGAAGCCGGATGCGGGCCGCGACGAGGCGCACGAGTTCGGCGCGGGCATAGGTGTTGAGCGCGATGCTCTCATGCACATCCTCTGTCTCGGAAATCCGCTCGACGATGTCGGAGATGCGCAGCGCGGCTTGGCGGATCGCGGCTGGGGAATTGTTGCCGTAGAACGCTGCCCCATGGCCCGTGATCGAGAGGTTTGCGTTGGCCAAGAGTGCGGGATCGATCGTGCCGAGCGCTTCGATCCCGCCGATACGGCTCAGATAGAGATTGTAGCGTTCAGGGATGACCGACACGTAGTGCTGGGTTTCGGCAAAGGGCGGCACGCCACCATATTCGAACACCCGGCCGGGTCCCGCGTTATAGGCCGCGAGCGCATTGATGATATTGCCGTCGAAGGTGTTGAGCTGTGTTGCGAGATAGCGCGCGCCGCCATGCACCTGAAGGTAGGGGCTGTCGTAATATTCCGGGTTGATGCCCAGATCGCTGGCCGTGCCCGGCATGATCTGGGTGAGACCATAGGCGCCGACGGGAGACCGTGCCCCAATCGTAAACCGGCTCTCCTGCCAGATCAGCGCTTGCAGCAACGCGCGCCACTGGACGGGCGAGAGCCCTGCGCGGCCAACACCCGCAAAGCCGCTGGTCTCCTGAGCCACGCGGATGATGAGCTGCTCGATGGTCTCAGACGCATCCCCAAACATCTGTTCACCGCCGGGATTGGGATCGATCTCGCCCGTGCCATAGACCGCTGCCACCGAGCGGTCGGGATCGCCGCTGCCGCTTTCCAGCCCCGAGACCATAGCCGGCAAGCCCTGACCGCCGAAGCTGGTCTGGGCATCGAGGATGCGTTGCAGGGTTTCCAGCTGCTCCCGTTCGATCTCGGCGATGAGTTCGCGCACTGCAAGCTTGTCGGCCTGAACAGCCAAGTCTGCCTCGCGATCGCCTGTCTCGACGATGTCACGCGCGGTCAGCCCACTGTCATTGGTCGGCACGCCTTGAGACAAGGCGAGACCTGGCAGCAGGCAAAGTGCCAGGATATGAGGCAGGCTAGACTTCAATGTCGCCCTCCGGCGCGCCAAGGGGCGTGAAGGTGCAATCAGGCGCGACGGGGGCAGTCGAGGCCAGGAAGGAGAAGCAATTGGCCTGCGGTTCCTGATACTGGGCGCAGGAGGCCAAAGCGCCGAGCGCAGCCAAAGCGACAAGAATACGGATCATGAAAGCCTCCAAAAATCTGGGCGGTCGCGGTAATCGGCCCCAACAAGCGCTTCGCCTTTCTCCATGCCGCCAAGGATGGTGAGATTCGGCCCAAGGGCGCTCAGATCTGCATCGACGACGATTGAGCCCTGATCGTCGCGGATCAGTGCGAGGCGGCTGTTGCTGCCGGTGTTGAGAAGGACGTCGAGTTCCTTCTCCGTGAAGTTCAGCATGGCGTAGTCCGAGGCATTGGCGCGGATATTGGGCAGCAGGATCTGCGTCGGAACGGCTTCGACGATGGTCTTGCCGGTCCGGGTGCGTTCGAGCTGGCTGGCGTATTGCGTCATCATCACCGCGACGGTGTTCTGCTTGCGCGCGGTCACCAGCCAGTTCGACAACCGCTCGGCGAAATACGCGTTATCGAGGGCCTTCCAGGCCTCGTCGATCACGATGATGGTGGGGCGGCGGTCCTCGATCTCGCGTTCGACCCGGCGGAAAAGATAGGAGAGAACCGCCATCCGTTCCTTGTCGGCCTCGCTGTCGAGAATGCCGGTCAGATCGAAGCCCACGACATCGCCCTTGAGCGAGAACGTGTCCTCGAGGCTCTGCCCGAAGATCCAGCCGTAGCGGCCGTCTTCGGTCCACTCGAGCAGGCGCTGGTGCAGATCGCCGCCGTCATCCGTAGACACAAAAAGCGATGCGAAATCCCGCCAGTTCCGCAGGGCCGGATTGGTGGCCTGGGCATTCTGGCGCACGACTTCCTGGATGCGGTTGGTCTGTGCGGGCGTCAGGGGCTTGTCAGCGCGGTAGAGCAGCGTTGTGAGCCAGTCCGAGAGCCAGGCGGTGCCGCGCGCATCGGTCTCTGTCCAGAGCGGGTTGAGGCCCGTGGGCTGACCGGCGTTCAGGGACGCGTAGCGCCCGCCATTGGCGCGCACCGCCATCTCCATGCCAAGACGGTAATCGAAGACGAAGATCCGCGCCCCTGCGCGACGGGCCTGGGTCATCAGAAAGGCTGACAGCACCGATTTGCCGGACCCGGGCCGCCCCATGATCAGGGTATGGCCGCTGGTCGGTTCTTTGTCGGGCGATCCCTGCTCGTGATAGGAAAACCGGTAGGCGCTCTGCTCCGGCGTGGGCAAATATGTGACGACCCGGCCCCAGGGGGTAAGTGCTGCAGGTTTGCCGAGCTGTGTCCGGTGGAAGGCCGCAAAATCCGCGAAGTTGCGGTTGGTGACGGCGCTGGCGCGGACGCGCTTTGGTTGGTTGCCGGGGTGCTGGCTGAGGTAATGCGCCTTGGCGGCGACCCGCTCGCCGATCATCTTCACGCCTTCGGTCGCGGCGGCGTTCACGATTTCGGCGCTGAGCGTCTGCAGCTCATCCAGCGTTTCGCAAAAGAGCGTCACGACCATATGATGCTCGCCGAAGCTTTGGCGCTTGGCCTCGAGATCATCGGCGGCGATGTCGAGGGCTTCCAGGAGCGAGAGGGCTGCGTCCTGGCTGGCCTGCATCTGGCGCTTTTGCCGCTTGATGCGGCCCGCCATGAGGTTCGAATTGATCGGCGTGAAGGAGTGCGTCACGATCATGTCGACCGGCAGGTTCAGCATGTCGAACATGGTGCAGGAGGTGCCTTCGGAATATTCCCCGATGGTGAAACTCTTGCCGTAGCGATGGCCCACGACGCCCTCGGAAAGCTCGAAATGATCGCCGTGGAACGTCACCCGGGTATTGGCGACGTTGAAGGACAGAAAGCCGTAGGTGTTGGCCGGGTAGAGCGGCAGCTCGGTGCCCGTGTTCAGCGCGCCCAGGAACCCCACCAACTCTCCCGATCCGGCTGACAGCAGGCGCGGCTTGAGCTCGGTAAGCCCCGAGAGGAAGACGTTCACGGCCTCACCGAGGCGCTGCAGGCGTTTGCGGGTCTCCTCCTTCAGTCGGTCCGGCGCGCTGCGGCTGAGGAACGGCAGGAGGCTTTTCGGAGGCGGGCGGTGAATGACGGTGAGCGTCAGTGTTTTGTCGCGGAGCCCGCTGGTCTCGAGTTTCGCGCGCCAGCGCCGGTCCACCTCGCCGGCGAAGCTGTCCTCACGGATGGAGTCCAGATCAGGTTTGATGGCCTTGGAGACCTTGTGGACGTAATAGCTGAATTCCGGCCCGAGCTGCGCGACGATGCGGGCAAAGAGCGCCGTCACCTTGTCGAGATAGGCATCGTCGGTCGTGTAGCTGTTGATTCCCTCGAGCCGGATGCAGCGGAAGAGTTCGTTCACCCGGGTCCGCACGGTCTGGTCGTCGACGAGGCTCACATAGGGCAGCATATGCGCAAGCCGGGTCTCGCGCGCATACCAGTCTGGCGTCATTGTGCGAGCATCGAGCGCAGCATCACGGGCGTCATCACGGGGCATAGCTGTCCCCGCCATGGATGCTGCGGTTTCGCGTGGGTGGCGTTTCCTGCAGCGCCGTCATCATCACGTCGATGAAACGCGGGTCCCAATCCGCGGCCTTCCACAGCACCGGATAGAGCAGGGCGGCGACAGCCAGCACCGCGATATGCTGGACCCAGACGAACAGGAGCACCGAGCCAAAGAGCCAGACCATCGCATACATGATGGGCAGGCCCAGAAGCTTTGGCGGGCGCACGAGGCCGAGAAAGAGAGGCGCGCGCTCAGCCACCGGCAAAAACCGCGGCAACGATTGTGGGGGCGGCCGCAACACCGGCGATGCCCACGAGGACCCAAAGCGCCTGGCGCAGATCGATGATGTTGAAGAACCAGCTGAGAAAGACCCCGAGAACGGCAAGCGTCGCGATGACAACGCCTAGTGGGCCGGTCAGCGCATCGACAATGCCCTGCAACAAGCTCTGGATCGGGGAGAGATCGATGCTCTGTGCAAGGGCGGGCTCGGCAATGAACAGGAATAGCGCCAGCGAGGCGACAAAGAGGTTTGAAATCTGTTTCATGAATTTGATCCTTCCAATCGGGCCAGGACGGCCATGACGCGGGCCACGTGGTTCTGGGTTTCTCGGTAAGGGGGAATGCCGCCGTACTGGCGCACGGCGTCCGGCCCCGCGTTGTAGGCCGCCAGCGCCAGATGCGGATCGCCGAACGTCTCCAGCATCATCGCGAGGTAACGGGCGGAACCATCGAGGTTCTGCAGCGGATCACGCGGGTCGACGCCCAGATCACGCGCCGTCGCTGGCATCAACTGACCAAGACCAATGGCACCTGCACTTGAAATCGCATCCTGCCGATAAGCGCTCTCAACCTCGATATTGGCCCGATAGAGAGCCAGCCAATCCGTCACGGAAAGCCCCGCGCGACGCAGGCCAGGATGGCCGGCATAGCGCAAGGCCGTGGTCTGTATCCCGGAGAGGACATCGGCGCGGGGCAGGGTAGTCGGGCGGGCAAGGACCGCGACTTGGACTCCCTCTTGCTCGGCCGCTACCTCGCCGAAGATCGCGATCCCATCGGACGCCGAACCCTGACCGATGCCGTCATTGTAGTTTCGAGCAAAGCTGCTTTGGGAGCGGGACGGGGTTAGAGAGCCGTCGCTCTCCATGACCAGGACCATTTGCGCTGAGGCAGGTGCTGCGACCAGCCAGAGACAGACGAGGTTAGTTGTCAGCGCCCTTGTCTGATGGGGCGAGCTTGTGGCTCCGGCTTGTCCCCGCCTCAAGCGGCAGGTCGACATGTGCAAAGCCAAGGCCAATGAAGAATGACACCACGCCAGAGATCGTCTTGAACTCGCGGATCTTGATATCGTTGTAGGTCGTCCGCGTGCGGGCGGTGACGAGGAGCTTTTCCACCACGTCATCAGAGACAACGCGCATGATCCAGACCCCGTAATAGCTGGGGCCTTTCTTATGTGCCGACTCCTGGCACAGGATTTCTGCGCTGTAGCCGCTTTCCACGAGCTCGCGGAACCTGGCTTCCGTAACCACATTTGGTGCTTCGATGTCCCAGTTCATGGCCCGGCTCACGCTTTCTCCAATGGCGCGACCCCAGGCATTCCCACTTGAAGCCCAGAGTTACGATAGTATATTATCAACCGCAAGATGTAATATCGTGCTTTGGCTGTAGTTTGGTCACGCAAACACTAGTCACGGCCAGTGTCCGCGATCAAGGAGATAACAGGTTTGAGAAACCCAAGGTTGACATGCCTGCGCCCATTGCAAGCTATAGCCCTTCTGATCTGCGTTCCCGGGCCTGTTTTGGCGGAATCCTGCTTTGCGCCATCCCGTCCTTTCCTGCCAAGCGATTCGCAGGCGGCGCGGGACTATGCGGACATCATCCGTGGCGATTTCGAAGACTACATCCAGGACATCCAGAGCTACTTCCGTTGCCTCGACAGCGAACGCGCCCGCGCTTTCGAGGAAGCGCGCGAAGTCAGCGAGGACTATGGCCGATTTCTGCAATTGGTAGGGGATTGATGGGCAGCTTCGGGAGCATCAGACTTGCAGCCCATGGAAACCAGACGCCGATAACACCCTCATATATCTACTTTTTAGATAACAGATTTCATCCGCTAGCGACGTCACAAAAGGTATGTGACGCGTGGCGAAAACAATCAGAAGCAAGGGACAAGTGGCACTCTGCCAGGCGTTGGTCGATGCGCGTAAAAGCGCAGGCTTGGGCCAGGACGATTTGGCGGACAGGCTCAAGTGCCATCAATCCCTCGTGGCGCGCATTGAAAGCGGCCAGCGCCGGGTCGACGTCGTCGAACTGGTCGTCCTCGCCCGCGCCATCGGCTTTGACCCCTCCGAGGTTCTGGCGATCGTCGAAGCCGCCACGGAGCCCGACCACAGGATTTGAAGTCAATGAATTGTTGAGAAACCCGGAACCCATTTCCCCGGTCTGATGATCATTCCCTCCTCGAGGACCAGTTAGCCAACATCAAAGAGGCCCGGCGCGCGGTCGTAGTGAACGCTCTGCAAACCCACGCCGCAATTCGCAGCGCCACAGTGCAGGAAGTCAGTAAACAGTGAACGAAGATAAGGGTGAGGGCGTCGCGATCGCCAATCTGATCGGGACCGATGGGTGCAGTGTTGTTGGTTGGGTTTATCGCTGGAGTACAGGCTCACATGCGGTGATGTGGGACGTCCAAGGGCCCCAGCAGGTATCGGAAACCCGGCCCGATATAAGTGACGAACAGAAGCAAGAAATCGACTTCGATGCGCTGACGAGGATCGGAAGAAGCGACGACAGGTGAACAGAGCGAAGCCGCGGTGTTGCCGAAACGCCAAACAGCATGTGGACCGCGACGTGTATACGGTGCGGTCGTACACGCCAAAGAAGCCGTCTTCATAGACAAATCTAGGCGGCGGCAGGTCAGTAGTTCACCTGCTCGAACCCGTAGTTGCCCTCATAGTCACGCCAATCGACGAAGACGGATCGGTGATAAATGCCAGGGCAATGCTCGCCCCAGCGTTCAAGGCCTACGTGAGCCGAAGGAAGAGCAGTGACGGAAGACCTTTGCCAGGCGAAGTCACCTTGGGTCCCGTAAGTGCCGAGAACCACGGTCGCGCTTCGGTTACAGTCCCCATCGCGCCCGGACTCGTGCTGTCGTGCATACCGTACATCAAATACGCGAATGGACCGGACGAAATTGAATTCCGGCCCGCTGATATCGATGTCTGCGCGATCTTGAACGAGCCCGAGGGTCCGGTCGGTGGGAACAAGGTCACGGGCATCTGGAGCGCGCCAAGAAACTTCAATTGGGTCAGCGGCGTCGCGCCCTGGAAAGGACTGTCGCGGTCCAGCGCTGTTGTTTTGGAAGAACGCATCAAAGATGCGGTTTGCATTGTTTGATGATGGAGCGGCCTCAAAGGACGCGCCCATGGGACAGCGCCAGATTTGCAGCGGCGGTTCCACCGGCCAAGGTGTAATCCGCCGGATGAATTCGGCGCGGGCTCGGGCGCAAGGGACCGAAGCAGGCCAGCCGCCAGACAGGCACAGGAGGATCGCGCAATCGATCGGGTATGTCTGCGCGCGGGCGGGTATCGTTAGCGAAGAACCTGTCACGATCAAAGCGAATGCGACCGAGGGGAGGAGCTTCTTAAGTAACTGGCGCATGCTGAGGAACCTCCGTGACAGGAGTTGAGCATACATACGATAATATACTATTGCAACTCGAAATACAAAGGCGCATAATTGTAATTATGTCAACCGGATGCGCTCTGAGTTCAATCAAACAACATTACGATTTGGTAGTGCTCCGGCAAGGGCAGTGCCACCGTACTGAAGTTACTCCTTTGCGAAAGGAGCGACCATGTTCAGAAAATTCGGATTGCTCTTGGGCCTCGCAACTGCTGTAGTTCGTATGTTTTAGTTTCGAACAGATGCTGCCTTCTGCGAAGGCATCTGATTGAAAGCTCCCCTACCTTTCACTTGCCCAAGCGATTGCCGCATCCGTTCCCGAGGGGTCGAACTGGCGAAGTTCGGCCTTGGTCAGCACATCGGCGAACTTGGTGCCCCACTCCATCAAAGCCCCTTCGCCCACCACAGCAACGCGGCGGAAGTCGTTCCTATGGGCTGTGTCGATCTTCAGATCTTCGAGCAGAGCGGACGGCCCCTCGTAGCCTTCAAACCTCGTAAGATCGAGAACCAGGCCGGGCTTGCTTGTCTCTTGCAGGCGCTGATGAAGCAGGGCGTGCATCCGCTTCAGGTCACTTTCGCTGAGCTTGCCCTCGCAGGCAAGGCCAATCATCTCGTCATGATCTGTCAGTGTCTCGGTGAACATGGTTTTTCTCCTCTTCTTCCGGCTTGCCGTGACCGTAAAGGTTGGCGTTTTGGTGCGCGCGGTCTTCGTGCTCAAATTCCAGACTCGAATGGCCGATGCTGAAATCGTCCTTCAGCCGGTCCTTGATCGTGGCCTTGACCTTTTCGATTTGACCCCAGCCGTCCGCTGTCAGCACGACGTGGCAGTCCAGAGCCGCCTCGTGCTCCTGCATCTGCCACAGATGCACGTGATGAACGTCCGCGACACCATCCACACCCCGCATCGCCTCAACGACGGCTTCATTATCGATGTCCGGTGGACTGCCGAGCATCAGCGTCCGAATCGGACCGCCGATCTCGGTAAATGCGAGGTAGAGGATGTAGAGAGCGATGCCGATGGTGATCGCCGGGTCGACCCACCGCATGTCGTAGAGGAGGATGAGGGAGCCCCCGATGATGACCGCGACCGAGGCCAAAGCGTCCGATAGGTTGTGCAGGAAGAGCGCACGGATGTTCACGCTGCCTTTCTGCATCGAATAGGTGAGCAGCGCCGTCAACGTGTCCACGACCAGTGCCACACCGCCCAGGATCACCACCGTCCAGCCCTGTACATCTGGTGGGTCGATCATGCGCATGCCACCCTCGTAGATCAGGTAGAAGCCGATCAGGATCAGTGTCGTGTAGTTGATGAGCGCTGCGACGATTTCTACCCGCCCATAGCCGAAGGTCATGCGCTTGTCCGCCGGGCGGCGAGCGATCTTACGCGCGAAGAAGGCGATCACCAGCGACGCCATGTCCGAGAAATTGTGCAGGGCATCCGCGATCAGCGCGAGGCTGCCGGAAAGGATCCCGCCGACGATCTGCGCGACCGTCAGGAGGCCGTTGGCCCAGATGGCGATGGAGACGCGACGATCACCGGATTGAGGATCGATGTGGGCGTGGCCGTGATCATGCGGCACGGTTCGTCTCCTCATGGCGGTGGTTCGGCCGATTGAATCCGGGGACCGGCGGCAAGATTCGGCGGCGGATGCGGCGAACCCTGGCATTCATCCAGTGACGGATGACGTGGCGATAGAGCAAGTCGCGCACAAATCCGAAGTTCTGGCGGTGCTTTGAGTAGAAATCGTCGGGCGCGTCAAAGGTTCCGAAATCGCGAGCAATACCGGTTTTCTGGATGTACGTGTCATTCCCGGTCCAGGCGACAGGCGGGGCGCTCAGACTTTCCGTTCCAACCCCGTAGCCGCACAGACTATCCGTGTCGCGGAATTCGTGCTGCAACGCTTGCAAGAAGGACGCGTCCAGGATGAAGCCTTCGAGATTGACCCATCCGTCCCCCAAGTCCACCTCTACCCAGGAGTGGAGGATTTCGGACGGCGCGAGGGGATAGACGAGTTCCGGAACGACGCCTCTCTGAAGCGCCTTGTGGATTGTGAATCCGTGCAGTCGGCAGCGAACTCCCACGCCACGCAGCAGGGCCATGAGGAGCGTGCCCTTGGTGTTGCACTGCCTGTGGCCATCTGCGAGGACCTCGGACGCCGGAATGTCGTCGGCGCGGTTGTAGCCGAAGGTAATCTCGTTCCTGACGAAATCATAGATGGCCCCAGTTCGGTCCTCGCTGGGAAGGTCTGCCCAGCCGCGCTCCTCGATCAGTTTTGCAATTGAGGTCGCGTCAAAATCCAGCAGCCGGGTTTTGGCCGAATGAGGGTCGGCGGGGTTCACGGGATAGCTCCTCGAATCGTTCACGAGAATATGTAGTTGCTACAGTCACTATAGCTTCAAGCCCCGATTTCAGGCGATGTCCTCACTTGCCTGATTGTCATCGTGCACCGCCTTGTGGTGTTCACCATGCGCGTCTTTCAGGATACCGACGCCACCCCAGGCCGCGATGCCGGCGACAATCACGCCCACGACAAGGTCCGGCCAGTTCGTTCCGAGCCAAGCCACGAGCCCGCCTGCGACGACGATTCCGAGATTGGCCGCGAAGTCGTTCCAGCTGAAGGTATTCGCCGCTCGGATGTTCACGTCTGGATCGCGAAGCCGTGCCAGCAGCCAGACGCAAAGTGCGTTGATGGCCGCCGCTACCAGCGCCATGACAATCATGATCGTGCCAAGAGGATCCGATCCGCCGACGTAGCGGCGCCAGGCGTCATACAGGATGCCAAGGGCGAAGAGGATCAGCAGGCCGCCCGAAACGTTCGCCGCTCCGCGCTTCCACTTGGCCGAGCGGGACAGCGCGAAGAGGCTGATCGCGTAGACGAAACTGTCCGACAGATTGTCGAGGCCATTGGCGATAAGCGCGCTTGAATCGCCGAATGCGCCCGAGGCGAAGAAAGCGATTGCCAGCCCGATGTTGAGACCCAGCACGATCCAGAGTGTGCGTCTTTCCGTTGCGTTTCTCTGCTCCGCCATGCCGGGTATCCAAATTATTAAATTGCCAATAAGTAACTAACACCGGGCTTTCTGCGTTCCGATCAAAGGTCCTCAAAATAGCTCAGGCACCGATTTGTTCATGCTCGGTCAGGCATTCGGAATGGTCACGCAGCACCTCGAGCACACGGCAGTCTGAAGTCTGCCCGCCGCTGCACTCATGCACCATCCGCTTCAATTCCGTCCGCAGCGCCTCGAGCCGCGCCAATCGTTGCTCGACCTGTTTGAGTTGCCGACGGGCTATTGCATCCGCCTCCGCGCAGGACTTTCCCGGATGATCGCTGAGATCGAGGAGCTCACGGATCGCGTCCAACGAGAATCCCAGTTGCCGTGCGTGCCGGACGAATGACAAGCGGTCGAGTTCGGCGTCGCCATAGCGTCGTTGGCCCCCCCCGGTCCTGCCGGGCTCAGGCATAAGTCCGATCTGCTCGTAATACCGGATGGTCTGCACCTTTGTTCCGGTCTTCTTCGCCAGCGTCCCAATCGTCAGCATTTCCGCTCCCCACATTACCTACAGTGGGTGTAGCTTTATGCGGTGCGAATCACAAGCTTCACCTGAGTTTCACAGATCGGTGATTGTTGGCCGACCGATGACAATCACGCTTGAACCTACAGTAGCTAGAGGATGTAAACGCACACAAAATATAGAATCAAGTTCGGGCGGAGCGGCGTGAGGCTTTCAGGTCTTCAGAAGGTATTGTGGATGTTGGCGGGCGCGGCGGCGTTCGTTTTCATCTGGCTGTTCCAGTGATCTAACTATTTTGCCGCCCGGCGTCGAGACTCGACGGGTGAACTATCGGAGGTACCGTGAAAAGTTAGTTGAGGACTTACCTTTAAACAGCGTTAGCCTATAAGCGCGACACCATGGAGAGCGGGTCAAATTTGTGTTCGACGCAGAAAAAAGACTGTTTTGCAGGAAGCCCAAACGAGCATCGCTGTCGCCTAGCTATTCGGAGTCTTGTCTGGGCCTACTGTTTGAGGGGTGACGGCATCGCAACGCGTTCGAGAACAGCACGTTGCAGCAACTTCCCGAGACTGAGCGCGAAGAAAAAAGAGGTCAGAATATGCGTATAACCTTGGCAGGGTATCAGGGATTGCTTGTCAGTCTCGCACTCTTTCTTGTTTTAGTGGCAAGCCCTGTTCGCGCCTTGGAATCCAATGCGTATCGTTCCGAAGTACTGACGGCGCGCTTGATCGTCGCGGAAGCAGGAATCGCCCCGGGATCGCAGTTCCTTTCGGCGGGTTTAAAGATTGAACTGGAGGAAGGATGGAAAGCGTACTGGCGGTCGCCCGGCGAGGTTGGCCTGCCGCCGGAGATCGATTGGAAGGGGTCCACAAACCTTGAATCCGTCGACATGCTTTGGCCCGCACCCACGCGTTTCCGCGCCTTCGGAATTGAAAATTTCGGCTATGCCAAACAAGTAATATTTCCATTGCAGTTGCGGCTTGCGAACTCTGATCGAGCGGCCGAGCTGAAGGGACTCGTCGATCTGCTGATCTGCTCCAATGTGTGCATTCCGGAAAGGTTTGAATTGACACTCCCTGTGCCATTGGGAACGGGCGTCGATGCGAAAGCCGCGACCGATATCGCGACATGGGCCGCTCGCGTACCTGTTGCAGGGCCAGAAAGTGCAATAGCGGTCTCGGGCGCATCGCTGAAGCAGGATCAGGCATTGGTTGTTCAAATGACGCGGCCTTCTGGCTGGAACAATCCCGATCTTTTTCCAGAGTTTGGTGCAGGCTCTGCATTCGGCGCACCCGACATCCGCCTTACAAGTGATCGCACCGGTCTCTGGGCAAGTATCCCGATTCTCGCGTTAAGCGAGGAACAAACCTCCCTTCGAATTACGGTCGTAGACGAGGATGTCGCGGTTACATTCGATGATGTGAACACTACCGACGTTGTACCTGCGCCACCTTACGCATCCGAGACCAGCCAAGATAGGGGTCAGTTTTTCCCGATTCTCTTGCTGTCCTTCCTAGGAGGGTTGGTACTGAACGTAATGCCATGCGTCTTGCCAGTTCTATCGATCAAATTCGGATCGGCGCTCCGAATGAAGAATCGCTCCGTTTCACAATTGCGCGCGGGGTTTCTCGCTACGGCTGGGGGAACCGTTGCTTTCATGTGGGTGCTGGCCTTGGCGGTCATAGCGCTGCAGACGCTCGGATATGCCGTTGGGTGGGGTGTGCAGTTTCAGAATGCATATTTCCTGATCGCACTCATACTCGTTGTGGGACTCTTCGCGGCAAATTTGTTTGGAGTTTTTGAAATTTCTTTGCCCAGCAGCTGGATGGTTAGGCTATCTGGCCGCTTTGGGCAGGGGTATGCCGAAGACTTCTCCACCGGCGCTCTGGCTGCGATACTTGCAACGCCGTGTTCCGCCCCGTTGCTGGGGACAGCCATTGCCTTCGCCCTTTCTGGCACGACAGGCGATATACTTGCGGTTTTCACAGCAATGGGGATTGGGCTTGCACTGCCATATATTCTGGTTGCCGCTTGGCCTGGTTTCCTGTCCCGACTGCCCAAACCGGGACCCTGGATGATAAGCGTGAAGATCGTTCTCGGATTGCTGCTTGCCGGAACCGTTGCATGGCTATGCTGGGTCTTGATTGGTGTGACGTCGCCAACCCTCACAGGCCTGGTACTGCTGGGTCTTGGGCTCATCGTACTGGCGGCGAGAGCCTATCAGGTTCAGCCTCGTAACGGTTTGCTGTGGGGAATGACTGCGGTTTTGGGCATGACATTGGCGGCCCCTGCACTGCTGCCAAAAAGCTCCGATGATGTAACAGACTCGATCACTTCTTACTGGGTCGAGTTCGACCGGTCCCGGATCGCGCGTGAAGTGTCGCAGGGCAAAACTGTATTCGTGGACGTTACTGCGGATTGGTGCATCACTTGTAAAGCAAACAAAACCCTGGTCCTGGATCGTGAACCAGTTTTAGGAGCACTTGGCGAAGAAGGAGTGATTGCGATGCGCGCGGATTGGACGCGACCGGACGCGAAAATCCAATCCTATCTCGAGGCGCACGGCAGATACGCAATTCCGTTCAACATCGTCTACGGTCCAGATGCGCCTGAAGGCATCATTTTATCTGAATTGCTATCCGCGGATGCCGTTCTCGAAGCGCTGTCGGCTGCCAATCTCAGCGGCGTCGGAAAACGATGAAAAAGCGCCTGCATTGCTCCAGAGAGGTGGAACCTGCAATGGTTCAGTTTCAGGCGAAAAGAAAGCTGTTATGTATCTGAGACCTCGTGGCCCCAATCTATTTTTTGATCCGGTCCAATCGGGCCGTGGCGGCGGCACGCGTAGGGTCCGTTTCCGGAAGGCTTTCGGCCAAGCTGCGCGCTTTGTCGGCGGCGTTCTGGGCAGCATCAAAGTCACCCAATACACTGTACGCTTCTGCAAGCCGTAGCCATCCTTCAAGATCGTCTGGGTCGTCTGCCAATCGCGCCGCCAGGCGGTCAACCATGGAGCGGACAAAAGCGCTGCGCTCCTCGACTGACATATCCTGTGCGGCCTCGACATCGGCCGCACGGGGGCCACGCGCGTCCCGAGAGTCCGGAAAGAAATCTGCTAGGGCGACAGGGTTCTCTCCGATCTGTTCCCCCAATCGGTTGGCGACAGACAGGAAAAGCTCCATCCACGGATAGGCGCGATCCGCTCTCTCGAGACGCTCGATCAAAAGCGCCCTCGCTTCATCTGGAATCCCGTCCTGTTCGAGGATCCGGGCCCTATAGAAAATTGGGCCTGGATCATCAGGGTCCATCTCCGATGCACGTTCGATCACGCTTTCCGCTTGCGGCGTCACGATCCCGTTCTCGGCTGCGATCAAGGCCTCGGCATATAGCAACAGGGTTGAGATATCTGCATTGTCGCGGAAAGTGACGCGTTCGAATGCATCGGCGGCATCATCGTAACGAGCCATACGCATATAGGTCTGACCGAGCAGAACCCAACCATCACTTGGTCCACCAGACTCGTCTGCTTCAAGCCGGGTTTTTAGTCTCTGGGTCAACTCTGAGAGGTTTGCGGCTTGCTGGGTTTCAGATGCGCGAGACGCCAGAGGCTGGCTTTCGATCTGTGGCGAGCCGATTTGAGAATACAGAGCGAAGGCTACCAAGGGCGTGGCAATGGCGGACGCGAAGATGGTGCTTCGCCCACTTGCGCGCGACGACTCACGTGTCGCAAGCCGACCGGCAGCCAGAATGCGGCGTTTGATTTCAACCCTGGCCGCTTCGGCCTCGGTAACGGATATCAGATTCCGCTCTTGATCAGTATCAATTTCGGAAAGCTGATCCTTGAGGATAACCAACGCTCCATCCTTTCTGTTCAGGACTTCACCCGTTCGATAGAGACCGGACAAGAACAGAAGGACAGTGATGGATGCCATAGCGCATAATACCAACCAAATCATGGGTCTCTCCGTCCTTCATTTTCATGAAAAATGGCTTTGAACTCACGCTCTTCATCGGGGCTCAGTGGATCAGCAGTGCCATCAAGAACGGCCCTGCTTCGGCGCCTGATTGTGACAAAGACAACGCCAATCCCAGCGGCAAAAAGAACCGCTGGTCCGAACCACAACAGATACGTGGCGGGTTTCAGGCGCGGCCTGAACAGGACGAAGTCACCATATCGATCTACGAAAAACGCAATGATCTCGTCATTTGTTTCACCTGCAATCAGACGTTCGCGCAGCAAGGTGCGCATCGTTCGGGCAACACCCGCATTTGAGCTATCGATATCCTGATTCTGGCAGACAACGCAGCGTAGCTGCTTTGAGAGCTCCCGGGCGCGCGACTCAAGCACTGGATCATCCAGCAACTCATCTGGCTCCACAGCCCATGCCGCGGTTGTTGCGGCAAGCACCAGCACCAGTGAATAGAGCCAACTCTTCATGATTGACCACCTGCTGCGGCCAACGCAGCACGAATTTCATCCTGTGCCTCTGGCGTCACAATGGGACCAACGTAGCGATATACTACGATATCGTTTGCATCGATCACAAACGTCTCAGGCACCCCCGAAATACCCCATTCGATACCGACCCGGCCCTCGCTGTCTGATCCGATCCTTTCATAGGGGTTGCCAAGCTCCTCCAGCCAGTTTGCGGCATCTGCTGGTTTGTCCATGTAGTTAATCCCCATCAGCCGAATACCGTCTTGTTCAACAAGCCTGGTTAGCACCGCATGCTCAGCACGACAGGGCACGCACCATGAAGCGAATACATTGACCAAAACCGGCTCGCCAATGCTACGAAGAGCTGCGGTCGACAGTCCGGGTGTCTGCGTGCCCTCTACCGGTGGAAGTTCAAAGTCCGGAACTGGTTCGGAGACCAAAGCGGAAGGGATTGCGTTAGGATCTCGGGCCGGGTTTAGCCCCCAGAACAAAAATCCACCCAAGATCACTGCGACCAGCGCTGGCATCGCGAGAAGGATTTTCTTCATCATATCATTCCGCCGGTCGAAGCGCTGACGACCGGCTTTTTGGCGACGGCGCACCCACCCGCAATCTGCGGTCCGATAGCGAAAGGGACCCGCCAAGCACCAGCATCATCGCTCCGATCCATATCCAGTTGACCAGTGGCTCGTAGAGAACGCGCAAATTCCACTGGCCCGACGCCGTATCGGCCGCGGGCTCACTGATGGTGACGTAGAGATCTCCGGTGAGCGTTGATCTGATTGCAGATTCGGTTG
This sequence comes from Palleronia abyssalis, assembly GCF_900302445.1. GTDB lineage: Bacteria > Pseudomonadota > Alphaproteobacteria > Rhodobacterales > Rhodobacteraceae > Palleronia > Palleronia abyssalis. The sequence goes on along the minus strand of NZ_ONZF01000010.1, from coordinate 104,154 downwards.
TTGAAGTCCCCGCGACCGGATAGCTTCTGCGCTCCGGACGAAGAAGCGCAATCTCCCGTCCATCTTTCAAGACGCGAAGCTGGCCTTGTTGTGCGATGTAGTTTGGACCACGCAACCGTTCGACGCCGTCAAATACTACCTCAAAACCGGCGATTTCTACGGTCGTCCGCGGTTCTGCGAAAAGAACACGTTCTTCTTTCCAAGCAGTTGAACCTACGAATCCAAGCACAAGCATTGCAACGCCGAGATGCGCGAGCGTCATACCGTGCGCAGCGCGCGGCAGGTTTCGTGCGCGACGCAGAGACTGTGAAAGCGGTAAATTAAAGAGCTTGATGCGCAGCGTCCATTCGCGCAACGTCGCAAAAAAAACCCAGGCTGCAATCCCTATCGAGACCACGGCAAGCAGGGGCCCGTCTGTCTGAAGGTACCAAACGATCCCCGCAATACCAATCGCGATACCAAAAACCCAGCGCAGCCGCTGCCAGATACCGGGAAGATCGGCCCGTTTCCAAGACAGGAATGGGCCAACTCCCATTATAATGACGAGCGGCAGCATGAAAGGGATAAACGTCGCGTTGAAATACGGTGGTCCTACAGAGATCTTTTCTTCAGTCACCGCTTCCACAAACAATGGATAGAGTGTTCCAAAAAGGACGGTCGCCGTTGCGGTCGCGAGCAGAAGGTTGTTGAGCAAAAGCCCGGCCTCGCGGCTGATTGGCCGAAAGACGCCACCCGATCCAAGCTGAGGCGCGCGCCATGCGTAAAGTGTCAGTGAGCCGACAATGGTCACGCCAAGAAGGCCGAGAATGTACACGCCGCGCGCCGGGTCGACCGCGAACGCGTGAACGGATGTCAAAATGCCGGACCGGACGATAAATGTCCCCAGAAGTGACAGCGAAAAGGTCAGGATGGCCAAAAGAATGGTCCAGCTTTTGAACGTGTCCCGCTTTTCCGTGACGATAGCGGAGTGCAGGAGTGCTGTACCCAGCAGCCATGGCATGAAGGATGCGTTTTCAACCGGGTCCCAAAACCACCAGCCGCCCCAGCCAAGTTCGTAATAGGCCCACCAAGAGCCGAGTGCGATCCCCGCAGTGAGGCTGATCCAGGCCGTCAGAGTCCAAGGCCGCACCCAACGCGCCCATGCGGGATCCACCCGACCCTCTATCAGAGCCGCGACCGCAAAGGAGAAGACGATCGAGAAGCCGACATACCCAAAATACAAGAGCGGGGGATGCATCGCCAACCCGATGTCCTGCAGCAGAGGATTAAGGTCTGTGCCATCCAGAGGCGGCGGAAACACCCGCTCGAACGGATTGGATGTAAAGAGCATGAAGCTCAGGAAACCGACGCTGATCCAGGCTTGAACGGATAGAGTTCGCGCTTTGAGACCAACCGGAATGTTTCTGCCCAGCAGCGCGACCCCAGCTCCGAAAAGTACGAGAATAAGGGTCCAGAGAAGTAGGGACCCTTCGTGACTGCCCCAGGTGCCCGCAAACTTGAAGATCATCGGCTTCAGCGAGTGGGAATTCTCCACCACGTTTCGAACCGTGAAGTCACTGACAACAAATGATCGCATGAGTGCGCCGAATGCCATGGCAACCAACACCAGCTGCAGCGCGGCTGTCGTCTTGGCACTTTCCATCCAAAGCACGCGCCCCGTGCTTGCCCCGACAATTGGCAGGATGCTTTGAACAATCGCGACGGCAAGCGCCAGGATAAGTGCGAATTGTCCGATCTCAGGTGTCATTTTGCGTTCTCCTGAGTAGCGCTTCTGCATCCGAGCCGGACAAGGTTTCTGCATTGGGGGAATTCAGCATGATCATCGTTCATCGTTCATTCTAGTGAGATCATATCGCGACATTCTCCACTTTCCGCCTGTGTTCGCTTCTGTGAATCGCAAACGGGATGGGGGTGGGCGGAAAACCGAGTGGGATGAAGTTCTTTGTGCGTGCATGCCGTGAGCAGAATCCGACAGTTGATTCGCGTTGTTTGTAGTTCCTGCAGTTGCTGTAGGTTCAAGCGTTATTTTAGACTGATACCTTAATAAATGACTCATGCTTGCAGTGCATCTGCGTAGCAGCTTTATATCTGCAGGTCCGTTTTCCGCAGGCGTCGGATTTAGCGGAACTTGCCGTTGCCTTCCCTCGATGGCCACCCGTAGGGTCAGACGAAGCAGCGAAACATTGAGTGACGGCAGGTTTTGAAGCGCTGAATAGAGAGCATTAACTTCACAGGTGCGTGACGTGCTGCCGCAGGGCAGGAATCACGCTTGAACCTACAGTAGCTAGAGGATGTAAACGCACACAAATTAGAGAATCCAATTCGGGCGGAGCGGCGTGAGGCTTTCAGGTCTTCAAAAGGTATTGTGGGTGCTTGCGGGCGTGGCGGCGTTCGTTTTCATCTGGCTGTTGCTGTGGTTGGACTACCGTGCCGACCTTGCCCGAGCCGAGAACGAACCGCCGTTTTTTGCTGACTTCGAACTGACCGATCATCGTGGCATGGTTCAAACAGCGGAAGATTTCGAAGGACGCTGGATGTTGGTCTTCTTCGGCTTCACCAATTGCCCTGACGTCTGTCCGACCACACTGTCCGAAGTCGCGGCCGTGATGGAGGGCCTGGGCGATGAGGCGGCAATGGTTCAGCCGATTTTCATAACGATCGATCCCAAGCGGGATACGCCGACGGCACTTGCCGAGTATGTGCCGCTGTTCGACGCAGGGATCATCGGGCTTACCGGTACACCGGAGCAGATGGCCGCGACATCCGAAACCTTTCCGATATTCTTTGAGCGGATCGAGCATTCGACTGCGCCGGGCGGTTACACGATGGGTCACACGTCGCATCTTTTCCTTTTCGACACGCAAGCAGGCTTCGCGGACTCCTGGCCCTACGGCACGCCCGCCGAAGAGATCCTCGCCGATCTGAGAGAGAGGATCTGATCGTCATGACCCGACTTTCCGGAGAGACGGCCCTCGGGCTGGCCTGGATCATCGCGCTCACCGCGTCGCTTGCAGTGCTTTTCATCGGCGAGGTTCTGGGGCAGACACCTTGCGTGCTTTGCTGGTTTCAGCGTGCCTTCATGTTTCCCTTGGCCATCATCCTCGGGCTTGGGCTCTGGTGGCAGGACCGGCGTGTGGGTCGCTACGGGATCGCGCTGGCCTTGGGCGGTGCCGCCGTCGCGTTTTGGCATATGGGCCTCTATGTTGGGCTGGTCCCCGAGCGTATCCAGCCCTGCACGGCGACCGGTCCCTCTTGCATCGATGACAACCAGTTGGTCCTCGGCGTACCGATTCCGCTGATGGCGCTTGTCGCCTTCGTGGTGATCGGGCTGCTGTCGGCCGTCTCACTGAAGGAAACACAAGAATGAAGCGACGCGGCCTCATCCTGTCCGTTCTCGCGCTCGGTGTCGCCGGTTTCGGCGGCGCGGCCTGATATGCCACCCGCCCCGACCCGATTGCCGCGGCCGATCCCATCGACCCTGAATTGGCCGATGCGCTGATCCGGCCCTATTCCCCGATCCTTGGACCTGTGGATGCGCCCGTAACCATCGTTGAGTTCTTCGACCCGGCCTGCGAGGCATGCCGCGCTTTCTATCCGGTCGTCGAGGATATCATGGCGGAGCACGGAGACGCGGTGCGTGTTGTAATCCGCTATACGCCGTTTCACGGCGAGGCGTCGGTAGAAGCGATCCGTGTGCTCGAGGCGGCGCGCATGCAGGACGTGTTTGAACCCGTGCTCGAGGCAGTCTTGCGAGAGCAGCCCAGATGGGCGTCTCACGGGACCCCGGCACCCGGATTGATCCTTGAGATTGCCGCAAGCGGAGGTCTGGATGTCGAAGCTGCCCGGACACAGATGCTGGCCCCCGGTGTTGTGGCGGTGCTCAACCAGGACCGCGCCGATGTCGAGACCGTTGGGGTCCGCCAAACGCCCACGTTCTTCGTGAACGGCAAGCCTCTCGATCCGTTCGGTGAGGCCGAATTGCGGAGCCTGGTGGCAGTGGAAGTTGCGGCAAGCCAAAGCTGATTTGCGGAAGCAGGAGAAACGAGTGGTGAAGAAGTTGAGATATACCAATGCATTGGCCGTGCTTTTGACGGTTGTAGGGCTGTCGGCCCCTGCACTGGCCGGTTCGGAGGATGTCGTGGTCGAAAACGCGTGGTCCCGCGCCTCGATCGGCGTCAACAGGCCAGGTGCCGCCTATATGACCGTGCGCAACACGGGTGAAGACGCCCTGACGCTCACCGGCCTTGCGACACCGCTGGCAATGATGCCCGAGATCCATGAGTCGAAAACCAACTCCGATGGCGTCAGTTCAATGTCTCCTGCAGGCGAAATCACGATTGAACCGGGCCAAAGCGTGGCATTGGAGCCGGGCGGGCTGCACGCCATGCTCATGAAGCTGCAAGAGCCGATGACCGAAGGCGGGACCTTCCTCCTGACACTGACCTTCTCGGATGGCGGCAAGGTGACGGTCGAGGTCCCGATCCTCGGCATCGCCGCGCGTGGACCGGAGGGCTGATGCAACGTCGGCAGCTCCTTCTATGCGGCGCAGCCGGTGCCGGCGTTCTTGGCCTGACGCTCTTCGTGGGCTGGTGGCGGGTGGACGGGCCCGGTGCGCCTGAACCAAAAGGGCAGCGGCCCCTGCCCCTGTCGGCGATGGAGTTTCGACTGACCGACCACGAGGGAATTGAGGTAGGGCCAGGCAACCTGATCGGTCGTCCGACAATGGTGTTTTTCGGGTTCACCTACTGCCCGGACGTCTGCCCGACGACCCTATCGCATATTTCCGGCTGGCTTGAGGAACTGGGCGACGAAGCATCAGAGATGAACGTGGTCTTCATCACGGTCGACCCGGAGCGGGACACGGTCGAGGCCATGGCCGAATATGTCGGCTATTTTCATCCGATCATTCGTGGCTGGACGGGGCAGGAAGACCAGATTGCCCGAGTGGTCGAAGGGTTTCGTGCCTCGTATGAGCGCGTCCCGACCGAGGGGGGCGACTACACGATGAACCATACGGCAAGCGTATTCCTGTTCGATGCCAAGGGTGAGTTCGTCACGATGATCGACTATCACGAGCCAAGAGAATTCGCGGTGCCAAAGATCCGGCGCGCACTGACAGAAGACGTAGAGGGGGCAAAATGAAGATTAGAACTGTCTTGGCGGCCGTGGCGGTCGCAGGCGCATTTTCGGTGACCGCCATCGCCATCTCTGGCGTTCCGTCCAAAGAACCGGTGCCCTCTGCGATTGCTGAAGCGACCCTCTGGACTCCCGATCCGCTCGCGCCGCCTCGGATTGCCGAAACCAATTCGGTCCGCCCTACACTGGCCCAGGCAGATGTCGCGTTCGAGTTCAGACCCTTGCCCCTCCTGCCCGTCTCCTTGGCTGATACCTCCTTGCCATCTATCGAGCCCCCGCTGGTCACATGGTCGCGCGAGATTGCGTCTGGCGAGACGCTTGATGCGGTCCTTTCCGATGCGGGGCTGGACGCTTCGGATCGCGCCGAAATCGCCTTGGCGATTGGTGCGGAATATGATCTGCGCCATCTGCGTCCGGGTAATGTAATTACGGTGGTGTCAGAAACCGACGGCAAGCCGCGTCGTGTAGAACTCGCCGTCGAAGACGGTGTCCGGATAGAGGCGGTCTTCGGCGAACAGCTTGCCGCCCGCGTGTTGGACCCGGACCCCGAATTGGTGACTTTCGCCGGCGAGACGGTGATCGAGAGCTCGATTTTCGCCGCCCTGGACACGGCAGACATCCCCGCCCGTTTTGCGGTGGACCTGGCGCAGATGCTGGGCGGCACCGTGGATTTCCGTCGTGATCTTGCGGGTGGCGAGACGATGCGCCTCCTTTGGCGCGAGGCCCGAGACGGGAACAAGAGGATTGGTCAGCCCGAGCTTGCCTTTGCCGCACTGGATATCGATGGCTCGGTCTATGAAATCGTCTGGCCGAACGACGGCAGCGGCCAAGCGACGATCTATGTCGACGGGGAAGTCCTGCGCGTGTTCGCGCAACCGGTTGAAGGTGCACGGCTGAGTTCTGTGTTCGGGCGCCGTACCCACCCGGTCTACGGCAATGTACGGATGCACACAGGGGTCGACTTCGCGGCGGCGCGCGGCACGCCGGTACGAGCGACGGCGCCTGGCCGCGTTAGCTTCATCGGCCGCCGCGGTGGGTATGGCCGGGTGGTTGAAATCGCGCATGGCTCCGACACCCTGACGCGCTACGCCCATCTCAGCGCTGTACCGGACGGCCTCACACAAGGGCAACGCGTGATGGCCGGAGATTTGATCGGCCGCGTCGGTGCGACGGGTACCGCGACAGGCCCCAACCTACATTACGAAGTGCTGGTGGACGGTCGCCCAACCGACCCTCTCTCTGACGACCGACTGGCAGAGGCGGCCGAGCGTGGAGCGGACGACACGGCCGCGCTTGAGCGACTGAGTGAGGCGCGTTCACTTCTGGCTGAGAGGCTCGCCAGCGAATTTGCACAAACGACAACCGAAAGGCTTTGATCCATGAAGCGATTTACTCCCGTCCTTGCCATCGCATTTGCCTTGCTTCCCGCGGCGCAGGCCGTCGCAGAGGCGATCCCGATCGATGTCCGGAAGACCAACGGCTGCGGCTGTTGCCTGTCCTGGATGAAGCACCTGGAGGAGAATGGCTTCGCGCCGACAGGCGAGGATATGTTCGGAGGATCTCTTGTGCGCTTCAAGCTCGACAATGGGGTGCCTCAGCGCATGGTCTCCTGCCATACGGCTTTGGTCGACGGCTACGTGATCGAAGGCCACGTACCGGCGGCTGACATCCAACGCCTGCTGGAGGACCGGCCAGACGCGGTAGGCCTGGCGGTGCCGGGAATGCCCTACGGGTCGCCCGGCATGGGACCGGAGGACGACCGGGAGGCTTACGATGTCTTCCTGATCCACAAAGACGGATCGACAGAGGTCTACACCAGCTACTCGGCTCCTGACTGAGCTCCCGGCAAGACCTCAACAATTGGAACCCCTCTCCCCCATAGCGCTTGGCTTTCTTGGAAGCCTGGCCGCCGGATCGCTGACCGCGGTCGGAGCGGTCCCCGTTCTTTTTGGGCGCATCCCGTCCCGGGCCACGCGCGATCTGCTGCTTGGCTTCGCGGCGGGTGTCATGCTCGCGGCCTCGTTCTTCTCGCTGATCATCCCGGCTCTCGACGCAGCTGAAGGACAGTTCGACAACGGTGCTCTCCCGGCGGCCATCGTGTGTGTTGCGATCCTGCTTGGCATGGGCGCGGTCGCTCTGATGAACGAACGGCTGCCGCATGAACATTTCAAGACGGGGCGGGAAGGTCCCGACGCCGCATCGCTGCGGCGCGTCTGGCTTTTCATCATCGCGATCACGATCCACAATTTCCCCGAAGGGCTTGCCGTCGGCGTCGGGTTCGGGGCTGACGGTTTGTCGGGCGGGTTGCCACTTGCGATCGGTATTGGGTTACAGAATGCCCCCGAAGGTCTGGCGGTGGCGGTTTCGTTGCTCGGCGAGGGCTATTCCAGGTTTCGCGCCTGGGGCATCGCCGCCCTGACCGGTCTCGTCGAGCCTGTCGGTGGACTTCTCGGCGCGGGTATCATCAGCATCTCGCAACCGCTGCTGCCTTGGGGTCTCGCCTTCGCAGCAGGTGCGATGCTCTACGTCATCAGCCACGAGATCATTCCGGAAACCCACCGGTCCGGCCATCAGAACAGGGCGACGCTCGGCCTCGCGGTTGGCCTTGTGATCATGTTGTTCCTCGACGTCTGGCTGGGATAAGCGGATGAGAACTTGCCTCTTCGCCGGTCTGCTTGCTGCTCTGATCGCCTTTCTTGTCGATCAGGCAACGAAGGCAATCGTTGTTTCCAATGCGACTGTTCTTAGTTCCGGCGTATCGGTCTTTCCCGGCTTCAATCTCATCTACCTGCGCAATGACGGGGTGACCTTCGGGCTTCTCGGCGGTGCGCCGTGGCGGAGCCTTGTCGTATTGGCGCTTGGCATCTGCGTCTGGTTGGCGGCTATGCTGGTGCGCACTGACAACCGGGTTGAGGCTATCGCTTATGGTGCGATCATCGGCGGTGCGCTCGGCAACGTCCTCGACCGCATCCGGTTTCGGGGTGTGACGGACTTCCTCGATTTCTACGTCGGATCCACGCATTGGCCCGCCTTCAACATGGCGGATGTTTTCGTGGTCGGCGGCGTGTGCCTACTGCTCATAGCCCCTTGGTTGAGCGTCAAGTTTCAGACTGGCACATGATGACGGGCTTGCAACCACTGACGGGTCGTGGCCGTTACATTCCCCTGCGATCAGGGATCAGCTTTATGGCGGGCGGATTAACGGTTTTAGCCCTTCCACCGTTCTCATGGCTCATCGTTTTTCCGGTCGCCTTCTCAGCACTCTTTCTCATGCTCCGGCAGGTTTCGGCAGCGCCTGCCTTCTTCATCGGCTGGGTCTTCGGAATGGGACAGTTCGGGTTTGGAGTTTCCTGGATCGCCGAGAGCTTTTACGTCGATTCCGAACGTTTCGGTGCCCTTGCGATCCCGGCAGTCGCGGGACTGTCCGCCGGACTGGCCATCTTCCCGGGCATGGCGGCAATGCTTTTTGCCGCCATCATGCAACGACGAGCTTTCGGCGGCATTGCGGCGGGCCTTCTGTTTGCAACCTGCTGGGTGGTCACGGAATGGCTGCGGGGTCATATCCTGACGGGGTTTCCCTGGAACCTTGCCGCTTATGCCCTTGTCGAACGTGCCGCCCTGCGCCAACCCGCCGCCTGGGTCGGAAGCTATGGGTTGAGCTTTCTCACGGTCTTTATCGGGCTGTTGCCCGGTGTGTTGATTGTGGCGGCACCAAACAGACGCGTGCCTGTTCTCGTGCTCTTCGCCGTTGCTGTGACGGGTCTCTGGGTTGGCGGTGCGCTTCGGTCAGGGCAGGACGTGCCGCCGACAGACGTTGCTTTGCGCATCGTCCAAGGCAATGTGCCACAAGTCGAGAAGTGGGTACCGGGCAGCCGCCAGCGAGCCTTAGAAAAATACCTGGGCTTGTCCGCGCAACCCGGACGTTTCGATGTGCTGCTTTGGCCGGAAACGGCCTTCCCCGGCTTTCTGGATGAAGATGCTGCGGCACGCGCGCGGATATCTGCAGCTTTGCCAGACGGCAGGATCCTACTGACAGGTGCGCCTGACCGAGTGGAGGGCGATGGGGGAACCAGATATTTCAACACGGTTCAGGCATACGATGGCACCAGTGAGATTCTGACGGGATATGCAAAACATCATCTCGTTCCGTTTGGCGAATATGTGCCGCTGAGAGGCTGGCTGCCCATCGAACGACTGACGGAAGGGTTGGGCGATTTCACGCCGGGACCAGGGCCGCGCACGCTGGCGATCCCTGGCGCGCCTCTGGTCGCGGTGGCGATCTGTTACGAGATCATCTTTCCGGGCCACGTGGTCGATGACCTTTTCCGTCCCGACTGGATATTCAACGCCACAAATGATGCCTGGTTCGGAACCAGCATCGGACCCGAGCAGCACCTCGCCTCCGCGCGGATGCGCGCGGTCGAGGAGGGGCTTCCCGTGGTCCGGGCGGCCAACACTGGGATATCCGCGATCATCGACGCCAATGGAAATGTCGTCGCGCGTCTTGATACCGGGGAAACAGGCACCATTGATGCCGGCCTGCCGGGCGCGCGTACTCCAACGCCCTATGCGCGGTTCGGCGACTGGACCTTGTTGGTTCTTGTTTTTGGGTGCTGGGTCTTCGGCTGGCTGGCCAGTTTGCTCGGACGAGATCCCGATGCGCGGCATTTTGGAACGGAGGTATCCTGATGCTTGTGATCGTGAGCGCTATCGGAGGCGCGATCTGGGGTGGCTATCTGGCACGACGGAGGAGGGGGAATCACCTGGATATCCTCCAATATGCGGTAGCGTCTGCGATCGCCTTCGGACTTGTCGCCCTGTTTGCAACCATCGTGCTGTCGCGGGTTCTCGGCTAGCGAGCTTCGAAATTGCGCAAACGTGTCAGCGGCTTGAAGACCCGATAGCTCGAGGTCCCGATAGAGAATCGCGCGAATGTGCATCTAGGCGAGCTCATTTCTGATTGAGCCGTCGCTCGAACGCCTCCAATGTCGTCCCGCTGACGTGATGCTCGATCCCTTCCGCATCGCGTTCCGCGGTCTCTTTGTCGATTCCCAGGCTCAGAAGAAAGGCGACGACGACCCTGTGGCGGCGTCGACAGATCTCCGCGAGGTCCTGCCCGGCATCGGTGAGGAATATCGCGCGGTATGGCTCCCGCCGGACCAGACCAGCAGCCTTGAGCCGCGAGATGTTCTTGGTCACGGTCGGCGGCTTCACGCCAAGCCGCTCGGCGATCTCGACCGGTCTGGCCTCCCCGCGCGTCTCGATCAGTTCCGCGATCAGTTCGACGTAATCCTCCGCCATCTCGCTTTCATGTGCCTGACGCACGGTCGCAAAGCCATCGGCCTGCGCCTCGGGAGCCCGGTCGACCGCTTCGAATGGCTCACGCCCTTGTGATTGTAGCTTTGTCATACTCGGGACTTTGCAGCGAAACAGCGGGATTGACAACTTGTTTGCTTCGGGTAGATAAGTTAGCCGTGTCTAACTTTGTACTTTGGAGGCCGTGGTGATGCGAAATATTATGAGAGTGCTGCTCGCCACACTCGCAAGTGCGTTCCTCCTGTCCGGACCTGTCGCCGCGACGCCGGCCAAGGAGGCGCCTTGGCTTCCCGAGGCAGCGGCCTACCGTCTGACGCTCTTTCTTGGAAATCTCGAGCCTCTGCCCTGGGACGACATCGAGACCGCCTGGACGGAACCCTACCGGGGTTCGGAATTCTCTGTCGGGGCGCTGGCGTGGCTGGACCGCAAAAGCGATATCGAGCCCGACGGTCTCCTGGACGCTATAATGCGCGAAGACCTGCAGGCGGTCTTCGCCGAGGCGACGCGGCTTGTAGCGCTCAGGATTGAGGAGAATTTGGACCGTGCTCTCGCGGCCGAAGAATCGGCGACAGCACAGCTGGCGGTGCAGACGGTACGCGAACTCTACCGTGCGTTTGAGGATGGTATCGCGGCGGCCGATCCCGAAGCTGCAAGACGCATCGGCCTCGCCTGGCTGGAACTCAACAGCAGCACAGGTTCCGCTGGTGTTCTCGGCGCTGGCGCCACATCTGCGGATCGCGACACGATGGAAGCCGCCCGTGCAGTCATCTCCGGCTATCTTGCGGAGAACTACCTCCTGGACAGTTTCGCTCCGCGCCGGACGCTGAGCGCCCTGCCGGAAACAGCTGTGCTCAGCGGAAAGGCCATCGAGGTACCGCCAAGCCTGCCGCCTGGGTCCGACATCTTCGATCAGGACCCGCTGCCGCTGCTCGTGCTCAACTTCGAGGAACAGGGCATCGACGAGACCGATCTGCCGCTTGTTGCCTACGGCGACATGCTGTTCGACAGCGCGCAACTCTTTGGAAGCCCGGCGCAGGATCTCGGGATCGCCTGCTCGACCTGTCACAACCGCTCGGACGTCAACCAGCGGCTCTTCATCCCCGGCGCCAGCCACCAACCGGGCGCGATCGACGTGGACGGCGCCTTTTTCAACCCGATCTTCAATGACAGGCGCGACGACCCGCTCGACATTCCCAGCCTGCGCGGCTTGCGTTTTACCGGTCCCTACGGCCGCGATGGCCGCTTCGCCTCCTTGCGCGATTTTACCCGCAACGTGGTCGTCAACGAGTTCGGCGGGAAGGAACCGACGCCCTTCATGCTGGACGCTCTCGTCGCCTACATGCTCGAATTCGACTTCCTGCCGAATTCCATGCTGACGACTGATGGCCGTCTGACCGATACGACCCAAGAGGCCGCCCGGCGCGGCGAGGAGATCTTCAATACGCCCTTCGCCCGGCTCGGCGATCGGTCCTGCGCCAGTTGCCACGTGCCAGACGCGAACTTCCTCGACCGGCAGGCCCACGACATCGGCTCAGTCGCGCCGGGCTACGAGGGGGCCCGCGCCGGTGCGCTGGACACGCCCACGCTGCTCGGCACGGCCTATACCGCCCCCTATTTCCACGACGGGTCATTGCCGACGTTGGCCGCCGTCGTGGACTGGTTCGACGAGACGAAATCGCTTGGGCTTACCGAGGAAGACCGCGCCGACCTAACCGCCTATCTCGAGACCGTTGGCGCGGCAGACGAGCCCTATGAAGCCTTCGACACCGAGAACACCGCTTTCCGGCTGGCATTCGCCGAACTGACGACCTTCGCCTCGACAATCGATACGCTACTGCCGCGGCGGGACGCAGAGCATATCCTGCTGCTGACCGACACCGTGGCTGCGGACCTTTCGGCCGACGCCAGCACCATGTCGAACCTCCCCGCCCGGCCCGAGGTCTATGCGCTGGCCGAGCGGCTGGCCGCGGTCGGCGCCGCCGTCCGCGTGGAAGACTGGGAGGCCGCTGAAGCAAGCTGGACCGCGTTCAAGTCCGAAGCCGACGCAATCGAAGAGAGGGCATTCTGATGCCGGTCCATCTGACCCGTAGAACGATACTGACCTTGGTCGGCGCGGGCGCGGTGTCGCTGGCGACACCTCTCGCCGCGCAAGACGTAACCCTGCGGCTTGCCTTCATCCCGCAAGAGAACCCCGACAAGCTTCTGGGGGACATCGAGGCCATCACCGGATGGCTGGCAGAGGAGATCGGCGTCCCCGTCGAGGGGTTCGTCACCATCGACCATGCAGCGGCGGTCGAGGCGCTGCGCAACGGCGACGCGGATATCTCCTTCATGGGCGCCCTGCCCTTCGTTCTGGCCGAGGCCGAGATCGGTGCCGTGCCGCTCCTGTCCGAGGTCTACCGCGACGCGCCGAGTTATACGGGCCGCATCTTCGTGCGGCGCGACAGCGGCATCGGCGCGCTCGCAGACCTGCGCGGGCGCGACATCGCTTTTGCCGATCCGATTTCGGAATCGGGCTATCTCTACCCGCTCGCCGAATTCGTAGAAGCCGGGCTGATCGAAGACCCCGGACAGGCGGAAGCATTCTTCGGCCGCGTCTTCTTCGCGGGCGGCTACCAGCAGGCGATGCAGGCGATGGCCGAAGGCCTGGTCGATGCCGCAGGCGCCAGCCAGTATGCCGACCTGCTTCTGACGCCGCAGCAACAGGCAGAGGTAACCTGGATCGCGGAAAGCGCGCCGATCCCGAGCCATTTGGTGATCGCTCGCCCGGGGCTCGATGCCGCTCTGCGGGACCGTTTTGTCGACGCAATGCTGCGGCTCAACGAGCCGGAGCACCGCAACAAGCTGCGCTATTTTTATGGACCGGATGGGTACGTCAGGGCCGACGGCGCCGCCTATGACGGCGTACGCGATATGGCACGGCAATACGGGCTGTTGCGATGAGCACAGCTGTCGAAGTAGACGACCTGAGGTTTGCCCATACGGGCGCGGACCTCCCGGCGCTGGAGCGGGTCTCGTTTCGGGTTTCGGCGGGCGAGAGCGTCGCTTTGCTCGGCCCGTCCGGGGCGGGCAAGACGACCCTGCTGGCACTGCTCGACGGCAGGCTCCAAGGCTGGAGCGGGCGGGTATCGGTTCTGGGTGCGCCGCTCGATCCCGACCTCCCGCCGCCGAGCGCGCGCCGTTCGGATACCGGTTTCGTGTTTCAGGAGTTTGCATTGGTCGAACGCTCCACGGTTCTGCGTAACGTCCTCAATGGCCGCCTGGGGCGCATGTCTCCCCTGCGCGCCCTGATGGGGTCATCGACCAAGCACGATCTGGAGATTGCGCGCACGGTACTTGCCGATTGCGGCATTTCCGATCTTGCCGAACGCAGGGTCGACAGCCTCAGCGGCGGGCAGCGGCAGCGCGTCGCCATCGCGCGGTGTCTGGCGCAGGAACCACGGCTTATTCTGGCCGATGAACCGGTAAGCAACCTCGACCCCGCGCGTGCAGGTGAGATCCTGGCGCTGCTGGCCGGGGCGGCGCAAGCGCGCGGCGCGACGGCGCTGTTTTCGTCGCACCAGCCCGACCTGGCGCGGCGTTTCGCGCAGCGCATCATCGGCATGCGGGCCGGGCGGATCGCCTTCGATGTGCCGACCTCCGAGTTGAACGATGATGCGACGGCGGAGCTCTATCGGGAGGTAGAGCCAATCCCCGGTATCGGCCTCAGGGCGGTGTCCTGATGGCGTTCCGCGGGTTTGGCGGCTTTGCGACGAGCGGTCTGATCGCAGCCGCGATCCTGTGGTCCTTCGCCACGACCGATGTCGAGTTGTCGCGTCTCATGTCGGCCGGCCCGCGCATTGCCGATTTCCTCGGTCGCATGTTTCCGCCTGACCCGACGGTGATGGCCGAGATCAAGAAGGGCAGCGCGGAAACGCTGAGGATCGCGATCCTCGGCACCCTCGGTGCTGTGATCCTGTCCGTTCCCCTCGGCATTCTCGCGTCTGAGACGATGGTATCCCCTGCGGTGTTCCGGTCGATCCGAACGCTGCTTGCCTTCATCCGGGCGATTCCGCTGATCCTCGTGGCCATGCTCATGGTGGGCGCTGTCGGGCTCGGGCCGCTGCCCGGCATCATCGCGGTCGCCTTTCATGCAACGGGGATGCTCGCCAAGTTCTATGCCGAGGCGATCGACGGCGTGTCCCGCGCGCCGATCGCCGCGCTGGAAAGCGCGGGCGCCGGAGCGCTCGTGCGGCTCAGATACGCGATCTGGCCGCAAATGGCGCCGGTCGTCGCCCGCGACACGATTTTCCGGTTCGAGTTGAACCTGCGCGAGTCGCTGATCCTCGGCATTGTCGGCGCGGGCGGGATCGGCTTTTACATCCAGACCTACGTGCGCTCTTTCCAGTATGACAAGGCGGCCAGCGTCACGATTGCCGTCGTCGTCATGGTCATCGCCATCGAAGCTATCAACGTTGCGCTGCGCCGTCGCTTCACCTGACGATCAGGCATAGATGTCTATGGGGGTTCCGTCCCTGACCATGGCGTAGATTTCCTCGATCTGCCGGTCGGTGACAGAGATACAGCCCGCGGTCCAGTCGCGTACATTCACAGGGTCAATCCCGCGTCTTGGGCCGCCATGAATGAAGATGTCCTTTCCCGGAGATCGGCCTTGCGCCTCCGCGAACGCGATGTCGGCCTCATTGGGATATGAGATGCCGATGGAGAGGTGGAAGAGGCTGTCCGGGTTGCGCCGGTCAATCGCGTAGGAGCCCTCCGGCGTGCGGCCGTCCCCTTCGAACTGCTTGTGGCCTTCGGGCGCGAAGCCCAATCCGATGGGATAGGTCCGCAAGACATCATCCGCGCCGTCAAGAACCAGCAGCCGCTGCGCCTTGTACATACGCAGCCGGGTCACTTCGGGTCCGTTGTAGGACCGGAACTTGCTGGCACAGCCTGACAGGAGGGCGGCCAATCCGCCCAACAGCAAGACCCGCCGTGGAATTCTGGTATTCATCACTGCTCGACGCCCCTTTTGCGAGGTCTAGTTGATGTCAGACGTTACTCTACCGAAACCGCCGGATCAATGACCGTGCGCCAGTGCTCCCTTCGCCATCTGCTCGCCCACCGGTTCTCCGCCTGAAGGCCCGGCCTCAACCTGATGGCCGTTCAGGAGCCGAAGTGCGTTGGCGACCACCAGCAGAGACACGCCTACATCCGCAGCAATGGCGCCCCACATTGAGGCCATGCCGAACGCGGTCAGCCCGACGAACAGCGCCTTGGTCGCCAGCGATATGCCGATATTCTGGTGGATGATCGTCATGGCACGGCGCGAATGGCCGATAAGCCAGGGTACCTTGCCGATGTCGTCGGTCATCAGCGCGATGTCGGCCGTCTCGATCGCGGCATCCGATCCGACAGCGCCCATGGCGATGGCATAATGCGCCCGCGCCATGGCCGGTGCGTCATTCACACCGTCGCCGATCATCGCCACCATGTCGTGGCTTTCGACGAGTTCCTCAATGGCCGTCACCTTGTCTTCTGGCAAAAGTTCGGCGCGCACCTCGTCGATGCCGACTTCGGCTGCCACCGCGCGCGCGGTGCGTTCGTTGTCGCCCGTCAACATCACGATGGTCTTCACACCCTGCGCATGCAGGCGCGCAACAATCCCCTTTGCATCTGGGCGGATGCGATCGCGAAGCTCCAGTACGCCGGTCACGCCGGTCTCGTCTCCCACGGCAACGAGGGTGCTCCCTGCCCCTTCGATCCGATCCCGCAGATCCGCCGGAATGGCATTGCCGAACCCCTTCTCTTCGGCGAACCGATCCGAGCCGAGCCAGATAACGCGCCCGTCGGCGCGTCCTTCCAGGCCGCGCCCGGGCACGGTGCGGGTGTCCTCTGCGGCAGACACGGAAACACCATCGGCTTCGGCACGCGAGAGGATGGCGCGTGCCAGCGGGTGTGAAGACCGCGCCTCCAGGCTTGCTGCCAGCGCCATGAGATCGCGGGCGGAAACGCCGATCAGCGGGTGAACCGCCGCCACCTCAGGCTCGCCCATGGTGATCGTCCCGGTCTTGTCCATCGCCAGTGCCGTGGTCCGCCCCGGCGCCTCGACATAGGCGCCGCCCTTGATGAGCACCCCCGCCCGTGCCGACGCGGTCAGCGCCGCCACGATGGAGACCGGCGTAGAAATGACCAGCGCGCAAGGACAGGCGATGACCAGAAGGACCAGAGCATTGTAGAACCAGTAGTCCCAGGCGCCGCCGAGCAGCAGTGGCGGCACCAGCGCGATGGCGATCGCCAAAGCCATCACGATGGGTGTGTAGATGCGCGCGAACTTGGCCACCCACTGTTCGACCGGCGCGCGGCGGGCATGGGCATCGCCCACCATGCGAATGATTTTCGCGAGCACCGTGTCCGAGGCGGCCTTCGTCGCCCGCACCGTCAGTGTGCCCTCGCCGTTGATCGTGCCGGCATAGACCTCGTCGCCGGGTTCCTTGGGCACTAGCGCGCTTTCCCCAGTAATTGGGGCCTGATCGACGGCCCCTGCCCCGTCCACGACCTCACCGTCGAGGGGGATCCGGTCGCCGCCGCGCACGATAAACCTTGCATTGACTGCCACGGCCGCGGCCGGAACGTCGGATTCCGATCCGTCGTCGTAAAGAACCCGCGCCGTTGGCGGCGCCAGATCGAGGAGCGCGGAAACCGCATTACGCGCCCGCCCCACGCTCCAGCTCTCCAGATAAAGCGAAAGCGAGAAGAAGAAGGCGACCGTCGCGGCCTCAAAAAACTCGCCGAGGCCGATGGCGCCCGCGACGGCCACCACCATGAGCAGGTTCATGTCGGGGCTAAGCCTCCGCGCCGAAGACCAGGCCTTGGGCGCGACAAGCCAGACACCGCAAAGAATCGCGACGGCGAAGAGCCCCGCTTCCGCCATTGGCATCGGCGCCTCGCCATGCCCCGCAAAGAGCCCGAGCGCGCCGCCCATGCCCGTCTCGACGATGTGGAAAAGGAAACCCGCCGCCCAGAAGCCGCCGCTCAACGCGGTGAAGCGCTTCTGACGCGCCAGATGCGCCGCCTGGTCCTCCGCTGCGTTGTCGGCATCCCATGGCTTCGCGCTCATGCCGGTCGTTGCGACCAACTGCGTGACTTCGTCGTCTGGTATCCTCTCGGCGCTATCGAGGATGGTCATTCGCCCGTTGATCACGTCGAATGCCAGGTGTTCGGTTCCGCCCACTTTCGGCCCGACAACCCGGTTCAGGATCGCCACCTCTTCGGCGCAATCGAGCCCGGAGACCTGAAAGCTCCTTCCGCCGGACGGCGCTGGCGCCGTGAACGCGACGTCCTTGCTGGCGTCGCAACAGGATTTGCCTCTTGGGTCAGAATGCTCTTGATCACTCGGATGGCCGTGATCGTTGCCGTTGCCGTCGGAAGACATGGATTGACCTCAGGATTCATTGATTCCACATTGACATAGCCCCTACAGTAACTAGAGCTTCAAGGGCAAAAAGTGGATATTCGTCCAGCAAGAAAGGCGCCCTGCGGAGGCTTGAAGCTAGCCGCCCCCTTGAAACGACGCGGTTGGAGCAACGCTTGCCGGTACGAAGCGATCAGAATTAGTGAGGTAGACATGCAGAAACGAAACGCACCGATTATCACAGCGACATTGGTGCTTGCTGGCTGCGCGGTGCCAACGCTGGACGACGGCGCCGCTCGCAACGAAGCGGGAAGTGTTCCCGAGGCCGTCATTGCCCTTGCTGCGCCTGGTCAGGATCTCACCACGGCGCGGCTTCGTCCCGAGGATGGCTGTTATTGGTATGAACACAGCGGTCCGGTGGAAAACACCTTGGTTCCGCTACGCTCGGCTGGTGGCAACCCCATCTGCACTTCGCGCCAGTCCTGATCAGCCCATAGATGCGTCAGACCCACGCGTAACACATGATGCGCCAGTCAACTTCTCGGGGTGACGCTGTCTTCCGCCGAGTACAGGAATGCCGTCGAGCCAATTTCGACGTTGGGATAGAGATCATTGATGTGTGCCATGACCATTCGGACGCAACCGGAACTCGCACGGCCGCCGATGCTTCTCGGATACGGCGTCCCGTGAATCCTTAGATAGGTGTCTCGGTCGCCGACGAAGAGATAGAGGGCTCGCGATCCGAGCGCGTTTTCAGGTCCGGGTTCCATACCGTCGGCGATATCGGCGTAGAGCTCTGGATCGCGGTCGATCATGTTCTGCGTCGGCTGCCAATGCGGCCACCTGACCTTGCGCTTGATCGTATAGGTGCCCGGTTCGTAAAGTTTGCCGCGCGCGATCGCCACGCCATAGCGCATCGCCGTGCCGCCTTCTTCGATGTGGTAGAGATAGCGCGCAACAGCATCGACGTGGATATCACCGGGTACAAGTCCATCCTTCGCGAGGACCCGCTTTGGGAGGAAGCGAGGGTGAAGGCCCCAAGGGTTGGACGTGGCCGGGTCGTAGCCGGGAGGTGTAACCTGTGCGTCCCAACCTGCCTTCTGCGCATCGGTAGGCCACGTGTCTGCAAGGAGCGGGCTGGATATCGATGCCGAAAACAGCGCGGTGGTCGTCTGGATGAAGTGTCGTCTTGTCAGCATATAGATTGCTCCGTTCACGCATTGGACGGCAAACCGAACCTTACCCCGAACGCAGTGTTGTTCGCCCGGGAAGGAGTGAGGCGTTACTGGCAACTTGCTCCATGGTGCCGTTCTTTGTCGGTGGCTTAACTCCTAAAGCTACTAGAGGTTCAAGAGAAATATTGATGCCACACGATCTAGGTAATACTTCGGGCCCGTTCGTTGTTGCTATCAGTCTAAGCGCTGTCACGATCTGTGGGGTGGAATCGGGCTGCTGCCATGGTGCCGGGCCCGGTCTTGATCTTCTCTTCAATTGGGATCGTCATTAATGGGGGCGTCGGTACCTCGAAGGATCTGAACCGCTTAGACCCGTCATAATTTTCATGGCATTAGTCGCAGCGATCGTAAACGTTATCTGTATGATTTGGCTCCGAGGCGTTGATAGCCCGAATTTGATCTTCCGCGCAGACAACGTTTTTTTCTAAGAACGCTTTTCCAGCGAATGCCGGTATTCTGATTGCAGGGCGACTTGTTGAACTGCTGGGGCAGTAGTCGGCCCGATCTTTCCGTCTGCTTACTTGTTGCTGCGATCGAGACCCGGAGTGCATTTCAGCAATCCGGCCCAAGCACCCGATAGAATACGTAGAGAAAACTTTAGCAGTAGATAGCGCTCATGCAGAAGGGCGTCACACAGGTGGGGTTTTTCATGTAACTGTAAACTGCCCCATCATGCCCGCATCCTCGTGTTCGAGGATGTGACAGTGATACATGAATGGTGTCTCTTGCGACGCCAGCTTGTCGAATCTCAGCAGAATTTCGGTCGGACCCTGCACACGAACAACGTCTTTCCAGCCGATCCGCGCCGGGTCGACCGAACGTCCGTTCTGGCTCACGACCCGAAAGGAGGTACCGTGAACGTGGAACGTGTGCCGCATCATCATGTCTGCATTGATGCGCCAGAGCTCTGTTTCACCTGTGCGGACGGTCTCATCAATGCGGTCCATGATGTAAGGCTCACCATTGATTCCCATCATCTGGCCGTCGCGACCCATCATGCCGCGCATCATGCCTCCAGTGTGCATGTTAAGGGTGAAATCGCGTCTTCGAACGGGATCGCCGAGTTCAGGCGCGTCCGCTGGTAGCGTGGTGGGCAGGCTGGCGGGACCAACAGGCGCAGTCTCGCCCACATCAAAGGACATGATGTCGAGGGTCGTGCCGCTGTTTCCAGCCATCCCCATCATACCGCGATCTCCCATCATGCCTCTGTCATCCATCATCATGGAGCCGCCTCTGTCCCCCATCATCCCCCCGTTCATCATGCCACCCATCCCGATGTCGTGCGATACGAGAGAAACCGGTGACCGGTCCGAGAAATTCACCACGATCTCGGCTCGCTCGGCTCCGTCGAGTTGCAGGCTGGTTGTAGCTAGCGGTACGTTCAGGAGTCCCCCATCACTTGCGACTTGGTAGAACTGCCTGCCATCGTTGAAGCGGAAATCGTAAACTCGCGAATTTGACGCGTTCAGGATGCGCAAGCGCACCAAACCTGCCGGAACCGTCAGCTTGGGACGGATCACGCCATTGACGAGGATCTCGTCCCCACGAAATCCGTGCATCCGATCCATCATACCGAGATTGTAGGTCATGCGGCCTGACCGGTCGAAGCCGCGATCCTGCACGATCAGTGGAAAATCATTCACACCATAGTTGCGCGGCAACGGGTCGTCGATCTCGGGGTCGTCGATGATGATCATCCCTGCCAGCCCACGGTAGACTTGGGGGCCAGTGCGCCCATGCACATGACTGTGGTAAAACAGCGTTGCCGCTGGGTGATCGATCGGCAGCTCCGGTGCCCAGGTCTCCCCCGGTCCGAAGGCGAGCTGCGGGCCGCCATCGAGGTAGCCCGGTACGTGCATGCCATGCCAATGCGCCGTGATCGGTTCATCGAGGCGGTTCGCGACGCTTATGTTTGCGGTGCGCCCGCGCCGAAACCGAAGCAGTGGCCCAAGGTAATCCTGCGAATAACCCCAGGTCTCCGACGGCGCGCCTGCGATGAATTCGTGTGTTCCGCGTATCGCGTCGAGTGTGTTGCCTGCGTCAGGGCCGATCTCCATGACCTCCGGGATCGGCAAGGGCGCGCCGGGCTCAGCGGCCCACGCCCGGCTGATATTGAGTGCAGGAGTCGCGAGAGTGGCGGCGGCTATCTTTAGAAAATTCCGACGTTTCATAGGGATACTCCGTCATTGCTGGGGTTGCCGGGGACCGGGTTCGAAGCTCTGAGCGTTCGCACGGCCCGGTCATGGGTCAGGAAAATCTGGCCGGTGAGGTCTTCTACGAAAGTCGTCTTCTTAAGACGATCCATAACCGGCCCTTTCACTTCACTCAGGTGGAACTTGATGTCACGGTCAGCCAGTCTGGAGTTTATGGCCTCAAGGCTCTCTAGGGCGCTCATGTCGACATCATTGACGGCCGAACACATGAGGATGACATGTCGGGGTGCATCGCGACCGGCGACCATTGCGTAAATGCGGTCTTCGAGGTTCCGAGCATTTGCGAAGTAGAGGCTTTCGTCGATCCGGACCGACAGGATTTCGTCGTAGATGATCACCTTATGGCGGTCGATATTGCGGTAATGCTCGGTGCTTGGTATCTGGCCAACGATGGCCATGTGCGGTCGGGACGAACTGTACAAATGAATCAGGACAGAGATCAGAACCCCCGCCGAAACGCCGATCTCGACTCCGAAGCCGAGCGTCAAAAGGATCGTTGCCACGACAGCAGCAAGATCGGTGCGAGAGTAGCGCCATGCGCGCTGGATGATCGAAATGTCGATAAGGCTGAGCACGGCAACGATGATTGTGGCGGCAAGTGTGGTATTGGGCAGAAAGTAGACCAGCGGCGTCAGTGCAACTGCAGCAAACGCCAGTCCGGCCGCCGTGAAGACCCCTGCGGCCGGGGTTTGTGCGCCTGCGTCGAAGTTCACGACCGAGCGTGAAAAGCCGCCCGTCACGGGAAAGCCTCCGCTGAAGGATGCGCCGATATTGGCAGCTCCCAGACCGATGAGTTCTTGGTCAGGATTGATCCGCTGGCGTCGCTTGGCCGCAAGTGTCTGTGCAACAGAGATAGATTCGACAAATCCGATAATCGATAGCAGGATAGCAGGACCAATCATTGTGGTCAGGACCGATGGGTCGAATGATGGCGCCGTAAGCGGCGGCAGTTTTTGCGGGACCGCTCCAACGATATCGACACCCCGCTCCGAAAGATCGAACGCCCAGACGGCGAAGGTAGTCAGAAAGACCGCAACGACTGGGCCTGCTTTCGCACCCATATCCGCGGCTGTCGGGCCGAAGCCAAAATGCCGCAAAAGCTGTTTGAGCCCACTCCGGGCCCAAAAGAGAAACACAACGGTCGAAGCACCAAGCGCAGTCGTGATCCAGTTGACCTGACCGAGCGAGACCCACAAGCCATGGGCGAGTTCCGGCAATGTGTCGCCGGACGCATCGATCCCGAATATGTGCTTCAATTGGCTGGCAGCGATCAAGATGCCACTTGCCGTGATGAACCCCGAAATAACCGGGTGTGATAGGAAATTGGCGAGGAACCCCAGCCGCAACACCCCCAACAGAAGCAAGAAAATCCCTGAAAGGAAGGCCAAAGTCAGCGCGGCTGTTACATAGTCAATTCCTTGATCTCCGAGTTCGCCGATCGCCGCCGCGGTCATTAGCGAGATGACGGCGACGGGACCGACTGCGAGACTGTGCGAAGTTCCGAAAATCGCGTAGAGAACGATTGGAAAGATGGACGCGTAAAGTCCCGTCTCGGGTGGCAGTCCAGCCAACAGAGCATAGGCCAGCGATTGAGGGATCAACATGATCGTTACGATCACCGCAGCTAGAAGATCGCCGCGCAACATCTGCCGGTCGTAGCCACCCATCCACTGGAAAACGGGAAAAAATCGCGACATGTTCCACATGGAGGTCAGACGCGGAGCGGCAGATTTGCCTCTTTCCAGCCCGCGACGCCGCCTTCGATGATCGTTGTGTCATATCCCATCTGCCGCAGGCTATCAGCGGCCAGAGCCGCACGTGCGCCGGATGCACACAATACGTGAACACGTCCGTCGCCACCGCGCTTTGCAGCCAACGCCTCGTTTGCCTTGCCGGTGTCCGCGTCTGCCTGGGCTTCGACAAGCCCACGGGGGACATGAACCGCGCCGTCAACCGTGCCGTCGCTGTCCAGTTCCACTGGTTCGCGCACGTCGAGTATCACGTCTCCCTGTTTCATCCCACTGCGAGCGTCTGCTGGACTGACCACAGCGACCCGTGATCTGGCCTCGGCGACGAGGTCTTTCATGGATTTTCTCATGAGTTATCTCCTTCAGAACTTGTTCAAGGGCATTTTCAGGTAGTGTGCGCCGTTGCTTTCGGCCTCGGGCAATTGCCCCGCGCGCAGGTTGATTTGCAGCGCGGCCAACATCCGGTCCGGCAAGCCCAGCGTGGCATCGCGATCTTCGCGGATCTTGATGTAATCGGCTTTGTCTGTGCCATCCTTCACGTGCACATTCTCTGCCTTGTGCGTGGCGACACTGGCTTCCCACTCGGGTTCATCGCGTTCCTCCGATCCGTAGTCATGCCCGATGAACAACCGTGTCTTCTCGGGCAGGGACAGGATCGACTGAATGGAACTCCACAGGTCCTCGGTGGACCCGCCAGGGAAGTCGGCGCGCGACGTCCCGCTATCGGGCTGCATTAGCGTGTCATGCACGAAGGCGGCATCGTTGCAGACATACGTGATGGAACCCAGCGTGTGTCCCGGGGACAGCATGACCCGAACATCAAGATCACCGATCCTGAAGCTATCGCCGTCCGCGAACAACCGGTCGAAGTCGCGGTCCACGTCGAACGCTTCGGGCGCGTTGTAGTAATCGCGCCAGAGCTCGGCAATCTCGCGGACTTTCTCGCCGATGCCATTTGTGGCGCCGGTCCGTTCCCTGAGGGACGATGATGCCATGAGGTGATCGGCATGAGGATGGGTATCCAGGACCCACTCGACGGTCAGGCCGTGTTCGTCCACAAGATTCAGCACCTTCTCCATACTGCGGATGGCGGTTGCAAAGCTGGCTGGATCGAAGTTCAGCACGACATCGATCAGTGCTGCCTTCTTGGTCGTGGGATCGGCGCATATGTATTGGATCGACCCGGTGTCGGGCTCGTAAATGCCCCAGACATCGGGACTGTCCTGTCCTGTGGACGCAGAATGGCGGACGACGGGCTCGTTCAGCTTAGACATGTTTACGCTCCTTTACTTGCGATTGAAGGGAATGTTTTGACGAAACCGGCGAGGACGATCCCTACTAGCATAGCGGGAAGGAAGACGAGGATGCCCGACGACCCGAGCAGCAGCGATGTCCATGCGGGTCCGGGGCAAAAGCCACCGAGGCCCCAGCCGATACCGAAGATGGCCGCGCCTGTCAGCAGTGGCGCGTCTATCGCAGCGTTGTCGGGTAAATCGAACTCGGATCCCATCACCGGCCGCTCACGCCGCCAGATCAGGTGATAGCCAATGAAAGCAGTGACAGACGCACCGCCCATGACGAAGGCGAGGCTCGGATCCCAAGGACCAAGGATATCGAGAAAGTTCAGAACCTTGGCGGGATCGGCCATGCCCGAGACAATGAGGCCGATGCCGAAAACCATGCCGGCGGATAAGGACATAAAATTGCGCATGTTCAATCTCCTTAAATGACGTGACGCACGAACGTCGTTGTCAGAACGGCGGCAATGAGAAAGGCGACGACCGCGACAGCCGATCTCGGCGATAAGCGCGCAAGACCACAAACCCCATGCCCGGACGTACAACCGGCCCCGAGGTTGGTTCCGAAGCCAACCAGAAGTCCGGCCAGCGCCATACCCCAAACGCTTGTTGGAACGGTCTGCTGCGGGAAGGCCCCGGTCGCCAGCATCACAATCAGCGGTGCCGCGATCAGACCCAGAAGAAACGACAGACGCCATCCTCGATCATCGGGTCCTCCTGCCCCCGGAACCGTGGATGTCAAACTTTTTGAGATGCCTGTGATGCCTGCGATTTTGCCAAACAACCCCATCACCATGACGGCGCTAAATCCGATCAATCCGCCTCCAAGAAGCGATAGCCATGGTGTGAACTCCGTTGAGGTGACCGGTCCCATATATGGCCCTTTCGTATAACTGTATTGTTTGAGCCCTCTATCGAGTGTATATGTAACCCATGTCTAAATTAGTCAATGCTGATATAAAGAAATCTCGGCCTTCATTGCCGGTTCTCCAAGCGCGCGCGGCGGACGTCGCGGGTCAACTGGCATTGCTGTCTAATGCCAACAGGCTGATGGTGCTCTGTCATTTGCTGGAAGGAGAGCAATCAGTGGGGTCGCTACAGCGCCAACTTGCGCTAGGCCAATCGGCACTGAGCCAGCATCTCGCCCGATTGCGAGAAGCTGGTATGGTCGCCACTCGGCGCGAAAGTCAGACCATCTACTATCGCATCGCCGATCCACGTCTGCACGATATGATCGATGCGCTTTATCGGATTTACTGTGACACTGACCCGGATGGAATCGAATAACGAAAAGACGAAATGGTCGCAAAAATGAGATCCTGGCAATGAAGAAGGGCCGTAAAAAGTGATGAGCGATGGATGCATGATGGATGGAATGGATTCGATGATTTGGGGCATGGGCAACGGAATGCTCTAGATCGTGCTGATCTTGGTAGGAACTGGTTTTGCGATTGGATACGCGGTAGCACAACGCAGGTAGACCGTCCTTAATCCACGGACGTGCGCATCAAACCCAACCACTCTGCGCACTTAATCCGTTCGAAAAATTTCGAAAAAGGTCCAGGTAGAAACCGCTCGCAGAACGCCGAAGGATTAGGGTCAGGATTTATAACCAGTAGATGACGAGCGCGGCCAGTGCGATGGAAGAGAGAAACACCTTTGGGCAACGGTCGTAGCGGGTTGCCACGCGCCGCCAATCCTTCAGCCTGCCGAACATGATCTCGATCCGGTTTCGGCGTTTGTATCGACGCTTGTCGTATTTGACGGTTTTCTTGCGCTGCTTTCGGCCGGGGATGCAGGCACGTATCCCTTTTGTTTTGCAACGCTTCTCGGAACCAGTCGGCATCATAGCCGCGATCCCCGAGCAGCCATTCGGCATTTGGAAGGCTGCTGAACAACGCCCGCGCGCCGATGTAGTCGCTCACCTGACCGGCAGTGACGAACAGGTCGAGCGGGCGTCCTTGGCTATCGCAGATGGCGTGCAGTTTGGTATTCATGCCGCCCTTGGTGCGACCAATCAGGCGACCGCGCCCCCCTTTTTGGCGGCCATGCTGGTCGCTGTTCGATGTGCCTTCAGGTATGTCGCGTCGATCATCACGGTCTTCTGTTCGCTGCGTTTGGCAGCCAGACCCGCCATCATCCGCGCGAAGATGCCTTTCTCGCTCCAGCGCTTCCAGCGGCTGTAGAGCGTCTTGTGCGGGCCATAGGCGGCAGGAGCGTCACGCCAGCGCAAGCCATTGCGGTTGATGAAGATTATTCCACTCAGCACACGCTTGTCGTCAACACGCGGCTTCCCGTGCGACTTCGGAAAGAAGGGTTCCAGACGCGCCATCTGCGCGTCGCTCAGCCAGAAAAGATCGCTCATGTCACCGCTCCGTTTTCCGAGCCGTGAATCACGCGGTGCGACGGAAATCAATGCATCCTGACCCTAAAATTGCGTGGGTCGAGATACCCCGCTCACGCTTCACGATAATTATCACAAGCCTCAACCCCCTCTGCGACAACATCGAGAAGAGCGTCCACATCATTCAAGAGAACAGAAATGCGCGGACTGCTGATCCGGTAGCGAATGAAGCGTCCATCGCGGTCGCTGGAGACAAGCCCACAATCCAAAAGACATCGGAGATGGTTGGAGACGTTTGGTTGCGATAATTCCGTGCGCGTCACGATCTCGTGAACGGCCAACGGCGCTTCACACAAGACGTCCAGAATAGCGAGACGGCTTGGGTCCGCAAAGCCGCGAAACAGCTTCGCTCTTCGCTCGATGGCGGTGACCCCGGTGTTGCGGTCGGCGACAATTTGGGGCATATCATTCCTCACTGATATGTTGTTTCTTGATTCACCCTAGCAGGAGTATCGCACCCATGGCCAATACCGATAGCGCCAGTTCGGCCGCAGATATCCCATCCTTCCGTTATCGCGTCTCCGGCATGGATTGCGCCAAGGATGCCGCCCAGATCGAGCGGGCGGCGCAATCTGCAGGGGTCGCGCCCGATGAGGTGAAGGTCTCGGCGGCGACCCATATCATGACTCTTAAAGCCCCTGAAGCGCGCCTGCCGGAGATCGAAAAAGCCGTTGAGACAATAGGATATGGGTTCGACCGCATCGAGAGCGACGAGGACCTTCAGCAAAGTGCGGCTCATCAGGACCCAGGCTACCGCCGCGCGCTCTGGATCGTTGTAATCCTGAATGTTGGTTACGGCGTTCTTGAAATGATCGGCGGGTTCATTGCCGGGTCGCAGGCCGTGAAGGCCGACGCGCTGGATTTCATCGGCGATGGCGCGATCACCTTCTTGGGGCTTCTTGCCATCGGATGGAGCCTTCTCTGGCGGGCACGCTCTGCCCTGATCCAGGGCATCTTCCTCGGCCTGCTTGGCCTTGGCGTCTTTGGCACGACCATCATGCGAGCATTCGAGCCGACAACGCCAGACGCTACTCTGATGGGGCTTTTGGGTCTGATTGCTCTTGTGATCAATGTCATCTCCGTGCTGCCGTTGCTGCGGTACCGCAAGGGCGACGCAAACATGCGCGCTGTCTGGCTGTTCTCGCGCAACGACGCCATCGGCAACGCCGCAGTCGTTATCGCCGCTGGGCTGGTGGTTTGGCTGGGCAGCGCCTGGCCCGACCTTATCGTCGCGTTCGGGATCGCGGGTCTTTTCCTGCATTCTTCCTGGGCGATTATCCGTGACGCGCGGGCCGATCTGAAGGCGGCGGCATGAACAGCCGGATCCTTGGCGGTCTTTGCACCATCGCTGCGTTTGGTCTTGATCAGGGCACCAAGGCTCTTGCCCTGAACACCCCCGCGCTTGAGAACGGGGTCGAGATTCTGCCCTTCCTCAATCTTGTGCGGGTTCTGAACGATGGAGTCAGTTTTGGCATGCTCGGAGGGGTCGTGCCCTGGTGGGGTCTGATCGCACTTGCTGCCGTGATCGTGGCATGGCTGCTGATCTGGCTGTGGAAGGCTCCGGACAGGCTGACAGGTGCGGCGCTCGGTCTGATCATCGGAGGCGCGCTTGGCAATATCCTCGACCGGCTTCGCTATCAGGCCGTCCCTGACTTTCTGGATTTTCATTTCGGAACATACCACTGGCCGTCCTTCAATCTCGCGGACGTAGCAATCTTCTGTGGAGCCGCATTGCTGTTGTGGGACAGCTTTCGGGCAGCGAAAGGCAATCCAGAAAATCACGACGAAGACTACCACAAAGGGACTACCGGCGGGGGATAGCATCTAACAGGCAACGGGCTTCGGGAGGGAATTCAGCTTGAGATTTTTGGATTGGATTGACCGTGGCATTCGCGGCATCGGCGTCGTGACTGCATGGCTGACAGTTGTTTCGATTGCTGCTTATGGCGCGCTTCAGATGCTGGATCGCAAGCTACAACTTGGCGTGTCAGGCTATTTGCCGGACCTGTCCACGTCTCTACTGTTCATCCTGATTTTCTTGACCTTTGGGTATACCTATCTGCGCGACGATCACGTGCGCGTTGATGTTCTTCGCAGGCATTGGTCCGCGCGCCGCATTGCGTGGATCGAACTGATTGGCGGCCTTTTTGTCCTTCTGCCACTCGCCGCCATCCTGACCTACTACGGGTGGGACGGTTTGATGCGCACCACGAAATATGCGGAAACCCAGTTGTGGGCACAGCGCATAGCGGGGGTCATCGGCCCCATCTTGCTGGCTCTTGCCGGGATGATCGTAGCCCTTCGCAACATCGCCTTTCTGGCGGGGAAACGTGCGCAAGGGGCACCTGAACAATCGGGCGGATTGCACAATGGTGAATGAGGTCCTTACGGTTGCCATGCTTGTCGTGATGGCTATCGGGGTCTTCAGTGGTTTTCCGGTGGCTCTGGTTCTGGCAGGGACAGGCTTCTTGGGGTTTGTGGCCGCAGTCTGGGTGGGCATCACTGATTTTCAGCATCTGGGACTGATCTACCTGCGGGCCCGTGGTGTACTGACCAATGAATCAGTCCAATTCACAAGCGTTCCAATGTTGATTTTTCTTGGCCTGATCCTGAATGCCAGCGGGATTGCCGAAACCATGTTTCGCTTGCTGGGGCGTCTTCTGACAGGCGTTCCCGGTCGCTATGCCATTGCGACTTTGCTGATCGGCCTCGTTCTTGCGCCCGCCGCCGGCGTGATCGGTGCTTCCGTAATTACTGTGGCGTTGGTGGCCTATGCCCCGATGATGGCGTCGGGCTACGCACCGCGAACCGCAGGAGGCGCTGTCGCAGCTTCTGGAGCATTAGGTGTCGTGTTCCCGCCAGCGGTGATGCTGTTCTTCATCTCGAACGTGTTCTATTTGCGTATTGGATTGATGTACGTGGCCCTCATCGTGCCTGTTCTTCTGATGGTCATGGCCTTCGCGATCTATTTTGCCGTCACCTTGCGAAAAACCATCGAAGTCCCCCTGGACGCGCCGAAAACCAATCTTGCGTCAGACCTTTTGTTCGTACTCGCTTCAGTCGCTGTTATCGCATCCATTCCGCTCAGCATTATTCTGGGCTTTGCAACACTCACAGAGGCGGCTGGCGTAGGGGTGTTTGGCGCTCTGTTGGTCGCGCTGGTGCGAAAGCGCTTGTCTTTCTCTTCGTTGAACTCTGTCACGGTGCAGACAAGTACCATGACGTCGATGGTCTTCTTCATTGTACTGGGCGCATCGGTCTTCTCGCTGAGTTTCCACCTTGTTGGTGGACCGGATGTCATTTTCGACTGGATATCCGCATTCGATCTCTCCCGATGGGAATTATTGGCGATGCTCCTTGGTGTGGTCATCGTCCTTGGGTTTGTTTTTGACTGGATCGAGGTGCTGCTGGTTTTCATACCCGTGTTGATGCCGATCTTTTCGGAACTCGACTTCGCAGATCACGTCGGCTCTGCCTACTTTGCGCAAATTTGGATCGCTGGCCTGATAGCACTGGCCTTGCAGACGTCTTTTCTGACGCCTCCCTTCGGCTATGCCCTGTTCTTTGCCAAGATGGCGGCACCGAAGGGTACCAACCTATCCGATATCTATCGCGGCGCGGTGCCGCTCGTCGCCATTGAAATCGCGTTGATTGCGGCGCTGATTTCGTTCCCTCAACTCATCACCTGGCTGCCTGAAATGTCCCTTGGGGATGCGGATGCGCCGCGGCTAATCCAGCGGTGAAAGATGTTTTGGGCGCGGATGCAGTGATTTCCTTCGAAGCGGCACTGATGTTTCGGAGCCGCTTCCGAACCGCGAACAGCAAGGCTGAACAGGGCCTGAGCAAGGGAAAGCAAACAGGAGGATAACGAATGTCCGGCATACCATCCGCAGAGGGCTTTGACAGCACACTCACCCTGCTGCGAAATCCGTATGGGTTCATCTCTCAGACCTGCCGCGCGCTCGACACAGATCTGTTTGAAACCCGCATCCTCCTTCGAAAGACGATCTGCATGACCGGGTCGGCGGCTGCGAAAGTTTTTTATTCCGAGGATAAACTGGTTCGCCAAGGCTCGATGCCAGGCCGCATACAGAAGACCCTGCTGGGCGAAGGCGGCGTTCAGGGATTGGACGGCGCTGCCCACCAGCGCCGCAAGAAGATGTTCATGTCGCTGATGGGGACAGAGCATATAGCCGCGCTTCAGGGAATGTCGCTTCACATGCTGGACAACTATGCGCCGGACTGGGAGGCGAGAAACGAAGTCGTTTTCTACGACGAAGTGCGCGAAATGCTCACGAGAGCCGTTTGCGCCTGGTGTGGGGTTCCGCTTCCCGAGGCGGAGGTGGCGACCCGAACGGCGCAACTTACATCGCTTTTTGAGGACGCCGGGGCCATCGGCCCGAAACATTGGGCTGCACGTCTGGCGCGCCACCGCCTGGAAAAATGGTCAGCACGGATGATTCAACAGGTGCGTGAAGGCGAGCTTCAGCCGACGCAGGAAAGCGCCCTTCATGTCATCGCGACGTGGCGTGATCTCGACGGCGCGATGCTGTCCCCGAAAGTCGCCGCCGTGGAGTTGTTGAACGTCTTGCGCCCGACCGTGGCGGTGTCCGTTTTCATTGTTCAGACGGCGCACGCCTTGCACCGGTATCCGGAATGGCAGGAAAAACTGCGGAACGACGAAGGACTGCTCGAACCCTTCGTGCAGGAGGTCCGCCGCCTCTATCCGTTCTTCCCTGCGGTGGCGGCACGGGTGGAAAGCGCTTTCGAGTGGCAAGGGTATCGCTTTCCGGAAGGGCGCAGGGTCCTGCTCGACCTCTATGGCTCGAACACCGATCCGCGTTCATGGGATGCGCCGCTTGAGTTCCGCCCCGAGCGGTTTCGGAGCCGCGCCGAAAACCCCTACGACTTCATTCCACAGGGCGGCGGCGACCACTACACAAACCACCGCTGTCCGGGCGAGTGGATTGCGATCAGCCAGATGAAGGCGTTTTGCAGATATCTTGTGAACGACATCGAATATGATGTGCGGGATCAGGATTTGGAGCTGGGCACGGGAGAGCTGCCACCCCTGCCCGAGAACCGGTTCATCATGCGCAACGTCAGGCGTCGGGGGTAGCTTCGGCCTCGTCCGGATCGACCGACCGCGCATCCTTGGTGGCCTCGAACGCCTCCCACGCGACGTAGGGCACGATCAGAAGCGCCGCGACCGGATCGGCCCACCACCAGCCCATCCATTGCGTCAGACCAATCCCGGCCAAGACTACAACGGTCTGGTATTCGCAGATCATGGTGTCCTTGGCATCGTATTTCAGCGCAGGTGAATCGAGCCGCTTGCCGTAGCGATATTTGCCCCAAGCCAGCAGCGGATTGACCACCAACGAGACAAACAGGATCGCGATCCCCCACCAATTGAAGCCCGGTGCCTCCTGCGAGACGAAAGCGGACACCGCCTCGTAGAGGATCGCCGCGACGACAATCCAGAAAGCGCAGGCGACCACATAGAGCGCGACCTTCTTGCGATGCAGGACCGTGCGCTTGTCGCCACCATCCTTCTCACCCTTCAAGCGCCAGATCAGCGTCGCAGCCGAAGTGGCCTCGACTGTGCTGTCGAGACCCCAACTCACGAGGGCCGCGCTTCCGGTTAGGAGCCCCACGGTGACGGATACGACGACCTCGATGATGTTGTAGACGAGGCTGGCGATCTCGACGCGGATGCCGCGGGTCAGATTGGCTTGCCGGTTATCTTGTTGACTACTCATAACAACTCATCAACGCCGAACCTGCTGCAAAAGTTCGAGGCCAAATTGGTTAATCCGCCAACAGAACTGCGCCGGGCTATTATAAGCCGATGTTGATTTTCTCAAGCTTCCTCAGTAGAGGCGAGCTTGTCCCTCATACATGAAAACAAAAGGTTTCGGCCCTTTCGCGTAACCGGTGTCGAGCCGCTCCATGCGGAAGCCGTTCTGCTCGACCAGAGTGTCTGTCTGGCGATCAAGGTGACAATTCCCGGCACACCGCTTCCAGGCAGACGTGAGCCAGCGCTGCCAACGCTGGACGCTGGGTTCCGGCGCTGTTCCATGCTCGACGAAGCGGAAGACGCCGTCAGGCTTGAGAACGCGCCGGATCTCGGCCAGCACCTTCTCCGGTTCCGACACGCTGCAGAGCGTCCAAGTGGCAATCACGCAGTCAACGCTGCGATCTTCCAGCGGCAATGCTTCGGCCACGCCCTCGATCATCTCCGTTGTCGGCGTCAAGCCCTGAGCAGCCTGCGCGGCGCGTTGAAGGAGTTCCGGTGAAGGGTCAACGCCGACGATCTCATCCACCGTCTCGGGGTAGAGCGCGAGGTTCAGGCCCGAGCCGATCCCGATCTCCAGCACGCGTCCCTTCGCACCCGAGACCGTGCGCCGTCGGTAGGGGAGAAGCTGTTCCTGACCCATCGTAAGATGCGTGAGGCCCGGGAGAATGTGTTTGTCGTAGAACTGCATGAGCTGTTACCCTATTTGTCCAAGAACCGGAAATGCATCGAGCATCCAGTATGACAGCGCGCTCAACTGTCCAGTCATCATCGCCACGCCCATGAGGATCATCACGACGCCCGCAATCTGATGAAGGCGACGGCCAACCCGGCCGATGGCCCGCAACCGTCCCGCGATCTGATCGGTGAAACCGGCAACGATCAGAAAGGGTATCCCGAGGCCCGCGGAATAGACGGCAAGCAGCATGACGCCTTCGCCCATCGTGGCGCTCGCCGCACTGGCTGTCAGGATCGCGCCGAGGATCGGGCCGATGCACGGCGTCCAGCCGAAACCGAAGGCAAGCCCAAGGACGTAGGACGCGGCAGGTTGGCCGCCGGGAATGTTGAGATTGAAGCGGAAATCGCGTTCCATCACTGAAACACGCGCGGCCCCGATCATGAAAAGCCCGAAGACAATGATGATGCCGCCCCCAGCGAGGTTGAGTTCATACCGCCACCGAAGAAGGGCCTGACCCAATGCTGTCGCGGATGCGCCAAGCCCCATGAAAATGGTGGAGAAGCCGAGGACAAAACACAGGCTCAGCCAGACCGCGCGCGACGGCGAGGCCGCAGCCGCCCCGCCTTCAGCGGCTGTGCGCCCGGCCACGTAGGAGACATAACCTGGCACAAGAGGCAGCACGCAGGGGGACAGAAACGATATCGTGCCGGCCAGGAGGGCGGCGGTGAGGCCGAGAAGCGAGATATCTACCATGAACCACGTTCACCCCTGAATAGCTTGCGCAAGGGCACTCTTGTGGCAGCCCAATATGCCAGGGTCGGGACGATGATCCATTGCAGCAGGGGCGTGAGACCGGCATCGATGACGGGGACCACCGGCATGATATCGCGATACGCCCAGGCCGCCCGGATCACGATGTTCAGCCACTCGCTGAAGATCGTGTAGGAAACGCCCATGGCCACGGCCAAAAGCAGGACGCGCCCTGCGCGTTCCGACGGCCATGCGTGCCCTCCAACAAGAAACAAGGCAAGCAAGAGCGTGCTCATGGCGATCAACAGGTCTCCGCCGGTGCAGTGCACGACCGCGAACGCAATTTCACTCCAGGTTCCTTCGACCCAGATCGTGTAGAGGGGAATATGTGCACTTTCCCAGATCAGGTGCCCGACGGCGGAATAGACGATGTATCGGCGGATGACGGACAGCCATCCGGTATCGCTTGTCTCAAAGGTTTCTGTGTTTGCTGTCATGCTGGGGGTCCGTTCTTCGATTAATGCGCGTTTGTCAGGCCGTTGACGTACAGGATCATGTTGATGTGCCGGAAAGCGGAATCCGCAAAGACCCCGGCATGGCGGTTGCCGCGCGCGATAACATGCACAAGCGGAGCCTCGGGATGGTCAGGCGCAATCGCGCGATACTGATCGATCAGATTCTCTATTGGCTCTTGTGCGCGAGCAATGACCACGTTCTTGGCAATCGGTCCGGGAACCGGATCACTGGCGTCGGTCACCACAAGGAAGGTCACCATGTCCAGCATGGGAGATGAATTCACTCCGCCCCTCACCTTTTCAAGAAGTGCCTGCTGATCAGCACAAGGCAACCCGCAGTTGGACGATACAAAACTAAGAACGACGACCTGATCGGAGAGGCTTTCCAAATCCAACGGTTTTCCGTCAGGACCGAGCAGATCCAACGCAGGAAGTTCGTTGAGGTCAACGGCAGTGAAAGCAGGTTCTTTCTGTGCCATCACCTCGTCAAGACGGTCGCCAGGATGATCTGCGTAGGCCGGGAGGCCCGCGACGAGGGCTATCAGCAGAAGGATGTATTTCATGACTGTTCCTCCTGCGGTCCCATTGCGCCCGGCCCGAGAACCGGGACGTTGACTTCCATTCGGGCACCCGATGCGAATGTCAGGATCAACGGTAAATCGGTGCCTTCTTCGAGTTTTTCCGACAGGTGTCGCGTTGCCCTTTAATCTGAGACGCGACGCGTTTGGCGACAATTTTTGCCCTTAATTGTGAGATACGGCTGTCATGGGGCCCCTGTTTCTCGCGCACCTTTGCGCGATGTGATCAACCGCGGCAAGCAATCGAGGCTCCTTCTCGAAGGCGCGCAAGAGAGCAACCCTTGCATAGTCGTCGATGCTTTTGCTGACGATGGCTGCCTTAGCCAAGGGATGAGATCGAGCGGCGGCGATTGCGGCGAGGTAGAACAGCCTAACTTCCGATCTGGGGTTCTGGACAGCGAACGACGGATCCCCGCGGAAGGTTTTGAGTGACATGGCAAAGGTGACTGCGCGCATTGCGCGCCGAAGTTGCTTGGGGCCGCGCGAGCGCGCGGCGCACTCAAGCATCTCTGCCCCGCGGCGCGCTCGGTATATCAGTTTTCCAGATATTTGTTCCTCACGGAGTTTGCCAAGGGTCTGCACAAGTCTCGTCCCGCAAACTTGGCAGTCAAATGCCCAGGCCCGCCTCCAATGCCTGAGCGAAAGACCCTCTCTGGCGCATTGCATGCAATGCTGGAATGGCATCTGAGCCGTCAGCGAGGCTTCTCGTGGCGTCATTGCCGGAAAGGTCAAAGATCGAACAACATCTGGGTTAACCCGTGCGGCGTTGGCAATCTTCGCTGCCGCAGCCGCGTCGACGTTGAAGTCCAAGGCGGTGCCATGCGCGGTATCGATTCTGAGATGAGCCAGTAGTTCCGCATCATCACAGTAGTTGGCCGCCGCCAGCCGAGACAACCAACCTGACAACAACTCGTCTGGCAGCGGCGCGACAGTCTTGGGCAGCGGGTGCGGCTTCACACCCGGGACTTCTGGAGCCGCCGATGGGGGTTCGCATGGCGCGACCAAACCGGCGTCCATTTTGCGATTGCGTCATCGGTGATGCATTCCTCGCCTGTGATAATGGCGTCGATGGAAAGATCCTTGACCAGAGCGAAGATGCGCGAGGTCACCCCACCGGTCAGTGCCAAGACCTGCTTGAGAGATTTGACCTTCAGGTTGGACTTCTTTTCCAGTGGCATGGCAGCAATAAGGGTCTGGATCATGTCCGAGAACTCGGCATCGTCGCGCCAGTTTGGCAGATGATGTTCGTCCAGCCGTCGGGCAAGCTGGATATCACCGCGAATAGCATCGACGGCCTCGCTGACCCCAAGGCAGACCAGTGACACCTCGAGTTCATTGCTGAGATACCGCAGGACATTGAGAAATCGGCGCTGTTCGCGGTGGGTCCCGGCCAAGAGATTGTGGACCTCGTCGATCATGATCATCCGCAGGCCAAGGTCGCGTAAGAGCGCGATGACACGGACTTCGAGGGAAGCCACATTTTGAGCGCGGGCGCTAAGAGCCGTCGCCGGGGCGCCGACGGCGGCCAGGATGTGCAGGTAAAACCGCCGTTCATCAGGTGCGGGCGGCGCTTGCAACAGCAGAAGCGGTGTGCGGGTGATGCCCGACGCCGGATCGTATTCTGGTGCGTACTTGCGCGACAGGTTTCGGGCAATCATCGTCTTTCCGATCCCGGAGGCGCCATGCACAAGAAGCCCAGGCATACGGGTTTGTCGTGGCGCTTCGATCATGCCCTGCAAGCGGTCCAACACCTGTTCCGCCCGAGGAAAGCCGATCCAGATATCCGATTGAATGAGGGCGATCCGGCCGTCTTCTTCAGTTGTCCCTGCCCTCAATTCACCATCTCTCCACCTTGAACAATGGGCGCGATGTATCACCCGTATCGATCGGGCGCAGCCCTTCGGTTGTCGAGACGGCCGAGTTCGTGCCCTTCAATGTCCCTTTTCTTTCACGGGTTCTGCGTTCGGCCTTCGTCAGGCCCCGGCTTTCAGCTTCGATCTGGCGTTGCTGTCGGATCAGCTCAGCCAGCACCAGCTCATTAGACCCGGACTTGCCAAGGGCACGGGCCTTCCTCATCGCTTCGCGATATTCCCAGAGCGAGACGGGCGGAATTTCCAGGTTTCTGTACCGCGCCTCAACATACCGGCCATCGTCCAGTTCGACCCAGATCATTGAGATATCGCGAGGATCGTAGCGAACGACCACCTTTCCATCCCCGCGCCCAATGTGGCCTGCAAGGGCATCGGACCAGTACCTTATCTGGAACAGATGGATGCCGTCACGCCTGATCTTGCGCAGTTCACTCGGCAGGAAGCTCACCTGAAAGGCTTCCATCTCGAAGGGGATGTCGCCTGTCATTTGCTCTGAGAGCGCCTCCCATTTGGCAACGGGCGTGCAGCCAAGACTCGAATGAATGCTGTTGTTGTAACGGCAGATTTCCAGAGCAAACCAGCGATCGAATTCGCTCAACGTCATCGTGGCCTTGCTTTCGGCGTCATAGTCGCCCTTTGCCGCGATCGAGGATTGCGTTGTTCCCGGCAACAGGTGAACGGCCCCCATCATGGTGCCGATCAACCGTTCGATGTGACCACCGAAGTGAGGACTTGCTGGCGGTCGATAGACCAGATCGATCCCCCAATCCGCACAGGCCGACCGAAAGGCGCGCGACCGGAAATCGCGACCGTTATCGACGTGGATGCTGTGCGGTTTGCCCTGTGCCGGCCAAGGAACATCGCACGCCAATTCCGCAAGAAGTTCCTCCTTGAGGGCCACCGCCTGTGTCAGGCAAAGCGCCACTGACAGACGCGAAGGTGCCTCGAGAGAGGTGTAATATCCGGTCACCATCCGCGTTGCGACGTCGATCGCCAGCGTGACCCAAGGCCGCCCAATTGGTTTGCGTTCAAAGCCGTCGACAAGAATGATGTCCGCCGGTGTATGATCAATTTGGACGATCTCCAGTGGCATACTGGCCTTGTTCTCACCTGTGACCGGCGCAAATTTCTGGCGGGCCGCCTTTGCGCCCTCTCGTGCCTTCGCAACTTCGCG
Organism: Palleronia abyssalis; assembly: GCF_900302445.1. Taxonomy (GTDB): domain Bacteria; phylum Pseudomonadota; class Alphaproteobacteria; order Rhodobacterales; family Rhodobacteraceae; genus Palleronia; species Palleronia abyssalis. The sequence continues at coordinate 66,047 of NZ_ONZF01000010.1, read as the reverse complement.
GGCATCCATCGCATCCAGACGACGCTGAACCGTTCGCCGTGTCGGCGGTTGCAAGCCCTCCTGCCAGCAAGCGCTGCGGATTTCTGTCACGACGCGCGACAAGCTCGAACGCTCCCGGCGCAAGAAATAGCGGCGAAGGTGCTCCTCGATTACCGCTTCGACTTTGCTGGATATTAACATCGTCCCGGTCGGGCGGCCCCGTTTCCGCGGAGCCAGAGCGCTGGTGCGCCCACCCTCTTCCGCCAACCGTTTTATCCAACGCCAGACCGTCGCCCTGCTGACACCAAGCTCCCAAACGGCGTCATTGATGCCACGTTCCAGGCTGCCAGTCCCATTGAGATATGCCTGAACAAGAGGGCGCAGCACCGCGGCCCTGCGCGCCTCTTCAGCACCAACAGCAACGCAGTCTTCGCCATCATCATTCATCGATATTTGCCGCAAATGTCTGTGAACCCTGTCTCAGGTTTAAGGGCAAAAATATCAGAATTAAAGGCAAAATCTCATATTTAAGGGCAAAGCTCAGCCGTTGATTTCGTTGGATTTCCCATCTCACAATTAAGGGCTACGCGACACATGGATTTCGATGCGGATGTCGCGGCTGTAGTCATCGCCCAGAAGAGCCCTCACCCGCGCCTCGACCGCGCCGCCTGCGTCATGATCCGTATGCACAACCTCCGGCTCTTCGGTCAGGTTGAAACGGATCAATGGAGAGGTCGCGGCGCGAATGATCTGGGGGTGCAGCTCCGGAGGCGCGCCTTCGATCAGTTGTGCTACATTGGCGGCCCGTCCGGCGGCTTCCGCGCCGATCGCCGCCTGCACGGCGAGTGTTCTTTCGTCAACGAAGAACCAGAGGCTCACCGCCTGCGCCACGACGATAACACCCAGCACCAAGAGTGAGATCTGCGTGCGCAGTCTCCACGGGCGCGTTTTCACGAACTGACCTCGACATCGCAGGTCAGGCTGTAACCGCCGTTGCGCACGGTGGAGATGACACGGGGGCGCAATACGTCCGGTTCGATCTTGCGGCGCAGGCGGCTGATCTGATTGTCGATCGTCCGGTCAAGCGGTCCGGCCACGCGCCCCGCTGTCATTTCCAGCAGCTCATCGCGGCTCATGACGATACGCGGGCGTTCGAGCAGGATGGACAGGAGTTTCAGCTCACCGGAGGTTACCTGATTGCGGGTGCCGTCCGGGGCGGTCAGGGTCCGTCCGTCATAGTCCAGTTCGAGATGGGCGAACCGGATGCGCTTGCCCGCGAATGGGTCCTGCGGAGGGCTCTTCTCGCTGCGTCGCATGATGGCCCTGATCCGGGCCAACAACTCGCGCGGATTGAAGGGTTTGGAGAGATAATCATCCGCGCCGCCTTCCAGACCCTCGATGCGGTCGTCGTCCTCTCCGAGGGCGGTCAGCATCAGGACCGGTGTGCCGCACTCCTGACGCAATCTTTTGCACGCAGTCAGCCCGTCTTCGCCGGGCATCATCACATCGAGCACGATCAGATCGAAAGAATGTCTTGCGCGCTGAGCGTCCATCTCTGCGGCACTTTCGGCGACCGAGGTTCGCATGCCGTTCCGTTCGAGATAGCTTGAAACGGAATTGCGGATCTCGTCATGGTCGTCGACGACCAGAATGTGGGCAGGTTCGCTCATACCCGGTGTATATCAAACCGCCGGTGTAAATGTCCGCCCCCTCTTTGTAGCCAAATGTAACGGCAGTTTGACGCGTCGCGGGAGCAGGGGGGACAATAGGAGCCCTCAAGTCTGCGACAGCGCATGTTCCGGCGGTCTGCGGATCGCCAGCCGGTGCACCCCGGCGGATTGCTGTTCTTCCATGCGGGGCGGCGTCCCGGCGAAGAAGGTCGTGATTTCCTGATACCTGATCCGCGTATCCTCAAGCGCCTGATAGTATCGGAAAAGCTCCTTCAGTGGGGCCGAAAAGTCTTTGTGCGCGGCGAGGACCGCGACCAGTGCCCCAAGCGTGATCCGGCCTTCGATGACGAAATATCCGCCAAGTGAGTAGAACAGAAACGGTGTCAGCGCCGTCAGAAAGTTGTTGAGCGCCTTGATGAAGAACTTGAGACGAAAGATCCTTCTGCGTACCTGCTCCAGCGCCTTGAAACTAGCGCCCGCCGCCGACAGGCCGGACGAGGCGCCCTGTCGTTCGCGCAACTGCTCGCTCAGTTGCCTGCCAAGATCGCGGACCTCTTTGATCCGGATACGCGACAGGGTGTTCACCCGGCGCTGCAGCTTCGGGAGCAGAATAAGCTGAATGGGCAACACGGTCAGCGCGGCGGCACCCAGGATCGGGTCCTGAATGAACATGAACAGCAGAATGGTGAAAAGCGTGCCACCCTGCAAAACCGGCAGGGTCAGGACTTCGGCCGCGAAGCCGCCGATGGGTTCCACTTCCTGTGCGAGTATTGGGACGATCTCGCTTTGCTCGGACGCCTCCGCATCCGAGCGCCACCGCCGATAGATCAGCAGCCTGAAGCGTCGGAGAAACCGCTCCGCCATATAGCCCTTGAAGACGTTGAGCGTGTATTTGATGAGTCCGTTCAGGCTGATCGACAGCAAATACAGCCCGCAAAGCAGCAGCAGGAATATGACCTGATCCAAACTCTGGCCCAGAACCTCGACCGGGAAAGTCGCGGATTCCAGCGCATTGTTCACGATCTGCTTGGGCAGTTCCAAGGTCAGATACAGGATCGGAAGCGCGAGAAGGCTCAGCATGATCATCTGCGCCTGCTGCCGTCTGGTGTAGCGCAGGACCGAGCTGAACAACCCGGCATCAAGCCCCCTCACGTGGTTCATGCGCGCGACCGGTTTTGCCGGGCGGCTCCAGAGCCGCAGGATACCGCGCAGGACGAGATAGAGGGCGACGCCGATCAGCAATCCCGGCGCCAGGACCAGAATGAGGTGAATGAACGGATGAACCCAGTCCGGCGTCGTATCATTGTAATCGTATCCGAAGAGGGCGGAGACGTCATGTACGAGGACGTGATACCTGTCCATCAGCGACATTGGAGCGCGCTCAATATCCGGCGGGTGAGGCGAGGTGATCATGCACGATGATGACCCCCCACATCCCGGCATCTCTGTGGCCGGGGACCAGACAGGCAAATTCCAGATTGGTCACGTCTGAAAACTTCCAGATCAGTTCCCCGGTTTCACCGCTGGGTATCGATATGAAGTTGGCGGCGTCATGGGTCATGTCCGGATGCTCCTGCATCCATTGCCGGTTTTCGGTGACTTCATCGAAGGAGCCGAGAAAGAAAGTGTGATCGAGTTTGCCGGAGTTCGTGACCCGAAAGCGGACAACCGCTCCGTTCTCGATGTGAAGCGCATCCGGATCAAAGAGCATGTAACCGCTTCCGGTCTCCCTGACCGTGATGTCGACCGTCCTGTCGGGCGTGGCATCGCCGGGGGGTTCTCCGATCGGGTCATGGTCCGGAAGGTCGTAGGCCCTCAGATGGGGTTGCTGGCTTTTGCCATCGGACGCATGCGCGGAGAGGGCGGACAAGATGAGCGCTGCCGCGAGGGTGCAAGTTTTGAACGATGTCTTCATGTGCTCAACGCCTCCGCAGTAGGGGAAATTCTAGAACCGGGTTTATTCGATCGATTGAAGCCGTGAGCCCAAGGGTTCAGCAAACGTCGGATCTGGGTACTACCGCCGCTGGCGCGGTACACCATCGTCGCAGACGGGCGCCCAACGGGGGAAAGAACGGGCGCGGTGTACGCCCGTTCTGGTATTAACGTTATCGCAAGGCGGTGCTCGCGATCCGCACTGACCGTTTAGTGAGTAACGGAGACTTCGCGGAACATGCCGGATTCGTAATGACCGGGGATCAGGCAAGCAGCTTCGAACGTGCCGTTATTTGCAAATGTCCAGATGATTTCGGCATCTTCGCCGGGCGCGAGCCGGATGCGGTTGGGCTCATTATGACCCATATTCATACCGCTCATATCCGCCATTTCGTTCTTGTGCGCGGCGTTCTTCTTTTGCGAGTCGAGAATGAACTCATGGTCCAACTCGCCCTCGTTGCGGACGACGAAACGGACGGTCTCGCCTTCTTTGAAATCCAGATCGCCGCCCTTGAACAGCATTTCGCCGTCGTCTGTTTCGACCATGTCGATCTCGACCGTGCGGTCCACCGCAGCGGCATCGCCGGGCATGCCGATCTTCATTTCTCCATGGGTGTCGCCGGACTTGTTTCCGTGAGCCGCTTCGCCGGCAAACCCCGGTGCCGCAAAGGAGGAAGCCAGTGCGATTGTCAGCAGTAGATGTTTCATCTGTTTAGTCCTTGGTTGCTTTTGGGTTCAGGTATTGGCCGGAGGACTCATCAGCCCTCCGGATTGCTCCCGCAGGAACAAATCTCAGAATTGAAGGCGTGTACCGATCACGACCGAGAACTCATCTGTATCCCCACCGGCCGCGCGGGTGATGTCCCGCGTGTCGCCGAACGAGGTCTCGTAGTTGACGCCGATATAGGGTGAGACCGCACGGTCGATGAGGTCGTAACTCAGCCGCGCACCGATCTCCATGACTGCGCCACCCGCACCCCGCCCCCGGGCGATGTCATCCTTCAGCGGCATATCGATCTCGATGTTCGGGGTCAGGATCAGACGGTTGGTAAGGAGCAGTTCGTATTCCGCCTCGAAACTGAAGAACGAATAGTCGGAGAGGTAGAGATCGGCGTCGATCTCGAACCACTGCGGCGCGAGCCCTTTTACCCCCACGACAGCCGCGTAGCGTTCCGGAACGCCCTCGGGTGTGCTGGCATAGGCTCCGACCACGCCGTTAAAGAAGGTCGAGATTGGAAACCGGAGACGTAGCTGGTTTTCGAGGCTTTCGAACTCATCGGACGAAAGACCGTATTCAGCTTCGCTGCGCCACACCAGCTTGAGCTCATCCGTGCCGATGAGGGCGTCGAAATCCCAGACAAGGACCTCTTCGTCATCCAGTGCGCGAATTTCCAACTGTTCCGCCTGCACGCCCCAGATCAGCTGTTCGGTCTGTTTGACGGGCTGAGCCTGCACGAGCGAGGCCCAAGGAAGGATGAGGCCGGCCAGTCCGGCGAGTTGACTGTATTTCATTACGTTCGTCCTTTGTATTTCCCGGCTCAAGCCGCGCGTCCCTTGACCACGACCTTGCGGAACATTCCCGCCCGCGCGTGGTAGCTGAGGTGACAGTGGAACGCCCATTGACCGGGGGCGTCGGCCTCGACTTCGATGTCCGTCGTGGCGGCGGGATTGATGTTCACGGTGTGCTTGATGGGATTGCGCGGACCGTGACCGGCATCGATGATCGACCACATCCCGTGCAGGTGCATCGGATGCGACATCATCGTTTCGTTGATGAACCGCATGCGCACCCGCTCGCCGTATCGGAGCGTGATCGGGGCGGCATCGTCGTATTTCACGTCGTTGATCGACCAGATGTAGCGCTCCATGTTACCGGTCAGCCGCAACACGATGGTGCGTGAGGGTGCGCGGTGACGGTAACGAGGGCTGGCGGCGCGCAGGTCTGCGTAGGACAGGAACTTGCCGCCGTTGTACGCGACAGGCGTCAGTCCGCTGCCCGGGACATAGAACGGATCGCCGCCATCAGACATTGCCATTCCGCTCATACTGTCCATGCCGCTCATACCGTCCATTGCGGGCTTCTGCATCTGGGCATGGTTCATGCCTGACATCGGTGCCTTTTTCTTCTGCTGCATCTGCGTGTGGTCCATGCCGTCCATCGCAGGCTTTTGCATCTGCGTATGGTCCATCCCAGCCATCGAAGTCTTTTTCTTCGGCTTTTCCTCTGACGGGGTCATCGCAGGCATCGGGGGCTGCTGGCTGGATTGCATGTTTGAATGGTCCATGCCTGTCATGTCGGTGTGGTTCATTCCGGTCATGTTCTGCATGACGTGGTCGCCCATACCCATGCCCATATCCATACCCATACCGCCCATCATGCCGCTCATGTCGGCCATGGTGAGCAAGGGCTTGGGTCTGAGACGGGGCACGGCACCGGCATAGCCCTCTCTGGGTGACAGGGTGCCCCGAACAAGCCCGTTGCGGCCCATGGATTCCGCAATAATGCTATAGACCTTGTTCTGCGTAGGCTGGACGATGACATCATAGGTCTCGGCAACCGCGACCCGCAGTTCATCCACGGCGACAGGCTCCACATCGTTGCCGTCAGCCTGCACGACGACCATTTTCAGTCCCGGTATCCGCATGTCGAAGTAGGTCATCGCGGAGGAGTTGATGATCCGAAGGCGGACCTTCTCACCGGGCCGGAACAAACCGGTCCAGTTTTGCGACGTGCTGCGACCGTTGATCAGCGAGGTAAATCCCTGCACGTCTTCGACGTCGCTCGGCAGCATGCGCATGCGCCCCCACATGCGGCGCTCTTTCAGCGTCGCCTTGAGACCGTCCATGCGGGCGTCCCGGATCAGGTCCTGAAAAGTGCGCTGCGAACGGTTGTAGTAGTCGGACTGCATCTTGAGGTTCCGCAAGATGCGGTTGCCCGGATGGGGATGTTTGTCGGCCAGCTGAACGACATAGTCGCGGTGCGCTGGTATGCGTTCCCTGCCGCGCGGCTCGATCACGATCGCACCGTAGGCGCCATCCGGCTCCTGAAGGCCTGAATGGCTGTGGAACCAATAGGTCCCGGCCTGCTGGATCGGGAAGCGATAGGTAAAGGTCTGACCGGGGGCGATGCCGTTGAAGCTGATCCCCGGAACGCCGTCCTGACGGAAGGGCACGATAAGTCCATGCCAGTGGATCGAGGTGCTTTCGCTGAGGTTGTTGGTCACGTTTATCGTAACCTCCTCACCTTCCTTGAAGCGCAGGATCGTCGGAATCTGGCTGCGGTTGTAGCCCACGCCCATCTTCTGAAAATCGCCCGTGTTGATGCGCACCGGGTCGACTGTGATATTGTAGGTTCCCTGAGAGGTCACCTGCGTGGAGCCATGCGCGCTCAACGCTTTGGGCATCGCAAAAGCCGCAGCCGCAGCCAAGCCGAACTGACGCCGCGACAACCCCTTCGCCAGCTCTTCAGAGGTACTGAGCGCCGTATCCCAGAGGGCCAGCTGCTTTCTATTGAAGAATTGCATTCGTTTTCCTTGTATTAGTCTGTCTGAAAGGTGCCGCAGCGCGCGTGCTCAAGGGTTCGACGGCGTTTTGGAGGTCAGTCGCACCCGGCTCGGCACAGTTCGCTTCGAACACGGCACGTGCCGGGGGGCGTTTACGCGCGGTTCTGCCTTGCAACTTGCGAGGGTCAGCGCGGGGCCTGTTTCGAGTTCTGAATTTGTCGGATCCATGATTCACGTGCCCTCCGTGGAACTGGAGGTTTTATCGCCGGAACGCCTGCAAAGGATCAAGAATACATATGGTTACATATGGGGTTAGGGTGTGCTGACCGTCGGTAGGGTGGGTGGTTGCTGATGTGATTTGCTTTGGTTCGGGAAGGGCGAAGGGGCGCCTACGCAGTTGCCCGAAGGTTCGCGAACGCGCTTGATGTAGATCATCTTTCGCTTGCTATGCCCGGTTTCCAGAGATGATCGGCGAAAGACAGGCTCATCCAAGAATTGATCAACAACTCATCTGGAGATAGCGATCAGACGTTGATAGAGGCTATCGCGGACCTGGTTCGGAGGACTTTACTCGCTGCAGCAATACATCCCTGAAATAACCTGCGTGCAGCGTCAGAAAGCGAGATCGTGTGCCAATCAGACATGCTTGTGTTTTTCTGAGATTTATTAATGCAGCGGATTGCAAAAACTCTCGCTGTGCGCTCTGAGGCTACAGCCTTTCCAAGCTTCGCCCTTGTAAGCCAGTTCATTCGGAATATCCGCTAAATGCAAGTGTTTGGGACGGAACTCATACCAAGCCGTAGAACTCCACAGCGCTGCGAACGCTGCAACTTTTCCTAGTTTAAAGACAGCAAGGTGCTCAATATGACCCGAATAGTGATAATCAACCATTACGGTTCAACCACAGGCACCGGTATGGGCGGACGGCATCACTATTTCGCCCGGGAGTTAGCGCGCAAGGGCCATACAGTAACATTAGTCGCCGCTCGATCACATCACCTGATCCGCGACGATATCGATTCAGGGTGTTGTCACGTTAACTCGCCGAATTTGCAAGTTGGCAAGCTGTTCGTTGATCAAGCGGCCTGTGCCGCGGATTTCCACGCCTCGAATGCTTCGAGCCGATGGTAGCGGATGGTGAGCGCAGAGCGGCGGCGGGCTGGGACAGAGAAACTATTGCGGGTTGCAGACTTCATAGATACGAAGCGTTGTAATCCACCCGGCGATCGGAAGCCTTGCATCACCCGCTCTCGTTTTCGGAAGGGCAAGTGGCTGTTTTCTGCGCGGTTATTGAGTCCCTTGTGTGACCAATGATCAAGGCCAGGCGCGACCTCGCGCTTTGCGGCACCATAGGAGCGCAGCTTGTCCGTAATGATCCTTTTTGGCACGAAGCCCCAACGTTTCATCAGCTTGACCAAAAGCCGCTTTGCGGCGCGCTTGTCTCGTCTCGATTGGAGAATTTCCTCAAGAACAAAGCCGTGTTGGTCGACCGCGCGCCAGAGCCAGTATGACCGACCCGCGATCTTCACAACGACTTCGTCCAGATGCCAGACATCGCCGGGGCGCGGCTGCCGTCGCTGTAGAACGTGGGCGATCAGGGGGCCGAACTTGACGCTCCAGCGCCGGATTGTCTCATACGAAACGTCGACGCCACGTTCCAGCATCAGCTCTTCGACCTCGCGCAGGCTCAAGTTGAACCGGACGTAAAGCCAGACAATATGAGCGATGATCTGAGGCGGAAACCGGTGGCGTTTGTAGCTGATCTTTTGTGTCTGCATCGACACCGCCTACGCCCAGATCAATGAACCAGCAACCTCAGGACCGTTAATGTGACAACACCTCTTCTTCCTTCTCTCAATTGCTAAGCGTTCAACTAAGTCATCCGCATTTGGTTTCAATTTCCAGCGCTGGAAGGTTGGAGGCCGCGGTTGCGATTGAAATGTTCAATGAAGAAAAAAGCTTCTATTGGCCTTCCTGCTACGAACGCGGACTTCGTCGCGTTATTCTCGCAGCGGGATGGCTTCACAAACGACATTGTATCCGTTTGTAAAGTTGACCAACCGGGAGATGCAGCCATAGAGGTGCTTCGGATTTCGATCTCGGGACAAGGGTGGAAGCGAGCCAAAAGATGATGCGAACCACGTTGCGCCTATTCTTCCTTCTCATGGCTTGCCTTTGGGCCTCCATGGGCTTTGCTGCATCGAGCGATACCTACGAGAATTCAACAATCACGGCCCGGCTCATCTCCGTTGAAAATGGGGTCGCGGAAACCTCCAGAACCCTTTCCCTTGGCCTGGATGTCGAGCTGGCCGAGGGCTGGAAAGCCTATTGGCGTTCGCCCGGCGAGGTGGGTCTGCCGCCTGAAATTTCATGGGATGGATCGGAAAATCTGGTGAGCGCACAGATGCTCTGGCCCGCGCCTGAGCGCTTCACGGCATTCGGCATCGAGAATTTTGGCTACAAGACCCGTGTCGTCCTGCCCATTCAGGCAGTTCTCGAAACTGCGGGCCAGTCCGCAACATTGCAGGCGCGTGTTTCATTGCTGGCGTGCTCGACTGTCTGTGTGCCGCATGATTTCGATCTCGCACTGACAATTCCGGCGGGCACCGGGATTGACGCGAAGGCGGCGGGCCTGATTTCGGAGTATGCCCAGCGGGTGCCGCTTGGTCCCGAAGAGAGCGACATCATTGTCGAAACGGCGGTGATCGCGGATGATGCGCTTTATGTGACGGCGCGCAGTGCGAATGCCTTTGTGAAGCCGGATATCTTTCCGGAACTGGGGCCGGAATTCACCTTTGGCAAACCGGACATCCGAACCGATGATGCGGGAACAGCCCTTTGGGCCAAGCTGCCTCTTCTCGCGCAAGGGGAGGATCCGCCGCCCCTGCAACTGACTTTGACCGATGGATCACGCGCGGTGACAGCGCAGCCCGCTTGGTCAGACCGCATCCCGGGTGCACCATTCGAGGTTATGGCGAACCTGCCGGATCTGACGCAAATCCTGGCGATTGCGGCCTTTGCCTTTCTTGGCGGTCTGATCCTGAATGTCATGCCCTGTGTTCTGCCTGTCCTGTCCATCAAGCTGACATCGGTTCTCAATCATGGAAACAAGCCAGCGCACGAGGTCCGGAATGGGTTCCTGATGTCGGCGCTTGGCGTTCTGGTGTTCATGTGGGCCCTCGCCGCAATCATTCTGGTTCTGCAATCCGTCGGCGTCACCGTTGGGTGGGGCCTGCAATTCCAAAGCCCTGTTTTCCTGACCGTCATGTTTCTGGTGCTTGCCGTGTTCTCTGCCAATCTGTTCGGGGTGTTCGAAGTTTCATTGCCCTCCGGGTTGCAGTCACGGCTGGCCAGATCAAGCGGTCGCGACGGGTATGGCGGAGATTTTGCAACAGGCGCCTTCGCGGCGGTGCTGGCCACGCCCTGCTCGGCCCCGTTTTTGGGGACAGCGGTTGCCTTTGCCCTGTCCGGGCGCCCGATTGATGTCATTCTCGTTTTCACGGCTCTGGGGCTTGGGCTCTCCCTGCCCTATCTGGTTCTGGCGGGGAAGCCTGGTCTGGTCCGGTTGTTGCCCAGGCCGGGACGTTGGATGGTTGTCGTCAAATGGGTGCTTGCCGGTCTTCTGGCCGGGACCGCGATCTGGCTGCTCTGGGTACTGGTAGGGGTGGCGGGTGGCCGGGTGGCCATGACCGTGCTGCTTATGACGAGCCTTTTCATTCTTCTCGCAACAATACGTTTGCCGGGCAGATTGACGCGCCCGACAGCGCTGGTGGTGGTTGCTGTTCTCAGCCTTCTGGTGCCGACGGCGCTGACAATCCCGCCGCAGACGAGAGCGGTGGGCCAGGACTGGGTCGCGTTCGATCGCTCCGAGATACCGAAACTGGTGTCGCAGGGAAAAACCGTCTTTGTCGACGTGACCGCAGACTGGTGCCTGACGTGCAAGGCCAACAAGACGCTGGTGCTGGACCGTGCGCCCGTGGTCGACCAACTGCGGGGTGATAATGTCGTTGCGATGCGGGCAGACTGGACTAGGCCCAGCACTGACATTTCCCGGTATCTGGAAAGCCACAACAGGTTTGGCATCCCGTTCAACATCGTCTACGGGCCAAACGCGCCAGACGGGATCATCCTGTCCGAGGTTCTGACGTCCGAAGCCGTTCTCGACGCGCTGAGCAGGGCTGCACTTGGCGACCCTGTGACCGCTTTGAAAACGGATGGTTAGGCCTAAAAGAGGCCCATCGCACGCGCCGACATCCAGACGCCCATGAATATCATCATCAGGTTTTCGGTCAGGGACACGAAACCCAGCGGCACGTTTGAACCGCCGCCCACGCAGGCGCACTTGATCTCGCGCTTATCGATGTAGACGGCCTTGAAAACTGAAGCCGCTCCGACCGTACCGATGAACAGTGCAACAGGCGCGCTGATCCAGACCAAGGCACCGGCGACCATGAGAATACCGGCAAGTGCTTCGCCGAAGGGATAGACATAGCCATAGCGCACCCATTTCTGGGCAAGCAGATCGTAGTTCAGAAACATCGTGGAAAACGTCTCGACGTCCTGCAGTTTTTGAACAGCAAGAAAGCTCATCGAGATCGCGATGAACCACTCGAATGCCCGCAGCGTCAGGATCGAACCGTAAAACGCCCAACTGAGACCAAGCGCCATAAGGAATGCGACCGCGAATATCGCAATGACGGGTTGATAAGTCGTCTCGTCGTCATCCTTTACGTCCTGGCCGAAAAATTCCCTCAGCGCGTCATAGCCACCAATTCTTTCATTGCCGATAAAGGTCTGCGGAGTCGTTTCGACACCGTGTTCTTCCATGAAAGCATCCGTTTCCTCGCGGGTGTTCAGAGGCCGGTCCTCAATCGAATACCCCTCCCGCTCAAGCAGGTCCTTCGATTTTCAGCCCATAGGGACAAACATGCTCCTCCATCACCATTCGGTACAAAACCGCCGTCTTCGGGGTGGATTTTGCCTCTCTCGTCATGACGCGTTCCTTTAAATCCTTTAACCGTTGCAGGTCCAATACCCGGTAAATCCGACAGTCAGAGGCGTCTCTCCCGTCAATTCAAACAGCAGGGTGGCGTCTTCACCGTCCGCGTCACCCGGCGCCAGCGTGAATTGGCCACCATCGGCAGACAGGACGCCACCGGACGTCACTGTGTCTTGCGACGTGAAGTTGACCAGCGATCCGGATATCTTGGCGACGCCGTTCCCCGCCCCGTCCGTGACCAGAATGGGATCGGCGTTCACGGCGCGAATGAAACGGCATTGTCCGTCGGACCCCAGTGCGCGTGTTATTTCTTCGGCTTTGAGCGGTGCAGGACGGATTCCGGCAATCACCGGGGTTGCAATCGCTTCTTGAAGCCCCTCCATTTCAGCCGGACCGTCCGCTTCACCAAGTGGCCATTCAGGACCGGCTTCGCCATTTGCCTCAATGTCATCTATGAGGAAACGCATTTCGGAAATTTCGCGGTTTTGCGCCGTCACAATTTCCGAAGCCAGCGCCTCGACCCTTGGATCTGTCAGCTCGGCCCGTTCGCTTGTCATGATCGCAATGGAGTGGTGCGGAATCATCGCGCTCATCCAGCTTTCGTCCTGAATGGTCTCCTGGCTTCTCACGAGCCAGAGCGCGCCGGCGAACATCACGACAGACCCGAGAATGATCGCGGCGTTGACGCCCTTGTTCTTGTACATGTTCAACATGAAAAGGAGCATCACGGTCGCCATCGTCGCGCCCATGATGAACGTCATGTAAAATCGGGTTTCGCTCCAGTAGACATGTTCGAAGGAGTACGAGTTGATGTACATCAGGCCGAACATGATCGCAGTCGATGTGCCGACCATCGCCAGAAACCGGCCATAGGATGAACCTGAATGGCCTCCCGAATGTGCTGCACCTTCACTTGAACGGGTGTCGGACCCGCCACGAGATTTCCCGATCGCATCTTCAGACATCTGATCTCTCCATCATGGATTCTATTTGTGGAGGAACAACATTCCAGCGCTGGAGGGTTTCAAGACGATATATCGAAACGGCATGAAACCCCATAAATGTCTGGCCCAGGCATCGTGCGTTACGGGTCTTTGGCCAGATCTTTCAGGATTGGACAATCGGGGCGGTGATCGCCCTGGCAGGCGTCAACGAGGTGAGCCAGGGTCTCTCGCATCGACTTGAGCTGGGCGATTTTTTCGTCAACGGCGGCCAGATGCTCTTGAGCGACAGCCTTGACCTGTGCACTTTCCCGCGTCTCATCTTCATAGAGATCAAGCAGCGTGCGGCAGTCTTCGATCGAGAACCCGAACGTCCTGGCGCGACCGAGAAATGCGAGCTTGTGGATGTCGCTGTCGCGAAAGGCGCGATAGCCGTTGTCGCTGCGCAAAGGCCGGACAAGGCCGATGTCTTCGTAGTAGCGGATTGTCTTCGCTGGCAAACCCGCGCGTTCTGATACTTCTCCGATGTTCACACCTGTCTCCTATTCTGCGGGCTGCGTTGCGAATTTCGTCTCCGCGTCGTGGGGCGGATCCTGTTCCGACATCGTCGACTTGATCCGTCGCAGCCGCAGCGCGTTGGTCAGAACCGACACGGAGGACAGCGCCATGGCCCCGGCGGCAAACACCGGCGACAGGAGCAATCCAAAGGCCGGGTAAAGCGCGCCCGCCGCCACAGGGATCAGCGCGACGTTATAGCCAAAGGCCCAGATAAGGTTCTGCCGTATGTTGCGCATGGTCTTGCGCGACACGTCGATGGCATTCACCACGCCGCGCAGGTCGCCCGACATCAACACCACGTCGGCGCTTTCGATTGCGACATCCGTGCCGGTTCCGATGGCGATGCCGACATCGGCATGGGCCAGCGCTGGCGCGTCGTTGATGCCGTCTCCGACAAAGGCGATCTTGCTGTTCCCTTGCCGCAATTCGTCCAGGGCGGCGACTTTTCCATCCGGCAACACCCCTGCAATGACATGGTCGATCCCGACCTCGCGGGCGATGGCATCTGCCGTGGCCTTCTTGTCTCCGGTGATCATCGCGACCTTGATCCCTCGATCATGCAGAGCTGCGATCACTTCGGCGCTGGAGGATTTGACCGGGTCTGCCACGGCAATCACGGCCGCCAGGGATCCGTCCACCGCAGCATAAAGCGCGGTGCGTCCCTTTTCGGCCAAGGCCCTTTCGCGGCCTTCCAGCGGGCTGGTGTCAATGCCCTGCTGCACCATGAAGCGATCCGCACCGACATGAACCTTGCGGCCCTGGACAAGCGCCTCGACACCGTAGCCGGTCACGGACCGGAATTCCGTCGCATCGGGCCAGGACAGGCCTTCGCTCTTTGCGGACTGCACAATGGCCTCTGCCACCGGGTGCTCAGACTGCGCCTCGACAGATGCGATGAGGGCGAGTGTCTCTGCCCGGTCAAAGCCGTCGGCCGTGATGAGGTCTGTCAAACTGGGTTGCCCTTGCGTGACCGTCCCGGTCTTGTCCAATGCGACAACGCCAACTTCATCCAGATGTTGCAGCGCATCTCCCTTGCGGAAGAACACCCCCATCTCAGCCGCGCGTCCTGTCCCCACCATGATCGAGGTGGGCGTGGCCAACCCCATGGCGCAGGGGCACGCAATGATCAGAACGGAGACACCCGCCACAAGCGCAAAGGTCAGAGCCGGATCGGGACCGACCAGCAGCCAGACAACCACAGTCGCAAGCGCCAGAACCAGAACGGCAGGCACGAACCACATGGTCACGCGATCCACTAGGCCTTGGATCGGCAGCTTGGCCCCCTGAGCATCTTCGACCATGCGGATAATCTGCGCCAGCGTGGTATCCGCCCCGACTCGCGTCGCCGTTATGGTCAGGCTCCCGGTGCCGTTCACCGTGCCGCCGGTCACCGGTTCGCCAGCAGCCTTTGGCACGGCGAGGGGTTCACCGGTGATCATGCTTTCATCGACGTTGCTTGATCCTTCTGTGACCTCGCCATCGACAGGCAGCCTTTCACCGGGACGCACGAGGATCTGATCGCCGATCCGCAGTTCCTTGATGTCAACCTCGGTCGCCTGCCCGTCACGCAGGACCCTGGCTGTCTTTGCCTGCAGACCAAGAAGGGCCTGAATGGCTGCACCGGTCTTGCCCTTGGCCCGCGCTTCAAGCCAGCGACCCAACAAGATCAGAACGACAATAACCGCCGCTGCTTCGAAATAGACGGCGCGCACACCGTCAGGCAGCACCTGAGGCAGGAAGGTCGCGACTACGGAATAAGTCCACGCCGCCCCGGTTCCCAGTGCGACAAGGCTGTTCATATCCGGGGCACGCTTGATCAACGCCGGAATGCCCTTCGCAAAGAACCCCCAACCCGGTCCGAAAAGAACCACCGTGGCAAGCGCGAATTGGATCAGCCATGACGTTTGAATGCCGATTGTGCTCTCAATCAGGCCCTCAAAGCCGGGTATGGTATGTTTTCCCATTTCCAGAACGAACACCGGCACGGTCAGGATCGCGGCAAGGATGACACGGCGCGCCAGCGCGTCGGCTTCTTCTGCCTTGCGGTCCGATCGGTCCTCGTGCGCATCGCTCTGCGCAATCTCGGCCGGGTACCCCGCCTCCGTACTGATCCGGGCAATCTTTTCCGGGGTGATGGCATCTGGCAGATACTCTACCACAGCCGTTTCGGTTGCCAGATTGACCGCCGCATTCAATACGCCGGGTGTCCGTACAAGCGCCTTTTCAACCCGACCGACACAGGACGCGCAGGACATGGCGTCTACGTTCAATGTTACGCGCCCCGTCCGTGCCGGGTATCCGGCGTTCGAGAGGGCCGTGACCGCCACGCCCGTGGTGGCCGGATTATCCATCTGAAATTGAGCCGTTTCGTTCACAAGGTTGACACTGACGTTCGAAAGGCCCGGAACCTCGTTCAAAGCCTTCTCAACCCTGCCCACACAAGACGCACAGTTCATGCCGGAAACGGATAGACGTATCGTATTGGGGTCGGTCATGAGGGCCTCCTCGGTTGAACTTACCCTGATATAGGGCTTCCAGTTGCTGGAAGCTCAAGAGAGTATCTAATTTTTTTTGATATTTGCTTGACCTTCCTCCCGATGGAACGACCAAGTCTGAGGTTGTACCAAAAATGGAGGCCTTCATGATTTTTTCCGTCCCGAAAATGAGCTGTGGACACTGCACATCCGCTATAGAAAGCGGCATCAAGGCAAAGGATCCATCAGCCGTTGTCACGGCCGATCTGGACCTTCGCCTTGTCACTGTCCAAAGCACATTGGAACAGGCGACCGTGCGGCAAGCCATCGCTGACGCTGGCTACGACGCTTCAGCCGCGTAGGATTGTCCTTATTCGGCGGCCCGTGCCTGATCGACAAGCTCGATCATCTGGTCCGCCTGGATCAGGCCCGGCGCAAGACTGTCGCCGATCACAAATGAAGGTGTGCCACTGAACCCCAGAGATTGCGCAAGCCGCATGGAAGTCTGTATGTGTTCTTCGATTTCCGGTCCGTTCATGTCGCGACGCAACTGTGCAACATCGAGGCCGATGTCTTCCGCAGTGCGGAGAATCGATGCTTCCTCTGCGCGTTCCTTCAGTTGCATCATGGCCCAATGAAACTCTTCATATTTGCCCTGGTTTCGGGACGCCAGCGCCGCGCGGGCGGCAAAAACCGACCCGTCCCCCAGAATGGGCCATTCCCGGTAAACGACCCTGACGTTGGGATCAGCAGCGAGCAGGGCCTCCATTTCAGGTTTAACCCGGCGGCAATAGGGGCAGTTGTAGTCGAAGAATTCGACAACCGTGACATCGCCATCCGGATTGCCCAGAACGGGCGCATTGGGATCATTTTCAAGCGTGGCTTTTTCCGTATCGAAAACCTGCGCTGCGGCTTGCGCCTGCAACGCCTGCTGTTGCTGTTCGAACAACTGCGCGGCCTCGAACACGATGCCCGGATTCTCGCGGATGGCTTCCAGCACCAGTTCCTTGATCCGGTCTTCGTCCATGCCGTCTGCAATCGCAGCGATCGGAAGCATTAACAGTGCGGTGGTAGCCAAGAATCTTTTCATTATCCGTCTCCTTGTGAGGCAATATCCTGGGCCGTGCGCTCGGCTTGCGTGGCGCGTTCACGCTCCGGCCATGTTGACTTGATGTATGCGAGGATGTCCCAGATTTCCCCGTCGCTCAGTTGGTCGCCGAAACCGGGCATGCCGCTGTTGAAGTCAACGCCTTGCGCCGCGAGAACCTCGGCGCCCCCCAGCTTGGTGTAGGCGAACAGCATGCTGTCCGCGTGGTGCCAAGTGTGGCCGCTTGCATCATGCGGCGGTGCGGGCAGGCTTCCGTCATCACGCGGACTGCGCCAGTTTTCTTCACCTTCCAGATTTGCGCCATGGCACGCGGCGCAATTTTCGGCATAGAGGACTTCGCCCGCGGCCACATCGGCTGAGGAGTTGATGAGGTTTTCCGCCGTATGGTCGGTTCCGCCGGACCGGGTCCACAGGAATATGGTAGCCACCGCAACGGTAACTACGCCCAACGCAAGATAGACGGATCGCGGGGTCATCCAACGACGATCTTGGTCATCATGCCCGAAGCCGCATGCGACAGCATGTGGCAATGTAGCAGCCATTGGCCCGGGTTGTCCGCCACAAAGGCAATCTCGCGCGTCTGACCCCGTTCAAGAAGGGTCGTGTCACGCAGCGGTCCGAGGGTGCCGTTTTCGGCGACCTCGTGGAAGTGAATGCCATGCAGGTGCATCGCGTGCGGAAACGCCGTGTCGTTCACGATCTTCAATCGTACATTCTGGCCGCGGTCCAGCCGCGCAAGGGGATCACCGTTGATCCCGTCCACTTTGCCGTTGAACGACCAGAAATACCCGGCCTCGACGATCTCGCCGATCGGCTTGAGTTCGCCCCCAAGGGAAGCGGACCTCATCCGCCCCATGGCACCGCCTTCCATACTCAGGCTGAGCATCGTGGCTTCACTCAAGTCGACCATCCTGTGGTCGTTCGGCGGCAAGGCCAAAGGCGCGTCTCGACGATTTTTCGAGCCCCACTCAACGACCTCGAATGTAACCTGGCTGAAGGCCTCTTCCCGGCCGAACTGAAGAATATGAGCCGTTTCACCAACATCCGCGACCACATCGACGATCAGGTCGATCCGTTGAGCCGGAGCGAGGATCATCGGCTCCGTCACCTTAATGGGTGCAGCCAGGGGCATGCCGTCCAAAGCAACCGCCCAACCGTCAAGGCCTTCCAGCCCCAGTTGGAAATTGCGCGCATTGGCAGCATTGATCAGCCGCAAGCGCAGTCTTTCGTTCTTGCGTGCACTCAGGCCCAGATTGAAGGTTCCATTGGTCGTCAGCAGGTTGCCGATGCGCCCTGCGTGGCTGAGATCATGAGGCGCTCCGAAGTCGTCTTTGATCTGCGCGGTTTCGGGGTCAATAAGCCAATCATCCAGGATCAGGACTTCCTCGCGATCAATGTCGAGAGGCTCGGCCTCTTCCACGATCAGTGCACCGTAAAGCCCTCTGCCCACCTGCTCAAACGACCTATTATGGGCATGGTACCAATAGGTCCCGGCATCCGGGACAGTAAAGTCATAGTCGAATGTTTCCTCCGGCTGGACCACATCCTGTGTCAGGCCGGAAACGCCATCCATCGCATTGTCGATGCGGATGCCGTGCCAATGCGTCGACGTTCCCTGAGAAAACCGGTTGACCAATCTGCGCTGGACACGCCCCCCCTGCGCCACGCGAATCTCCGGACCGGGTGAGCCGCCGTCAAAGCACCAAAGCGATGTCTTGCCATAGTTGCCGGGCAGCAGCTGCACGTCGCTTTGCTGGGCTGTCAGGGTCGCGAATGGCGTGCCCGCAAATCCAGTGCTGGCCGACAGACCACTGAACGCAGCAGATGTTGCCAGAAATTGGCGGCGATTGAGCGTGATCATTCGTGGGTTCCCAAGATTATGATTTGTTGTCCAGCAGGTAGGTGGCCATCGCATTCAGGTCTGCGTCGCTCAGAAAGCCCGTGCCATAGCGCACGACTTCGGCCATTGATCCACCAAATACGTCGCCAGACGGCGTTATGCCAGATCGCAATGCATAAGCCATATCGTCTGTTGTCCAGCCTTCGGACACAAGATCGCGCGTCCGGATCGAAGGTGCTTTGCCACCTCCCGGCAAGGCGTCGTTGCCGGAAAACCTCTTCGATACTATGCGTGCGCCTGCAAAGTTCCGCGTTGTGTGGCAGGCAGCACAATGTGCCGCCCCGTTGACCAGCAGCTTGCCCCTGTTCCAAGCATCGCTTCGGTCCGCCTCTGGTGCGGTGTCAGGCTTTGTCAGAAAAGCCGCCCGCCAAAGTTTCATCCCCCATCGCTGATCGAACGGAAAAGGCACCTCATGGGACGGGGTCGGCACATTCACGGCTGGCACGGTCTGGAACGCGGCCCACAGATCGGCAATGTCCTGATCCGTGTAATTTGCATAAAACGGGTAGGTGAAGGTGGGATAATAGGGGTCTCCGTCCGGGGAAATTCCCTGCCTTACCGCTTTTGCAAACTCTTCTACTGTCCAGCCGCCAATCCCGAATTCGACATCGGTGGTCAGATTTGGCGGATAGAATGTCCCGAAATCGGTCCGGAGCGGCGCTCCTCCTGCCAATGGCGCCCCGCCAGCTTCAAAGTTGGTGTGGCACGCAATGCATCCACTGGCGCGCGCCAGATACGACCCCCGCTGGGCATCGCCTTGCAGGGTCAGGTCCGAGACTGGCGCACCGATCGGCCAGGCTATCGTTGCCGCGACAACGCCGATGCCGCCGACGACCCCCGCACCGATGATCCAACGCCACCACCGCATCTGATCACTTGTCCTCTTTGCGGAACTTCTGGTGGCAGGCCGAACAGGTCTGGGCGACCATCGCGAACGCACGGTCGGTCGGCATGTCCGCAAACATCTCGGTCGTCATGGGAAGGTCCGATCCCATCATGCCCCCTCCCATTGCAGGCGCGGACCCGCCACCCATCATCCCGTCAGTGGCGCCGCCCATCATTGATTCGCTACCGTTGCCCTGTGCTGCGGCCAACCCATTGCCTGCGCTCAACTTCAATCCTTCGGCGGCTGTTCTCAACTCTTGCGCAAGGGCCGCGAACTCTTCGCTGTTTTCCCAGACCGACGGCAACGCCTTGGACACTCCGCCACCCGAGCCTTCAGGAAACAGTCGCGTCATTTGCTCACCGGCATGGCCGATCATCGCGCCAGCTTCCCTGCGGACGACATCGGCGTCATAAGGTACCTGACCCCGCATCATGGGTGATAGCGTCTTGAGTGTTTTGGCCATCGCGGACATGCCCTGCATCCGCTCCAGCACCACGCCGGTTGCTCCGGAATGCGCCAAGGCAGCAACGCCGGTCGTCCCGATCGCAATGGCAGTAATCCATATCTTCATGTTCAAGTTGGTCATTCCTGTCAATTGATCCCGTTGGCGCGCTGAAGTTCCCGCACATATGCAACAACCATCTTCACATCGCCGGGCGTGACGCCTTCAACTGGCGGCATATTGCCAAACTTCCAATGGTGCGCTCTGACACCTTGTTTCGCGGCAAGCAAAAAAGCGGCGTCACCGTGATGGCTCGGTTCATAGATCTTGTGGACAAGCGGCGGTGCCACGCCATTCTGTCCGGCAGCATTCGCACCGTGACAAGCGGCGCAAGCGCCATCGAAAACACGCTTTCCCAATTGGGCATTTGCTGAGAATTCAGCAGGCACAACCACGTCTGCAATCGGCGCGCCCTCTTCCGTCTGCGAAAGATCAGGCGTTGTCATTGTGTGGCCGGGCATCGAAGACGATGGCTGCAATTGCTGCCAGATCACAACCGCGCCACCGACGACAAAAAACGCCGCAATCAGGATGCCGGACTTCGACATCAGATTAATCGTACCTGCGTGCCGACCGGTGTCCTTTCGAACACCTCGATGATTTGCTCGTTGTAGAGACCGATACACCCGCTTGAAGAGCGTCTTCCGATCTTGCGCGTATCATGGGTGCCGTGAATCCTGTAGTACGTCCAACTCAGGTGCAGGGCACGGACGCCCAACGGGTTATCCGGCCCGGGCGGCATATAGGCTGGCAAAGACGGGTCACGTTCGCGCATGGAGGGTGTAGGGGTCCAGTCAGGTTCGGGGTCCTTGAACGTGACTGTCGTGTAGCCGCGCTTTGTCAGCTCGTCAGACAAGGGAACCGATGTCGGATAAATGCGCATTTCGCCATCGGCCGTCCAGTGTTGCATCACGCGGGTAACGGTGTCTGCGATGATGATACCCTTGTCCAAAGCGTCAAAGTGGTCTTGCCAAGCGTGTGTACGAAACGATGAGATATTCCTTCGGACACTGGTTTGATCCACCTGCGCACGCAGGATGGACGGGGCCGCGAAAGCTGCCGATGCGGCACCTGCCGTGAATGCTCAACGCGTTACACGTGTTTGCTTGCGGGTCATCATATGGCCTCATGTTGTTGTCTGCCTATCCACTAGACTACCCGCCTGGTCGCATTTCATGAACAGTCCGGGGCCTGATATTATGTAACGATATGTATCCCGGCCAACGGACACG
Organism: Palleronia abyssalis; assembly: GCF_900302445.1. Lineage (GTDB taxonomy): Bacteria > Pseudomonadota > Alphaproteobacteria > Rhodobacterales > Rhodobacteraceae > Palleronia > Palleronia abyssalis. The sequence continues at coordinate 44,363 of NZ_ONZF01000010.1, read as the reverse complement.
TCTTCGCGCTGCTGCCTCAAACCTCGATGGGTTTCAGGACAACACGCGTGTCGAGCGGGACCTTCTCATAGAGTTCGATGATCTGATTATTGGTAAGCCTTGCACAGCCGTTTGAGACACGTCGACCAATCGTCTTCGGATCCGTTGTGCCGTGAATTCTCAGGTAGGTGTCCCCACGCCCTGGCTGGTAAAGATACAAGGCGCGGGCACCGAGTGGATTGTTCAGCCCACCGGGCACACCGCCCGCAAAACGAAGATATCGGTCAGGATCTCTGGCTATCATGGCGGGTGTGGGCGTCCACCGCGGCCACTTTTGCTTGCGCGCGACATAGAACTCGCCGGATTCATAGAGCCCCTCCCGGCCAATTCCGACGGTATACCTGATTGCCCGATTGTTCGGCAAAGTCCAAAATAAAGCGAACTGGTTCGGATCGACATGTATTTCTCCCGGTTTGTCTGCCTCGGTGAACGGAACCTGGCGCGGCAACTGCTCCGGGGGCACCACAGATGGCCCGACGCGCCGGTCGTGCTCTGCGTCACTATGCGCGAATGCTGTTTTTCCACTCACCGAAAGAGCTGCAACAGAAGTCAGGAAATATCTTCGTTTCATATACTTGCCTCACTAAACTAGTCGGGTTTGAGGTGACGAACAACCCGCGCCATATGTGGCGAGCCTTCCTCTTTCGGGGCTGACTCGGCGCTTTGTTTGACGGGCAGCGTGATTTCAGCGCGCAGACCCCCATCAGTGCGGTTTTTCAGTTCGATAGAACCACCGTGCTCAAGGATGATGCTGCGCGCAATCGACAGCCCCAGGCCATGACCGCCGGTATCCTGTGATCGCGACGTCTCGAGCCTGACATAGGGTCCGAAAACAGCCTCCAGCTGATTGTCGGGAATACCGGGCCCCTGATCGTCGATGGCGACCACTACCTCACTGCCCATGCGTTGCCACGAAACCCTGGCCTCACTCCCGTAGCGGATCGCGTTCTCAATCAGGTTTCTCAACGCGCGCCCCATCGCGCTTGGTTTCACGGATACGATGAGTGGACCTTGGCTGGTCACCTGAACCTTGTCCAAGCCCATACCAGTGATCAGATCGTGCAAATCAACCGATTGGACCTCTTCATGCTGTCCGACGCCCTTCGCGAAATCGAGGGTCGCATCGACCATCCGTTGCATCTCTTCACTTGACGCCACCAAGGACGTGCGCGTGTCTTCGTCGTCCACCATTTCGGCCCGCACCCTAAGCGCCGTCAAAGGCGAGCGCAGATCATGCGCAAGCGCTGCAAGCATCTGGGTCCGGTCACTGACAAATCGCGTCAGGCGATCCTGCATGATGTTGAATGATCGGGTCAGATCCCGAACTTCCTTCGGCCCTACGACCGGCAGATCGCCCTTGGCGGCGCCGCGACCCAGACGTTCGGACGCAGTCGCGAGATCGTTGAGTGGTCCGGTCAGTCGGGACAGGAGAAACCAGAAACTTGCAACCAGCAGAAGTCCCGCAGTCAGTGCAAAGGATATGTTGGACGCCAGCGACCTTTGCAGAGGCGGCCGTTCGAACCGCGTCTCGATGTTGAGCCAATTCCCACCGGACAGCGCAATGGACAGCTCCATCTCGATGGCCGCAAGGCTGCCCTGCATCATTTCGGCGTGCATTTGCGCCATTTCCGGTGACAGGTTCGGAAGGGGCGGCAGACCTCCCTCGATTTCATGAACCTCAACCCGGATATCCCGGCTGTAGCTTTCCTGAAGCAGTGCCCGTATCCGCGCTTCGACCGCTCCACCGTCATCGTGTTGTCCGTGTGCAACCGACGGCTCGTCTGTAAGGTCGAACCGTACGAGCGGAGACGTTGCCGCGCGGACGATCTGGGCATGCAATTCCGGGGGTGCGCCTTCAATCAACTGTGCGACATTTGCGGCCCTTCCGGCGGCTTCGGCACCGATGGCGGCCTGAATGGCTAACGAGCGTTCATCAACGAAAAACCAAATACTCAGAGCTTGCGCGAGGATCAAGACACCGAGGACCAGAAGGGCAATCTGTGCACGCAACGTCCGCGGAAGCAGCTTCATTCGCAAATCTCGACATCGCAGGAAAGACTATACCCCCCATGCCGGACAGTCGCGATGATCTTCGGGCGCAAAACGTCCTCTTCCATCTTCCGGCGCAACCGGCTCACCTGATTGTCGATGGTTCGGTCCAATGGACCGGCGACCCGGCCGGTGCTCAATTTGAGCAGCTCGTCGCGGCCAATGACCGTCCTTGGCCTTTGCAGGAACAGGGTCAGGAGTTTGAGTTCACCGGATGTAAGTTGCGTACGCGAACCGCCTTGGTCAATCAGTGTGCGGCCATCGAAATCCAGCTTTAGGTGTGCAAACTTCAACGTTTTCCCCGCAAAACCATTCGGTTTTGGGATCAGCTGCGTCCGACGCAATATCGCGTTGATCCGCGCCACCAGTTCCTTGGGATTAAACGGCTTGGCGAGATAATCGTCTGCCCCGCCATCCAGACCCGCGATGCGGTCTTCGTCGTCACCCAATGCGGTCAGCATCAGGATCGGAATATGCCCTTCCTTGCGCAATCGCCTGCACGCGGACAGCCCGTCTTCCCCCGGCATCATCACATCGAGGACAATCAGATCGAAATGCGCTTCCGCCAGCCTTGCGTCCATCTCAACTGCATTTTCCGCCGCTGAAGCACGCATGCCGTTGCGTTCCAGATAACTGGTGACGGATTTCCGAATCTCTGAATGGTCATCGACGACAAGGATGCGTGGCAGATCGCTCATGCCGCCAACATAGTCATTTTCACCAAGGGACGCCCATCCCGTGTTTGTAGCCAAATGTAACAGCGCGGGCAGTCGACTTCGGGATACCGAGCAACTATTTAAGGAAGAACATCGAGGAGTTTTAAGTGAACCGACGTGAATTTGGCCTTACGGCACTCAGCCTGGCCTTGGCCGGGCCTGCTTTGTCGCAAACCGCCGCACCCACGTTGCAGGTGACAAAGACACCGACCTGCGGCTGCTGCGGCGCTTGGGTAAATGAGATGATCGCTGCCGGTTTCAAGGCATCGGTCGAGGACGTGGATTACGACACGCTTCAGGTTCTGAAGCAGAAACACGGCATCGCGCCGGAACTGGCAGGATGTCACACTACGTCCGTGGGCGGATATTTCGTCGAGGGTCACGTGCCTGCGGCTGACATCGGGCGGTTGCTGAGCGAAAAACCTGTCGCGCGCGGACTGACAGCACCGGGAATGCCCATGGGTTCGCCCGGCATGGGCCCCCAAGGTGATCCCTATGATGTGCTGCTTGTACTGATGGATGGGTCGACGCAAGTCTTCGCAACCCACGGCTGACGTGTTTGCCCGCGATACGTTCCGACAAAGTTTTTCGCCGACCTTACCATTCGGCAGATTTTGTTGGAACGTATCCGTTCTGAGCTTGGCAAGCATATTGCCGTTCCTGCTTGTCTACATCCTCGCAACGCCTGGTTTTGCGACGCTGCTGCTGACGAATGGGACCGCGCTCTCGCGCTTCCTCCGGCAGGTCTTTACCAATGGGTTTGTGGTCGTTTTCCTCGTGAATTACTTGGGGTTCGTTTCCGCATCGGTCGCGCTGAAGCAGTACCAGCATCGGCCGATTGTTTACCTGGTTTTAGATGGCCTGCTGCGGAGTGTCGCATTCATTGGGGTTCACATTGCCGTCTATGTGATGTCGGCCGATCTGTTCGGCTCGTTCAACGGCAGCCGTGCAACAGCTTTGAGCGTGGTCGGACCAACGCTCGAGCGGTCGTTCATGTTTGGGAACATCTCGGGCGTATATCTCTATGCCCTGGCGCCCGGCACCTTCATCGCGCTTCTGGTGGTTCTGACAGAACCTTCTGGCGAGGCATCGAAGCCTACCATGTTCAGGACAATGAGCATGGCCTTGCTGTTCAGCCTGACCCCGATCCCCCTCGTCACATTCCTGTCCTATGCGTTGGATCTGGCAACCTGACGGGCCAACTTGGTCAACGACCCGCAGGCTGTCATCTGATCAAATTGTATCCGAATGTACCCTTGACCTTGCCTCACTGGAATGTCGCAGAAGAACACGAGCATATTCTGGAGAGCTACATGTCTGACAATCAAAGTCAAAAATCCACCGGTTCATCGAAACTGATGCAGTATGGTATGATGGCCTGTTGTGCCGTTATGTTGTTTCCAGTCGCCGCATTCTTTATTGCAGGCGGCACGATCGCGGGTCTGTGGGGCAACGTCGGCCTTTTTGCGCCGCTCGCACTTTGTCTTGGTGCGCATGTCGTCATGCACAGGATGATGGGAAAGTCGTGTCACGGGTCAAGAGTTGAACAGGCGAACGAGGCGACTGTGGATGCGGAATTTGAAGATGGCCAAGCTCCCGAACGAGAACTGGTACGCGCCCGCTAGAACGCGGCTGACAATCGGAATTCCGATTGCAGGTATTCTGGCCCTCGGCGGTTGTGCCCAGTCGGCCTCGGGCAAGCTTTGCCCACTTGAGCCCCCTTCCGTGACACGGGATGCGGCACACGACGTCATGCTTCCCGTAGGATGTCGCTTGGTCGGTCAGTCTGAAGGTACTACCCACGAAATAGTCTGTGACGACGGCCGGACCGGATGGGCTTTCGATTAAGCGCCAAACCTTGATCCTGCCTCACATTCACCTGCACAGCGACGGTCGCCCACGCCACTACGGGCGCAACCGTTCCAACGCGCTTTGCACGGCTTGACGGCGCGGGTCATCTCCCGGCACCTCCGACAACAGGATTTCAGCGTGTTCAAACGCCGCGATTGCCGGCGCGGTATCACCCAGAACCGAATAGGCATTGCCAAGCCGCATCCATCCATCAAGATCGTCAGGCTCATCTTCCAGCCGCGTGGCCAGCCGTTCGACCATCGAGCGGATGAAATCCTGTCGTTCCTCCACACTCATGTCCTGCGCGTTTTCGATGTCTTCCTGTGTCGGGCCGGACGCACTGGTCTTCGGGGCATAGTCGGCCAGCGAGATCGGAGCCTTGCCGATCTTCGCGCCAATCCGGTTGGCTTCGCCAACAAAGCTTTCCATCCACGGGAAAAACCTATCCGCATCGTCCAGCCGGGCCACCAGCGTTTCGTGAGCCCGAGCCTCATCGCCCTTCTGCTCGAGCGAGACTGCCTTGAAAAAGGCAGCACCGGGATTGGAAGGATCCAGTTCGTACGCCCGATCAATCGCGGTGTCCGCTTCAGGTGTCACCACACCTTGCTCTGCGTAGATCAGAACCTCGGCCAACATGGAGAAGACGGCGGAATCGGCCTCCGGTCGTTGTGCGACAACTCTATATGCATCGGCTGCATCCGCATACCGGCCCATTTTCGAATAGGTTTGCCCCAGCAGCATCCAGCCTTCCGAAGGCCCGCCTTCGGGGTCTGAACTGAGCCGGACGTACAGACGATCTGTCAATTCGGCGATTTCCGCCGCTTCCTGCCGTTCAGTGGCACGTTCGGCAAAGGCGACACCTGGGATCTCTGGCGAGCCCATTGCGGAGTAATATCCAAAAGCGAAGACCGGCACGAACACTGCGCTCAGAACGACCATCAAGCGGCCCCCTGCCGCCGGTTTCCCATCTGACAGAACGGACCGGCGCGACTGCACGAGGATCCGTCTCTTGATCTCCTGCTCCGCCGCCGTGGCCTCGGTGTCGGAAATGACACCGCGCTCAAGATCCCGCCGAACCTCATCCAACTGATCCATGAGGACCGCATCCGTGGCGTCAGCCGGGACGGGTGTCCGCGACGACCGATGGCGCAGCGGCAGGCCCATGAAAAGCAGACCTACAACGGATAACAGGGCGAAAACCAACCAGATCATGAACCGTCCTTTGAAGCGTTCTCTTCAATGAAACGCGCAATTTCCGCTTTTTCGTCATCGGAAAATCCCGTTGCGGCAGCCCTGCGCCGGCTTCTCGAAATGACGGTCCAGCCGACAAGCAGCGAAACAAGCGCAAACACGAAGGGCGCCATCCAGAGCGCGAGAGTGGCGCGATTCAGGGGCGGGCGCATCAGGACATAATCGCCATACCGGGCGTGGATGTACGCGATGACCTCCTTGTCGCTGTCACCGGCAACAAGCCTTTCGCGCACCAGTATGCGCAGGTCCCGCGCAACCCCGGCGTTGGAGCTGTCGATGTCCTGATTCTGGCAGACAACGCAGCGCAGTTCCCGTGATATTTCACGGGCGCGTTGCTCCAGTACAGGATCCTGCAACATCTCGTCTGGCTCGACCGCCAAGGCCGTCACCGGAAGCAGCAGGAGGAAAGCAAATGCGATATACCTCATCCGTTCTGGCCCCTTGCTAACGCGCCAGCCTGGATCAATGCTTCCCTGAATGTGGAAATCGCCGTTTCGCCCACGACGGGGCCGACATATCTGAACAACACCGTCCCGTCAGAGCCGACAATGAATGTTTCAGGTACGCCCGAAAGGCCCCATTCAATCCCCACTCTGCCGCTCAGATCAGACCCGATCCTTTCGTAGGGATTGCCAAGCTCAGCAAGCCATTTAGTCGCATCCTCCGGCTTGTCCTTGTAATTGATCCCGAACAACGTCAGCCCGTCCTTTTCGACCATCTGGGTCAGAACCCCGTGTTCGGCCCGGCAGGGCACGCACCACGAGGCAAACACGTTCACGATGACCGGTCGCGGGTTCCCGACCAGATCGGCGCGGGAAAGCCCTGGCGTCTCCAACCCGTCGACAGCGGCCAGATCGAATTCGGGTGCCGGCTGCGAGATCAGAACCGAAGGAATGTTGTTCGGGTCCCGGTCCGGGTTCAAGCCCCACAGAAAAAACCCCCCGAAAATGGCCGCGATTGCCAGCGGAATGAATGCCAGTATACGTCCCATGCCTACTCCGCAGGAAGTGCTGCGGGCGCTGTCGCCTTGCGACGGGGTGCCCCGACGCGCAACCGCCGGTCAGACAGCGAAAGACCCCCACCAAGCACAAGCATCGCCGATCCGATCCAGATAAAGTTGACCAGAGGTTCATACAGGATGCGCAGGGTCCAAGCCCCTTGCGTGCTCTCGTCCTCGGCGGCCGGATTTGCGATGGACGCATAGAGATCACCGGCCATTGTCGATCTGATGGCGCTCTCTGTGGTGGTGGTTTGCGCGACCGGATAGGTACGCCGCTCCGGGAAGAGATCGGTGACATAGTTCCCCTCCCGGGCCACACGAAGCGTGCCACGATCCGCGAAGTAATTTGGCCCACGCACACGTTCGGCCCCCTCAAAGGTGACATCGAACCCACCAATGCTGACCTCTGTACCGGGCCGGACAAAGATGATTTCCTCGGATTTCCAGACCGTCGAGCCGATAAATCCGAACATCGCCATCGCGAGCCCCGCATGAGCCAGTGTCATCCCATGAGAGGATCTGGGCAGGTTGCGTGCACGGCGCACCGATTCCGGGAACGGTGCCTCAAACAGCTTTATGCGCATCGCCCATTCCCGCAGGGTTGAGAAAAACAGCCAGAATGCAAGCATCAGCGACAGATACCCCAACACCGGACCGCCCTCGGCGAGATACCAGGTCACCAATGTCGCGAGCACGGCCAGAACGACCACGAAACGCAACCGCTGCAGAACGCCCGCCAGATCGGCACGTTTCCAGGACAGGTAAGGCCCCAGCCCCATCGCAAAGACGAGCGGCAGCATCACGGGAATAAAGGACGCATTGAAGAAGGGCGGCCCCACCGACAGTTTTTCACCGCCCGTCGCGGCTTCGTAGAAGAGCGGGTACAAGGTGCCGAACAGCACAATGCCGGTGGCCGTGGCCAGCAGCAGGTTGTTCACCAATAGCCCCGCTTCCCGGCTGATCGGCTTAAACAGGCCGCCGGGCTCCATTGTCGGCGCGCGCCAGGCAAACAGAGCAAGGGAACCGCCGATCGAAACGGCCAGCAATCCAAGGATATAAAGTCCCCTTTCCGGGTCGACCGCGAATGCATGCACAGAGGTCAGCAGGCCCGATCGGACAATGAACGTGCCCAAGAGCGATAGGGAAAAAGTCAGGATCGCCAGAAGGATTGTCCAGCTTTTGAACGCATCCCGTTTCTCCGTCACGATTGCGGAATGCAGCAGTGCCGTGCCCATCAGCCATGGCATGAAACTGACGTTCTCAACGGGATCCCAGAACCACCAGCCGCCCCAGCCAAGCTCATAATAGGCCCACCAGGATCCCAGCGCGATGCCTGCGGTCAGGCTCATCCAGGCAGCCAGCGTCCACGGACGTACCCACCGTGCCCAGGCCGCGTCCACCCGCCCTTCGATCAGGGCGGCAACCGCGAACGAAAAGACAATCGAGAACCCGACATACCCGAAGTAGAGAAGCGGCGGGTGCATGGCGAGACCGACATCCTGCAATAATGGGTTGAGGTCCTGACCGTCGTCTGCCGGAGGGAAAACGCGGTCGAAGGGATTGGACGTCAGCAGCATGAAAGTCAGGAAACCGACACTGATCCAGGCCTGCACCGACAGCGTTCTTGCCTTCAGCGACAGAGGAATGTTCGATCCGAAGAGGGCGACCGCCGCACCAAACACCGTCAGGATAAGGGTCCACAGCAACAGGGATCCTTCGTGACTGCCCCAGGTGCCTGCCACCTTGAACAGCATCGGTTTGAGTGAATTGGAATTCTCCACCACGTTCTTGACCGTGAAGTCGCTTGTGACGAAGGCTTGCATCAGCGCCAGAAACGCGATGCCGACAAAGAAAACCTGACCGAACGAGGACCATCTGGCAGACTGCATCCACAGGATGTTTCCGCGCCCCGCACCGAGGATGGGCAGCACACTTTGAACAAGCGCCATGGCCAAGGCCAGTGCCAGCGCGAAATGACCGATTTCAGGTGTCAAAGGATCATCAGCCTCTTCAATGAATTCACTGGATCGACGTCTGTCTAGCAAATCGTCCGGCGAACTGTGAGTGGTTGCTTTGTCACCGTTTGTAACAGGATGCTGTGACAAATGATTACAAAACGGCCCGCGCTTGGCCTTTAATCAAAGCGCTATAACGCCAATGTATCTAGGGTAAGTCTGAAAGGAATGAGAAATGAAAAAACAAGAAATTATTGCGCTTGGCGTGGTGATCGCGGTTGGCATGGCGCAAACAGCATTTGCGGAATCCGACGGGGCTGCCGACAGCAAGCCTGACAGCGGGAATATGTCCGGCATGGCGATGGGCGATGGCGACAATCAGATGGGCATGATGGGCGGGGACATGATGCCGATGATGCGAAAAATGATGAAGATGCATGCCGCTATGATGGGTGGCCAGGGCAACATGATGGGAATGATGGATCGGGACATGATGTCGACAATGATGTCCGGTGGACAGCCTCATGAAATGGCCGCGCAGATGTCCGAAAAAATGCGGGAGTTCGATGCGAATTCCGATGGAGCGTTGACACTTGACGAGTTCGAAGCCTTGCATATGGACGCAATGCGCGCGCGCATGGTAGATCGCTTTCAGCATCTCGATGCGGACGGTAACGGCCAGATCTCTCAGGACGAGATGGAAGATGCCGGTACACGGATGAGCAAAATGAACGGTACTTCCACCGGAACGGACATGGAAGGTCATCATGACAGCGAATAAGGGTCAAGCCTGCGGCACTCAGCTTGATGGGGGCAAATTATGGCCTTCTTTCTGACGCGCCGCGGCGCAAGCCTTGCGATGTTGGCCAGTTCCGTTGCACCTTTCTCGGCTGTCGCCCAGACCGCCGAGGTCTGGTCGGCGGACATGGCAGCAGATGCGCTGCAACAGGACCTGATCCGGATGATCGACGTTCGGTCGCGACCGGAATGGACCGACACCGGCGTTGCCGACGGTACCTGGCCCATCAGCCTGCATGAGGACCGTTTCGCCGAGCGGCTTTTTGCCGCCCGGGAACGGGCCGAAGGGCGGCCTGTCGCGCTCATCTGTGCGACAGGCGGGCGGTCTGGCCGCGTCATGCGAAGTCTTCGGCAGGCTGGCTACAGCGGCTTTCTTGACGTATCCGAAGGCATGCTCGGTTCTGCCGCCGGACCGGGCTGGATCGCGGGCGGTTATCCGGTCGTCAGTGTCGATATGGCTCTGGCGGCGCTGCCAGAGGAATTGAGTTGAAGTGAAACTGTTGAACCGTCGAGAACTGTTGGGCCATGCCGCAGGCTTTGGGGCTGCATTTGCCCTGCCATCGGCTGCATTCGCGGCATCGGACAAGAGGCTCGCGTATCCTCCCCTTCTCGATGCGACGACATCCCGGCTTTTTCAACTGGAAGCCCGCACGGGCGAGACCCGTTTTGACGACGGTGCCGCCAGCGAAACGTTCGGCTACAACCAGGGATACCTTGGCCCGACGATCCGGGTGCAGGCCGGGGTCGAGACACGGGCAGAGGTGCACAACACGCTTGGCGAGCCGATGTCGGCGCATTGGCACGGGTTGGTTGTTGCCGGTGAGTTCGATGGCGGACCACATCAGGCCATCGCACCGGGAGACACCTGGAAGCCGGTGCTGGACCTTGACCAGCCCCCGGCAACGGCCTGGTATCACAGCCACATTCACGGCGCGACGGCACGGCAGGTCATGCTGGGGCTGGCGGGTGTTCTGCAGGTGACGGATGACGCGGATGACGCCCGTGGATTGCCATCCGCCTACGGGGTCGATGATCTGACCCTTGTATTGCAGGACCGTCAGTTCAACTGGCGCGGACGCCTGAAATACGATCCCGGCATGCACCAGTCCATGAACGGGTTTCAGGGCGACACAATGGTTGTGAACGGTCAAATCGGCGCGTCGGCAGCGGTTCCGAAGGGGATCGTGCGGTGCCGTGTCGTCAACGGCTCGAATGCGCGGGTTTACCGCCTGTCCATGTCTGACAGCCGGTCGCTTCATCTCATCGCGACAGATGCCGGATTTCTGGATCGACCGATTGCGCTGAACCGCCTGACCCTTGCACCAGGAGAGCGCGCAGAAGTGCTTGTGGATTTCACAAGCGGGCGGGACAGTGTTTTGAAGTCCGACGATATCATTAATTCGGCCATGGGCGGAATGATGGGCGGCGGCGGTTCCGGCAGTCCATTCACCGTGCTGCCTTTCGCTGTCGACACAACCCTTCCGGTTCGCATCGACGCCCTGCCCGGCTCTCTGGACGGGCAGTTGCCTGATCTTGCGGTCAAGGACGCGCCAGTCCGACGTCTGTCACTGGATATGTCGATGGGCATGGGGATGATGTTCTCGCGGTCCGGTAACCGATTTTCGATCAACGGCGCGTCATACGATTCGGGAACGCTCAATTTTTCCACCAAACTCAACAGCATCGAGCGTTGGATTGTGCGTGGGGCCATGATGATGCACCCGTTCCATGTTCACGGCGTCCGGTTTCAGGTCCTGTCGGAAAACGGTACGGCACCGCGTGCAGAGAACAGGGGTTGGAAGGATACGGTACTGGTGGATGGTGAAGTGGAGCTTGCGATGAAATTCGAAAAACCTGCCTCAGCGGCTGCGCCCTACATGTATCACTGCCACATTCTGGAACACGAAGACGGCGGCATGATGGGGCAATTCAGTGTTGCTTAGCGCAGAAATCCCTTTACCCTCCGCTGACAGGAACCTTTAGGGGAATCCTATTCCTCGATAGAGGTTTGAGATGAAAACCGAATTGCACATCAAGCGGCTGACCCTCGCCGGCGGGCTGTTGATCGTCATCTCTGCGCCTATGCATTTCATCTTGCCCGAGCAAAGGCCAATTGTCTTCGCAGCTCTCTTTCTTTTGGTGCTCCATGCCGCTTAGCAAACCGCGCCTGCATCGGGTTGGGCTATGGTTGGTGGTTGCGCTTGGCGTACTTTTGATAGCCATATGGGCAATGGGATATGGCCCGGCGATAGCCCGCGAGACTATCGAGGTCTGGATAGAGCGGGCCGGCGCTTTGGGACCGTTGCTCATCATCGTGCTCATGATGGTTTCGATCGTGGCAAGCCCCATTCCAAGTGCACCGGTCGCACTGGTGGCAGGCGCGGCGTATGGTCATGTTGCCGGAGCTGTCTATGTCGCCATCGGGTCGGAACTGGGTGCACTCGTGGCATTCATCATCGCCCGCTATATCGGGCGCGACCACGTTGAGCGCTGGCTTGGGGATAAGGCCGGTTTCGGGTTATTGGGCTCTCAAAATCTGTTGATGTTGACGGTGTTCGCGTCTCGCCTCTTGCCCTTCATCTCGTTTGACGCAATGAGCTACGCTGCCGGTCTCAGCCGCCTGCGCCTTTGGCGGTTCCTGATCGCAACTCTGGCAGGCATTCTTCCAGCCAGTTTCCTGCTCGCGCATTTCGGAGCAGAGGCCATGTCGGGAGATTTCGGCACTGCTGAGTGGATCATCATCGGTCTTGGATTGATGACTGCCGCACCGTTGCTGGTCGCAGCGCTCTGGCGAACAAATCGGTCAACCAACGCTTCCTAAGTCTGAGTATGTCAGCAAAAATGAAAACCGTGATTGCCTACTTTACCATTGACCTTCCCCCACAGGAAGCTGCGACCGTGAATCGCTATGGATACACAAACACCACAACTCCGCCGGGATTTCCTGTACTACGCCACCGCCGGAACGGGCGCGGTTGCCGTAGGGGCTGCGGTCTGGCCATTGCTCAATCAGATGAACCCATCCGCCGATGTCCGCGCGCTGTCCCAGATCCGCGTCGATATCTCCGGTGTGGAACCCGGAACGCAATTGACTGTCAGTTTTCTCGGCAAGCCGGTGTTCATCCGGCACAGGACCGACGCGGAAATCGCGCAGGCCCGTTCGGAAGATGTGCTTTCCCTTCCTGATACCGTCGCCAGAAATCCCAACATATCCGGAGATGACCTGGCCACCGATGCAAACAGGGCAGTGGCGGGAAATGAGAATTTCTTGGTCATGATAGGCGTTTGCACGCATCTGGGATGTGTACCACTTGGTGACGGAGCCGGCGATTTTGGTGGTTGGTTCTGTCCCTGTCATGGCTCCCATTATGATACAGCAGGACGCATTCGAAAGGGTCCGGCACCGGAGAACCTGCATATTCCCACGATGTCCGTTTCGGAAGACATGATACTGACCCTGGGCTGACAGGAGCTTCGCGCATCGCGAAGGCCCATAAAATTCATACGCAGCGTTGTCGGAAGAGTCTTGACCCTCCAGTAACTGGAAGGGTTATGTGTTCAATTGTCTTGAAAACGGGAATTAGAAGATGGCCACGGACCAAGAACATCATCACGACATGACGCGCACCTCGACCGCATCAGACCCAGATACAGCGACCGACCCGGTGTGCGGCATGACCGTCAAGATAGACGAAGACACGCGCAGTGCCGAGTATGATGGAGAGGTCTTTCATTTCTGCTCGGAAAACTGCGAAACCAAGTTTGGCAAAGACCCATTTTACTATGCGTCGGGAAACGCCCAAAAGACACCAGCACATGGCGAGGCCGGTACGCAATGGACCTGCCCGATGCATCCGCAAATCCTGAAGGATGAGCCCGGGTCCTGTCCGATCTGCGGCATGGCGCTTGAACCGATGCTTCCATCGGACGAGCCGTCAGAAGAGTTGTCCGATTTCACAACACGCATGTGGATCAGCGCGGCAGCCGCCGTTCCGCTGGTTATCCTGACGATGGGTGAACTGGTCGGCCTACCTGTGCGGGAATGGATCGGACATCAGACGGCTGTCTACATCGAATTCGTCCTCGCAACCCCGATCATTCTCTGGGCGGCTCTTCCCTTCTTCAAAAGGGGGTGGGAATCGATCAGGAATATATCGCCGAACATGTGGACCCTGATCGCGCTTGGCGTCGGGGCTGCCTATATCTATTCGCTTGCCGCAACATTCCTGCCCGGCATTTTCCCCGAAGCGTATCGAAACGGCCAAAGCGTCGGGACATATTACGAAGCTGCGGTTGTGATCGTTGCGCTGATCTTTGTCGGTCAGGTGCTCGAGTTGCGCGCCCGCGAACGGACGGGTGATGCCATCCGTGCATTGCTCGATCTCGCACCAAAAACGGCGCGGCGGATCCTGCCGGACGGGACGGAATATGACGCACCTCTCGAACACATTGTTGAGGGTGACAGGTTGCGGGTACGCCCCGGCGACAGCATACCCGTCGATGCCGAGGTCCTCGAAGGGCATTCATCTATCGACGAAAGTATGATCACCGGAGAGCCGTTGCCGGTCGAGAAAACACAAGGCGACCGGGTCACAGGCGGCACGATCAACAAGAACGGCACATTGGCGATCCGGGCCACACAGGTCGGTGCGGACACGGTCCTGTCCCAGATCGTGGACATGGTGGCAGGTGCAAAGCGGTCGCGCGCGCCGATTCAGGGTCTGGCGGACCGGGTATCGTCCGTCTTTGTTCCGACGGTTGTCGTCATTGCGATCATATCCTTCGTTGTCTGGCTGTTCTTAGGGCCCGATCCCGCGCTCGCCTTCGCTGTTACTGCAGCCGTATCCGTTCTTATCATTGCTTGCCCCTGTGCCTTGGGCCTTGCGACGCCCATTTCGATCACAACGGCGGCGGGCCGCGGGGCACAGGCTGGCGTTCTGATCAAAGACGCCGAAGCACTGGAACGCATGGCGCGTGTCGATACCGTCATCGTTGACAAGACCGGAACACTCACCGAAGGGCGCCCCAAGCTGACAGACGTGGTGCCCACGGGGGACAAGGCTGAAAATGACCTGCTGACAATGGCTGCGGCCCTCGAACGGGGCTCCGAACATCCGCTGGCCGAAGCAATAGTCGAGGGTGCGCTGGCACGGGGGCTGACGCTTCCGAACGCAACGGAATTCGAAGCCGTGACTGGCAAGGGCGTGAAAGGCATGGTCGATGGCCAGGTCGTGGCACTTGGGAATCCCGCCATGATGGCAGAGATCAACGTTGACGCTTCGATTGCGGAATTTGCTGCGGACGACCTTCGTGAATCTGGAAAGACAGCAATGCTTGTGGCGATAGATGGCACTTTTGCCGGCATTGTCGCTGTTGCCGATCCCATCAAGGAGTCCACGGCAGACGCCATCGATGACCTTCATCGCCTCGGTCTCAGGGTCATAATGGCAACCGGTGACAATCAGAAAACCGCCGAAGCCGTCGCCGCAAAGCTGGGTATTGATGAAGTCCACGCAGGCGTCTTGCCCGAAGACAAGAAGGCATTGGTGGACTCCCTCAGACAAGAAGGGGCCCGGATCGCCATGGCAGGAGACGGCGTGAACGATGCCCCTGCCCTGGCGGCGGCTGATGTGGGCATTGCGATGGGCACCGGTGCCGACGTTGCCGTGGAAAGCGCAGGCATCACCCTTCTGGGTGGTGATCTTGTCGGCATCGTGCGTGCGCGCCGATTGGCAAAGGCAACGGTGCGAAACATCAAGCAGAACCTGTTTTTTGCCTTCGCCTACAATACCGCAGGTGTGCCCATCGCGGCTGGTATTCTCTACCCGTTTTTCGGCCTTCTTCTGTCGCCGATGATCGCCGCCGCCGCGATGAGCCTGTCTTCGGTCTCCGTCATTAGCAATGCACTGCGGCTGCGACGGGTACGGCTTTAGTCGCAAACTAAGGAGATAGATGATGGCAGGCGGACATCAGGGGCATATGCCGTCCGGCGGCAAGGGGCTGGCGATATCAGCCTAGTTGACCGGCATCTATTTTGTGATTGAACTGGCGATTGGCCTATGGACAGGGTCAATCGCGGTCATCTCCGACGCGTTCCATACCTTTTCGGCCGTGGGCGGTGTGCTGGTCGCCATTGTCGCGGCGCGTATGGCGTTGCGTCCGGCGGATGAAGAGCGGAGCTTTGGCTGGGCGCGCGCCGAAATCATCGGCGCCCTTGTGAATGGCGGCTTCTTGCTGGCCATGGCGGTTGTTGTCATCGCGATGGCTGCCATGCGCATGTCTGCGCCAATTGATCTTCCAACGGGTCCGATGCTGATTGCGGCTGCCGGGGGGCTCTTTACGGAGTTCATTTCGCTTGCGCTGATCTGGAAGCAAAGCAAGGAAGATCTGAACACGAAGGGAGCGTTCTGGCATATCATCCAGACCTTTGTTGGCAGTCTGTTGATCATCGTGACCGCCCTCGCAATCGAATTCACCGGGTTTCTGCTGATCGACCCGCTGCTTGGCATGGCGTTCGGGTTTGTCCTGCTATGGGCGAGCTGGGGATTGCTGAAAGAAGCGGCGCATCTTTTGATGGAAGGCACGCCTCCCGAAGTGAGTCTGCCTGAAATCAAACGTACCCTTGAAGAACTGCACGAGGTTTCCGATGTTCACCATATTCATGCCTGGGCGCTGACAAGTGGCAAGCATGTCTTCTCCGCGCATCTGCGTGTCACAGATCAAGAAGAGGTCCTGCAAACCGCCTACGACATGCTGCGTAAGGACTTCGGGTTCTTTTTCGCAACCCTGCAGATCGAAACACGGTGCTTCGACGAAAGCGGCGCTGAGGCAATCGACCTTTCAGCGGCGAGCAGTAAGACAGGGCATAACGGCGATCTTTGAAAACAGGTCATCGTCGCGGGCAGCAATTCTCATTGTTATCGGGCAAGCGAAATACCCGCCAAGCTTTGCTACCGCACCTTTTGTTATCTCGAACCGGGCATGGTCCGGCTGATCCATTCAGGGGCGCAAATGATACGTTCCCCGGGTCGGATTTGCGATCCGGCCATCATTCACAAGCTTTCGCAAGGCCCGATAGGTGGCCTCGTGCGAAAGGTGCAGCGCGCTGGCAAAATCGACAACGGAGCTTTCAAGCAGGCCCGCCACCATACCGGCATAGACCCGTTCTTCTGCGCGGCGGATGCCTACGATCTCAAGCGCCTGACGTTGCGCTTGTATCTGCTGTGCCGCTTGCCGCGCATAGGCGCGTGCAAAATCCGGATCTGCAAAGGCAGACAAGACCGCCGCTTTGTCGATCTGTACAAACGCCCCAGCCTCCGCCACGACCGCATCGCAGTGGTATCTATCCGAAAACACCGATGCTTCGGCAAGGCTCATCCCGGGCTCGGCACGGTAGATGATAAATCGTTCGCCATCCGGGCCGACACGCTCAAGATGAACGCGCCCGCACTTAACAACATAAAGGCCGCAGGTCCGCGCGCCCTGACGAAAGACCGTATCCCCTGCGGCCCTCGTCAGCGGACGCAAGGCGGAGGGCGGTATGAGATTATAGGGTTCAGGCATCATATGATCCAAATCATATTTCAGGGTCCGATCAGGTACTAGGCTGAATCCGAATACACTCAGGAAAGGCTGGTCCATGCGACTGATACCCGTTCTCTTCGCTGTCTTGCTTGCGACACCCGTTACGCCGCAACAAATGCATTCATCCATGGGTCACGCGTCCGACGCCCCAGGAAACCGGCCAGTCCGCCTTCGCCGCATTGGCCGAAATAGTTGTGCTGCTCCAGGCCGATCCCGAAACCGATTGGGGCGCCGTCAATATCGACAAACTGAGGGACCATCTGGTCGATATGGACCTTTTGACACGAAAGGCAGAGGTCACCCGCATTCTGCGGCCCGACGGGGCACGGTTCGAAGTGCGTGGCAGCCCGCGTGTCCTGTCGGCCATCAACACAATGGTTCCCGCCCATGCACCGTTCCTTGCCGGTGAAACAGGCTGGAGTGTTGCGTCAGAAGAAATGGAGGATGGTGTCGCACTGATCGTGGGTGGCGATGGTGAACAAATACAGGGCCTTGGTTTCTTTGGTCTGATGACAATCGGTGTACATCATCAAGAGCACCATCTGATGATTGCGAAAGGACGCAAGCCGCATCATTGAGCACGCGCCCAAGGCTCATATGCGGACCCAGGCCGCAATGGTCACTTCGCCAACACTACGCTCGGATATTCACAAAGAATCTGATGTCGACACCAGATCCGCAGAATTAACCGTCACACGCCTGCGGGACCATACGATCAGGGCCGCGCCAAGGATAATCATCGGCAACGACAGCAGTTGGCCCATTGTCAGCCCATAGCCCGCCCAATGAACCGCATGTCCAATCGGGTTGTCCTGCGTGACGAACTGCATATCAGGCTGCCGGAAGAACTCGACAAGGAACCTTGCGCTTCCGTATCCCGCCAGGAACAGGCCAGTAAGGCTTCCGGGAAAGCGCAGCCAACCGCGTTTCCAGGCCAGAAAGATCAGGACCGAGCCAAGCAGGATACCCTCCAGAAGAGCCTCATAAAGCTGGGACGGATGGCGGCCACACAGGCCCACGACGCCCGCACAGGACTGGGCCGCCTCGCCGGGGAATGCCACCGCCCAGGGCACATCGGTCGGACGGCCCCAAAGCTCGTTATTGGTGAAGTTGGCCAGCCGACCGAGGAAAAGACCCGGTGGTGTTGCAACAGCGAGCAGATCCGCCGTTGATAGAACGGGTGCGCCGTTGCGATAGCAAAAAAGCAAGGTGGCCACGACCACGCCGAAAAAGCCGCCATGAAATGACATACCACCCTGCCAGACCATGAAGATTTCGACGGGGTTCTGAAAATAGTACTGAGGTTGATAGAAAAGCACGAACCCCAGCCTGCCCCCCACGATCACGCCCAGAATGATCCATGTCAGCAGGTCTTCCAGTTGCTTGGGTTGCAGCGGCGGCGCCCCGGCCCCCCAGACTGACGAAGAGCGGACCAATGCGACACAGATGCGCCAGCCGATAAGGAGGCCAACAATATAGGCCAGCGCATACCAACGCAGGGCAAAGCGGAACGATCCGATATCAACGGCAAAAATCTCTGTTCCGATGTCAGGAAATTGGATAATCGAAGTCAGCATTCTTTGTTACCTTTGCCTGTTTCACACAAGGCCACATTTTGTTTCCCGCAACGGACGTTGGCGCGTTCAACCCTGTTGTCCCCAGCCCAAAGCGCTGTGGTGAATGTGCCATCCTTGCGTGCGGGAGTCGGTTCCGTTGAACCAGAGATGACGCACATCGGCACCCGCGTCCATGTGTTCAGGCGCTTGTATCCCATGAGTTTTGTACTTGTTTGTAACGGTTGGAAGCTCCGCCGCCTACTGGATCCGTCCGTCGCGGGAAATCAGCCGATCAAGGTCGCGCTCCATGATCTGAATTCGCTCCCGCGTCCTGCAACGACCATTGCGCAACCACATCTATGATCACGGATATGTTCATTGAAGTTGCGCGCGCCCGGCACAATTCAACGGATCATGACGGCACATAATGGTGATAACCGGGATCAAAGCAGGACCAGCGGCATCGCAAAAGGAGTTCAGATGTTTATACGGTCCCTCGCAGCGACACTTTTCATCGCTTTTGTTGCATTAGCTGCAAACGCCCCGCCCCTCTATGCGCAAGGAAAGACAATTCCATTCGATGGAAGCTGGAAAGAACAGGGCCTCTTGCGGCTCTTTTCGAACGAGTACGGCCTGCAAGGTCGGCGGCTGGACGTGATTTCCGATGGCACGGTTTCGGTTCTCTGGCGTCCGGTCAGCGCAGCCCTTGGCACCGCAAAGGCAGCAATGTGGGAATGGTCCGTCACGCAGGGTGTTAAGGGAACCGACCTCACACGGCGCGGCGGCGATGATCGCAATCTTGCTTTGTACTTCATATTCGTCGATCCGCAGACCGCAAGCACGCTTGGCCGAACAACGGCGCGCAAATTGCTGCGTGATCCCAATACGCGGGCGCTGGTTTATGTCTGGGGTGGCAATCATGCGAAAGGCGCATTGCTGAACAGCCCCTACTCGACGGGTCTCAAATCGAAAATTCTGCAAACGGCGCAAACCGGCAACTTCACCGAGAATGTGAACCTGGATCGCGATTTCGTGCGTGCGTTCGGGGACATGCCAAAGGTTCTGGTCGGTCTTGCGGTGACAGCCGACAGCGATGATACCGACGGAAAGATCCTTGCGGCCATTCAGGACCTGCAGATACGTTAGGTGCTCTCCGGTATTCCGCCAAACCTGGGCGCCGATCTGCAATGTATCAATATATCTCGCCGGGACGCCCTTCCGCAACGGTGGGGGATGTGGGTTGCAGGCCCCAGAAACGGAATACACGGAAACCCATGCTTAAGCGTCTTCAGATGATGGTTGCGCTTGGCGCAGCCACGCTCCCCCTGCCCCTGAGTGCGGCTTCGGTGCCTGTCACCCTGACGCCCGGCCTTCACCCGGATCGGGTCGCGGGACATTGCAATGCTTGGATTCAATGGCACCTGTCCCGGCCCCGAAATCAGACAGCGCCAGAACGATATTCTGCGGGCGCGGGTGGAAAACGGGCTGGAGGACGGGACCCTCGTACACTGGCATGGCATTCGGTTGCCCAACGCGATGGACGGCGTAAACGTGCTGACACAGGATGTCATCATCCCGAATGAGGGTTACGAGTACCGGTTTCCGGTTTCCGGTTCCCGATGCCGGAACCTACTGGTATCACTCCCACTACCTTTCCTACGAACAGGTCGCCCGCGGACTGTTCGGCCCCTGATCGTCGAAGAACCTGCCCCGCCAGACGTGGATCAGGACATCACGGCCATCCTCTTCGACATTCGGCTTGATGACACCGGCCAGTTCGACATGGAATTCGACCGCGCTGATTTCATAACAGCAGGTAGGCTGGGGAACTTGATGACCACCTTCCTGTCGTCTGAGCAGGCGCGGCTGGGGGATCACATCCGGTTGCGTCTGATCAATCCGACACCGGATCGCATTTTCGAGATACGTATCGACGGGCTGACGGGCTTTTGTGTGGCCTATGACGGGATGCCGCTGCCCGAGCTGGTTTCGCTGGGCAATCTAAAACTCGCACCGGCGCAGCGCATCGACATCATCGCAGATGTGACGGGTGATGTGATCCTAAGAGAAACCGTGCCTTCGGGTGGCGAGGAACTGGGGGGCATTATGTTGAACGGTCAGCGACAAATCCGGTCTGCGCCGATAGCTCCCCTCCCCGCGAACCTCGTGCCCGCGCCCGGAGAGATCACGCAAACGGCAGATCTCTTCATGCAAGGCGGTGCCGGGGACGGCGCGCACGGCGGGTTCGGGGGCTGGGCCTTCAACGACGTGAGCGGTCTGCCGAACAAACCGCTGATTTCGGCAAGACGTGATGAAGCAGTGCAGGTGCGGATGGTGAACGACACTGCTTTTCCGCACGGTATCCACCTGCATGGCCACCATTTCTGGGAAACCGATCAGAATGGTGCGCGAACCCACCTTCGCGACACGACCCTCGTAGCGCCGGGCGAGACGATGACGATTGTGTGCGTACTCGACAATCCCGGCGCGTGGATGCTGCACTGCCATATGCTGAGCCATCAGGCTGATGGCATGGCGACCTGGATGCAAGTCAGCTGAGGTCGGAGCGGTGGTTGCGCCAACCGTTGACGCGAAGCTGTGCCACAACGGGATATCGCTCTTAACAACAAGCACAGGCCCGTCATACAAAAGTTTACATGGCACTCGCCAAAATTTGCCTATGCTCAGGTTGTGAATGACGCTGGTCTGATAATCGGAAAGGTGCGCAATGCCATCAAAAATCCATTCTGGCGTGATTGTGGCCCATCTGTTCATGGGCATGACGGCGGGCATGGTCCTTGCCGAGCCATTGGAGTTCGCCGACCTAGACCCACCGGTCGGGAACAATGCGCAGGAACCCACCCTGTTCGCACTGCAGGATGATCGGGTCCTGCTGGGTTGGACCGAACCACACCCTGCCGGGTTTGCGGTAAAATTGTCGGTCCTTGAAGACGCAGAACGGAGCGCGGCCCGCACTGTTACCGTGTCCGACGAACTCTTCGTGAACTGGGCCGATTTTCCGTCCGTTGTTGCGCTTGATGACGGTACCTTTGCGGCTCACTGGCTGTGGGAAAATTCCAAAAACGACTATGCCTATGACGTCAAGATCTCTCTTTCGCCGGATGAGGGCCTGACATGGAGCGCACCGATAACGCCACATGATGATCGGTCGGTTAGCCAACACGGTTTTGTCACGCTCCAGCCGCTCGAAGACGGTTCCTTGATGTCTGTCTGGCTTGACGGACGCGCATATGACAAGCCGCTTTTCACCAGCGCAGCCAGCAACTACCCGGATGCAATGCAGTTGCGCGCAACCCGGATCACGCCCGAAGGTACGCGAACCGATGATGTTCTTGTCGATGCGCAGACCTGTTCATGCTGCCAGACGTCCGCCGCATCGCTGGACGATGGCACCGTCCTTGTCGCATACCGCGACAGAACAGATGCGGAAATCAGGAATATATCTGTCGTAAGACACCAAGGCGGCATGTGGTCAGAACCAACAAACGTCCACAATGACGGCTGGGAAATCTCCGGCTGCCCGGTCAATGGCCCCGCCATCGCGACCGCCGGTCAAACAGCCGCCGTGGCCTGGTTCACGGCTGCAAATGACAAGCCGGAAGTCAAGGTTGCGTTCTCTTCCGATGGTGGCAGAAATTTTGGCGATCCGGCGAAAGTCAGCCTCGGGATTCCCGCCGGTCGGGTCGATATTCTCATGCTGGACCCTCAGACTGCGTTCGTGACGTGGGTCGAATGGGCAAATGAGAGCGAGGTGATCCTTGCTTGCCAGATCACAACCGGTCAGCAGTGTAAGGACCTGCAACTGATTGCGCGAAACAACGGCGCAGGTTCGGTCAACTTCCCGCGCACGGCGCGAACGAATGAAGGGGTTTACCTGTCGTGGACACAGCCCAGCAACTCGGATGATCCGGAACCGAGTTCGACTATACGCACGGTTTTCGCTTCCTATTGAAGGTTTCCGGACGAAAGCTGATGGTTCTTTCGCTTGGCTCACATCAGGAGTGGGTCCAACGATCACCGTCAACAAGAATTGCATTTCCTGCAATAGAGCTACCGGCAAATGACGGTGATTTCTCATCCATAGTGACTGGTCTCTGGCCCGGAAATTGTAGCGTGCCACGCTTTTTCATGATCCCGGTCCCGAGCATATGACCCACCAGCGCTACCCAGGCAATGCCGGTGAAATTCAGAAAGAAGGGAAGATCTGCGACAGAAGTAGTGCCCCCGATGGCCAACACCCACAGGCCGAACCCATAAATCGCCGAGGGCAAAAACCAGTTCGTCTGCCCCGCGATACGGTGCCAAATTGGTCTAAAGACGAACAACCAACCGACGGGATAGCCAATCAGGCCAACAAGATAAAAATGTACGAAATATCCTGCGAAATCACCGTTCGGCAGACCAAGGCTGCCGAGTAAGCTCCTCGCTAGCCCGTGCGGTGACAACCGCGAAAAGCCCAAGCCCGGGCTGATGATCTGACCCAACAGATCGAACGCGACGGTCGCAAAGAAACCTGCGACGAACATTAACCCTAAAGTTCGGGCGTTGAATGCGGGTAGTGAACCTGTTGTGCGAGAATCAGTATCAACTGTATTCATGGCGATTCTTTCTTTGTATTGCGGGCGATCAAATAGACAGGGCTAATGTAATGACCAATTGTTGACCCAGCGACGTTCTCGGCAACTCCCGATCACTTTCCATCTTGATGAGATCGGTCTGTTTATGAACCCCGCCACAATAACCAACCTAATGACAGAACGTGGGATGTGCACTGCTGGCTCTAATATGTGATTATCCGTTACCGCCGTCAGCCTCCATGCCGAGAGAATGCTGACCGCCACAAGCACTTTGTGGCTTTGTACGCGCTGGTTCACAATGAGCGCTGCTTATGAGTCGGTGTCGCCGGAATTTCTCGTCTTTTCACCCCGCGCAGCAGCTGAGTTTGGCTACATCCTTGTCGAAGGTTTGTGCGGCGAGTTTCAGCCCTTCGACCGTGGTCAAATAAGGAAAGATCGTCTCTCCGAGCGCCCGTGCGGTCATGCCGAATATCAGCGCCATTGCCAGTGTCTGAATCGTGTCCGACCCCTCCGGTGCTGCGATCTGACCGCCCAGCAGGCGGTCGGTCTTCGCGTCGGCCACCAGCTTAATCACGCCGCGGGTATCGCGTGCAGCGACGGCGCGGGGCACGTTGTCGAGCGTGATCACACTGGTTTTGACCTTGTGCCCCGCCGCCTTGGCCTCAACCTCCGAAAGGCCGACGCCGGCCACTTGCGGGTCGGTAAACACGACCCACGGCATCGCCGCGTTGTCATAGCGCATCTGCTCCAATCCAAGGGCATTGTTGATCGCCACCTTGGCACCATAGGCCGCCATGTAGACGAACTGGTCACGGTCAGTGACATCGCCCGCGGCCCAGACGCCGGCACGCGTGGTCGCCATGTCCTGACCGACCTTGATAGAGCCGCGTGCGTCGGTCTCGATGCCAAGCTCTTCCAATCCAAGGTTCTCGGAATTGGCGATCCGGCCGGTGGTCACAACCAGCCGTTCGGCGGTCAGATCCTCGGTCTTACCACCCCGTTCGACAATCAGATTGACGCCGCCCGCAGCTTTCGCGACCGAGACGTAAGCAAGACCGGTCTCGACCGCGATGTCTTCGGCCTTCAGCGCTTGCGTCAGCGCCTGGGCCACCTCCGGTTCGGCGCCCGGCAGGAGGCGCGAGCGGGTCACTAGCGTGACCTTCACCCCCAGCCTTGAAGCCATTTGCGCCAGCTCGCAGCCGATATAGCCGCCGCCCAGCACCAAGATGCTTTCGGGCCGGTCAGGCAAAGTCAATAGATCGGTGGAATCGAGGGGCTCCACTGTGTCGATCCCCTCGATCGCTGGCAGGTGGGGGCGCGAGCCGGTGGCGATCAGGACGCGCGGGGCGGATATCACCCGTCCTCCAACAGCGACGCCACCCTCGACCAATCGCGCCGGGCCATCCTCGATATAGGTAACGCTTTTATAGGCGGGCAGCAGGTCTATATATTTCTTGTGCCGCATCTCCTCGACCAGATCGGTGGTGCCTTGCACTACGGCACCCCAATCCACCGCATGATCACAGGGCTCGACGCCCGGGAACCGGGCGGCCGACGCGCCGCCATGCACCGCCTCTGCGGCGCGGATCATCGCCTTGGACGGCACGCAGCCGACATTCACACAGGTGCCGCCGGTGGTGCCGTGCCCGATAAGCGCCACGCGCTTTCCGGCATCGGCTGCCGTGATCGAGGCAGAAAACCCGGCCGAGCCGGCACCAACGACAATGAGATCGTAGTTGTCATCGCGGGTTTCACTGGCAGTGCAGCAATCGTCTTTCGTTACAGTTTGGTCCATTGGTTCTTCCTTAGCTTGCGATCGGTATCGCGACACGGCCCCGATCAATAATTTTGAATCACACCATCGAACCGATGTCGGAGGCATAGCTCGGATAGGCGAAAATCATGGCCTTGATCTGGTTGGCGGTCTGCCCGGCACCCATGGCCATGGCGAAAAGATTGATCTGCTCCTCGGAGCCCGGCCCGATCAGATGCGCGCCGAGGATCTGTCCGCTGCCCTCTTCGACAAGAACCTTGAATCCGGTATGTTTCGCGCCGACGCGCAGCGACGAATACCAGTCCCCTGTCTTTTCGAAATGGGTGTCGAACTTCAGCCCCTGTTCCCTGGCCACCGCTTCCGACAAGCCCACGGTGGCCACCATCGGGAGGGTGAAGACTACCGACGGGATCGGCGGATAATCCACGGTACGCTCGTCTTCTCCAGCCAGCAGGTTCTTGCCTGCCACACGCCCTTCGAAGGCGGACACCGGGGTCAGCTTGGGCCCACTGGCAGCGCAGTCGCCCGCGGCGAAGATCGCCGGATTGGTGGTGCGCATCGCGTCGCTCACCTTGATGCCACGGCGTGAGTATTCGACGCCGGCGGCCTCAAGGTTAAGGCGATCGATATTGGGCACCCGGCCCGTGCCATGCACCACCAGATCGCAAGTGATCGTTTCGGTGCCGTCGGGAGTTTCCACCGTGACGGTGAATTCGTCGCCCTGCTTTTCGATCTTCGCCACCTTCGCCTTGGTGCGGAGATCGACGCCGAGCTCTTCGGTTGCCTCAACCAGCATTGCGACCAAGTCGGGATCGAAAGGACCCAAGGGGCGGTCCATCATCTCCAGCACTGTCACTTCGCGCGCGCCCGCCCGCTTGACAATATGGGCGAATTCCATGGCGATGAAGCCGCCGCCGACAAAGGCGATGCGGTTCGGTCGCTCAGGCAGTTCCAGGAATTCGGTGCTGGTGGTCAGATGCTCTTCGCCCGGGATGTTCAGCGTCATCGGCCGCGCGCCGGTGGCGATATGAAAATGCTTCGCGGTCAGGGTCTCGCCGTTCAACTCGATCGTATTGGGGCCGGTGAACCGTGCCAGCCCATGCAAGACGTCGATCCCCGCTTTTTCCAACCCGGCTTCGATGCGCGGTGGCATAGCTTCGGTGAAGCTGCGCTTGAAGGCGATCATGTCGGGCCAGTTGACCGAAGGTTGCGCCTCCAGCCCCTTGCCTTCCATGTTTTCGGCCCATTCGACACCCTCGGTGACCGCGACCAGCATTTTCTTGGGGTCGCAGCCGCGCAGGGCGCAGGTGCCGCCATGGGGTTCGCTGTCGATGCTGGCGACGCTCCAGCCTGCATCCGCGGCCATCCGGGCGACGCCATTTCCAGCGGTGCCGCCGCCGATCACGATGAGGTCATAGGTCTTGGTCATACCTGTTCCTTTCCTTGTGCCAGTTTCTCTTGATCCGGCTCACTGCTGAACTGCCTGATTTTCTGAGCCAGAGCGCATATCCCGCCACCGCCAAAGCGGCGGCAACCGAGATCCGCAGAGCAAAGCGGAACTCCAGCCAGAACAGCAGAGCCGAAAGAACAACCGCCAAGCCGATGAGAAGGGCTTTCGGACTGTGCCCTGGTCTGCCGGCTTGCTGCCACAGGGCATATGCAACCGCACTCAGCGAGGCGAAGAGCATCGGGAAAAGCGCGTAGTCGAGCCAACCAACAACGGCAGAAAGTCCGACCCCGGCGACGATCAGCACCAGGAACGGCGTGAAGCAACAGATCGCCGCAAATACGCTGCCGATGAGGCCGCGCCGCAAAAGGGTCGTGGGTTCATTGTTATTGTTCATGTCTGTCATGCTGTCTCCAGCTCCGAGTGCGGGTCGGTGAATGCGATCAGAAATCGCCGGACTCGACGATGTCCGCCGAATAGCCGGTGGCGCGGATTGCTTCGACGATCATGTCCTGATCGGCGGCCTCGTCATCAAAGGCGACGATGTAGGTGCCGGTGCCGAATTCCTCTCCTTCCATGAAGTCGATGATCTCGACCGAGGGAACGCCCCGCATGGCCGCCGCCACCGTGTAGGAGCAGGTCGGGCATGTCAGTTCGCCTACCCCGATATTGATGCGCTGTTCGGCGGCGCTGGCGGGGGAAGCTGCGAGAGTGCCAACGACCGCAAGGGCAAGATGGAGTGACTTCATGGGTTCGGCCTTTCAGTAGGACAGAAGGTATGGGGTGAGATAGGGAAAGATCATCGCGACGGTGACGATGGCGGTGGCAATCCAAAGAATGGATCGCATGAGTTTCCGGTTCATGGGGCGCGCGCAGGTGCCATCCGCGCAGGCCTCAGTCGGGATCGGACGGTAGGCCTTGTAGAATCCATAGCCGATGCAGGCGGCACTCAGCGCGAAGGTGATCCATTTGTACTGGTAGAGAACGCCCAGCTGCGCAATGAAAACGCCGGTAACGCCGAAGCTGACCAGCACCAGCGGCAGGATGCAGCATGAGGTCATCGCCAGCGCGCCAAGCGCGCCGAGCCAGGTTGTCGTCCATGCCTTTTTGTCGGCAGCCCCTGTTTCGTCCATTGCCGTCTGCCGGTCGGCGGATGTGGTTTCAGTCATGGTTCGAATCATCCTTGCCTCAGTGATGATCTCAATCTAGGGTCTGTAGCAGGTACAGGCTCAAGAGGGTCAAACGTGAAAAATCGTCACAGATCGGTGAAGGTCCTCAGGCGCGGAGATCTGGCCAGGCTGACCGGCTGCAATCTCGAGACCATTCGCTACTACGAGAACATCGGCGTTATGCCCGAGCCGCCGCGCTCCAGCAAAAACTATCGCGTCTACGATGATCGGCATGTCGCGCGCTTGTGCTTCATCATGCGCGCGCGCGAGCTTGGGTTCACGCTCGACGAAGTCCGCGATCTGCTCGCCTTGGTCGATGGCGGTGCCCAGACCTGCGGCGAGGTGCAGGGTCTGGCAAATTCGCATCTCGCCTCGGTCCGCGCCAAGATCGACGATCTCAAACGCATCGAACGCGTGCTGTCTTCCACCGTGGCGCAATGCACCGGTGACGATGTCCCTGAATGCCCTGTGATCGACGCGCTGACGGAGGTGACCTGAAGGGCCATAGTTGAGGACGCCCATGCATGTCAGCCAAGCGGACAATGGTGCCAGCGCCGTTGTTTGCGATCATTCGTTCCCCGCGGAGTCCTGCGTGGTCGCCGCATGTTCGGGGACCAGATAGCGCGGCACGATCCACAGATAGGCGACCATGCCGAAGAGCTCGACGAGCGACTGGAAGACGATGACCACGGCCGCCACGTTCCACTCCGGTCCAAGCACCAGCACCAGCGGAAGTACGACGAAGGAGTTGCGGGTTCAGAGCGAGAAGATGACCGTTCGTCACCCGCTAGTGGACAATCCGGCCGCCCGCCCGGTCGCCGCACCGAGAAGTGCTGCGGCGACGAGGTAGGCGACGTAGGCGCCCGCCACCTGCGCCAAAACCGGCAGCGCATCCCGTACCGCGTCGACTTGCGAGGCCGCGATCAGGAACACCACGACAGCCAGAAGCGGAACCGGCAGCCAGGCGAGGCGATTTACGATCGCGGCCCGCTCCGGGCGCGCCTCTGCCCAACGCTCCAGCAGGAAAGCCGCTGTGAGCGGCAGCAGGACAAGCGCCGCAAAGACGGCGGCAATGCGGTCGGCGGCGAGAAGCTCAAAGAATGCCTCGCCGAGAAAAAGCCAAAGGAAGAGCGGCAGACTGGCGAACTGAACCGCGAGGAGGATCGGTGTCGCGGACGCGGCACGCACCGCATCGCCGCGACCGAGATGGGTGAATGTGATGAACCAGTCGGTGCAGGGCACCAGCAGCACGACAAGCACCCCGAGCCGAAGCGCAGGATCGTCAGGCAGGAACGCGATCAGCCCCCAGACCAGCAGCGGCACCAGGACGAAATTGCCGATCAACATGGTGCCGATGAAACGCCGGTCGCGCGTCGCGCGCGGCAGGTGCGCTAGCGGCATCTGAGCGAAGGTAGTGAAAAGCATAAGCCCCAACACCGGCGAAAGCAGCGCCTCGAACACCCCCGAGATACCGGGGGCGAGCGAGCCCAAGACCAGACCGGAAAGGATGGCAGCGAGGTAGATCCAGGCTTGATGGCGTTCGAGATTTTGCAGCTTCATGTCCTGCCCCTGCTCTTTCCGAAGGCGATTTTCAAGAAGACATCACTCGACATGCCATTGCGACAACGGCTCGTTCGTCGCTTGGAGCGTTGTATGGTCTGTCCGGTTTATACCCGCAGACCGGTCACGACCCAGTCGACAATGCTTTCATGGTAGTTGGGGACGTGGCGATAGCCGAATTGTCTCAGCCGATCAGCCGAACTCTTTGACCTCGAGCATCTGCAAAACGGTGCTCCTCACCGTTTCAGCCGTGCTGCGGATAGACGCAACATCGGCGCGCACAGATCGCTTCGACAATCAGTTTGTGGCGCGCCACATTCGGAACCGTCCTTGCCCTGTTAGCTCGCGGACCAGATCCCGCGCTTCCATCCAGGCGAGGTTGCGCTGGACAGCGGCGCGGCTGGCTCCGGTCAGGGCCTCGGCCATAGGGGCAGAGACCAGGGGCCATTCGGTCAGCACTCCGCGCAGGGCTGGCGGCGTCTTGCCCGAGAGTGGGGTCATCTCGGCTTCCGCCAGCGCCGACCATGTCTCGATATCGTCGAGGTGCCGCATCGCGGTCAGGCAGGCCGTTTCCATTTTCTCGAGCCCGCGCGCCAAACGTTCAGCCGGGGGGCCGCCGGCGCGCAGCGCCCCCGCCCCACCCATGGCCAGGGGTGCGAATATTGCCCCCTCGCCCTCATGCGCGGCAATGCGCGACGCCGTGACCGCCGCTTCCATTCGGTTGCTCTGCTGTCCGAGGCCCGCGAGGCTCCAGAGGTGAAACCCCATGCAGGCACGCGTGATCGGGTGCAGGTCGGCGGCTTGCGCCATCAGGTCAAGCCACCCGCCCGCGCGATCCGCGAAGGGCTCGGCTTCATCCACCATGTTCTCGGGGTCACGGCGATCGAGGAAGGCGGACAGGTCCACGTCTGGGCCGGGACCGCCTGTAAGACGCCGCACCGCCCATCCGACACGCGCAAGCGCTGCGGTGTCGTCCTGCACGCCGGACAAGCGCATGGATATCCAGAGCGCCAGCCGATCCGGGCCAATTCGGTCGCCTGCAAACCAGCTGAGGTCTGCCGCCTCGATCAACGCAAGCCTGTGCCGCCAGCCTTCCGGGCCACGCTTCAGACGGTCGTCTAGCGCCCCGATCCGGCCGGCCACACGGGCAAGGCGGGCAGCATGGCCCGCCTCGGCACGTCGCCAATCGTCAAGAACAGCGGTCTCACGCACTTCGGCCCTAGGTCCGGGCGGCAGATAATGCGGCTCCTCTTCCATCGGACCGGGCAGGAACCACAGGTCGTCCTCAGAAGTCTCTTCAAGCTCCTCCGCATCCTCAAGAGGATCATCAAAAATATTATACTTTATACATGCCTGAGGCTCCATATGTGCAAAATATGGCATTTTTGCATTTTACCCAAGGGTTTTGTCAGGGTGCGCCTGCACACTTTATATAGCACGTGCGCGCAATGGTCTGCGAGAGCTCGCTGATCGCGCTCAGCGTAAGGGAACCAAGGGCTTTGGACTGAACAGCCCCACAGAGCCGGCACTTGCATTCGCTTACAAACGGTCGTTTAGTAGCGGTATCCTAAACTGCAAACGGCCCGTTTTTATGCCCCTCATAGGCTATGCCCGCGTCTCCACAGACGATCAGACCCCCCTGCCCCAGTCTGAGGCCCTGCAAACCGCGGGATGCGTCGAAATCTTCGAGGAACACGCCTCGGGCGGCGACCGCGCGCGGCCGGTGCTGGCGCGCGTGCTGGAGCGCATCGGCAAGGGCGATACGCTGGTGGTCGTGCGCATCGACCGCCTTGCACGGTCTTTGTCGCACCTTCTCGAGGTGATCGAGCAGTTGGAGGCCAAGGGTGCGTTCTTTCGCTCGATCCAGGACCCGATCGACACTGCATCGCCGCAAGGTAAGTTCACGCTGCAGGTTCTGGGGGCCGCGGCCGAGTTCGAGCGCGCCCTGATCCGCGAGCGCACCAAGGCCGGGCTTGCGAGCGCGCGTACAAAGGGCCGCGTGGGCGGCAACCCCGGACTGCGGGCCAAAGACCCTGTTGCTCTTCGCAAAGTTCGACTGGCGCGACAGGATGGCTACATGGAGCGCCTGAACGAAACGGCACAAGACTGGGTGCCCCATGTGCGCCGTCTGCGCCCCGACTTGGCTTGGGAAGACGTGGTGCGCATCATCAACGGCCCCTTGCCCGAGGCGCGTCGCTGGACCCAAAGCCGCCTGCTACGCGCTGTGAAGGCCTATGTCCGCGACGGCTTCCTGCCTACCGAGGTGCTGACCCGCGCCGGGCACCGCGAAACCGACGACCGCCTGCCCGCCATTGTTGCTGGCATCAAAGGCGCAGATCCCGACATCACGCTTCAGGCAATTTGTGATCGGCTGCAGGCGATGCGCGAACGCACGCCGCGCGGGCGGACAAGCTGGCAGCCTTCGTCGGTGAAGATGCTGCTGGAGCGGGCGGAACGACTTGGCCTCATGCCGTACGAATCGAGCCAAGATCAGGTGTAGCTTCTGACCCGAATCCAAAAAATTTCACCGGGAGAAAACTCCGCAGGAGGCAGAAAGTGCCATTAGTTGTTTGGGGTTAGCTGCTATTGTGCCAACTCAACAGAGTAGCGGCTCGATTCGGTTAGATCTACATTTAATATATCTATATCAATGACTTGCTGAGTTCTTTACGCGGCAACACCTATAGGTGCTGTGGATAACTTTTGCACTACATCTAGATTCTTCTTGCCGGACTCGCTGGATCGTGGCATTCCCATTCTGACGGCAAATTGCGTCAGACACGTTGTGCGTCGTCAAAATGATCAAGAGCCTTAACAGGGGCCAAGAGCGGGCGGCAGGATATGGATGATCGAAACGTTGGATATGCGCAAGGCATAGGCTCTTCTGACATCGGCACGTTTGCCGACAATCTGGCCGAGTCATTGGATCGGCAGATGAAGATCGCCTTCGAACCCGAAGAGCGTAAAGCCTTGCGCCGTTTCAGCTCGACCGAAGTTGCCGGTCTCCTGCGCGTAAGCACGTCTAACCTGCGCAACCGGCACAAGGACGGTAGCTTCCCGGAAGTGCATACTGATAACCGCGGGCACCGATTCTACACAGCCCAAGAAGTGGACGAATTGCGTAACATCTTGGAGCGCACAGGAAAGAACGCCGAATCGTATCGGCCAGGTCGACGCGTTGGCGACCGACTTCAGGTGCTATCGGTCGTCAATTTCAAAGGTGGTTCGTCGAAAACAACAGCGACTATACATCTTGCACAGCGTTATGCCTTGCGCGGCTACCGTGTTTTGGTCCTGGATCTCGATCCGCAAGCAAGTTTGACCACATTTTTCGGCTTTCGGCCTGAGCTCGAGTTCGCCGAGGGCGGAACAATCTATGATGCTTTGAGATATGAGGATCAGGTTCCGCTCTCTGACGTGATCCAAAAGACCTACTTTCACAAACTCGACATGGTTCCGGCGGGCTTGATGCTCTCGGAGTACGAAACCGAGACAGCAAACGCGCTCGCCCGTCGGATGCAGCCCATTTTTGCGGAGCGGCTCGCCTTAACGCTCGAGGAGATAGAGGCAGATTACGACATCGTATTGATCGACTGCCCTCCTCAACTCGGCTTTCTGACTCTCACGGCATTGGCGGCGTCTACGGGGCTCCTGGTAACCGTCGTGCCAGGCATGCTCGACATCGCTTCCATGAGCCAATTCCTGAAACTTGCGTCAGAAACGGTAAAGGCCGTGGAAGAAGCGATTGGACGGCGTGTGACATGGGATTTCGTCAAATTCCTGATCACAAGGTATGAGCCATCAGACGGGCCACAGACCCAAATGGCTGGCTACCTGAGATCAATTCTCGCCGGCCAGGTCATGACTGAACCCATGCTGAAGTCTACCGCAATCTCTGACGCCGGAATGACCCAGCAAACCGTCTACGAAGTTGATCCCGGCCAGTTCATCAGGAAAACGATTGATCGTGCTCTGACCAGCGTGAACGGCGTTGCCGATGAACTGGAGCAGACGATCCAAATGGCATGGGGGCGTCGCTGATGGCCAGAAACATTTTCAACCAACCTCCGAAGGACGAAAAAGAGAGCGCGGCTCCCTCCCCTACCCTGCAAAAGGCTGCAAAGCTGCCCGGCTCTGTTGGCGGATTGCGGGACTCCTTGCGCGAAATCACGGCCAATTCGATCCGGGACATCGAACCCGATCAGATTGACATGGATGGCCTTCGCGATCGGTTGGTGCTGGAAGATACGAGTATCGACGAGCTTGCCGAGAGCATTCGCAAGCATGGCCAACAAGTGCCGATCATGGTCCGCCCATCGGGCCAACCCGACAGATACCGCATCATCTACGGTCGCCGTAGACTGGCGGCGATCCGCAAGATCGGAGGAACGGTCAAGGCAATCGTTCGCACATTGGACGACGACGCCTCGCTTATCGCACAGGGTCAAGAGAACAACCTTCGACTTGATCCGTCTTTCATAGAAAAATCTTTGTTTATCAAAGAGATGCAGGAAATTGGATATAAACCCGGCGTCATTCAGGATGCTTTGGGATTAACCCGGCAAGGCGTGTCCAACCACCGGGTCGTTATCGATCAACTGCCTGATGGGCTTGTTCAGCTTATCGGGCCGGCACATGGCATCGGAAGACGGCAGTGGGGTGATTTAGTGGCCCTATCGGAAAAGGTAGACTTGGTGAATTCGGCCAAAGAGGTGATCGCCGCCCTGCCCGACGACACTCCAAGCCCCGAGAGGTTTCAGGCGGTCTATTCTGCTTGCTCGCACAAGGCTCGTGCAGACAAGAAACCGACCAGTCGCGGCGTGACGTCCCTCGTCAAGAATGAGAGCGGCGACACTGTCGGAACGCTGACAGTCGATCAGAAAGCGGTCGCCATCAAGATAGCCAAAAAGGACAACCCGGAATTCGGCCAGTGGCTCGAGGAGCGTGCGGAAGCTACGCTTTTGCAACTCTTCGATGAGTGGCGGAATGAGAGCGGCTCTGGGTCCTAACCCAGGCCACATAGAGGAACCCGAGCAAAGGAGAAAAGCGAAGACCAGAAAGAAAAGAGCCCCCCAAAGTTTCCCCTGGAGAGCCCTCATCATTCGATTTGCACTCATGATGTAGCAACCTCCAGCAAACCGGTCAAGAGTCACCGATTCGGTGAACCGATTTTTATTGCCTTTTCCCAGATAAAATCTTGGGAGGAGACAGGGAAGCTGTGGGCCGAACGGTCATCGTGAACAAACCATGGCATTTACAAAACTGTCGATCGATGCCGCAGGTGCTGATGCAACCCGCGGCTCATTTCCCCCATCCGAAACCGACGTCTGGACCATCTTCAGGGCTCTGAGAGATGCCCGCAGCGTGTTTGGTCTACGTCCTGGCCACATACAGACACTTCAAGCCATGCTCAGTTTCCTGAAGCCTGGCCATGGCGAAACGGTTTTTGCGTCGAACAATTCAATCTGCCGGCGCGTTGGTGGAATTGACGAACGGACACTCCGCAGGCACATCAACCGTTTCGTTGAACTCGGATTCATCAAGCGCAATGACAGCTCGAACCGAAAGCGCTACCGCGTTCGCTCGTCCGGCGGGGAGTGCATCAGTTATGGATTGTCGCTCGCCCCCCTGCTCCAACGTGCAAGCGAGCTTATCGCCATCGCGCAAGAGATGGAGAATAACCGGCGTGATCGGATATTTGTCCGCAAACAGATCCTTACAAAGCTCGCCCATTTGGAAGAGTACGATCCCAGCAACGCATTCATCAACTACGCACGGAGAGCTCTACGCAGGAAGCTAAGCCTCCCCGAATACCACGCTCTGCTCGCCAGTACAGATGCAGAATGCCAGAGTTTATCTACCCCAGATGACCCACCAGAAACTATGGAATTGCCCGCCAATGACGGACAAACTGTCCGGCACCAATCTAAGTCTAAAAAAGAAAAAAAAGATTTAGATAACGACGTAGCCGATGAAGAACTGAAGCCACACTTGCTGACCTCAGTCTGCGATCAGGCAACATCCTTCTCCACAGTGAGACTTAGAAACTGGTTGGACATTGAAAAGCATGCTCGAACACTTGCACCCATGATGGGCATTCATCCAGAAACATTCGAGAAAGCCAAGAGTGCTATAGGAGTTCAGAAAGCGTCATGCGCGATCTTCATCATGCTACAGCTTGGAAAACGCATCAGGGATTTCGGGGCGTATTTTCACAGTATCACCCTGGGTCAAAGGCAAAACCAATTTGATCCACTAGCTTTGATCAAGCGACTGTCCGAAACCAATGAGCGAACTGTCTAATGTCCACCGCGGTGGACTTCAAACGGGAAGCGGCGCTTATGGCAGCCACAACTGTCCAAACGCTCCTAGCGGCGCGTGGTGGTTGTTCAGTTTACCTCAGACCAGCAGATGTCCACCGCGGTGGACAGGTGCCACACGAGCGACCCTTGATGGAAATCTCGCCACCCATGAAAGAAATCGGCGGTCAGGCATTACACCCTAAATCCCTAGAGTTATTGTGGGAGGTCGCCATCTCCAAACAGGTTCGGAAAGAGCCGCTCTCGATAATCCAACGGAAACGCCAACCGAACTGGCGTCTTCGGCGAGGCGGAAGTCAGGTATCCGGCGGCGGTGAGTTTGCTCAGCGTATTGCGTGCCGTACGCTCGGACGTCTTGAGCACAATCTGCGCATCGCCCCGTTCCAGTGCCCCATGCCGAAGAACCGCCGAGATTAGTTCCGGCGCTCGCTTGTCATCGATGGTATCTGCAACAAGACGACGATACCGTTGGTCCAGTCCGCCGAGATCGAACAATCTTGCTGAGAAGGTGATCTGGTCGAGCGTCACCTTTAGGAACCATTCACTAAACGTCTTCAGTGCCGCTTCTGACAGGTTCCCCCGTCCGTCGCGGTCTCCGCGGCGTGGACTGTCGGCCAGATCCATCATCCGTTTGTACTCGCCCCGATCGGTTAGCCCGCGGGCCAGCCCACGTGATACGGACCAGAGCCCTTGGCCACCAATCCCCGCTGTGAGGGCCATGGCATGAGACATCAGTCTGCTGACACGACCGTTCCCATCCGGGAAAGGGTGGATGTAGTTGAGCCGGTGATGTGCAGAGGCGATCGCGATGATCCGTCCGCTCGAAGACCGCGCCGCAATCTGAAATCGTTTGTCGAAATGGTCCATGAATGCCGCGACGCGCGACGATGAAGGAGGTAGGTGGCGCCCGACCGCAACTTCCCGATCATCATCCTGGCGCATGCGTCCCGGAACGATGGGCTCTTGTGTGCCGTCGGGATGTTCGATGACCCGAAACTCATCCGGCATCTCTTCGTAGAAGCTCTTATGGACCCAAGTCAGGAATTCGACGGATGTGGGGCGGGGCAGGGTGCCCTTGCGATGCATCTCGTCGATGGCCCGTTGAACGATGACGTGCGCTCGGGCCTCAAGGGCGAGGGGACGGGTTTCTTCCTCAAGCTCGGCGCCCGCCAGCGCCCTTTCGATGTCGCGGGGGCGCGTGTTGTGTCCTTCGATCAGGTTGGAGTAGTAGCAGTTCATCACGCGGACGAGATCGGCAAGCTCGGCTGCGCTGTCAGGATGCAACCCTTGTCCCAGCCCGGTGGCTTCCCTCTGGATGTCGACCGAAAGGTCTGCCAGTTCTGTGGGAATATGCTCCTCGAAGAAGCAGGGTTCGATCCTGGCGGGTGTTTCCAGCATTTTTGCCGATCTTCCATGTTTGCAAAGTAATTGAAAAATAAACACATTTCGTACTTTCAAGCAAGGTTTTGCCGATATGCGTTGCCGATCTTGCCTGCCGATCTGGAATTGCTGCATGAAATCAATGGCTTCGGCAGAAGGGCCGGGCTTTTCGGTTTTGTTGTGTGCCCAAAGGGGCCGGAAAAAGAGAAAGTGTCCTTCGGGTTTTGTGACTGACGGATGAGGGCCTTTGGGGTCCCTCAGATGGGTCCGGGCCGGATTCCGGTCTGCTGTTATTGATGAAGGGCATTCCGATGCAAACAGGTGTCTTGTGCGTGTTACGCGCGACCGCCGCCTCGTGGTGGCGGCACAAGGAACTACGCCGAACCGGCCAGACGGGCCAGGCACTGCAGCTCGAGCGTGAGACCGTCCTGCGTGATCTCGGCTATCTGAAGCAGGCGGCGTCATTGCCAAACGCGCACGTGATCTGCGGCGAGGGTGGGACATTCCTCCATCTCGGTTGGACCACCGTTTCGACCTTCGCGCCGATCGAGCGCTTTCCCTTGGCCACTCTTGCGGTCGCACGAGGGACGCCCTTCATCGATATCCGACCCGTCACCGATGTCATTGCCTTCGCGAGACTGCCGCGGGTGGCGCGGGACGGATCGGTCGACCCTGATCCTTGCGGTTCTGGCAGATCCGTCTCGCTGACCGCCTACATCGACATGGTCGAAGCCCTCGGTGCCAGGATCGCCAACGATCCGAGGCCCCTTCAGTCAATCTGATCACCATTCCCTCTCACCAAAACTCGAAAGGAGGCCAGCCATGGCCCGATCCCGCACGACCAAATTCGATGCCTCCGAGGTCATCACAAACGAAATCATCCGCATCATCGAGCGCGGCGTCCTGCCGTGGCGCAAGCCCTGGACCGCAGGCGGCAGCTCACGCCCCCTGCGCGTGGGCGGCGAACCCTACCAGGGGGTGAACAACTTCCTGCTGACGATGCGGACCGTGATGGCGGGCCACAGCTCTCCCTTCTGGATGACTCTGCCTCAGGCCAATGCGTTGGACGCAAAGGTCCGCAAGGGCGAGAAATCCTCTGTCGTCGTCTATTACGGCCAAAGCCGGAAAGACGCGGGCGGCGAGGACGACCGCAGCGATGGCGATGATCGCTCCGAGGAAGCCCGCATCTTCCGCTTCCAGAAATCCTACCGCGTGTTCAATGCCTGCCAGATCGATGGCCTGCCCGACAGCTTCTTCCCAGACCCGGAGCCCGCGCCCGAGCATCCGCCGTCCGAGCCCATCCCGCACATGCAGGCGTTTTTCGATGCCATCTACATCACGACCGTCTTCACGGGCACGGAGGCGTACTATTTGCCCCCCGTGGACAAGGTCTACATGCCATCCATCACGCGGTTCCAGGACCCGCGCAATTTCTACGGGGTCTGGGCGCATGAGCTGGCCCATGCCACGAAGGCCCGGCATCGACTGAACCGTGATTTCGGGTTCTCGAAGTTTGGCAACACCTCTTACGCGCGCGAGGAGATCGTCGCGGAATTGACCTCGGTGTTCCTGGGTCAGACGCTCGGCTTTACGGCGCATACGCTCGAGATGAATGCTGCCTACCTCCATAACTGGTTGCGCGTTCTTCGGTCGGACAAGGGTGCGATCTTCAAGCACGCCGCGGATGCGCAGCGCGCCTGTGATTACCTGATCGCCAGATCGGAGGCGGGCAGGGCAGGGGGCCGAGCCAAGGCCGCCTGACCACAGGGAGAACGGAGACGCCCATGTCACGTAAGGAACCCAAGACGCTGCGGGTGGCCTGCTTCAACGACGGCCGCCGCAAGATCATCACCTTCAAGCACGGCGCCTATTGGTGGAGCCCGTCCGAGGGCGCTTATCCGCTCTCGGCGGCACTTGAGACCATCAAGCACCAAGGCGGCTGGATCGAAACCATCCCCAACCCGAGTTACAGACCCAAGCGATTGTTCGGGTAGGGCCCCTTCTGCTTCTGTCCTGCCGCCAGGGGGAAAAAGAAAAAGCTGGCTTTTGGAAGGGTGTTTCAACTTCTCAAAGGAGCACCCCATGTCCATGACAGGACAACCCCAGACAGACCGCCCTGATCCGAGTGTGATCGCAGCGCAGAACGACGCGTTTCGCAAGCTCGCGTGCCTCGGTGTGCCAACCGCCCAGTCTATCCAGGGCCGCATGCATGTCACCCGCTCAATTATGAATGCCGGTGACGGCTTCATGGCCGAGGCGGTGAAGGCCACGGGCATGTTCGAGACCTTCGAGCCCGAGAACGATCCCGAAGGATGGCATGATTTCGGGGCGGTCGAGGTCCGCGGCGAGACCGTGTTCTGGAAACTGGATTTGTACGAAGCGGATTCCGACTTCCGCTATGGCGCCGAGGCCCCGGACAATCCCGCCACCACCATGCGCGTGCTGACCATCATGCTGGCGCGCGACTGGTAGGGGAGGGGACACCCCTCCTGACAGCCCAGGCGATGAAGGCCCGCTGACCCCTCAAAGGGAGAGTGGGCCTTTTGTTGTGGTGATCCCTGAAGACGGGGATTGGCCGCGCATCTGAATGCGCGGGCCGCTCCAAACCCACCGAAAAGGAAACGCCATGACCACAAGCTTCAAACCCGTCTCCGTCGCCATCGGCGATCTGGTCTCACATCCCGCCAATGTGCGCAGCAACTCGCCGGAAACCTATGATCCTGAGAACATCGCCCATCTGAAGGCAAGCATCGCCGTTCTGGGTCTCCTGCAGCCGCTCATGGTCCAGAAGCTCGACGGCAAATATGCTGTCCTCGCCGGTGGCCGTCGGCATGCCGCGCTGAAGGAGCTGGTCGCGGACAGGGCCGCGAAAGGCTTCACGGCGAAGGCCAAGATCGACTGCCGTCTTGTGCCAGAGGATTGCGATGTCACCACGGCCCTGTCGCTCGCTGAGAACATCACCCAGGCGCCGATGAATGCCATCGACGAGTTCGAGGCTTTCGCGCGGATGATGGAGGTCGACGACCAGACGCCCGAGACGATCGCAAAGACCTTCGGCACCACGGTGGCGGCCGTGAAAGGCCGGTTGCGCTATGGCCTGATCCACCCCGACATCCGCGCCGCGGCCCGGGCCAAGACGATCACGCTCGACACGATGAAGGCCTTTGCGGAGCATCCGAGCCAGGAGGTGCAGCGCGAAGTCTTCGAGGCGCTCACCAAGGAAGATAGCTACCTGCAGGCCTATACGGTCCGCCAGGCGCTCAAATCCCGCGGCGTGCAGGTCAGTGACGATATCGGGGCCTTCGTGCGCGCGGACTACGAGGCGCGGGGCGGCGCTGTCGCCGCTGACCTTCTGGAAGAGCATTCCGTGCTCGAAGACGCCGCGCTGGTCGAGACCATCCTGCTCGAGAAGCTCGGTGCCGCCGCCGAAGAGGCCCGCATAAAGCTGGGCTTTGCCTGGGCCGATGCCATGGTCCGCTATGATTACGCGACCATGGCCGACTACGGCCGCGTTTATCCCGGCCCGATCGAGCCTGATGAGGCTGCGCAAAAGCGCATCGATGAGATCACCGCCGAGCTTGAGAAACTGCAGCTCGAGATGGAGGATGAGGGGCTCGAGGACGGTGCCTACAACGCGCTTTACGAGCGCGTGG
This sequence comes from Palleronia abyssalis, assembly GCF_900302445.1. Lineage (GTDB taxonomy): Bacteria > Pseudomonadota > Alphaproteobacteria > Rhodobacterales > Rhodobacteraceae > Palleronia > Palleronia abyssalis. The sequence continues at coordinate 3,663 of NZ_ONZF01000010.1, read as the reverse complement.
ACGCCTTGGAAGAGGAAGCCCGCGACCTGCAGGAGGCCTACAGCGCCGAGGACCTCGCGCGGTCTGGGGTAATCGCGTCCTGGTCGGGCGGGCAGGTGACCCTCCATGTTGGCCTCGTCCGCCCGGAAGACACCGTCAAAAAGGAGGGCGCGCGCGGCTCCTCGGCTAGCCCGACCGGGGAGGAGGCCCCAGACGCCGGCGAAATCACCTATCCGGCCTCACTGGCTGAGGACCTCAAGACCGAGCGAGCCATGGCGCTTGGGGCCGCGATGGCGCTGCATCCGGAAGCTACGCTCGATCTGACGCTCTTCAAGCTGGTGAGCGACGTTCTGGCCAGCGGCATGAGTGTCACGCAGGCGATCAAGATCGATGCCCGCAAGGAATACCGCAGCCATGCCAAGATGGACGAGATCGACGCAACCTCGCTCGAGCAGGTGGCGGCGGCGCATGAGGCGCTGGACCTCTCCTGGCTCGATGACACCCGCGCGCCCGCCGATCAGTTCGCGGCGTTTCGCGCGCTGGAGGCAGGCGAAAAGGCCAAGCTCGTGGCCTATGCGACCGCCAGCACGACGCAGTCCTGCTTCGCGCGGGACCGCCAGCGCGACAGCCTGATGCATGCGTTCGAGATCGAGATCATGCCCGACATCCGCGCCCACTGGACGCCGAATGCGGCGCTCTTCAACCGCTTCAAGAAGGCTTGGCTCCTGAAGATCCTCGGCGAGGATCTGGGTCTCGCCCAGGAGGCGGTGACGCTGGCCTCGTCGAGCAAGAAGGAGATCGTCGCCTTTTGTGACAAGCTCTTCGCCGAGCCCTTCGCCACGCTCACGGACGCGCAGCGCGCTGCCGTGGCCGCCTGGTGCCCGCCCATGATGCAGACAGCCGGTGTCGCCTGTGATGAGGCGGAGCCCGCGGCGGAAACCCCGGAGCCTGACGGCGACATCGCGCAAGCGGCCTGAGTCCTCACGCGACCCGCGCGTGGACCATGCCGCCCGCGCGGGTCGACCCTTCCAAACCGAACAGAAAGACATCCCCATGGCTATTCTCAAGTTCTCTGCCTCCGCTGTTGCGGCGCAAATCGCACATGCGCGTGCCTGCAAGACCTTCCTGCCCAACTGGAACGGGCCCGTGGACAGGCCGGCCCTGATCCTCATCGTCGGCAATGGTGTGCATCTGCGCTCAAACGGCATCGATGGCACGACCACCCGTATCGTTACCACCGAGCAGGCCGATCCCTCCTTCGCCTTCGCCGACGGCATGAACCCGTTTCGGGACACCGACTGGATGGCGCAGCGCCGCATGGCGTTTCGCGATCTGACCGGCCAGTTTTACACCGACATCCTGGATGACGTGCAGGTGCTCATCGACCGGGGGCGAGGGGCCATCCGGCTCGCCACCGATGGCCACAGCATCCGCGTCTTCGTGCGCCGGGCCTCGGACTATCTCATCGGCGGGACCTACGAAGTGCCCTCGGGCCTCGGTGGCACCTTCAGGGTCATCCTCAAGGATGCCTGCGACACCTTTGCGATCGTGCAGAACTGTGGCAATTGCGAGGATTTTGACGCCATGCAGCCCTACCGCGTGCCGCTCGATGCGCTGATGGAAATCGATGACCGGAGGGCGGCGTGATGGGTTGGCTCTTCTACACCGACGGCCGCGTCCAGACCTACGCGGATGAGAAAGCGGAGATTGCTCGGCTGTGCACCTTCGAGGGCGAAAGGCGCAAGACGGAACTGGTCAAAGCCTGCAAGGTGGGTTCGACTTGGTACGCGGCGGCAAAGGTCACAAATATCGACGGCACCCCTGTCGAAGACACGACCTATGTCACCGATGCGGATGGCTCCATCACTTTCGCCGCCGTATTCCTTACCCGATATGATGACGGCTGCTGGGGCTACAAGGACATGGAGGAAAGCGCGGGACCGGTCGAATCCCGCGCGCCACTGAGCCTATTGGCCCTGCTGTCCGAGCTGAAAGACCCAGACAGCTATGCTCATGCCTGGCGCCAGCGCTGCCAGGACTGGGCTGCGATCCCGGACTACGAGGAAGGCGACAAGATCAAGCTCGCCACCCCTGTGACGCTCACCGATGGCAGTACCTGCCAGATTGTCACCGCGACCCACTACAGGCGTGGGCGGCAAAAGCGCCGCTGCTACCGCATCGAGGAAACTGGTGGGCTCGTACGCCTGTCGAAGGCCTCGCTTGCGGGCTCGGAGCTGCTCAGCTCCACGAAAGGTGCGGCTAGCCCGGTGCTGGCGGAGTTCCTGGCGGGGCGAAATTAGGTCCTGCGCCGGACGGTTCATCGACCTGCCCGGCGACAGCAGATGCTGCGGCTTGTCTTGACAAGGCAATGCAAATGCATTACCTATCGCGGGCAGCAAAGCCCCTTTTCTTCAGGAGACTGCCATGACAGCCCTCGCACAAGATGTCTCGAAACTCACGGATCGGTATCAGACGACCGTGCCGGCGGGTGTGCGCAAACAGCTCAAGCTGGGCAAGGGCGACCAGATTCGTTACTGCACCGAGCCGAGTGGCAGGGTCTATATCGAGCCCGTGCGCAGCGACGAGGAAGATCCCGTGCTCGGAGCCTTTCTCGATTTTGTCGAGGCCGATATCAAGGCGCATCCGGACCGCATTCGGGCTTTCGATGGGGCTTTGCATGACCGTCTTGCAGCACTGGTCGGAGACGTTGATGTCGATCTCGATGCGCCGCTATCGCTCGAGGATGAATGAGCGGCGATAGCGTGCCCGCCCAAGCGCCCCTTGTCGTGAATGGATGGTCGATTTATGCGCACCCACTCTTTCTGGACCAGCTCGAAGGGCTGGTCGAGGAGGTAGAGGCGCGTAAGGCTCGCGATCCCAAGACCTGGCACAAGAAAAACCCGACGAAACGGCTGGCCGCCATCTTCAAGCTGGTCACCGAGGCCATACCTGCAGATCCGGGTGCCGCCGCCTTCCGGCAAGGCGGCACACTCGGCGATCACCGCAAGCACTGGTTCCGGGCGAAATTCTTCCAGCAGTATCGGCTGTTCTACCGGTTCAACAGCGATGCGAAGGTCATCGTGGTGGCCTGGGTGAACGACGACAAGACCCTGCGCGCCTACGGCAGCAAGACGGATGCCTATGCGACGTTCAAAGGGATGTTGGAAGATGGCAATCCACCCGACAATTTCGACGCGCTCTTGAAAGAAGCTGCAGCGGCGGGCAAGCGGTTCGAAACTTCCCTTGAAGCGGTGCCCGATCGGTAAGTGGCCTAGGATGATTTTCTGCGACCCTAACTGCACCGCCGTTTACGGTATCACGCAAGGTGATGTAACCTCACGCCTTAACAAGGTTGGAGAGAACGCAATGGACGAAACGGGAAAGGAAGGGCCACTTCTTGGTCTCGATGAGCGATGCGCGTCCCAGATGAAGCGGGGCCGTTTGCCAGTCGCGGTGCACGTTGCAGACATGCCCCATGGCCATGGCAAGCTTCTGGATGAAGCTCTCGAGGAGCATTTCCATGGCCGCTGAAGCGAATTCTTATGACACGTGGTTTTGCGCGCAGGTGCAGGCCGCGCTGGAGGATGCAGGCTCGGGAACATCTCAGGTTCAGGTGATGCAGGCCGCACAGGCACTGATTGATGCGAAGCGGCAGGTCGAACCCAAGTCCTGACCAAGCCTTGG
>NZ_ONZF01000002.1 GCF_900302445.1 Palleronia abyssalis | reverse complement strand
AGCAGCTCTATCAACTCATGCGCGAAGCGCGGCTGACACTCGCAGCAAACGCTCGCCCAGAGGCCGGCAGGAACGGCCTCACCTTGCCTCAAGCCCACCGGGGAGCCGTTCCGGTGAATAATGCGGGGTTCAGTCAGGCCAATCTGGTCAAGCTGATCGACCGTGGCATTCGCGGCTACCAGCCGGAGACCGTATCGTCTTCGGTGCTAGAGGCAACGCTGCAACTCGTGGCACTCGGCGAAATCGCTTTGCCGTCGGTCCTTGCCGAGCATCTGGCGGGCATCCCGCGCGACATCGCTCTCGTACCGCTCTCGGCGAAAGAACTTGTCGTGATGCGGTGTCTGGCGAGGGGCTTCGGAAACAAGGAGATTTCCAGGTCTGTCGGGATCGCCGAGGCGACTACAAAGGTTCACGTCAAGGCAATCATGCGGAAGCTGGGGGTGTCGAACCGAACCCAGGCGGCTGTCTGGGCGGTGCGCAACGGGTTGGATCAGTCTTTTTATACCAATCGATAGTTGGCATACAAAAACCACTGAAAAGCCGCGGTTCGCCGCGGCTTTTTTTGTTCCCACCCAAAAGTATTACCCCCTGACCCTTTTAGGTATGCATTAGGCACTTCGAATCTAATTCTGATAAATCGTGTATGCGCTTTGCGCCAAATGGAAGGTTTGGGGCATCCGTTTAAGCCGATCCATAAACCCTTCCACGATAACTGATCAGCCGACATAAATACCCCAACGACACTGTATTCCAGATTCGTATCGGGGGCTTCATGGCCAATACCAAATATATTGAAAGCGAGTCACATTTTCCGGGGCTGGGAATTCTGGGAATGCTGCGCGAGGGGTCGCGTCGTTCCAAGGCGTTTTTCGCGTTCGACCTGATTGCGGCGAATGCCGCTCTGCTCATCAGCTTGATGTTGACCACCGGCACCAGCCCGTTCACGGAAGGCATCGTTGGGCAAATGCTGCTTCTGACGGCCATAGCGCTGGTGGTTCTGCCACAGCTCACGATCTACCGCACCAATCTGCGCTTTGCTTCTCTGACCGATCTCATAGCACTGGCGGGGGCCAGTTTGGCCATTGTCCTGACCCTGGGAGTCACGGCCTCGACCACTTCGGTACAGACGCTCAACCTGCGGACCCTGGTCATACTTCTGCTGCTTCTTTCTGCGCTGTTGACCGCACCGCGCCTTGCGATGCGGTCGGAGGATATCCGGTCCGGCCTGATCACGGCACTTGGCCTCAAAAAGCAAACGTCCACGGCCCAACCCGTCCTGCTGATCGGACGCGGCACGGCCACTGATCTTTTCCTGCGGTCTCTGCGGACGCAACCCAATGTGACCTTCCGCCCCGTCGGCATCATCGACGACCTGTCTGGCTCGACCGGCACCTGCATTCACGGCATTCCGGTTCTGGGCACCTACAACGACTGCGCCGCCGTGCAGGCCAATCTTGCGAAGCGCTGGTTGCGGGTGGACCGGATCATTCTGACCGAGCCTCTGACTCGGCAGGCCACGATCGCGCTGGAACCACTGCTCAGCTGGGCACGGGCAGAGGGCATCATGGTTTCGCAGTTGCCGGGGCTTAGCGCGTTGCGCCCCCTGCGGGCCGATGGCGGGCTTGGCACGATCGATGTGGCGGAACTGCTGGATCGGCAGGAAGCGCGTGTCGACTACGCCTCGATCCAGGGTCTGGTGCGGGGGCGTCGCGTGATGGTGACGGGGGCCGGGGGCTCCATCGGATCCGAACTGGTCCGCCAGATCGCGTCGCTCAAGCCGGCGTCAATCATCATGATCGAGAACTGCGAACTCAACAGCTACCAGATCGACATGGACCTCGACCGGCACTTCCCCGGCATTCCGCGTCATGCCTACATCTGCTGCATCCGCGACAAGACTCGCCTGCAGGAGATCTTTCGCCGTCACCGCCCCGAACTGGTTTTCAACGCGGCGGCGCTCAAGCACGTACCCATCGTCGAACGGAACCCTTGCGAAGGTGTTCTGACCAACGTGATCGGGGCCAGCAATGTTGCCGATCTGGCCGCCGAAACCGGTGCGCTAGCCATGATCCAGATCTCGACTGACAAGGCGGTGAACACATCGAACGTGATGGGCGCCACGAAGCGCGTCGCCGAGATGTATTGCCAGGCGCTGGACCGCCAGGGCGGCACGCGGTTCATGACCGTGCGTTTCGGCAACGTGCTGGGATCCAGTGGATCGCTCGTGCCGCTGTTCAGGAAGCAAATCGACGAAGGGGGGCCGCTGACGGTCACCGACGCTCGGATGACCCGCTTCTTCATGACCATCCGCGAGGCGGTGGAACTGACCCTTCTCGCCTCTGCCAGCGGATTGCAACGTGACCTGTCACAGGGGCAAATCATGGTCTTGGACATGGGCAAGCCGATCACGATCGTCAGTCTCGCAGAACGCATGATTCGACTGGCCGGCATGGTTCCGGGGCGCGATATCGAAATTCGCACGATCGGCATCCGCCCCGGGGAGAAACTCTTCGAGGAACTGTTCGACAAACGCGAGACCCGAAGCAAGAGCCCCGTGGAAGGCATTCTAGTTGCGACCACCGAAGGGCTTCCGCTGAACTGCATGCACGAGGCCATTGGCGCGCTGGCAGCCGCTGCACGTCAAGGACACGCGGCAAGCGTCGTCGCGTGCCTCTCCAGAATCGTGCCGGGCTATGTGCCCGATTCTCTGGGCGTTTCTCGTTGCGCGCCAGAGTCGACACCATCCCCAGCTCGGGCTGTCCGGCACGATACCGTTTTGCCTCAAACCGAAGTCGAGGTCGTCTGATGCGTGATGAAGTATCAATCGGAAGCAGTTTCGCCAAAACCGGGATTTCAAAGGTCTACCCGACGCCGCCCCCGATTTGGCCGCGCTACGACCCCGAACAGATCGCCGCCGTCACGCGGGTTCTGGAAAGCGGGCGCGTCAATGCATGGACCGGGCCGGACGTCTCACGGTTCGAGGCAGACTTCGCGAAGCTGACGAATGCCAAACACGCGATCGCCTTGGCCAACGGCAGTCTCAGTCTGAACCTCGCGATCGAGTGTCTGGACCTCAAACCTGGGGACGAGGTGATCGTGACGCCGCGCAGCTTCGTGATCTCGGCCAGCGCGGTGATCTTGGCGGGTGGCACACCGGTTTTCGCCGACGTCGATCTCGAGACCCAGAACATCACGCCGCAGACCATCGCCCGGAAGATCACTACGCGGACTGTCGGGATCATTCCCGTCCACCTGGCGGGCTGGCCTTGCGACATGCACGGGATCATGGAACTGGCGCGGGCCGACGGCTTGTGGGTCATCGAAGATTGCGCGCAGGCGCATGGGGCGCGGATCAACGGGCGACACGTCGGGACATTCGGCGATTTCGGGTCGTTCTCGTTCTGTCAGGACAAGATCATGACCACGGGTGGCGAAGGCGGCATGCTGATCACCAACTCCGAAAGTTTGTGGGCAAAGGCCTGGTCGCGCAAGGATCATGGCAAGGACATGAATCTCGTCCACAGCGATGCGCATCCTCCGGGCTTTCGCTGGCTGCATGCAGATGCGGGCACGAACCTGCGGATGCCGGGCTTGGCCGCGGCCATAGGTTCGGTGCAGGTGCGCCGCCTGCCGGAATGGCACACAGCACGCCAGCGCAACGCGATGATACTGGCAAAGGCCCTCAGCACCTGTTCTGCCCTGCGCGTGCCGATGCCTCCCGACAACATGACCCACGCATGGTATCGCTTCTACGCTTTCGTCGATCCCGATCGGCTGAAGAACGGGTGGGACCGCGACCGTATCCTGGCGGCCCTGTCGGATCGCGGCCAGACGGCGTTCAGCGGAAGCTGTCCAGAGATTTACAACGAGGGCGTATTCCGCACGCGTGGCTTCACACCAGGCAGCCCGCTACCCGCGGCGCAAGAACTGGGGCGGACCAGCTTGGCCTTCCGTGTCGATCCCACCCTGGAGCTGGGCGATATGCACGCTATGGCCGACGCCCTGTGCGACGTTATGAAAACGGCGACACGGTAAGCCGAAAGGTGCCTGGCCACCGGCTATGGCCTCGAGGCGCGGCTCCGAAGACCGCGCGGCTTGACCAGGTGCGGCATGACCCGCCCTTGGCGCCGGGGCACAAGACGGTCAGCACTGCGAGCCGTCAGAGCAGTGCGTATGGGGTGTTCGCGCCGTCCATTGAGTACCAGGCGCCCGAAGATCGGCTACTTCGCCACCCCCGCCAATTAACCCTGGCCGGACCGCCCCCCCCGGGGGCTGCATGCCGGCCGGCGGAACCATCGCGCGTGTCGAAGATGTCCTTTGGCGGCGCACTTTCGTCGGCTTTTACGGGCCTGGATTTGGGCGAGGGACTAGGCCGCTAGCCTTAAGGCTTAGCGCGGATCGCAAGGGGTAATTGAGGTTCAGCACATGAACGGGACACAATTCTCAAAGGTTTCGGAGCATGAGGGGTGTGCTATGAAAACGGTCTTCGTGGGTGCTGTCGAAGGCTCCCTCCGGGCGCTGGAGGCGCTGGTCGCGTCTGGGAAGGCGCCGGACTTGGTGGTGACCCTCCATCCGACAAAGGCCGCGCGCCATTCGGATTTTGCCGATCTGTCCGAGGTCGCGCGGGTCGCCGGGTCAGAGCTGCTGTACGCGACCGACATCAACGACCCCGCCACGGTCCAGTCCATTGCGGCCCGCGCGCCCGACATCGCCCTGGTCATCGGCTGGTCGCAAATCTGCCGTGCGCCGTTCCGGTCCGTAGCCCGGCTGGGCACGTTGGGATTTCACCCCGCGCCGTTGCCCCGGCTGCGCGGGCGTGCCGCAATTCCGTGGACGATCCTTGCCGGGCTTACGGAAACTGCGGCAACACTGTTCTGGATTGATGCGGGCTGCGATACCGGCGACATCGCCGCGCAGTATCCCATCCCCGTGTCCCCGCGCGAGACGGCGCGTTCGCTCTACGACAAGCAGGTAGATGCGATGTGTCAGATGCTGCCCGAGGTTGTGGCCGACATCGAAGCAGATCGGATCTCGCGCCACCCGCAGGATCCATCGCTGGCGAGCTATTGCGCCCGACGCCGCCCCGAAGACGGCTACATCGACTGGACCCGCTCCGCCGCCGAACTGGACCGCCTGATCCGAGCGGTCGGCGATCCTTACCCTGGTGCATTCACCGAGTTTCGCGGGCAGGTGCTGACAATCGCCAGTGCGCGGGTCTTCGAAGGTCCGCCTCGCTACATCGGCCTTCCCGGACAGATCCAGGATCAGACCAGTGCCAGCTTTCGCGTCAGTTGCGGCGATTTCACGTGCCTGGAGGTGACCGGGTGGCACACCGCGAGCCCGGCCCCCCTGCCCCGCCATGGGGTGCTCGGCCAAGCCAGACAGGTGCTCGCATGACAGCCTGGGGTCCACGCGTTCTCATTTCATCGGCCGGACGCCGCGCCGGGCTGGTCGAGGCCTTCCGCTCTGCCGGTCCTGCGCTGGGTGTATCGGCCACCATCTATGCCGTCGATATGAACGCGATGCTCAGCGCGGGCTGCGCGGCGGCTGATTACGCCTCCGACGTGCCACCCTGCACCGATCCGGGATACGTCGACGCCTTGCTCGAGTACTGCGCCGCCGAAGACATCATGCTTCTGGTGCCCACGATCGACACCGAGCTTGCCATACTGGCCGAAGCCGCGCCCCGCTTTCGCGAGATCGGATGCCGGGTGCATGTCGCCTCTCGCCAGCTGATCGACATCGCGCGCGACAAGATGCGCACCTGCGCGCTTCTGGCAGAAAATGGCGTGCCGGTGCCGCGGTGCTACACACCCGAGACCGCCCGCACGCTGAACGATACGTCGATCTGGCCGCTGTTCGCCAAGCCCATCGCAGGCAGCGCCAGTCGCGGGTTGATGAAGATCGACGGTGCGAAGGACATTCCCGATCGCTTCGACGAGCCCACAATATTGCAGGAGTACCTTGAGGGGCCCGAGTACACCGTCAACGTTTTTGTGGACAAGCACGGGTCCCTGCGTACGACGGTGCCGCATCTGCGCTTGTCGGTCCGCGCTGGAGAAGTCGAGAAGGGCCGCACCGTGCGCGATCCCCGGTTCGCCCGGATCGCCCGCAGGCTGGTCGATGCGCTGCCAGGCCCGCAAGGGGTGATGTGCTTCCAGATGATCGACGACGTAACGCGCGGCCCGCAAGTCTTCGAGATCAACGCCCGATTCGGTGGCGGCTTCCCCCTGGCGGACCATGCGGGCGCTCATTTCGCGCGCTGGCTGTTGGCGGAATGTCTGGGCCGGGACAGCGGCGCGCATGACAACTGGGTCGATGGGGTGGAAATGCTCCGTTACGATGCGGCATATTTCAATATGCCCAGGGATGACGCGTCCGTGGTCCGGGCCGCAGAATGACATTCGTCGTCTTCGATCTGGACGACACCCTGTATCTCGAACGCGATTTCGTCTTCAGCGGCTATCGTGCGGTGGGAAACCGCGCACGGGATCACCACGGCATAGACGGGCTGGAAGAAGCCTGCCGTTCGGTCTTTGCCGCGGGAGAGAGGCAGCGGGTCTTCGACGAGGCGTTTCTGCGTCTGAGCGTGGTGCCCGAGGCCGATCTGATTGGAGACATGGTCGAGACCTACCGTGGACACACGCCCCAAATCGCGCTGCAAGCCGATGCCGACCGCGCCCTGCAGCGCTACGCCGGTCGGTGCGGGCTGATCAGCGACGGACCGGCGGCGACTCAGGGCGCCAAGCTCTCGGCGCTAAATCTGGAGGACCGTTTATCGCCCATCCTGCTGACCGGCGCCCTCGGGCAGAATTTCGGCAAACCGTCTCCGATGGCCTTCGAGTTGATGGAAGAGGCCACGGGCCTGACAGGCCGTGCGCTCACCTATGTGGCGGACAACCCCATCAAGGATTTCATTACACCGCGTCGCATGGGGTGGCAGACGGTCATGATCGCCCGCCCCCAACGCATTCATCGCAGCCCCCCGCCAACGGCGGATCACGACGCCGCGCATCGGATCCCGCTACTCGACGCGCTCGACGAATGCGTGACGTGGCCCGAGCCCGCACGAAAGTGGCACGGGGGCCGCCTCGCAAGCCGATGATGCGACACGGGGGCCGCGAAGGACATCGCCTAGAACGCGAAGGTATGCGCCTGAAGAAACGGCGCCTGCCCGGAAACAAGATATCGCAGCCGTGGCACTGGAGGCGCACCTTCCATCCTCCGAATGCGCAGCCTGATACCTCCTTCGGCTAATTCAGTCGCGCACACGCCGAGTATAGCATGGTCCAGACCCAACAGGCAGAGCGGAGTTCAGGCCCATGACCAGACCGATCAGCTTGCGCCCTTCCTCTGCGCGGGACGTGGCGGGCACCGACCGATCGTGGCCGTTTAGATTGCCGCTGCCATCGTCGAAACGGATCGCGGCGGCGGTGCTGCTGGTCTCCGCGATCCCCGTGACGGCGTTGGCGCAGGCCTTTCCCGGCGCGGTGGGCTACGGCAAGGGGGCAGATGGCTGGCGCGGCGGGCGGGTCCTGTCGGTGATCAATACCGCACCCGAAGGCCCCGGCTCCTTCCGGGCCTGCGCCGAGGCCACCGGGCCGCGCGTCTGCCTAGTTCGGGTGGGTGGAACCGTGGTCCTGGACCGCCCTATCAGGGTACGCTCGAACGTCTATATCGCAGGCCAGACCGCTCCCGGTGATGGCTTGCAGATTCGGCTGGACGGCCAAGGCGCCACGCCGTTGGTCATCAAGAACGCACAGGATGTTCTGGTGCGTTTCCTCAAGGTTCGTCCCGGCCCCACCGACACGCCCAATGCCAATGTCGACGCCGTCACGGTGGAAAATTCGCAGCGCGTGTATCTCGATCACATGTCGCTGTCCTTCGCCACGGACGAGACATTCAACATCCATGCCAGTCGTGGTCTTACCGCTGACATCACGCTGGCGCGCAGCCTGCTGAGTTTTTCGCTCGATCGCTCCAGCCATCCCAAGGGTCGGCATTCCAAGGGCGCCCTGGTGTGCTCCTTTGACGCCACGGCCACGGGCTGCGGACGCATCACCCTGTGGCGCAACCTGTTCGTCCATCACCGCGACCGGATGCCGGACGTGAAGGCCTCGGCCGTGGGGCCTGTCGAGGTGGTAAACAATGTCTTCTACAATCCGATCAGCCAGTTCGGCGAATATTACAACCTGATGGGCGACACGCGCATCGCCCATCTCTTCAACGTGGCCCTTCCCGGCCCCAGCACCAAGGCCGACCCGCCGCCCGCGGTCGAGGTCTTCATGCTCGGCTCCGAACCGCTGGCGCTGCGGGCACCCGGCAATCTCTCGTATGGCGGGCCTTGCTTCACCGATCCGGGCGTTCGCGTGCTGGGCCCCACGGCAAGGTCCAAACGCGACCCCAGCGTGCCCCTGTCACAGGGTCTGCCGATTCTGCCCGCCGCCGACGTGGTGCGCGCGGTGGTGCCCATGGCGGGGGATCATCTTCACCGCGACACGCTCGACATCCGCGCGCTGGACGATCTGCGCGACTGCACCGGCAAGGTCATCGACCAGGTGTCGCAGGTGGGCGGCTGGCCCGCCCTGCCCACCGCCGCCCCCGACCCCGATTCCGACGGCGACGGCCTGCCCGACGCGTGGGAGGCCGCGCACCCGGGCCTCTCGATCGATACGCCCGACGATCCCTGGGCAAACGACCCCACGACAGGTCTGCCCTTCATCGAATCCTACCTTTCGATGCTGGCAGGCGATCTGCCAGCGCTGCGCTGAGCAACGGGACGCCCCCATGACCGTGCCCCATGACACCGAGCGCCGCCGCCCCGAAGTCGCCCTCGTTCAGGCGGGGCTGGGCAGCGGGGGCACCGAAAAGGTGCTGGCCCGGCTGGCCGCTCATTTGGCCGGACGGGGCTATGGTATCACCATGGTCTCGATTCACGGCGATCCGCAGGCCCCTTACTACCCGGTGCCCGACACGGTTCACCTACGCAGCATGGAAGCCGAGCGCGGTGCCGCGGCCGCCAACAGCACCCGGCAGCGGATCGCCTGGCTTCGGATGGTTCTGCGCGACCGGGACCTTGCCCTGTCGTGCCTGACCAAGATCAACGTGCAGACCGCGCTGGCCACCGCGGGCCTGGGAGTTCGCCGGATTGCGTCCGAGCGCAATAATTTCAAGCGCCAGAAGATGAACCCTCTGTGGCGCTGGTCTATGCCGTTCGCTCTGGCCACAGCGGACCGTGTCGTGATGCAGACCGCTGCCGCCCGCGACGCCCTGCCCCGCTGGGCCATGCGCCGGTCGGTGATCGTCCCGAACCCCGTTCCCGACCCCAATGCCGCTGCCTTCGAAGCCCCGACGAACCAGATCGTGGCCGTCGGCCGCCTGACCGCCCAGAAAGGCTTCGACACGCTTCTGCGCGCGCTGGCGATCGCCCGCGACCGCGGCCACCCCATGCCGCTGACGCTCTACGGCGTCGGCGAACTGCGGGATCAATTGATTGGGCTGTCCCGCTCGTTGAACCTGCAAGAGCTGGCGCATTTCGCGGGCCGATCCAAGGTTCCCCATGGTTGGGCGAACCGGCCTAGTATCTTCGTGCTGTCCTCGCGCTTCGAAGGGTTCCCCAATGTGTTGATCGAGGCCATGGCCGCAGGCTTCGCGGTGGTCTCCACCCGGTGCGATTGGGGCCCATCAGAGATCGTCACCTCCGGCACCGATGGCCTGCTGGTTGCAATGGACGATCCGGACGCCATGGCCGACGCTTTGATCCGTCTGCACGAAGACACCGCCCTGCGCGCGCGCCTAGCCACTTCCGCCCGCGTTCGTGCCGCCGACTACGCCGAGGCGCGGGTCATGGAGCACTGGGAATCGGTTATCGTCGACGCCCTGACGTCCCGCATATCCGGGCCATCTCTCCACACCACAGGAGGCGGAGCGCATCTTCACAACGGCTCCACCACCCAATCACCCGTGAAGGAGTACCCCGGGGGAGGACGCGTAGCGTCCACAGGCAGCGCCCCCTGCCCCCCAAGGTGACGAGGCGGTTCTACAGCACCGCGCGCGCGATCCGGATCAGTTGCAGGATCTCGTAATTCGCGTCGCTCAGCTGCAGCAGCTCGCCGTTCAGCACGCTGTAGTTCTGACCTTCGGCCAGGGGCGGAAGACCGTAAAGCCTGATCAGCTCGTTTTGCGTCAGGGCGGCCGTCGGCGCGATCCGGGTCTGGGCCATGTCGTCGGGGAGCCGCGCCAGGCTGTTCACAAGGCGCAGCGCCGCATAATCCTCTTCGCCCAGAAGGACGGGCAGGCCGTCGATCAACGCATAGCGCTGCCCCTCCGGCGCGCGGTCCAGGTCGAAAAGGCGGGCGATCTCGTCCGAGCTCAGCAAAAGCTCGGCATCGGAATCCGCGTCACGTTCGAGGTCCAGCCACTCGTCGCGGCGCTCGACCCAGATCTCGTCGTACCGGTCCCGGTCGTAGGACGCCCATTCGTCGTATGTCACACCCTTCTTGGCCAGCCCGGGCGGGACACAGGGCGGGTCCTTCTTGGCCAGACCCGGCGGGCAGTTGCTGTAGGTGATCAGCTCTTCGGCGGGCGCCTCGGCCGCGGACAGCCCCGGGGTCAGCAGGGACAGGCCCGACGCCCCGAGCACACGCAGCATGTCGCGCCCCTCGGGCGCGGGGGTCGTGGTAATCCGGTCGACCGCCGCGGCGCGTGCCTCGCCGGTCTTAGGGCCGCGGCCGCGGTCGGCGTTGCCAGTCCCGTTGCCCTTCGGTCCGCCCGCATGCGCGGGTTTGCCGTTCCCGGCCTCGGCCCGGCCTTTCGCCTTTCCCGGATTGCCGTTTCCTTTCCCCGTGCCGGCCTTCCCCCTGTCGGGCTTGCCCTTGCCGGGATTGCCGCCGGACTTCTGCTTTTTCGCACCGCCGCCGTTGCCCTTGCCGTTATTGGCAAGCCAGATCAGGTCGCCCTGCGCCGGTGCAAGATGGGCGGGGCCGCTTTGGCCCCGGACCGGTGCAGCGTGCAGCGCGGTGGACGACAGGGCGAGCGCCAGCGCGCCACCGATAAGTAACTTCGACATGACAAACCCTTTTGCTGGGCCAAGAACGCCCGCGTTCCCCGCCGCGTTCCGCCCCGCCACGCGTCGGAGAAATCCCGCCGATGCCCCCTGCGGCGGCGTCCGCCCGGTGTCGCCCCCACCCGGACCGGACTCCGGACCCGGCATACGTTCAGCGCCCCCACCTTCCCGCCCATTGCCCCGCGCAGTTCCCGCAGCTAAGGCGCGGGCATGACCTGGGCCACCCATATCCGCCGCATCCTGGCGCTGGGCCTGCCGCTGATCGGCAGCCTGATGGCGCAGATGGCGATCCAGCTGACCGACACGGTGATGCTCGGCCGCTACGACGTCGGCGCGCTGGCGGGGCAGGTGCTGGGCTCCTCGATCTTCGCGCTGGCGCTTTTGTTCGGCGCGGGCTTCGGCTGGGCCGTCACCCCCATCGTCGCCGAGGCCGAGGCGCGCGGACAGACCACCGAAATCCGCCGCGTCACCCGCATGGCGTTGTGGCTGTCGACGGGGTTCGGCGCGCTGGTCCTGCCGCTTTTCCTGTTTCCCCGCCCCCTATTCGACGCACTGGGCCAGGATCCGGCGACGTCGGACACCGCGGCACGTTACCTCGTTGTGCAGGGCTTCGCGATCTTCCCGGCCCTCGGCCTTATGGTCATCCGCGCCTATCTTTCGGGGCTCGGTCGCGCGCGGGCGCAGTTCTGGGCGATGTGCGGCGCGCTGGTGCTGAACGGTCTGGTGAATTACGCCCTGATCTTCGGCGCCTGGGGCGCGCCGGAACTGGGCGTCACCGGCGCCGCCATAGGCTCGGTCGTCTCGACCTCCGTCGCGTTCGCCGCGCTGGCCGTGCACGCCGCGCTGGCAACGCCCGAGCATGCGATCTTCCAGCGCATCTGGAAGCCCGACCCCGGCGCGCTGGCCCGCGTCTTCCGCCTGGGCTGGCCCATCGGGACCGCGACCCTGGCCGAGGCGGGGCTGTTCTCGGCCTCGGCGGTGATGATGGGGTGGCTCGGCCCCGTGCCGCTGGCGGCGCATGGCATCGCGATGCAGGTCATCTCGGTCATCTTCATGGCGCATGTCGGGCTCAGCCAGGCGGCGACGATCCGGGCGGGCAACGCGGTGGGGCGCGACGATCCGCAAGGGCTGCGCAAGGGGGCGGCCGCGGCATTGATGCTGTCGGCCTGCATCGCGCTGCCCACCGCCGCAGCGCTGGCCCTGATCCCCGAGCCGCTGATCGAGCTTTTCCTGGGGCAGGAGGAGGAGAGCCGCGCCGCAGTCATCGCGCTGGGCCGGGGGCTTCTGGTGGCTGCCGCGATCTTTCAACTTGTCGATGCCGCGCAGGTCATGGCCATGGGCCTGCTGCGCGGGCTTCAGGACACGCGCGTTCCCATGATCTGGGCCGGTTTCGCCTATTGGGGCGTCGGCGTGCCACTGGCTTGGGTGTTCGGGTTCGTCCTGGGTGGCGGGGGCGTGGGTATCTGGCTGGGCATGGCCGCGGGGCTGTCGCTGGCCGCGGTCGCCTTGCAGACGCGCTTCTGGCGCCGAACCCGCCTTGTCGCCTCCCACGCCGCGGGATAACCCGCGCCCATGCCCCGCTTCGCCTTCCGCATCGAATATGACGGCCAGCCCTTCTCCGGCTGGCAGCGGCAGGCCGACCAACCCTCCGCCCAGGGTGCGGTCGAAGATGCGCTGTCCCGGCTAGAGCCGGGCCCCCATACCATCGCCGGCGCAGGGCGTACCGATGCGGGCGTCCACGCCACGGGACAGGTCGCCCATGCCGACCTGTCGAAGGACTGGAACCCCTTCCGCCTGTCCGAGGCGCTGAACTTCCACCTCAAGCCCGCCCCGGTCGCGATCACCGCCTGCGCCGCCGTGCCGGACGACTGGCACGCCCGCTTCTCGGCCACCGGGCGACGCTATTTGTTCCGGGTACTATCGCGCCGTGCGCCACCCGTTCACATGCGCGGACAAGTCTGGTGGGTGCGTCACGATCTGGACGCGGTCGCGATGCAGGCCGCCGCCGACCGGCTGATCGGACATCACGACTTCACCACCTTCCGGTCGGTCCAATGCCAGGCGGCCTCGCCCGTCAAGACGCTGGACCGGCTGGACGTGGAAACCCACCCCGTCCCCGGCGGCACCGAATACCGCTTCCACGTTGCCGCCCGGTCCTTCCTGCACAACCAGGTGCGCAGCTTCGTCGGCACGCTGGAACGGGTGGGCCGCGGCGCGTGGTCCCCCGACGACGTAAGCGCCGCCCTTCACGCCCGCGACCGCGCCGCCTGCGGCCCCGTCGCCCCGCCCGAGGGGCTGTACCTGACCCATGTCGTCTATCCCGTAGACCCTTTCGAGCCAGACTAAAGGCGAACCGACCCCGGATGTGGCGCGTTGTCCCATAAGACAAAAGGATGACCGCCATGACTTTCGCCCGCCTTCTTTGCCTCGCCCTGCTGCCGGGACCCGCCCTTGCGCAATCCGTGCCCTTCGATGCCGGAGCGATGGATGCGGCCACGTTCGACGGCGGCGACCTGCCCGACGGGCAAAGCGCGTTAACCGTTAAGGTGCAGACCCTGCTCGACCGGGCCGGGACCTCGCCCGGGGTGATCGACGGTTGGAAGGGCGGCATGTCCACGACCGCGCTGAAAGCGTTCGAGCGTCGCCACGACCTTCCCGTCGACGGCGTGCTGGACGAAGAGGCATGGCAGGAAATGGGCGGCCCCGAGGCCGAACCCATCGCGCAAAGCTATACCATCACCGAGGAGGACGCCTCGGGCCTGGTCGATGCCATCCCCGAGGATTACGCCGAACGCGCCGAGATGGACCGGCTTGCCTATTTGCGCGTGACCGAGAAACTGGCCGAGCGCTTCCACATGGCCGAAGATTTCGTGATCGCCCTGAACGGTGGCGGGACGTTCGATCCGGGCCGCACGATCACCGTCGTGGACCCCGGCCAGGATGTCGATACCACGGTCGCGCGTATCGAAGTGGACAAACCGAACCAGCGCGTGACCGGCCTGAATGCGGACGGCACCATCGTGGTCGACTACCCCGTGACCGTCGGGTCCGCCCAGGTGCCGTCGCCATCGGGCACGCATCAGGTCACCGCCGTCGCGATCGAACCGACATATACCTACCGCCCGGACCGGAACTTCCAGCAGGGCGACAATGACGAGGTGCTGGTTCTGCCGCCCGGCCCCAACAACCCCGTGGGCCGGGTTTGGATCGACCTGTCGAAGGAAACCTACGGCTTGCACGGCTGGGCGCACCCGTCCGAGCTGTTCACCGCGGCCAGCCACGGCTGCGTGCGCATGACCAACTGGGACGCGACCGAGCTGGCGCATCTGGTGTCGCAGGGCGTCACCGTGGAGTTCCTGGAATGATCCTGCGCGCGGCCTGCCTAATTCTTTTGGCGTCCGCGGCGCAGGCGCAGGAGACTCCGATCCCCGAGGCCGCGCCGGACACCAGCGCCGCACCACAGGCCCGCCCAGATCCCGAGGATCGCGCGTCCGAGATTGCCCCCGAAGCTCCGGACGAAGTGCCCCAAGTGGCCGAAGCTGCCGATACACCGCCCCAATGGCAGACCCTGCGCGAAACGCCCGATGCCTACGACACCTGCCTTGCCGTCTTGCGCGACTACGGCACCCGGTTTGAGGAACGCGACAGCATGACTGGCCGGCTGCCCGATTGCGGCATCGCCAATCCGATCGAGGTCACCCAGATCCTGCCCGGCGTCACCCTTCGCCCCGAAGCGGTCATGCGCTGCGAAACGGCCCACGCGCTGGCGTCGTGGGTCGATGGAACGGTCGTTCCCGCTTCGCGTCGCACCGGTGTGCTGTCCCCGCTTACGGCCATCAATCATGGCTCGACCTATGTCTGCCGCAACCGCGGCGGGGTCGCGTCCGGCAAGGTCAGCGAACACGCCTTTGGCAATGCCATCGACATCATGGGCTTCCGGTTCGAGGATGACAGCACTTTGGCCATCGAACCGCGCGCCGATGCCGGCACCATCGAAGAGGCGTTCCAGCGCGCGGTCCGCGGCGGCGCCTGTCTCGACTTCACCACGGTGCTGGGTCCGGGCACGGACGCGGCTCATGCCGATCACCTGCATCTCGACGTGAAACAGCGCAACGGCGGCTACCGCATCTGCCAATAGCCGCGGCACCACTGGCGCCCGCGACGCCCGATCCCTATCTGGGGGCGACGGGACGGGAAGGGACAGACCATGATCGGCGAGGCGTTCGACAGCGTGACCACGCGGGCCGAAGGGATGGCGCGGGCGCTGACCGACCGGTTCGCCGGCAACACGATCCGCCTGGGCGTCACTGGGCTGAGCCGCGCGGGCAAGACGGTCTTCATCACCTCGCTTGTCGCGAACCTTCTGAACCCCGGGCGCATGGGGGGCCTGCGTGCCGCCGCGGACGGGGCGATCCGCGCCACCTACCTGCAGCCCCAGCCCGACGACACCCTGCCCCGCTTCGATTACGAGACGCACCTGGACGCCATGACCGGGGCTGATCCGCGCTGGCCCGAGAGCACCCGCGCGATCAGCGAGCTGCGCCTGTCGCTGAAGGTCCAACCGAACGGGATCCTCTCGGGGTTCCGGGGGCCGCGGACCTTGCACCTCGACATCGTGGACTATCCCGGCGAATGGCTGCTGGACCTGGGCCTTTTGGAGAAATCCTTCGCCGAATGGTCCGAGGGCGCGCTGACCCGCGCCGCCCAGCGCCGCGCGGGGGCCGCCTATACCGACGCTCTTGCGGCCATCGACCCCGCCGCCCCGTTCGCCGACCCCGAAGCGCAACGCTTGGCCGGCTTGTGGACTGCTTATCTCGCGCAAGCGAAGGAGGAGGGGTACTCGGACTGTTCGCCGGGGCGGTTCCTGCTGCCGGGAGAGATGGCCGGATCCCCCGCCCTGACCTTCGCCCCGCTGCCGCCGGGGGACGCGCCGCGCAAGTCGCTGGCGCAGGAGTTCGAGCGCCGGTTCGAGGCCTACAAGCGCGAGGTCGTCAAACCCTTCTTCCGCGCCCATTTCGCCAAGCTCGACCGGCAGGTGGTGCTGGTCGACGCGCTGGGCGCGATCCATGCCGGGCCGCAGGCGGTGGACGATCTGCGCGTGGCGATGACCGACATCCTGCAGGCCTTCCGCCCGGGCCGGAACGCGTTCCTGACCGAGATCTTCCGTGGCAAGCGGGTCGAGAAGATCCTGTTCGCCGCCACCAAGGCCGACCACATCCACCACACCCAGCACGGCCGCCTGACCCGCATCATGGAGGCGCTGACCGACGACGCGCGCCGCCGCGCGGATTACGCCGGTGCGCGCACCGCGTCGATGGCGCTGGCCAGCCTGCGGGCCACGACCGAAGACACGGTGCGCCACGAAGGGACCGAGCTGGACGTCGTGCGCGGCCGACTGCCCGGCGACAAGCGCGCCGCCTTCTGGCCGGGTGATCTGCCCGAGGATCCGCAGGCCCTGCTGTCGGAAGGCCGCCGCGGGGCCGAAGCCTGGTTGGACGGGGATTACGGCGCGATGACTTTCCTGCCCCAGGGCGGCACCCTCAAAACCGGGGAGGGGCCGCCCCATATCCGTCTGGACCGTGCCGCCGAGTTCCTGATCGGGGATCGACTTTGAGAGCGGCGGGATTTGGGTATTTCCACAAGGGTGAAATGACATGGCACGCCGTCCCGTCCTGATCGAGGAAGACGACGACACGCGCGCGAGCCCCTCGCCCGCCGAGGCACCGCCCGTCCCCGACGCCGATCCCGCGCCCACTGGGCAGGCGATGCGCACCATGGCGGCACTGGCCTCGCGCCCCCGATCCGCGCTGGGGGCGTGGTTCTGGCGGATGCTGGGGGCGTTCGTCCTGTTCATGCTGTCGGTCGCCACATGGGCCGCGATCGATGCGATGCTGGCCCGGTCGGTCGTGCTGGGATGGATCGCGACGGTGCTGGTGGCAGGGGTCATCGTTACCTCGCTGGGGCTGGTGATGCGCGAGCTGCGCGCGTTGGCGCGGCTGAAGCGGGTGGGCGCGATCCAGCTCGAGGCGGCGCGCGCCGCGGCCGAGAACGACCTGAAGGCCGCGCGCGACGTGTCCGGCCGGCTGATGACGCTGTACCAGGATCGCGCCGCGCTGGACTGGCAGCGCGCGCGGTTTGCTGAACGGCAGCCCGACCTCTTCGATGCCGACGCGCTTCTGGGCTTGGCCGAGCGCGAGCTTCTGGGGCCCCTCGACATGGCCGCCCGGGCCGAGGTCGAGGCCGCCGCGCGCCAGGTCGCCGCGGTGACCGCCGTGGTGCCGCTGGCGCTAGCCGATGTCGCGGCAGCGCTGGTGTCGAACCTGCGGATGATCCGCCGCATCGCCGAGATCTATGGCGGCCGATCGGGCACGCTGGGGGCCTGGCGTCTGACGCGGGCGGTCTTCACCCATCTGGTCGCCACTGGGGCCGTGGCGGTGGGCGACGACCTGATCAGTTCGGTCGCCGGCGGGTCGGTCCTGGCCCGCGTCAGCCGACGCTTCGGCGAGGGGATTGTGAACGGCGCCCTGACCGCCCGTGTCGGTGTGGCCGCGATGGAGGTCTGCCGTCCCCTGCCCTTCGCGGCCGTGCCGAAACCGCAGGTGCATCGTCTGATCGGGCGCGCGCTTTCGGGGGTCTTTCCGCAATCGCGGCCCGAGTGATCGGGCCGGCGCGCTGACGCACCCCTACTCCGCCCGGTTCAGCCCCTGCCCCGCATCTGCCGCGCGGGTTGCCGCGATCACGGTAGCAAGCCTTTGCGAATTTGGCGGGTGGGTACCCCAGAACGACAGGGTGCCTGCCTGCGTGCGCGCCCCAGCCGGGCGGGCGAAGAAGCGGGCCCCGTTCACCGCATCGTATCCGGACATCCGCGCGATATGGGCCGCGATGACGTCGCTCTCCAACTCGTAGGTTTGGCTGTAGGCGCGCTGCCCGACCGCAGCCCCCAACCCAATACTGCGCTGAAGATCAGCCTGGTCGGCGCCGGTGTAGCGGCCGGGATTGGCTTGGTTCGCATAGGCCTGGCTGGTGGCCGTCAGGGCCCCCAGGATCAGCGCGCCTGCCAGCGCCTGCCGCTCTCCCTTCTCGATATGGTCCGCGATGTGGTGGCCGAACTCGTGCGCGATCATGAAAGCCAGCTCGTCGTCGTTGCCCACCTGCAGAAGCATGGGTACCGTGATGCCGATGAACGGCGCGCCCTGCCGGTCGCGGGTCTGGTAGGCGTTTGCCTCGCCGACGCTGGGGTCGATTACCACAGGCAGGTCGCAGACCTTGGCGGGACGGTCCCCCGCTTCGCTGCGACAGAACGCGACGGCGGCCGGTTTCACCCGGGCCACCACGCGCCGGAACCGTGCCGCGGCCGCCTCGGGCGTTACAGTGGCACCGGGGGGTGTCGCACGCGCCTGCGTGAACATCGCCGCCGCCATGGTGCTGGCCTCGTCGTTGACTTTCGGAAGTTCGTAGGTCGTTCCGCAACCCGCCAGTCCGATCGCCACGCAGGTCGCCATCAGCCCCCGCATCCATGTTCCCGTCATCCGTTCGCGCCCTCATAGTCCTACAGGTCCCACCTGTTCCAACCCGCTTCGGGCGACCGTCTGACCGAACCGGGGCATTTTGCGGGAAATTGTTCCCCCCTTTCCCCTGCGGCACGGAACCGGCACGCCCCGGCCGCATTGTCTGAGGCCTCGCGGGACATCTGCCATGACAACGCCTTCTGAACGGCCCTCGTCCGACACTCCCTTGCCCGAGCTTGTCGAACTCAAGCGGATCAGGACAATTCTGGCCGGTCTGTTGTTGCTTGCGCTGGGGCTGGCCTGCTTCTTCGCGCGCGACGTCCTGCTTCCGGTGATCCTGGGGTTGATGCTAGCGCTGACTCTGTCGCCGGTCATCCGCTGGGCCGAGCGGCGCGGCATCCCGCCCCCGCTGATGGCGATCGCGATGATCCTGACGCTGGCCGCCAGCCTGTCGGCCGCGGGCTATGCCATGAGCGGCCCGGTCTCGACCTGGATAGAGACCGCCCCCGAGATGGGCGCCCAGTTCCAGGAAAAGCTGCGGGGCGTCTTCGAGTCGGTCGAAAAGGTCAAGGAAGCCTCGGACCAGGTCGAGGAGATTGCGAACCAGGACGAAGGCACAATGCAGGTGGAACTGGCCCAACCGGGACTGCTGAACTCGGCCGCCAGCTATGCCGCGGCCATCGGGACGACGCTGTCGGTCGCGCTGATCCTCGCGCTGTTCGTCCTGGCCTCGGGAGAGCTGTTCTACGTCAAGCTGGTCGAGGCCTATCCCCGCCTGTCCGAGAAGAAGCGCGCGCTGAAGATCGTCTACGGGGTGGAACGGGCGATCTCGCGCTATCTCTTCACGATCACGCTGATCAACGCGGGCCTGGGGCTGGTCGTCTTCGCGCTCTTGTGGTCCATCGGCCTTCCAAATGCGTTCATCTGGGGCGTCGTGGCCTTCATCTTCAACTTCCTGCCTTTCCTGGGCGCGGTGGCAGGGGGCGTTCTGGTCGCGCTCTATTCCGTCGTCACGGTAGAGCCTCTGGGCCAGGCCCTTCTGGCGCCCGCGCTCTACCTCATCGCGACCACGATCGAGGGGCAGTTCGTCACCCCCACGATCCTGGGCCGCAGCCTGAAGCTCAACACCGTCTCGGTCTTTCTGACGGTCGTCTTCTGGGGGTGGCTGTGGGGGATCGCGGGGGCGCTGATGGCGGTGCCGTTCCTGGTGATCGTCAAGGTGATCTGCGACAACGTGGACGGCCTGAAGACCTTGGGCAGCTTCCTCGGCTCGGCCGATGCCACGGTCGAAGAAAAGCGCGCGGCAGAGGCCTAGACCTCGTCGCGCCACCTCACCTTGGGCGCGAAGCCCAGCATCCGCTGCGCCTTCTCGATGCTGTAGAACGTCTCGTCCTGGGCCATCTCGCGCTTTTGGGGCACGCCTTGGTAGAACCGCGCCGTGATCTCGCCGCTGGTCAGGTCGACGCTGGGCTCGGGGTTGGCGACGTTGAACACCTCGAAGCCCAGCCCGTCGGTCTTCAGGCACAAGTCCACCATGTGGCCCAAGTCGCGCGCGTCGATATAGGCGAAGATGTTGCGCCGGCGTTCGGCCGCATCGGCAAAGGGAAACTTCTCCTTGTACTCGTGCGGCTCCATCACGTTGTTGATCCGCAGGCCGTAGATATCCGCCTTCGAGCGCTGCTGGAACGACCGTGCCGTGACCTCGTTGGCGACCTTCGACATGGCGTAACTGTCGCCAGGCACGACCGGGTGCTCTTCGTCCACGGGGATGTATTCGGGCTTGCGCTCGCCATCGGCGAAACAGATGCCATAGGTCGTCTCGCTGCTGGCGAAAATCACCTTGCGGATGCCGACGCCCAGCGCCGCCTCGATCACGGTATAGGTGCCCATGGTGTTGACCCGGAATGTCTCGTGATCGGGCTTGATCATGATCCTCGGGATCGCGGCGAAATGGACGACTGCATCGTATGGCTTCACCCCGTCGCCGCCCTCCAGTTCGTCGAAATCGGCGGGCTGGGTCAGTGCACCCCACACGTCGCCCGGCGCGGTCACGTCACCGATCAGGTTCTTCACGCCCGGCACGTCCAGAGGGGTCAGGTCGAAATTGACCACCTCGTGCCCCTGTTCGATCAGAAAGGGGACGACGTGCCGCCCCGCCTTGCCGCTGCCGCCGGTGAATAGAACGCGCATTCCTCGTCTCCCGTGCTTGTCCGTCCGCCCCAAGCTAGGCCGCGGAAGGGCAACGGAAACCACGGGATCGTCGGGCTGGAAAGACGGGGACACAATTCGTCATTTGCCATTCGCGCCGCGCGGCGCGATCTGGGGCCGCATGATCGAAACACGCCCTGCCCGCATCGCCGTCACCGCCGTATTCGCCCTGAACGGCGCCCTGTTCGGCGTGTGGGCCGCGCGGATTCCCGTCTTCGTCGACCGCTTCGCGCTGTCCCATGACCAGCTCGGGTTGCTTTTGCTGTGCATCGCGGGCGGGGCCATCGTGGCCTTTCCGCTGGCAGGGCGTCTTTCGGACAAGTTGGGCGCGGCGCGGGTGACCAAGGCGCTGCTGGTCCTCTATCCGCTGGCCTTCGCGGTCCTGCCTCTTGCACCGACGGTCCCGCTGCTTGCCTTGGCGCTTGCCGTGTGGGGCGCCACCTATGGCGCGATGGATGTTGCGATGAACGGCTGGGGGGCCGAGGTCGAGGCGACCTATCCAGCGCCGATCATGTCGACCTTCCACGCCGCCTATTCGCTGGGGGCGTTCCTCGGGGCAGGCGTCGCGGCCGGCGCGGCCTGGGGCGGCATCGGCCCCGGACTGCTTTTTCCCGTATTGGCGGTGTTGGGCGCGCTGGCCACCGCCCGGCTGGCGCGCGTGCCCTGGACGTCCCACCTGTCCGAGGATGGACCCGCCTTTTCCCTGCCCCGCGGACCGCTCCTTCTGGTGGGGATCATGGCCTTTGCGTCTGCCGTGGGCGAAGGCGGCGTCGCGGACTGGAGCGCGGTGTACCTGACCGGTATGCCCGGCACGACCGAGGCATCGGCCGCATTGGGTTTCGCGGCCTTCTCGATCACGATGGTGGTCATGCGCCTCTACGGTGACCGGGTCATCGTGGCGCTGGGCAAGGTCCGTGCGGCCCGGTTGTCGGGCATTTCGGCGGCCCTCGGTGTCGGGGTCGTGGTGGCGGCGCCGGGCGTGCTGCCCGCGCTGCCGGGGTTCGTCCTGATGGGGCTGGGCTATGCGCTGATCTTCCCCCTCGCCGTCACCCGCGCGGCATCCGATCCGGTGGTCCCCCCCGGCCGCGCCATCGCGGGCGTCGCGACGCTGGGCTACGGCGGTGCGCTTCTGGGGCCTGTGCTGATCGGCTGGATCGCCGGGGCCACATCGCTGACCGTTGGGCTTGCGCTGATCGGCCTCCTCGCCTTGGTCATCGTGGCCTGCGCCGACGTACTGCGGCCGTGATTGACCCGGAACGGCCGGACCGTCCTCAGGATTTCGGAGCATCACCCACGGCTCTGCGTCGACCCAGCGGCCTCCCCAATCTTCCTCCCGGCTTCGACGCCCCCAACCTCTCTCCGTCAGTCCCGGCATGAACCGACGGCGGCCGAGTCTGCTCCCGCCTGATCGCGAAGCCGCGCTCCACCTCGTGTTCTGCCGTCACCCGATCGCGAAGACGCGCTCCACCCCGGATCCTGCCCTCTCCACCACGCGCTTCATCACGGGTCCCTCAGCCGCCGCGTTCTGCGACTTCACACGCAGCACCGCCATCCACATCCCACCCGCGGCCCACACACAGGCCCCGCGCCCATGGCAAGCACCGGGAACCGCTTGTCCCAACGCACTCCCGTGGCACCCGGTCACGCACGAGGTCGCCGGTCCACCCGCTCTCCGCACCGCCGACCGCAGCCTCAAACCCGCACGGCAAGGCCCAGTCACCGCAAACTGGTCCCGCCGGCCCCCGGCCTCCATCGGCCCAGCCAAGCCGTCGCCGCTTCGACCCGGCCTCGGGCGTCTCGCCACATTCGGGCCAGCCATGGCCGCGCGCCTGTCCCGCGCCGCTCCGCGCCCGCCCACCAGCGCGGAAGCCTCTTCGTCCGGCCCGCCTCCGAGGTCGCTTCCGTACGCCCCATGAAGCTTCGCGCGTCCTCGGCGGTCAGGGGCGGGGGGCGTGCGCCGGGGTGCAACAACGCCATCGTCTCCCGCCGGGCCGAAACCACGCGAAACCGCCTTTGCCCGCCAGGGGGGGCGCCGTCCTTGATCCGAACCTGCTCCATACCCTCAAGGATGCACGCAAATCCTGTCCAAAACGTGAACGGATTGCCGCATTTCGGCGGCTGGTCCCATGCCGCCGTCCCCTCTCCGACGCTTGCCCCGAACCCCCGCGCCTGCCAAACTCGGCCCCCAACCAGAATCCGGAGCCCGAGCAGCATGGCCGATGACCTTCTGACCCCCACAGGCGGGCAAGATTACGACGCTTCCTCCATCGAGGTGCTGGAAGGGTTGGAGCCTGTCCGCAAGCGCCCCGGCATGTATATCGGCGGCACGGATGAACGCGCGTTGCACCATCTGGTGGCCGAAGTCCTCGACAACTCCATGGACGAGGCCGTCGCCGGCCACGCCAACCGGATCGAGGTCGAGCTGCACGCCGACGGCTCGTGCACGATCCGCGACAACGGGCGCGGCATCCCCACCGATCCGCACCCCAAGTTCCCGGGCAAAAGCGCTTTGGAGGTCATCCTCTGCACGCTCCACGCGGGCGGAAAGTTCTCCGGCAAGGCCTACCAGACAAGCGGCGGCCTGCACGGCGTCGGCATCTCGGTCGTCAACGCGCTGTCGGACCACGTCCGGGTCGAGGTCGCGCGCGACCGTCAGATCATGGCGCAGGAGTTCTCGCGCGGCATCCCCCAAGGCCCTGTCGCGCCCGCTGGAGCGGCCCCCAACCGCCGCGGCACCAGCGTGACCTTCCACCCGGACGGCCAGATCTTCGGCACCCTCAAGCTGAAACCCGCCCGCATTCACAAGCTGGTCC
Organism: Palleronia abyssalis; assembly: GCF_900302445.1. Taxonomy (GTDB): domain Bacteria; phylum Pseudomonadota; class Alphaproteobacteria; order Rhodobacterales; family Rhodobacteraceae; genus Palleronia; species Palleronia abyssalis. The sequence goes on along the minus strand of NZ_ONZF01000002.1, from coordinate 704,949 downwards.
GGTCCAAGGCCTACCTGTTCTCGGGCGTCGAGATCCGCTGGAAATCCGCCATCGACGACGGCGAGACGCCTACCGAAGCCACCTTCCACTTCCCCGGTGGTCTTGCCGACTATCTCAAGGAAACGCTGGGCACCGCGGCCACCTATGCCGACACCCCCTTCGCCGGCTCGGTCGAGTTCAAGGACGCGCCCGGCAAGGCCGAATGGGCGATCAACTGGACCCCTGCCCGCGACGGCTTCATCCAGTCCTACTGCAACACGGTCCCCACGCCCGAGGGCGGCACCCACGAGGCTGGCTTCTGGGCCGCGATCCTCAAGGGTATCCGCGCCCATGGCGAGCGTGTCAGCAACAAGAAGGCCGCCAACATCACGCGCGAGGATCTGACCGCGGGCGGCTGCGCGCTGGTCTCGTGCTTCATCGCCGAGCCCGAGTTCGTCGGCCAGACCAAGGACCGGCTGGCGACCAACGCCGCCCAGCGCCTCGTGGAAAACGCCATCCGCGACCGCTTCGACACCTGGCTTGCCGCCGACACCAAGGCCGCGACCGCGATCCTCGACTACCTCGTCTTGCGCGCCGAGGAACGCCTGCGCCGCCGGGCCGAGAAGGAGACCCAGCGCAAGTCCGCCACGAAAAAGCTGCGCCTGCCCGGCAAGTTGGTGGACTGCACCGTCAAGACCCGCGACGGGACCGAGCTTTTCATCGTCGAGGGCGACAGCGCCGGCGGCTCGGCCAAGATGGCCCGCAAACGCGAGACGCAGGCCCTCCTGCCCCTGCGTGGCAAGATCCTGAACGTGCTGGGCGCCGCGTCCTCGAAACTCGGCTCGAACCAGGAAATCAGCGACCTCTGTCAGGCGCTTGGGGTCGGCATGGGCTCGAAATTCGTGCTCGACGACCTGCGCTACGACAAGATCATCATCATGACCGACGCCGACGTGGACGGCGCCCATATCGCCTCGCTTCTGATGACGTTCTTCTACACCCAGATGAAGCCGATGATCGACGCGGGCCACCTCTACCTCGCATGCCCGCCGCTGTTCCGCCTGACCCAGGGCGCCCACCGCGCCTATTGCCTGGACGAGGCCGAGAAGGACGCGCTGTACAAGAAGGGCCTCGGCGGCAAGGGCAAGATCGACGTCAGCCGCTTCAAGGGTTTGGGAGAGATGGACGCCAAGGACCTGAAAGAGACGACGATGAACCCCGCCACCCGCAAGCTGATCCGCGTTCGGATCGACGAACAGGCCGAGACGGGCGAACTGGTCGAGCGGCTGATGGGCAAGAAGCCCGAGCTTCGCTTCGAGTATATTTCGCAGAACGCGAAGTTCGTGGAGGAGTTGGATGTCTAGGACAACATATCGACAAAAAAACGTCGACGGAGATAATCTGGAACTCGATCAATTTCACGCTCGTAGTCGGCTACATTTTTTATCTCGCGTAATTCCGAGGATATTTCGTCCCGCTTGATAAGACCTAAATAAATTACTTTCAGGAAACTCACCTCATCGTCTTTGAACGAAGAGACCATATCGAAAGAAACATGAGCATCAAGATATACGTTCGAAAAGTGCTGTAGGACAGCACCAGAGGCCTTTATTGCAGCATCAAAATCAGCGTAAGACGCCCCAAGATCGTCGCTCGGAAAGAGCGTCTCTCTATGGTCGGCGTGCACTAGCCGTTTGCTCCTGATCCTTCGAATATTTGATGCCTTCTCTTGCGCATTTAAAACATTTTGCTGCAAGATGGCGTCGTTTTCTGTGACTTCATAATTACGAAGCGCCGCCAACGAGGCATTTCGATTACGGCCTTGAGATGACCGATCCGTCAAACGAGATAGTTTAATCGCGGTCCGCTCTCTGAGCGCGTTTTGAATTACTAGAGCGGTCGTTCCGGACACCTCGTTGAGTAAATCAACTCTTTCTGGAGCCGCACGAAACCACTCCGAAAAAACTCGCCACTCCAAGCCCATCACGACAAACGACTCGTACAGACTAAAGTATAACCCCCCCAGATCCGCCCCTAGGGTCGCTTCGCACTTCGTTCTGTCCGGCATTTACTTTGTCCTTAGTGATGAAGCTGCGGTCCCAGCACTTTACCTTGCAGACCAACAGGCTTCATATGATACCGCAAGCTGTAAGGTCGTCGGATCCTACCCTTCCCATAAACCCGTCCGCTTCCCCAAGTCCTCGACCTCGGGGAAGCGGTCCTGACGCACCGCCTCCAGAAAGGCGCGGCCGCGGTCGACCTTTTCGCCGTAGGGTGGGTGAAACCCACCATTCCTGGTCACCACCGCCGATCCACCCGGATCCACCCCTTCCGTCCCATGATCGGTGGGTTTCACCCACCCTACGGGGCCTCCGACCGGGAAAACGGCCAATCCTCGGGGCGATCCACATACCCATGGCGTACGGGGTTTTCGCGGATGTACCATAATGCGGTCGACAGGCGGGTGTCGTCCTCGACCACGTTCTCCCAATATCGGCGCTGCCAGATCCCGACCTCACCCTTCCGGGCCTTGCTATAGGTTCGCGGGCGGGTCTCTGCAACGGACTGGCTGAACAGGGACTTTATGCGCCGCCACCTTTCGGGGAACGCCACGTCCCCCTCGGGCAGGGTCCAGACCGCGTGGATATGGTCGGGCAGGATCACGATGCCCCGCGTGCGGAACGGCATCTGCGCCTGCACCGCGCCGTAGGCCCCGCGCAGATCCGCGATCCGGCGCGTCAGAAGGTCGTCTCCCCTCTGCGCCAGGTTCACAGTGAAGAAATACGTGCCCCCAGGCACCCATCTGCGGCGATAGTTCGGCATTCCGCCGCCTTACGCCGCACCCTACTTACATTCGGTGAACGTAGGGTGGGTGAAACCCACCATTCACACCAAGCCCTACATCACAGCCAACCCCACGAGGCACACTGCCGGGATCGCCATCTGCACCGGGCGCAGCCGCGCGAACCAGCGCGGCGCCTCGCCCCGCCTTGCCGCCAGCGGGTCCAGAACGGCCAGCGCCGCGAAGGCCAGCGCCAGCAGAACCGCCCCCAGCGGCGGGACCAGCACAAGACTCAACGCCGCCGCGCCGAACAGGCCCGTCATCTCGGCCAGCACGTGGGGTTTCGGCCCCGAATGCAGCGCAAAGGAAAATCCCCGCCGCACGCCCGCCGCGAAGATCACGATGCATGCCCCCCACAGTGTCGCCCCCCGCAGCGCCACGGCATCCATCCGGTCGGGACCCAGCCACACGACCAGCAGCGCCACCAGGAAGGGCAGAATTGGGCCCCATCCGAAGATGTGGGCGTCCCACGGGATGCGCGCGCGGTCGGGGGTGTTGGCTTGGGTGTCCATGCCCGGTCAGCGCGAAAGGTGAACCAAGGTTCCCCGCACCGTGCGCCGTGGTCACCATCGGGACCGGCTGTGCCCTGTCCCGACGGATGCCCGACACCCGCCCGACACGTGCGGGACAAGTGCCCGGCGCAGGCCAGACAGTTGTCCGGCCCCTGTCCGACGCAGGCAGGACGGATGTCCGGCGGGATCGCGCGTTAACGAACCACGCGAATCCGCGTGTTCTTCATCCCCGCCTCCTGCACCCAGCCGAACAACCGCTGCGCGTTATCCGGGTGCAGCCGTACGCACCCCGCGCTCGCCGGCCGACCCAGTCTCGAGATCGCGTTGGTCCCATGGATCGCATAATTCCCGGAATAGAAGATCGACCACGGCATCGGAGCGTTGTTGTAAAGGCTTGAATAGTGGCGCTTTTTCATGAATTGCGGACCGTAGGTGCCGGTCGGAGTCACCTTGCCCGATCGCGCCGTCGACACCGGCCAGGTCGCCACGACCTTCCCCCAGCGCATCACCGTCATCCGCTGGTCCGACAGATCGACCCGCACGTCGACCGCTTGGGCCGTCGCCGCGCCGGCGCACAGAACAAGCGCCAACGCCCCGAAAAGTGTTCTGATCATTCAACAAATCCCCCGAATCGGCGACCCCTACACCGCCCGGACCATCATAGGCGATGTTCCGCGCATCCTGGTCGAAAAAGAATGAACACTCCGTTGCACGCGACCGTGCGCCCCCAAACTGCCCGAAATGAGGCGCCTCCTTCCCCTACTTCTGCTGCTGCTTTCGGCCTGCGCCGCCCGCCCCCTGACACAGGCCGAGCGGGCCTTCGCCGCCACCGTTCACGGCCCCACCCTTGACGTCACGCGGGTCCGCATCGTCGGACGCAATCCCCTTTACCAGTTCCGCCAGATCCGCGATCCCCGACCGCCCCTGACGTGCCGCGAACGCATCCGCCCGCCCGAGATCGGCCCGATCGAGACGCGCGTCGCAGCGACGGTCCTGTTCAACCGGGCCTTCTTCGCAAGGCCCTTCTATCTTGATGATTATATGGCGGAATATCCGCAGGCGATGAACCTTTATGACGCCATGCTGCTGGCCCACGAACTGACCCATGTGTGGCAATGGCAAAACCGCGCGCGCACCGGCTATTCCCCGTTCAAGGCCGCGGGAGAGCACGGGCCGGGGATCGATCCCTACCTGTTCGACCTGCCCGAAGATGCTGTCTTCTCGGACTTCGGCTATGAACAGCAGGGCGGTCTGGTCGAAGAGTTCGTGTGTTGCCGAACGCTGGACCCAGAGGGGCCCAGGACAAAACGCCTCTATAACCTTCTCAATCCGGTCTTTCCCGGCATTGCACGTTACACGGCGGTGCCGATCGGCAACACAACCGTACGCGTGTATCCCCCGGACGAAGGTCATATTTGCTGAAGGGGGGGCGGACGTGTAAATTCACATAATCGCCGGGCGCGGTGGCCCGACGGTTTCTCCCTGAAAGACTGGCCGCGCCTTTGTGCGCGGCCTTTTTCGTCAGACGGGGGCGATCAGACCCGCGCCCTCGCTGCGGTTCGAGTTCACGTCCCGTCCGACCCGATGCCATGTCACCGTTTCGGTCGGCTGCATCAGTCGGGCAGCCCCCTTGCCCTCTTCTCCCAACCAAAGCGCCCAGTCCTGCGGTTTCACGACCACCGGCATCCGGTGGTGCAAGGCCTCCGGCGCCCCGACGGCGGCACAGGTGACGATGGCACAGGCGCGGATGGCCTGACCGTCACGCTCCCAGTCCTGCCACAGGCCCGCGAAGGCGAATGGCCCTTCATGCTCGGGGCGGATGAACCACGGGAGGCGATTGCCCTCGGCATCCTTGGTCCACTCAAAATACCCGTCTGCCGGAATCAGGCAGCGGCGCGCCCGGATCGCATCGCGGAACGCGGGCTTCTCGGCCACAGTCTCGGCCCGCGCATTGATCAGCGGCGGACCGTCGGTCGGCGATTTGGCCCAATGCGGCAGGAACCCCCAGCGCAGGCTTTGCAAGCGCCGCTCGCCCTCGACCAGGATGGCGTGGACGGGGTCCGTGGGGCAGACGTTGTAGTTCGGCACGGGCGGCAGATCGTTCGCCGGCAAGGCCGAGAACAGCTGCGCCATCGCATCGGGTGGCAGGGTAATCGCGAAACGTCCGCACATGGTCGGCCAGTTTACGCCGACCATCCGGGGCCGCAATCTTTCCGTTGATCGCCGGTCGCGCTGCGCCTAAGCGCGTGGCTGGTTCTCACCCCCTTCTACGCGGTCCACCTCCATGCTTCGCCAGCTTATCCCCGTCAGCGCCCTCCTTCTAGGCTCGGCCTGCCTGTTGTTCGCGGGCGGGATCAACGGATTGCTGCTGCCCATCCGCGGTGGGATCGAGGGGTTTACCGCCCTGTCGCTGGGTCTTTTGGGAACCGGCTGGGCGTTGGGATACGTCGCGGGCTGCGTCATGACCGCCAGCCTCGTGTCCCGCGTGGGCCATATCCGCGCGTTCTCTGCCCTGGCGGCGCTGGCGGGGATCACCGTTCTGGCCAGCGCAATCGCGGTCACGCCCTGGGCGTGGATCGCCCTGCGCGCGGTTTGCGGCTTTGCCTTCGCGGGGGCTGCGATGATCGTGGAAAGCTGGCTGGCCGACAAGTCGCCGCCTTCGACCAGGGGGCGGGTTTTCGGCATCTACACGATGGTGAACCTGACGGCTTCAACCGCGGGGCAACTGATGCTGACGGTTGGGGACCCGGGCGGGTTCGTCCTGTTCGCGGCGGCGGGCATCTTCTATGCGTTCGCCCTGGTGCCGACGGCGATCTCGACCTCGGCCAACCCACCAGCGCTGGTTCGGGTGCGGCTGGATCTTCCCGGGCTTTGGCGGAACTCTCCGGTGGCGGTGTTCGCCGTGTTCTTCGTGGGGATGTCGAACTCGGCCTTTGGGGCGATGGCACCGGTCTTCGCCGACCGAATTGGCCTGTCGCTGACGACAATCGCCATCTTCACCTCGGTCCCGATCCTGGCGGGGGCGATCGCGCAGATCCCCGTGGGGATCCTGTCGGACAGGCTGGACCGCAGGCGCGTTCTGGTGGGCGTGGCCGCGCTGGCGCTGGCGGCGGATGGCGCGTTCTTCTTCCTCCAGCCGCAGGACCCGGGCGCGAACCTCGTGCTGGCGGCAGCCTTGGGTGGGTCGATCTTCGCCATGTACCCCATCATCGTGGCCCATGCGAACGACCATGCGGGCGAAGGTGGGTCGATCCGGGTTTCGGGCGGACTGCTGCTGGTCTTCGGGCTGGGCTCGACCGTTGGTCCGTTGATCGCGGGCTACGGGATGACCGAATATGCCGCCCGCGCGCTCTTCGTCGTCACCGCTGCGGCGCATGTTCTGATCATCGCCTTCGCGATCCTGCGCATTGCGACCAGCAAGGCCGTGGTCGAGGACAAGGGCAGCTTCGTGCCCGCCGGCAGTGCGCGGGCGACCACGCCCCAGACAGCCGTGCTGATCGACGACCTGGTCACCGGCTGACACGTCCGTGACCCCGAGGGGGATGATGTGCGCCCCGCGCACCTATATGCACATCAGCACACCTTACTCGCAGAGATGCCGATGAAACCGCTTTCCCTCGCCCTCCTCCTCGCCCTGGCCACGGGACCTGCCTTTGCGCAGGACCCTCTCGCCGCGGCCCGATCCACCTATCAAAGCTTCCTGGGCACCTGGGCCGAGCCCGGCAAGAATTGCGACCGTCCCATCGACACCTGGAACTTCGGCCCCGAGGCCGTGGTCGCGGGCACGACCGCCCTCGACATCCTGGGCATCGGCGGCGGCGCGGGCGCGATCCGGGTCGATCTGGTGTCGCGCGCGACGGGCGAACGCCTGCCCTTGTCGATGCAGGACACCGGCGGCGGGATCGAGGTGTCGGGAAGCGGCATCTATGCCAACCTGCGCCCGTGCAATGCCGCCTTCACCCCAGAGCGGCAACGGCAGGACGACGTCATCACTAGCCAGCCCCTGGATCAGGAAGGTCCCTCGACGGACGAGCTTCGGGACGCCCTGGGCGAGCCTGAGCCCGTCATCAGCAGCCCCGACCCCGTGCTGGCCCCCGAACCCGATCCCTCCCTCGACCCTGCCGAGCAGGCCGAACAAATGTTCGAGACGCGCTTCGCCGGGTTCTATCAGGGCCCCTCGGGCGCCTGCGACTGGGAGCTTTCGGGCAACCGGATCACCGGAGGCGGCACCAGCTATGACGTGGTGAACTTCTCGGGAGAGGGCGAGCGGATCGGCGTACAGGCCTTGGCCGCGGATGGTGCGCCGACCACCTTCACCGTGCGTCCCGAAGGTCCGGGCACCCGTGTTTCAGGCGCGATCGCCGGATCGGGGGACCAGATCGACGTGACGCTGAACCCCTGCTGACCGTCCCTAACCTTTCAGCAACCTTTCCTGCCCAGAATGGCGGGAAGGTTGCGAAAGGCGTTTTCATGTTCCGTTCCGTCGAGGCGATGGTGCTTACCCTCGTGCTTGTGTGCGCCGCTCTGTCGGCCGAAGCCGGGGGGTTGTGCGGACCTCTCTCCGGCGTTGCGTGCCCGACTGACTCGCGCCCCGTTGCACCCGTTCCGAACGGTACGCGGTCGGCAGGTACCGATCCGCAGATCACCGTCTTGACCCCAGGGGCGCCAGGCGCAGCACGCATCGCGTATGAGCGATCGTCGACCGGCCTCTGGCGCGCGGCGGCGAACGGAACCTGCATCGGGACGCTCGGGGCATGGCATCTGACCCCCTATCGCATCATGGCCGAAGGCACCGTCTACGAGATTCTCAGCGTCGCTGGCGACGCGACTCTCATCGACATAGTCGCCCGTCGCGTCTTCGATGAAGCGCCGGCCGAATTCAGTATCGCCCCGCGCGGCCGCGGCCGGATCGACGTGGTCGGCGGCGTCATCGGCGGCGAGTCGCGCGCGCGATATCACGACGCCCTTTATCGGTGCCGCAAGCGCCCGTGGTGACAGGCCGCCGGACCAGGCCCGAGGCCCCAGCCCGCTAGGCCCCAAACGCCGCGGGATCCAGCGCGCCGTCCCGCAACAGATGTTGCAACACCGACGCCACCGACAGCGCGTCGCCAAGGGCGTCGTGGCCCTGGAACTGCGACTGGTCCAGCCCGTAATAGCCTGCCAGCGTATTGCTGCGGGTCTTGATCAGGTCCTCGTAGGGCATGCCCGCGCTCAGAAGCAGGTCGCAGGCATTCGCGAACATCTTGATCGGCAGAGGCGGCGCGATCCCTTCCACGTAGCAGCTGATCGCGACCGCGTTGAACTCGTCCTTTCCCCAGGACCAGAGCCGCGCGCCATCGGCGAAGGCCCGAACCTGTTCCAGCGCATCGGCCAGCTGCAGACCTGCGTCGATATCGGCCTCGGTGATCCCGGTCAGCCGAATGAACAGCGGGTCCAGAGGCTGGCGGTCGCCATTGCGGTTCCTAGGCACGACATGTGTCCGCAGCGTCTCGCCCATGGCAAAATCGCCCTCAAGCCCAAGTTTCACCAGTCCGATCTGCGCGATGACCGGATCGGGATCGCGCGGTCCGCACCAGAAGCGCTGCGGTGCGCCCGGGGCCGTCAGGAACTCGCAGTCGAAGATGATGGCATGGTCCATGAAAGTCCCTCCTCTTCCACAAAAAGACGCCGGACAGTCCCCTGCCCGGCGTCGACGCGCGTCGCTCAGACGCGAAAGGTGCGTGGCGGAATCACTCCGTCACGGTGATCCGGCCGTCGGTATAGGGCTCGTACGGGCCCTGCTCCGCCAGAAATTCCGCGGTGACATCGGCCAGATCGGGGCCGAAATCATACGCATTCTCGGCATCGACGAACATCGAATAGCCATCGCCGCCGTTGCGGACATAGTTGTTGGAGACCACGCCATACGTCGCCTCGGGATCCACGGGTTCGCCGTCGATCATCACGTCGGACACGCGGCTGCCCGCTTCGGCCGAGGGGTCGACCGTGAAGCTCATGCCTGCGACCTGCGGGAAGCGGCCGGCGCCTTCCTCGTACTGGCTGACGCCGTTTTCCAGCGCCTCGACCAGCGTGGCACCGGTGACCTGGAACGTCGACAGCGTGTTCTGGAACGGCAGCACCGTCAGAACCTCGCCCATCGTGACCTCGCCCGCGTCGATCGACGCGCGGATGCCGCCGCTATTCTGGATCGCCACGTCGATGCCCTGGTCTTGGGTGCGGGCCAGCATCGCGTCGGCGATCAGGTTGCCCATGGCGCATTCCCGCGCCCGGCAATCCTCGCGCACGCCCACGATCTCGGACGACGTCTCGGCGACCACCTCGTTGCGGATCTCGTTCAGGGGGGCGGCGGCCTCCTGGATGCGGCTGACGACATCGATGTCTTCCTCGATGCTGGCATCGATCAGGATCGGCGCGCCCGACGCTTCGGTCACGTTGCCCTCGTCGTCGAAGGTCACGTTCAGCTCACCCAGGTACTTGCCATAGGCATAGGCCTGCACGATGGCGGTGTCGCCCACCATGGTCGGATAAGGACCTTCCGCCCCCTCCATGTCACCCAGAAGCGTGTTCGAGTGGCCGCCGACGATCACGTCCACGCCGGTCGTTTCCTCGGCCACGCGCTGGTCGACCCGGTAGGACGAGTGCGACAGGACCACGATCTTGTTCACGCCCTCTTCGGTCAGGCGGTCGACCTCGGCCTGTACGGCGGCGACGGGATCGCTGAAGGTGACGTTGGGGCCGGGGCTGGCCAGCTCGTCGGTATCCTGCGGCGTCAGGCCGATCAGGCCGATCCGCTCGCCGTTCTTCTCGATCACGGTGGATTTCTCGATCACGCCGTCCAGCAGCGGCTCGTTCGAGACGTCGGCATTGGACATCAGGATCGGGAATTCGATGCTTTGCGCGAATCCTTGCAGGACCTCGGGGCCGTCGTCGAATTCGTGGTTGCCGACGGTCATCCCGTCATAGCCCAGCGCATTCATCATCTCGGCCGCAAGTTCACCCTTGTAGTAGGTATAGAACAGCGTGCCCTGGAACTGGTCGCCGCCATCCACCAGCAGCGTGTTGTCGTTACGCTCCTGCGCGTCCTCGATGGCGTTGACCAGACGGGCCCAGCCGCCGAAGCAGTCGCCATTCGCGTTATCCTCTTCCGAACAGGTCGAGTCGTAGGCGCTGATCGGTTCGAACCGGGAATGGAAGTCGTTGGTGTGCAGGATGGTGATGGAATAGTCTGCCTGTGCTGCACCCGCGAAAAGCGCGAGGGCGGCGGTGGCGGTGGCAAATCGCATGGTCATGCGGTGACTCCCTGTTGTCGTTCTGGCGAAAGATTGCGCCGTCTGTCGCAGGGTGTCAAAGCGCCATCGCATGACGTGACGACGACAGACCGGGCGACCGCCCTAGATATCGTCGCGGCAACCGGAAAAAGGAGATTCCGTATGCGCATCTACAAGGTATTTCGGACCGCGGAATGGCGTGAACTGGATGAGGCGGGCGAGACGCAGGGTGCACCCGTTGATCTGAAGGACGGGTTCATCCATTTCTCGACCAAGGATCAGTTGGGCGGCACGCTGGCGAAGCATTTCCCGGGCGAGCACGGCCTGACCCTGGCCGCCGTCGAAACCGGCAGCCTGGGCGACGACCTGCGCTGGGAAGAGGCGCGCGACGGCGCGCAGTTCCCCCACCTTTATCGCGCGCTGAAGCGTGACGAGGTCGTGTGGCACACCGAACTTCCGCGCGACGGCGTCGACACCCTGACCCTGGGCGACGAATGAGCCTTGCCGAACGGCTGGGCCTGACCGTCCTGCGCCGGATCGACCCCGAGACGGCGCATGGTCTGGCGCTGCGCGGGCTGAAGGCGGGGCTGGCCCCCGCGCCGGGGCCTGTGACGTCCGACCGCCTGTCCGTGGACTTGGCCGGGATGGCCCTGCCCAACCCGCTGGGACTGGCGGCCGGGTTCGACAAGAACGCCGAGGCTCTGCGCCCGTTGTCCCGCGCCGGGTTCGGGTTCCTCGAGGTGGGCGCGGCGACCCCCCGCCCGCAGGAGGGCAACCCCCGCCCCCGCCTCTACCGGCTGGCCGAGGACCGCGCCGCGATCAACCGGTTCGGCTTCAACAACCACGGCATCGGGCCCATCGCCGACCGGCTGGCCGCCACCCCGACGGCGATCCCGCGGGGGCTGAACCTGGGCGCGAACAAGGACAGCGCCGACCGCGCCGCCGATTTCGCCCAAGTGCTGCGCCGCGCCGCGGACCACATGGATTTCGCGACGGTCAACGTCTCCTCCCCCAACACGGAAAAGCTGCGCGACTTGCAGGGATCCGAGGCGCTGCGAGCGTTGCTGGCGGGAGTGATGGCGGCGAACAAGCGGGGTCTGCCGATCTTCCTAAAGATCGCGCCCGACCTGGACGACACAGCGCTGGCCGACATCGCGGCCGTGGCCGGAGAGACCGGGATCGCCGGGATCGTCGCGACCAACACCACGCTGGGGCGCGACGGCCTTCGGTCCTCCCATCGCGACCAGACCGGCGGGCTGTCGGGACGGCCGCTGTTCGACCGCAGCACGCGGGTTCTGGCGCGGCTGTCGTCGCTGACCGACCTGCCGCTGATCGGCGTGGGCGGCGTGGGCTCGGCCGAGGACGCCTATGCCAAGATCCGCGCAGGCGCGACGGCGGTGCAGCTTTACACCGCGATGGTCTATGACGGGCTGTCGCTGGCGGTGCGGATCGCGCGGGGGCTGGATGATCTGCTGGCCCGTGACGGTCTGACCGCCGCGCAGGCCGTAGGAAAGGATCGCGACCGCTGGCTATGAGCCGACGGAGCGCTCCAGCGCGGGATAGCGCAGGCCCAGCGTGACGCCCCGTGCCACGAACCCGATCAGGAAGGCCAGCCACAGCCCGTGCGCCCCGAACGCAGGCATGAGGATCGCCAGCGACACGGCATAAAGGACCGCCGACACCACCATCATGTTGCGCATGTCGGCCGTCCGGGTGGCCCCGATGAAGATGCCGTCCAGCATCCACGCGGCACAGCCCAGGATGGGGGCTGCGATCATGTAGGGCAGGAACAGGCGCGCGGCGTCGCGGACCTCGGGCGCCGTGGTCATCACGTCGATGATCGCGCCGCCGCCCAGCAGGAAAGCCAGCGCCAGAACGGCCCCCGTCACCGCGCCCCAGATCGACGTCAGGATGGCGCCGCGGCGGAACAGATCGCGCCTGCCGCGGCCCAGCGCGCTGCCCACGATGGCCTCGGCCGCGAAGGCGAAGCCGTCCATCGCGTAGGCGGTGATGTTCAGGAATTGCAGCAGGATCTGGTTCGCCGCCAGCCGCACATCGCCGAACCGGGACGACAGCAGCAGGAACGACACGACCATCGCCTGAAGCAGCATCGACCGGATCAGGATGTCGGAATTGACCTGCGCGAACCGCTTCAGCTTCGCCGGGTCCAACACCCGCGCCCGATCGCGCCAGGCGGGGGTCGAGAACGCGTCGCGGCACAGCCACAGGCCAAGCGCGAAGCCCGACCATTCGGCGATGAAGGTCGCGCGTGCCACGCCTTCCACCCCCCAGCCGAGGCCCAGCACGAACCACAGGTCCAGTGCGACGTTCACGCCGTTCATCCAGATCTGGATGACGAAGACGCCCCGCGTGCGCTCCGCCGCGATCAGCCAGCCGGTGATCGCAAAGATCGAGATCAGGGCGGGCGCGGACCAGACACGGATGCCCATATAGGCGCGGGCCATCGACTCGACGTCGGACGACGCGGGCGAGACCCAGAAGGCCGCGCGGAACAGCGGCAGTTGCAGGACGATGATCGCCAGCCCGCCCAGAAGCCCGATCCCCAGCCCCCGCGACAGGATCGCCGCGCCCTCGTCCAGATCGTCGCGGCCCAGCGCCTGGCTGGCAAAGCCCGTGGTGCCCATCCGCAGGAAGCCAAAGATCCAGTAGATCGCCGACAGCACCACGGCGCCAATGCCGACCGCACCGATGGGCGCGGCCTCGCCCAGTTGCCCGACGACGCCCGTGTCGACCGCGCCCAGGATCGGCACGGTGGCATTCGACAGCACGATGGGCATCGCGACCGCCAGCACCCGGCGGTGGGTCACGGGGCGCGGCGGGCCGGCCATGTCAGTCGCGCGGCATCACGAAATGCCCGGTGGCCGAGGCATGAAGGCGATCACGATTGTCCTGCCAGCCTTCGACCTGCACGCTGGCGAAGCGCCGCCCCGAGCGCACGATCCGCGCCCGCGCATAGGCGTCGCGCGGCAGCCCCGAACGCAGATAGTCAATGGTGAAATCCACCGTCTTGGGCATTCGCGGCAAGGTTTCGGGGGTCAGGGCGTCGAGCTCGATCTCGCCATTCTCGATCCGGTCCCACAGCCGCGACCACGCGAGGGCTACCACCGCCGTCGTCTCGAGAAACGCCGCCGTCACGCCGCCGTGCAGGGCGGGCAGCAGCGGGTTGCCGATCAGCTTGTCATCGTAGGGCAGGATCGCCGTCAGCTCGTCACCGCGGCGTTCGAACGTGATGCCCAGATGGCGGATATACGGCATGCCCCCCGCCAGCGCCTGAAGGGCCGCATCGCGGCGTTGCTTGATGACCTGCACGGGTTCGGGGCGGGGGCGGCTCATGACTTGCGCTCCAGCGTGAAGGCGCCGTGGGCGGTGGCGACGGGCGGATCCTCCTGGTCGTCGCAGGCACTGGCGCGCACGAAGGCAACCGAGTGCGTGACGTGATAGCATTCGGCGCGCGCCCGGATCGTCTGGCCGGGGGTGGCCGCGCGCATGTAATCGATGCGCAGGTCCAGCGTCGCGGTGCCGCCGGGGTTCGACGGATGGCTCATCACCGCGGCCCCGCTGCAGGTGTCCATCAGCGCCGAGATCGCGCCGCCATGGATCACCCCGGTGCGCGCGTCGCCGATCAGCTTTTCGTCGTAGGGCATCTCGATCTCGCAGACGCCGTTTTCCAGGTGCCGGATCTCCATCCCCAGGTCGCGCGCATGGGGGATGCCCTGGGTGAACTGCCGGGCGATCTGGGCGGTGCGGTCGGACATGCTTGAGGCTCCTGTCGGTGTGCCCCGGTTGTGACCGACCGTCGCGGTTGCCACAAGCCCGGCCGTTGCGGGGAACGGGCCCGCCGCTGCGTCGTTCCGTGGCCATGAGGAAAACATTAGCGATCTTCGGCGCGAACGGGGCAACCGGACGCCATGCCGTGAAACAGGCGGTCGCGCGGGGCCATTCCGTGCGCGCCATCGAAAAGGCGTGGCCCGAAGGTGCCGACCTGCCCGAGGGGGTCGAGGCGCGAACGGCCGATGTCACCTCCGACGATCTGGCGCCCCATATCGAGGGGTGCGATGCGGTAATCTCGTGCATCGGGGTGCCGCTCGACGCGGGCACTGCCCTGTCGCCCCCGCCGCTGTATACCGATGGCACGCGAAGTTACATCGACGCGATGGGACGGACGGGCGTGCGGCGGATCGTCGTCATCTCGGCCACGTTCGTCGAGACGCTGGACCGCGGTCCCCTGCTGTTCCGGGCCGCCGCCGCGGTCGCGCTGCAGCCAATCTTCACCCAGATGGGCGAGATGGAGCGGCTGTTGCGCGCTTCGGACACCGACTGGACGGCGGTGCGGCCCGGCTGGCTGATGACGGGCGATAAGACTTGCGACTATACCGTCACCCCCGACGTGATCGCCGAGGGGTTGATCCGCACGCGGCACGGCGACCTGGCCCATTTCATGCTGGACTGCGCTGAAGGGGACGACTGGATCCGCCGCACCCCCGCCATCGCCCGGCGCGAGGCGTCCGAGTATGAAAGCGGACATGCGCTTGCCGCCGAGATGGCCCCCTAGGCACGCGGCCCAAGTTGCTTAAATATGGGCCGAAAGGGGAGGCTCATGCCGCAAGACGACCGTTTGACGTTCAAGGAGATGTGCGCGAAGTTCGATGTCACGCCGCGCACCCTCCGGTATTACGAGTATATTGAGCTGCTGACCCCCGTCCGTGAAGGCCGCGCGCGGTTCTATACGCCGCGCGACGTTGCCCGGATGACGCTGATCCTGCGTGGACGCCGGTGGGGGTTCAGCCTGGAAGACATTCGCCAGTGGCTTTTGATCTACGACCAGAAGGGCACAGAGGCGCAGATGCGCACCTGGGTCGAGTATGCGGATCGCCAGATTGTCCACCTGACCGACGAGTTGGCGCAGCTGGAACAAGCGATTGCCGAGCTGCGTGACACCCGTGACGAGGTCGCGCAGACCCTCGAACTCACGCAGGGTAACGACTGACGTCACGTTCCGCTGACGTTAACGTCACCCGCGCTTGCCTTGCCCTACGGGTATGCGCATGTCTGCGATCCTGACCTATATACCGTGAGATCAATGTCCGAAGACCTGATGACCATCCGGCAGATGTGCGACGCGTTCGACGTGACCCCGCGCACTCTGCGCTTCTACGAATCCAAAGAACTTCTGGCGCCCCGCCGCGAGGGCCAGAAACGTTTGTTCACCCGGCGCGACCGTGCGCGCCTCAAGCTGATCCTGCGCGGCAAGAAGTTCGGTTTCACGCTGGAAGAAATCCGCCAGCTCCTCGACCTGTATGGCCAGGGTCGCGCCCAGGAACATCAGCTTGTCCGCACTCACGAGATCGCGCGCGAACGGCTTGAGGATCTGCGTGCCCGCCGGGCCGAGCTGGACGAGGCGGTGGCCGAGCTGGAAAGCGAAATCGACTTTGTCGGAAAGAAACTGGCCGACATCCGCAACAGTTCGGCCGCCTGAGCATCCCAAGGGAGGGAATAGATGACCACCTACACCGCCCCCGTCGACGACATGCAGTTCATCCTTCACGAGGTCTTCGGCATCTCCGACGCCGATGTCCCCGGCTATGACGAGCTGGACCGCGACTTCACCAAGGCCGTGCTGGAAGAAGCCGGCAAGCTGGCCTCCGAGGTTCTGCATCCCCTGAACAAGGTGGGCGACGAGCAGGGATGCACGCTGGAAAACGGCGTCGTGCGCACGCCCGAGGGGTTCAAGGCCGCCTATGACAAGGTGTGCGAGGGCGGATGGATCGGTCTGGACTGCGATCCCGAATACGGCGGCCAGGGGATGCCGCACCTTCTGAACAGCTGCGTGGGCGAGATTTTCGTCTCGGCCAACATGGCGTTCAACATGTACCAGGGCCTGAGCCACGGCGCCTACAACGCGATCCACGCCCATGGCACCGACCAGCAGAAGCAGACCTACCTGCCCAAGATGGTCGAGGGGAAATGGTCGGGCACCATGAACCTGACCGAGCCGCAATGCGGCACCGATCTGGGCCTGATCCGCACCAAGGCGGAACCGCAGGACGACGGCACCTACAAGATCACCGGCCAGAAGATATGGATCTCGGCCGGCGAGCACGACATGACCGACAACATCGTCCACCTGGTGCTGGCCAAGATCCCCGGCGGCCCCGAGGGCGTGAAGGGCATTTCCCTGTTCATCGTGCCGAAGTTCATGGTGAACGAGGATGGCTCGCTTGGCGACCGCAATGCGGTGACGTGCGGGGGCCTCGAGTCCAAGATGGGCATCCACGGCAACGCGACCTGCGTGATGAACTATGACGGCGCGACCGGCTTCCTGATCGGCGAGACGCACAAGGGCATGCGTGCCATGTTCACCATGATGAACGCCGCCCGTCTGGGCGTGGGCGTCCAGGGCTATGCCCAGGGTGCGGTGGCCTATCAGAACGCGCTGGCCTTCGCGAAGGACCGCCTTCAGGGCCGCGACGTGACCGGGGCGCAGAACGAGACCGGCCCGGCCGATCCGATCATCGTCCACCCCGACGTGCGCCGCAACCTGATGGACCAGAAGGCCTTCACCGAAGGCGCGCGGGCCTTCGCGCTGTGGGGGTCGAACCTGATCGACAAGTCGGACCGCAAGGGCGACGCCGAGGCCGAGGCGCTGGTGTCGCTGCTGACCCCGATCATCAAGGGCTTCCTGACCGACAAGGGGTTCGAGACGGCCGTGCTGGCCCAGCAGACACTGGGCGGGTCGGGCTTCACGACCGAATGGGGGCTGGAGCAATTCGTCCGCGATGCCCGTATCACCATGATCTACGAAGGCACCAACGGCATCCAGTCGCTGGACCTCGTGGGGCGCAAGCTGGGGCTGAACGGCGGCAAGACCGTCATGGGCTTCTTCGAGCTGATCAAGTCGTTCATCAAGGAAAACGAGGGCAACGCGGCGCTGGAGGACGGCTTCCTTTCCCCGCTGAAGGCCGCGTCGAAGGACCTTCAGGCGGCGGCGACCTTCTTCATGCAGAACGGCATGAAGGATCCGAACGAGGCGCTGTCGGGGTCGTATGACTTCATGCACCTCTTCGGCCATGTGTGCCTTGGCTACATGTGGGCGCAGATGGCGAAGGCCGCCCAATCCGCGCTGGACGGCGGCGCGTCGGACACCGCGTTCTACGAGACCAAGATCGCGACGGGACGCTACTACATGGCGCGCCAGCTGCCGGCGACCGCGATGCACCGCGCGCGCATCGAAAGCGGTGCTGCGCCGGTGATGGCGCTGGACGCGGCGAACTTCTGAAGACCACATGCGGGCGGGTTTACAACGCCGCCCGCATCCCCGACCTTCGGGCAGCCGCAGCCCCCGAAGGTCGCCACCATGCCCAAGCGTTTCAAGCTGACCCGCCGTTTCCCCGTCGCGATGACCGAGGACGGGTATCGCCGCCTGAAGCGCTTCGCGACCGAGGCCGGGCTGGACGAAGGCGAAGCATTGTCTTTCCTGTTCGAGCATTTCGACAGCGTTACCCACAGCGAAAACCTGACCGCCCGCCTGCGCCTGTTCAATTCCGAGCTGGAATCGCGAAAGCGGTGAAGCCACGGGAAGCGCCCCGGTCGCCGCATCGGCGCCGGGGTTTTTCGTCATGTCATGTGATGGAAGTCGGTGGCGCCACCTTTAGGGACGCGAGAGATATGGGCGGGGCGTCACCCCCGGCCGTCGATCTCACCGGTGAGACCAGTGATCGGGTATCGTCCGATTGCCAGGCCGGACGGCCCCCCAGGTCTCGCTTTTCTTCCAAGTGCGCGCCGGTGGGATATGCCGCGCGACCCGTGAAGATCGCGCGAATGCTGCGTGCGCAGGGTCAGCCCGGACTCAGGCGACGCCGGTGCCGATGGGGCAAGTCACGCCCGTTCCACCCAGCCCGCAATAGCCACCCGGGTTCTTCGCCAGGTATTGCTGGTGATACCCTTCGGCGTGGTAGAACGGCGGCGCGTCCACGATCTCGGTCGTGATCTGGCCGTATCCCGCATCCTTCAGCTTGGGCTGCATCGCGACCTTCGATTCCTCGGCGGCAAGCTTCTGCGGCTCGGAATAGGTATAGATGCCGGACCGGTACTGCGTGCCGCGGTCGTTGCCCTGCCGCATGCCCTGCGTGGGGTCGTGCCCTTCCCAGAAGGTCTTCAGAAGCTCTTCGTAGGAGATGACGGAGGGGTCGTAGATCACGCGGACCACCTCGTTATGGCCGGTCCGGCCCGAACAGACTTCGTCGTAGGTGGCGTGCGGCGTGTGACCGCCGGCATAGCCGACCAGCGTCATGTGAACGCCCGGCAGCTTCCAGAACATCCGCTCGACGCCCCAGAAGCATCCCATGCCGAACATGGCTTCTTCCATGCCTTCGGGCACGTCGTTGGACAGGGGACGGTTGAACACGAAGTGCTCCTCCGCCGTGGGGATGGGCTGCTCGCGGCCCGGCAGGGCCTCGTTCTGCGACGGCATCTCGGTCGATTTGCGCAGGATCTGGAACATGGTGTCCTCCTTGATCGGGTTACCGTCGATATAGGGGCGCCGTGGCGGCTTCGCTACTCCGCCGGGGTGGGGACGAGACGCGACAGAATCGTCTCGTTCCCGGGCGTCGGGTGGCGCGGGATCAGGCTGGCCAAGCCCAGCGACGTTGCCGCCATGCCCGAGGCCAGGACGAACACCCCACCGGGCGTGACGACCCACAGATAGCCCAGCGCCGCGGGCAGGAAGACGGCCGCGATATGGTTGATCGTGAAGGCCACGGCGGCCGTCGGCGCGATATCGCGGGGGTCGGCGATCTTCTGGAAATAGGTCTTCAGCGCGAAGGCCAGCCCGAAGAAAATGT
Source organism: Palleronia abyssalis (assembly GCF_900302445.1). Lineage (GTDB taxonomy): Bacteria > Pseudomonadota > Alphaproteobacteria > Rhodobacterales > Rhodobacteraceae > Palleronia > Palleronia abyssalis. The sequence continues at coordinate 685,487 of NZ_ONZF01000002.1, read as the reverse complement.
GGTCGATCACGTAAAGCCCCGCGGCAATCGCGACGCCCCAGCCGAAATAATAGACGCCGCCATAGGACATGAAGACCAGGATCAGGCCGATATACTCGAAGGACAGGGCCGCACGCTCGCCGAACCGCCCCACCAGCTTGCCCAGCAGCGGGGCCACGATCATGTTGACCACGTAGTTGATCAGCAGAAGCGAAGTGATTTCGTGCACGTCGAAGCCGAACCGTTCGACCATCATGAAGCCGGCGAAGACCACGAAGATCTGCCGCCGCGCGCCGGACATGAATTGCAGCGCGTAGTACAGCCAGTAGCGTCGGCGCAGCACGAAGGTCTTCAGTTGCGGGTCGGGGGATTCGAACTGTGGGAAGGCGATCATGCAGAAGATCGCGATCACGGCACAGGCCCCGCCCGCCATGCCGTAGACGAAGGCATAGGTCAGGTCGAACGCGCGCCATCCAACCACGAGCAGCCCGTAACTCAGAAGCGACGCGCCCGAGCCTGTGGCGACGATCCAGCCCAGCGTCTGCGGCGCGTGCTTCTTGTCGATCCATTGCAATTGCAGCGACTGGTTCACCGTCTCGAAGTAATGAAACCCGATCGAACTGAGCAGAGTCAGGATCAGGATGCCCCCGAAGCTGGGGAAATAGGCGGACGCGGCCGTGGCGACCCCCAAAAGGATCAGCGACAGCAGCCCTAGCACCTGCTCGCGGACGAACATGATCAGGACGATGACGCCGATGGCCAGGAAGCCCGGGATCTCTCGCACCGTGTGCAGCCAGCCGATCTCGACCCCGGAAAAGTCCGCGACCTCGATCACGAAGTTGTTCAGAAGCGCCGTCCACGTGGCGAAGGCCAGCGGCATGGCGAATGCCATGAGGAACAACAGCGCTTGCGGACGACGCCAGAACGGCAGGTGTGCGGCCTGTGCCAACGGAACGGTTTTCATGCCCGATCCGATACGCCCGGTCGCCCGCATTGGCGAGATGTTTTGGCGCAGCTTCGCAATTTTGCCGGTTCAGTTTGGAACGGGCCCTCCGGGTCGTCCGTTGGGGGTGTGAATTCGTAGACAGTGCCAAAGGACGTATCCGATGAAACTTCTCACCTCCCCGATTCTCGCTGCCGTCATCGCAGCCCCGCTTGCCCTTCCCGTCTGGGCCGAACAGCACACCTCCGGCAACGACGACGCCTCGATGAGCCAAAGCGAAAGCGCGGACATGGAGTCCGGCGCGGACACGGCCGCCGGGTCCGATATGGCAAGCCAGTCAATGGGTGACGACGCGAACGCCGTCGTGGTGTCCGTGGGCGACACCGACATCACCGCCGGAGATGTTCAGACCGCCATCCAAGGCTTCCCGCCGCAGCTGATCCAGTCGCAACCGGCCGAGCGCCTGATCCCCCTCGCGCTCGACCAGTTGATCCTGCGTGAACTGATCCTGCAGCGTGCCAACGAGGACAATCTTGGCGAAGACCCCGAAGTCCAAAGCATCATGGAAGAGAACGCCGAGCGCAGCCGCGACGACGCCATCGTTCAGGTGTATGTCCAGCGTCAAATGGAAGGCTCTGTGACCGACGAGGCCGTCCAAGCGGCGTATGACGAGGTTGCCTCGAATACCGAGCAGGAACTGCCCCCGATAGATGCCGTGCGCCCGCAGATCGAACAGCAACTGCGCCAGGAACGCCTGGGTCAGGTGCGCGAGGACCTGATGGGCCAGGAGATCGAGATCGTCTACTACGACGCGGACGGGAACCCGGTCGAAGCCTCGGCCGAGATGGGTGGCCAGTCCGGCAGCACTGACAGTTCCGATGACAGCGACAGCTCGGACATGGACAGCGGCTCGGACGCGGATAGCTCCGAAACCGAGGACACCGAGTCCGACGCCGAAGAGGATTGATTTTCCCCTCCCCTTCCGCAGAAGGGCACCTGCCCGCCGGATTGCCTCCGGCGGGCTTTTTCGTCACCCCGACGCATGCGCCGCGATGGCGCGCGCCTCGATACCAATGCGGCGCAACTGCCCCTCCGGCGCGGCACGATAGGCGATGAAATAAAGCCCCGGCGCCTCGCTCGGCCCGCCCGTCCGACGCGGCGCGCCCCCGTCGTCCAGAACGTCCGTCCGGGCCCCCAGAAGCGGGCGCAGATCCACCTTGTACCCAGTCGCGAACACCACCGCATCAAACGTGTTGCGCGTCTCGTCGGTGAACTGGACCTCCCGCCCCGCGGCTCCTGCGATCCCCGGGCGCACGGCGATCCGCCCTTCCCGGATCAGCGGCAACACGCCCGGATCGATCAGCGGCACCTTGCCATCCTCGACCAGCCGCGTCTGCGGCCCCTTGGAATGCGCGGTAAATCCGTACTCTTCCGGCCGGCCGATCTTCGCCCGGATCAGCGGTGCCGCGATCCTGTCGGCCAGCCTTGGCCCGAACGCCCTGCGAAGCATCCCCATCGAGGTCGTCGGCACGCCCAGGATCGTCTCTGGCACCATGTTTACGGGGCCGCGCACGGAAAGGTCGGTCTTGCGCCCGTCCCGCGCCATCTCCATCGCGATATCCCCGCCGGAGTTTCCGAACCCCACCACCAGCACCCGGCCCGCCGCGATCTGCCCCGGCCGCCGATACTGCGACGAATGCAGCACCTGCCCGTCATAGCCGGGCAGCGCGGGGATATTCGGATGGCCGTTCAGTCCGGTTGCGAACACGACGACCCGCGCGGTCGAATGCCCCCCGGAATGGTCCACACGCCATCCTCCCGGGACTTCGCGGACATGGGTCGCCTCGACCCCGGTCCGGATATCCAGCCCGTGATGCGCGACATACCGGTCGAAATAGGCAATCACGTCAGCGCGCTTGGGAAACCGGGGCAGATCCCGCCCCATCTTCAATCCGGGCAGCGCAGATCGTCCCTTGGCCGTATGCAACCGCAGCCCGTCGTAATGCGCGCGCCACGCGCTGGCGGCCGCCTCCGCCCGTTCCAGGATCACCACCCGCAGCCCCCGCTTCTTCAGCATCGCCGCACTGGCGAGACCAGCGGGCCCAGCCCCGATGACGATTGCCTCGGTCAAACCCTGCCCCCCCTATGCTTCACCCTTGCCAAAATACCCTCCCCGAAGGGCCGGCCGGTCCCGGGGCCGCCGTGATCAATAGAAGCTCTGCGGGTCGATATCGACCGACAGCCGGATGTCGCCCTTGATCGGAACCTGCGCCAGCCACGCCGCCAGCGCCGGTTGCAACGGCGCGCCCTTCTCGGCCTTGACCAGCATCCGCAGACGGTGCCGCCCCCGGATCCGGGCGATGGGCGCGGGCGCGGGACCGAACACCTGCGCGCCGATCCGACGCAGGGGACCGTCCACGCGGGCCAGCCGGTTGCCCAGATCAAACACCGCCTGGATGTCGGGCGAGGACAGGACGATCCCCGCCATCCTGCCGTAGGGCGGCACGCCCGCGGCCTTCCGCTCGGCCGCCTCGGCCCGCCAGAACCCGTCCTCGTCGCCCGACAGGATAGCCTTGATGACGTGGTGCTCGGGCTGGAAGGTCTGCAACCACGCCTCGCCCGGACGCTCGGCCCGGCCCGCGCGGCCCGCGACCTGACGCATCAGCTGGAACGTCCGTTCGGCCGCGCGCAGATCGGATCCCTGCAACCCCAGATCCGCGTCGATCACCCCCACAAGCGTCAGCAGCGGGAAATTGTGCCCCTTGGCGACCAGTTGCGTGCCCACGACGATGTCTGCCGCCCCTTCGGCAATGGCCTCGATCCGCGCCTTCAGCGCGCGGGCGGAGGCATACATATCCGACGACAGCACCTCGACACGCGCGTCTGGGAACAGGGCGGCGGCCTCCTCGGCCATTCGTTCGACGCCGGGGCCAACGGGGGCCAGCTTGCCCTCGACCTTGCACGAGGGGCAGGCCTCGGGCATCGGCTTCGTCTCGCCGCATTGGTGGCAGACCAGGCGTTTGAGGAACCTGTGTTCGACCATGCGCGCGTCGCACTGGTCGCAGCCCACCATCTCGCCGCAGGCCCGGCAGATGGTCACGGGCGCATAGCCGCGGCGGTTGAGGAACAGCAGGCTCTGCTCTCCCCGCTCCAACCGGTCGGCGATCTGCGCCTGCAAACTGGGCGAGACCCAGCGGCCGCCCGGCAGATCCTCGGTCCGCATGTCGATGGCCCGCATCCCGGGCATCGCGCGATCGCCGAAGCGCGAGGTCAGGGTCAGCGCGGCGTATTTCCCGGCCTCGACATTCGCCCAGGTCTCCAGCGACGGCGTGGCCGAGGCCAGCACCACCTGCGCGCCGGTGATCGAGGCGCGCAGCACGGCCATGTCGCGCGCGGAATAAAGGACCCCGTCTTCCTGCTTGTAGGACGTGTCGTGTTCCTCATCCACGACGATCAGCCCAAGGTCGCGAAACGGCAGGAACAGCGAGGATCGCGCACCCACCACCAGTTGCGCGCCATCTTCGGCGGCCATCTTCCAGCAGCGGCGGCGTTCGGTCTGGGTGACGCCGTGGTGCCACTCGGCGGGCTTCGCGCCGAACCGCGCCTCGACCCGCGACAGGAATTCCGACGTCAGCGCGATCTCGGGCAGCAGCACCAGCGCCTGCCGCCCGGCCTTCAGACAGGCGGCGACGGCTTCCAGATAGACCTCGGTCTTGCCCGATCCGGTGACGCCGCGCAGCATCGTGGTGCCATAGCGGCGGCTTTGCGCGGCGCGCGACAGGGCCGCGGCGGCCTCGGCTTGGTCGGGGGCCAAGGGCTTGCCGGCCATGTCCGGGTCCAGATGCGGATAGGGGGTATCGCGCGGTGCCTGGCGTTCGTCGACCGCGCCTTGCTTGACTAGCCCCTTCACGACCGAGGTGCCGACGCCCGCCATCTCGGCCAGTTCCTTCAGCGTGAAAGCGAGCCCACCATATTCGGCCAGCACATCCAGCACACGCTGGCGCGGCTCGGTCATGCGGTCGGGGTCCGAGGGGCCACGCGCATAGACCTTGCGCAAGCTCACGTCCTGCCCCAGCCCCGGCGCGCGGGTGGCAAGGCGCAGCATCGCGGGCATGGGCGTCAGGGTGTATTCGGCCGCCCGCGTCAGGAAGGTCTGCATCTCGGCCCGCATCGAAGGCACGTCCAGCACGCGGAACACGGGGCGGACCTTCGACAGGTCGTACCCCCCTTCCCCTTCGCCCCAGACGACGCCCATGACCTTGCGCGGGCCAAGCGGCACCTCGACGAAATCACCCGTCCCGCAGCCGCCCGCGGGCGCGCGGTAATCCAGCGTGCGATCCAGCGGCTGGGTGGTCAGGACGGCGATCAGGTCGCCCTCGGCGAAGCGGTCTTGCATGGGTCCGGCGATCTGGGGGCGCGAGGTCACTCAGATGCCCCCTCCGGGCACGCCGCGCAAGGCCGGGGGGCGCCTGTCGCAAGAAAGCACCGATGCGCCTTGCGTTGCCGACAAACGTCTAGGCCGGGGCGCGGAGGCAGTGCTAGTCTGCCGCAAAACAAAACGAGCAGGTTTACATGAGTACCCATCCCCTGACGGACCCCAAGGTCCGCGACCAGTTGCTGTCCGATCCCGACCAGATCCTTGACGATACCGAACTGATGCGCGTTCTTGCCACCGCCGCCGACGGCGCGCAGGGCAGCAACGTCGTCGACATGCGCGCCATCGCGATGGAACGGCTGGAGGCCCGGCTGGACCGGCTGGAGGACACGCACCGCAACGTGATCGCCGCCGCCTACGAGAACCTCGCCGGCACGAACATGATCCACCGCGCGGTGCTGAACCTGCTAGAGCATGAAGGGTTCGACGCCTTTCTGGGCGCGCTTGCGGGCCCGGTGGCGGACACGCTGCGCGTCGATGGCTGCAAGCTGGTGCTTGAGTCGGGGGGCGACCGGTCGACCGCGCATCTGGGCGAGCTTGAGAACATCCTGGGGCTGGCCGAGCAGGGCTATGTCAGCCTGTTCGCGGGGCTCTCGAAGGGCGGCGCGCCGCGCAAGGTCACCCTGCGCCAGCTGTCCTGCGGGGATCCGGACATCTATGGCGACCGGGCCTGCGCCATGCGGTCCGAGGCGACGCTGGTTCTGGATCTTGGCAAAGGGCGCCTGCCGGGGATGCTTGTGCTGGGGGCCGAGGATCCGCACCAGTTCGCGCCGGGACAGGGGACCGACCTTCTGGGCTTCTTCGCGGGCGTGCTGGAACGGTCGTTGCGCCGCTTTCTGGCGTGATCTCGCCCGGTCTGGCGGACTGCCTTTCGCGCTGGCTGGACTATCTGCGCGGGGTCGAAGGCGCGTCGTCGGCGACCGTCGATGCCTACTGCGCCGACGTCACCGGGTTTCTGGCGTTCCAGGGCGCGCATCTGGGCGAGGAGACAGGGACCGCCCTTCTGGCGCGCATCCGCCTGACCGACATGCGCGCATGGATGGCGGCCGAGCGGGCGGGCGGGCTTCAGGCGCGGTCGCTGGCACGCAAGCTGTCGGCGGTGCGCACTTTCGCCGGATGGCTGTCCGAGCGCGAGGGGATCGACGCCACCGCGATCCTGTCGGCCCGGTCGCCCAAGTTCACCCGCAAGTTGCCACGCCCGATGGAGGTCGAGGCCGCGCGCGACATGATCGGCGCGGTGGAATCGCAGACCGACACGCCGTGGATCGGCGCACGCGACACGGCCGTGCTGACCCTGCTTTGGGGGTGCGGCCTGCGAATCTCGGAAGCGCTGGGGCTGGATGCGGGTGACGCGCCCCTGCCCGCCCGGTTGCGAATCTTCGGCAAGGGCGGGAAAGAGCGGATCGTGCCCGTCCTGCCCGTTGCGCGCGCCGCGGTCGAACGATACCGCGAGATCTGCCCGTTCGAGCTGACCCCCGGCAGCCCCCTGTTCCGGGGTGCGAAGGGCGGGAAGCTGAATGCGCGGCTGATCGCCAAGGCGACCGAACGGGCGCGGATGCAGCTGGGCCTGCCGGCCTCGGCCACACCGCATGCTTTCCGCCATTCCTTCGCGACGCATCTTCTGGCCGCCGGTGGCGATCTGCGCGCAATCCAGGAATTGCTGGGTCACGCGTCGCTTTCGACGACCCAGGCGTATACCGGGGTGGACACCGCGCGCCTGCTGTCAGTCTACGAGAAGGCGCACCCCCGGGGGTGACTTTTGCGCAAACTGGCCTAAAGGTCGCGCCGCTCTGCGCTTGAACAGGGGCGCGGGTTGGGTCTAGAGAGTGCCGGACTTCCGCGAGAGAGGCGAATACCACAATGTTCGACACCATGACCCTGACCAAGATCGTCGGCGGCTTCTGCGGCACCTTCCTGGTGTTCCTGCTTGGCGCTTGGGTGGCCGAGGAAATCTATCACGTCGGCGGCGGTCATGGCGACGGGGAACAGGCCTATTCCATCCCGGTCGAGGATGGCGGCGAGGAAGAGCCGGTGGAAGAAGGCCCCGCGTTCGAGGAGGTCTTCGCCTCGGCCGATGTCGGCGCGGGCGAGCGGGTGTTCGGCAAGTGCCGCGCCTGCCACCAGTTGGAAGAAGGCGCGAACGCGGTCGGCCCCTACCTCTACGGTGTCGTGGGCCGTGATATCGGTGCGGCGGACGGGTACGGTGCCTATTCCGGCGCCCTGTCCGAGGTGGCCGACGTTTGGTCGCCCGAGAACCTGAACCATTTCCTGGAAAACCCGCGCGGCTGGGCGCCCGGCACCTCGATGAGCTTCAACGGCCTGCCGTCGGTCGAGGAGCGCGCGAACCTGATCGCCTATCTCGATACGCTGGACGAGTGACCGCACGTTCCTGCGGCGCGCCAGATGGGGCCGGTCCTTCGCGGGACCGGCTTTTTTCTTTTCATCCGGCCCAACCCGGCGGACGATCACGGAACGATCAACTGGAATTATCTTGAACCTGCCCCAGCTGGGCCTTTAGCTTCCGCAGACGCCTGTGACCGGAGACGCCCATGACCCCGAGACGCCCCCAGCCCGCCCGCGCCCACGCCCGACAGATGCCCGACCTTCGTCCCTGGCTGTGGCGCATGGCCCTGACAGGCGGCGTGATCCTGGCGGGCGCTGCGCAGGTCTTCGCCCAAGGTGCCGAACCGGCGAAGGCCGAGGGAGAGATCATCACGTCGCACGCGTTCTCGGATCTGGGTGCAATCAAGTACGGCCCGGATTTCGAGCAGCTCGACTATGTCAACGTGGATGCGCCGAGCGGCGGCGAATATTCCATCTGGGGCCGCGGGTCGTTCGACAGCATGAACCCCTATTCGCGTCGTGGCCGGTCGCCTGCTCTGTCGACGATCCCCTACGAGCGTCTGATGACCTCGACCGCGGATGACGCATATGCGTCCTACTGCCTTCTTTGCACGACCATCGAATACCCCGAAAGCATGGACTGGGTGATCTTCAACCTGCGCGAGGATGTCACGTTCTCGGACGGGTCGCCCATGACGGCCGAGGATGTCGCGTTCACCTACGACCTGTTCATGGAAGAAGGCTTTCCCTCGTTCCGGATCGCGGTGAAGCGCATGATCCCCGAGGTCGAGGTGCTGGGCCCCCATCGCATCAAGTTCCACTTCAGCCCCGACGTGCCCCGCAAGGGCCTGATCAGCCAGGCCGGTGCGTCCATCGTGTTCCAAAAGAAGTGGTTTGAGGAAACGGGTGCCAGCCTGGACGAAAGCCGCCTGACCCAATCGCCAGGCACCGGCCCCTACATGATTTCCGAGGTAGATGCCCCCCGGCGCATCGTCGCCAGCCGCAATCCCGACTATTGGGGTGAAGGCCTGCCTCTGAACAAGGGGCGGTTCAACTATGACAGTATCCGGCAGGAGTTCTTCGCCGATTCCAACGCCGCGCTCGAGGCGTTCAAGGCCGGCGAATACACCTTCCGGCAGGAAACGAGTTCCCTCACCTGGGCCACGCAATACGACTTCCCCGCGATCGACGACGGCACCATCGTCAAGGAAGAGCTGCCCAACGGCGCCCTGCCCGTGGCCAGCGGGTTCGTCTTCAACCTGCGCAAGGAAAAGTTCCAGGACCCCCGCGTGCGCAAGGCGCTGGGGCTGATGTTCAACTTCACCTGGACGAACGAGACGCTGCAATACGGCCTGTTCGCCCAGCGGCAATCGTTCTGGCAGAATTCGGACCTGGAGGCCGAGGGCGTACCGCAGGGGCTGGAGCTTCAGTATCTTCAAGCCGTGTCGGACATGATCGACCCCGAGATCCTGGAAGGCGACGCGTTCGTCCAGTCCCCCGGCGGGTCGCGCCAGCTGGACCGCGGCAACCTGCGCGAGGCCGCCGATTTGCTGGAAGAGGCGGGGTGGGAAGCGGGCGATGACGGAGTGCGCCGCAAGGACGGCGAGGTCCTGTCGGTCGAGTTCATCGAGAACAACCCAAGCTTCGACCGCATCATCCTGCCTTACGTCGACAACCTGCAACGGCTGGGCGTGCAGGCGACCTACAACCGGATCGACGACGCGCAATATACCGATCGGGTGCGTGGGCACGATTTCGATATGATCTTCGACAGCTATACCAACAGCCTGGAAGAAGGCGTGGGCATCAGTCAGCGCTATGGCTGCGAGGACCGCGACGACGTGTTCAACCCCGCGGGCTATTGCAGCGAAGCGGTGGACCGCCTGATCGAGGAGCTTCAGGAAACCGATACCGCCGAGGAAATGCAGGCCTATGTCCGGGCCATCGACCGGATCATGCGCCACGCCTATTTCATGGTGCCGGTCTGGTACAACGACACGCATTGGGTCGCCTATTACGACATGTACGAGTATCCCGACACGATCCCGCCCTACGATCTGGGCAGCGACAATTTCTGGTGGATCGACGCCGACAGGGCGAACGCCTTGAGGGAATCGGGCGCGCTCTGATCCATGGCCGCCTACATCCTCAGACGACTGCTGCTGATCATTCCGACGCTGTTCGGGATCATGGTGGTCAATTTCGTTCTCACTCAGTTCGTGCCGGGCGGCCCGATCGAGCAGGTGCTGGCCCAGCTTGAAGGGTCCGGCGACGTGTTCGAGGGGATCGCCGGTGGAGCGGGCGATGCCGCCGCGGGGGCGACGGATACCGACGCCTATACCGGGTCACGCGGCCTGCCGCCCGAATTCATCGCCGAGCTGGAGCGCGAGTTCGGCTTCGACAAGCCGCCGCTGCAACGCTTCATCGACATGATGTGGAACTACATCCGCTTCGATTTCGGCGAGAGCTATTTCCGCTCGATCAGCGTCATCGACCTGGTGATCGAGAAGCTGCCCGTGTCGATCACGCTGGGGCTGTGGTCGACGGTGATCGCCTACATCGTTTCGATCCCGCTGGGCATCCGCAAGGCGGTCAGCGACGGGTCGCAGTTCGACACCTGGACCAGCGCACTGATCATCGTGGCCTACGCGATCCCGGGCTTCCTGTTCGCGATCCTGCTGCTGGTGCTGTTCGCGGGCGGGTCGTACTTCCAGATCTTCCCGCTGCGCGGGCTGACCTCGGACAATTTCGAGAATCTCAGCCTTCTGGGCAAGGCGGGCGACTATATCTGGCACATCACGTTGCCGGTTCTGGCCTCGACCATCTCTGCCTTTGCGACGCTGACGCTTCTGACCAAGAACAGCTTCCTGGACGAGATCAAGAAGCAGTACGTCGTGACCGCGCGGGCCAAGGGGCTGAAGGAGTCGAAGGTCCTGTATGGCCACGTCTTCCGCAACGCGATGCTGATCATCATCGCGGGCTTCCCGTCGGTGTTCATCGGGGTGTTCTTCGCAGGCTCGCTGATCATCGAGACGATCTTCTCGCTCGACGGTCTGGGGCGGCTGGGGTTCGAGGCTGCGGTGGCCCGCGACTATCCGGTGATCTTCGGCACGCTGTTCTTCTTCGGGCTGATTTCGCTGGTCGTGGGGATCGTGTCGGACCTGATGTATGTCTTCGTCGATCCCCGCATCGACTTCGAGACGCGGGAGGGCTGAGATGAGCAATATCGACCGCCATTCCGAACACGGCCCGACCGAGCCGGGGCTGGAAAGCCCTGCCCCCTATCCCTCACCCGGGCATGACGCACCGCCACCCGTCAGCCCGCGGCGTCGGCGTCCGACCCTGTCGCCGCTGAACCAGCGTCGCTGGCGGAACTTTCGCAAGAACGGGCGGGCCTTCTGGTCGCTGATCCTGTTCGCGGTGATCTTCGGGCTTTCGCTGTTTGCCGAGTTCATCGCCAACGACAAGCCGATCCTCGTCAGCTATGACGGCGAGCTCTACACGCCGATCTTCAGCTTCTATCCCGAAACGGCCTTCGGCGGGGATTTCCGGACCGAGGCCGTCTATTCCGACATCGAGGTGCAGTGCCTGATCAAGTCGGGCGGGCTGGAGGAGTGTTTCGACGACCCCGAAGCCATCGTCGCAGACGGGCGCGTGGCCGACGGGGCCGAGGGGGGCTGGCTTCTGTGGCCGCCGATCCCCTACAGCTACGACACGATCAACGACATCGGCGGGGCCGCGCCCTCGGCCCCCGACGCGATGCACATCCTTGGGACCGACGACACCGCCCGCGACGTGGCCGCAAGGGTGATCTATGGCTTCCGGCTGTCGATCCTGTTCACGCTGATCGTGACGGTCCTGACCTCGATCATCGGGATCCTCGCGGGCGCGGTTCAGGGCTTCTTCGGCGGCAAGACAGACCTGATCTTTCAGCGCGTGATCGAGATCTGGGTCTCGACCCCCTCGCTTTATGTCATCATCATCCTGTTCGCGATATTGGGGCGTGGCTTCTGGCTGCTTGTGTTCGTCACAGTGCTGTTCGGCTGGCCCGCCCTTGTCGGCGTGGTCCGGGCCGAGTTCCTGCGCGCCCGTAATTTCGAATATGTCCGCGCAGCGCGTGCGCTGGGTGTGTCGAACTGGACAATCATGTTCCGCCACATGCTGCCCAACGCCATGGTCGCGACGGTCACCATGCTGCCCTTCATCATCACCGGCACGATCAGCACACTGGCCAGCCTGGATTTCCTTGGCTTCGGCCTGCCGTCGTCGGCCCCGTCGCTGGGCGAACTGACCTTGCAGGCCAAGCAGAACCTGCAGGCGCCGTGGCTGGGCTTTACCGCCTTCTTCACGTTCGCGATCATGCTGTCGCTGCTGGTCTTCATCTTCGAGGGGATCCGCGACGCGTTCGACCCCAGAAAGACGTTTCAATGAGCGAACCGGTCCTTCAGGTGAACGACCTGCACGTCAAGTTCCGCCAGGACGGGGTCGAGACCCACGCCGTGCGCGGTGTGTCCTTCACGGTCGGACAGGGCGAAACCGTGGCCCTGGTGGGCGAGTCGGGGTCCGGGAAGTCGGTCACGGCCCTGTCCACGGTCGAGCTTCTGGGCGGGGCGGCGCATGTCTCGGGGTCGACCACGTTCCGCGGGCAAGAGCTTGTCGGCGCGTCCGAGAAGGTGCTGCGCAAGGTCCGGGGCAACGACATCAGCTTCATCTTTCAGGAGCCGATGACCTCGCTGAACCCGCTGCACACGCTGGAGCGGCAGTTGGAGGAATCGCTGGCGCTGCATCAGGGGATCACCGGCGCAGCTGCGCGGACGCGGATCATCGAACTGCTGACCCAGGTCGGCATCAACGATCCCGAAAGTCGTCTGGGCGCCTATCCGCACCAGCTTTCGGGCGGGCAGAGGCAGCGGGTGATGATCGCCATGGCGCTGGCCAACCGCCCCGACCTTCTGATCGCCGACGAGCCGACGACCGCGCTGGACGTCACGATCCAGGCGCAGATCCTCGAACTTCTGCAAGAGCTGAAGGAGCGTGAGGGCCTGTCGATGCTGTTCATCACGCACGACCTGACCATCGTGCGCCAGATCGCCGACCGCGTCTGCGTCATGAAGAACGGCGAGATCGTGGAACACGGCCCGACGACCGAGATCTTCGACCGCCCCCAGCATCCCTATACGCAAATGCTGCTGGCCGCCGAATCCACCGGCACCCCCACCCCGGTCCCACAGGGTGCCGAGACAATCGCCGAGACGAAGGATCTGCGCATCTGGTTCCCGATCCAGCGCGGGTTCCTGCGCCGCACCGTCGGCCATGTGAAGGCCGTCAACGCCGCCACCCTGTCCGTTCGGCAGGGCGAGACGGTGGGCGTCGTGGGTGAATCCGGCTCGGGCAAGACCACGTTGGCACTGGCGGTCATGCGGCTGATCGGGTCCGAGGGGCCAATCGTCTTCATGGGGCGCGACATTCAGGGGCTGAAGGGCGGCCAGATGCGTCCCCTGCGCGCGGACATGCAGATCGTGTTCCAGGACCCGTTCGGATCGCTGAGCCCGCGCATGACGGTCGAAGAGATCATCGCCGAAGGGCTGGGGATCCACGGCACCCGCGAAGGGCAGAGCAAGCACCAGATGGTGGCCGACATCATGCGCGAGGTCGGCCTGGATCCGGCCACGATGCAACGCTATCCGCATGAGTTCTCGGGCGGCCAGCGCCAGCGCATCGCGATCGCGCGCGCCATGATCCTGCGGCCCAAGCTAGTGGTTCTGGACGAGCCGACCAGCGCGCTGGACATGACCGTGCAGGTCCAGATCGTGGAACTGCTGCGCGATCTGCAGAAGCGATACAAGCTGGCCTACATCTTCATCAGCCACGATCTGAAGGTGGTCCGCGCCCTGTCCCACAAGGTGATGGTCATGCAGAAGGGCGACGTGGTCGAGGCCGGCCCCGTCGACCAGATCTTCGACGCGCCCCAGACCGAGTATACCCGCCAGTTGATGGCGGCGGCGTTCGGAAATCGTGCAGGCTCGGCCGCCTGACGGCGCAACGAAACGCTTGGGCTGCGCGTTGACCGGTGCAAACAGGGGCACCGCCGATCATGTATCAAAAAGTCTGTCTGATCGCGAACAAGGCGTCGGGCCAAAATAGTCGCGACGCCGAGGCCATCGACCGCGCAATGCGGGTCTTCGGGGACGGCGCGTGGCGCGTGGACTGGGACCCGTCGACCGACATCGGCGCGACCGTCGAAGGGGCATTGAAAGACGACCCTGAGATCGTGATCGCCGCCGGGGGTGACGGCACTGTGATGGCCGTGGCCGGTGCGCTTCTGGGCAAGTGCACGCCCATGGGCGTGCTTCCGCTGGGCACGTTCAACTATTTCTCGCGCGGGCTTGGCCTGTCGGAAGAGCCCGAGGAGGCAGCGCGCCAGCTTCTGTCGGGCACACCGCACCCGATCCGGATCGGAACCGTCAACGGGCAGGCGTTCCTCAACAACGCCTCTCTGGGGATCTATCCCGCGATCCTGCGCGAGCGCGAGACGGTCTATTCCCGCTGGGGCCGGTTCCGGCTGGCGGCCCACTGGTCGGTGATCAAGACGTTCCTAAAGTTCCGCAAGCCGATGAAGGTCACGATCACCACAAACGGGGACGCGCGGACCCAGCGGTCGGCCCTGATCTTCGTCGCCCGGTCCGCCTATCAACTGAACAGCTTCCACATCGAGGGGGAGGAGGCGATCGACAAGGACAAGTTCGCGGTCCTGATCTCGCGTGCCGAAACGCGGTGGGAGCTTTTCGCAATGACCTTCCGGCTGGCGTTTCTGGGCCCATTGCGGGGCAAGGATTACGAGCTTTTGACCACCGAAAGCTGCGAGATCGACGTCCACCGCAAGAAGCGCACCCTGCTCGCTTTCGACGGCGAGAAACGGCGCGAGCGCGGGCCGTTCAAGTTCCGCATGTCCGATGACAACCTGACTATCCTGTTACCCGAAGGCCACGCAGACGCATGATACGAATCCTCCACCTCTCGGACCTTCATTTCGGACGCGACCGGCCTGAACTGGAAGGCCCCCTGGTCCATACCGTGAACCGCCTGGCCCCCGATCTGGTGGCCATTTCGGGCGATTTCACGCAGCGCGCGCGGCGGGGCCAGTTCGAGCGGGCGCGCGCCTTCGTGGACCAGCTGGCGCCCGAGACGCTGTCGGTGCCGGGCAACCACGATACGCCGCTGGACAACCTGTTCCTGCGGTTCCTGAAGCCCTTCCACCGCTACAAGACGTTCATCGATCGGAACCTCGAACCATCACTGGAGACGGACGAGATGGTGGTGACCGGCGTGAACACGGTGAACCGGTTCTCGTGGCAGCGGGGGCGGCTGTCGCGGCGAACGATCCGCAAGGTCGCCAGAAGCTTCCAGACCGCTGGGGACCGTTTGCGGGTGGTCGTGCTGCACCACCCCTTGGAACACGGCCCCGAAGTGGACAAGCGGCTGATGCGCGGGGCGAACGCGGCACTGACCGCGTTGAACGATGCGGGTGCGGACGTGGTCCTGTCGGGACATCTGCACAACACGGTGACGCGGCCCTTCGCCATCGCGCCGGGATGCCTGTTCGTTCAGGCCGGCACCGGCCTGTCGAACCGCCTGAGGGGAGAGCCCAATACCTTCAACCTGCTGACCGCCAGCCGCGAAAAGATCGAGATCGATACATTTTCCGCCGGGGACGACGCGGTGTTCGACGTCCGCGGGCGCAGGACGTTCACCCGCTCGGCCGAGGCCGCGTGGGTCGCAGATTGATCAGCCCGGCCCGAGCGTGTTGCAGTTGACGTCGCGGGCGGCCAGACGCACGCACGCCATGGACGCGCGTTCCTGGGTCATGCCGACGAAGTTCGCCTCCCAGCCCTGAGGGCTGCGCACGACCTTGCGCAGGGCGTCTTCCAGCGTCGTGATCTCGGTCAGGGCGGTTTTCAGAAGCTCTTGCTCGGCCTGGTAGCGGGTGCCGTAGCGCCCGATATTGATCCCGTAGTGACGCCCGCCCGAGCTGGACATCCGGGTTACGATCTCTCCCTCCGTCGGCCGGGTCGGGGGCTCGGGGGACACGGCGACGATCTGCGTTTCCGGCACGGCTTGGGGCGAGGGCGTGACGTTCGCCACCTCGGGCACGACGCGGGAAATGGAATCGGAGACCGCTTGCGCGATCAGGTCGGGGTCGACGGCCGGCTCGCGCGAGGGACGCAGGCTGGGGCGCAGGGACCGGGCGACGGCGACAGAACCGGTCGCCGTGGCGGTCGAATAGTTCGGCGGTG
Organism: Palleronia abyssalis; assembly: GCF_900302445.1. GTDB lineage: Bacteria > Pseudomonadota > Alphaproteobacteria > Rhodobacterales > Rhodobacteraceae > Palleronia > Palleronia abyssalis. The sequence goes on along the minus strand of NZ_ONZF01000002.1, from coordinate 669,493 downwards.
GCGGCTTGCGGACGGCGACGCGCGACGGCGCGCGGGCGAAGCCAAGGTCCAGAAGCTCGGCCACCTTCGCGTTACGTGAGGCGGTGGACCGCCCACCGAAGACGGTGGCGATGACGCGCTCTCCGCCCCGCTCGGCCGAGGCAACGAGGTTGAACCCGGCGGCATTGGTGAAGCCCGTCTTGATCCCGTCCGCGCCCTTGTAGGCGGCCAGGAAACGGCGGTTCGTGTTGTTGACCGTCATCATGCCGGCATCGGTGCTCTGGCGTGAGAACAGGTTGTAATACTGCGGAAAATCGTAAAACAGCCGCCGCCCCATCATCGTCATGTCGCGCGCGGTCGACAGGTGCCCTTCCTGCGTCAGACCATGGGCGTTCTTGAAGGTCGTCCGCGTCATGCCCAGCGCCTGCGCCGTCCGGGTCATCCGCTGCGCGAAGGCCGCTTCCGAGCCCGAGATCGCCTCGCCCAGTGCGGTGGCCGCGTCGTTGGCGGATTTCACGCCGGCCGCGCGGATCAAATAGCGCAGGGCGATCTTCTGACCGGCGCGCAGACCCAGTTTCGACGGCGGCTCGGACGCAGCGTGGCTGGAGATCGTGACGACCGTATCGGCCGAAATCTCGCCGCGGGTGATCGCTTCGAACACCACGTAGAGGGTCATCATCTTGGTCAGGGATGCCGGATGAAGACGCGAGTCGGCATTGCTTTCGTGCAACACTTCGCCGGACCGGGCGTCGATCACCATTGCTGCGTAGGGCGCCGCAACCAGAGGCGTCGCAAACACCAGAACACAGGTCGAAAGCACCCCGAACAGGGTGAGAAGCCGTTGGTACATCACGGGTAACTGCCTCATCTGCCTCGGCGGCCGATTCTTTTGCGATCGGTCCGCTTCCAAAATTTGATTTAGCACAGCTTTTCGCCGCGAGAAACCGTGCAAAATGAGCACATTGACCGATTTACATCAGCCGCCACATCTTGCGGTAGAACTGCCGCCCGGCACCATACCTCGATCCGAGGCCTTGGACTGTGGTCAGGTCAGCCCCGCGATCAAATCCGGCAAATGCCCCAGATCCGCGATTTCGTGATATCTCGACCGCTCCTGTGGCGGATCTGCATGCTCTATTTCCCAGGCCAGACCGTGGGGGACAAAGACACCATGGCCGCCCGCGTCAATCATCGGCAGCACGTCGGACTTCATCGAATTGCCCGCCATCAGCCCCTGTTCAGCCCCGTCCGCATGCGTGGCGAAGATTCGGGCATAGGTCTCAGGGCGTTTGTCCGACACGATCTCGACCCCGTCGAACCAGTCGCCCATGCCCGATTGGGCCAGCTTGCGCTCCTGATCCAGAAGGTCGCCCTTGGTGATCAGAAGCAGGCGATAGCGCCCGTGCAGCGCCTCGACCGCGTGTTCGGCACCGGGCAGAAGCTCGATCGGGTGGGACAGCATCTCCTGCCCCGCCTCGATGATGCCCCGCATCACGTGGCCCGGCGCGCGGTTGTCCGTCACGTCCAGCGCCGTTTCGATCATGGACAACATGAAGCCCTTGATGCCGAACCCGTAGCGACCAAGGTTGCGCCGCTCGGCCTCGAGCAGACGTTCGGCCAGGTGATCAGGCGGAGCATGATCGGCAAGAAGTTCGGCAAAGCGCCCTTCCGTCATCTTGAAGAACCGCTCATTATGCCAGAGTGTGTCGTCCGCATCGAAGCCGATGGTGGTGATCGTGGGCATGGTCCCTCTTTTCCCCCGGGGCTGCGCCCTTATATTGACGCGGCACGCTTCACGATTAACCGATACGGGCCAAACGTGACCAGAGAACCCTTCCTCATGGCGAACAAACCCAAGGATGACGACGGCGATGCCGGCGTCGTGCTGGAGACCAAGCCGAAGACGAAGCGCCCGCCGCTTTACAAGGTGCTGATCCTGAACGACGACTACACTCCGATGGAGTTCGTGGTCCATGTGCTGGAGCGGTTCTTCGGACTGAACCACGCACAGGCGTTCGAAATCATGCTCACCGTGCACAAGAAGGGTCTGGCGGTGGTCGGCGTCTTCTCGTTCGAGGTGGCGGAAACCAAGGTCACGCAGGTGATGGATTTCGCCCGGCGCCACCAGCATCCGCTGCAATGCACCATGGAAAAGGAATAGTCGGCTGCTCTCGGCGCGCTTGCCCCTTGCCGCCGCGGACGGCCTTCTGGTCCCGCCCGTCCTTCTGGTGAACCCGCCCGGGGGGACGGAGGTCGCGGATCTTCCCGGCCCCGTGGCTGTCACCCACGACACACAGCCCGAGCGCGACTGGTTCGCCGGCGTCGCCGAAATGCGCGACCGGATCGAAGGCCCTGCGGGATGCGTCGTCGTCACCCTGCCCCGCGCGCGTGAGGCGGGGCGCGACATGATCGCGCAGGCGATGGCGTTGGGCGTGCCAGTTTTGGTGGACGGCCAGAAGACCGACGGCGCGGATGCCATGCTGAAGGAATGTCGCAAGCGCGGGACGGTGGGGGCCGTGATCGCCAAGGCGCATGGCAAGCTGTTCGTGATCGAAGGCGGCGATTTCGACGATTGGCGGGCCGCGCCCCGGACGGCCGACGGGTTCCTGACACCGCCTGGCGGGTTTTCGACCGACGGGATCGATCCGGGCTCGCGGTTGCTGATCGACGCGCTGCCCCCGCTGAAGGGTCACGTCGTGGACCTGGGCGCGGGCTGGGGGGCGCTGTCGAAGGCGATCCTGCAAAGCGGCGACGTCACGGACTGCGACCTAGTCGAGGCGCACCGACCGTCGCTGGACTGCGCGCGTCGTAACCTGGACGATCCGCGGGCGCGGTTCCACTGGGCGGACGCGACCGCCTGGACACCCGGGAGCAAGGTCGACCACGTCGTCACCAACCCGCCGTTCCACAGGGGGCGTGCGGGCGATCCGCATCTGGGGCGTGCCTTCCTGGCCACGGCGGCGGCTTGTCTTGCCCCGCGCGGGGTCCTGTGGCTCGTGGCCAACCGGCATCTTCCCTACGAATCCACGCTCGACTCGTTGTTTTCCGAGGTAACCGAGCTTCCCGGAAGTTCGGCCTTCAAATTGTTTCGCGCCGCGCGCGTGCGCGGCCCTCGCCGAGGCTGACCCATGACCCTATCCATCGCAGGCAAGACCGCCATCGTCACGGGGGCGGCCAATGGCGTCGGTCTCGCCGTTGCGCGCCATTTCATAGACAAGGGCGCGAACGTCATGATGACGGATCTCGACGAGGCGACGCTGAAGAACGAAATCGGCGAGATGGACGACGAGGGCGGCACCGCCCGTTATTTCGCCGGCGACCTGCGCGAGAAACTGACCATCGCGAACCTTCTGTCGGCCACGCTGGACGCGTTCGACCGGATCGACATCCTGGTGAACGCCTCGCGCCAGATGGAGATCAGCGACCCCCTCGACCCCGAGGACGGGATGCTGGAGACGCTGATGGAGCAGAACCTGATGACCGCACTGCGCCTGTCCCAGACCGTTGCGCGGCGGATGATACGGCAGGCGAAGGAGGAAGGGCGCGACGACGAGCCGCTGGGTTCGATCATCAACCTGTCGTCCATTGCCGCGCGGCGGACGCAGCCGGATCTTCTGGCCTACTCCATCTCGACCGCGGCACTGGATCAGGCGACGCGCAACCTGGCCGTCGCGCTGGCGCCGCACCGCATCCGGGTGAACGCCATCGCCTTCGGATCGGTCATGTCGGCCTCGCTGAAGGGGGCGATCAAGCAGGATTCGGACCTGCGCACCGAGATCATCGAGGCAACGCCGCTGCACCGCATCGCGTCCGCCGGGGAGGTGGCCGAGGCGGTGCAGTTCCTGGCCTCGGACGGGGCGGGGTTCGTCACCGGAGAGATCCTGACCGTGGATGGCGGCCGCTCCCTTCTGGACACGGTCGAGGCGGCGGCGCACTAGGCGCTTTCCCCCTTCGTCGGGCCTTGCTACGACTGCGGCCATGACCGATCACACACCCGATTTCGCCGCCGAGAAAGCCCGCGCCGCCGCCTGGTTCCGCGAGCTGAGGGACACCATCGTCGAAGCCTTCGAGGCGATGGAGGACAGCCACGCCGAGGGGCCGTTCTCCGCCGCCGCACCGGGGCGGTTCGAGGTGACTCAGACTAGCCGCACCTCGGATGATGGATCCGACGCAGGCGGCGGCTTGATGAGCGTGATGCGCAACGGCCGCGTGTTCGAGAAGGTCGGCGTCAACGTGTCCGAGGTCTATGGCACCTTGGGCGAAGCGGCACAAAGTTCGATGGCGGCGCGGAAGGGCTTGCCCGGCATGGCCGAAGACCCGCGCTTCTGGGCCAGCGGCATCAGCCTGGTCGCCCACATGCAGAACCCGCACGTGCCGGCCGTCCACATGAACACGCGCATGTTCTGGACGCCCCATGCCTGGTGGTTCGGCGGCGGGTCGGACCTGAACCCGGCGCTGGAATATGCCGAGGATACCCAGCATTTCCACCACCAGCAGCGGCGGCATCTGGACCCGCACGGGGCCGATCTTTACCCGCGGCTGAAGGACTGGGCGGACGAGTATTTCTTCATTCCCCACCGCAATCGCGCGCGGGGTGTCGGCGGCATCTTCATGGACGACCACTGCACCGGCGACTGGGAATCCGACTTTGCGCTGACCCAGGATATCGGTCGGGCGTTCCTGCCCGCCTTCCTGCCCCTGGTGGACCGGCGGAGGACCCAGCCCTTCACCGAAGACGACCGAGAAGCGCAATTGATCCATCGCGGTGTCTATGCCGAATACAACCTCGTCTACGACCGCGGAACGAAATTCGGCCTTCAGACGGGGCACGATCCGTCGGCAGTCCTGATGAGCCTGCCGCCATTGGCAAAATGGGTTTGAGGGGGAGGTTGGATTTTCCCACCCTTCGCGGCTAAGTCAGGCGAATGGAAAACGACCCCTTCATCGGCCACCGAGTCTTCGTCTATGGCACCCTCCGCCGCGGTTTCGTGAACAACGAGGCGACGCTTGCCTTCCGGAACGGTGCGACCTTCTTGTCCGAAGGGCGCGTTCCCGGAACGATGTATTCGGTCGGATGGTATCCCGCGTTGATCGAAGACGGTGACGGGCATGTGACTGGCGAGGTCTGGGAGATTTCCGAACCCGGGATCATGCACCTTCTGGACGAGTACGAGGGGCTCTTCGATGAGGGGCCACCCGAATATCAGCGCGCGATCAGGGCCGTCGACACCCCGACCGGCCCGATCGACGCCTGGGTCTATATCTATGCGCACGAGGTGAACCCCATGCACCTGATCCCCACCGGCAACTGGGCCGATGCGTTCAACGATGCCTGAGCGGGATCAGCCGACGCAGCGATAGAGCGGAATCAACGGCACGTTGCCGTCGAACCGGACCGAATATGTGCCGACCGTCACATGGGTGCCGCGCCCGGTCCAGTACCACGTCCCGCGCCCCTTGCCCGGAATCTCTGCCGCACATTCGTCGCTGAGCAGGATGGTCTGCGACTTGCCCGACAGACGGCTGCCCGACGGGCCCGACGTCTCGGCATAGACTGTGCCGTCTTCGGCGACCAAGGCCCGTTCTGCATGGACCGGCCCAGCCAGAAAGGCGGCGGCGATAAGAGCTGCGAATCTTGCCTGCATATCGATGTCCTCGTGGTTTTTCCGGCACCGTTACAGCAAGTCGCTCTCGTGTCGTTAGTTCGCGCCCCGGCCGCGCCGCGATTTTGCCATCATCGTCGCGACACGATCACAGTGGCGGAACCTCGCCGAGGTCCACCTCCCGCCATGCGCCGGGGTCGAGCTTGCCCACCTCTATGCCCCCGATCGACCAGCGCACCAGCCGCAAGCAAGGCAGCCCCACGGCGGCGGTCATGCGGCGCACCTGCCGGTTGCGCCCTTCGCGTATTGTCAGGCCAAGCCACGCATCCGGCACGGATTTTCGTTCGCGGACCGGCGGATCCCGGGGCCACAACGCCGGAGGGTCCAGCCGCGAAACCTCGGCCGGTAGGGTCGGTCCGTCATTCAGATCGACGCCGGTGGTCAGAGCACGGAGCTGGTCGTCCGTGGGTGTGCCTTCGACCTGAACAAGGTAGGTCTTGGGCATCTTGTGCCTGGGATGCGTCAGCCGCGCCTGAAGTTTGCCATCATTCGTCAGAAGCAGAAGGCCTTCCGAATCGCGGTCCAGCCGCCCGGCCGGATACAGGCCTGGCAGATCCAGATGCCGCCCCAACCCAGGCCATTTCCCGTCATCGGTGAACTGCGACAGGACGTTCATCGGCTTGTTGAGCGCCACCAGCCGGGCGGGACCGGACTGTTTCGCGCGGGGGCGGGGGCGGGCTCTGGACACGGGGACAGCGTCGCGGGGGATCAGTGCGCGGCGGCCCAGTTGGGGCCCTGCCCCGCATCCGCGTCGAGCGGGACGGTCAGGTGGACGGCGGGGGCGGACGCGCTTTCCATCACCTCGCCGGCCGCGGCAATCAGGGCGTCCTCGTGGCCCGCGTCCACCTCGAACAGCAGTTCGTCGTGGACCTGAAGCAGCATGGTCGCTGGCAGGCCTTCGATGGCGGCCTCCATCCGGATCATGGCGCGACGGATGACGTCGGCGGCCGTGCCCTGGATCGGGGCGTTGATGGCCGCGCGCTTGGCGAATCCGGCGCCGGGCCCCTTGGCATTGATCTCGGGCGTGTTGATGCGCCGACCGAACAGGGTCTGGACGTAGCCGTGTTCCTTGGCGAAGGCCGTCGTCTCGGCCATGTAGTCCTTGATGCCGGGAAACCGCTCGAAATAGCGGTCTATGAAGCCCTGCGCCTCGTCGCGGGGGATGCGCAGGTTGCGGGCAAGTCCGAAGCCGCTGATCCCGTAGATGACGCCGAAATTGATCGCCTTCGCCTGGCGGCGGATGTCGGAGGTCATCTGATCAAGCGGCACGCCGAACATCTCGGACGCCGTCGTCGCATGGATGTCCTGCCCGTCCTTGAAGGCCTGCTTCAGCGCGTCGATCCCGGCGATATGGGCGAGGATGCGCAGCTCGATCTGGGAGTAGTCGAGCGACACCAGCGTCTTGCCCTCGGGCGCCACGAAGGCCTCGCGGATGCGGCGGCCTTCCTCGGTCCGGACGGGGATATTCTGCAGGTTCGGATCGGTCGAGGCGAGCCGGCCGGTGTTGGCCCCGGCAATGGAGTAGGACGTGTGGACGCGGCCCGTCACGGGGTCGATATGGTCCTGCAGCGCGTCGGTATAGGTCGATTTCAGCTTCGAGACCTGCCGCCAATCCAGGACCTTGCGCGGCAGCTCATGCTCGGTCGCGAGATCCTCGAGCACGTCGGCGCCGGTGCCGTAGGCGCCCGTCTTACCCTTCTTCCCACCCGGCAGGCCCATCCGGTCGAACAGGATGTCGCCCAACTGCTTGGGGCTGCCCACGTTGAACTCCTCGCCCGCAAGCTCGCGGATCTCGGCTTCGAGCCCGGCCATCTTCTGGGCAAAGGCGCCGGACATGCGCGACAGCGTTTCGCGGTTCACTGCGATGCCCGCCATCTCCATCCGGGCGAGGACGGGGATCAGGGGGCGTTCCAGCGTCTCGTAGACGGTGGTGACCTTGGCCCGGTGCAGGCGGGGCTTCAGCATCTCGTGCAGGCGGAAGGTGACATCGGCATCCTCGGCCGCGTAGCGCACGGCCTTGTCCACGGGGACCTTGTCGAAGGTGATCTGGCTTTTACCGGTGCCGATCAGCTCCTTTATGGGGATGCAGGTGTGGGTGAGGTAGCGTTCGGCCAGCGCGTCCATGCCGTGCCCGTGGAGCCCGGCGTGCTGCGCGTAGGAGATCAGCATCGTGTCATCCACGGGGTGCAGATCGATGCCGTTCCGGGCGAGGATCTTGTAGTCGTACTTGGCGTTTTGCAGGACCTTCAGCACACTCTCGTCCTCGAGAAGCGGCTTGAGCAGCGCCAGCGCGCGATCCATGGGCATCTGCCCTTCAGCCAGTGCGTCGGTGGCGAAGAGGTCGGCCTCGGCGTTCTCCTTATGGCCGAGCGGGATATAGCACGCCTCGCCAGGGGCGAGCGCGAGGGAGACGCCGACCAGCAGCGCCTGCATCTCGTTCAGGGCAGTGGTTTCGGTGTCGACGGCCACGATGCCCTGATCGGTCGCGCGGGCGATCCAATCCTCAAGCTCGGCTTCAGTCCGGATCCAAGTATATTCCTCGGGGAACGGCGGCTGTTCGGGGGCGTCCGGCGTGGCATCTGCCGTCGGCTCGGGCATCGCGGGGGCGTCGAACCCCAGCTCGCCCGACACGCGGCGGACGATGGACCGGAATTCCATCTGGGTCAGGAAGTCCAGAAGCGGTTCGGCCTCGGGGGGCTTCACCTCGAGGCTGTCGAGGTCATAGTCCAGCGCCATGTCGCAATCGAGCTGGACGAGCTTCTTCGACAGCTCGATCTGGGCGCGTTGCTCGATCAAAGTCTGGCGGCGCTTGGGCTGCTTGATCTCCTCGGCGCGGTCCAGAAGCTGTTCCAGGGTGCCGTATTCATTGATCAGCTGTGCGGCAGTCTTGATGCCGATTCCGGGCGCGCCGGGAATGTTGTCGACCGAGTCGCCGGCCAGCGCCTGCACGTCCACGACACGTTCCGGCCCCACGCCGAACTTCGCTTCGACCCCTTCGCGGTCGATGACGGTGTTCTTCATGGCGTCGAACATGACCACGCCGTCCCCGACGAGCTGCATCAGGTCCTTGTCCGAGCTGATGATCGTCACGCGCCCCCCGGCGTCGCGGGCCTTGCACGACAGAGTGGCGATAATGTCGTCGGCCTCGAACCCTTCCTGTTCAAGACAGGCGAGGTTGAAGGCGCGGGTGGCGTCGCGGGTCAGCGGGATCTGCGGGCGCAGATCCTGGGGCATCTCGTCCCGGTTGGCCTTGTAGAGGTCGTACATGTGATTGCGGAACGTGATCGACCCCTTGTCGAACACCACCGCCGCATGGGTCGGCGCGTCGGGGCCATTGTTGTCCTGAATCATCTTCCACAGCATGTTCACGAAGCCGGACACGGCACCGACGGGCAGCCCGTCGGACTTGCGGGTCAGAGGCGGCAACGCGTGGAACGCCCGGAAGATGAAGGCCGATCCGTCGACCAGATGCAGGTGGGATCCTTTGCCGAAGGCCATCGTCTCGATCTCCGCGGGTTGGTGCGCCGGGCTGGTGTCGCATGGAACGGCGCGGGGTTCCAGAGACGGGGAGCTTGGGGGCGCTGCCCCCGCCGCTTCGCGGCTCCCCCGGGGTATTTTTCCAAGGATGAAGGGGTCAGGCCGGGTCGCAGAGGCGTTCGCGGATGCGCGCGCCCCCTTTGCGGTCGGGCGTCAAGGGTGCGGCGCGGGGCGGCCCTTCGCCGAGGCGTTGCGCCAGGGGGATGTCCGCGACGATGTTGCCGAACTGCTGTCCGAGCTCCGGCCGACCGTCGAGGAGGGGATCCCGTGGGCCGGGCGGCAGGGGAAAGCCGAACGGGACCTCGGGGGCGATATCAGCCGTGACCACCCCGCGGGGCGGCTCTGGCGCTGGGTCTTGACGTGCGGCAAAGGTCTGGCACAGCGCAATGTCGGAGACTGCCCGCGCCATGCGATCCGGTGCGGTCAGGTCGATCAGGTGGCCCTTCTTGCGGGCGACGCCGGCGCTGAACGTCAGGGCCTCGGGCAGATCGACGACTTCGGTGTCGGGGCCGAAAAGCGTGTCTTCGCCCTGCCACTCCTCACCCATCGCGGCGTGCAGCGTGTACGTGCCGGGCGGCATCAGCAGGCGGAAGAAGCGGCCGCCTTCGATATAAGCAGTGACCGCGATCTGGCCCGAGTCGGCTGTGCGCAGGACCAGATAGACGTCCAGGCCGGAGTCGGTCTTGATCTGAAGCGGCAGGGTCAGGGGAAGACCGGTGCGGTTTTCGATCAGCCCATGGTTGGGCTGGGCCAGCACGGGCTGAGCGAGGCTGAGCAGAAAGAGAACGGCGAGGCGCAGGATCGTCATGCGATGACCTTAGACCCGGGCTTGGGACGGACCAAGGGGGGCCGCTTGACAAGACCGCGACCGCACGCACCTTTCCCGCCATGTCCATCGATCACATTCCGGCGGTGCTGACCGTCACTATGAACCCCGCGCTGGACCTTGCGACGGCGGCCGAGCGGGTCGTGCCGGGGCCGAAGCTGCGCTGCGACGTCGCGCGGGTCGATCCCGGGGGCGGCGGCATCAACGTAAGCCGCCTGGTTCAACGCCTGGGCGCCGACACCACGGCCTTCGTGGCCTTGGGCGGGGGCAACGGGCAGCGCTTGCTGAAGGCTTTGGAGCACGAGGGCATTTCGGTCCGCGTGATCCCCGTGGCAGGGGAGACCCGCGCCAGCCTTGGCGTCACGGATCGGTCCACCGGCGAGCAGTACCGGTTCGTCCTGCCGGGGCCGGACCTGTCCGAGAAGGAGTGCGAGGGTGCCATTTCCGCGCTGCTGGAAGAGGCGGCGCCGGGAGATTTCGTGGTTCTGTCAGGCTCTCTCCCGGCAACGGCCGTCCCTGGCTTTCCCCGCGACCTGGCATACGCCTTGAGGGAGGGAGGCACGAAGCTGGTGATCGACACGTCCGGCGCAGCGCTGGCCGACCTGCTGGCCCGCCCCGACCCCGATCACCGTCCAGAAGTTCTGCGCTTCGATCATCTGGAGGCGCAGGAAGCCGCAGGCCGCGCCCTGCCCACCCGGGATGATACCGCCCGGTTTGCCGCAGACATCGTTGCATCAGGGGCAGCGCGGTTCGTTGTCGTGGGGCGCGAGGCCGAAGGGAACCTGCTGGCTTCAGGCGACGGCGTGTGGTTCGCGCGCGCGGCGAAGGTTGAGAAGGTGGTCTCCACCACGGGCGCGGGCGACAGCTTTCTGGGCGCGTTGACCTATGCGCTGGCGATCGGTACGTCCGCGCCCGAGGCGTTGCAATGGGGCACGGCCGCCGCTTCCGCGGCCGTCATGACCCCGGCCACCGATCTGTGCGATGCCGAGACGGTCGAACGGTTGCGCCCTGACTGCACGATCGAGGACGTCGCGATCTAGGCGACCATCTGCTCGGCTCGCTTGAGGTCCACGCTGACCAACTGGCTGACGCCTTGTTCACCCATAGTCACACCGAACAGGCGGTCCATCCGGGCCATAGTGACCGCGTGGTGGGTGATGATCAGAAAGCGGGTGGCGGTCTGGCGCGTCATCTCGTCCAGCAGATCGCAAAAGCGGGTGACATTCGCGTCGTCCAGCGGCGCGTCGACCTCGTCCAGCACGCAGATCGGCGCGGGGTTCGCAAGGAAGACCGCGAAGATCAGCGCCATGGCGGTCAGCGTCTGCTCTCCCCCCGACAAAAGTGACAGGGTCGACAGTTTCTTGCCCGGCGGCTGGCACAGGATTTCGAGGCCGGCATCCAACGGATCGTCGGATTCGATCAGCTCCAGCCGGGCATCGCCACCGCCGAATAGGCTGGTGAACAACATCGAGAAGTTGCGGTTCACCTCGTCGAAGGCCGTCAGAAGACGCTCGCGCCCCTCACGGTTCAGCCCGGCGATCCCTTTGCGCAGTTCGGCAATGGCGGCTTCAAGATCGGCTTTCTCGTGAATCAGTGTGCCGTGCTCGTCCTCGACCTCCTTCGCGTCTTCTTCGGCGCGCAGGTTCACCGCGCCCAAGCTGTCGCGCTGGCGACGCAGGCGGGCGATCTCTTCCTCGATTTCCCGGGCTGGGGGCAGGTTCGCGGGGTCGGTTACCGACAACCGGTCGAGCAGGGCATCGGGCGCGATCCCGAGGTCGTCCTCGATCCGGTCGGCCGCGGCAGTAACGGCGGTTTGCGCGGCCTCGGCCTGGGCCCCGGCTGCCGCGCGGGCTTCGCGCGCGTCGCCCGCCGCGCGTTCGGTCGCGCGCTCGGCCTCGGCCGCGGTGTGCAGGGCGGCCTCTCCCTGGTCCAACGCCTGTTTCGCGCGGTCACGACGGGCTGCGGCTTCGGTCAGATTGCGCCCGGCCTTCGCCTGCTTCTCGGCAATGGAGCGGGGGGCGGCTTCGGCGTCGGCCAGCTCCCGCTCTGTCCGGGTGCGGCGGCCCAGCAGATCGTCCAGCCGGCCACCCGCGCTGTCCAGACGACCGCGCCATGACGCGAGGTCCTTCGCGATGGCCTGGCGACGTTTCGCGCGCGCCTCGCCCTCGCGCTTCAGTTCGTCATGGGCGGCGCGGCGGGCCATCGTGGTCATGCGCGCCGCCTCGACGGTCGTCTTCACGTCGGCCACGCGGGCGCGCAGGCTGTCCAGGTCGGCAAGCCCGTCCATGCCCTTCTCGGCCTCGAGCAGACGTTCGCGGGCGGACCTGGCCTCGGCCTCGTGGCGCACGACGGCGTCTTCCGCGGCCTCGCGCTTGCCCTGCGCCAGGTCGCGATCGGCCTCGGCGCGCGAGAGGGCGCGCGCCAGATCGGTGACGCGGGCATCGGCTTCGCGACGGGCCGTCCGGGCAGAGCGGTCGGCCTCGGTCAGGTCGGCCAGGCGCGACTGCAGCGCGGCGTGACGGTCGGCGGCGGCCTTGGCGCGGGCCTCGGTTTCGGCCAGTTCGCGCGACAATGCCTCCAGCCGGTTGCGTTGCTGAAGGCGCAGGGCGGCCTGGCTCGGGGCGTCCTGCGGCAGGGCGCGAAAGCCGTCCCAGCGCCACAGGTGCCCTTCGACGCTGACGAGGCGCTGCCCCGGCATCAGGTCGGGCTGCATCCGGTCCCCGCCCCCGGCCCCGACAAGGCCGATCTGCGCCAGGCGGCGGGCCAAGGCTGCGGGCGCCGAGACGTACTGCGCCAGCGGCGTCGCCCCGTCGGGCAAGGGATGGGCGCTGGCGTAGTCGGGCATCGCTACCCAACCCGTGCCTCGATCCACCAAAGGGGCGCGCAGGTCGTCGGCCAAGGCAGCGCCCAATGCCGTTTCGTAGCCCGCTGTAACGTCGATCCGGTCCATCAGGCTTTCGCCCTGCCCCGCATCGCGCGACACGAGCCTTTCAAGCGCGCGGTGTTCGGCCTGAAGCGCGCCCCGCTCGCCCTCAGCCTCGGACTTCGCGGCGCGCGCCTCGGCTTCCTCGGTCTGGGCCTTTGCGCGGGCCTGTTCGGCCGCGTCGAGCGTCTGTTCGGCGCGCAGGGCCAAATCGGCGGCGGCGCTGCTTTCGGACGTGGCAGTTTCAACGCGACACTGGGCATCGGCAAGGGCGGCATCGGCCTGCTCCACGGACGCGCGTGCCGTTCGGGCAGCCGTTTCGGCGCGGTCCAAGGCCGTGCGGCAATCGTGCAGCAACCGTTCGGCCGACTGATGACGGGCGGCCAGGCGGGCGACATCCTCGGTCAGGGTGGCCAGTGCGCCCTCTCGTTCCCCCAACGTGCGCGCAGCCTCGTCTGCCGCCGCCTTCGCGCCTGCCAGATCGTCGTCGAACCCGTCCTCGGCCTTTTGCAGATCGGCGTCTTCAACCACCAGCCGGGCGATGGACTGATCCGCGTCGGCGTTCAGCGACTCCTCGCGCTCGGCATCCCGGTCAAGCTGGCGCAGACGCCCCGAAAGCCGCTGGATCCGCTCCTCGGCCTGTCGGGCCTGATCGGCCAAGGTTGCCGCCTCGACCTCGAGGCGCTGGACGAGGGTTGAGGCGATGCTGTCCTCCTCACGCAGCGCCGGGAGGGCGGATTCGGCCGCCTCGCGCGCCTCCCCTGCAGCCGCGGCGTCACGTTCCGCGCCAGCGGCTGCGGACGACCGCTCGCGCAGCGTCACGGTGGCGCGGGCCAACGTATCCTCTGCCTCGCGCCAGCGGCGATAAAGCAGCAAGCCCTCGGCCCGACGCAAGCGGTCCCCAATCTCGCGATATTTCGCGGCCTGCCGCGCCTGGCGGGCCAGCGTGGCCAGTTGCTGCGACAAAGCCTCGACCGTATCGTCGACGCGGGTCAGGTTCGCCTCGGCCGCTTTCAGCTTCAACTCGGCCTCGTGCCGGCGCTGGTACAGGCCCGAGATGCCAGCTGCCTCTTCCAGGATGCGGCGGCGGTTCTTCGGCTTGGCGTGGATCAGCTCGGAAATCTGGCCCTGCCGGACAAGTGCCGGCGATTGCGCGCCGGTCGAGGCGTCGGCGAACAGCATCTGCACGTCGCGCGCGCGGACGTCCCGCCCCTGCGCCTTGTAGGCCGAGCCTGCATCGCGGGTGATGCGGCGGACGATCTCGATCAGGTCGCCGTCGTTGAAGGCCGCGGGGGCCAGCCGTTCCGCATTGTCGATGATGAGGGAGACTTCGGCGAAATTGCGGGCAGACCGGGTCGAGGTGCCGGCGAAGATCACATCTTCCATCCCGCCCCCGCGCATCGCAGTCGGGCGACTTTCGCCCATCACCCAGCGCAACGCTTCGAGAAGGTTCGACTTGCCGCACCCGTTAGGTCCCACGACCCCGGTCAGACCATCCTGAATGACGAGGTCGGTGGGATCAACGAAGGACTTGAAGCCATTGAGGCGAAGTCGCGTGAACTGCATTCCGGTCCCGATTTGCGTGATCAAGCCGAAATGATCGTAATGACGGGCGCCTGTGTCAACGCCCGTCCTTCAATATCAGGATTTGATAACAGCCTTATCCACAAGATATGGGAAGGCGGCCTACTCCTTGCCGTCGTGGGATTCCGGGCCCCGGATCGGCTTGTCACGCCGTTCGTCGATGGCGACATCCTCGTCCGGGGTCGAGGGCTTATCGTATTTCGTCTTTCCCTTGCCCTTGTCCACCTCTTCGGCGCCACTGCGACCGAAATCGGATTTCTTGCTTTTTTCGTTGTCGTGGGACATTTCGTCATCCTTTGAGAGGTCAACAGAGAACGTCGCTATGGGGATCGAAGTTTCGCGCGCGGATGTCGCAGATGAGGGCGTGCAGGCCTGCTTGGCCGAAAGTGCTGCCCTGATGGCCGCCCTGTTCCCGCCAGAGGACAACCACGGCATCGCCCCGGGCGCCGAAGACCCGGAGTTGTGCATGTTCGCCGCCCGGGAGGGGGGACGCGTGATTGGCACGGCTGCCATGGCCCCGCGGGACGGGTACGGGGAGGTGAAGGCGATGTTCGTCTCACCCGGCCTGCAGGGGCACGGCATCGGCGCACAGCTTCTGGCGGCGGTCGAGGACGAAGCACGCGCCCGGGGGATCGATTGCCTTCGACTGGAAACCGGGGCGCCCCTCGCCGCGGCATGCCGCCTATATCGGAAGGTGGGCTATCGGGACCGCGCGGCGTTCGGGGAGTATGCCGACGGCACAACTTCGATCTTCATGGAGAAAACGCTGACGCCCCTCAGCCCACCGTGAAGACCGGTTCGATCACGCGGATCAGTTCGACATACATGGCGGCGTAAAACAGCGACGACGCGACCAGGACGAACACGTGCCAGATCGCGGTGTTGAACGGCAGCCGCTCCCACAGGAAGAAGACGACCCCAACGGTATACAGCAATCCGCCCGCAACGATCAGGCCGACGCCACCGGGCGTGAGGCCGGCGAAGATGTCCCGGCCGAACCAGACGCCCACCCATCCCATCCCGAGATAGAGCGCAAGGCCCAGCCAGCGCAGCTTGTGTGGCGCAATGATCTTCAGCGAGGATCCGCCCAGCGCCACCGCCCACAGACTGGCCAGAAGCGCCATCCCGCCCCCGCCGGTCAGGGCGACCAAGGGCGTGAACGTCCCCGCGATCTTGAGGTATATCGCCGAATGGTCCAGCCGCTTGAAAACCGGAGTGAGCCGGTTCTCGGCCGTCATGTTGTAAAGCGCGGAACACCCAAGCATGCCCAGAAGCGTCGCCCCGTATACCGACACGGCCATCACCACGCCGACTTCGCCCCGCCGTTCGACGGACAACCAGATCAAGACAGGCACCGCCGCCAGCGCGAGGGATAGGCCCACGATGTGCACGGCGGCGTCGGATAGCCGTTCGGCCCGAGCGAAGCGTCTGGGGTAATCGAAAGTCATACCTGGAAGATAGCCCGGTTCGGTTACGATTTCACCAACTTCAACGCTGCGTCGTCGAGGCTTTTCGACGGCCCGAGTGTTCTTGGATCCAGCTTCAGCTCGATAACGGCCGGCACCCGGCTTTCTTCGGCGGCGCGGAACGCTTCCGGGAACGCGGCATCGTCGGTCACCACGGCGCCGTATCCGCCATAGGCCCGCGCAAGGGCCGCGAAATCCGGATTGGCCAGGTCCGTCCCCGAAACCCGGCCCGGATAGGTCCGTTCCTGGTGAGCGCGAATGGTCCCATATCGGCCATTGTTGGCGACGATGACGATGGGGGTCGCACCGAACTGGTGGGCCGTCGACATCTCGTTCAGCGTCATCTGAAAGCACCCGTCACCGGCAAAGCAGACCACCTGCCGGTCGGGGTACGCCAGGCTGGCGGCGATGGCCGCGGGAAACCCGTACCCCATGCTTCCGCTCGTCGGGGCAAGCTGGGTTCCGAGGCGGCGCCATCGGTAATAGCGGTGAAGCCAGGCGGCATAATTCCCCGCCCCGTTCGTCACGATCGCCGTATCTTCGAGGTGTTGCGCCAACCAAGCGACCACCCTCTCCTGCCGGACATCGCCGGGGCTGGCGATGGGGCTCTGCCACGCGTCGAATGCCGCGCGCGCTTCGGCCATACCACGCCCCGCCACCGGTTCGGTGCCCGCCAACAGCAGGGCCGCGTCGTCGGCCCGGGCCACCACTGCCAGATCGGCGCGGTGGACACGCCCGATTTCATCCGGGTCCGGGTGGACATGGATCAGGCGCCCAGCCGGACGGGCGGGGTCCAGCGCCGAATAACTGCCGCTCGTGATGTCGCCTAGCCGGGTCCCAAGGGCCAGGACGACGTCCGCCTCGGATAAACGGCGGAACAGGTCGGGATTGCCGCCAACGGACAAGTCACCCGCGTAACACTGGCGATGGTTGTCGATCCGGTCCTGCCGACGGAACGAGACTGCGATCGGCAGATTGCTGGCCTCTGCCCAGTCGGCCAGGGCATCGGCGGCCTTCTGACTCCAATGAGGCCCGCCGACGACGATCAACGGCTGTGAAGCCTGCGCGAGGGCTTCGCGAATTGAACCGATGTGACCCGGCTCTGATCGCGCGCGTGCCGTGGGGCGCAGATCGGGAATCTCAGCCTTTGCCGAAAGCATGTCCTCCGGGAGGGCCAGAAGCACGGGACCGGGGCGCCCGGATTGCGCGATGTGAAAGGCACGATTGATATATTCCGGGAGGCGCGCGGTATCGCCCACTTCGGCGGCCCATTTCACCAGGCTTCCGAAAACCGCGCGGTAGTCGAGTTCCTGGAACGCTTCGCGGTCGCGGTGCCCTCTCGCAATTTGCCCTACGAAACACACAAGCGGGGTGGAATCTTGCCGCGCAACATGGAGGCCGCTGGCCGCATTCGTGGCCCCCGGACCGCGCGTGACAAACAGAACTCCGGGGCGGCCCGTCAACTTTCCCGCGGCATCGGCCATCATCGCCGCGCCGCCCTCGTGACGACATACCACATTCTGGATCCCGCTTTCGTAAAGGCCGTCCAGCGCGGCAAGAAAGCTTTCCCCCGGGACCGAGAATACACGGTCGACGCCATGAACCCTTAACGCATCGACAAGAATTTGACCGCCATGTCGCATATGACTTCAGCCCCCCGGGTTGCCGCCCAACCTCGCACGAGGGCGCGTGCACCACGCTTCGCATCCCGTCCGCCGGGGAACAAGATGCCGGTGGGACGCGGCCTAGCGCCTGAGACTGTCGCGGATATCGATCAGGACGTCCAACTGCGACGGCCCGGTGTGAACCTCCGGCGCAATATCGTCGGGTTTCTCGGCTATCGATTTGATCCTGTTTACCGTTCTTACGAGGAAGAAGACCACGAGCGCGATGATCAGGAAATTGACAACGGCGGTGAGGAAAGACCCGTAGGCGAAGATAGCCGCCCCGGCATCCCGCGCAGCGTCCAAGCCGACGCCGGTCGGCACATCACCCGATAGAACGACGTACATGGACGTAAAATCGATTCCACCCAGTATGACACCTATCAGCGGGTTGATGATGTCCCGCACCAGACTGTTGACGATGCCGGTGAACGCAGCGCCTATAATGATGCCCACCGCCAGATCGATGACATTTCCCTTGGCGATGAAGTCTCTGAATTCCTGAATCAATGGTTTGGCCCCCTGAAGACATCTGTTTGGCTGGATAGATGGCAGAGGAAGACTACGGGTGGAAGCAGTGATGGCCGTCTATTCTATGCTTCCGGCACCGGCGCTCGTACTGTGATCACCGGGTGAATTCCGGAGACCACAGTACGAGCGAACAGCTTTGTCCGACCTAGGCACTGCAAGACAAACAGCGGCCCTACTTAGAACATCCGACCTTGTCATAGCATGAAATCATCAAGGTCCTCATCCGCGACCGCCTCACTTTCGGACTGTTCAGGAAGGCCGAGAGCATCCCGATGGACGACACGTTCCTCATCCATGGTGTATGTATCATACAGCCAAGTCAGGTCTGCCGACGTGACGACTTCAGTCGAACTCGGGGGCGGAAGCGAAGTGGCCAATTCGGCAACAGAGGCGGCTTGTTCTGCAGCTGCTTCGAAGGAATGGCTTGCCGCCGCGGATGCGCCATCGAGTCTATCGGCCAAGGCCAGAAGCTTGCGGCGGACTGTTCGCACATGGTCAATGGTTTCGGATTGCCTGGCCCCCTCTGACGCGGCGGCTCCCTGTAACTCGACCAAGGTTTCGAGATCACGGTTGAGGCTGCATTCGGCCAACGCTTGCGATGTCTTCTTGATGTGCGACAAGGCCCCGGTAACGTTGTGGATCAAGGTCGAAGTCTCGTCGACAACGTCCTTGACGGAACCGGCCAAGAATTTAAGAGGCGACGTCTGGGACCCGATCCGATGCGCGACAACCGAAGCATTGTGGACAGATGTCTCCAGTTCTGCGTTCAAGCGTACCGCGGACTCCAGATTTTCCTGTGTTTCATCAATGTGCACCGCCAGCCCATGAAGCAACTTCAAGGCCGCGTCGAACTGCTCGCGTGCGCGGGCAACCGAATCAAGCATCTGCTCATTCGCTCGGCTGCTCGCGGACATCCATTCATCAGAAGGATTGGTTGCTTCGCGCCGTTCGAATATCACCGGATTTTGCTCCAGCGAGCCCTTAAGAGACAGTAGAGATTCTTTCGCCGAGGAACACACCTCCGACAGTGACTTCGACATGGCCATCAGTTGGGCCGATACGACCTTGGCAAGAGCTGGAGCCTCATCCGGAGCGGTTTTCCCCAGCGCCGCGATAGCCGTTCGCATGTGCTCGGCTCGCTGCGCGAAACTGTCAGGGAACTGAAGACAGCCTATCAGTCCTGCAACCGACCGTCGAACATCGGCGTCCAATCGATGCGCGTCATCGCGAACCCGAGCCATGTGGGCATGATGCGCCTTTTCCAACGCATCGAGTTTGGCGCTTTCTTCCATCGTACTGTCCGACAGCGCTCGGAACTCCAATCCAATCGTAGTCAGGCGGTCACGAGCCAATCCGCTCTGCCGCTGTGTTTCACGTACGAGTTCGGTGGAGCGAAGTGCCGCCTCCTGAAGCTCCACACAACGACTGTCGAGAGTTTCGGTGAATGAGTTGAGACGCGCGACGGATTCGTCGACCCCGGTCTGGGTGATCTTGGTTAGATATGAAATCGTCGTAAGCGTGACCGTGTGCTTCTTCATCTCCATCAGCGAACCGGAAATCCGAATCAAAGCTCCTTGAAACTCACGATCCGTAAGAGACCCCGCGGCACTTTCAGCCGCGCCTGCCGCAGAAGAGGCGTTGCTTAAGAAGGCCTGAAACGTTCCACCAGCGGACTCACGCGTCTCAGAGGGCGCGATAGCAGTCAAGAGCTCCTCGACCGAAGCGGCGAACTCCTTCGCGGCATCCCGAATCGTCTCCAATTCAAAAAAGGCGACCGAAAAGGCGCCCGAGATCTCGGTCGCGAGACGCTCAAGGTTGTTATCGAGCGAGACGTGCACCGTCATGGAAGCCCCCTTTCCTACTCTGACTTTCGCTTGACCTATGCCGGAAAGGTTATCCGTTGATGAAGATCCACGGCCCAGTACTTAAAAACATGCAGAGATCCCGGGAAGTCGTTTACGAATAATTTCCGTTCTCTGAGCGATAAACCTGCAAAACAAGCCGAGAGGTGAATATGCCAGCCGCCAGCCCACGCGACGAGATCGCATTCAATTTCCCACCCGATCTGGACGCAGGAAACATATCGGAGATCTATTTGGAGCTCCTTTCCATATCACAGAAGGTAGAAGGAACAGATAGTGTCGTGACTTTGGACTTCGCTGACTCCGGCGAAAAAGTCAGTCCGCTTTCAATGCAACTTTTGGTAAGCGCGCAGCGAACCTTCGCGGACGGAAACCTAAAACTTGGCCAAAATGCTGAAGCCGTTATGTCGGAAATCGGTAGGTCCCGGGAGATTTAAGATGGCGAAAACAGTTCTTAGTGTCGACGATTCGAAGAGCATCCGCGATATGATCGGATTCACTCTTGAACCAAACGGGTACGAGGTAATCGGCGCAGGCGATGGACTCGAAGGCCTAGCGGCACTCTCCGAGAACAAAGTGAGTTTGGTCGTCTGCGATCTGAATATGCCCAATATGAACGGGATCGAGATGATAAAGAAAGTCAGGGAAGACCGTCGCTTTGACGGAATTCCTGTCGTGATGCTGACCACCGAGGCTCAAAAAGAGAAAATGCTCGAGGCGAAGGAAGCTGGTGCTGCCGGATGGCTCGTCAAACCGTTCAATGAGGAAAAACTCGTCGCTGTCGTGACCAAGATGATCGGGGCGGGCCAATGAATCCGGCAGCCGAGTCCTTTATTCAAGAAGCACGTGACATTCTTGATGAGCTAGAAGGAATTCTTCTGGAGCTCGAAGCTCAACCTCGCAACCCGGAAAAAATCGACGCGGTCTTCAGAGCTCTTCATACGTTGAAGGGCTCCGGGGCTATGTTCGGCTTTGTTACGCTTTCAGAATTCACGCATCACTTTGAAAATGCGTACGAAAAAGTTCGAACAGGCGTCGCGACAGTCACTCCAAAGCTTATTCAGCTCTCGTTATCATCTCGTGACCACCTGGAACGCATGCTCAACGACGGGCCTGACGAAGATGGCACGCCATCCCTGGATGATGAAACTAATGATCTCATCAAAAAGATTGAGACCCTTTATAATGAAGAGGGTGGAGAAGAAAGTGAAGCTGACAATCTTCAACGTATTAGAATACGCTTTAAACCCGACGAATCCGCCCTGCGCAATGGAATGCGTCCTGACCTAATTCTAGAGGAACTCGCAGATTTAGGCGAGTCCTCCGTAATCATGATCTACGATGATGTTCCGAACCTGCCGTCGCTTGATCCGACAGTCTGCCATATAGCGTGGTACGTAGACCTGAAAACTAGTGCTCCACGGAATGCGGTCGAAGACGTATTTATCTTTGCTTCAGATTGGGAACTATCATTCGAGCGAATCATAGAAGAGAGAAATAAGGGGTTAGTCGACGGGAAAGCGAAAAGCGCAAACTCTGAGCCACAAGCTGACGCAGATCAACCGGTATCAAAACCGAGCAAGACGCGAGCCGGGTCTCAAATGGAATCCGTTCGGGTTCAGTCTTTTCGCCTTGACGAATTGATGGACCAACTGGGTGAACTTGTGATTGCACAGGCCCGACTGAACCGGATCTCCAGTGAGCTCGGTGACGTTGGCCTAGCAGGAACGGCCGAAGAAGTTGAGCGGCTGGTTACCGGGCTGCGCGACACCACGCTTTCGATCCGAATGCTCCCTCTTGAACTGGTCTTCGGAAAGTTTAAGCGTGTTGTGCGCGACTTGTCCAACGAACTCGGGAAAAACGTCACTTTAAAGACCGATGGCGGCGAAACAGAAGTCGACAAGAACGTTATCGATAGCCTAACGGAACCGCTCGTTCATATCATTCGGAATTCAATCGATCATGGCATTGAAAGCCCTGATTATCGCAAAGCATCCGGAAAGCCAGAACTTGCTGAGCTGACAATGGCGGCGCGACAGTCAGGTGGTGAAGTATTGATCACCGTCAGCGACGATGGGCGCGGACTTGACCCCGACGCAATCAGGAAGAGAGGACTTGAGCGCGGCCTTATACCCGGGGATTCGGATCTTACTGAAGATCAGCTCTTTAGTCTTATTTTTGAACCAGGCTTTTCCACGGCGGAGACGCTATCAAGCGTATCTGGTCGCGGCGTCGGAATGGATGCCGTGCGACGCGTCATTGATGACCTAAGGGGAAGCGTTGAAGTCAGATCGAAGAGGGGACAGGGCACAGAAGTGACGCTCCGTCTGCCGCTCACCCTGGCAATCATTGAAGGTCTTTTGGTAAGGGTCGGCCGTAATTCATTTGTACTCCCATTGTCTAATGTCGAGGAATGCGTAGAGCTTCCTCCCTGTGAGGAACTACGGAAGAGCGGTCGCACTCTCCTTCGCATTCGGGAACAGCTTGTTCCTTTCCTCAGCCTGGATACGATGTTTGGATTTCCTCGCGAAGAAAGTGACGATCGGCGTGTGGTAATTACGAATGTAGAAGGCCGTCGAACTGGCTTGATCGTGGATGAGGTAATTGGGCAGCATCAAACTGTTATCAAGCCACTCAGTGCGTACCACAGAAACATCGAAGGACTTGCCGGCTCTACTATCCTTGGGGATGGTGCAGTTGCATTGATAATAGATGCCGCCGCAATCGTACGACGCGCACAAAGTAATCAGAGGACTGCGGCATGAGCAACCCCTTAGAGACGAGTGAAATAGCCCAAGCTCTTACTTTCTCCCTAGAGGACGAAACGTTCGCGATTCCGGTTGGGAACGTCAGTGAGATCATTGACCCGCTGCCAATAACCGCAGCGCCCAATGCGAACCGATCTGTTCCCGGGTTGGTGAACGTTAGAGGGGCAATTGCCCCGGTTTTAGATTTACGCCATCGATTAGGCATGATGCCCGGAAATATCAGTGAGTCTAGTCGAATGCTAATACTTGACTTTTCCGTGGAGGGAGAAACAACGAAGGTGGCAATTTTGGTTGATGATGTAAATGATATTACTGAGTCAACGCAGCATGATCTTGAATCTATCCCGCAACTTGGAGCCAAATGGCCAGCTGAATTAATCAAGGGTGCGTTTCGAATAGATGGTAATATAGCAATTCTTCTCGACGTAAATGCCGCTCTTGCGCCTGAACTGCCCGGTATCTAGGGAATACAATATTTCGAGAAGCAAGGAAATCCGTCTGCGCCGACCTCGTAGGGAACCGAGGGATATGAGGTTGCGCAATACACCCGACCAAGAAAAATAGCAATTATTGTGCGAGGCCTAAATGTTCGATGAAAACTCTCTGAATACATTCGACGATTCCTCCGGCCTGGAGCAATCGACAACGTATTTAACGCTTGATCTTGGTGGTCAAATTCTTGGCATCGAAGTCTGCTACGTTCGGGAGATACTAGACGAACAACCCATTACCAAAATTCCGAATGCCCCAATGGACGTTTTAGGCGTAGTCGACGTTCGCGGATCGAGTGTTCCTATTGTTGACTTACAGTCACGCTTAGGAATGGCACACGGCGAGAGCCGAGATGAGGCCAGAATTATTGTACTTGAGCTAATGAGCGAGGGAGAGACCTATCCCATTGGCATGCAGGCGGACAGAGTACATGACGTCGAACAAATCCCGGCTGAATTGATCGAACCGGTTCCAAGTCGCGGGTTCGGAGATTTTGATTTCGGCACATTGAAAGGTTTGTATCGAAAGAATTCAAATCTGGTAGTTTTAGTGGACTTGGAACAATTATTCTCTAGCCCGGCAACCGAGATGTTACTCGCCTGACCATTGCATAACGTTCTGGTCACCAAACCGATACTAGCTGCCCTCTTCTATCACCCCTTATTGCCACAAAAATGATTCCGCCAGAGAGTGCCCGCGATGCTTGATAGTTTAAACATGCCTAAATCTACGCCGCTTAGTCAACGGGATAGCTCGCAGCTGGTAAGCATGGCGCGTGATCTAGTTGGCATTTCTCTTGACGAACGGAAGACTGATTTCTTATTAGGTCGCCTGAATCGAAGACTCGCCTTCAACGGCCTCAATAGCTATAGTGAATACATTGAATTGGTCAAAAAAGACGCGGCGGAGAAACTGGCTTTTGCCGAAGCATTGACGACTCATACTACCAGTTTCTTTCGCGAGAAGTTACAGTACGACTGGCTTATGAATGAGGGATTGCCCGAGCTTTGCCGCGGAACGAAAAAGTCAGATGATCTTACAGTTTGGAGCGCTGCTTGCTCGACCGGCCAAGAAGGATACAGCGCACTTTTTGTCCTTCATCAGTTCTTTGATAACACGCCCCATTGCTCAAACTTTCGCGTTATTGGAACGGACATTTCTCGACCGGTAATTCGCAGAGCCGCTACGGCAGTATACTCAGGGCGCGAGGTCGCCGATATTCCCACGGAACTACGCAGAAAATTCTTAATGGAGTCGGTAAAATCTCCGGATGTCTTCAGGATCGTGCCTGAACTTAGGAAACAGACAAAATGGAAGAAAGCGAACCTGGCCACTACTGAAGGCCTGGACGGTATCTCAGCCGATATAGTTTTTCTACGCAATGTACTTATATATTTCGACCCTGGAACACGAGAAACGATCATCGATAATATTTATCGACGCCTGCGACCCGGTGGATTCTTTTTTACCGGCCACACTGAAGCATCTCAGGTTCGGCGTGAAGGTTTGGAAGTTATCCGCCCTTCAATTTTTCGGAAAGTTTCTTAATGCAACCTCCCTTTAAAGTAAAGCGGGTACTGCTCGTCGACGATAGTGCAGTTGTTCGCCAAACCCTTTCCGAAATTATTTCGGCTCATCCTCAGCTCGAAGTTATGGCAACCGCCAATGATCCTTTTCAGGCGGCAGAGCGTTTGCGCCGTGAGGTTCCAGATGTCGTGGTACTGGACGTCGAGATGCCCCGAATGGATGGGATAACCTTCCTTCGCAAACTGATGGCGCAGCGACCTTTGCCCGTGGTGATCTGCTCAACCCTCGTAGGTGAGGGGAGCCGGAGCTTTCTTGCCGCCCTGGAAGCGGGCGCTGTCGACGTAATCAAAAAGCCGAACATATCAACTCGCCAGTTCCTGCATGAATCGTCAATACGTATTCAGGATGCTGTCCTTGCCGCCGCGCACGCCCGGCCCCGACCTGTTAAACCGGCAGATACACCGTCGAAATTCAGCGCCGACGCCATTTTGCCTCCCGCTACGCAAGCAGCTATGGTGCAGACTACTCATAAAGTTGTTGCGATCGGAGCATCAACGGGCGGAACCGAGGCATTGCGGTGCGTGCTTCAAGCTATGCCGCGAACATCGCCACCAATCTTGGTGGTCCAGCACATGCCAGAAACCTTCACTGCAAACTTTGCGCGACGATTGGATGAACTGTGCCAAATAACCGTAAAGGAGGCTTCCGATGGTGACAGTGTACTGCCCGGGGAGGCTTTGATTGCGCCAGGTGGGAAGCACATGCTGCTTACGAGGAGCGGAGCGAATTATCGCGTGCAAGTGAAGGAAGGGCCTTTGGTAAATCGTCATCGACCCTCGGTCGATGTTCTGTTTAGGTCTGTTAGTCGCATGGCTGGCCGCAACGCTGTGGGGGTCATCATGACCGGAATGGGAGACGACGGGGCTCGCGGTCTGAAGGAAATGCGCGATCAAGGAGCGCGCACTATTGGGCAGGATGAAGCTAGTTCAGTTGTATATGGCATGCCAGCCGAGGCGATGAAGCACGGAGCTGTAGAAACCCAAGTATCGCTTTCGGAAATCCCGAATTCGATCCTGCGGATGATCAACGCGTCTAGTTCCACGCGTACCAAGGCATGAGTTGCCAGCCCTGAACTCATAGCCAATAGAGGACCGGCGCAGCGAGCGTGATTGCGTAGAGTAGGACTTTGGGCACGTGTGGTATCGGGTGCCGTTCGTCGCCAATCGCTGAATGCAAGGATGCTGTTCGTACCTGCGCCGGTAATACAGAATTGGCGTCTTCCGCCGTTTGCGGACGGAGATGCAGGCGCGTGTTTACGTGTCTTTCAGGGCTTCCCGGGACCAGTTGGATTTTTGGCCGCGTTCCAAAGGCAGCCAGTCGTTATTCAGCGTGCTAACTCATTACGCCCGCGCACCGAAAAGTCCCCGACTGGTCCTGAAGTCAACGAACTGGTTGAGGGGACAGCTCTGGGTATCGATATTGGCGTCTATTTTCTGGTTGCTGTCACACGAGGAGCGTCCCGTTAGGCGGTCACGCCCCCCCATTCTGGCTCCACTACTGCGCGCTGTGCGATACACGTTAAGGTAAGTTGCGTCTACCATTTCGACCGTCGCCACTTCTTTCAAGGTAGCCATTACTGTCATCATCTTCGCGTAGACATCACCTTCACAGCTTGCTGCCGTTCACCTTCGGGACCTTCAATGCATAGTAGGTGCCTTGTAGGGGGCATACTCTTTCGACGCGCGCTGCCTGCGCGACCTATCGCGGTTGCTACTAGTTATAACACTAAAGACGCATCGGTCATCGCCTCTCGCCGCGGCGTGGGACTTTTTGAGGTTGAACTCCCGACGCACCATCGCCAGATCGCTCAGCCAGAAAAAAGAGCGCCGTTCTGTTGCAAGAACGATAATTCGTGGACTTTGGCCGAAATCGATGGTGCCTAAGCCTAGCCCGCGGCCCAGTCTTCCAGCTTTTCCACCGTATTCTTCGTAATGGATTGCAGGTCCTCGGCCCGGGCAAGATAGGGGCAGGGATCCTCCAGCCGCTCCTTCACCGCGCTCATGGTGAAGGTGTTGGCGGCTTCCAGTTTCTTCAGCTCGGGCCACTCCACCGGAACGGCAACGGGAGCACCTTCGCGGGCCCGGACGGAATAGGGGGCGATGGCGGTCTGGCCACGCTCGTTCCTGGGCCAGTCGATGAAAATGCGTCCCTTGCGCTTGGCCTTCGACATGGTGGCGACAAAGCGGTCGGGCTCGGCCTCGGCCATGACATGCGCCAGCGTCTTGGCGAAACCCTTGACCGTGTCCCATCCGTGGCTGCGGCGCAGCGGCACCCAGACATGAATACCCTTCCCGCCCGTCACCATCGCGCCCGCCGCGATACCTAGGTCGTCCAACCGGTCGCGCAGATCGAAGGCGGCGGATTTGGTGTCGTCCCAGCCCAGCCCCTCATCCGGGTCGAGGTCGAAGATCATTCGGTCGGGGCGTTCCAGCTTGTCGGTTCGGCTGCCCCATATGTGAAACTCGATCGTGCCCATTTGCGCGGCGGCGACGAAGCTTTCAGGGCGGGTGGCGTACATGTAGGTTGCGGTTTGGCTGTCCTTCTCTTCGATCTCGATGTCCTGGATGGCGTCGGGGAAACCGTCGCTGGCGTGCTTCTGGAAGAAGGTCTGCCCGGACAGGCCCTTGGGTGCGCGCAGCAGGGACAGCGGTCGGTGGCCCGCGATCTCGGTCAGGCGCTCGCCAACCCGTTCGTAGTGGCGCGCAAGGTCCAGCTTGGTGCAGCCCGAGGTCGGGAATACCTCACGCTCGGGCGAAGAAATGCGCTCGCCGGCGACCCTGCCGTCATCCTTCGCCGCGCTGGAGGTCTTGGGCGGATCGGGGTCCTGCACCTTCGGCGTCTCCAGCGAGACGTCCTCGGCGGCCTTGTCGCCCCGTGTGCCCTGATAGGCGCCGTGCCGAATATGGCCGTCGGCGGTGAATTCGGTGAACTCGACCTCGACCACCGTTTCAGGGGTGACCCATTCGGCGTCCTGGGCGATGTCGTTCGGCACGTCCGTGAAGGGGGACGTCTTGCGGCTGTTGAAGCCCGAGGACAGCGCCTTCAGATCGTCCTGGCTGAACCCGGTCCCGACCCGGCCACGATAGCGCAAGCCGCCCTCGCCATATTCGCCGACCAGAAGGGATGAGAACGGGCGGTCCTTGTCGGACGGCGAGAAGCCGCCCACGACGAACTCCTGCCGCTTGGTGCACTTAACCTTCACCCACGCCTTCGAGCGGGTCGACTTGTAGGGTGACGACAGCTTCTTCGACACGATCCCCTCGGCGCCTTGCTTGCAGGCGGCCCGAAAGATCTCGGGGCCGTGTCCGACCACCTGATCGGTGATCCGCAGGGGGCCGTTCCCTGGCACGTCCGCGAAAAGCTTTTCCAGCGCGGCGCGGCGGTCGGATTGCGGCTGGCCGGTCAGGTCCTCGCCGTCCAGCGACAGGATGTCGAAGCAGTAAAACACCAGGTCGCCGCCATTCGACAGCGCGCGCTGCAAGGACGAGAAAGGCGAGCCCTTGATCTTCGCGGCCATGACCTCGCCATCCAGAAGGCAGGCATCGCAGGGCAAGGGGTCGAAGGCCCCGGCAAGTGCAGCGAACTTTTGGGTCCAGTCCTTGCCACCGCGGGTCCAGAGGGTGACGCCCCCCTTCCCCACGGCCGCCAAGGCGCGATAGCCGTCGAACTTGGTCTCGTGCGCCCAGTCGTCGCCCTCGGGCGCGTCGTCGACCAGCGTGGCCAACTGGGGCTTGCGGAACTTCGGCGCCTTGCGGTCCCGGTCTGGGCCGCCTTCGGCCAGTTCTTCGGCCTCGGCATCATGGGCGATGGCGTCCATGTCGCGCCCGGTCTTCACGCTGGTCCGATACTCAGCGGTCAGCGCATCGGAGTCGTCCTGCGTATGGTCATCCTTCTCCTTGATCAGAAGCCAGGCCCGATCCCCGCCCTTCTTGAACCGCACCAGCGCCCAGCCGCCCTCCATCCGATCACCCGACACGTCAAATTTCAGGTTCCCCTCCTCCAGCATCTGCTCCACGTCGCCGCGCGGGGTCCAGGTGCCTCTGTCCCACAGCATGACGGTGCCGCCGCCATATTCGTCCTCGGGGATGGTTCCCTCGAAATCGCCATAATCGTAGGGGTGATCCTCGGTCCGTTGGGCCAGCCGCTTGTCGCCGGTCTTCGGGCTGGGGCCTTTTGGGACGGCCCAAGACAGAAGCACGCCGTCCCATTCCAGCCGCAGGTCGTAATGCAGGGACGACGCGTCGTGCTTCTGGACCGAGAACCACAAGTCCGAGTCGCGCGTTTGCCCGGCCTTGCCCTGCGGCTCCTTCGTTTTCCGAAAGTCGCGCTTTTCGTTATAGTCCTTCAGCTTGTCAGCCATCACGATGCCTTCTTCTTGCTCCCGCCACCCTTCTTCTTCTTCGCGGAACCGCCCTCGTCCTCATCAAGGCTCTTTTTCAGCGCGGACATCAGATCCACCACGTTGTCGCCACTTTCATCGCTATCGTCGCCTGCCAGAACGCGGTCGGTATCCTCGTCCTTCCGCTTGGCCTCGATCAGCTTTTTCAGTGCCTGGTGATAGCTATCGGAATAAGCGCCCGCATCGAAAGGCTTCGACTTCTTCGCGATCAGCTGTGTGGCCAGTTCGAGCATATCCTCATCGACCTCTTCGTCCTGGATCTCGCTGAACATCGGCTCGGCCTCGCGGATCTCGTCGGCATAGCGCAGGGTTTCCAGCAGCAATCCGTCGCCACAGGGTCGGATCGCGGCCAGATGCTCTTTCCCGCGCAGTGTGATCTGGCACAGGGCGGCCTTCTTTTCGGATCGCAGCGCGTCGCGGATCACGCGATAGGCGTCCTCGGTCCCCTCGCCATTCGGGACCATGTAATAGGGCTTTTCGTAGTAAAGCGGCGGGATCTCGTCCTGGTTCACGAACTGCACCAGTTCCAGCCGCTTGGAGGTCTCGACCTTCAGCTCGTCCAGCTCCTCGGGCTCGATCAGGATGTAATCGCCATCGTCGGTCTCGTAGCCCTTAACGATGTCGTCGCGTTCGATCGGTCCCAAGCCCTTCACCGTCTTTTCGTAATGCACCCGCTTGCCCGAGGGCTTGTGGATCTGGCGAAACGAGATGCGCGCCCCGCTGGACGTGGCGGCATAGAGCTCGACCGCGATCGAGACGAGTGACAGCCGAAGCTGTCCGGACCAGACGGCGCGCGGGGCCATGGCGTATCCTCCTGTTTACCGGGGGACAACGACTCTGGGGCGCGCAGGGTTGCCGTGCCCTGACGCAGGGGTGACGCGAGGCTGTGGGCGCTTAGGTCCTGGGTCGAGTATGAACGGAGATTCCCATGACCGACCTCAGCGACTTTCCAATCACCCGTAAATGGCCGCCCAAGGATCCGGGCGTGATCCAGCTGTATTCCTTCCCGACACCGAACGGGGTCAAGGCCTCCATCGCGCTTGAAGAGCTTGGCTTGCCTTACGAGCCGCATCTAGTCCCATTGGGTGACGAGTACGTCAAAAGCCCCGAGTTCCTGTCACTGTCGCCCAACAACAAGATCCCCGCGATGATCGACCCCGACGGGCCGGACGGAGCACCCATCGACCTGTGGGAGAGCCACACGATCCTGACATACCTGTCGGAGAAGACTGGAAAGCTGGGCGGCACGGGACGCGACCGTTGGGAGGTGCAGAAATGGCTGTCCTGGCAAGTCGCGGGTCTGGGGCCGATGTTCGGGCAGATGGGCCATTTCGTGAAGCTGGCGAAAGAAAAGGTGCCCTATGCGCAGGACCGTTACATCGGAGAGGCCAAACGCCTTCTGGGCGTAATCGACCGGCAGCTTGACGGCCGGGAATGGGTCGCGGGCGATTTTTCGATCGCGGACATCGCCATCGCGCCGTGGCTGAACGCGCTGGAGTTCTACGAGGCGAAGGAGATGATAGACTGGACGTCGCACGAGAACGCGGTGGCCTATGTCGACCGATTCTATGCCCGCCCCGCGGTTCAGAAGGGGCGGCGAATCCCCGACCCGGACGGCTGAGGCAGGTGGCGGGGTGCGGAGGGGCCCTGCCCCGCCGCGTTCCGCGGCCCCCAGGGTATTTTCCCAAGGGTGAACCTACGGTGGAGGATCAGCGGAAGGCGGAGCCGGTCCAGCGGATCGACCAGCGTCCGCCGCCATGGCCGTAGCCCGAGATCACGGGGGACCGGTCAACAGAAACCGAGACGCCCCCTCCGAGCATGTTCGTCTTCTCGACCATCAGGTCGCCATCGCGCACGAAGATGAGGACGCTGCAGACCTGCGCTCCGCAAAAGCCGGAGCGGCCGCCGGACGCACATCTGATGGCCTCATGCGAGAGGATCAGGTCGTCGCGCCCATCGCCGGTCAGATCACGCTCAATGATCCCACCGGTGTCGAAGGTGCCGGGGCCGCCGCAGGCCTGAGCGATCTCGCGATCCGCGAGCCACTGCGCCGCATTCGAACTTTGCGCAGGCGCGGGACCCGGCAGCACGAAGGCCAGCGCAAGAAAAACAAAGAGGTATCTCATGGGGCGGCTCCCTTGTCGCAGGGTCAGGGTAGCCGTCGATGGTGCTTGAGGGAAGCTTTTCTTCGCGCCCGGAACAGGGTGAAGAGGCCCGCGCCGACCACGATCGCGGCACCGAGAATGGTCATCGGCTCGAGCGTTTCGCCGAACACCAGCAGGCCGATGGCGCTGGCAAAAACCAGCTGCAGATAGGCGAAGGGCTGCACGGCGCTGGCCTCGGCCATTTCGTAGACCTTGATCAGGCAGTAAAGCGCGAACGAGGCCGAGACGCACAGGAACGCCATCCAGCCCCAGTCGGCGGGGGACATCGGCTCCCACAGCCAGAGGCCCGGGGGCGTGAGGACCACGACGCCCGCAACGCCCGTCCAGAAGAACGACGTCGCCGCGCTGTCCTCGCGCCCGACATAGCGTGTCAGAAGGCCATAGAGCGCAAAGCACAGCGCCGCGGCCAGGGGGACGAGCGCCGCGGGCGCAAAGACGTGAAAGCCGGGGCGCAAAATGACGAGGATGCCAATGAAGCCCACCGCAATGGCCGTCCAGCGCCGCCAGCCGACGGATTCGCCCAGAACGGGACCCGAGAGCGCCGCGATCAGCAGGGGATAGCAGGCGAAGACGGCATGCGCTTCGACCAAACCCAGAAGCACGAAGCCCAGCACCATGATGCAGACCTCGGCCGCCAGCAGTACGCCCCGGAAAATCTGGATGCCCAGAAGCCGGGTGCGGGCGGCGGCGCGAAGACCCCCGGCGGACCGCATCGCCACCGTGATCACGAAGGCGGCGAAGAACCAATAGCGGATCATGATGATCATGATCACGTTGTAATTGTCCGCCAGATGGCGCGACACCGCGTCCTGCACCGAGAAGATAAAGGTCGTCAGGATCATCAGTAGGATCGCGGCGCGGGTGTTCTGTTCGGTCATGGCAGCCTGCCGTCGTTGCGCGACCGACGCAGATACCAGATCACGGGCGCAGTCCAGTGGGACTGCCATGACGAAACCGGGCAACCGGGTTGCACCATGGCGATGCGTCAGTCCAGTCGCCCGCGCGTCATGTGGCGTTTGCGACCGAAGCCCGGCACCCGCTCGACCGTGAAGCCCGCGGCGGCGAGGTCACGCCGCACCTGACCCGCCGCAGTGTAGGTCGCACAGGTTCCACCCGGTGCGGTGTGCCGGGCGACCTGGGCCAACAGGTCCGTCTCCCACAGACCGGGGTTTCGTGCAGGGGCGAACCCGTCGAGGCACCAGGCGTCTGCGCGCCCTTCCCAGGCGGGCAAAGTAGTGCGAGCATCACCCACGATCACGTGCAGGTCAAAGTCCGACAGTTGCGCGCCCTGCCCGTCCCACGCCGCAAGAAAATCGGCAGCGGTGTCGGCGATCTCGGGGAAGGCTGACAGGGCCTCGGCCATCTGGGGCTGCGTCAGAGGAAATGCCTCGAACGAGGTGAAGCGCAGGCGACCCTCGGCACGGCTTTCGCGGAGCGCATGCAGCACTGTGACCGCGGTCAGACCGGTGCCGAAACCCAGCTCGGCCACGTGGAAGCCATCGCCAAACCGGGTCCGCATCGCGTTGCCGTCGATGAAGGTGTGCCGCGTCTCGGCCAGGCCATCTTGCAGCGAGTAGTAGGGATCGTCGAACCGGCCCGAGATCGGCACCCCATCGCGCCAGTCCAGGCCACCCTTGTTTCCATCGTCGCTCATGCCGTCTACCTCCGGGGGTGCAGAACCACGGGAGGGGCTGGAATGGCAAGCGACGTCACCGTCAGGGGCGCAGGGATATACGGTCTGACCATAGCTTGGAATTGTCTGTCGCGCGGCGCCCGTGTCACGGTGATCGACCCGCACGGTCCGGGCGCAGGCGCGTCTGCGAACCCCGTGGGGGCGCTGGCCCCTCACGTTCCCGAAAACTGGGACGATATGAAGGGGTTGCAGCGCGACAGCCTGATTGCGGCCGAAAGCTTCTGGGCCACGGTGGCCAAGGCCGGGGGCGGCGATCCGGGCTATGCCCGCACGGGACGTCTGCAAGCGCTTGCCGACGATGTCGCGGTCGCGCGCGCGCGGGATCGGGCGCAAGGGCCGCTGAAGCATTGGCGGGGCCACAGGTGGCAGGTGATTGCCGCACCGGACGACTGGGCACCGGTCTCGCCCTCAGGCCTTGTGGTGCATGACACGCTGACTGCACGGCTCGACCCCGCGCGGGCCGTCGATGCGCTGGTCCGCGCCATCCGTGCATCTGGCGGGCGGATCGAGACGGACGCGCCTGAGCGCGGACCAGTGATCCACGCCACGGGGGCCACGGGGCTTGAGCAGTTGAGCGCCGAACAGGGGCGCGAAGTCGGGCGACCGATCAAGGGACAGGCCGCGCGGATCGCGCTGGATCGGCGGGGGGCGCCGCAGATCTTCGCGGGCGGGCTCCACATCGTGCCCCATGCCGACGGCACCACCGGCATCGGGTCGACCACCGAGCGGGATTTCGACTCGGACGCGCCCGATGCCCTTCTCGATGACGTGCTGACGCGCGCCGCTGCCGCGGTGCCTGCCATCGCCGGGGCGCCGGTGATCGCCCGGTGGGCCGGGATGCGGCCGCGCGCGCGGTCGCGCCAGCCGATCCTGGGCGCGTGGCCGGACCGGCCGGGGAATTTCGTCGCGAATGGCGGGTTCAAGATCGGGTTCGGCACGCATATCCCAGTGGCCCGGCTGATCGTGGACCTTGCCCTGGATGGACGCGACGCCATCCCGGCGGCACTGCGCCTCTGATCCCGCCGGTTCCCCGCCGCGCCAAGCTGGGCTAGCCTTTCCGGGAAATATCGGAAGGAACGGGACGATGTGCGGATTCGTATGCCTCTGGAGGGCCGGAGACGAGGCGCTGGCCAAGCGCATGATCGGCAAGTTGGCGCACCGGGGTCCGGATGCGGGCGGCGTCACGCGACTGCCCGAAGCGGATGTCGTCATGGCCCATTGCCGCCTGTCGATCATCGGCCCCGAGGATGGCGCCCAGCCGATCCTGCAAGGCGACGACCTGCTGGTCGCGAATGGCGAGATCTACAACCACGCCGACCTGCGCGCGATCCTGGGCGAGGCTCTGTTCCGCACCGCATCCGACTCCGAAACGATCCTGCACCTGTTCCGCCGCGCCGAAAGCCGCTGGGTCGCGCGGCTGGACGGGATGTTCGCCTTCGTGCTGGCCACGCCCGACCGGATCGTCGCCGCCCGCGATCCGCTGGGGATCAAGCCCTTGTATGTCGCGCGGATGGGCGACGGGTATGCCTTCGCGTCCGAACTGAAGGCCTTCGACGGGATCGATGTCGAACACATCGACACCATCCCGCCCGGCTGCCTTTATGACAGCCGCGACGGCTGGCGGACGTGGTTCCGGATGCCGCAGGGCGCGGCCGAGCCCGAAGACACGCTGGACGAGGCGCGCACCGCCGAGGAACTGCGCCTGGTGCTGGGACAGGCGGTCGAGAAATGGATGGTCGCCGATGTCGAGGTAGGCGCGTTCCTGTCCGGGGGCCTTGATTCCTCGATCATGGCGGCCATTGCCCAGCGTCAGCGGATGCGGCGCGGGATGGGGCCGCTCAAGACCTTCTCGGTAGGGCTGGACGGCTCGCCCGATCTTCTGGCCGCGCGGCAGGTGGCGGCGCATATCGGGTCAGACCACCGCGAATACGCGTTCACCGCGCAGGATCTGGCCGACAACCTGTCCCACGTGATCTATCACCTGGAATCGGCGGACGTGGATCTGGTGCGCAGCGCGATCCCCAACCTGTTTGCCGCCCGCCTGGCCCGGCGCGAGGTGAAGGCGGTGCTGACCGGCGAAGGTGCGGACGAGCTGTTCGCGGGCTACGACTATCACCACGCCTATGTGGACGCGCCCCGTGCGCTCGCTGACGAGCTGACGCGGGCGCTGGGGACCATGCACAACATCAACCTGCAGCGCGTCGACCGGATCACCATGGCCGAAAGCCTGGAGGCGCGGACCCCGTTCCTGGACCGCGATCTGATCGACTTCGCGCAATCCATCCCGGCCACGCTGAAGCTGCGGCGGACCGACCCCAACGACGCCGAGGCGACCGGCCCCACGACCGAGAAATGGATCCTGCGCAAGGCCTGCGCCGACCTGCTGCCCGCCGCGCTGGTCTGGCGCAAGAAGGCGCAGTTCGACGAAGGTTCGGGCACGGTCGAGGCGCTGCAAGGCGCGCTCGCCACGATCCTGGGGAGCGAAGGGCCGGTGGACCGCGCGGCCGAGGGCGCCCTTTACACCCGACTGCTGCGCGAACGCTACGAAAATCCCGACCGCATCCTGGCCCACGCGGGCACCTGGACCGACGCGCGCTTGGCGGTGTGATGTCACGGTTCCTGACACTTGGCGCGGCGCAATTCGCCTCGCAGACCGGAGATATCGACGCGAACATGGCCAAACACCGGGACTTCATCGCCCAAGCCAAGGGCGCGGGCGTCGATGTACTGGTTTTCCCTGAACTGTCACTAGTCGGGCACTACGGGGCCGACCGGCTTTTGGACGTGGCGATGCCCCGCGACGACGACCGGCTTCTGGCCCTCAGCCGCGAGGCCGGGGGCATGAAGATCGTGGTGGGCTTCATCGAAGAGGCGCGCGGCGCGCAGTTCTACAACGCCGCCGCGATCCTGTCGGACGGCCGGCTGCGCTATATCCACCGCAAGATCAACATCCCCTCCTACGGGCGCCTGATCGAGACGAAATACTACGCGCAAGGCCGCTATGTCGACGCCTACGCCCTGTCCGAGGACTGGGTGCTGGGGCTGCTGATCTGCGCCGATCTCTACAACCCCGCGCTGACGCATCTGGCGTTCCTGCACGGGGCGTCGGTGCTGCTGGCGCCCATCTCCTCGGGGCGCGAGGCGGTGGGGGACGAGTTCGACAACCCGTGGTCCTGGGCCACGACGATCCAGTTCTATGCAATGATGTATGGCGCGCCAATCGCGATGGCCAACCGCACCGGACGCGAGGGAGATCTGAGCTTCTGGGGCGGGTCGCGCATTCTGGACGCGACGGGGCGCGTGCGCGCGCAGGCGGGCGCCGAGGAAGAGCTGATCTTCGCGCGCATGGACTATGCCGAGACGCGGCGCGCCCGCGCCATGCTGCCCACCGTTCGCGACAGCAACATCGCGCTGGTCCAGCAAGAGACGAACCGCCTTGTGGACCGGCTGGGCGTGCCGAACCTGATCCGCGACTAGCGCAGCGCCCGGCCCTTGACGATGGCGTCGGTCCCGAACCGCGCGCGGATCGCGTCGGCGGCGCGTTCGGCCTTGGCGCGGATCGGTGCCTGCGGGTCCAGAAGGTCGCCCGACTGGTCCGCGTTGCCCGCGTCCGTCAGTTCGGACACGCCTACCCCCAGCAGGCGGAACGGCCCCTGGTCCGCGACGGGGTCAAACAGCGACCGCGCCGTGCGATAGATGCGGTCGGCGATCTGCGTGGGCTCGGTCAGGCTCAGCCGCCGGGTCAGAAGCGTGTGGTTCGCACGTTTCAGCTTCAGCGTCACGATCCGCCCGGCGATGTCCTTGGCCTTCATCCGGCCCGACACCTTCTCGGCCATGCGCCAGATATGACCGTCCAGCACGTCCGGATCGGCGGTATCCTCGCCGAATGTCGTCTCGTTCGACACGCCCTTCACGGGGGCATTGGCGGTCACGCGCCGCACATCCTCGCCCCGCGCCAGATGCCACAGACGCGCACCCATGCCGCCGAACCGGGCCTCCAGATCGCGCTTCTCCCACCGCCGCAGGTCGGTGAAGCTGCGGATGCCCGCGCGATCGAGGCTGGCCCTCGTCACCTCGCCCACCCCCCAGATCAGCGAGACGGGCTTGTCGGCCAGGAAGTCCATCGTCTCGGCTTGCCCGATCACCGAGAACCCGCGCGGCTTTTCCAGATCCGAGGCGATCTTGGCCAGAAACTTGTTGTGCGACAACCCGATGGACCCCGTGATCCCGATTTCCTCCTGCATCCGGCGCACGAGGCGCGCCAGCATCACCGCGGGGGGCTTGCCGTGCAGCCGCGCGGTGCCGGTCAGGTCCATGAACGCTTCGTCAAGTGAAAGCGGCTCGACCACCGGGGTTAGCTCCTCCATCATCGCGCGGATCCGGCGCGAGACATCCGAGTAGACGTCGAAGCGGGGCTTCACGATCACAGCCTCGGGGCACAGCTTCAGCGCCTGGAACATCGGCATGGCCGAACGCACGCCCTTGATCCGCGCGATATAGCACGCCGTCGTCACCACCCCGCGCGACCCGCCACCCACGATCACAGGCTTGTCGCGCAGATCGGGGTTATCGCGCTTTTCGACGCTGGCATAGAACGCGTCGCAATCCATGTGGGCGATGGACAGGTCGAACAGCTCGGGGTGGGTGCGGGTGCGCGGCGACCGGCAGGCGGGGCAACGGACCCCGCCGTCATAGGTGGTCAGGCAATCGCGGCACATGGACGGCATGGCCCCAATCTAGGGGGTGCGACCGTCGGGCGACAGAGGCAAAGTCACTCGGCGGCGAGCGACTCGTCGCGGCGCCCCGTCTGGCACAAGCGCGCGACCACCGCGGTCAGGCGCGCCTTCACGTCGGCAAAGCCCGAATGTGGGGTCAGTGTGGCCTCGTCCATGTAGCAAGCCCGGTCGAGCTCGACCTGTATGACATGCCGTCCGGCACGGGGGCGCCCGTAGTGTTGCGCGACGAAAGCCCCGGCGAAGGGCGAATTGCGCGACACGACAAAGCCCTCGCGGGCGAACTCGGCCTCGATCATGTCCGTGATGTCGCGCCCGGCCGAGGCGCCGAACCGGTCGCCCAACACCACTTCGGGGCGGCGGCCCTGCACCCGAACCTGATCCAGCGCCTCGTGCGGCATCGAATGACAGTCGATCAGGATGGCCTGACCGAACGCCTCGACGCTTTCGTTCATCAGCCGGCGCAACGAGGCGTGATAGGGCTGCCAGGCATGGCGCAGGCGATCGCGCACCTCGGTCTGGCTCAGCTTTCCCGAATAGATCGGCCGCCCGCCCGAGACGACGCGGGGAATGACCCCCAGCCCGGATGCGACGCGGGGATTGTGGGCGCCGCGGCGCTGACCCTCGATCAGGGCGGGGTCCAACTCGTCCGCTGCGCGATTCACGTCGATCCATGCGCGGGGCAACCGGGCCGCCAGCAGCGGGGCGCCGTGATTCGGAACGTCATCGAACAGGCGATCCACGAACGCATCCTCGGACGAGCGAAGCTGGTGTCCCTCAAGCTGCGACCGGGACACGAAGTCGGCGGGATAGTGCCTGCCGGAATGGGGCGATGCGAAGACCAACGGCGTCAAACGCCGCCCAGGCTGCATCAGATCGTATGCGCGCATCTCGGTCTCGGGATTTTCCATCCGCCCCTCCATGATATGAAAGATGGTCTTCGGAAAGCCCTTGAACAGGTCGCAATCACCTTTTATAGACCCCGCACCGACGCGGGACTTGATGTTCCGCGCGCTGTCTTTCTGGGGCAGGGTCCGCAAGGGTCGGGACATTGGCGGAAGGGCGATTAGCTCAGCGGTAGAGCACTTCGTTGACATCGAAGGGGTCACTGGTTCGATCCCAGTATCGCCCACCACCCGCCACCGAATTCACCGCCCTGGATCATCCCGGGCAGAACCGTAACCGAAGGCGCGAGCCCCGCGCCGCGACAGATGGGAGAGAGCGATGAAGGTCCGTAACTCGCTTCGTTCGCTGAAGACCCGCCACCGCGATTGCCGCGTGGTGCGCCGCAAGGGCCGCGTCTACGTCATTAACAAGACGCAGCGCCGGTTCAAAGCCCGCCAGGGCTGAGGTTCAGCGACCTCACACGGAAATGGCCGTCCTTCGGGGCGGCTTTTTCTTTGTTCGCGGTATCGTATGGTGATCCCCGCTGACAAGGGAGCTGCCATGAAGACTGTGCGCGCGGGCGTTCTGGATATTGCCTACCTGGACCACGGGCCCGAAAACGGCCCACCGGTCGTGCTGCTGCACGGCTTTCCGTATGACGTGCGCGCCTATGACGCGGCGGTGACGCAGCTCGCAGAGGCCGGTCTGCGGTGCCTCGTGCCGTGGCTGCGCGGCTATGGCCCCACGCGATTTGCGGATGTGGGCACGATGCGCGCGGGCCAGCAGGGGGCGCTGGCGGCGGATCTTCAGGCGTTCATGGATGCGCTGGGGATCGAACGGGCGATCCTCGGCGGGTACGACTGGGGTGGACGCGCGGCGTGCATCGTCGCGGCGCTGTGGCCCGATCGCTGCGCGGGGCTGGTCAGTGCAGGCGTGGGCTACAACATCCAGAACATTCCCGGCGCGGCGAATCCTCTGCCCGCGGCGCAGGAGGCGCGGTACTGGTACCAGCACCTGTTCAACACGCCGAGAGGCCCGTCCGTCCTGTCCCAAGCCCGCCGCGACATCGCCCGGCAATGCTGGACCATGTGGTCGCCCGACTGGGCCTTCGACACCGCCACGTTCGAGGCCAGCGCCCCCGCCTTCGACAACCCCGACTTCGTGGACGTGGTGATCCATTCCTACCGCCACCGCTACTCAGGCGTTCCGGGCGATCCGGCGTATGACGCGATCGAGGACGCTCTGGAACGCCAACCCGCGATCTCGGTGCCGGCGGTCGTGCTACTGGGCGCGTCCGACGCCGTCACGCCGCCCGGCCCCGAAGACACGACCCGCGCCAAGTTCACCGGCCCCTACGAGCGGCAGATCCTGCCCTACGTCGGCCACAACGTTCCGCAAGAGGCGCCCAAGGCTTTCGCCAAGGCGGTACTTTCCCTCAACTGAAGGCGCTTTGCGCAGGATCCGTGTCGCGGCATCGAGGTCGCACCGATAGCTCCGGGGGGAACAAGCCCGGAGGCCCGCCATGTCAGCAACATCCCCCGCGATCCACGCCAGCATGTCCCGCGCCGAATGGGCCATGCTGATCGCGCTGTCGATCCTGTGGGGTGGGTCGTTCTTCTTCGTGGAAGTCGCGGTCGCCACCCTGCCAACGCTGACCATCGTTGCCCTACGGGTGGGCCTTGCCGCGCCCGTCCTGTGGGCGGTGGTCGCGCTGACCGGGCGCGCCTTGCCCCGCACCGCGCATGACTGGGGACAGCTGGCTATCATGGGCGTTCTGAACAACGTGCTGCCCTTCACGCTGATCGTCACCGGTCAGCAGCAGATCGCCTCGGGGCTTGCGTCGATCCTGAACGCCACCACGCCCCTGTTCGCGGTGATTTTCGCCGGGCTCTTCCTGATGGACGAGCGGTTTACGGCGCCACGCGTTCTGGGCGTCGCCCTGGGCTTTCTGGGTACGGTCGTGCTGATCGGACCGGGGGCGATCCTGAATGCAGGCAACCATCTGGGCGCGCAACTTGCCTGCCTCGGCGGTGCGGTGTCCTACGCCCTGGCGGGGGTGTTCGGGCGGCGGTTCCGGCGCATGGGGATCGACCCGGTGGTCGTTGCCGCGGCCCAAGTGACCACGGCCAGCCTGTTTCTGATCCCCGCCGCGATGCTGATCGACCGCCCCTTCGCGCTGCCCTTGCCGGACGCGCGAGTCGTTGCCGCGGTCGTGGCGCTGGCGGTGCTGTCCACCGCGCTGGCCTATATCCTGTATTTTCGCATCCTCGCGACGGCGGGGGCGACGAACATCCTGCTGGTGACGTTCCTCATCCCCGTCTCGGCCATCCTGCTGGGCACGCTGGTGCTGGGCGAGGCCCTCGCCCCTACACAGATCGCCGGAATGGCGCTGATCGGGGCGGGGCTTCTGGCCATCGACGGCCGGGTCTGGCGGCGCCTACAGCACAGCTGAGGGATCGACCGCGTCACGCTCCTGCGCCGCACCCACGGCGCGGTTCGTCAAGGTTCCGGCCTGCACGTTCAGCCCGGC
Organism: Palleronia abyssalis; assembly: GCF_900302445.1. Classification (GTDB taxonomy): domain Bacteria; phylum Pseudomonadota; class Alphaproteobacteria; order Rhodobacterales; family Rhodobacteraceae; genus Palleronia; species Palleronia abyssalis. The sequence continues at coordinate 628,206 of NZ_ONZF01000002.1, read as the reverse complement.
GGCCAGGTGCGGATCCTCGCGGCAGGCCTGCTGCCACCCCTTGTCGGCCAGCGACAGCATGAAGGGCATGGTCGCGTGGCTCAGCGCCTGGGTCGAGGTGCGCGGCACCGCGCCCGGCATGTTGGCGACGCAGTAATGCATGATGCCGTCCACCTCGAAGCTGGGATCCTGGTGGGTGGTGGGTTTCGACGTCTCGAAACAACCGCCCTGGTCGATGGCCACGTCGACCAGCACCGCGCCGGGCTGCATATCCATCAGCTGCGCGCGCGAGATCAGCTTGGGCGCCTGCGCCCCGGGGATCAGCACCGCACCGATCACCATGTCTGCGCGGGCCACAAGCTCGGCCGTTCCGGTCTTGGACGCATAGCCGGTCTTGAATACGCCCCCGAACACGTCGTCCAGATAGCGCAACCGCGGCAGCGACATGTCCAGAACGGTCACATCCGCGCCCATCCCGGCGGCGATCCGCGCGGCCTGCGTACCCACGACGCCGCCGCCGATCACGACGACCCGCGCGGGGAACACGCCCGGCACGCCGCCCATCAGCACGCCACGCCCGCCATTCGCCTTTTGCAGCGTATAGGCCCCCATCTGCGGGGCCAGCCGCCCGGCAACTTCGGACATGGGCGCCAGCAAGGGCAGACCGCCCATCCGGTCGGTCACGGTCTCATACGCGATGCAGGTCGCGCCCGAGGCCAGCAGATCGTCGGTCTGCGCCCGGTCCGGCGCAAGGTGCAGGTAGGTGAACAGAAGCTGGCCTTCGGACAGCATCGCACGCTCGTTCGCCTGCGGCTCCTTCACCTTCACGATCATCTCGGCCTCGGCAAAGATCTCCTCGGCCGTCTCCACCAGACGTGCACCGGCGATTTCGTAGTCGGCATCCTCGTATCCCGCGCCGACACCAGCGCCCTTCTGGATCAGGACTTCGTGGCCATGAACGATCGCCTCGGCGGCGGCGGTGGGCGTCAGGCCCACGCGGTATTCCTGGGCCTTGATCTCGGTCGGGCATCCGATCTTCATCGCGCACTCCTGTCGGCTTTCTGTTTGGCCGAAAATAGCCGCGATGCCGGGCAAGGCGAATGCAAACTGCCTTGCCGATCCGGTGCGATCTGGCAGGATCGTGCGCGAAACCGAGGAAACGCGGAAGGCCCTTCGACATGATCGACCTAGACGAGACCGACCGCCGCATCCTGCGCCAGCTTCAGCGCACGGGGCGCCTGTCCAACGCGGAGCTTTCCGAAGCGGTCGCCCTCAGCCCTTCGGCCTGTCACCGCCGGGTCGCGCGGCTGGAACAGGCGGGGATCATCGGCGGCTATGTCGCCCTTTTGGACCGCGCCGCCCTGGGACGCCGCGCCACCGTCTTCGTCGAGATCACGCTGGCCGGCCAGACGGTCGAGGCGCTGGACTCGTTCGAGGCCGCCGTCATGCGCATTCCCGAGGTTCTGGAATGCCACCTGACCGCCGGAGGGGCCGATTACCTTCTGAAGATCGTGGTGGAGGACAGCGAGGATTTCGCCCGCCTCCACCGCCAGCACCTGTCGCGTCTGCCCGGCGTGTCGCAGATGCAGTCCAGCTTTGCGCTCAAGCGTGTGCGCGAGACCACCGAGCTACCGCTTTGACTCTCAGCGCATGGCCGCGTTCAGACCCTTGCGGGTCTCGTTCGTGGCAAGCTGGTCGTGCAGCCGCTGGAACTCGTCCCGCGCCACGGTCCGTTCGCCCGCGTTCAGATAGGCATAGGCCCTGAGGATCGCCAGATCGCGCCGGATCGAGCCGTTCAGTTTCTCCAATGCGTTGAGATAATTGATCGCGCCGCGATAGTCGTCCTTCTGATAGGCTCGCACGCCACGCTGGTCCAGGATGATGGTCTCGACCTCGATCCGCTGCTTTTCCGTCAGGTTGGTGACGCTGGCGATGCGGGCAGCATCTTCGGTCATCTGGTTTTCCAGGAAGGCCAGCGCCATGCCGAACCGCGCATCGCGCTGGACCACGGCCCCCAAGGGGGCGGTCGAGGCGACGCGGAACGCCGCCAGCGCTTCCAGCGAGCGGTCCCGGTTCATCGCACACCACGCGCGTTCGTAAAGCAGATCGACAGACCGGGGATTCGTCGACCCCGCAAGGCAGCCTGTCCAGTTCCCCGCCCGTGCGGCGGCGCGCACGGCGCTGACCCGCCCGTCGCCAGTCGCAGGCAGATTCGATGGGGCAACGGCGCGCGCGGGCGTCGCCACGGCCACCGGGGCCGGGGTTGGCGCCTGCGGTTGCGATTGGACCTGAGTTTGCGGCGCAGGTGCGGCCGCGGTCCGGGGCTGCGCGCTGGTGGTGGCACCCCCGCGCCCGGCCATCAAGCGCGTCTCGACCGCCTCGACCGAAGCCCGAAGGCCCGGATGGCTTTGCCGCGCCGCGTCGGCCAATGCCGCCAGTTGACCATCGGTCGCGACCTCGTTCGCTTTTTCCAGGGTGGCAACGACGATCGACCCGTCCCCGCAAGAGCCCAGAACGCCGCGATAGGTGGTCAGAGCGCCCTGGGTGTCGCCGACCTTCTTCTGCATCGTCGCCAACTGCCATGCGTTGTTGACCCGGTCGCACCGCAGGATTGCCGGAGACGTGCGCGCCACCTGGATCGCGGTCGCCGCATCCCCCGAAGTCACGGCGGCGTCGAACTTCGACTGCGCCTCGCCCATGGCGATCAGGCGCACCATCTCGGCCGGGGGTTCCCAATCGGGATAGGTGGCACGAAGGTGGGCCAGCCGCCCGCTGGCCGCGGTCCAGTTGCCGACCTCGATCAGCTTCCAGACTCGGTTTTCCTCCTCACCCGGGCCGGCCTTCGCCTCGGTCATGCTACGCAACGCCTCGAGGTTCACCGGCGGCGTCCAGTCCGGGTGCAGCCCCCGCAGGCGACGAATTTCGGCCTCGGCCGAGCGTCGGTCGCCCTGTTCGACGTAATAGCGCAGCGCGCGCAGTTCGGCGGCGCTCAGCTCGGCGGCGGCCACGGGCGCGGCCGCGATCAGGGACGCCGCAAGCGCGACACCCGACAGAAGAAGCGGTTTCAGAGAGGGAAGCATTCGGGTGTCACCTCGATCTGGGCCACGAAGGAAAACATGTGAAGCGTGGCGGGATAGTAGTTCTGATTGGCGTCGAAGGGCGGCATCGCCGATCCCGCCTCGCCGCTCGCCAAGCAGGTCGAGAGCGCCGAAACCGCGCGATAGCCGGCTTCGGGCGACCGCTCCAGCACCTCACCGGTGTCGTAGTCGATCACGGTCGGCGTCGCCCCGTCCTCGCTGCGGCGGGGCCCGCCCGGACCGTACAGGGCCGTCACGGCGGGGTGTTCGGGCTTGCGCGACCAGATCATCCAGAGGGGCACGCGCATCGCCTCGTAACCCGAGTTGACCGAGAACCCCTGCGACCGGCGCAGGCCGCCCGGAGCGACCTCGATCCAGTCCGGGACGGGGCCATGCCGCGCAACTTCGGCCAGAAGGACATCGCCATTGGCCGCGGCGGTGGTCAGGCGCCCGGAACCATAGGCTTGGCCAAGCTCCTCCATCGCGCGGGGCATGTAGTATGACGGGTTGATGACGTATCCGTCCTGTTTCGCAAACCCCTGCGCGCCCGGCAGGAACAGGAAGGCACCCGCGTGGCCGGGAAAGTCGACGATGCACCGCGCCTCGAGATCCGCGACGATGGCGGCGGCACGCTGGCCCAGCTCGGGGCGGCCGAAGGAGGTGGCCGCGCGCATCAGCGACCAGGCATAGAACAGATCGCCGTCGCTTGCGTTGTTCATGTCCGATACCGGGATCGGTTCGTTCGGCGTCCAGCGCCAGGCCAGCAAGGCATCGGGGCGGACGGCCAGGTTCTCCTCCGTCCATGTGAACATCAGATTGAACGCCTCTTCGTCGCCCACCCGCTCGGCCAGAGTCATGCCGTAGCCCTGCCCCTCGGAATGGCTGACGCCGTTCTGAAGCGCATCGACGACGCGCCCCGTGGGGTCCATGTGCGCGGTCTTCCAGGCGTCCCATGCGCCTCTCAGAGGATGCGTCGCGAAGACATCGCCGCGGGTGCGGGCCAGGGCCGGGGCGGCCAAGGGCACTGCTGCCAGAAGGGCCAGAACGGAACGTCGGTTCATTTTCAGGTCTCCTGACGCGTGATGACGACGAGGCGAAGGGCAATCAACGCGGCGATCAGCGCGAAGCCGAAGATGATCGCGGTGAAGGTGACGGGCGACCACGAGGCATAATTGCCCAGCACCTGCCGGAAGTTTCCAAGGGTCAAGGGCTCCATCAGCATGGGGACGCGGCCTGCATCCGCCCAGCTGCGCCAGACCCCGTCATGGCCCAGAACCGAGATTTGACCGAATGGCCCGCCGATCGTCTGCCGCGCGGCCGAGATGGCGGCCGCGACCTCGGTCAGTCGGGTGTCGGGGCCCAGCACAAGTTCGATCCCACGCGGATCGGACGGGTCCAGGTGGGTCAACACCGCCAAGCCCCGCTGCTCGGCCAGCCAGCGCTCGGCATTGGCATCGACATCCGGAAGCAGCTTGGCGCTGACGGTCTCGACGCGTGCACCCACCTGGTTGGTATTGGTATCGAAAAGGCCGGTCAGCAGGCTGTCGGCGGCGCGCAGAAGCGGCCCGCGCCCGTCGTCCAGTGGCTCGCGTTCGATGGGGCCGAACAGGTCTACCGGAAGCTCTCCGATGCGGTCCTGCGGCGCCGGACCCGGCTCGGGGATGTCGGGCTGGCGCGTCAGAACACCGGCGATGTCGCCGCGATCGATATCATAGGCCCCCATCGGCAACGCGGCCAGATTGTCGAAGCTGTAGGCCGTCAGGTGACTGGCATTCGGGATCGGCTCCCCCAGTGTCGCAACCAGGGTCAGCCGGTCGGCCGGGGGAAGCTGATCCATACCCGCCCCGTCCAGGCTGATCGCCCCGGATCGCAGCGCATAGACCGGCAGGCGCAGCCCACTCAGGCGCAGCCGCGGCGAGGGCGGCACGGTCAGCGTGCTCGTGCCGCGGATTTCGAGCTTGGGGAACTGCCCCGGCGGGCAGGGTTCGTCTTCCGGGTCGCCGGGGATCAGCGCCTCGAACTGGAGAAGGTTCGGCCCCTCGCGCAGGAGGTTCGCGTAGAACTTGATCGGGAACTGCTCGATCAGCTCGCCGCCTTCGCCGCGCAGGGGCAGCAGGCGAACCGTCTCGCCATTCACCCGGATCAGAAGCTCGGACTTCTCGGGCAGGTTGCGGGCATAGATGTAATCGAGGTGCAGCGTCGCCTTCTGCGCGGTCAGCACCAACCAGTCGCGCGGCAGCGTGAAGATCTGGTCGCGCCTGAAGTAATGGCTGGTCGTGCGCGTCGTCGGCATACCCAAGCTGTCCAGCGTGACCGGCACCCCGGCCTGCATCCGCGTGCGTGGGTCGATGCCGGTCTGCACCGTCTCGGCGTCGAAGGTGAACCGCTCGCTGAGGATATCCCGCAGAACGGTATCAAGGAACGGCCCGGCCTCGGAGGCGGGAATGCCCTCGGGCGGGATAGCGAGGACGAGGACAAGCGCCCCGTCGCCGCCGCGCCGGAACTCCGCCGTGGCGGGGCCGTAGGTCGGCACCAGTGTGACCCGCGACATCCGCAGATCCGATTGGCTATCGCTGACACCGTAAGGATCGGTCGCCACATAGGACAGGACGCGACCGCGCAGGACCTCGGTCATCCGCTTGGCCATTTCGTCCAGCACGGGCTGCGCGGCGGGGGCGAGGCCCTCGGGATCTTGCAATGCGACGGGCAGTCCGATCCCGGCATCATGGGCGATGCCGGCCAGGAAATCGATTGCCCCCGGCACCAGGGGCTTGGCGGCCAGCACGGCACCCGAACTAGTTAGGTCAATATCCGTCCAAAGGTCGAACGCCGCCTCGGGGCCGCAGAACAGCCGGTGGACCTGTTCCAGCCGAATGACGACATCATTGCGGCCCGACTGCCACAGGCCAGCGGGCACCTCGAACAGCGTCGCCTCGTCGGGGTCGAAATTGCCAAGCTCCTGCTGGCCCACGATTTCGCCGTTCAGGGTGACCTCCATCACCGACCGCTCGGGCAGGACGTCCACCCCCGAGACGTGGGCGACACGCAGCTGCCCCGGCACGGCCTCGTGCGGCAGATAGATCGAGAAGCTGGTCTTCGGGTTTTCCCCCTGCATCCGGATCGACGGGCCGGGATTGGCCCCGGCGCGGTGCGACAGAAGCGGCGCCAGTTCGGGCATGGTCAGCCGCGCTTTTTCAGCCGCGCGCGGCTCGATCCGGGTGCGCTGTTGGCTGATCTCGTCGGCAGAGAACTCCGGATTGGCCGCAGGCTCTGCACCGTCGGGGGCGCTGGCCGCGGGTGCCGTGAAGGACGGGATAAGGATCAGCGGCGCGTCACCTTCCTGAGCATGGGCCGGGGCCTGGACCGCCACCGCCATGGCGACGGCACAAAGTGCGGGAAAGATCTTCATCATGCGCATCACTCTGTTCCGGTCCTGGACATCGACGGGGGAAGAACGAAGGTCGGATCGCCCGGCACGCCCCCCGTGTCGGAAGCACGGCGCGCCCGCTCGGCACGCGCGGCCCTGATCTTGGCGGCCACGGGATCGTTGTAGTCGCCGAACGCGGTTTCTGCGACGCGGCTGTCCTCTGGCAACACGATCGGCGCCGGCCCGGGAACGTTCGTCTTGCCACGGCGCCGGGCAGGCTCGGCCGCAAGGGCGCGGGCGGTGCGAACGACCCCCTGCCCGGACAGCTTGCACACATAGACCAAGCCGCCGATCAAACCCATTTCCTGGAAATAGCTCTCACGCACCTTGGCCCAGCGGGTGGAGCGGCCGTAGATCAGGTGTCCCACGGTCTCGGCGATGATCCAGGGTTGATCCCGGGCGATCTCGATCCCGATCAGGATCTCGGCCCCGTCGCGGCGGCTCCAGCGGACGGTGCCCTTGATCGGATGCGCCAGCGTCGGGGCGTCCTCCAACAGTGGGCGGAACGCGATGGGCGCGCCCAGAACGACCTGGCCCGGCCGGATGTCCTGCCCCATCGGCAGCGTCACGCACACGCCCGAGTTCGAGGCGTCGACGATCCGGCCGCGCATCAGCCGTTCGGGATTGCCGGCCAGCGCCACGTCGGCGGGTTCGGTCATCCGCACGCGCGGGGTGCCCCGGCGCTGCTGCTTCTCATGGATGCACTGCAACGACGCACCGACGAGGATCAGGTTGAACACCGCCCAGCCGCCGACAATTTGCAGAACCTCGCGGTCACCGGGGAACATGACGTACCGCATCCCGGCGACGGCGACGCCCACCGCCAGAAGCCCGAACACGGCCAGAAGCGGCCCCGCGATGGGCGAGATCAGATCCTCGTCCAGCGTCTCGTCCTTGGCCGTCACGTTGAACTTAGCCCCGCGCGGCTTGACCAGCGTCTTCATGACCGCGCCCGCCAGGTAAGGCGCCTGCGCCGTCTCGTAGAGCTCGGACATCAGCGGCCATCTGGAGCGGTTGAACAGGGCGTTCTGGACGATGAAGTTCACCAGGACATAGGTGACCATGTAGGCGATCACCTCGGAATAGGTGGCCACGAAGATCTCGAGCCCGAAGAACAGGTACAAAAGTGGCGCCATCAGGAAGGACAGCCTGACGACCGGGAAGAACCAGAACGCCATCGAGTTGATGTAGCACAGCCGCTGCGTCATCCCCAGACCGCTGCGCAGCAGGGGGTTCTTCAACAAAAGCATCTGGATCATACCAGATGCCCAGCGCCCGCGCTGCTGGATGAACGACACGAAGCTTTCGGGCTGCAGACCCGCGATCATCGCGCGGTTGACATAGATCGACTTCCACCCCGCGGCGTGGATGTCCAGCGCGGTCTCGGCATCCTCGGTGATCGTCTCGCCCGAGAAGCCGCCGACCGAATCCAGCGCCGCGCGCCGCATCAGCGCGGCCGAGCCGCAGAAGAACGTCCCGTCCCACCGGTCCAGGCCGCGGTGCACGTGGCCATAGAACATCTCGTTCTCGGGCGGGCAATGCGGCACAAGGCCGATATTGCGGTTGATCGGGTCGGGGTTCAGGAAGAAGTGCGGCGTCTGGACCAGGAACAGCTTGGCGTCATGGACGAAATATCCCGCCGTCCGGGCCAGGAAGTCGCGACTGGGAACGTGGTCGGCGTCGAACACGGCAACAAGTTCACCGTCGAGGCGCGCAAGCGCGGCCGACATGTTGCCGGCTTTCGCGTTCTCGTTCCGCTCACGCGTGGAATAGATCACCCCCAGATCGGCGCACAGCTTCTGCAGTTCGGCGCGGCGTTCCACCGCGGCCTTGGCGATGGACTGATCTTCGTGGTTGATCCTCTGGTCAGTGCCGCCATCGTCGCACAGCACGACCCGAAGCTTGTCCTTGGGATAATGCATGTTCTTGGCCGCCGACAGCGTGACCGCCAGCATCGCCGAAGGCTCGTTGTAAGACGGGACCAGGACGTCGACCGTCGGCAGCTCGCGCGTCGATACGGTGGGGGGTGCGGGCCGCGTGACCGGGTCCGCGGTCATGAAGCAGGTCAGCAGAAGGACGAAGATCGTGTAGGTTTCCGTCGCCAGCAGCATGACTGCGAACGTCATCGATATGGGCGAATCCCAACCCGGCAGCGTTTCGGTCGCGCGCCAGATCCAGTACCTCAGCACCATGGTGACCGCGACGGCCAGCAGGACGAAGCGCATCGGCGCCTTGTCGGACATCGGCCTGAGGGCGACGCAGATCAGGACGCCAGTGACGCCCAGAAGCGCCTGTGCCCAGGTCGAGATGGGCATCGCCGCAAGAACGATGACGACGGCACCGGTCAGGATCCACAAGACCATCCACAGGACCTGTTCCATCGGCGCCTTTCGGCGCGAGCTATAGGCGATCGAGCTCATCGGGACGCTCCTTCCGGGGCTGCAAAGGGCGACATGTTGCGAAGCGCGACCTGCCCGGCGTCAGCGCCACGCCCGACCGACCGGCCCAGGGCTTGGGCCTCAATGGGTGCGAGCGCGGCTGAAGCGTCGCCTGTGACGCAGTTGCGCATCAGCACATCCACCGCACTGGCCCCGCGCGGCAACAGCGACGCAGCCCCATCGATGGGCCGGACTGCCAGCACGCACGAGACATTCGGCCCCGCCGTTCGGTTCACGTAGAAATAGGGTCCAAGCGCATCCTCATCCCCCTGGAACTGCCCGGCCGACACGTCCGTGAACGGCGCGGCAAGCCCGCCTGCCGCGTGCAGGAACGGTTCGAGCTTCAGGCGATTGCCTCCCAGCCCGGCAGAGGCGCGCGTGCGCATCAGGATGAAGTTGTCGCCCGGGACCGTGGTGTCGTTCGGCAACGCGACACGCTGTTCGCGCACACCACCCAAGTCCCGCTCCAGCGTGACCAGTCCAGTAGGGACGTAAAGCCAGGCGCGGCCGGTCTCGACCATGGTATATGGGGTCTCGGCGATCCCGTCCGAGGGTCCGCCGACCCTGCCGGAATTGATCTGCCCGCAAGCGGCCGTCAGAAGGGCGAGCGCGCAAAAAGCAATCTTGCGCCCTTGGACCAGGTAATGAAATGCGACCTTGAAATCTGGCATGCCCGATCAGCCCCCGAATACTGGAGTTACGGGCCCCCGAACGGGAACCCATCATAATGCTTTTCATTCGAGGAACGCTCCCGTGCGCCCGCTCTGCGGCGGTGCTTCACGTGGATTCTGCTCGATCCCCATTTTGACGCGGCCGATATCGACCGCCGCCGGTTCCATGCCGGCATGACGTCAATAGGGACAAGATTTTCGGGATTGCGAGGCAATTTTGAAAAAGTACCGGGCCGCGATCACGCCGCGTTACCTTAATAACACGCCTTCCCTGACTTATTACACGTAAAAAGGGCGCCCCTCGGGGCGCCCTTCGCGCAATGGTTGAAAAGCGCTTTGAATACAGTCAGTAAGAAGATCGCCCTCAGGTCCGGTTGTCGTCCTCGTCGTCCCCGGACTCATCGGGAAGGTTGAAGAAGCTGTCCGCATCGCTGACGTCGCGGTCGTCGTCTTCCTCGATTTCCTCACCGGTGTCGGACAGGGTGAACTGCTCCAGCCCCGAAATCGACGACGGCATCTTGGGCTCGGTCTCACCAGCCAGGCTCTGCTCGGTCGAGACCAGCTTGCGCCGCTCGTCATCGGTCATCACAGCGCCCTCGCGCGCCCGCTTCTGCGCGGCCTTCTGCACGGCCAGGTCCAGCTCGGACTGCTTGCACAGGCCCAGCGCGACGGGGTCGACGGGTTCGAGGTTGTTGATGTTCCAGTGCGTGCGCTCGCGGATGGCCTGGATCGTCGGCTTCGTCGTGCCCACAAGCTTCGAGATCTGGCTGTCCTGAAGCTCGGGGTGGAACTTGACCAGCCACAGGATCGCCGCCGGACGGTCCTGCCGCTTGGACAGCGGGGTATAGCGCGGGCCGCGGCGCTTTTCCTCGCCCACGGACGCGGGATTGAACTTCAGCTTCAGTTTGTAGGCCGCGTCCTTCTCGGCCTTGTCGATCTCGTCCTGGGTCAGCTGGTTGTTTGCGATCGGGTCGAACCCCTTCACGCCCGTGGCGACGTCCCCATCCGCGATGCCCTGCACCTCGAGCTCGTGCAGACCGCAGAAATCGGCCACCTGCTTGAAGGTCAGCGTCGTGTTGTCCACCAGCCAGACGGCTGTGGCTTTCGCCATGATCGGTTTGTCCGCCATATCCTCGTCTCCTTGCTCGTGCGCGCATGGCCTGTCCGTGGCCCGGGACCGGGCCGACCCGGGGAAACGGGCCAAGTTCGCATTGTCGGGGAACTCGGGCTGCATATAGTGACCGAATTAACGCATGGAAAGGGACAAAATGCTTCGCAGTCTTGCGCTTCTGGCCACACTCGCCCTGCCCGCCGCGGCCGACGAAGCGGGCGAGTTCGACTATTATGTGCTGTCCCTGTCCTGGTCCCCCACATGGTGCGCCCTGGAAGGCGATGCGCGCGGGGCCCGCCAATGCGACCGCCCGCTGGGGTGGGTACTGCACGGCCTTTGGCCGCAATACGAGCGTGGTTGGCCTGAATACTGCGCCACGCCCCGCCGCGATCCGTCACGTTCGGAAACTGCGGCGATGTCGGACATCATGGGCGACGGGGGTGCTGCGTGGTACCAATGGAAGAAGCACGGCCGCTGTTCGGGACTGCCGCCGGAAGACTACTTCGCCGCCGCCCGGGACGCGTTCGAAGCCATGGACATGCCCGACCCGTTACAGGCGCTGGACGATCCCATCCGCGTCCCGGCCCGCGTGATCGAACAGGCGTTCCTGGCCGAGAACGACGCCCTGTTCCCCGATGCCATCACCATCACCTGTCGCGACGGCCGCATCCAGGAGGCCCGCATCTGCCTCGACCGCGACGACCTTACCCCGCGCCGCTGCGGGGCGGACGTGGTGCGGGACTGTTCCATGACGGATGCTTTGCTGGACCCGGTGGAGTAGGTCGGGGCGCTGCCCCGGAGCCCGGGGTACTTGCCGCAGGGGTACAGAGGGGCGGGGTCAAGCGGTCTGTCGCAGGCCGGCGCGGACGAGCTCCATCAGGTCACCGAAATACCCCTGGGACCGCGCGGGACGGTCGGGGTCGGAAACGATGGCCATGACCATGCGGGGGCCAACCGCGATCACCTGACCGCCATAGCCACGCGCGATGGCGAAATCCTGTCCGCCCTCCTGCCCCAGGAACCACCCCAGGCCATAGCCCAACCCCGACCAGGGGGATCGAGTGCAGGGCGTCCAGGCTTGGTCGACGAAGCTTTCGGGCAGAACCCGGGCGCCCTGCCACGTGCCACCCTGGCGATACATTTCGCCGAAGCGCAGCATCCCCTCGACCTTCAGGCCCATCTGGTTGCCGCCGAGATAGCGCCCTTGCGGATCCTGCACCCACGAGGGGATCTGGATGCCCAGCGGATCGCCCAGTCGCGCGCGCATCTGCGCAAGCAAGGACTGTCCGGTCGCCTCGGCCAGCACCGCGCCCAGCACATGGGTCGAGCCGGTGGAATAGAGCATTCGCCCCCCGGGTCGGGCCACCATCTCGCGCCCCAGCGCGTCGGCCACCCAGTTCGCGCTGGAAATCCAGGCGCCGTAATTGCCGCCCGATGTCCGCTCCAGGCCCGCCTGCATTGAGGCGAGGTTGCCCACCGTGATGTCCGTGACCTCTGGCGCGGCGCCTGCGGGGATGAGAGTCGGCGCGGCCTCTCCGATCGCCGTGTCGAGGCTGGCGATGTCCCCGCGTGCGATTGCCGCGCCCAGAAGCGACGCGACCCAAGTCTTTGCCACGGATTTGACGTTGTGGATCGCCCCTTCCCCCGGGCCGCGGATGAAGCGGCTGAGGACCGGTTCGCCATCGACCCAGGCGACCACCGCCCTAAGCTGATCGAACCCCGCGGCCCGGTCACCGATCGCGCCCCATCCCCTTGTCTGTGCCGCAAGGGACTGGCCGAGAAGACCCGCGGCGCCGGCGGCGAGAGATGCGGTCATAACGTGGCGGCGGGTCTGCATCGGCAGTCTCCGGTCAGGGGCGGTTCGCGGAGGATATGGATCGGTGCCCGCTGCCGGCACCGGACGCTCACCGGATCGTCAGCACAGCGGTGTCTGTAGGGGTGCTTCGGCGGCGATAACCGGCAATGACCAAACACACGCCCGGCGGGTTCGGACGGGATTTCGTCGCCTTAGCCCCCCGCAACCTTCAGCGTGATCTTCCCGATATGGGCCGAGGATTCCATCCGCGCATGCGCCTTGGCAGCCTCGGGCAGGGGAAAGCTCTGATCCATGATCGGCCCCACCTTGCCGACCTCCATCAAGGGCCAGACGTTTGTCTTCAGGGACTTGGCGATGTCAGCCTTGGCGGCGTCGGACTGCGGCCGCAGGGTCGAGCCCGTGATCGTCAGCCGCTTGACCATCACTTGGGCGAAGTTCAACTCGGCCTTCGGACCGCCAAGGAAGGCGATCATGACCAGCCGCCCATCTTCCTTCAGAAGCTTCACGTTTTCAGGGATATAGCGACCGCCTACCATATCCAGGACAAGGTCCGCGCCACCGACATCCTTCAGGATGGCGCCGAAATCCTCGGTCTTGTAGTTGATCGCCCGTTCGGCCCCAAGCCTTTCGCATTCCGCGCATTTCTCATCCGACCCCGCGGTCGTGAACACCCGTGCGCCCCATTCGCGCGCAAGCTGAATCGCCGTGGTCCCGATTCCGGACGAGCCGCCATGGACCAGGAAAACCTCCCCCGCCTGCAGGCCGCCGCGATCGAACACGTTGGTCCAGACGGTGAAATACGTCTCGGGCAGGGCGGCCGCCTGTTGCAGGCACATGCCCTTGGGAACGCTCAGACAATGCGCACCGGGGGTGACGACGTATTCGGCATATCCGCCCCCCGGAAGTAGCGCACAGACCATGTCGCCCACGCGCCACGATGCCCCCTCGCCCACCGCGACGACCTCGCCCGCGCATTCCAGGCCCGGCAGGTCCGAAGCGCCCGGTGGCGGCGCGTACATCCCTGCCCTTTGCAAGGCATCGGGCCGGTTCACCCCCGCCCATGCGACACGGATCAGGACTTCGCCCGCCCCCGGGTGCGGCACCGGACGGCGGGCGGGCGTCAGAACCTCGGGGCCGCCCGATCCGGCGATCTCGACCACCTCCATTTCGTCCGGAAGGCTCATTGCCCCCCTCCCGAGACGGAGCCGGGGAACCCTTTGGGCGGTTTGATCGGCGCACGCATCTTCGAGATCAGCCAGTTCGGGCCGACCATCACCGCGCGGCCCAGCGGATTGGCGTTGACCGCCGATTTCATTCTCTCGATTCGCATGACGTCGTCGATCCGGCGGGCGATGAAGTCGCGCGTGTCCGCATGGTCCATGGAATCGTCACCCAACCAGAACAGCACGACCGAGGCATAGACCCCCGACAGCGTCGCGCGCTTGGAATACCAGTTCCCGTCGGTCGACCTGTCGCCGAGGGCCGTCCAGATCATGTCCGCCGTCTCCCAGATCGCGCGGGCGCCGTCCGTGGCATAGATCGGCAGGGCGAACAGCGTGGTCCCGCGCCGGACGGCTTCCTTGTCCACTGCGTCGAGTCGCAGCCAGATCGCCCGCGCTACCTTGTCGCTATAGCGCATCTCGCTCATGTCCTCGGCGGCGATGCGGCGCGCGGCCTCGGTGTCGCCCATGCGGTGAAAGGCCAGCGCCAGATCGACAGCGCCACGCGGAAACAGTGCGCGCGCTTCCTCGATGGGAACGTCCGCGTCCGAGGCGGCCCTTTTCAGCGTCGCCTCGCTCCAGCCATCGAAGGGCACATGGGCAAGGGCAGCAGTCAGAATGCGGTGTCTTGGATCGTCCATCGGAACCTCCGGGCGGGTCGTTGCGCTGGACAACCTAGAGACGCTCGTGTAGAAGGCCACTTCCTGCACGAAATTGAAACTCTAGACTTAGAAAGGTGGTGAAAACCACATGCAGGTCAGCGTTCGCGACAACAATGTCGATCAGGCGCTTCGCGCTCTCAAGAAGAAACTCCAGCGTGAGGGTGTCTTTCGCGAAATGAAGCTCAAGCAGCATTTCGAGAAGCCCTCGGAGAAGAAAGCGCGCGAGAAGGCCGAGGCCATCCGCCGGCAGCGCAAGCTCGCCCGGAAGAAGGCCCAGCGCGAGGGTATGATGTAAGACCCTCTCGGCATTGCCGAACCGATACGAACCGAAGCCCCCGGACTGCCGTTCGGGGGTTTTTCTTTGTCCGCCCCTTGGACAAAGACTGTCCCCCTGACGGGTGGGCGCATTGCGACATCGCCAGCATCTTGCCCGGCGCCCCCGCTGCCTGTAGTCCGGCGCCGCAGCCCGGCCCGAGGATCCCATGGACCATTTTCTGTATCGCGACGGACACCTCATGGCCGAGGACGTGAGCCTGGCCGAGATTGCGGCCGCCGTGGGCACCCCGTTCTATTGCTATTCCACCGCGACCCTGCGGCGGCATTTCCAGCTGTTCGACGATGCGCTGGCGGGGATGGATCATCTTGTCTGCTTTGCGATGAAGTCGCTGTCGAACATCGCGGTGCTGAAGGTCTTGGGCGAATCGGGCGCGGGGATGGACGTGGTTTCGGGCGGGGAATACGCCCGCGCCCGGGCCGCTGGCATCCCGGCGGACCGCATCGTGTTCTCGGGCGTCGGCAAGACGCGCGAAGAGATGGCGATGGCGCTGGACGGCGGCCTGCGCCAGTTCAACGTCGAAAGTGAGCCCGAGCTGCGGGCCCTGTCGCAGGTCGCCGCGGGAATGGGCGCCACCGCGCCGATCACGCTTCGGGTCAATCCGGATGTCGATGCCCGTACGCACGAGAAGATCGCCACGGGGCGCAAGACCGACAAGTTCGGCGTCCCCATCGACCGCGCCCGCGACATATACGCGCTGGCCGCCACCCTTCCGGGGATCGAGGTCGTCGGCATCGACGTCCATATCGGATCGCAGCTCACGTCCCTCGACCCGTTCGAGCAGGCCTATCTGAAGGTCGCCGATCTGACCCGCGAGCTACGCGCCGATGGCCACGACATCCGCCGCCTGGACCTCGGTGGCGGTCTTGGTATTCCCTATACACGCGGGAACGACGCCCCGCCGCTGCCCAGCGATTACGGCGCTCTGATCCGCAGGACCGTGGGCGATCTTGGTTGCGAGATCGAGATCGAGCCCGGCCGCCTGATCTCCGGCAACGCGGGCATCTTGGTCAGCAAGCTTCTGTACGTGAAAGAGGAATCGGATCGCCGCTGGTTGATCGTCGATGCCGCCATGAACGACCTGATCCGCCCGGCGATGTACGGCGCGCATCACGACATCGTCCCGTTGACCGAACCCGAAAGCGGCGTGGGACAGACCGAGGCGGACATCGTCGGCCCCGTCTGCGAAAGCGGCGATACTTTCGCGCGGTCCCGGCCTATGCCACCGTTGGCCGAGGGCGACCTGATCGCCTTCCGCTCGGCCGGGGCCTATGCTGCGGTAATGGCCAGCGAATACAATTCGCGACCGCTGGTCCCCGAAGTGCTGGTCAACGGGGATCAATTCGCCGTCATCCGCGCACGTCCCACGATTGACGAGATGCTGTCGCGGGATACGATCCCGGCATGGCTCTAACGCGGAATTCGCCGTATCGGGCCACCTGAACGGGTTTCGCCCCGGAGGGTCATGACCTCGACCGCACGCCTTCCCACCGCCGCCCGCAAGGGCCTGCGCCGTCCGCTTGCCCTGACGCGCGCCGGCATGGCGGCCGAACGTCTGTCGCGGGCTTTCTGGCCCGTCTGGTCGCTTGTGCTTCTGACGCTGGCGGGTCTGATGCTGGGCGTGCAGGACGTTCTGCCCCTGGAACTGGCGTGGGCCACCGCACTTCTGGTGATTGCCGGCGGGATTGCGGGGCTGATCCGGGGGTTTCGCGTCATGCGCTGGCCGTCCGAGGCCGATGCGCTGGACCGGCTGGACCGGACGCTGCCCGGACGCCCCATTGCCGCGCTGTCCGACGACATGGCCATCGGGGGGAACGACCCCGCCTCCCGCGCGATCTGGGACGCCCATGTCACCCGCATGGCCGACCGTGTACGCGACGCCCGCGCGGTGCAGCCCGACCTGCGCCTTGCCGCGCGCGATCCCTTCGCGCTGCGCTACGTGGCGCTTCTGGCCTTCGCCGTGGCCCTTCTGTTCGGCTCGTTCCTGCGGGTGGGATCCGTCACCCAGATCACCCCAGGCGGGGGGCAGGCGGTTGCCGGCGGCCCCTCGTGGGAAGGCTGGATCGAGCCGCCCGCCTATACCGGTTTGCCGTCCCTTTACCTCGCCGACCTGCCCGACCGCGCGGTCGAGGTGCCCGAAGGCAGTCAGGTCACCCTGCGTCTATACGGAGAGCTGGGCGACCTGACGGTAAGCGAGAGCGTTTCGGCCACGACCGATCCCGCCCCCGCCGCCGAACCGCAGCAATCCTTCCCCGTGAGCCAATCGGGAGAGATCGAGATTGACGGCCCAGGCGGGCGGGCATGGCAGATCGCCATGAGCCCCGACGCACCGCCCGCTGTCGAAGTCACCGGAGAGCCCGAACGCGCGATGGAGGGCGAGTTCCGCCAAGGCTTCGCCGCCTCGGACGATTTCGGCGTCACCGCGGGCGAAGCCCGGATCGCCCTCGACGTGGATCGGATCGACCGGCGCTATGGTCTCTCCATCGAACCCGATCCGCGCGAGCCCCTGACCGTCGACCTGCCCCTGCCCATATCCGGTGACCGGGCCGAATTCACCGGCACCCTGGTCGAGACGTTTTCCGAACACCCATGGGCCAACCTGCCCGTCACAATCACCTACGAAGTCACCGACGAGAGGGGCCAGACCGGCCAGTCCGAGGCGCAGGAAACCGAATTGGCCGGGCAGCGCTTTTTCGACCCCCTGGCCCAGGCCATCGTCGAACAGCGCCGCGACCTTCTGTGGTCCCGCGACAACGCGCGGCGGGTCGGGGACGTGCTGCGCGCGGTCTCTTGGCAGCCCGAGGGGCTGTTCCCGTCGGACACGCTCTATCTTCGCCTTCGCGTCGCGATCCGTAGGCTGGAAGCGGGGCTGGATGTCACCCCCCTCTCGGCCGAACGCCAAGACGAGATCGCCGCCGAGCTTTGGGCCATCGCGCAAGAGATCGAGTTCGGCGACCTCAACGACGCCCGCGAACGTCTGCGCCGCGCACAGGAACGCCTGTCCGAGGCGATGGAGAACGGCGCCGATGAAGCCGAAATCGCCGAACTCATGCAGGAACTGCGCGAGGCGATGAACGACTACATCCAGCAACTGGCGCAGGAAGGGCAGCAGGGCGAAGACCAGCAGCAGGCCCAGGGCGAGATGCAGGAGATGACGGGCGACCAGCTTCAGGAGATGCTGGACGAAATCCAGCGCCTGATGGAGGAAGGCCGCATGGCAGAGGCGCAGCGGCTGATGGAACAGCTCAACCAGATGCTGGAGAACATGCGCGTCACCCAAGGCCAGCAAGGCCAGGGCGAGGGTCAACAGGCGATGCAGGACCTTCAGGACACCCTGCGCGAGCAACAGGACCTGTCCGACGACAGCTTCCAGGACATGCAGGAAGGTCAGCAGGGCCAACAGGGCCAGCAGCAGGGACAGCAAGGCCAGGGTCAGGGCCAACAGCAGGGTCAGAGCCAGCAGCCCGGGCAAGGACAACAGGGCCAGGGTGCGCAGCCCGGTGAGGGCCAAAGTCTAGCCGACCGTCAGCAGGCCCTGCGCAACGAATTGAACCGCCAGCGCGGCAACCTGCCCGGCGCGGGCACGGACGCCGGGAACGCCGCTCGCGAATCGCTCGACCGGGCCGATGACGCCATGGAAGGGGCCGAAGATGCGCTACGCGAGGGCGACACGCCGCGCGCGCTGGACCGGCAAGCCGACGCGATGGAGGCCCTGCGCGAGGGGATGCGCAACCTCGGCGAAGCCATGGCGCAAGAACAGCAGAACGGTCAGGGCCAAAGCCAGGCGCAGGGCGACCCGAACGGCCAATCCCGCGATCCGCTGGGCCGTCAGGCCGGCGAGACCGGCCAGATGGGCTCGAACGAGCAGTTGCTGGGTCAGGACGACGTGCGCCGGCGCGCGGAAGAGCTTCTGGACGAGATCAGGCGTCGGTCGGGCGAACAGGGCCGTCCCGAACAGGAACTGGACTACCTGCGCCGCCTTCTGGACCGGTTCTGATCCGACGAACCGAAACGGGGGCATTTCGACCGCGGGGCCGAATCCCCTAGTCGAACGTCCCCAAGGCGCGCCCCAACAGCATGAAGGCACGCGCCGTCCGGGTTTCGGATAGCTGCGCAAGTTCACCGTCGGACAGGCGCGGCTCGACCCGCGCCAGAAGCTGGTCGAAGACGCGCAGGAAATGCAGAGACGCGTCGCGGAAAATCGTGTCCACCCGCAGGCGCTGCGTGACGAGGGCCAGAGGCTCCTCCTCGCGGATTCCGCCGACAGCACCGATCCGCGCGCCGCGCTCACCGGTGGCGAAGCGCCGCCACAACTCGGGGCGCGCGCGCTCGACCGACAGATCGTCTGTATATATCCCGTCCTGACTGAGCAGGGTCAGAACGTCCTGTGCGGCGGTCACGACGATCTTGCCATGGTGATCGGACAGGGCGCGCCGCAGGGCGCGGAACCCCTCGCGGTCGTCGGCATCGGCCGGGAACTGAAGCGCCGAGATCAAGTCGCCGACCGACAGAGGCTCGACCTCGGCATCGGGCTTGGGGTCCAGCCGCAATGCGGCCTGAACGCTGGCGGGTTTGGGCTGCGCGACCGTGGTCGGCGTGGTGTAGGTCGGGCGGCTGATCGCGGCCAGAGCGGTGTCGAGCTTCTTGGACATCTCGGCCAGGTCGCCGGGCGCACGCACGCCCGATAGGCTGCGCGCCAGCGCGTCCATCCGTTGCGACAAGATCGCGGCGATCCAGATCAGCGCGACGGGGCCCAGAACCGCGACCGGGACCATCAGCACGCGCAACGGATCCAACGCTGCCTCGCCCCCGGAAAATCCGAAGAACACGAGAGCCGAGATCGCCAGCCACAAAACCGTGCCGATCCAGGCCAACCCCGTCCCAATCGGCCGGGGGGGCACTGCGGGAGGGGTGTTGTTCGACATGATACCCTAGATGTAATCGACGGAGAGGATCTCGTAGGACTTCTCGCCCCCGGGGGTTCGCACCTCGACGGAATCGCCTTCTTCCTTGCCGATAAGCGCGCGCGCGAGGGGCGACTTCATGTTTAGCTTGCCGTTTTCCAGGTTGGCCTCGGGCTCGCCCACGATCTGATAGGTCTTTTCCTCGTCGGTATCCTCGTCCACGACCTTGACCGTGGCGCCGAACTTGATCGGCCCCGACAGCTTGGACACGTCGATGACGTCCGCGCGGGACAGGATCCCCTCGATCTCCTTGATGCGGCCCTCGATGAAGGACTGCTTTTCCTTGGCCGAATGATACTCAGCATTCTCGGACAAATCGCCATGCTCGCGCGCTTCCGAGATCGCCTGGATGATCTCGGGGCGATCCTTCGATTTCAGGCGCTTGAGTTCGTCGTTCAGTGCGGTCTGGCCGTTACGGGTCAGCGGAATCTTTTCCATGTGTTCATCCTTCGGCCCGGAAAGGCCGTATTCTCGTCAAGTCTTCGGTCCACTCATCGTTATAGTCTGACGCCGACGACAGAAAGCAGTTTACCGGGGCCCCTCGACCATGCGCGGCTTTTTTCTCGCAACACTGGTCTATGCCGTCGCCGCGATCCTGTTTGCCGTCGCGTCCGGCCAAAGCGCGGTCGAGACAGTGTCGAACCTGGCATTCCGCCTGACCGTCTTCCTGCCGCCCCTTGCGGGCATCGCCGCCCTTGCCGTCGCGGTTTGCGCATTGACCACGCGGGGCCGTGCGTTTCTGTCCCAAGGCGGTCGCGTGGGGCAAATCTGCCTTGCCGTTGTCGCAGCCGCATTGTTTCAGGCGGCCTTCGTCGCGGTCAAGACCGCAATGCCGGGGATTGTGCCTTTCTATGCCGACCCCGGGCTGGCGCAGCTGGATCTGCTCTTTCACGCGGGACACGCCCCCTGGATCGCCGTGCACGCGGCGATTCCGGCAGTTCCCGTGTTGGCGATCGACGTCATATACGTTCTTGTCTGGGGCATCGTCGCGACGGGCTTCCCCGTCTTGCTGGCCTTCGATCCCGATGCCACGCGACAGCGGCGTTTCGTGGTCCTGTTCTTCGTCGTGTGGGTCGGGTGCGGCAATGTTCTGGCGCTGGCGGTGATGTCGGCCGGCCCGGTCTATTTCGACGCCCTGACCGGAACACAACGCTTCGCGGGCCTGATCGACGCGTTGCAGACTTCAGGCATGGCGCAAAGCCAGATCGGCGCCCTGCAGGACATGCTTTGGGAGGCCTACGCCTCGGGGCGGAACCAGGTGGCCAGCGGGATATCCGCGTTTCCGTCGGTTCACGTGGCCGCAGCGACGCTGTTGGCATTGTATACCCGGGATCGCCGGCCGGGACTGACTGTGATGGCGATTGCCTTCCTGGGCGCGATCCTGATCCTGTCGGTCTATACCGGGTACCATTACGCCATCGACGGCTATGCCTCGATCGCCCTCGTACTGTTGGCCGCCCGCGCCTGGAAACGGGTGGATTACGGCGTCGAACGACAGGTGGCGCGGATGGCGTAACGCCGTGTCGCAATTGACCCCGGGCCAATCGGACAGATATTGACACCGAAATCCGCGATCTTGCCCAAGGGGAACGAAATGTCCGAAACGACCCGCGAAGCGATGGAATACGACGTGGTCATCGTCGGAGCCGGTCCGGCCGGCTTGTCGGCGGCCATTCGGCTCAAGCAACTCTCCCCCGAGCGGGAGGTCGTCGTGCTCGAAAAAGGCTCCGAGGTCGGCGCGCATATCCTGTCGGGTGCCGTTCTGGACCCCATCGGACTGAATGCTTTGATCCCGGACTGGAAGGAAAAGGGCGCGCCCCTGAACGTCCCCGTGAAGGAAGACAAGTTCTTCTACCTGGGCGAATCCGGCAAGGTGGGCATCCCGACCAAGCTGATGCCGCCCCTGATGAACAACCACGGCAACTATATCGTCTCGATGGGGAATGTCTGCCGCTGGCTGGCCGAACAGGCCGAGGAGCTGGGCGTCGAGATCTTCCCCGGCATGGCCTGCTCCGAACTGATCTATGACGAGCATGGCGCTGTGAAGGGCGTCGTCGCCGGCGAATTCGGCCGCAATCCCGATGGCACCGAGGGCCCCGGATACGAGCCGGGGATGGAGCTTCACGGCAAATACGTCTTCCTGGGCGAGGGCGTGCGCGGATCGCTGTCCAAGCAGGTCACCGCGAAATACGAGCTCGACGCGAAATCCGACGTCCAGAAATACGGCCTCGGCATGAAAGAGATCTGGGAGGTCTCGCCCGAGAAGCATCAGGAAGGCCGCGTCGTCCACACGATGGGCTGGCCGCTGGGCAACAACGCGGGCGGCGGATCGTTCGTCTATCACCTTGAGAACAATCAGGTCTATGTCGGCTTCGTCGTGCACCTGGGCTACGAGAACCCGCATGTGAACCCCTATCTGTCGTTCCAGCAGTTCAAGCATCACCCCTACATGAAGGACCTGCTGGAAGGCGGGAAGCGCGTGGCCTATGGCGCGCGCGCAATCACCGAAGGCGGCTGGCAGTCGCTGCCCAAGACCGCCTTCCCGGGCGGCGCGCTTCTGGGCTGTGCCGCGGGGATGGTCAACGTCCCCCGGATCAAGGGCAACCACAACGCCATGCTGTCGGGCAAGGCCGCGGCCGAGGCGGCCCATTCCGCGATCGAGGCCGGGCGCCGGTCCGACGTGCTGGAGGAATACGACCGCGACGTGCGCAACGGCCCCATCGGCAAGGACCTCAAGCCCGTTCGCAACGTCAAGCCGATCTGGTCCAAGTACGGCCTTCAGGCCTCGCTCGCCATGGGCGGGTTCGACATGTGGACCAACACCCTGGGTTTCTCGCTTCTGGGCACTCTTAAGCATGGCAAGACCGATGCCGAGGCCACGCAAGAGGCGTCGAAGCACAAGAAGATCGACTATCCCAAGCCGGACGGGAAGCTGTCCTTCGACCGGCTGACCAATGTCAGCTTCTCGAACACCAACCACGCGGAAAACCAGCCGGCGCACCTGAAGCTCAAGGACCCTGAACTACCGGTGAAGGTGAACCTGCCGAAATACGCGGGCCTGTCGCAACGCTACTGCCCGGCGGGCGTCTACGAGTTCGTCAAGGACGAGGATTCGGGCGAGGATCGGTTCGTCATCAACTTTCAGAACTGCGTCCACTGCAAGACCTGCGACATCAAGGATCCGATGCAGAACATCGTCTGGACCACGCCGCAGGGTGGTGACGGGCCAAATTACCCGAACATGTGAGGTCTGGCGTCACCTTCGCACGGGGTGGCGCGATTGCCCTTCGGGTGCATCACGACTAGCTTCGGTGCGACTGCCGGTCTGACCCCATGCAAAGGACCCAATGATGTTCCGCCCGCTGATCCTTGCCGCAGGTCTGGCCTGCGCTGCCATGCCGGTCACAGCCCAGCCCATCGCCGGGTCGTACCTGGCCGGGCGTGCGGCGCAGATGAACGACGATTTCGGCGCCATGGCCCGTTATCTGTCCGAGGCACTGACAACCGACCCGCAGAACCTTGCCATCATGGAGGCGCTGACCGGTGCCTACATGTCCCTTCTGGAGTTCGACCGCGCCGATACGGTGGCCAGCGAACTGGTCGAAGCGGGCGGGAACAGTCAGATCGCCGCGCTCGCGTTGCTCAGCGCGGATGCCGGGGCCGGGGCGTGGTCCGATCTTCTGAACGACCTCGACAGCGGTGTGACCGTTGGCCCTCTCTATGACGGGTTGATGCGGGGGTGGGCGCTTCTGGGCCTCGACCGTCCCGAAGACGCGCTGGCCGCGTTCGACGGCGTGGCCGAGGATCAGGGCGTCGAAGCGTTCGGCGTGTACCACAAGGCCCTCGCCCAAGCCGCGCTTGGCCGGTTCGAGGATGCCGCGGCGACGCTGGACGCCCATGACGAGCTGCGCCTGACGCGCCGCGGCATGAAGGCCCAGGCCGAGATCCTGTCGCAAGTCGGCCGTTTCGACGAGGCACGGACCCTGCTGCAAGAAGAAACCGGCTCGAACCTCGACGCCACGCTCGAAGCGACCTTTGATGCGCTGGCCGACGGAACGCCGCTACCGTTCAGCGTGGCCCCCGACGCCCGCGCCGGCGCGGCCGAGGTTGCCTTCGACATCGCCAACACCGTGGTGGGCGAAACCGCGGCCAGCTATGCGCTGCTCTATTCGCGTATCGCAGAATACCTACGCCCCGCCCATGTCGAGGCGCGGCTACTGTCGGCGATCCTGCTCGAGGATATCGGGCAATACGACCTGGCCATCGATGCCTACGATTCGATCCCGACCGACGCCCCGGCTTATATCAGCGCCGAGCTTGGCCGGGCCGAAGTCATGCGCGAAGCTGGCCGGACCGACGCGGGCATCGAGGCGGTCGAATCCTTGGCCAAGGCGTTCCCCGAAGAGCAGATCGTCCACATCGCGCTGGGCGATGCCTTGCGCGAGGAAGCCCGCTTCGCCGAGGCGCGCGCCGCCTACGACACCGCCATCGAACTGACCCAGACCGGGGGCGCCGTGCCGTGGGTCGTCTATTTCGCCCGTGCCATCACGGCCGAGCGGCTGGGCGACTGGGACGCGGCGGAATCGGATTTCCGCCAGGCGCTGGAGCTGAGCCCCGACCAGCCGCAGGTTCTGAACTACCTTGGATATTCCCTGGTCGAGCGTCAGGAACGACTCGACGAAGCCCTGAGCATGATCGAACGCGCGGTGGACGCTGCGCCCAACTCCGGCGCGATCACCGACAGTCTGGGATGGGCCCTGTACCGCCTGGGTCGTTATTCAGAAGCTGTGGCCCCGATGGAACGGGCTGTCGAACTGATGCCGGTCGACCCGGTCGTGAACGACCATCTGGGCGACGTGCTCTGGGCCGTCGGGCGCGAGCTCGAGGCCCGGTTCCAGTGGCAGCGCGCCCTCAGCTTCGTCGACAACGACACGGCAGACGAGGTCGACCCCGACCGCATCCGTCGCAAGCTCGAGGTTGGGCTGGATGCGGTTCTGGAAGAGGAAGGCGCCCCCCCGTTGAGGATGGCCGATGGCGGCTGAGGCATTCGCCCCCGCGAAGATCAACCTGGCCCTGCACGTCACTGGCAAGCGATCCGATGGATACCATCTGATCGATTCGCTGGTGGTGTTCGCGGCCGTTGGCGACAAGGTGACGGCCGAACCGTCCCGCGACGGCAACTGGCACCTGGCGATCAACGGGCCTTTCGCCTTGGGACTGAACCCCGACCCCAGTAATCTGGTCATCAAGGCCGGAAAGCTCAGTGGTGATCCACCCGCCCTGTTCACCCTGACCAAGCGCCTGCCCATCGCCGCCGGGATCGGCGGTGGCTCGTCCGACGCCGCGGCGGCCTTGCGTGCCCTGTCGGACATGGACGGCCGCCCAATTCCACAAGATGTGGTCTCCCTCGGGGCGGATGTACCGGTTTGCCTGCGCGCCGAACCCGCCAGAATGCGTGGGATCGGCGAGGATCTGTCGCCCGTCCCGCCCATGCCGAAGGTCTATCTGGTCCTGGTCAACGCAACGCGGCACATGTCGACCAGGGCCGTGTTCCAGACACTGGAAACCGCTGACAACGACCCGATGCCCGACCCTGTCCCGTGGGACGACGCGGCGGCGCTGGCCGACTGGCTGAAGACCACCCGCAACGATCTGGAACCGCCAGCGCGGCGCCTGGACGGGACAGTCGCCAGAACGATTGACCGGATCGAAGACACCGAGGGGTGCCTTTTCGCGCGCATGTCGGGATCGGGCGCGACCTGCTTCGGCCTCTATGCGTCCGAGGACAACGCGCGGCGGGCCGCAAAAGCGATCCGCGGCTTTGAACCCGAATGGTGGGTCACCACCACGACCCCGCTCTAGCGCAGACGCTCCACCACGAAATCGGCCAGATCGGACAGCATCCCGCGCAACGGGTGATCGGGAAGCTGCTGCAATGCATCCTTTGCCTTGTCGGACCAGCCCAGCGCGGTGGCCCGGGTGGATTCGAGGGCGCCTGTTTGGGTCAGCAAGGCCTGCGCGCGCTCCAAATCGCCGTCTTCCTGCCGCCCCTTGCCGATGGTGCGGGCCCAGAAGGTCCAATCCTCGCCCTGCGCATTCGCGATGGCGCGGATCAGGGGCAGGGTCATCTTGCGCTCGCGGAAATCGTCGCCCACGCCCTTGCCGGTCTCGTCCAGCCAGTCGATCACGTCATCGGCCATCTGGAAAGCAATTCCAAGCGCGTCGCCATAGGTGTGCAGCGCGCGCACCTGATCCTCGGTTCCGCCCGCGATCACGCCGCCCACCTCGGTCGCGGCCGAAAACAGCGCGGCCGTTTTGCCCCGCACGATCCGCAGATACGTCTCCTCGCCGGTCGACAGATCGCTCATCGCGGTCAGCTGCAGGACCTCGCCCTCGGCGATCGTCGCGGCGGCGTTGGCCAGGATATCGAGGACGCGCAGCGATCCGGTCTCGACCATCAACTGAAAGGACCGGGCGAACAGGTAGTCCCCGACCAGCACACTCGACTTGTTATCCCACAGCAGGTTTGCCGTGGGTCGCCCGCGCCGCTTGGACGATTCGTCGACGACGTCGTCATGCAGAAGGGTGGCCGTGTGAATGAACTCGACCGTGGCCGCAAGATGCACGTCGTAGGGGCCGGGATACCCCAGCAGGCGTGCGCTGGCCAAGGTCAGCATGGGCCGGATCCGCTTGCCTCCGGCGCCGACCAGATGCTGCGTCACCTCGGGGATTCGCGGCGCGTTTTCGGACGCCATGCGGTCGCGGATCAGCGCGTCCACCTCGCCCAGCGGAGCGGCCAGCGCGTCGGCCAGCCTTTCATGCGGTTTCACCTGCGCATCCATCGCGCCCCCTTTCCCCTGCCGGCCCCTCAAGCTACCTGTGGACCATGAAGGAACTCATGCGTTCGAACGAACCGACCAGCCTGGCCTTCGCCAAGGCGCTTCTGTCCGGCGAGGGGATAGAGGTGTTCGAGCTCGACGTCCATACGAGCGTGTTGGAAGGGTCCATAGGTATTCTGCCCCGCCGCCTCATGGTGGCAGATCGCGACCATTTCCGCGCTGTGGCAATCCTGCGCGATAACGATGTCGACCGCGGATACTGAGACCGCGGACGCCTTCCTCGGCGGCCGTCTGATCCTGCATCAACCCCGGACAGGCTATCGCGCGGGCGCGGACCCCGTGCTTCTGGCTGCGGCGGTCACGGCGCGACCTGGCCAAAGCGTGCTGGATCTGGGCTGTGGTGCGGGTGCGGCGATGTTCTGTCTTGCGGCACGGGTACCGGGGCTGGAAATGCATGGGCTGGAAGTCCAGCACCTCTATGCCGCCCTCGCCGAACGAAACGCGGCGCGGAACGGAATTGCCGCGACCATCCATCGCGGCGACCTTTCGGCAATGCCAGCGACGCTGCGCGCCATGCGCTTCGATCACGTCATCAGCAATCCGCCCTATCACGACCGCGGAACCGGTACGCCCTCGACCCATCCCCCGCGAGAGACCGCGTTCGGAGAAAGCCTGCCCCTGGCCGACTGGGTCGCCCTCGGCGCCCGCCGGTTACAGCCGCGCGGCACGATGAGCGTGATCCAGAAGGCGGACCGCCTGCCCGACCTGATAACGGCGATGGCGACCGCCTTGGGCAGCATCCGCATCCGCCCCATCCAACCGCGCGAGGGTCGCCCCGCCTCTCTCGTCATCGTTCAGGCGATCAAGGGCGGGCGCAGCCCGGCACGCCTCGACCCGCCCCTTGTGCTGCACACAGCGCCCCTGCACCAGACAGACAACGGCGACCTAAGCGGCGCGGCGCGGTCCATTCTGCGCGATGGCGCGCCGCTTTTGTAACTTCCGGCAAATTTTTGCCATGCCCAAGGACATTTTAGGTAACGGGAAGATGACAACCCGAGGTCGAGTTCCTATCTTCATAAGTGCATAACAACGGAGGTGATGCATGTCTGTCCATTCGCACGTTCAGGAACTGCGGAAGAAGCACCAGACTCTCTCGGCACAGGTTGAGGCAGCGCAAAGAAGTCCGGCCGCCAATGACCTTGAGATCACCAATATGAAACGACAAAAACTGCGACTGAAGGAACAGATCGAACGTCTGTCCCACTGATCGTACCCGCACTATTGTGAAAGGCCGGTCCCGCGGGACCGGCCTTTCTTGTATTTGCCGGGCGTTGGCCGCGGCTCAGGACAGGTATTGCCCCCCATTGGCGCTGAGCGTTGCGCCGGTGATGAACCCCGCATCGTCCGACACCAGAAACGCCACGCAGCGCGCAATCTCGTCCGGCT
Organism: Palleronia abyssalis; assembly: GCF_900302445.1. Lineage (GTDB taxonomy): Bacteria > Pseudomonadota > Alphaproteobacteria > Rhodobacterales > Rhodobacteraceae > Palleronia > Palleronia abyssalis. The sequence goes on along the minus strand of NZ_ONZF01000002.1, from coordinate 600,222 downwards.
CGCCCAAGCGGCCCACGGGGATCTGGGCGACGATCTGTTCGCGCACCTTCTCAGGCACCGCCATCACCATATCGGTTGCGATATAGCCCGGGCTGACCACGTTGACCGTTATACCCTTCTTCGCCCCTTCCTGGGCCAGGGCCTTGGTGAACCCTATGTCGCCGGCCTTGGCAGCCGAGTAGTTGGCCTGCCCGAACTGCCCCTTCTGCCCGTTGATCGAGCTGATGGTGACGATCCGCCCGAAGGACCGATCTCGCATCCCGGTCCAGACGTTGTGGGTCATGTTGAAGACGCCGGTCAGGTTGGTGTCGATCACCGCCTTCCACTGGTCCGGCGTCATCTTGTGGAAGGGCGCATCGCGGGTGATGCCCGCATTGTTGATCAAGATTTCTACCGGGCCCATGGCCTCCTCGACCTCGGCAATACCGGATTTGCAGGCGTCGTAATCGCCTACGTCGAACTTGAACGTGCGGATGCCCGTCTCGTCCGTGAAGGCCTTTGCGGCCTCGTCGTTGCCGCCGTAGGTCGCCGCGACCTCGTGCCCCGCAGCCTTCAGCGCCTTCGAGATCGAAGCGCCGATGCCCCGGCTCCCCCCCGTCACGATCGCTACGCGTCCCATGATGTCTCCTCCTCCTCGGTTTCTGATTCTATCGTGTTGTGATCTCGTGGATGTTCTTAAGGAACTCCCGCCCGTCCGCCTCGCCCAGATCCCAAGTGTCACGCAGCTTCTGGGGATCGGTGAAGTCGATCTTGTCGGCGGGCACCGGCTCGGACGGCTGGACGTAGACGCGGCCCGGCGCCTGAGGCAGGTCGCGAAAGCGCTTGGTCAGAAGGATCAGGGTCGATCCTTCGTCCGGGACCGGCAACGGCGCCTGGTCCACCATGCCTGCATCGATGGCGGGTGCCCCATCCCACAGCGGCGGATCGAAGGCCGGCGGAATTGTCGCCGCAGCGCAGACCAAGTTCACGATCCGGCCGTTCAGGGCTGCCTCGCGGCCGTCGATCAGCTCGCCCACCAGACCCGCAGCCTCGGCCCAGCGCAGGTGCGGGTTCGACCGGACGATGGTGTCTGCCTCGTAGACCAGCGTCATCGCGGCGCCGGTCAGCTTGGCCCAGTCATGGTCCGGTGGCCGCGCGATCAGGATCTGAAGCTGCGGGCCCGTGGACAACAGGCGCTCGGCCTCGGGGTCACCGAAGCACCGATCGATCACCTCGCGATAGATCAACTGGTGAGGGCTGTTGCCGCGCTTGCCATCGAAGGGCTCGTGCAAGGGAATGTTGCGGTCGTGCCGTTCGAAGGCCTCGATGAAGATGTCGCGCACGCGAGTCCCGCGATGGGTGACGAACCCGCAGGCCGAGCATGCCCCACCCGAGACGCCGGTGATCCGCGCCGGGTCGAGGGGGATCTCCTGGCGCAGGACCTCCATGAAGCCGCCCTGCCACATGCACCGCGTGCCGCCGCCCGAAAAGACGATCTGATCGAAGAATGTGTCACTCATCGGTGCGCAGGCCGCGCCTCGGGCACGGCCCGTTCCCAGTCACGGACGCTCGACGCACAGCGCGACGCCCATGCCGCCGCCGATGCACAGGGTTGCCAGACCTTTCTTCGCGTCGCGCCGCTTCATCTCGAACAGAAGGGTGTTCAGGATCCGGGCCCCCGACGCGCCGATCGGGTGGCCGATGGCGATGGCGCCGCCGTTCACGTTCACGATCTCCGGATCCCAACCCATCTCCTTGTTCACCGCGCAGGCCTGCGCGGCGAAGGCTTCGTTTGCCTCGACCAGGTCCAGATCGCCCGGCGTCCATCCGGCCTTTTCCAGCGCCTTGCGGCTGGCGCCGATGGGACCGGTGCCCATGATCGACGGGTCGAGGCCCACGGTCGCGTAGCTGACGATCCGGGCCAACGGCTCGATCCCCTTGGCCTCAGCCGCGTCGGCAGACATCAGAAGGACCGCGGCGGCCCCGTCGTTGATCCCGCTGGCGTTGCCCGCGGTGACCGATCCGTCCTTGGTGAAGGCCGCGCGCAGCTTTCCCATGCCTTCGACGCTGGCGCCTTCGCGGATGTGCTCGTCGCGGTCGACCACGGTGTCGCCCTTGCGACCCTGGATCGTGAAGGGCACGATCTCGTCCTGGAACTTGCCGTCGGCGCGCGCCTTTTCGGCCTTGTTCTGCGATTTCGCGGCGAATGCGTCCTGGTCCTCACGGCTGATCTGCCATTGCTCGGCCACGTTCTCGGCCGTCTGGCCCATGTGATAGCCGTTGAAGGCGTCCCAAAGTCCATCGCGGATCATCGAGTCGATGAACTTCACGTCGCCCATCTTGTGACCCTGTCGCAGGTTCGCCACGTGCGGCGCCATTGACATGTTTTCCTGCCCGCCGGCGGCGACGATCTCGGCATCACCCAGTTGGATGTGCTGCGCGGCGAGCGCGACCGCCCGCAGCCCCGAGCCGCAGACCTGGTTGATGCTCCACGCGGCGGATTCGATGGGAAGGCCCGCGTTGATATGGGCCTGCCGGGCGGGGTTCTGCCCTTGGCCGGCGGTCAGGACCTGGCCCAGGATCGTCTCGCTGACTTCTGAAGGGTCGATCCCGGCCCGCTCAACCACGGCCTTCAGGACATGTGTCCCGAGGTCGTGCGCTGGCGTGTTGGCGAACGAGCCGTTGAAAGTGCCCACGGCTGTGCGTGCGGCGGATGCGATGACGACGTTGGTCATGAAGGTCCCCGGTTGATCCTGTAACGTGACGGCAAGGCTGCGGCTTGCCGCTTCGCCGTCACGTTACAGGTTTTCCGGGGTATTTCCACCGTGGCGGCGCTGTCTCGCGCTAAACGACGATATCACGGGCGCAGCTTTGCCATGCTGGACGGACGGTCGGCGCACCCAGATAGTATCCCTGAAGGCAATCCACCCCCATTTCCATCAGCGCACGGGCATCCTGCGCCGCCTCGACCCCTTCGGCCACCGTCACCATGTCGAAATGCTGCGCGATCGAGACGATGGCCCGCACCAGCGCCTGGTTGTCTGGTTTGTCGGCGACCCCGTGGCAGAACTCCCCGTCGATCTTGAGGATGTCGAAGCAGAAATCCTTGAGATACCGCATCGAGGTATAGCCCGACCCGAAATCGTCGATGGCAAAGCAGATGCCCATGGCTTGCAGGCGGTCAATGAAGCGGCTGACCAGCCGCGGTACCGTGATCGCCGAGCTTTCGGTAATCTCGAGGATCAACCTCTCGGCCAATGTCGGGTCGGAGGCCAAGCCTTGCTCCAGCGCGGCAAGCCACAGGGGATATTCGACCGATCGGGCCGACAGGTTGACCGCCAGACGCAGGGATGGGCGCTCGCGCAGCGCTTGCAGCCCCAGTTCCAGAGAGATCGCATCGATGCGGCGCCCAAGCTCGGTCTCTTCCACGTCCAGAATGAATTCGCGCGCGGGAATGATCCGTCCCGTCGTGTCCATGATCCGCGCCAGTCCTTCATAGAAGACCGGCTCATCTCGTCCGGCCATGACGACGGGCTGAAACGCCAACATGACCCGCCCGGCATCGACTGCGGACTCGACCATGTCGAGCACCTTCGAATCGCGCTCGGCCACCGCGTATTCCAGCGGGTCTGCGGTTGCGCTTTCCGTTCGCCTGTCCATGAGCTTTCCCCTTTTGCCCCGCATTCGTTCTAGTGCTAAGGGACTAAGAAGCCGTAAAGGCGTTCCGCCCGGAGGATTTGCCCGTGTCAGACCGCTGCCCTTGGTGCGGAACCGATCCGATTTACGTCGCCTACCACGACACGGAATGGGGTATTCCCGAATACGACGCCCGCGCCCTGTGGGAGAAACTGATCCTCGACGGGTTCCAGGCCGGGCTGTCCTGGCTGACCATTCTGAAGAAACGACCCGCGTTCCGCGAGGCGTTCGAGGGGTTCGAGCCCGAGCGCATCGCCGGGTGGGCTCCCGGCGACGTGGACCGCCTGCTGGGCAATGCCGGAATTGTCCGCCACCGCGGCAAGATCGAGGCGACGATCATGAACGCCCGTGCCTTCCTGGAAATGAACGAAGCCTTCGACACGTTCGTCTGGTCCCATGTCGACGGCGCGCCGCAGGTGAACCGCTTTGCAACCATGGCTGACGTTCCGACCCAGACCACCACGTCCGACGCGCTGTCGAAGGCCCTCAAGGCCCGGGGGTTCCGGTTCTGCGGGCCGACGATCGTCTATGCCTGGATGGAGGCCTGCGGGATGGTCAACGACCATCTGACGACCTGCTTCCGGCATCCCGACCGCCCCTGAGACGGAACGAGGCCCCGCCGCGGACGTTGCACCCTATTGAACGAAGGGAATTTCGTATGGCCGGCAGCACGAACAACACCAAGTCGAATGGCAAGACCGGCGGCACCGGCAAGGAACAGTCCAGCACGACCCGCAAGGAAACGGTGACGAAGGCCGCGCCCGTGATCAAGTCCGAAGGCCGGGTCGGTTCGTTCCGCACGCTGGCCGAAAGAATCGCGTCCGGCGAACAGATCGTGCCGCCGCGGCAACTCAGCGGACTCGACCGGCGCAACCACGTCCGCTCGACCCTGCGCGAGGACCATCAGACCCGGATCGAGGAACGCTCGGCCGGCGCACGCGACAAGTTCAAGAAGCTTGCCGGGTCCCGCTTCAGTTTCTTTCGCGGCACCGCACTGCTGTTCTATCGCGACATGGTCGGTTCGGACGCGCATATGCCGACCGTTCTGGCCCTGGGTGATGTCCACCCCGAGAATTTCGGTGTCATGCCCAACAAGGAAGGTGTGCCGATCTTTTCGGTCAACGATTTCGACGAGGCCGTCTACGCCCCCTTCACGTGGGACATCAAGCGCGGCGCGGTCGGCTTCTGGGTCGGCGCGCAAGAGGAAGGCGACCTCAGCCGCAAGCAGCGGCGCAAGATCATCCGCCACTTCGTCAACGGCTATCTCGATGCGATGACCGATTTCGCCGAGAACGAGACCGAGAAGAAGGACGCGTTCCAGCGCAACAACTCGCCCAAGGTGATCAAGCGCCTGTTCGACGAAGCCTGGGAAGAGCGTAAGGACTGGCTGTGGTCGGACTACCTCGAACCCACGGGCCGCGGCTTCCGCGCGGATGACGAGCTGGAGCCTGTGTCGTCGCAGAAGGAAAAGTTCCAGAAGGCGATCGATAAGCTGGCCAAGGATAACGGGATCGACGTCACCCACAGGGTGGGCGAGCTGAAGGTCAAGGACGTGTGCATCCGCCACGGCCAAGGCACCGCGTCCCTGGGCCTGCCGCGCTATTACGTTCTGCTGGAAGGCCCGTCGAAGAACGCAACCGACGACATCATCATCGAGTTCAAGCGCGCCCGCACCTCGGCCCTGGAAGGGCTGACGCCGCCGACTGAATTCAACGCGGGCACCGAAGCCGACCGAATCGCGCATGGCCAGGCGGTGCAACTGGCCCATGGCGACGTGTTCTACGGCGCGATCGAGATCGAGGGCACCAGCTTCATGACCCGCGAGCGTGCGCCCTTCCGCGACGACATCGACCTCGATGAGCTGTCGAAGAAGACCTGGCGCAAATACGCGTATGTCTGCGGACAGGCGCTGGCACAGGCGCATGCACTGTCGGACGACCTTGGGCGCGTCGACTACGACGTCGAGCCGTCCATCGTCTCGGCCTGCCAACCGCGCGAGCTGTTCATCGAGGACATTCTGAGGTTCACGGTGGAAACCGCAGACCGGCTGAAGACCGACCACATCGACTTCATAGAGGATTTCAAGACAGGCGCCTTCGACAGCATCGACTTCGTCTACCGTTAGGGCAGCATGTCGGACGGGTGCCCTATTGCGAGGGCACCATGTCCGCGAGGTGCGCCCCCAGCGCCCGACGCGTCTTGAGGTACCCCTCGTTCGACGCGTCGGCGAGGGTGAGATACAGGACCGCGGCTTCTTTCGACGTCAGGTCGGCGGGGTCCACGTCGAAGCCATAGAATGCCACCTCCTGCGCCACGGTGACGTTCAGGGGCGTGGCTGGCGGAAGGCACCCCGCCAGCACGGCCATGGCCGACAGGCCGATCACCAGACGCATTCTCATATCTCCCGATCCGCGCGCAAATCCCTGCGGTAATACAGCAAGATCCCCCCGGCCGTTCCGGCGACAACCAGCGCCTTTAACGCGACCTCGCCCGACAGGCCGCCCATCAGCACCAGCGCGATGACACTGACCAACGTGAACAGTACCACCAGCGCCGCGAAGAACAGCGCGGCGTAGGCCAGGACCTTGCGCACCGGGCTGTCGCGATCCGCGCGCCAGTCGATCACGCCGAAGATCGGCGCGAAGACGACAATGGCCGCGACCTGCCATGCAAGTTGCCGCCCGCCCAGCGGATCGCCGGCGACCAGCGACTCGATCACCTCGAACATCAACGAGACGAAGTTCACCACCACGACGCACAGCGCGAAGAAGCCCAGCCCATAGACCGCCGCATCCCGCGCCGAGACGAAGGGCCGCGGACGGGGCACGGGCGGCACGAAGGGCACGTCCGCAAAGGCCGCCAGGGCCCGGTCCGCGTCACGCTCGCGCCAGCCCGCGACCAGCATGGTGCGCCGGATGTCGTCGCGCGCATGACCGGCGCCCAAGGCGTCCCGGACGAACTGCTCCAACTCGGCGCGGGCCGCCATTCAGTGGCCTTTCGACGCGGTGTCGAAGGTGGCCTTCTGCGCGTCGCTGGCCTCAGTCTGGTGCATGTCGCGCCATTCCGCATAAGGCATGCCGTAAAACGCCTCGCGCGCATCCTCCTTGCCCATCTCGATCCCGCGCTCGGCGGCGGCTTCCTGGTACCACCGGCTCAGGCAGTTGCGGCAGAATCCGGCCAAGTTCATCATGTCGATATTCTGCACGTCGGTCCGGGTTTGCAGGTGATCGCGCAGGCGGCGGAAGGCGGCGGCTTCAAGCTCGGTACGGGTCGCGTCGTCCATGATCGAAAATTCCCTCTCTGGTGTGCCTGTTAGCTGGGCAGATGCCGCCCGAAGATCAAGCGCGCTGCGCCGTTGTCAGTGGCCGAGCTTTGACGCATAAGCGTGACCGACGCTAACGGGAGTCCTTCATGCGACGCATGCGCAAGATCAAGATCGTGGCAACCCTCGGTCCGGCATCTTCCGACTACGACATGATCCGCAAACTGTTCGAAGCCGGGGCCGACGTGTTCCGCCTGAACATGAGCCACGGCAGCCATGACGAGATCGGCGAACGCCACCGGATCATCCGCCAGATCGAGGAGGATCTGGGTCGCCCCATCGCGATCCTCGCCGACCTTCAGGGCCCCAAGCTGCGCGTGGGCGTCTTCGCCAACGGCGAAGAGGAACTGGCGGCGGGGCAGGACTTCCGCCTCGACCTCGACACCGCCGAAGGCGACGCCACGCGGGTCCAGCTGCCCCACAAGGAGATCTTCGAAGCGCTCGAACCCGGTGCCTCGCTTCTGGTCAACGACGGTAAGATCCGCCTGAAGGTGAAGGACTGCGGCGCCGATTTCGCCGATTGCGAAGTCCTCGTCGGCGGCACGATCAGCAACCGCAAGGGCGTCAACGTGCCCGACGTGGAACTGCCGCTGGCCGCGCTTTCGGACAAGGACCGCAAGGACCTTGAATTCGTGTGCAGCCTCGGTGTGGACTGGCTGGCCCTGTCCTTTGTCCAACGCCCCCGCGACGTGGAAGAGGCGCGCGAGCTCTGCCAGGGCCGCGCCGCAATCCTGTCGAAGATCGAAAAGCCGCTGGCCGTCCGCAATTTCGAGGCGATCCTGCAGGCCAGCGACGGCATCATGGTCGCCCGCGGCGATCTGGGGGTCGAGCTTCCGGTCCAGAACGTGCCGCCGATCCAGAAGCGCCTGGTGCGCAAGTGCCGCGCCGCCGCCAAGCCGGTGATCGTCGCGACCCAGATGCTCGAATCGATGATCGAAAGCCCGATGCCGACCCGGGCCGAGGTGTCGGATGTCGCGACCGCGATCTACGAAGGTGCCGATGCGGTCATGCTCTCGGCCGAATCGGCCGCCGGGCAATATCCGCTCGAGGCCGTGGCGACGATGAACAACGTCGCCATGGAGGTCGAGGCCGACCCGACCTATCGCGATGTCATCAACGCCAGCCGCGGCGGCAAGAAGGAAACCGTGGCCGACGCCATCGTCTCGGCCGCGCGCGAGATTGCCGAAACGACGAACATCAAGGCGATCTGCTGCTACAGCCAAAGCGGCGTGACCGCCCTTCTGGTCGGACGCGAACGCCCACAGGTCCCGATCATCGCGATGACCTCGATGATGGGTACGGCGCGCCGCCTGTGCCTGTCATGGGGGATGCACTGCGTCCGCACCGGCGAGGTCACCCGCTTCAAGGAGGCGGTGCTGAACGCCGCCCGCGCCGCCCGGACCGAAGGCATGGCCGAAGCCACGGATCAGATCGTCGTCACCGCGGGCGTGCCCTTCGGCGTCTCGGGGTCCACCAACATCCTGCGCGTCGCCCCCTGCGAGGAACGGCTGATCTACGCCACGGACCCGGGCTGACCCGGTGGAGGGGGTCTGGCAGGCGATCACCGACCTCTGGGACGCTCTGGTCGCGCGCACCGCCCCCCTTCGCGCCGTGCTGGCCGACGAGGCGTCGCAACTGGGCGACCGCCTCGCCACCCTCGACATCGGGCTGTCGCGCGACGCGGCGGTGGTCGCGACGCTGCTTCTGTTCTGCCTCTCGCTGCCCGCCCTTGCCGCGGCCTTCGCGGAACGGCGGGCGCCCCGCGTCGGCGCCATGCTCCTGATTCTCGCCATGGCCCTCGGCTGGTGGACGGTCGAGACCTACCAAGGCCCCTGGACCGTCGACACGGTCATGCGCTCGGCCATCCAGGTGATCGCGGATCTGACGCGCTGACCCTTGCAAACGCCGCCGCGCTCGTCTACTGGGGCCGCTCATTCGCGCGCGGTCCGGCCGGTGTGGCATTGCCGAGTCCGCGTAACTTGTCCTCTCAAGCAGGAGACGGAAATGCCCAAGATGAAGACGAAGTCGAGCGCCAAGAAGCGCTTCAAGGTTACGGCGTCCGGAAAGGTCGTCGGTGGCCAGGCCGGCAAACGACACGGCATGATCAAGCGGTCCAACGATTTCATTCGTGACGCCCGCGGAACCCGAGTGCTCAGCAAGCCCGACCAAAAGCTTGCCAAGCAATTCATGCCCTACGACCGGTAAGGAGCACCACCAATGTCCCGAGTCAAAGGTGGAACGACCACCCACGCCCGTCACAAGAAGGTCACGAAGGCCGCGAAAGGCTATTATGGCCGCCGCAAGAACGCCTTCCGCACAGCGACGCAGGCCGTCGACAAGGCGAACCAGTACGCCACGCGCGACCGCAAGAACCGCAAGCGTAACTTCCGCGCCCTGTGGATCCAGCGGATCAATGCCGCCGTCCGCGCCCATGACGAGACGCTGACCTACTCGCGCTTCATCAACGGCCTGGCGCTCGCAGGGATCGAAGTTGACCGCAAGGTCCTCGCCGATCTGGCCGTACACGAGCCCGATGCGTTCAACGCCATCGTGGAACAGGCGAAAGGCGCGCTGGCCGCCTGAACCGGCGTCACGCAGACCCATTCGAAGGCCGTCCCACCGGGGCGGCCTTTTTCGTGTCCGGACCGCTGAATCCGGGCCACCGAACGCAGCGATCACCCCGCCTTCACCTTTCGCCCCGATACCCGCGCCCCGAGAGCTCTTGCGCGTCGGCCTTACACCCCGGCGCGGACCGATCCAGGGGGCCGCCTTATCGGGCGGTCCATGTCCACGATCACGCGGCCGGTCTGGCACCCGGTCTGCGCGGGCAGTCCATTCACGCGATCGAACCGGGACCGGCGCCGTCCCCTTCTATCACACCCGCAGGACCCGGCCCGCCAGAACGGCGGTCGCCGGGCCGCGGCGCATGCCCCCGCGGGAACGCCCCGCCCCAGGCGGCGTTCACCCTGCATGTCCTATTCCTTCGCCCCCGACGACGACAGCCTGACGACCGCCCTGCGCCGCGTCGCGCTGGACCAGATCGACAGCGCCCAGGCCGAGGCCGCCGACGACGCCATCTCGGAAGCCGAGCGCATCCACCAGCTGCGCAAACGCTGTAAGAAGCTGCGTGGGTTGATCCGCATCGTGCGGCCCGGGTTCGACGCTTACGGGTCCGAAAACGCGGCCTTCCGCGACACCGCCCAGAAGCTGGCCGACGTGCGCGATGCCCGCGCTCTGGTCGAGACCTGCGACGCCCTGCGCGACCACTTCGGCGACCAGCTCTACAAGAACGCCTTTTCAAGCATCCGCGACCATTTCGAGGCTCGTGCAAGGGCCGTAGAATCCGCCCCCGATCTGGCCGACCGCTTAGCCGACGCCATGGAAGCGATGCGCGCGGCCCGTGATCGGGCCTGCCACTGGACCGTGGATCCCGACGGAGCCGAGGCCATCGCGGGCGGGGTCAAGAAGACCTATAAGCGCGCGGTGAAGGCCATGCGGACGGCGCGGGCCGATCCGACGGGTGAAACCCTGCACGAATGGCGCAAGCGGGCGAAATACCACTGGTATCATCTGCGGCTTTTGAAAAAGGCGTCGCCCGTCGTCAACGCACAGGTCGATCCCGCGGATCGGTTGTCGGACCTGTTGGGCGATCATCACGACATCCACGTCATGGGCGAAGCCTTGTCCGAGGCCGAGGACGAATTCGACACCGACGCGCTCGCCGCGTTCCGGGGCCTGATGCGCGCCCGTCAGGACCTGCTCGAGGTCGAGGCATTCAAGCTGGGCCCGGCCGTCTTCGCCGAATCCCCCAAATCGGCGGCGCGCAGGCTGGCAACCTACTGGTCCACCTCGCGCGACGACGCCTGATCCCCGCCCAACGCCATCGCGGCGTTGTAGTATGACGGATCGTCCGTCACCTCACGCCCCAGCCAGTCGGGTCGGTCGAAGGGGGTGTCCTCGAACGGCAGCTCGATCTCGGCCAGAGTCAGACCATCCTCGAAGGCGTCGACCTCCCAGGTCAGATCGCCCGCCCGGACCAGGTGCCGGGTCTTGACCAGAACGCGCCCCGCTGCCAGCGCCTCCATCTCGCGCGCCTCGTCCACGGGGATGTCCCACTCGTATTCCGGGCGGGACATGCCGGCGCGGCGCCCCTTCACGGTCAGCCGCGCGGACGTTCCGTCGCTGATCCGTACCCGGACGGTCGCGCTGTCACTCTGGGCCAAATAGAACTGACGGATCGCGCGCCGCTGCGACACGCGATCCCTCCATCCCTCGCCGGTGACGAGAAACTTGCGCTCGATCTCCTCAGCCAAGACGCTCGGCCAGGAAATCGGTGAAGGCTTCCCAGCTTTCCTGCTCCGCCCGCTCCTGATAGCGGTCCGAGCCTTCGACCGAGAAGGCATGCGGCGCGCCCGAGTAGATCTCGACCGTGAAGGTGTTGCCCGCCTCTTCCAGCGCGCCGGTCAGGTCGAACAGGTCCTCCAGCGTCTGCGACTCGTCGGCGGCGCCGTGCAGGATCTGGATCGGCGGCTCGTCGCCGTCATAGCTTTGGCCTTCGGGCGTGGTCAGCGTGCCGTGGAAGGCGGTGTAGCCCGATGCCTGGTCCGAGTATTCGGACCGCGCCATCTCCAGCGCGACGCCACCGCCGAAGCAGTAGCCCATGACGACGAAATTGGGCGCGTCGCTCTGCTCGTTCGCAGCCTCGATCCCGGCAAGGATCAGCTGGCTCATCTTGCCGCGATCTTCGGACAGTTCGGACGTGGCCGCGCGGTTCTCCTCGACCGAGCCGGACGGGGTATCTTCGCCATACATGTCGATGACGAAGGCGTCATAGCCCATCGCGGCCAGCTCGTCGGCGCGGCCGGTCTCGTACGCGTCGATCCCGTCCCAGTCGTGGACGATCAGGACCATGCCGCCCGTCTCGCCCTCGGCGGCGGCGTAATAGCCGGTGTGCTGGACCCCGTCCACATCGTAGGTGACCTCCTGCGCGAGGAGGGGCGTGGATAGCAGGGTCGTGGCAAGGATTGTGCGAAGCATCGGATCTCTCCCAAGATTGAACTTGCCCTTAAGGTGGCGCGGGGGCGGGCGGCGGCAAGCGCGGCGGCTTGTCATGCGGCAGGCCACGGGGTAGCACGGCGCGCGTCAGCGAGAGGAGCGGCCCCATGCAAGACCTGCGCGAGAAATACCTGACCCGCGTGAACGAAGCCGGGGACGAAGCCACGCTGGAAGAGGTGCGGCTGGCCGCCATCGGCAAGAAGGGCGAGGTCGCGCTGGAGATGCGCAAGCTGGGTCAGATGACGCCCGAGGAACGGCAGGTCGAAGGCCCCCGCCTGAACGCCCTGAAGGACGAGATCACCAGCGCCATCGCCGCCAAGAAGGCGGCGCTGGAAGATGCCGCGCTGGAGGAACGGCTGAGCCAGGAATGGCTGGACGTCACCCTGCCCGCCCGCCGCGGCCCGCGCGGCGTGGCCGATGGCAGCATCCATCCGGTCAGCCAGGTCTGGGAGGAATGCACCGCGATCTTCGCCGACATGGGATTCGCCGTCGCCGAAGGCCCCCAGGTCGAGACCGACTGGTACAACTTCGACGCGCTGAACATCCCCGACCATCACCCCGCGCGGGGCGAAATGGACACGTTCTACATGCACCGCGCGGACGATGATGACCGTCCGCCCCACGTGCTGCGCACGCACACCTCGCCCGTGCAGATCCGATCCATGCAGGCGCAGGGCGCACCGTTGCGCATCATCTGCCCCGGCCGCGTCTATCGCGCGGATTACGACCAGACCCATACCCCGATGTTCCACCAGATCGAAGGCCTGGCCATCGACAAGGACATCAGCATGGCGAACCTGAAATGGGTGCTGGAGGAGTTCTTCTCGGCCTATTTCGGACGCAGCGTGAAGACCCGCTTCCGCGCCTCGCATTTCCCGTTCACCGAACCCTCGGCCGAGGTCGACATCCAGTGCAGCTTCGAGGGCGGCACCGTGAAGGTCGGCGAAGGCGACGGCTGGCTAGAGGTTCTGGGATCGGGCATGGTTCATCCCAAGGTGCTGAAGGCCGGCGGCATCGACCCCGACCAGTGGCAGGGCTTTGCCTTCGGCATGGGGATCGACCGGATCGCGATGCTTAAATACGGCATTCCCGACCTGCGCGCCTTCTTCGAGTCGGACCTGCGCTGGCTGCGGCATTATGGCTTCTCGGCTCTGAAGGTGCCGACCCTGCGCGCCGGGGTGTGAACGATCGACGGCCTTCGTCGTTTGCGTCATGTCATGCTGCAACGACGGGGGACCGCGATGAAACTCTTTCGACACGAGAACCGGCAGAATTCGGAACGGTCGAAGCGACTCTATGCCGCAACCGAACTGGCCTACACGATCGTCGATTTCACGGCGGCGTTCTCGTTCCTGATCGGTTCGATCCTGTTCTTCTGGCAGGAGACTGAAACGGCGGCGATCTGGCTTTTCGTCATCGGCTCGGCCTGTTTTGCGCTGAAGCCCACGATCCGGTTCGGGCGCGAGCTGAAGCTGGCGGCCATGGGCGACGAGTCGGACCTGGCCAAGCGCGAGTGACCGGCCGGGACGAGGGGCGCTGCCCCTCGCGCTCCCCGGGGTATTTGATCAAGGATGAAGGGGCGCGACGTTCGGCGCAGGTCATTAACGCGGGTTTTGGGTATATCCACTGTGCATGCGTATCGCCAAGATCCTGTTCATCCTGTTCACCGCCTGCCTCGTGATCGCGGGGCATGTCGGGCTGTGGCGCTCGGACGCGCCGGACGAGCTGAAAATGAAACTGACCGTTCTGAACGCTCTGGGCTGGGCCATCGTCATCCTGCCGGCCTTCGCGGTCGCCCGTTGGGCCGCCATGAAGCGACCGTCTGCCGATCAGAGCAGCCAGAGCCCGAAGTAGAGCGTTCCGGCCCCCGCCAGGATCGCGGCCAGAAGGTTGCGCGTGACCACCGCGACGCCGATCGTTGCCGCGGCGGCCAGGACGCGCGGCGGATCGAACGTGCCCCCCGTCGCCGCGGGCCAGACCACCAGCGGGGCGACGAGGCCCGGAAAAACCGCCACAGGCGTGTAGCGCAGCAGCTTCTGCGCCCAGCCCGGCAAGGGACGGTCGCCCAGAAGCCCCAGGAACGAGAACCGCAGTGCGAAGGTGCCGATCCCCAAAAGCACGATGATCAGCCAGATCTCGGTCGGGCCGGCGGTCATCCGCGCGCCTCCATCCATGTTTCGACAGCCGCACCGGTGACGCAGGCCGCGGCTGCCGCGATCAGCAGGCCGACGCCCGCGGGCATCCACGCAAAGGCCAGCGCAAGCGACGCCGACACGATGGCCGCGGCCACATGGGGCAAGGTGCGCAGAAGCGGGCCGACCATGGCGAGGAAGGTGATCGGCAGTGCGAAGTCCAGCGCGAACGCGGGCGGCACCGTGGCCCCCAGCGTCGCGCCCCCGAAGGTGCTGCCATACCACAGGGGCAAGATGGGTGTGGCCACGCCGAAGAAGAAGGCGAGCTTGTCGCGCAAGGGCTCGTCCGGGGTCTGCTCGTACCGGGCCGAGGACGCGGCGAACAGCTGGTCGACATTCATGTAGGCGACCAGCGCCCGCTGCCACAGCGTCGCGCGGCCCAGATGCGGGACCAGCGAGGCCGAATACATCGCCATGCGCAGGTTCACGGTCAGGCTGGCGGCGAGGATCAGAACGATGGGGGCGTTGTCGGTCATCAGCTGCACGGCGGTGAATTGCGCCGCCCCCGCAATGACGAGGACCGAGAATCCCATGACCTCGGCCAGGTTCAGCCCCGCCTCGGTCCCGACGACCCCGAACAGCAGGCCGAAGGGCACGATGACCAGTACGAAGGGTAACCCTTGCGCGATGCCCTGCCCGTAAGCCGATTTCGTGGTGGAGACCGCCATGCGCCCGCCCTATCGTGTTGCGGTGCCTACCTGCCCCAGCGATCCGAAAGCCGCAAATGCAATCTGGTGATACGACCTATCTGATCGCGCCCGACCCCGCGCGGCCCCGCCTGACGCGCCGCGTCACCGGCACCGACCAGACCGGCGCCGCGCAGGAGATCTCCGTCGTCGAGGAGCGGCCGCTGACGATCTACCTCAACGGACAGGAGATCGTCACCGCCATGACCATCGGGGATTACCCCGAATACCTTGCACTTGGATTCCTGAAGAACCAAGGCATGCTCCGGGACGGCGAGACTGTGACCGGCGTGGACTACGACGAGGAGCTGGAGGTCGTCGTCGTGCGCACCGACAGCCCCACGACCCACGAGGCCAAGCTGGCCAAGAAGACCCGCACCAGCGGCTGCGCGGTCGGCACCGTGTTCGGCGACATGATGGAGGGGCTGGAAGATCTGCGCCTGCCCGGCTCGGAGGTTCGGGTCAGCTGGCTTTATGGGCTGGCGAAAGCGATCAACACCACGCCGTCGCTGTACCTGGAAGCCGGCGCGATCCATGGCACGGTGCTGTGCCAGGAGGACCGCCCGCTGGTCTATATGGAGGATGTCGGGCGGCACAATGCGGTGGACAAGATCGCGGGCTGGATGCTGTCCGAAGGGGCCGATCCCGCGGACAAAATCCTCTATACAACGGGGCGGCTGACGTCCGAAATGGTGATCAAATGCGCCCATATGGGGATCCCCGCGTTGGTCTCACGCTCCGGCTTCACCGCCTGGGGGGTCGAGATCGCCGAGCAGGTGGACCTGACCCTGATCGGTCGGATGCGGGGCGAACGGTTCACCTGCCTTGCGGGCGAGCATCGCCTGATCCGCGATGCGTCGCCCGAGGCCGCAGGCACAGACCGGCGGCGGAGGTCGGCGGATGTCTGAGTCGAAGGGGCCGGGTCGATGATCGCGCCGGTGGGCGTCATTCTGGCGGGTGGGCGCGCCACGCGCATGGGCGGGGGCGACAAGGGTCGTTTGGAGCTTCTGGGCGAATCCATCCTGCAACGCGCCATCGACCGGCTGTCACCGCAAGTGGCCGATCTGGCGCTTAGCGCGAATGGCGATCCCACGCGCTTCTCGGACCTGTGCCTGACCGTGCTGCCCGACAGTATTGAAGGGCATCCGGGGCCACTTGCGGGGGTGCTCGCCGGGCTCGACTGGGCGGCGCATCTGCGGGCCACGCATGTCGTCACCGCCGCCGCCGACACGCCCTTCTTCCCCGGCGACCTGGTCCCGCAGCTTCTGCTGGCGGCCGAGGCGCAGGGCAAGCCCATCGCGCTTGCCGCGACCCCCGACCCCGAACGCGGCATTGCGCGGCACCCGACCTTCGGCCTATGGCCCGTGGCGCTGCGCGAGGATCTGCGCGCGGCGCTGAAGGACGGGGTGCGCAAGGTCGTGCAATGGACCGACCGGCACGGCACCGCGCTGGCCAGCTTCCCCATCGACCGGGGCGATCCGTTCTTCAACGTGAACACGCCCGAGGATCTGGACGTGGCGCGGGGCATGCTGTGAAATTGTATGGCGTGACCGGCTGGAAGAACGCCGGGAAGACGGGCCTGATGGTGCGCCTGGTGTCCGAGTTTCGCGGGCGGGGGGTGCGTGTGTCGACCTTGAAGCACGCGCATCACAGCTTCGACGTGGACCACGAGGGCAAGGATTCGCGACGGCACCGCGACGCGGGCGCGCATCAGGTGCTGCTGTCCTCGGGCAAGCGTTGGGCGCTGATGACCGAACTCGACGGGCCCGAGCCACCGCTTGAGGCGTTGCTGGACCAGATGGCCCCCGTGGACCTGATCCTGGTTGAAGGCTGGAAGCGCGACCGCCATCCAAAGGTCGAGGCGTGGCGGGCCGAAACCGGCCGCCCCCTGATCGCCCCCGACGACCCCACAATCCGCGCGGTCGCGGCGAAGGGCCAGCCGGGGATCGACGACCGCCCCGTGCTGGACCTGGACGACACCGCCGCCATCGCCGACTTCATCGCGGGCGAGGTCGGGTTGTGAGGGGGTTCGACACGATCCTCGTGGTGGATTGGTCCGCGGCTGAAGGCGTGGCCCGGGCCGCCAAGAACTCGATCTGGATCGGGATCGCCCGCGACGGCGTGCCCGAGAATCCGCGCCACATGCCCACCCGGGCCGAGGCCGAGGCGTGGCTGGCCGAGACCCTGCGGGCCGAGATCGCGGCCGGCCGCCGGGTGATGGCGGCGTTCGACTTTCCGTTCGGCTATCCGGCGGGCTTCGCGAAGGTGGTGACGGGCAAGCCCGACCCACTTGCCGTCTGGGACTGGCTGGCCGCGCGGATCGAGGACGATGCAAAAGGGCGCAACAACCGGCTCAAAGTGGCCGAGGCGCTGAATGCCCTGTTCCCCGGAACCGGGCCGTTCTGGGGTAAACCGCGCGAGGACGCATTCCCCGGCATCCCCTATCGCGGCAGCACGCGCGACGGCCACGGAATGACCGAAAAGCGCGCCTGCGACGTAGCCGCAAGGGCCGCGTCCAGCGTCTGGCAACTGGCCTTCCCGCCCACCGTCGGCAGCCAGGCCTTGATGGGTCTGCCCATGCTGTCGCGTCTGCGCCGGATCGAGGGCGTCGCCGCGTGGCCGTTCGAGGCGTGGCAGGACGCCCCCGCCGTCCTGACCGAGATTTGGCCGGGGCTGATCGAACCCGCGGTGAAGGACGTCGAGGGGGGCATCCGTGACCGGCATCAGGTACGCCTGCTGGCCCATGCTTTGGCGGCCCTGCCCCCGGAGGAGCTGGCGTCGATGATGCGCGACCTGCCGCCCGAAGCGGCCGAGGAGGGCTGGATCCTGGGCGCCGAGGCGCGTAATCGCTTGACCTCGTTGGCATTCTCGGCCCCATCGGAGAACGCGGAACCTTCCGCCCCCCTCTCTCCCCCGCCCCTGTCGAACGATTGTTTCGCCCTGCCGCCGGGGGTGGAGTGGACGCCGGTCGATACGGCGCTCGACCTTCTGCGGGCACGGTTGCGCCCCGTGATGGGGGCCGAGGACGTCCAAGTCGGGCACGCCGACGGGCGGATCCTGTCGCAGGCCGTGATGGCCCGGCGCGCGAACCCGCCCGGCGCGAACGCCGCGGTCGACGGCTTCGGCTTCGCGGGATCGGCCGTGGGCGACGGGCCGCAGGTCCTGCCCTTGCTCGCCGGACGTGCCGCAGCCGGTGCGCCATACCCCCACGCTGTTCCCCTTGGGCACGCCATCCGCATCCTGACGGGCGCACTTCTGCCCGAAGGCGTGGACACCGTGGTGTTGGAGGAGGACACGCGCAGCGACGGCGCGTCGGTCGCGTTCAACGGGCCGGTGAAGGCCCGCGCCAACACGCGCCGCGCGGGCGAGGATATCGACGCGGGCGCCGAGGTTCTGCCCGGGGGCCACGTCATGCGCCCGCCCGACCTTGCGCTGCTGGCGGCCACGGGGTCCGACCGCCTGCCCGTCTTCCGCCGCCTGCGTGTGGGCGTCCTGTCAACGGGCGACGAGATTGCGGCCCCCGGTTCGACCGACGACCCGGCCACGACCTATGATGCCAACCGCCCCATGCTTCTGGCGCTGGCCCGCCGCTGGGGGCATGCGGCCGTCGATCTTGGCCACGTACCGGACGACCGGGATCAACTGCGCGCGACATTGAACGCGGCCGAAGCGGACGTGATCCTGACCTCTGGCGGTGCGTCGGCAGGGGACGAGGACCACGTCTCGGCCCTGCTGCGCGAGGAAGGGACGCTGGTCTCTTGGCGGATCGCGCTGAAGCCGGGGCGGCCGCTGGCGCTGGGGATCCGGGACGGCGTTCCGGTCTTCGGACTGCCGGGCAACCCGGTGGCAAGCTTCGTCTGCGCGCTGATCTTCGCGCGCCCCGCCCTGTCGCTGATGGCGGGGGGGCCGTGGCAGGCGCCGCTGGCAGTGACGCTTCCGGCCGCGTTCTCGAAACGCAAGAAGGCAGGGCGGCGGGAATACCTGCGCGCGCGGATGGGCCCCGAGGGGGTCGAGGTCTTCGCCTCCGAAGGATCGGGGCGGATCACGGGGCTCAGCTGGGCCGACGGGCTGGTCGAGCTGCCCGACCACGCCCATGACATCGCGCCCGGCGATCCGGTACGGTTCCTGCCCTATGCAGGCTTCGGCCTGTAGGTGATCAGCACCGGCGCCGATCCTGCGCCGCAGGGCAAGCCCCCTACGCGCCGGTAAGCCCCTGCACCCAAAGGGCCGCCGATTGCAGCGTTTCCTCGACGCCCGCACGGAAGGCGTTCACGGCGCCCACGTAGCTGGCCAGCTCCGGCTCGATCGCGGGAAGGGCCTGCGACAGGTTCGGGGCCAGGACGTAGAGCAGAATCAGCACCGCCCCGACCAGCAGCATTGACAGGAACCCCCGCCGGAAAGAGCTCGCACCGCCCTGCCCCGCTGTGGTGTCCTTGGGGGCCGCGTTTGCAGGCGTTTGCCCCGGGCCCAGGGTCGAATTGATCTCTTCGATGTCGGGAAAGCTGTCCCCGCGCGACGCGGCAGCATGGTCGGCTGGCTTGCGCGCCTCTTGCGACGGCACGGACCCAAGGGCCGCGGCCGCGTCCTCTCCGTCGGGCACTGCGCTCTGCGGCGTCGACGCCGAGGTCCGGTCGGGGGTCTGGGCGTGGGTGCTGTCCAGGCCCATTTCGGTCTGAGTCTCGATCTTGGCTTCGCGACGTTCGCGGCGCCGGGCAGCCTCGCGCGCGGCCTCCTCGCGCAGGATACGGCGCGTCTCCTCGTCCAGCTCGCGGCGGCGCGGGCGATCGGCATAGTCGAACCCGCTGGTATCGGCTGCCGGGGCCGGGTCGACCTCCGGGTCCTGCTCAGGCTCCTTCGCGGGGGCGGGGGTCGAAACAGGGGCGGGGGTCGATGCGGGCTCGGGGGGCGATGCGGGCTCGGGGCTTGGGTCGCTGTGGGCCGCTCCGACCTCCTGAGTCCGGCCGTCGCGGAACTGCATCCAGGTATGTCCGCAGGCCGAGCATTGCACATCGCGCCCGTCCTCGGGGACAAGCGTGGCATCGACCTCGTATTCGGCCGCGCAGTTGGGGCAAGTGATCCGCATGAACGTCTGACCGAAAACCTGTGTTCTATCGCTTTGCTCTTTGGTAGCAATCCCGAGGAGTTAAGCAAACCATTTGCGGTCGGCGGCGATTGAATCGCCCGATCTTGTGCGGCAAAACGGCCGCGAGGGACGAGGCATCGCGTGATCGAACTGAGCGATATCACCTACGGATACGACGGAAGCCCCTTGCTGAACGGGATCTCGCTGGACCTGTCGCCCGGCAGCTTCCACTTCCTGACCGGACCGTCGGGAGCCGGGAAAACCACGCTTCTGAAGTTGTGCTATCTTGATCTGAAGCCCGCGAAGGGCACGATCACGGTCTTCGGCGCCCCGTCCGAGAAGCTGGGCCGGGACGCAATCGCCAAGCTGCGCCGTCGGGTCGGCGTGGTGCACCAGGATTGCGGCTTCCTGGAACATTTGAGCTTGCGCGAGAACGTGGCCATGCCGCTGGCCGCCGCTGGCCAGGACCCCACGCAGCACGATGCCGAGATCGACGAGCTTCTGGCCTGGGTCGGGCTGGCGCGCCGCGCCGATGCGCTGCCGGCCGAGCTTTCGGGCGGAGAGAAGCAGCGCGCCGCATTGGCCCGCGCCCTGATCCTGTCGCCGGACGTCGTGTTGGCGGACGAGCCCACGGGCAACGTCGATTGGGAGATGTCGCTGCGGCTTCTGACCCTGTTGGTCGAGCTGAACCGCATGGGCAAGGCGATCCTGATCGCGACGCATGACCTGAACCTGATCCGGGCGGCCAAGGCGCAGGTCACCGCGCGGGTTTTGCGGCTGCGGCGCGGGCAGCTGGACGTGGCGGGGGTCGACCTGTGAACCTGTCGCAGTCGGTCCTGGAATTTCTGTCGGGCGACGTGAATGCCAAGCGGATCGTTCCGCCCTCGGGGTTCACGGCGCGGCTGACGGCCTTCACTGCGGCCGCAATGGCGTTCCTGGCCGTCTTCGCGCTGGCCCTGTCGCTGGCGACGCACCGTTTGGCCGAGCGCTGGTCGGGCGAGCTTGCGCAAAGCTCGACCATCCGCATCTCGGCCCCGCTGGAGCAGCGCGAGGCGCAGACCCGCGCGGTGCTGCGCATCCTGGAAACCACGCCCGGCGTCGCCACGGCGCGCGCGCTGCCCCCCGACGAGCAGCGCGCACTGCTGGCGCCGTGGTTCGGGGCGGACCTGCCGGTCGAGACGTTGCCGATCCCGCAACTGGTCGAGGTGGTCGAGACGGCGCAGGGGCTGGATTCCGAAGGCCTGCGCCTGCGCCTGTCGGCCGAGGCGCCGGGCGCGGTGCTGGACGATCACACCCGTTGGCGCCGTCCGCTGGTGCGCGCGGCCGAGCGGCTGAACCTGCTGGGGCTGGGCGCGCTGGGGCTGATCACGCTGACCATGGCGGCGATGATCACGCTGGCCGCAGGCTCGGCGCTGGCCGCCAATCGCGAGGTCATGCGCGTGCTGCGCCTGATCGGGGCCCGTGACACCTTCATCGCCCGCGCCTTCGTTCGGCGGTTCACCCTGCGCGCGCTGGCCGGGTCGGCCGCCGGGACCGTCATCGCCATGGCCTGCATCTGGGCGCTGCCCTCGGTCGAACAGGCGGGTGGATTCCTGACCGGGCTGGGCTTTGCGGGCGCGGGATGGCTGGCCCCGCTTCTGGTGCCCCCGGTGGCCGCCTTCGTCGCATTCTGGGCCACCCGCTTTGCCGCCCTCCGAGCCCTGAAGGACATCCCGTGATCCAGTATCTGCGTTCCCTGATCTTCACCGTCCAGATGTATGCCGCCATGGCGCTGATGGGTCTTTGGTGGCTGCCCATCGCGATGCGCCAGGACGACGGGGCGCATCGGGCGGTCCGCAGCTATTGCCGGTACGTGCGCTGGTCGGCCGCGTGGATGATCGGCCTGAAGTCCGAAGTGCGCGGCACCGTGGCCGAAGGCGAAGTGATGATCGCCGCCAAGCACCAGTCCTTCTTCGACATCATCATGCTGTGCTCGGTCCTGCCGGCGCCGAAATTCATCATGAAGAAGGAGCTGACGCGCGCCCCGGTTCTCGGGTGGTTCGCGCTGAAGATGGGCTGCGTGCCCGTGGATCGCGGCAAGAAGGGGCAGGCGATCGCCAAGATGATGGCCGATGTGCAGAAGGGACGCACCCGGGCGGGGCAGCTGATCATCTATCCCCAGGGTACGCGCGTGGCGCCGGGGGTGAAGCTGCCCTACAAGACGGGAACGGCGGTTTTGTATGGCCAGCTGGACCAGACCTGCGTGCCCGTTGCCGTGAATGTCGGCGTGTTCTGGCCCAGGATGGGGATCGCGAAAAAGCCCGGCCTGGCGGTGATTGAATTCCTGAAACCGATTCCGCCGGGGCTGACGAAACATGAGTTTGTCGAGCAGCTTTCGACCGCCGTCGAGGGGCGGTCCAACGAGCTGATGACAGAGGCGGGATGGACGAGGATCGAGGTATGAGGCCTGTCGACAGTATCGAGGCGCTGCGCGCCCATTACGGCACGCCCGTGGGGGCGGCCTTGACCAAGGTCGCGCCGAAACTGACGCTCGCCTATTCGAACTGGATCGCGCGGTCGCGCTTTTGCCTGGTCGCGACGGTGGGGCCGGGCGGGACCGATGTCAGCCCCCGCGGCGACGATGGCCCGGTGGTACGGATCGCCGCGCCCGACCGTTTGGAGATGCCCGATTGGCACGGCAACAATCGCATCGACTCGCTGGAGAACATCGTGGCCGACGGGCGGGTGTCGCTTCTGTTCATGGTTCCGGGATCGGACAACGTCGTGCGGGTGAACGGGCGGGCCTTCGTGACCGTGGACGACGACGCGCGGGACAGCTTCGCGCGGGATGGCAAGGCGCCGCGCAGCGTCGTCGTGGTCGAGATTGCCGAGGTCTATGTCCAGTGCGCCCGCGCGTTGATGCGCGCGGGGCTGTGGTCGCGCGACGATGCGGACGGATTGCCGAGCGTGGGGCAGATGGCCCGCTCCGCCGCGGACGCGGAGTTCGACGCCGAGACCTACGACGCCGAATGGACTGCCCGCGCCCGCACGACCATGTGGTAAAAGGTCAGCCGCGCAGGGCGCCGCCAGTGGCGCTTTGCACCTTCTGGACGACCTTCTGCGCGATATCCTCGATCTGCTTGTCGGTCAGCGTCTCGCCCTTGGGCTGAATGCGCACGGTGATCGCCAGCGACTTCTTCCCCTCGCCCAGGCTGCCGCCCTCGAACTGGTCGAAGACGCGGACCTCTTGCACCAGCGCCTTGTCGGCACCCTGCGCCGCGGCGACGACCTGCTGTGCCTCGATCCGGGCGTCGAGGACGAAGGCGAAGTCCCGCTCGACCGCCTGAAGGTCGCTGATCTCAAGCGCGGGGCGCGCGGCGTCGGTGTTGCGCGGCGCGGGCACCTGATCGGGCCACAGGGTGAAGGCCATCGCGGGGCCCTTCACGCCCATCAGGCGCAGTATTTTGGGATGGATTTCGCCGAAGACACCCAGCGTCTTCTTCGGGCCAAGGCAGATGCGCCCGTGCCGGCCGGGGTGCCACCAGCTGGCCCCTTCGCGGAAGATCTGGACCTTGGCGGGGGCACCAAGGGCGGCCAGCACGGCCTCGGCATCGGCCTTGACGTCGAACACGTCGACGGCGCGGGTGCTGCCATGCACGTCCTTCGGGCCGGTGCGTCCCGTCAGAAGGCCCGCGACCTGGACCTGCGACTCCTCCGGCTCGCCGCCCGAGAAGACGGTGCCGACCTCGAACAGGGCCAGGTCGCCCTGCCCGCGCTTCTGGTTGCGGCCCGCGGCTTGCAGAAGCCCCGGCAGAAGGTCGGGGCGCAGTTGGCTGAGCTCGGTCGAGATGGGGTTTTCCAGCATCGTCGCGTCCGATCCACCCTCGAACAGCGCGGCGGAGGTGCTGTCGATGAAGGAATAGGTGACGGCCTCGTTATACCCCAACGCTGCGCAGGTGCGCCGCGCGATCTGCTCGCGGCGCTGGCCCTCGGTCAGGATGGGCTTCGGGACGCCGGGCTGGGGGCGGGCCATGGGCTGCGGGGCCAGCTTCGTCAGCGAGGCGACGCGGGCGACTTCCTCGACCAGGTCGGCCTGCCCCAGAACGTCGGGCCGCCAGCTTGGCACGTGGGCCAGATCGCCCTCCAGCCTGAAGCCCAGCGATTCCAGCGTCTCGCGCTGCTGGGTGGCGGGGATATCCATACCCACCAACGACGAACACCGCGCGGTGTCCAGCGTGTAGCTGCGGGCGTGGTCGGGGGCGGCGCCGGCCTCGACCACCTCGGACGGCTCGCCACCGCAGAGGTCGAGGATCATCTGCGTCGCCGCCTCGAGCCCCGGGCGAGTCCAGGCGGGATCCACGCCGCGTTCGAACCGGTAGCGGGCGTCGGAATTGATCTTCAGCGCACGGCCCGTGCGGGCGATGGTCACCGGGTTCCAGAAGGCGGATTCGAGGAACACGTCCACCGTGTCGTCCTCGACCCCCGTGGGGGCGCCGCCCATGATGCCCGCGATGCTTTCGGGCCCTTGGTCGTCGCTGATGACGACCATGCCGAGCTGGAACGTGTAGCTACGCTCGTCCAGCGCCTCCAGCGTCTCGCCACCCGTCGCCAGATGAACGCGCAGGTCGCCTTTCACCCGCGCGGCGTCGAAGACGTGCAGCGGGCGGTTCATGTCGAAGGTGAAGAAGTTGGTGATGTCCACCAGGGCCGAGATCGGGCGCAACCCGATGGCGGTCAGGCGGGCCTGAAGCCAGGCCGGGCTGGGGCCGTTCTTCACGCCGCGGATCAGGCGGCCGGTGAAATGGGGGGCGTGCGGCAGTCCATCCTCGGCGATGGTCACGCCGATGGGGCACGGGAAGGTGCCGGGGACCGTCACCGGGTCCTGCGGCTTCAGCGTGCCAAGACCGCGGGCGGCCAGGTCGCGGGCGATGCCGCGCACGGCCAGCGCGTCGGGGCGGTTGGGGGTGATCGCGATCTCGATCATCGGATCGACGGCATCGGGGCGGTTCGCCGCCAGCCAGTCGGCGAAGCTTTCACCGACCTCGCCCGAGGGCAGTTCGATGATGCCGTCGTGTTCGTCCGAGAGTTCCAGCTCGCGTTCCGAGGCCATCATGCCGTGGCTTTCGACGCCGCGGATCTTGCCGACCTGAATCGTGGTGTCGAGGCCGGGGACATAGGTGCCGGGGCTGGCGATGACGACGGTGATCCCGGCGCGCGCGTTGGGGGCACCGCAGATGATCTGCTGAAGGCCTGCGGCGGTTTCGACCTTGCACACGCGCAGACGGTCGGCGTCGGGGTGCTGGTCGGCCTCGCGGACCTTGCCGATCAGGAACGGGCGCAGCTTCTCGGTGGGATCGACGACCTCCTCGACCTCGAGGCCCAGGTCGGTCAGCGCCTCGGCGATCTCTGCCGCCGAGGCCGTCGTGTCGAGGTGATCCTTCAACCAGGACAACGTGAATTTCATGGGTCCGCGCCTTCTTTTCCTGTGCCGCGCCGGGGTTAGCGCAGCGGGCGCGGAATGGGAAGCGTCAGGCCCAGCGTCCGATGGCCAGAAGGCGCCCGTTCACCGTCACCCCCCCGCTGACCCCGGACCAGAGGCGCAGATCGGCCTGAGTGGACGTAGCATCGACGCCCTGAACGAGCGCCTGCGTGCCCGCCGACAAAGTGGCCGAAACCGACGGCGCCCCGACGAAGGGGGCCGGAAAAGCGATGGCGGGCACCGTGCCCGCGAACCCGCCCGCCAGCGCGGTCGTCAACGACACCCCCGCGACGGAAAAGCTGCCGGTGCAGATTTGCGTGCCGTCGGCAAAGCGGGTGAATCGGCCGTCGGCATTGGCCCCGGTCTGGATCACCGCACCGGTGGGGGTGCCGCCAGACAGTGACACGTCGCCCAGAAGGTTGCCGGGGCCATAGCCGTAATCGGCACGCATCAGGCGGCCTTCGGTGGTGTCGTCGGGCGCCGACTGGATGGCCGCGCCGGAAAGTGTGCCGGTCGCGGGATCGACGCGCAGGGCGGTGATCCAGGTCGATCCGTCGGCCGAGACCTTGATCGACCACGCATCCTCGCCCGCCAACCCCATCTCGGCACGCCCGGACCAGTCGGATTGGAACACCAGCGACCCGGTGGCTGCAGTGGCCGCCTTGTTGATGGTCAGGCGATGGTCGCCCCCCTCATGCGTGAACAGCGTGCTTTCGCCCGAGACCACAAGCCGGTTCTGCGAATCCGCCCCGGCGCCGACACTCAACGTGGGGGTTGCCGGGCCGGTCCAGCCCGCATCGGTGAAGACGCGCAGCTCGCCGGTCGTGCTGACCGCGATCCATCCGGGGCGCGGGGCCAGGAACACCCAGCCCCCGCCGATGCAGGCGGCGATCTCGCCCTCGTGGCCGGCGAAGGCGCCGGTCGCACCGCCTGCCACGACATGGGCTTCGCTCTCGGATGGGGTCTGGGGCGGGGTGACGGTTGCGAAGGAGCGCACCGTAAGCTGGACGAGCACGTCGAGGCGGGCCAGCGCCTCGTTATGGGTGACGTGCTTCTGGGCCTGCGACGGCATGATAAACGGAAGGGACAGGGCGGCGGAGTTCTGGGACATGGGGCACCTTTGGCGGGAAAGACGGTGCGCGCGACATTCCGTGCCCGTCCTTTCCCGTTTCCCAACGGTGCGCGCGCATCGCGCGGGTTTCGCGCAACGAATGGGCGGAATGACGGGGCATTTGGCTTATATCGGCCCCCACCGCCGCGCTTGAGATTGACCTGAGCGGACCCGCGGGATTTACGGGTCGCAACTCGGGCACTAGGGGAGCTCCACGAATGAAGATCGCCATGATCGGCACCGGCTATGTCGGCCTCGTCTCGGGCGTTTGCTTTTCGGATTTCGGGCACGACGTCGTTTGCGTCGATCGCGACGCCGACAAGATCGCCCGGCTGGAGAAAGGCGAGGTTCCGATCTTCGAACCCGGCCTTGACGTGCTGATGGAAAAGAACGTGAAGGCCGGACGACTGAACTTCACCACCGACCTCAAGGCCGGACTGAAGGGCGCGCAGGCCGTGTTCATCGCCGTGGGTACGCCGACGCGGCGCGGCGACGGCCACGCTGACCTCAGCTACGTGATGGCCGCCGCCGAGGACGTGGCGAAGGCGGCCGATGACGGCGTGGTGATCGTGACGAAATCCACGGTGCCAGTCGGCACGAACCGCAAAGTGGCCGAGACGGTGGCCGCCGCGAATCCTTCCTTGGATTTCGACGTCGCCTCGAACCCCGAATTCCTGCGCGAGGGCGCGGCGATCGACGATTTCATGCGCCCCGACCGGGTCGTCGTGGGCGTCGAAAGCGAGCGCGCGACCTCGGTCATGTCCGAGATCTATCGCCCGCTGTTCCTGCGCGAGTTCCCGATCATCACCACCGACCTCGAATCGGCCGAGATGATCAAGTACGCCGCCAACGCCTTCCTCGCCACGAAGATCACCTTCATCAACGAGATCGCGGCCCTATGCGAAAAGGTCGGCGCGGATGTGAAGCAGGTCAGCCGGGGCATGGGTCTGGACGGGCGGATCGGCAACAAGTTCCTGCATGCCGGCCCGGGCTATGGCGGGTCGTGCTTTCCCAAGGACACCAAGGCACTGGCCCGGATCGGCCAGGAATACGCAGCCCCCATGCGGATCACCGAAGCGGTGATCGAGGTGAACGAAGCCACCAAGCGGCGCATGATCGGCAAGCTGCACGAACTGTGCGGTGACGATTTCAACGGCAAGCGCGTGGCCGTGCTGGGTGTGACGTTCAAGCCCAACACAGACGACATGCGCGACGCGCCAGCGCTGACCATCGTGCCCGCATTGGTGGGCGGCGGCGCCGAGGTGCGCGTCTGCGATCCCCAGGGCAAGCGAGAGGGCGAGCGGCTGCTGCCCGGCGTCAGCTGGCACGACGACCCCTACGAGGCCGCGAAGGAGGCCGATCTGCTGGTCCTTCTGACCGAGTGGAACGAGTTCCGGGCGCTGGATCTTTCGCAGATCGCCGAAGGTATGCGCAGCCCCCGCATGGCCGACCTGCGCAACGTCTACGCGTTGGAGGATGTCGAGAAAGCGGGATTCACCGCCTATGTCGGGATCGGTCGCAAGACCCTGGGCGTCGACTGACGCCTAGGCCCCGCGCGGCAGGGGCACGCCGCCCTTGCCGAAGATGACGTTGTGATTGGTGTTCACGTTGCTGGTGTCGATCCGTTGCGTCGTCACCCCGGGCAGCTGCCCGAAATCGTCCATCAGAGCGTTCGGAAACCATGTGCGGCCGACTTCGATCCCGGCTGCGCGCATTATGCCGCTGGTCGTCAGGGCGCAGGTCGCCTGCCCGGCATTCCCCTGCCCCTTCATCGCCGTGATCAGGCGTTCGGCCGTCTCGGCGCTGACCGGCAAGCTCTGGCGGACGATGTAAAAGTCGGGCCGAACGTGATAATCGGTATAGACCCGGTCGATCAGGGGCGTGATGCCGTAGAGGACGTCGCCGACCTCGGGCACGTTGGGGTGACGGAACGAGCCTGCGGGATCCCACAAAACCCTTTGCGACCCGTTGACCAGAAGGGCGGTGTGGGCGCCGCCGTCATTCTCGGCCTTCAGGACGGTGATCAGGGTGATCTCGGGCGGGCTGCCGTCGGTCCAGGCCGCGCGGGCGACTTCGGCGGATGTGGCGGGGGGCGGGTTGCCCGCGGCACACCCCAGAAGCGCCAGACACGCGGCGAAAACCAGATAAAGACGGATCACGCGTGGGTCAGCCGTTCACAAGGCCGAGGAGGATCAGGGCGACGATGATGACGATCGTCGTGCGCGTGACCCATTTGATGAACGCATCGAACGTCTTCTCCTGAGTCTCGATATTCATCGACCCGTGGGAATGCTTGGCCATGTTCCGCTCCGCGAGATTTGCTGCGCCGGTCTGATAGACCATTCGGATATCCCTGTCACCGCCCTTTCGGCGCGGCTATCGCCCATTAAGCCGCGACGAAGCGCCAGGCGCCGTCCTCGCTGATCCGTCGCTCGGCGCGGCCAGTATGGACCAAGTGCATGCAGTGGGCCATCGCCTCGACCAGCGCAAAGCCGTACTGGCTGCCGCCGATCTCGCGTCCGAAGACGGGGATATAACATTCGACCGCCGTGCGCGGTCGGTCGAGATGCACAACCAGCCGATCCAAGGCATGGCGGTGGTTGTCCATCATCTGCCGCATGCGCACAGGCAGGCCAGTAAAGGGCAGCTTGTGGCCGGGCAGGACAAGCTTGTCTTCGGTTGCGAATCCCTGGAACCGCTCGCACGAGGCCAGCCAATCGCCCACTGGGTCGGCCTCGGGCTCGGTCGCGTAGATTCCGAGGTTGGGGGAGATCGACGGCAGAAGCTGATCGCCCCCCAGGACGAGGGGGCCGCCCTCTTCCCACAGGGTAGCATGTTCGGGGGCGTGGCCGTCGCCCATGTGGATATGCCACCACCGCCCGGCAAGCTGAATCATGTCCTGATCCGCCAGACGAGTATACCCAAGGGGCATCGGTGCCACGCCGTCGGCGAAGTTGAAGGGGCGTTCGGACATGCGTTGGGCCAGGATATCCTCGGCCATGCCCGCGGCCTTCCAGTAGGCGACCGTTTCCGGAACGGGGCGTTCCTGCACGTCCAGCGTCAGCATCCGCGCCATCAGCCAGCCCGTTCGGGGCATCAGAAGCTCGGCCCCGAACTCGGCCTGGAACCAGCCCGCGAGGCCGACGTGATCGGGATGGTGATGGGTCACCAGCACCCGCTTCACCCGGCGCGCCCCCAGCGCGGCCCGCCACATGTCCCGCGTTTTCGAGGTGTTGAGCCCCGTATCGACGATAGTGACGCCGTCATCCTCGGACAGGATCCAGCAATTCACGTGGTCCAAGGCCATCGGCAGCGGAATGCGCAGCCATTCAATGCCGTCGGCGACGGTCTGCGGCACCCCGAACGCGGGAGGCTCTGCCCACGGATAGCGCAAGGCGCCTTGCTCTTTCGTCATGCCGAAGACCGTGCTCTCATGGGGGCGGACCTATCCCGGGGTCCACCAACCCGCAAGACCGTCACGCGGCGGCCAAGTCGTCCAGCGTCAGAAGATACAGCCCCTCGTCCCCGCCGCGGGCATGGGCGAAATGCGCCTCGTGCTCGGGCAGCAACCGGTCGATATAGAACGTGGCCAAGGCCTTCCGGCCACTTTCGCCTTCGACGGCCGCCTTCAGATGCGTCACGCCGCCCAGCACCCGGGCGAACCCGCGCAGGTACGGCACCGCACCGGCAAACCGGCTCTGCATGTCCTGATCGACCAGCCATTCGGTCGTCTCGCGCAGCGCCTGGATCGCGTCCCAGACCTTCTGGGCCAGATCCTCGTGCGTGCTGCGCGCGGCTTCCGCGGTCTTCTCCAGCTCGTCGATCAGGGCAAAGGCGGCCTCGCCCCCATCCATCATCTTGCGCGCGACCAGGTCCATCGCCTGAATGCCGTTCGTCCCCTCGTAGATCGGGGTGATCCGCGCATCGCGGCTGAACTGGGCGGCACCGGTTTCCTCGACGAAGCCCATGCCGCCATGGACCTGTACGCCTTCATGCGCAACGGCGTTGCCCACATCGGTGCCGAAGGCTTTGGTGATCGGCGTCAGAAGTGCGGCGCGGGCCTTCCACGAGGCCTCACCCGTGGCGGTGGCCATGTCGATGGCGACCGCGTTCATCAGAGAGATCGACCGCGCGGCGAACAGGTCGGCTTTCATGTGGGTCAGCATCCGGCGCACATCGGCATGTTCGACGATGGTGCCCGACCCGCCGGCCTTGCCCTGCGTGCGGTCCAACGCATAGGCCAGCGCGTGCTGGTAAGCGCGTTCGCCCACGCCAATCCCCTGCACGCCGACGCCCAGACGCGCGTTGTTCATCATGGTGAACATCGCGGCCATGCCCTTGTGCTCGGTCCCGACCAGCCAGCCCTTGGCGTTGTCGTATTCCATCACCGCGGTGGGCGAGCCGTGGATGCCCATCTTTTCCTCAAGGCTGACGACGCGGAGGCCGTTGCGCTCACCCGGTTGGCCGTCTTCGGTCGGCAGGAATTTCGGGACGAGGAACAGGCTGATCCCCTTGGTGCCCGGCGCGGCATCTGGCAGGCGCGCCAAGACGAGGTGCACGACGTTCGGCAGGAAATCCGCGTCGCCCCACGTGATGTAAATCTTCTGGCCGCTGATCTTGTAGGTGCCGTCGCCGTTTGGTTCGGCCTTGGTGCGCAGCGCGCCAACGTCAGATCCGGCCTGCGGCTCGGTCAGGTTCATGGTTCCCGACCATTCGCCGCTGGTCAGCTTGGGCAGATACAGCGCCTTCAGCTCGTCGCTGGCGTGATGTTCCAGCGCCTCGATCTGGCCTTGGCTCAGCATCGGGCACAGTTGCAGCGACAGGCAAGCCGCCGACATCATCTCGTTCACGGCCGTAGCCACTGTCATCGGCAGGCCCATGCCGCCGTATTCGGGGTCCGAGGCCATACCGACCCAGCCGCCTTCGGAAATCGCCTTGTAGCCTTCGTCAAACCCCGGAGAGGTGCGCACGACGCCGTTTTCCAGCCGCGCGGGATTGCGGTCGCCGGGCCAGTTCAGCGGTGCGAGCACTTCCTCGCACATGCGGCCGGCCTCGGTCAGGATCTGGTCCACCACGTCGGGCGTGGCTTCGGCATAGCGGTCCGTCGCGGCCACCTTGTCGAGGCCCACGATCTTGTCGAACAGGAACCGAAAGTCCTTGAGCGGGGCGCGATAGGGCATGACAGAATCCTTCGTGGCGGCTTGGATTAAAGAATGTGCTCGGATCCCCCTCAGGGCAAGCGAAACGCGGCGTTACGGCGCGCTGGTCAAAGGGGGGCACCCTGTCGTATCTCGCGCAATATGACGCAGCGCCTCACCCCCGATCCGGACGGCATACGCCGTGCGGCTGCCCTTCTTCGGGACGGCGCGCTGGTCGCGTTCCCGACCGAGACGGTTTATGGCCTGGGCGCCGATGCCACGGATGCCGAATCCGTCGCGCGTATTTTCGAGGCCAAGGGCCGGCCGCGGTTCAACCCGCTTATCGTGCACGTGGAAGAGATCGCGGCGGCAGAGCGGATCGTGAGGTTCGACGCCACGGCGCGGGCACTGGCCGAGGCATTCTGGCCCGGCCCCCTGACCTTGGTGCTGCCCTTGCGCGAGGGGTCGGGGATTGCCGGGCTGACCGCCGCGGGCCTGCCGACGCTGGCCGTCCGCGTTCCCGCCGCCCCTACTGCCCGGGCGTTGCTGGCAGAGGCCGGGCGCCCCGTCGCGGCGCCGTCGGCCAACCCGTCCGGCCGGGTCAGTCCGA
Source organism: Palleronia abyssalis (assembly GCF_900302445.1). Classification (GTDB taxonomy): domain Bacteria; phylum Pseudomonadota; class Alphaproteobacteria; order Rhodobacterales; family Rhodobacteraceae; genus Palleronia; species Palleronia abyssalis. The sequence continues at coordinate 567,892 of NZ_ONZF01000002.1, read as the reverse complement.
CGACGGCAGACCACGTGATCGCGGGGCTGGGGGGCCGTATCGCGGCGGTGCTGGATGGCGGGCCCTGCACGGTGGGGCTTGAGTCGACGATCCTGAAACCCCAGGACGGCCAGATTTTCGTATTGCGGCAGGGCGGCCTGCCGGAGGAAGCGGTCGCCGACCTGCTGGGCCGCCGCCCGGATGTGCCGCCCGCGACCGGACTGCCGGATGCGCCGGGGCAACTGGCCTCGCACTACGCGCCTTCGGGGCAGGTTCGGCTGAACGTCACCGCGCCCGAACCGGGCGAGACCCTGCTGGGCTTCGGCCCGGTGGATGCGACGCTTAACCTCTCACCCTCCGGCGACCTTACTGAAGCGGCGGCGCGGCTGTTCGACTGCCTTCAGGCACTGGACCGCAGCGGCACGGCGCGGATCGCCGTCAGCCCGATCCCCGAGGAAGGGCTGGGCCGCGCGATCAACGACCGCCTGCGCCGGGCCGCGGCCCCGCGCTAGCGTCCCGCCACGACCGGGCCGCCGCTGATCCCCGAGATTTCCAGCACCAGCTTGCGCCGGACCGCCGCCGCGAAGCTGTCGCGCGTTTCGGCCGTGACGACGAAGGCGCCGAGACCGCCGATGATGCGCTCTTCATACAGTGCCTCGAGCCCGCCCTGCGCGCGGCCCGGATCGCCGGGGCGCAGGATCGGCAAGCCGTTGATGGTCACGCCGGCGGCCAGAACCTGGGCCCGCGCGACCTCGATGGCGGGGCCGGAATAGTTGTTGATCGAATCGCCCGAGAAATCGATCACCCGGCGCCAGCCATCAATGTCGTTCTCGTCCATCAGGCGCAGGCCCTCCAGTAGCGCCGCGCCGATGGCGTTGCGCCCGTAGGCCCGTCGCGGCTGGCCCTGCAACGCGGCGGCGAAGGCGGCGGCATCCTCGGCATTCGCGATCCGCATCCAGTCCACGACAACGGCCTGGTTCGTCGCCCATTCGACGTAAGTCACCGCGATCTCGCCGTAGGCAGTGTTGGCGATGGCCTCCAGCACCTGCGGATCGGTCATCGCGCGCGCATACCCCTCGCGCTGCAACGCGATTTCGCTGGAGTCGATAGACCCCGAGGCATCGGCCAGCAGGACCAGTTCCAGATCCGTGTCCTGGGCGTGGACCGGCGCGGCAAGGCAAAGAAGCAGGAAGAGAAGGCGCATGGGGATCAGCCTAAGGGGCGTGCCCCGCGCCCGGGGATCACGATTGCGGGAACACCCCCCCATTGACCTGCGTTCCGGCGTCATGTGCAGCACATGTTTCTCACGCCGGGGCTTCCTGGCTTCGGCCTTCGCCGCCCCGCTGGCCGTCTCGGGGTGCGACGAAGCGCCCATACTGGTCTCGGACGAACAGGCCGCCCAGATGGGACAGGAGGCGTGGGACCAGATCATCGCCAATACGCCGGTCAGCCGGGATTCGACCTATAACAGCGCGCTGAAGCGTATCTCGGGCGGGCTTCTTCAGGCGGCGGGCGTGAACTCCGAAGGGTGGGAGGTTGCCGTGTTCGAATCCGACCAGATCAATGCCTTCGCCCTGCCCGGCGGCAAGATCGGCGTCTATGAAGGGATGTTCGGGGTCACGCAGAACGATGCGCAACTGGCCGCCATCGTCGGGCATGAAATCGGACATCTGCAAGCCGAACACGCACAGAAGCGAATTTCGGCGCAGATCGCCAAGGATGCCGGCATCAGGATCGTCGCATTCTTCCTGAACATGGGCGGCGTGGAATACGGGCGCGAGATCGCGGCCGCGCTGGGTGTGGGCGTCGATGTGGGCCTTCTGCTGCCCTATTCACGCAATCAGGAGCTCGAGGCCGACGCTCTGGGCCTTCGGACCATGGCCTCGGCCGGGTACGACCCGCAGGCGGCGGTGGCCTTGTGGGAAGCGATGCAGGCCGCGTCCGAAGGGCGCCCGCCCGAGTTCCTGGCGACCCATCCGACCCCGCGATCGCGCATCCGCGAGATCGAAGAGATCCTGACCACGCTGTAGATACGCGCGAATCGATGCAAATGCATTGAAGCAGGCCTGTCCGCGTTGAGGCCGGTTTAACGGGTTCCGCCCGATGTTCGAAACATGGGGGATCAGGGGTGATCGCCTGGGACGGCGGGATCGGGTTCGGGGAAGACCCTGGTCCCGCCGACCCAGGTTCCAAGAACGCGGCCTTCCATGCGCGCGCCATCGAATGGGGTGTTCTTGGACTTCGAGGCCAGCGTGGACCGATCCAGGACGAACGGGGCGTCGGGATCGAACAGCACCAGATCGGCAGGGGCGTCGGGGGACAGCCGCCCACCCGAAAGGCCCAACCGTCGCGCCGGGTTCAGCGACAGCGCCCGCCAGAGGGTCGGCAGGTCCAGGGGCCCGGCATGGACCAGACGCATGGCGGCGGGCAGCAGCGTCTCCAGACCTACGGCGCCGCTTGCCGCTTCCTCGAAGGGCAGACGCTTTGATTCCTCGTCCTGCGGTGTGTGCATGGAACAGATGACGTCGATCAGGCCCGACGCGACGGCTTCGACGGCGGCCAGCCGGTCATCCTCGGACCGCAGGGGGGGCTTCAGCTTGAAGAAGGTCTTGAAATCGCCCAGGTCGAATTCGTTCAGCGTCAGGTGATGGATGCCCACGCCCGCCGTGATGTCCAGACCATTGCGCTTGGCCCGCTCCAACGCGGGAAGCGCCCGGGCCGAGGTGATCTGGTCCACGTGATAGCGCGCGCCCGTCATCTCGATCAGCGAGATGTCCCGGTCCAGCCCCATGCGCTCGGCCATGGCCGAGACCGCGGGCAGCCCCTTGAGCGAGGCGAACTTGCCCCCCGTCGCCGCCGCGCCGCGCGACAGGCCCGGTTCCTGAACATGCCCCACGACCAGCGCGCCCAGCCCCTTCGCGTAAGTCAAGGCCCGCGACAGGATGCGGGTGTCGTCGACCACCGCGTCGCAATCGGTGAACGCGACCGCGCCCGCGTCCATCAGGAACCCGATCTCGACCATTTCGCGCCCTTCGCGCCCCTTGGTCAGAGCCGCCATATGCGCGACGCGGACCCCTGCATCAGCCTGCGCCCGGCGCGAGACGAATTCCAGCACCTCGGGCGTGTCGATGGCCGGGGTGGTGTCGGGCCGCGTGACCATCGTCGTCACACCGCCCCGCGCCGCGGCCCGTCCGGCGGACCGGAAACTTTCCTTGTGACGCTCCCCCGGCTCAGAGACCTTGACCCCCAGATCGACGATCCCGGGGGCTAGGCACTTGCCGCGGCAGTCGATCTCAATCGCGCCATCCGCAGCGGCATCGGAGATCACCCCCTTCGCAATGAAAAGGTCGCCCGCACGCTCCTCCCCCGCTTCGGGGTCGATAAGGCGGGCGTTTCGGAAGGTGATATCCATGGGCCGGTCTCCGCGCGTGTGGCGGGGTGGGCATACGCCGACGGCGGGCCCCGTGGCAACGGCCCCTAGCTGGCGATCAGCCACATGACGAACACGACACCCAGAGCGACCAGAAGCGCAACCGTGGCCACGATCCCGCTTTGCCGGCGCTCGTTGTTGCGCGGCAGCGGCGCGGCGGGCGGCACGCCCGTGGCCGCCGCCTCGGCCGAGGCGGCACGGATGGGCGGGCCTTCGGGCATCGGTCGGTCCCGGCGATAGGACCCCAGATGGCGCAACGGGCTTTGCGGGACAGGTGGGTCGGTGACCGCACGCGGGTGAAGGATCAGGACCGGGCCCTGCGCCGCATCCAGCTTGCCCGCATCGGCGCGGACGTCGGCGGCAACGGCCCCCTCACCTTCGACGAGGTAGCTGGACAACCCAAGATCGGCCAGCGCCCGCGTATCGAGGGCGATGACCTTGTCCGGCTCGACCTCGATCCCGCCCAGCGCCTCGGACAACGCGGCCCCGTCATCGGCCAGCGCCGCGGCTTCGGGCATCGGCAGGTCCACGGCAAAGACGTGAATGGTTTCGGCATCGGTTCGGATCATCGGCCCCTCCTGTCTGATGGGGAAAGACGGCGCGTGCCGGGCGGGTTCCGACGCGGGGGGTATCAGGCCGCCATCTCGCGTCGGTGCCGGGCCAGCAGATCCATCGCCGCCATGCGCACGGCGACGCCCATCTCGACCTGTTCCTGGATGACCGAGCGGTTGATGTCGTCGGCGATGGTCCCGTCGATCTCGACCCCGCGATTCATCGGACCCGGGTGCATGACGATGGCGTCCGGCGCCGCGTGCCCCAGCTTGGCCGCATCCAGGCCGTAGCGGTGGTAATACTCGCGCTCGGACGGGATGAAGCCGCCATCCATCCGCTCGCGCTGAAGGCGCAGCATCATCACCACGTCGGCCCCCGCGAGGCCCTGCGCCATGTCGTGATGCACCTCGACGCCCCAGTCCGCCGCGCCCGAGGGGATCAGCGTGGGCGGCCCGACCAGCCGGATGCGGCTTTCCATCTTACCCAGCAGCCAGATGTTCGACCGCGCCACGCGACTATGGGCGATGTCGCCGCAGATCGCGACCGTCAGCCGGTGTAGCCGCCCTTTCGCCCTCCGGATCGTCAACGCGTCCAGAAGAGCTTGCGTGGGATGTTCGTGCCGCCCGTCGCCCGCATTCAGAACGGCGGCGTTCACCTTCTCGGCCAGCAGGTTCACCGCGCCCGAGTGCGGGTGACGGACCACCAGAAGATCCGGGTGCATCGCGTTCAGGGTCAGAGCCGTGTCGATCAGCGTCTCGCCCTTTTTGATGCTGCTGGCCTGCATCGCCATGTTCATCACGTCAGCGCCCAGCCGCAGACCGGCGATCTCGAAACTGGCCTGGGTCCGCGTCGAATTCTCGAAGAACATGTTGATCTGCGTAAGGCCCTTCAGCGCCTGCGCATGCTTCTCGGGGCCGCGGTTGAGGTCCACGTAGGTCTCGGCCAGGTCGAGGATCGTCGTGATCTCGTCGGGGGCCAGCGGTTCGATACCCAGAAGATGGTTTTGCCGGAACGCCATATCGCCCTCCCTTGCGGCTGAGGGCGGTATAGGCGGCGTGGTCCTGCCGAACAAGTTTCGGCCGGTCGGCAACGGAATGTGAACCTTTTACCCCCACGGTCGCGCGGCAAGGAGGTCCCATTGCCGATCCTGAGAATCCTGCTGATCGTCCTTATGACCGCCGGGTCCGCCGGGGCCGAGGCCGTGTCGATCCTGAACGGGGCCCTTTCCGGCGCGCGCGGGGCGCTGATCGCCGTGCGCCAGGACGAGACGATCACCGGCCCCAGCCTGTTCGCCGGCCGGGCCGAGACGGGGATGTTCGCGCATCGCGCCGTGCCCACCCTTGGCCCGCCCGGGGTGCCGCCGCCGCGTGGCTCGCTCGACCGGCTGCGCCACCTGATCGGGCAGGCGGAATCGCGGCGCGGCGGATATGACGCCGTTCAGCATGGCGCGCGCGTGCGCCCCGGGCGGGCCCCCACGCAGATGACGTTGCGCGAGATCTTCGCCTGGATCGACGCGACGCCGGGCCAGCCCCACGCGATCGGGCGGTACCAGTTCATCCCCTCGACTCTGCGCCGACTGGTGAACATCGTCGGCCTGCGCGACAGCGCGCGATTCACGCCTCAGGTGCAGGACCAGATGGCCGACGTGCTGCTGGCCGAGGCTGGCCTGGGCGAGGTCACCGCCGGTCGGATGGGTCGGCATACCTTCATGAACAACCTCGCGAAGATCTGGGCCGGCCTGCCCAATTCCAGCGGCCGATCGCATTACCACGGCTATGCGGGGAACCGCGCATCGATCACCTGGGCGGATTTCGACGCCGAGATGGCGGCGATCTTTCCCGGATAAAAGGTTGCGGGTTGCGAAGGCCTGCGCATCATTCTATCGGGTCATGGACTTCTCACGATACAAAATTGCGAGGCCGTTCATGTCGTTCAAGGTCCAGCCGACCCCACCCGCGCGTCCAAACCGCTGCCAGTTGTTCGGCCCGGGGTCTCGCCCCGCGATATTCGAGAAGATGGCGGGATCGGACGCGGATGTCATCAACCTCGACCTCGAGGATTCGGTTGGGCCGGACGACAAGGCGGAGGCGCGCAAGAACATCGTGCAGGCCATCGGCGACGTGGATTGGGGCGACAAACACCTGAGCGTGCGGATCAACGGCCTGGACACGCCCTACTGGTATCGCGACGTGGTCGATCTTCTGGAAAACGCAGGCGACCGGATCGACCAGATCATGATCCCGAAGGTCGGCAACGCGTCCGACCTTTATGCCGTCGACGCGCTGGTCACCTCGATCGAGGCGGCGAAGGGGCGCACGAAGCCCATCGCCTTCGAGGTCATCATCGAGACGGCCGCCGGGCTGGCCCACGTGAACGAGATCGCCGCCGCCAGCCCCCGCCTGCAAGCCATGAGCCTGGGCGCCGCGGATTACGCGGCCTCGATGGGGATGGCGACCACCGGAATCGGCGGCACGCAGGAAAACTACTACATGATCCACGAGGGCCAGAAGTTCTGGGGCGACCCGTGGCACTGGGTTCAGACCGCCATCGTCGCCGCCTGCCGCACCCGCGGGATCCTGCCCGTCGACGGACCGTTCGGCGATTTCAGCGACGATGACGGATATCGCGCGCAGGCGTTGCGGTCGGCCACGCTGGGCATGGTCGGCAAATGGGCGATTCACCCCAAGCAGGTCGCGCTGGCGAACGAGGTCTTCACCCCCTCGGACGCGGCGGTCACCGAAGCGCGCGAGATCCTCGACGCGATGGAGGAAGCCAAGCGCACCGGACAGGGCGCTGCCGTCTACAAAGGGCGGCTGGTGGATCTGGCCTCGATCCGGCAGGCGGAAGTCATCGTGAAACAGTCGGAGATGATCGCGAACCGGGGATGAAACTGGCGCTGGTGGCGCTTCTGGTGCCCGACTACGACCCCGCCATCGCGTTCTTCACCGCCATCGGCTTTCATCTGGTCGCGGACGAGGATCAAGGGCGCAAACGCTGGGTCGTGGTCGAGGCGCCGTCTGGCGGCCGGCTTCTTCTGGCGCGCGCGGTGGGCGATCAGCGCGCCAGCATCGGGCGGCAATCGGGGGGGCGGGTCGGGTTCTTCCTGGAAACCGACGATTTCGCCCGCGATGCGGCCCGGATCGAGGTCGCGGGCGGCACGTTCCAAGAAACCCCGCGCGATGAGCCGTACGGTCGCGTGGCGGTCTGGCACGACCCCTGGGGCAACGCGTGGGACCTGATCGCACCCGCATCGCAGACCATTGCACTTGATCGGCCGCCGCCCTAGGGCCATTTCGCGCACCAAGGAGGGCTGTCCATGACGCAATACCTGGATTTCGAGAAACCGCTCGCGGATCTGGAAGGCAAGGCCGAGGAGCTGCGCAACATGGCCGAATCGGATTCGGACGTGGCCGAGCAGGCCCGCGCGCTGGACGCGAAGGCCAAAGCCCGGCTGGAGCAGTTGTATCGCGGCCTGACGCCATGGCAGAAATGCCAGGTCGCACGGCATCCCGAACGCCCCCACTGCCGCGACTATATCCGCGAGTTGTTCACCGAATACACGCCCCTGGCCGGCGACAGGAATTTTGCCGACGACCACGCGGTCCTTGGCGGGCTGGCCCGGTTGGACGGGCGCGCCATCGTCGTGATCGGTCACGAAAAGGGATACGATACGCGGTCCCGGCTGGAGCATAATTTCGGCATGGCCCGGCCCGAAGGCTATCGAAAGGCAATCCGTCTGATGGATCTGGCGGACCGGTTCGGCCTGCCCGTCGTGACCCTGATCGACACACCCGGCGCCTATCCCGGCAAGGGCGCCGAGGAACGCGGCCAGTCCGAAGCCATCGCCCGTTCGACCCAGCGCTGCCTGCAGCTTGGCGTGCCGCTGGTGTCGGTCGTCATAGGCGAGGGCGGATCGGGTGGCGCGGTGGCGTTCGCGACGGCGAACAAGGTCGCGATGCTGGAACATTCCATCTATTCCGTCATCAGCCCCGAGGGCTGCGCGTCGATCCTGTGGAAGGATGCCGAGAAGATGCGCGAAGCCGCCGAAGCCCTGCGCCTGACCGCCCAGGATTTGAAGCGATTGAACGTGATCGACACGGTCATTCCCGAGCCGTTGGGCGGTGCGCAACGCGATCCCAAGGCGGCGATCGCCTCGGTCGGGGCCACGCTGAACGAGCTTCTGGCCGATCTGTCCGACCTGCCGCCCGAGGACGTTCGGACTGCCCGGCGCGAGAAATACATCGCGATCGGCAGCAAGGGTCTCGCCGCCTGACGAGGCGCTTGACGCGCCGCGCTGGGACGCGATGCTGCATGCGGACCTTTCAGGAGCATTCGCATGCAGATCAGCCGCGCCGCCGACCGCAGCCACCAATCCGCCAACAGTGACTGGTTCACCGGCGAGGTTACGATGGCCCCGCTGGCACGCCCCGACGGCCCGTCCCTCGTCGCCGCGCTTGAGGTGACGTTCGCCCCCGGGGCGCGGACCAACTGGCACACGCACCCCGTCGGACAGACCCTGATCGTGACGCAGGGCAAGGGTTGGGCCGCGCGTGAGGGCGAGGCCCGGATCGATATCGGCCCCGGCGATGTGGTGCGCTTCGCCCCGGGCGAACGCCATTGGCACGGCGCCACCACCGACAGCCAGATGACCCACATCGCCATCCAGGAGGCGCAGAACGGGTCCACCACCGCTTGGGCCGAGCCGGTCAGCGACACGGATTATGCCGGATGACGACCGCGACGCTGGAGCGGAGCCGGGGCGACGGACGTATCTCAGCCAAGAGGATCGGCGCGCAATCCCGGCTGGCCACACTGCGGCAGGACGGGTCGGCCAGGATCGGTCTGCCCCGCGCGCACGGCGGGGTGCAGGGTGTTTTGATCAACACCTCCGGCGGCATGACCTCGGGCGACCGTATGCGCTGGCAGGCCGACGCCACCTCCGGCGCACAGCTGACCCTGACCACCCAGGCCTGCGAGCGGATCTATCGCTGCAACGACGGTCCGGCCGAGACGACGGTCCGCCTGAGCGCTGCATCGGGGGCGCATCTGGCCTGGTTGCCACAGGAGACTCTGCTCTATGACCGTGCCCAGTATCGCCGCCGGATCGAGGTCGATCTGGCCCCCGACGCGCAGTTTCTGCTGGTCGAGCCACTGCTGTTCGGACGCTTGGCCATGGGCGAGGCGGTCAGGCGCGCGTCGATGCGCGACGACTGGCGCATCCGCCGTGACGGTGTGCTGATCCACGCCGAAGCCTTGCGGTTCCACTCGGACGATGTGCCCAACCTTCTGGGCGGAAACATGGCCTATGCCACGGTGATTTTCATTTCCGCACAAACGGAAGGCATGTTGCCGATTGCGCGCCGCATAATCGCGCATTCCGGTGGGGCGTCCGCGATCGGGGACAAGCTCATCTGTCGGCTGGTCGCCCCCGACGGCTACGAGTTGCGCAAACGCCTGGTGCCGTTGATCGCGGCGCTTCACTTCGACCGCGACGTGCCGCGGCTCTGGATGCTCTGAGGGAACGCGATGAACCTGACGCCGCGCGAGAAGGACAAGCTTCTGATCTCGATGGCCGCCGTCGTGGCCCGCCGCAGGCTGGAGCGGGGCGTGAAGCTGAACCACCCCGAAGCCATTGCGTTAATTACGGATTTCGTGGTCGAGGGTGCCCGCGACGGGCGTTCGGTCGCCGACCTGATGGAAGCGGGCGCGACCGTCCTGACCCGCGATCAGGTGATGGATGGCGTGCCAGAGATGATCCACGATGTGCAGGTCGAGGCGACGTTTCCCGACGGCACCAAGCTTGTCACCGTTCATGACCCCATAAGGTAGGAGATTTCCCCATGCGCGCCGCTTTCATCCTGTTCCTGTCCGCTCTTCCAGCCGCAGCGCACGACGGTGTGCATCTTCACCCCCATGGCGGTGAATCCTGGATTGCCGTGGCCATGGGCCTTGCCGTCATCGGCGCGGCCGGGGCGCTGGGTCGCCGCGCGGCGGTGCGCCGAAAGCCGCGCAAGTGATCCCGGGCGAGGTCATGCCGGCCGATGGCCTGATTGCCCTTAACGAAGGGCGAGAGACGGTGACGCTGAAAGTCGCCAACACGGGCGACAGGCCCGTGCAGGTCGGCAGCCACTATCACTTCGCCGAGGCGAACCCGGCACTCGACTTCGACAGGGCCGCGGCGCGGGGCATGCGCCTCGACATCGCTGCCGGGACGGCCGTGCGGTTCGAGCCCGGCCAGGCGCGGGATGTAACGCTGGTGCCTTACGGAGGCGACCGCAAGGTTTTCGGGTTCCGCAAGGACGTGATGGGAGAGCTCTGATGGCCCAGATCAGCCGCGCCGACTATGCCGCGATGTACGGCCCCACCACGGGCGACCGGGTGCGCCTGGCCGACACCGACCTCGTCATCGAGGTCGAGCGTGACCTGACCACCTATGGCGAAGAGGTGAAGTTCGGCGGCGGCAAGGTGATCCGCGACGGGATGGGCCAGTCGCAGGCCAGCCGCGCCGAGGGTGCGGTGGATACCGTGATTACCAACGCGCTGATCGTGGACCATACCGGCATCTACAAAGCCGATGTCGGCCTGAAGGACGGCCGCATCGTCGCCATCGGCAAGGCCGGCAACCCCGACACCCAGCCGAACGTCGACATCATCATCGGCCCCGGCACCGAGGCCATCGCCGCCGAGGGGCGCATTCTGACGGCGGGCGGCTTCGACAGCCACATCCACTTCATCTGCCCCCAGCAGATCGAAGAGGCGCTGATGTCGGGCGTGACGACTATGCTGGGCGGCGGCACCGGCCCCGCCCATGGCACTCTGGCCACGACCTGCACGCCGGGGCCGTGGCACCTCGGCCGGATGATCCAGAGCTTCGACGCTTTCCCGATGAATATCGGCCTGTCGGGCAAGGGCAACGCCAGCCGTCCCGACGCCCTGCGCGAGATGGTCGAGGGCGGCGCCTGTGCGCTGAAGCTGCACGAGGATTGGGGCACGACCCCCGCCGCGATCGACTGCTGCCTCTCGGTCGCGGACGAGATGGACGTGCAGGTGATGATCCACACCGACACGCTGAACGAATCCGGCTTCGTCGAGTCGACCATCGATGCCGTCGCAGGCCGCACCATCCACGCCTTCCACACCGAGGGCGCGGGCGGGGGCCATGCGCCCGACATCATCAAGGTCGCGGGCCTGCCGAACTTCCTGCCGTCCTCGACCAACCCGACGCGGCCCTACACCGGCAACACCATTGCCGAGCACCTCGACATGCTGATGGTGTGCCACCACCTCGACCCGTCGATCCCCGAGGATATCGCCTTCGCCGAGAGCCGCATCCGCAAGGAAACCATCGCGGCCGAGGATATCCTGCACGACATGGGCGCGTTCTCGATAATCGCGAGCGACAGCCAGGCCATGGGTCGGGTGGGCGAGGTCCTGATCCGCACCTGGCAGACCGCCGACAAGATGAAGCGCCAGCGTGGGCGGCTGGCGGACGAGCAGGGTGACAACGACAACCTGCGCGTCCGCCGCTATATCTCGAAATACACGATAAATCCGGCCATCGTACACGGGATGTCGTCGCAGATCGGCTCGGTCGAGGTCGGCAAGCGCGCCGATCTGGTCCTGTGGCACCCTGCCTTCTTCGCCGTGAAGCCCGAACTGGTGATGATCGGCGGCATGATCGCCGCAGCACCGATGGGCGACCCGAACGCCTCGATCCCGACGCCGCAGCCCGTGCACCTTCGCCCCATGTTCGGGGCCTATGGTGGCGCGCGGACGGCGTCCTCGGTCACGTTCGTCAGCGCGGCGGCGATTGGGAACGGCCTGCGCGACCGGCTTGGCGTGGCAAAAGACCTGGTCGCGGTCGAGAACACGCGAAAGATCAACAAGACAGACATGATCCTGAACGACGCGCTTCCCGAGATCGACGTGGACCCCGAAAGCTATGAGGTTCGCGCGAACGGCGAGCTTCTGACCTGCGAGCCGGCGGAGGTTCTGCCCATGGCACAAAGGTATTTCCTGTTTTGATCCGCGCGACCGAGGTCCTGTCCCACACCCACGGCCCCGCCGATACGATCACGCTGGACGAAACCGCCCGTCATCGGCGCAGGATGGTCCTGCAGTCTGACGGGGGGATCGAGTTTCTTCTGGATTTGCCTGCCGCGCGGCTTCTGCGTCATGGGGAGGGGCTGCGTCTCGACGATGGCCGCGTGGTCGAGGTACGCGCCGTGCCCGAACGACTGATCGAAGTGCGCGGGCGCGATGGAAGGCACTTGCTGGCCCTGACCTGGCAGATCGGCAACCGCCACCTGGCCGCGCAGATCGAGGGGGAGCGCGTGTTGATCCGGCACGATCCGGTGATCGCAGACATGCTGCGCGGTCTCGACGCCACGGTCCGGGACGTCGAGGAACCCTTCGACCCGGAGGGCGGCGCCTATGATGGTCACGGCCATGGGGCGCACGCCCACCACCATGATTGAGCTGACACTTCTAAGCTGGCTCTCGCCGGTCTTTCCCACGGGCGGATACGCCTATTCCGGCGGACTGGAAACCGCGGTGGCCGAGGGTCGGGTCACCGACCCCGAAACATTGGCCAGCCGGATCGCCACGGTGATCGAACGCGGCGCCTTGTGGAACGACGCCGTACTGGCGACCGCAGCCTGGCGCGGTGAGGATGTGGTCGAACCGGCGCTGGCGCTCGCTGGCTCGGCCGAGCGCCTGCGGGAGACGGTGGACCAGGGCCGGGCGTTCCGGGACGCGGCGGGATATTGGACCACGCCCCCGTCCCTGCCGGCGGACACGCCGTTCCCCGTGGCGCTGGGGGTCTATGCCCGGCAGGCCGCCATCGACGTATTGCCAATGTGCGTGACGTTCCTGCACGGGTGGGCGTCCGCCCAGACCCAGGCTGCGATCCGACTGTCGGTCATGGGCCAGGACGGCGCGGCGCGGGTCCTGGCGGGTCTGCAACCGCTGATCGCCGACACCGGACAGAAGGCGGCGAACAGTACCTTGGACGGTCTGGGCGGATTTTCCCCTATGCCCGAAATCGAGACCCTGCGCCACGAAACGCTGGATGGAAGGTTGTTCCTGTCATGAAAGACGCCCCGCTTCCCGCCCCCCGGACATCGACGAACGGCCCCCTGCGCATCGGCATCGGCGGCCCCGTCGGCAGCGGCAAGACGACCCTGACCGCGCGCCTCTGCGAGGCGCTGCGCGACACGCTGTCGGTCGGCGTGGTCACGAACGACATCTACACCCGCGAGGATGCCGAGGCCCTGGTGCGGATGCAGGCGCTGCCCTCCAGCCGAATCGAGGGGGTCGAGACCGGCGGCTGCCCCCACACGGCGATCCGCGAGGATGCCTCGATCAACCTGCGCGCCATCGAACGGCTGCGCGGGCGGCATGACGACCTGGACGCGGTGCTGATCGAATCGGGCGGCGACAACCTGGCGGCGACGTTCTCTCCCGATCTGGCGGACCTGACGATCTATGTCATCAGCGTGTGCCAGGGCGATGATATCCCTCGCAAAGGGGGGCCTGCGATCAGCCGCTCGGACCTTCTAATCGTGAACAAGACGGACCTAGCCCCGCATGTCGGCGCGGATCTGGCCCGCATGGAAACCGATGCAAGCGCGGCCCGGGCCGGCCGTCCAACCATCTTCGCCGACCTGCGCCGCGGCGATGGCGTGGAGAAGATCGTCGCGTTCCTGCGGCGGACCGGAGGTCTCTGATCCGTCCTACGGCGCGCCCATGGGCAATGGACGACGCGAGCCGCCGAAGCCCCGTTTCAGGGACAGCGCGGGACGTTCGACCAGGTGCCAGGACAGGATTGCGCAGACAAACGTCAACGGTAGAGCGAAAGCGATGTTCGCCATTGGCGTCGTGTATCCTAGCGACGCACCGAGTTGCTGGATCGGGAAGGCATAGATGTAGATGCCGTAGGAATAATCTCCCGGTTTCTGCCACGCCCGGCCTCGCCGGGGCAAAAACCCGACGACCATCACGCCATACGCAAGCGCTGCCGGAAACAGCGTCGTGAAAACGCCGGTCCCGCGCAAAAGCATGGTTGCGCCGAAAACGGCGATTACAATCCGCAGATCCAGCACGACGCGATCGCGCCAGATATACAGGCAAACGCCTAGAAAGAAGGGCCACCCGAGGTCCAGCACCCGCAACACCCTTGGATGATCGACGCCGGTCGGGATCGCGATCGCCAGAAGCCCCACCCCCACCAAAATGGCCATACGCCGCGACCGCGCTCCGAAAAGGCCGGCGAGCCCGGCGAGCAGAAGCCCCGCATAGCAAATGACTTCGTACATCAGCGTCCACAGCGATCCGTTGACCGTGGGGCCGAAGGGCGCTGCGGTGAACACGCCCGGCAGGGTTTGCTGCAGAGAGACCAGGGACAGGTTTCTTGCCAGGTAGGCCGGGGCTGCGGCCCATACCGCGCCGGGGCTGTCCGACAGCACCATTGCCGCCGCGTGTGTCGCCAAAAGCATGACGACCAGCGCCGGGAACAGACGCAAGGCGCGAGCCCTGACGAACCGGATCGGATCGGGGGTCCTGTCAAAGCTTTGCGCGATAAAGAAGCCCGAGATCGCGAAGAACACCAGTACCGCCACATGGCCCAGGGAAAAGCCGGGAAGGATGGTTGACATTGGCTCGGCCCAGCCGCGACCGTAGGACAGAGGCCAAGCGTGGGAGATCAGGACGGCCACGGCCGCGATCATCCGGATCAGGTCGAAGTGATTGTCCCGATCCCCTGCCCGATCGCCCAGCCTAGATCCGTGCAGCATCGGGCCCGTTTCGGTCTGTTCGCAGGGTCAAGATACCGTCCGCCTGAGTTTCACCCCTGCCAGAGTGGGCGGCAATACTTGGTTTTCCATTAACACAATCCGCCAAATCTCAGAAATTTTTCACGTCGGGATTCACCGGTTGGAAACCATTTCCCCGCTCATTGCCCCAGAGGCACAGAGAGCAGGAGACCTGCATGAAGGTTGCCATCTTCGGATTGGGATATGTCGGATTCACCGCGGCGTGCTGCATTGCCAGCACGGGCCATGATGTGGTGGGCATCGACGTCAGCGCCGCCAAGGTCGCCCGGATCCGTGCAGGTGTCGCCCCGATCGTCGAGCCCGGGATCCACCGGCTTTTGACGAGTGCCCTGTCCTCGAACCGGCTGACGGTCGACACCTGCATCGGCGACCATCTGGATGATGCCGATGTCGCAATCGTCTGTGTCGGCACCCCCTCGGCCCCCGATGGCGCGCATGACATGAGCTTTGTCGCCGAAGTCTCGCGCCAGATCGCCCGGGCGGTTCGGATGCGCACCACGCCCCTGACCGTTGCCTATCGCTCGACCTTTCGGCCGGGCACCCTGGACGACCTGATCGCCCCCCTCTTCCGGCACGAGGTGGGCGCGGACTGGATGTCGCGCGCGCGGCTGGTCTACAACCCCGAGTTCCTGCGCGAGGGGACGTCGGTCCAGGATTATTTCGCCCCGCCGAAGATCGTGATCGGCACCCACGACGGCGCCCCGGACCCGGTGATGGACCGGCTGCACGAGGGGATCGAAGCCCCGGTCTTCACGACCTGTTATCGCGAAGCCGAGTTCACAAAATTCGTCGACAACGCCTGGCACGCCACCAAGGTCGCTTTCGCCAACGAGATCGGGCGGATGTGCCTGAACCTCGGGATCTCGGCCGGGCAGGTGCACCGGATGTTCGTGGCCGATACCAAGCTGAACGTGTCGGCCTGTTACCTGCGGCCCGGTGGGGCGTTCGGCGGGTCCTGCCTGCCCAAGGACGTGCGGGCGCTGCAATACATCGCGGCGGACAGCGGCACGCACATGCATCTGGTCGACGCGCTGATCCGGTCGAACGATGCCCACAAGCACCGGCTGTTCGAGTATGCCGTGGCAGGTTTGCCCAAGGGGGCCAGGGTGCTTCTGGCCGGGCTTGCCTTCAAGGCCGAGACCGACGACCTGCGCGAAAGCCCCAACGTGGACTTGGCCCGCAAGCTTCTGACGGCCGGGTTCGACCTGGCGATCTATGACCCCGCGGTCGATCCGGCCGCCCTGACCGGGGCCAACCTGGGATACGCGTTCAGCCACCTGCCCGACCTGCGGGACCTGATGGTCGATGCGTCCGTGGCCGAGACGGGGCACTTCGATCGCATCCTCGCGGTGAACGCGACCGCCCGGCGTCTGAACCTGCGCGGCGATATTCCCGTCCTCGACCTCAGTGCACTGCCATGAGGGGGCTCGACGCGCTGCGGCGCACGCAACCGCTTGCCGGACGCCGGATCCTGATCCTGGTCGAAAACCTTCCGGTTCCGTTCGACCGGCGTGTCTGGCAGGAATCTCTGACGCTGGCGGCCGCAGGGGCCAAGGTATCGGTCATCTGCCCCACGGGGCCCGGGTGCGAGGCCGAGGAAGAGACCCGGGACGGCATCCACATCCATCGCCACCCCCTGCCGACCGAGGCGGACGGGGCGCTGGGCTATGCAAGGGAATACGCGGCCGCGCTATGGCACCAGGGCCGTCTGGCCTGGAAGATCCACCGGACGCGCGGGTTCGACACGATCCAAGCCTGCAATCCGCCCGATTTGCTGTTCCTCGTCGCGCTGCCGTTCATCCTGTTCCACAAGGTGCGCTTCGTCTTCGACCACCACGACATCTCGCCCGAGCTGTTCGAGGCCAAGTTCGGCCGGCGCGGCCCGCTGTGGCGGCTGATGCTCTGGCTGGAACGGGCGACCTTCGGGCTGGCCGACGTCGTGATCTCGACCAACGAGTCCTACCGCCGCATCGCGCTGGATCGCGGTTGCAAACCGCCCGGGCGGGTGCATGTCGTCCGCTCGGGGCCCGATCTGGACCGGTTGCGCCCGGTCCCGCCCGATCCGTCCTGGCGCAACGGGCGGGCCTATATGGTGGGCTATGTCGGCGTGATGGGCCAGCAGGAGGGAATCGACCTGCTTCTGGACGCGGCTGCGCGGATCGTGCGGGCGGGCCATGACGTGCAGTTCGTGCTGGTGGGCGGCGGACCTGCACTGCCGGGCATGCGTGCGCTGGCCGCGAAGATGGGGCTGGCGGACCACGTGACCTTCACGGGCCGGGCGCCGGACGCGGCGCTGTTTTCGGTCCTGTCGACGGCCGATATCTGCGTAAATCCCGACCGGGTCACGGTCATGAACGACAAGTCGACGATGAACAAGATACTGGAATACATGGCGTTTTCAAAACCCATCGTCCAGTTCGACGTGATCGAGGGCAGGGTGTCGGCGGGGAATGCCTCGCTCTACGCACGCCCCGACGATACCGCCGACATGGCTCGGCTGATCGTCGATCTTCTGCACGATCCGTCAAGACGGGACGCGATGGGGCGTGCGGGGCGCCGACGACTGGAGGCGCAGTTCGACTGGAGCCACCAGATCGCCCCGCTGATCGCCGCCTACCGGGACGCCGGCTCAGGTCAGACCCGCCTCCGCAAGCGCGGCTTCGGCGGCGTCGGCGGTCAGGAAACGACCATAGGGGCCGACCTCGATCTCGCTGCGCAGGATACGGGCGGGATTGCCGGCCACCAGCGACCGCGGCGGAACCGACTTCGTCACAACGGACCCGGCCCCCACGACCGAGCCGTCGCCGATCTCGACCCCTGGCAGGATCAGGCTGCGACCGCCGATAAAGCAGTCCGTCCCGATACGTGTATGAAGGTATAGGCCCCGGGTCCGATCATGCGTCAGGATGCGCGTCTCGAAGGCGATGTAGCTGCGCGCGCCCACATGCACGCCGATGGGAAACGTCCGGTCGAGCTTGGCGGAAAGCGACATCTGCATCGTCGGGTGCAGGTCCATTCCCCAGACCCGCCGCAGCCATGCACGGCGCAACCCGACGATGGCGTTTCGCAGTCCCGCCAGCCGATTCAGGCCCCGGCGCCGCGCCTTGGCCGTTCGGCCGCTGTTCATCGTGTTTAACTCCGCGTTAACCGACAACGCCTAAGCCTGATCGCAACCCCGATGGAGCCGGTCAAGCTTTGATGCCCGTCAGAATACTGTGCATGCTCCTGTGTTTCGGTCTCGCCCCGGCCGTGAAGGCGGATGGCGGTCGGACGGTCGCGCCCCCGGGCGTCGCACACGCGGCGTTCGATGCGCCGCAGGACGGGATGGCGGCGCCTGCTCCAACGCTCTGGGCCGGTTGCGGGCATGCTACGGGTAGGACCCGATGACCGAGTATGGCGTCCGGGGAAAATGGATTGGCCTTTCGATCATACTGGCATCCCTTTTCCTGCCCACCCATTTCGAGGTGGCATCGATCCGATTCACCCCCTCCCTCGTGGTCCTGATCTTCGCCGCGCCCTTTGCCGCGGGACTGTTCTTCGCTCAAAGACAGCGCATCCGCCTGCCGGACGTGCTGATCATGGCCTTCGTCTGTTGGCAGGGCCTGACCATCGCGATGAACAATCCGGGGCGCTTCGTCGAGTTCACCGGACAGCAGACCCTGATGACGCTGGGCGGTTACCTGATCGGACGCACGATGATCCGGGACGCCCGGGACCTGGCCGCCCTGATCCGCATCGGCGGCGCGATCGTCGTGTTCAGCCTGCCCTTCGCCCTTTACGAGGCGTTGACCGATGATCCCATCGTCCTTCTCTGGATCGACCAGTATACCGGGTTCGACACCTTCATCCCCAACGATTACGAACCGCGCCTTGGGTTGCACCGCGCGCAATGGGTGTTCACGCATCCGATCCATTACGGGCTGCTGGGGGCGTTCTTCCTGCCGCTCGTCGTCCTTGGCCTTCGGGGCGCAGACCGACCTGTCTTCCGCATGTCGTGCGGTCTTCTGATCTTCAGCGCCTGCGTTCTTTCGGTCTCGAGCGGGGCCATTCTTGCCGCGTTCCTGCAAGCGGGCGTCTATATCTGGTACCGGCTGGCCAAGCTGTTCGGTCCACCATGGCGTATCGTTCTGGCGACGGGAGCCGTTCTTTACGTCGTGCTCGAGGCGATAACCACGAAAAGCGCGTTTTTCGCCATCAGCGGTCGGCTGGCCATCAATCCGCAGACCGCGCATTACCGGACGTTGATCTGGGACTACGGATCGGCGCAGGTCGTGCGGACGCCGATCTTCGGAAACGGGTACAACTATTGGCCCCGGCCGCACTGGATGGTGTCAAGCGTCGACAACTACTGGCTGCAGCAGGCCATGGTTCATGGGGTACCCGCCGTGGCCTGCGTGGCCGGGGCGCTTGTGTACGCCGTCGTCGCGGTCAACCGCGGACAGGACAACGACGCGATGCGGCTGGCCTGGACGCTGTTCCTGATCGGCTTCGCGATGAGCGCAGCGACGGTCGCGATCTGGGGTGAAATCCAGACGCTGTTCATGATCCTGTTCGGCGCTGGCCTTTGGATGCTGCCCCGGAAAGCCATCGCACCGAACGTCCGCACCCCGCGCCCGTTCAGCCGCAACATCGCTCCGCGCCTGACCCGCTTTCCCGCCGGCCAGACAGGAAGCACGGCATGAGCCAGCCTGACCTGACCGTCATCATCATAAGCTACAACACCCGCGCGCTGACGCTGAAATGCCTGTCGACACTTTTCGAAACCACTCGTGAGACCACTTTTCGGACGGTGGTCTTCGACAACGCCTCGGATGACGGATCGGCCGAGGCCATCGCGCAGGCTTTCCCCAGGGTCGAGCTGATCAGGTCGGAACGGAATGTAGGGTTTGCCAAGGCCAACAACCTGGTGGCCGAAAAGGCCCGAACGGAATGGCTACTGCTTCTGAACCCCGACACCGAGTGTCATGAAGGGGCGGTCGACCGGCTTCTGGCGTTCTCCCGCGCGCGTCCCGACGCCGGCATTACCGGGGGCCGGACCGTCTTCCCCGACGGCGCGCTCAACCCCGCGTCGTGCTGGATGCGGATCACCCCGTGGTCGGCATTCTGCAAGGCGACGGGCCTGTCAGCCATGTTCCCCGACAGCGCGCTTTTCAATCCCGAGGGCTTGGGCGGATGGCGGCGCGATACGGTGCGCGAAGTCGATATCGTGGTGGGGTGTTTCCTGATGATACGAAAATCCCTGTGGGATCGGCTGGAAGGCTTCGATCCGCGGTATTTCATGTACGGGGAAGAGTCCGACCTGTGCCTGCGCGCCCGCAAGCTGGGGTTCCGGCCGATGATCACGCCCGAGGCGCAGATCATGCATCTTGTCGGTGCCTCGTCGAAAACCGTAGCGCGCAAATACGTCCACAGCGCCAAGGCCCGCGCGACCCTGACGGCCGATCACTGGCCGCGCTGGCAGGTGCCTTTTGGCCGCGCCATGCTGGTCCTGTGGGTCGGAAGCCGCGTCTTGGCCACCCGCGTCGCTGGCCGCGACGCCGCAGCCCGGATGTGGACCGAGGTCTGGGAAGCGCGGCGCGACTGGATCCGGGGCTATGGCCGTGGATAGGCCCGTCCAGAAGATCCGGCGTACACGCCGGGCGCGGTTCTTACGGCTGCTTGGATCCGTATTGGATCCGCGCGCATGGGCGCATCTGCTGAAAATCGTGAACTTCTACAACTATACCCACGTGCAGGAACTGCGTGCGGCCGATGTCGATCGCTCGGCGAACATCGCGCCCACGGCCGGGTTCGCGAATGGTCGGAACCTGCGGATCGGCGCGCGGGTGACCGTCGGGGCTTATTGCCAGATCTGGGCGGGGTCAGGCCGCGCGCGGATCGTGATCGGCGACGACACGCTTCTGGGACCAGACGTGATGATGACGGCGGCGAACTACCGCTTTAATGACGGCAGCCCCTTGGCGCGTCAGGCCATGAATGAGGCCGATATCCTGATCGGGTGCGATTGCTGGATCGGCCGCGGCACGACGGTCCTGGCTGGCGCCCGGATCGGGGACGGTGCCGTTATCGGCGCAAATTCGGTCGTCCGGGGCACGGTGCCGCCTTTCGCGATCATGGCAGGGTCACCGGCGCGGGTCGTTGGCACGCGAAGCTGTGGCGCGATGCCAGAAAACGAATGGGAAGAATCCGCCTGAGCTGGGGCGAAAAGGTCAGCAGCCCGCCGCACGACAACAGGGCAGCACCCGCCGTCCACACCTGACCGAAGGCCAAGGTCAGGACCGGCAGCCCTGACAATGCGACCCCGGTCACGACAAGTGCGGGCCCAAGGGCGCGGACGGGAAGCAAGACGCGCCGCGAGCCGACGAACAGGGCCAGCGCGGTACCCGCAACTTCAGCCAGGATCGCGACGAAAACCACGCTCAGAAGTGTACCGTCCCGGGACAGGATGACCCATACTGCTGGAAGGGAAAGGGCGCGGATCAGGTCCGTCGCGGCCCCCAGCCATGATACTCCGCACGCGAGCGCCGCCGTGTTCATACCCGCGCGGCACACGCGAAGGGCCTGTTGAACCGCCATCCAGGGCAGGAGGAGCCCAAGCGCCTGGAATGCCGGGCCAAGCGCCCAGTCGATCAGAACCGGGCCAGCCACCATGACGCCGGCACACAGAACGATGGCAGAAAGCAAGGTAGCCTGGGCGCAGGCCACGGCCGCGGGTCGAAACGCGGACGTGCCCATGGCGCGGGACAGCTGAGGCAGGAACCACGATTGCAGCGATTTGGTAACGACCAGTGTCGGCGCAAGCGAAATCGTGACCCCCATGGCGAACACGCCGAGCGCCTCGAACCCGAGGGACCGCGCGACCAGGATCTTGTCGCCTTGGAACACCGCAAAGAGGACGACCCCCTGCAACAGGATCGGCCATCCGAACCGTACACTGCGCCGCCACACCAACAGATCGGCGCGCACCCGATAGGGGCGTTCGGCCATGATGTGCGAGGTCAGGCAGGCGCAGATCTCCTGAATAAGCAGGGCGCCAAGCATGATGCGCCAGTCCTGCGCAAGATACGCGAGCGGGAAGATAGCAATGAAGGAGATCGCCGCCGCACTGGTGGCGGTCAGAAGCACAGGGCCGAACCGCATCGCCCTTGTCTGCCGGTGGATGTCGAAATTATGGAACGCCCGGATCAAGGGGGCCAAAGCCAGGACCCGGTAGGCCCAGGCCAGATCGGGCATGCCCAGAAAGGCGGAGATAGGTCCCGCGCACAGGAAAAGCGCAAGCGCCGACATGCCGCCTCGCGCGATCTGGAACCCGTGAACCGCCGCCAGGTAATCGCGGCCGCCGCCCTCGGGCGACTGGACGATCTGGGCCTGCATTCCGAATTGCGACGCCATCTCGACCAAGGCCATTGCGACGGCAAAGGTCGCCGCGATACCGTAATCCTCGATCGGGAGAAGATGCGCGATAAGGAGGTTGCGCGCCAACAACAAGGCCGACGCGGTGGCATTGCCGCCAAGAAGTGCCAGTAACCTTGCCAAAATCGATCGCCTTTCACCCCCGTGATCCGGCCTACCCGCCAGAGTTTAACCAATCCTTTCCGTTTCCCCCGTATTGCCCGGGACATGCCCCGTGCTGCCATCATCATCCCGCATCGTGACGATCCGATCCGGTTGGAACGGTGTCTGGACGCCCTTCTTCCCATTGCCCGGGACATCGAGATCTGCGTGGTCGACAACGGATCGACCAGCGACCTGACGTCCCTGCGAGACAGGTTTCGCGCGGTGCAGTTCGTCGACGAACCGATCCCTGGGGCCGCCGCGGCCCGAAACCGGGGGGTAAAGGCGACCTCCGCCCCGCTGCTGTTTTTCCTTGATTGCGATTGCGTGCCGGACGTTGGCTGGACCACCCGCGCATTGTCGGCGGCTGCAAAGGCGGACATCGTGGGTGGCCGGGTTTCTGTGTTCGCAGAAGCTGGCAGCAAGCTGTCCGGAGCCGCGGCGTTCGAGATCGTGTTCGCCTTCGACAATCGCCGCTATGTGGAAACTATGAATTTCTCGGTAACGGCGAACCTGCTGACAACGCGGGCGGTCTTCGATGCGGTGGGTCCGTTCCGCGACGGGGTGTCCGAAGATGTGGACTGGTGCCACCGGGCCGTCGCGGCCGGATACCGCCTGTCCTATGACCCGGAACTGGCGGTCTCGCATCCCGCAAGGTGCGACTGGGCCGCGCTATCGGGCAAATGGCGCCGCACGACGCAAGAGGCGTTCGGCCTGTCACGCAGGCACCCGGCACGATGGCTGGCGAAGGCGCTGGTCCTTCCCGTCAGTGCCCTCGTCCACGCGCCGAGGGTGATCCGCAGCCGGGAACTTTCGTCACTGCGCAGCAGGGGCCTGGGGCTTGTCACGCTTTTCGGGATACGATGCGCGCGATCCTTCTGGATGGTGCGTCTGGCTTTGGGACGCGCGATCTAGGCATCGCTCTCCGGCTGCAAGGAACTGGGCGTAGCTCGCACCGACATGGCGGTCGAACCTCGAGAGCACCTCCATGTTCCAGTCGGCGCGCCAACCAGACGACAGAACGACCGAATCCCGTGCCAAGTCGTGCTGTCGTGCATGTAATGGCTTGACGGTCTTGGCCCGGGTGGACCGCGAAACGAAGGCGTCGAGGGACGCTTTGCCTGCGTCCGTTGCCCCAAGGAAACCTGCCAGCGCGCGTCCCAGACGATCCGTGTCAAGGAAGACAGTCTCGTGGGGTACGACAAAAAGACCCTGGTCGCGCAGAACGCGAGGATCGGCCAGCAGTGGGCCGTACAGATCCAGCCACCAGGCGCACATACGCTCGATGCGATCACCCGTTCCGCGGTCCGAAACCCGCCATCCCATACGGTCGAGGGACCGCAAGATCGCGGCGGGATGGCGAACCGATACGATCACCCGATGGCCCGAGGCCAGCAGAAGGGGTGTCATCCTGAGAAGGAACGGGTCCTTGATCGCCATGAAAGCAGTGGGAGCACGGTGAAAGGCGTGAAAGGCCCGCTCCGTCCCGCTGCCACGGACAAGGACAGAGGCTGTCGAAAGTGGGCGTTTCAGATCGACCTTCCGATGAAACCTTGCCGTTCCATCCTGCAGGCACCGCAACCCGTCGAAAAGAATGTCCCGGTCGGACAGACGATCGGGATCCAGATACCAGTCGGAGACTCGGCGCAGCCCGAAGTTCGGGTGGAACGGTTCGTCCAGAAGCCGGGTGCCGGTGATGGCGGACGTCGCATGGCCCAGCCAGGTCGTCCCGCTTCGATGCATGCCGGTCACGAAGCACAGCCTTGGTTCCCCCGGCGTCATCAGTATTTCGTCCGGAAGGCGCGGACCAGATTGACCTCGAACTCGGCGTTCTTCGATGTCCCTTCCGCCTCCAGAAGGCCGAGGCCGATCCCGACGTTCACCGAAATGTCCCGCGTAAGAGCATGCTCGCCCCCGAAGACGACCCGCGCTTCGGCCCGGTCGATCCCGGAATCAAGGGGGTCTGCTCGGCCAAAAGAAAGCCCCACCAGCGCCTCGGTCAATGGGCCCAGTTTCCGGCGCATTCTCAGATCCACCGCCGTCACATTCTGAGGCCCGGTCTGCGCGTCGTCACGGACCGCGCGGGCGAGCCCCAGCTCCGCCCACGTGTTCGGCACGATTTCGGATCGCCATGCGACCTTTCCCGTCGGAACATACCGGTCATCGATGCGGAGTGCGCCGGCCTCCAGCACTATTGACGTGCGCTCGGAAAGCCTGCGTTCGCTCCCTAATTCGAAGCCGGTTCGGTCGCCCTGCCCATTGCCTTCCAGAACGGCGTTCGCAAAAGACGTTCCAAGCGGCAAATCCCGTCTTAAACCGAACGTTAGCCGGTTCGACGTATTGGTTTCCGGGCCGCTGGTGGTCGTCTCGCTGGTGAACTCCGCGATGCCGAACCAAGCTGCGCCGAGACCCAAGTTCAGATCGACCGAAAAGCCGTTTTCCGTTCGATCCCCGACACCCGATTCGTTGCTCCAATCCACGCGATGGGCCCCGACCTGGGCTTTCAGGGGGCGCGCTCCCTCGACCGAAAGGGAAAGCAAGGCACCTAGCTCCCGCCGGGTCTCGTCATTTCGGGCGACCCGATCGACGTCGAGCGGCTGTACCTCAAGGAGCGAGATATCTTCCCGCCCGGCATAGGCCCCGAACTCAAGCCTGGTCCTTGGGCGCGCAATGAAGGCTGATAACGAAGCGGTGGTATCCGGAAGGCCATAATCGCTGTTCTTACTCTCGATCCGCCCACCAAGCGTCAGTGTGACGCCCGATGACGGGGTCGCAGTCGAAAGCAGCCCCGACAGATCCAAGGTCGCCCCCGCGTCGCCCTCCCCGGATCGACGCTCGCCGGTTATTCCGGTCGAAACGTCAAGACTGATCACGCGACCCCCAGGTTCACCCGAGGTTTGAGGGGCGGAAATCAGACTTGCCACGCAGGCAAGCGCGAGGGTGCGCATCGGGTCCGGTCACTCGAACAGGCGGCGAACCGGAACGACGAACGTGTCGCCATGCGTAACGCGAAGACTGCCGCTAGCGCTCTGACCACGTTCGATGGCGTTGTAGTTCAGGCGATGAATGCTCTCTTCGTCTTTCGTCGTTCGCCGCAACTGGATCCGTTTCGTCGCAGCAAACGGGCTGAACCCTCCGGCAAGCGAGAACACCTGCAGTACGGTTGTCCCGGGCTCTACTTCGATCCGACCGGGCTGACCGACTTCGCCCAGAACATACACGCTGATCGTCTCGTCTTCCGAAGGCTGCGCGATCGGCGCGACACCGGATATAGAAAGGGTGATCGTTGGCGGATAGGCAAATTTGTCTGCCAATTTCGCAGACAAGTCTGCGCGGATCTGATCCACACTACGCCCTGCAGCCAAGACGGATCCGGCCATCGGAATCGCAAGCCGGCCATCAGGCGGCACGAGGACGGTCCGATCAAGCGACGAATCCTCGATAACTTCCAAGCGAAGCGTGTCACCGGGGCGAACCCGGTACGCATCAGCAAGCGCAGCAGGCGCCAATAGAAAAATCAGGGCGAATAGGCGGAATAGCACGGACATCGGATTCTCCGACAGGTTCTGACCCGGCCACCTTGCCCTCGTGAAGGTTAACAATTCGTGCAACATGGAAGGCTCGACGCGCCACCCGATCTTAACGGTAATTTCACCAAAGCCGGGTGAGAGCATACAAGATGCCTTACGGAACGCGTACGCCCGCTCCTTTCAACCGACGGCAGAGAACCCAGTGGAAAGGGCCATCTAAGTGATGCAAAAGTCGCGTTTTCTATTCCGACTGCTGAAACGCCGACTTCCGGTTGCGTTGGCGGTCATGGCGGGCTTCGCCGTGATCGGGCTGCTAGTAGGCGTTGCGCGCCCGATTACCTACAAGGCGGATGCGATACTCATGGCAAGCTTTGGTCAGATCGACGAAGGGATTTCGCAGTCTGGGGTGCAAACCGACGAGATTCTTTCTCTGCAGGTCATTCAGCAGAAAATCTTAACTCGAAACCGTCTGGAAGAGATCAAAGGGAAGCTCAATGGCAACCCCGATCTCGACATTCAGGACCTTCGTGACAGTACAAGCATCAATATTTCCGGTGGACCAGCTTTGCGGGGACCGTCGCAGCCAATCGTCGTCCGTGTATCTTTCTCCCACAAATCTCCTGAAATAGCAGCCGACGTCGCGAACGAAATTGCACGTGAAATTGCCTCCTGGAACAAGGAGATGCGCTTGGACATCTCGGCCAGAAATCTTGAACTGTCTCTCGACGCTCTTAACCAGCTTTCCCGCGATGTTGAGGCGAAAACCGCGGAAGTACGGTCGTTCAAACTTTCTCATTCCGACGCGCTACCTGCGTCTCTTGCCATACTCAGGACTGAGAAGGAGCTGTACGAAAGCCAATTGGTACAGCTCGAAGAAGAGAGGGCGTTGATCGAGGGGCGCCTTGCCGGGGGCGGTTCGAAAGAAGCATCAGAGATTGAGAGTAGATTGCAGGAAATCCAAATCGAATACGAGACTTTAGCCTCCGTGTATACGTCCACTCATCCGAGACTCAAGGAGCTTTCAGGCCAAATGTCCGTTCTCAATTCTAGGGGGGAACGTCTCGCAGTGCGATCTGGCTTGGAGGATGAGGCAGCGACGCAGAACCTTCACGACAAACTGCACGACATCGAAGAAAAGAAACAAGATATTCTCATAGAGATTCAGAGTCTTGAGGAGTCTATTGTAAAAACTCCAGTCATCGCCCTCGATCAATCTCGAATTGAGGGGGAACTGGCCAAGCTCACCGCTGATCACGACGAAGCGAGGCGAATTGCGCGTCAGGCCAGGTCCCAGCATTTGATTGAACAGCAATATATGGAAAGGCGGATTGAACTGGTCGAACCGGCGATCGCCACAAATAACCCCAACGGGGTTAGTTTCGAAATTTTCATGTCTATCTTCGCGATCGCCGGACTTTCGCTTGGTTCCGTATTAGCTGTGACTCTGGAATACATCGACAAAACGATTCGACACCCTGCAGATATATCCAAATCGATCGGGATCGACGTGATCGGAAGTGTTCCGTTTATCCCATCGGACCAGGAAAATTTACACTCCATATTGCGAAATCGCCTGGCCCCGTTGGTGATACCGACATGAGCATGGATAGCACGAAATACGGCTTTGATCGATCAGCTGGCTCAAACGTGAAATTCGATCGAGCAGCTGGCAAGGACTTTCACCCCACTGCGACAGACAACTGGAAAGCCCTTCAACCGTTTCACCCTACAGAGAAGCATCTGGTCGAGAACCGTATCTTATCCTATGGCGGAACGCCCGAAAGTGCGGCATTCGATCAGCTTCGCACCCGCATCTCGCGCCGCGCGGAATCGCAAGGATGGAAGCGCATTGTCATCACGTCTCCCACTCCCCGATGTGGCCGGTCGACGATCACGGTCAATCTTGGTTTCGGCCTCGCGCGTCAGATCGGGAAACGAATCATCTCGGTCGAGACCGACTTCCGTAATCCCTCGCATGCCGGGCTGATCGACCTTCCCCCGGCGAAACTTTCAGCGGCCTATTTCTACTCAGGCGAAGCACGGTTTTCTGACTGCGCCGTCCTAGTCCGCCCGAATTTCGCCATGGCCGTGGCCGGAAGCCCCATGGCCGCTGCGTCCGACATCCTTCTCGATCCGGCCGTCGGTGATGCCTTGGCTGAAATCGGCGCCGAGTATGCGCCGGACGTGACCCTTTTTGATACGCCGCCAATTCTCGCCCATGATGATACTCTGGCGTTTCTCTCCCATGCAGATTGCGCACTGATCGTGGCCGAGGCTGATCGCACGACGACCGCGGAACTAGACGAATGCGAAAGGCTGGTGGCCCAGGAAACCAATGTGCTGGGCGTCGTGCTCAACAAGACGCGTTAAGCACGACCCGTTTACTATCGCGCAGTCGGGGCTCCATTCACCAGCCAGGTCCCACCGGAACCAGTGCCGCTTTCGGCATAATAAGGCGCGTTCGCCGTCCCGCGCACTTGCCAACGCGGGGCACCCAAGCCGTCGATCTCACCGTCCGCCGTTCCCTTGAACCAGACTGCCAGGCAATCCACCGCGCCAATCCAACCGTTCCCAGACCCGGTAAGGAAATGGACGGCCCTGTTCGCCTCGAATGATTGAACGTTCGGCGCAATAGCCAAGTCTTCCACGAAAACCCCGTCCTTCCAAACCCTGATCCTGCCCGCGGCGAGGTCCACGGACACGATCAGATCGACGAGTGTCCCAGCTGGCAAATACGTCGACGTGGAGGGGACCGTGACAGTGCCGCCAGCGTCCATCATGAGAAGTCGCAACTTGCCGTTTGGCACCTTCTGCACGTTCAATCGCACAGCTTCGATCCCACCGAGATCCATCGTGTCGCTCGAAGCGTCCGGCGCGATCTTCCACCGCCACGTGATCGCGGAAACGCCGTCTGGAATCAGGTTCGGGTCACGGAACACGACAGAACCATCCGATCCGAACTGGCCGTCCCGCGCCAACGTCGAGGCAATCTCGGCCGCGTCAGGGATAGGTTCGATGGCTACTCCATCGACGCCCGACACCCCATTGACCGCCAGCGGGAGGTCCATCCAGAGACTGTCGAAGGCATCATCGGGCATGACGACCAGTCCGGACGCCCCGCCCAATCCATAATCTATTCGAGTGTTGCCGTCGAACGCTCCGCCATTCGGGTATACGCGAATGCGCCCCCCGACGATCTCGACCCGCTGGGCCGGGACACCATCGATCCGAAAACCCGCGACTTGGGTACGGTGAGGATGGGTCGTCTCAGGGGGCATCAATCCACGCTCCAGCCGGGTTGTGCTTAGTCGTGGCATGGCACCCGCGCTGTCTTCGAACCAGAACTCGGCATAATCAGAACGCCAGAACGCCCGGTTCAAACGCGGAACCTCATCGGTCACCCGCCCCAAAGCGTGCAACGCGGCAATCGCTGTATGGCGGGCACGGGCGGGCAAACCGTCGTCGCTGTGGGTCGAGGGGTGGGCGAAATCGGTCCAGTTGCGCCAGGTGTCCGGATTCGGATCGAAGCCGTCGGCATACCGCGTCCCGACCCATTCTGTCACAGTGGTAGGAGATCCGTTCTGGTAGAGGACGATCTCCGGGCCCTTCGGGCGCATGATGGGACCCAGCGCTGGGTCGGTGACCATTCCGCGAATCGACACACGCGTATCCTGCTTCTGGTCGCGCAATCCCGGCACGTATCCCCCGGTGGAATCCATCGAGAAGTCTTCGAAACGATGGGGACCGTGGAACGCCAGCTTCGTCACGTCCGAACGAAACAAAGCCTCGGGGCGGTCAGCTCCTGACAGATCCCACAGGAAATGATCGATGCGATAGTCGGTTCCGCCGTCGCTCATCGTACCGCCGGCCGGGAACGTCGAGCCGTCACGGCGCAGCCCGCTATAAAACGGATAGAACCGCGTCGCGAAGTTGTCGCCCGGGGCACTGTCAGCCGCCGTCCAGCTGTCCATGACGACCCCCACATCCGATCCCCACGAGCGGACAAGGTCCACACCCTCGGCCAACGTGGCGGTCCAGGCGCGGGCATAGTTCGTATCGTCGACCAGCGCCGTCCGGCTTGTCCCCGCCATCGTCCCGTCGACGATCAGAATCGTCTCGCCCGGTGCATTGCTGGACAGGATCTTTGCAATATGGGCCAGGGCCGCCGTGAACGGTGAGCCTGACCGGACCGGGACGACCCCCAGTTCCGCGTACCCTCTCGGGCCGCGATGATCGCGGGTGACCACGAACAGGCAATCGTCATCGAACTGCGGAACGGACTGCCACCTGCGATCGTCGAAGAGGGGATCGAACATCCGGCTGTCCTCGGACTGACCGATCAGGCAGACCACATGTCCGATCAGAATGTCACCCACTTCGGCGGTCCCGGCCTTCCCAGACACCCGCACCTGGGCCTTCAATCGCCCCTCATGCCGCATCGCCCCGGGATAGGTTCCCGACCAATGGCCGCCCTCGACGGCACCGATCGGCACCCACGGATGGACCTCCCCACGATCTTGGGTTCGAACCAGTCGGGCCTGAACCTCGGCGCCATCGGGGGCGTTTGCCTGCCCTGAAAGTGGAATATCGGCCGTATTCTCCCCCCTGGCCGCACCGGAATCGAACACGATCACGGGCTGCGCCAGCGCGTCGATCGTGATTGGCGGGGCATATGCCAGCCCAGACAGGGCGGACGGCGATGCGGCACAGGTCGACAGCCCGGCCCCGATGGCAAGTTCCATGAGAAGACTCCGGCAAGAATGGGATCAAGTGTTGGGAATCGAACGGTGTGACCTAGTAGAGGCCGCGGATCCCCGTCGCGTCGGTACCCTGCGCCCAGACTCGCGTGGCCCGGATCGGAAAGACCACACCCGCTGCGACGAACACGGTCTCGGTCGTGCCCAGAACGGTGGTCACGCGAACGACACCGCTGCCCGATACGTTCAGGCCGCGTGTGACATTCGCCAAGTCGGTCGTATCACTGGGGGTAATTGCATCCACACCGCCCGGGGGCGACGACAAACCGGATGCATGATTAGAAAATCGGTCGGCCATGATAAACCCTCTTCGCATGCGACATGCCCCGTGCAGCCGCTGGAAAGGGTCTAAGACGCGAAGGTTTCGCAAATCTCGGCGCACCGAACGGCCGGGCACAGCACTACGCAACACCCGGCCATGGTGAACCCTGCGGGGTCAGGCCGCCAGATGTTCCGGCTTCTTCCCGGCGATGATCATCGCCAGCAAGTCGTCGGTCGAGACGTCATCGACATCCACGATCCCGACAAGTTCGCCGTTCTTCATGACGGCCGCGCGATCGCACAGACGCTTAACCTGGTGGACGTCGTGGTCGATCAGGAAGATCCCCAGACCGTCCTTCTTCAGCTCCTGGATCAACTCCGCCACCATTTGCGTCTCTTGCGGACCCAGGGCGGCCGTCGGCTCGTCCATGACAAGGATCTTCGCCTCGAAATAGACCGCGCGCGCGATGGCGACCGATTGCCTCTGCCCGCCCGACAAAGCGCTGACAGGCGATGCAAATTTGCGGAAATTGGGGTTCAACCGCCCCATGATCTTCCGCGTTTCCGCCTCCATCGCGGCATCGTTGACGAATCCCAGCCCCGTGGTCAGTTCGCGCCCAAGGAACAGGTTCGACGCGGCATCTAGGTTATCGGCCAAAGCCAACGTCTGATAGATCGTCTCGATATTGTAATCCCGGGCGTCGCGCGGATTCTCGATATTCGCCTTCTCGCCGTTGACGAAAATATCGCCGGTATCCTGCCGGTATGCCCCAGACAGACACTTGATCAGCGTCGACTTGCCCGCCCCATTATGGCCCAAAAGGCCCACGACCTCGCCGGGGAAAAGATCGATGCTGACGTGATCGACCGCCTTGATTCCGCCGAAAGAGACCGAGATGTCGCGCATTTCGACAAGGGGGGTGCCACTTCGGTCCACCATCATTTTGCTCCCGTACGCTTGCGGTAGACGATGTCCACCAGCACGGCGAGGACCAGGACCCCGCCCACCACGATATTCTGGAACGGCGCGTCAACGCCGACCATGGCCATTCCCGACTGCAATGACTGCATGATCAGCGCGCCCAGGATCGCCCCATAGATCGTGCCCATGCCCCCTGCCAGGGCCGTTCCGCCGATGACCGCGGCCGCGATGACGCGAAGTTCGTCCAACGTGCCGATATCGTTGGAATGAAAGGACAGTCGGGCCGATGCCACCAGCGCAGCCAGCGCGCAAAGGACACCCATGATCGCGAAGACCTTGACCGTCAGCATCCGCGTGTTGATCCCCGACAGCTCGGCCGCATCCGGATTGCCGCCCGTCGCGAAGATATACCGCCCCAAACGGGTCTTGCGGGCCACCACCGTCATCACGACAGCCACGGCGATCAGCAACAGGACCGAGTAGGGCACGCCATAGCCTTGGGTATAGCCCTCGGGTACGGTCAGGCCCTGCGCCTCGAACTGCCGCGCAAGAACCCGCTCGGGAACTTCATAGGCGTTCAGGGTCGCGACCAGACCAAGGATCAAGACTGCTGCGACGATCATCAGGGCGAATTCGGCCCAGATCGGCTTGACCGGGAACTCGTGAGCAATCCGTGCACGCCGCGCGCCCCAGATGGCAACGGCTGCCACGATCACGGCGATCACGCCCAGGATCCAGCTTCCGGTCTCGCCCATGGTGCCGGAGATCCCGCCCAGAAGCTGGAAGGTCTCGTCCAGCGGGCCAATGGTCTGACCGTTCGTCAGATACCACGCGACGTTTCGCCAGACCAAAAGGCCGCCCAGCGTAACGATGAAGGCCGGGATCGCCAGATAGCCGATCAGGTATCCTTGGAAGGCCCCGATGACCGCACCCGTCGCGACGCCCACCAGGATCGCCAGGGGCGCGATAAGCGGACTTCCAAAGTCGAGGCCCAGCCCGGGAAGGATGGCCGTCTGGGTCATCGCCATCATCGCCGAACAGGTGGCCAGCAAGGACCCAACGCTCAGGTCGATATGGCGGGTGACGATCACAAAGACCATGCCGGTGGCCATGATGGCCACGCTGACGGTCTGGATCGTCAGATTGAAGATGTTGCGCGGCGTCAGGAAACGCCCGTCCGTCAGGAAATTGAACATCAGGCAAACGACGACGAAGGCGCCCACCATTCCCAGAAGGCGCGTATCGACTTCAAGCGTCTGGAAAAGGGATTTTCGCTTCGAAGACGTGCCGGAGGCGCTCGCGTCGGCCATCACTTCACTCCGAAATAGGAAATGTCCCGGCGCGCAAACCACGCACCGGGACAAAGACAGGTTGTATCAGTTGCAGGGTGCGGGGCCGTTCTCGACGCCTTGGCACAGCTCTTCCTGGCTGATCCAGCCGGCATCGACGATGACGTCCAGATTGTCCTGGGTGATCGGCACCGGGTTGAGGAACTCGGCCCAAAGCGTCGTGCCACCGGGCGACGTCCACTCTTCCGCACCTTCGATGTTGCTCATCTCGGTGCCGTCCGCCATCGACAGGGCGATCTCGGCAGCGCGACGGCCAAGGTCTCGGCTGTCTTTCCAGACCGACACGGTCTGCGTGCCCTGCGCGATACGGTTCAGAGCGGCGAAGTCCGCGTCTTGACCCGACACCGGGATCCCGTCGAGGCCCTGCGCCTGGAGAGCCGCCACGGCACCACCCGCCGTGCCGTCGTTCGAGGCCACGACCGCATCGACGTTGTTGTCGTTCGCCGTCAGGATCTGCTCCATGTTGCGCTGCGCGTTGGCGGGCAGCCACTGGTCGGTATAGGCCTCGTCGACGATGGTGATGTCACCGGCATCGATCGCGTCCTGCAGGACCTCCTGCTGACCGCCACGCAAGAAGTCGGCGTTCGGGTCGGTGGGCGAGCCCTTGATCATGACATAGTTGCCCTCGGGCTGTGCCTCGAGGATCGCGCGGGCCTGCATCCGGCCGACCTCGATGTTGTCGAAGGTCAGGTAGAAGGCCCGGGGGTCTTCGATCAGACGGTCATAGCCGACGACCGGAATACCGTTGTTCGCGGCCAGCTCGACGGCGGGAATGATCGCTTGGCTGTCCTGCGCAAGAATGATGAGGGCATCGGCGCCCTGGCTGATCAAGGACTCGATGTCCGAAAGTTGCTTCGAGGACGACGATTGCGCGTCGGCCGAGATGTATTCGGCGCCGGCTTCCTCAAGGGCGGCCTGGATCGCGGCTTCATCGGTCTTCCAACGCTCTTCCTGGAAGTTGGACCAGCTTACGCCAACGGTGGGCCCGTCCTGCGCGAAGGCGGCCGGGGTCAGACAGGTGGCCGAAAGAGCCACGGCGAGCAGAGTGCGTCTTTGCATCAATTCCTCCCTAGAACGATCCGGACTCAGGTCGATCCGGCTGGCAAAGATGTTGCCTGTTTTAATTCGCCTGTCAAACTTAATGTTTGCAATCGGAATGAACGCCCGCGTATTCTCGCGACATGCTGCGCCTGCAACAGACTTATTTTGCGCCGCAGCATAAAAACCGTGGGTCTATTTGTTCGGGGAGGGAACGAAATGGCCGCCGATATTGCGGAAGAGGGCGACTCCGTCTGCGGTCCGCTGATCGTTGGCCCCGATCCTTCGCGCCCCCTGAAGTTGCAAATCTTCGACTATGTCCGGGCATCTGGCCCGGTCTCGCGGGCGCGAGTTGCCCGTGACCTCGGAATATCTCCGGGAACCGTATCCACCCTGACCGGGGCGCTGATCGACAGCATGCTGTTATGCGAGTCCCCCGTTTCACGCAGCGCGGCGAACAGTATCCGCGGTCGCCCCCCCGTCGGCCTCGCCGTGCGCCCCGAAGCGTTCATCGTAGCCGGCATCAAGCTGTCGTCGCGCGACAGCACCGGTATCCTGCTCGACTTTGCCGGGCAGCAACTGACCTCCATCCGGCACCGATCGTCTGCGCCGCAAACGGATGTCGACGCACAACTCGCGACGATTACCGCGATGGTGGACAAGATGCTGTGCGACGTAGGCCGAACGCGTCGGGACCTGGGCGCGGTCGGCGTGGGGGTGCCCGGCTTCGTCCATCATGCTTCTGGGCGGGTGCACTGGTCCTGGGCGCTGGACGGGCGGGACATCGACTTCGCCCGCATCGCGACCGAACGGATCGGCGTTCCGGTCGCCGTGGACAATGACGCCAACCTCGTCGCGCTGGCCGAACTGTGGTTCGGCAAGGGGCGCGACCGCGCGAATTTCGCCGTCGTGACAATTGAACAGGGGGTCGGCATGGGCATGGTCCTCGATCACCGCGTCTTTCGGGGGGCAAACGGCGTGGGCCCCGAACTAGGTCATACGAAGGTTCAGATCGACGGCGCCCTCTGCCGTTGCGGCCAGCGCGGATGCCTCGAGGCGTATCTGGCCGACTATGCCATCGCGCGGGAAGCCTATGCCGCGTTGAACTTGCAGATCGAGGATACGCAACCGGTCCCGGAACTGATCGACGCCCTGCAAACAGCCGCCGCGTCTGGAAACGAAGTTGCACAGTCTATCTTCGACCGCGCCCGCCACCATCTGGCCGCCGGGCTGTCGACCGTCATCAACCTGTTCGACCCTCCGCTTCTGATCCTGTCCGGCGGCCAGCGGCGCTTCGACTGGCTGAACACGCAGGACCTGCTGGTCGAGATGCAGGCCTTTACCATCGATTCCGGGCAACCCCTGCCCCCCCTGGTCATACATGAATGGGGCGACCTTTTGTGGGCATACGGCGCCGGCGCGCTCGCACTCTCGCGTATTACCGAGACCGAGCTGGGCCTCGTCCGGGAAGATGTGGCATGAGGCTGGCGTTCGCCCTGGCAATTCTGCCGCTTGCCGCGCAGGCCGACCCGTCCTTCACGGTCCGTCCCGATGCGTTCCCAGTCGAGCACGTCTATTCCGGCGGGTGGGAGCATTTCGTCGGCGGCGGCGTTGCCGTGCTGGACTGCAACGGCGATACCCGTCCCGACATCGCCGCCGCCGGGGGCGAGACGCCCGCCCGTCTTTTCGTGAATGCCACCGAAGGGCCGGGGGGCGCGATCCGGTTCACCGAAGGCCAAATGTCGGATCTGACGGGCGTCACCGGCCTTTACCCTCTCGATATCGATGGAAACGGGATTCTCGATCTTGTGGTGCTGCGGGTGGGCGCGAACCTCCTTCTGAAGGGCGACGGCGATTGCGGGTTCCGCGATGCCAGTGCCGAATGGGGCTTCGACGGCGGCACCGCGTGGTCGACCGCGTTCTCGGCCACGTGGGAGGGGGAAGCCCAACTACCTACACTCGCCATCGGCAATTACGTGGATCGCACCGACTCCGATGGTCCGTTCGGCGCGTGTGACGACAACGCCCTCTATCGCCCAAAAGGCACGGGCTACGGTGCGCCCAGACCGATCGCACCCGGATGGTGCGCGCTGTCGATGCTGATCTCGGACTGGCAACGCAGCGGGACGCCCGAACTGAGGATCTCGAACGACCGGCACTATTATTTGACCGGCGGATACGAGGAGATGTGGCGCCTATCTCCGCTTGAACCGCGGACCGAAGCGGACGGGTGGAAGAAGGTCTCCCTGTGGGGCATGGGGATCGCCAGCGCCGATATCACCGGCGACGGCCTGCCCGAGGTCATGCTGACCTCCATGGGCGATCAGCTATTGCAGTTCAACGATGGCAAGACCTGGGAAAATGCCCCGTACGAGGTCGGCACCGCCGCCCAACGCCCTTACCAGGGCGACGACGGCCGCCCGTCCACCGGGTGGCACGCCGAATTCGGGGACGTGGACAATGACGGCCGCCTCGACCTGTTCATCGCCAAGGGCAACGTGGACCAGATGCCGTCGAACGCGATGCACGACCCGAACAACTTGCTGATGCAGACTGCCGATGGCCGGTTCACGGAAGCAGGCGCCGCCGCGGGGATCGCCGACGACGCCCGGTCTCGCGGGGCGGCGCTGGCCGATTTCGATGGCGACGGGCGGCTGGACCTCGTTGTATCGGCCCGCCGCGCGCCTCTGAGGCTGTGGCAGAACACCAGCCCGGCGGGCAACTGGCTGAAGGTTCAACCCGCTATGGACGGCCCGAACACCCAAGCCGTCGGCGCTTGGATCGAGCTTCGCGCCGGGCCGGTCCGCCAGGCGCGCGAGATCACCGTGGGTGGCGGTCACGCCGGTGGGCAGGCGGGTTCCATCCATTTCGGGCTGGGGGATGCGACGTCAGCGCAGATCCGAGTGATCTGGCCAGACGGGCGCAAGGGCGCGTGGAAAACGGTACCGGCGAACACCTTCCACGCCCCGCAAGGCTAACGGTCGATCGGCAGGCCCGACGGCACCGTCTCGGGGATCCCCATGCGCCCGGAAAGCGCGGTTTCATCGTCGAGCGCGGCGAGGAACGCCATCAACGCGTCCAGAACCCGCTCATCCAGCGGATGCGGCTGACGTTTGACGGCAGACAGGATCGCCCCGCGTTCCTTGGGATCCGACCAGATCGCCCAATCCGGCTTGGCCCCCGCCAGCGGCGGCAACGCGACGTCGGGCGTATACCGGTCGCTGGCGGCCAACGGCTCGGCATGATCGCGCAGGAATTCGCGCAAGTCGGCATGGCCGCCTGCATGCCCCCAAGGTCCGGTCCTGGTGACGTTGCGCAGCATTGGCGTGCGGAAGGCGTACGCGTCCTCGGTCCGGCCGGTGACCCGCATGCGCCCGACATCACGCTGGTGGCTCTCGAACCGCTCGGCCTTGCCGGGGCCAAGCTGCGGCGCGCCCATCGCGTGAAACTCTTGGTCCGACAGGAAGGGCCCGTCATGGCAGGATGCGCACCCCGCATCGCCGAAGAACAGCTCCATCCCCGCAAGCGCTTCGTCCTCCAGCGCGCCTTCCCCCCTTAGATGCCGGTCGAAAGCGCTGTCGTCGGACCGCCATTCCGCGCTGACGAACGCAGATATGGCGTTCGAGATGTCGGTGAACGCGATACGCCCCCCGGACGCGATGTCCGGATAGGCCGCCGCGAAACGGGTGCGGTATTCGGGAATGTCCGCAACGCGGCCCGCGATGATGTCCCACGCACCGCCATCGCCGGTCAGGCGACCCTGCCGCACCGCCTTGGCGACGTCGTTTTCCTGGTAGTGCCCCGCCATCTCGTCCGGGGACAGCACCGGAAACATGGTCTGCGCGGACAACAGATTGTCGAAACCCGCTACCATCTCTTCCTCCAGCGGGGTCCGAAGACCAGAGGGTCGGTCGGGATCCGCCTCGATCCGGCCGTCGGCGAACATCACCGTCACATCCCGGTGGCCGGTGTTGAACAGCGCCGGCGCGTTGCGCGGGATCCGCTGCTCTGGCAGGTTCTCGGGATCGGCCTGCCGGTCGGGCCCAAGCCCCACGCCGCCATCCCCCAGACCCAGGGCAATTCCGTCGCCCGTCGCGAACCTAGGGTGATGACAGGTCGCACAGCTGACGCTGCGATTGCCCGACAGGATGGGATCATAGAACAGCAACTTCCCCAGCTCGACCTCCTCCGCGCCATGGCTTGGAAAGCCCGTCTCGTCGATTGGGACGGGATCGGCCGCGACAGGATTGGCGGCGAGTAGGCTCAGGAAAATCAGAAGGCTGCGCATGCGCGTACCAAAGCACCGCGCACGTCGCTGGGCAAGATCGCCCATCACCGGTGATCCGTCGGAAATCGAAGGCGCAAATTGACGCGCGGCCCGGGTTGCGGCCAGGGCGGAGGGAACGAACCCGTCACCCTGCCCATTTCCGGGGGCAGGAGGTGCCGATGCCCGAATTACCCGAAGCCGAAGCGAACAGGCGCCGCGTCGAAGCGATGTGCTTGAACCGTACCATCGTCAGCGTCGAGGCCGGCGACGACGTCCAATACATCACGCTTCCGGGCGGCAATGCGCGCCAACGTCTGGTCGGACATCAGTTCACCGAAACCCGCCGCCACGGCAAACTGATCTTCGCGGGCTCGAAGACGGGCCCCTGGATCGCCGTCCACCTTGGGATGAGCGGATCGCTCCGCCCCTATGACGATGGGGGAAAGACACCGGATTACCGCAAGCTGATCATCGCGTTCGAGGGCGACCGTCGGCTTGCCTTTCGCTGCCCCCGCAAGCTGGGCTGGGTCCACGTGATCGACGACCCCGAGACCTTCATACGAGACGAGGGCTACGGGCCCGATGCCCTGGAGATCAGTCGCGAGGCGTTCCGGGATGTGATCGGCGGCACACGCGGGGCGGTCAAATCGGCATTGATGGACCAGAAGAAGCTGGCCGGTATCGGCAACCTGTGGTCGGACGAGATATTGTTCCAGACCGGCACATCCCCAACGGCCAAGGCCGCGGACTTGGACGGTGACCGGTTGGACGCCCTCCATGACAAGATGCCCCGCGTTCTGGAAGCGGTGGCTGCGACGGACATGGATTACAGCAAGCTGCCCGGCGATTGGCTGATCCCGAACCGGACTGAAGGGGCGGACTGCCCCGTTTGCGACGGGACGATCGTCAAACGCAAGGTGGGCGGCCGCACATCCTACTTCTGCGACACCCACCAAGCCTAGCGCGGTGCCGGGTTCAGGGCCTTGTTGTAGGGGTGCCAATCCTTGATCTCAGGATAGAACTGCCGCCGCCACGCCTTCACCCTCGGGTTCATGATCCGCTTCCACAACGGGGGGATCATCGCGGCTACGGTCATCACGGGATAGCCCGCGGGCAGTTGCGGGGCCTCGGTACTGGAATAGGTCTGCAAAAGCGGGAAACGGCGGTCGGGCTTGTAATGATGGTCGGAATGCCGCTGCAGATTGATCAATAGCCAGTTCGAGGCCTTGTGACTGGCATTCCACGAATGCCGGGGCCGCACATGCTCGTATCTGCCGTCGCCGAGGTATTTCCGCGTCAGCCCGTAATGTTCGACGTAGTTGACCAGTTCCAGTTGCCAGATCGCGACCCCCGCCTGGAAAAGCAGAAGCCCCACGCCGGCCCACCCGCCGATGAGGAACGCAGCCAGAAGGAACCCTGCTTGGAGCGCCCAGTATTTCCAGAACGGGTTGGTGCGATGCCACCAGGGCCGGCCCCGGCGCTGCTGCATCGCGCCCTCGGCCCGGAACGCCGAGACCAGGCTTTGCTGCAGGACACGGGGATAGAAGCGGTGGAACCCCTCGTTGTAGCGCGCGGTGACGGGGTCGCGGCCGGTCCCGACATACCGGTGATGGACCAGAAGATGCTCGGACCGGAAATGGGAATAGAAGACCATGGCCAGCAGAAGGTCCGCCAACCACCGTTCCGCCCGGTTCCGCTGGTGCATCAGTTCGTGCGCGTAGTTGATGCCGATGGTCCCCGACAGGACGCCGACGCCGAAGAACAGGCCAATGGCCTCGGCCGTACCCAGATCGGACTGTTGGACATACCAGATCAACCCGTAGGTCAGCGCAACCTGGATCGGCAGCCAGATCAGCGTGATAAGACGATACCAGAACAGTTGCGTGTCGGGTGTCGTTGGATCGGCATTGGCCTCGTTCAGGCCGGCGAAACTGTCGATGATCGAAAACAGCCACCACGTCGCGGCAGGCACCAGAAGGACCCACCATCCGCCCAGCGCCGCCGCGAGGATCACGACGGGCACCAAAAGCAATGACAACCAGAAGGGCAGAGCCTGCGAAATGTGGGTCATGCGATGCCTCCTTGCCGTGTCATCATACCGATCCGTTCGATTGTTGCTCAACGGTGCCGAGCTGTCCTGACGCAAGGTCAAACGCCTTGCGCATGACGGTCGGCAGGTCGGATGGACGAAACTCCGCCGATGGCAGGAACCGCCCTCGTCGCGGCTCCTTCAGATCGTCCGCGATCATCACGTCGAGGATAAGGTGAAAATGCGTGAAAGTGTGGCGCACTTCTCCGGCTTCGGCCCATTTGGCGTCCGCGGGTGGAGCATGATCGGGGACCGCTTCGGCCCAGTCCGACCCCGGCCAGCCCCGCATGCCCCCCAGAAGCCCGCTTTGGGGGCGCGTTTCGACCAGCCATGCCCCATCGGCCCGACGCCCGACATAGACGACGCCCCGCCGCACCGGCTTGGCCTTTTTCGGGCTTTTGCGGGGAAGCGTGGCGGCGATCCCCTCGGCCCGTCCCACGCACATGTCCATCAGCGGACATATCCCGCAAGCGGGGCTGCGCGGCGTGCAGATCGTCGCCCCCAGGTCCATGATCGCCTGGGCGTAATCCCCGGGCCGCACCTGCGGCGTATGCGCATCCGCCAACGCCGTCAGTTCGGGCTTTGCCGCCGGCAGGGGCGTCTCGACCGCATGAAGGCGCGAGATCACACGCTCGACATTCCCGTCGACAACCGTTTCGGGGCGATCGAACGCGATGGATGCGATAGCCGCCGAGGTATACGGGCCGATACCGGGCAGCCCCGCCAGACCTTCGCGGGTATCCGGAAAATGACCGCCCAGGTCCCCCGCCACGATGCGCGCGCATTTCAACAGGTTGCGGGCGCGGGCATAGTATCCAAGACCGGCCCATTCCCCCATGACAGCGGTATCCTCGGCCGCGGCCAGATCCCCGACCGTGGGCCAAAGGGTCGTGAACCGCTGGAAATAGGCCTTCACCGCCGCCACGGTCGTCTGCTGAAGCATCACCTCGGACAACCAGATACGGTATGGATCGGGCCGTTCGTCCGCCCGGCGCGCGGCGGGCCCCACGCGCCAGGGCAGGTCGCGGGCGTGTCCGTCGTACCAGTCCAGCAATCTTTCGGAGACGGAGGCGTCACGCATCTTTTATGCTTCCTGATCAGGGCGGGGCTTCCCCCTGTGGCGCACATGCCTAGATTGGCCGCATGAGTGCAAACCAGTCGCCACATCGCCGCACGTTTCGCAAGGGGGCAGTCCGCGCCGCCCAACTGATCGAGCGTGACGTCCGCAAGGTCGGTGAAAGCCGCGGGTTCGCCGTGTCGCGCCTTCTGACTCGCTGGGCCGAGGTCGTGGGGCAGGATATCGCGTCGATCTGCCGCCCCGTCGATGTCTCGTTCTCGCGCGGGGGGATGGGGGCGACGCTAACCGTTCTGACCACCGGCGCGCAGGCCCCCATGCTTCAGATGCAGAAGGAGAAACTGCGCGAGAAGGTGAACGCCTGCTACGGCTATCAGGCGATCCGCCGCGTCCACATCACCCAGACCGCCCCGACGGGCTTTGCCGAACCCGCATCCTCCTATACCCCGCCGCCGAAGACCACGGCGGCCCCGGCCGTCTCGGTTCCCGAGGTGGGCGACCCCGGCCTGCGCGCCGCCCTCGAACGCCTGGGCTCGAACGTCCTCGCCTCCAGCACCAAGAAGGAACAATCATGAACAAGATCGCGACCCTCGCCGCCACCGCCGCCGTTGCCGCAGGGGGTATCTGGTACCTGTCCGGCCCGGGCGACAATCCCGCGATGACGCCGTTCACCCCGGCCCAGGCGCAAGAGGGCGAGGCCACCGCTGAGGCATCGGATGTCGAGATCCAGGAGATGACGCTAGGCAACG
Organism: Palleronia abyssalis; assembly: GCF_900302445.1. Lineage (GTDB taxonomy): Bacteria > Pseudomonadota > Alphaproteobacteria > Rhodobacterales > Rhodobacteraceae > Palleronia > Palleronia abyssalis. The sequence goes on along the minus strand of NZ_ONZF01000002.1, from coordinate 525,508 downwards.
AGGACGCCGCGGTTCAGGTCATCGAATACGCGTCCTTCACCTGCCCGCATTGCCGTGACTTCCACGACAACGTTTTCCCGCAGCTCAAGGCCGACTACATCGACACGGGCGAGATCGAGTTCGTCTATCGCGACGTCTATTTCGACCGCTACGGCCTTTGGGCCAGCATGGTCGCCCGGTGCGGTGGATCGGAAGACCGCTTCTTCGGCATCGCCGACCTGATCTACGAGCGGCAGCGCGAATGGACCCAAGGCGAGCCTGCCGAGATCGCGTCGAACCTCAAGACCATCGGCAAGACCGCCGGCCTGGACGAGGAACAGCTTGATGCCTGCCTGTCGGACGGTGCGAAGGCCGAAGCGCTCTACGCCAACTTCCAGCAGAACGCCGAGGCTGACGACATCACATCTACGCCCAGCTTCGTCATCGACGGCGAGAAATACTCGAATATGAGCTATTCCGAGTTCCAACGCATTCTGGACGAGAAGCTCGGCGGGGAAGGCTAAATCCCGATCCGGTCCAGCGCTGCCAGCACCGGCGCCGGATCATCGAACTCCAGCCGAACGGGGACCGTCAGGACGGACGGACGGAAGGACGCGGGCAGACGCACCGCGTCCTTTTCCGTTGTGACGAGCTGCGCGTTTGCCTCTCGCGCCTCTCGCGTCAGCCGCGCCAGGATCGTGTCGGAATAGACTTGGTGGTCGTCGAAGCTTCGCGCCGCGACGACATTGGCACCCACCCCGTTCAATGTGTCGAAGAACTTTTGCGGGCGGCCGATCCCGGCGAACGCCAGAACTCGCAGGCCGTCCCAGGGCATGCCTGTCCGGATCGGGGACAGCCGACCCGTCGCACGCGCGCAAGGAATTTGTGCGCCCCATGCCGCGTCGAAACCCTGCTGGGCATTTGCGGACCCGATGGACAGCAGAAGGTCCGCGCGCCCCATACCGGCCGACACCCCCTCCCGAAGGGGCCCTGCCGGGACCACACGCCCGTTGCCAAAGCCGGTTTCGGCGTCCACGACCAGGATCGAAAGGTCCTTGCGAAGGGCCGGGTTCTGAAAGCCGTCATCCATCACGATGACGTCCGCCCCGCCTTCCACGGCGGCCTTCGCGGCGGCTGCGCGATCCCGCGAAACGTGTACGGGGGCGAAATTCGCAACGATCAGCGGCTCATCCCCTACATCAGCGGCAGTATCCCGTCGCGGATCGACCAGGTGGGGGCCTTTCAGCGTCCCGCCATATCCGCGAGAGACGACGTGCGGCGCGGCGCCGCGGTCGGCCAGCATCTGCAACAGGGCGATGACGGTCGGGGTCTTTCCGGTCCCCCCGACATTCAGGTTGCCCACACAGATGACCGGGACCGGCAGGCGTAAGCCCGACTTTCGCAAGCGGGCCGCGGTCGCCGTCGCATAAAGATGCCCGAGGGGCGACAAGGCGCGCGCGGCGAACCCCGGCGCATCGGCGGGCCGAAACCAGAACTTCGGCGCGCGCATCAGACCGGGATCCCCGCCAGCGTATCGTCCAGAAGATCGACCAACTGCGCCGTCGCTTCCGCACCTTCGCTGGTAACCGACCAGCCGCGATGAGCCATGGCCGCGGCCTCCTCGGGGTTCAGAAGGCTCTCGACCCCGGTGCCGAGGGTCGCGGAATCCTGAATGCTCCGGACCGCACCGACCGCCGTCAGGCGCGACATGCTCGCGACATCTGCCCCCTGCGGCCCTGCAAGAAGCGCCGTGCCCAGGGACGCCATGGCCAGCGGATCGAGGGAAGGGCCATCGCCTGAGAGCGTGCCGCCCATGAACGTCACCGGCGCCAGTCGAAGCCAAAGTCCGTCCTCAGTCCCAAATTCCGTCAGCAGGACCTGTGCATCTATCGGAACGCCATCCGCATCCCGATCCACCCAGCGCCACCCACCGTCGCGCAACCGCGACGTGGCGGTGGCATCGTCGACATCCAGCACCAGCAACAGCCTGTGGGTCATCCGGGATGCCAGCGCGTGGGCCTGCAGAATGGCCTCGGTCTCGTCCGCCATGGCCCCCAGTGCCAGCCAGACGGGGCGGTTGCCGAAGGCTTCGTGCATCCGTTCGATCTCGGCGCGGTCCGCATGGGGCAGAAGCGGCGTGGTCGACAGGGGGCCGGTCACCTCGATCACGGGATCCAGTCGCAGATCGGGCTCAAGCGCGAGGATGGCATCGAAGCCCCGCATCTGCCGGATCATGGCGGCGGCATGGCGGGTCGTATCGACCTCGACCGCGATCAGGGGGATGCCGCGCGCCAGCGCTTCGGACCAGAGCATGGGGAAAACGTCGTTACCGGCGAACAGGGCGATGTCGGGCCGCCAATGGTCCAGGAACGCGCGCACGGACGGGACGGTGTCCGAGGGCGGGGCGTCGATCAGGCCGCCATCGGCTTGGTCCCCCGTGATCAGAACCCGAAGATCCCGGTGCCGTTCGCGCAGCCGTTCGACCGCGATGCAGACACCGGTCGGGTCAAAATTCTCCCCCAAATGCAACCACATAAGCCGCCCCTCGGGTCGCGCCCGCCGCGCCATGGAGGGGCGGCGGGACTGGGTGCGGGCCGAGAGACGGTGGCGCAGAAGGGTGAGGGAGAAGTCGGGCAACCCCGGTGCCCTCAGCCCAGTTCCTCGGTCGGAGAGGCGGCGGTCTCCTCGTCCCGGAGGCGATGAAGATGCGCGATGTAATAGCGCATATGCGCGTTGTCGACGGTCTTTTGCGCCCAGGTTTTCCAGGCGTCGTAGGCACTTGCGTAGTCGGGGAACATGCCGACGATATGGATGTCGTCGACCTTCTTGAACGCGTTCTGGGCGGGATCGACAAGCTCTCCGCCGAAGACGAGATGCAGGCGTTGGGTCATGGGATGTCTCCTTTCGGTGCCATCTAGGCCGTCCCGCCCCCGTCCCGCAAGCGCCGGACTTGTGTCGGACCTGCGCCGGGTCTCCGTCGTGCCTGCGCCGGACACGCGCCGGACATCTGTCATGCATCTGTCGGGACGGGGTCAGGACACTTGCTGGAGCTCGGTAACCAGCCGTTGGAAAGTTGGAATCGAGGAAGCGAATTTGGCGCCCAAATATTCGTTTCCAAACCGTAACAGAAAATCCACCGACTTCTGAAGTTGCTTTAAGGCGCTGGCCGCTAGATCAGCATCATTTTTTCTACGAGCCATACCATGCAGTGCAAAGGCTTCTAAACCAAACGCATTTGCCCAGTCCAATGGAGAATTCTCAGGTCTCCAAACCTTCAAAGCGTCGCGATATGCCGCCATTGCATCCTCAAGGCTTTTCACGCCCGGCTCGCGTGCAGCGATGGCAGCAAACGCGAGACCCAAGTTCATACTCGAACGCGCGTGCTCCATCGGGATGTTCTCGAGGGTATTAACGGTAAGCGCATCCTTCAACTCCGAGACCGCCCTGTATAGGGTTCTTTGACCGGCAAGCCCTAGCTGGCGATACCCTAGTTCCGTCAAAGACGCTCCCATATTAGTCTTCAATATTGCCCAGTCGCCTGGAACCCGTTCCCTCGTCCTAACTCTCAGGGTCGCCTCGTATGCCTCAACCGCCCTAACAAGATAGTTTGATAGATTTTCGCGAATCCCAATTACGGAGAGGGCGTTTCCTAAATTCATCTGAAAGTCGCACCATACGTCGGGGTGCTTATCATGCGTCAATACCGCTAGGGCTTTCCGAAACGAGACCTCCGACTTCCTTAGCAAGTACGTTCCTTCCTCTCGAGTTCCCATATTAAACAATACACCCGCGATACTTCCTTCAACTTCAGACCATCTAATCGGCAATACATCGAGACACCATTCCTCTTGGACAGATTTGAATATCGATAAAGCTTCAGTGAAGTTTTCATCACCTCCTTCCCGCTCACCCATTACAGCTAGTGTCTGAGCAAGCTGAAACCGCAAAACCGTTATATCGTGAGTAGACAATGACGACTTGCCGGCATCGAGGGCTTCGCGGAAGGCGCTGGCCGCCTGCTTTAAAATAAATCGATCTAGGAGACGCCCCCCCAAAATATGGGAGGCAAACCCAAAGCTATACAACGCCGATACCTTTTCCTGCACATCACTCGCGCGCTCTTTCCAGACGCGGCCCAGTTCAACACAAACGCTTAGTTCTAGTCTGGTTTTATCGGCGTGATCGTCGACACCCCATTCTCGCATCTTCTGATTCATGCTCTCAAGCGACATGCGCCCGCCCGCCTCCAGATCACCCTTCTTGACCAGCAGGTCGGCGACGCGGGCGGGGTCGCGGTCGAGGGTTGCGACCTCGATCCCGCGGTCGAAGAGCTTGGTGCGGCGGGCGCGGGTTTCCTCCTCGTCGCGGGCGAGGGCGGCGTCGATCTCGTTGCCTGCGTCGGCATAGCGCGACTCTCGGGCAAGGGCGGCGACGCGGGCCATGACCTCGTCCACGAAGTCCGCGTGGTTGGACGGTGTATGACCCTCGCGCTCGACCCGTTCGGCGATCTCCACGGCACGGGCGAGTTCCTCCATCGCGGAATACGGATCATCCACATCTGCGGAAATCCGTCTTGCCAGTCGGATTACAACCGCCGCGGGAACTCCTGCCTCGACAGCTCGGTCGAAAACAGCGCTCCTGAGCTCCCGCAATTCGCTCAACAGGACTAGTACATGTTGGTTTACCGCCACGACCTCTCGCAGGGTCGTCAGGCTGCGGTCATCGCGCAGAGCGGTGCGGAATTCGTCATCCTCCGTCAGTACCCGCGCGGTTTCGGTCAAGACGAGGCCCACGACCCGGCGCGCACCCTCGCTGGTGGTGCTGTCGAGAGATCCCAATACCGGCTTGGCGATTTCTTCAGGGATCTTGTGCCAAGTTAGGGATACAAGGCTGGTGGTGTCGATCTGCCGGAACAGGTCATTGCGCAGAGTCCCGACGATGGCGGCAGCTTCGGGGATGTGCGGGGCAAGTTCGCTGTCGGAGGTCAACGCGGCCATAACGCGCTTGCCGGGGCGGTCGCGGCACCGGGAGGTCAGTTGTGCGCGGATGCTGGCCCCGCCCGCGATCAGAAGTCCGACGGGCCCGGCAACTGCCCCGAGCGTTGCTGAGCCGATCGCAGCGGCGGTCATGCCAATAACGAGGGCGGCACAGCCCTCGATCAGCTTGTCGGTGTCTTTCATCGGCAATGCCCCATCTTCCCCCAGCCTACGCTATCCGGGTGGGGGGACGGGTCAACTCTGTTGGCGGCGGCCGGTCACCCTGTGGGTCTTCTCGTAGCCGCGGGCGATGAAGAGGAAGGACAGGGGGACGGTCCAGAGGAACGAGCCGCCGATGGCGATCTTCTCGACGATGCCGTCGATGCTATCTGGGGACAGTTTGAAGGCCGCTGCGAACAGGGCCCAGATCGCGGCGGAGGCGACGAAGAGCCAACCATAGGTGGGCGAGATGCCCCCCGCCCCCTTGGCCATCACCAGCGGCCCGATCAGGTAGAGCGGGCCCAGAAGGAACGTGAGCTGGGTGTGGACGGTCATGTCGGTGCCCGGGCCGCCGACGTCGTTGAACTCGTCCCAGAGGCCCAGAAGGACCACGACCAGCGCCAGGAAAGACAGGGCGAAGACGCCCAGCGTCCAGCCGACCTTGCCCAGATGCGCATGCGCGGCGGCTATGGCGATGGCCAGCAAACCCGAGGCGTTGAGGTAGAACCCCACGTCCATGATCCGCTTGTGATCCCCGCGGGCGAGGTCGCTGATCGTATCGGCGATGAAGTCGTGATCTGCCACCGCGGTGCCCCAGACGATGGTCACGAACGGCGCGATGCAGCCCGCAAGACCCATCAGGCCGCAGAACATCAGCAACTCGGGCCGCTCCAGCGAGACGACCTCGGCTTCTTCGTGGCGGTCTTCCAGTGTAAACATTGCACCCCCATGCGGTATCGCAACACGGCTGCGCGGCAAGGGGTTCCCTCAGGCCAGCCGGGCGCGGATGGCGGCGCTGAGCGTGGGGTTGGCGGCAATGACCCCGTCGGTGGTGCGCTGAGGCGAGTTGAACAGCAGTGGACCGCCGCGGCGGTCGGTAACGGCCGCGCCGGCAGACGCGGCGATCAGGGCGCCCGCGGCGATGTCCCATTCCCAAGCGCGGTGCAGCGTCAGCATGGCGTCGGCCTTGCCTTGGGCCACGCAGGCCAGGCGATAGGCCATCGAGGGGCGGAAGGCGCGGTCGAAGGCGGGCACGCCGTCCCAGTTATGGGTGGCGAAGGCCGCCTTGTTGCCAAGGGTCCGGGCGCCGTCGGGTGCGGAATGGGTCGAGGCCTGAAGGGGGATGCCGTTGCACCACGCTCCGGTGGCGTCCGCGGTATAGGTAAGATTGCGCGCCGGAAGATGAATGACGGCGGCAGTGGGCTGGCTGCCGGTGGTCACGGCGAGGGAGACAGCCCAGGTCGGTTCCCCCTTGAGGAACGCGCGGGTGCCGTCGATGGGGTCGAGGATGAAGCAATGCTCGGCCCGCAGGCGGGTGGGGTCGTCGGGGGTTTCCTCGGACATCCAGCCATAGGCGGGGCGGGCCGATAGCAGGGCGTCGCGCAACGCCAGATCCACCGCCAGATCGGCGGCCGAGACGGGGCTGGCGTCGGTCTTGGTCCAGGTCTTGGGGTCGCGCTGCCAATGGGACAGCGCGATCTGTCCGGCTGCATGGGCCGCGTCGATCAAGAGGGCAAGGTCAGTCGCCGGCAAGGGTGATCCCGTCGATCAGAAGCGAAGGCACCCGGCGCGACAGGTGCGGACGGGCGTCGTTGGCGGGCACGATCCGGCGCAGCATGTCGGGCAGGTGGCCGGCGATGGTGATCTCGTTCACCGGATAGGCGATTTGGCCGTTCTCGACCCAGAAGCCCGAGGCTCCGCGGGAATAGTCGCCAGTGTTGGGATTGATCGTGGACCCGATGAAGGAGGTGATCAGAAGCCCGGTGCCCATCTGCGCCAGCAGGCCGGCGCGGTCCGTCTCGCCTGGCGTCAGTGTCACGTTCGTCAGGCTGGGCGATGGCGGAGCAGAGGGCGAGCGGGAGGCGTTCGCGGTCGAGGTGAGGCCCAGCTTGCGGGCGGTGGCCAGGTCCAGCGTCCAGGTGCGCAGCATGCCGCGATCCACGATGGTCCGGGGCGCGGTGGCCAGCCCCTCGGCATCGAAGGGGCGGGATCCGGCGATGCGCTTGCGGTGCGGATCCTCGGTCAGGGACAACGCCTCGGGCAGGACCTGCCGGTCCATGAGGTCGCGCGCCCATGACGAGCCGCGCGCGATGGAGGTGCCGTTGATCGCGATCAGCAGATGACCGATCAGGCTGGAGGAGATGCGTTCGTCGAACAGCACGGGATAGGTGCCGGTCTTGGCGCGGCGCGCGCCCTGCATGGCGGCGGCGCGTTCGCCGGCGAGGCGCCCGACCTCGGCCGGGTCGGGCAGGTCCGCGGCATGGGTGCGGGATTCGCCGTGATACTCACGCTCCATCTTCGTGCCCTGCCCCGAAATCGCGACGCAGGAGATCGACGCCCCGGTCCGCCGGTACCCTCCCGAGAACCCGTTGGTCGCGGCCAGATGGATGTCGCGGTCGCCCCAGGACGCTGTGGCCCCCTGCGCCTGGGTGACGCCGTCGATCTCCAGCGCGGCGGCCTCGGCTGTGCGGGCCATCTCTTCCAACCTTGCGGGATCGGGTTCGGGGCTGTCATCCGCCAACTCCAGCCCCTCGGCCGAGACGTCCTGCGCAAGTTCGGACGGATCGGCAAGGCCCGCACCCGGATCCTCGGGCGCTTCGCGAGCCATGGCGACGGCGCGTTCGGCCATCTCCGAGATCGTGCGCGGGGTCAGGTCGGACGCCGAGACGCAGGCTTGGCGTTGGCCGATCAAGACGCGCAACCCAATCTCGACCCCTTCGGAACGCTCCGCCTGTTCGAGCGTCCCGTTGCGCACGTCGATAGAGAGTGAGGCGTCGCGCACCGCGATGGCGTCGGCCGCATCCGCCCCCGCGGTCTTCGCGGCGCTGAGCAAGGCGGCTGAGAGGTCGGCGAGGCTGTCGGTCATCGATGGCGTTTCCCTGGCTGGTCCGGGGCTGGACCTAGCGCGCCCGGTGCAACGGTCCAAGCAGCGACGGCGACACGGGTGCGATGATCGCCGACCATGATATGGTCCGCCTTCCCGCCCCATATCGGCGACGCCCCCAAGGACACCCTGACGGCGTGATCTGGTTTCTGCCGGAAGACGTCGCGAGCCTGCGGAACGAGGCACGGAAGCAGAAACTGCGATTGGGGATTTTCGACCGTCGCTTTTCCCTAGCGAGTTTGGGCGCGTTCCGTATTATCTTGGAAACCGCCCCCATCGACCTGTCAGGGCCGAACACGCGCATGGAGGGCATCCGGGTTTTCGGCCACGCAACAGGTCCAGCGGCAGCTCCCCAAAACACATGCCGCCAGATCTAGGCGTCTTGCATAATGTCGAGCGTGATGATCGTTCCATGCTTCGACGAAGTCACAGTCAGATCGCCGTCCAGATACTGGACCATCGCGCCCACAATGCTGCCGCCGGCGCCGGATTTCCGTTTGCCGCCGCGCGTATTCAGAACGTCCGCCTCGTTCTCGTTCGCCTGCTTTTGGCGATCCTCGATGGACGGGGCGTTTTCCGGCCAGGTCGACCCTTCGGGCAATCCTACCCCGTCGTCCTCGACCGTCAAACGCAGCTTTCCGCGTGTCTGACGGTGGAACCTGACCTGGATGACCCCCGCGTCCCGCCCGGCAAAGGCGTGTTCGAAGGCGTTGGTCAGAAACTCGGTCAGTAGCATCCCGATGCGCGCCCCGGTCTCGATCGGCAGGTCGACCTCGTCGCAATCGACGTTCAGCCTGATCGACGAGCGACCGTCGAGCGCACCTATCGTATTTGCGACGCGGCTGAGATAGGCGCCCGCAGGAAGGCTCTCGGAATTGCCGGACACCGCGCCCGATGGGGAAAGTTCTTCGTAAAGAAGCGCGAGGCTCTGCACGCGATGGCTCAGCGCCTCGAAAGATTCCTGCGTGACTTCCCGCCTGGAATGAAGGCGGATCATGCTGACCACCATCGAGAGGTGGTTCTTCACGCGATGCTGCAACTCGGCCAGCATCTGTTCACTTTCGTCCCCGACCGAGGTTTTTTGTTCCTTTTCGGTGCCAGCTATTTCACCCTGAATTCCCAGGTAGGCTTGGACTTTACCGTCATCGTCGCGGATCGGCGCGATCACGACTCGATTGAGAAACCGCGTTCCGTCAGCCTTCTCGTTGATCAGATCGGCGGTGACATTCTTCTCTTCCGCAATCGCATCGCGGAGTTTGCGGCGCGCAACCTCATCCGTCTCGTCGCATTGCAGAAAACGGCAGTTCTTTCCCAGCACGGCATCGCGCTGGTACAGCGTGACCGCTTCGAAGGCCTCGTTCACGAATATCAGGGGATTGTCCGGAAGGTTCGGGTCGGACAGGACCATCGCCACGGGATTGTTCTCGATACTGGCCTTGAGTGATGATTTAGGCATAGGCTTTTCGTACATGGGATAAGCCACCATAGGCGGATGGCTTGCCGCTGTCGATTATCAAGATCACGAATTTGGGAGGTCCGATGCGCCTCGCCTACGGCAGTTGCATCACCACCCGGCCATTGACGCTGACCGCGCCCTGGGGGCCGATGTTGATCGTGCTTTCAAGGCTATCGTCGCCTTCGCCCGGGCGGGTGAACATGCCAAGACCCATGCGCGCGCCGATCAGCGCCCCGGTGGGAAGGGTTCCAAGCTCATCCAGGCGGTCCAGCACGCCCAATGCCCCTTCTAGAGTGAACGAGAAGGTGCCCACGGGCTTGCCGAGCGCGCCTTCGCCCGGCGTCTGGAACAGAAGGGAGCCCTGCCCCATCAGCACCGCGCCCAACGCCTCGAGCCGGAAAGCCTCGAGCGCCGCGCGTTCGGGCGCCATCTCGGCGGTGCCGGTGCGCAGGGTCTGGCCCGAAAGCTCGAGCGCCAGGTTGGCCGGGCTGCGCGACAGGGCGGCGGCGGGGTCGATCAGTTGCCACAGTTGTTCGCTGGCCGTCAGCCCGTCCATCGACATCGCGACCGAGAACGGGGCCGGCGCGTCGGTCGGGGCGGCAGGCCCGGTCAGGGCAAGCTCGACGCTTTCGATGGCCGCGCTGGCGTCGGGCAACGGAACGCTGGGACCGTCGGCCGCGATCGCGACATCCTGAAGGGATTGCTGCACGGCCAGAGTCCCGCCCGTGATCTCTACCGCGTCGCGTGTCGCGCCCGAGCGGATCGTCACGGTGGCGGCATTCTCTTGCGCCGGGGTGAAGACCTGAAGGCTTTCGGTCGATGTCAGCTCGATCACCGCGTCGGGGGGCACTTCGCCTGCGACCAGATCGGCCAGGGCCTGGATCGGACCGGCCAGCGTGAAGGCAGGTGAAGTGCGCTCGACCGTGACGGCGGGTCCGTCCTCGGTCGCGTCAGCCACCAGGCGAAGGCTGTCGGCCTCTAGATCCAGCGCGTCCGAGGCGAACAGCCCGGCAAGCCCGACCATGTCGATGGTAACCGGCTGATCGTCGATATCCGTCGCCACGGTCATCTGCGGCGCGGCCATGCGGTAGACCGGGTCGGCCGCGTCGCCTGTGGCCAGAAGCGAGGCGCCCGGCGCGGTGACCTCGGCGCTGACATCGTCGCTGACGAGGCGCCAGTCGTCGGGCAGACCCGCGCGGGTGCCCTCCCCCTCGGGGCTGAGGACAAGGCGGGCGATCTCGGCCGTGACATCCTCGATCGTCAGGCGGGCGTCGGTGACGGTCAGGGTCTCGCCATCCCGGCTGACGGTGCCGACGGCGGAAATCGCGCCCTCGTCATCCTGCCAGCTTTGCCACAGCGCCTCGGGCGTGACGGCCGCCAAGGCCGGGGCACCGGCAAGGCACAACACCAGCGGGGGAAGGTAGCGGAATGGAGACATGCTGTTGCCTTTCGGGGGCGCGTTTCTTTGCCGGACGATGGGTCGCCGGGTGGGTGCGGTCAAGGCGGCGGGTCATGGACAGCCGATCACATGCCGGTCAAAATGCGCGAAATCGCAAAGGGGGACGGGAGACATGGCAGATATGGACGGCAAGGTCGTTCTGATTACCGGGGCTAGCCGGGGGATCGGCGCGGCCGCGGCCGAAGCGTTCGCGGCGGCCGGGGCGAAGGTGTCGCTGATTGCGCGTTCGGACCGGGAGATTGCGCAGATCGCCGGAGATCTGGGGGCCGACCGGGCGCTGGCCGTGCCCTGCAACGTCACGCGTTACCGCGAAATCGAGGCCGCCATCGACGCGACCATCGACGCATTCGGCCGGCTGGACGTTCTGGTGAACAATGCCGGCGTGATCCAGCCCATCGCGATGCTGGCCGAGGCGGACCCCGAGGCATGGGGCCAAGCCATCGATATCAACCTCAAGGGCGTCTTCAACGGGATGCGCGCCGCGGCGCCGCGGATGATCGCGCAGGGCGGCGGGACGATCATCACGATCTCCTCCGGGGCGGCGCATCGTCCGCTGGAAGGATGGTCGGCCTATTGTTCCTCGAAGGCGGGGGCGAAGATGCTGACCGAGGCCGCCGATCACGAGATGCGCGGCAAGGGCCTTCGCGTCATGGGCCTGTCGCCCGGAACCGTCGCGACCGAGATGCAGCGTGAGATCAAGGGATCGGGCGTGAACCCGGTGGCGCAGCTGGACTGGGACGAACACATCCCGCCAGAATGGCCGGCAAAGGCGCTGGTCTGGATGGCGGGGGCAGCCGGCGACGATCTGTGCGGGACCGAGGTATCTTTGCGCGACGAGGGCGTCCGCCGCGCGGTCGGATTGATCGACTGAGGCGCCCCGTATGACCGTGAGGGTTGAGCGGACCGAGGGTGTCCTGCGCGTCGTGCTGGATCGGCCCGACAAGGCGAATGCGTTGACCGCCGAGATGCTGGAAGCCGTTCGGGATGCCGTGCGCGGCGCGTCAGGGGACGTGCTGATCCTGACCGGCGCGGGCAAGGTGTTCTCGGCCGGCGCGGATCTGGAGGCCGCGCGCGCGGGGCTGGCCGTCTCGCCCCTGTGGGAGGACGTGTCGGGCGCCATTGCCAAGTTTCCGGGCCTTACGCTTGCGGCGCTGAACGGGTCATGCGCGGGCGGGGCCATGGGGATGATGCTGGCCTGCGACTGCCGGATCACCGTGCCAGAGGCGTCCTTCTTCTATCCGGTGATGAAGATGGGCTACTTGCCGCAACCTTCGGACCCCGGCCGCCTTGCAGCGTTGGTCGGGCCCGCGCGCGCCAAGATGATCCTGGTAGGGGCTGCGAAGATCGGAGCGGCCGAGGCGCTGGCCATGGGGCTGGTCGATCGGATCGCCGAGGATCTGACGACGGAGATCGAGGGGCTGGCGGCCGTTGCACGGGCGGCACCGGAAGGGCACACCGCCGCGGTCAAGGCGATGATTCCGGTGTGATCCGCCCTGGCCTGTCTAGAGCCGCCGGTGTTGGCAAACTCACCGGGACGGTTTCACGGGCACATGAAAAAGGGGCGGGATCACGAAGAGCCCGCCCCTTCGTGCGTAGGGTCAGTTCAGTCGGTCTCGGTCGTGTCGCCGACGCTGGACTCGATCAAATGCTCGTTCAGTTCGAGGTTCGGACCGTCGTATTTCAGCTCGGTCGGGATGTAGAGCGTTTCCATCCCCACAAGCATGACGACGGCCAGCGCCGCCGCTGCGGCGGCGCCGGTCAGGAAGGATATCATTCTGCCGGTCCTTTCTTGCTGTCGATCTCGTTCAGCCACAGGTCATGATGCTCGGCCGCCCAATTACGATCCACGTCGCCGTTCCACATGGCCCAGAACGCGCCCTGCATCCCGATAGAGCCGATGTAAATGTGCCCCAGGATTACCGCGATCATCAGCACGGCGATGATCGCATGGATCAGCATCGTCCAGGCCATGCCGTCGATCCCGGTCCAGAAGAACGGGAACATCAGGCCGATCCCGGTCAACACCAGAAGACCGCCGCCAAGGATCACGGACCAGAAAATCAGCTTCTGCCCGGCGTTGAACTTGCGCGCCGACGGATGCAGCTCGTCCGAGAACATTCCGCCGCCCTGCTTCAGCCAAGTGACATCGAGCTTCGAGGGGAGGTTATGCTTCACCCACATCACGAACATCAGAAGGATGCCCAGTGCAAAGGGCGGGAAGAACATCATGTGCCCCCATGTGGCCAGCCATCCGGCCTGCCCAAGGAAGTCATCCCCGAAGGGCAAGATCAAACTGTCGCCATAGGCGATCACAATGCCGGTCAGCGCCAGCGCAAGGAAGGACACGCTGGTCATCCAGTGGGTCATCCGCTCGAACCATCCGAAGCGCTTGACCTTGCTGCCTGACTTGCCCGCAACGATCGGCACCCGGCCGCGCAGGGCGAGGACGGCGGCCAAAAGGAAGGCGAAGCCCAGGATCGCGAGCGCGCCCAGATGCGTCGCAATGTCGGCCATGCCAAGACGCCAGTCCCGGGCAAACGGACGCTCGAACACCTCCGCGCCGACATAGGGCAGCGACGATACGCCTTCGACCCGATCGGTGCCGCGGACCATCGCGGTTTCCCCATCGGGCGGCGACGCCCATGACCGGGTGAGGAAGGGCGAGGGGTCCTCGATCTCCTCGGTCAGGAACTGCGTTTCCGAGCCGACCTGGAAGGTGCGGTCATTCTCGGGCGAGGGGCCATAGATCTGCCGCTCGGCCTGCAAGGTCGCCCGTTCGCGCAGGATCTCGTCGGTCTGGACGCCCGACAGCCCGGTCTGCACGTCCGAAATCGGCGGTGTGCCCCAGCGGACCTCGGGGATGGTCTGGTTGTCGTTGTCGAACAGCTCGAAGAACTGGATCGCCAGCAAGACCAACAGGATCAGGGCCGCGATGGCGCCAAAGATACGATAGCCCGGGAAGCTGGGCGGGTTCTTGTGGTGCGAGCTGCCGGTGCCCCCGACGGGGTCGTTCGCGTTCATCATGGTCATCGCTTACGCCTCCTCGGGGTAGTAGGCCGTCTTCCAGCCCCAGGCGCCCGAGCCGAAGCCGCGCGACAGGACACGTTCGCGGTAGATTTCGCCGATCACCTCGCCATCGCCGGCCAGCAGCGCGCGCGTCGAGCAGACCTCGGCGCAGATGGGCAGCTTGCCCTCGGCGATGCGGTTGCGGCCGTATTTCTTGAACTCGGCCTCCGAGCCATTCTCCTCGGGACCGCCAGCGCAATAGGTACACTTGTCCATGATCCCGCGCGAGCCGAACAGCGTGGCGCGCGGAAACTGGGGCGCGCCGAACGGGCAGGCATAGAAGCAATAGCCGCAGCCGATGCAGTTGTCCTTGTCGTGCAGGACCACCCCGATATCGGTCTGGTAAAGGGTCGAGGTCGGGCAGACCGCAACGCAGGGTGCGTCGGTGCAGTGCATGCACGAAATCGCGATGGATTTCTCGCCCGGCTGGCCGTCATTGATCGTGACGACCCGGCGGCGAACCATGCCCCAAGGGACCTCGTGCTCGTTCTTGCACGAGGTGGAACAGGCGTTGCACTCGATACAGCGGTCGGTGTCGCAAAGAAATTTTACGCGTGCCATTCGTTACTCCTTACGCCTGCGTGATGCGGCAGAGGGTGGCCTTGGTTTCCTGCATCTGGGTGATGACGTCATACCCATAGGTCCAGGCGGTGTTGGCGGCTTCGCCCGCGACGACGGGGGCCGTGCCGGTGGGATAGCGATCGGTCAGATCCTCGCCCATGTAGAAGCCGGCGAAGTGGAACGGCATGAACACCGTCCCCGGGCCGACGCGCGGCGTGACCATGGCGGCCACACGGACGCGACCTTCGGGCGTCTCGACCCAGATCATGTCTCCGTCGGTGATCCCGGCGGTGCCGGCATCCTGGGGATTCAGCTCGGCGAACATCTCCTGCTGGAACTCGGCCAGCCACTTGTTCGACCGGGTCTCGTCCCCGCCGCCCTCGTATTCCACCAAGCGGCCCGAGGTCAGGATCATCGGGAATTCCTGGCTGTAGTCGTTCTCCTGGATCGACATGTACTTGACCGGCAGACGCCACAGGCGACGGTCGTCGTAGGTCGCGTATTCCGGAAGCAGGTCGCGCCGAGGCGTATACAAGGGCTCGCGGTGGATCGGCACGGGGTCGGGGAAGTTCCAGACGTAGCTTCGCGCCTTGCCGTTGCCGTAGGGCGCGAGGCCGTGGGCGATGGCAACCCGCTGAAGACCGCCCGAGAGGTCGGTCTTCCAGTTCACCCGGCGAATCCGCTCGAGCACGGGAAGTGATTGCCCTTCTGCCGGCTCGCCCTGGCTGGACAGATAGGCGCGGATCGCCGTGCGGGCGTCTTCGGGATAATCCTCGAGCATGGTCGAGAGGTTCTGGTCCACGTCGCGGGCGCGGCCGCCCTGCCCGCCCTGCCACGACCCATCGATATCGCCCGATTCCGCATCGGCGCGGGACCGTAGCTCAGACAGCGTCAGCGCGGAAATGCGCGACTGGGCTTCCTCTTCGGAGATATCGAAGAGGTCGTAGGTAAAGGCGTCGGCCCCCACCAGCGCGATGATCAGACGCTCTTTCGCGGTCAGCTCGCTTTCCCAGCCCAAGGCCTGGATCATGCCAAGCGTGATCTCGGGATAGCCGTCCTCGATCTCGGACCCTGCGGAATAGCTGTCTTCGGCCAGAAGGTTGTTGCCCTCCCATTCGACACCCCAGCGGGCGCGGAATGGCAGACCGCCTTCGGCCACCGACTTTGAGGTATCATACAGGATCGGCGTGCCGGGGTGGTTCTGTTCGGGCGTGCCCCATGCCGGCCAGGGCAGGCAGAAGTATTCACCTTCGACTTCGGTCCCTTCCTTACCCAGAAGGGTGGTCGAATCGAAGTTCTCCTGCTGGCGCATGTGGCGCTTCAGACGCTCGGGGCTCTGACCGGTATAACCGATGGTCCAGGTGCCCTTGTTGATCTCGCGCAGTACGGATTCAGCCTGCGGGTTCTTGTCGACGACTTCGATATGCTTGAACATCTCGTCGGCGAAGCCCAGTGCCTCGGCCAGGCGATAGGTGATCTCGTAATCCGTCTTGGATTCGAACAGCGGGTCGAACACCTTGTCGCGCCACTGGACCGAACGGTTGGAGTTCGTCACCGAGCCGTCCGCTTCGGCCGTGGTGGCCGCGGGCAGCAGGTACACGTTGTCCTGTTTGTTGGTCATGATCGCGACCTGCGTCGGGTGCGGGTCGATCACGCACAGCAGATCAACGGCGTCCAGCGCCTTCATCTGGTCGGGACCGCGCGCGATGGAATTCGCGGCGTGGCCCCAGAACATCATCGCTTTGACCGGGTTCGGCTGATCCAGGCTTTCGGGATTCTCGTTGATCGCGTCCATGTAGCGCGACAGAGGCATCCCGGCCGTTTCCATCAGGTCCTTCGAGGCGAACTTGTCCTGAAGGTACTGATAGTCGGTGTCCCAGACGCGGGCCCAGTGGCGCCAGGCGCCTTCGGCCAGGCCGTAATAGGCCGGCAGGCTGTCCACCGCGACGCCAAGGTCGGTCGCGCCCTGCACGTTGTCATGGCCGCGGAAGATGTTCGCGCCACCGCCGGTCTTGCCGATATTGCCCAGCACAAGCTGCAGGATCGACGCGGCGCGGGTGTTGGACGAACCGATGGTGTGCTGGGTCAGACCCATGCACCAGATCAGCGTGCCGGGACGGTTCTCGGCCAGGGTGCGGGCGATGCTGCGGACCTGATCGGCCGGGATGCCCGACACATGCTCGACCTCCTCGGGGGTCCACTTCTCGGCCTCCTCGCGGACGGCTTCGATGTTCCAGACGCGCTGGTCGAGGTATTCCTGATCCTGCCACCCGTTCTCGAAAATTTCGCGGACAAGGCCCCACAGAAGGGCGATGTCGGTGCCGGGGCGGATGCGGACATACTCGTCGGCGTGGGCCGCGGTGCGCGTGAAGCGGGGATCGACAACGATCATCTTGGCGCCGTTCTCGCGGCCGCGCAGCACGTGCAGCATCGAGACGGGGTGCGCCTCGGCGGGGTTGCCGCCGATCAGAAAGATCGACTTGGAATTGCGGATGTCGTTGAACGTGTTCGTCATCGCGCCGTAGCCGAACGTGTTGGCCACGCCCGCAACGGTGGTCGAGTGACAGATCCGCGCCTGATGGTCGACGTTGTTCGTACCCCAGTATGCGGCGAATTTGCGGAACAGGTATGCCTGCTCGTTCGAGAACTTGGCCGAGCCCAGCCAATAGGCGCTATCGGGGCCGTACTGATCGCGGATGTCGACCAGCTTCTGGCTGATCTCGGTGATGGCCTGGTCCCAGGTGATCCGGGTCCATTCGCCGCCGACGCGCTTCATCGGGTATTTCAGGCGACGCTCGCCGATGGCGATCTCGCGCATCGCGGCACCCTTGGCGCAGTGGGTGCCCTGGTTGATCGGCGATTCGAAGGCGGGCTCCTGCCCGACCCAGACGCCGTTATCGACCTCGGCCCACATCGAACACCCGACCGAGCAAAACTGGCAGATGGTCTTCTTGAATTCGGGCAGGGTCTCGGCTTCTTCGGCGGTCTGCGCGGTGGCAGTGCGGCGCGCGCCGCCCAGGGCCGCAAGGCCAAGACCCGCAACGCCCGACGCTTGAAGGAACCCGCGGCGCGACAAGGCGCTGTCGGGGACCTGCTGGGCGGGGTGTTCTCCGCGCGACCGGGGCGTGGTGCGGGTGGATTTACGCTTCAGCATGGGAAAACCTCGATCAGCTACGGGCCAGCGCGTAGTATGCGCGGGTATGGGGTGTATCCTTCAGAACCACCTTGCGGGGGTCACTGTTATCCGCCGCAACCGGCTCAGCCGCGTCGGCGGATTGGCCCATGGCCGTTGCAGCCCCCGCAAGCGCGGTTCCCAGAAGCACATTTCTTCGGGATAACTTCTTGTCTTCGGCCATGACAAACTCCTCCAACTCTCGGAACGACCCGGGCATTCTGGCCTCATTATGAGGCATACGTGTAGGGTGGAAAGGGAAAAACTCCGTGACTTGATCACGAATTATCCCGTGTAAATCAGTCGGATAACTCGGGAAGGACGTCGATCTTGGCCGGTTGACGCGCCGCATACCAGGCCGAGACGGCCTCGATCTGGGCATCCGTCAGTCGCGTCGCAGCCTGATGCATAAGGCGCGCTACGCGTGTTCCGCCCCGCACGCCTTCGCGCCAGAGGCGAAGCTGATCCTCGAGATAGGGACGGTATTGCCCGCTGAGCGACGGATAAGCCGGGTCGATCGGTTCGGACCATGGTCCGTGACAGGCCGCACATGCAGGCACGTCGGATCCCGGCACGCCCTCCATCGCGATCCGCTCGCCTGCGATGGTCAGGGAGGTCGTCGGCCCGGCCTCGCCCGTGGCTGGCAGGGCAGCGAACTGTTTTGCAAAAGCCGGAAGTTGCGCGACGGGCACCTCGGAGGCGGCGTGTTCCATATAGCCGCTGTCACGCGCGCCGGACCGGTAGGCCAGAAGCGCGCGGGTCATATACTCCTCGGACAGGATATCGAGGCGCGGGATGCGTTGATTGCCCGAGACGCCGTTCGCGTTGTGGCAGCTTGCGCAGTAGTAGAAGCTGCGCGGATCGCCTTTTTCGACGGCTGTCAGTGCGTCGTAGCGCTGTTCCGTCATGCCGTTCTGGACGGCTTCGAGGAAGGCCACGGTGGGCCAGACCTCATCAGGGCGATCGGCGGGCCAGTGGGGCATGCCGGACATCTTCACGCCCTCGTATAGGATCCAGTGCAGATGCCGTGGTTGCCAGCCCTCGACCGCGGCGGTGATGTGCGGCGGCTCGGGGACCATCGCCTCCATGGTGGCGGTCTTGTCGTGGCCGGGCGCAGAATGGCAGACCCGGCAGGCCGCGTCGAAATGCTTGGCGCCGAGGGCGACCATGGGTTCGGTGAACTCGGGCACCTCGTCCTCGGACACGGCGCGCAGCTTCACCGATTGGTTGTAGGTGGTGTGCAGGATCAGCGGCACGCCGGGGAAGTGCCCGGCGCGGGCCGAGACGTTGTACAGACCAAGCCCCACGACCGAGAGCCCCCCGATAGCGCAGAGCACCGCTAGGGCGGCCAGCGTATAGAAGACGGAGCGGAGATCGAGGCGCTTCATCGCGGATCTGCCTTTGCCGTGCGGGCCGGGCGATTGGGTATTTCGGCAAGGGTGAAGATCATGGGCGTGCCTCGTCAGGTCCGAGGGTGCGGGCGGTGAGCCAGAGCCCGGCGATCAGGTAGGCGGGCGTGCCGATGGCCAGCATGATCATGCCGCCGATCTGCTGCTGTTCGGGGCCGCAATAGGCGTAGAGCGCCGACGGCGACAGGATCAGGAGCGCGCCCAGAAGCGTCATGTGCATCGACGTCAGAAGCATACCGCCCGCGCCGGCCAAAGGCTCGGCAGCGCGCAGGGCGCTGGCCCATGTGATGAGGCCCGCGGCGAGGAAGCTGGCCTGTTCGAGGGTGAAGACCGCGGGGCGGAAATAGGCGGCCTCGTGCAGGGCGGGCACGTGCCAGCCCCAGACGACGGCGAATTCGATGACGGCCGCGATGAGGATGGGGGGCGCGGGGATCCGGGGCAGGCCCATGACGAGAAGCGGGGGGATCAGGGCGACCAGCGCCATGTGGCGCAGCATATGGCCCGGAAACGGCCCTGCGATCCGGTCGAGCGGGGCCCCCCAGACGAGCGCCAGCGCCAGCGCGGCAACGATGAGGGGCGCGGGTCTCATTGGCAGGTTGCCGCGAAGATCGCGGGCATGGTGTCGAAGATGATCGCCACGAAGCTGAGGCAGGCCAGCATGAAGCCCGCGTGGCCAAGGAACTCTCGCCGGTGTTCGTCGGTCGACTGGTCGTGGATGTAGTCGTTGTCGTCGAAATAGTCCCATTGGCGCCACATCTGCCAGCCGAGGATGCCAACGAGGATCAGGCAGACAGCAGTATAGCCGAAGATGACCGCCTGCAGCGCGCCAATGCTGCCCCAGTCCCGCGCGCACCAGAGGGCCGCGGTGCAGTAGACCAGCAAGAAATGGATCGCCCAGACCGTGGGGGCGGCGATCATCCGGAAGATGTTGCGGTGCGCGGGGAGGTCGGTCTTCATGTGCCCTGCCATCACATCATCCTCGGGACGAGGCCCACCACCGCCGTCGAGACGAGGGCCGTGATGAGGAGGAAGTGCCAGAACAGCACGGTGTTCCAGATCGGCGCATCGTATTCCGGCATCACCTTGCCGAAGATCGTACCCGCCAGGCAGTAGCCCTGCATGATGATGCCGACGATCGTGTGGACCGCCGTCCAGACTGCGATGGCCCAGAGGATCGCCGGATAGACGTGGCTGGTCGGGTCGAGCGCCGCGACCGACAGCATGATCGCCGCAGCCCCCGCGATGGCCAGCACGATGCCGGCGGACAGAAGGACCTGCGCCATGACGACGGCACCAGAGCGGTTGATCGGTCGGGCAACCCTGGTCGCGCCCCATGCGGCCGCGTAGCACAGCGCCGAGAGGGCGACCCAGGCGCCGTTCGCGTGATCGGCCAGGGGCGGCGGGAAGTTCGGATGCACCGTCCAATAGAAGAAATATCCGAAGATCAGCGAGGCGAAGGCAGTCATGTCGCCCAGCATGGTGATGAACACGCCCCACCAGCCCGGCGCCGAGGGGCCGGACACGTAGGTCGGCAGGCGCAGGCCGAGGTTCACGTCCTTCATCGGGTTTTCGGGGATCCGCGCCGTCGAGGTCCAGAGCCAGTAGATCACGCAGGCCACCGCCAGCACAGCCGAGATCACGGCGGGTGGATACCAGTGGAAGGTCGGGAAGATGAACGCGCCGCCGGTGAAGAATGCCGCCCACATCGTGCACCAGGCCGGTCCTGTTACACGGGTCACGTGCTGAGGCCGGGCGTCGATGGCCGAGGTGATGATGGTCTCGCGCAGGCCTTCCTGCGCGTCAGGCAGGTAGTATCCGCCCTGGTCCATCCGTTCGACGATGCCAGGCTGGTCCCAAAGGGGGTTGCGCGAAGTGACGTAGGGAATGGACCGGACACCCCAGTAGTGGTCCGGGATACGGTGGCTCCACATCAGCGAGCCTTCGTTCCAGGGGTTCCGATCCTCCATCAGCTTGCCCTTGGGGCGCACCAGATCCCACGCGAAGACGGCGATGCCTGCGGCGATGACGAAGGCCCCCACGGTCGAGATCATGTTGAGCGTGTCCCATCCCACGTCGCCGGGATAGGTATAGACGCGCCGGGGCATGCCCTTGAGGCCGGTCAGGTGCATCGGCAGGAAGCAGATGTTGAAGCCCACGAAGGTCAGCCAGAAGCTGATGCGCCCCAGTCGTTCGGACATCATCTGCTTGCGGATGAACGGATAGAAGAAATAGACGCCACCGATCAAGGGGAAGACCATGCCGCCGAACAGCGTGTAGTGCAGGTGCGCCACCACGAAATAGCTGTCATGCGCCTGCCAGTCGAAGGGGGCCAGCGCCACCATCACGCCCGTCAGGCCGCCCGCGGTGAAGATCGCCAGCGCACCCGCGATCCACAGCATCGGCAGGATCATCTTGACCCGGCCCGCCAGAAGCGTCGCCACAAAGGCGAACAGCTGGACGCCGGTGGGGATCACCACCGCCTCGGATGCTGCCGAGAAGAAGCCGAGGCTGATCGACGGCAGGCCGGTGGTGAACATGTGATGGACCCACAGCCCGAAGGACAGGAAGCCCGTGCCGACGGCCGACAGGACGATCCAGTTGTAGCCGACCATCGGCCGCTGCGCGGCGGCGGGAACGACCATGGCCGCAACGGCGATCGATGGCAGGAAGATGATATAGACCTCGGGGTGCCCGAAGATCCAGAACAAGTGTTGCCACAGAAGCGGGTCGCCGCCCCGCTCGGGGTCGAAGAAGGGCCAGTCGAAGCTGCGTTGCAGCTCGAACAGGAAGTCGCCCGCGATCAGCGGCGGGAAGGCGAACAGGATCATCGCGCCGACGACCAGCACGTACCACGCGTAAAGCGGCATCAGGTTGATGCGCATCCCCGGCGGGCGGCACTTGATGGTGCCCACGATCAGCTCGACCGCGGCGGCAATGGACGCGACCTCGATGAAGGACAGGCCCAGAAGCCAGATGTCGGGGCCGACGCCCTGGTCGATGGTGGTCAAGGGTGGATACATGAACCAGCCGCCGGCGGGACCGGCGTCGAACAGCAGGCTGCCCATGACGAAGATGCCGCCGATCAGGAACGACCAGTAGCCATAGGCCGACAGCCGCGGGAACGGCATGTCGCGCGCGCCGAGGAAGGCGGGAAGCAGCAGGATCGAGATCGCCTCGAACATCGGGACGGCGAAGAGGAACATCATCGCCGAGCCGTGCATCGTGAAGAACTGGTTGAATCGGTCCGCCGAGATCAGGTCGTTGTCGGGGATCGCCAGTTGCAGGCGCATGACCAGCGCAAGGCAGCCCGCGATCAGCATGAAGGCGAAAGCCGTCAGCGAATACCACAGGCCGACTTCCGAGTTGTTGACCGCCGACCAGTAGCGCCAGCCCGGGGGATCGTTCCAGACCGCCAGAAGACGTTCCTTCTGCGCGTCGGCCAGTTCGGGGTCGATGGGAGCGGTCAGCATTTCCTCGGTCGGGGGATAGATGCCTTCGGCGACGTGGACCTCGTGCTTCTCGAGGTCGGCGCGGCGATATCCTTCGCCGATGCGGGAGGGGGTCGCGTCGGTCACTTCAGACCCTCCAAGTATACGGCCATGGCCACGATCTCGTCCGGGTCGAGATGATCGTAGGCGGGCATCTTGGCGCCGGCCTTGATGGCCTTGGGATCGGTGATCCACGCGGCAAGGTCGGGCACGGTGACGTCCAGCGCGCCGGCCGCTAGGTTCAGCCGGCTGCCGACATGGGTAAGGTCAGGGCCCACATTGCCCCGCGCGGGGGTCCCGCGGATCGTGTGACAGCCGCCGCAACCATGGGCCATGAACGCAGTGCGGCCAGCCTGCCCGACTTCGGTATCGGGCGGAACGGCGGGGGCGGCAAGATCTTGGAGGAATGCGTCGAACTCCTCGGGCATCAGGGTCAGCGCGGTAAACGCCATCCACGCGTGGCTTTCGCCGCAATATTCGGCGCATTGACCGCGGAACTCTCCCGGTTCGGTCGGCTCCAGCGACATGCGGTTCACCCGGCCGGGGATCATGTCGGTCTTGCCCGCCAGCGACGGCAGCCAGAAGGAATGGATCACCTGATCGGCCTTCAACGTCAGCTCGGACCTTTGCCCGACCGGGAAGACAACCTCGTTGGCGGAATGGATCGGCTCGGTCGCGCCTTCGGGCCAGTAGGCGACGCGGAACCACCATTGCTCGCCCGTGATCTCGACCCGCAGCCCCTCGCCCGGGGCGCGCTGGTCGGGGATGACCGACAAGCCGTAGGACAGTAGGCCTGCCAAAACCACGGTGGGGAACACGATGCCGCCGCCGAAAATGAGCCACCGGCCCGTCTTGGGAGAGATCGGGCGCGGTTTGGCCCGCCAAGCATAGAACATGAGGCCGTTCATCAAGACCCACAGGACAACCGCACCCGCGACAAGCCAGAAGAACAGGTCGGCCAGAGTTTCCGCATCCCGGCCAGCCGGATCCAACGCGGATTGCGGGCCGACGCAGGCAGTCAGAAAACCGAAGGCGGCCAGCGCGGGCGCGGCCTTCAAGTGATCGGTTCCGGGACGAAGGGGCAGCGCATGGGCAAGCTTTCGGTCGAACGGCTGTGGCAAGTCTTGCGCAGATAGCATTGCCGTTCAACGGGTCCAGTGACGTTGGCCCCCACGAAAAAGGCCGGACCCCGCAGGGCCCGGCCATGTCGCTTTCGTCGAAGCGGCCGTATCAGGCCGCCAGATTGCCGCGGCCCGCGAGGTTCGAGACGAACCGCTGCGCGTCGCCAAGCGCCTTGGCGATCTCGCCACGCTCGGGGTCCATGCCTGCGGTCAGGGTCAGCCAGCCGTCGAAATCGGAGGCGCCCAGAAGGTTCAGGATCGTCTTGAAGTCCACCGATCCGTCGCGGTCGCCCGGCAGGGTGAAGATGCCCATCTTCACGGCCTCGGCCCAGGACGTGTCGCTCATCCGGGATTTCGTCAACGGACGCACGCGGACATCGCCTAGGTGCACGTGACGCACGCGCGGCAGATGGCGCGTCAGGACCTGCGTGGGCTCACCGCCACCGACATAGACCTGGGCGCTGTCGAACGCGAGGAACAGGTTGGGACCCGTTTCCATCATCAAGCGGTCGATCTCGTCGGGGGTGTGGACGACCGTACCGGCATAGGGCTGATACACGGGCGTGATCCCACGCTCGGTCAGCCACGTCGCGATCTGCTCGAGCTTCAGGCCGAAGCTGTCCCAATCGGTCGCCGACAGGGTGGGCTTTTGCGACATTGGCTTGTCGGTGCCGACGATGGCGTTGGACATCTCGCGCAGGATCAAGGTTTTGCAGCCGACGGCGTCCATGCGTTCCAGCACCGGGTCGAGGGCCTTCTGCTCTTCCTCGACAGAGAGGGACAGAAGGCTGAGGCCGTGATGCGCCGCGACCAGGGTCATGTTCTGCGCATCCAGTGCGGATTTCAGAGCGCCCGCATCATCGGGAAGCCCGCGGCCGTCTTCGATGCCCGTGATCTCGAGTTCTGCCGTGCGGGACAGCATGTCCTCGACCGACAGGCCCGCCGCGAGGGCGGTGTCGTCTTCGTTGAACCACAGGGCGGGGGTGGTGGCGATGCGTAGCATGTAAGCTCCTTTCGTTGGTGGACGCGCGACGGGGCGGATCCCCGTGGCGGGCGGTTGGGCGGGGTCAGCGATCCAGAGGGACCGGCCGACGATCGTCAGAAAAGCGCGTGCGTCGCCTGAAATCGGCTTGCAAACAATCGGGCGCGCTAGATGGCGGAGGGCGCTGCTGCGTCCCGTTTGTCCGCCTGGTGGCACGGCCCGCGCCGTGCCGGTCGCCCGTTTGACGAGCCGCAGTATTTTGGCGGATCAGTCGATCAGGGTCAACCGCCCCCGACAGCCTTCGCATATCAAGGGACGCCTTCCCAACGCGGCACCGCGTCATTCGTTCCGCGGCGCAGCGTAATCTTACCGTTGCCGCACATCCCATTCGGGGTGAACCCACGGCTGCGCGTTTTCCGGCGGCAGGTGACGGCCCAAAATATGATCCGCAGCCTTTTCCCCCGTCATGATCGAGGGGGCGTTGAGGTTTCCGTTGGTGATCCGCGGGAAAATCGAACTGTCCGCCACGCGAAGCCCGTCGACACCGATGACGCGGCATTCGGGATCGACGACGGCCCCGGGATCGTCCGGGGCCCCGATCCGGCAGGTGCCGCACGGGTGATAGGCCGATTCGACCTCTTCGCGAATGAAGGCGTCCAGATCGGCGTCGCTTTGAACGTCCTCGCCCGGGCTGATCTCCTTCCCGCGGAAGGGGGCGAAGGCGTCCTGCCCGAAGATCTCGCGCGTCAGGCGGATGCAGGTCCGGAAATCCTCCCAATCCTCGGGGTGACTCATGTAGTTGAAGCGGATCTTCGGTTGGTCCTCGGGACGCGCGCCGCCCAGCGTGACCTCCCCCCGCGATTTCGATCGCATGGGACCGACATGAGCCTGAAAGCCATGCCCTTCGGCCGCGACCGATCCGTCATAGCGCACCGCGATGGGTAGGAAGTGATACTGGATGTCGGGATACTGGACCCCGGCCTTCGAGCGGATGAAACCAGCACTTTCGAACTGGTTCGACGCGCCCGGACCCGTTCCGGTCAGAAGCCAGCGCGCGCCCACATAGGCCTTGCCCATCAGTGACCAGTAACGGAACAGGCTGACCGGCTGGGTCGCGGCCTGCTGGATGTAAAGCTCCAGGTGGTCCTGCAGGTTCTGCCCCACGCCCGGGCGGTCGGCGGCCACGTCGATGCCATGCTCGGCCAGGTGGGCGGCCGGCCCGATCCCCGACAGCATGAGGATCTTGGGCGAATTGATGGCCGAGGCCGCGACGATCACCTCGGCCCGGGCGTTGATCGTGCGAGTCCGGCCCTTGTGGGTGACTTCCACGCCCGTCGCGCGCCCCTCTTCGATCACGACGCGGTGGGCCAGCGCGCGGATCAGCGTGCAGTTCGGCCGCTTCAGCGCGGGGCGCAGGTAAGCCGAGGCCGCGGACCAGCGGCGCCCGTTGTGGATCGTCGCGTCATAGGGGCCGAAGCCTTCCTGCTTTTCGCCGTTGTAATCGTCGGTCAGCTGATAGCCCGCCTGCGCGCCGGCCTCGACGAAGGCGCGGACCAAGGGGTTGTCGCGCTTGCCCCGGCTGACATGGAGCGGGCCATCCGCACCGCGCCAGGACGGATCGCCCCCATGGGGGCCGCCATGCCAGTTCTCCAGCCGTTTGTAGTAGGGCAGCACGTCGGCATAGCCCCAGCCAGCCGCGCCCTGATCGCGCCAGTGGTCGAAATCCAACGCGTGCCCGCGAACATAGATCATCCCGTTGATCGAGGACGAGCCGCCGATCACCTTGCCGCGCGGCACGATCATGCGGCGGTTGTTCAGATGCGGCTCGGGCTCGGATTTCAGGCCCCAGTCATAGCGGCGCATGTTCATCGGATAGCTGAGCGCGCCGGGCATGTTGATGAACGGTCCTGCGTCCGAGCCGCCGTGTTCGATCACGATGACCGACTTGCCCGCCTCGGACAGGCGGTAGGCCATCGCGCAGCCTGCGCTGCCCGCGCCGATGATGACGTAATCCGCCTGCATCGTCTCGGGCATCAGAACGGCGCCTCGGTCGGGTTCAGGCCGACATAGACGGATTTCAGCTGGCTATAGTGCTCGATCGCGGCCTTCGAGTTCTCGCGTCCCATACCGGACATCTTCATGCCGCCGAACGGCGCCTCGACGGGCGTAAGGTTGAAGGCGTTGATATAGCATGTCCCGGCCTGGAACCCGGCGGCCATGCGATGGGCGCGGGTCAGGTCCTGCGTGAAGACCCCGGCGGCGAGGCCGAATTGCGTGGCGTTGGCGCGGGCCAGCACCTCGTCCTCGGTCTCGAAATCGAGGACGGACATGACGGGGCCGAAGATCTCCTCGCGGGCGATGGTCATGTCGTCGGCGACATCCGCGAAGACGGCGGGGGCGATCCAGAAGCCTTCCTGTTCATGGCGTTCGCCGCCCGTAACGAGGCGCGCGCCCTCGGCCTTTCCCTTTTCGATGTAGTCGAGCGTGATGGACAGTTGGCGCTCCGAGACCATGGGGCCGAGGGTCGTGGCCTGGTCCAGCGGATCGCCGATGACGACGTCCTTCATGCGGGTCGTAAGCCGATCTAGGAAGGCCTGCTTGATGCCGGACTGGACGAAGACACGGGTCGAGTTCGAGCAGATCTGGCCGGTGGAGTAGAAGTTGCCGTTGATCGCCGCCGAAACGGCCGAGTCCAGATCCGCGTCGTCGAAGATCACCAGGGGGGACTTGCCACCCAGTTCCAGCGTCGCGTGCTTCATGCCCGCGGCGGCGGATTGATAGACCTTGAGGCCGGTGGGCACCGACCCGGTCAGCGACACTTTGGCGATACGCGGATCCTCCAGCATCTTCGCCGCTTCGGGGCCATATCCCTGCACGACGTTGAACACGCCGGGGGGTGCGCCCGCCTCGGTCAGGATCTCGGCCAGTTTCAGGGTGCACAGGGGCGTCGTCTCGCTGGGCTTCATCACCATGGTGTTGCCGCAGGCCAAAGCGGGCGCGGCCTTCCACGCGGCGATCTGGGTCGGATAGTTCCAAGCGCCGATGCCCAGAACGACGCCCAGCGCCTCGCGGCGGGTATAGACGAAATCGCCCTCGGGAAGCTGGATGTGCTCGCCCGTCAGGGCCCCCGCCAGACCGCCGAAATATTCCAGCGCATCGGCGGCAGAGGTGGCGTCTGCGATCAGCGTCTCG
This sequence comes from Palleronia abyssalis, assembly GCF_900302445.1. Classification (GTDB taxonomy): domain Bacteria; phylum Pseudomonadota; class Alphaproteobacteria; order Rhodobacterales; family Rhodobacteraceae; genus Palleronia; species Palleronia abyssalis. Next base: position 497,544 of record NZ_ONZF01000002.1, on the reverse strand, counting down.
GACAGGGGCTTGCCCGTGTCGTAGGTCTCCAGAACGGACATCTCGTGGTTGCGGTCGCGCAGGATGTCGGCGGCCTTGCGCAGGATGCGGCCGCGTTCGGTGCCAGAAAGCGCGGCCCAGGCGGGTTGCGCGGCATGGGCGGCGGCTAGGGCCTTGTCGATCACCGCGTCGGTCGCGGCGTGAAGGCGCGCGATCTCCTGGCCCGTGGCGGGATAGATCACCGGAATCGCGGCGCCTTCGGCATCATCGAGGTAAGCGCCAGCGATATAGTGGCTGGCGGGCGGCTGTTGGCTGGTCATGAGATCTTCTTTCTATTCGCCGCGGGGGAAGCGTTGGCTTTCTTCGACCACGTTCAGGTCCATGTGGTTGCGCATGTACCGCTCGGACGCCTTCTGGAGGGGCTGGAAATCCCAGGGATACTGGCCACCCTGGCTCAGCGCCTGGTAGGTAACCCAGCGTTTGGCTTGGCTGTCGCGCACCTCGGCGTCGAACTTGTCCAGATTCCAGATGGCATCGGCCTTGGCACGCAGATCGTTCAGCGCGTCCGGCGCGTCACTGGCGATCGCGAGGTTCGTCAGCTCGTGCGGGTCGGCGTCGAGGTCGAACAGCTGTTCGGGGTCCAGCGCGCAGCGGGTGTATTTCCACTTGCCCTCGCGCAGGGCGACCATGGGTGCGTAACTCGCCTCGGCCGCGTATTCCATGCGGACGGGGTTCTGCCGCCCCTGCCCCGCCGCGACTGGAACCAGGCTTTCGCCTTCCGTCCAGGGCATGACCTCTTCCATCGAGATCCCGGCGAGGTCGCACAGCGTCGGGCACACGTCGATGGTCGAGACGGGGTCGGTGATCAGCCCCGGCTCCATCCCCGGGGCACAGATCATCAGCGGCACGCGGGAGGAGCCCTCATAGAAGCTCATCTTGAACCACAGGCCACGTTCGCCCAGCATGTCGCCGTGATCGCTGACAAACATGATGATCGCCTCCTGACGCGTGCGGTCCAGCACGTCGAGGATCTCTCCGACCTTCTCGTCCAGATAGCTGATGTTGGCGAAATAAGCACGGCGGGAGCGTTCGATGTCGCGTTCAGTGATGTCGAAATCGCGCCAGTTGTTGGCGTCGAAGATGCGCTTGGAATGGTTGTCCTGATCCTCGTAGGGGATCGCCGGGACTGCCGGTTGCAGGCGGTCGCAATCTTCGTAGAGGTCCCAGAACTTGCGGCGCGCGACGTATGGGTCGTGCGGGTGGGTGAAGCTGACCGTCATCATCCACGGCCGGTCATCCTTGCCCCGCGCGAGGTCATAGAGCTTGCGGGTCGCGTGATAGGCGACTTCGTCGTCGTATTCCATCTGGTTGGTGATCTCGGCCACGCCTGCCCCGGTCACGGACCCCATGTTGTGATACCACCAGTCGATCCGCTCGCCCGGCTTGCGGTAGTCCGGGGTCCAGCCGAAATCGGCGGGGTAGATATCGGTGGTCAGACGCTCCTCGAACCCGTGCAGCTGGTCGGGGCCGACGAAATGCATCTTGCCCGACAGCGTCGTCTGATAGCCCGCGCGGCGCAGGTGGTGGGCGTAGGTCGGCAGGGCCGAGGGAAACTCGGCCGCGTTGTCGTAGATGCCGGTCGATGACGGCAGGCGACCGGACATGAAGGCACCGCGCCCGGGCGCACACAGGGGGCTGGCGGTATATGCGTTGCGGAACCGGGTCGAGCGTTCGGCCAGCTTCTTCAGGTTCGGGGCGTGGATGAAATCCTCGGGCCCGTCGGGAAAGAACGTCCCGTTCAACTGGTCGACCATGAGGATCAGGATGTTCGGCTTCTTGCGTGTCACGTGCTGTGTTCCATTTCCTGGTCGAGTTGGGTGAGGACGTGCGCCTGCGCCTCCGCGGCGGTGGTCAGATCATCAAGGGCCGCGTGCAGGTACAGACCGTCGATCATACAGGCGATGCGCTTGGCGGCGCCGGGGGCGCGGTCGCCCAGGGACGGGCGCAGGGCGTAGCAGAGGTTCGAGGCCAGCCGGCGGCGATAGAGGGTCAGAAGCCGCCGCGCCCCGTCCGAGCGCTGGGCCAGCACATAGAAGTTCAGCCAGGCGGCAATCGAATCATGGCCGAAATTGTGGGGCGAGAACGAGGCGGCCACGATCCCCCTGACCCGAGCGCGCGCGCCTGTCACGCCGCGCAGCGCATCGGCGGCCTCGGCCCCGAAATCTTTCAGGATCTGGCGCATGGCCGCCAGGAACAGCGCTTCCTTGCCGCCGAAATAATGGAACGCCAGCGCAGGCGACATCCCCGCGCGGGCGGCGATCTTGCCCACGGTCACGTCGAGCGATCCGCTCGCCCCAATTTCGGCGATAGTCGCGGCGATCAATTCCTTCCGCCTGCGGACCTCGGCCCTCGCCTTTTCGGGTTTTTTCGCATCCACTGTTGTCATCACGGGAGAGATAGCATTTTATTGACCCGTCAATCAATAGATCGAACAGAACAGGGAGACCATAATGAAACTTCTCGCTTCCGCTTCGCTTGTCGCACTTCTGGGTGCAGGTGCCGCTGCGGCACAGGGTGCCCAGTGCGACGAAGTCGTGTTCTCGGACGTGGGCTGGACCGACATCACCACCACCACCGCCGTCGCCAACCACGTGCTGAGCGCGCTGGGTTACGACGTCGAAGTGAAGGTCCTGTCCGTGCCGGTGACCTTCGCATCGCTTGAGAACGACGACATCGACGTGTTCCTGGGCAACTGGATGCCGTCGCAGACCCAGGCGATCCAGCCCTACCTCGACTCGGGCGAGATCGAGCAGGTCGCGGTGAACCTCGAAGGCACGAAATATAACCTGGCCGTGCCGACCTACACCTACGAAAAGGGCCTGCAATCCTACGAGGACCTGGCCGAGTTCGAGGAAGAGCTGGACGGCACGATCTATGGCATCGAGCCCGGCAACGAAGGCAACGCCTACCTCATCGGGCTGACCGAAGAGGACGAGTACGGCATGGGCGCCCTCGAAGTCCGCGAAAGCAGCGAACAAGGCATGCTGGCGCAAGTGCGCCGCGCGGTGGACGACGAGGAAGACGTCGTGTTCCTTGGCTGGGAGCCACACCCGATGAACGCCAATTTCGACTTGGAGTATCTGGAAGGCGGCGAGGATTTCTTCGGCGGTGAAGGCCAAGTCCACACCGTTACACGTCAAGGTTTCGTCGAGGAGTGCCCGAATGTCGGCCAGCTTCTGCAGCAGATGCAGTTCAGCCTGCCGATGGAAAACGAGATCATGGGCAAGATCCTGGATGACGGCATGGATGCCGAAGAAGCCTCTCTCGAATGGCTTCAGGCCAACCCGGACGTGGTCGAGCCCTGGCTTGAAGGCGTGACCACCGTCGAGGGCGAGCCCGGCCTCGCCGCCGTTCAGGAAGAACTGGAGCTGTAAGCCGCCCCCGGGCGCGACATCGCGGCCCTGCCCACCGATCGGGCGGGGCCGTTTTCTTGAAAGCGAGGGGACCGGATGGACTGGCTGACGAACAACAAGCTGCCGGTGGGCGACATCGCCGAAACGGCGTTCGACTGGATCAACGACAACCTGCAATTCCTGCTGGACTGGCTATCGGACGTGCTGGAGGTGCTGATCGACGCGATCCTGCTGGTGCTTCAGGGTCCCGTGGGCGCGGAAGATTGGTGGGCGCTTCTGATCATCGCGGCCTTCGTGGCGCTGACATGGGCGCTGCAGAAGAACTGGAAGGTCTGCCTGTTCGTCGGCTTGGGGTTCCTGTTCATCCTCAACCAGGACTATTGGGAGGAAACGACCGAAAGCCTGACGCTGGTCCTGTCCGCCTGCATCGTCTGCATGGCCATCGGGGTGCCCATCGGCATCGCGGCGGCGCACCGCCCGAAGCTGTATGCCGCCATCCGCCCGGTGCTGGACCTGATGCAGACGCTGCCGACCTTCGTCTATCTGATCCCGGCGATCGTCTTCTTCGGCATCGGCATGGTGCCGGGTCTGATCGCCACGGTGATCTTCGTGTTGCCCGCGCCGATCCGCCTGACCTATTTGGGGATCGCGAACACCCCCACGGCGCTGGTCGAGGCCGCGCGCGCCTTCGGCGCCACCCCGCGCCAACTTCTGTGGAAGGTCGAGATGCCAAGCGCCTTCCCGCAGATCATGGCCGGCCTGAACCAGACCATCATGCTGTCGCTGTCGATGGTTGTGATCGCCGCCCTTGTCGGCGCGGACGGTCTGGGCGTGCCGGTGGTGCGGGCGCTGAATTCGGTGAACACCGCGCTGGGGTTCGAGAGCGGGTTCGTCATCGTGGTCGTCGCCATCATCCTTGATCGCATGCTGAACGTGGGGACGCGCAAATGAGTACGGCAGTTCGGATCGACAACGTCTCGATCGTGTTCGGAGACCGGCCCGAGGACGCGCTTCCGCTGATGGATCAGGGGCAGAACCGCCCGACCATTCAGGAGAAGACCGGCCAGGTTCTGGGCGTGCACGACTGCAAGGTGGACGTGGAAGAGGGCGAGATCCTCGTCCTGATGGGGCTTTCGGGCTCGGGCAAGTCCACGCTTCTGCGGGCCGTGAACGGGTTGAACCCCGTGGCGCGCGGCAAGGTCGAAGTGCGGTCGGGCGACCGGATGGTCGACGTCACTCACGCCGATCGCAAGACGCTGCGCAGTCTGCGGCTGGATACCGTGTCGATGGTGTTCCAGCAGTTCGGCCTGCTGCCCTGGCGCACCGTGCGCGAGAATGTCGGGCTGGGGCTGGAGCTTGGCGGCCAGTCGAAGAAGGCCCGGGTCGAAGCGGTGGACCGCCAGCTGGAGCTTGTCGGCCTGTCCGACTGGTCCGAGCGCAAGGTGGGCGAGCTGTCGGGCGGGATGCAGCAGCGCGTGGGCTTGGCCCGCGCCTTCGCCACCGACGCGCCGATCCTTCTGATGGACGAGCCGTTCTCTGCCCTCGACCCGCTGATCCGGGGCAAACTGCAAGACGAGTTGCTGGAGCTTCAGCAGCGGTTGCAGCGAACCATCGTCTTCGTCAGCCACGATCTGGACGAGGCGTTCAAGATCGGTAACCGCATCGCAATCATGGAAGGCGGGCGGATCGTGCAATGCGGGCGCCCGGCCGAGATATTCTCGAACCCCGCGGACGATTACGTGGCCGAGTTCGTGGCCCATATGAACCCGCTGGGCGTACTGACCGCGCGTGACGTGATGGAAGACGGCGCGGGCGGGCATCTGAAGGTCGATCACGGCGCCAGCGTCGAGGAAACGATGCGCGCCCTCGTCGCCTCGGACGGGCCGATCTCGGTCACACGCGACGGAGAGACCATCGGTCAAGTGTCCGAACGCGGCCTGATGAAGCGGCTTCTGGACCCGCGCGGCGGCTGAGGGCTCAGAACAGCCCCTCTTGCCGGGCGATCATGGCCGCCTGCGTCCGGTTCGCCGCGCCAATCTTGCGATACAGCGACTTGGCGTGCATCTTCACGGTCGGCTCGCTGATGTTAAGGCGACGGGCGATCTGCTTGTTCGAAAGGCCGCAGACGAGGCAGGCCAGCGCCTCGATCTCGCGACGGCTGAGGCGTGACGCCAAAGGATGCTCTTCCGCGACCACGTTCAGAAAGTCGGTGTCGGCGATGCTTTGCCCGGACGCCATGGCCTTGATGGCCTGAACCAGTCTCGCACCCGTGATCGTCTTGGGCAGGAAACCCGCCACATTCTTCGCCTTCGTCCAGAAGGCGACGTCTGGCCAGGCAGCGTTCAACAGCAGGGCGATCCGTGCGTTGGGCGCCGCGCTGCAGATCGCGTCGTAGGCGTCAAGCTGGCTGCTTCCGGGCAGGTCGTAGCCGATCACGATGACGCCGAACCCGGGGCCGCCTCTCAAATGGGCCAAGGTCTGATTCAGATCGTCGGCCACCGTCACGTCGAACTCGGGCTCTTCGCGCAGGAAATTGGCCAGCAAATCGCGAAGAAGCGTATCGTCATCGGCCAACAGAACGCGCGCCGTCCGGATGGGGGGCATCGCCGTGTGCGGATCCGGGTCCAGGATGGCCATCGCCGGACCCGTCAGTTGAAGGCAGCGCGCAGTGCGCGCGCCCCGTTCGCCAGGATCCCGACGTCAAGGCCGACGGCTGTGAACGAGGTCCCCCGCGCGATATGGGCGGCTGCCGTATCTTGACCCGTGGCAAGGATACCGATGGGCACGCCGACCGCTTTCGCCCGGTCGATGGCGCCATCGATTGCCGAGCGCACTTCGGGGTGGTCCAATTCGCCGGGATATCCCATCGACGCGCTCAGGTCAGAAGGACCGATGAAGATCCCGTCCACGCCCTCGACCGTCGCGATGGCCTCGAGCCTGTCGAGCGCGGTGGCGGTCTCGATCTGTACGATCAGGCACAGTTCGGCTTCGGCGGCCGTGATGTAGTCGGGGATCGCGCCGTAAAGGCTCGCGCGGTGCAGACCGGCCACCCCACGACCGCCACGCGGCGGATAGCGCATGGCGCTGACGGCTGCACTCGCCTCTTCCGCCGATTGGACCTGGGGGATCAGAAGTGTCTGCGCGCCCTGGTCCAGATGCCGCTTGATGAGGACCACGTCGTTCGCGGCGGGGCGGACCACAGCCCCGACATCCGGCACCGTGGCCAGCGCCTGAAGGGCGGGCAGCGCACCGGACACCTCGATCGGGCTATGCTCGGTATCGACGACGATCCAGTCGAACCCGGTATGCGCCAGCAACTCGGACACGACAGGCCCCGGAATGGCGTTCCACAGCCCAAGCTGGTGCCTTCCCGATATCAGACGTTCTTTGAAGGAATTACGCAGAATCTTCATAATGGCCCCTTGTTGGCTGCACATACGTACTCGCTTCCGAAGGTATGCTGCCAGAGCTCGTCAGATTGTGTATCGCGACGTGATATACAACCTCGGATAGAAATTTGCATATCAGGGTTGCGAGCGCTCTTTCGACCAGGAAAAAAGGCGGTATGAGTGATGAAACAGACCTGATCCGCCGATATTTTGCCGCTTTCAACGCCGGCGATGCCGATGGAATGCTGGCGCTTGTATCCCAGGACGTGAGCCATTTCCCCAATCAGGGTGAATTGCGGCCCGGCAAGGATGCCTTCCGCGCGTTCCTGGCCGAGATGGACCGCGCCTATTCCGAACGGGCGGAGGACCTGACGCTGTTCGAGGGCCCCCGCGGTCGGGTGGCCGCCGAATTCATGATCCACGGGCAGTACCTGCAAACCCAGGATGGCCTGCCTGAAGCGACGGGGCAGAGCTATGTCCTGCCAGTCGGGTCGTTCTTCGACATTGGCGGCGGGCGGATCACCCGGGTGACGACCTACTACAACCTGGAGGACTGGTTGCGGCAGGTCGGGGGATGAACCTGACTTTCGAGACCTCGACCGGGGCCAAGGTCGGGGCGGCCCTGGACGATCTGGCCCGCCTCCGGGCCGAGGTATTTCGCGCGTGGCCCTACCTGTATGACGGGGATCCGGGGGAAGAGGCCGACTATCTGCGCAGCTATCGCGATACGCCGGGGGCCATCCTCGTGGCCGCACGGGATGGCAATCACACGGTCGGATGCGCGACCGGCATGCCGCTTGCATGTCACGAAGACGCTCAAGACGTACCGCTGGATAAGTTGGGCCTGTCGATGGACGCGGTATTCTACTGCGCGGAGTCGGTGCTTTTGCCCGGCTATCGCGGTCAAGGGGCGGGCCACGCCTTCTTCGACATCCGCGAGGCGCATGCGCGCGAGCTTGGGTATACCATATCGATGTTCTGCGGCGTCGAACGCCCGGACCATCACCCCCTGCGCCCCGAAGGCCCGCGGTCGTTGATCCCCTTTTGGGAGCGGCGCGGATACGTGGGGACGGAGGCGTTCATTCACATGACCTGGACCGATCTGGACCGGGATACCCCGACGGAAAAACCCCTTCGCGTGTGGGTGAAGCACCTGTGAGGGTTGCATCGGCGACATGGCCTCTGGAATGGCACCCCGACTGGCGGTCCTACGCCAGGAAGGTCGAGGACTGGATTGCGGGATGCAAGGCGGACCTGGCCGTGTTTCCCGAATACGCGGGGATGGAAGGATGCCTGATCGCCCCCCCTCCCCGCGACACGCCGCAGGACTGGGTGGACCACGCGACCGCGGTCGCGGACCGTGTGCGCGATTTGCATGCCGGTCTGGCACATCGCCACGGGCGGCACATCCTGACCGGCAGCCTGCCGGTGGAGACCGATGCGGGCGTGGTGAACCGCGCGTGGCTGATCGCACCCGATGGCAGCGTGGCTTGGCAGGACAAGCAGATCCCGACCCCGTACGAACGGGCGCACACCGCCTTGATTCCGGGCGATCCGCTGCGGGTATTCGACACCGCACTGGGCCGCATCGGCGTTCTGATCTGCCACGATGCCGAGTTCCCACTGCTGGCCCGCGCGCAGGACTGCGAGGTTCTGCTGATCCCCGCCTGCACCGACGCCCCCCATGGCGCAGCCCGCGTGCGCAACGCGGCCCGCGCGCGGGCGCTTGAAGGCGCCTGCGTCACCGTGCTGTCGCAGACGGTGGGCGACGTGGCGGGATGCTGCTTTCTGGATACGAACCGGTCCGGCGCGGGCATCTTCGCGCCGCCCGACCGGGGGTTCCCCGATTACGGGATCCTAGCCGAACTTTCCCCCGATGAACCGGGCTGGGCGCGGGCGAATGTGGACCAGGAGGCGCTGGCGCGGTTGCGAGAGGGCCGTGGCGAGGTTGCGATCCCCCTCGATTGGCCCATGTCGGAAGGGCGAGAGACGGCCGCAACCGTCCCCCTGGGGATCACGTCTGCGTCAGGGGCGGCCCCCTGACACCGATCCGTGCGTGAGTGGGACGAGGACCCGCCACACTCCCGGAGGATACATGACCCGCACCTTGCCCCTGGCCTCGCTTCTGACGGCCCTGTCCCTGCCCGCATTCGCTGCCGAAGTCGCGTTCGACGACCAGTGGCAAACGCAGAAATTCCCGTTCCAGGCTGACAACGAATACGGGCTCGGGGGCGACACGCTGACCGTCGCGTCGGACGATTCCGTCTCGCTGGTCTATCGTCGCACGCCGGACCTTGCCGGGTCCGAGACCGCGTCATGGACCTGGGACGTGCTCGAAGGCGTGCCCGCGACGGACCTGTCGGTGAAGGGCGGCGACGACAGGAACCTCGCGCTCTACTTCGTATTCTCCGACCCCGATACGGCGACCGAGCTTGAGGACGCCTCCCTGCGGAGCCTGTTGAACGAGGACGACGTGCGCATCCTCGTCTATGTTCGCGGCGGCCAAAGCGCGCCGGGAACGGTGCTCGACAGCCCCTATCTGGGCGAACGGGGCAAGACCATCGTATTATCGGGCACGGGTACGGGCGCCGAGGAGGTAGACGTGAATCTGACGGAGGACCTGCAGGACGCCTTTGGCACCCGCCCCAGCGAGCTTCTGGGGATCGCGGTGTCGTCCGACAGTGACGACACCGACAGCACGGTGGATGCCACGATCAGCGGACTGACCCTGAAATAGGGTCAGCTTTCACGCAGCATGTTCAGAATCCGCAGCGATACATACCCATCCGGGACCATGCCCCGCGCCCGCTGGAACGCCCGGATCGCATCGAGCGTCAGCGGCCCGATCCGCCCGTCGATGCCGCGCGTGTCGAACCCGGCCGAGGTCAGGCGGCGCTGAAGCTCTTCCTTCTCGTCCTGTGTCAGGGCGCGGTCGTCACGCGGCCAGTCAGCTTGGATCGGGTCGCCGCCCGCCAGACGATCCGACAGATGCCCGACGCCAATGACATAGGCGTCGGCGGTGTTATAGCGTTCGATCACACCGAAATTCGGGAAGATCATGAACGCCGCGCCCTGCGCGCCCGCAGGCAACAAAAGGGACGCCTCGGCATGGTCGGGAACGGTTTCGCCGTCCACTCCGGTAACGCCAAGTTCGGCCCATTCCGAAGGCAGCCGTGTCTCGCCGCGCCGGGCGAGGCGATAGTCGAAATCCTCGGGCAGGCTGACTTCCACGCCCCAAGGTTGCCCCTGCACCCACCCATAGCCGGCCAGATAAGCGGCGGTCGAGGCTAGCGCATCGGCAGGATTCTCGCCCCAGATGTCGCGCTTGCCGTCGCCGGTGAAATCGACCGCGTGCACCAGGTACGAGGTCGGGATGAACTGCGTGTGCCCCATCGCCCCGGCCCAGGATCCGGTCATGCCCTCGCGCGTGACGTCGCCAGCCTGGATGATCTTCAGCGCGCCGACCAGTTGCGACTCGAAGAACGACCCGCGACGGGCATCGAAGGCCAGCGTGGCCAGCGCCTCTATGATGTCGGTCTCGCCCCGGAACTCTCCATAGGCCGACTCCAGACCCCAGATCGCCGCGACGACCTCCTTCTCGACCCCGTAGCGCGCCTCGATCGCGTCCAGAAGCCGGGCATGGGTTTCCAGCGCGGCGCGCCCGTTCTCGACGCGGGTGTCGGATACGGCGCGATCCAGATACTCCCAGATGGTGCTGTTGAACTCAGCCTGGTTCCGGTCGCGCGAGATGACGCCAGTGTCGTATTCCAGCCCATCCAGCGCGGCATCGACCGTCGCCCGGTCGACCCCCTGGGCCAGCGCGCGGCCCCTGAACTGCGACAGCCAATCCTCGAACGCGGTCTGACGGGGGGACACGGTGGGCAAATCCTCGGGTCGTGCGCGCGGCGTGATCAATGGCTCGACCGTGGCTTGGGGCACATCGGCCGAAGCAGGGGAGTCCTGCGCGGCGGCGGGGGCCGCGATCAGCGCGGCCAATATGGTGACGATACGATACATGATTACCCTCCGAACAGAGCGACCCCGATGTTAGTTCGCCTGTTTCCGGAATTTAACCGGTTCCCGCCCGTCTTCACGGATCATTGCCCGTCGCGTGACCGGGGCTGCCGCGGTCCCTTGTTCGCCGGTGCCGCCGCGGGATAGGGTCCGCGCACCACGAACGGGAGAGAGACCATATGCTGGACGATATCGTCATTCTGGGTGGCGCACGCACCGCCATCGGCACCTTCGGCGGATCGCTTGCCGGAACGCCGCCGATCGATCTGGCGGCCACCGCCTCGAAAGCCGCGCTGGAGCGGGCGGGCGTCGAGGGCGGGCAGATCGGCCATGTCGCCTTCGGCCATGTCATCAACACCGAACCGCGCGACATGTACCTGTCCCGCGTTGCCGCGATGGATGCCGGCGTGCCAGAGACGGTGCCCGCGATGAACGTGAACCGGCTGTGTGGGTCAGGCGCGCAGGCCATCGTCAGCGTGGTGCAGGCGTTGGCCATGGGCGACGCCGATTTCGTGCTGACCGGTGGCGCCGAATGCATGAGCCGCTCGCCCCACATCCTGCCTGCCCTGCGCTGGGGCCAGAAGATGGGCGACGTCTCGACCCAGGACATGATGCTGGGCGCGCTGAACTGCCCGTTCGGAACCGGCCATATGGGCGTGACGGCGGAGAACGTTGCGAAGGAACATCAGATCAGCCGCGAGGATCAGGACGCCTTCGCGCTGACCTCGCAGGAGCGCGCCGCCGGCGCCATGGCCGACGACCGCTTTCAAGATCAGATCGTGCCAGTCGAGATCAGGATCAAGCGCGACACGGTGGCGTTCCAGAAGGACGAACACCCCAAGCAAACCTCGGCCGAGCAACTGGCGGGGTTGCGCCCGGTGTTCCAGAAGGACGGCACGGTCACAGCCGGAAATGCCAGCGGCATCAACGACGGCGCCGCTGCCCTGGTTCTGGCCAAGGGCGCCGCGGCCGAGAAGGCGGGACTGAAGCCAATGTTCCGCGTTCTGGGCTATGCCCATTCGGGCGTCCGCCCCGAGGTCATGGGCGTCGGCCCCATCCCGGCCGTGCGCGCCCTGTGCGATCGGACCGGCGTGACGGTCGACCAGTTCGACGTGATCGAATCAAACGAGGCGTTCGCGGCGCAGGCGTTGGCCGTCAATCGCGAACTTGGCCTTGACGGGGCGAAGGTGAACCCCAATGGCGGCGCCATCGCGCTGGGCCATCCGGTGGGGGCCACGGGCGCGATCCTGACCGTCAAGGCAATGTACGAGCTGCAGCGCATCGGTGGATCGAAGGCGCTGATCACGATGTGCATCGGCGGCGGTCAGGGTATCGCGCTGGCGATCGAACGGATCTGATCCGGTCTTCACGTCGCCTTAACATCCGCTTGCGCACACTCGCGCCATCCAAACTGTGGTGGCGCGATGTTGCACGACAAGGGGCTGAGCGCCGAGCGGGAGCGCCGCGCGCGGCTTGCCTCGGAACGAATGGCTGCAAAACGGGAGCGTGAGCTCACCGAGAAGATCGCGCGCCTTGAAGAGACGTCGCGCCGCCTGAATCGCGAGATCGCGGAGAAGCGCCAGGATGCCCGGCGCCCGATCGAGGCAGCGCCCCTGCCTCCACCGACGCCGCAAGGCGGTGCGGCGCCGGATCAGATGATCCTTTGGGCTGCCGTCCAGACACTTGCGAATGGCTTCGCGATCTGGGGTGCGGACGACCATCTGGTGATTGCGAATGATGCCTATTTTCGCTTCCTGGGCGAGATCGACGAAATCAGGCCGGGCATCTCCTACCGGCGTATGCTCGAAATTCTCGTCGAGGAAGGGGTCGCCGATACCGGTGGCGACGATCCGGCGAGCTGGGTCAGCCGCATGGTCTCGACCATCCGCGGCGACAGCGTTCCCGATCGCCTGGTACGCCATTGGGACGGGCGGTTCCTTCGAGTCACTTCACAGCGTCTGTCGACCGGGGGGTTCGTCACGCTGGTGATGGACCAGTCCGACATGATCCGCTTGTCCACCGCCATAGAATCCCTGCCCGACGGGTTCGTCATGACCGATGCTGCCGACCGGGTGGTCCTGTCCAACGCGGAATTCCGGTCAGCCTATGTCGGCGCCGGGGTCGCCCTTCCGACCGGGACCCAATTCGCCGACATCCTGCGGCGTGGGCTGGCGCGGGGACTGTTTCCCGCCGCCAAGGACCGAGAGGAGGACTGGCTCGACCAGTGGCTCGACCGCCGTGCCGACGCAGAGCCGGTCGAGGAACGCCTGGCCAACGGTCGGTGGATCCGCGCGCTGGACGTGGAACTGCCGGATGGCGGGCATGTCGGCTTTCACCTCGATATTACGGACGCCAAGACGCAGCAGCTTGAGTTGGAGAGGTTGGCAGAAGCCGCCGAAGCCGCAGCCCGCGCCAAGGCCGCGTTCCTGTCGAACATGAGCCACGAGATCCGGACACCGATGAACGGCCTCGTGGGCATGGCCGACATGCTGCTGGAAACGAACCTCGACTCCGATCAGAAAGAGATGCTCGGCACGCTGCGCAGTTCGGCGGGCGGCCTGATGTCGCTCCTCGACGACGTTCTGGAGTTTTCGCGCGCCGAGGCGGGCCAGATCGACCTGGCGATCGCGCCTTTCGACGCCGCCGCCCTGCTGCGCGACGTGGCCGAGGTCTTCCGGGCCGAAGCCGCGCAGCGCGGGCTGGCATTGGACATCTACTGCCCCCCCCTTCCCGAATGCGTGGGCGATGCCAGACGGCTTCGGCAGGTTCTGGCGATCCTGCTGGGCAATGCCGTGAAATTCACCGACAGCGGCGGTGTCACCGTTCGGTGCGCCGTCGACGGGGGGGATCTGCGTATCGCGGTCCAGGATACCGGTCCGGGGATCCCTGACCACCGGGCCGCCACGATTTTCGAGGGGTTCGTTCAGGGCGAAGACGGGGCGGACCGTTCGCATGATGGTAGCGGTCTGGGCCTGGCGATCTGCCGCAAGCTGGTCGAGCGGATGGACGGGTCCATCGTCTACAGACCGCGGGACTGCGGCGGGTCGATCTTCGAGGTGACGTTGCCCGTTTCCAGCGAGGCAGACGCCGCCCCGGTGCCGCGTATGCTCAGAATCCTGGCGGCTGAGGACAACGCGACGAACCGGTTGGTCCTTAAGAAGCTGTTGGAACCTTTTGAGGCGGAAATCACGATGGTCGAGCGCGCGGAGGATTGTCTGGCGCAAATACGGTCTCAGCGGCCGGACCTTCTGTTGACGGACATTTCTATGCCCGACATGGACGGGTGCGAGATGACCCGCCGCATCCGGGCACAGGAGCGGGACGCCGGTGCATCGCCGCTGCGGATCGTCGCCATGACGGCGCACGCGCACCCCACCGACACCCAGAGAATGCACGACGCGGGTATTGACCGGGTACTGACCAAACCGCTGAGCCGCGCGGTGCTGGCAGAAGAGGTCGAGGCCGCAACCGCCGGACTGGCCGAAACGACCTGACGGTTCAGGCGCGCAGAAAGACCGGACGGCCCTCTGTCGATGCCTCGGCGTCGAAGGCATGACCGCCGACATCGAACCCGGTCAGGTCGGCCGGCGTGCTGGCCCCCGTTTCAAGCACCCAGCGCGCCATGGCCCCTCGCGCCCGCTTGGCCGAGACGGCCACGACCTTGCGCTTTCCTCCGCGCTCTTCCTCGAAGCGCGGTTCGATGATGGTCAGGTCATTCAGCGCCCCCCGGTCGACGGCCTTCGCGTATTCAGAGGAAGCCAGGTTCAGGACCACATCGACACCCAAGCTGCGGCAGTCATCGACCACGGCGCGGGCGATCTTGTCGCCCCAGAAGCGGTAGAGTGTTCCCGCCGGATGACCTGGCAATTTCCGCCCCATCTCAAGCCTGTAGGGGGCGATCGCGTCGGCCGGGCGCAACAGACCGTAAAGCCCGGACAGGATCCGCAGTCGTCGGTCCGCCGCATCACGGGCGGGCGCGTCGAGGGTAGGCAGGTCCAGGTGCTTGTAGACGTCGCCGTCGAACATCAGGCCCGCCGAGGCCCCTTCCCGATCATGCGGGGACCAGTCCGCGAAACGGTCCGCGTTCAGTTCCGCAATCGCGGGGGAGACCTTCATCAATTCGGCGATGTCAGCCGCAGACCACGTGCGGGCGACGTCGACCAGTTCCCTGGCCTCGTTCAGGAACCGCGGTGTGGTGGTCGCATGGCCAGCGGCACGCGCCTCGTTCAGGTTCTTCGCCGGGGACAACAGGATCAGCACGCACACCTCCTTGGATCGCGGGACGGGGATATGCCCCGGCGCCGCGCAAAGCTCAACCCGGCCCGGTGTCGCGGACGATCTCGAGGAACGCGTCCCCGAACCGGTCCAGCTTGGGCTCGTTCAGGCCGGGGGCACGGGCTAGAAACTCGCGCGTGTCGGGGCGCCGTTCGGCGATCCAGCGTAACGTGCCGGCCGTGCAGGACAGGGGTTTGCCGGTGCCGTCTTCGCCCCGCGCAAGGTCGGCCTGCGCCTCCAGAAGCCGGTCGTAGATGGCGCCCGATGCCTGTCCGGCCAGCTTTCGCCGCGCCGGGTGCGGCATCTGGACTTCGCCCGCGATCACCTCGAGGAACTGGGCACCATACCGTTCCAGCTTGGTGGCCCCGACACCACCGATCCGGGCCATGGCGTCAAGCGTATCGGGCCGCGTCTCGGCCATCTCGATCAGGGTCTTGTCCGTGAATATGACATAGGCCGGAACGCGCTGCGCCTCGGCCAGGGCGCGGCGCTTGGCCTTCAGCGCCGACAGAAGCGGCGCATCCTCGTCCGAGACCAGTGCCTTCGCCGCCGGCCGATCGGTCGCGGTCAGCACGTCGCGGCGAAGGGTCACGCTGTCCTCGCCGCGCAGGACGGGGCGCGCGGCCTCGGTCATGCGCAGCGCCCCGTGGCGTTCGGGATCGGGGCGCACGAGGTCAAGGCCCATCATCTGCCGGAAGATCGCCTGCCATTGCCGGGGCTGCGTCGCCCGACCCACGCCGAAGGTCGGCAGGTCGTCATGGCTGCGCTGCTTGACCTTTTCGGTCTGCCGCCCTGTCAGCACGTCGATCAGGTGGCCCGCGCCGAAATACTCGCCGGTGCGCAGGATGGCCGACAGGGCCATGCGCACCGCCTCGGTCCCATCGAACGTGTCGGGCGGCCGGTCGCACAGGTCGCAATTCCCGCACGGCTCGGCCGTTTCCCCGAAATAGGACAGCAAACGCTGACGTCGGCAGCCCAGCGCCTCGGCCAGGCCCAGAAGCGCGTTCAGCCGCCCGTGATCGGCGGATTTGCGTTCCGGCGGGGCAAGCCCCTCGTCGATCTGGGATCGGCGCAAGCGGATGTCGTCGGGACCGTAGAGGGTCATCGTCTCGGCCGGGGCACCGTCGCGCCCGGCGCGGCCGATCTCCTGGTAATAGGACTCGATGGATTTCGGCAGGTCGGCATGGGCGACCCAACGGATGTCCGGCTTGTCCACGCCCATCCCGAAGGCCACGGTGGCACAAACGATCAGACCGTCCTCGACCGCGAACCGGGTTTCGACATGACGGCGCTGCTCGGCCTCCATCCCGCCGTGATAGGCGGCCGCGGCGTGCCCCTCGCGGCCCAGTGCGTCGGCCAGCCCTTCGGTCTTGGCCCGGGTGCCGCAATAAACGATGCCAGACTGCCCCTTGCGGGCAGCGGCGAAGGACAGGATTTGCTGGCGCGGCTTGTCCTTGGGGCGGAAGGCCAGGTGGATGTTCGGCCGGTCGAAGCCCCGCAGGAACATCCGGGGTTCCACCCCGTCGAAGAGGCGGGTGACGATTTCATCGCGCGTCTCGGCGTCGGCGGTCGCGGTGAAGGCGGCCAGCGGCACGCCCAGGCTGCGGCGCAGCTCACCGATGCGCAGGTAGTCGGGGCGGAAATCGTGGCCCCATTGGCTGACGCAATGCGCCTCGTCCACGGCGATCAGGCTGACATTGGCGCGCCTCAACATCCCGGCGGCCGAGCCCAGGCGTTCGGGCGCGAGGTAGAGCAGCTTCAGCG
This sequence comes from Palleronia abyssalis, assembly GCF_900302445.1. Classification (GTDB taxonomy): domain Bacteria; phylum Pseudomonadota; class Alphaproteobacteria; order Rhodobacterales; family Rhodobacteraceae; genus Palleronia; species Palleronia abyssalis. The sequence continues at coordinate 480,710 of NZ_ONZF01000002.1, read as the reverse complement.
TGCCCGACTCGAGCTGATCGAAGATCGCGCGCGTCTCATCCTCGGTATTGGCCGAGGTCAGGGCGCCGGCGGCGACCCCCGCTTCCTGCAAGCCCCGGACCTGATCGCGCATCAGGGCGATCAGGGGAGAGACGACCAGCGTCACCCCGTCGCGCAGCAGCGCGGGCAGTTGGTAACACAGCGACTTGCCGCCACCCGTGGGCATGATGGCCAGCACCGGCTCCCCCGCCGTCACGGCCTCGACGATCTCTCCCTGGCCCGGGCGGAAATCCGAGAATCCGAAAACGGAGGCGAGGATCGCCTGTGGCTCTGGCATGGGCCTGTCCCTGAGGTTTGTCGCGGCGCGTCGCCCCCGATCCCATATCGGGACTCGGGGAACAAGCGCGGGCCGCAGTCGTCAGTAGAAGGCGGGCGCGTTGTTCATCAGGATGATCCGCAGGGCATAGACGGCGATCAGCGCCACCAGCGGCGCAAGATCGAGCCCCCCCATCGGCGGAAGGATTCGGCGGATCGGGCCGTAGAGCGGTTCCAGAAGACGGTTCAGGCCGTCCCAGATTTGCGCCACCAGCGGCTGGCGCAGGTTCAGCACCTGGAAGTTTATCAGCCACGACATGATGATGTGGGCGATCATGATGAACCACACCACGTCGAGGATCAGGAGAAGGATCTGGATTACCGAGAGCATTGGGGTCCCTGTCTTGCGTCCGTCGCTACGTAACCACCGACACCCCCTGCGGCAAGACTTGACCGCTGGCGCGCGGCAGGCCACCTCGCCGCAGGGTTAATGGGGGCTGAAGATGTATCCGATCCTGCGTTTCGCCAAGGAATTGTTCGTGCACCGCAGCGCCCCAGCGCTGGGACTGTTCGAGACGCATGTCAGCCACCATCGCATCTGGCCCATCGACATCGACATGTGGGCCGAACTGAACAACGGACGCACTCTGACGCTCTACGATCTGGGGCGGCTGGTCCTGTTCAACCGGGTGGGCGTCGTGGGGTTCATGCGCAAGAAGGGTTGGGTCGGCACCGTGGCGGGGGCCAGCGTGCGCTATCGCCGCCGGGTGCAGATGTTCCACAAGGTCCAGATGCGCAGCCGCATCGTCGGCTGGGACGCCAAGTTCCTGTATATCGAACAGGCGATGTTCAGAGACACGGATGGCGAATGCACCAGCCACGTCCTGCTGCGCACCGCCGTGACCGATCGCAAGCGCATGATCCCCATGTCCGAGGCCGCCGAGGCCATGGGCAGCCGCGAAAGCCCCGCCCTGCCCGATTGGGTCACACGGTGGGCCGAGGCGGACGATCACCGCCCCTGGCCCCCGATGGCCGAATAACCCTTTGCCGGATGCGCCCGCGCGTGTTTGATGCGCGCGAAACGGGCGGGGGCGGGCATGGCCGAGAAAGTCGCGCGCAAGCGCATTTGGGGGTGGTACTTCTTCGACTGGGCCAGCCAGCCCTATAACACGCTTCTGATCACCTTCATCTTCGGTCCCTACGTCGCCTCGGTCCTCGAAGACGGGTCGCAAGCGCAAGCAGCCTGGGGTTATGGCATCGCGGCGGCGGGGATCGTCATGGCGATCCTGGCGCCGGTGCTGGGGGCCATCGCGGACCAGGGCGGCCGGCGAATGCCGTGGATCTGGGGGTTCTCGGCGCTGTATGTCATCGGCTCGGGCGCGCTGTGGTTCGCCGCGCCGCAGGATTTCGCCCTGATCCGCACGCTGTTCTTCTTCGGCATCGGTCTCATCGGGATGGAGTTCGCGACGATCTTCACCAACTCGATGCTGCCGGATCTGGCCACGCGAGGGACGATCGGGCGCATCTCCGGCTCCGGCTGGGCGTTCGGCTATCTGGGCGGGCTGATCGCGCTGGTCATGATGCTGCTACTGTTCGCCGAAGACGAGGCGACGGGGACCACGCTGATCGGGCTTCAGCCGTTGTTCGGCCTGGATGCGGAGGCGCGCGAGGGGACGCGCTTCGTCGGCCCCTTCACGGCCATCTGGTATGCCCTGTTCATGATCCCGTTCTTCCTGTGGGTGAAAGAGCCGCGGACGACGACCCGCCGCGTCGACATCCGCGGCGCGTTGCGCGACCTGGGCCGGACGATCCGCCGCCTGCCCGAAACGCCGTCGCAGCTGACCTTCCTGATCTCGTCAATGTTGTATCGCGACGGGCTGTCGGGGGCCTATGCGCTGGGGGCGATCTTTGCCGCGGGCGTGCTCGACTGGTCGGTCGTGCAGACCGGCACGTTCGGGATCCTTGCCGTCGTCACAGGCGCGCTTTTCGCGTGGATCGGCGGCCGCGCGGATGAACGGTTCGGACCCATGCCGGTGATCGTGATCTGCACCACGACCCTGATGCTGACCGTCATCGCGACGATCTTCGTCAGCCGCGAGACGGTGTTCGGCCTTCCGCAGGCGCCGGACTCGTCGCTGCCCGACACGGTGTTCATGGTGATCGGTGCGACCATCGGCGCGGCGGGCGGGGCGCTGCAATCGGCCAGCCGCACGATGATGGTCCGGCAGGGCAACCGCGCGCGGATGACCGAGGCGTTCGGCCTCTATGCGCTGTCGGGAAAGGCGACCTCATTCCTGGCCCCGCTGTCGATAGGTGTGGCAACATCGCTTACGGGATCGCAACAATGGGGCATATCCCCCCTGATCGTCCTTTTCGCGGTGGGATTGATTCTGCTAGCGTGGGTCAACCCCGAGGGAGATCCCGTCGTATGAGTGTAACCCGTTTCCTTGCCGCATTAGGCCTTGTGGCGCTCACCGCCTGCGGCAGTTCCAAGATCCCCGTGCCCAGCCTTGCCGGGGTCGAAGTGACCCAAAGCGGCATGGCAAAGCAGTTGTTCGGCAACAAGCCGACCCCCGCCGCCCTGCCCAGCGCGCCTTACGGCTTCTATTCCAAGGGCTGCATGGCCGGCGCACAACAATTGCCCGAAACCGGCCCGACCTGGCAGGCGATGCGCCTGAGCCGGAACCGCAACTGGGCGCTGCCCCAGACCATCGACGTCGTTCAGGGCATCAGCCGCGCCGCCGCCGCGCACCCCGCGTCGAACGGCATCTATGTCGGCGACATGAGCCAACCGTCGGGCGGGCCGATGCTGACCGGTCACGCCAGCCACCAGATCGGTCTGGATGCGGATATCTGGCTGATGCCCGCGACGCTGGGCTTGAACCGCACCCAGCGCGAAAACATCAGTGCCAAGTCCTACCGCCGCGCCGAAGGCGCCTACACCAACAGCGCATGGTCTTCGTTCCAGGAAACCATTGTGAAGGCCGCCGCGACCGATCCCCGGGTCGAGCGCATCTTCATCTTCCCCGGCGCCAAGGTTGCCATGTGCGACAACGCCACGGGCGACCGGTCCTGGTTGCGCAAGGTGCGGCCCTGGTACGGGCATCACTATCATTTCCACGTCCGGCTTTCGTGCCCCGACAACGCGACGGGTTGCGTGGCCCAGGATCCGCCGCCCCCGGGCGACGGGTGCGAGGATGCCCGCCAGTGGGTGCGGAACATCCTGAACCCGCCCCCGCAACCACGCGACCCAAACGCCCCCGCGCCGCAGCCCAAGCGGGAACTGACCATGGCCGACCTTCCGCAAGCATGCCAGGCCGTTCTGGCGCGCTGATCCTCGCCCTCGCCTTTGCCCTGCCCGCCGACGCCGCCGAGCTGGTGGGCAGCTGGCGCTGGGATAGCGAGGTCGAGGATCACGGCGGATATTCGGGGATCGACCTGTCGGAGGACGGGCGCGAGGGCACCGTGATCTCTGACCGGGGGCGGATTGCGCGGATTGGTCTCTCTCGTGGACCGGATGGGCAGATCGACGGCGTTTCGGCCAGCTTGCCAACGCCGCTTGCCCTCTATGAGGGGACCGGCAAGCTGGACAGTGAGGGTCTGGCCGTCTCCCCGGACGGAACGATCTGGATCTCTCTGGAAGGCGGGCGCCAGGGGCTCGTGCGCTATAACACCCCAGACGGGGACCCGATCTCTTTCCCGACGCCCGAGGAGGTGGACGTCTTCCCAAATAACCGAAGGCTCGAAGGGCTGGCCATCGCATCGGATGGCACGCTCTGGGCGGTCCCGGAAACCAATTCAGGCGACGGCTTTCGCGTCTTCGTGTTTGAGGACGAAAACTGGAGGCCCGGACCGTTGTTGCCGGCTGGGAACGGTTTCGTCCCCGTAGGTCTGGACTTCGACGATGAAGGTCGGCTGTACCTGCTCGAACGCAATTTGCGCAGTGTGTTCGGCTTCAGCAGCCGAGTGCGTCGGTTCACCCTGGCAGGACGGCAGATCCGGGATGAGGACGTCTTGCTCACGTCCAGACCCGGTCAGCACGACAACCTGGAAGGGCTGGCGGTCTGGCGCGATGCGACGGGCGATCTGCGGCTGACCATGATCTCGGACGACAATTTCTTCGCCCTGCAAAAGACCGAGATCGTGGAATACCGCCTCGCGGACTGACGGCAAGGCGGCTTGAACCCCGCGGGCGGGCGCGCTAGACGCGCCCGGTCCCGCATGGGCGGGCACAAGTCTCCGGTCACCTTGTCTAAAAAACGGATAACGACATGTCCCGTCTTCTTCCCGGCATCCTTGCCATGGCCGCCATTGTCGTGGCCTCGAACATCCTCGTGCAATACCTGCTTGGCCAATGGCTGACCTGGGGCGCGATCAGCTATCCCCTGGCCTTCCTCGTCACCGACGTGATGAACCGCGTCTATGGCGCGCCCACCGCCCGCAAGGTGGTAATCGCGGGCTTCATCGTCGGAGTCATCTGTTCGCTGATCGGCACCCAGATCCAGGGCGAGTTCGGCCCCATCGTTACCGTGCGCGTCGCCATCGCCTCGGGCTCGGCGTTCCTGATCGCGCAACTGGCCGATGTCGCGATCTTCGACCGCATCCGCGGCCATGCCTGGTGGCAGGCGCCGCTGGCGTCGTCGGTCGTGGGATCGGCGCTGGACACCGCGCTGTTCTTTTCGATCGCGTTTTCGGCCAGCCTGTCGGGCCTCCTTCCCGGCGACGTCTCTTGGGCGAACGAGGCGCTGCCGCTTGTCGGCGTTGGCCCCGTGGCACCCCTTTGGATGTCTTTGGCGTTTGCCGACTGGTTGGTCAAACTGGCACTGGCTATGATCGCTTTGGCGCCGTTCCGCGTCATCACCGAGAAGATGACACCAGATGCGGCGTAAAACCGTTTGACACACGCGAAATATGTGGCACCGTCCCCCTATCGGCAATCAGCGAAAGGAGGTGGTCCAGTGTCTAGAATGATGCAGGAGTGTGAGGTCGGAACAGTCATGGGGGCCGACGTCTGAGGGCAGCCCCGCAGACGAAAGAACCATGATTGGGTCGGACCCTAACCGGGCCTACCTCCGAAACATTCGAGGGACCGTCGACTTCCGGCGGTCCCTTTTCTTTTGACCAGGCGTTCAGGCCCGAAATCCGGGGAACTCATGCCGTCAATCCTTCAGATATCGCTCTATCCGCTCTGGGGCCTTGTCGCGGTCTTCGTTCTGTCCGCCACCGCGATCTGCATCGCCGGAACCCGCCTGTCCTATGTCGCCGACGAGCTGGCCGACCGCACCGGGCTGGGCGAGGTCATCGCGGGTGCCTTGTTCGTGGGCGCCGCCACGTCCCTGCCGGGCGCGATCACGTCCGTTTCGACCGCGGCGCAGGGCGCGCCCGAGCTTGCCATCGGCAACGCGCTTGGGGGCCTGACCGCGCAGACCGCGTTCGTCGCCGTGGCCGACCTGGTGTACAGGCGCGCGAACCTGGAACACGCGGCGGCCTCGACCGTGGGTCTGGCGCAGGGCGTGCTGATGGTAGTGATGCTGACGATCCCGCTGATCGCCTCGAACGAGGGAGAGATGCTGATCTGGCGCATCCACCCCGCCACGATCGTCACCCCCGTCGTCTATATCTTCGGCCTGCGCCTTTTGTGGAAGATCGAACAGGATCCCATGTGGAAACCGGTTCAGACCGACGAGACGCAGGAGGAGGTCTCGGAGGTCGACCATGTCGAGGGCCGTATGAGCACGCTGTGGACGCAGTTCCTGATCCTGGCCGGGATCACCGCCGTGGCGGGTTATGCCATCGGCGAGGCGTCCATAGGCCTGCTGGACAAGACCGAGATCGGCGCGGGCCCCATCGGCACGATCTTCGCGGCCGTCGCGAACTCTTTGCCCGAGCTGGTGACCGCCATTGCCGCCGTGCACGCGGGCGCTGTCAGCCTAGCGATCGGCAACATCATCGGCGGCAACTCGTTCGAGGTGATGTTCCTTGCCGCCGCCGACACGGTCTATCCCGGCTCGATCTACGAGCGGATGAGCCAGGCCGACCGAACAACCGCGCTGATCGCGCTGCTGATGGTGGGCGTCCTGCTTCTGGGTCTTTTGCGCCGCGAGCGGACGGGCCCGGCCGTGATCGGGTTCGAAAGCGTGCTGGTCCTTGGACTTTACGCGCTGTCCGTGGTTCTGATCCTGACATGACGATACGGGTAAACGACCGCATCTCGATCGAGGATTGGGAGATCACCGAACAATTCACCCAGGCCGGCGGCCCGGGTGGGCAGAACGTGAACAAAGTGGCCACCGCCGTCGAGCTTCGGTTCGAGGCCGAGCGGTCGCCCAATCTGCCCGAGGCCGTGAAGTCGCGCCTGCGCAGGGTGGCCGGGCGGCGCTGGACCAAGGACGGCGCGCTGCTGATCCAGGTCAGTGAAACGCGCCATCAGGCCCGCAACCGCGAGATTGCCCGCGACCGGCTGGTCGAACTGATCCGGCAGGCGCTGGAAAAACCCAAGCGCCGCATCCCGACAAAGCCCACCTACGGATCGAAGAAACGGCGGCTGAAGGCCAAGAAGACGCGCGGCGAGGTCAAGGCCCTGCGCGGCAAGGTCGATCCCGACTGACGAAAGGCGCCGCCCTTCCCGTTGGGACGGCCCCGAAAGGCGTCGCGGCGACCAGACGCCGCCGCGACAGCAGGGTCAGTACTCGACGACCGCGCGGATCGACTTGCCCTCGTGCATCAGGTCGAAGCCGTGGTTGATCTCGTCCAGCGTCAGCTTGTGGGTGATCATCGGATCGATCTCGATCTTGCCCTGCATGTACCAGTCGACGATCTTCGGCACGTCCGTCCGCCCGCGCGCCCCGCCGAAGGCAGATCCGCGCCAGACACGGCCGGTGACCAGCTGGAACGGCCGGGTCGAGATTTCCTCGCCCGCGCCGGCGACGCCGATGATGATCGACTCGCCCCAGCCCTTGTGCGCGCATTCCAGCGCCTGGCGCATGACCGGGGTCTTGCCGATGCATTCGAACGTATAGTCCGCCCCGCCCTTGGTCAGGTCGACGATATAGGGGACCAGATCGCCCTCGACCTCGTTGGGATTAACGAAATGCGTCATGCCGAAGCGCTCGGCGATCTCTTTCTTGGAATCGTTGATATCGACACCGACGATCATCTCGGCACCGGCCAGACGCAGGCCCTGAATGACGTTCAGGCCGATGCCGCCCAGACCGAACACCACGCAGCGCGATCCGACCTCGACCTTGGCGGTGTAGATCACGGCGCCGATGCCGGTCGTCACGCCGCAGCCGATATAGCAGATCTTGTCGAACGGCGCGTCCGGGTTGACCTTGGCGAGCGCGATCTCGGGAAGGACCGTGTAGTTCGAAAAGGTCGAGCAGCCCATGTAGTGCAGGATCGGGGTGCCATCCTCCATCGAGAAGCGCGAGGTGCCGTCGGGCATGACGCCCTGACCTTGTGTGCCGCGGATCTTCTGGCACAGGTTGGTCTTGGGATTCAGGCAGTATTCGCATTCCCGGCACTCGGCCGTGTAAAGCGGGATGACATGATCGCCGGGCTTCACGCTGGTCACGCCCTCGCCGACTTCCTGCACGATGCCCGCGCCCTCATGGCCCAGGATCGCGGGGAACGCGCCTTCGGGGTCGGCGCCGGAACGGGTGAACTCGTCGGTGTGGCATAATCCGGTCGCCTTGATTTCGACCAGCACCTCTCCGGCGCGTGGGCCTTCCAGGTTCACGTCCATGATCTCAAGCGGTTTGCCGGCCTCAAGGGCGACGGCGGCGCGGGTTTTCATTGCAACTCTCCTTGAACTGTCGGGCAGAGGTCCGCCCTCGCGGGCACCCTTAACCGCCATGGCGCATGGGGCAAGCGGCGGGTTGCCCATTGCCGGGCGGGATGCACATATGCGCCCAACTTCGAAAGGAATGCGACATGGTCGACATCGCCACGCGGGTCTGGAACCACAAATGGAAGATCGATCCGATCGTGCGGTCGCTGATCGATACCGATTTCTACAAGCTGCTGATGTGCCAGACCGTCCAGCGCCGTCACCCCGACACGCGCGTGACGTTCAGCCTGATCAACCGCACCAAGGATGTCCCCCTGGCCCGACTGGTCGACGAGGGCGAACTGCGCGAGCAGCTTGACCACATCCGGTCGCTGTCCCTGTCCCGGGGCGAGTCCACGTGGATGCGCGGCAACACGTTCTACGGCAAGCGCCAAATGTTCACGCCCGAGTTCATGGACTGGTTCGAGGCGCTGCGCCTGCCACCCTATTATCTGGAACGCGTGGGCGACCAGTACGAACTGACGTTCGAGGGGGCGTGGCCCGAGGTCATGCTGTGGGAGATTCCCGCCCTGTCGGTCCTGATGGAGCTTCGCAGCCGCGCCGTGCTGCACGACATGGGCCGGTTCGAGATGCAGGTCCTCTATGCCCGCGCGATGACCAAGCTGTGGGAGAAGGTGAAGCGTCTGCAAAAGCTCGACCAGCTTCGGATCGCGGATTTCGGCACGCGGCGGCGGCATTCCTTCTTGTGGCAGGACTGGGCCGTGCAGGCCATGCAGGAAGGGCTGGGAACCGCGTTCACCGGCACCTCCAACTGCCTGATCGCCAAGAACCGCGACCTCGAGGCAATCGGCACGAACGCGCACGAGCTGCCCATGGTCTATGCCGCACTGGCCGACACCGACGAGGGCGTGCGGCAGGCCCCCTATGACGTGCTGGCCGACTGGCACGAAGAACACGAGGGTAATCTGCGCATCATCCTGCCCGACACCTACGGCACCAAGGGATTCCTGGATGACGCGCCCGACTGGCTGGCGGGCTGGACCGGGATACGGATCGATTCCGGCGACCCGGTGAAGGGCGCCGAAACCGCCATCGACTGGTGGAAGGACCGGGGCGAGGATCCCCGCGACAAGCTGGTCATCTTCTCGGACGGGCTGGATGTCGGCGTGATCGAGGATCTGCATTCCCGTTTCGCCGGCCGGGTGCGGGTCAGCTTCGGCTGGGGCACGCTTCTGACCAACGATTTCCGCGGGCTGGTGAAGGACGACGCGCTCGCGCCGTTCTCTCTGGTGTGCAAGGCGCGGGCGGCGAACGGGCGCCCCACGGTCAAGCTGTCGGACAACCCCGAGAAGGCGACCGGCCCGGCAGAAGAGGTCGAGCGGTATCGCCAGATTTTCGAGGTGGGCCATCAGGAACGGCGCGAAGTCCTCGTCTAGGCGAGCGCGGCCAGAACCGCCCACCCGGCCGTCTCGGCCAGAAGCTGGGTCGCGCCGCACGCGTCCCCGGTCTGTCCGCCCATCCGCTTGCGGCACAGGCGCGCGACGGCCACGTAGGTCGCCCCGATGGCCAGCGCCGCCCAGATCGCTGGCCATCCGACCCACAGCGCCAAGATCAGGGCCACCGACCCACTGCGCCAGAACACCGGGTCGCCCATGGCAATGGCGCTCAGGCCTTTTTCCCGCGCGGGCGGCAGGCGGGTCAGGAGGGCCAGCATCGCCACGCGACTGAGGACCGCCAGGAACAGGAACGCAGGCAGCGATCCGACCTCGGCGATCGCCACGACCTGAACCAGCGACACCGCGATCAGGGCCAGCACGCCGTAGCTGCCGATCCGGCTGTCTTCCATGATGGTCAGGACGTGTTCCCGGTCGCGCCCGCCGCCGATGCCGTCGGCGAAATCGGCCAGCCCGTCGAAATGCAGCCCCCCCGTCGCCAGCATCACCACGCCAAGCGCCAGCGTCGCGCCGAACAGACCGCCATCGACAAGGGCAAAGATAATCCAACCCAGCGCGGCGGGAACAAGCCCCGCGACCGGGAAGGCCCAAGCGACGTCCTTCAGTTCCGGTGCGTCCTTGATCCGCCCGACGGGCAGCCGGGTCAGGAACATCACCGCAAGGCGCAGCTCGTCGAAAAGGCGGCTCACCCGATCCCCGCTTCGGAGAAGGTGGCCATGCCGTCATGCATGGCAAGCGCATGGCGCAGCACCGACAGCGCGACCGCCGCACCGGACCCTTCGCCCAGTGCCATCCCCAGATCGAGGATCGGGCGTTTGCCCATTGCCTCGAGCATCTTCGCATGGCCGCCTTCGGCGCTGCGATGCGCAACCAGGCAATGGCCCAGAAGCTCAGGGTCGATGGCCCAGAGCGGCACGGTCGAGGCCGTGCAGATGAACCCGTCCAGCATCACCGGGATCCGCGCGGCCCGTGCCGCCAGAACGGCGCCCGCAATGGCCGCCTGCTCGCGTCCGCCCAGTGCCGCCAGAAGCCCCAGCGGCGACAGACCGGCATGCCGGGCAACCCCGTCGCGCACGACGTCGCGCTTCTTTGTCAGCACATCGCCCACGGCACCCGTGCCACGCCCGACCCAATCTTCGGCCTTTCCGCCCAGGACACCGTGGGCCAGCGCCGCCGCGACGGTCGAATTGCCGATCCCCATCTCGCCCAGGATCAGGACGGACGCATTCGTATCCACCGCCTCGGCCCCTTGGCGCAGGGCGTCCAGGGCCTCGGCCTCGTCCATGGCGGGGCCTTGGGTGAAGTCGCGGGTGGGGCGATCCAAATCCAGCGCGACGACTAGCATCTCGGCGCCGGCCACACGGCAAAGCTGGTTGATCGCAGCGCCCCCGGCGTTGAAGTTCGCGACCATGGCGGCCGTCACCTCTTGCGGGAAAGGGTTCACGCCTTGCGCGCAGATCCCGTGATTGCCCGCGAAGACCAGCGCTTGCGCGCCATCGATCCGGGGACGCGCGGCGCCCTGCCAACCGGCCATGAAGATCGCCAGCTCCTCCAGTCGCCCCAACGATCCGGGCGGCTTGGTCAGTTCCGCCTGCCGCGCCTGCGCCGCTTCGGCGGCCTTATGGTCAATGGCGGGCAAGTCGGTCAGGCCGGCGGCCAGCGCATCGAGGGACGAGAAATCAAGCTTCATTGCGGTTTCACCTTCAGGGGTTGCCCGGCGACGACAAGGACGACTTCGTCCGACGCCTCGGCGATGGTCTGGTTCAGCCAGCCGGCCGCGTCGCGGAACCGGCGGGCCAGCGCGTTGTCGGGCACGATGCCCAGTCCGACCTCGTTCGTGACGAAGACGACTGGATGCGTCAGCGCCGGGATCGCGTTGGCAACGCGGACACCTTCGGCCTTCCAGTCGCGGTCGGCAAACATCAGGTTCGACAGCCACAGCGTAAGGCAATCTACCAGCCGGGGCCCTTGGTCGCTGCGGTTCAGCGCGCCGATCAGGTCCAGCGGCTCCTCGATCAGGCCCCATTCAGGGCCCCGCCGGGCCCGGTGCTGCGCCACCCTCTCGGCCATCTCGCCGTCCCGCGCCTCGGCCGTGGCGACATAGATCGGCGCGCCGCCCATCGCGGCGATCCGACGCTCGGCATAGGCGGATTTTCCGGACCGCGCACCACCGGTGATGAGGATCGACTTTGCCATCGCGAAATGACACATCACACCCTGCTTGAAATGGAAAGCCTCGCCCGCAATGACCGTGCGCCCCGACCTTTTGCTGATCCGCCACGCGCCCATTGCGCGCGCTGGGATCCTGTGCGGCCGGACGGATGCAGAGGCCCGGATCGACCCGGCGCACATCGCCGCGCTTCGGTCCATTTTGCCTGATTTGGCGCGCGTCGTTGCAAGTCCCGCGATACGCTGCGCCGCCACGGCCCAAGCGCTGTTTCCCGGGACCGCTGTCACCAAAGATCCCCGCCTGTGGGAGCAGGATTTCGGCATTCATGACGGCCAGCCCGCGACCGAGATGCCGGACCTCGGCCCAATTCCGCCCGAGGACCTCATCCGGCATCGCTGGGAGGGCGGTGAGAGCTTCGACGACCTATGCGCCCGGATCGCCCCGGCGCTTGCGGACCTCGCAAGCCGGGCCCGCACCGAAGGTCCGATCGCCGTCGTCGCCCATGCGGGTACGGTCCGCGCGGCTTTGGCAACGGTCGTCGGCGCCGCCCCCGCCCTGTCGTTCGAGGTCGCGCCGCTGTCCCTGACCCGCCTGACCTTCTGGCCCGGCGCAACCGGCATCGCCTGCGTGAACCGGATCGCGGCATGACGGGGATTGCTGGGCATTTCGGCGAATGGCTGCAAGGACGGCTTGGCCCCGACGGCCCCCTTGCGCTGGTCACGCTGGCTTGCACCGTCGCACCGGTTGAACAGGACGGCACCGATCCGCTGATGCCCGCCTCGGTGATCGCGGCGTTCTGCGACGCCCTCGGGGTCGCCGATCCCGGCATCGGCCTTGTCGCGCGGATGCCTCTGGGGGCGGGCACGGGCGCCTCGACCGCCGCGCTGATCGCGATTGCGCGCGCCGCGGGCGTCACCGACCCCGACCGCGTGCGGGCCGCCTGCCTGACCGCCGAAGGTGCAAGCGATCCGCTGATGCTGCCCCGCCCCGACGCCGTCCTATGGGCCCCGCGCGAAGGTCGAGTCCTGCGCGAAGGGCGAACCCCGCCAAGGGCGCAGATCGTCGGCGGCTTCTTCGGACCCCCGACCCCGACTGACCCCGCCGACATCGCCTTTCCCGACATCTCGGATCTGGCTGACGCCTGGTCCGCCGCCGAAACGCTGGACGACCATGCCCGGATCGCCACCGAGTCCGCCCTGCGCTGCACGGCCCTGCGCGGCCCCGCCAACGACCCAACTCCGTTGCTCGCCGCCGATCTTGGTGCGCTGGGGCATGCCCGCGCCCATACCGGATCGGCCCGCGCGCTGATCTTCGCCCCCGGCACGGCGCCGGACGGGACCGAACAGGCCTTGGCGCAGTCCGGGCTGGCGGCGCCCCTGCAGTTCGTAACCGGAGGGGGCACGTGATCGGGGCGATGGTGGTGGCTTTGGCGCTGGACGCGGCGTTCGGCTGGCCTGATGCGCTGTATCGGCGGATCGGCCACCCGGTGACGTGGATCGGCGGCCTGATTGGCGCGCTCGACCGGCGGCTGAACGCGCCGGGCGACCCCGAAGCCGCCCGCCGCGCGGGAAAGGTGACCGTGGCGCTCGTCCTCGGGGCCACGCTTTTGCCCGCGCTCGCCCTGCAAGCCGCGCTGAACGACGGGCTTTTTGCGGCGCTTCTGGCCGGGATCCTTGCTTGGCCGCTGGTCGCGGCACGGTCCCTGCACGATCACGTCTCCGCCGTCGCCGAGCCGCTGGGCAGTGGCGACACCGAAGGTGCACGGCACGCGGTGTCCATGATCGTCGGGCGTGATCCGGCGACGCTCGACCCGCCGGCGATTGCCCGCGCGGGGATCGAATCGCTGGCCGAGAATGCCTCGGACGCGGTGGTCGCACCCCTGGTCTGGGGGGCGCTTCTGGGCCTGCCGGGGATCGTGGCCTACAAGGCGATCAACACGATGGATTCCATGATCGGTCACCGCACGCCCCGCCATGTCGATTTCGGCCGAGCCGCCGCGATCCTGGACGACTGGGCCAACTGGGTCCCTGCGCGCCTGACCGGGGCACTGTTCTGCGTCGTCTCTCCATCCCCCCGCGCCGCCTTCGCCGCAATGTGCCGGGACGCGCCCGGCCATCGGTCCCCCAACGCAGGCTGGCCCGAAGGGGCGATGGCGGCCGCGCTGGACTGCCGCCTGTCCGGCCCGCGCGTCTATGCCGAGGGCACGGCGGACGAGCCATGGCTGAACGAGGGCGCGCCCGATCCCGGGCCGGACACGATGGAGCGGGCGCTGAGCCTGTATCGCCGGGCCATGCTGATCTTCGGGGCGGGGCTTCTGGTCCTGTGGCTGGTATGACGCGGGATCACGGTGGCAACCTCGACGCCGCAATGCGGGACTATGGCGGGGACGACTGGCTGGACCTGTCGACGGGCATCAACCCGCGCGCCTATCCCGTGCCCCCACTTCCGCCCCGCGCCTGGACCGCCCTGCCCACACGCGCCGACATGGCCGCCCTGACGGACGCCGCCCGGCAGGCATATCGCAGCCCGGTCCCGCTCGTGCCACTGGCCGGGGCACAGGCCGCCATTCAGGCCCTGCCGCGGATCGCCCCCGGCCGGACCGCGCGGGTGCTGGCCCCGACCTACAACGAACATGCCGGAGCGCTGCGCCAGGCGGGCTGGCAGGTCGAAGGTGTGGCGTCCCTCGATGATCTGACCGGCGCGGACCTGGCGGTGATCGTCAATCCCAACAACCCGGACGGACGCGTGGCGGAGCCCGAGACACTGGAGCGCATTGCTGCCGGTGTGGGCACATTGGTCGTGGACGAAAGCTTCGGCGACGTGACGCCCGAGCTGTCGATCGCCCCACGGCTGGATCGATTGCCGAACGTGGTCGTCCTGCGCTCCTTCGGGAAGTTCTTCGGACTGGCGGGCCTGCGCCTGGGCTTTGCCTTGGCCGCACCATCTCTGGCGGATGCGATCCGGGCCGAGGCCGGGCCCTGGCCGGTCTCTGGCGCGGCGATTCATGTGGGTCGGATCGCGCTTCTGGACGGCGATTGGCAGGCGCAGACGCGGGCGCGGCTGACCCGCGACGCACATCGCCTCGACAAGCTGGCCATGGCCGCAGGATGGGGGGTGCTTGGCGGGTGCGACCTGTTCCGCACCTATGTCACGCCCGATGCCGCGGCCGCGCAGGACCGGCTGGCCCGCGCGCGCATCTGGAGCCGGATTTTCCCCTATTCCGACACCTGGCTTAGGCTGGGTCTGCCCGATGGGGACGGGTGGCCTCGTCTGGAAGACACATTGAATTAAGCCCTAACAGGCCGCAGCCAGAAGCCCGTCAACGTCCAGATGCGCATCCAGATGGTCGGCCAGACCGTCCAGAACCGTCTCGATCCCCGCGCCGTAGCTGACGTCGGACGCCACGCCGAACCCCGCAAGCCACGCCCCGCGGAACGCATCGTCGGTGAACATGCCGTGTAGATAGCTGCCCGCGACGCGGCCATCCGCACTGACCGCGCCTTCGGGCTGGTCGTCCACCGTGGCGAAGGGGCGCGCGCGATCCGCGCCCTCGCTGCGGCCCATGTGGATCTCGTAGCCGTCGAAGGGCAGGCCGGTGGCGCAGTGGGTGCCCTGCACCTCGGTCAGGCGCTTGTCGGCGGACATGACGGTCGCGATGTCCAGCAGCCCCAGGCCCGGATCCTCGCCCGGCGCGCCTTCGACGCCGTCCGGGTCCGAGATCACGCGCCCCAGCATCTGATAGCCGCCGCAGATCCCCAGGACATGCCCGCCGCGCCGGACATGCGCGGCCAGATCCACGTCCCAGCCCTGCGCGCGCAGAAACGCCAGATCGCCGCGCGTCGATTTCGAGCCCGGCAGGATCACCACGTCCGTATCCCCTGGCAGTGCCTCCCCCGGGCCCAGCATGGTCAGGCGCACGCCCGGCTCCTGCGCAAGCGGGTCGAGGTCGTCAAAATTCGCGATTCGGCTCAGGCGCAGGCAGACGATGTGCAGCCCCTCGGCCCGGCGGTCGGTGCGGATGTCCAACGCATCTTCGGCCGGCAGGCGCCACGCGTCGGGGAACCACGGGCAGACGCCGAAGCCGCGCCAGCCGGTCTGCGCCTCGATCATCCGGTAGCCGTCGTCGAACAGACTGGGATCGCCTCGAAAGCGGTTAATCAGGAAGCCTGCGATCTGCCGCGCATCCTCGGGGTCCAAGACGGCCTTCGTTCCCACGATCTGCGCGATCACCCCGCCCCGGTCGATATCACCGGCCAGGATCACGGGCACGTCCGCCGCGCGCGCAAAGCCCATATTGGCAATGTCGCCGCTGCGCAGGTTGACCTCGGCCGGGCTGCCCGCCCCTTCGACCAGCACCAGATCATGCGCCGCCTTCAGCCGCCCGAAACTGTCCAGGACATGCCCCAGAAGCTGCGGCTTCAGCTTGGCATAGTCCCGCGCCTTTACCGTGGTCAGCCGCCTGCCCTGCACGATGACCTGCGCGCCGATATCCGTCTCGGGCTTCAGCAGAACGGGGTTCATGTCGGTCACGGGCGCCAACCCGCAGGCCCGCGCCTGCAAGGCCTGCGCGCGCCCGATCTCTCCGCGGTCGGCGGTCACGGCGGCGTTGTTCGACATGTTCTGCGGCTTGAACGGCGCCACCGTCAGGCCCCGCCGCAGGGCCGCGCGGCACAGCCCCGCAACCAGCATCGACTTGCCCACATTCGAGCCTGTGCCCTGGATCATCAGCGCGCGGGTCATGCGACCTCGATCAGCGTCAGCTCGGGCGGGCAGAACAGGCGGAAAGGCGGCCCGCTGGTGCCGACGCCTCCGGACACCACCATCTGCCGCGACCCCTCGATAAACTGCCCATAGGCGTAGCGCGTCCCGAAGCGAGAGGGCACGATCCAGGGCCGCCCGAAGAAGCGGATCTGGCCGCCATGGGTATGTCCCGACAGGGTCAGGTCCACGTGATCGGGCAGGCAGGCGAACACGTCAGGCTCATGCGCCAGAAGGATCGTGAAACGCCTTAGGTCCGTCCCGCCCAAGGTGGCATCCAGATCGTCCGCACCGCTGCGCCGGCCGAAGGCACGCTGCGACTCGAGCCCCGCCACCGTGAACGAAACGCCCCCGGCCTCGACCTGCCGCGCCGTGTTGACCATCGGCGGCAGACCGGCCCCCGCCAGCGCGCGGTGCCAGACCGTTTCCCTGGCACGGCGCGCTTGGGCCTCGGGGTTGTCCATCCAGTCGTGGTTGCCCATGATCGCGTACACGCCAAGCGGCGCCATGAGCCGCGCCAGATGCGGTACGACCCGCTCGGGCTCTAGCGGGCGCGTCCCCCAGGAATGGCCGACATAGTCCCCCAGCAGGCAGATCATGTCAGCGCCAAGCCCCTGAACCTGATCGACCACGGCGGCGATGCGTTCCTCGGGCATGGCAAACGTACAGGCATGCAGATCGGCCATCACCGCGATCTTCAGACGCGGGACAGGCACCTCGCGCCGCGGCGTAATGGCATACCGCGCGACACGAAGGCTCAAAGCCCCAGCACCTCCGGCAGGCGGTCGCGGCTGTCGGTGGTGAAGCAGAAGGTCCGCCAGCCCCGGTTTGCTGCCGTCCGGCAGTTGTCGTCGCTGTCGTCGATCAGCAGAAGACGCGACGGCGGCAGTCCGGAATAGAGCTCGATATGGCGGAAAAAGCCGGGATCGGGCTTGGCGACGCCGATCTCACCGCTGGCGAACACCGCTTCGACCAGTTGTCCGGCCTTCGTCCGTTCGGCGATATAGCGGGCACGGGCGGGCGGGTTGTTCGTGCCGATGACCTTGCGCCCGGGATGCGTGGCCAGAAGCTCCAGCGCGGTGGCGTCGGGGCGGTCGTCGCGGTCCAGCCAGTGGTCCAGGAACGCCTCGGCCTCGATGGCATGCCCCTCGGCCGCGATCCAGCCGCGCAGGCGGTTCAGCAGATCCGCGTCGCCCTTCAGCACGTCGCGCGCCTGTCCCGGCACGTTCAGAAACCGACGGAAGCTTTCTGCAGGCACGCCGATCTCGTGGTCCAGGTCGGCGACCCAGGGGAATACCTCTCCGCCGGGGTTCACGTTCAGCACGCCGTCGAAATCCCAGACCGCCAGATCGAACCGAGGCTCGGCCATCTAGAACTCCACCCCCTTCTGGGCCTTCACGCCGTCGCGGAACGGGTGCTTGACCAGCGTGAAGTCGGTCACCAGGTCCGCGGCCTCGATCAGCTCGGGCTTGGCGTTGCGCCCGGTCAGGACGACATGGGTCATGTGCGGCTTCTGGTGCAGCAGGAAATCGACCACCTCGTCGATGTCGAGGTAATCGTAGCGCAGCGCGATGTTGATCTCGTCCAGAAGGACGAACTGGATTTCGGGGTCGAGGACCTGTTCCTTCGCTATCTCCCACCCGCGCCGGGCCGCGGCGATGTCCTTGTCGCGGTCCTGCACCTCCCAGGTGAAGCCCTCGCCCGAGACGAAGAACCGGCACTCCTCGGCGAAGCGATCGCGCAGCAGCGTCTTCTCGCCCGTTTCCCAGTTGCCCTTCACGAACTGCACCACGGCGCAGGGCATGCCCCAGGCAATACAGCGCATTACCATGCCGAAGGCACTGGAACTCTTGCCCTTGCCCTTGCCGGTGTGGACGACGATCAGGCCCTTTTCCTCGGTCTTGGACTCCATCATCCGGTCGCGGGCGGCCTTGATCTTCTTCATCTTGGCGTTGTGGGCTTCGGCGGTCTCGTCCATCGCTTGACTCCGGGCTGGGGTTGCGCCCATGTCTCGCCTGCGTCGGTGCCCGTTGCAACGGGTGAAAAGGGAATGGGACATCAAGCCCAGCCGCCCCCGCGACCGTGACCGGAGAGGTCCGCCAACAGCCACTGGCCCGTTCGAACGGGGTGGGAAGGCGGCGGGCCAGACCACCTCCGCAAGCCGGGAGACCTGCCGCCGCGAGAGACATCGAACCGGACGGGGTGTGCCGGTGTCGGAACGACGGGTCCGCCTGTCCTTTCGTCCCGTGCCCCTTGCCCAGAAAGGCCGCCATGACGGGCACCGAGCTTCTGGTCTGCGTGAAATGCCGCCGCGGGATGGACGTGCCCGGCGAAGGGCGACGCCCCGGCAAGGTCTTGGCCGACCGCATCGCGGCTGACCTGCCCGAAGGCGTCACCCTGCGCGAGGTGGAATGCATGTCGAACTGCGACCGCGGCTGTTCCGTCGCCCTGCGCGGGCCGGGACGCTGGACCTTCGTCTACGGCAACCTGACCGAGGCCGATGCCGATATCGTGACCCACGGTGCCGCTTTATACGCAGCGCAGGCCGACGGTCTCGTGCCATGGCGAGAGAGATCACAACATTTCAAGCGCAACTGCATCGCGCGTATCCCACCCCTTGATGCCACGCCGGAGGCCCCCGAATGACCGACTTGTCCAAACTTCCCGTCACCGTCGTCACCGGCTTTCTGGGATCGGGCAAGACGACCCTGATCCGCCACCTGATGCAGAACCCCGGCGGCCGTCGCCTGGCTGTCGTGGTCAACGAGTTCGGCGACGTGGGCGTCGACGGCGAGATCCTCAAAGGGTGCGCTATCCCCGACTGCCCCGAGGAAAACATCATGGAACTGGCGAACGGCTGCATCTGCTGCACCGTGGCCGACGACTTCATCCCCACGATCGAGGCGCTGATGAAGCTGGACCCGCGCCCCGATCACATCCTGATCGAGACCTCCGGCCTGGCCTTGCCCAAGCCGCTCCTGAAGGCATTCGACTGGCCCGACATCCGGTCCAAGATCACGGTGGACGGCGTGATCGCGCTGGCCGATGCCGAGGCCGTGGCGGCGGGCCGTTTCGCCCCCGACGTCGACCGCGTGAACGCCCAGCGCGAGGCCGACGACAGCCTGGATCACGAGACGCCCCTGTCGGAGGTGTTCGAGGACCAGATCTCCTGCGCCGACATCGTGCTGCTGACCAAGCCCGACCTCGCCGGCCCCGAAGGCGTCGCGAAGGCGCGCGAGGTCATCGCCGCCGAGGCCCCCCGCCCCCTGCCGGTCGTCGAATGCGCCGAAGGTGTGGTCGACCCCCGTGTGATCCTGGGGCTGGAGGCCGCGGCCGAAGATGACATGGACGCCCGCCCCAGCCATCACGACAATGCGGACGACCACGATCACGAGGATTTCGAAAGCATCGTCGTGGACATCCCCGAGCTTGCCGCCCCGGCCGACCTGGTCGCAGCCATCGAACGGCTGGCGACCGAGCGTAACATCCTGCGCGTGAAGGGCTATGCCGCCGTTCAGGGCAAGCCAATGCGCCTGCTGGTGCAGGCCGTGGGCGCGCGCGTGCGGCACCAGTTCGACCGCCCGTGGAAGGCCGACGAGGCGCGGCAGGGCCGTCTGGTCGTCATCGCCGAGCATGACGACATCGACGAGGCGGCCATCCGCACCGCCCTGACGCCCGAGCATGTCGCGTAAATGCACGTCATCTTCCGCGAAAGCCACGGTCTGGACGAGACCGACACACCCACCGACCTGGGCCAGAGCCCGGCCGAGCTGGTGGTGCTGTCATTCTCGGACTCGGACCTGGGCGCCTTCGCGGAAGGCTGGCGGCGCGGGAAGGACGGCCTGCCGACGCTGCGGCTGGCGAACCTGTCCGCGCTGCGTCATCCCCTGTCCGTCGATACCTATGTCGAACGGACGCTCGAAGGGGCCACGGGCATCCTGATCCGTCTGATCGGCGGGGCACCTTATTGGTCCTACGGGCTGCAACAGGTCCAGACGATGGCCCGCCAGCGCGGCATCGCGCTGGCCGTCCTGCCCGCCGACGGGCGCCCCGACGAGACGCTCGACCGGGCCTCGACCCTTCCCGTGTCCACGCTGCGCCGGTTGCAGCACCTGTGCGACACCGGGGGCGCGGTAGCCGCGCAGGCCGCGCTTCAGCAGATGGCGCTGGCCTCGGGGCTGTATGCGGGGCCGGTACGGGGTCAGAAGGCGCTTCCCATGGTGGGGGCCTGGACGCCCGAACACGGTCCCTGCTGTCCCGTCGTGGCCCTGCCGGGGGTTTCACCCCCGGACCCCCAGGGTATTTCCCCAAGGATGAAGGGCCGGGCGCTGGTGGTGTTCTACCGCTCGTACCTGGTGGCGGCGGATACGGCGCCCGTGGCCGCGGTGATCGAGGCGCTGCGGGCGCGCGGGTTCGATGCGATGGGGCTGTTCGTGCCGTCGCTGAAGGCGCCCGATGCGGCGAACTGGCTGCGCCGGCAGGTGGCCTTCTGGCGGCCCGACGCGATCGTGAACGCGACCGCGTTTTCGGGCAAGGGAGACGATGGCACGTCTCCGCTGGATGCGGGCGGGGTGCCGGTGTTCCAGGTCGCCCTGTCCACCGCCTCGGAAGCGGCATGGGCCGAGGCCGAGCGCGGATTGTCCCCGGCGGATCTGGCGATGCACGTGGTGCTGCCCGAAATGGACGGCCGGATCATGGCCGGGGTGACGTCTTTCAAGGAGCCGGGCGCGCGGGACGCGGATCTGCAGTTCGCCCGCCTGGCCCACCGCCCGCAGATGGAGCGGATTGCCGCGATCGCGGATCGCGTTGCAGCCTGGGTGAGGCTTGGGAAGACGGGCGCGCGCGCACGCCGGCCCGCGCTGGTCCTGTCGACCTATCCGGGGCGGGACTGGAACATGGCGCATGCCGTGGGGCTGGATGCCGTCGCCTCGACCCAAGCGATCCTGTCCGATCTGGGCGATGCGGGATACGACGTCGCGCCCGTCGCCGATCTGACGGGCAAGCTTGCGGCGCGGGACGTGGCGTGGCCGCTGAAGAAGTACCGCGCGGCGCTGGAGGGGCTGCCCGAAAGCCTGCGCGACGAGCTGGATGCGGCATGGGGCGGCCCCGAAGACGATCCCGATGCGGTCGATGGTGCCTTCCGGTTCGCCGCGATCCGAAACGGCGGGGCATGGATCGCGTTGCAACCCGAGCGTGGCGTCCCGGACACGAAGGACGACGATTACCACGACCTGGCCCGGGTGCCGCGCCATGCCTATGTCGCCTTCTACCTGTGGTTACGGCAGCGCGCCGATGCGGTGGTCCATATCGGGGCGCATGGCACTCTGGAATGGCTGCCCGGAAAGGCCGTCGCTTTGTCGGACACGTGCTGGCCCGAGGCGTTGATCGGGTCGATGCCGGTCATCTATCCTTTCATCGTCAACGATCCCGGCGAGGCCGCGCAGGCCAAGCGGCGCATCGGTGCCGTCACGCTGGGCCATGTGCCACCGCCGCTGAAGCCGTCCGGAACGCCGGACCGGTTCGCCCATCTTGAAGCGCTGCTGGACGAGTTTTCCAATGCCGACGGGCTGGACCCGAAACGGCGGGATCGGCTGCAGGAGGACATTCGCGCCGAAGCCGGCGCGCTGGGCGTCGAGGCCGATTTGGGCGTCGACGCGGCCACCTGCCCGGCCGAGGCCATCACCCGGATCGACCGCTTCGTCTGCGACGTGAAGGAAGGGCAGTTCGGAGACGGGCTGCATGTCTGGGGGCGCGAGAACGCATTTGACGACGGCCGCGGCGAGCGGCAGGCCCTGCTGGACGCGCTGGCGGGGATCCGGATCGAGGCCGGCCCGTCGGGATCACCCTATCGCGGTCGGACCGACGTGCTGCCCACGGGGCGCAACCTTTACACCGTGGACGCCCGGGCGATCCCCACGCAGGCGGCCTATACTCAGGGGCAACGGCTGGCGGACGAGCTGGTGCGGCGGCATCTGCAGGACGAGGGCGACTGGCCGCGCACGCTGGTCGTGGATCTGTGGGGGTCATCGACCATGCGCACGGCCGGCGAGGATTTCGCCATGGCGCTGGCACTGATGGGCGTGCGGCCGGTCTGGGACGATGGATCGGGGCGGGTGTCAGGTGTGGAGATCCTGCCCATCGCCGAACTGGATCGCCCGCGGGTGGACGTCACGCTGCGGATCTCGGGCCTGTTCCGCGACACGTTCCCGATGCTGTCGCGGTTGCACGGGCAGGCCGTGCGGGCGCTGTCGCAGCGCGAT
This sequence comes from Palleronia abyssalis, assembly GCF_900302445.1. GTDB lineage: Bacteria > Pseudomonadota > Alphaproteobacteria > Rhodobacterales > Rhodobacteraceae > Palleronia > Palleronia abyssalis. The sequence continues at coordinate 457,985 of NZ_ONZF01000002.1, read as the reverse complement.
GAGGCGCCCGACTGGAACCCCTTCGTGGGACAGACAGGCGCACGAGTCTTTGGACCTGCGCCGGGCAGTTTCGGGCTGGGCCTGGACCCCCACGACTATTCCGACGGCGCGCGCGAGCGGGCGGGCCAGGCCTGGCTGGCCGCCAGCGCCTGGGCCCATGACGGCGATGTCCCGCAGCGCGATGCGGACGGCATCCGCGACCGGGTGCGCCGGGCCGAGGCTTTCGTCCACGCGCAGGACCTGGCCGAGAGCGACCTGCTTCTGGCCGGGGACTATGCCACGCACGAAGCGGGGTTCGCCGCCGCGCAGGCTGTAACCGGGGGACGGGCACGGATCTGGCATCTGGACAACACCGACCCCGCGCGCCCCCGCACCCGCGCCCTGCCGGAAGAGATTGCGCGCGTCGTCCATGCGCGCGCCGCCAATCCGGGCTGGATCGCCGGCATGATGCGTCACGGTTTTCGCGGCGGGGCAGAGATCGCGGCAACGCTGGAACATATGGCAGCCTTCGCGCAACTGGCCGGGGCCGTGGCCCCGCACCTGTTCGATGCGTATTACGAGGCGACGCTGGGGCGGGACGAGGTCGTGGCGTTTCTGAGGGAGCGGAACCCGGACGCGTTGCAGGCGATGCGGGATCGGTTCGAGGCGCTGAGAGACGCTGGGCTGTGGCAGACGCGACGGAACTCGATCTTGGCGGAACTGTCTCAATGACCGGGCGGAGCGCGCGTCGCGGGCCGGACGACACGGGTATTTCCACAAGGGTGAACGGGCCGGCGCGCCCCGGTGCCGTGAAAGGGTGGTGTCCCGGCGCGTGGCGGCCGATGATGTCGGGCGACGGGCTGGTGGTACGGGTCCGTCCGCGGCTGGCGCGGATCGATGCCGCGCAGGCTGCCGGGCTGGCCGACCTGTCTGAGGCGTTCGGCTCGGGGATTGTCGAGCTGACCCGGCGCGGCAATCTGCAACTGCGCGGCGTGGGCGAGGACGGGCATGGGGCGCTTCTGGGCGGGCTGGCCGAATTGGGGCTCCTGGACCCAGATCCGGACTGGGAAGCGCGGCGTAACATCCTGTCTGCGCCGGATTGGGTGGCGGGCGATGCCACCGAGCGACTATCGCAAGACTTGGCCGGGCGCTTGGGCGAGCTGCCCGACCTTCCGGCGAAATTCGGGATGGTGGTGGATGCTGGGCCGAAGCGGCGTCTTGACGGCGCGCCAGGCGATATCCGGATCGAACGGGCCGCGTCCGGGGTGATCGTGCGCGCGGATGGCTGCGATACCGGGGTTCCGGTGGAAAACGACACCGCGATAGGCACCGTCGTCGCCTTGGCCAGGTGGTTCGCCGCCCATCGCGGTGAGGCGCGGCGCATGGCGCAGCTGCTGGCAACGACGCCCCTGTCGGACCGGTTCACCGGCGTGCCACCCGCCCCGAACGGCATGCCAGAGGGCACGCTGGGGGGGGTGGCCTTCGGACAGATGGAAGCTGGTCTGCTGCGGACCCTGGCGCGCGGTGCGTTGCGGATAACGCCGTGGCGTATGGTGCTGCTGGAAGGCGGGGGGGCGCTGCCCGAGGGGCTTCTGCCCCCGGACGATCCGCTACTGGCGATCGATGCCTGCCCCGGGGCGCCCTTCTGCACTCAGGCGACGGTCGAGACGCGGTGGCTGGCCCGGACGCTGGCGGGGCGCGCGCCGAGCGTACATGTCTCTGGCTGTGCCAAGGGCTGCGCGCGGTCGGACCCGGCGGATGTGACGCTGACCGGGCGGGACGGTGCGTTCGACCTTGTCATTCGGGGACGGGCGGGCGACACCCCCCTCCGCCGCGGATTGGCGCCGAAGGAGGTCCCGGATGCCCTATGACTACGAGAAGGACGGCGCCGCGATCTATGCGCAATCCTTCGCCATGATCCGCGCCGAGGCGGACCTTGCCGCGTTCGACGCCCATGCCGAGCAGGTCGTCGTGCGCATGATCCACGCCGCCGGGATGGTCGGGTTGGAGCGACATGTGAAGGTCTCCGACGGGTTCGTGCCAGCCGCCCGCAGCGCGCTGGAGAATGGTGCCCCGATCCTGTGCGACGCGCGCATGGTCAGCGAAGGCGTCACCCGGTTCCGCCTGCCGGCCGAGAACGCGGTGATCTGCACGCTGCACGACCCCAAGGTGCCCGACATGGCCAAGGCGGCGGGCAACACGCGGTCGGCCATCGCGCTGGAGCTGTGGCGCCCGCATCTGGAGGGCGCGGTGGTCGCCATCGGCAACGCGCCGACGGCGCTGTTCCACCTTTTAAACATGCTTGAAGATCCCGAATGCCCGCGGCCCGCCGCGATCATTGGCTGCCCCGTGGGCTTCGTGGGGGCCGCCGAATCGAAGGACGCGCTGTGGGCGGACCAGCCGGTCCCGTCGCTGATCGTCAAGGGGCGGCTGGGCGGCAGCGCCATCACCGTGGCCGCCGTCAACGCCATCGCGAGCCGGAAGGAATGACCGGCAAGCTGATCGGCGTGGGGCTGGGCCCCGGCGATCCCGACCTGATGAGCGTGCGGGCCGACCGCCTGATCCGCGGCGCCGCGACGATCGCCTATTTCCGCAAGAAGGGTCGGCCGGGGCGCGCGCGGACCGCAGTTGACGGGATGCTGCGCGGCGATGTCGACGAGATCGCGATGGAATACCCCGTCACGACCGAGATCTCTTTGGACGATCCGGCCTACAACACCACGCTGGCCGGGTTCTACGAGGAGGTCGCCACCGACGTCCGCGAGCGGATCGAGGCAGGGGCCGAAATCGTCGTCCCCTGCGAGGGCGATCCGTTCTTCTATGGCTCGTTCATGCACCTGTACGAACGTTTGCGCGGGCATGTCCCGGTCGAGGTCGTGCCCGCCATCACCGGCATGTCGGCTGCATGGACCGCCACCGGCCATCCGATCACATGGGGCGACGACGTGCTGTCGGTCGTCATGGCAACCCTGCCCGAGGACCTGCTGGAAGCTCGGATTCGGGATGCGGACGCGCTGGTGGTGATGAAGATCGGGCGCAACATGGAGAAGGTCCGGCGGGCCCTGCGCGCCGCGGGCAAGTTCGACCGCGCCTGGCTGGTGGAATGTGCCTCGATGGCCGAGGAATGTGTCATGCCCCTGGCCGAGGCCGAAGGGCGCAGCGTGCCCTATTTCTCGATCGTGCTGGTCCACGGCCAAGGGCGGCGGCCGTGAGCGGGTGGGTCAGGATCGTCGGTTTGGGTCCCGGCTGCGATGGGCTGATCACACCCGAGGCGCAGGCGACTCTGGCCGAAGCCACGGATATCGTGGGATATATCCCCTATGTCGCCCGCATCCCGGACCGCCCCGGCCTGACGAAGCACGCCAGCGACAACCGGGTAGAGTTGGACCGGGCCCGGCACGCGCTGGATATGGCGCGCGCGGGGGCGCAGGTGGCCGTCGTCTCGTCAGGCGATCCGGGGGTGTTCGCCATGGCGTCCGCGGTGTTCGAGGCGCTGGAGGGCGCGCCGGATGCCGACACGCTGGACATCGAGGTCCTGCCGGGCATCACCGCCATGCTGGCTGCCGCGGCGCGGATAGGGGCGCCACTGGGCCACGATTTCTGCTGCATCAACCTGTCCGACAATCTCAAACCCTGGACGCTGATCGAAAAGCGTCTGCGCCTTGCGGCCGAGGCCGATTTCGCCATGGCCTTCTATAATCCCCGGTCCAAGTCCCGCCCCGAGGGGTTCGCGCGCGCCCTGTCGCTGCTGCAGCAGGTCTGCGCCGATACCCGGCCCATCATCTTCGCGCGTGCCGTCTCGACCGAGGAGGAAGAGATCAAGGTCCTCCCCCTGCCCGACGCGACGCCTGAGATGGCCGACATGCGTACAGTGGTGATCCTGGGGTCCTCGACGACCCGCCACGTCGGACGCTACGTCTATACGCCGCGGTTCGCGAAGTAGTTGTGTCCCCCGCGCCCGCGCCCTAGCTTCGCTGCAGGGAGGACCAACACCATGAAATATCTCGCTTTCACCCTTGCCCTGGCCACGCCGGCCATTGCGCAGGAGAACCCGATCGACACCATCCGGCCCGACGCGCCGGAGCTTGCCGCCTATGGCGATTACGCGGTCGGCGTGCAGACCATGACCTTCACGCGGCCGGACGTGATCGACGTCGTCAACTCGACCGAAGATCAGATGGCGCGCTATGACCGCGAGATCACGGTCGAGGTCTTCTATCCCGCCGCCGAAGGGACCGAGCCCGGTGGCACCTATACCGCCATCCTGCGCGACGGAGAGACCGAGGTGACCCTGTCCGGACAGGGCGTGCGCGACGCCGCCCCGGCCGAGGGGTCGTTCCCGTTGGTCCTCATCTCCCACGGGTATCCCGGCAACCGTTTCCTCATGGCGCACCTGGCCGAGAATCTCGCCTCGAAAGGCTATGTCACGGCGTCCATCGATCACCCCGACAGCACCTATTCCGACATGGGGGCCTTCCCTTCGACCCTCTACAACCGGCCGCAGGACCAGTCCTTCGTGCTGGACCAGATGGCGCAGCTTGACGGCGATCTGGGCCAGATCGTCGACGCCGAACAGTCCGGCCTCGTGGGCTATTCCATGGGCGGCTACGGCTCGCTCATCTTCGCGGGGGGCGCGCTGACCGACAACGGCTGGCCCGAACGCTATAACGCGCCGGGCGGGATCCTGTCGGATCTGGGCGTGGGTGCCGACCTGCACGAGGACATCCAGGACGACCGCCTGTCGGCCGTGGTAGCCATCGGTCCCTGGGGCCGCAACCGCGATTTCTGGAACGAAGAGGGGCTGAGCCAGATCGACACGCCCCTGATGATCGTCGCGGGCAGCGTCGACGACGTCTCGGAATACGACGCGATCCGCACGATTTTCGACGAGACGACAGGCACCACCCGGCACCTGCTGACGTTTGAAGGTGCGAACCACAACGCCGCCGCCCCCTATCCCGCGCCCGAGGTGACCTATTCCGAAAAGACCGACGTCTTCGGCCACTACGCCGATGCGGTCTGGGACACGACGCGGATGAACAACATCCTGCAACATTTCGTCACCGCCTTCATGGACCTGCACCTGAAGGGCGATCAGGCGAAGGCGGATTACCTCGACCTGACCGAGAATGCCGAAGACGGCACCACCGCGATGGAAGACGGCCAGCCGACCGAGGATCACACCTACTGGACCGGCTTCCCGGACCGCACCGCCAAGGCCCTGCGGTTCGAGACCTTAGAAGCCGAGTAAGGCTTGAGGCGGGGCAGCCGCCCCGCTACTCCCGGGGGGTCAGCGAAGGACCCCCCGGCATGAGCTTCAATACCTACGGACACCTTTTCCGCGTCACCACATGGGGCGAAAGCCACGGGCCCGCGCTGGGCGCTACGGTGGACGGCTGCCCGCCGGGCGTGCCGTTGGATGAAGCGGCGATCCAGGTCTGGCTGGACAAGCGCAAGCCCGGGCAGAACAAGTACACGACCCAGCGCCGCGAGGCCGACGAGGTCGAGATCCTGTCGGGCGTCTACGAGGGGCAGACCACCGGCACGCCGATCCAGCTGATGATCCGCAACACCGACCAGCGGTCCAAGGATTATGGCGACATCGCCGAGAAATTCCGCCCCGGCCATGCCGACATCACCTACTGGCAGAAATACGGCATCCGCGACCCGCGCGGCGGCGGCCGGTCCAGCGCGCGTGAGACAGCAGCGCGTGTGGCCGCGGGCGGCGTCGCCCGCGCAGCCTTGGCGGAATTGGCGCCGGGGATGCGGATCCTCGGCTACATGGTCCAGATGGGCCCCCATCGCGCCGACCCGGCCCGCTATGACTGGGATCAGGTCGCGCAGAACCCGTTCTGGACCCCCGACGCACAGGCGGCCGATGACTGGGCGGCCTACCTCGACGAGCTTCGTAAATCCGGCGACAGCGTGGGCGCGATGATCGAATGCCGCATCTCGGGCGCGGCGCCGGGTCTCGGCGCGCCGATCTATGGCAAGCTCGACACGGATCTGGCTGCCGCGATGATGTCGATCAACGCCGTGAAAGGCGTCGAGATCGGCGAGGGCATGGCCGCCGCCTCCCTGACCGGTTCCGAGAACGCCGACGAGATCTCGATGGGCGCGAACGGCCCCGAATACGGTACGAACCACGCGGGCGGAATCCTGGGCGGGATCTCGACCGGGCAGGACATCGTGGTGCGCTTTGCCGTCAAGCCGACCAGTTCGATCCTCACGACCCGCCAGACGATCACCAAGGCGGGCGACCCGGCCGAGATCATTACCAAGGGCCGCCACGACCCCTGCGTGGGCATCCGCGCCGTCCCGGTGGCCGAGGCAATGGCAGCGGCCGTGATGCTCGATCACGTTTTGCTGCATCGTGGGCAGGTGGGCGACGGTCCCCGCGGCCGCATCGGCTGACGCTTGCGGCGGGGCGCCGGGCTGCACTACCCTTCTGGCATGATCCGCGCGCTGCTCTTTCTTCTCTGTTGCCTTGCCGGTCCCGCAGCCGCGCAGGTCAGGGTGCCGGCGGGCGACTGCGCCATCGTTGTCGCCTCGCGCCAGTCCCTGCCCGAGGTGCGCAGCTTCATCGACGCCTGGGGCTTCCAGTCCCGCGCCCGGGTCTATCGCGCGCAGAACGGGTGGTTCGCGATCACGTTGGGGACCACGCGCAACGACGGCTCGGCCGACCGTATCGCCGCGATGAAGCGCGCAGGCACCGTTCCCTCGGACAGCTTCTGCTCGACCATGGACAGTTACTCGGCCGAAATCCCATGGCGGGCCTCGGCCCCAGCGGGCAACCTGTGGGCCGAGTTCGACGCTCGCCCCCTGTCGCGGCCCGAAAATCGGATGCTGCAAGCCGCGCTGACAGCCAGCGGGGACTATGTCGGCACGCTGGACGGCGAATGGGGCCGCCGCAGCCAGGATGCGCTGGACCGCTTTGCCCTGCGCGAGTTCCAAACCAAACCCCTGAACGCCCACGCCGCCCTTCTGGCTGCGCAGATTCTCGACACCTTCGCGGACGAAGGGTGGGAGTATCGCCGCATCGACTGGCTGGCGATGTCGGCCCTGCTGCCGCAGGCCAATCTGACCCTGACCGAGAATGAGGCGACGTTCAGCGAATGGCGCCATCGCACCCGGGATCTGGGTGTCCTCATGGGTGATTATGCGACCGGCTACATGGTCGATCTGCACGGACAGGTTTTGGAAAACGCCCCCTTCGCCAGCGCGCCCTACACAGTGCGGCAGGACGATCTGTGGATCTCGGCCTTTCCCACGGGCGGCGGGCGCATCTATCTGCGCAGCGATCTGCTTTATGGCACATGGTCCACGATCATGGTTCAGGCCGGCCCCGATGCCCTGCCTGATCTGGCCCTCATCACCGCCAGCCTGACGCCCGATCCGCCCCCGAATATCCTGCCGTCCATCGATGGTCCGCTTCTGCGCATGGTGGCCGAACTGAGCGAGGAGATCGCCGCCCCCGAACCCGACCGCCGGGCGGAGGTCGCCCAGCCGCAGCCGCATGGCGACGCGCCCATCGGGTCCGGCACAGCCTTCTTCGTGACCGACGATGGCATCGCCCTGACGAACCACCATGTGATTGCACAGTGCGCGACGATTACGGTGGGTGGCGCGTCCGCCACTGTGCTGGCCGACAGCGCCATGTTCGACCTGGCCGCGCTGAGGATCGGCGGGACCACGACGCCCCTGGCCTTTTCCGCCGAGACAACGCCCCTGAACGCCGACATCACCATTGCGGGCTATCCCTTGTCCGACATCCTGGGCGGTCTGAACATCAACCGAGGCAGCGTGTCATCCCTGAAAGGTCCGGGCGGGGACGAGACGAAGATCCAGATCTCGGCCCCCGTTCAAAGCGGCAACAGCGGCGGCCCGGTGATCGACCGCTATGGCAACCTTGTCGGCGTGGTGGTGGAGAAGATGAACAGCCTGCGCGGCGGCGAGGTCGTCCAGAACGTCAATTTCGCCGTGCGGGGCGAGATCGCGAAGGCCTTCCTGTCCTCGAACGGCATCCACTTCGCCGAAGCACTAGCCGCTGCGCCGTTGTCGCCCGAGGACGCGGCCCGTCGCCTGTCGGCGGCGACGAAGCCGGTCCTGTGCTACTGATCGGCTGAAGGGTCAGTCGAAGACGATGACCTGCCGGATCGCGTCGCCCGCGGCCAGCCTCTCGAACCCTTCGTTGATGTCCTCGAGCTTGATCTTGTGGGTCATCAACTTTTCGATCGGCATGGCGCCCGACATCATCAGGTCGGCAAACCGGGGAATGTCGCGCTTTGGAACGCAGGACCCGACATAGCTGCCGCGCAGGGATTTCTCGCTGACTGTCAGCGCGGCGGCGGGGATCGAGACTTCGTCATCGGGATGCGGCAGGCCGGCCGTCACCGCGATCCCGCCGCGCTTGACGATATCCCACGCAAAGCGCAGCGCGCGGGTGGACCCCGCGACCTCGACCGCGACATCCACGCCGCCGCCGGTCAGCTCCTGAACCTTGGCGACCGCGCCCTCCTCGGCTGGGTCGATAACGTGATGCGCGCCAAGCTCGAGCGCGAAATCGCGTTTCGCGGCAGACAGGTCCACCGCGATCACCGGATAGGCGCTGGCGGCCAGAGCGGCCAGAAGACCCGCCAGCCCGACGCCGCCCAGCCCAACGATGGCACAGCTTTGCCCCGTCTTCAGCGTGCCCGAGTTCAGCGCAGCCCCTGCCCCGGTCAGTACCGCGCAACCCAGCAACGCCGCCTTGTCCAGCGGGATATCCTTGCCGATCTTCACGGCACTTCCCTGGTCGATCACCACGTAATCGGAAAACGCCGAGACACCGATATGGTGGTCGACCACCTCGCCATCGACGCGGATCCGCTTTTCCCCCGACAACAACGATCCGCCCATCGCGGCTTTCGCGGCGGGCTGGCAGAGGGCAGGCCGCCCCTCAGCACAGGGCAGGCATTGCCCGCAGGAAGGGACGAAGATCAGCACCACATGATCGCCCGGCGCGAACCGCGTCACCGCGTTGCCGACCTCTTCCACGATGCCCGCAGCCTCGTGCCCCAGCGCCACCGGCATCGCCCGCGGCCGGTCGCCGTTGATCGACGACAGGTCGGAATGGCACAGCCCCGCGGCGGCGATCTTCACGCGCATTTCGGTCGGGCCGGGATCGTCCAGCTCGGCCTCGACGATCTTCAGGGGCTGCGAGTCGGTATAGGGACGGGGCAGGCCCATCTCGCTCAGCATGGCAATGCGCGTTTTCATTCAATCCTCCCGGGCGGTTACAGCCCGGAGCATGATCCGCCCGCGCAGGGCCCGCAAGCGCCTCAGGGCTTGTAGCGCCGGAGCGTGTCGCCAAAGGCCACGGTGGGCTCGATCTCGACCCGCTTGGGCTCGGTCAACGTGCCATCGGCGCGGCCCGCGATGATCTTGGCGGCCTCGCGCCCCGTCTCGCGCCGTCCGGCATCCATCGTCGCCAGCTTGCGCGGCAGACCGTCCAGAAGCTCGGTCCCGTTGAACCCGGCCAAGCCCAGTCGGCCGGGAATGTCGATGCCCTGCTCCAGACACCACAGCAATCCGCCCGCGCCGATCATGTCGTTGGAGTACCACAGGAAATCCAGATCCGGGTTACGCCCCAGAATGGTCTCCGTCATCTCGCGCCCCTTCTTGAGGGCCGAGCCTCCGGCATAGAATTCCTGATCCGCGACTTCCATGCCCCGGCGGGCCAGCGTCTCGGTAAACCCCTCGAAGCGTTTCCGCGCCCGGTGGTCCAGCGGCATCTGCGTGCCGAGGAACCCGATCTGCTCGAACCCCTGTTTCAGGATCGCCTCGGCCATCGTGCGGCCCGCGCGGCGCTGGCTGATGCCGACGACCGAATCCACCGGATCGCCGTCCACGTCCATGATCTCGACCACAGGCACATCGGCCGCCGTCAGCATCTTGCGGCAGGCGTCGTTATGCTCGATCCCCGCAATGATGATCCCCGAGGGCCGCCAGGACAGCATCTCGTAGATCACCTTTTCCTCCCGCTCGGGGCGATAGTTGGTGACGCCCACGACGGGTTGCAGGTGAGTCTCGTCCAGCACCTCGGTGATGCCGCCCAAGACGTCGGGAAACACCATGTTCGACAAGCTGGGGATGATGACCGCCACAAGGTTCACCCGGCTGGACGCCAGCGCACCCGCGATCTTGTTCGGCACATAGCCCAGGTCCTTCGCCGCCTCGAGCACCCGTTCGCGCGTCGTCTGGCTGACATCGCCGCGATTGCGCAGCACCCGGCTGACCGTCATTTCGCTGACGCCCGATGCCTCCGAGACGTCGCGCAACGTCATCGGGCGGCGGGGCGGTATGGGACGGTCGGTCATGAGGCGGCTCCGAAAAGGGGTGCACCGGATCTATCGCACCCCGTGCGGCGATGGAAGCATTCGATGTTAGCGCCCCAACTCACCGCAGGACATCGCGCAGGGTGTCGGCCAGCAGCCGGACTGCAGTGACCTGATTCACATACCCCGTCTGCGGCAGTCCCGCGCTTTGTTGATACCGGCGCAGCGCCGCGCGGGTCTGTTGATCGAAGGTGCCGTCCACGGCCCCCGGTTGGAAGCCCAGCGCCTCCAGTCGCGTCTCGACCGCGCGGCGGGTGATCGGCGTCAGGCCAAGACGTGCCTCTTCCTGCGCATTGGCGCTGTCCTGCGGCGCAGGGGCTTGAATGGGCGACTGTTGCTGAGGTTGTTGCGGCTGCTGCACCTGCCCTTCAAGGCCGGCGATCGCCGCGCGCGCCGCGCCCACGAACTCCCCATCCGGGAACGCGGCAATATAGCGGCGATACCCGTCAGCGCTGTTCTCCTGCTGGGTTGCGCGCCAGATCTGACGCTCCCGCTCGGTCGCGCCATCGTCGGCAGCCTGACTGTTGCGGATTTCGGTCAGAAGCCGGTTCGCCTCCTCGGCATGGAATCCGCCAGGGAACCGTTCCAGATAGGCCTGCAACTCGGCCTCGGACCGTTCCTGGCCCATCTCGGCCCAAAGCGCCTCGTCCTGTGCGCGTTGCGCCTCCCGCCGCTCGGCCCCCTGCGCATCCAGAGCATCGACTTGAGCTTGGGTCAGATAGCCTGTCGGCTCGAACCCGCGGCTTTGCTGCCACCCACGGATCGCGCCACGCGTGCCCGACCCGAAAATTCCGTCGATCCCGCGCGTGTCGTAGCCCAAGACCGACAGATCGCGCTGAACGGCCTGCCGCGCGTCGCGCCCAAGGCCCAGCGCTTCTTCGGCGCTGGCAAGCTGCTCCTCGGGGCTTTGGCTCTGGCGATCCAGTTCGGCCTGCGCCTCGGTCGCATAGCGCCCGTCGGGATAGCGCGACAAATAAGCGGCATAGGCGTCGGCGTTATCGCGCTGCTGGGTCAGCGCCCAATAGGCGGCTTCGGCATCGTTGGCCGGCGCGGTAGGCGTGGCAGCCGGTTGATCCTGCTGAATGAACACCAGCGAGTTGCTGACGAACCCGTCGAAGCTCATGTCCTCGGCCCCGGTCAGACGCGCGCCGGGCTGGGCCAGTCGATCCTCGATATAGCGCAGCGCCGCATCGGGCTCTCCTTGAGCCAGCATCACACCTTGGGGCAGGTCGATATCGCCAACCTCCCCGGGCGCGCCCAGCACCATGACCGCGCGACCGGGCATTTCGCCCAACAACTCTGCCAGCAACGACAGCGGCATCCCCGACGCCGCGGCATCCACGGGGCTGGCGCCTTGGGCATCGGCAGGCAGGAACCACGTCTCGCCCCCGACCTCGGCAAAGCGCCCGACCAGACCGACGGCCAGCGCATCGGCCTCGTCGATCCGCCCTTCGAACCGCCGAACCGCATCGAAGATCGCCCCCCGGTCCGCATCCTCGAGCGTGATCACCTCCACCCCGGCCCGGCGCAGCGCGGCCCCTGCATCGTCGATCCCGCGCGCGGCCTCGACCCTGTCCAGCGCGTCGTATCGGTCGTTCCCGATCAACAGCGCGACCTCATCGGCCAGGGCGGGACCCGTGACGAGCGAGAGGGCAAGGGCAGTGATAACGGCGCGCATGGGCGGGCTCCTTCGTGTCAGTCGTAGTGTCTCTGGTCGTCGATGACCTTGCCATCGCGCGGCAGGCTGCCGGGTGCAACCGTCTCGACCGTCCCGCGCAGTTTCAGCACGTCGCGCACGCTGTCCTCATAGCCGCCCGCGGGCGCGTCCGTTTCCAGCGCGACATGCATGGCATCGGCTTCCCCTTCGCGGGTGACGGTGACGCGGGCGCGGGATACCTCGGGATGGCGGGCGACCAGATCGGCCACCTGTTCGGGCCGGACGAACATCCCCTTGATCTTCGCCGTCTGGTCCGCGCGCCCCATCCAGCCCTTGATGCGCATGTTGGTCCGCCCGCAGGGTGACTGGCCGGGCAGCACTGCCGACAGGTCCCCCGTGGCGAAGCGGATCAGCGGGTAATCGGGGTTCAACGTGGTCACGACGACCTCGCCGACCTCGCCCTCCGGCACCGGATCGCCGGTGCCGGGGGTCACGATCTCGACGATCACGCCCTCGTCGACGATCAGCCCCTCCATCGCCTCGCTCTCATAGGCGATGTTGCCCAGGTCCGCGGTCGCATAGCACTGCCGGCACGCGATCCCGCGATCGCGGTACCATTCGCGCAGCGACGGGAACAGCGCCCCGCCCGAGACGGCGGCCTTCGTGATCCCCAGCGTCAGCCCCAACTCGTCCGCCTTTTCCAGGATCACCTTCAGGTAATCCGGCGTGCCGGCATAGGCGGTGATCCCAAGCTGCGCCGCCGCTTTCGCCTGAAGCTCGGTCTGGCCCGTCCCGGCGGGCAGCACGGTCGCCCCCACCGCCCGCGCGCCGCTTTCGAACATCATGCCCGCGGGCGTCAGGTGATAGCCGAAGCAGTTCTGCACGATATCGTCGGTCCCGATCCCGCAGGCGCGCAGGAACCGGGCCATGCGGAACCAGTCGCCGTCGATCTTGCCCGGCTCGTAGATCGGGCCGGGCGACTGGAAGACATGGGTGAACCCCGAAATCGGCCCCGTCAGCCCGCCAAGAGGCGGCGCGTCCTTCTGGGCCGCGATCAGGTCGGACTTGCGCAGCACCGGCAGCGCCGCCAACGCGGCCCGGTCCGTCACGCCCGCTGCGTCCACGCCGGCCAAGCCATACCCCGAAAGACCCTGCGCCCGCGCCACTTGCACCGGCAGAACCTCGGCCAGCGCGGCGTCCCGTGCCGCGGCGTCGCGAAACTCCAGATCGTCGGTCATCCTCATCTCTCCCTTATCGGCTCTTTCGCGGCCGTCTCTCAATAACAAGGGGACGTTACGGAATAACGCCCCCTTCATTCACCCTTGACCAAATACCCCCGCCGGAGGCGGATTTTCGCCCGCGAAAATCCCCACTCAGCTCAGCCACCTCTTTCGCCGCCGGTACGAGCGGGTGTCGCGAAACGACCGCCGTCCTTCGTCCGACATGCCAAGATAGAACTCCTTGACGTCCGGGTTCTCGCGCAACGCGTCGGCCTTGCCATCCATCACGATCCGCCCTGATTCCAGGATATATCCCTGATGGGCAAAGCGCAGCGCCACGTTGGTGTTCTGCTCGGCCAGCAGGAAGCTCACGCCCTCACGCTCGTTCAGATCCTTCACGATGCCGAAGATTTCCTCGACCAGCTGCGGCGCCAAGCCCATGGACGGCTCGTCCAGCAGGATCGTCTCGGGCCGGGCCATCATGGCGCGGCCGATGGCGCACATCTGCTGCTCTCCGCCGCTGGTGTATCCCGCCTGGCTCTTCCGCCGCTCCTTCAGGCGCGGGAAATAGGTATAGACCAGTTCGAGATCCGCCTCGACCTTCGCCCGGCCGTCACCACGGGTATAGGCGCCGGTCAGCAGGTTCTCCTCCACGGTCAGGTGCTCGAAGCAGTGCCGCCCCTCCATCACCTGGATGACGCCCCGCTTGACCAACTCGGACGGGTTCAGGTCCTGCACCTTCTCGCCGCGATAGAGGATCGATCCCTTGGTGACCTCCCCCCGCTCCGATCTCAGCAACGCCGAGATCGCCTTCAGCGTCGTCGTTTTGCCCGCGCCGTTGCCCCCCAGAAGCGCCGTGATCCCGCCTTTCTTCAGGCTCAGGGACACGCCCTTCAGCACGAGGATGACCGAATTGTAGATCACCTCGATATTGTTGACCTCCAGCAGCGGCGCGTCGTCCGCTCCGCCGGGCCGGTCCAGCGTCTGGGCCTCGGTCACGCTCATCGCACTCTCCTCCCCGGAATGGTCCCCGGGCGACCGACCGCCGCCCGGGGAAGGATCACATCAGTCCTGGCACCGCAGTTCGATGTTGTTCTCTTCGGCGTAGGCCATCGCGTCCTCTTCGACGAGGCGCTCGATCAGGTCCTGGTTCGACTGGATATAGTCGGTCAGAACCTCCCATTCGCCCGTCTCGGCGTTCCACTGGTTGATCGCGGCACGCCCCGATCCGCCGTGGTTGGTACAGGACGCCTCGAAGGTCGGGCCGAAGCCGGCAAGACCCAGGTCGGCCATCCTTTCCTCGGTCAGCGCAAGCTGCTCCATGCCGTCACGCATCTGCGCGGGGGTGATGGCGCTGACGCCGTGGATCTCTTGCGCCTTCTTCGCACCCTCCACGGCGATCATCGCGGCATAGAGGCCACGGTTATACAGGACCGTCCCATGCTGATCGCCCGCACCGGCGCCCAGACCTGCAGACCAGACATATTCTTCCAGATCGTCATAGAGTTCGAAGTCATCGCCCACCGCGTGGAAGTTCAGCGCCTTGTAACCGTTCGCACGCTCGCCCGCGGGCATCACGTCGTTCTCGGATCCGGACCACCAGATGCCGATGAAGTTCTCCATCGGAAAGCGGATATTCACGGCCTCCTGGATGGCGACTTGGTTCATGACGCCCCATCCCCACATGATCACGTAATCAGGCCGCTGCTGGCGCACCTGCACCCAGGTCGACCGTTGCTCCTGCCCAGGATGATCGACGGGCAGTTCCAAAAGCTCGAACCCGTGCATTTCGGACAATTCGGTCAGGGTGCGGATCGGCTCCTTCCCGTAGGCCGAGTTGTGGTAGACCAGCCCGATCTTCTTGCCCGACAGGTCGCCGCCATTCTCGTCCATCAGGTACTTGATCGCGACCGAGGCGCCGTCCCAATAGGTCGCGGGATAGTTGAAGATCCACTTAAAGACTTCGCCCTGCGATGCGCTCGTCCGGCCGTATCCAAGCGTGTGCATCGGGATGCCGTCCGCCGAGACGCGGGGGATCAACTGATAGGTGATGCCCGTCGACAGCGGTTGATACAGCAACGCGCCTTGGCCTTTCGTCGACTCATAGCACTCCACACCCTTCTCGGTGTTATAGCCGGTTTCGCACTCGATCATGTTGATCATCTCACCGCCGACACCGCCGTCGCGCTCGTTGATCAGCGTGAAGTAATCGGCATAGCCGTCGGCGAAGGGGATGCCGTTGGCGGCATAGGGCCCCGTCCGGTAGCTGAGGTTGGGAAACACCAGCTCGGCCATCGCGGGGCCTGCAAGCGTGGCGGTCAAGGCAACCGCCGTGATCAGTCTTTTCATGTCTTTCCTCCCGGTTGCGCCCGTTGGCGGGCGTCTTTCCTGTGGACCGTTTCGGCCCGATGAACCGACCCTAGTGCGGGAACGGCCATATCCGCAATTTTTCCTTCGTCACGCGCCACAGCTGCGCCATGCCGTGCGGCTCGACCACCAGAAAGAAGATGATCAGGCCGCCGACGATCATGAACTCCAGATGCGCCGCCAAGTCGGTGGGCCAGCCCAGGCCGCCTACCAGCACGTTCTTCAAAAGCACCGGCATCAGCACCATGAACGCGGCCCCGAGGAAGCTGCCCAGGATCGAGCCCAGCCCCCCGATGATGATCATGAACAGCACCAGGAACGACTTGTTAATCCCGAACGCCTCGCCCACCTCGACCGCGCCCAGATAGACCGCGAAGAACAACGCGCCGGCGATCCCGATGAAGAAGGACGACACGCCGAAGGCCGACAATTTGGCGCGCAGGGGATCCACCCCGATGATCTCGGCCGCGATGTCCATGTCGCGGATCGCCATCCATTTTCGCCCAATCGACCCGCGGGTCAGGTTCCGGCAGATCCAGGCGCTGGCCAGCACGAAGACAAGGCAGAACAGATAGGTCGCCCAGGCTTGCGTCTCGGGACCGGTGATCCGGAACCCCGCCAGCGTCCGCTCGGGCGCGTTGATCTGCCCCGAGGCCGAGTAGTTGTAGAACCACGGCACCCGGTTGAACAGCCACACCAGGAAGAACTGCGCGGCCAGAGTCGCGACCGCCAGATAGAACCCCTTGATCCGCAGACTGGGCAGCCCGAACAGCATTCCCACCGCGGCGGTGACGAACCCCGCCAAGACAACATGAATGGCAATATTGATGTCCGGAAACGCAGTCATCAGCTTGTAGACGCTGTACGCGCCTACCGCCATGAACCCCCCGGTGCCAAGGCTGACCTGCCCGCAATACCCCGTAAGGATGTTCAACCCCAGCGCCGCGATGGCATAGATCAGAAGGGGAAGGAAAATCGCGTTCACCCAGTAATCGTTGACCACGAACGGCACCACGGCCAACGCGACGACCATCAGCGCCCAGTAGGCCCGCCGATCCAGCCGGATCGGGAACGTCTGGCTGTCGTCGGCGTAGCTCGTCTTGAAATCACCTGCCTCGCGATAAAGCATTCCTATCTCCCTCCCTTCACGCGGGCCGCGCCCCAAAAGCACAGTCCCGCGAATACCATCACGCCCAAGGCGTTCAGCCACGGAACCGTCCCTGCCCGGACCGCCTGCACGATCACCGCGATCAGCGCGGCCACGGCCAGAAGTCCCACAAGGCTCAGCGTCTGGCTCAGCATCTTCACGCGGGCGCCCTCAGACGTTTCCACGCCAGAATCGCCATGGATGCCATCACCAGCGCGACGAACCCCGCCTGTGTCAGCCCCGATTTCGCCGCTTCGCACTGGGCGCCCTCGCAGGCCGCCGCCACGATCAGCGCATCGACGGTCACCAACCCCGCCAATACCGCGCCCGCGCCGAACACCACCAGCCCCATCCAGGTCACGCCCCGCTTCATCCTTGTCCAAATACCCCCGCCGGAGGCCGGGTCGTCGCCCCAGCGACGATCCGCACCGTCAAACCCTTTCGATGATCTTTTCGCCGAACAGCCCCTGCGGGCGGAACACCAGGAAGATCAGCGCCAGCACATAGGCGAACCAGTTCTCGGTCGCGCCGCCCACAAGCGGCCCCACCAGAAATTCGAACAGCTTCTCGCCCACGCCAATGATCAGCCCGCCAACGATGGCCCCGGGGATCGAAGTGAAGCCCCCCAGCATCAAGACCGGCAGCGCCTTCAATGCGATCAGCGACAGGCTGAACTGCACGCCCGATTTCGCGCCCCACATGATCCCGGCAACCAGCGCCACGAAGCCCGCGATGGACCATGTCAGCACCCAGATGAAGTTGAGGCTGATCCCCACCGACAGCGCCGCCTGGTGGTCGTCGGCCACCGCGCGCAGGGCCCGCCCCTGCTTGGTGTATTGCGAGAACGCGACCAGCACCGTCACCAGCACGACCGCGATCAGCGTCGCCGCGATGTCGAGGTTGTCGATATAGAAGCCGTAGCCGAACATGTTGTAGGTCATGTCGTCGATGGTGGTGTTCAGACCTTGCGGCAGCCCGACATCCAGCGTCTTGATGTCCGACCCCCACATCATGTCGCCCAGCCCTTCCAGGAAATAGGCCAGGCCGATGGTCGCCATGAACAGGATGATCGGCTCCTGGTTGACCAGGTGCCGCAGCACCAGCCAGTTCACCGCCCAGGCGAACAGGACCATCACCACCATGGTCAGGATGATGGCGAACAGCGCGGGCACCGACCAGCCGAAGCCGTGGATCTCGGTGCCCAGCGTGGCGTTGATCAGATGCTCGAACGGCACCTGCCCTTCCATGATCCCCACCAGCGTCAGCGCTGCGAACAGGGCCATGACGCCCTGGGCGTAGTTGAAAATCCCCGACGCTTTGAAGATCAGCACGAACCCCAGCGCCACCAGCGCATAGAGAACACCCGCCATCAGGCCGTTCAGCGTCACCTCGATCGCGAACAACAACTGGTCCGGCATCGTTCGACTCCTCCCAAAGTCTCCTCCGGGGATCAGTGTTGCCGCGCCCTATCGCGTAATCAACCGGCAATTACGTCTTGGACGCGATGCCGCAACGGAAAGAGGGCGCCGAAGCGCCCTCTCCCCCACATTCATGTCGGCACCGTCAGGTCCGGGGGTTGCCCAGATCCTGACGCTCCGCCTCGTCCTCGGCCCGGTCCTTCACGCGGCGGGCGGCATCCTCGGCCTCCTTCCGCGCGGCCGAGGCAGCGGTCTCCTCGCCCGGTGCGGTCCGGTCGGCGGCGTCGCGCTCTTCGTTGGCGATGTCGCGCACTTCTTCACCAGCGGCCTGAGCAACCGACTTCGCCTTCTGCGACTCCTCGCGATAGATCCGCTCGGCCTCGTCCATCAGGTTGTCGCTCTGCTCGCCGAGATAACGGTCCTCGGTCCGCGACCGCGGCAGGCCACCCGCTAGCGCGGCCCCCAGCGCAAGGGCCAGCGCCCCGGCGACCAGCGGCTGCTCTTCAAAGAAGTCGGCGGCCCGGTCGGCGCCGCGCCGCGCACCACGACTGGCCGAGTCGCGCGCTTCCATCGCACGGCGGCGGGCGCGGATGACCCGCTCGCGGGAGGCATCGCCCAGGTGTTCGGTGCCCCGCGACAGACGCTCCTGCATCCGTTCGCTGCGCGCACGCGCCGCAGCGGCCCGCGCCGACGCGCCTTCACGCATCCGGTCTGCCCCATGCTGCATCCGGGCACCGGCATCATGGGCCGCCCCCTTCGCACGGTCGCCTTTGCTTGGGCCGTCGTCGAAATCGCCGGGCGTGACGAACTCGTCCGGGTCGGGACGGGTCCAGTCGGGCTCGGCCCGCATCTGCGGACGGGTGGCCGGGTGCAGCGGCTCGTTGACGTCCGACGCACGCGGCAGAGCATGGTCCACCGGCCTGCGGTCATCGGGGTCGCGCCCCTGACCGAAGATCAGCCAGCCAAGGCCCACGCCGGTGACCGCCAGCGCCAGCGGATTTTCCTTCACCGCGCGCTGCACGGACCGGCCGATCTCGCCGCCATTGCCGCGCAACGTGTCGGTGATCTGCTTGACGATGTAATTCGCGTCGAACCGATCCGTCAGTTCGCTCAGCGTGGAATCCAGCCCCGAGCGTTCCTCTTCGATCTCGCGTTCGATGTCTTTCGAGGATCTGTCGCTCATTTCGTCGCCTCCCGGACGGTGTTGGCATCACGCTGCACATTCGCGGCGGTGCGCGTCGGCGCGAGACTGCGCGCCTTCAGGTCGCTGCGCCCCTTGGACAGGAAGATCATCGCTATGATCGCGAACACGACCGCCACGATCAGCGACGCCCAGCCGGCGCCAAGGCCGGTCAGGTTGGCGACCCAGCCGACCAGCGCGGCCGACAGTGTGTTCAGCGCCACGATGGCGAAGACCAGCGCGACCGCCAGCGCGATCAGCGCGCCCACGGCCTTGTTGATGTTCTCGCTGACCTCGGTGCGGGCCAGGTCGACTTCGCTGCGCACAAGGCTGGACACATGGGTCAGCGCCTCGCGCACCAGCGTCATGGTCGACTGGTTCTCGGTGCGGGGGGTGGTGTCGTTATGGTCTGACATCACGGAAGCTCCCTCGTCGGGCCGCCGGTCGAGCCTGGCGGGTTGGGCGCGGCCGCCGGAACGGGGTCACGCGGCGGAAGGGGGGCGGCGCCGTGACGCGATCCCTCGTAGCTGCTGCCCGATCCGCCCATGCCGGATCCGCTGCCGTCGCCCACGTAATCGGTCTTGGGGCTACGGTGGCTGCTGGCTTTGGCGAACCGCGACGCAGCGAACCCAAGAAGGGCTGCACCGCCAAGGAAGGCCACCGGATTGCGGCGGGCGAAATCGCTCGCGTCATCCATCAGCTCTCCAAGGTCCTTGCGCTCGATCGCCTCCGAGACGTCGGCCATCGCATCGGCGACCTGCCCGAACGTCCGTTCCTGCGGCGATCCATCGCGGCTTGCCTCGGCCGCCTTGCGCAACGCATCGGCAACGTTGCCCGCTTCGGACGCCACGCGTCCTTGCGCGTGATCGGCCTGACGGCCGGCTTCGTCCCTGACGGTGCGGTACGCTTCGTTGCCCGCATCGCGCGCATCGTCAGCCATGGTGTGGGCCTGCCGTTGCGCCTCGTCGCGCCCGGTCTGGCCTCCTGAACTTGTATCACTCATCACTATCTCCTCTAGCCCGTTTACCCCGGCCGTCGGGAACTCGATAAAAATCGGGGTCGAATGGCGGCCCGGTACGCTATGATGGGGCAACCCGTCGCACCGGCACTTGTTCCGGCGCAGCGGATCACCCGGCGGAATTCAGTATTTTTCGGTGCCCGGCGTGCTGGTATCGCGGCCCGGATTGGGCCCGACGGCCGAGGGGCATTCGCAATCGCCCAGAAGCTCGGTCGCCTTGGCCGACCGCTCGCCCGGTGCCTGATCCTCCAGCGCGGCGCGCGCCGCTCGCAGGCCCCAATCGATATCGCCCTCGACCCAAGCAGGGCGGTTGTCGCCGCCCGAATGGAAATCGGTTTGCCGCGCATTGCGGCTTTCGCGGGCCTTGCGCCCGAACGCGGACATCACCGCCTCGCGCTCTTTCGGGTGCAACCCATTCAGGTCTTCTTGCGTGAACTTCGCGACCATCTCTCCCGCCCAGTCGGGCAGACCGCGATCTTCGCCCAGAATGTCGGCGAGGGTTTTCTTTGCCCAGGTCAGATCGGCCATTGTCGTATCTCCTTCGTGGTTCGAAGGGACAACGCATCGACGGGCCTGTTGCGTTCCGGGCGCAGGCCGCGGCGCGGCACCCTGTCCCGACAGATGTCCGACAAATGCCCGACGGGCGTCCGGCCGTTGCCCGGCAAAGGCCCGACGCAGGCCCGACGGATGTCCGACCCGCGCCCGGCGAAAATCCGACGGGTTATTCGTGCGCCACGCCCAGATAGGCGTCGATGACTTCCTGATTGTTGCGCACCTCGTCAGGGGTACCGTCGCCAATCTTGCGGCCATAATCCATCACAACGACCCGGTCCGACAGGTCCATGACGACGCCCATGTCATGCTCGATCAGGGCAATGGTCGTGCCCATTTCGTCATTCACATCAAGGATATAGCGGCTCATGTCCTCCTTCTCCTCGACGTTCATGCCGGCCATGGGCTCGTCCAGAAGCAGAAGATCGGGCTCGGCCGCCAGCGCGCGCGCCAGCTCGACCCGCTTCTTCAGACCGTACGGCAGCCGCCCCACCGGGACCTTGCGGATGTGCTGAATCTCCAGGAAATCGATAATCCTTTCAACACGTTCGCGGTTCTCGTTCTCCTCCCGCTCGGCCTTGCCGAACCACAGGGCCTGGCTCAGCATCCCAGCTTTCATGTCATTCAGCCGCCCGGTCATCACGTTGTCCAGAACGGTCATCCCCTCGAACAGGGCGATGTTCTGGAACGTCCGTGCGATCCCGTTGCGCGCCACCCGGAACGGCTTCATCGGCTTGCGTTTCTCGCCGCGGAACCAGACTTCGCCTTCCTGAGGCACGTAGAACCCGCTGATAACATTCAGCATACTGGACTTGCCCGCGCCGTTCGGTCCGATGATGGCGCGGATTTCGCCTTCGCGGACGTCGAAGCTGATGTTCTTGATCGCCTCCACCCCGCCGAAGCGCAGCGTGATGTTGCGCAAGTCCAGCATGGTGCCGCCGATGGTGCGGCCGTCCGCCGTGACATAGCTGTCCTGGGTGTCTTTCATTCCGCGGCCTCCCGCACATTCGTCCCCGTGGGGAAGGTCTTGGCGTCCTGGATCTTCAGCGTCGCCTTGATCTTGCCCTTGCGCCCGTCCTCGTAGGTCACTTCCGTCTCGGTGTAGATCTCGTCCTTGCCGGAATAGAGCGCGTCGACCAGCTCCTCGAACTTCTCGCCGATCACCTTGCGCCGGACCTTCTGGGTGCGCGTCAGCTCGCCGTCATCCGCATCCAGCTGCTTGTGCAGCACAAGGAAGCGGTGGATCTGGCAGCCTGACAGCATGTCGTCCTGGGCCACGCTTTCATTCGTCTCGGCCACGTGCTCGCGCATCATCTCAAGCACTTTGGGGTGCTGCGACAGCTCCTGATACGAGCCATAGCTGATATTGTTGCGCTCGGCCCAGTTGCCCACGGCCGCCAGGTCGATGTTGAGGAACGCCATGCAGCGGTCCTTCCCGGCGCCGAAGACCACGGCTTCTAGGATATTGGGGAAGAACTTCAGCTTGTTCTCGACATATTTGGGCGCGAACATCTGGCCCGTCGACAACTTGGCCACGTCCTTGGCGCGGTCGATGATGCGCAGATGGCCCGAACCTTCTTCGATGAAGCCCGCGTCACCGGTGGCGACCCATCCTTCGGGGTCCTTGGTGTCGGCGGTGGATTCAGGGTTCTTGTAGTATTCGACGAAGGTGCCGGGGCTGCGATAGAAGACCTCACCATTGTCGCCCAGCTTCAGCTCGACCCCGGGCGACGGCACGCCCACGGTATCGGACCGCACCTCGTTGTCGGGCTGCTGGGTGATGAACACCGTCGCCTCGGTCTGCCCGTAGAGCTGTTTGAGGTTGATCCCCAGCCCCCGGTAGAAGTCGAAGATCTCGGGGCCGATCGCCTCGCCTGCGGTATAGCCCACGCGGATGTTCGAAAAGCCCAGCGTGTTCTTCAGCGGGCCGTAGACCAGCGCCTCGCCGATCCGGTACTTCATCCGGTCGGACGCGCTGACCTCTTCACCGTCCAGGATCTTCGGCCCGACCTTCTGCGCGTGATCCATGAAGTAGTGGAACATCCGCCGCTTCAGCCCGCCTGCGTCCTCCATCCGGATCATC
Organism: Palleronia abyssalis; assembly: GCF_900302445.1. Classification (GTDB taxonomy): domain Bacteria; phylum Pseudomonadota; class Alphaproteobacteria; order Rhodobacterales; family Rhodobacteraceae; genus Palleronia; species Palleronia abyssalis. The sequence goes on along the minus strand of NZ_ONZF01000002.1, from coordinate 434,988 downwards.
ACGTTGGTCAGCTGAGTCTCGAACACGCGGGGCGGGGCGAAATAGTAGGACGGCCCGATCTCGCGCAGGTCCTGCTGCATCGTGTCGGGGCTTTCCGGGCAGTTCACGCAGAACCCCGCCCAATAGGCCTGCCCGACCGAGAAGATGAAGTCGCCCACCCACGCCATCGGCAGATAGGCCAGGATATCTTCCTTCTCGGTCAGCTTGTCGAAGGTGCAGGAATTCTTGGCCGTCTCGATCACGTTGCGGTTCGACAGGACCACGCCCTTGGGGCGCCCCGTGGTTCCGGACGTATACAGCATGATGCAGGTGTCGTCATAGCTTGGCGCGCTGCGCCGCTTGTCCAGTTCGGGCCCCAGACGATCCTTGGCATCGCGTCCGGCCTGCTGCACGTCGGTATAGGGCATCAGTTTGGCGTGGTCGTACTTCCGAAGGCCGCGGGGATCGAGGTAAACGATCTTGCGCAGGGGCGTGCCGTCCCCGGCCGCATCGGTGATCTTGTCCACCTGCTCCTGATCGCCGACAATGGCCATGACGGCGCCGGAATGCTCCAGCTGATAGCCGATCTCCTCGACGGCGGCGTCCTGATAGATCGGCACGGGGATGGCACCGGCGGATTGGACCGCGACCATCGCCCAGTACAGGCCCGGACGGTTCCGCCCCGAGATGATGACGTGTTCGCCAACCCCCAACCCCTGGTCGATCAGACCAAGTGCCAGGGCCTCGATCTCGGCCGCAGTCTCGGCCCAGGTCCAGCTTTGCCAAATCCCGAACTCTTTCTCGCGATAGGCCGCGCGCGTGCCATATCGCTGCGAATTCCGCGCCAGCAGCGCGGGGATGGAGACCTCTGCCTCGCTCACCTTAACTCCTCCCTCGACCGACGTTCCGGTCCTGCCCGCCATTTCGGCATCACTTCTGACAGCCTGCCGTTATTCCCCGCGCCGTCAAGCGCCGCGGTCGTCGTGCGACCCTACGGCACCCGATCGATGCAACCGCACCTTGGCAAGCCGTTCCATGCCGGATACCCCGCACCCATCCCAGAGGAGGCACCATGGGCGAGATCGTTCTGGTCCGGCACGGACAGGCCAACAGCCACGCCGACAACGAGGCGGATTACGACCGCCTGAGCCAGCTTGGCCATCAACAGGCCGCGTGGCTGGGCCAATGGATGCGTGAAAATGAAAGGCCGTTCGACAAGGTCGTCTGCGGCACCCTGCGCCGCCATCGCGAGACGGCCGACGGGATGGGCGTGAACGCCACGCAGGATGCTCGCCTGAACGAGATGGATTATTTCAACCTCGGGCAGGCACTGGAAGCCGCGCATGGCGTTCCGGTGCCAAGTCAGGCCGGGTTTCCCGAACATGTCCCGCAGGTCCTGCGCGCGTGGCACGCCGCCGAGATCCAGGGCGACGAGAGCTTCGCCAATTTCGAGGCGCGGATCACCTCCGTTCTGGTGGAGGCCGCCGAGCCGGGGCGACGCGTGCTGTGCGTGACCTCGGGCGGCGTGGTCGGCATGGCGCTGCGCCATGTCCTGGGGCTGGATACCGACAGGTTGGCGCATGTCCTGATGCCAATTTTGAACACCTCGATTCACCGCTTCCACGTTCGGCCTCAAGGCATGATGATGTCGCAATTCAACGTGGCACCGCACCTTGACGGGCGGCCGGACGCGCGGACGCATTACTGAAAGGTCGACGCCAATGCCCCACTTATGGATCCGGGCCGAAAGCCGTCCGAACGAGGATCGCGTCGGCATCACGTCCGACGGCGTCGCGCACCTGATCCGGCAGGGATTCCGCGTCACGGTGGAAGACAGCCCGTCCCGCACGCTTCCGCTTCGACCCTATCTGGACGCCGGGGCGGAGCGCGCCACGGCCGGGTCATGGCCGGACGCCCCCCGGGACGCCTACATCTTCGGCCTGAAGGAGCTGCCCGATGACGGCACGCCCTTGCCGCATACGCACATCATGTTCGGCCATGCCTACAAGGGCCAGACCGACGGCGCCCGGCTGCTAAGCCGGTTCGCCAATGGCGGCGGACGGCTACTGGACCTGGAATACCTAACGGACGAGGACGGCCGGCGCGTTGCGGCCTTCGGCTATTGGGCCGGCTTCGTGGGGGCCGCCGTGTCAGTCATGGCGTACGCCGCCCAGATGCAGGGCACCCCCTGTCCCCCGATCGCGCCCTATAGCTCGGCCGAGGCGCTGGTCGCCGAGCTCGACCACCTGCTGAACCGAGACGCGATCCCCCGCCCGGATGCCCTGATCGTGGGGGCGAAGGGGCGCGTCGGCACCGGGGCGGCCGATCTGTGCGACCGTCTGGGGATCGGAACGACCCTGTGGGATGTCGAAGAGACGCGACATGGCGGCCCCTTCCCCGAGGTTCTGGACCATGCGATCTTCCTCAACTGCATTCTGGCCGGGCCCGGCTGCCCGGTCTTCGTCCCCGAGGACACCCCGACGCGCCCCCGCACGCTGGGTGTGATCGGCGACATCGCCTGCGACCCCGCGTCGGATTTCAATCCGATCCGGGTCTACGACCGGGCGACTGACTGGTCCGCCCCCGTGGTGCGGGTGTATGAGACGCCCCCCCTGGACGTGATGGCGATCGACAACCTGCCATCGATGCTGCCGGTCGAAAGCTCGGTCGACTTCGCAGGCCAGCTTCTGAAGCATCTGGCGACTTTGGGGGTACCCGAGGGCGATGTCTGGGTCCGGGCAGACAAGACGTTTCGCGACCATGTCGGACGTCTGGCCCCGTAGAATCGCGGCCCTTCGGGGAGGGTATTTTTTACAAGGATGAAGAAGGGGAGCGACATGACCATCCACTGGTGCGGTACAGGGCTGTCGACGGTACCGGGATTGCGCAGGCTGATCCTGGACGGGCACGGGGTCACGGTATGGAACCGGACAGTCGACAAGGCGCAGGCCGCAGTCGGCGATCTGACCGATGCCATACGCCCCTTCGACATGGCTGATCTCACGGCGGCACTTTCCCCTGGGGACGTCGTGGTGTCGATGCTGCCGGCGGACCATCATGTCCCGCTGGCCACGGCCGCGATCGACGCCGGCGCGCATTTCGTCTCGTCTTCGTATATCGCACCCGAGATGCGTGCGCTGGACTCTGCGGCGCATGAAGCGGGCGTGGCGGTGGTCAACGAAATCGGCCTAGACCCGGGGATTGACCACTTGTTCGCGCATGACCTGATGCGGGACTATCACACCGATGCGACCTTCGATCCGGCGAACCAGTTGCATTTCCTGAGCTATTGCGGCGGCGTTCCAGCGGTCGCGAACGAGTTCCGCTATAAGTTTTCCTGGTCGCCGCTGGGCGTTCTGAAGGCCCTGCGCTCCCCCTCGCGATCGCTGAAAAACGGGCAGGTGCGGGACGTCGCGCGGCCGTGGGATGCCCTGTCGACCTTCGAGGCGCCGTTGCCCCGGCCCGAGACATTCGAGGTTTACCCCAACCGCGATTCCCTGCCCTTCCTGGCCGAATACGGCTTTGATCCAGCATGGGACACGCGCGATTTCGTGCGCGGCACCCTTCGTCTGGGGGGCTGGTCCGACGCGTGGCGCCCCATCTTCACCGAGGTCGAGACCGCGAGCGAAGATCGCCTGAGGGAAATGTCGTCCCAACTGTGGGCCGACCATTCCTACGGCGACGGCGAGGCGGATCGCGTGGTCATGGTCGTGGACCTCCGCGCGGCGCGAGACGGGCGGGATGTTTATCATAAGACATGGGTGATGGACGCCCACGGTGACTCACGCGGCAGTGCGATGTCGCGCCTGGTGTCCCAACCCGTTGCACGCGCGGTTGAGGGGGTCGCAGCGGGAACCTTCCCCCCAGGCGTTCAGGCGGCCCCGTCGGGGAAGGACGCGGTGGATGACTTCATCGCCTTGGTCCGTGAGAACGCGCAGCATGTGGACCGCGTAGACCGCTTAGCTTAGCGGACCGGGCGTCACGCGGACAACCGCCGGCCGGAACCATCCTAGTCCGGCCGGATCGTCGCAATCAGTTCGGCGACCAGAAGGCCGCCCTTGCGAAACTGGCTGCGGTTCAGAATTGTCCCCGCTTCGGTGAGGTACATCCAGTCGACAACCTTCAGCTTGTGACCGCCCGCATCTTGCGGAAGCACGATCGTGTACTGCATCTGCATGACCGGACCGACAATGCTACCCTTGCCGACGCCTTCGGTATCCTCGGCCTCAGCCTCGATCAGGCCGGTATCGGACAATCTGAGATGCCATTCACGGTGCTGCGCCGCCCCGCCGTCGAACATGAAGTCCAGCGCAATGAACCCCGCCTGACCCGTCCATGTGCCGTGCACCTCGCCCCTGAACCGCGAGGTCATGCGCCCGGTCGGACCGAAGATCGCGCCATCGCAGATCATCTTGCCGCTTAGATGGGTGCGTGGATCGAAATCCGGGCCCAGGCCCAGATACTCGTTCGGGCGTTGCCCCCCGAACGACAGAAATTTCCATCGCACGAACAACGCTGCCAGGACGAGGCCCAAGACAACAGTCAGGTAGACAAACGCTTCCATAGTGTCTCGGCGATCAGGGACAAATACGGGGTTGATTCAAGACGCATATGTCTAATGACATGAAGGGACGTTGTGTTCCCCGTGAACGAGAATTCCAGGTCGATCCGCCTTGGCACCCCAGCCGGCCCGACCTGCTCGCCCTTCAGTCGCGCGCCAGCGCAGTCGGTTGATCGCTGACAGAGTCCTCGAAATCGAAGTTGTGCAGGCGCCCGGCCCGCTTGCCGGCCTTCTCGGACGAGATCCGGATTTGCTCGACATCCTTGCGCGCCTGCTCGAAATGGCGGTCGAGATTGCCAACCCGGTCGCCCAGGCGGTCGATGTCGCCGTGCAAAAGCGCAAGCTCCTTGCGGATCGCGCCGGCCTGATCGCGCATCCGGGCGTCCTTCAGGATCGCGCGCATGGTGTTCAGGGTGGCCATGCAGGTCGTGGGCGACACGATCCAGACCCGCGCCTCGAACCCTTCGCGCACAACGGCAGGCAGGCGGGCGTGAAGCTCGGCATAGACGGCTTCGGAGGGCAGGAACAGAAGCGCGCCGTCCGCTGTGTCACCGGCGATGATGTACTTTTCGGCGATGTCGCGGATGTGCTTGCGCATGGCCTGACCGAACTGGGTCAGCGCGCGTTTTTGCGCATCCGGGGTCTCGGCGGAGACATAGGCCTCGTACGCCTCCAACGGGAACTTCGCGTCGATCACGATGGGGCCCGGGGGCTGCGGGAGGTGGATCAGGCAATCGGCGCGGGTGCCGTTGGGCAGCTTGGCCTGCCACGTATAGGCGTCCGGCGGCAGCGCCTTCGACACGATGTCGTGCAGCTGTATTTCCCCGAACGCCCCGCGGCTTTGCTTGTTGGACAGGATATCCTGCAACGACAGCACGTCGCCGGACAGTTTGGTGATGTTGTCCTGCGCCTTGTCGATGACCGCCAGCCGTTCCTGCAGCTGCGTCAGCGAGGTCGACGTGCGCTGCGTCTGTCCGTGCAGCGTTTCGCGCAGGCGCAGGTCGCTTTCGGCCATGCGTTCGCCCATCTGCCGCTGCACCTCGGCCAGGCGGCTTTCGACAGTCTGCAGCATCCTCAGCTGGGCCTGCGAGGTCGTATCGCTGACGGTCTGGAGGGATCCTGAAAGCTGCGACTGCCCCGCGCCCAGGGACTGCATGTCGCGGCCCATCCGGCGCAGCTCCTCGGCCAGCGCGTCAGCGGTCCGGGCCGAACGGCTGGCGCGCCAGATCGATGCGAGAAGGAGGAGGACGACCAGACCGAGGCCGATCACAAGGATCGGGTCTGCCAGTGCGCGGTCGAGCAGGGGCTGCATCAGGTGCGCCCGAACAGGCGTTCGATATCCGACAGCCTGAGTTCGACATAGGTGGGGCGGCCGTGGTTGCACTGCCCGGAATGGGGCGTGGCCTCCATCTCGCGCAGGAGGGCGTTCATCTCGTCCCCGCGCATCCGCCGCCCCGACCGGATCGAGCCGTGGCAGGCCATCCGGCTGAGCACCGCCTCGATCCGCTGGGTCACGCCGATCGACGCGCCCAGATCGTCCAGTTCGTCCACGATGTCGCGCAGGATGGCTTCGGCGTTCACTTCGCCCAGGATGGCAGGCGTTTCGCGCACCGCCACGGCACCGCCGCCGAACGGCTCGATCGTCAAACCGGCGCGGGACAGGTCGTCCGCGATTTCCAGCAGGCGGGCGGCGTCCCCTTCGCCCATGTCCACGATCTCGGGGATCAGCAGCGCCTGGGCCGGGACGCCATTCTCGGCCATCTGGCGCTTGAGCTTTTCATATACCAGACGTTCATGCGCCGCGTGCTGGTCGACGATGACCATGCCGTCGGCCGTCTGGGCGATGATGTAGTTCTCGTGCACCTGCCCGCGTGCGGCGCCCAGGGGGAACTCGGTGGGGTCGCGTTGCGGGGCGGCATCGGGGGACTTGGGCGGTTCGACCACGTCGTCCACGCGGGCGAAGACATTGGCGGTCTCGGCAAAGCCTTGCTGCGGCGCGGGCCTTGGGATCGAAGCGGATCGGGGGCGGTCCATCTGATAGACGCGCGGTTCGGACGGTTCGGGGCGGAAGGCCCCCAATGTCGCGGCCCCGACGGTGGTCGAGGCGCGGTGCCCCGCCTGCCCCAGCGCGTGCTTCAGGGCCGAGACGATCAGGCCGCGCACCACGCCGGGCTCGCGAAAGCGCACCTCGGTCTTGGCGGGGTGGACGTTCTGGTCGACGCGGGCCGGGTCGACCTCGACGAACAGGGCGGCGACGGGATGGCGGTCGCGGCTGAGGAAGTCGGCATAGGCCCCGCGCAGGGCCCCATACAGCAGCTTGTCCCGCACCGGGCGGCCGTTCACGAACAGGTATTGGTGTGTCGCCGCCCCGCGCGAGAATGTGGGCAGCGCGGCATAGCCCGTCAGCGTCACGTCCTCGCGCACCGCGTCGATGGGCAGCGCGTTCTCGGCGAAGTCGCGTCCGATGACCTTGCCCAGCCGGGTGTGCAGCGCGTCGAACAGGTCGCCCGTCGCGGGGTCGACGCGGAACACCTCGCGCCCCTCGCCCCCGCCCGAGACGTCGCGCAGGCAGAAGCCCACGAAGGGCTCGGCCATGGCCAGCCGCTTGATGACATCGCCAATGGCCTGCGCTTCGGCGCGGTCGCTGCGCAGGAACTTCAGGCGCGCGGGCGTCGCGAAGAATAGGTCGCGCAGTTCGACCACCGTGCCCTTGGTGATCGCGGCCGGCTTCACCGGGTCGGTCCGGCCGCCGGTGACGGACAGGCACGCGCCATCGCCCCCGGCCTCGCGTGATGTCACGGTCAGGCGCCCCACGGCGCCCAGGGAAGGAAGCGCCTCGCCCCGGAACCCGAAAGACCGGATGTTCAGCAGGTCCGACCCGTCGATCTTCGAGGTCGCATGGCGGCACAGCGCCATCGGCAGCTCATCCGCCCCCATGCCGCAACCGTCATCGCTGACGCGGATCAGGGTCTTGCCGCCATCCGCATAGTCGATGCCGATCCGGGTCGCCCCGGCATCCAGCGCATTCTCGACCAGTTCCTTCACGGCCGAGGCAGGGCGTTCGACCACCTCACCCGCAGCGATGCGGTTGATGGCCGATTCGTCCAACTGCCGTATGACAGGGCGGGAGATATTGCGGTCGTGAGCGGTCATGGCACTATCGATAGCACGCCTGAACGGACCGCGAAATGTGGAAAACTTTGGGTATGGCACCCGGGCCAAGCCGGGTGCACCGGGTGTCAGCCGTCTTCGCCCAGGCCCTCGGGCTGGCCGACGACGACGAAGGACAGGTCTTCGGGGCGATAGATCCGGGCCGCGACCCGGCGGATATCGTCCAGCGACACCGCCTCGATATTGTCGTTGCGGGTGTCGATATAGGACGTCGGCAGCCTGTCCATCTGCATCCCCACAAGAATCGACGCGATGTTCGCGTTGCCGTCGAAGCGCAGCGGATACGCGCCGGTCAGGTAGGTCTTGGCCTCGTCCAGTTCTTCCGCCGTGATCCCGACGGCAACGTTGCCCCATTCCGCCTGAACCACGTCGACCAGCTCGCCCACGCTGCTGTTGGCCGAAGCCGCGCGCCCGCCGACATATTCGGCGTATTCCATCGGGGCAAGGTAGGTGCCGATCCCGTAGGTCAGGCCACGTTTGACGCGCACTTCTTCCATCAGGCGGGAGTTGAAGCCGGAGCCACCGAAGATCTCGTTGGCGACATATGCGGCGAAGAAGTCCGGATCGTCGCGTTCTATCCCCTCGTGGCCGAAGACGACGACCGATTGCGGGGTGTCATAGCGCACGACCTCGACGCCCGGATCAATGTTCCAGCCGGCATCGCCCGGTTGCGCCACGTCCGACGATTGCGGCAGATCGCCCAGTAGGTCGTCCAGAAGCGTGCCCAGATCCTCGGCCGTGATATCGCCCACCGCCGCGACATAAAGGTTGTCCTTCACCAGCGTATCGCGGTGGGCCTGCACAACGTCTTCACGGGTCAGGGAAGCGGCCGTCTCCGCCGTGCCCTCGACCGGGACGGCATAGGGGTGATCGCCGAATGCCAGTGCGTCGAAGGATTGCTGCGCGATGGCGTTGGGATCGGTGGCGTCGCTGGCGATGGCGGACAGGACCTGGTCCTTGACCCGGGTGACGGCATCCTCGGGGAATGACGGCTCGACCAAGGACCGGCGCAGAAGGTCCACCGCCTCGTCCCGGTTCTCGGTCAGGAACCGCGCCGAGACACTGACCGCGTCGTCATAGGCGTTGTAACGGAACGAGGCCGCCAGCGCATCACGGGCGGCGGCGAAGCCCTGCGCATCCAGATCTCCGGTGCCTTCTTCCAGCAATCCCGCCATCAGGTTGACGGATCCACGCTTGCCCGCGCGGTCAAGCGCCGCGCCGGGCGAGAACCTGATTTCCAGCGCGGTGAAGGGGATCGAGGGTTCTTCGACCAACCAGGCGTCGATCCCGCCGGGCGAGGTGACCTCCTGCACGTCGACGGCGGCGAAGGCGGGCAGGCTGGCGACCGAAAGGGCCGCGGCCAGGACGAAACGGATCATTGCACGGTCTCCGTGGTGTCGGGTGTCGGGGCGGGCGCCTCGGAAGAGGTCTGGACGGGCTCGTCCGGCGCGGCGTCTGGGGCGGTCAGATAGCCGGTGACGGCGCGGTCGCGGTCGAACACGCGGCGCCCGGCCGCGACGATCTCCTCGCTCGTGATCTCATCAAGGATACGCGGCCAGTCTTCGATATCCTGCAAGGTCAGGCCAGAGGTCAGCGCACGACCGTACCGGTTCGCCAACGATTGTGGGCTGTCGGCCTCGTAGATCTCGCTCGCCCTGATCTGGGTCTTGATGCGTTCGAGCTGTTCGGGGTCGACCCCGTCTTCAAGGAAATCCGCGATTTCGCGGTCCAGCGCGGCCTCGGCCTCTTCCAGCGACACGCCGGGGGCGGGCACGATGACCAGTCCGAAGGTCGTGTCGTCCAGCGAAGTGCCGTTGTAGAACGCACTGGTGTAAAGCGCCTCGCCCGACCCGAATTGCAGGCGGCTGTTCAGCTCGGAGGACTGCCCCGACCCCAGCACCTGCGCCAGAAGCGTCAGCGCGGCGGCCTCGCGCTGATCGCCTGCGTCCCGTTCGGGGGCGAGGTAGGTGCGGATGACGTAAGGCTGCGCGATGCGCGGATCCTCGTAGGTCAGGCGACGCTCGGCCCTTTGCGGCGGCTCCTGCGGGCGGGTGCGCTCTTCCAAATCCGCGGATGGGTCGAGCGGGCCGTAATGCTCCTCGGCCAAGCGGCGCACCTCTTCGGGGGTCACGTCGCCCGCGACGATCAGGATCGCGTTGTTGGGGGCATAGAACCGCTCATAGAAGGACACCGCGTCCTCCAGTTCCAGCGACTCGACCTCGTCCATCCAGCCGATCACGGGGCGGCCATAGGGATGGTTGAGGTATTGCGCCGCGTCGCGCTGTTCCGAGAACAGGGCGGCGGGGTCGCTCTCAACCCTCTGGTTGCGTTCCTCCTGCACGACGCGAAGCTCGGTCGCGATGTCGCGATCGTCTAGCTGCAGGTCGCGCATCCGGTCGGCTTCCATCTCCATCATCAGTTCAAGCCGATCCGAGGCGACGCGCTGGAAATATCCGGTGTAATCGTAGCTGGTGAAGGCGTTGTCGGTGCCGCCCTGCTGGGCCACCACGCGGCTGAACTCGCCTGGCTCCAGGTCATCGGTGCCCTTGAACATCAGGTGTTCCAAGTAATGCGCCACGCCCGACACGCCCGGCTCCTCATCCGCCGAACCGACGCGATACCAGACCATGTGCACCACGACCGGGGCACGATGATCCTCCAGCACCACCACCTCCAGACCGTTGTCGAGGGTGAAGCTCGACACCTCGGCGGCCTGGGCCGTCAGCGTCGTCGTGGCAAGGGCAAACGGAGCAAGCAATCGCAACATCTGGAAAACCTCTCAGGGGACGTCTTCCTTGGCAGTTAGGTCTTTTCGCGCCCCCCTGAAACCCGGGCAACGCGGTCGTGAACCATGTGTCAGGCGCGCGCCTACTCGGCCCCCTCGGGCGGTGCCGCGGGTGTGCGGACGCCAGCCTGCCGCAGGCGCTGCAACTCGTCATACTGGTCCAGCGACTGACGCGCGTACGCCCGGAAATAGGTGTTCACGTTGAACACCTGCTCCAGCACGCGACCGGTGCGTTGGGTCCGAAACTCGCGATCTTCCAGCGCGAGTTGCCCGCGTATGTTCTCGTTCACGCCGAAGCGCGTTGCATACTGAATCAGCTGCGGGCCCTGCACCGGTCCAGCGGCGGCGCCGGGCCGCCCGCCAAGCGCCGCGACCGCATCGGCCACGGGGTTCTGGTCGCTGCGATTTGCACCGCCCGGGGTCGGAGGCGGCAGCGCGCTGAGGTTCTCGGGCTGTTCAAGCGGGCGGTTCGGGACGATCCCGAACTCGTCCGGTCCGGGGCCGTCGTTCGACAGACGCACAAGGTCCGGCTCTCCACTGCCGCACGCAGTCAAGGCAGCCAGTGCTACGAATGCCGCTATGCGGTTGAACGATCTCATGTCCGTCTCCCCTTGCCTCAGCACAGGGCTTTATCCGATCCGATCCCCAAGGTCACGCGGTCTTCGATCGGCCGGTGAACAGGATCAGCCCGAAAGCGCCTGCGAAAATTGCGATGTCGGCGACGTTGAAACTGTAGGGGTTCTCGATACCGCAGCAGGACATGTTGAGAAAATCAGCCACCGCCCCGTACAGCAGGCGGTCCACGATATTCCCCGCAGCGCCCCCGACCAGCAGCCCGCCCGAGGCCATACCCCACGAGCCCGGTCGTTCACGATACAGCCACACGACCACCCAGGCCGAGATCGCCAGCGCCACGCCGATCAGGATCCACTTCGTGGTCGCATCATCGCCGGCAAGCAGACCGAAATTCACGCCTTGGTTCCACGCCATCCGAAAGACCAGGAAGGGCGGCCAGACCTCGTATGTCCCGCGGGAGATCAGTCCCATCGCATGGACCACCAGGATCTTCGTAAGCTGGTCCAGCGCGAAGACGATCGCAGCGGTGCGCCAAAGAACCCTCATGCGCTCCCCCGCCCCGTGCCAAGGAGGTTTATCGAAGACCAGGGCATCAGTGCCGGAAATGCCTTTGCCCGGTGAAGACCATCGCAAGGCCCGCATCGTTCGCCGCCGCGATCACCTCTTCGTCGCGCACCGATCCGCCCGGCTGGATCACGGCGGTCGCGCCGGCCTCGGCCACGGCCATCAGGCCATCGGGGAATGGAAAGAACGCGTCCGACGCCACGGCCGACCCCTTGGTGCGCGGCACGTCGAGGCCCAAGGCCTCGGCCATGTCTTGCGCCTTGCGGGCGGCAATGCGGGTCGAATCCACGCGGCTCATCTGGCCGGCGCCGACGCCGACGGTCGCGCTGTCCTTGGCATAGACGATCGCGTTCGATTTGACGTGCTTCGCGACCGTCCAGGCGAACAGCAGATCCACCATCTGATCCTTCGTCGGCGCGACCTTTGTGACGACCTTCAACGCATCCTCGCTCATGCGCCCGGTATCGCGGTCCTGCACCAGATACCCGCCCGAGACCTGCTTCCACAGCAGCCCCCCCACCGTCGGATCGGCCAGCCCCCCGGTCGTCAGAAGGCGCAGGTTCTTCTTCTGCGCGAAGATTTCGCGCGCCGCATCATTGGCACCCGGAGCGATCACAACCTCGGTAAAGATGCCGGTGATCGCCTTGGCCGTCTCCTCGTCCAGGGCGCGGTTCAGGGCGACGATTCCGCCGAAGGCCGAGGTGCGGTCGCAGTCGAACGCGCTGGCATAGGCCTGGGCCAAGGTGTCGGCCTGCGCCACGCCGCAGGGATTGGCGTGCTTGACGATGACGCAGGTGGGCTTGTGGTCCCTGAACTCGCTGATCAGCTCGAACGCAGCATCGGTGTCGTTAATGTTGTTGTAGGACAGCTCCTTGCCCTGGTGCTGCACCGCCGTCGCAACGCCCGGACGGTCGCTTCCGTCGGTATAGAACGCAGCCGCCTGGTGCGGGTTTTCGCCATATCGCATGGTCTGCTTCAGCGTGCCCGCAACCGCGCGGCGGCGCGGCGCGGGATCGTCCAGCGCGCCGGCAAACCATGAAGATACGGCCGCGTCATAGGCTGCCGTGCGGGCATAGGCACGCTGCGCGAGCGTTTGGCGGAAGGACCGGCGGGTCTGGCCGTCGTTCTGCGAAAGCTCGGTCAGGAGGGCGTCGTAATCCTCGACATCCACGACGACCGAAACGTAGTCGTGGTTCTTCGCGCCCGCCCGGATCATCGCGGGGCCGCCTATGTCGATATTCTCGACCGCCTCGGCATAGTCGGCGCCGCGGGCGACCGTTGCCTCGAACGGATAGAGGTTCACCACCAGCAGGTCGATCGCGCCGATGCTGTGATCCTGCATCGCCTGCGCGTGGTCCGGATCGTCCCGCAGCGCCAGCAGGCCGCCGTGGATCGCCGGGTGCAGGGTCTTCACGCGGCCGTCCATCATCTCAGGGAAGCCCGTCGCGTCGCTGACGTCGCGCACCTCGATCCCCGCATCCCTCAAGGCCTTGGCCGATCCGCCGGTCGACAGGATCTCGACCCCGCGGTCGGACAGGGCACGGCCCAGATCGATCAGGCCGGTCTTGTCGGAAACGGACAGAAGGGCACGCTTGAGGGGGACGAGTTCGGGCATGGACGCTCCTTCTTCCCGGGGATCAGGCCAGCACGGGATAATCCCCGTGAACGATGTCGCGCACGGCATCGGGGGTTTGGCGCGCTTTTGCAAGGGTCCAGCTGATCCGCGTGGCGTAATCCATGGCCGTTGCGCGCAGGACGATCTGCGATGTCGGCGTCGGTTCAAGCTGTCCGACATCCAGATAGACCGACGGCACCAGCGACAGGGCGGCCGACCCGGTGTGCCGCAGGATCCACAATTCGCCCGATTTCAGCATCAGCTCGAAGGACTGCCCGTCCTCGGCGATCCGCGCCGCGACGTCGGGATGCAAGTGGAAGCGTACGCTGAACGGGATGCCGCCGCCGGTCTCGTCCAAGGCGCGGTCGAAGGCGCGCTCGTCCTCGCGCTCGACCGTGGCGATGACGTCCTCGCCCTGAAGACCGCGGCCGTCATGGCTGAGGTAGATCTGGCGCACATGGGTCAGGCCGTGGCTGGCGACATAACCGTCATGCCCCGCGATAAGACCGGTCGAAAGATCGCTGCGCCGCCTTTCCAGTCGGACGTCTCCGGGCGCCTCGACGATCAGGTCCCCCTCGCCCAGCCGGGCCGAGGACAGCCCGTCCAGGGCCAGTGTCGAATGGGACGGCGTCGCCCGCCCCGCCCGGCGCCACCGGTCCCCGAAGGTCCGCCCCGAGCCGCAATTGACGATCAGAGGTCGCCGGCCTGACGTCAGCTCGAACCCCAATGTCGAGGCATGGGCCTGCGGGGACATGGGTCCCGTGGTGGGCGGTGCGGCATCCAGGATCAGCGTTGTCCGAGCATGCGACAAACGGGCATATCCCATCGCGCGATCCGACAGCGGCGTCGGGCGAACCCCCGACATCGACAGCGCCTGATCCAGTAGCCCCGGCGCACCGCGTCCGCCACCGTGGAACCGCGCCAGCGTGCCGTCGGCATGGCGCAGGGTCCGCAGCACACCGGCCATCCGTTTCAGCGCATCCTCGAGCGCATCGGGGGGCGTGACTTCGGCCTGGAGAAGATCCGCCTTGATCCGCGCAAGCTGCGCAAAGACGCGCGCCAAGGCTTCAGGGTTGCGCGACGGGATGCCGCCCTCGGGCGTGACGGCGGACGCGATCTCAACCTCCAACGCAGCCAAGGCGGCCCCGCGCGACGGCGCCAGTCCTTCAAGCGTGACGGTCGCCAGAAGCAGCCCCGCCAGCGCCTCGAACCGGCGGGGGCCGGGCCGGACGCGCCGCCAACTGCGGGCCAGTTGCCGGGCCTGAAGACGAAGAAAGACCCGCGCAGTGCGGTCGCGCGGCTGATCGCCACCCATCAGCATCTCGGCATGGTCGATCCAGCGCATCACCCGCCGGCCAAGGGTATCGGACCGCCAGGCCGGGCCGTCCTGCTGGCCGAACCGCGCGATCCAATCGTCCAGCCAGCGTTGTGCGGGTCCCTCGCCCGCCCCGGTCGCGGCCAGATCGTCCAGCCACCCGAAGCCGTGCAGCAGATCGACGAAGGCCGGTTCGGGGATCGGCAGGTCCCAGATCGGGGTCTCGGGCGCCTCGACCGTATAGCCCAGGAACATGAATTCGCCCGCCAGCATCCTCTGGCCGCGATGGACGCGTCCGACGCTGCGCGGGCCAGGAATGTCGATGAAGCTCGCCGGAACACCCTGCAGACGCTCGGTCCACAGGCGCAGCCTGTCCAGTCGGGTCAGATGCGTGGGGGCCACGTCCTCGTGCCTTCTCTCACGTCGCTCGATGGTACGAGCGTATCGCGAAAGGTACGTCCTGTCATGGGTAGTTCAGTCCGGGCGGCGCAGAACCGCCACGAAAAAGCCGTCCATGCCCCCCAGTTCGGGCCAATAGTCGGGGCGAAGACGCAGACCCTCCGGCCCGATCCACGCGGGATCGATGCCCGGAAGGCGCAGTGCATCGGTATCCACGATCAGGTCGGGGTGGCGGGACAGGGCGTCGCGCACCTGCTCCTCTCCCTCGTCGATCAGAAGGGAGCATGTGCAGAAGACCACCCGTCCGCCGGGCCGCACAAAGGTCAGCGCACGGTCGATCAGACGTTCTTGCAGCTTGAACAGGGCCGGGAAGTCCTCACCCGTCTTGGCGGCCGGCAGGTCGGGGTGGCGGCGGATCGTGCCGGTCGCGGAACACGGCGCGTCCAACAGGACTGCATCGAACGGCCCGCCCTCCCACTCCAGCGCGTCGGCGACCACGGCTTCGGCCTGCAGCCCGCAGCGCGCCAGGTTCTCGGCTACGCGCGCCATGCGCCCCTCCGAGATATCAAGGGACGTAACCTCGGCCCCTGCGGCCGCGATCTGCAGGGTCTTGCCGCCGGGCGCCGCGCACAGGTCCAGAACCCGTTCACCGGCCTGCGGGGCCAAGGCCCGAACCGGCACCGCGGCGGCGGCATCCTGCACCCACCACGCCCCGTCCGCATAACCCGGCAGGGCCGAAACCTGCCCCGCCGCCTGCATCCGGACCGAGCCGGTGGGCAGAACCTGCCCCGACAGCCGCTCGGCCCATCCGTCCGCATCCTCCTTCACCGAAAGGTCCAGCGGCGCGCCGCGGGCGAACGCGACCTCCATCCCGGCAACGGCGTCTTTCCCGTAATCCGCGATCAGCGGCTTGCGCAGCCATTTCGGCAGGCGCGGCAAGGGCAGCTTGTCCCAGGCTTCCGGGCCTTGTCGCAGGACATTTCGCAGCACCGCGTTCACAAGGCCCGCCTGCCCTTCCTCGGACGCGCGGACCAGATCGACCGCCGCGCTGACGGCGCCATGTTCGGCACCGCCTTCGACCCGGATCTCGCACAGGGCCAAACGCAGGGCGTTCAGCGTGACAGGACGGGGCTTCATGCGCAGGAACGGTCCCAGCGCACGATCGGCCCGGTCCTTCCAGCGCAGGGTGGTCAGTGCCAGACGCTGAGCCCGCGCCCGCTCAGGGCCCGGCAGGGGGGCCAGCGTCTTGTCGGTGACTTCGGACATCAGGCGGCCGTTCTCGGTCACCTCCATCAGAAGCGTGAGGGCGGCATTCCGGGTGCGGTCCATGGGGCAGCCTTGTTGAGCGGATCGAAGCGCGTATATGACTTGGAACCGCCCGAAAGACCAGTGAGGCCCCGCCATGACTGACCGCGACACCCTTCCGCCCGAGGCCCTGCGCGCCCTGGAAGAAGCCGAGGCGCGCAAGAAAAAGCAGGGCGACCTGAACCTCCCTCCCGAACTGGGCGGGCGTGATGGCCCCGAGCCCGTGCGCTATGGCGATTGGGAAAAGAAGGGCATTGCCTACGATTTCTGAGCGGTCCTGGCTTTCGGCGGGCCTAGCGCAGGCCCAACACGTCCAGCATGTCGTAATGCCCCGGCGCCTTGCCTACGGTCCACAGGGCCGCGCGCAGTGCACCCTTGGCGAAAAGCTGGCGATCAGTGGCCGCATGGCTGATCGTGATGGTCTCGCCCGGGCCCGCGAAGATCACGTCATGGGCGCCGATGATGTCGCCGCCGCGGATGGCGTGAAAGCCGATATGCCCGGCCTCGCGCGGGCCGGTGATGCCGTCGCGCGCCCTGTCGGCCATGCCCGACAGGCTGATCCCCCGCCCCTCGGCCGCAGCTTCGCCTAGCATCAGCGCGGTACCCGAGGGGGCGTCGACTTTGTGGCGATGATGCGCCTCGACGACCTCGATGTCATATTCGACGCCGAGGCTGGCCGCGACCTGCCGAACGAGCTGCGTCAGCAGGTTGACCCCCAGGCTCATGTTCCCGGCCCTGACGATCGCGATACGATCCGCGCAGGCGTCGAGCTGGGCGATATGGCTGTCGTCGAAGCCCGTGGTGCCGATCACGTGTGCGACGCCGGCCTCAGCCGCGGATTTCGCAAGGGCCACGGTCGCATCGGGCGCGGTGAAGTCGATCACCGCATCCGCCCCCGCGATCCCCTTGGCGGGGTCGTCAGTCACCGTCACGCCCGAACCGGCCGGCAGGATCTCGCCCAGATCACGTCCGACCCAGTCATGCCCGGACCGTTCGATGGCGCCGTGCAGCGTTGCGTCCTCGGTCTCGGACACGGCGTCGACCAGCATCCGCCCCATGCGGCCCGATACTCCGGTAACGGCGATCTTCATGCGGCATTCCCTTCGATCCTTCGCCCCGCAGCTAGCGCGGATCCCGCGCATCCCGCAACGCCTGTTGCGCGTCGCGGTCCAAGCCAATATCTGCGCCCCATGGCCAAGAACCGATTTTCCGAGGGCGCAGGCCCGTCGCAACGTCAGCTTCGCGTGGGCGAGCTGATCCGCCGCACGCTGTCCGACGTGCTGAACCGGGGCGACATCCACGACCCCGACCTGAACCGCCTGTCGATCACTGTCAGCGAGGTGCGGACGTCGCCCGACCTCAAGATCGCGACCCTGTATGTCCTGCCGCTGGGCGGGAACAATCGAGAGGAAGCGATCCAGGGCTTGAAGCGTAACAAGCACGAGCTGCGCCGCGCCCTGTCGAAAGAGACCACGTTGAAGTTCACGCCCGATCTGCGGTTCCTGATCGACGAGACTTTCGATCGGCTGGACGAAACGCGCGAGTTGTTCGCCCGCGACGACGTGCGCCGAGACCTTGACGAGGGAGAGGACGAGGCATGATCCGCCTTGCACTTCTGTTTCTGCTGACCGCCCTTCCCGCTGCGGCCGGAACCTGCCGGGACGTAGCCTTCGACGGTGCGTCCTTCACGGTGTGCGAGATCGACCCGGCCGTCGAAGATGTGCAGTTGTTCCTGTATCAGGACGACGGATCGCCCTTTGCCAGCTTTCGCGCGGTCAACCGGGCGCTGGGGCAGGACGGCAAATCGCTGGGCATCGCGATGAACGCCGGGATGTATCACGCCGACCGCTCTCCAGTCGGGTTGTATGTCGAGGATGGCGCAGAGGCTGCGGGGTTGGTGACGAATGCCGGGCCGGGCAATTTCGGCCTGCTTCCGAACGGCGTCCTGTGCCTGACCGAGGGGGCTGCGCGGGTGATCGAAAGCCGTAGCTTTGCGGCCAGCGACCCCGATTGTCGCGATGCCTCGCAATCCGGGCCCATGCTGGTCCTCGACGGCGACCTGCACCCGCGGTTCATACCGGACTCGGATTCGACCTATATCCGAAACGGGGTCGGCGTCGGGGCGAATGGCACGATGTATTTCGCGATCTCGAATGAGAAGGTGAATTTCCACCATTTCGGTCGGCTGTTCCGCGATGGGCTGGACGTGCCGAACGCCCTGTATTTCGATGGCAACATCTCGCGGCTGTATGATGCCGATGGCGGTCGACACGATGCGGGCTGGCCCATGGGGCCGATCATCGGCACCGTGACCGGGGGGCGCTGATGGGACGGCGCAGGAAGGGACGCGAGATCTCGGGCTGGCTGGTCGTCGACAAGCCTGCCGGGATCGGATCGACCGACATCGTGAACAAGGTGCGCTGGGCCTTCGATGCCAAGAAGGCGGGCCACGCGGGCACGTTGGACCCGGATGCGACGGGCGTTCTGGTCGTGGCGCTGGGCGAGGCGACGAAGCTGGTCTCCTCGATCACGGACATGCTGAAGGCCTACGAGTTCGAGGTCCGTTGGGGCGCCGAAACCGCGACCGACGATGCTTCGGGCGAGGTTCTCGAGACGTCCGAGGCGCGCCCGACCGCAGACGCAATCGAGACCGCCTTGCCGACCTACCGTGGCGACATCATGCAGGTGCCGCCCGCGTTTTCAGCCGTGAAGGTCGACGGGCAAAGGGCCTATGATCTGGCGCGGGCCGGCGAAGAGGTGGAGCTAGAGGCGCGCGATCTTTACGTCGACGAACTGACGCTGGTCGAGACGCGGCCTGACGCGGCGACGCTGCGGTTGGTCTGCGGTAAGGGCGGCTATGTCCGGTCCATCGCGCGGGATCTGGGACGCGACCTGAGCTGTCTGGGGCATGTCGGCTGGCTGCGGCGCGTGTGGTCCGGACCGTTCGAGGTTGCGGACGGCGTGACCCTGGACCGGATCGAGGACCTGGCCCGCACCCCCGAGCTCGACGCGCTGTTGCTGCCGGTGGAAACGGGACTGGCCGATCTGCCGGAATGCCGCGTGACCGAGATGGCGGCGACGCGCATCCGCAACGGCAACCCGGCCGAGGTCATCAGCTCGGACGCCGAGTTCGGCGATCTGGCCTGGGCCTCGCAAGGGGGGCTGGCCGTGGCGCTGGGGCATTACCGGGCCGGGCATTTCCACCCGTCGCGTGTCCTGAACCGGTGATCGAACGGCATCACGTCAAGGACGACGCGGAAAGCGTGGCCACCTATTCGGACTGCGAACGGTATCGCTATGCCCTGACCCGCGTCTGGCGGCCAGAGGATGGCAAGGCGCTGTTCGTGATGCTGAACCCCTCGACCGCGACCGAGGTGCAGAACGACCCCACCGTCGAACGCTGCGAGCGGCGGGCGCGGGCGCTGGGGTTCGGGGCCTTCCGGGTCTGCAACATCTTCGCCTGGCGCGACACCGACCCCAAGAAGATGCGCCGCGCGGACGACCCCGTGGGCCCGGCGAACGACGCGGCCATCTTGGAGGGCTGCCGTTGGGCCGACACCATCGTCTGCGCATGGGGCACCCACGGCGCCCATATGGCGCGCGGCCCCGAGGTCGAAGCGTTGATGCGTGGCACCGGGCGGACCCTGCATCATCTGGGTCTGTCGAAGGACGGGCACCCCAAGCACCCGCTTTATATCCCCTACGCGACCCAGCCCGTGCCCTGGCGCGGCTAGATCGGGGGTTTTCACGGCGCGGGAATCAGGCTATGCGCCCGCTTCGCCGCGGTTGCGGCAAAGGGCCCGTGCTGGACGACATCCCGGCCGGTGCCGACACACCAGACCCGAAAGGAGACGCCCGATGTCGATTACGCAAGAAGACAAGCAGAAGGTCATCAGCGATTACGCGACGAAGTCCGGCGATACCGGCTCGCCCGAGGTGCAGGTCGCGATCCTGACTCACCGCATCGCCGCGCTGACCGAGCACTTCAAGACCCACAAGAAGGACAACCACTCGCGCCGTGGCCTTCTGAAGCTGGTCGCCCAGCGCCGCAAGCTGCTGGACTACACCAAGGCGAAGGACGAGGCCCGGTATCAGGACCTGATCAAGCGCCTGAACATCCGCCGCTGATCCGCGCGCGATGTCGACCCGAAGGCCGCCCCCCGTGGGCGGCTTTTTTCGTGTCTGGCCCATGGAACGGCGCGGGGCTTCGTGGAAGGGTCATGACATGACAAGGGTTCTGCTTCTTGGCGGCAGCGGCACCATCGGACGTGCGACGGCCGCCGAATTGCTGCGCGCGGCCCACGAGGTCCGCGCGGTCCTGCGGTCCGGCACCGTTCCGGGGTGCGAGGTCATCCACGCCGATGCAATGCGCGATGCGCTGCCCCTTGCCGGAATCGACGCGGTGATCTGCTGCCTTGCCTCGCGCACCGGGGCGCCGGACGATGCCCGCGCCGTGGATCGCGATGCGACGATCGCCGCCATCGACGCGGCCGAGCGCGCCGGGGTTGCCCAATTCGTCCTGCTGTCGGCGATCTGTGTCGAGCCCCCTGTACTGGCCTTTCACCACGCCAAGCTTGCCGCCGAAGCGAGGCTTAGAGCGTCGTCCATGAACTGGTCCGTCGTGCGGCCGACCGCCTTCTTCAAATCTCTGTCGGGTCAGGTCGCGCGTGTGGCGGAGGGCAAGCCGTTCCTCGTGTTCGGGGACGGGAACCTGACGGCGTGCAAGCCGATCTCGGACCGCGATTGCGCGGCGTTTCTGGTGGATTGCCTGTCTGATCCCGACAAGCGGAACCGCGTCCTGCCCGTGGGCGGCCCCGGACCGGCGATCACCCCCATGGACCAGGCTGCGATGCTGGGCCGGCTTCTGGGCCGCGAGGTTGCGGTGCGCCGCGTGCCGGTCGCGCTTCTGGATGGCGTGGCAAGCGGGCTGTCGCTGATGGGGCGGGTATCGCCCCGGCTTGCCGCCAAAGCCGAACTGGCGCGGATCGGGCGGTTCTATGCCACCCGGTCGATGCTGGTACATGACGGCGACCGCCCCGCGCCCGAGTTGACGCCGGAATATGGGGACGACCGGCTGGAGGATCACTACGCCGCCCTCCTGAAGGGCGAAGTCTCCGACGGGCTTGGGGCGCATCGGGTTTTCGGGCGGGGAACGTAAGTCTGCCGTTCCCCGCCGTGTATCAAGTCATCCCGGATCACACCTGCTAGCGTTCAGCGCCGTTTTGATGTAGGGGCGGCGCATCTGAGACGTGACGCTTCGATCCCGGCGCATGAGATGATGGAGGGATCGGCGGCAATACGGCCGCCATGCAAACGGACCGCCGGAGAGGGCTCCGGTCGGCCCAGACAGGATACGACAGATGTTCAACGAGACAAAGAAATCGATGCAGTGGGGCGAAGAAACCCTCACGCTCGAGACAGGAAAAGTTGCGCGCCAGGCCGATGGGTCTGTGATCGCGACGCTGGGCGAGACCAGCGTCATGGCCAACGTGACCTTTGCGAAGGAACAGAAGCCCGGACAGGACTTCTTCCCGCTGACGGTTCATTACAACGAGAAATATTACGCTGCGGGCAAAATCCCCGGTGGGTTCTTCAAGCGCGAAGCGCGTCCGACCGAGAAAGAGACGCTGACCTCGCGCCTGATCGACCGCCCGATCCGTCCGCTGTTCGCGCCGGGCTTCAAGAACGAAGTCCTCGTGATCTGCACCGTGCTGAGCCACGACCTTGTCAACGATCCCGACGTGGTCGCGATGATCGCGGCCAGCGCCGCGCTGACGCTGTCGGGCGCGCCTTTCATGGGCCCGATCGCCGGCTGCCGCGTGGGCTATGAGGGCGGCGAATACGTCCTGAACCCCGAGATCGACGACATGCACAAGCTGCGTGAGAACGTCGATCAGCGCCTCGACCTTGTCGTCGCGGGCACCAAGGACGCCGTGATGATGGTGGAATCGGAAGCCTACGAGCTGACCGAAGAAGAGATGCTGGGCGCCGTGAATTTTGCCCACCAGCAAATCCAGCCGGTGATCGACCTGATCATCGACCTGGCCGAAGACGCCGCGAAAGAGCCCTTCGATTTCCAGCCGCCCGACTACTCGGCGCTGTATGACACCGTGAAGGCCGCGGGCGAGGACAAGATGCGCGCCGCCTTCGCGATCACCGACAAGCAGGAGCGGACGACCGCCATCAGCGATGCGCGCGCCCATATCCGCGGACAGCTGACCGAAGAGCAGTTGGCCGACGAGAACCTCGGCTCGGCGTTCAAGAAGCTGGAATCCTCCATCCTCCGCGGCGACGTGGTGAAGGGCGGCAAGAGGATCGATGGCCGTGCGACGGATCAGGTCCGCCCAATTGTTGCCGAAACCGGCCTTCTGCCGCGGACGCATGGCTCGGCCCTGTTCACCCGGGGCGAGACCCAGGGTCTGGTCGTGACCACGCTGGGCACTGGCGACGACGAGCAGATGATCGACGCTCTTCAGGGCACCTACAAGTCGAACTTCCTGCTGCACTACAACTTCCCCCCTTACTCGGTGGGCGAAGTGGGCCGCTTCGGACCTCCGGGCCGTCGCGAGATCGGTCACGGCAAGCTGGCGTGGCGTGCGCTTCAGGCGGTTCTGCCGGCGCCGACCGACTTCCCCTACACCATCCGCGTCGTGTCCGAGATCACCGAATCGAACGGCTCCTCTTCCATGGCGTCGGTCTGCGGTGGGTCGCTGTCGATGATGGATGCGGGCGTGCCGCTGAAGGCCCCCGTGGCCGGTGTGGCGATGGGTCTGATCCTGGAAGATGACGGCGACTATGCGATCCTGACCGACATCCTGGGCGACGAGGATCACCTCGGCGACATGGACTTCAAGGTTGCCGGCACCGAGAACGGGATCACCTCGCTTCAGATGGACATCAAGGTCGCGGGCATCACCCCCGAGATCATGCAAAAGGCGCTGGCGCAGGCCAAGGCCGGCCGGATGCACATCCTGGGCGAGATGAACAAGGCGCTGTCCTCCGCGGCCGAGTTCAGCCAGCACGCTCCCCGGATCGAGACGATGCAGATCCCCGTGGACAAGATCCGCGAAGTCATCGGCTCGGGCGGCAAGGTCATCCGCGAGATCGTCGAGACGTCCGGCGCCAAGGTCGACGTCAACGACGACGGCGTGATCAAGATCGCCAGCGCAAATGGCGACGCGATCCAGCGGGCCTACGACATGATCTATTCGATTGTGGCCGAGCCGGAAGAGGGCAAGGTGTACAAGGGCACGGTCGTGAAGATCGTGGACTTCGGCGCCTTCGTGAACTTCTTCGGCAAGCGCGACGGCCTGGTCCATGTCAGCCAGATCGAGAACCGCCGCCTGAACCATCCTTCGGACGTCCTGAAGGAAGGCCAGGAGGTTTGGGTCAAGCTTCTGGGCTTTGACGACCGTGGCAAGGTGCGCCTGTCGATGAAGGTCGTGGACCAGGAGACCGGACAGGAAGCCAAGGCGGAAGAAGAAGCCGAAGGCTGATTCTTCCGCCTTGTGGAACGACAAGCGGCCGGCCCCCGAACAGGGGCCGGTCCTTTTTCTATCGGCGATAGCCGACCGAAACGTGATCCCGGCGGAGGTGAGGCCCGCTTGCCGGTTTCCGGGACGGCCTTTATCCCTTCACCAGCGCCAGGTATTCGAACAGGCCCGTGAAGGAGAAGACCGATATGAGACCCAGCACGACGACACGCCGCGCCCTTCTGGGCAGCCTCGCCGCGCTTGGTGGCGCCGCTATCCTGCCACGGCTCGGTGCCGCGGCCGTTCCATCCATGCACGTCGTGAAGGACCCGAATTGCGGGTGCTGTTCGGCCTGGATCGACATCCTCGAGCGGGACGGCTTCAAGATCACCACCGAACCGTCGACGGGTACTGCTTTGAGCCGCTACAAGCTGGAAAACGGGATCCCGGCAGATATGGCCTCGTGTCACACCGGAAGGATCGACGGATACATGATTGAGGGGCACGTTCCCCCGTCCGATATTCGCCGCCTTCTGAACACGCGTCCCGACGCGGTGGGACTGGCAGTGCCGGGGATGCCCTATGGCTCTCCGGGGATGGGACCGGAAACGGCGCGCGATGCCTACGATGTACACCTGATCCGCACAGGGGGCGAGACCGAGGTTTTTGCCCGTTATTCGGCCGCCTGACCGCAAACCGGATAGCGGCACTGCCCGGCCGTACCATTTCAGATGCAGGCTTCACGTTTTCGTGGCAGATGTCCTGCAACCGGGACGCATGGTTTACGTTGCATCCAAGGGCTTAACGACAAAGGGACGATCCATATGAACAGGCGTGACTTCGTTTTGACGGGACTTGCCACCTTCGGCGCGGCCCTGGTGGGCGGCCCCGCCATGGCGCAGCAGCTTCCGCCGCATCTGCAGCCCGCTTTCGTGACGCTGCGCCATTCGCTTCCGCCTGGGGAAGTGCATGTTTTCCCCGATCACTTCCAGCTTTTCTGGACGATGCCGAACGGTCAGGCATGGCGCTACGGCATCCGGGTCGGCCGTGAAGGCCTGTACGAGCCGGGGCAGTATTACGTCGGCGCAAAGAAGGAATGGCCCTCGTGGACGCCCACGCCGGACATGATCAGCCGTGAGCCCGAGAAATACGCACAGTACTCCGACGGAATGCCCGGCGGCCCGGACAACCCGCTTGGGGCCCGCGCGCTTTACCTCTTCCAGGAAGGCCGCGGCGATACCTATCTGCGAATTCATGGGACGCCCGACATCAACACTATCGGGCGCGCCGTCTCGAACGGCTGTGCTGGCCTGACCAACGAGCATATCAAGCTGCTATACGAGCAGGTGCCAATGGACGCGCGTGTCGTTCTTTATCCGAAAATGGTCTGAACGATCCGGAATTTTCGGGCGGTCAGCATCGTCGAGTAGGGCCGGCACAACAGCACGTGTCGGCCTTTTCCATTTCCGGGTTCTCCGGAAAACCCCTTGCCCTCGTGTCAATCCGCGCAAGAACAGCAGGGAAAACCCGACACGGTGTGACATTGCGCGCCGCAAGGTGCTGTTGGACGGAACGCCCGGGCCGCATAAGTATTCCGTGTTCCCATTCGTGAAGCAGGTAAGTCCATGGATACATTTCTCGGTCTCGACGCACTCGTTCTGGCCCGCATCCAGTTCGGCTTTACCGTCGCTTTCCACTTCATCTTTCCGGCGTTCACCATCGGTCTGGCCAGCTATCTGGCCGTCCTGAACGGCATGTTCCTTTGGACGAAAGACGAGGCGTATCTGCGCCTGTTCAAATTCTGGGTGAAGATCTTCGCGATCTCGTTCGCGATGGGCGTCGTGTCGGGCATCGTGATGTCGTATCAATTCGGCACGAACTGGTCGGTGTTCTCGGATCGGGCGGGCCCGGTGATCGGCCCCTTGATGGCATACGAGGTTCTGACGGCGTTCTTCCTAGAGGCGGGGTTCCTGGGGATCATGCTGTTCGGCCGCGACAAGGTCGGACCCGGCCTGCACATGACGGCGACCTGCCTCGTCGCGTTCGGAACGGCTGTATCGGCCACGTGGATCCTGTCGGTGAACAGCTGGATGCATACCCCTGCGGGCTTCGTCATGGGCGAGAATGGGCAATTCCTGCCGGACGACTGGCTGGCGGCGATCTTCAATCCGTCCTTTCCCTATCGTCTGGCGCATACACTGACGGCGGCATTCCTTGGCACCGCGTTCGTCGTCGGCGGCGTCGGAGGGTGGCACTTGCTGCGCGGGCGGCACGACAACCGTGGCGTGCGCACGATGTTTTCGATGGCCATGTGGATGGCCGCCGTCGTCGCCCCGCTGCAACTGGTTCTGGGACACGAGCAAGGTCTGAACACCTACGAATACCAGCCGACCAAGGTACTGGCGATGGAAGGTCACTTCGAAAGCTATGATGACGGCATCCCCCTGATCCTGTTCGGCATCCCGGATCAGGAGGCGGGCGAGATGCGCTACGCGGTCGAGATCCCGCGGATTGGAGGGCCGATTCTGGGAAAGGGCCTGGATGCCTCGATGGATGGCCTGGACACAGTGCCGCGCAGCGAAGAGCCGCCCGTCGCCATCGTCTTCTGGTCGTTCCGCGTAATGGTGGGTATCGGCATGGTCATGATCGGCGTCGGACTTTGGTCCCTGTGGTCGAGGTGGCGGGGTCGGCTTTACGACGACAGATGGCTTCATCGCGTATCTGTCCTGATGGCCCCGTCGGGGATCGTCGCCATCATCGCGGGCTGGATCACGACCGAGGTCGGCCGACAGCCCTATACCGTCTACGGCCTGATGCGAACGTCCGAGTCGATGTCGCCCATCGGGGCGCAGGCAGTCGGCACCTCCTTGATGGCGTTCATCGTGATCTATTTCGCTGTGTTCGGGGCCGGCATCATCTATCTGCTGAAGCTGATGCTGAAAGCGCCCGAGAAGGGCGAGTCCGAAAAGGACAGCGACGGCCCGATCCGTACCGCGGGCATCACGCCCGGCACCACGCCTGAAGTCAGCCCGGCCGAATAAGGAGCGCACGGAATGGAGATCAGCTTTGACTTGACGGTCGCATGGGCCCTGCTTCTGGCCTTCGCCGTCTATGTCTACGTCGTTCTGGACGGGTTCGACCTGGGGATCGGGATACTCTACCCCGCCTTCCCGAGGAAAGAAGATCGCGACCTGATGATGAACACGGTCGCGCCCGTCTGGGACGGGAACGAGACGTGGCTTGTCTTGGGCGGTGGCGGCTTGTTCGCCGCCTTCCCACTGGCCTACGCCATCATCATGCCCGCGCTGTACCCGCCGATCATCGCGATGCTTCTGGCGCTGGTCTTCCGCGGTGTCGCGTTCGAGTTCCGCTGGCGTGCGGGTAACAGGTTTTCGGAAAAGTTCTGGGACTGGGCGTTCATCGGCGGGTCAACCGTCGCGGCGATGGCGCAGGGGATCGCCCTCGGCGCCCTGCTGCAGGGGATCGAGGTCGACGGCCGGGCCTATGGCGGCGGCTGGTGGGACTGGCTGACGCCGTTCACGCTGACCTGCGGTCTGGCCGTGGTGTTCGGCTACGGCCTTTTGGGGGCGTGCTGGCTGAACTGGCGGACCGAGGGGTATGTCAGGAAGCATTCGCGCAACATCGCACGGATCCTTGGGTTCGTGACCGTGGGCTTTATCGGGATTGTGTCCCTGTGGACCCCGTTCCTTGAGGCTGCGTATTTCGAACGGTGGTATTCCTGGCCGCAGATGCTGCAAGTGGCGCCGGTGCCGATCCTGGTCGTGCTGTTCATCCTGTTCCTGGGCAAGGAACTGTACAACGAAAGCAACGACTGGATGCCCTTCGTGTTGACGCTGGGTCTGTTCCTTCTGTGCTTCATCGGGCTTGGCGTGTGCATGTGGCCCTATGTCATCCCCACAAGCGTCACGATGTACGATGCCGCAAGCCCGTTCAAATCGCAGCTTTTCATGTTCGTGGGGGCGATCATTCTGGTGCCCATTATCCTGGGCTATACCGCGTTCGCTTATTACGTGTTCCGCGGGAAGATCAAACCGGGGGAAGGCTATCACTAGGCGCTTTGGAAAGAAGCCTGCCATGTGGTGGAAACGGATCGCGTGGTTCGCAGCGCTATGGACCGCTAGCGTCGCGGTCCTGGGGGTGATCGCCTATTTGATCCGGCTGATGATCCTCTAGCAAGGGACGCGGGGCGCCCTAGGTCGGGGCGAATGATAAAGCTGTTCGCCCGTGCCGCCGCCCTTCTGTTTCTTCTGACCGTGCCGGTTTCGGCGCAGGACGAGACCCCGTCGGACACTCAACCCCAGTTGGCCGAGGCCGTCGAGAGTGCGGCCGGCGCGAGCCTGATCGTGGCCACCCGCGAGGCGCCGCCCTTCGCGTTGCGCGGGCCAGACGGCGAATGGACCGGCATCGCCATCGAGATGTGGGAGGCACTGGCCGACGAGCTGGACCTGGCCTATGATCTGCGCGAGACGACCCTGGCGGACATGATCGAAGGGACGGCAGAAGGGCAATATGCCGCTTCCGTCGCCGCCCTGTCGATCACCGCGGATCGTGAGTTCCGGGTGGATTTCACTTATCCCTATTACAGCACGGGCCTTGGCATTGCGATCAATCCGATCTCGACCGGGGGATGGTTGCAGGTCGCGCGCAATTTCTTCTCGTGGCAGTTCATGGTGGTCTTGGCGGGCCTTTCGGCGGTTCTGCTGACAGCCGGCGTCGCGATCTGGTTCTTCGAACGCAAGGGCAACGAGGAAGAGTTCAGCCGAAAGCCCGTGAAGGGTCTGGGCGACGGGTTCTGGTGGGCCGCCGTGACGATGACCACCGTGGGCTATGGCGACAAGAGCCCGCGGACGATCGGCGGTCGGATTGTCGGGCTGATCTGGATGTTCACCGCAATGATCATCGTGGCCAGCTTCACCGCTGCCATCGCCGCATCCCTGACCGTCGGACAGCTTGGCAGCGGGATAGAGGGGGCGTCCGATCTGGACAGCGTGCGCGTTGGCGTCGTGGAAAGCTCGACCGGCGCCGAGGAGCTTGCCCGCCGCCGGATCGATGCCCGCGGGTTCGAGTCCGTGGCCGAGGGATACGAGGCGCTGCTCGAGGCGCGGCTGGACGCCTTCGTTCATGACCGCCCGGTCCTGTCCTACGTCGCGCGGGACCAGTTCGACGGGCAGGTTCGCGTACTGGATCAGGACATCGGGCGCGAGCAGTACGGGATCGCTTTGCCCGAAGGCTCGGACCTGCGCGAACCGCTGAACCGCGCCCTGCTGTCATATATCAACTCGCCCCGGTATGAGGAGCTTATAAGGCGCTACCTCGGATCGGACGGCGGGTGACCCGTGACAATGCCCGCCGCCGTTGGTCCCATAGGTAGACGGCCAGGGTGACGACCACGATGGCGCCGCCGATCAGTCCGCGGGGGCCCACCGCCTCGCCCACGCCGATCCAGACGACAATGGGGCCCAGCACCGTTTCCAGAAGCAGGACCAGGCTGACATTCGCCGCGACCGTATAGCGTGAGGCCAGGTTCATCGTGGTGAACGAGATCGGCAGGATCACGGCCCCCGTGACCCAGATCGCCGGTAGCCAGCCTTGGGTCTGCGTCATCGAGTCGGTCAACAGGAAGGCCACAACGCCCGAAAGGCTGGCCCCGAGGCCAACGGTCAGGAAGATCGACAGGTCGGGCCGGGCACGAAACAGCGTGAAGCTGCCCGACAGGGACACCGCCACAGCCAGACCGCAGAGCGCCCCCAGAAGCGCCGAGCCTTCGGTGGTGAACTCGGCCGAGACCGACAGGCCGATGCCCAGCAGCACGACGAAGGCGGCGATCAGAGTCGCTTTTTCGATCCGGTCTCCGAGGAAGATCACCCCGAACAGGGCTGCGACCAAGGGGACCATCGCCACGGCGAACAGAACCACGGCCACCGGCGCGATGGCGATCCCGGTGGCGAACAGCGCGGCGTTCGACGCTTGCAGTAGCGCCGCCAGAACCCCGGTCCCGGTTGCAAGGGCGGCCACATCGGCACGGTGGCGGCGAGAGAGGACGATCCACAATGTCAGCAGGACGGCGGCCTGTAGCAGACCGCGCCACGCGACCATCTGCGTCGCCCCCAGACCCGAAATCCGCATGAACAGCGTATCGGGCACGATGACCAGGGCGCCGAAGAGGGCCAGCGCCAATCCCTTGTTCGTGGTGTCCATCCATGGCCCTTACGCGACACGCCGACCCCCGGACAGGGGACGGCGTGCAAAATCGAGGCGTCGTTGTCGGATCAGCCGGGCATCTTGGCCGTGCGGATGTAGGGCAGCTTTTGCTCGAACCCGCCGAACTTTTCGCGCGCTTCGTCGTCCGAGATGGCAGGGGTCAGGATAACTTCGCCACCCTTCTGCCAGTTGGCGGGCGTCGCGACCTTGTGCTCGGCATTCAACTGGATGGAATCGAGGGCGCGCAGGATCTCGTCGAAGTTCCGGCCCGTGGTCATCGGGTAGGTCATCGACAGCTTCACCTTCTTGTCCGGCCCGATGATGAACACGGTGCGGACGGTGGCGTTGTCGGCCGGGGTGCGGCTACCGGGTTCGCCATCGGCCTCGGCGGGAAGCATGTCGTAGGCCTTGGCGATCTTCATCTGGGGGTCGGCGATCAGCGGATAGCTAACGCTGTTGCCCGTGTAGGAGGCGATGTCGGACTTCCACTTGTTGTGGTCCTCGATCGGATCGACGGAAATGCCGATGATCTTGGCGCCACGCTTTTCGAACTCGGGCGCCAGACCGGCCATCGTGCCAAGCTCGGTCGTGCAGACCGGGGTGAAGTTCTTGGGATGGCTGAACAGGACGGCATAGCCATCGCCGATCCAATCGTGGAAATTGATCTCGCCCTCGGTCGTGTTGGCGGTAAAATCGGGGGCAGTGTCGTTGATACGCAGGGCCATTTGGCACCTCCTTCTCGAATGATCTGTTTCTCAGATAGCCACGGCCTGTCGCTCAGACAGGGGCAGCGGCAGGATAAAGACGGCTGTTTTGCCTTGCGGTCATGGGTTGGACCGGGCGTTCGGCATAGTGTTGTGAAAGTAAACTTCATTCTGCGCGGTCACGCACCAAGTCCCTGCCGACAGCGGCATTTCGTGCGCAGTTCAGGCGGCCTATCTGAGACCTGAACAAAGGAGGCTGCCATGCTGGATCAGATCAACGGATTGCACCACGTCACGACCATCGGCGCCGACCCGGTGGCGATCGACCGTTTCTGGACGCACGACCTGGGATTGCGGCGGGTGAAGAAGACCGTGAATTTCGACGCACCCGATGTCTATCACCTGTATTACGGGGACGATCTGGGGCGGCCGGGCACTGCGATGACCTACTTTCCGTTCCCCGGCGCGGGCAAGGGAACGCGCGGCGCGGGCGAGGTGCACGAGGTGCGTCTTGCGATCCCCCAAGGCGCGGCGGCCTTTTGGGCCGACAGGCTGGGCACCAAGGTCGAGGTCGACGCGTTCGGCACGCCGGTCGTGCACGTGGCCGCCCCCGATGGCGACTTGTTCGCGCTGGTCGAGGATGACGATCCCCGCACGCCCTTCACCGGAACGGTCAGCACCGATCATGCGATCCGAGGGTTTCACTCGGTCGCCCCGCTTGTGAACGACGCCGCCCCGACCGCCGAACTTCTACGCTTCATGGGCTATGAGGAAACGGCGCGCGCCGGCGATACGATCCGGATGACCCGCCCTGGCGGGGTGGCGAATGTGGTCGACCTGATCGAACACCCCAACGCCCCTGCGGCGCGGCAAAGTGCCGGCTCCGTCCACCACATCGCCTTTTCCGTCGACGACCGGGCCGCGCAGCAGGCCGTGCGCACAGCCTTGGCTGAACAGGGCTTTCAGGTGACCCCGGTGATCGACCGCGACTATTTCTGGGCGATCTACTTCCGCACCCCCGGCGGCATCCTGTTCGAGGTGGCCACGAACGAGCCCGGCTTCGACCGTGACGAGGACCCCGCATCCCTTGGACAGGCCTTGAAGCTGCCACGTCAGCATGAACACCTGCGGCCTCAACTTGAACGACATCTCGTTCCCCTCGATTGAGGCACTAGGTCGCGGATTTGAACAGAGGGGGACAACCATGAGCTATGAGGCACTCCGCGACGCGGGCACCGCGCCGAAGCTTGCACTGACGTTTCACGGAACCGGCGCCGATGCATCGCAATTGCACGGCGTTGCGCGGACTTTCCTGCCGGAGACGCATATAGTCTCCCCGCAAGGGGACGTGGACGAGAACGGCGCCGCACGCTTCTTTCGACGGACCGGAGAAGGCGTCTATGATATGGAGGATCTGGCGGTCCGCGTCGCCGCCATGGCCGAATTCGTTCGCGGCGAGGTCGAGCGGACCGGCGCGGTTCACGTAACCGGGCTGGGGTATTCCAACGGGGCCAACATCTTGGCCGCCACAGCGATGGCGCATCCCGACCTCTTCGACACCATGGTCCTGATGCACCCCCTGATCCCGTGGCGCCCCGAACCGCAACCCGACATCGCGATGACACGCGTGCTGATCACCGCGGGCCAGAAGGACCCGATCTGCCCCGCCCCGTTCACGCAGTCGCTGGCGGAATGGTTCACCGCCCAAAAGGCGGATTGCATCCTGGCTTGGCATCCGGGCGGTCACGAAATCCAGCAGTCCGAGATCGACGCCCTGCATGATTTTCTGGTCTGACTAGAACGGCGCGGCGTCCTCGAAGGTCATCCATCGCCCGCCTGTGGGGTGACGTACCTCGAGGCGTTCGGCATGCAGCATCATGCGGGAATGATCCCGCGCCGCGCCTTCGGCATAAAGGGTGTCGCCCAGTATCGGGTGGCCCAGGGTCAGCATGTGGACCCGAAGCTGGTGGGACCGGCCGGTCAGCGGGGTCAGCGCCACGCGCGTTTCGGCGACACCACGCGTGACAACGGACCAGTCGGTCTGTGCTGCGCGCCCCTCCTCGTGATCGACGCGCTGCCGGGGACGGTTTTCCCAATCGACGCGAAGCGGAAGGTCGATCCGCCCCTGATCCTCGGGAATGACGCCCGCCACCCGCGCGACATACAGCTTGCGGGTCTGGCGATTTTCGAACTGCAGTCCCAGATGCCGTTGCGCGTTCGGATTTCGTGCGAAGATCATCACGCCCGATGTGTCGCGGTCCAGACGATGGACGAGCAATACGCCGGAATACTCGGCCTGCAGGCGCGCGATCAGGCAGTCTGCCAGCGCGGGCCCCCGACCGGGGACGGACAGAAGCCCGTCAGGTTTGACCACTGCCAGAAGATCATCATCGACATGCAGAACGTTCAGGGGATCGGTGGGCGGGTCGTACTCAGGCGCGGGCAAAGGTGGCATCGAGAATACCCTGCAAAGCCTCCGAATCGGCATGGGTGAAGGCGTCGATCCGGTTGCTGTCGATGTCGAAGACGGCGATCACTTGCCCATCAGCGTCGAAGACCGGCAGGACCAGCTCGCTTTTCGTGGAAGAGGCGCACGCGATGTGACCGGGGAAAGCCTCGACATCCGGGACAAGCTGAACCTGTCTCGTACGGGCGGCGGCCCCGCAAACGCCCCGATCGAATGTGATGGTCAGGCATCCGTGGCCGCCCTGATAGGGGCCGATCTTCAAAAGCTCAGGGGCAACGACGCGGTAGAAGCCCGTCCAGTCGAAGCGGTCGTCCGAATGATGCACCTCGCACGCAACGGTCGCCATGAGCGCGACCGGATCGGTCTCGCCCTCTGTCAGGCTTGCGATGCGGCGCGCCAGATCAATATAATCCACTGCTTCTTCCAGAAATCCGTATTCAGTTAAGCTGCCGTTAGCATGATCTACGCATGATTGGCCATGCGGGACATATTCCGGAGAATGGCATGAAACTAGAAACGGAACCGATGCAGGAGGCGCTGATCGTTCGTGCGCTCGAACCTCGGCTCGACGCGGCGGTCGCGGTGCAATTCAAGGACGCGATCCGGGGCATCGCCGGGGACGCGCCTGACCGCGTCATCCTGGACCTGGAACGCGTCACATTCTTAGACTCGTCGGGCCTGGGGGCGGTCATCGGGGCGATGAAGCTGCTTTCCCCCGACCACAGGCTGGAACTTGCGGCGCTGAACCCGGCGGTCGCGAAAGTCTTCAAACTGACGAAGATGGACGCCCTTTTCACGATCCATGAAACAGCGCCGAAAGGCCCGGCAGAGCCTTTCCATGCGAGCTGAGCAGCATTTGCGGATTCGCCAGCGAATGTCATCCAAAACCCCCGGCAAACACTTCGAACTGCGGGTCCTTTACCCCAACCGGACCTTTGCGGTCCGCGAGGCGCTGGCGACAACCATGCAGGCGCTTGAAGGGTACGGCCTTTCGCCCTGCGACAGCGTCAACGTAGAACTCGTCCTTGCCGAGGCACTGAACAATATCGCCGAACACGCCTACAAGGATGACACCCGCGGGATGGTCGAACTTCAGATCGCCCATCGCGACAATTCGTTGGTGTGCGTCATCATCGACGACGGTGCGCCGATGCCCAACGCGACACTGCCCGCATGCACCCTGCCCGAGGACGATATGCCCGAGGGGGGATTCGGTTGGTTCGTCATCCAGTCGCTCAGCCAGTCCGTCCAGTATCAGCGGGTGAATGACCGCAACCACCTTGTGATCGAAATGGCGCTTGACCGATCCATGACATCAAGCTGATCCTACCCTTCCCTTTTCGCGGACAAGCCCATAGCGTCGCGCGAAAACAAGGGACAACAGATGCGAGACCTTCACCTGCCAGGCCGGTCTCCGGTCTATGCCGAGAACGGGATGTGTGCGACGTCCCACCCGCTGGCCGCCAAGGTCGCGATCCAAACATTGGAAGCCGGCGGCAACGCGGTTGATGCCGCGATCGCCGGCGCTGTTCTTCTGGGGATCGCCGAGCCGCAGATGACGGGCATCGGTGGCGACTGCTTTGCCCTGATCGCCAGCCCCGATGGGACGGTTACCGCGCTGAACGGATCGGGCCGTGCACCGCGCGCGCTGGACGCCGAGGCGCTTCGGGACCGCGGATTGTCGGCAATGCCTCTGAGCGACGCAGCCGCAGTCACCGTACCGGGGGCCATCGACGGGTTCTGCCGGCTGTCCGAGGACTTCGGCAGCGCGGGCTTGGCCATGTCCCTTGCCCCCGCGATTCACTATGCTGAAGCCGGAATTCCCGTAGGCGACCGGGTGGCCTTCGACTGGGCGCTCGATGCCGGGACGCTGACCGGGGCAGCGCGCAGGCACTATCTTGTCGATGGCGCAATCCCAACACCTGGCACCGTCTTCCGCGCGCCTGCGCAGGCTGATGTCCTGCGCCGGATCGCGATGGACGGCCGCGACGCCTTCTACGAGGGTGAGATTGCCGAGGATATGGTCGACAGCCTGCGCGCCCTTGGCGGCACGCATACGCTGGACGACTTTGCCGCCTGCAAGGCGGAGTATACCACCCCGGTCTCGGGACAGTATGGCGGATACGACCTGGTCGAGCATCCACCCAACGGGCAAGGCGCGACTGCGATCCTGTTGGCGAACATTCTGGCCCATTTTGACATCGCCGGAATGGATCCCCGCGGCGCCGAGCGCGCGCATATCGAGGCCGAGGCCGCGAAACTGGCCTATGACGCGCGCAACCGGTTCATGGCGGATGCCGATTACGTCACCCGGATGGGCCACATGCTGTCGCCTGAAACGGCCGAAGCGCTGGCCAAACTGATCGAACCGAACCGCGTCCTGCCCGACGCACGCGCGGCCAGCGGGGCCGTCCACAAGGACACGATCTACATCACGGTGGTCGACAAGGATCGCATGGCGGTGTCCCTGATCTATTCGATTTTCCACGGGTTCGGGTCGGGCTTGGCGTCGGACAAATTCGGCATCCTGTTTCAAAACCGCGGCGCTGGTTTCACCCTGGAACGCGGTCATCCGAACGAGGCGGCCGGCGGCAAGCGGCCCATGCACACGATCATCCCAGGTCTTCTGAAGCACGCAGGACGGGTAGTTGCCCCGTTCGGCGTCATGGGCGGTGCGTATCAGCCCACTGGGCATGCGCGTTTTGTCAGTAATCTGGTCGATTTCGGCATGACACCGCAAGCCGCCATAGACGCCCCGCGCAGCTTCGCGGACGGGTCGGTCCTGAATGTGGAACGTGGATACAGCTCGGACGTTCGGCAGACGCTGGCCGAACTGGGTCATACCGTCCAGGTGCCAGAGGTGCCGTTGGGCGGGGCGCAGACGATCCTGCTGCGCGAGGATGGCGTGCTGGAAGGCGGGTCAGACCCGCGCAAGGATGGCTGCGCCCTGGGGTATTGAGGAGGATCGGATGGCGATCACATCTGTTTCCGAACTCGTGGCGCAAGCGAAAGCGCAGATTGAAACTCTCCCCCCCGATGCAGCCAAGGCCATGGCCGACTCGGGCGACGCGATTCTCGTCGACATCCGTGATATTCGCGAGTTGGACCGCGAGGGGCGCGTTCCAGACGCGGTCCATGCCCCGCGCGGCATGCTGGAATTCTGGATCGATCCCGAAAGCCCGTATCACCGCCCCATATTCGCCACCGAAAAGCGACTGATCCTGTTTTGCGCCGGGGCCATGCGATCCGCTTTGGCGGCGAAGGCCCTGATCGACATGGGCGTTGCGAACGTAGCCGAGATGGACGAAGGGTTTTCCGGTTGGCGGGACCGCGGCCTGCCGATCGAGCGCAAGTCGGAATAGTCTTCCGACTGCGCGCCCGCGTCAGTTCAACTGGTAGTGCAGGGGATAGGTGCCGTCCTCGATCTCACCAAAGAAATCGGGCAGATCGGGATGCCCCACGGGTTCGCCCGAATAGTCCGCTTCGAGGTTCTGCTCGGAAACGTAGGCGACGTAGTAGCTTTGGTCGTTCTCGGCCAACAGGTGATAGAATGGCTGATCCCGGGCAGGACGCGCTTCCTCGGGAATGGATTCGTACCATTCCTCTGTATTCGCGAAGGTGGGATCGACATCGAAAATGACACCCCGAAAGGGGTGCTTGCGATGGCGGACGATCTGCCCGAGATGGTAGCGTGCACGTGTCTTCAACATGGCGTATCCCCTAGCCCATGAAGATGGAGAACACCAATCTGGATGTCCAATAAATCCCTTGGTATCGCCGGAAACACACTGTGAACCTCGTTCTTACAGTCGGCGAAGTGGTCGCACCCGTCTTCATCCTGGCCGCAATCGGTTTCGTCTGGGTAAAGATGGGTTTCGAGTACGAACTGGAATTCGTCACCCGCATGTCGATGACGCTGGGGGTGCCCTGCCTGATCTTCACGTCCCTCATGCGGACAGAGATCGACCCGACCGCGCTGACCGCCGTGTTCATGGCGGCTGCCGTCGCCTACGCGGGCGTGACGATCACCATGCTTGCCTTGGCGCTGCTTCTGAGGCTGGACATTCGGACCTATCTTGCGCCGCTGATCTTCGGGAACACCGGTAACCTTGGCTTGCCGCTTGCCCTGTTCGCGTTCGGAGACGAGGGGCTGGGTTATGCGGTCGTGATCTTCGCCGTCATGGCCGTCTATTCCTTCACCGCAGGCGTCTGGATCGTGTCGGGCGGTGGATCGCTGACCCGGGTCCTGCGCGAGCCGATGGTCGCGGGCACGCTTCTGGGCGCGCTGTTCCTGTGGCAGGGGTGGGAAACACCGGTCTTTCTGACCAACACCTTGGCCCTCATCGGCCAATTGGCGATCCCCCTCATGCTCATCACGCTGGGGGTCGCCGTCGCCCGCCTTGCCCCGCAAAGCTTCGTCCGTCCGACGCTTCTGTCGGTCGTCAAGGCCGGGGCTTGTATCGGTATCGCCGTCGTCGTGGGGCGGACGTTCGATCTTCCGCCGGTCGCTTTTGCCGTCCTCGTGATACAGGTCGCGACACCCGTGGCTGTGACATCGTATCTGCTAGCCGCGAAATACGGCGCCGATTCCGACGCGGTCGCTAGCCTTGTCGTGGTCTCGACGCTGGCCTCCGTCATCTATTTGCCGCTCGTTTTGGGCTGGACCATCTGACGGGGTAGGCGCGCGCGCCTACCAGTGCTATAATTGTCTAAAAAAGACCAACAAGCATCGAGCGGTTTTACATGAGCAAACACATCCGTGCGCTCGTCCTTTTGCTGTTTGTCGCGTCATGCGGCAGCACCGAAAGCACGGCGCCCCGCAATCTCGAGAACGCATGCGATATCGTGTCCGAGCGTCCGCATTACCTGCGTGCCATGCGCAGGACCGAGCGCCGCTGGGGCGTGCCCGTTCCCGTTCAAATGGCGACCATCCACCAGGAATCGAAGTTCATCGGCAATGCCCGAACACCGCTTCGGTTTACCCTCGGGGTCATTCCCATGGGGCGGCAAAGCTCGGCCTACGGCTACAGTCAGGCGCTGGATGGGACGTGGGAAGAGTACAAGGATAAACAGGATCGTCGCCGCGCCAAGCGCGACGACATCGACGATGCGACCGATTTCATGGGCTGGTACATGGACCAGACCACGAAAAGCCTTGGGATCTCCAAGTCCGATGCCCGCAATCAGTACCTCGCCTATCACGAGGGGCGGACCGGGTATTCCCGCGGCAGCTACAACGCGAAGCCTTGGCTTTTGACGGTGTCCCAGAGGGTTCAGTCGCGCGCCCAACTTTACGAAGGCCAATTGCGCAGCTGCCGCAGACTTTGAGCGTTATTGCCCGCCGCGCGACTGGACCTCTGTCGGGATCGAGAAATAGCTGGCGGGCAAGCTGCTGACGCGTTGCAGGCTGCCCAAGGCAGTCGTCGTGCGATTCCCCTGCCCATCGATTACCACCCACTGGCGCAACGTCAGCGGGTCGCCGGTGAACACCAGTTCCAGTTGGCCGTATTGCGGGCGCTGGGGGTCCTGAGCGGTGACGATCGTCTTGTTGCCGTCCTGACGGTGGCCCTGGACCATCCCCGCGCGCCCAAGGTTCACGTTCCGGTCGAGGATGATCGACAGCGGCGTCTGGCTCAGAGGGTAGGTTTCGGGGTTCACGCTGTTCGATTTCCCGTCGAAGATTGCGACAGATCCGCCACCCGCCATCACCAGCGTTTCCTCGGGCGGATCATAATCGAAGCGCATCCGGCCGGGGCGGTTGATGTACAGCGTGCCGGTGGAGATCGTTCCATCCCCGTTGATCTGGGTGAACTGCGCCTGCGCAGCGGACAGGCCGTTCAGGTACTGGGAGAGCTGCGACAGAGGGATCGGCGCGGCTGCGGCTGGAGCCGCAATCAGGGCCGATGCGCCAGCGGCGGCAAGGAAGGTTCTGCGGTCGAGCATGTGTGGGCTCCGTTCGTTGGATTGGCCCTCGATATAGGCGGCCTGCGCCGGGACGCCAAAGGTCATCGCATAACAGCCACCCGTCATGGGACGGAACCGAAGCCCGGCCTTCGATTTAACAAGACGAAGGACGCGTCATTTTACGCGCCCAACCGAATTCAAATCGTAGGAGGCAAACATGCCTGAAGCATTCGTTGCTGGTCTCAACGACAACACCCGCTCGAAGATCATCGACCTTCTGAACGCCCGGCTGAGCGACGTGATCTCGCTTGCCCTCGCCACCAAGCAAGCACACTGGAACTTGCGCGGGCCTGGTTTCATCGGCGTCCACGAGCTTCTGGACGACGTGGCCGATCGTTTGCGGGAATCCTCGGACCTGATCGCCGAGCGTGCGGTCATCCTCGGCGGGTTCGCCGACGGGACCGCCGAAGTGGTGGCCGAGAAAACGACGATGACGCCGTATCCGCTGGGGGAGAAGGACATCCAGATCCATCTCGAGGCTCTGCGCGAACGGTTCCTAGATGTGGGCGAGAAGATCCGGGGTGCATTGGAAGAGGCCGGTGAAATCGGTGACGACGACACCGAGGATCTGTTCACCGAGGTCTCGCGTCAGATCGACAAGGACGCGTGGTTCATTGCGGCCAATATGCCCGAGCCGTCCGACGCTTGATCGAACATATGCCCGGTGCACTCCGTGCCGGGCATACTGGCTGGCGGCAGCACGTCAGGCTGGCGCCAGACCCAAGGCGGATTTCAATGCCTCTAGGCGGACCGGTTTGGGGACGAAATCTGCAAATCCCGCATCTCTGCATTCCCGACGTTGTTCCATCGAGACGTTCGCAGTCACCGCGATCACACGCGGCGGTGCCACCGGGCGCAACTCAACGTTCTTGCGCATGGCCTCGACCCCGTCCATGCCCGGCATGTGAATATCCATCAGCACGACGTCGTGTTGACCGGATTTGGCCATCTCTATGCTTTCACGCCCGTTTTTCGCGATGTCGCAATCCATCCCGCAATCCGCAACAGCTTTTGCAGGACCATCGCATTGATGTCCGAATCGTCGACCACCAGGATCCGCAGGCGCTGAGGGACCGAAGATCTCATGCGGCAAGGTCTTCGCCGGAATTGCGCTCCGATGCTTTTGCCAAACGTGCCGGAAGGGAGAGCGTGAAGGTCGAGCCTTCTTCCGGTCGGCTGTGCAGTGCGACATCGCCACCAAGATCGCGGGCGATACCGCGGGCGATAGCAAGTCCCAACCCTGTACCGCCCGTTCGGCGGCTGGATGACCCGTCGACTTGGGTAAACCGTTCAAATATCCGATTGCGATGTTCATACGCGATGCCGGGCCCGGTATCAGTCACGTCGATACGGACGGTCACCGCGCCGCTTTCCCCGGACAGGACGCGAACACCCACCGCTACCTGACCTGCATCGGTAAACTTAACCGCATTTTCCACCAGGTTCCCGACGATTTGGTGCAATCGCTCCCCGTCGCTTTCTATCATCGGAAGATCTGCGGGCATATCGGTCCTGAGCATCAGTCCCTTTTGGTAAGCGTTTAGGGCAACCGAGCCCAACGCGTCCCTCACGACCTTCGCAAGGTCGACGGGTGAGGTTACCGGTCGAACGACGCCGGCCTCGATCTCACCAAAAGTCAGGAGTTGCTCTATCAGCAACATCTGGCTTTCCGCGCAATCGCTCATGATTTGAACCGTTTCGCGGTCGGACTCGGACAGGTCGGACGCCTCAAGAAGCTGGATACCCCCAATAATCCCGTTCATCGGCGTGCGGAGTTCGTGGCTGACGGAGGCGAGAAATTCCGTTTTGGCCCTGTCGGCGGCGTGGGCAGCCACCGCCTCCCGCGCCAAGGCGCGCTGAATCCGCCCCACTCGCTTGATCAGGGGGCGGATGACCGCCATCCATGCGAAAGCCACCCCCATCAACGCAATAACCAGAACTACACAAGCAAGCACAACCGGCGCCTGTCCGGCGACACGAGAGCTCTCCTGCAGGACTTTCGATACCCCTTCGAGTTCTCTGTGAGATATTTCGGTAGAGGCCGCCCAGTATTGCGCAAATTCGTTCTCGTCGCGTCCACCGTCCAACAGGATAGGGGCGGCCGCTATGAGGATTTCGCCAAATTTCTTTTCAAGTGCGCTGACCCGACTATCCGAAAATTCCGGACCTGCTTCCCAAACCTTCTTCAAACTATCGGGCATATCGTACCCCGCCAAACCGGCCTGAACGCTCAACTCGAACGGGTCCAATCCTACGTCGACCTTTCGGCGCATCAACGGCTGCAAATCATCGTCGCCGGTCGTATCCATGATCTCGCCACCATCCGGATCGGCAGCCCGGATCGCACTGAAAAGGCCGAGGGCGCTTATGAACTCTTCGCGCCAAATCTCCGGGTCTTCATCGCGCCCCGATTCCGCCCTGGCGACTTCGCGATCGAGATGCGAGATGCGGCCCAAAAGTTCACTGAATGCCACCGCATAGCGGGCATTGATTGCAGATGTTCGATGGTAGGCTACCGAGGCCACGCTGGACAGGACAAGCGGAACCAGAAGCACGATCATCGCGGTGGCAACGCGACGCCGCAGATACGGACGTTCCGGCAAGGCGGGTCGTTCTTCTCCGCTTTTGATCCTGCCTTCCATACCGTCCGCTCGCCTTACTCAGGACAGGACAGCCGCATGGTCGCGGCAATCCCCGGCATCAAGGAAAGCCGGGAATCTCTTACGTTTCCCCTAACGGCAGACGTAATAAGCCTGCCTCAGCCTACTTCAGGCACCAGTACCTCGCGCTTGC
Organism: Palleronia abyssalis; assembly: GCF_900302445.1. Classification (GTDB taxonomy): domain Bacteria; phylum Pseudomonadota; class Alphaproteobacteria; order Rhodobacterales; family Rhodobacteraceae; genus Palleronia; species Palleronia abyssalis. Next base: position 393,096 of record NZ_ONZF01000002.1, on the reverse strand, counting down.
CGACGTGATTGGCGCTGCTGACGACGCCCTGGTCCTCCATCTGTTCGACCAAGCGCGCAGCCTTGTTGTAGCCGATGCCAAGCTTGCGCTGGATGTAGGACGTCGAACACTTGCGGTCCTTCGCGACGATCTGGACCGCTTCATCATAAAGCGCATCCTCGCCCCCGGTATTTCCGCCCAGGCCGAGGACCGCATCGATATCGCCGCCCTTCTCGTCATCCGGCCCTTCGACGACGCCAGACTTATAGTCGGGCGGCCCGAAGGACTTGAGATAGCTGACGATTTCCTCGACCTCCTCGTCCGAGCAGAAGGGCCCGTGCACGCGGGTGATCTTCGACCCCCCCGCCATATACAGCATGTCGCCCATGCCCAGAAGCTGCTCGGCCCCCTGCTCCCCCAGGATAGTGCGGCTGTCGATCTTGGATGTCACCTGGAAGCTGATTCGGGTGGGGAAGTTCGCCTTGATCGTTCCGGTGATGACGTCAACGGACGGGCGCTGCGTGGCCATGATCAAATGGATACCGGAGGCCCGCGCCATCTGTGCCAGACGCTGGATGCAGGCCTCGATCTCTTTGCCGGCCACCATCATCAGGTCCGCCATCTCGTCCACGATGACGACGATGAAGGGCAGGATTTCGGGCTGCATCTCTTCGGTCTCGAAGATCGGCTCGCCCGTCTCGTCGTCGAAGCCGGTCTGGACCGTGCGCTCGAACATCTCGCCCTTGCCCAGCGCATCGCGCACGCGACTGTTATAGCCCTCGATGTTGCGCACGCCCATCTTGGACATCTTGCGATAGCGGTCCTCCATCTCGCCCACGGTCCATTTGAGGGCGACGACAGCCTTTTTGGGGTCCGTCACGACAGGCGACAGCAGATGCGGGATGCCGTCGTAGACTGACAGTTCCAGCATCTTGGGGTCGATCATGATCATCCGGCATTCTTCCGGCGTCAGCTTGTAGAGTAGTGACAGGATCATGGTGTTGATCGCCACGGATTTGCCCGAGCCGGTCGTCCCCGCGATCAGCAGGTGGGGCATCTTGGCCAGGTTCGCGACCACCGGGTCGCCTCCGATATCCTTGCCCAGCGCCAGGGGAAGGCGCTGGTTGCCGTCGCCGAAATCGCGGGCCGACAGGATCTCGCGCAGGACGCACATCTCGCGCTTTTCGTTGGGCAGTTCGATGCCGATGACCGACCGGCCCGGAACGGTCGAGACGCGGGCGGACAGGGCACTCATCGACCGGGCAATGTCGTCGGCCAGACCAATCACGCGGCTGGCCTTAAGACCCGGTGCCGGTTCCAGCTCGTACATGGTGACGACTGGGCCGGGACGGACGCTGACGATCTCGCCCTTGACGCCGTAGTCGTCCAGCACGGTTTCCAGCATCCGCGCGTTCTCTTCCAGCGCCTCGTCCGAGAGGACGTGGCGTTCGACCGTCTTGGGATCGGTCAGAAGGTTCAGCGGGGGGTGTTCGTAGCCGGTGTCGTTGTCCTCGAATGCCAGGTTCGGTTGCGCCTCGGCCACAGCGCGCGACGAGGGGCGTAGGGGCTTTTTCTGGACATGCTGGACCTTGGGCTTCGGCGCCTCGCGCTTGACGGTGGGGGCGAAGCGCGGGGTGCGCGACGGCTCTGCCGCGGCCAGTTCCGAGCTGGGCATGTCGTCCTCGGACCAGTCCTCGTCGTCTGGCACGTGTTCGGACAAGTTGCGGTCGTCTATGTCGTCATACACCGCCTCGTCGGCGTAGACGTCGTCGGCCATGTCCTCGGGCGCTTCATGGAACGGGGCCTTGGGCGCGGGGGCCGAGATCGGCGGCTCCTGTTCGGCGGTCGACAGGCGCGGCTCCTTCGGCAGAAGGATCGGTTGCGGCCCGCGCGGGTGCTTCTTGCGTTTGACAGACGGAATGGCGCTGCGCGATCCGGTCAGGACGGGCTGCGTGCGCGCGCGCTGACGGATGGCGTCCGAGATCTTCGACCGGACCCGATCGTCACCTTCTTCGGACTGCATCTCGACTTCGGGAATGAAGTCCGGATGATCGGGCTGCGTGAGGCCAAGCTTGCCCCCGATACGGGTCAGGAAGCTTGGTGCCGGAGCGGGTTCCGCGTCGAGGTCGAAGTCGGGGAACGGCCGGTCGTCATCCTCGACCTCCGTGTCGCCCGTGTGGTCCCACTCCGGGGTGTGGCGCGATGCGCGCAGGACCGGACGGGCGCGCGGGGCTGGAGCAGGCGCAGGTTCTTCCTCGTCATCGAAGGCGATTTCGTCGTCGTCTTCATTGTCGAAGGCACGTTCCGCCCTGCGGACCCGCATGGTGTCGATGCGTTCGGCGGCGGCCCGCGCGCTAGCTGTCATACCCTTGGCCACACCGCGTTGCCCGAAGCCCAGGACCGCGACAAGCCCCGCATAGCTCAGGACCGAACCACGCAGAAGCCAGGTGGCGATGCCCGTCACCTCGTCGCGGGTGAACCCCAGGACAAAGCCCCCGACAGCCAGCGTCAGGATCATGATCCCGAGGGCGGTCATCTTCAGGCCGAACGCACCGCTTACCCCGAAGAGGCCAAGAAGCGTCCCCAGCGCGGTATCGCCGAACAAGCCGCCAAGGCCGAAGCTCTGCTCCCACGATGGGCCGGGCGCATGGGTCGAAAGGTAGACGGATAGAAGCGCCACGCCGATCGGCACGAAGACAGCACGCGACACGGCACGGTCTGCCCCGGTGTGGAACAGGAATCGCCCGCCCCAAAGCGCCAGGGCCGCAGGCAGTCCCCAAGCCCCAAGGCCCGCGATTATGATCATAGGCGAGGCTATGGACGCCCCAAGCCGGCCCATCATGTTCTGCGCAGGCTCTGACGTGGCGGCCAGCCACGAGGGATCGTCGGGCACATAGGTCGCCAGCATCAGCCCCAGCACGGCGCCGATGCCCAGAAGCACCAGCCCGACCAGCTCTCGCCCGCGGCGTTCGAGGATCGCCTGCGTGTCGCTGTCGAAGAGTGGGTTCCGCCCCCGTGTCTGGTACGCCATGTGCTTCCTCTTACCCATAAAGACAGTCGCGGAGTTGGATCAGCCCGCGCTGCAAGTCCTGTTCCGGGGCGACGAGCGCCGCCCTGAGATACCCCTTACCGGGGTTTTGGCCGTTCACGTCCCGGCTGAGATAGGCGCCCGGCAATGTCCGGATCCCCGTCTGCTGCCACACCTTCAGCGCCGCGGCTTCACCGTCCTCGACCGGCAGCCAAAGAAAGAACCCGGCTTCGGGCGCGGCGCAGCCGTCGATGCCGTCGAACACCGTATCGACCATGGCGAACTTAGCGGTATAGCGGCGGCGCGAGGCCTCGACATGCGCCTCGTCGGCCCAGACGGCCGCGCTGACGGTCTGGATCGGCCCTGCCAACGGCGCGCCGGCATAGTTGCGCAGCTGTTTCATGCGCGCCATCGTCTTCGGCCCCGCGGCCGCGAAGCCGGAGCGCAGGCCCGGAAGGTTCGACCGCTTGGATAGCGAGTGGAAGATCACAACGCGCTCGGGGTCGGCGCCCATGCTTTTTGCCACCTGCATCGCACCGGGGGGCGGGGTGTCGCGATAGATCTCGGAATAGCATTCGTCAGCGAAGATGCGGAAATCGTGCTTTTCGGCCAGCGCGATGAGGTCGCGCCAATACCCATCGTCCGCCACGGCGCCCTGCGGGTTCGAGGGCGAGCAGATATAGGCGATCGCGGTGCGGTCCAGGATTTCGGCCGGAAGACCGGCATAGTCGGGCAAGAAGTCGGTGGCCGCGGTGGCGGGCACATAGACGGGCTCGGCCGCCATGGCCAGCGCGGCGACGGCATACACCTGGTAGAACGGGTTCGGCGTCAGCACGACCGGCGCCCCCTCGGGGCAAAGGGCGACGGCGGCGTTGAACAGCCCCTCACGCGTGCCGTTCAGGGGCAGGATCTGGTTCGCGTGGTCCAATGCGACGCCATAGCGGCGTCCGACCCAATCGGCGATGGACTGGCGCAGCGCATCCGTGCCGTCATTCGCAGGATAGCGTCCGAAATCGTCAACCGCGTCCGCCAGAACCTGCGCGACAAAGGCCGGCGGATCGTGGCGCGGCTCTCCGATGGACATGTGCAGCACCGGGCCCCCGGCCTCGTGATGATCGAGGAGGGCGCGCAAACGCGGAAATGCGTAGTCGGGCAGAGCCTCGAACCGCTGGGGATACTGCATCATGTGCCTCAAGCTGGGGTCTATCGCCCCTTTGCGCCGACCGTAGCCCGAGCGCCCCGGAAGGGTCCAGAAATTGCCGCCCCTTCGACGGGGCGACAGGGCTTGCCTGTGGCTTTTACGCCAAGGCCGATTCGGCCGCGGCCCCCAGACGCAGAAGCCGACCTTCAGTCATCGGCGGGGTCTGCATCAGCAGTCCGACCGAGGGGGTGCCGGTTGGTAGCGTCAGGCCCGGCAGTCCCATCAGGTTGCCGATCCGCGTGTTCCGAAGCGTCATCAGGTTCCGCTCGACATAGTGATCCACGTCGGTTTCCAGGCGGGCGCGTGCGGGGGGAAGGATCGGGCAGGTCGGCAGAAGGACGGCATCGTAACCGGCGGTCTCGCGCAGATAATCCGCGCGCAACTCGTCCAGTCGCCGCCACGCCCCGATATAATCCGAGGCGAGCACATCACGCCCGCCGCGGAACCGCTCGCGGACATTGGCGAACATCAGGTCGGGGCGCGCCTCGATAGTGTCGCGCCAGACGCCATAGGCCTCGGCGGCAAAGAGGATGGCCGAGAGGGGCATGGCCTCGGCCACCGCAGGAACGCGGTGACGCTCGATCCGGGCGCCCGCGGCCTCCAGCTTGCGGATCGCGGCGTCGAACGTGTCGCCGATCGGCCCCTCCAGATCGTCGAGGGCCGATGTCTCGAGCACCATGAGCCGCGTTCCCTGAAGCGTGGCGCCCGACAAGTCCGTCCTGCGCCCGCCCATCGCGGCGAACAGCAGGGCCGCGTCCTCGACCGTTCGGGTTAAGGGACCCAACGTGTCGAACCGGGGGCAAAGCGGCACGACGCCCCCCATCGGCAGCGCGCCCGAGGTCGCCTTCAACCCCACCAGATCGTTCCACGCGGCGGGCAACCGGATCGAGCCACCGGTATCCGATCCGATGGCCCCCGCCGACAACCCGAACGCCACCGACGCCGCCCCGCCCGAGGACGAGCCGCCCGACACCGCGTCGGGGTCGTTCACACAAGGTGGGGTGGCGGTCATGGGGTTGAGGCCCAGCCCCGAAAAGGCCAGTTCGCTCAGATGCGTCTTGCCCAAGCAGACGAGTCCCTGCGCCGACGCGGCGGCCAGCACTTCCGCGTCCGCGTCAGGTACCCGCCCTTCCAGCAGGCGCGATCCGGCCTCGGTCGCCGTACCGGCGCTGTCGTACAGGTCCTTCCACGAGATCGGCACCCCATCGAGCGGCCCCTTGCGCACGCCGTCGCGGGCACGCTGCGCGGCGGCCTTCGCCTCGGCCCGGGCCCGGTCGGGGGTGGTGCGGGCGAAGATGCGGCCGGCCAGATCGTGATCCGCGATGGCATTGAGAAACCCGTCGCAAAGCTCCACCGGGTCGAGGCGTCCCGCGCCGATTTCCCGCCCCAGCCGAGCCGCACCCATCTTTTGCCAGTCGTTCACACCGCTCTCCCTCGCGTCCTTGAATCGCATGGACATCGCCCGCGCCCGCGCCATAGTCCCGCACATGAAAACAGATGTCATCATCGCCGGCGGAGGCCTTGCCGGAACGGCCCTTGCCATCGCCCTGTCGCAAGGTGGCCTGCGGGTCGCGCTTGTCGATCCCGTTCCCGCCGCCGACCGCGGCGCAGCCGGGTTCGACGGACGCAGCTATGCGCTGTCGGTAGGGTCGCGAAACCTTCTGCGGGCCATCGGCGTGTGGGATGCCGTGGCCGGGGACGCCCAGCCGATCCTGGATATCTGTATCTCGGACGGGCGGGTCGGCGAAGGCCCGTCCCCCCTGACGCTGCATTTCGACCATGCCGAGATCGAGGAAGGCCCTATGGGCCACATGGTCGAAGACCGCCACCTTCGCCCCGCCCTTCTGAACGCGCGCGGCGACATCGTCCGGATCGAGGCCGGCGTCGCCCGCCAGCAGATCGAGCCGGGTGCGGTCGAGGTGACGCTGACCAATGGAGACACGTTGCAGGCCGCGGCGTTGGTCGGCTGCGACGGCAAGCGATCGGGTGTGGCACAGCGGGCCGGCATTCGGCGCACGGGATGGGACTATAGCCAGTCGGCCCTTGTCGCCGCGATCAGCCACGAAAAGCCCCACGAAGGCATTGCGCATCAGTTCTTCATGCCCGAAGGCCCGCTGGCGATCCTGCCGTTGATGGGCAACCGCGCGTCGATCGTGTGGACCGAGCGGCGCGACCGGGCCGACGCGTTGACGGCCTTGCCCGACGCCGCCTATCTGGATGTTCTGCGCCCGCGCTTCGGGGATTTCTTGGGGGACACCACGCTGGCGGGCGCGCGTTTTAACTATCCCCTGAGCCTGTCCATCGCCAATCGTTTAGTCGCCGATCGCATGGCGCTGGTGGGCGACGCGGCCCATGCGGTCCATCCCATCGCGGGACAGGGCCTGAACGCGGGGCTGAAGGATGTCGCGGCGCTGGCCGAGGTTCTGATCCTCGCTCGTCGGCGCGGGGAGGACATCGGCAGGATCGACGTTCTGGAACGCTATCAGCGCTGGCGGCGCTTCGACGTCGCGACGTTGGCCCTGGCAACGGACGGGTTCAACCGCCTGTTCTCGAACGACAACCCGGTTCTGAGATTGGCGCGCGATCTGGGGCTTGCAGCGGTCCAGCGCCTCCCCGACCTGCGCCGGGGCTTCATTCGTGAGGCCGCGGGCCTGACCGGGGACCGGCCGAAACTGTTGCAGGGACAGAAGGTCTAGTCTTCGATCTTCCGCGCTTCGTCGCTGAGCATGATCGGGATCCCGTCGCGGATCGGGTAGGCCAAATGCGCGGCTTTCGAAATCAACTCCTGCCGCTCGGCGTCATAGGTCAGAACGGCATGAGTTTCGGGACACACGAGGGACTCGAGCGTCTTTCGGTCCACCTTGGTCATTGAAGGTTCTCCTCTCCGCCGCCGGCCAGCGCGTATTCGATCAGGGTGACCAGAGTCTCGCGCCGGGTTTCCAGCGTGGGCGCTTCCAGAAGGGCCTGCTTGTCCTCGGGCTCGAACGGGCACAGCATGGACAGCGCGTTGATCAGAAGTTCGTCCTCGGCCTCGCTGAGGGAATCCCAGTCGGTCTTCAGTTCCTCGTTCGCGAAATACCGCCCCAAGATTTTCAGGAACCGCTTTCGGTCGAAATTCGGATCGCGCTCGACCGCACCCAGATCGCGGCTGAAGGCGTCCCAGGTCACATCGCACTTCCGGTAGGGGGTGAACCCCTCGACCTCTTCGCGGATGCGGAAGCGGGACACGCCTGTCAGCGTGATCATGTACCGACCGTCCTCGGTCTCGGAAAAGCCGGTCAGGCGACCCGCACACCCGATGGAGTGAAGGCGCGATTCGCCGCCCGGCGTCTCGCGCGGTTGAACCATGCCGATCAACCGGTCCGGCGTCTTCATGCAATCCTCGATCATCGCAAGATACCGCGGCTCGAAGATATGCAGGGGAAGGCGCCCCCGCGGAAGCAGGAGTGCACCCGGAAGCGGGAAGATCGGAAGCGTCTGAGGAAGGTCCGCTATGCTGAACATGATGGGCGACGTAGGACGCCGGTCAGGTCAGGCAAATATCATCGAGGACAACCGCCTGCGCCCTTTCAGCGCGACAGGATCCTTCGCCGGCAGCGCGTCGAAGATCGTGAACAACTGGGCGCGTGCGGCTTCGTCGTTCCAAGTCCGGTCACGACGGAAGAGTTCCAGAAGTTCGTCCACGGCCTCCTCCGTCATGCCCTTGGCGTGCAGGGCCTGGGCAAGGTCGAAACGGGACTGATGGTCGTCTGGATCGGCATCGACCTTGGCCCGAAGTTCGTCCACGGGCCCTGCGTCCGCGCCCTGCTTGGCCAGTTGGAGCTGGGCATGGGCGGCTTCGAGTTCGGGGGCGTGACTGATGGAAGCGTCGGCGCCGTTCAGGATCGCCTCGGCCTGATCCAGATCGCCCATCGCGATATGGGCGCGCACCATGCCCGCGTAGGCAGCGGGATGGTTCGGCTGTTCGCCCAGGATCGCGGCGTAGGTTTGCGCGGCGTCGGAGGCGGCGCCTTGCTCCAGCATCTCGTCCGCGGCGGCGACGGCCTCATCCAGGCCGCCCCCTTCGGCTTCGCCGCCTGCCTGTTCGATCAGCCGGTCCACGAAGGCCTTGATCTCCGAGCCCTGAACCGCCCCTTGGAAGCCGTCGATGGGTTGCCCCTGATAGAACGCGTAGACGGTCGGGATCGACTGGATCCGCAGCTGCGCGGCGATCTGCTGGTTCTGGTCCACATCGACCTTCACCATCTTCACCTTGCCGCCGGCGGCGCGCACGGCGTCTTCCAGCATCGGGCCCAACGTCTTGCACGGACCGCACCACGGCGCCCAAAAATCCACGATGACCGGGACCTGCTGGCTGGCCTCGACGACATCGGCCATGAAGGTCGCCTCGGTCGTCTCCTTGATCAGGTCGTCCCCGCCTTGGCTGGGCTGCGCGCCGCCCATCAGATCGATCACCATATCCGTCCTCGCATATTCGTGTGCTGCCGCATCAAATGGGTCGCCCGGGCCCGATCCTCAAGTCTTCAAAGGTCAAAGGTCGCGAAGACGGGCGCGTGATCGGACGGTTTTTCCCATCCACGCGCGGCACGCAGCACCCGGGACCCGTGCGCCGCACCGGCGATATCGGGCGAGGCCCAGATATGATCCAGCCGCCGCCCCTTGTCGGCGGCGTCCCAGTCCTTCGCCCGGTAGGACCACCAGGAATACAACTTACCCTCGGGGATATTCCGACGCGTGACGTCCACCCAGGCGCCGGCCTCCTGCGTTTCGCCCAACTGCGCGACCTCGACGGGCGTATGGCTGACGACCTTCAGAAGTTGCTTGTGGGACCAGACGTCATCCTCGCGCGGGGCGATGTTCAGATCGCCGACGAGGATCGAACGCTCGGGCCGTTCGGCCCGAAAGGCATCGCGCATGGCGGTCAGGTAATCCAGCTTCTGGCCGAACTTCTCGTTCACCTCCCGATCGGGGACGTCGCCGCCCGCGGGGACATAGTAGTTGTGGATGACAACGCCGTCCTCGGTTTGCGCCGAGACATGGCGGGCATGACCCAGATCGGCGTGATCCAGCGCCGAGACCTCGCGGATCGGGGTCTTCGACAGGATTGCCACGCCGTTATACCCCTTCTGCCCGCGGGCGATCATATGGCTATATCCCAAGGCCCCGAACGAGGGGATCTTTTCGACCGGGGATTTGCATTCCTGAAGGCAGAGAATGTCTGGTGCTTCTTCTTCCAAAAGCCGGGCGACAAGCCCTTCGCGCAGGCGCACCGAGTTGATGTTCCACGTGCAGACAGTGAATGGCATGGCGTCCCCCTTGATCCCGCGCCCCCATATCGGGCGCGCGACCGCTTGTCACCGGAACGCGCGTCATTTCAGGCGCGTTGGCCCTGCACCCCATGAATGGAGAAGCCCAATGCGCATACGCGCCCTGACCCTTGCCGCCGCAATCGGACTGCCGACCACCCTGGCGGCCCAGACCACAGTTGGCACCATGAGCGGAACCCTGGAAGGTCCGCCCGCCGCCTATTCGATCCTGGATGGCGAAGATATCGCGACCGGCTGGCGCGAGGTCGAAGATGGCGTCGAAGTGACGCTGGAGGCCTATCCGGCGGAAACGCCCGTGTCCGACGACCAGCGCCTGACCGTCACCTTCACCGCCGACCCCGGAACCCGAAGCCCTGATCTGATCAGCGGCCAGATCGAGCTGATGCGGGACGGCGAAGCACTGACCGCCACGGACGATGCAATCAACCTGAGCGTCGACAGCTTCGAGATACAGGGGGACAGCCTCCTGATCGACGGCAACATGCGCGCGACCCTTGCCGAGGGAGAGGAAGATGTCAGCGTGGTATCGTCAGAGGGGATCACCTTGTCGGTCGACCTTCAAGCGACGGTCATCCGGGCCGAGGGCGACTGACACGCCCTGTCATGCAAACGAGAAAGGGCCCCGCGGGGCCCTTTTTCATATCGACAACCTGTAGCCACCCGTTTCTGTGACCAGAAGCCGGGCATTGGACGGGTCCGGCTCGATCTTCTGCCGCAGCCGATAGATGTGCGTCTCCAGCGTGTGGGTCGTCACACCGGCATTGTATCCCCAGACCTCGTGCAACAGAACGTCGCGCGGAACGACGCCTTCAGGGGCACGGTACAGAAACTTCAGGATATTCGTCTCTTTCTCGGTCAGACGGATTTTCTTGTCCGCCTCGTCCAGAAGCATCTTCTGCGCCGGTCTGAAGGAATAGGGACCAAGCTGAAAGACGGCGTCTTCGCTTTGCTCATGCTGGCGGAGTTGCGCACGGATGCGGGCCAGCAAGACCGGAAACTTGAAGGGCTTCGTGACATAGTCATTCGCCCCGGCATCCAGTCCCAAGATGGTATCCGCATCACTGTCATGGCCGGTCAGCATGATGATGGGGCACTTCACGCCTTGCTTGCGCATCAAGCGGCACAGCTCACGGCCGTCATTATCGGGAAGGCCCACATCGAGGATCACGAGATCGAAGTGATCGCCTTTCGCACGCTCCATCGCGTGGGCGGCCGAATCCGCTTCGAAGACGTCGAAATCTTCGGTCATGATAAGCTGCTCGCTCAGCGCCTCGCGCAGGTCGTCGTCGTCATCGACCAGCAGAATTTTCTTAAGTTGGCTCATCGTAACCTCCACATCCCTTGAACGCGCAAATGTGCCCCAAGTTCACTCGCTGCAATGGATGCGACAATCGTTCACGGCCGTGTGTCCATTCCGGTCAGAACTGTTTCACTTTCCCGGGTCGAGGGCCTATCTCCATGGCAATGGACCCGATCTCCCCCTCCCCCCTCGAATGGCTCAGCCGGGCGCGCTCCGATCTGCGGGTCGGACTTCCAGTCATTCTTCGGGAAGGCGCGCGGCGCTGCCTGATCGCGGGGGCCGAGACGGTCTCGGACACGCGGTTGTCGTGGTTCTGCGAGGACGGCACCGCGACCCTTGCCTTGACCCACTGGCGTGCCGAGACCCTGAAGATACGGGTCTATGACGACGATCTCGCTCGGCTTCCTCTCGCGCCGGGCATCCAAAGGCGCGATCTGGCCGCGCTGATCGATCCGGTCGGCGATCTTGCCACGCCGCTGAAGGGGCCGTTCCATGCCGTGCGGGATGGGGCGTCGCACTTTGCACGCGCGGGGTTGGCCTTGGCCAAATCGGCCCGGATCCTGCCAGCCGTCATCCTTCGCGATCTCGACACTCCCGTTGCGGGACTGACCGAGATCTTGGTGGACGATATCACCCCCCCTGCCCCCGCCCGCCTGAAGCGCGTCGTCGACGCGGCCCTTCCCATCGCCGCGGCCGTCGGAACGCGCCTGCACATCTTCCGCCCCCATGATGGCGGCGAGGAACACTATGCGATCGAGATCGGCCGCCCGGATCGCGCGAAACCGGTTCTGACGCGTCTGCATTCCGCCTGCTTCACCGGTGACGTTCTGGGATCGCTGAAATGCGATTGCGGGCCGCAGTTGCGCACCGCGCTGGAAAGCATGGCGACAGACGGGGCCGGCGTGCTGTTGTACCTGAACCAGGAAGGGCGCGGGATCGGGCTGGCAAACAAGATGCGGGCCTATGCGCTGCAAGATCAGGGTTTCGACACGGTAGAGGCCAACCATCGGCTGGGCTTCGACGACGACGAGCGGGATTTCGGACTGGGGTCGGCCATCCTGCGGGACATGGGGATCGGACAGGTGCGGTTGATGACCAACAATCCCCGCAAGGTGAACCGCCTGCAGCACGAGGGCATCGACGTGGTTGAACGCGTGCCGCTTTGGGTGGGTGAAACGGCGTTCAACCGGGACTACCTGGACGTGAAAGCTAAGAAGAGCGGGCACCTGACATGACCCCGAAAAACCTGGTCCTGTCGCCGCGAGGCCTAAGGGTCATGGGGCGCACCCTGCCTTGCGTGATCGGCCGTGGGGGCGTGACCGAGGCCAAGCGCGAGGGCGACGGGGCGACCCCGACGGGGACACACCGCATCATTGGCATGCTCTATCGTCCGGATCGCATGGCCCGGCCTGCACCATGGGCAGTCCCGATCCTTCCCGGTGACATCTGGTCCGACGATCCGGCCGATCCAGAGTACAACCTGATGACCCGGGCGCCGACCTCGTTCTCGCATGAACGCTTGCGCCGCGCCGATCCGCTTTACGACCTGGTCCTGCTGACGGACTGGAACTGGCCCGACGCCACGCCGGGCTTGGGGTCTGCCATTTTCCTGCATCGCTGGCGTCGGCCGGGCTACCCGACGGAAGGCTGCATTGCCCTTGATCCCCTGCATTTGCGCTGGGTGGCGGCACGACTGGAGCCAGGGAGCCGCCTGATAGTCTAGTCTGACGGACGATCCCCGAAAATCGCCGACCCCACGCGAACGTGGGTCGCCCCCTGCGCGATGGCGGATTCGAAATCCCCGCTCATCCCCATCGAAAGTTCGCCTATTCCGTTCCGAGCCGCGATCTTGCCCAGAAGCGCGAAATGCAACGCCGGTTCTTCGTCGATCGGAGGAATGCACATCAATCCGCGCAACGGCAGGTCCATCGCCCTGCACTCGGAGATGAAACTGTCGGCCTCGGCAGGCAGGATTCCGGCCTTCTGGTCCTCTTCCCCGGTGTTCACCTGGACGAACAGATCAGGACACCGTCCGATCTCCTGCGCCAGCCGTGCGAGGGTCTTGGCCAGTTTCAGGCGATCCAGCACCTGAATCGCGTCGAAAAGCTCCATGGCCGCGCGGGCCTTGTTCGTCTGAAGGGGGCCGATCAGGTGAAGCTCGCACGGGCCATACCTGTCACGAAAGGCGGGCCACTTGTCCTGCGCTTCCTGAACGCGGTTTTCGCCGAAAACCCGATGACCCTGGTCGAGGACAGCCTCGACCCGTTCGTCCGGTTGCTTCTTGGACACGGCGATGAGCGAGATTTCGGACGCGGCACGCCCGGCCCGTTTCGCCGCCTTGTCAATCTTTTGCCGGATATCGGTAAGACCCACATCTGCCTCCTGCATGTCGCGAGGACACTACAATCGGAGATGCGAAAAAGAAAAGGGCGGCTCCGAAGAGCCGCCCGATCCTGTAGTCCAATCCGGTTGGATCAGAAGGACATCGAGATACCGAAGGAGTAGGTATCTACATCACGATCGGCGTCAAACCCGTCGAACGTATCGTCGTCGGCGTCGATATCCGAGTGACCGTAGCCCGCCTGCAGAGCGGCGCCGCCACCGAGGTCGTAGTTCGCGACCACACCGTAGCCGGACAGGTCGCCGCCATTGGTGTCGAAGTGGCCGTAGTTGGCAGCAACGAGGAAGTTTCCGAACTCATAGCCAACAGCCACACCGAAGTGGTTCTCCAGATCAACGATGATCTCACGGTCGACTCCGGGGACCGGAACGCCGGTCACAACGTTGATGGAGTCATCGGAGTTGCCACGGCCGTCGAGGTCTTCCGTGAAGCCGTCGTACTCGGAGTAGTTCAGGATGGCTTGGAACCCGTTGGACATTTTGCCCGAGAGGCTGATACCGTAGACATCGCTGTCATCGCCATCGTCATCGCCGTCCGTCGTCTGGTAACCAAGGCCAGCGCCGAAGGCGACCCCGGCGAACTCACCTTGGTAGCGGACGCCAAGGCCCAGGACGGGATCGTCTTCACCGTCGTCGTCGATCTCAGCAGACGCACCGACCGAGAAATCGCCGAAGGCGTACTGGTACAGGGCGACCTGACCGTCATAGTTGCCGTCGAGGCCCGAGTTGCCGCTGTAGCCGGCATGCTCATGATCGTCACGAAGGGCGCCACCGATGATGGCTTCTTCCATCACGAAGTCATACGCGCCGTCGACGTCGCCAATGGTCAAGCGGCCATACGCGCCGTCTACGAAGAGGGTCGCGCCGCCATCGTCGGAGTCATCGCGCGTTGCCGCGGATTCAGCACCACCATCATCCGCGTTGTTGTCGCCGATTTCTTCGTCGAGGTCGATCGACGCACCGAAGGTCAGACCGGCATCGGTTTCGCCGGCCATCGAGAAGGTAACGTCGATGTCGGTGTGGAACTGCAGGTCGCCGTCGCCGGCACCAAGGCCATCACCATCGAAGCCGAATACGCCCATTTCGGCCGAGCCGGACAGGCTGACATCCGCCATGGCGAAGGTCGCGGAGGCAACCAGAGCCGTGGAGGCAAGAAGAAACTTATTCATGTTTTCCCTCATGATCTTTTTTCCAGCCCCAAAGGTCCGTCACCTCCTGGGCACAGCGGTGGAATGCGCTTTTCCCGCCATCGCTTCAAGCAAGGCCGGGATACCGCGATCATCGGGAAAACATTTGATGCAGCTATGTCACACACCTGCGAGCACGCTGCACATGCAAAAATGGCCGCCCCCAAAGGGACGGCCATTCACGTGCGCTAGGCACTCAGTCGGATCAATCTTCCTGAAGGAAGCCTTCGATCGTCGTGCACTTATCGGTCTGAGAATCGGAGTTCGTAGCGATGATGATGCCAGATACATCGGCGATGCTCAGGTTCATCATTTCTTCTTCGGTGACTTCGACGTTGCAGTCGGCCAGCGCATTCTGAAGGCGCTGCGTCATCATCGTCATCGACTCGTCCATGTGGGCTTCGGCGAAAGCGGCCGGAGCGGCGATGAGCGAAACGGTGGCGAGAGCAATAATCTTTTTCATGTTTTTTCCTCGTGGTCTTTCCATTTTGACCGGCAGCAATCTGCGCGGCCTGCACATACTCGGGCTGTTTCGACCCTTGGGGCGAAACCCCTGTAAATCGTGAACTAATCCGCCACGCGTCTGCGTCACGGGTGCGATAGAGAGATTCTTTTATGTCCTTCCCTTCGCCGAACTTGTCACTTGCCGCACCAACACGCCGGTCCGGATTTGGTTCCTTGCTCGCCTGCGACGGCTCGGATACTCCAATGCGAAAGAAGAAAGACCGGGGGACCGCTTCCATGGGCCAAGGCCATTCAATCACGTTCGCCGCCGCCTTGGGGGCGCTGGTCGCACTTTCAGGGTGTGGCGACCGCGAAAGCGCGGACCGACAGCGGGCCCTTCTGGACCGAGACGTCGCACCGCGCGAATCTATCTTCGATCTGTTCGGGAACCGCGACAACCCGAACACCCGGATCGAGGTGAACAAGTACATCTGGACCGCCGCGCAGGACATTCTGGATTTCCTGCCGCTAGAGACGGCGGATCCGTTCACCGGCGTGATGGTCTACGGCTACGGCCGTCCGCCGGGTGGTGGCCCGGCCTACCGCGCGACCGTCTATGTCCAGGATCCCGCCCTGGACGCGCGGTCGCTTTCGGTCGCGTTGGCCACGCAATCCGGCCCGGTGAACCGCGCCACGGCGCAAGCGGTCGAGGATGCGATTCTGACCCGTGCGCGTCAGTTGAGGGTGGCCGACGGGCGGCTTTGATCGCCTGACGCCAGTCCCTCGATCCACCTGAACTGCTGCGGCAGGCAAACCCGTTTCAGGTCGTAGTCGCGCAAGACCCGGGCACGCGCTGCCTGACCTAGTGCAGCACGAGCTTGGGAATCGTCCAGAAGCGCGTCCACCAGATCGACCATCCGCGGCCCATCGAAGAAATCGAACAGACGGCCCGTCTTGTCCTGGTCGATCACCTCCCGGACTGGCGCGGTATCGGACGCGACGATGGCACAGCCCACGCTCATCGCCTCGACAAGCGACCAACTGAGCACAAATGGATAGGTCAGGTACACGTGCACCCGGCTGACCTGCAGAAGGCGGGTGAAGTCGTCGCGGCCGATGCGACCCGTGAAATGGACGCGGTTCCAGTCCTGCGGCGCAATCCGGCTGCCGAGTTCGGCCACCATCTTCTGCCGCCAGGTGCCACCGTCCTTCGGCGCAGACCCGTAGCTGACCCCGTCATCGCCCACGATCAAGAACTTGGCCCCGGGGCGCCGCCGCAGAAGGTCGGGCAGCGCGCGCATGAAGACGTGAAAGCCGCGATAGGGTTCCAGGTTGCGATTCACGAAGGTGACGACCTCGTCGTTGCGCGTGAAGGTTCCGTGGCCGGGCAACACCAGTTGCGCGGAAGGGTCCGGCGCGATGTCGTCCGTGTCGATTCCATCGAAGGCCACGGTGATCTTCCGGCGCAGCTCGGGCGGGTGCATGTCGGCCTGCCAGTGGGTCGGACTGATCCCGGCATCTGCACTTTCAAGCTGAAGTCGCATGGCGAGGTTCTTCATCTCGACCCGGGGGCCGCGTCCCAGCTCGGGTTTTCCGTCGAACTCGGGGTCGAACCCGATATCCGCCCCCTCGGCCCGATAGGAGAATTCGCAGAAGACGCCGATCCGCGCGTCGGGCCATACGTGCCGAAGAAACATCGCCTCGCCCCAGCCTGAATGTGCCACGATCACGTCAGGGTTCAGCCCGCGCCCCTTCAGTGCCTCGCAGGCACGGAAGACGGTTGCTCCGCGATCGATGGCCTTGTTCACAGTGGTTGTCCAAGGATGAAGCTTTTGCTCCGAAGGGGCGTCGTAGCGATAGGCTATCACGTCCACGCCCCGCCACATGTGACGCTTTTCATACCGGCTGGTCAGGGCAAAAACCCGGTGCCCCGCTTTGGCGAGTGCAGGGGCCAGATGCGCGAACTGGCCAGGAAAATTCTGGTGCAGAAACAGGATGACCATGTGGGTTTCGACCTCCGGGCCACTGAATGCCCCAGAATTGAGGCGAAGATAAGGGGCTGCCGCTGGACCCGCCCGCATAGCACCCCTATCAAGGCGCCCGACAGACAACAGCTTCCCGGGCAGGACGACATGGCACGCTACGACGCTGGCGCGATCGAACCGAAATGGCAGAAGGCGTGGGAGGAAGCGGGCTGCTTCACCGCGCGTCGCGATGACACCAAGCCGAAATACTACGTCCTCGAAATGTTTCCCTACCCGTCCGGGAACCTGCATATCGGCCACGTGCGCAACTATGCGATGGGCGACGTGGTCGCGCGCTACAAGCTGGCCACCGGCCACGCCGTCTTGCATCCGATGGGCTGGGACGCCTTCGGCCTGCCGGCCGAGAATGCCGCGATGGAGCGAAAGGTTCATCCCGGCGACTGGACCTATGCCAATATCGACAACATGAAGGCCCAGTTCGCCCGGCTGGGTCTGACGCTGGACTGGTCCCGCGAATTCGCCACCTGCGATCCGGAGTATTACGGTCAGCAGCAGGCCATGTTCATCGACTTCCTGGAGAAGGATCTGGTCTATCGCAAGAACGCGGTGGTCAACTGGGATCCCGTCGACATGACGGTGCTGGCCAACGAACAGGTCGAGGACGGGCGCGGCTGGCGATCCGGCGCCCTGGTCGAGCGGCGCGAACTGACCCAGTGGTTCTTCCGCATCTCGACCTACTCGGACGAGCTTCTTTCGGCACTCGATACGCTCGACAATTGGCCGGACAAGGTCAAGACGATGCAGAAGAACTGGATCGGCAAGTCGCGCGGCTTGCAATTCCCGTTCGGCCTGAAGGACCGCGACGACCTGATCGAGGTTTACACTACTCGCCCCGACACGCTTCTGGGCGCCAGCTTCGTGGGTATCTCGCCCGACCATCCGCTGGCGAAGGAGCTTGAGGCCGACAATCCCGAGCTGGCCGCCTTCAACGCCGAATGCCGCAAGATGGGCACCGCCGAGGAAGAGCTCGAGAAGGCCGAGAAACGCGGCTTCGACACCGGGCTTCAGGCGGTCCACCCGTTGGATCCGCAATGGACGCTGCCCGTGTTCGTGGCGAATTTCATCCTGATGGAATACGGCACCGGCGCGATCTTCGGCTGCCCGGCGCATGACGCACGCGACTTGGAATTCGCGCGTAAATACGACCTGCCTATCAAGTCCACCTTCGTGCCCGTCAACGGTCCCCACACCGCGCCCGAGGATCAGGGCGAACCCTTCGTGCCCCCCAAGACCGAACTCGTGCGCTATACCCGCATCGTCGCGGGCGACGCCGAGCAGACGGGGGGCGCCGCGATCGACGCGGCAATTGATCGTGCCGAAGCCGAAGGCTGGGGCACCGGCGTCACCAAGTTCCGCCTGCGCGACTGGGGCCTTTCCCGCCAGCGTTACTGGGGCTGCCCGATCCCGGTCGTGCATTGCGACACCTGCGGGGTGGTGCCCGAAAAGAAGGAGAACCTGCCGGTCGAGCTTCCCCGCGACATCGATTTCGATACCCCGGGCAATCCTCTGGGCCGGCATCCGACTTGGCGCGACGTGCCTTGCCCGAAATGCGGGGCGGCCGCGACGCGCGAGACCGACACGATGGACACCTTCGTCGACTCGTCGTGGTACTATGCTCGCTTCACGTCGCCCGGGGCGACGACGCCGACCGACCCCGATGAGGCCTCGTACTGGATGAATGTCGACCAGTATATCGGCGGGGTCGAGCACGCGATCCTGCACCTTCTGTACTCGCGCTTCTTCGCCCGCGCGATGCACGAGGGCGGCCACCTGCCCGCCAGCGCAAAGGAGCCATTCGACGCCCTCTTCACACAAGGGATGGTCACGCACGAGATCTATGCGAACCAGCTTGTTGGTCCCGAAGTCTTCCCACAAGGCGAGAGGGTTCGCTACTATCTGCCATCTGACGTTGTGCCCTTCACGAAAGACGGAAAGCGCGTCGCGGTTTTGCGAAGTCGCTTAAACGAAGCTGGCCGAGGAGAGGATCAGCTCGCCCTTGAAGACCAATTACTCGAAGACCAAGACACCGAGTGGGGTGTAAGGGTTATCCCCTCGGCCAAGATGTCGAAATCCAAGCGCAACGTCGTCGACCCGGTCGAGATCATCGACCGCTTCGGCGCGGACACCGCGCGCTGGTTCGTCCTGTCCGACAGCCCGCCCGAGCGCGACGTGGAATGGACGGATGCGGGGGCCGAGGCCGCGTCGAAGCACCTCGCCCGCGTGTGGCGCATCGCCGAGGGCGCGCGCGATGCGCCCGAAACGGGGCAAGGCGACGAAGACCTGCTGCGCGAGATGCACAAGGCGACCCATGACGTGACCATGGGTATCGAGTCCTTCGGCTTCAACGCGGCCATCGCGCGGCTCTATGCGTTCGCCAACACGCTGCAGAAGTCGAAAGCCGGCCGCACAGCGCAGGTCGCCGCCGCGCGGACGTTGGCACAACTGATGTCGCCCATGACGCCCCACCTGTCCGAGGAGCTTTGGCAGATGCTGGGCGGGGAAGGCCTGATCGCTACGGCGCCCTGGCCAAAGGCCGATCCCGCGATGCTGGTCGAGGATGAGGTGACCATGCCCATTCAGGTCAACGGAAAGCGCCGGGACGAAATGCGCGTGCCCCGCGACATGCCCAAGGACCAGGTCGAGGCGCGGGCGCTGGCATCGGATGCCGTGCAAAGATCGCTGAACGGTGCTACGCCTAAGAAGGTGATCGTGGTGCCCGGAAAGATCGTGAATGTCGTCATCTGACGCAAGCAAGACATGGGGGCGGCGCAGCGTGTTGACCGCGCTGGTCGCGCTGCCCGCTTGTGGCTTCACCCCCGTCTACGGTCCCGCCGGTGTCGCGCGGGGCCTGACGGGGCAAATCCTTGTGGACGAGCCCGAGGACGAAGCGGGCTATCTTCTCGTGACCCGACTGGAAGAACGGTTGGGCAGACCGAACGACGCGCAATATCGGCTGGCACTGGACGTCAGCATCTCCGACAGGCGCCTGGGGCGAAACACCCAATCCTCGACCGCGCGAGAGCAGCTTGTGGGGCGGATTCGCTATCGCCTGATCGACCGATCCACGGACCAGACCTTGCGCCGCGCGGATTTGACCAACTTCACCAGCTATTCCTCGCCGCTGATCGACCCGGACAACACCCCCGACCCCGGCGAGCCCTATGTCGGCAGCTACGTCTCGATCCGCGAGGCACGACGCGACGCGGGCGAACGACTGATGACCATTCTGGCGGATTCGATCGTGGCGGACCTTCTGGCCACGGCGCCCGACTGGCAGCAATGAAACTCAACACCCGCGACGGCAACGCCTGGATTGCGAAACCGCCGGAGGGGCGCCCAGGCACACTGATCTATGGCGAGGATGCCATGCGCGTCGCGCTGAAACGTCAGGAACTGATCGCCAATCTCGCCGGGCCGAACGCGGACGAGGAGATGCGTCTTACCCGCATTCCCGCCGCCGATCTGCGCAAAGAAAAGTCGCTGCTGGCCGATGCGCTGGCCGCGCAAGGGTTCTTCCCCGGGCCCCGCGTCGCCTTCGTCGAGGATGCGACCGCCAATGTCGCCGACCAGATCGCCGGCGCGCTGACCGATTGGCGCCCGGGAGATGCGCATGTGGTCGTCACGGCCGGGTCGCTGAAACCGACCTCGCCCATCCGCAAGGCATTCGAGAAGCACCCGCAGGCCGCCGCCATCGCGATCTACGACGCGCCGCCTGACCGGGCGGAGATCGACAAATGGCTGTCCGAGGCGGGACTGAAGCCGGACCTGGATGCGACCGCCGCGATCATGGCGCTGGCGGCCGAACTCGGGCCGGGCGACTTGAAGCAGGTGATCGGCAAGATCGGCCTCTACAAGTATGGCGACGCGGACCCGCTGACCGCCGGCGACGTCGCCGCCTGCGCCCCCGCATCCACCGAAGCCGATCTGGACGACATCCTGCACGCCACCGCCGACGGGCGCACGGCCGAGATCGGGCCGATCCTGACGCGGCTGGAAGCACAGGGCGCCCAACCCGTTGCGCTGATCATCGCCGCGACCCGCCATTATCGCACGCTGCATACGGCCTCCGCCGATCCTGGCGGGCCGGGTGCCGGGGTGGGCAAGCTGCGTCCTCCTGTCTATGGCCCCCGCCGCGATGCGATCTTGCGGCAGGCCCAGCGCCTTGGCCTGCGACGGATCGAGGACGCGCTGCATATCCTGACCGACACCGACCTCGCCTTGCGTTCCACGGCAAAAGCCCCCCAGATGGCGTTGATGGAACGGACGTTGATCCGGCTTTCGATGATGGGGCGACGATGAAGCTTACGCTTTACGGACAGAAGACAACCCGGGCGATGCGGGTGATCTGGATGCTTGAGGAACTGGGCCTTTCCTTCGAGCACGTCGACTGCGTGGCTGGCACGAAAGACGCGCTAGAGGCATCTCCCACCGGAAAGGTGCCCGCCCTCGACGTGGATGGAACGGTGATCACCGACTCGACCGCGATCCTGACATTCCTTACCGACCACACGGGCAAGCTGACCGCACCTGCCGGAACGCTGGACCGCGCCCGTCAGGATGCCTTGACCCAGCAGATCAACGACGAGCTGGACGCGATCCTGTGGACCGCCGCGCGCCACAGCTTCATCCTGCCCGAGGAGCACCGCGTCCGGGACATCAAGCCATCGCTGCGGTGGGAGTTCTCGCGCAATGCCGCGCGGCTCATGGAGCGCGCCGAAGGGCCTTTCCTGATGGGCGAGGCCTTCACTGTGCCTGACATGCTTGCCGCGCATTGCGGGATCTGGGCCCGCGTGGCCAAGTTCGAGCTTCCCGAGAGTTTTGCGGCCTATACCGACCGTTGTGTCGCGCGCGACGCGTACCGACGCGCCGTCGGGTCCTGACGCCACCGCTCTCAGCCGCAGGACGCGCCGACCTCTTCGTCCAGGCCTTCCCACACGGCCGCCCCCCACGGCAGCAGCCGCCGTCCGTCCCAGCCGGTTTGCAGGACCGGCGTGTCTGCGGAACGGGTCGGGACAGGAAGGGACTCGGTCGTCGAAAAATTCAGAACGACCATCCAGTCCTTGCCCCCGCGCGCGATACGAAGACTCATCGCGGAGGTCGAGGCATCGACGCGCAGCTTGTCGGGGGCGTTCAAGCGAACCTCTTTGCGAAACGCCATGGCGCGGCGATAATAGTTCAGGACGCTATCCTCGGCACCTTCCTGCTGGTCAACGCAGCGATCCCGTTCCCACCGCATCGGCAGCCATGGATCGCCCGTGGTGAACCCGTAATTCTTCTTCCGCGACTTCCATGGCATCGGAACCCTTGGCCCCTCGCGCCCGGGTGCATCGGGCCAGTAGAGCAGATCGAAAGGGTCTGTCGTTTCCGCCTTGGCGAGGGTCGGCTGTGGCAGGGCCAGCTCCTCTCCCTGGAACATGATGGCCGCGCCCGGAAGAACCGCCAAAAGCGTCGCGTAGAACCTGGCGCACGCATCCGAGCCGTCCCCCAACCGCGAGATATGGCGCGGCTGATCGTGCGAGGTGAACCACCACGGCGTGCACCAATCCCCGTCCAGCGCCTTGAGGATGTTCATCAGGGCAATCGGGTCGTTGCCAACCTGCATCGGGTCTGTGGTATAGCACGCATCCAACCTGCCTTCCCGGGTGAAGCTCTGCGCAACCTCGACGGACTGGTTGCCGGTGTTGCTTTCGCCCAGAAGGTAGATGTCCTTCCCGGCCCATTTGCGCATGTTCTCGGTATACGCCGCGCCGTCGCCTTGCAGCAGGTCGTAGACGTGATCCTGGTAGGAATAGGGGTTGTGGTTCGGCCCGGTGACCTTTGACAGAACCACGGGTCGGGCCGGGGGATTGTCCGGCATATCTTCGTCGAACAGATAGGCCGTGACCACGTCAAAGCGGAAGCCGTCCACGCCGCGATCCAGCCAGAACTCCATGGTCTCGCGGAACATGGTCTTCACAAGGTCATTCCGCAGGTTCAGGTTCGGCTGACAAGACAGAAACTGGTGGTGATAGTATTGCTGCCGACGGTGGTTCCAGGTCCAGGCCGGCATGCCGAACTGGCTGATCCAGTTGTTGGGCGGCGTCCCGTCCGGCTTGGGGTCGCGCCAGACGTAGCAGTCGGCCTTCTCCTCATCCCCGTCGATCGACGCTTGGAACCAAGCGTGCTCGGCGCTGGTGTGATTGAACACCTGGTCGATCATCACCAGCATGCCGCGGTCGTGGATCTCGCGGACGAGATCGTCGAAATCGTCGAGGGTCCCGTATCGAGGGTCCACTGTCCGATGGTCGGCAATGTCGTAGCCGCCATCGGCAAGAGGAGAAATGAAGAAAGGCCCGACCCATATCGCATCCACGCCCAACGAAGCAACATGGTCGAGCTTTTCTATGACGCCCTTCAGGTCGCCCTCCCCCGAGCCGCTCGTGTCGTTGAACGACCGGGGGTAGAGATTGTAGATCAGAGGCGCATCCGGCCACATCCGTCTAGGCGCCAACGATCTTCCCGCCGTTCGGATGAAGCGTCTGGCCGGTGAAATAGCTGCCGTCCGGCCCCGCGAGGAACAGGAAGGCCGTCGCGATCTCCCACGGTTGGCCAGCCCGGCCAAGCGGTGTGCCCGACCCGAAATCCTCGACCATGTCGGGCGGCATCGATCCGGGGATGAACGGTGTCCACACGGGACCCGGTGCCACGGCGTTCACCCGGATGCCCTTGTCAGCCAACGCCGAGGCAATCGATCGTGAGAACGCGAGGCCCGCCCCCTTGGTCGTGGAATAGCCAACCAGGCTGTCGTTGCCCTTGAAGGCATTGACGCTGGTGGTGTTCACGATAGTCGCACCTTCCTTCAGGTGTTTCAGCGCGGCCTGGGTGACGTGGAAGTAGCTCTTGATGTTCGAGCGTAGCATGTCGTCCAGGCGCTCTTCCGACAGCTCTTCGTCAATAGGCCAGTCGATATATTGCTGGGCCGCGTTGTTCACCACGACGTCGAGCTTGCCGTAATGGGCCACGGTCTCTTCGACCACCTTGGCGGCATGGGATTTGTCGCCCAAGTCACCTTCGAAGGTCAGACATTCGCTGCCTTCGTCTTCGACGATCATCTTGGTGTCCTCGGCATCGCGGCTTTCCGAGCGATAGGCGATGGCTATTCTCGCGCCTTCCCGCGCGAACAAGGCCGCAACGGCCCGGCCAATGCCGGAATCACCACCCGTGATGAGGGCGACCTTGCCATCCAGCTTTCCGACACCGGGGAACCGAGGCTTCCAGTCGGGGGCCGGATCCATCTCGTACTCGCGGCCCGGCATCGTATCCTGGGCCTGTGGTTTGATCTTCGGATCACTGACGACATCACTCATGAGTCTGCTCCTTTCACTGGTTAAACGTTTACGGATTCCACGGAGCCGCCATCCACGCGGAAGGCGGAACCATTCGTGAAGGTGGCCCTGTTCGAGCACAGAAGTGCCGCGACGACCGCAACTTCTTCCGGTTTGCCGCGACGACCGAGCTTCAGATACGGACGTTCCGTTTCTAGGAACTCTGCAATAGCTTCCTCGCGCGAAACGCCTTTGCTCTCGGCCAGCTGGTCCATCATCATGTCGGTCATCGGGCTTTCGATGAACGCGGGTGCGACGGTGTTCATCAAAACGCCTTTCGGCCCGTAGACCTGACTGGCACCTTTCACCCAATTCAGAAGCGCGGCCTTTGCCGTATTGTAGACCGCTTCGTCCCAATAGGGCTGGATCGCATTTTCGGACGTGACACAGACGAAACGCCCCCAACCTTTGTCGGCCATGTGGGGAACGAACCGCTTGGACACGCGCACCGCTGACATGAAATTGGTTTCCCAGACGCGGTGATATTCCTCGTCCGTCATCTCCAGCGGGTCGCCCTTTTCGCCCGTCACGCCGGCCGAGTGGAAGACGATGTCGACCCCGCCATTGTCAATCACACGTTCGGCAAGGGCATCCAGATCGTCGGTGTCGGTCATGTCCGCTGCAATGGCATCGACGTCATCCCCGATCTTCGCGGCGGACGCCTTCACGCCGTCCTCTTCAAGATCGGTCAGCGTCAGGTGAACGCCTTCCTCGTGAAGAACCTTGGCGACGGCAGCGGCAATCCCGCCCGAGCCGCCGGTGATGAGGGCGCGCTTGCCCTTGATATCCAGATCCATTGCGGACCCCCTTTTCCAAATATGTCGACCCGTCAACGAGGCCGTTGGAAAGGCGTTCCGCGGTGCGGCGATTTACGCCGCCCGGGCCTCGCTGGGCGACAACAAGCCTTCAGCCACCAGCCGGTCGGCCCAGCCTCGGGGTCCGTCGAAATGGTGGACCTGCCAGCCCCGCGCAGCCGCAGCGGCGATATTCTCGCGCTTGTCGTCCGTGAACAGGATGCGCCCTGGCGCGATCCCCGTCTCGCGCTCCAGCGCCTCGTATATCCCCGGGTCGGGCTTCACTATGCCGATATGGGCAGAGACGACGGCCCCATCGAACTCGGTCAGCGCGGGATAGACGGAACAGGCATAATCGAACGTTTCGCGTCCGAAATTGGTCAGGGACCAGACGGGGATCCTTTTCGCCCGGAGCGCACGCAGCATCGCCACGCTTTCGTCGATCAGGGGGCTGGCCATCTTCCCCCAATTATCACGCCAGGCCAGGATCTCGGGCTTCCAGCGACGGTATTTCTCTGCAGTTTCCTCGACCGTCTGATGCCAAGGGGCGCCAGCATCAATGGAAAGGTTCATCTCGTTCAAGGGAACTTCCTGAAACAGGCGGACCCGGGCGACCCGACCCATGGCCCGATCGTAATATCCCTCGGGGTCCCAGTTCAGCAGGACATTCCCGATATCGAACACGACCAGATCAACCGCCATCGTCAGCTTCCCTTTGCCTGCCGCACCACGCGTTCCAGCGCGTCGCGGAACCGTGCCCGATCGGCCTTGCCGAACGGCTTGCCGCCGCCCTGCCGGAACGGATCCGCCGCCCTCAAGTCCGACATCAGGTCGCGGGTGGCAAGGGCCTGACCCACATTCCTCTCGGTCAGGACTTCACCATTCGGTTTCAGCACGCAGGCCCCCGCCGAAACCGCCTTCGATGCCAGCGGAATATCGCTTGTAATCACGACATCGCCGGCCCCGCACCTTTCGGCGATCCATTTGTCGGCCTCGTCGGGCCCTTCAGTCACATAAACCATTTCGACCAGCGGATTGCCCGACGGGCGCAGTCCCCCGTTGGACACCATTGCGACCGCGGTGCCATGCCGCGTTGCGACCGCCTCGACCTCGGCCTTGACGGGGCAGGCATCTGCATCGACGTAGATCATGCGCGTCTTCCCGGGGTGGCTTTCACCGATACAGTTCCTCGGCATGGAAGCGCATGTGATCTTCGATGAACGACGATACGAAGAAATAGCTATGGTCGTACCCCGGCTGGAGACGGAATGCGCCTGGCTGCTTGCGATCGGTCATAGCGGCCGCCAAGGCGCCGGGCTTCAGCTTGTCCCAGAACTGATCCGCCGTCCCGGTATCTACCAACACCGGCCCGTCGAATCCTTTCTCTCGCATGACGTGGCTGGCGTCATGCGGCGTCCACGCATCCTGGTCCTCGCCCAGATACAGGCCCAGCTGCCGCGTGCCCCAATCGCTGTCCATCGTACGGCACATCGGGCTAAAGGCCGAGATCGAGCGGAACCGCGAGCTCCCAAGCCCCATGCCGATGGTCAGCGCACCGTGCCCCCCCATCGAGTGCCCGGTGATCGCCTGTCGCTCGGGATCGAGTGCGAACTCCTCGAACAGCAGCTCCGGCAGGTCCTCGGTCACATAGTCCCACATGCGGAAATGTTTGGCCCAGGGATCCTGCGTCGCGTTCACGTAGAACGACGCGCCTTGCCCCATGTCGAAACTGTCGTCATCCGCGACGCCTTCCCCACGCGGAGAGGTATCGGGAAAGACCAGCGCGATCCCGAATTCGGCCGCCCATGCCTGCGCACCGGCCTTGGTCATTGCATTTTCGTGCGTGCAGGTCAGACCAGACAGATACCACAAGACCGGCACCGGTCCGTCCCTGGCCTCTTCCGGCAGGAACAGACCGAAGGTCATGTCGCGCCCCGTGGCCGCGGAGGCGTGGGAATAAACACCCTGCATGCCCCCGAAACACACGTTTTCCGATTTGGTCTCCATCGCCGTCCCTCCGGTGGTTTCGCATGGCACTTGAAAACCCGCAGGCTTCGGGCGTCAACGCATTCCCCGGAAGAACCAGCACCACTGCGCCGAACGCCGCGGCTTTGTCCGCTCACCACGAAAGAGCGTTTCATGAAACGGCAGCGCGACAAACCCTTCTGACATAGCCAAGATTACGTTATGGTAAACTTCTATTAAAGCTGATCGGGGCGTTCCACGGATTTCGTTTTCATCCAGGGCGCCGTCCTGCCAGCTGCGCTTCTTTCACTCCGATCACCCGCCAACCTCTCCGAAGTCCCCTACGCGGTGCCGGTTTCCCCTTCAGTATCAATGCAGCCCGAGGGCCGGCAGCACTCTATCCCTGGTGCCGCTTGTGGGGATCAGTGATAGACTTGCTGGCTTGAAGACCCCTACTCGCGGACCCATCTGAACGGTGGGTGGCCAAAGATTGCCGGGCCACTTTTCGTCCGCCTAGTGTTGCCGGGCGTTCGAGTGAGGGGAAGACGGAATGAACGTCGAGGCACGGATCAAGAAGGGCCGGAAATACGATCAGGTCGTCGAAGGCGCCCGAGACGTGTTCATGTCGGACGGTTTCGAAGGGGCAAGCGTTGACACGATTGCCAAGCGTGCCGGCGTGTCCAAGGCCACCTTGTACAGTTACTTCCCCGACAAGCGCTTACTGTTCGTTGAAGTAGCGTCCCTGGAATGCCGGCGGCAGGCTGTAGAATCGGTCGACAAGATCGATTTCACCGCCAGCCCGCGCGAAGTTCTGTCCAAGACAGGCGCGGCCTTGATGGGCTTCATATTTTCGGAAACGGGGCAGCAAGTATTCAGAATTTGCGTTGCAGAATGCGAAAGGTTCCCCGAGATCGGGCGCGCCTTCTGGGACAACGGTCCCGGAATGCTGGAAAAATTACTGACGGACTACTTCGATCAGGCCATCGCGCGCGGCGAGCTCAAGATCGACGATCCGACCCTGGCTGCGCACCAGTTCGCCGAACTGTGCAAAGCCGAGGTTTTCCCCCGCCTTTGCCTACGTCTTCAGCCCGATTTCACCGAGGCCGAGCGCAAACGTATCCTCGACGGCGCTGTCGAAACTTGGCTTGCCCGCTACGGGATCTGAGCGCCCTTAGTCGACCCGGCGCAGGTGCAACTGGTTGCCGATTTTCTTCGCTTCGAACCGCTTCAGCTCGGTCACCAGATCGCTCAGCTTTCTTTTGCCATAGGTCCGGGTGTCGAAATCCGGGTGTTCGGCCGTGATGTACTGCCCAATCTGGCCCAGCGCATACCACTCGTCATCCTGCTCGATCCGGTCCATCGCCTGAAGGATCAGGGGCACTGCCTCGATCGGTGCGACCTTGCCGGACGGCGCACGGCCCGAGTCGGCGGTCTTGGGCTGCACCGGCTCGTCCACGATGTTCTCGATCAGAATGAATCGGTTGCACACGTTGCGCAGCGCCTCGGGTGCCTTCTTCTCGCCGATGCCGATCACGTCCAGCCCGTTCTCGCGCACGCGGTTGGCCAGGGCGGTGAAGTCGGAATCCGAGCTGACGAGGACAAACCCGTCGAACCTGCCGGTATGCAGGATGTCCATCGCGTCGATCACCAGGCCGATGTCGCTGGCGTTCTTGCCGACGGTGTTCGCCGTCTCCTGATGCGCGACGAGGCCCAGGTCTCGCACCGTCTTGGACCAGTTGTTCAGCCGACCCGACGACCAGTCGCCATAGACCCGCCGCAAGGCCGGTTCCCCGAACTTGGTGATCTCTTTCAGGATCGGGTCGGCATATTTCGCCGGGATGTTGTCGGCGTCGATCAGGACTGCGTAAAGCGGGCGGTCGCGGTTGGGCATTGGGCCTCTCCCAGGCGAAGGATACCTTCTCGTCCGTGTCGCAGGGGGGGCGGATTGTCAAACCCGGAACACGGCCCGGAACGGTATCGCGAGGCGCCCGTTGGACCGGGAAGCTTACGATTGGGGATTGATATGCTGCGCATCGTCTTTCTGATCCTGCCGCTTGCCGCCTGTCAGGTTACGGCCCCCCAGGCCACGCCGGATACCTGCGAAGCGGTGGCCGAGCGCGTGTCTGCCCGGATCGGAACCCCCGTGGCAGAGGTCGACGCAACCGGCCCTGAAGGGCGCCGGGTGATCGGCCCGAACGACATGGTGACGATGGACTATGTCGAGGGACGCCTGAACCTGAAGACCGACGCCGACGGCACCCTTACCCGCGCCTATTGCGGGTAGGCTTGCGCGGCGACCTCAGCCCATGTCGGGTTCGGTTGCCTTGAGGGCTTCGTCCTCCGAAAGTCGCGCCCACCAGTCCTGAAGGCCCCCGGCCTCGAGCAATGCATCCCCATGTGGCGTCGTCATGATGTAGAAGACGATTGGTCCAAGGTAGTAATCCGCCAGCGAACAATACGGCCCGGCCAGCCAGGGATCGCTGCCTTTAATCTCGCCCACTAGCCGCATGAACGTCATGGCGGCGTCCAGCGTCTGCTGATGCTGCGCCTCTGACGGGTCGCCAATGAATGACGGCATGATGTGATAGAACGCCGTCCCGACTAGCGCATCATAGCCGTATCCGTGGATCAGCGAGATCACCTCTTGGCAGCGCGTCTTGTCCCAGGCGCCTTCGGGAATGGCCGACGGCCCCTCGCGCGAGGCTTCCAAGTAGGTGACGATCGCGTCCGTCTCGCGGATTCGATGCCCGTCGATGTCGAGGACGGGAACCTTGCCAAAGGGGTGGCGCTTCAGATGCTCTTCGCCCTTGGGCTCCCCCTCCAGCACGTTGACGGGGTTCTGCTCGTACTCCACACCCTTGCGGTGCAGGATGATACGGGCGGTCCGAACGTAGGTGGAGCCGCTGAAGCCATGCAGCACGGTGTCGGCCATGGGAACTCTCCTGTGATCACTGGGTCTAGACGGTAGGCCGCCCCACCCCCCGGACAAGTTCGCCGCGCCCTTCGCTGCAAGGCCTTACGCGAACGCCCCCTGGCAGAACCACCCCGCCGACAGCCCCGCCCCGTGCGCATAGTACAGCCACAGCCGCTCTCCGCTGATGCAGGTGACGCGCCAGTAGTCGCGTACCCCGGTTCGCCATGCCGGATCGTCCAGCCACCACTCGGGCGCGATCCGCTCAGGCCCCTCTGCCGCCACGGCGGACATGTCGCGGTTGCGCCAGCGAAACGCCTCCGGGGGGCGCGGCGTGTCCGGCGCCCCAACGGCTTCGGACGGCCACAGAAGATAGGGTCGCTGCACGGGCAGAGCGGGCCAGTGCTGCGCAGGTTCGGACCAGGCCGCGGCAAGGATTTGCGCCTCCTTCTCGGGGATATGGCTGTCGGCGGGATGGGTGCGGGTGATGCGTTCAAGCCCGATGCGCGCGCCCAGCCGGCCGATCAGATCGTCCATCGGCACTCCCGTCAGCCGCGCCTTTGCATCCTCGGCCGCGTCGGCATGGCCGCGATGCTGACGCTCGAACACAGGTTCGGTCCCGTGGGCCACGATCCGCACCGTGTCGATGCCGAAGCCCGCCTCGATCTCGGAGACTTTCATGGCGATCAGCGACCGCAGCCGCTCAGGCTCGTAAGAGGGGCGCGCCAGCCCGATCTCGGCCTTGCCCATCGTATGATCGGCGCGGTGGCATTCCAGCCGCACCTGCCGCGCCCCGCGCCCCTTTTCTTTCAAGCGCGCACAGAGCACCGGCAGAATCCGGTCGACGGCGGCCATCACGTCTTCTTCCAGACCGATCGGATCAGGCAGGGTCATCCGGACCGCGAAATGTGGATCGGGCCGGGCGGGCGACACGGGCTCGGGCGCGGTGCCCAAGGCCTGGTCCAGACGCTGCACCAGATGCTGTCCGAACCGACGGGCCAGCGCGGCCCGCGGCTGATTGGCCAGATCCTCGATCCGGCGCAACCCCAGCCGCCCCAGCTCGGCCACCGTGGCAGGCTCCAACCGCAGGGCGGCAACGGACAGTGCTGCAAGCGCGGTCCGCGTGCCCCCCGGCGGCGCGATCCGCCCCGCACCCAATGGGAACTGGCCGCGCGCCCCTGCCGGCGCGGCCCCCCCACGTTCCCAATGGCGCCGTTTCACGGCACGCGACCGGGTCGCCGGTGCCTCTTGATCAATGGCATCGCCCGAGCGGCTGGCCACGATCCCCCGCCCCCCATGACGGGCAAGCGCCCAAGCCGCGCCGACAGTATCGGCGATCCCGCTTTGCACGGTCAGCCGCAGGTCGGCGCAATCAAACTCGATCTGCCTCAGAAGCTCGGCCTCACCCCCGAACAGATGCGCACACCCCGTCAAATCCACCATCAAGGCGTCGGGTGGCGCTTCGGCCACCCAAGGACTGAACTTCCCCGCCCACCGCCTGAGCGCCGAAAGAAAGGCGGCCTCGGCCTCGGGCACCTCCCACCGGGTGGTCAGGTCGGGGCACATTGCACGCGCATCCCGAAGCCCTTGCCCCACGGAAAGCCCGGCCCCCTCGGCCCCGGCGTCGAGGCTGACAAGCACTTGCGCCCCGCCCCGGTCAGCAACCAGCGCGAAGGGTCCGCCCAAAGGGGTATCCAGGCGACGTAAAAGGCGTTCCGCGCCAAGGCGTGGAAACCAGAGGGAAAGTATCCGGCGATGCATCATGAGCGTCCCGTGGCAGCAGGATGTTCACGTTAAGTTCTGTCCGGCTAGCGCCGAATCGGGGCTTGAGTCGAGTCCTCCCGGCCGCGGTCGGACCGAAGGATAGGAAGGACAGGAAAATCCCCGATGCCGCAGCCATGTGGGGGCACGAAACCACGGCATCGGAGTAGCACCTTTTGCTATCCGCCGCGTATGCCACATCGTCATGGCAGAAATCGGAAGCGCCAGGGGCAATTCCGCGACAGCCCAACGGTGCTGACATGGCACCTTGCCAAGTGAGCGACACTACCCCACCTTTCAAAGATGACCGTGATGACCCCCACCCCGTTTCCCGGGCGGCCCGATCCCCACGCCCAAGTCGCCTTCGATCGGATGGAACTAAACCTGATCCTGGGTCTGTACGGCCGCGCCGTCGCCGCCGGGGAATGGCGCGACTACGGCATGTCGTTCCTGAAGGATGTGGCCGTCTTTTCCATCTTCCGCCGCACGGCCGAGCATCCGATCTACCGGATCGAGAAACGCCCGAAGCTGCGCAGCCGGCAGGGCCAGTATTCGGTCATCGGCATGGACGGCCAAATCCTCAAACGCGGCAGCGACTTGCGCGCGGTCCTCGGCGTCCTGGACCGCAAGCTGATCCGCGCCATCGAATGATCAGTCCAATCGGCGGCGCGAGGTGACAGGTCCGTCGCCCTGCGCATCGATCCGCGCGATCGCGGCGGCGATGGGCTCGTAATTCACGGCCATGTGGTGGGCGTTGGCGTGGATCAGAACCTCGTCATCCACGGCCATGGCGACGTGGCCTTTCCAGAAATACAGATCGCCCCTTCGCGCCGCCTCGTCCGTCAGGGGACGCCCGAGAACGCCTTCCTGCAGATCGCTGTCCCCCGGGCACGGGATGTGGCAGGCGATGCACGCCGCCTGGATCAGGCCGGAACAGTCGATCCCGTCGATCGAGTTCCCGCCCCAAAGATATGGCACCCCGAAGAACAGCTGCGCGACGCTGGCCGGATCGGTGAACGCCCTGTTCGCGGGCGACAGATGCGGGCGGGGCACATGCAGGCCATCCGCGGTTTCGAAGAAACGGTCCGATCCGGCAACGACCCTAAGCCGGGCCCCGAAGGACAGGCGCATCACGGCCGGCTGTTTCATGTCCGGCGCGGGATACAGATGTGTCGCAGGCACCCCCACGATATGGGTTGCGTCCAGCGGGGCGCCCAGATCGCCCTCGGGGACATAGCCGACATATCCATCCTTGCGGGCCCGCAGGAACGCCATGCCCAGGTGACGCTCGTAGATGTCCACCGCTTCACCGCGCAAGATCTGGCGGTCCCGCGCCCGGGCTTCGGGCGTGGCCCAGAGATCGGCCACGGGGGCCAAGACCGAGGCCGCTTCGGGGGCGACGAACCGCTCGGCCTCGACCCGGCCTGCAAGTTCCCTTGCCGCGACACGGCCATTGGCAGGGGTCAATCGGCGGTCGGTCATGCCATTCCCGCAATCAGTTCAAGCAGCGCCCGTGCACCTTGGCCGACGCCGCCCTTCGGACGCGCCGGGGCCGCGGTCGGATTCCAGCCGTAGATGTCGAAATGGACGTATCGCGGCGAAGGCCTTGCGAACCGCCGCAAGAACAAGGCTGCCGTGATCGAGCCTGCGAATCCACCCGAGGGCGCATTGTCCAGATCTGCGATACCGGGCTCGATCATGGTCTCGTAAGGGTCCCAAAACGGCATCCGCCAAAGCGGGTCGCGCACACGACGTCCGGATGCCATCAACTCGGACGCGACATCGTCGTCATCGACATAGAACGGGGCCAAGTCCGGCCCCACTGCCACTCTCGCCGCGCCGGTCAGAGTCGCCATCGATGCCAAAAGGTCGTGGTCTTCCTCGCAGGCAAGCGCCAACGCATCGGCCAGAACCAGGCGTCCTTCCGCGTCGGTATTGTTGACCTCGACCGTCGGACCGAGGCGCGAAGGCAAGATGTCGCCGGGGCGGAACGCCTCGCCCGAGACGGCATTCTCGACAGCCGGAATGAGAACGCGAAGCTGGATATCAAGGCCTAGCGCCATGATCATGTGTGCCAGACCCAGGACCGTCGCCGCGCCGCCCATGTCCTTCTTCATCAGTCCCATGGATGCGCCGGGCTTGAGGTTCAGGCCGCCCGTATCGAAGCAGACGCCCTTCCCCACAAGCGTGACCCGTGGGCCAGATTGGCCCCACCGCATTTCGATCAGCCGAGGGCCGCGATCAGGACCGGCCGCCTGCCCGACGGCCTGAACCAGGGGGAAGCCTTCGGCGATCTCGGCGCCGCTCCGCACGACGACCTCAGCACCGAAAGCCTTTCCCAATGCCTGCGCAGATGCGGCAAGATCCGCGGGCCCCATGTCCCGGGCCGGCGTATTGATCAGGTCGCGGGTCAACGCCTCTCCGGCCGCGATGGCCTCGATCCGGGCGGCATCGACCCCGTCAGGGGCCACAAGCATGGCCTTCGGTGTCTTGGCTTCGGCAAAACGGTCGAACCTGTAACCCGACAAGAGCCATCCGAGAGCAGCTTCGGCCATCTCTTCGCCGGGAAGGTGGGTGGCGATGCGCCAGATACCGGCGGGCAGCTCGGCTCTGGCCGCCGCTACGGAAAAACGCTGCCTTCCGTTCCGGGCTTTCGCCCCCAGCCCGACGAGAGCCGCGCTTGGCGCACCGTCCGTGCCGGGCAAGACCAGCGTCTGCCCCGCCCGCGCCTCGAACGCTAGGGCCGAGACCCAAATGCGCGTCGCCTCTGTCTGGTTTACCGACCAAGCCTCGAAGTCTTCTGGCCTGAGGACATGGATCGGCCGTGCCCCTTCGGTCTCCGAGGCGAATTTCATAGAGGGTCGGTCCATCCAAAGTGCTCCTCGGGCCAAGTCGGGGTGCCGGCACCCTAGCCCTGGGATCCTTGGCTGCAATCCCTAACCTGGCTGGTTTTGCATCCCCCATACATCCTCGAACAGGCCGTCGCCAAGCCGCATGAGGCGAGCGACATTCGCAGCCAATGCGTTCGGATCATTCTGGTGCAACAGCTTTTCGACCGCACGCGCCACGCGGGCAATCCGATTCAGGCCAAGAACGCTCGCGTCTTCGCCGATCCTGCGGCAGGACAACGCCAGCTGGGCAGCGTCATCATCCTTTGCTGCGGTCTGAACAAGCTGCAGCTGTATCGCAATCTCATCGAGGGCACGTCCCAGCCCCTCCTGCGGGTCACAATCGGTTTCTATCCCGAACAAGCGCCAGGTATCCTGTCGCGCATTCTCATAAAGCCGTATGTCCACTACGCTCATCCAAGTCTCCCTCAATCCCCGGGGTAAGGTGACATACCAGTTCTAAGGGGAAGTTTAGGAGGACACCCCACAGCGATGGAAAATGCCTAGGATCCCAGCTAGATCATTCACATGACCGAAACCAAGGAGGAGCGTATGTCTCCGGCGAAACCGCTGCCGCAATATCTCGTCCAGCGCTATCATGGATGGAGGGCGACGACATTCTCGGAAAACCATAGCTGGTATCGCCGCCTTGCCGAAGAAGGTCAGCGCCCGCGTGCAATGGTTATCTCGTGCTGCGACAGCCGCGTTCACGTGACGTCGATCTTCGGGGCGGAACAGGGCGAGTTCTTCATTCATCGGAACATCGCAAATCTGGTGCCTCCCTACGAACCTGACGGAAACCAGCACGGCACCTCGGCCGCGGTAGAATATGCCGTGACCGCACTGCGCGTCGCCCACATCATCGTCATGGGCCATTCCAAATGCGGTGGCGTTCAGGGCTGCTTCGACATGTGTACCGGAAACGCGCCGGAACTGAACGAGAAGACCAGTTTCGTCGGCCGCTGGATGGACTTGCTTTTGCCGGGATTCGAGCGGCTGGATCCGGCTGCCGACGACGCATCACGCGTCTCCCAGCTTGAGCTCGAGGCGGTTCGAACTTCCCTCGACAATCTCATGTCTTTTCCTTTCGTCAAAGACGCCGTCGAAAAAGACCGGCTTTCCCTGCACGGATTGCACAATGATATTGCGGAAGGAAGCCTGCGAATGCTGGACCCCAAGACCGACGAGTTCGTGGCAGTCTGACCTAGATTCGAGGTCCGGGCACGATCAGATCCGCAAAGACGTTTCTTTCCCGACGCCGCGAGACTTCCAGGGCAACCCGACGGCCTTTTCGAGCCTTGGTCAGCATATCGGACATCAATTCACCTCACAGGTTAAGGACTTTTCCTTATCCCGAACTGTACGGCAGCGTCGCCCGCGCACGCACGCTTTAAACGCGGGCAATTTTTCTCAGCTTTGCGCAAAACCCAAACCTTACCGCCGATCGAACAGGCACACCTTTAGCTCTAAGCGCGTCAGAGACGTCCGTTTCGGGAGGTTTGCGGCTCGGATAAATATACTCTGGGTGCCAAGGCAAATACTCCGCCCAACTTTTGGGGAGGGAACGTCCACCGACCCGGGGACGTGCAGTGACCCCTCAGGTCCCCTCCTGCCGGGAGACGATTTGCCATTGCGTCAACAGGCATGCTTCAGGACCTGCTGAAGCTGTGCGTCGGACCGCGGGTGAATATCCGCGAAGACATTGTCCTCGATCCGGCGCACTGCGCTCAGAGCGATACGGCGACCTTCGCGGGCTTTGATCATGAGTTCAGACATCGGAGGACCTTTTCGTTATGAGGCTCCCCCGATTAGTCTTGGTTAATTGTGACCAGTTTCGGTCCGGTTCGTGAAATCCTTGGTATTTGACGCGATTGTTGCGCGCCTCATCCCTTCTTAAGGACTTCACGACCCAAAAGCTCGGCGATCTGGACGGCGTTCAGGGCGGCGCCCTTCCGCAGATTGTCGCTGACGCACCAGAAGGACAGCCCGTTCTCGACCGTCGAGTCCTGGCGCAGACGCGAGATGAAGGTGGCGAAGTCGCCGACGCATTCAATCGGCGTCACGTAGCCACCATCCTCGCGCTTGTCGACGACCATGATCCCCGGCGCCTCGCGCAGGATGTCCCGCGCCTCGTCTTCGTCGAGGAACTCCTCGAATTCGACATTCACCGATTCCGAATGACCCACAAAAACCGGCACCCGGACACAGGTGGCCTGCACCTTGATCGCGGTGTCGATGATCTTCTTGGTTTCGGCGACCATCTTCCATTCTTCCTTGGTCGAACCGTCATCCATGAAGACGTCGATATGGGGAATGACGTTGAACGCGATCTGCTTCTGGAACTTCTTGGCCGGAACGTCGTGTGTCGGGTTGTAGATCGACTTGGTCTGGTCCCACAGCTCGTCCATGCCCTCCTTCCCTGCGCCGGACACGGATTGATAGGTCGACACCACGACGCGCTTGATCTTCGCGCGGTCGTGCAGGGGCTTCAGCGCAACGACCATCTGAGCGGTCGAACAGTTGGGATTGGCGATGATGTTTTTCTTGGAATACCCGTGGATCGCCTGGGGATTACACTCCGGCACGATCAGTGGAACATCCGGATCATAACGATACAGCGACGAATTGTCGATTACCACGCACCCGGCCTTGGCCGCCTTCGGGGCATAGATCTTTGTCGCATCCGACCCGATGGCGAACAGCGCCATGTCGAAACCGGTGAAATCGAACGTATCAAGGTCCTTCGTTTTCAGGGTCCGGTCACCATAGCTGACTTCGGTGCCCAGCGACTTTCGGCTGGCCAGCGCAACGACCTCGTCCGCGGGGAAACCGCGCTCGGCCAGGATGTTCAGCATTTCGCGACCCACATTCCCCGTGGCACCCGCGATGGCGATCTTGTAGCCCATGAAGATCCTCCTTCTTGAAGACTCGGCCTCTTACCTTAACAATCAGGGACGTGAAAGAGGACGGCGGCGATCTATGTAGCCGTTCCGAACACCGCCTGAAGGAGCGACCACATGTACATCATCGTTCTCATTATCCTGATCGCCTTGCTTGCCCTCGCCTGCTGGAACTATCTCCAGACGCGCTGACTCCTGACGCGGCCCTCGGCTAAGCTGGGGGCCGCAAGGGGCGACGTCCGTCTTCGTGCAAAGTGAAGACCCCGTCCTCGTCGAAAACGGCGGGCACCAGCGGATTCCCGAAACCCGCCCCACCGTCCAGATTGACGCGATTGCCGTGGTGCTGAGGGAAATCGAGAGCGGTGTGTCCGTGGACTACAAGCCACGGGTGCGTCTTAGTACTGTCCAGCCACCCGTCCCGGATCCAGATCAGATCGTCTTCGACCTGATCCTTCAGGTCGATTCCGGGCCGTAGTCCAGCGTGAACGAACAAATACTGTCCATCCTCGATATACAAAGGCAGGTCCGCCAGGAACTGCTTGTGGGCTTCTGGCACAAGGACCCGGGCTTCCTGCGCAAGTTCGAGATCGGAAAGGCTGCGGCCATCCACGTCGTAGGAGGCCAGCGTCTCGCGACCGCCGTTCCGGGAATGAAGGAACATGGGCGCACCGCCCAACCCGTAGCTCTCCAAGGTTTTCGGCCCACCCAGGCGCCGGTTCATCCAGCTCAGGCCTGACTTGATGTTCCTATCATGCTGTTCCCCGCTCAGCAGGAAATTCATGAACATCCGGTCGTGATTGCCGCGAACGAAGCGCCACGGCTTGCCGGCATCGCGCCCCGCGATCAACCGGTCCAGCACGCCCTTGCTGTCCGACCCGCGATCCGTGTAATCGCCAAGGAACACGATCCGGGCCTCGGGCCCGCCGTCTTGCTCGATAAGCCCAATGGCACGGTCGAGTTGACCCGACTGCCCGTGAATGTCGCCGATTGAATATATGGTCATGCGTCGCGACCTAACTCAGCCTGCGATCTCGTCCATGATAGCTTGAGCAGCAGCGTGGGGATCCACCGCTTGCCAAATTGGCCGTCCGACGACGATGTGATCCGCCCCGGCATCCAGCGCGGCCCGTGGGGTCGACACGCGCTTCTGATCGTCCTGCAGCGCGCCTTTCGGCCGGACGCCGGGGGTCACGATCAAACGGTCCGAAGAACTTCCTAAGGCCCGGATCGCGGCTGCCTCGTGCGGGGACGCGATCACGCCATCGGCGCCAGCTTCGAATGCACGTCCGGCCCTTTCCTGCACAAGGTCGGTCACGTCCCCCTGACGCATGAGGGACGCGTCCAGATCGTCACGGTCCAGCGAGGTCAGGATCGTCACCGCGAGAATACGCGTCTCGCTGCCCGCGGCCCCTTCCATTGCGGCGCGAACCACGTGCGGATCCCCGTGGACGGTCAGAAAATCGATGCCGAACCGCGTCAGACCGCGAACCGCAGCTTCAACGGTGGCGCCGATATCGAAGAGTTTCATGTCCAGGAAGATGCGCTTGTCGTGATCGTCCTTAAGCTCACGCGCCAGCGCAAGCCCGCCGCCCGTCAGCATCCCAAGCCCGATCTTGTAGAACCCGACGGCATCACCGATCCGCTGCGCCAGGTTCAGTCCACTCAGCGCGTCGCCTGTATCCAGGGCCACGATCAATCTGTCGTCTGCCATATTCGGACACTCCTTGAACTCTGGACGCCCTTTGCCCGATCTGCGGCAAAGCGGCAAGATGGGGAACAACGCGGCCCGCGACCCCGTTTCCGCCCCAAAGGAAATCAAGGAGAGATCTCATGGCCAATTCTTCGAAGGGGGCGGGAAATCCTCTTCTTCCGATCGGTATTATAGCCGTCGTCGTTGTGGCGATCATTGTCGGAGTCTTCAGTCTTGGGGATGAGACCCCGCCGGATGAGCCGACCATCATCGCCGAGGACGACATCGAGGGCGAGCCTGCCGGTGCCGGAACGATGCCCGAAGGTGAGGCCGATGAGGTCGAGGAAGGCATCACCGAACAGGTGGATGACGTAACGCCCGCTGCCGAAGGCGTGGACACTGTTCCCGCGGCAGACCGCGTCGATACCAGCGGATCGGATATCGAGGGTGAAACCAACGTCGACGAACGTCTGGCCGATACGGCGAACGACGACGCTGCGGGAGTCGAGAGTGAAGGCGACAGCGGAACCGTGGGCGCGACGTCGACCGGCGAAGTCGGCTCTGGCGGTGCGGATGGGGAGCTCGGCGACGAGGGTGCAGCCGATAACCCGACTACCGAAGACCAATCGGCAACCGAAGAATTCCTGCTGGACGAAGAGACGATCGGTGCCGACAATACCGACAACGTCGACACCCAAGCCTCGACCGAGGGCGCAGAAGACCTGCCCGAGGGTCGCGACGCTCAGGTGAACCTCGACCCCGAACCAGATCAGGATGTTGTCCGCGATACCGATGATGGCGGCGCGGCGTTCATCCCGACCCCGTCGGGACCCGAAGGACGCGACGACGAGACGATCGCCCAATAATATTGACAACAAAACGCCCCGGAAATTCCGGGGCGTTTTTCGTATTCCAGATGCCAAGTATCAGGCGACGCGGTCGACCGGCGCCTTGGCATCCTGCTCCAGGAAATAAGCCGCCATGGCGGCTGCATCGGCGACGAGGCGTTCCCGCAGGGACGCGGTGCCACGTGAAGGCACGTTCGTGCGCAGACGGACGGCGCGTTTCGCTTCACCCTTGCGCTTGACGTCTAATACCACGGTTGCCTCGATCCGTCCGAAATCGCGGTCGCGGTGAACGGAATCGATCTTGGCATCGAGTACGATCATGCCGGCGCGGGCGGACACGACGTTAGTGGAATTACCTGCCATGGGTCTGTTCCTTTGCTGCTCTGGGGTGCGCCCCATTTTCACAACAGCGCGCGATGCTGTGGATAAGTTCCTTGTCAACCATCTCACGCCCGCGTGAGTCGCAATCTTGATCGGGTGTGGCTGCCTCCCCATCTATGCCCCGGAGGCCCCGAAGAACCGTGCCGACGCGGGCGGTTGCGTGGGGTGCTTGTGATAGGAGAAGACAGAAATGAACCTTGAAAAGTTCACTGAACGGTCGCGCGGCTTCATCGAAGCGGCTCAGACCATCGCCCTGCGAGAGAATCATCAACGTCTCGTACCCGAACACCTGCTGAAAGCCCTGCTCGACGACGACCAGGGGTTGGCGTCGAACCTGATTTCCAAGGCCGGTGGCGCGCCCCAACGCGTGGCCGAGCAGATCGACCTGTCCTTGGGCAAGCTGCCCAAGGTGTCGGGCGATGCAGGTCAAGTCTACCTCGACCAGACGACGGCCCGCGTTCTGGACGAGGCTGAGAAGCTTGCGAAGAAGGCCGGCGACAGCTTCGTGCCGGTCGAACGCATCCTGACCGCGCTGTCGATGGTGAAGTCCAAGGCGAAGGACGCGCTGGACGCCGGTGCGGTGAACGCGCAGGCCCTGAACGCCGCGATCAACGATATCCGGAAGGGTCGCACTGCGGACTCGGCCAGCGCCGAGGAAGGGTACGAGGCGCTGAAGAAGTATTCTATCGACCTGACCCAGCGCGCCCGCGAGGGCAAGATCGACCCGATCATCGGGCGCGATGACGAGATCCGACGGACCATGCAGGTCCTGTCGCGTCGCACCAAAAACAACCCCGTGCTGATCGGCGAACCCGGCGTCGGCAAGACCGCCATCGCCGAAGGCTTGGCCCTGCGCATCATCGACGGCGACGTGCCCGAATCACTGCGCAACAAGCGGCTGCTGGCGCTGGACATGGGGGCCCTGATCGCCGGCGCGAAATATCGCGGCGAGTTCGAGGAGCGCCTGAAGTCCATTCTGAAGGAGGTCGAGGCCGCCGCAGGCGAGGTTCTGCTGTTCATCGACGAGATGCACACGCTGGTCGGAGCCGGGAAGGCGGACGGGGCAATGGATGCCTCGAACCTGCTGAAGCCTGCCTTGGCACGGGGTGAGCTGCACTGCGTTGGCGCGACCACCCTCGACGAGTATCGCAAGCATGTGGAGAAGGACGCGGCGCTGGCCCGCCGCTTCCAGCCCCTGCTGGTCGAGGAGCCGACCGTCGAGGACACGGTGTCGATCCTGCGCGGCATCAAGGAGAAGTACGAACTGCACCACGGCGTGCGGATCAGCGACTCGGCCCTTGTCTCGGCGG
Source organism: Palleronia abyssalis (assembly GCF_900302445.1). Taxonomy (GTDB): domain Bacteria; phylum Pseudomonadota; class Alphaproteobacteria; order Rhodobacterales; family Rhodobacteraceae; genus Palleronia; species Palleronia abyssalis. The sequence goes on along the minus strand of NZ_ONZF01000002.1, from coordinate 351,373 downwards.
CGCAGCTTTCGCACCGCTACATCACGGACCGGTTCCTGCCCGACAAGGCCATCGACCTGGTGGACGAGGCCGCCAGCCGCCTGCGCATGGAAGTCGATTCCAAGCCCGAGGAGCTGGACGCCATCGACCGGCAGCTGTTGCAGATGCAGATCGAACAGGAAGCATTGCGCAAGGAAGACGACCAGGCCTCGAAGGACCGGCTTGAGAAGCTCGAGCGTGAGCTGGCCAACCTGCAGGAACGTGCGGACGAGATGACCGCCAAATGGCAGTCCGAGCGTGACAAGCTCAACACCTCTCGCGGGCTGAAAGAGCAGCTCGACCGCGCGCGCGCGGAACTCGACATTGCCAAGCGCGAGGGCAACCTGGCCCGGGCGGGCGAGCTGTCCTACGGGATCATCCCGCAGCTGGAGCGTGAGCTGGGCGAGGCCGAAGAGCACGAGGACGACCTCATGGTCGAGGAAGCCGTCCGCCCAGAGCAGATCGCCAGCGTCGTCGAACGCTGGACCGGAATCCCGATGTCCAAGATGCTGGAGGGCGAGCGCGACAAGCTGTTGCGGATGGAGGAAGAGCTGGGCCGCCGCGTGGTGGGGCAGAAAACCGCGGTCACGGCTGTGGCCAACGCCGTCCGGCGCGCCCGCGCGGGTCTGAACGACGAGAACCGCCCCCTGGGCTCGTTCCTGTTCCTGGGCCCCACCGGCGTCGGCAAGACAGAGCTGACCAAGGCCGTCGCGGAATACTTGTTCGACGACGATCAGGCCATGGTCCGGATCGACATGTCCGAGTTCATGGAAAAGCACTCGGTCGCCCGCCTTATCGGCGCCCCCCCGGGATACGTCGGATATGATGAAGGTGGCGTCCTGACCGAAGCCGTGCGCCGGCGTCCGTATCAGGTGATCCTGTTCGACGAGGTCGAGAAGGCCCACCCCGACGTATTCAACGTCCTGTTGCAGGTTCTCGATGACGGGATGCTGACGGATGGCCAGGGCCGGACGGTCGACTTCAAGCAGACGCTGATCGTCCTAACCTCGAACCTTGGATCGCAGGCCCTTAGCCAGATGCCCGAGGGGGCCGACAGTGCCGCTGCCAAGCGCGACGTCATGGATGCGGTTCGGGCGCATTTCCGGCCCGAGTTCCTGAACCGCCTGGATGAAACGGTCATCTTCGACCGCCTTGGCCGCGAGGACATGACGGGCATCGTCGACATCCAGCTTCACCGGCTGGAACGGCGCCTGGCACAGCGCAAGATCACGTTGGATCTTTCGGACGCGGCGCGGAAGTGGCTGGCCGATGAAGGATACGACCCTGTCTTCGGCGCGCGCCCTCTGAAGCGGGTCATCCAGCGCGCCCTGCAGGACCAGTTGGCCGAGATGATACTGGCCGGCGATATAGCGGACGGGCAGACGGTGACGGTCGATGCGGGCGCGGACGGCTTGCTTGTCGGCGACAGGGTCGCGGCGTCAAACCGGCAACCGCCGGCAAACACCGTGGTGCATTGATCGCCTGCAGGGAACGAAAGGCCCCGCCGCGCGTGACACGTTCAGCCTAGCGGGGAGATCAATACTGGGACCCGGCGTGCCTCGCGCGCCGGGTCTTTTCGTCTTTGGACGTCAAAGATGGTCCACATGTCCGGACGCCGCCCGGTTTCCCGGGCCGCCGACGGCGCTAACGCTGCATTGCAGCAAACGCAAACCGGGCATTCGAAGCTGTGTGTTCTCACCGACCTCGAAAGGGGCCATCTGCAGTGCTGAAACACAGACACACGCATTGAAGGACATCACCATGGCCACTTTGAGCAACATCCGCTTCGACACTGGATTTCTGGGCCGTCTTCGCGCCGAGCTGGCAACCCGTCGCGCCCAGCGCCAGGAATACAACCGCGTTCACGCCGAGCTCGACGGGCTGAGCAACCGCGACCTTCTGGATATCGGCATCAGCCGTGGCCAGATCGACGACATAGCGCGTCAGGCCGCCGGATACTGACGCCTAGGCCCGGCCGCCTTCCGCTGAAAGAAGAATGGGGTTGATCCCCAGCGCCTCGATGGCGGCGATCCACTTTCCCGAGTGGTCGCCAGAAAACACCAGATCGGGCTCGGCATCGGCAATCAGCCACCCGTTCTGGGCGATCTCTTCTTCCAGCTGTCCCGGCCCCCACCCGGCATAGCCAAGCGCGACGATTGACTTGTCGGGCCCGGCCCCGTTGGCCATGGCCTGCAAGATATCCAAGGTGGCCGTCATCCCCATTTGGTCGTCGATACTCAGCGTCGTGTCGTCCTGGCGATAATCCGACGAGTGCAGCACGAAACCCCGCGAATTTTCGACCGGCCCGCCGAAGAAGATCGGCCCGTTCGCCGCGATTTCCCCTTCGATGGACAACTGCTCCAGCAAGTGGCCCAAGTCGATCGACGGCGCTGGCTTGTTAATGATCAGCCCCATTCCCCCGTCTGAACCATGTGCCACGAGGACCACCACGCTTTTCTCGAAGCGGGTATCGCCCATACCGGGCATGGCGATCAGCAGTTTTCCGGTCAGGTCTTTGAGGGTGGTCTCATCTGTCATGCCCCAGAACATGGCGTTGCCTGCGCGCCGCGCAACCCCGCCTACCCCCGCATATCCCGGTCTTGTGACTTCCGTAGGCTTACGTCGGGCCGTTAAGGAAGGCGTATGCGCCAGACCCTTGCCCTGATCGCGCTGCTTTGCAGCGCAACCGCAGCCCTGTCCCAGCAGGGTGTCGACGATCTTCGTTTACTGCCCGGCTGGAGGATGGAGAACGGCCGCCACATGGCCGCGCTGGAAATCCGGCTGGATCCCGGCTGGAAAACCTATTGGCGCCACCCCGGCGATGCGGGCATTCCGCCGACATTCGATTGGTCCGGGTCGGAGAACGTAGAAGCCGTTCGGATTCATTGGCCCGCGCCCGAGGTCTTCTGGCAAAGCGGTATGCGGTCGGTCGGCTACCGGGACGGGGTCGTTCTTCCGATCGAGATCACGCCCCGCCACACGGGCAGGCCGGTCGACCTGAAACTGGCCATAGACATGGGGGTATGCGACGATATCTGCGTTCCGGTCAGCGCCCGATCCGAAATCGCGTTATCGGCCAATCACGTCCGCCCGGATGCGAGGATTCGTTTTGCCCTTGCGAACCGGCCCCTTACGGGGTCGGAGGCAGAGCTTTCTGGTGTGGCCTGCGACATCCGCCTGACCCCGAAAGGCGCCGAACTGACAGCGACCTTGTCCATGCCGTCCCTCGGTGAGGGGGAGGATGTCGTTTTCGAATCTGGCGATCCGAACCTTAGGTTGTCCGATACCTACGCACGTCGGGAGGGGGCAAAGCTGCTCGCCTCCGTGTCGATCGCGCCTCCGCGTGGGCAGCCCTTGATGGTCGACCGGAGCGCACTTCGCATGACCGTCGTCGGATCCCGCGGCGCTGCCGAGATCGTCGGCTGCGACTGAACGTCAGAGCATCCGGATCACGTCCTTGTCTATCGCAAGCACGTAACCGCGGCGCGCGATCGTTCGGACCAGAAGCTCGCTGACCAACTGGTTGCCCAGCGCGTCGCGCAGACGTTTGATCCGCGTCGCGCCTGCCGCTTCGTCGCAGTCCGACAGGCTTCGCCCGGACACCATCGCCTCGATCTGGGCGCCGGACAGGATATCCTCGTCCATGCGCGCTTCGGCCAGAACGCTCAGCGTCTCGATGGCCGCCTCGGTCAGCCTGAACTCCATGTTGTTGAGGTAGACAGATCGCTCGTCCCGGCTGATCAACAGCGACGAGACCTGGATCCCGGATCTCTCGATTTCGCCCATGCGCCGATAGAGTGTCACCATGATGATCAGAAAAACCAAAGCCGCCACCAGAAGGGCCACCGCGAACACGAGAAGGACGAACAGAACGACCCGGTAACTGGCCAACACTTCCGAAAACGCGGTCCCCGATTGCGCGAGGATTTCAAGAAGGCCAACGGATTCAGGATCGGTCAGGCCGCTGTTCTCGATGAAGATACGCTCGACCCGCTCGTTGAACGCGTTCGCATCGGGCAATGTCACCAACAGTAAGGTCGCCGTCACGCCGAGGATACCCACGATCGCGACGACGCCCCAACCGATCAACCGCGCAATGCCCTTCGAACTTTCAGTAACGGAGGAAATACGCGCCAGCATCCGATCGCCTCTCTTCCGCTTCGGCCTCGGACAAGTCGTCCATGACTGTCAGCAAAGTCCATCCATCCCCGGCAATCCGGTCCGAGATCGCCGGCGCCGGGTCGGCGCAGTCCGCATCGTCCAGACGGATCACGCCGTAGTGCAACTGCAAGGGATCGTCCTTTTTGGCCTTATAGTCCACCAGGCAATCCGCTTGGGCCGGACCTGCGATCAGCACGACCAAAACGGACATCAGGGTTGCATCGCGTATCATGACATGAGGTTCCAGGCGAAAGAGGCGTCTCGCATGTGGGGGTTCAGATGCTTGTCATTCAATGACATAGGCGCGCGGTGCCCGGTGTCATCCCATGACAGGCCCCTGTCATTGCCTGTCTGGGCCGTACGACCCCATCTTCGGTCCAAGCCAACGAGGGCCGCATCAGGGCCCTAGTGATGGACCCGAATGACGGGGGGACCGAAATGAAACGCACTTTGATGGCCGCAAGCCTTGGGCTGACCCTAGCCGTCGCGCCCATGGCGTCGCTGCCTGCTCAAGCCCTGGACCGCGATCAAGTGGCCGGCTTGATTGCGGGGATCGCGATACTGGGTCTTGCCGGGTCGGCCTTGTCCGACGGGCAAGGCGGACGTGTCACAAGTCAAGTCGTGCGACGGTCGACCCCCGATTACCGGGTACAACGGCCCCCAGTCCGACACACGTTGCCGGCCCGTTGCCTTCGATCCTTCGAACGCCGCCAACGGGCGCTGCACGTTTTCGGCCAACGCTGCCTGCAGAAATCAGGCGTGAACCTTCGACATCTGCCGCGCGCCTGCGCCACCGAAATCCGGGTAGGCGGGCGCTACCGCCCTGCCTACGAGGCACGGTGCTTGCGGCACAACGGATGGAGGATGGCGCAGCACCGCTGAGTGCGGCCACCTCTTGGCGGCCTGTCCTGTTCTGAAACCGCACATCTCGGGCGACGGGTCGCACAAGTCGGGCGAGGGTCTACGGGCCCTCGCCCATTTTTGTATTGCAGGTTCCGCCCTGGATCGGCGATGCCCGCCCCTATGCCCGATCTGTCTCTAGAATCCCGCCTGCACGCTCAAGGCGCCCGTGTCGTTGCGGGCGTCGACGAGGTTGGCCGCGGCCCTCTGGCCGGCCCGGTGGTCGCCGCCGCGGTCGTCCTGTTCCCCTGCACGGTTCCCGTGGGCCTGGACGACAGCAAGAAGCTGGACGCACCGACCCGGCAACGCCTAGCCGACGAAGTCCAGCTTTGCGCGCATATCGGGATCGGCGAAGCCAGCGTCGAAGAGATCGACGCCATCAACATCCTTCAGGCGACGTTCCTTGCGATGTGCCGGGCCGTCGATGCGTTGTCGGTCAGACCCGACGCGCTTCTGATCGACGGCAATCGCCTGCCGGCGAATCTGCCATGCCGGGCCGAGGCTGTCGTCAAAGGAGACGCTCGTTCCGTGTCGATCTCGGCGGCTTCAATTGTGGCGAAAAACAGGCGAGATTTAGGCATGTTGACCCTTGCGCAACAATACCCCGGATACGGCTGGGAAACGAACATGGGCTACGGCACGCGCGAGCACCTGCTGGGACTGAAAAGACACGGCGCCACCCCAATCCATAGACGCTCTTTCCGACCCGTCCACGACATCTTGTTTCAAGGAAATTTTGACGTCGGCCAGGTCAAATAGTTTTTGAAAGGCGGAATACCCCCCTCCATCCTGCCCACACAATAAGCGGCCCACCCAAAAAAAACCGGGTCGCAACCTGAGGCAGTTGAATGACAAAGAGTGGTGCAGAGGTGGCAAAGCTGCCTCTCAACGAAATCGTGCGCGGCGATTGTATCGACGTGATGAACGCCCTTCCCGAGGCGTCTGTCGATCTGATCTTCGCGGATCCTCCCTATAACCTGCAGCTTGGCGGCACCCTGCATCGCCCGGACAATTCGCGCGTCGACGCGGTCGACGACGACTGGGACCAGTTCGCCAGTTTCGAGGCCTACGACTCGTTCACCAAAGCCTGGCTTGCGGCCGCGCGGCGGATCCTTAAGCCCAACGGGGCGATCTGGGTCATCGGATCGTACCACAACATCTTCCGCGTCGGCGCAGCGCTGCAGGACGAAGGGTTCTGGATCCTGAACGACGTGGTGTGGCGCAAGACCAACCCAATGCCCAATTTCAAGGGCAAGCGGATGACCAACGCGCACGAGACGATGATCTGGGCGGGCCGTGACCGGAGCGCGAAGCCCACCTTCAACTATGACGCACTTAAGGCCCTGAACGAGGGCACCCAGATGCGCTCGGACTGGACGCTGCCGATCTGTTCGGGGCACGAGCGACTGAAGACCGAGGAAGGGGGCAAGGCCCACCCCACGCAAAAGCCGCAATCGCTGCTGCATCGCGTTCTGGTGGGATCGACCAACCCGGGCGACGTGGTTCTCGACCCGTTCTTCGGAACCGGCACGACCGGCGCCGTAGCAAAGATGCTGGGGCGGGATTTCATCGGAATCGAACGGGACGAAGGCTATATCAAGGTCGCGAAAAAGCGCCTTTCGATGATCCGCAGCTACGAGAAAGCGGCCCTGGAAGTCACCACCAGCAAGCGCGCCGAACCGCGTGTGCCGTTCGGGCAACTGGTCGAACGCGGCCTGCTGCGTCCGGGCGAAACGCTGGTCAATCCCAAGGGCGAAGTCGCGAAGATCCGCGCTGATGGGACGCTCGCAACCAAGACGCTCAAAGGGTCGATCCACCAGGTTGGCGCGGCCTTGGACGGGGCGCCGTCCTGCAACGGATGGACGTATTGGAGCTTCGTCCGCGACGGCCAGCGCGTCGTCATCGATTCACTCAGACAACAGATCCGCTCCGAAATGAGCTGATCCCACCGGTTACCGCCAGTGCCGATCGTGCGCGCCCCCGCATCAGCGGGGGTGCCGGTCGGCACGACTTGACCCTGCCATCCCTCGGGATGCGCAGGGTCCTTTTTTGTCCGGCCGAACATTGACGTGCAGACATGAAAAAAGGGTGCGCCCAGAGGCCACCCTTCCCTCAGTCCTGCAGCAGGCGTCAGCTGTTGACGCTGTCTTTCAGCGCCTTGGCGATCGTCATCTTGACGACCTTGTCCGCGTCTTTCTTCATCTGTTCGCCGGTCGCCGGATTGCGGACCATACGCTCGGGCCGTTCGCGGCAGTAGATCTTGCCGACCCCGGGAAGGGTGACCGCGCCGCCGCCGGAAACTTCCTCGGTGATGATGTCGGTAATCGCATCCAGCGCCTCGCCGGCCTCTTTCTTCTGGGTGCCCATCTTGTCGGCCAGTGCGGCGACGAGCTGCGTCTTGGTCATCGGCTTTTGCGCCATGTCATCATTCTCCCTTGTGTCGTCACATACGAAACAGTGGTCGGACTAAACGCGATAGGGCTGCTCAACACAACCGATTGATGAGCAGAAGGCCCGTGAAACAAGGGGAATGAGCGGTTTACCACCCGTCAAAGGAAGGCAGTTTCCTCGAATGAGCGCAACTTTCGGGAATGGATCCGTTCCAGTGGCATCTCTCGGATCGCTTCCATGGCGCGGACGCCGATCAGCAAATGCCGGGCGACCTGGGTGCGATAGAAGTCGGTCGCCATGCCAGGCAACTTCAGCTCGCCGTGCAACGGCTTGTCCGAAACGCACAGAAGCGTTCCATACGGCACCCGGAACCGGAACCCATTCGCCGCGATCGTGGCGCTTTCCATATCGAGCGCCACCGCACGAGACTGGCTGAGCCGTTGGACCGGCCCGGAATGGTCCCGAAGCTCCCAATTGCGGTTGTCGATGGTCGCGACCGTTCCCGTGCGCATGATCCGCTTGAGCTCGTAGCCCTCCAGCTCGGCGACGGCTTCGACGGCCTCTTCCAGGGCGATCTGGATCTCGGCCAGAGCCGGGATCGGAACCCAGACCGGCAGATCGGCGTCCAGCACGTGATCTTCGCGCAGATAGGCATGGGCCAGGACGAAGTCCCCCAGACGCTGCGAATTGCGCAGGCCGGCACAGTGCCCGACCATCAACCAGGCATGGGGTCGAAGCACCGCGATATGGTCCGTCGCCGTCTTCGCGTTTGACGGCCCCACACCGATATTGACCAGCGTGATCCCCTGCCCGCCTTCCCGCGTCAGGTGATAGGTCGGCATCTGCGGCATCTTCGGAACCGGTTCCAGAACGGCATCCGGGTCCGTGATGACTTGATTTCCAGGCCCAACAAACGCGGTATAGCCGCTGTCCGGATCGGCCAATGCCTCGCGCGCGTAGGCCTCGAACTCATCCACGTAGAACTGATAGTTGGTGAACAAGACGTGGTTCTGGAAGTGATTGGCGTCCGTGGCGGTATAGTGGCTGAGTCGGGCCAACGAATAGTCGATGCGCTGCGCGGTAAACGGGGCCAGGGGGCGCGATCCGTCGTCAAACACGAACCCCTCTCCATTGACGATCGCATCGTGAGTCACCGTCAGGTCGGGGGTGTCGAAGATGTCCCGCAGGGTGAAATTCATCGCCCCGTCCTGCGGAACGGTCAGCCCAGCGGTGTTCGCGACCGCGAAATGAAGCGGCATGGGCGTGTCCGACACGCCAATATGAATCGCGACGCCCTGGTTCTTGAGAAGAAGATCGATCTGCTGAATCAGATAATTCTCGAAAAGGTCGGGACGAGTGATTGTCGTCGAGTACCGCCCCGGCTGTGCAACATGGCCGAACGACAAGCGACTGTCGGCCGAGGTATAGCTTGTCGTGGTCAGCCGGATCTCGGGGTAAAACGCCCTGTAGCGGACATGCGGTGCATCGCCTTTCAGGGACGCCATGAACCGGTCCGTCAGAAAGGCGACGGAGGCCGAGTACAATTCTTGCAAGCGGGCGACGGCGGGGGCAGCCTCGGTAAATGCTTCGGGGCCCGGGAGATCCGGTGTTTCGATCGGCAGAGTCTCGGTCATCGGCCACTCCTTTTCACAGGCAACTACCGGCAACGCCGCCCAGATCACAAGCGTCCCGAAACGTTTTGCCCCGGAACCCGCTACGGACAGCCGCGGTTTCACGCTAGCAATGAAGGACATTCCCGATCTCGTCCACTTTCCCGAGGTATCCAGGTGTCACCCGCAATCGGGGCCGGTCGGGGCTGCTTGTACACCTCGCCCGACGGCACCTGTATCGCCCACCGGGCTGAGCGTGTGCGTCTTGATGCGCTGGCCGTGCGGCGGGCCTTTGCGGACGCTTGGATCTGCCCTGTCCGGTCGGCAATCTTCAGGCCACGGGCCGCAATGCCGGGGACCGCAAGCAGTATCAATATCATCCGGACTGGACGAAGTTTCGCGCGCGCAAGTAGTTCGCTTAACTGCCGTCCTTCGGCGACCATCTCCCGCGGATCAAGCGAACCCTGCACGATCGGCGGTTGGCGCACGCCCTGCATCAGCTGGACGACCTGCCCGGGTCCGACCTTCGTGACCTGAATCGATGGTCCCGGCGGGACGCACGAGGTTACCCCCGCCTCAAGTCGACGAAATCCTGCGCGATATCAAAGGGGAAGACGACCCTGGCCATCAAGACCATCACGGATGCGCCGTTGGAAACGCTGGGCAACACCCCGACCATCGCCCGGAACAGCTATATCCATCTGAAAGTCGTGGCACTGGCTGACCACCCGCACGCATACACTTACGCGGCGTCGCTGGCACTCCGCTGGGTCAGCAGCGCGTGGATGGTCGTGATGTCGCCGTTCGCCCGCAGGGTCGAACACAGGTCCGGATCGCGCAGCGTACGCGACACCGACGCGAGTGCCTTCAGATGATCGACGCCGGCAGTGTCGGGTGCGAACAAGCCGAAAACAAGGTCGACGGGCTGTCGATCCGCCGCCCCGAAATCCAGAGGTTTTTCCAGCTTCAGGAAAACGCCGCGAACCCGGTCGATCCCGCGCAAACGCGCATGAGGCAAGGCCACACCGTGACCCACGGCCGTCGGCCCGAGGCTTTCACGGTCCATCAGGGCATCGCAGGACGTCTCGGAACACAGGCCGTACACCTGACGGGCGATCTCCGACAGGGTGTTGAAGAGGCGCTTCTTGCTCGACATGGCGGGAATGACCCGAATGGCCTCGGGAACGAGGAGGTCGGACGAAATCATGCAAAACCCTGAAAAATTACGAGGTGGCGATCGCCACCCTCAGCCTGTCGTATTGGGGTCTATCCAGCCGACGTTCCCATCTTCGCGACGGTACACGACGTTGACCCCGCTCTTCTGCTTCTCGTTCCTGAAGACCAGAACCGGCGCCCCCGCAAGCTCCATCTGCATCACGGCCTCACCGACCGACAGGGATGGAATCGTCGTTTCCATCTCGGCGATGATGATCGGCTGCAAGCTTTCAGGTTCGTCGTCCCCACTGTCCTCCGTTGCGGCGAGGATATACGAAGAGGCCCCGGAAAGTTCAACAGGCTGTGGCCGTTCTTTGTGGTGATCCTTCAACCGCCGCTTGTAGCGTCGAAGTTGCTTTTCCATCTTAGTGACGGCCGCGTCGCACGCGGCATAGATGTCATGCTCCACCGCGCTGGCCTGAACCGTCAAACCGGTGGAAAGATGGACCACTGTTTCGCAGCAAAAGGCAGAGCCATCCTTCGAGAACACGACGAGCGCGTCGGTCGGCCGGCCGGGATACTTGCTGACCGCTGTCTCGATCTCGGACTGGACGTGCGATTGGAGGGCTTCGCCGATGTCGATCTGCTTTCCGCTGATCTGGTAGCGCATGAAATTTCCTTTCATCACTGGAACGCCGCCCGCCTTCCGCAGAAGATGCGGGTGGCAAACTGTCTAGTCTGGGATCGATCTGATGGATGCGCGTTCGTTTTTCGACACGTGAGAACGCCAAGTCCTTGTATGGACTTGCGGAAACGGACCGAGCGCGAGGCGAAAGTGCATCTCATCACCTTCGATTGGGAGCGAAAACCACCCAACCTGTCAAGCACAAGCGCGCAATTATCGCCAGAAGCCGCACTTGGGTTATCCCAAGGTGAACCCTTCGCCCAGATAGACCCGCTGTACATTCGCATCGGCGACGACCTCTTCACTGGTACCGCTCATCAGCACGCAGCCATCATGAAGAATATAGGCGCGATCCACGATGGACAGGGTCTCGCGCACGTTATGATCCGTAATGAGGACACCGATTCCGCGCTCGGTCAGATTCGCCACGAGAAAGCGGATATCGCCAACGGCAATCGGATCGACGCCCGCGAAGGGCTCGTCCAGAAGAAGGTATTTTGGATCGGCGGCCAGGCAGCGCGCGATTTCTGCCCGGCGCCGCTCCCCACCGGACAGGGCCAGGGACGGCGTGCGCCTCAGATGCGCGATGGAGAATTCCGCCAGCAGGGATTCGAGTCTGTCGTAACGCCTGTTCCTGTCCCGCTCGACCAGTTCGAGGATTGCCAGGATGTTGTCCTGTACCGACAAGCCCCGGAAAATCGACATCTCTTGCGGAAGATACCCGATTCCCATGCGGGCGCGGCGATACATGGGCAAAGTGGTCACCTCGCGGCCGTCGATCGACACGCGTCCCCCGTCGGGTGTCACAAGACCCGCGACCGAGTAAAAGCACGTCGTCTTGCCCGATCCGTTCGGCCCCAGCAGGGCCACGACCTCGCCCCGCCGCAACGACAGCGAGACATCCTTGATCACGGCCCTCTTTCGATAGCTTTTGCGGAGATGCTCGACCACCAGCCCGCCCGAGGGGTCGTTTCGGAACGTGGTGTCCCGCATTACTGGGTATCGGTCTGGATGACCGACCGGACCCGTCCCTCCATGCGGCCCTGCCCCGTCTCGAGGTCGACGGTCAGGCGCGATCCCGCGATGGCCGATTGTCCCTGAGTGACCAGAACGTCGTCGGTCATGACAATGCTGCCCGCATCGACGTCATAGACGGCCGTCTGGGCCTCGGCGGCCTCGGTCGGGGTGACCAGGGTGACGTTGCCCGTAGCATGCACCTCGTCGATCCGGCTTCCATCCCCTTGGGTATAATAAACCTGGACCGAGTTTCCCGTCAGCGTAATATCACCCTGCGTGGCGACGACGTTGCCGGTAAACAGCGCGTTTCCGGTATTCTGATCGACTTCCAGCTGGTCCGACACGATCTCGATCGGTTGCGAACTGTCCCGGTCGAGGCCCCCGAAACTTACGGTTGACTGTGCAGCGACAGAAAAGCCGAAGGCAACGAATATCATGGCAAGGCGCAGGGATTTCATGGCGGTTACTCCGAAGCGTTGGGGTCGTATATCACGCGAACGCCATCCGTGAAGATCGCAAGCGGCGTCCCGGCTCGCTGTTCAATGCGCATTCCGCCCGCTTCGATCCGCGTCGCAGGTCCGGTACCCACTACGGGTCCTGGCGAAACGATGTTCTTCGTGACGCCGTCGATCTTCAAAGCCTCACTGGCCAGCCGATACCCTTGTGAATCGATCACGTTCACATCCCCGTCGACCGCGACATCGCCGGTGTCAGCAAACAATCGTCCGTGCAATCCCGTCAACGTTACCTCGGCGCCTGAAACGCTTTGCCACGTGCCGCGAAGTCGGCTGGCCTCGACATCACCGCCATCATCAGTCGCGGGCTTTGCCTCTTCGGCCAGGAATTCAACCGACGCGCCGCCGTCCCCAACGCCGGAAAAGGAGGGGTTCGCGACGCGACCTTCGGTCAGCAAGCGGTCCAGCGTAACCGTATCCGTAATCGAGACACCGTTCGCGCCGCGGCGGTCAGCCACGAGAAACAGCGTGGACAGGATCGCCAAGGCGCTGAGGGGAAGGATGACCTTCAGCCGTGCCACCCATCTGGAATGGCTATTGTCGAAATGTCCGGATCGTCGCGGTGTCCTCATGGTCGCAATCTAATCGCCCCGCGGTCCCTGAAACAGGGGGCTCAATGGGCGAAGATGTCGATGTCGGGCCAGCCATCGAGGTCAAGCCGCGCCCGGGTGGGCAAGAACGCGAAACAACTCTGCGCCAGCGCCATCCGATCTTCCCGGTGTAGACGGTCGTTCAGGGCCTCGCGCAAGGCATGAAGGTGCAGAACGTCGGAAGCCGCATAAGCGATCTGGGCCTCCGAAAGCTCCGGGGCGCCCCAGTCGGATTGCTGCTGGTATTTCGAGATGTCGACGCCCAGAAGCTCTGTCAGCAACTGCTTCAGCCCGTGCCGGTCCGTATAGGTGCGGACCAGCTTCGACGCGATCTTGGTGCAGTAGACCGGCGCGGCCAGCGCGCCGAAGGTATGATACATCGCGGCAATGTCGAACCGGCCGTAATGGAACAGCTTCCCGACGTTCGGATCGGTCAGGATGCGTTCCAGGTTCGGCGCACGCGTCTGTCCCTTCGCCACCTGGATCAGATGCGCATTGCCGTCCCCGGCCGACATCTGCACCACGCAAAGTCGGTCCCGATGCGGGTTGAGGCCCATGGTTTCGCAATCGATCGCCACCGACGCGCCTAGGTCCAGATCGTCGGGCAGATCGCCCTGATATAGGTAGTTTGCCATGATCGGGATTTACCGCGTGCGGTCGGGCCGGGCAACGGGTCCTTCCCGTACGCCGGACTCCTTTTCGCAAAGAGAATGCGTCGAACGTTTCCGAACGCCCGACCGCCTAGAAAACAGGTTTGTTTGTCCGTGCGCACCAAAGGTCGATTTCCCGAAATCCAGTCCGCGCACCTTTTTCGACCTAAATGCAACGATGCCCCGCCCAACAGAGCGCTCGGCGTTCCGCAAAAAGGGGGCTAGCAGGGGCGGACCACCGCGGCATTTGAACGCGGCACCTTCACGCTGACCATCCGATCAAATTCCGTTCGGCAAGCGAAAGGCGGGATCGGCGTGACCATACAACGCCTCGCCAAGGTGGCGCTGGATACATCGCCCGCCCCGGCCCGTGCCCGCGGTTCATTTGCCACCCCCGCGGAAGCCGAATTCGCTTTGCGCTTGAGCCGAGGGGGGAATACGGCGAAAAACGCCCGGACCTTACGGCAGAAAGAGAGGCTCATGTCCCTGCTCCTGATCGTGCTCGTGCCGTTTCTTGGCGCCCTTCTTCCCGGCCTCATGGGACGTGCGGGGCGTCAGACCTGTGCCATGACCACGCTTCTGGTGACGCTGACGTCCCTGGTCGGCCTCATCTCTCAGGCGCCGGCTGTCATGTCTGGCGAAGTCGTCACGCAAAGCATCGTCTGGATGCCCGAGCTTGGGCTGAACCTGTCGCTGATGCTGGACGGGTTGGGGATGTTCTTCGCGGCGCTGATCCTGGGGATCGGGGTGCTGATCATCATCTACGGTCGGTTCTACCTGTCGCGCGACGACAACATGGGCGAGTTCTTCACCTACCTTCTGCTGTTCCAAGGGGCGATGGTTGGGATCGTACTGTCGAACAACGTCCTCGTCCTTCTGGTCTTCTGGGAGCTGACGTCCCTGTCGTCGTTCCTGTTGATCGGATACTGGAAGCACTTGCCGGACGGTCGGCAGGGCGCCCGTATGGCGCTAACCGTGACCGGTATGGGCGGTCTGGCGATGATCGGGGGCATGCTGCTTCTGGGGCGGATCGTGGGGTCCTACGACCTGACCGCCATTCTGGAAAATCGCGAGGCGATCCAGGCCTCTCCGCTGTATCTGCCGGCGCTGATCCTGATCCTGCTGGGCTGCTTCACCAAGTCGGCACAGTTCCCGTTCCACTTCTGGCTGCCGCATGCGATGGCCGCGCCGACGCCGGTCTCGGCCTACCTGCACTCGGCCACGATGGTGAAGGCCGGCATCTTCCTGTTGGCGCGCCTCTGGCCGGTGCTGTCGGGGACCGAGGCTTGGTTCTTCCTGGTCGCGGGCGCGGGTCTTGTGACCATGGTCATCGGCGCGGTCGTGGCCTTGTTCAAGGACGACCTGAAGGCGCTTCTGGCGTTTTCCACGATCTCGCATCTGGGGCTGATCGTATTCCTTCTGGGCACCGGTTCGTCCTATGCGGCCGTCGCGGCCGTGTTCCACATCCTGAACCACGCCACGTTCAAGGCGGCGCTGTTCATGACCGCGGGCATTGTCGATCACGAGGCCCATACCCGCGACATCAAACGGTTGGGCGGTCTGCGAAAGCTGATGCCGATCACGTTCTCGATCGCCGTAGTGGCGGGGCTGTCGATGGCCGGCATTCCGCTGTTCAACGGCTTCCTGTCGAAAGAGATGATGCTGGAAGAAGCCGCCCACACCACCATCTTCGGCCCGGATTGGCTGGTCCCCGCGCTTGCGACGGCCGGGGCGCTGTTCTCGGCCGCGTATTCCTTCCGGCTGATCGGACACACCTTCCTGGGCAAGGTCCGCGACGACTATCCTGCCAAACCGCACGATCCGGGCATCGGCATGTGGGGTCCGCCCGCTGTTCTGTGTGCCTTGGTCCTGTTCATCGGGGTCCTGCCCCAGTACGCCGAGCCGCTGGTCTTCTTCGTGGCCGAAAGCGTCATGGGCGAGGCGGGCGCCATCCCCGAGGGCTTGCACCTGAAGCTCTGGCATGGCGTTACGCCCGCCCTGATCATGTCGATCATCGCGGTCGGCGGGGGCCTGATCCTCTTGCTGCTGTATCGCCCGGCCGAATGGACGTGGAAGGTTCTGCCCGTTCCCTTTGCCAAGTCGATCTTCGACGGGATCATCGCGGGGGTCGTCGCGCTGGCGCGCGGAGTGATCCATCCCCTGCACGACGGCAGTTTCACCCGGTTCGCCGGCCTGTTCTTCGTCGCGGTCCTGGCGTTGGCCGGGCATGCCTGGCTGACGGGATCGGTCGCACCACCGACCCGCGAGGGCTTGCCGATGGGCGAGGTCGCAGTGGCGGGATGGCTTATGCTGGTCGTCTCTGCGCTGGCGCTGATCTGGTACCATCGCAACAGGTTGTTCGCCCTGATCCTAATGGGGATCATCGGCTTGATCGTGTCCATCGGCTTTGCCGTGTTCTCGGCCCCCGACCTCGCGATGACCCAGCTTTCGGTCGAGGTGGCGACGATCATCCTTTTGCTGCTGGCATTGAACTTCCTGCCGAATACTTCGCCTTCGGAGTCCACGGTCCTGAAACGCGTCGGCGACGGGGTCGTGGCGATTCTGGGTGGACTGATGGCCTTCGGCCTCAGCTATCATCTGCTGCTGCGCGATTTTGTGGCGCCGACGATTTCGGACTATCACCTCGAAAACAGCTACAAGGGCGGTGGCGGCACCAACGTCGTGAACGTGATCCTCGTGGATTTCCGAGGCTTCGACACGTTCGGCGAGATCATCGTCCTCGGCATCGCCGCGTTGGTCATCTATGCGCTGACGCAAGCGCTGATGAATGGGCCGGTGCGGGCCAAGTTGTTGAACCGTCGCCCGGACAAGGACCTGGCAGGGGACATGCACCCGCTGATGATGGTGGTCCTGACCCGCGTTCTGATGCCGATGGTGCTTCTGGTCGGCGTCTATATCTTCCTGCGGGGCCATAACATGCCCGGCGGGGGCTTCATCGCGGGCCTCGTGGTCGCGATCGGGGTTGTGATGCAGTACATGGCCAGCGGCTTCTACTGGGCGCAGGAGCGGCAGCGGTATCCCTATCACGGGATCATCGGCGCGGGTGTACTGATCGCCGGTCTGACCGGCATCGGCGCGTGGTTCACCGGATATCCGTTCCTGACCTCGTCCTTCACCTACATCCACATCCCGCCGCTGGAAGAGTTCGAGATCGCCAGCGCCATGGCCTTCGATCTGGGCGTGTTCCTCGCCGTCGTCGGCGCGGTACTCTTGTCGCTGGAAAGCTTTGCGCGCATGGCCCGGCGTGCCGACCAGAGAGAAAGCGAATACCCGATGGATATCGACCCCTCGCGCGAGGAGACGACCTGATGGAAATGCTCGTCGCTTCGGCCGTCGGCGTCCTGACGACGGTGGGCATCTACCTTGTCCTGCGGCTCAGGACCTTCCCCGTGATCGTCGGGGTGTCGCTTCTGACCTATGCGGTGAACGTGTTCCTGTTTGCGAGCGGGCGGCTTGCCGTGAACCACCCCCCGATCCTTCGCGACGAGGCGCTGAGCTACACCGATCCGCTGCCGCAGGCGTTGGTGCTGACGGCGATCGTGATCTCGTTTGGGATGACCGCGGTCGTCGTCGTGGTCGCCCTTGGTGCGTATCTGGGTAACGACAACGACCTGGTGAACGACCCCGACAACCCCGAAGACGCCATATCCAAGGAGCCCGAGGCATGAGCCACTGGGTCATCGCCCCGATCATCCTGCCGGCGATGCTGGCCGCGATCATCGTGCTGGTCGCGCGGTATCACAAGGTGGTACAACGCACCCTTTCCGTATCTGGGCTGGTCGCACTTCTTGGGATTGCCACAAGCCTTGCCTGGCGCGCGGCCGATGGCACCGTCACGATCTACCAGCTGGGCGCCTGGCAGGCGCCGTTCGGGATCGTCCTGGTGGCCGACAGGCTGTCGACCTACATGGTGCTTCTGACCGCGATCCTGGCGCTTCTGGTATCCCTCTATGCGATCGGGTCCGGCTGGGACCGGCGGGGACGCCATTTCCACGCGTTGTTCCAGTTCCAGATCATGGGGATCACGGGCGCCTTCCTTACGGGCGACATCTTTAACCTGTTCGTGTTCTTCGAGGTGTTGCTGATCGCGTCCTACGGTCTGGTCATCCATTCGGGCGGCGCGGTCCGGCTTCGCGCGGGAACGCAATACGTCCTCTACAACCTTCTGGGCTCGACCCTTTTCCTGTTCGCGCTCGGCACCCTCTATGCCGAGACGGGGACCCTCAACATGGCGGATCTGGCCCAGCGCGTGGCGATGATCGACCCTGCGCAATCGGCTGCGATCCGCGTGGCGGCGGTGCTTCTGCTGCTGGTCTTTGCGGTGAAGGCGGCCCTCGTCCCGCTGCATTTCTGGCTGCCTTCGGCCTATGCCGAAGCGCCAGGGCCGGTGGCTGCACTGTTCGCCATCATGACGAAGGTCGGGGCTTACGCGATCATCCGCGTCTATACCCTGATATTCCCCCCATCTTTGTCGCTGACCGAGGGGCTGCACGGCACTTGGCTGCTGCCGCTTGCGCTCGTGTCGCTCGCGCTTGGGATGATCGGAGTTTTGGCGGCGAAACGATTGGACCGGCTGGTGGCATTCTCGGTCGTGGGATCCATGGGTATGGTTATGACCGCCATTGCAATGATGACCGAAGACGGAATGACCGCCGCCCTTTACTACATCGCGCACTCGACCTTCGCGACGGCTGCGCTGTTTCTCCTTGTGGACCTCATCCAGCGCGGCCGCCGAAGCCATGGCACCCGGCTGGAGGCCGCGCCACCCATGGTGGGCGGTCCGCTGATTGCGGGCATGTTCTTCGTGGCGGCCATCGGGATGACGGGTCTACCCCCGCTTTCGGGCTTTCTGGGTAAGCTGTTGATCCTCGACGCCGGCTTTGCATCGCCTTTGATCGCATGGATCTGGGCAGCGGTTCTGGGGTCGTCGTTGATCGCGGTGCTGGGCTTTGCACGGGCAGGGTCGACCGTCTTCTGGAAAAGCGGCGAGGTGGCGCGGGGCCTGCCCGAAGCGTCCGAGCCGGCGGACGAGTCCCCGCCCCCGGTTCTTGCGTTGGCTGCTGTTGGCAGTTTCGTCGGGCTTCTGGCGTTGCATACCGTGTTCGCCGGGCCGATCACCAGTTACCTCGGCGCAACGTCCGAACAGCTTTTCGCGCCAGAGCCCTATATTTCGACTGTACTCGAAACGCCCGGCAAGGAGATTTCCTATGACGGCGGCGAAGGGGATCACTGATGTCGCGCCTGTTCCGCTTCCTGCTGCCGCATCCGATGCTGTCGTTTCTGACCGCGGTGGTCTGGTGCTTGCTGATCAATTCGCTGTCGCTCGGCACCGTCGTTCTGGCCGCGTTCCTAGGGATCGTCGTCCCGATCCTGACCTCGCCCTACTGGCCGAACCGTCCCGCGGCGCCGAAGGTCGGCAAGCTGATCGTCTATGTCGCACTGGTTCTGTGGGACATCTTGATTGCCAATATCGGCGTCGCCTACATTGTTCTCTTCCGGTCGAACCAGAAAATGCGGTCCCGCTGGGTGGTCGTTCCGCTGGAGCTGAAGTCCCCCGAGGCGATAACGATTCTGGCTGGGACAATCACGCTGACGCCCGGAACAGTCTCGGCTGACCTTTCGGACAAGGGGCGTTACCTGTTGGTTCACGCGCTGGACACGGCCGATCCCGAGGAAGAAGCAAAAGAGATCAAGCATCGCTATGAACGCCGCCTGAAGGAGATCTTCGAATGACCGTGACGGGTATTCTTGATATCGCGCTGATCATCGCCTTCGTCAGCGCCAGTTTAGCGCAAATCATCGCAATGATCCGCCTTCTGAAGGGACCCTGCACTGGCGACCGCATTCTGGCCATCGACACGATGACGGTGAACGCCATCGCGCTGATCGTTCTTCTGGGCTTGGCGGGCGGGACCGGCCTTTACTTCGAAGGGGCCCTTCTGTTCGCCATGTTGGGTTTCGTATCGACCGTGGCCTATGCGCGCTTCGTCCTGCGCGGGGATATCATCGAATGATCTGGGATATCGTCATCTCCGTATGCCTCGTGATCGGGGCGATCTTCACGTTTGTCGGCTCAATCGGGCTTCTGAAGCTCGATACGCCGATGAAGCGCGTCCATGCCCCGACCAAGGCCAGCACGCTGGGGGTCGGGTCCCTGCTTCTGGCCTCGATGATCCATGCCTTCGTCTACGAAGGCGGATCGCTGCACGAATTGCTGATCATGGCCTTCCTGTTCGTGACCGCGCCCATCTCTGCAAATTTCATTTCGAAGGTTAACCTGCATCGCGAGGACGTGGATCCGACGCCACCGCCGCCGGGGGACCGCACGTGGTCGACTTTCGACACCGGCCCCGCCGATGTCGGAGAGCCGCATCACATCGACTAGCCCAACAGCGCCTCGATCTCGGTCCTCGCTGGCATCGACGGCGCGGCCCCAGCCCGGGTGACGGAAATCGCGGCCGTAGCATTCGCAAAGCGCAGAGCACGATCCATCGGCATCCCTTCCGCCAGGGCGACAGCCAGACCGCCGTTGAACGCGTCGCCCGCGCCCGTCGTCTCGATCACCGGGCCGGCGGACAGCCCGGGCACGTGGGACACGGCATCGCGGCCGACATACAGCGCCCCGGCTTCCCCCATCGTGACGATGGCGGCGCCCGCGCCCTGATCCATAAGGTTTCGGCCTGCCGCTTCGGCGCTTGCGATGTCGGTCACGCGACCGCCCGTCAGACGCTCGGCCTCCGACTCATTGGGTGTGATGAGATCGCACAGCCCCAGCATTCCATCAGGCAGATCGGTTGCCGGCGCGGGGTTCAGGATGGTTCGCACCCCAGCATTTTGGGCGATCTCAAGCGCGCGAAAGGCCGCGTCCAAGGGTTGCTCGAGCTGGCAGAGGAAGATTGTCGCGCTGCTGATCGCCTCGGCCCAACCTTCAACATCCGCGACCGAGATCTGCCCGGCCGCACCGGGTGCGACGATGATGGAATTGTCGCCGGACGCGCTGTCTACGAAGATGAACGCCGCCCCGGTCGGGTGTTCCGGATCGGACAGACCCGCGAAGGTAACGCCAGCCTCCCGCCAGGTGTCCAGGGCCAGCTGCCCGAACGTGTCCTTTCCGATCCGCGACAGAAATGCGACCGATCCCCCGGCGCGTGCAGCCGCCACCGACTGGTTCGAGCCCTTGCCGCCGGGGTTCAGAGCAAAGCTGTCGCCCAGGATCGTCTCCCCCATCGCTGGCATGCGGGCCGCGCGATAGGCGGTATCGGCGGCAAAGATCCCCAGAATGGCTACGTCGTGCGTCATGATACCCTCCCCTTCGGCGAGGGCGATCTAAGACGGTTCGGGGGGCAAACGAAAGGGGCGCGTCGGTTGACCCGACGCGCCCCGCTTCTGTCGTTCGTTAAACGGTTCAGAGGTGCGGGAAGATCTTGTCCGGCGTGGCCGGGTAATCGTACACCCGCACACCGCAGGCATTGTAGATCGCGTTCGTCACAGCGGCACCCGCGCCGGAAAGACCAAGCTCGCCGATCCCCTTGGACTGGATCGGATTGGCGTAATCATCCCGCTCGTCCACGAAGTGAACCTGAAGGTCCGGGACATCCAAGTTCACCGGCACGTGGTATTCGGCCAGATCGTTGTTCACGATATGCCCGGTTCGCCGGTCGTGCTGGATCTCTTCGGTCAGGGCCGAACCGATGCCCCAGATCTGGCCGCCCCAGACTTGGCTTTGCGCGGTCTTGGCGTTCAGGATCCGCCCGGCCGCCATCGAGGCGAGCATTCGACGGACACGAACTTCGCCCGTTACGGAATTGACCGCGACTTCCGCGAAATGCGCGCCGAAGCCTGCCTGTGCGACATCCTGATCACCAGGCTCGATATGACCTTCTTCGGAAATTGGGCCCTCCAGCAATTCTGTTAACGGACGACGATTGTTGCCACCCGTTGCCACGCCATCTTGCAGGCGCAATTCCTCGGGGCTGCACCCCAGACGGTCGGCGATCTTTGCCCGGATCGCCTTTGCGCCAAGGAAAACCGAGGACCCGGACGAGGACGCGCCCCACGAGCCGCCCGAACCGGACGCCGTCGGCAGGTCGGTATCGCCCAGTTCCACCGTCACCTTGTCCGTGGGCAGCCCCAGCATCTCGGCCGCGATCTGCCCCAAGATGGCATAGGTTCCCGTGCCGATATCGGTCATGTCGGTTTCAACCAGGGCCGTACCGTCAGGGTTCAGCGTCACCCGGGCCTTCGATTCCATCAGGATATTCGTCCGGGCAGCCGATGCGACGCCCATACCGATGAACCATTCCCCTTCGCGCCGCTCCTTCGGGCTCTTGCGCTGGGACCAGCCGAACTTCTCGGCCCCTTCTTCAAGGCACTGGGCTAGCGACCGCGAAGAATAGGCATTGCCATTCTCGGGGTGGGTGTCGGGAATGTTGCGCAGGCGGAATTCGACCGGATCGATGCCCGCAACCTCGGCAAGTTCATCGACCGCGTTTTCCAGCGCCAGCATGCCCACGGCCTCGCCCGGCGCGCGCACAGAACCGCTGGCCGAGCGGTTCAGGACCGCCGTGTACTGGCCATAGCGCCGATTCTCGCCGCCATAGAGGAAGTGCGTAGCCGTATCGACAGGCTCGGCGAAAGGTTCATCGGGAAGGTTCGTCTGCCAGTTCTCATGACCGACAGCCGTCATCTTGCCATTGCTATCGGCCGCCAGACGGACACGCTGGCGCGTCTGGGTGCGCAGGTTAATCATTTCGAACACGTTGTTGCGGTGCAAGACGACGCGGACCGGGCGACCCAGATGGCGCGATGCGACGGCCGCAGACACGCTTGCCGGGTCGATCCCCAGTTTCGAGCCGAAACCGCCGCCGACATAAGGGGACAGCAGACGCACGTTCGCCGCGTCGATGCCAAGAGAGTCCGCGATTTCGTTACGGTTGTAGCCCAGCATTTGAAGCGATGCGCGGACCGTTACCTTGTCACCGTCCCAGCTGGCCAGCGCAGCGTGCGGCTCCATCGCAGCAGAGTTGTGGGGCGGCGTGGTATAGGTCGAATCCACGGCGAAGGCCGCTTTCGCGATCGCATCATCGAGGTCGCCCTGATCCTGCGAGCTGCCTTCCTTCCAGTCCGTCACCGCGTCAAAGTCACCGGCAACGTCGTCGTCGCGGGTGTAGTCGACCTTCAACGACTCGGCGATATGACGCGCCTGCTCGAAGGTCTCGGCGACGACGACTGCGATCGGCTGGCCCAGATACTGGATTTCATGCTCCAGCTGGACGGGGTTCGTGTTCATCGTCCCCTGCGCCGAGTTGCGCACCATGTGGTCGGAATAGACGCCCAGGAACCCCGGCATGTCCTTCACCGAGTCCGCGTCGATCTTGTAGCTGCCCTTGGGAATGCCGGCGCGGACCATGAAGCCCTGCGCCATGTTCTCGGCCTTCCATTCGGCGGCATAGGTCGCGCGACCCGATACCTTGAGCGGTCCTTCGGGGCGGGGCATCGGCGTGCTGATGACGCCTTGCCCGGTCTCGTCCAGCAGCCGCGGCTGGACCTTGTCCATCTTCAGATGCTCGGTCATTGGGTCGCTCCGGTCAGTTCGCCCAGCACGCTTTTCAGCACGCGGCGGGTCAGGGGGATCTTGAAGTCATTTCCGCCGTAGCCCTTCGCATCGGCCAGGAGGATATCGGCCGCCTTCTCGAACAACGCCTCGGACGGGGCTTCGCCGATCAGGGTCTGCTCGACCTCGGTATCGCGCCAGGGACGGGGCCCGAGGCCACCGAACGCCAGCGCCGCATCGGTGATCTTGCCGCCATCCGTGTGGACAACTGCTCCGACAGAGACCAGCGCGAAGGCATAGGACGACCTGTCGCGCACCTTGCGGTAGACATGCTTGCCCTTGGGCGCATCGGGCAGGTGGACCGCGACGATCAGGTCGCCGGGTTCAAGGGCCGTTTCCTCGTGCGGGGTATCGCCCGGAAGCCTGTAGAGCTCGTCCAGCGTCAGAAGCTGGATTTGCCCGTCGGGCTTCTCGATCTCGACGCGGGCATCCAGCACGCGCATGGCGACCGCCATGTCGGACGGGTGGGTCGCGATGCATTTGTCGGACGTGCCCAGAATGGCCAGGATGCGGTTTTGCCCCTCCATGGCCATGCAGCCCGAACCGGGCTCGCGCTTGTTGCAGGGCTGGGTGGTGTCATAGAAATAAGGGCACCGCGTGCGCTGCAACAGGTTGCCGCCCGTGGTCGCCTTGTTGCGCAGCTGGCCGGACGCCCCGGCCAGAAGGGCGCGGGACAAAACACCGTAGCGTTCGCGGATCAGGGGATCGGCCGCCAGGTCCGAGTTTGACACCAGCGCGCCGATGCGCACCGAGTTCTCGGCTTCCTCGATCTCGGTCATGTCCAGGCGGGTGACGTCGACCAGCTTGGTCGGAGTCTCGATCTGGTGCTTCATCAGGTCCAGCAGGTTGGTCCCGCCGGCGATGATCCTTGCGGCATTGTCGTGGGCGTCGCCATGGCTGGCGGCGCGGACGTAATCGAACGGTTTCATTCTGCGGCCTCCTCGATGGTGCCTTCGTCGGGGGCGGCTTCGCGGATCGCGTGGCAGATACCGGGATAGGCCGAGCATCGGCACAGATTGCCCGACATCCGCTCCTTGATCTCGGCCTCGGTGAAGTCCGGTGCGGTGCCCAGATCGTCGGTGACGTTGGACGGCCAGCCCATGTTGAACTCGGCGATCATGCCCTTGGCCGACATGATCTGACCGGGGGTGCAGTAGCCGCACTGATAGCCGTCGTGCTTGACGAAGGATTTTTGCAGCGGCGAAAGGGATCCGGGTTCGCCCAGCCCTTCGATCGTGGTGATCTCGTCGCCCTCGTGCATCACGGCAAGCGTCAGGCAGGAATTGATCCGGCGACCGTTCACCAGAACCGTGCACGCGCCACATTGCCCGTGATCGCAGCCTTTCTTCGATCCGGTCAGGTCCAGATGGGTACGAAGCGCATCCAGAAGCGCCACGCGCGGGTCCACATCGAGGGACCGCGCTTCTCCGTTAACATTCAAAGTAATTTTCATAGCTGACCCCAAGGTTGGCATTATCCGCTCAAGAGGTCTTGGTGGGACACGGTTCCTGTCAAAGAACGCCCTCGGGGGGCGGAACCGATCAGATCGGCAGGTCCGCGGTCTGCCCCGAGTCCTCGAGATGCCATGTCGCCGACCACGCCGCGCCGCGCCGTTTCAGAAGCAGATAGTTGCGTTCGGCGGTGTATGCGCGCCTCTTGCCAGGCAGGGGATGCAGGCGGATGGGATGACCGCGCAGGGGCGCCTCGCCCAGCCGGGCCAGAAGCGACAATCCCGTGGCCAACGCTTCGGGCGGCGCGGGATGGGAAATGCCGGATGCGACCAGTTGATGCAGGGGGCCGCTGGCGGTCTGCATGGTGCCGCGCATCGCCAGATGGATCTCACCCGACAGGACGGTCACCGCCGAATCCTCGCGGTCATGAACCGCCATCAGATGGCTCAAGAAACGGCGCCATTCGTCGCGATGGGCAAAGCTCTGCCATTGGTCGCGCAGGTCGTCCTCGTAATCCTCCATCCGCCGGGTCAGCTTCATGGCCCGTTCGACCAGCGACAGGCGCGGCCCCAGCGCGGGGACGGACGAGATCACGAAGGTCCGCGCCTCGGTGCCGTCCAGGGCCGGCGCGAAATCGCCCCATGCCTCGTCGCTCATGATGGCGGACTTGCTGCGCGTCGACCGCAGGTCCGGGGCCACCAGTGAGATTCCGGGAAGATCGACCCGCCACGACATGCCGCGTCCGGCGCCGACGCAGATCTCCGGACGCTCGTCCGGGCGGCAACCGAACTGGAACATCAAGTATGCTTCGCGGGCGGATGCGAACAGCACCTTCGCGACGTCGCTGGTCTGTGCTGCGCGGCGCAGCGATCCCCAGCCGTCGCAGATGTCGTGATCATCCCAGACGCACAGCGACGGAACGCGCGCGACTACCTCCGAATACCCTTCCTGCGCCCATTGCAGGGTGTAGCGCGCGAAGAACGACGCATCGAGGGCGGCCTTCATCTCGCGCCATTCGTCCCCGCTAAGCGATTGCGGCACGTTGTCGGGCCACTCTTGCGACAGGGGATGGGCCTGGGTCACCTCGTCGGCATAGATCTGGTCGCCGCCGTTCAGAAGCAGCGGGATCGCCTCGTGATCCAGCCGGTTCGCCAGATGCGACCAAAGCGCGTTCCGGTCGGCGGGCGGACGGTCGAGATCGCCTTCCTCCTGCCCGTTGCAGGACGCGAAGGCGAGGGTAACGTCGCCGGTGACGTCCGTGGCTACGCGATATTCGACATCGTCGCAGGTATAGCGCGCTTCGGGGGCGGGAAGCGTCATCTCGACCCGCCAAAGCGTTCCGCCAGCGCGGGTCGCGATGGCCTCGGCCTCGTGTGCCCTGTCGGTCGCGAAACGGGGGGGATCCTCACCCTCCGCCCGGACACAAGTGGCCGCGACGCGCAAGCCTTCTGGCCCCGCGGCGCGCAGAAAAAGCATGGGTCCGGTACGAGTGGCTTCATCGGTCATCGGGCTTACCTAAGCGCCAGCGGCACCGTTGCAATGACGCTTTGACCTCGCCCTTGCGTTCGCTGTCGACTAGATGGTCGCACATGGCAGACCCCCTTGATCTTTTCCTCGCTGCGCCTCCGGGTCTCGAACCCTGGCTGGCCGAAGAATTACGCGAACTGGGATATGCCCCCCAGACCACGGCCGGGGGCGTCACCGTATCAGGCACCTGGTCAGATGTCTGGCGTCTGAACCTGGAATGCCGCGGGGCCACCCGGGTTCTGGCGCGGATTGCGGAGTTTCGGGCGTTCCATCTGGCCCAGCTCGACAAGCGGGCGCGGAAGGTTGCCTGGGGCGATGTCCTGCGCGCCGATCGGCCTGTGAAGATCGAGGCGACGTGCCGCAAGTCGAAGATCTACCACGCCGGTGCCGCCTCGGAACGCATCGCGCGCGCGATCCAGGAAGAGCTTGGCGCCCCTGTTTCGGACGATGCCGCCCTGACCCTGAAGGTCAGGATCGACGACAACAACGTGCAGGTCTCCGTCGATACCAGCGGGGAAGCGCTGTACAAGCGCGGCCATAAGGAATGGGTGGGCAAGGCGCCTTTGCGCGAGACGATGGCGGCCCTTCTGCTGCGTGCCGCCGGGTTCAACGGGAAGATGCCCGTGGTCGACCCGATGTGCGGATCCGGCACCTTCGTGCTAGAGGCGGCCGGGATGGCGGGGGGATGGCAGCCGGGTCGCGACCGCGCGTTCGCGTTCGAGCATCTGGCCAATTTCGATGCCGGGGCGGTGTCTGATCTGCGGCGCCTCGACGGTGGCACATCCTTGCACTTCCGGGGATCCGACCGGGACGCCGGTGCCATCCGGGGTGCCACCGCCAACGCCGAGCGCGCCGATCTGACGCAAGCCACGCAGTTCGACATGGCCCCCGTGTCCGACTTTGCCCCACCGGAAGGCCCCCCGGGCCTGGTGATGTGCAACCCGCCCTATGGCGCGCGTATCGGAAACCGCAAACCTCTTTTCGCGCTTTACGGCGCCTTGGGCGAGACGCTGAAGACGCGGTTCGCCGGCTGGCGGGTCGGCATCGTGACCTCGGACGGTGGGCTGGCGAAGGCCACGGGCCTGTCCCTGACCGAAAGCGCCCCCATCGCGCATGGCAGCCTGAGGGTGAAACTCTACACCGCGCAGCTTTAGCCGGTCGTCGCGGCAAACCGCACCCCCATCGCTCGACGCTTGGGCAGACCACCTGCAATCTGCCCGATAAATGATCATAAGGTGCCGCCCCGGGCAGGATACGGCCCGGCGGCGTGACTCTGCGCGCTCCCTCGGCCCCTATCCGGACCGGATCAGCATGGGGGAAGAGTCATGTTCTATAAAATCATCGTCACATTCGCAGTCAGTGCCTTTCCGGCCATGGCGCAGGAGTCCATTCCCTTCGCGCTGGACTGGAAGTTCGAAGGACCAGCCGCGCCCTATTTCGCGGCCATCGAGAACGGGCATTTCGAAGAGGCAGGCCTGGAGGTGGAAATCGCCGCCGGATCGGGCTCGCTCGATGCGATTCCGAAGGTCGCGACGGGCGCGTTCCCGGTGGGCTTCGCCGACATCAACAGCCTGATCAAGTTCCTCGACCAGAACCCTGACGCGCCGGTCAAGGCGGTCATGATGGTGTATGACAAGCCGCCCTTCGCGGTCGTCGGCCGTGTCTCTCAAGGGGTCGAGGCGCCCGCCGATCTGGAAGGCAAGATCCTCGGCGCCCCGCCGCCCGACGGCGCTTGGGCGCAGTTCCCCATCTTCGCCGCCGAGAACGACCTGAACATGAACGAGATCACGGTTGAGCCGGTGGGCTTCCCCACGCGCGAGCCGATGCTGGCCGAAGGCAATGTCGATGCGATTACGGGCTTTTCGTTCTCTTCCTTCCTGAACCTCGTTCGTCTTGGCATCCCCGAGGACGACATCTCGGTCATCCTGATGGCCGATCACGGCGTCGACCTTTACGGCAACGCGATCATCGCCAACACGGACTGGGCCGCCGAGAACGAAGAAACGCTGCGCAGCTTCCTTCAGGCGATCGCGGCCGGGTGGCAGGACGCCATTGCCGATCCCGCGGCGGCCACGGAATACCTGTTGTCCGCCAACCCCGCTGCCGATGCCGAGCTTGAGCAGCGCCGCCTGCAGCTTTCCATCGACCAGAACGTGATGACGGACTGGGTCGCGGAGAACGGGTTCGGGATCATCGACGACGCCCGACTGGACAGCGCGCTGGAGCAGATCGCGACCACCTACGAGTTCCAGAACGAGCCTTCGGCCGAGGTCTTCACCGACGCGTATCTGCCCGAGGGCGGCTTTTCCCTGAACTGAGGAGGATTGGCGTCGTAAGGCGCCGCTTCCATGACCCATCTCATCGACATCGCAGGTGTGCGGCACGCCTACACCACCGCCGAAGGGCCGCTGCCGGTTCTGGACGGTCTGGAAATGCAGGTTCCCAAGGGCGGCTTCACCGCCGTCGTCGGGCCGTCCGGCTGCGGCAAGTCCACGTTGACGCGCCTGGTCGCCGGCTTGATGCGCCCCGACGAAGGGACAGTGCAACTGCATGGTGAGAAGGTCACCGGACCGCGTGCGACCGTCGGCATGGCCTTTCAGAACCCCGTCCTGCTGGAATGGCGGACGATCCTGAAGAACGTCATGCTCCCGCTCGAGATCGTGTCCTCGAAGATGTCGCGTGCCGCGCAGGAAGATCGTGCGCGCCATCTGCTGAAGCTGGTGGGCCTCGAAGGGTTCGAGGACAAGCGCCCCTCCGAACTGTCTGGGGGCATGCGCCAGCGCGCGTCCCTGTGCCGGTCGCTTGTCCACAAACCCGAGGTTCTGATCCTGGACGAGCCGTTCGGCGCGCTGGACGCCTTCACCCGCGAGGACCTGTGGCAGACGCTTCTGGACCTGAAATCCCAGGAACCGTTCACCGGTGTCCTCATCACCCATGACCTGCGCGAATCCATCTTCCTGGCCGATCAGGTCATTGTCATGTCGGCGCGTCCGGCCCGAACGCAATACGTGATGGACATTCCCCGCAGCGGGCCGCGCACGCTCGACGATCTTTATACGCCCGAGGCCGCCGAGCGGCTGAACATTCTGCGTCACCAGATCGAAGTCGCACAGGGCCGGGCCCCGGCAGAGCCTGCCGAACCAAGGATCGACCCCGAACCGACCGAACGCGCCGTCCCGGAGACCCTGCCATGATCTTTCGCAAAGTCGGTGTCCCCTTCGCGGCGATGATCCTGTTCCTCATCGCGTGGGAGGTTCTGGTGTGGGCGAACGGGTGGCCGAACTATCGGATGGCGTCGCCTTCGGACCTTATCCCGGCCTACGAGCGCTACTGGCCCCTGTTTCTCGAAATGGGGTGGCAGACCCTGTGGCGCACCGTCGTTGGCCTTTTGCTGGCGGTGATCGTCGGAACGGGGATCGGCCTTGTCATGGGTATCTCGCGGACCCTGCGTGACGGTCTTTACCCGCTTCTGGTCGGGTTCAACGCGATCCCCAAGGCGACGGTCGTGCCCATCGTGGCGTTGATGTTCGTGGGGGCGCATGACTTCAATACGGTTCTGATCGCGTTCATGATCTCGTTCTTTCCGATCGCCGTTTCCGTTTCGATCGGGCTGTCGACGCTGGAACCCGAATACCGCGACATCCTGCGCGCCCTCGGGGCCAGCCAGGCGACGATCTTCTGGAAGATCGCGCTGCCGAAAACACTGCCCGAGTTCTTCGGCGCCCTGAAGGTGGCGGTCACGTTGGCCTTCATCGGCACGAACCTGATGGAAATCGTCTCTCCCCACGGGCGGGGGTTGGGGGCGTTGTTCGATTCCGGCAAGACCAACAGCGACTACCCGCTGATGTTCGCGGTCCTCCTCGCCCTCGCGGCGCTTGGCATCCTGCTTTATTACGTGGTCGTCGCACTGGAAAAAACCTTCGCGGGATGGGCAGAACGCCCGTCCGGCTGAATCCCGCCAAAACTAAGAGATTGTAGCTATACGACGGGCTGAACGGGGTTCAGTCAGCTTGACCGCGATCTTGGCTCAGCGCTCTGTCGTACCGGGTTGTATCGCGCCGTCGCACCTTGAGCCTGCTGAACGCAACCCTGATACGGTTGCGCCGTTTCACCCGTCGACTTTTTTAACAAGCCGCAGGGGGCTCTCCACGAACCCAGACATCTGACGGATCGTCAGGCCGAAGGGACATTCATCGTCAGGCATGTCTGGATTGCGGCGTGGCTATACTGCGTTCGCCTGCAGCGCTTGCCGGTTGGCAGCGGCGCCCAGGCCATGACAAGGTCGAACCAGACGGTCAGCGAACCACGCCGTTTCAGTCCTCCGCTGTCGACTGTGCAGTTCTTGGTCTTGTAGCTCGGCGGGATGGGTGTGCTCATGCAGACCAGTTGCCACGCTGGATCCACAAGGTGAATCCCCCTTGCCATTTTCGCGACAAAGCCAAGGGCGCTGCCAGGCTTGGCATTCCGTCTTGCGCCGAGAGCGGCTTTCGTAAGCTTCCCGCTGCGTTTTTTCGGGACCAGTTCTTTTCCGCCCTCGGCCGCTCGGTCCGGATTTGGTCAAGGTGGCGTCCCACGCGGAACTGCGCGCCATCGATTGAGCCGCGGCGACGCGGCGATCAAGGCGGCCACCGGCCAAAGCAATAGTTTACATTTCCGAGAGAGCCATTGCGAGACCGTGGCGAAGGCTTGACAGTACGCAATGAGAACCGGACTTGCTGCCAGTGAGCAACAGTGAGACCGCATGACAATCGACGAACGGGCAAAGGACGCTTACCCGCCTCCCGGGGGCCCCCAGGGTGCTTCGCCAAGGGTGACCGAGGGCGCGACGTTGAAGACCGCGTTGGGCGAGTTCGCGTACCGGGCGGGGTTCGTGAAGATGGGCGTGTGCCGGCCCGATGCCGTGGCCGAGGCGGGCGCCCGGCTGGATACGTTCCTGGGCGAGGGACGGCAGGGCCAGATGCACTGGATGACCGAAAAGCGGGCGTGGCGGCGCGATCCGCGCGCGCTGTGGCCAGAGGCTCGATCCGTGGTGATGCTGGCCGAGAGCTATACGCCCGGTCACGATCCGCTGGACGATCTGGCGTTGCACGATCGGGGGGCCGTCAGTGTCTATGCCCAGGGGCGCGATTACCACGACGTCGTCAAGAAGCGGCTGAAGCGCGTCGGCCGGTGGCTTCTGGAGGCAGTGGAGAAGGGCGGATATCGCGACCCGGCCGGGACGTGGGTCGCGCTGGGCGAAAAGGTACGGGGGACGCCGGAGATCAAGGTCTTCGTCGATACCGCCCCGGTAATGGAGAAACCGCTGGCGCAGGCCGCGGGCCTCGGCTGGCAGGGCAAGCATACGAACCTTCTCGGGCGCGATCTGGGAAACTGGGTGTTCCTAGGCGCGATCTTCACAACGCTGGACCTGTCTCCCGATGTGGCCGAAGTCGAGCATTGCGGATCGTGCCGCAAATGCCTGGACATCTGCCCCACTGACGCGTTTCCCGCGCCCTTCCAACTGGATGCGCGGCGCTGCGTCAGCTACTTGACGATCGAACATAAGGGTCCTGTAGACGAGGCGTTGCGGCCGGGGTTGGGCAATCGGATCTACGGCTGCGACGATTGCCTTGCGATCTGCCCGTGGAACAAGTTCGCCGTGGATGCTCGCGATATGCGGCTGTCCCCCCAGCCCGGACGGCGCGCCCCGAAACTGGCGGATCTGGCGGCCCTCGACGATTCAGGGTTCCGCGAGATGTTCTCGGGCTCGCCCATCAAGCGGATCGGGCGGGACCGGATGGTGCGCAACGTGTGCTATGCCATCGGCAACTCGGGCGATGCGTCCTTGTCACAGGTCGTGGATCCATTGACCCGCGACCCGGACCCCGCCGTTGCGGATGCCGCCCGCTGGGCTAGGCTGCGCCTCGACCGGGGGTAGGAGCTGAAGGTGCCACTGAAGGCCATAGCGCATCGGGTCGCGATCTGGGGAGAGCGCGCCTTCGACCGGCTATTTCCGGCGAAGACACCTGACGACCCGGTTCTGGACACCTATCGCGGTTACAGCGTGCCCGGTGGGATCATGCTGCGGGGTCGGGTTCTGGCCGCGCTGCGACGCACCACCCCCGAGCCTGAGCAGAGCAGATGGCAGAACCTTCGCGAGATGGTGTCGCTGTTCTTCACCCACGAAGTCGGCGGCGTCACGGTCGTGGCAACTGAAAGCGGCGTGACCGCGCAGAGCGACGAGGAAGGTTATCTGACGCTGAAGGTCCCGGGCGAGTTCGCGCCGGGCTGGCATCAGATTGCACTGGAGATCGAAGGCGTTCCGGGAAGCCGCAAGATGGCGCGTGCACTGGTCCCGTCGCCCGAGGCGCGGATCGGGATTATTTCCGATATCGACGACACGATGATGCATACGGGCGCCTACAGCCTGGTTCGCAATCTGTGGACGACGTTCACAGGCTCGGCCGCGACCCGACGGGTCTTCGCGGACGCAACCGTACTAATGGACCATCTGTCGGATCACGGGCGGAACCCGGTGTTTTTCGTCTCGTCCTCGCCCTGGAATCTGCACGCGTTCCTGGAAAAAGTGTTCGACCGCGCAGGGTTGGTGACGGGACCCATCTTCCTGCGCGACCTGGGGATCGGACAGGACCAGTTCATCAGCCGCGGCCATGGCGATCACAAAGGCCGGTCGATCGACCGGATCATGGAGGCCAATCCCGACTTGCCTTTCGTCCTGATCGGCGACACCGGGCAGCATGACGCGCAGATCTACCTGGAGGCATGTCATCGACACGGCGGCCGGGTGAAAGCCGTGATCCTGCGCGAGCCCGGCCCCGGTGCCGACGATGCCAGCCGCGCGGCGATGTCAGCGATCCGTCGCCTGGGGGTGATCGTGGCCCATGGCTCGGATTTCAGCGAAGTCGCCGAGGAACTGGAGCGCGGCGGGTTGTCCATCTGATCGCAGCCCCTGACGGGCGGTTCTAGCACTCAATTGGACAGCGCAGTTCTATGCACCACCCTGCGCTCTCTTGCCGCGTACGGCGTTGGTTGGGGCACCAACCCGGCGCAGCAACCTTGATGGTCGCCGAGAAGAACTGTAAGACAGGCTGGAGGAACAAAGCGTCTGCGTAGCTCAGCTGGATAGAGCACAGGATTCCTAGTTGTAATTGGGCGTTACGATCGGAAACGGCGTAACGGATCTGCTCAAAGTCGGGGAAAGCTACGGTGTACTCACACCTTGCCAATCCCGAGCCAAGCCCCAACCGGGGAAGGTGTAGAGACTGGACGGGCAGCACCTAAAGGTTTCGGCCCAAGGTGAAGGGACAGTCCAGACCACGAACGTCGAAAGGCGGCGGTGAAAGCCGAAGTGGTAAGAATCCTGGGGCCGTGGGTTCGAATCCCGCCGCAGACACCATTCCCTCTCTATCTTCCTTGCATTGCGCGCCGACTAGAGCGCCTCGAACAATACGAGACTTTCATGTCGGAGCCGCCAGCTGCGACTAGGTCCACCGATGACTGAGGCCGTCGTATATGCGTGGCACTTGTCCCGGCGCGAAGGCGAGGGTGCCAAAGAGGCCGGCATAGATTGCTGCCGAATCTGACACGGCGAAATAAGCAACTGAGGCTTAATTTAGGACATCCTAGAGAGTGACATGAAGCGTGCAGCGGAAAATTACCGACGGGTATTCCTTCGAAGGAAGGACGAGATTCGCGGTTCACCAGATATCACAGAGATTAGGGCTTTTGGAAAAGCGGCATCAGATGCGCTGATTACCTGAGACAGACTGCTGGAAGTGGATTCGGAACAGGGAGCGGCCCTTCAGCGAGAAACCGGGATTTCTTGGTGCCGCCCGCGTGCTGCCCAAGCAGGCATAATAGAATACCTCCCCTATGACAGGGGAGCCGCTAGAAGCTTTCCAAGATGGGGAACTACTGGTCGGAGTGAGAGGATTCGAACCTCCGACCCCTGCCTCCCGAAGGCAGTGCTCTACCAAGCTGAGCTACACTCCGACCGTGACGCGCGACCTACTGTCCTTTGGGCCGCTTTGCAAGGACTTCGTAGCCCGGAGGTATACGAGTTGCCCGGGCGCGGATGGCCGCAGCGATCCGGGGGGATGTTCCGGTCTCGACCCGTTGTCGGCCGGTCAGAACCGGCGCGT
The DNA here is from genome assembly GCF_900302445.1 of Palleronia abyssalis. Taxonomy (GTDB): domain Bacteria; phylum Pseudomonadota; class Alphaproteobacteria; order Rhodobacterales; family Rhodobacteraceae; genus Palleronia; species Palleronia abyssalis. The sequence goes on along the minus strand of NZ_ONZF01000002.1, from coordinate 316,928 downwards.
TTTCCGATCCACCAATGGATTCCCGAAGGACGACATAAAGACCGCTCGCGATGACCAGACCGGCCCCCGCCCAAGTTGCCGTGTCATTCGTCTCGCCAAAGAAAGCCCATCCGTAGAGCGCCGCCCAAACGATCTGGGAATAGTGCATCGGCGCGACAAGCGCCGCATCGGCCAGCCGGAACGCGACGAGCATCAGAAGTCCCGCCGCGAACCCGAACACGGCGATCAGAACCACCAGCCCGAGATGCGCCAGGGGCATGGGACGGTAAACCAACGGCAAAAGCGCGCCCATCAAGAGGACGTTCACCATCATCGGATAGAGCATCAGGACGACGCCCCTCTCCTCGCGCGCGATCCGGCGGGCGATCACCGATGCGACCGCGCTGCCCGACGCCGCGCCAAGCGCTGCCAGATGCCCAAGGGACAGGTCCGCCGTCCCGGGCCTCAGGACGACCATGACGCCAAGAAGCCCCACGACGACAGCCGCCCACCGGTGCCGCCCCACGGCTTCGCCAAGAATTGGGATCGACAGGATGGTAATTATCAGGGGCGACGCGAAGATCAGGGCGTAGGTCTGGGCAAGCGGAAGGACCGAGAAGGCGTAAAATCCGCACAGGCCCGTACAGACGACGGCCACGGTGCGGGCCGCCACCCACCACGGGTGCACCGGGCGCAGCGTGCTGGCCGACCGTTCCCGCATTAGGATCAGGGTCGCCAGGGGAAATCCGAACAGGACCGAGAAGAAGACGATCTGAACCGGATTGTAGTCGCTGCCCAAGGTCTTCACCACGACATCGTGCGTGGCGTAGAGGCCGAAGGCCAAAAGGGCGAGCATGGGTCCGGCGAGGCGAGGTGACATGGCGTCGCCATCATCCGGATTTGCGGACCGGTCAAGGGGAACTGCGATTTGAAAGTGGCGTTTCGTCGTGAAGGAGCTTGTGAATGGACCTGATCTACGCACTTCTGCGCGCGGCGTTCGGATTGGCGCTCGTGGTGGCTCTGACGCGGGCAAACGGCCTGCGCTCATTCTCGAAGATGTCAGGTTTCGATTTCGCGCTGACGCTGGCCATCGGGTCGACCTTGGCGAGTATTACGATGTCGGATACGCAGTCGGCCTTCTGGGCTGCGTCTGCCGCGCTTGTGGCCCTGTATGCGATGCAAGCGATTGTCATTCGGGCCCGGGAACAATGGGAGCCGCTGCGCAAGAAGCTGGACAACGGGCCGCTGCTGCTGGTCGAGAACGGACGAATACTGGATCACAACCTGGTACGTGGGAACGTCGCGCATGCAGACATCATGGTCAAACTGCGCGAGGCCAACGCCTTGCGCCTGAACGACGTTCACGCGGTCGTATTGGAGACGACCGGTGACGTCAGCGTGCTGCACGGTGAAGGGCCCGTGGATGAGGCCCTTCTGAACGGCGTGATCCGTTAGCTTCCGCCCATCGCTGCGATGATCGCGTCGCCCATCTCGGAGGTGGACACGGGCGATTTTCCGTCCTCGCCCAGAAGATCGGCGGTGCGGATCCCCTGCGCCAGAACGGCTTCGACCGCCCCTTCGACCAGATCGGCATGGTCCTGCATGTCGAACGAATACCGAAGCGCCATCGCGAAGCTCAGGATACAGGCGATCGGGTTCGCCTTTCCCGTGCCGGCGATGTCAGGGGCCGATCCGTGGACGGGCTCGTACAGGGCCTTGGGGCGCCCGTTTTCCATCGGCTTGCCAAGCGAGGCGGAGGGCAGCATCCCCAGCGATCCGGTCAGCATCGCGGCCGCGTCCGACAGGAGATCGCCGAACAGGTTGTCGGTGACGATCACGTCGAACTGCTTGGGCCAGCGGACAAGCTGCATCGCGCCCGCGTCGGCATACATGTGGCTCAGCTCGACGTCCTGATATTCGTGATCATGCACCCATTGCACTTCTTCGCGCCACAGGATGCCGGATTCCATGACGTTCGCCTTCTCCATCGAGCAGACACGATTGCCCCGCTTTCGCGCCAGCTCGAACGCCGCACGGGCCACGCGACGGATTTCCTCAGTGGTGTAGCGCTGGGTGTTCACCCCCACGCGACCGCCTTCGTTGTCATCCTGGATACCGCGCGGTTCGCCGAAATAGATGCCGCTGGTCAGTTCGCGCACGATCATGATGTCGAGGCCCGAGACGACGTCCTTCTTCAGCGACGAAAAATCGGCCAGCGCGTCGAAACACTGCGCGGGGCGCAGGTTGGCGAACAGGTCCATCTCCTTGCGCAGGCGCAGCAGTCCACGCTCGGGCTTCACCGAGAAGTCGAGATCGTCGTATTTCGGGCCGCCAACCGCCCCAAGCAGAACGGCGTCGACTTTCTGCGCCATGGCCATCGTATCGTCGTGCAGCGGAACGCCGTGTTCATCGTAGGCCGCCCCGCCGACAAGATCCTCGGCCACGTCGAAGGTGACGTTCTTATTGGCCCCGAACCAGTCGATCACCTTGCGCACCTCGGTCATGACCTCGGGGCCGATCCCGTCGCCGGGCAGGATAAGAAGGGACGGGTTGGGCATGGGGCGGGCTCCTTTGGTGGCGGGTGCGCCCGCGGCGTAGCCCGCACGTCCGGAACGGTCAAGCTGACCCGTCAGTCCAGCTGAAGGTCAGCCCAGACGATCCGGTGGCGCGGCCAGTGCTCAGGGGGTCCAAGGCGCGCGGCAATCTCTCCCCCGGGGGCGGGCCAGAGGATACCGGACCGCAGAACCTCGATCCCCGCCGAGGGAAGAAGGTAGGACACGCGCAGGGGCCCAAGTGGCTCGGCATAATCGGCCGTGGCCAGTCCCCCGTACCCCTCTGGCGTCGGATCCTGAAGACGGGCGTCGCTGAGCAGCGCGCGCAGCGTATCGCGCCTGCCCTCTCCCTGCCTTGGATCGACGTTGCCCACGCCCAGGATGACGAACGGCGCAGCGGGCGGCGGAATGGCCAGGTCGCCGTCCAGAAGCCGCAACCACAGGCCGGTTTCATCGCGGTTCCGGCGCCCGTTTCGATCCTCGGGGCCATCGAATACCGGCGGCGTGCCGTGCCACGTCATAAGCGTCAGCGTCACGCCATCGATCGCAACCGGAACGATCCAATGCGCGACCGAGGACAGCCTTTGCGCCTGCTCCACCTCCTCCGACATGGGCGGCAGATCGGCGCCCGGCACGTCCTTCCACAGCAGATCCGACAGGTCGATGACATCCCCGATCGCAACCAGAAAGCGGGACAGGATGGCCATGCCGCCGTCGCCCGCGAAATTGCCATAGCCTTGCGCATCCCTCGGCCCACCGCGCCGGCCGTCGGCATTGAGGTCGAGACCCGAGGGCAGGCCGGCGTTCGGGCGCAGCGCGAACCGTTCCGGGTAGGCCACGCCGTTCTGCTCCAGCCGGTCCGCCAGCGCGGTCAGCGTCGCGAGGCCCGCGTCGTAATCCACGTCCTGCAGGACCAGGATGTCCGGGTCGACCTCCTGGATCATTGCCACGACGGCGGCGACCTCGGTGTCTTCCGGGTCCATCACCCGGCGCAGAAGCAATCCCGGCCCGCGCTCGGACAGTCCCGTGTGAAAGGTCGCAATCCGCACCGGCTCTGCCAGCGCCGGGGTGCCGATCAGGGCAAGAAACGCCAGAAGCGCTGCGATCAGAGGGGCACCAGACCGACGCGGGGATTGGTGGCGTCCTTGCGGCGCACCTCGATCAGTTGCGCGATCCGCTGCATCGCCAGCCCCCGCATGATCAGAGAGAACGGCAGTCCCAGCCAGACCGCGACGGCCCATACCATGGCCTGCGGCTGCTCGAGCGATACAGCCGAGATCAATGCGCTGTTCGGCCCGAACACCATGGGAAGAACGGCCGGCATCGCGATCCCCGCGAAGATGTTGATGCGCCCATCCCGGTCCAGTCGGGAAACGACGTCGCCGGATCGTGTCGGATCGAAGGTCGGCAGGTTGATCCATACGTTGAACGTCCCCCTTCGCGGCCAATTATCGCGATGAAGATCAACGACGAAAAGGCAAAGGGCAATGACCAGCACCAGCAGCGCCAGGCCGAACGCGGAGACCAGCGTGTCGTAGGCCTGGAACGTCGCGGTCTCGGGCAGGACCGGCAAGGCCAACCGCATGGGAGAGAACGGAAAATCCAGAGCGTTTCCCACCACGTGACCAACCGACCAGACGAACGCGCTTAGGCCCGTGGGCGCGAGGTTGTGCCGTACGACGAGCGAGACGAGCACCAGTAGAAGCATGATCGCGCTGAACCGGATGCGATTGAACGGGGCCGCGTCGCGGAATTCGAACAGGCAGGGCGCGCTGGACCCGTATTCCAGCATTGTCAGGAACAGGCCCGCAATGGCTACGAAGGCGACGATCTGCGCAGTCTCGGCCGGCACGGTGGGAAGGATCAGCGACGGCGTCGCGATCAACAAAACCACCAATAGGCCGCGCAGGACGGCGCCTGTCAGACGAGCGATCACCGCTTCAATACCTCGATCCGGACGGGGACGATGCTTTGCCGGCCCCTTATCCTCGTGTCGATCCGCCTCTGGGGGCGGTTTGCCTCAATCTTGCCCAATTGTTGCCCCCTTTCGGTCGCGAGGTTCAAGGTTACCGAATGGTTAACGCGAGGCTTGGGGCATTTTCATGGAATGACTGGTGCGGGATTGCATCAATGTCTGGGTCAAAAAAGGCCGCCCAAAGGGGCGGCCCAACATGTAGTGTTTTCAACCAGTTCGGAACCAAGGTTGAAGTTCAGACCCAGGGTCGCGCCTGAGCGGCCTGTGCCTCGAAACCTTCGATCGCCGCGTTCTTTTCAAGCGTCAAGGCGATGTCGTCGAGGCCGTTGATGAGGCAATGTTTGCGGAAGGCGTCGACCTCGAAGGGAATGGTCTGGCCATCGGAGGTCGTGATTTCTTGCGCCTCGAGATCGACAGTGATCCGGGCGTTGGCGCCTTTTTCGGCGTCCTTCATCAGGATATCGACCTGCTCTTGGGGCAGCGGAATCGGCAGGATGCCGTTCTTGAAGCAGTTGTTGAAGAAGATGTCGGCGAAGCTGGGGGCGATCACGCAGCGGATTCCGAAATCCTTGATCGCCCACGGCGCGTGTTCGCGCGACGAGCCGCAGCCGAAATTATCGCCTGAAATCAATATCTCGGCATCGCGATAGGCGGGCTTGTTCAGCACAAAGGTCGGGATCTCGTCGCCGTTATCGTCGAAGCGCATCTCGTCGAAGAGGTTCTTGCCCAACCCTTCGCGCTTGATCGTCTTCAGGAACTGCTTGGGGATGATCATGTCCGTGTCGACATTGATCAAGGGCAGGGGCGCGGCGATGCCGTGGAGGGTGGTGAACTTTTCCATGGGGGATCCTAGCGGTCGGTTGAGGGGGCTGAAGGGGCGAAAAGGCGTCGGGCAGACGTCCCGCATCCGTCGGACACGGGTCCCGCACGGGCCGGGCCTGGGCCGGACACGCGCCGGGCCTCTGCCGGACATGCGTCGGGCAAATGTCGGGACAGGGTCACGCGGCCCCCCTGCCCTGCGTGCGCAGCGGTAACAGGTCGGCCCCCAGTCCGAGCGCAGAGAGCGAGTCGGCCCGCCGGTGCCGGGACCACGCCCGTTTCGCCCGCGACAGATGTTCGGGCCCGGTCGTCGCGCGCGACGCTGCCAGCGCGGTGCCCGCCTGGCTGTCGCGGTCGAGGCAGGCCCGCACCTTTCCCTGCCGTTCGGGCGGGACGGGGTGGCCGAGGCAAAGCGCGGCTGCGGCGACGGGGTCGGCCAGAAGCGCGCGGTAATCGAGGATGCTGGGAGAGAGGTCGGCCATCTCGGACAAGCCATGGGCCATTGCGTCGATCCGGCCGTCCAGGGGATCGTCGGGAAAATGGCGCGCGTTCGAGGCCGCCCAATCCGGAAAGGCGCGGGTCAGAAGGACAGGTGTCACGCCCGCCCCGCAGATCGCGCGCGCGGCCTGCATGGACTGGCTGCGGAACTTCAGAACCAGCGGTCCTTCGGGGGCATGGGTCGCGGCATGGCCTTTCACGTGCGCGGCAATGGCGGTTAGGCGATCCTGCACCTGCGCATCCCCGGGCCAGCGGCGCGACAGCGGGCCCAGCGCGGTGAAGGCATCGAGCTCGGACAGGACGGTCGCACCGGCCGCGGACAGAACGCGGCCCAGCAAGGTCGAACCGCAGCGGCCGATGGAGAACAGGCCGATCACCGGACGGTCGGACAAAGGTAAGGTGTCGACTGCGCGCGACTGCATGATTCGGGCGCGCTCGGCCTGTTCGGCATAGGCGAAGGCTGCCCCGGTCAGCGCGTCGTAGCCGACGTCGCACAGGGTCGCGGTGCCCGAGGCCGCGTCCAGCGAATAGACCGACCCCCCGCCGATATCGGGCGCGGGATCGCCCGGCCAGAAATCCCCGGCCGAGGCGAAGGCGCGCGCGTCGTCGCGACGCCGCCCGGCGATGTGCCGGGCGGGGCCGTCCGTGCCTTGCGGCGCCAGAAGCCGGTCGCGGTCGGTCATGACCCCTGTGGCCCTCAGGCCGGTTCGGGGGTCGGCTGCGTCAGTTCGCGCACATCTGTCAGGCGGCCGGTGATCGCGGCTGCCGCCGCCATCGCGGGCGACATCAGGTGCGTGCGGCCGCCACGGCCCTGCCGCCCCTCGAAGTTGCGGTTCGAGGTTGCGGCACAGCGCTCACCCGGGGCCAGCTGATCGGGGTTCATGGCAAGGCACATGGAACACCCGGCCTTGCGCCATTCAAAGCCCGCCTGCTTGAAGATGTCGGCCAGGCCTTCTTCCTCGGCCTGGGCGCGCACGAGGCCCGAGCCGGGAACGACCATGGCGCGCAGGCCGTCCTTGATCTTGTGGCCCTTCAGGATCGCGGCGGCGGCGCGCAGATCCTCGATCCGGCCGTTCGTGCACGAGCCGATGAAGACCGTGTCGATCTCGATCGCGCTCAGCGGGGTGCCGGCCTTCAGTCCCATGTATTCCAGGGCGCGCTTGACCGCATCGACCTTGCCGCCCGAGAAGTCGTCGGGCGCGGGGACCGATGCGGTGATGGGCAGCGCATCCTCGGGCGAGGTGCCCCAGGTCACGGTCGGGGCGATGTCCTCGCCCTTGAGGGTAACGACCTTGTCCCAATGGGCGTCGTCGTCGGAATAAAGCGTCTTCCACCACGACATCGCCGCTTCCCACTGGGCACCCTTGGGCGCGTGGGGGCGGCCTTTGACGTAGTCATACGTCGTCTCGTCCGGGGCGATCAGGCCCGCGCGGGCACCGCCTTCGATCGCCATGTTGCAGATCGTCATCCGGCCTTCCATCGACAGCGCGCGGATCGCCTCGCCGCAATATTCGATGACGTAGCCGGTGCCACCCGCGGTGCCGGTCCTGGCGATGATCGACAGCACAATATCCTTGGCCGTGACGCCGGGCGACAGCTGGCCCGTGATCTCGACCTTCATGTTCTTGGACTTTTGCTGAATCAGCGTCTGGGTCGCCAGCACGTGTTCCACCTCGGACGTGCCGATCCCGTGGGCCAGCGCGCCGAACGCCCCGTGGGTCGCGGTATGCGAATCGCCGCAGACCACGGTCATGCCGGGCAGGGTCCAGCCTTGCTCGGGGCCGATGATGTGGACGATCCCCTGCCGCACGTCGCTGACGGGATAGTAGTGGATCCCGAAATCCTTGGCGTTCTTGTCCAGCGCTTCCAGCTGGATGCGCGATTCCTCGTTGTCGATGCCCTTGTCGCGATCCTCCCACGTGGGGACGTTGTGGTCGGGCACGGCGATGGTCTGGCCGGGCGCGCGCACCTTGCGGCCCGCCATGCGCAGCCCTTCAAAGGCCTGCGGGCTGGTCACCTCGTGGACGAGGTGGCGGTCAATATAGAGAAGCGAGGTGCCGTCGGTATCGGTCACCAGATGGGCATCCCAGATCTTGTCGTAGAGTGTCTTGCCGGACATGGTCGGGTCTCCTGTCGCGGAGTGAGTGGTTTTCTGTCGGAACGGGGGCGCGGCGTTCAGAGACGCGCGAGGATCGAGCGGCTGTCGCCCTCGAAGCGCTCGGTCAGGCGCTGGTGGTCGTCCATGTCGAAAACGCGGTCCATGGGCCGGGGTCATAGCGCATCCGCGCGGCGATTTGAAGCCACGACCTTGTGGGCGGCCAGACATGGCGTAAGGGTGGCGCGATGGAAGGCGAAATGAACGCGCTGTGGGCCGAACTGGCCGCGATCTGGGGGCTTGTCCGCCTCCAGTTCGAGAACCTGATGCTGCCTTCGCGGCTGTGGCAGCTGGCGCTGATCCTGGCGGTCGCTGTGGCGTCGCAGGTCGTGACCATGCTGGCCCAGCCCCGCATGCGCGAATGGATGCGCGGCCGCGACTGGCCTATCTGGCGGCTGCGTCTGCTGCTGGTGGTGAACCGGCGGCTGCGGCTGATCTTCTTCTTTGCCGGGATGTGGATGGTGACCTGGGCAATGCGCGCGGTGACGCCCTTCCCCTCGCGCAGCTACATCCTGGCCCTGGTGGCGACGCTGGCCACCGCCTGGCTGATCGTGGTCTTCGGCGCGCGGTTGGTGCGCAACCCGGTGCTGCGGCGCGTCGTGCGCTGGGCGCTGTGGGTCTACGTGACGCTGTGGGTGTTCGGCCTGGTCGAAGAGGTGTCGGGCGCGCTGGACCAAGTGGCGTTCACCCTGGGCGAGGTGCGGCTGAGCCTTCTGATCCTGGTGCAGGCGGTGGTGCTGGTGACGGTCTTCTTCGTCGTGGCCCGGTTCGCGGCGGCTGCGGGGACCGATCGGATCCGCCGAAGCGAGGATCTTTCGCCTTCGCTTCGGGTGCTTCTGGTGAAGATTTTGCAGATCGCGCTGTATGGGGCGGCGCTGTTCGCGGGGCTGCGGGCGGTGGGCGTGGATCTGACGGGGCTTGCGGTCCTGTCGGGCGCGATCGGCGTGGGGTTGGGGTTCGGCCTGCAGAAGGTCGTGTCGAACCTAGTGTCGGGGGTGATCATCCTGCTCGACAAGTCGATCAAGCCCGGCGACGTGATCTCGTTGGGCGAGACCTTCGGCTGGGTCGGCACCCTGGGCGCGCGCTATGCCTCGATCACGACGCGGGATGGCAAGGAATACCTGATCCCGAACGAGGATCTGATCACCGGGCAGGTGGTGAACTGGTCTCACTCGAATGATTTCGTGCGGCTGGACGTGTTCTTCGGCACCTCCTACCAGAACGACCCGCATCTGGTACGGCGCATCGCGGTGGACGCGGCCCTGGGCGTCGATCGGGTCCTGCAGGAACGCAAGCCGGTCTGCCACATCGTCGGCTTCGGCGATTCCAGCGTCGACTACATCCTGCGCTTCTGGATCACCGACCCGACGGGCGGCCTGACGAACATCCGCGGCAACGTCTACCTGGCGCTGTGGGACGCGTTCCAGGACAACGACATCGCCATCCCCTTCCCGCAGCGCGAGGTGCGCGTGCTGAACAAAAGCCTGCCCATTGCCGACCGTTCGTGACGCTCGCCCCGGGGACGCCGCCGCCATCGCCCGTATCCACGTGACCGCCTGGCGCGAGACCTATCGCGGGCTGTTCCCCGATGCGGTCCTCGACGGCATGGACGAAGCGGCGCGGCGCGATCTCTGGGCGCGGGCCATCGCGCAGGGAACGACGCGAATTGCGGTGGCCGAGGGCGGCTTTGCCCAGTCCGGGCCGCAACGCATCGACGCGCACCGGAACGCCTACCCGCAGGAACTGTGGTGCATCTACCTGCAGCGAATTGCCCAGGGACGCGGGCTGGGGCGCGCCTTGTTCGAGCATGTGTGCCCCGAAGTGCCCTTTACCGTCGCGGTCTTCGCCGCGAACCCGGGCGCCTGCGCGTTCTACGAACGGATGGGCGGGCGATGTCTGTCCGAGGCGCCGGAAGAGGTGTTCGGTATAACCCTGCCCGAACGGCTCTACGCCTTCGACCACCACTCCGGAGAATAGCCGCAGCCCCACCCCCGCCCTTCATCCTTGAAGGAAATACCCTGGGGGCTCGCGGCACGCGAGCGGGGCAAAGCCCCTCCGCCCTTACCTATTAAAACCGATCACTCGGATCCGACGCATTATCCATCTTGCCCGGCGCGGGGGTCAGGTCTATGTCCGGCGGCGGGACACCCCTCCCCAACGAGGGGCATATATCTGGAAGGATACCATGTCTGCACCTGCGACCCCGGCCACGCGGCCGGCAAATCCGCGTTTTTCGTCCGGCCCTTGCGCCAAACCCCCCGTTTTCGCACTGGAATCGCTGTCCGACGCGCCCCTGGGCCGCTCGCACCGGGCTGCCGTGGGCAAGTCGAAGCTGAAGCAGGCCATCGACGAGACTGCCCAGCTTCTTGGCGTGCCCGACGGTTACAAGGTGGGGATCGTGCCCGCCTCTGACACCGGGGCCTATGAAATGGCAATGTGGTCCCTGTTGGGCGCCCGCCCTTCCGAGACGTTGGCGTGGGAGAGCTTCGGCAAAGGCTGGGTCACCGACGCGGTCAAGCAGCTGAAGCTGGCCGAGAACGAGGTCCGCGAGGCCGAGTATGGCGAGATCGTGGATCTAGCCGCCGTCGATTGGAACAAGGACATCTGCTTCACTTGGAACGGCACGACCTCTGGCGTGCGGGTGCCGAATGGAGACGTGATCCCCGCGGATCGCGAGGGGCTGACGATCTGCGACGCGACCAGCGCCGCTTTCGCGCAAGATCTCCCGTGGGACAAGTTGGATGTGACCACGTTCAGCTGGCAGAAGGTGATGGGCGGAGAGGCCGCGCATGGCGTGATCGTGCTTAGCCCCCGCGCGGTCGAACGGCTGGAAAGTTACACCCCCGCATGGCCGCTGCCGAAAATCTTCCGCCTGACCAAGGGCGGGAAGCTGATCGACGGCATCTTCAAGGGCGAGACGATCAACACCCCCTCGATGCTGTGCGTCGAGGATTGGCTGCTGGCGCTGGCCTGGGGCCGGTCCGTGGGCGGGCTGAAGGGCCTGATCGACCGCGCCGACCAGAACGCACAGGTCGTGTGGGATTTCGTCGCCGCGAATGATTGGATCGACAATCTGGCGGTGGACAAGGCCACCTGGTCGAACACCTCGGTCTGCCTGAAATTCACGGACCCCGCGGTCGCGGGCGACGCCGATTTCGCCAAGGCCGTCCAGAAGAAGCTGGAGGCCGAGGGCGTGGCCTATGACGTGGGCAGCTATCGCGACGCGCCCGCCGGTCTGCGGATCTGGTGTGGCGGCACGGTGGAGAAGGCCGATCTTGAGGCCCTGATGCCGTGGATCGACTGGGCCTATCACGCCGTCCTGTCCGAGCGCGAAGCCGCCTGATCCGAGCCGTGGCGGTGCGCATGAATGCGCACCCTACGGGCTGATATTCTCGGTGCGCGGGGTCTCTGCCCGCGCCCGCTTTCCCACTATCGTTCAAGGAGTGCCTGACATGGCCCCCAAGGTTCTCGTCTCCGACAAGCTGTCGGAAACCGCCGTCCAGATCTTCCGCGACCGCGGCATCGAGGTCGATTTCGAGCCCGGATTGGGCAAGGACAAGGATCGCCTGCTGGAGGTGATCGGCCAGTATGACGGGCTGGCCATCCGCTCGGCCACCAAGGTGACCGACAAGATCCTGGCCGCCGCCGACAATCTGAAGGTGATCGGCCGCGCCGGGATCGGTGTCGACAACGTGGACATCCCCGCCGCGTCCCAGAAGGGGGTGATCGTGATGAACACGCCCTTCGGCAACTCGATCACCACAGCCGAGCATGCCATCGCCATGATGTTCGCCGTAGCGCGCCAGATCCCCGAGGCCAGCGCCTCGACCCATGCCGGCAAGTGGGAGAAGTCCAAGTTCATGGGGGTCGAGCTGACCGGCAAGACCTTGGGCGTGATTGGTGCGGGCAATATCGGGTCGATCGTGATCGCCCGCGCGCTGGGCCTGCGGATGAAGGTCATCGCCTACGATCCGTTCCTGTCCGAGGAGCGCGCCGCCGAGCTGGGTTGCCGCAAGGTCGAGCTGGACGAGCTGTATGCGCAGTCCGAATTCATCACCTTCCACGTGCCGCTGACCGACAAGACCCGCAATATCATGTCGCGCGAGGCCATCGCCAAGCTGAAGCCCGGTGTGCGCATCGTTAACTGTGCCCGCGGCGGTCTGGTGGACGAGGCCGCGCTGGCCGAGGCGCTGAAGGAGGGCCGCGTCGCCGGGGCCGCGTTCGACGTCTTCGCGGAAGAGCCCGCGACCGAGAACCCGCTGTTCAACCTGCCGAACGTGGTGGTCACGCCCCATCTGGGCGCCGCCACGACCGAGGCGCAGGAGAACGTCGCCCTTCAGGTCGCCGAGCAGATGTCGGATTACCTTTTGACGGGGGCGGTGTCGAATGCGCTGAACACGCCCTCGGTCACGGCCGAGGAAGCCAAGGTTATGGGCCCGTGGCTGAAGCTGGCCGAGCATCTGGGCAGCTTCATCGGCCAGATGACCGACGAGCCGATCGAGGCGGTGAACGTGCTTTACGACGGCATGGTGGCCGAGATGAACCTGAACGCGCTGAACGGCGCGGTCGTGGCGGGGATGATGCGTGCCTCGAACCCCGAGGTGAACATGGTTTCGGCCCCGATCATCGCCAAGGAGCGCGGGATCGACATCAGCCGCACCACGCAGGAGCAGACCGGCGTATTCGAGGCCTATATCAAGGTCACGATGAAGACCGCCCAGCGCCAGAGGTCGGTCGCGGGGACCGTGTTCTCGGACGGGAAGCCGCGCTTCATCCAGATCAAGGGCATCAACATCGACGCCGAGGTGGGCGAGCACATGCTGTATTCCACCAACGAGGACCGCGCGGGCATCATCGGCACGCTGGGCCGGGTGCTGGGCGAGAACGGCGTGAACATCGCGAACTTCACGCTGGGCCGGGCCGAGAAGGGCAGCGACGCCATCGCCCTCCTCTACGTGGACGAGGCGGTGACGCCCGATGTCGTCGGCAAGCTGCAGGACAGCGGCGTGTTCAACGCGGTTCGCCCGCTGCGCTTCCACACCTGAACCGGCAGGGGGCCGCTTTCGCGCGGAAAACGGCCCCCTTCCACTGGTCGACCACTCTCGGTCGGCGTATGTCGCGCCGCATGGCATCACTTCGCGGCATCGTCCTTATCTGCATCGCATTTTCCGTGCTCACGCTCATGTCCGCCTTCGTAAAGGCGCTGGGCGACAGCGTGCCCACGGGACAGATCGTCTTCTTCAGGGCGTTTTTGTCCCTGCCCATCATCACGCTTTGGCTATGGGCGCGCGGTGATCTTCAGAACGGCCTGCATGTCGAGAACTGGAAGAGCCATGCGCTGCGCGGTCTGGTCGGGACGACGGCGATGGGGCTGGGGTTCACGGCGATCACCCTTCTGCCGCTGGCCGAGGTGCAGGCGATCCGCTTCGCCACGCCTATCTTCCTGGTGATCTTCGCGGCGCTGTTCCTGGGCGAGGTATTTCGCTTCGTCCGCCTGGCCGCCGTTCTGATCGGGTTGGTCGGCGTCATCGTGATCGTCGCGCCTGAGTTCGAGACGGGATCGTTGGACAATGTCGCGTTGATCGGGGCGGGGTTGGCGCTGGCCTCGGCTGCGTTGGCTGCCATGGCGCAAACGTTGATCAAGGCGATGTCAGGAACCGAACGCAGCGAGGCGATCGCGTTCTATTTCCTTTCGACCGCGGCGGCCTGCTCGCTTTTGACATTGCCGTTCGGCTGGGTCTGGCCAACACCGCAAGAGGCGCTTCTGTTGGCCGCATGCGGGGTGTTCGGGGCCATCGGGCAGGTTCTTCTGACCATGAGCTACAAATACGCGGATGCGTCCGACCTGGCGCCGTTCTCCTACATCTCGATGCTGTGGGCGGTGATGATCGGCTTCGTCTGGTTCGGCGAGATCCCGCGCCCGGCGACTTTCGCGGGCGCGGCGCTGATCATCGCATCAGGCGTCGTTATTGTCTGGCGCGAGCGCCGGCTGGCGAAGGGCGCAACGGCACGGCGCAAGCTGCGGGCCAAGGGGATGTACTGATCCCCCCGGTCCCGCCGCGGTTCAGTTGCGGACGAGCTGTTCGTAGCTGTTGGCAACGTCGAGGGCCATCGCGCCGACCTCGAACCGGAAGTCGCCGATCTGGCCGACGGGCGTGACCTCGGCCGCGGTGCCGGTCAGCCAGCACTGTTCGAACCCCTCAAGCTCTTCGGGCATGATGTGGCGTTCGTGGACCGGGATGCCCTTTTCCTTCAGCATCTGAAGCACGGTCTGGCGGGTGATGCCGTTCAGAAAGCAATCGGGCAGCGGCGTGTGCACCTCGCCGTCCTTGACGAAGAAGATGTTGGCGCCGGTCGCCTCGGCCACGTAGCCGCGATAGTCCAGCATCATCGCGTCCGAGCATCCCTTCGCCTCGGCGGCATGCTTGGACATGGTGCAGATCATGTAAAGGCCGGCCGCCTTCGCCTCGCACGGGATCGTTTCGGGCGAGGGGCGCTTCCATTTCGACAGGTCGAGCTTGGCGCCCTTGGTCTTGGCGTCACCGTAATAGGCGCCCCATTCCCACGCGGCAACGGCCATGCGCACCGGGTTCCGGGCGCTGGCGACCCCCATGTCGGGCCCGGCCCCCCGCCATGCGACCGCACGGACATAGGCGTCGGTCAGGCCGTTGGCTTGCAGGACCTCGGCCTTCGCCTCCTCGATCTGGTCGACGCTGTAGGGCACCTCGAAATCGATGAGGTTGGCGGATTTCTTCAGACGCTCGGAATGCTGGCGGGACTTGAAGATGGTGCCGCCATAGCACCGCTCGCCCTCAAACACGGAAGAGGCGTAGTGCAGCGCATGGGTCAGGATGTGCACCTTCGCGTCGCGCCATTCGACCAGCTGGCCGTCCATCCAGATCTTGCCGTCGCGATCGTCGTATCCGCCCGACATCCTCATTCTCCTTGCCCTAAAGTTGCGCGGGGTGGGCGCATGTGGATATTTTGTTCCAAATCGGATGCCCACGTAGCGCCGGAGGTTGCTTCATGTCAACGGTGCTGACATAAACTGTGATCGAATACCGGGCGGAGGGCGTACAAAATGAGCGATGGGCGCGCACGAGGCGATTCCCTTCTGTTCTTGACAGATGCTCAGCTTCGGCGCGGGATCGAGGCGATGTTCTTCGCCTATCGCGGCTTCACGGCGGATCCTGACCGGATCCTGGACCAGTATGAATACGGCCGCGCGCATCACCGGGCGATCCATTTCATCAACCGCTGGCCCGGCACCACGGTGAACAATCTGCTGGCGATCCTGGGCGTGACGAAGCAGTCGCTGAACCGGGTCCTGCGCACCTTGATCGAGGACGGGCTGGTCGAAAGCGCCATCGGCACCCGGGACCGGCGCGAGCGGCATCTGACCCTGACGGAAAAAGGCCGCGCTCTGGAGGCCGAACTGTCCGAGGCGCAGACGGCCCGGATGCGCGATGCATTCCGCCGCGCGGGCCCCGAGGCGGTGGCGGGCTTTCGCACCGTGCTGGAAGAGATGATGGACGAGGATCTACGGCGCCTGTTCGAGGGGGTGGCATGACCGACCGGCCGCACCTTCTGATCGTGGACGACGACGAGCGGATCCGCGGGCTTCTGGGCAAGTTCCTGACGCGGAACGGCTTCTACGCCACCACCGCGCGCGATGCCGCCCATGCGCGGCGCATTCTGGGGGGACTGGATTTCGACCTTGCGGTGGTCGACGTGATGATGCCGGGAGAGGACGGGATTTCGCTGTGCCGCTGGCTGACCGAGGATCGGTCGCTGCCCACGCTTCTGCTGACCGCGCGGGGCGAGACGCAGAACAGGATCGAGGGGCTGGAGGCCGGGGCGGACGATTACCTGTCCAAACCGTTCGAGCCGAAGGAGCTTTTGCTGCGCATCAACGCCATCCTGCGACGTGTGCCCCCGTCCGAGCCCGCCACCTCGCAACCCAAAGTGCTGATATTGGGCGACGTGAGATACGACGTGGGCCGGGGCGAGCTGTGGCAGGGCGAGGATCCGATCCGCCTGACCGCGACCGAGGCCGCGCTGATGCGCATCTTCGCCAAGGCCCCGGGCGAGGTCATCAGCCGCGCCCGCCTGATCGAGGATCTGGGTCGTGCGGGCCCCGATGGCGAAGGCGCGCAGGATCGCGCCGTGGATGTGCAGATCACCCGGCTGCGGCGCAAGATCGAGACCGACCCGAAGAACCCGCGCTATCTTCAGACGGTGCGGGGGGCGGGGTATCTTCTGGCCCCCGATTGAGGCCCGGGGCCCGCGCGGCTAGGGTCGCACGAAAGCGCGGAGGTTCCCCTTGTCGGTCATCTGGTATTCCCACCCCTCGGGGCTGGAGCACGTCACGCCCTCGGGCCACCCCGAACAGGTCGCGCGCCTGTCCGCGGTCGAAGAAGGGTTGCAGCCCCTGAAGCTGGCCCGCCGCGACGCCCCCGCCTGCACCGACGAGGACATCCTTCTATGCCACCCCAAGCGGTATCTGGAGGGGATCGAGGCGGCGGCGCCCGAGGCGGGGTCGATCTCGCTTGATGGCGATACGCACATGTCGCCGGGGTCGCTGATCGCGGCGCGGCACGGGGTTGGCGGGAATATTGCCGCCGTGGATGCGGTTCTGGATGGCGAGGCGAAGGCGGCTTTCGTCGGCTGCCGTCCGCCTGGACACCATGCCGAGCGTGAGACCGCGATGGGGTTCTGCCTGTTCGGCAACGTCGCCATCGCCGCCAAACACGCGCTGGAGCGACGTGGTCTGTCCCGCGTCGCCATCGTCGATTTCGACGTGCATCACGGCAACGGCACGCAGGATCTGGTGTGGGAGGACGAGCGGATCCTGTTCGTCTCGTCCCACCAGATGCCGCTTTATCCCGGGACCGGCGCGGCGTCAGAGACGGGCGCGCATGGGCAGGTCGTCAACGTGCCGCTGAAACCGCAGACCGGCGGGGCCGAGATGAAGACCGCCTATCGCGAGCACGTCTTTCCCCGCCTGACCGAGTTCGCCCCCCAGCTTATACTTATCTCGGCCGGGTTCGACGCGCATCGCAACGATCCCTTGGCGGGGCTGCGGTGGGAGGCCGAGGATTTCGCCTGGATCACCGACTGGCTGTGCGACATCGCAGACGCGCATTGCGAGGGTCGCGTCGTCTCGACACTGGAGGGGGGGTATGATCTGACCGCGCTGTCGGCGTCCGTGAGGGCGCATGTGGAGGTTCTGAAGGAGCGGAGCGCATGAGCGAGAAACCCATCGAAGAGATGTCGTTCGAGGAGGCGATGCGCGAGCTGGAGCAGGTCGTGGGTCACCTTGAAAAGGGCGATGTGGAGCTTGAGGAATCGATCCGCCTGTACGAGCGAGGCGCGCAACTGAAAGAGCGGTGCGCCGCGACGCTGAAGGCAGCGGAAGAGAAGGTTGCAAAGATCACCACCGGCGCGGATGGCCGCCCGACCGGCACAGAGCCTCTGGACCCGTGAGCTTTCCCGACCGTCTGGCCGGATCGGCGGCGACCATCGGCGCCGCCCTCGACGGCATCCTGCGCGACCACCCTGAGGGGACGATCGCCCAAGCGATGCGCTATGCCGTGGGCGGCGGGAAGCGGCTGCGGGGGTTCCTGGTGCTGGAAAGCGCTGGGCTGCACGGGATCGACCGCGACGCCGCCCTGCCCGCCGCCGCCGCGATCGAGGCGCTGCACGCCTATTCGCTGGTCCATGACGACCTGCCGTCGATGGATGACGACGACCTGCGGCGGGGTCAGCCCACGGTCCATGTGAAGTGGGACGAGGCGACGGCCGTTCTGGTGGGCGACGCGCTGCAGACGCTGTCCTTCGACCTTGTGTTGTCCTGCGACCTGCCAGCCGCCCGGAGTGTGGCGTTGGGGCGCGATCTTGCGCGGGCCGCGGGGGCGCGGGGGATGGTTCTGGGACAAGCTCTGGACATGGCGGCGGAGACGGCCGAGGTGCCGCTGGACCTGAACGGCATCGGGCGGCTGCAATCCCTGAAGACCGGCGCGCTGATCGAATGGTCGGCCGTCGCGGGTGCGACCATGGCCGATGCCGACCCAGCCGCCTTGCGCGCCTATGCGCAGGCCGTTGGACTGGCGTTCCAGATCGCCGACGATGTGCTGGATGTCGAGGGCGACGCGGCCACCACAGGCAAGGCCGTGGGCAAGGATGCCGATGCGAACAAGGCGACCTTCGTGTCGCTTCTGGGCCTCGACGCCGCCAAGGCCGAGGCGCGCCGCCTGACGGACGCCGCCTGCGATGCGCTTGCGCCCTATGGTGCGGCAGCCGATAGCCTGCGGGATTGCGCGCGCTACGTCGTTTCACGAGACCGTTAAGCGCTTTTGCCACCGATCCCGGGTTTCGTTAGGATCGGACAGCCGACACAAGGAAGACGACAGATGGAAGACCGCCCCAAGACGCCAACGCTGGACCGGGTGAATGGCTCTGCCGACCTCAAGGGGCTGAGCAATGCTGATCTGCACCGGCTGGCCGACGAACTGCGCGCCGAGACGATCAGCGCCGTAAGTCAAACCGGCGGGCATCTGGGCGCGGGCCTGGGCGTGGTTGAGCTGACGGTCGCGCTGCACGCGGTGTTCGACACGCCGCGCGACCGGCTGGTCTGGGATGTCAGCCACCAGTGCTATCCCCATAAGATCCTGACCGGCCGCCGCGACCGGATCCGCACCATCCGTCAGGAAGGGGGCCTTTCGGGCTTCGCCAAGCGATCCGAGTCGCCTTATGACCCTTTCGGGGCGGGCCACAGCTCGACCTCGATCTCGGCCGCGCTGGGGTTCGCGGTGGCGCGGGACCTGGGCGGATCGCCCGATCCCAGCCTCGGCGACTCGATCGCGGTTATCGGCGACGGCGCGATGAGCGCGGGCATGGCCTATGAGGCGATGAACAACGCGGGCCATCTGGGCAAGCGACTGTTCGTGATCCTCAACGACAACGAGATGTCGATCGCCCCGCCGGTCGGCGCCATGTCGTCCTACCTGTCGCGTCTTTACGCCGGCGCCCCGTTTCAAGAGCTGAAGGCCGCAGCGAAGGGCGCGGTGGGCTTCCTTCCGCCACCCTTCCGCGAGGGGGCGAAGCGCGCGAAAGAACTTCTGAAAGGTATCGCCGTCGGCGGCACGCTGTTCGAGGAGCTTGGTTTTTCCTATATCGGCCCCATCGACGGGCACGATCTGGACCAGCTTCTTCCCGTCCTGCGCACGGTGCGGGCGCGTGCCGACGGCCCCGTCCTGATCCACGCCATCACCAAGAAGGGCAAAGGGTACGAACCGGCCGAGAAAGCCGCCGACCGCGGGCACGGCGTGTCGAAGTTCAACGTGGTGACGGGCGAACAGAAGAAGGCGGCCTCGAACGCGCCGTCCTATACCAAGGTCTTCGCGCAAAGCCTTGTGCAGCACGCCGCCGAGGACGAGCGCATCTGCGCCGTCACCGCCGCAATGCCGGACGGCACCGGCCTGAACCTGTTCGCCGAGCGCTATCCCAGCCGGTGCTTCGACGTGGGCATCGCCGAACAGCACGGCGTCACGTTCTCGGCCGGGTTGGCAGCCGGGGGCATGAAGCCCTTCTGCGCGATCTATTCGACCTTCCTGCAGCGCGGCTATGACCAGATCGTCCACGACGTCGCGATTCAGCGGCTTCCGGTCCGGTTCGCAATCGACCGCGCCGGCCTGGTGGGCGCGGATGGGGCCACGCATGCCGGGGCGTTCGACATCGCTTTCCTGTCCAATCTGCCGGGCTTTACGGTCATGGCCGCCGCGGACGAGGCCGAATTGAAGCACATGGTTGCCACAGCCGCCGCGCATGACGACGGCCCCATCGCCTTCCGCTTCCCCAGGGGCGAGGGCACCGGCGTGGACATGCCCGAGCGGGGCGAGGTTCTGGAGATCGGAAAAGGGCGGATGATCCGGCGCGGGTCCGGCGTGGCGATCCTGAACTTCGGCGCCCGGATGAAAGAGGTTCTGGAGGCGTGCGAGGCGCTTGGTCAACGGGGAATTACCCCAACCATTGCCGACGCCCGATTCGCCAAGCCGCTGGACGAAGATTTGATTCTTTCGCTAGCCGAAGATCACGACGCCCTGATCACGATCGAGGAAGGCGCCGTAGGCGGCTTTGGCAGCCATGTCGCACAGCTTCTGGCTGAGAGGGGCGTGTTCGATCGTGGGCTGAAATACCGCTCCATGGTGCTACCGGACGGGTTCATCGATCACGCAAACCCCTATGATATGTATGCTTCAGCGCAATTGAACGCCACGGATATCGAGGACAAGATACTGAATATATTAGATATTCAATCGATAAACCAAAGGGCCTGAGCTGGGCGGCCATGTTGAATGAAGACGAACTAAACTTGACGTTTGGTCATCAATAATCCATCTGGACTTCCTGCCACGTTGCAACTCACGATTGCTATGGCCGTGTTTACCAGGTCAGGTTCTATTGATGGTACGTTGTGATGAAGATGTCGAAATTCTTCGAAGACCCGTCAGCCAACCGCGTTGATATCCAAACCCCCGGACCGACGGCGGAAGGTGCCTGGATACCCCGGATCGGAGAGACCTTTCCTGACCTCTGGGCGGACAGCACGCACGGAGAGTTGGAACTGCACCGTTGGGCATCGGGCCACTACACTGTGTTCTTTGTGCATCCTTCGGCCTACACGCCGACCTCAGAGATCGACGTCATCGACATGGCCCGCCACCAGACGGAATTCGATATTCGCGGCTGCCGCGTACTGGGCATGACGCAATCCGACCCTCTGACCGAGCGTATGTGGATCGAAGAAATCTCGGCTAAGCACGAGGTGGAGGTGAACTTCCCGATCATCTCGGATGAGGACGAGCGCATTGCTCAGGCCCTCGGGATGAACCAGCACTCAGCGCATTCGGATGTCCCGATCTGCAAGACCTTCATCATCTCGCCCGACCTGCGGATCAGCAGCATCATGGAGTTTCCCGTGGTGGTCCCGCGTTCAGCCATGGAGCTAGTGCGGATCGTCGACGCCCTGCAGGCGGCGCGCCGCTAACCCAGATAGACGTGCCCCTTGGGATACCGCACCAAGGCGATCCTTTGAGTGGCCAGGAAGAAGCCCAGGACCAAGGGGCCGACGCGGCCGAGGAACATGATCACGATAATGGTTCCCCGCCCCCAGCCTTCCAAAGTCTCGGTCGCCCCCATTGACAATCCGACAGTTCCAAAGGCCGACATGACCTCGAACAACAGGGTCAGGAAGGTGCCGTCGTTGCCGATCACAAGGATGAATACTCCGCTGAATATGATCAGTGTCGAGATCGTCATGAGGGCCATGACCTTCTGAATCTCATCCGGACCAAGGGCCCGCCCGAAAGCGTTGAGTTCGCGCTTGCGCTTGAAGAAGGCCAGCGTCGCCATGACGAGAACGACGAATGTGGTCAGCTTGATACCCCCGGCCGTCGAGGTCGAGCCGCCGCCGATGAACATCAGTCCAATGATCATCAGCGCGGTGGAATCGCGGATCGCGGTCGTGTCCACTGTATTGAACCCCGCGGTCCGGGGGGTCGTCCCCTGAAAGAACGCAGCCTGCAGCTTTCCGAACGTGCCGTCTATGGCCCCCAAGGTCTCCGGGTTCGACCATTCCAGCGCCGCGAAGCCAAGGAACGCCAGCACGATCAGGACCGGCGTCCCGGCCAGCATCAGCTTGGAATGCAGCGACAACTTGCGCCATCTGCGCACCGACCGGACCTCGGCCAAAACGATGAATCCCAGGCCCGATGTAATGAACAGGGCGCAGACCGTGAACGTCACGAGCGGATTCGCCGCGTAGTCCATCAGCGAGTTCGAGAACGTGGAGAAACCGGCATTGTTAAACGCCGACACCGCGTGGAACACGGCATGCCAGAGCCCTTGGGCCCACCCGAATTCGGGGACGAAGACGAATGACAGAAGGACGGCCGCAATCGCTTCTAACGCCAGGGCAAGGCGCAGGATGATCCGGACAAGCGAGATCAGGTTGGTGATCGAGGTCTGGTTCAGGTCGGTCTGAAGGACGATCCGCTGGGGAATGCCGATGGGAATGCCCAGAGACGAAAGAAGCAGGGCGGCGAAGGTCATGAGACCGAGGCCGCCCATCTGCATCAGCACGATCAGGACGGCCTCGCCGAAGACGGTGAAGGCTTCGGGCGTATCCACGACGATCAGGCCGGTCACAGTCACCGCCGAGGTCGACGTGAAGATCGCGTCGGACCACGTGATGTGGCCCACCTGCGCGATCGGCAGCTTTAGGGCCACCGAGCCTAGTGCGATGAACGCTAGGTAGATCACCGCCAGCATTCCCGGCGGAGGCAGGCGCTTGAGCCAATCCCCGAACTTCATCAGATGCTCTGCGTGAACTCGCGCAGATCCACCCGTCGCCCGAGGATCAGCAGCATGTCGTCGGCCTCCAGCGTGCAGACCTCGCCGTCCCGGCCGATGAAGTCGGTCCCGCGCATGACGCCAAGGCAACGCAGGTCGAAATCGTCCAGCTTCAGATCCGCCAGCGATTTGCCGTTCAGCTCATCCGGGATCCGCATGTTGACCACGTTGTAGGTATTCCCCAGCGAAACGTAGTCGCGGATCAGGGGGTTGTGCAGCATCTGGGCGACCTGCTGGCCCATTCGCACCTCGGGGTGGATTACCCGGTCGACACCAAGGCGGTGCAGAATGCGGTGATGCGTTTTCGAGGTGGCCTTGGCCCAAACCTTGTCGACGCCCAGAAGGCTCAGGTTCATCGAGGCAAGAACGCTGGCTTCAAGGTCGTGACCCAAGGAGACGATGCCGACGTCGCATTCACCGACGCCGGCATCGCGCATCCCGTCCTCGGACCGGGCGTCGACGATCATGGCCTGGTCCAGCTCTTCCGCGTGGTTCGAGACCTTCCCCTCGTCCAGATCGATCCCGATCACGTAGTTCCCGAAGCGTTTCAGTTCGGTGGCAACGGTCGAGCCGAAATTGCCCAGACCGACGATGCAGAAGTTGGCGGGATGGTGGGGCATGTCACGTCGCCTCGTGCAGGAGGGCGGCGAGGCCCTCACGGTATGTGGGGAAGGCCAAGGTCACGCCCAGTTCGGTCTTGATGCGATCGTTCCGCACGCGCTTGGATTCGGCATAGAAGCTTCGTGCCATGGGCGACAGGTCGGCTTGGTCGAACGGCACCTCGGGCGGTCTGGGCAGACCCAGAAGGTCGGCGGCGTGGGCAATCACGTCCTGTGGTGGCGCGGGATCGTCGTCGCAGACGTTGTAGGCACATCCCGGGTTCGGCCGCGCGATGGAGGCTTCCAGCACCGTGGCGATATCGGTCACGTGGATGCGCGAGAAGACCTGGCCCGGCTTGACGATCCGCCGGGCCTTGCCGCTTTTAACTTTGGCGAATGGGCCGCGCCCGGGGCCGTAGATCCCGGCAAGGCGAAAGATGTGCAGCGGCAGCTTGGGCAGAAGCGCCTGCCACGCAGCCTCGGCCCGGACGCGCGCTGCGCCGCGCGTGGTAGACGGGGCGAGGGCCGTACTTTCGTCCACCCATTCGCCGCCGTGATCCCCATAGACGCCCGTGGTCGACAGATAGCCGAACCACTGAAGCCCGGCGCGTTGCAGCGGGCCGCCATATGTGTCGATCACGGGATCGCCGTCATCCGGGGCCACCGAATGAAGGACATGGGTCGCCCAGTCTATATGGGGGGTCAAATCATCGCCCGGCCAGACGATGGGTCTCACCCCCGTGGCGGCGATGCCGTCCGTCTTTTCCGGCGAACGAGTGGTGCCGCGCACCTCCCACCCTAAGTCGATCAGGCGGGGCGCCAGGGCGCGGGCAGAGAACCCGTGCCCGATGGACAAAAGCCTCATATCCGCGCCTCGGTCTGCGTGCAGGGACCGGCGCAGAACGCCGATAGCACGTTATCGAAGATCGGGTCAGCACCCGGGACCGCACGAAACAGCGTGACCGAGGAACACAGCTTCTGCGCGTCCACGGCTCCGAAGAGTTCCTTGGCCGACCGATCCCGGTGGGGCAGAAGCAGGGCCATCATCTCGTGCAAGCGCGGGCCAAGGATGGGGTGATCCAGATAGCGGGCGGCCTCTTCAAGGTCGGCAATCCCGTAGAACCACGCCCGCTGCGATTGTCCAAGACCGCGAAGCTGGGGATAGATGAACCACATCCAATGAGTTTGCTTTCGACCTGCCGCGATCTCGGCCCGGGCGGAGTCAAAGGTGTCACGCTGCGCCTCGACGAAGCGATCCAGGTCGGTCTCGTCCGGCACGAAGGCCCCCAGTCCGAAAGATTCGCCGCACGTTAGATCTTCACGCGGGTGATTGAAATGGCGTGCAGTCAGGCCCAGCGGGCGAAACCGAACATCATGTAGTCGCGCTGATACGCGGCCTTCACGGCGGCCTCGACCTCGGGATCGTAGATCGCCGACAGGGGCATCGGGGCGAGATCCCCCTCGGGGATGTAGGCGGGCGCATTCAAATCCATGGCCTGGGCAAGCTCGGCCAATCGGTCGATCGCTTCTTCCTCCCGGATCAGACGGTCGGGAACGGCGAACTGGCCCATCCCCTCCAGAAGCGCGCTCTGGCTGGCCCATACGGGGTCGACCCGCAGGCTGGTCTGCCCCCCTAGGTTGCCCGCCACGAAAGACGCGAAGGACAGGAACGCTGCCCGGTGGGCATCCGCATCATAGTCGGCGCCGGGCGCGCCCTCCGGGATGGGCAGGTGATAGTTTTCCCGCAGTGTCTTCCGGATCTCCTCGAAGCAGTCCGGACCGGGGATCAGAATGTGTCGGCAGAAGGCAGCATATAGCCGCGGGACGGGATGGCGCAGGATCGTGAAACTGCGATGTCCGGTGTTCTGCCGCTTCCACTTGCGCAGGTCCTTCTGGGTGCGGTCGCGGCCGAGGGCGTCATGCGGCGCCCCGTCGATCCCGGCTAGCCAGTCCTCGACCGACGGGACAGGACCGCCGGGGATCGGCATGTAGAGAACAGGCGCCGTCGCTGCCGAGACATAGCTAGGAATTGCGGGGCCGCGTCGCGGCTCGAACGCAGGCGTCCGGCCCAGTTCGAAATGATCCATCGGGCCCAGTGCGGCGACCATCTCGTCGTAATTATCGACCTTCTCGCGCAGACCGGCCGGGTTTTGCACCTTGGTGGCACCGGCCAGCTTCTCGATCCGGCCGGGAACGCCCAGAAAAGCGGCGAGGCCGTTCAAAACCTCGAGGTCGCCGGCATCCTGATACGTCAGATAGAACGCCGTCTGCCCGGTCGTCTGGAGGGCCCGCATAACCCTTGTCTGGAAAGATTGCAGGACGGACAGATGCGCCCGGAACTCGTCCGCGTCGAAGCGGATCTTGGCCGTGCGGGCACTTTTCATGTCGCTCAGGCGCCACTGGTTCGTGGCTCGCGCAATCTTGAGGCTGACGTAGGAGTCGAGCGGATTGCGGGTCAAAACGATCTTGGCGCAGCGCGGGTCGGGCAACAGGCGGTCCACGACCCGGGCGTCGTGGTCATGAAAAAAGCGAAAGCCCGCCAACCCATCGGTGCGGTCGCGCATTGCAGATAAAAGGGCGAGGGGATCCTTTTCCCGCTGTGACAGGGTAACGCCCGCCATCTCGGTCTTGCCTGCATTGCCCATGAAATGGGGATTGAACGCCTCGCCCCAGCAGCGCAGGCCGTCGATCTGGTTGATGTTGTCTTCCAGGAAGTTCGAGCCCGTACGCATCTCGGCCAGAAGGATGAAGCTGTCGAAACCGGTCATCGGGACGTCCTATCTGGCGACATAGGGTTTGCGGGGGCGGGGCGCTTCGCTTTCGGGGCGGGGGTCTGCGGGAAAATCGCCCATGAGATAGGGATGCATCCCCTCGTTCCTGAGGCTTTGCAAGAATTGACCAAAGCCGGTCAGATCGACCATCCGCGGGGCTTCGTTCACTTGATTTGTGCGCGTGACCGCCACGTCTTCGATGATGCTCTGCAAAGGCTCGACCGGGCTTTCGACGAAATCGGCCATCGTCCAGACCTGCACACGCGCCTTGGTCCATGAATTGCGCAAGTAGGCCAAATGGGCGTTCTCTATCTTTTGCAGCCGCGCGGCTTCCTTGCGGATCTCGTTGAAAGGGCGCTGCGACTTGAACAACGGCACCGCCCAGGCGCCGCTTATGACAAGGATGTCCGCATTGGGGTCGCGGGGAAAGAACGAACCGATGCGCACTGTATCACGCGGACCGTACAAGAACGCCTGACGTTCACCACGCGTGTTCCAGATCAGGTTGGTCAGGAACATCTCGGGGTTGTAGTCGCGCAATTTGGGGCTGTCGGACAACGCGCCTGCGAAGACCGTCAAACCATCCGCGAACCCGACACGCTCGGGCGCGAACAGATGCCCGTGCGCGCGTAGGCCGGTCGTCCGCTTGAGCCAGTCGGGAAAATCCTCGAACAGATCGCCGAACCCTTCAAACACGGTGTAGCGCGCACAAGTCAGACCGTTTTCATGGTTCTTTCGCGGGAAGCGGCTGGTCATGTAAAGGCCGGGGCGACCGTATCGGCGCCGCTCGACCGCTTTCGCGAAAATGCGGTCGATCTTGCCGGGATTGGGCTCGGCCCGGTTGCCCTGCTGAGCATTAGGCGACAGGAACGCGGTGTAAAGGCGTTCGGCCCGGGGCCAGATCTTGCGCGCGACGAAACAGTCGGACCGGCGCAAGAGCTGGAGGTGATCGTCATAGAAGACGTGCGGTTTTCCCTGGAAGTCGAACTTCGACAGGGTCAGGGACCGGCTTTCGACATTTTCGGACACCAGACGGACCAGACTTTGAAAATAGCTCTCGTCGGGGATCCACACGCGCTTGAAATACCGGTCGAACTGGGCGCGGCGTGGATGGGAGAGGATCTGGCTGAGCGTATCACGCGTGAGGCACCACCACTGCGATCCCATGTGCGGCACGATCCCCGAGGGAATGCGTCTACGATAGCCCACACGCCGCTGCAAACGGACGTAACCGTCGAACAGATACCGCTGCCGTTTCCACGAAAACGGGAAGCGCAGGGTGAAGCGTTCGTGGTCCAGACCGCCTTTCGTCCACGGGACATCCTCGGTCGTTGCGCTTTCGATGAAATCGGTCGCGGGCCGCGCATCAAGGTAGCCGATCAGATCTTCCACCGGGCGTAGCGGCAGGCAACTTCCCGAGGCCAGGAAAACATGGTTCACCTTGGGAAAGCGGTCCAGCATCAGCCCGGCTGCGGCCTGCGTTGCCTGCACCAGCGACCAGCGACCCCATTCGCATTTGAACCGGTCAGAAAAAACAATGTTCGCCCGGCTTTCCAAGGTGCTGCGCAACGCGTCGTAATCCCGTCGGGCCACGCGCGCATCCACATGAACGACGATAGGGCAGCCGCGGTCCGACCAGTAGCGGGCCACCTGAGAGGCCCGGTCCAGCGCCTCGTGGCACATCATGATGAAGCCCACGGTCACGCCCAGTTTCCTTTGGACATGAGTCCCAGAATCTCGAGTTGGCGCCAATTGATGTACTTTTCCGACCAGGTGCACCAAAGGTCCAGCCCCTCCAGCCCCTCGGCATAGGCTTGGTATTCGCGCGCGCCTTCGTAATGCTCGTTCCGCGCCGCCTCTTCCCGGGCGCGGGCAGCCATCGTGTTAAGGAACTTGGCGTGGAGCAAGACGCCGCAGGCCTTCTCGCCGCCGACGTCGTCGAACACCAGATTCAGTCCGCGCGGCAGGACGTTATGGGTCGAGGATGCGAAGACCGTGCCGCGCCGCCATTTCACCAAGGGCACCTTGTTCAACGCAGGCGCCTTGCGCGGCGCATCGGCAAAGAAGGCGCGGGCGCGCGGTCCGCCCTGGATCCACAAGGAATGGAAATCCCAGTTGCGGGTAATGGTATAGTTGCCGCTGTCGAACCAGCTGAGGACTTCCATGGGGTTCTGACCGATCTCGTAGGTCGACTCGGTGATGGGACCCTTGGGATACATGTCCAGAAGCATCGTCCCGAAGGACCTGATCTCGGACCCGTCCAGCCAGTCCGTCAGCGCCTGGATCGGGCGGGTGTCGCAGAACGGGAAGACGAGGAACTCGTCCACGTCAACGCACAGCACCCATTTGCCCAGACAATGGCGCCGGCCAAGCCAGTTCACCCAGTCCAGTCCGAAGCGCGACCCGCTGTAACTGGCACTTGTGCTCCAGACCGAACAGTCCGGCTGGTCGGCCAAATACTCAGCCGATCCATCGTCGCTGCCGTTGTCGACGAACAGGAAATGCTCGATCCCCATGTCTCGGTAATAGCGCAGGAAATAAGGCAGGCGGATATATTCGTTGCGCAGGACAGAGATGACGACGTTGTCCGCCGCGCGCATCTTGGCGGCGCGGCGGCGAACGACGTCCAACTCGCGACGCCTGCGGATCGCGCGGATATACCAACGCCTGCGTTTGCGCCCCAGCCTGATCCGCCTCGCGATCGACACGCGATCCGCTCTCCTCTCATCCCTCGTTCGTGCCGGTCTTTTTGCCGGCCGGTCCGAA
Organism: Palleronia abyssalis; assembly: GCF_900302445.1. Lineage (GTDB taxonomy): Bacteria > Pseudomonadota > Alphaproteobacteria > Rhodobacterales > Rhodobacteraceae > Palleronia > Palleronia abyssalis. The sequence continues at coordinate 288,402 of NZ_ONZF01000002.1, read as the reverse complement.
AACGGGTTCGGGCGATCAGACCCAATCCCCCCGCGACATCAATCCCTTGGCCTCCAGATGCCGCCAGCCCCGATACCGGGTCGAGAATGCGCACGACAGCGCCGGGTTGTCTATCAGGGCCGTGTAATAGTCATCGTAGAGCGTTGCATTTGCGAAATGCTCGCGCCGAAGAAGCTCTTCGGAGGACTTTTCTACTATCGTGTCCATGAATTTAGTATGAAGCAGAACGCCACCTAGCATCTCCCCCTCATCATAGATGCCGTTCAGACGGCGGGGCAGCGCCGCATGGGTCGAGTTTACGTAAACATACCGGCGATCCCAGCGGATCAGCGGGACCTTTTGCAACGTCGGCGCCCGGCGGGGGTCCTCGGCGAAGAAGTTGCGTGCCCGTGGTCCACCCTGGATCCATAAGTTCCCCATGGGGGCCTGCCGCCGGATCGTGTAGTTGCCGGCGTCGAAATGGGTCAGCGTGCGCAAAGGATCGGGATCGTTCGCGGTGTCGGCCAGCCGACCCTCGGGATAGAGATCCAGCATCAGCGCGCCCATCGACGCCCGTCCTTCGCGAACCAGACGCTCGGTCAGGGCGGGAAGGGGGCGATCCTGCCAGTGAGGATAGATCAGCAGTTCGTCCGCATCGAGGGTCAGGCACCAGTGCCCATGGCCGAAGCGGATCATCAGCCATGTGATCCAGTCCAACCCGAAGCGCGACAGCCGGTAGGAGTGGTCGGTCCGCCAGACAGAGACGTTCGGCCGATCGGTCAGATGGGCGACGGTGTCGTCGGTACTGCCATTATCGACTGCAATGATGTGATCGACGCCCAGCGCTTCGTGATGGTTCAGGAAAGACGGAAGGCGGCGCGCCTCGTTCCGGCAACACAGGAACAGGAGGATGGCGCCCGGTTCGATCCGGTCGGTTCGGTCGACAACAGGGGTTAGTTGTCGTCTTTTCCGGACCGCCCGCGCAAGAAGGCGACGTCGCTTCCAGCGCAATCTGTAGGCGCGGATCGGATCGGGCGGCAATAGCGGGCCGATGGGGCCCGTCGTCGTCTGCCGCCCGATGGTCAAGTCACTTCAGCTCGGCCGGGTCGATGGATTTGATGAAGGCGGCCAGATCGTCTCGCAGATCCGAACGGCTGAGACCGAAGGCCACTGTGGCCTGAAGGAACCCAGCTTTCGCGCCGCAATCGAAGCGGCGTCCATCGAATTTCAGACCCCAGACCCCGGCATTCGATGCGATCTGTTTGGCAATGGCGTCGGTCAGCTGGATTTCACCGCCCTTGCCGGGATCTTGCGAATCGAGCGTCTTGAGGACCTCGGGTGTCAAGATATAGCGGCCGATCACCGCCAGGTTCGACGGCGCTTCGGCAGCATCTGGCTTTTCGACCATGCCATTTACCTTTACGGCCTTCGATCCGTCCCCCTCGTTCACGTCGAGGATCCCGTATTTCGAGGTCTGATCCCGATCTACCTCCATCGCGGCGACCATGCAGCCGCCGGTTTCGGCCTGAGCGTCGACCATCTGCTTGAGGCAGGGCTCCTCGGACATGATGACGTCGTCGGGAAGCATGACGGCAAAGGGTTCGTCCCCGATCAGGCGACGCGCGCACCAAACCGCGTGGCCCAGCCCAAGCGCCTGCTGCTGACGGATGGTCGAAATCGCGCCGGACGGCATGTCGGTCCTGGCAAGCTCCTCCAGCAGGTCGTGCTTGCCTTTGGCCTTTAGCGACTCTTCAAGTTCGGGCGCCTTGTCGAAGTAATCGACCAGCGCGCCCTTTCCCTTCGCGGTAACGAAGATGAAATCGGTGATCCCCGCCGCACGCGCTTCGTCCATGGCGTACTGGATGAGCGGGCGGTCCACCAGCGTCATCATTTCCTTGGGCATCGACTTGGTCGCAGGGAGAAAGCGCGTCCCGAGGCCAGCGATGGGAAGAACGGCTTTCGTGACTTTCTGCGGCATGGTGTCCTCTTTCAACTCCTCACGGGTGCGTGACGTTTTAGCGCGTCGCGCCGCTTTTCAAAGACACGCCCGGCGCATGGGCGATGAAGAAGGGATTTTCGAATCTGGCCTTACCGTAGGACAACGGCGAAAGATCGTCGAACCGCACGACCCGCCCACCTGCGCCCAGAAGGACGGCATGACCGGCCGCCGTGTCCCACTCCATCGTGCGACCCAGGCGGGGATAGAGGTCGGCTTCGCCAGTGGCGACAAGGCAGAACTTCAACGACGACCCGGCACTGCGCATGTCCTCGACCTGGTATTTCGAGATGTAGTCGTCCGTCGCCTGGTCCCGGTGCGATTTCGAGGCGACGACCAACAACGCGTCGTTGTCGGGCATCTTGACGGCGATAGGCTTCGCCGCACCGGGCGTTTCCTTGTCGAAAGGACCTTCTTCCTCGAGCGAGGCGCCATCGGCCCCGGTGTAGAACAGCCGGCCCTTCGCGGGTGCGTAGACCACCCCCCGAACGGGCTGCCCGTCCTCGACATAGGCGATGTTGACCGTGAAATCGCCGCGACGCTTTACGAATTCCTTCGTGCCGTCCAGCGGATCGACGATCAGGAAGGTCGAGACATCCTGACCGTGACTGTCGGCCTGTTCCTCAGTCACCAGCGCCACATCGGGGAAAGCGGCCCGCAGCCCGGCCGAGATCAACGCATCGGCAGCCTCGTCCGCTTCGGTCACGGGGCTTTCGTCGCTTTTCTCGCGCACTTCGAAATCGTCGCGGTCGTATATCTCCATGATGGCATCCCCGGCTTCGAGGGCGAGCCTGCGCATGACGGTTGCGAGGGTCGAATGGTCCAAGTCAAATCTCCTTGATGCGGAATGACGCCGATGTGCGCAGGGGTTATGCTTTGCAGTCAAGAAATCAACAAGATTTCCGGGTATAGGGTCGTCGGGAGAGGAATCGCCATGTTCGAAGCCCGCCGGAACAAGACTTGGATCGGATCCGCCGGTCGCGTGCTGGAGCTGATTTTCCACAACACGGTCAGGTCCGTTCGCAAGACGCACGCGAACGCCTTCATGGCGATCGCGATGAACGTGTTGCAGACCGTCATCTTCGTCGCGACCTTCTATATCCTGTTCACTGTGCTGAACATGCGCGGATCTGCGATCCGGGGCGATTTCATCCTGTATATCATGAGCGGGATCTTCTTCTACCTGACCCATGTCCGCACGGTCAGCGGCGTCTTCGGAACCGAAGGGCCGTCGTCGCCGATGATGCTGCACGCGCCGATGACCACCTTTGTCGCCATCGCCTCGAACGCGCTTTCCGCCCTTTACGTCCAAGTACTGTCGGTCGTTCTGGTGCTTTACTTCTATCACGTGCTCTTCGGTCCGATCACGATCCACCAATGGGCGCCGGCCTTCGGCATGCTGCTGCTTGCGTGGTTCGCCGGCGTCGCGGTCGGGACGCTGTTTCTGGCGGTGAAGCCGTGGTTCCCCAGCGGGGCGCAGACGGGCCAGATGATCTATACCCGGGCCAGCATGATCGCGTCGGGCAAGATGTTCGTCGCCAACCAGTTGCCCAGAAAGATGATCGACTGGTTCGACTGGAATCCGCTGTTCCACATCATCGATCAGACGCGGGGCTTTGTGTTCATCAACTATTTCCCGCACCATTCCAGCGTGACGTATCCGCTTTACGTCTCTCTGGCGGTCTTGATGATCGGCCTGATGGCCGAGTTCTATACCAGGCAGAACGCCTCGCTCAGTTGGGATGCCCGCCGATGATCCGCGCGATATTGATTACCATGATTCTAGCCGTGGCGGCACCCGCGATGGCCACCCAGAACGCGGTTCCCGGCCTCTACGCCGTGGCGGATGTCGCTGACGACGACACCCTGAACGTCCGCGAGAGGCCGAACGCGAACGCCGCCATCTTGGGTGAGCTTGGGCCAGGCGCACGGAATGTGGAAGTCGTCGACCTGTCCGACGAGGCGGATTGGGGGCTGGTGAATATCGACGGGCGGTCCGGTTGGGTCTCCATGGCCTTCCTGCGCCCCATGCCGAACGAGTTTCAGGGCCGCTTTCCCTCCCCCGCGACCTGCTTCGGGACAGAGCCCTTCTGGTCGGTCGAGATCGACACGAAGGAAGTATCTTTCGCGCGCGCGGGGGAACAGACCATGACGTTCACCGCAGGCAACCGCACGACCGCCGAGGGGCGACGGGATCGTTGGTCGCTTCGCGCCTTCGACGAAGGGCGAAGCCTGACCACCGTCATAGGGACGGATCTGTGCACCGACGGCATGTCGGACCAAACCTTCGGCCTAAGCGGGGACGTGATTCTGTCGACCGATGACAGCCACGTGCTGCTGTCGGGGTGCTGCTCCCTGGCGCGCTAGGTCGCGACGCGCATCGTCACGTTGATCCGTCCACCCTGCGGTAGAAGCGTGGAGGATCCGAAGCGGATCCGGTCGATGCCGTGGTGAACAAGCCGTGCGTCCCCTGCCAGGACCGCCACGTCGCCGGAGGTCAGCCAAACGCTTTCGGTGGAGCCGCCTTTTTCGACATTGCCGACGCGGAACAGCGCGGCATCCCCCAGCGACAGCGACAGCACCGGCTGATCGATATCGGCCTCGTCACGGTCCTGATGCAGGCCCATCCGCGCCCCTTCGCCATAGTAATTGATCAGGCAGGTATCGGGCGGCCGATCGCTGCCGGAATACAGCCCCCAAAGCGATAGGAGGCTCTCCGGGATGGCGGGCCAGTCCGATCCCGAAGGATGCTGGGCCTCGTAGCGGTATCCGCGCCGATCGGACACCCAGCCCACCTGACCGGCGGATGTCATTCGCACGCTCATCTTCCGGCCGCGCCGTGTCTCGGGGTGGAACAAAGGCGCCGTTTGGGCGACCGAACGGATATCGGACAGGATTTCGACCTGCCGATCCGGGGGCACCGCGCCGGGATAGATCGCCACGCCACGCAGGGAAAAATGCCCACCCGGTGCAAAAACCATGGAAATCGCCTCCTCTCTCGGGATTGCAGCACCAAAATGCCCTCCCTATATACGTCCGGACGCCGGCCGGGGGCGAAACCACCGGCAAAAATCGGGATCGGCAGGCAGGCGCCGCTTCGGGCTTGCCTGCGAAGACATCGCCTAACAAGAGGACATTGAGAGCATGGCCAAAGTCATCGGTATCGACCTCGGGACCACGAACAGCTGCGTTGCCATCATGGACGGCTCGCAGCCCCGCGTGATCGAGAACTCGGAAGGGGCGCGCACGACCCCGTCCATCGTTGCCTTCACCGAGGATGAGCGTCTTGTCGGCCAATCCGCCAAGCGGCAGGCCGTGACCAACTCGGAAAACACCATCTTCGCCGTCAAGCGCCTGATCGGCCGCCGTTTCGCGGACGAGGGGCTGAACAAGGACAAGAAGAACCTCCCCTATACCATAGTCGACGGTGGTCAGGGCGACGCCTGGGTCCAGGCGCGCGGCGAAAAGTATTCGCCCAGCCAGATCTCGGCCTTCACGTTGCAGAAGATGAAGGAAACCGCCGAGTCCTACCTCGGCGAAGAGGTGACGCAGGCCGTCATCACCGTCCCGGCCTATTTCAACGACCAGCAGCGTCAGGCCACCAAGGACGCCGGCAAGATTGCGGGCCTCGAAGTTCTGCGCATCATCAACGAGCCGACTGCAGCCGCGCTGGCTTATGGCCTCGACAAGAAAGAAGCGAAGACGATCGCGGTCTATGACCTCGGCGGCGGTACGTTCGACATCACCATCCTGGAAATCGACGACGGCCTCTTCGAGGTGAAGTCCACCAACGGCGACACGTTCCTCGGCGGTGAAGACTTCGATATGCGGATCGTCGATTACCTTGCCTCCGAGTTCAAGAAAGAGCACGGCGTCGACCTTACGCAGGACAAGATGGCGCTGCAGCGCCTGAAGGAAGCAGCCGAGAAGGCGAAGATCGAGCTGTCGAGCTCGTCGCAGACCGAGATCAACCAGCCCTTCATCACGATGGGCTCGACCGGTCAGCCGCTTCACCTGGTGATGAAGCTTACCCGCGCGAAGCTGGAAAGCCTCGTGTCCGACCTGATCAAGAACTCCATCAAGCCTTGCCAGGCTGCGCTGAAGGATGCCGGTCTGTCGGTGGGCGAGATCGACGAGGTCGTGATGGTCGGCGGCATGACCCGCATGCCCAAGGTTATCGAGGAAGTGACGAAGTTCTTCGGGAAAGAGCCCCACAAGGGTGTGAACCCCGACGAGGTCGTGGCCTTGGGCGCCGCCATTCAGGCTGGCGTGCTGCAGGGTGACGTCAAGGACGTCGTGCTTCTGGACGTGACCCCGCTGTCGCTTGGTATTGAGACACTGGGCGGCGTGTTCACTCGCCTGATCGATCGCAACACAACGATCCCCACGAAGAAGAGCCAGATCTTCTCGACCGCCGAGGACAACCAGAACGCGGTGACAATCCGGGTCTTCCAGGGCGAGCGCGAGATGGCGTCCGACAACAAGATGTTGGGTCAGTTCAACCTCGAAGATATCCCGCCCGCGCCGCGCGGCATGCCGCAAATCGAGGTGACGTTCGACATTGACGCCAACGGCATCGTATCCGTCAGCGCCAAGGACAAGGGCACCGGCAAGGAGCAGAACATCACGATCCAGGCTTCGGGCGGTTTGTCTGACGAAGATATCGAGAAGATGGTGAAGGACGCCGAGGCCAACGCCGATGCCGACAAGAAGCGGCGCGAGCTGGTCGAAGCGAAGAACCAGGCCGAGAGCCTCATCCATTCGACCGAAAAGTCGCTGGAAGAGCACAAGGACAAGGTCGATCCGACCACCGTCGAGGCCATCGAGCTGGCCATTTCGAACCTGCAGGAGCAACTCGAGACCGAGGATCCGGACAAGATCAAGTCCGGCATCCAGAACGTGACCGAGGCGTCTATGAAGCTGGGTGAAGCGATCTACAAGTCGCAGCAAGCGTCCGGCGATGCGGAGGACGGCGCCGAACCTTCGTCGAACGGCGGCAATGACGACGATAGCATCGTCGATGCCGACTTCGAGGATCTGGACGACGACAAGCGCGCGTCCTGATCCGGTTCCGCCTCAATCAGGGGCCGGCCTGATCTTGTCGGGCCGGCCTTTTACGTGAAGGATACCCAATCAATGGCAAAACGTGATTTCTACGACGTTCTCGGGGTGTCGAAGGGCGCGTCTGCCGACGAGATCAAGAAGGCCTACCGCCAGAAGGCGAAGGAGCTTCACCCCGACCGCAATTCCGACAATCCGAATGCCGAAAGCCAGTTCAAGGAAGTGAACGAGGCATATGACGTGCTGAAGGATGCCGAACGCAAGGCGGCATACGACCGCTTCGGACACGCCGCTTTCGAGGGCGGCATGGGCAGCGGCGCGGGACGGCCCGGCGGCATGGGCGGTCAGCAAGGTGATTTCGCATCGGCGTTCTCGGACGTGTTCGACGACCTGTTCGGCGACTTCATGGGGCAGCAGCGTCGCGGCGGCGGCAAACGCGCCACGCGCGGCTCGGACCTGCGCTACAACATGCGCATCACGCTGGAAGAAGCCTATCGCGGCCTCCAGAAGACAATCACTGTCCCGACGGCCGTGACCTGCGGCGTGTGCGAAGGGACTGGCGCCGAAGGCGGTGCCGAACCGGCCACCTGTCCGACCTGTTCGGGCATGGGCAAGGTCCGTGCGCAACAAGGCTTCTTCACCGTCGAACGCACCTGCCCGACTTGTTCCGGGGCCGGCCAGATCGTCAAGAACCCTTGCCACGCCTGTGGTGGTGCCGGTCGTCAGCAGAAGGATCGGGCGCTGTCCGTAAACGTCCCTAAAGGTGTCGAGACCGGAACCCGCATCCGTTTGGGGGGCGAAGGCGAAGCTGGTTTGCGCGGCGGGCCTGCAGGCGATCTCTACATCTTTATCGAGGTGTCCGAGCATCCCATCTTCCAGCGCGAGGCCGAAAACCTGTTCTGCCGCGTGCCGGTATCGATGACCGCGGCCGCCCTGGGTGGTGATATTGAGGTGCCGACGATCGACGGTGGTCGTAGCCGGGTGAAAATCCCCCCGGGCAGCCAGTCCGGCAAGCAGATGCGACTGCGCAACAAAGGCATGCCCGCGCTTCGGGCCGCCGCATCGGGTGACATGTATATTGAGCTTGCGGTGGAAACCCCGGTCAACCTGACCGGTCGGCAAAGAGACCTTCTCCGCGAGTTCGAGGCCCTGTCGGAGGAAAACAATCCCGAGAGCACCGGTTTCTTCCGAAAGGTGAAGTCTTTCTGGGACGGGATGAAGGGCTGATACGCTTTTCTTAACCGTGTCTTCACGGCATGCAGGCGATGGTGCCTGCATGCCGGACTTCCACGAACAAACCGCCCTCTTCGACGAAACGCCGTCATCCAGCGGCGCCCCGTCCTACTTGGCCGATCACCGGGCCCGACTGCGGGATCGCTTCGTATCCGGCGGGGCCGATCCGCTGCCGGATTATGAACTGCTCGAACTTCTCTTGTTCCGTATCGTTCCGCGCAGGGACGTCAAACCGCTTGCCCGCGCGTTGATCGACCGGTTCGGCGACATGGGGGGTGTGCTGGCAGCGCCGATGGACCAGTTGACGGCGACCAAGGGTATCGGCCCGTCCATCGCACTGGAATTGAAGATTTCCGACGCAGTCGTCCGACGCGTGCTTCGTCGTCGGGCGCTCAACCGCCCGATCGTGTCATCGTGGCAGGCGCTTATGGATTATTGCCATGCCACGATGGCGCGCGAGCGGACGGAGCGGTTTCGCATCCTGTTCCTCGACACCAAGAATGTGCTGATCGCGGACGAAGAACAGGCGAGGGGTACCGTGGATCACGTCCCGGTTTATCCCCGCGAGGTGGTCAAGCGCGCGCTCGAGCTTGAGGCGAAAGCCCTCATCTTGGTGCATAATCACCCATCGGGCGATCCGACCCCATCGGAGGCGGACATCATAATGACGCGGCAGATCGCCGAGGCTTGCGCGGTTCTTGGACTGACGCTGCATGACCACGTGATCATCGGCCACGGGCGCGAGGTCAGTTTCCGGGCAGAGGGGTTTCTTTAGCCGCGGCCGCGCCGATCCAGACTTCGACCCGCCTGTTCACCCGCTTTCCCCAATTGGTATCGTCACAGGCAATCGGCAGTGTTTCACCGTATCCATCCGCCGCCAGTGGCACAACGTCTGGGCCGACTGCCGCTTCGACGGCATCCCGAACCGCTTCGGCCCGATCCCGCGACAAGGCGCGGTTGGCCGAGGATGGCCCAGCCCGGTCGGTGAATCCGGCAAAAAGGATATCCCGACCGTCGAACAAACCACGGGCAATGGCCCGTGCCAGTCGCGCGACATTGTCTTGAGATTGCGCGTCGAGTTCACTGGATCCGCCGGTAAACCGGAAAGACAGGCTCAGTCGGCTGCGGTCACGCAGATCGCGCACCATGCGCCGCAAACCGGGCAACGCGGCCGAATCCTCGGCTGTCGAAATGGCCAGACCCAACCTGTCACCCTGAACCGCAAAGGAAGTCGACTCGGGGAACTGGTCCAGCAAACCGGCCCGCCGGATCACCGGCTGAGCGACCGGCGAAGTCGCATAGTCGATGACGTCGCGTGCGAGATCCGACAAGCGACGGGCCGGCGCATAGATGAGTATGGGTACGGTGTAGGGATAGTCCTCGGTCTTCATCGTCTCCGGCGTAGCCGCGATACTGGCCCCACATTCACCCGAGAACGGCACGGCCTGAGCGTTCCCGATCTTGGAATACAGGGTCAATCCAATTGCGTCGGGATCTTCGGCCACCGCCCGGGACAGCTCGCCCGCATCCTGATAGTAAATCGCCCCCACGCCGGTGAGGGACGGAAAGGCGTCGAGCACCAGTTGACCAAGTGCGGTCGAGGGATCCGGAAGGTGCAGGTCTTGCGGGTCTACCCGCACGGACCAGCCGGGCCCGAACTGAGTGCGCGGGGACAAGGCGGAGACGACCGGAACGATGGCATCCAGACCCAGGATCGCGCGGCGCTCGTGCCGGGTCAGATCGCCCCGCCCCGCTTCGCGCGCCATGGCCGCTTCGGGCGCGGTGGGTGGACGAAGCATAACGGCAAAATCCGCGACGTCGGCAATAAGGTCGGCGACCCCCTCGGCGGATGTCGTGGGCAAAAGCTCGATCCGGCCAGCGGACTTCCCGTTCAACAGCAGATCGTAGACATGGGTCGCTCCCTCATCCGAAATCTGGAGGGTATACCCTTCGCGTTGGGCAAAGGTCTCGATCACAGGGGGCAGGACGGTGTCTACGATCCAGCCTTCCCCCGATATGCGTAGCCGCTCTGGCGCATCGGGGCCGGGGCAATCTTCCCCGGCACAGGTGAGGGTCCGCCCGTCCAGTGTCGTCTCTCCGAACTCTCCAAGAATGCGGTAGAAGCGACCGTCGAAGTCCAACAGTTCGCCTTTCGCGACGACCGTGTCGCCAGCGCGCAACGTGACATCGGCAAACGTCGGCATGGCAGCCAGCCCTGCCAGCAAGGCAATGGTGCGAACGAGACCTCTCATGTCGTTCCCCCGTGACACGGTCGAAGTGTCTGGCGGACCGGCGCCGGCATCAAGGTGTCACACGATCTGGCCGTGACAATGCTTGAACTTCTGGCCCGAACCGCACGGGCACGGATCGTTCCGGCCGGGGTTGCCCCATGTCGCAGGGTCGGCCTCGACGAAACCGGGGGCGGCTGCTTCGGCCTCGGCCTCGCCGGGTTTCGGAGCAGGTTCGGCTTGCGCTTGAACCTGCGCTCGTTGGGCCTGGATCCGAGCGATCATCTGCTGCTGCTCTTCCTCGGACAACGGCCGGATCTGACTGAGCTTCTGGGTCACGTCTTCCCGCAGCGAGTCCAGCATACTTTCGAAAAGCTGGAAGGACTCGTTCTTGTATTCGTTCAGCGGGTCCCGCTGCGCATAACCACGGAAGCCGACGACCGAGCGCAGGTGTTCCAGCGTCAGCAGATGCTCGCGCCACTTGGCGTCAATGGTCTGTAGAAGGATCTGCTTTTCGATCTGGCGCATGTTCTCGGCGCCGAACTTGTCGGTCTTGTCGCCCATGAAAGCGTCGGATTTCTCGTAAAGGCGGTCGCGGATCACCTGGTCGTCCACGCCGTCTTCCTCGACCCAGTCCTTGATCGGCAGGTCGAGCCCGAGATTTTCCAGCACCGCAACATACAGCCCTTCCGCATCCCACTGGTCCGCGTAGGTTTTTGCGGGGACGTGCCGATCGACAAGATCGTCCACGACCTGGTGGCGCATGTCCTGCACGATTTCGGCTAGATCCTCGGCTTCCATGATCTCGCGCCGTTGACCGAAGATGACCTTGCGCTGCTCATTCTGAACGTCATCGAACTTCAGCAACTGCTTCCGGATGTCGAAGTTGCGCCCTTCGACCTTGGCCTGGGCACGTTCCAGCGACTTGTTCACCCACGGGTGCACGATGGCTTCGCCTTCCTGCATCCCTAGCTTCTGCAGCACGTTCTCCAAACGCTCGGACCCGAAGATCCGCATCAGGTCGTCTTCCAGCGAGAGGAAGAAGGCCGATCGACCGGGGTCGCCCTGCCGGCCCGATCGGCCGCGCAACTGATTGTCGATGCGCCGGCTTTCGTGGCGTTCGGTGGCCAGGACAAACAGGCCACCGGCTTCCTTCACCTTCTCCTTCTCGGCCTGCGTTTCGGCAGCGACCCGGCTACGAAGCTCCTCGGGGTCGGCATCGGGGTCTGCGGCAAGCGCCTGCATAACCTTCATGTCCACGTTGCCACCCAGCTGGATGTCGGTGCCACGGCCGGCCATGTTGGTGGCGATGGTCACGGCCCCCGGCTTGCCGGCATCGGCGACGATCTGCGCCTCCTGCTCGTGCTGGCGAGCGTTCAGGACGTTGTGCGGCACGTTCTCTTTCTGCAGCATCTGGCTGAGGAACTCGGACTTCTCGATCGAAGTGGTTCCGACCAGAACGGGCTGCTTGTTCTCGTGGGCCTTCTTGATCTCGCCCACGATGGCCTCGTATTTTTCGCGCGCGGTACGATAGACGGCGTCATGCTCGTCGACACGGGCGATGGGACGGTTCGTCGGCACCTCGACCACGCCGAGGCCGTAGATCTCGCTGAATTCTTCTTCTTCGGTCAGGGCGGTGCCGGTCATACCCGACAGCTTATCGTAGAGGCGGAAATAGTTCTGGAACGTCACGCTGGCGAGGGTCACGTTCTCGGGCTGAATATCCACGCCCTCCTTCGCCTCGATGGCCTGATGTAGCCCGTCGGACAGGCGACGACCGGCCATCATGCGACCGGTGAACTCGTCGATCAGGACGATCTCGCGGTCGCGGACGATATAGTCCTTGTCCTTGGTGAACAGCTTGTGGGCACGAAGCCCCTGATTCACGTGGTGGACGATGGTGGTCGACTCGGGATCATACAGCGTCTGGCCTTCGGGCAGGATCCCGGCCCCCAGCAGGTGCTGCTCGAGGAACTCGTTCCCGTCGTCGGTATAGGTCACGTTCCGCGTCTTCTCGTCGAGCGTGTAGTGCTCGTCCTTCAAAAGCGGGATCACCGTGTCGATTGTCCGGTAAAGCTCGGACCGGTCCTGCGATGGTCCGGAGATGATCAGGGGCGTGCGCGCCTCATCGATCAGGATCGAGTCGACCTCGTCGACGATGGCGTAGTTGTGCCCGCGCTGCATCATCTGGTTCAGCTCGGACTTCATGTTGTCGCGCAGGTAGTCGAAGCCCAGCTCGTTGTTCGTGGCGTAGGTCACGTCGGCGGCATAGGCCTCGCGCTTCTCTTCCTCGGGTTGCTGGGGATAAATCACCCCCGTGGTCAGGCCAAGCTGCGCATAGACCTTGCCCATCCATTCCGCGTCGCGCCGTGCAAGGTAGTCGTTGACGGTGACAATATGCACGCCGTTACCCGACAACGCGTTAAGGTAGGCTGGGAACGTGGCGACCAGTGTCTTGCCCTCGCCGGTCTTCATCTCGGCGATGTTGCCCCGGTGGAGGAAGATCCCGCCCAGAAGTTGGACGTCGAACGCCCGAAGACCCAGGGCGCGCCGCGCACCCTCGCGGCAATTCGCGAAGGCTTCCGGCAGAATGTCGTCGAGGCTTTCGCCCTTGGCCACCCTCTGGCGCAGCTCTTCTGTCTTGGCGATCAGACCGGCATCGTCCAGCTGCTCGAACTCGGGCTCAAGCGCGTTGATCTTCTCGACCAAGGGACGGGACGACTTGACCTTTCGGTCATTCGGCGTACCGAAAACCTTGCGCGCAACAGAACCCAGACCCAGCATCGTCTCTCCTGACATCAAAGTGTGAGGGGGATTGCTTGCCCGGTCGGTCGGCGCCGAATAGGAAGGCGGCAAGAATGGCCCCTTCAGAGGCTGAAGGCGATGTAAGGGGCGCCCTTGGAACTGTCAACGCTGGCCCCCGTGGGGCTGGCTGGAAAGGACCTCACGATGATGAAACTTGGATCTTTCACCGCCGCAATCGCGCTTGCCGTGGGTCTGCCCGTGCTGGCGCAGGATGCCTCGACCGTGGTGGCAACGGTGAACGGCACCGACATCACGCTGGGCCACATGGTCGCCATGCGCGAGCGGCTGCCCCAACAATACCAGTCGATGGACGATGCGACCCTGTACGAGGGCATTCTGGAGCAATTGATCCAGCAGACGGCCCTTGGCGGGCAGTCTGACGGGCTCTCGCGGCGTGGCGAGCTGGTGATCGAGAACGAGCGCCGGGCCTTGGTCGCAGCCGAGGTCCTCCAGCGCCTTGCCACCGATACGATCACCGAGGAAGACGTGCAGCAGGCCTACGACGCGCAGTACGGAAGCGCCGAGCCCGCGCAGGAATACAACGCCTCGCATATTCTGGTCGAAACAGAGGAAGAGGCGCAGACCCTGATAGATGAACTTGAGGGGGGCGCGGACTTCGCGGAACTGGCGCGCGAAAACTCGACCGGCCCGTCCGGCCCATCGGGCGGTGAACTGGGCTGGTTCGGACCCGGCGCAATGGTGCAGCCCTTCGACGAAGCGGTTCAAGGCATGGAGGTCGGGGCCGTCGCGGGACCCGTGCAGACCCAGTTCGGATGGCACGTCATCCAGTTGAACGAGGTGCGCGAACAAAGCGCGCCGCCGCTGGACGAGGTGCGCGGAGAGATCGAGGGCCAATTGCAGATCGAAGCCGTGGAAAGCCTTGTGACTTCGGCCGTTGAAGACGCCGAAGTCACCCGCCCCGAGACCGAGATCGATCCCGGCACGATCCGCGAACAGGGGCTGCTTGACTAAATGCCCGCGCTGTCGCCCCTCGCCCCTGACCGCTTCCCAGACCTTCCCGTCATTGACGGCGTTCGTTTTGCCGCGACCGAGGCCGGGGTTCGTTACAAGAACCGCACCGACGTGATGTTGGCGCTATGCGATCCCGGAACCACCGTCGCGGGGGTGTTCACCCGATCCTCGACCCGGTCGGCCCCGGTTCTGGATTGCGAGGCGAAGATCGGCGTTGAAGGCGGCGAAGGCGCGGCTATCCTCGTGAACTCGGGCAATTCCAACGCCTTCACCGGCAAGGCGGGCGAGGCATCCGTCGCCCGCATCTGCGCCGAAGTGGCGAGTGCCACGGGTCTGCCGGGGGGGCGGATTTTCACCTCCTCCACCGGCGTGATCGGAGAGCGCCTGCCCGATGACCGCATCACGGCCGTGCTGGACCGGCTGGTGGCAGGGCTCGACCCCGCGGGGATCGAACCGGCCGCCCGCGCGATCATGACGACCGACACCTTCCCCAAGGGGGCCGTAAGGCGCGCCCGGATCGAGGGGCAAGACGTCAAGATCGCCGGCATCGCAAAGGGCTCGGGCATGATCGCGCCCGACATGGCGACGATGCTGGTCTACATCTTTACCGACGCGAAAGTCGCGCAACCGCTTCTGCAGGAGATGCTATCAGACCTGACGCAGCGGACCTTCAACTGCATAACCGTGGACGGCGATACCTCGACCTCGGACACGCTTCTGATGGCAGCAACCGGCCAAGCCGCGGAAGTGACCGAACGCGGTGGACCGTTCGAGGGTGCGTTGCACGAGGTCATGCTGGACCTCGCCCACCAAGTCGTCCGCGATGGTGAAGGCGCGACCAAGTTCGTCGAGGTCGCCGTGACCGGTGCTGTTTCGGACGCCGATGCGCGCAAGGTGGCCCATTCGATCGCCAACTCACCCTTGGTAAAGACAGCGATCGCGGGAGAGGACCCGAACTGGGGCCGCATCGTTATGGCGGTCGGCAAATCGGGCGCCGAAGCCGACCGGGACCGGCTGTCGATCCGGTTCGGCGAGATCGAGGTCGCGCGCGACGGCTGGGTCAGCCCCGAATACGCCGAGGCGAAGGGCGCGGCCTACATGAAGGGGCAGGACCTTCGCATCGGCGTCGATCTGGGGATGGGGGACGGACAGGCGACAATGTGGACCTGCGATCTGACCCACGCCTATATCCAGATCAACGCGGATTACCGGTCTTGACCTCGGATGGACGACGCCAGTGACGAGCTCACCCGCACTTTTCACGGACACGGTATGAAACTGCTGCTGGTTTCGGCCGTCGCGCTGATCGATCGTGATGGCCGCGTCCTTCTGGCACAACGCCCCGAGGGCAAGTCGATGGCCGGCCTGTGGGAGTTTCCCGGCGGCAAGATCGAACCCGGCGAACGGCCCGAGGAAGCGCTGATCCGAGAGCTGCATGAAGAGCTTGGGATCGACACCTGGGCCAGTTGTCTTGCCCCTCTGACCTTTGCCAGCCACGCCTACGACGATTTCCATCTGCTGATGCCGCTTTTCGCGTGTCGCAAATGGGACGGACAGCCGCGGGCGAAAGAAGGGCAGGTTCTGAAATGGGTTCGCCCGGACGAAATGCGGTCCTATCCGATGCCCCCCGCAGACCTGCCGCTGATCCCGATCCTCAGGGACTGGCTGTAGCGCGACCTAATAGGTCAGAGACCGCCATCGGCCACCCGGTCATACAGCGCCATGTCCTGAGGCAACCGCTTCGCGACCACCGCTTCGAGTTTCGGATCCCGGGCATGCGCGCGATCGTAATCCGAGCGGTTCTTGATCCCAAGCTGCAACTGATCATCGGTATACCCGAACCTGCCGAAGATTCGCAGAACATCGGTTTGCAGGTTTTCATTGGTACCGATGCAATCCACTACGGTCGAGCCATCAGGCCCCGTTACGAACTTTGCACTGGAGGCAAACGGGTAGATCCGCGCCCACAGACCCAAGGGCATTGACTGGGCGAACAGGACGCGGGCCACGGTGCCCGGATCGGTGCGGACGGAATCCCCGGTCTTACGCTTGGCCAGACCAGCCTCGCGGGCTGCGCGGCCGGATCGGTAATAGTAGTATTTCGAGACTACGACGTCCCGGGGATCGCGCAGGAAGGCGATGAAGGTCACATCGGACGCTTGATCGCCCATGATTTCGCGCAGCTTATATGCGGTTTCGTGGGTTGCGACCTTCACCAAGTCGCCTGCGGCATTGCGAACATGATTTCGCACGATGGTGGGATCAATTTCCTGCAAGCGGTTCTGGATTGCGGTCGTCCCGGTCTTTGGAACCGCAACGAATACGAATTTCCGCTCGTCGGAATACAGCATTTCAATCGATCCCGGCTTGGAGTGAAGAGTCTTCGGCCCGACGCAGTACATCCGGCGCTTCGTATCCAAATCGTTCGCCGATATCGCCGCAAAGCTCGTGGATAGTTTCGGCGGCCCAGTCGGGCAGTTCGGCACGATAGCGGTCGTTCACGCCCGGGCGCAGGGGATACCACTTGCGTTTATTGAAGGCATCCGATCGCGAGCCCCAAGGAATGTTATCGTTGGCCGAAGGCAAGATCTTGCTCTCCCACGGCAGTTCGGCGAAATCGCAGATTTCACGCACGATACGGTCTGGTTCGCGCAAGATCGATTCGAACTGCCAATGCCGAAGTTGAACCTCGGCTTGGTCGGCCGCGTCATCAAGCGCCGCTTGCATTGAGTTGCGCCAATGCTGGGCGGCCAACACGACCTTCTGTTCGATAGGCACGTCCAGCTTGCTGAGAACGCCGTTGCGGGTCGCCTGCCCCCAGACAACGGCATAGGGATCCCGGCTGATGAGGACAAAGAAGGGACGGTGTTCGGACAGCGCCCGATGCACAGCACCGACGCGTAGGGTCAGCGACTGGCTCTTGTCGATAAAGCGCTTGTCACTGCCATGCTGACGCAAAATACCCTGCAGGACGCGCCGATATCTCGCCCCCTGCGCCGGATCGAGCTCATCCGCTTTCCGCCTGTAAAATGGCAGGAAATCGTCGTTACCGTAGACCCAGCTGTGATCGCGGTCCGGATAGCCCGGAAGATCGATCCGGCGCCAACCGAAATCCTCGGGCAGAATGTCGGCCAGCGCATCCTGCGCCTCATCCTCGCCCGCCCAGTAGCGGTGATCGCCAGTAACTGAAATCGCGTGCGTGTGACGGTGAAGAATTCGGGCCAAAAGCGTAAGCCCACCGTTCTGGGTGCCGATCAGGAACACCGGCCGATCAATGGCGACCGGCGCCCCGTCGTGAAATCGCCGGTCAAACCGCCATTTATTGGTGCGGTAGTGAAAATAGCCTGAATTGGCCTTACGGATCGGAACGATGGATTGAAGCCGGTCGATCATGCGAAGTCTCTATCAGGTTGGTCGAGAATGGCCCACCGGTGGATCGCCTGGGCGAACGCGTCATGCGTAAGTATTCGATTTATCGAACAGCCCTTCTCGAACATCAAACCGGTCAAGAGCGCGCTGATGCACCAGAACGTAATTGGCCGCGAAGAAACGTTCGATCTCAGGGTGCCATTCGGGGATCAACTCAAGCCCCTTGGGGCGGATTCGCAGGAACGCATATGGCCCGCCGTCGATCAGCGCGAAGACGTCCTTAAGGAAGGCCCGCCCGTCGATCCACCGCTTCGTGTATTCGAACTGAACTGCATCAACCCCTTCATTGTCCAGAAGCTTCGAGGCCCCCTCCAAGACCGAATAGTCGTGGCCTTCGGCGTCGATCTTGATGAAGTCGATCCTGTCTATTCCGTGTTCGGCACAGAATGCGTCGATGGTGGTCGTTTTCACCGGGATGCGATCGAGCGGAGTTTCCTGTTCCAGGGGGTCATCGACGATCGAGTTTCGCCCCGAGGTTTGGGCACCCAGCACATTGATCGTGGTTTCACCAACCTTGCTGGACACAGCCAAGGGGTGCAAATTCACGATTTTACCGAAACCGGCCTTGTCGACGTTTTCGGTAAATTTCTTGCGCGTTTCAGGGACGGGCTCGAACGCGTGGTAGTTGAATCCTTGAACCTTGGCGCCCTCTTTTTCAGCAGTTTGAAGAAACTGGATGGTCCACTGGGCCAGGTTTCCACCTACGTCCAGGATTGTCGCATCCGAACGACCGCGAAGGTGCTCGGCCAACTTGCGTTGGATATAAAGTTCGCCGGAGGAATCGGGCAAGTTGCGAATAGGTTCACCCCGGGCCGCCATGTAAATACCGCGGCCCAATTTCCATGCAAATCTACGCATTCGGTTCTATACTACCTAAAATATGGTTAAGTGTTCGCCGTGACCCTGGCATCCAAGTATTCCGGCCAGTCCGCCCAGGGCAAGCCGCTATCTAGCTGCTTCGCCACAATATTGACGTCATCTGCAAAATAGTCGGCTAGCTCTCTCCGTAATACAGGTGACAGTCGCGCTGTAGGTTTCGCATCTGGGCGCTTGTTCAGCGTTTCGACCAACTTCATCAGGCCGGTTCCCTTTCGTCGCCCCCGCGCCGGAGCAACATCGATTCCCGCCCTTTCCATCAGACCGAGGGTGCCGGTTCGGACCCGCCGCAAGGTCCTGTTTAGCCCCGGCAAACGATGTTCGTAACGCTCGTTGCTGCGCTTTGTGTCGATCTTGAACGGCGCAAGCCCCAGGAATGACAGAACGTCCGAGACTGCCATGTGCGGGGCTTTGCTAAGCTCCTCTTCCAGGATCAGAACCATCAGACGCTCGTCGGGAACGGCCTCACGCCACATCCGCAAATGCCAGCCAAGCTTGCCGAATAGCGGGTAGTCGAGGCGGCGGTCGATCCGGCCATCCTGCGTTCGCCAAGCTTCGGGATCGCCATGAAGCTTCAACGCGCGTCTCCAGGCCGTCTCGAAATCCGGCTCATGCTCGACGCCCTCGCGCAGGAATTGCCCGTGAAGCGAAAACACAAGGTCCACCGGATTGCGGAGAACCGCGATAAGTTTTGGCTGGGATGGATGCGAAGACAGGACCTGTAAGGCTTGGGCGGAGTACAAGGATCGCGGCGTCGACTCGCCCGTGACTTTTCCGGCATGATCAGCAGGCATAAGTGCCGACAGGTATTCGTCCCAATCCTTCAGGGCACCGGGCACCCCTCGGACGTCGTAGATGTCTCGGGACAAAAAGTTCGGTTCTTTCGCCGGAAGGTATGTATCGGGATGCTGACGTAGCCAGTCGAACAGGCTGGTCGTCCCGCATTTCGGGCCGCCGAGAATGAAGAAATCCGGCAACCCATCGGGCAGAGGCTGCGCTTGGCCCTTGGGAACGCTCAACGTACGATCCTTCCGAACGCGTCCGAACGCACGCCGATCGACCGCAAGACGCGGTTCCAGGACATGACCTGCATTCCGAATGTAGTGAGAATCGTAGAGATAGCCGCCCCCAACGGGCCAAGAAGCGGGATAAGCGCCAGGTTCATCGCGATATTCCCAACTGTCGCCCAGGTGGCATATTGGGACATATATCTTTCCCGGTTCGTCATGTTGAGCAGCATCCCCGTGCCCCCAAAAAAAGCGTTCACCGCAGCCCCTGCGGAAAGCAACACCGTAAGACCGTAAATCGGTCCGTATTCCTCACCCAAAAGATAGACGAACCCGTTCCGGCCGACCAGCACAAGGGCCAAGGCGAACACGAGCGTGGCGCCGAACGCGATCCGACTTCCCGTGACTGCCATCGCCTGCATGCGCTCAGTTTCTCCGCGAGAATGAAACGCCGCCATGCGCGGGCTAAAAACTGCATTGATTGCAACCTGAACAAGAAGCGCCGCGGCCGCCAGCTGTGATGCGACGCGGTAGAATGCAACCGACTCGACGGTGTCGAACATCCCCAGCATCAGGACATCCACGTAATTCATCACGGTGGTGGCTGCGGCCACGATCGTCAAAGGCCACAGGCTTGCGCGCCAGCTGACGGAATTGAACTCGGCGGGATGGTTGCGGCGAGTCGGACGGTCGCTGGTGATAGCGATGACCAACCAGCCGAAAGCCGCCGCAACCAAGGCTGCCCCCAGATGGGACACGAGAAGCCCAACCTCGGCAAAGAGCCCCAGCCAAAGACCGAGACCCCCTGCCAACAACAGAAGGGCAGGACGGATAATCGCGTCCGGCAAACGACTTATCGCGGCGAGTCGGAAGCCGTTCAGGACCCCCATGACCCGCTTCATTTCGGCCAAAACCGGGGCGAGCGCAGCAATCAGAAGGACCAATGGCCATGAGAATTGTTGCAGTATGGGCCAGCCGGCGGCGACCACCACCCCATAAACGCCGATCACGAAGGTCCCGGCAATCAGGGTCCCGATGATCATGATCCGCTGGCTCCATGCCAGAACACCGTTCACGGCACCCGGATTGTCCTTTGATCGCGCCACAGCGATCTCGCGCATCACAAGGACGGGCAAGCCCATTTGCAGCGGCAGCGAAACGAACTGCGCCGTCGTCAGGCACAGGATATAGAGGCCAAAGTCGGCGGGAGGAAGCAACCGGGCAAAAACGGTGACCGTCGCAAAGCCCAAAAGGGTATTTATTCCCTTGATCAGTGTCAGCCCGACACCACTCTTCAGCAAAGAGTTTGCCCGGTCGCGTTTGTCCACAGATGCCGGCGGGGTTGGGCCATCGGTGGTCATCGATACCCGGCCTTACAGGTCTTCACCCGTGGTTCATCGGATCGCGAAACCCGCCCAACTGCGTCTTTTTTCCGATTCGGTAAGGAGGCTGGAAGCACAGCCCCGGGGCAAACCCTTGGGTCAGGCTTCAAGCGCGCCCACGTGACTTTTGGAAAATCCATCGCAGTCCCGGCCCAAAAGATTTGGATAAAGTACTTTACCCGTCATCACCGTTTACGCGTCGCCTTACAAAGCCCTGGACGGCGGCTAGCAGCCGCAGCTGCGTGGCATTTCCGGCAGAACTAATGGCTTAAATGGGTGGTGCCGCTGAAGGGACTCGAACCCCCGACCCCATCATTACGAATGACGTGCTCTACCAGCTGAGCTACAGCGGCGTCCACCGGCGCGGTCTGTATCAAGGTCGCGCCGGAAGGAAAAGGGGTTACTTCGATTTCGCGTTCTGTTCGTCGCGCTGCTCTTGCGGGACGATGACTTCGGCCTCGGGGACGCTGACGGAGGTTTGCCGCCGGTCTTCGATGGTCGGGGGTACGTCCGCGGAGGGAGTCGTGACGTCTTTCGGTGCCGGATCCGGCTGGGCCGTCGCAGGACCGCCAGGCGCGTCCTCCACCTCGGGGTGGCTATGATCCTCGACCTGACCCACGATCAGGGGAAGCATCTCCGCCTGTGTCGGAAGGGCGACGGTCCCTTCCTTGGGCTCGGTCCACGCCAGGGTGTCGAACGCGCCACAGTTTCCACAGATTGGGCCCCATTCCGCATGGATCGTATGACAGTTCTCGCACACCCATTTCGGACCGCGGGGCACGGTCAGCGCCTTCGTCAGCCAACCCCGCACGATGGCGTCGTTCGCCCCCTCGCCCCGTTCGATCGCGGCCATGATCGTGACGGAACGGGCTGTCGGATTGGCAGTGGCCAGATCGCCCAGGGCCCGTCGTGCGGCCGGGAAATCCTCGTTCGCAATATGAAGTTCGGCCAAGAGCATCTTGGTCTCAGGGTGATCGGGATGTTGCCGCGTCAGGGTAGTGAAGCGTCGAATCCGCTGATCGGTGCTTTCGTTCGGCTGAATATCAGCGAAGGCGGCTGCAAGATCGGGATGGGGTTGAACCTCCCACGCCTTTTTAAGGACGCGCGTTGCATAGCGTTCCTGATTGTTGCGCATATATCCACGGGCGGCCATGACGGCGGCCGGGATCAGGTCCGGCGACAGGCGGTTCGCCTCGATGGCCTTTTCACGCACATCGATCGAGGAATCCTCGGCCGTGATGTCACGCGCTTCAGACAGCGCAAGGACTGCGTCTCGGCGCTTGTGAACGTCACGCGGCATCGATCCGTGCTTCAGCTTGGCCCCCAGCGTCTGGCGCGCGCCGGCCCAGTCGTGCCGGGCGGCCTGAAGTTTCAGCAAGGTATCCTGCGTCTCTTCGTGCTTTGGCTTCAGGGCAAAGGCGCGTTCGGCCAAGGCAAAGGCCGTGTCGGTATTTCCGGCCTCGAGCTGCTGTTTCAACAGGCCACGCACGCCGACGAACTTCGTCCGGTCATCCTGCACCAGTTGCTTATAGACCTCTTCCGCCTTGCGATGATCACCCGTCATCTCGGCGCCCTGCGCGATCAAAAGCTGCGTCAACTCTGGCCGCTGGAGGTATTTCTCGGCTCGTTCGGCCTTGGCTTGCGCCTCGCGTCCCTCGCCCGAAGCCAATGCCAGCATGGCGTCGCCCAGCGCGTTCAACCCCTTCTTTTCGCGATTGCGCGAGAAATACCGTGAAACGGCAGTGTCGTCGCCGTTGAGGAAACGCACCAGCGCGACCAGAAAGCCAAGAACCTTCAGCACGATCCAGACGAGCACGACCAGCAGAACCGCCGCGATGACCGCTTGCGGCGGACCAAGCGTGAATTCGGTATTCGCCAGCGCCACGCGGATCGAACCGTCGGCATTCAGAAGCTGTCCTGCGCCGATGGCCAAAAGCCCGACGACCGCGAAGAAGACAACGACCTTGATTAGGGACCAGAGCATTATGTTGTCCTCAGTTAGCGTTGACGGAGGAAGAAAGATCGGAATAGCCGCTCAGTGCGTCGAGCCGGGCATTCGCACGATCCAGCCATTCGGACATGGCGTCCTGCCCTTCTTCCGGAAGGGCCTCGATCTCGGTCAGCGCGGCCTCGAGGTTCCCCTCGTTCAAACGCGCCTCAGCCCGTGAAAGGACGGCATCCGCACTGCCCCCCTGTCGTTCGTTCAGCGACCTGGCATTGGTTTGCGACCTCAGAAAAGCGCCCAGCCGATCGGCAACACCACCGCCGGCTGTCGCGGCAACTGATTCGCTGAGCGCCGCACGCGCGAAGGCATCGAAATCTTCCTGAAGGCTGCCAAGCGTCGCCACGCCGTCATCGGCACCGGCAACCAAGGCATCGGGCACCTCGACCTCCGAGGTCGAACGTAGCGCACCGATTTCGTCGGCGTAGGGACGCCCGGCGCCCAACGCCGCTTCGATCCCGGAGAGTGCGGCCTGGGCAGAGACGCGGTTCGCCTCGGCCGTAGCGGCGGCACCGGCGTCCTCGATCGCCACAGCCTGGCTTTCCAGCGTCTGGCGCTGGCTGTCTAGCGTGGCAGCCTGCTCCTCCACCTGAGTCGACAGGTCCTGAATCTGCTGGGTCAGCGCGGCAAGTTGCTCGGCTTGGCTGTTGTCCTCGATCCGCGCGGCCTGATCTCCAGTCTGCGCTTGAAGTTGGGCGACCTGATCTTCCAACTCGGAAATCCGGTCGTTCGTGGGGGTCAGGTCGGTTGCCTCCGGCATTTCGGCAGGTTCGGCGGATTCGATAGTCTCGAGTCTCGCGGCCAATTGCGCCAACTGATCCCCCATCGCGCCGACCTCGGCCCCGACGGTATCGTCATCTGCTTGGGCTTCGATCTGCTGAAGCCGCACCGCCTGCGCATCCAGCGCCTCGGAGATCTGGGCGACCTGGTCGTCGCCGCCGGTGTCGAACAGCCCAAACTCGGTATAATAGGCAGCAAGATAGCCTATGCCGCCCGCCAGGAATCCGCCCAAGAGGACCACGAAAAAGGCCGAGCCTCCGGACCCGCGCGGTTCGGCCGTTGTCGATTGTGTGTCCGTCTGACTGCCGGTCTCGTCGCTCACGTGCTGCCCCCTCGCGTCATCTCAATTCTGTGCCGCCACGGCGGCAGCAATCGCGTCCAGCATAGCCGGACCCTCAGTCGTTGTCGCAACTAGCGCCGTGTCTGTCCACGGCCAGCTTTGCGCAACTTGCTGACTTAGCGCGATCACACGGGTATTTACCGGCTTTTCGCCCAGATCCGAGGCAACAATCCGGGCTGATCGGGGGGAATACAGCGGAAGGATAACCGGAATTGACCCCAGTAACGCGTGTCGCGCAGCCCCCGTCAGTGGCAATTGTTGTTGATCGTACACCATTTCGGCCTGCGCTGCGATGCCGGCATCTTGCAAACGACCGACCAGATCTCCGGTGACATGCGCGCCGTGGAGATGCACATATTCGCCTCCTCCGCGCGCGATCAGCGCGGTAGCCAGCGCATCTGCCTGCCCGCCCGTGATCTCGGGCAGTGCGCCGTATGACGCCGCCACAGCAGCGGTTCGTGGTCCAACTGCAATCACCGGCCGGCCCGAAAGATCGACCTGATCCGCGACCGCGCGCACCCCGTTTTCGGAGGTAAAGATCGGCGTTCCCGGGGGCAGGCCAACCATTTTCCGCGGTAGGATTCGCAAGACCGGCGAGAACAGGATCGCACCCCCGACGCCGCGCTGCCGCGACGCGACTGCAGTCCGGCGGGCAGCGGGCAAGGGGCGGGTCAGGATCAGCACGAGGATGCCTCATGGACGGTGCGTGCCCACGGTGTTAGGCCGTAACCGCCTGCGAAACAACGAGGGCCAGCACGATGCCCCCCCTGATCCTCGGTATAGAATCAAGCTGCGATGACACCGCGTCCGCGGTCCTGCGGGGCCGAAAGATCCTGTCGAATGTCGTTTCTTCTCAAACCGATCTTCACGCGGCCTTTGGCGGCGTAGTCCCTGAAATCGCCGCTCGCGCGCACGTGGAAAAGCTGGATCTTTGCGTCGAACAAGCGCTGAGCCAAGCCAAGGTCGCGCTGGCCGAAATCGACGCGATCGCCGTGACGGCCGGGCCGGGTCTGATCGGCGGCGTCATGGCCGGGGTCATGGTCGCAAAGGGGTTGGCCATGGGGACGGGCATTCCCCTGATCGGGGTGAACCACCTGGCGGGACATGCCCTGACGCCCCGGCTGACGGACGGTGCGACTTATCCTTACCTGATGCTGCTGGTCTCGGGCGGGCATTGCCAGTTCCTGCGCGTGGACGGCCCCGATGCGTTCACACGGCTTGGCGGGACCATAGACGATGCGCCGGGCGAGGCGTTCGACAAGGTGGCGAAGCTTCTGGGCCTTCTACAACCCGGCGGGCCCGCAGTCGAGCGCGCCGCCGCCGCGGGCGATCCGGCGGCCTTCGCCTTTCCGCGCCCCCTGCTTGACCGCGAGGGGTGCGATCTGTCGTTCTCGGGGCTAAAGACCGCCGTTCTGCGAGCGCGGGATACGTCCCTAGTCGACGGCGCGCTACCCCGTTCGCTGCGCAACGATATCTGCGCGGGGTTCCAGCGCGCCGTCGCCGAAACATTGGCCGAGAAGTCCCGACGTGCCTTGGCCCTATGCCCCGATGCGACCGCGTTCGCCGTGGCCGGTGGCGTCGCGGCGAACGGGGCGATCCGGTCCGCGCTGGAGGGGATCTGCGACCGGCCCTTTCTGGCGCCACCGCTGCCGCTTTGCACCGACAATGCCGCAATGATCGCTTGGGCGGGGTCGGAGCTGTTCGAGGCGGGCGCACACGACGGGATGAATCTGGCGCCGCGCCCCCGGTGGCCGCTGGACAGCAGCGCCACCCCCATGCTGGGATCGGGGCGACGGGGGGCGAAGGCATGAAATATTGGCTGTTGAAATCGGAACCATCCGACTGGTCGTGGGACGATCAGGTCGCGAAGGGCGACGAAGGCGAGGCCTGGACTGGCGTACGCAATTACCAGGCCCGCAACATGATGCGGCAGATGTCGGTCGGGGATCTGGCGTTCTTCTACCACTCGCAAAGCGACAAGGCCTGCGTCGGCATCGTCGAAGTCATCGCGCCAGCTGCGCCCGACCCCACCGATGAGACCGGAAAATGGGAGTGCGTGACCGTCAAAGCCGTCGAATCGTTGCCCAGGCCCGTCACCTTGGCCGCGGTGAAGGAGACGCCCGAGCTTTCCGAGATGTCCCTGGTGAAGACTGTGCGCCTGTCGGTTCAGCCCGTGACCGAAAACGAATGGCGCATCGTCCTCCGCACGGGCGGGCTGACTTAGCCGACCCGCGTTGCCGAGGCCGCACTGTCCTTTCGGCGGTCGCCGCCCAACGGCACATCCTCAATGCCGGTTTCCTGCAGGGCGCGAAGGGCTTCGGGCTTTGTCAGGCGCAGGATGAGGAACCCCAGTGCCCCCAACGCAACGGTCATTCCCGCCGCGGCAGCCATCGTGCCGACTCTTTCGATTGCAAGCTGATTGACCTGGGAGACGAGCGCCAGAACCTCCAACACCGCGACAGTCAGAAGTGTCGTGAAAACGGTATAACTGTAGGGCAGCATCCGGAATCCCAGCGCCAGGCACAGCGCCCCGACGGCGACCATGATCCACGTGGAACTTGTCAACGCTGCCAGCCCGATGGCAACCGCTGTCCCGATGACGGTGCCCAGTGTCCGCTTCGTGGTTCTGGAAAACAGCTGGCCATGCGGCGGCAAAACGAGGATCACGAACGTCAACGGAAACCAGAAGCCGTGCGATCCAAAGTACCTTTGCCCGGTCCAGACCGACGCAGTCAGTCCAACCGCAAGGGCGATGCCGAAAACCATGGCATACTGCTCGCTTTCGCGGTCTTCGGTGCCCGTCGAACAGGTCTCTCCGAACAACCAGACCACCACTTGCGCCCATAGCATGGCGCCGACGAACACGGCGAAAAGCATTGGCAGGTTGCCGTTGTCGATGATGGGGGACGTGAATATCGGCCAGGTCAGCAAACCCCGGATCGCCGCCTTCGCCAGCCCGAACGACCCGCAGATGCCGACCATCAGGCCAAGGAAGGGTGCCACCAGCAAAGACATTTCCGGCGTTCCAAGACTGAGCAGCCCGGCCATGCCCATGACCAACGTGACTAGCAGCGAAACCTTCAGACCGGCATCCTGTGCTGCAAGGCAAGCAGGCATCGCTGCCACGAAAGCGATGGCCCCGGTCCGCCCCATGAAGGTCACCGCGATCACGGCCGGTAGGACCATGGCGAGAATCATCATCGCGACCTTGCGCCATGGCATAGGCGCGTCGCTTTCGAACAGCCAGGATTTCAGTTTGCCGGCCATGTCGCCCCCGTTCCGCAGACGAAAGCTAGCGCCGGGGGCTGCGGTTCAAAGTCCGCGTCAGGCGTAGACGTCTTCCTTGCCGAAATGCTTGACCAGAAGATAATAGACGACCGCGCGATACTTGTGCCGGTCCGAGCGTCCGTAGGTCCTAATCGCGGCCTGAATGCCGCCCATCAGGCTCTCGTCATCAGGCAGACCAAGCTTCTTCATGAGGAAATTCTCGCGGATGCGGTTCAGCTCCTCGGTGTCCGAGGCGGCGACGGTGGCCGAGTCGGAGTTGTAGATCGACGGGCCGCAGCCGATGGTCACCTTGCGCAGAAGGTCCATGTCCGGCTCGACCTCGCACTTGGTACGTAGATCGTCGGCATACGTTTCGATCAATTCGTCGCGGCGGCTCATGGTCTATATCCCCCTTTGATACCCCTGAAACGGGGTCCCGGCCCCGCCATGTCAGGGCTACGCGGCATTCGGCCGCATCGGCAAGAAGAAATGCCGCGGGGGCGGTGAAAGGGCGGACCGTGATGGTCCGCCCCATACATTCAGTAGCGGTAGTGCTCGGGCTTGAAGGGGCCTTCGGGCGTGACGCCGATATACGCCGCCTGCTCGGGCGCAAGCTTGGTCAGCTTCGCGCCGATCTTCTCCAGATGCAGCGCCGCGACCTTCTCGTCGAGATGCTTGGGCAGGATGTAGACGTCATTCTCGTACTCCCCGCCGTTCTTCCACAGCTCGATCTGGGCCAGCACCTGATTGGTGAACGACGCCGACATGACGAACGAGGGGTGGCCGGTGGCGTTGCCGAGGTTCAGCAGACGGCCCTGCGACAGCAGGATGATCCGGTGCCCCGAGGGCATCTCGATCATGTCCACCTGGTCCTTGATGTTGGTCCACTTGTGGTTCTTCAGGTTGGCGACCTGAATCTCGTTGTCGAAGTGGCCGATGTTACCGACGATCGCCATGTCCTTCATCTCGCGCATGTGCTCGATGCGGATGACGTCCTTGTTGCCCGTCGTCGTGATGAAGATGTCGGCGCTGTCGATCACGTCTTCCAGCACGACGACCTCGAACCCGTCCATGGCGGCCTGAAGTGCGCAGATCGGATCGACCTCGGTGACCTTAACGCGCGCCCCAGCGCCGCGCAGTGATGCGGCCGAGCCCTTGCCGACATCGCCATAACCACAGACGACGGCGACCTTGCCGGCCATCATGGTGTCGGTGGCACGGCGGATCCCGTCGACCAGCGATTCCTTGCATCCGTACTTGTTGTCGAATTTCGACTTGGTGACGCTGTCGTTGACGTTGATTGCCGGGAAGGGCAGCTGGCCCTTCTTCTTCAGGTCATACAGGCGGTGAACGCCGGTCGTCGTCTCTTCCGAAACACCCTTGATCTGATCGCGCATCTTGGTGAACCAGCCCGGCGACTGCTCCATCCGCTTCTTGATCTGGGCGAACACGCACTCTTCTTCTTCCGAGGTCGGGGTCTCGATCAGGTCCGTCTCGCCCGCCTCAACCCGTGCGCCCAGCAGAACGTAAAGCGTCGCGTCGCCGCCATCGTCGAGGATCATGTTCGGACCGTCCTCGAACTGGAACGACCGGTCGAGGTAATCCCAGTGCTCTTCCAGGGACTGGCCCTTGATCGCGAAGACCGGCACGCCGGCTTCGGCGATCGCGGCGGCAGCGTGGTCCTGGGTCGAGAAGATGTTGCACGACGCCCAGCGCACATCGGCGCCCAGCGCGGTCAGCGTCTCGATCAGGACGGCGGTCTGGATCGTCATGTGCAGCGAGCCGACGATGCGCGCACCCGAAAGCGGCTTCTCGGACCCGAATTCCTCGCGCAGGGACATGAGGCCCGGCATCTCGGTTTCGGCAATATCAAGTTCCTTGCGGCCATAGGCGGCCAGCGAAATATCCTTGACGATGTAATCTTCCGGCATGATCTGCGTCCCCGAGTAAGAATTGTCCCGACGCCCATAGCACCGGGATGACCGAGCGACAACGGAATGCTGCGCTGCGGGAAGGATGCGGATGGCGAAACAGACACGCGCCTGGCAAAGGATGCTTTCCGGGCGAAGGCTTGACCTGCTGGACCCCACGCCCGTGGATATCGAGATCGAGGATATCGCGCACGGGCTTGCGTTCGTCGCCCGGTGGAACGGCCAGACCAAGGGCGATTTTCCCTACTCTGTCGCGGAGCACTCGCTGCTGGTCGAGGCGCTGTTTGCCCGGATGGTCGTCGGTGCCCCGCCCCGATGGCGTCTTGCCGCATTGCTGCATGACGCCCCGGAATATGTCATCGGCGACATGATCTCTCCCGTGAAGGCGGCCGTCGGACCGGAATACGGCGCGCTGGACGACCGCCTGACCGCAGCGATCCATGTGCGCTTCGGCCTGCCCGCGACCATCCCACCGAAGGTGAAGCGCCAGATCAAGGCGGCGGACAAGGTGTCGGCCTTCATGGAGGCCACGCAGATCGCCGGGTTCACCGAGGCCGAGGCGACCCGCTTCTTCGGGCGTGCCGATCCTCGGCTTACGGAAGGCCTGGACATCGTGCTGCGCGCGCCGCGGGATGTTCGCGCGGCCTTCACCGCGCGGCACGGGGCGCTTTTGGCGCAGACCTGAAGCCTTTCCGCAGTTTTGGATCGTAGGTTTCGAAAACCAATGGCGTCCGGGTCTGGGGGTCGCGGTACATTGGCAGCGCACTTGTGCCAATGGCTTACCGGTCGGACGTCTTGTCCGGCTCGACGATCAGACCGCCAGAACGGACGCGATACAGCGGATTCTCGCGGCGGGCCTGTTCGCGCGTGCGGGACTGGGGATCCTGACGGGTCGCGGTCATAAAAGTCTGGGCGAAGATGTTCAGCATGTCGTCTCTCCTTAATGAAGGCCCGGGCTGGATCGTAAGTCTCGCTATTCGTGGTTCGGGTCTCTATGCCATGGAGATAGTCGCAGGCGTGCCGTCCAGCGAGTCACAAACCTATCGAAGGTGTAAGCTGAACTTACCATGGAATGGCAGGACGTTCCCTCCCTTCAGGCGTTGCGCGGTTTCGAGGCCGCGGCGCGGTGCGGGTCGTACACTGCCGCCGCGCGCGAGCTGAATGTCACCCACGCGGCCATCGCCCAGCACGTCCGCCGGCTGGAGACGCATTTCGCCTGTCGTCTGATGCTGCGCGAAGGCGGTGGGATGCGCCCGACCGAGGAAGGGCGCCGTCTGGCGGCCGCGCTGGCCGAGGGGTTCGGCATCATCGCCACGGCCGCCTCTGACCTGTTGGCCCGCGACCGGATCCGGCCGCTCCGTATCGCCCTGACCCCTTCTCTCGCGGCAAACTGGCTGATGCCCCGGATCGGAGAGTTCTGGGCCGCGCATCCGGGCCTAGAGCTGGAGCTTGTCCCGTCGCCCGAAAACGTCGATCTACGTACCCAAGGCTATGACATGGCCCTTCGCTACGGGCGCGGACCCTGGCCCGGGGTCGAAATCGAGCGTCTGATGGATGCCGGTCACGCCGTCATTGCAAAGCACGGCATGATCGCCGGCCCGATCCGGGACCTTTCGATCCTGGCCGACCGGGAATGGCTCACCGAAGCGAACAATGCCGAGGACCTTCTGTGGGCCCGGCAGAACGGGCTTCCCGAAACAGTCCGTCCACGTGAGTTTCCCAACATCACCATGACGCTCGAGGCCATTCGCGCCGGCGTCGGGGTGGGAATTCTGCCGCGGGTGATCGCGGCGACCCCGATCGCGCGTGGCGAGGTCGAGGTTGTCTACGAAGAAAGTGACAGCGATCTAGCTTATCACATCCTCACGCGACCCGGCCCGCGCTCACGCCCCCTGACGGCGTTGATCCGCTGGCTAAAACGGCAAGCCGCAAATTAGCGCGGGCTGCGCTTGGCCAGAATGCGCTGAAGGGTACGGCGATGCATCGACAGGCGACGCGCCGTCTCGGACACGTTGCGGTCGCACTGCTCGTAGATCCGTTGAATATGCTCCCACCGCACGCGATCCGCGGACATGGGATTCTCGGGCGGGGGCGGCAAATCCTCGGTCTTTGCCAGAAGCGCCGCAGTGATCTGGTTCGCATCCGCCGGTTTGGACAGATAGTCGGTCGCCCCGATTTTCACCGCTGCGACTGCCGTGGCGATGGCGCCGTAACCGGTCAGGACGACGATCCGGGCATCCTCGCGCTTGGCCCGGATCAGTTCGACCACGTCCAGGCCGTTGCCATCCCCCAGACGAAGGTCCACGACCGCGTAGGCGGGGGGCGCATGGCTAGCACGCGCACGCCCGGCCGCCACGCTTTCGGCGGTTTCCACGGCGAACCCGCGCTTCTCCATAGCGCGCGCGAGGCGCTTCAGGAAAGCGTCGTCATCGTCGACGATCAACAGCGAGGGATCGCTTCCAAGGTCGAGCTCTTCGGTCGTTTCCATCGAAGCCTACCGTTACTTGCAGTTGATCTCTGACGTAGGGGTCACGCTGAATAGGTCAATCGAAACAGGTGGTCACACTTGACGCAGGTAGCACGACGTCCTCTCGGCGACCTCTTGGGCCGTCACACCCGATCCCGCAGCGCCGGGCGCGCCGCGAAAGATGTCAATGAACCCTTCCTCGGGCAGCATCAGATACGTGAAGACCGAGTGATCCATCAAATAGGTCTCGGGATCCTCACCCCGGCGCGAGAAATAGACGCGATAGGCCTGCGTGGCGGCGCGCACCTGCTCGGGCGATCCGGTCAGGCCCACCATATCGGGATGCATGTAGTCGGTGAATTCGGCCAGGACCGCGGGAGTGTCCCGCTCAGGATCGACCGAGATGAAGACGGGCCGTACGTCGAACCCGTCCTCGGCCAGTAGATCGACCGCCTCGGCGTTGCGCGCGGCGTCGAAAGGGCAGACGTCAGGGCAGAAGGTGTACCCGAAATAGACCAGCGCAGGCCGGTCCAGAACCTCGGCTTCGGTTACGGTTTCACCCGTTTCGGAGACCAGTTCGAACGGGCCGCCGATCGCGGCCGCCCCTGCCACGGCCCCGTCGCGGCACGGCGCGAACGGATCGTCGCTGCGGCCCAACAAGGTGAAGAAAGCGGTTCCGCCGATCAGGGCCAGCACGGCGACCGAGGCGAGGATTGCGTAAAGGCGGGTCATGGAACGCTCCGATCAATTTCGCCGCATTGATCGTCGGTTGCGGCTGCTACTACAACCTTACTTCATGACGCAGACAGATGGCCCCCAAAAGACTCAGACGGAATCCCGGCGCGCGTTCGCCCGGCGATCGGACTGGGTGCGCCTGCAAACGCTGGTTTTCCTGCGCTGGATCGCGATCTCGGGACAGATCGCCGCGCTGATCGTGGCGAAGGAGGCCTTCAACCTGCGGCTCGAGACCGGGCTGATCTGGGCGGCCATCGGGGCGGCGATCATCACCAACCTGATGGCGACGCTGGTCTATCCCCATGCCAAGCGGTTGAGCGAGACCGAACTGGCGGGAACGCTGATCTTCGACATGGTGCAACTGTCCACGTTGCTGGCCCTGACCGGGGGGCTTCACAACCCGTTCGCCCTTCTGGTGCTGGCACAGGTCGCGATCGCGGCACTTGCCCTGTCTGCGCGACCGACCCTGATCGTGTGCGGGGTCGCCGTTCTTCTTACGACCGTTCTGCTGTTCGTGCATCTTCCCCTGGTCACGATGGAGGGCGAGATCCTGCGCCAGCCACCGGTCTTCGTGGCCGGGTTCTGGGTCGCCATCGTCATCGGGATCGCGTTCCAGGCCAGCTATGCCCACCGCGTCGCGTCCGAGCTGATGACGATGGGCGAGGCGCTGGCCGCCACCCAGATGGCGCTGTCGCGCGAACAGAAGCTGACCGACCTTGGCGGTGTGGTCGCGGCGGCCGCCCACGAACTGGGATCGCCCCTGGCAACTATTGCCCTTGTTGCAGGCGAACTGGTGGACGAAGCGTCGGACGACGATCTGCGGGCCGACGCGCAATTGATCCGCGATCAGGCGGAACGGTGTCGCATCATCCTGCGCGAGATGGGGCGCGCCGGGAAAGATGACGAACATATCCGCATCGCCCCCCTCGTCACCGTCATTGAAGAAGCCGCCGAACCCCACAGCGCGCGTGGCATTCAGGTCGATATCGATGCCCGGCACGTCGACGGGGGCAGTACCCGTCAGCCAAGCGTCGAACGCCGCCCCGAGGTCATCCACGGGATGCGCAACCTGGTTCAGAACGCGGTAGATTTTGCCCGCACCCGAGTCCTGATCGAGCTGCGCTGGAGCGAGGACCGCGTGAGCATACGCATCAGCGATGACGGGCCGGGGTTCCGGGCCGATACCTTGCCGTACCTGGGCGAGCCGTTCCTGCGCCATCGCACCTCGAACGACGACATCTCGAACCGCAAATCCTACGAAGGTATGGGGTTGGGCCTGTTCATCGCGAAGACCCTGCTGGAACGGTCCCACGCCGAGATCGTCTTCGCCAACGGTCCCGCACGCGACGGCCAGGATCCCGGGGCAGTCGTTCAGCTGACCTGGAAACGAGAGGACATCGCCGTTTCGGCGGACCGCCCGGCCCTGCCCAAAAATATGCCTTTCAGCTAAATTGTTCCGGGTTAAGGCGCTTTTAACCCCGGTTACGCGAAAGTCATTGAAGGAATCGCCTGAAAGCGAGTTTGCCGATGACCATCGACCCGACCCAAGTCATTCCCTTTGCCATGATGTCCGTCGCGACCGGGGTGGTCATTCTTGCGATCCTGATCCGGTTCGGGCGCGCAAAACTCCTGATCGACGACCAAAGCGAAGAAACGGTGTTCCTGGTGGACGGGGCGCATGTCATCGACGCGACAACGACCGGACGGATGATCCTCGATCTGCTCGGGGACGCAGGCTGGACGACCGACCGCCTGTTGCGCTGGCTGGCCGAAACGTTCCCCGATCTTGCAAGCGCGGACCGCAAACTGTCGGAGCTCGGCAACCGGGTATTTCTCGGCCTCGACGGTGTGTCGCGGCTGGATATCTCCCCGGACGGGGACCGGATGCGATTGAAACTGACGCATGCCGGACATGGTCGCATCGCGATCGACCGGATTTGCCACGACGCGGCGCGAGCCGAACTGGATGCGTTGCGCAAGCTTGGTGATGACCTTCCCCAGCCTGTGTGGCGCCAGGATGCCTATGGCCATATCACTTGGGCGAACACGGCGTATCTTGACCTTGTTCGACAGGTGTCAGGCTCCGAACCGGCGTGGCCCCTGACAAACATCATGGACATGGCTGAAACCACGCCCGGAACGTCCCGGACCAAGATCGGTGCCGACTGGTTCGAGCTGACATTCGCGCCCAGCGGCCAAGGAATGCTTGCGGCGGCCACGCCAGTCAGTGGTCTCGTCGAAGCAGAAGTTGCGCTTCAGTCCTTTAAGGGAACGATGTCGCGCACCTTTGCCCACCTGACGATCGGCCTCGCGATCTTCGACCGGACGCGTCGACTGGCGGTGTTCAACCCTGCATTGACCGACCTGACGACGCTGCCGGTCCCCCTTCTCGTGGGGCAACCAACCTTGGAAACGTTCCTCGACGCCCTGCGCGCCCGCCAGATGATGCCCGAGCCGCGGGATTACTCCTCTTGGCGGGATCGTGTCGCCACGGTCGAGAAAGCAGCCCAGAACGGAACCTATTCCGAGCTTTGGCATCTGCCGGACGGCCGCACCTATCGCGTGACCGGACGACCACAGCCGGACGGGGCCTTCGCTCTGCTGATGGAGGATATCAGCGCCGAGATCAGCCTGACCCGCAGCTTCCGTGCCCAGATCGAGACCAGCCATTCGGTCATCGATGCCCTGCCGGACGCCATTGCCGTGTTCGATCGCGCAGGTGCCTTGACGATGACCAACACGGCCTATGACCGGCTGTGGGGCACCCGGACCCAGGACGGGATTGGACACGGCGCCCTTGAAGACGCCGTGTCGCATTGGCGGCAACGGTGCGACCCGGGCCTGCTGGACGGGATCACCGAGACCCTTTCGGGAACCCGACACGCGCCCGAGACCGAGCTGAGGCTTGACGACGGCCGGCGTGTCGCGATCTCGGCCGCCCCCTTGCCCGGTGGATCGATGATGGTCCGCTTCGCCCTCAGGGCGGCCGAAGTCAGCAAACTGATGCCGACGCGCGCCCATTTGCTGATCGAAGAACGGTTGAAGGCGTAAACGGCTTGATGGCGCCGCGCTGCGGGGCCATCCTTTGGGCATGACCGATCTGTCGATCTTCCTGCCCGACCCCCAGGCCACGGATGCCCTGGCTGCCACGCTGGCTGCCCGGCTGACCCCCGGTGATACCGTGCTTCTGGCGGGGGATCTGGGTGCTGGAAAAAGCCATTTGTCCCGGCGGATAATCCAGTCCCTGCAGCGGCCATTCGGTCGCGTCGACGACGTTCCGTCGCCCACCTACACGCTGATCCAGACCTATCGCGCGGGCGAGGTCGAGATCCTGCACGCCGATCTCTATCGGCTGGGCGACCCGTCCGAGTTGGTCGAATTGGGCCTAGACGAGGCGATCGGCTCGGCGATCTGTCTGATCGAATGGCCCGATCGGCTGGACACGACCCCCGATAACGCCCTGCATATCCAGTTGCTGCCCGAGGGCGGCGGAAGACGGGCCAAGCTTTACGGATCGGGGTGGCCCGCAAGGCTTGAAGGACTGGTAGTTGATGCTTGACGATTTCCTGAATCGGCACGGTTGGTCCGATGCCGTGCGCGAACCATTGGCGGGCGACGCCTCGACCCGGCGGTATACCCGGCTGCGCAAACCCGCGGCCCGCGCCATCCTGATGGATTCGGATGCGACGCCCGTCGCACCGTTCCTGAGGGTGCAGCAGCATCTGGCGACGATCGGACTGACCGCGCCGCGGATATTTGCCGTCGATGAGGTGGCGGGACTGATCCTTCTCGAAGATCTGGGCGACGACACGTTCGCCGCGCTCATCCAGCGGGGCGGCGACGAACGTGCGCTTTACGAGGCGGCGACCGACCTTCTGGTGTCACTGCATCGGTCCCCCGCCCCAGCCTGGGCCGAAACCTATAGCCCCGCGAAGATGGCCGCCTTTCTGGCACCCGCTTGGGACCATTGCGTCGCGCCAGAAGACAAGGGTGGCTGCCACCGGATCGAGACGGTGCTTCGCGACCTGCTGGATCATACCTGGGACGACTCGGCTGTCCTTCTGCACCGTGATTACCACGCCGAGAACCTGATCTGGCTGCCGGGCCGCGGTGGCGACCAGCGGGTCGGTCTTCTTGATTTTCAGGACGCCCTGGCGGGGCACCCGGCCTACGACCTTGCGTCGCTGCTGCAGGACGCCCGGCGTGACGTCGACCCGGCGCTAGAGGATGCCATGATCGTACGCTTCTGCGCCGCGACCGGCCGCGACCCTGCCCGGTTCCGCGCGGCCTACACGTTACAAGCACTGCAACGGCACACCCGGATCCTGGGGATCTTCGCCAAGCTCGCGGTCACGCGCGGCAAGCCTGGATATCTGGCCATGATGCCGCGCGTTCGCGCCCATATGAAACGGTGCCTATCCCACCCCATCGCCGAGCCGCTTCGCGCGCCGATCGAAGACATCTTGCTGAAACCGGCCTACGCGTGACCCGACCGCTCATGATCTTCGCCGCCGGGTTCGGCACCCGCATGGGCAAGCTGATTCAGGATCGGCCCAAACCGATGATCGAGGTCGCGGGCCGGACGATGATCGATCGCGCCGTGGATTTGGGTGAAGCGGCCGGCGCCGCCCCCATCGTCGCGAACACCCACTACCTGCACCATGTGATCACCCCCACCCTCCACGCGCGTGGTGTGACGATCTCTCCCGAAACCGAGCAGATACTCGACACAGGGGGCGGTTTGCGGCACGCTCGCCTACTTCTGGGTCAATCCGAAACGTTCACACTGAACCCGGACTCGATCTTTACAGGCCCCAATCCGCTTCTGACACTGGCGAACGCTTGGCGGCCCGAGATGACGGCCCTTCTTCTGTGCGTCCCGCTCAGCCGGGCGAAGGGACGCAAGGGCGGCGGCGATTTCTCGGTCGATGCGGGGGGTCGACTGACCCGCAAGGGAGATCTGGTTTATATCGGCGCGCAGATCATCAATGCCGATATCTTGACGGAGGAAGCCGACGAGGTTTTCTCCCTGGCGAAGGTCTGGTTTCGCCTTGCCGAACAAGGCAAATTGCATGGCGTGATCCATCCCGGCACCTGGGCCGATGTGGGGCATCCAGACGGGATCGCCCTGGCCGAGAAGATGCTTTCGGGTGTTTGACGCGCAGCCGACCCCGCGGGTTTTCGCGCTGCCACCGGGCTGCGACTATCCGGCCGAGCTTATTGCGGGTTTGAACGAGAGACTTGAAGGCCAGCCCCCCGAAGCCTGGGCCCGGGTCGAAATCTTCGTCAACACGTCGAGGATGCGGCGACGCTTGATACAGCTTTTCGCAGACGGCCCACCGCGGCTTCTGCCTCGCATACGGCTTCTGACCCAACTGGCCGCCGACCCGGAATTAACCGACTTGCCCCCCGCGCAACCGCCGCTGCGCCGGACCCTGGAACTGGCCGGACTGGTGCGCAGACTTCTGGAGGCCGATCCGTCCCTTGCCCCGAAAAGTGCGTTGTTCGACCTGGCCGAAAGCCTTGGCGCGTTGTTCGACGAGATGCATGGCGAAGGCGTGGCGGTCGAAGCGCTGAAGGGCCTCGACATCAGCGATGCCTCTGGCCATTGGCAGCGCGCCTTGAAGTTCCTGACCATCGCTTCCAACGTCATCGGAACGGATACCATGCCTAGCGCCGAAGCCCGCTTGCGCGCCGCTGCCGAGACGTTGGCGGAGCCGTGGTTCCATACACCTCCCGATCATCCGGTGATCGTCGCGGGCTCGACAGGGTCGCGCGGTCCGGTGGCCCTTCTAATGCAGGCGGTGGCGCGACTGCCGCAGGGGGCCGTGATCCTGCCGGGCGTCGATCCCCACATGCCCCGCGACGTGTGGGACCGGATGGAGGACGACCGCGCATCCGAGGATCACCCGCAATACCGTTTCGCCAAGATCGCCCGGGCGCTGGACCTCGATCCCGCCGACTTGCCCACGTGGACCGGCTGCGCCCCGGTCCCGGAACGCGCCGCGCTTCTGTCCATGGCGTTGCGCCCCGCGCCCGTGACCGACCAGTGGATGCGGGACGGGCCGTCGCTTGGCGACATGCACCGGGCGACCGACGGCTTGTCCCTGATCGAGGCCGCCGATCCGGTCGAGGAAGCGGCCGCCATCGCCCTGTGCCTGCGACGCGCCATCGACGGCGGCAAGCGCGCTGCGCTGATCTCTCCCGACCGGATGCTGACCCGGCGCGTGCAGGCCGCGCTTGACCGCTGGGGGATCGAGGCGGATGACAGCGCGGGCCTGCCGCTGCACCTGACCGCGCCGGGACGGCTTCTGCGCCAGACGGCGGCGCTGGTCGGTGCGTTGCCCGGCCCCGAGGATGTGCTTGCGCTGCTGAAACATCCGCTTGTCGCGCCCGAAGGGGACCGGAACATGCATCTTCTGCGCGCAAGACGTCTGGACCTTTGGCTGCGCAAGAACGGCACGCCCGAAGTTGGCAGCACAGTTCTTGCGGCATGGGCCGAGGGGCAGACCAAGGACGATGGGGCAACGGAGTGGGCCGCATGGGCCGGGGACCTCATCGACAGGCTTGCCGCCATCGGCCATGGCCCGCTGGACGACATGGCCGGCCACCACATAAAAGCGACCGAGGCCTTTGCCCCCGCGCTGTGGGAGGAAGCACCCGGGCGCTCGGCCAAACTGGCGATGGACGGGCTTCTGGCCGAGGCCGCGTTCGGCGATGCCATCTCTCCCCCCGAATACAGCGCCCTGGTCGAAACAATCCTGACCGCCGGGGAAGTCCGCCGCCCCGACACCGCCCGGCCTGACGTGATGATCTGGGGAACGCTGGAAGCCCGGGTTCAGGGGGCCGATCTGGTGATACTCGCCGGCCTGTCCGAAGGAACGTGGCCCGAGCCCCCCGCCCCGGATCCGTGGCTGAACCGGGAAATGCGGCACCGGCTGGGCCTTCTGCTGCCCGAACGGCGGATCGGGCTGGCCGCGCATGACTTCCAACAGGCGGCCTGCGCACCCGAGGTCGTGTTCAGCCGCGCCCGCCGCGATGCCGAGGCCGAGACTGTCATGTCGCGCTGGCTGAACCGACTGACGAACCTTCTGGGCGGGTTGTCCGACACCGGCGGCCCCGACGCGCTGGCCGCCATGCGCGCCCGCGGCGACCGGTGGCTGCATCAGGCCCGATTGGCCGCGGATCGCGTGATCCTGGCCGAGCCTGCCCGCCGCCCCTCGCCCCGCCCACCGGTCGAGGCGCGCCCGAACCGGTTGTCTGTCACGCAAATCCAGACGCTGGTCCGCGATCCTTATGCGATCTATGCGGGCAAGGTTCTGAGCCTGTCGCGCCTTGCCCCGCTGCGGCCCGAACCGGACGCGCTTCTGCGGGGCACCGCGCTGCATGAGATCCTGGAGCGCTGGCTTCGCGAAGGGCACGACCCCGCAAGCCCCGAAGCGCGGCCGGCGCTTTTGCGCATTGCGGACGAAGTTTTGGCCCTTGTGCCGTGGCAAAGTGCGCGACTGGCGTGGTTGGCCCACGTGGACGGCTTCGCCGACTGGTTTCTGGAGGGCGAACGGCAGCGCCAGGCCCAGGCCGTCCCATTGGAGCCAGAAAAGGGCGGCCGGTTCGAGGTTCCGGGCTCCGGTTTCACCCTGACGGGCACCGCCGACCGGATCGACAGATTGCCCGACGGTCGGCTGGTGGTGATCGACTACAAGACCGGTGCCCTGCCATCGAAAGACCAGCTTCTCTACTTCGACAAGCAACTGATGCTCGAGGCGGTGATGGCCGAGGCCGGCGCGTTCGAGGGGGTCGAGCCCGCCGAAGTCGCCCGCGTTAGCCATATCGGGCTTGGCAGCACCCCGAAGGAAACGCAGCATACCCTACGTGAGCCCGGGGACGAGACGCTGGATCCGGATGCGGTACTGGCGATGTTGCAGGCCTTGCTGATGCGGTACCGCTCGCGCGAGCGGGGGTATACGGCGTTGCGGGCGATGCAATCCATGCTGGATCGGTCGGACCATGCGCATCTGGCCCGGTTCGGGGAATGGACGCTGGACGACGACGCA
Source organism: Palleronia abyssalis (assembly GCF_900302445.1). Taxonomy (GTDB): domain Bacteria; phylum Pseudomonadota; class Alphaproteobacteria; order Rhodobacterales; family Rhodobacteraceae; genus Palleronia; species Palleronia abyssalis. Next base: position 247,858 of record NZ_ONZF01000002.1, on the reverse strand, counting down.
ATCCCCGAGGATGTCGGATGAACGAGGCCAGCCGCAGACAGATCGCCGCCGCGCGGCCCGACCGCTCCACCTGGCTGTCGGCAAATGCCGGGTCCGGCAAGACGCGGGTGCTGACCGACCGCGTCGCTCGGCTTCTGCTGGCGGGGGTGCAGCCGCAGAACATCCTGTGCCTGACCTACACCAAGGCCGCCGCCAGCGAGATGCAGAACCGCCTGTTCCGCACGCTGGGGCGCTGGGCGATGATGCCTGACGATGCGTTGATCGACGCTCTGTCCGACCTTGGCGAAAGCCCCGGCGCGTCCGACCTGCCCCGCGCGCGGCGCCTGTTCGCGCAGGCGATCGAGACGCCCGGCGGGCTGAGGATCCAGACCATCCACTCGTTCTGCGCGGTGCTTCTGCGCCGCTTCCCGCTGGAGGCACAGGTCTCTCCCCGCTTTACCGAGATGGACGACCGGGCAGCCGCGCAACTGCGGGCAGATTGCCTGGAGGATCTGGCCCAAGAGCAACCCGACCTCTATCGCCGGATGGCCGCGATCTGCCCGACGATCGACACCCTGTCCGCCGAGATCACTGGCGCGCGCGATGCCCTGACCGAGGTAGACGAGGACGCGCTGCGCGACGCCATCGGGCTGGCCCCCGGGGACCGGACCGAGGATCTGCTGAACCAGGTGTTCACGCCGGGGATCGAAGTCCTGTTCACGCGGGTGTCGAGCTGCATGGCGCAAGGGACGAAGACCGATCAGGGCAAGGCCCCTATCTTCGCCGATCTGCGCGCGCCGTTCACGCAGGACGATCTGATCGCGCTCGAGTCCGAGCTTCTGTTCGGCGGCAGCGCCAAGGACCCCTTCGGCCCGAAGATCGGCAAGTTCCCCGGCAAGGCCGCGCGCGAGATGCTGGACGCCGAGTGCGACCCCCTGGACGAGCTGATGGAGCGTGTTGCCGCCGCCCGGACGATCCGGCTGGGCGTGGAGGTTCTGGACAAGTCCTTGACAATGAACGCCTTCGCGCACGCGTTCCTCGCCCGATATGCGGCAAGGAAACAGGCGCGCGGTTGGCTCGACTTCGACGACCTGGTCCTGGGCGCGCGGGATCTGTTGACCCGCAAGGATGTGGCGGAATGGATCCTCTATCGCCTAGACGGGGGGATCGATCACATTCTGGTGGACGAGGCGCAGGATACCAGCCCCACGCAATGGGCAGTGATCCAGGCCCTGGCCGACGAATTCGCCGCCGGGCACGGGGCCCGCGCGCCGGGGGAGCGGACGATCTTCGTCGTGGGCGACAAGAAGCAGTCGATCTATTCGTTCCAGGGCGCGGACCCCGAAGAGTTCGACCGGATGCACGCCCATTTCGACGCGCGGCTGGGGCCGGACGCCTTGCAACGGCTGGAATTACAGCATTCGTTCCGCTCGTCGCCGTCGGTCCTATCGGCGGTGGACGCCGTTTTCGCCGCGGGGCTGGGCGGCGAGGTTGAGCATTTCGCCTTCCGCGATACGCTGCCCGGCCGGGTCGACCTTTGGCCGATGACCGAAGCCGACGAGAAGACGGACCCGCCTGCATGGGATGATCCGGTGGACCTGCCCGATCCTGAAGGCGCTATCGCCAAGCTGTCGCGTCAGATCGCGCGCGAGATCGCCGCGATGATCGACCGTGGCGAGACGATCCCCGACAAGGACGCCCCCGGGACGCGGCGGCCTGTCCATGCGGGGGATTTCCTGATCCTGGTGCGCAGCCGGTCCGGCGTGTTCCACCCCCTGATCCGGGCTTGTAAGGCGCAGGGCCTCGATATTGCGGGGGCCGATGTCCTGAAGCTCGAGGATGATCTGGCGGTCAAGGACATCCTGTCCTTCCTGCGCTTCCTTGCCCTGCCCGAAGACGACCTGTCGCTGGCCGAGGCGCTGCGCTCGCCGCTGTTTGGACTGGGCGAGGGGCAACTCTATGATCTAGCGCATGGCCGGCATGGGTATCTTTGGCAACGGCTGCGCGAGAGCGATCATCGCAACGTCATGACGGTGATCGAGGACATGCAGGCGCAGGCCGATTTCCTGCGCCCGTTCGAACTGATCGACCGGCTGCTTCTGCGTCACCGGGGGCGCGAGAAGCTGCTGGGGCGGCTGGGCATGGAATCTGAAGACGCCATCGACGCGCTTCTATCGCAGGCCCTGGCGTATGAGCGGACGGACGTTCCGTCGCTGACCGGGTTCCTGGCCTGGTTCGATGCCGAGGAGGTGACGATCAAGCGACAGGCCGAAGGCGGCGGCAAGCGGCTGCGGGTGATGACGGTTCACGGGGCGAAAGGGTTGGAAGCACCCATCGTCGTTCTGGCCGACACCACGAAGAAGCCCCAGAACGACCAGCGCCGCCTGCTGAAGACCGAAGACGGCCCCGTGATCTGGAAGCCCGCGAAGGACGCGCGGCCCGCCGCGCTGGATCCCGTCTGCGCGGCGCTGGACCAGGCGGCCGAGGAGGAGCGGGACCGACTTCTTTATGTCGCAATGACACGGGCCGAGAACTGGCTGATCGTCTGCGCGGCCGGCACCGACAGGCCGAAGGGAACCTGGTACGAAAAGATCACCGACGGTCTGTCGGCCCTGTCGTTCCAACCGCTCGACAGCCCCGAAGGCGCCAAGCGGTTTTCCAACGGCGATTGGGAGGGGTTGGAGCTGGTCGTGCCCGAAACGCCGCTGCGCGACTCGAACCCCGCGCTGGATGCGTGGTTCGACGAAAGCCCCCCGCCTGTTGTGGAAGACGCGCCGTTGCTTTCGCCGTCCGACCTGGGCGGTTCGAAGGCCCTGCCCGGCGAGCTAAATCCAGAAGAAGACCCCGACGACGCGATGACACGCGGCACACGGATCCATCTTCTTCTGGAGCATTTGCCCCCCGATCGCCCCGATGAATGGGAGATTCTAACGCCCCGACTTCTGGCCGCCGACGCCGTGTCAGAGGCAGATCTAGAAGATCTGCTGGCAGAAGCGCGCGGCGTCCTGACCGCGCCGGAACTGGCCGATCTGCTGTCCAAACCCGCCCTTCTGGAGGTGGACCTTGTGGCGTCTTTGCCCTCGGGCGGACGGATCGCCGGGACCGTGGATCGCCTGATCGTGACATCTGACCATGTGCTGGCAGTCGACTACAAATCGAACCGGCAGGTCCCCGAAACCGCAGATGGTGTCCCCGACGGGATCCTTCGGCAGATGGGGGCCTATGCCCATGCGCTTGGGCAAATCTATCCCGGGCGAACGGTGGAAACGGCCATCCTGTGGACATGGGGGCCGCGCTTGATGCCGCTGGATCCTGAGCTTGTGCACAACGCCTTCGCGCAGGCGCTGGCTTGACGGGTTTCAAAGGCGTCCTTACCTCTTCCGCCTGACGCCCCAATTTCCAGGAGAATTACCATGTCCACCGTCGCCGTCACGGACGACACGTTCGACGCCGAAGTCCGCCAGTCCGATATCCCCGTTGTCGTGGATTTCTGGGCCGAGTGGTGCGGCCCCTGCAAGCAGATCGGCCCCGCGCTCGAGGAGATCTCGACCGAGATGGAGGGCAAGGTCAAGATCGTGAAGGTCAACGTGGACGAGAACCCGAATTCCCCCGCCCAGATGGGCGTTCGCGGGATCCCTGCGCTGTTCCTGTTCAAGAACGGCGAAGTCGTGTCGAACAAGATCGGCGCTGCGCCGAAAGCGTCGCTGGAAAGCTGGATCAAGGAAGAGATCTGATCTTCTTCGCATGACCGATTGGATAGGGCGCCCCGATGCGGGCGCCTTTTTCATATCGCCCAGCCACCACGGCGCATGGCCGAGATGATCTGCCCCTCGGCGTCGGGTCCGGCCGCGTCGATCGCCATCTCTTTCAGGAACCAGTAGAGGTACCGCTCGTAATCGGGTTGGGCCTGCGCCGCGTATCGGAAAGCTTCGGCCACACCCAGATCCTGCACATTCGCCGCAATATGCTGAAAGTCGATCCGCCCGAACAGCACGGCCGGTTTGTGCAGCAGGTACCCCATCAGGGCCACGGAAGAGTTCTGCGTCACCACCATCCGTGCCCGGGGAAGAAGCTCCTCCATCCCGCCGGTGCGGATCGTCAGGCGGGGATTCAGCTCGGCCAAGGCACGAAGGGGGGCCAGTTCGGCGTCCGAATAGGTGACCTTGGGGTGCAACGCGGCGACCACGGGGCCTGCTCCGGTCTGGGCCAGCGTCTCGCCCACCATGTCGAGGGGGGTCATGCATTGGAACGACCGCTGTTCGGTCAGGCGGGCCTGCAGCGCGATATAGATGACTTCTCCGCCGCCGGGCACCGCCCCTTTCAGATGCGTTCCCCGCCGTCGTCGGGCGAAATCGGCCGCCGCTTTTGGATCGATTTCTCTTGGATCGAACCGGGCGCGGGCGACGTCGAACTCCCACCGTTCGTTCGTCTTTTCGATCCGCCAGAACGGATAGAGGTAGGCCAGTCGCAACGATAACTGGTTTAGCGCCAGTGGGTCCTGCATGTGAAACAGGCTGTAGCCGGGCTTGCCCAGGCTGCGCATCCGCGCGGGCGCCGTATCCTCGAGCAGTCGCAGTCGGAACCCCCGATCCTTTATCGCAGTCTCCAGCCTGTTGGTGAAATTATGCTCCCGCGCCCGCGCGCGGGCAAGAAGCTGGCGGTGGTAATACAGGCGCAGGATCCGGTCGTCGCTCATGCCGTGTACCCTGCTTCAAAGCGGCCGGGCGGTCCAGAACCCGCCGATGCGGTTGGCAAGTTGCGGCCGCCTCTCCATATGCAGGGGCGAACGAGACAGGAGCATGAAATGAGCGATTTTCCCGGCTGGCACGGCACAACCATCATCGGCGTCCGCAAGGGTGGGCGCGTGGTGATCGCCGGCGACGGGCAGGTGTCCATGGGTGACACCGTGATGAAGGGCACCGCCCGCAAGGTGCGCCGCCTGTCCCCCGGCGGGCATGATATCATCGCGGGGTTCGCCGGTTCCACCGCCGACGCCTTCGCGTTGCTGGAACGTTTGGAAACGAAGCTGGAGGCCACACCGGGCCAGTTGCAGCGCGCCGCGGTGGAATTGGCGAAGGACTGGCGCACCGACAAGTACCTCCAGAAACTCGAGGCGATGCTGATCGTGTCGGACGGCAAGGACCTGTACGTCGTCACAGGCGCGGGCGACGTTCTGGAACCCGAGCATGACGTCGCCGCGATCGGATCGGGCGGGAACTATGCCCTGGCCGCCGCGCGCGGGCTTTTCGATTATGAGGACGACGCCGAGGAAATCGCCCGCCGCGCCATGCGGATCGCCGCAGATATTTGCGTCTACACGAACGGCAGCCTGACCGTCGAGACGCTGGAAGGCTGAGGGGGCGCCCCCTTCCTTCCCCCCGAAAGGATTGACATGACTGACCTGACCCCCCGCGAGATCGTCTCGGAACTGGATCGCTTCATCATCGGCCAGAAGGACGCCAAGCGCGCCGTCGCCGTCGCCCTGCGCAACCGCTGGCGCCGCAAGCAGCTGGCGCCCGAGATGCAGGACGAGGTGTATCCCAAGAACATCCTGATGATCGGACCCACCGGCGTCGGCAAGACCGAGATCTCGCGCCGCCTGGCCAAGCTGGCCCGCGCGCCCTTCCTGAAGGTCGAGGCGACGAAATTCACCGAAGTCGGCTATGTCGGCCGGGACGTCGAACAGATCATCCGCGATCTGGTTGAACAGGCGATCACCATGACGCGCGATCACATGCGCGAAGACGTGAAGTCCCGGGCCGAAGCCAATGCCGAGGAACGGGTGCTGGCCGCAATCGCCGGCGAAAATGCCCGCGAGGGCACCCGCGACATGTTCCGCAAGAAGCTGCGCAATGGCGAGCTGGACGCAACGGAAATTACACTGGAAGTGCAGGACACGTCGAACCCACTGGGCGGGATGGAGATGCCGGGAATGCAGCCCGGTCAGGGCGGCATGAACCTGGGCGACATCTTCGGAAAGGCGTTCCAGGGGCGCACCGTTCGCAAGACGATGACCGTCGCCGACAGCTATGGCATCCTGTTGTCGGAAGAAGCCGACAAGCTTCTGGACGACGAGACGGTGAACAAGGCCGCTCTGCATTCGGTCGAAGAAAATGGCATCGTGTTTCTCGACGAGATCGACAAGGTCTGCGCGCGGCAGGACGCCCGCGGCGGGGAAGTCAGCCGAGAGGGCGTGCAGCGCGACCTGTTGCCCCTGATCGAAGGGACGGTCGTGGCGACGAAATACGGCTCGATCCGCACGGATCATATCCTGTTCATCGCCTCTGGCGCGTTCCACGTCGCCAAACCCTCGGACCTGTTGCCCGAGCTTCAGGGGCGCCTGCCGATCCGCGTCGAACTGCGCGCCCTGACCGAGGAGGATTTCGTCCGCATCCTGACCGAGACGGACAATGCGCTGACCCGGCAATACACCGCCCTTCTAGGCACCGAGGAGGTTAAAGTGGCATTCACCGATGAGGGGATCGCAGCACTCGCCCGCATTGCCGCCGAAGTGAACCAGTCGGTCGAGAATATCGGCGCGCGCCGCCTCTATACCGTGATGGAGCGAGTGTTCGAGGAGCTGTCCTTCGAGGCCCCCGACAAGGCCGGAGAGGAGATCACCGTAGACGCCGCCTTCGTCGAGCATCACCTGGGCGAGTTGAGCCGGTCCGTCGACGTCAGCCGCTACGTTCTGTAGCGCCGACCTTTTTGGTTGGGGGCCGGATGTCGGAGAATCCGGCCCCTTCCCTTTCGACACAATCGGCGCGATGAGGGCGAATGTCCTTCCTCACGTTCCTGCGCGGGAACGCCCCTTTCCTGCTGGTCGGCGTTCTCCTTACCTTCTGCTCGTCCTTCGGGCAGACCTTCTTCATCTCGGTCTTCGCGGGCGATATCCGCGCGACGTTCGACCTGTCGAACGGGGATTGGGGGTTCCTCTATTCGGTGGGGACCACGGCCTCGGCCGCCGTGATGATCTGGACGGGCATCCTGACCGACACATTCCGGGTGCGCATCCTCGGCCCCGCAGTGCTGGCCTGTCTGGCGCTGTCCTGCGTGCTGATGTGGGCCGTGCAAGGTTGGTGGGCGCTGGTCTTCACCATCTTTGCCCTGCGCTTCGCGGGTCAGGGCATGTCGACGCTGGTCGCAACGGTGGCCATGGCACGCTGGTTCGTGGCCTCCCGCGGGACGGCCCTGTCGATTAGCCGGATCGGCGTCGGTTTGGGCGAGGCGTTTCTGCCAATGATCTTCGTCGCCGCGCTGGGCGTTCTGGACTGGCGCACCCTGTGGCTGATCGCAGGGGGAATCGTTTTGGCGCTGCTGCCTCTTCTGTGGCCGCTGCTGCGGCTGGAGCGGACGCCCCAGAGCATTGCTAAGGACGCCCAAGCTGCGGGGATGGACGACCGGCACTGGACCCGCAAGGACATGCTGGGGCATGCGCTGTATTGGCTGACGGTCCCGATGCTGATTGCGCCGGCGGCATTTTCGACCGCCTTCTTCTTCCACCAGGTTCACTTGGCCGATGCCAAGGGGTGGAGCCATTTGGGCCTAGTCTCGATCTTTCCCGTCTTCACCGCCGCCGCGGCGGTGGCGATGTTCACCTCCGGGCCGATCATCGACCGGATCGGCACGGCGCGGCTGATGCCGTTTGTTCTTCTGCCGATGGGCCTAGGGTTTGCCGGTTTCGCCTTTGCCCCCAACCTGCCGGTGGCCACCATCTTCGTGGCGTTGATGGGGCTGACACAAGGAATGAACAACACCGTCCCGCCCGCATTCTGGGCCGAGTTCTACGGCACGCGAAACCTCGGCGGGATCAAGGCGCTGGCGGCTGCGGTGATGGTGTTCGGCACAGCGATCGGTCCGGCGCTGACGGGCGCGCTGATCGACCTTGGCATCGAGTTTCCCGACCAGATGCTGGGCATCGCGGTCTATTTCGGGGTCGCTGCGATCCTCGTGACACTTGGGGTGCAGCGGGCGAAGGGCTCACTTCCGCCGCAAGTACACGTAGAACGCGCCTGATCCACCGTGGCGCCGGTGTGCCTGGGTGATCTGCAGCACGATCGGGCGAAGCGCGCCGGAGGATAGCCATTGCGGGACCTGCTGGCGCAGAATGCCCCGCCGTTCAGGGATAGGACCGTCATCCGGCCCGTCCCGGCCCTTGCCCGTGATCACCAGGATCAGCCTTCGCCCGGACGCGTGCGATGAATGGATGAAGGACATCAGGCGGGGATGCGCCTCGGCCAGGGTAAGGCCGTGCAGGTCGATGCGCCCTTCGACGTCCATCTTGCCGCGGGACATCTTGCGATGGGCCTTGGCGTCCATCCTGAGGGCCGGTGCCGGTGCGGCCGAGTTTCGCGTGGGCGGTGACGGGGCGTTCTTTCCCAGGTCGAACCCGCTAAGGTCCAACGGTCCAGGCTTCGACTGCTCGGGCGCGGATCGGGGCTTGGGGTCCAGCGCGGGGGGCAGCTTTGCCTGTCGTCTGGGGTGCATCGGGGTGGCAGTCTTCTGCACCCGGCGCCAGAGCTCGCGCTCCTCCGGTTTCAGATCGCGGCGGCGGGACATCAGATTCCTTCGGCCAGCGCGTAGGCCCTTTGAATTGGCAGCAGAACGATCATACGGCCGCTTTCCCTTACCGCACCCGCCCGTTTGCCGGCCGCCTTGCCGGTTCCGAAGAAGATATCGGCGCGCTGGGCTCCCTTGACCGCGGCACCGGTATCCTGAGCGATCATCAGTCGGTGCAGATCCTCGGCACCGTCCGTTTCGATCCAGACCGGCGCGCCCAAGGGGGTATAATCCGGGTCCACAGCAATGGACCGCAATCCCGTAATCGAACGATTCATCGCGCCCAAGGGACCCTGATCCGCCGGGACATGGCTGACTTCACGGAAAAAGACGTAAGAGGGATTGTGGTGCAGCAACTCGCGGCCCCGGTCGCCGTTGTCCTTGACCCAATCGCGGATCCGGTCGGCATTGACCTCGTGCTCGGTCATCTCTCCGCGGCGGATCAGTTCCGCGCCAATGGAGCGGTAGCTATGCCCGTTCTTCCCGCCATAGCCTACGCGGATGGCGGTCCCGTCATCTAGACGCACCCGTCCGGAACCCTGAACCTGGAGGAAATACACGTCCACTGGGTCGGTCAACCACGCGATCTCAAGCCCCTTGCCCTCAAGCGCCGCGTTGCCCTCGATCTCGGCGCGGGTCAGCCATGGCCCTTCGGCGGCTTCCTCGGGCAGTTCGTAGAGGGGGTGTTGATAGGGGCCGCCCTCGTATCGCGACCCCAAAAGCTCAGGCTCGTAATAGCCGGTGAACAGCATCGGTTTGCCGTCCTCGATCAGAACCGGGCGAAAATGCAGTTCGAAGAACAGCTTGGCATCTGTCCAAATCGCAGCGGTCGCGCACAGCGTCTGCCAATCCGGGTCACGCAGATCCCGGCAGGTATCGAGAAAAACGCTCAAAGCTTCGGAATGACGATCCTGAGCCCAGCCCTGAAGATCTGCAAACTCGAGGATGGTGCGCGTCTGGGCAATGGCAGGCACAGAGGTCACCGCCGCCGCCGCAAAACAGGCTGCACGCATCCAGCCACGCATCACTCACCCGTGGCGACAAGCTGCCAATTGGGATCGTCGACGCCCATCTTTCGACCGAATGTCCAGGTATCGCGCTGGCGCTTGATCTCGTTCGGGTCGCCCTCGACGATTTCGCCAGCCTCGTTGCGGACAACAGTTGTCAGCTCGGCCAGGAACCGCACCGTGATCTCGGCGTAGCTTGCCTCGCGGTCGTACGTCGCGGAATAAAGCTCGACGTCGCGGACGCCCACGATCTCGCTCTTGATGGTCAGTCCTTGCGCCTTTCGCTCTGCAATCACCTGATCGAAAGCGCCGGCCACCTCGGGGTCGAGGAAGCCGCGGACCTCGGAAATATCGCCACGTTCGAAAGCAAGGAAGATCATCTCGTAAGCTTGACGAGCCCCAGACAGGAAGTCGCTGACGTTGAAGTCGGACTCGGCCATTTTCATGGCCGCCAACGCCTTGGCACTGTCGGAGCCGTCATCGACGTGATCGGTGATGTCGCGATCCGGCCCGCCCTCGATGACCTCGAACTCAGGCCGTCGAGTGTCCGAAGCCTTGGGTCGAGACTCCACTTGCGGTTTCTCGAACCCCTCCCGCGTGCCCAGAACGTTCTTCAGGCGCAGGATGAGAAAAATGGCGATCCCGGCGAGGACCAGCAATTGAATGACGGCAGAACTCATGGGGCCTCGGATTTCGAATGAAGAATGGCAACATGCGCGGTTCGTTCCTATCTAGGGACCGGGGTGGGCCAAGTCCACCGCCTGACCCGTGACAAAGAGGTGCGCCCATGTGGCTTTTGCTGGCGTTCATCGCCGTTCCGCTGATCGAGATCGCCCTGTTCATCCAGGTGGGCGGCCTGATCGGCCTGTGGCCGACGCTTCTGATCGTCGTCGTGACCGCGATCATTGGCACGACGCTGGTCAGATCGCAGGGCGCACAGGCGCTGGGACAGTTAAAACGTTCGTTCAACGAACTCCGCGACCCGGCCGAACCGTTGGCGAACGGCGCAATGATCCTGTTCGCCGGGGCGCTTCTGCTGACCCCCGGTTTTTTCACGGATGCGGTTGGCTTCTCACTTCTGATCCCGGGCGTGCGCAAGCGGTTGTTCGCCGAGGCGAAGAAGCGGGTGAAGGTCCAGACGATGAGTTACGGTACACGCCCCACCAGACCCACGCGCGACGATGTGATCGACGGTCGCGCCGAGGAGGTCGAGATCCGCGAACCCAACCCGGCACGCCGCCCCTCAGGCTGGACCAGGCCAGGACCCGATGATAGGTCCGGGCGCAACTGAATAAGGGAGACCCGAGATCATGGCCGAGACGGAAAACCAAACGCAACCCGCTGCGCCGAACGGCGAACAGCCCAGTATGCCGCAGATCCGCCCCCTGGCGCAGTTCATCCGCGACATGAGCTTCGAGAACGCCTTGGCGCAGCGCAGCCTGAAGGGCCAGGTCCAGCCGGATGTCAGCGTTCAGGTCAGCCTCGACGCCAAAAAACGTGAGGGCGCCGAAGACCAGTACGAGGTGATCGGCAAGTTCACCGTCCGCTCGAAGAACAAGGACAGCGAGGATATGCTGTTCCTACTGGAGCTGGAGTATGGCGGCATTTTCCAGGTGTCGAACGTGAACGAACAGCAATTACATCCCTTTCTGCTGATCGAGGCGCCGCGCCTGATGTTCCCTTATATCCGACGGATCGTGTCCGACGTGACCCATGACGGTGGCTTCCCGCCCCTGAACCTCGAGCCGATCGACTTCGTTCAGCTGTACCGCCAGGGCATCGCGCAACGCGCGCAGGCCAAGCAGGGTCAGCCTTCGGGAACAGCCTGAGGCCAAAGTACGTCGTCGCCCAGCTTTGCCACGAAGGCGGCATGGGCGGCCGCTTCTTCTGCCGTGATACGCGACGGCAACTTGTTCGGACGCGGCTGCGGGCGCCATTCGTTTTCCAAGGTGCCCGACGCGCCATGATCGGTCGAAAGACCAAAGTCTGGCTGACGTCCTCCGATCAATTCCAGATACACCTCGGCTAGAATTTCCGAGTCCAGAAGCGCCCCGTGCAGCGTCCGGTTCGAGTTGTCGATTCCGAACCGCCGGCAGAGTGCATCCAGCGAGGCGGGCGAACCCGGAAACCTTTGCCGCGCGATGCCGAGGGTATCGACGGCCTGGTCCCATGGCAGTTGCCGCAACCCCAGCCACCCCAGTTCCGCGTTTAGGAATTTCATGTCGAACGCTGCGTTGTGGATCACAAGTTTCGCATCGCCGACGAAATCTAGGAATTTCTGTCCAACCTCGCGGAAGACGGGTTTATCGCGCAGGAATTCGTCGCCTAGGCCGTGCACCTGGAATGCCTCTTGAGGCATCGCCCGTTCGGGGTTGATATACTCGTGAAACACGCGGCCGGTCGGCACGTGTCCCAGAAGCTCGACCGCGCCGATTTCGACGATACGGTCGCCCTGTTCTGGTTCAAAACCGGTGGTTTCCGTGTCCAGCACGATTTCACGCATGGCGCAGTCTTTCGATCAAAGCGGTGATGTGATCCCGTGTTTCGTCCATCGTGACCGTTGGCACAACCACATCGGCGCGCCCCCGTTTTTCGTCGTCAGGAAGTTGCTTGGACAGGATATGATCCAGCCGGGCCTCGGTCATTCCAGGGCGGTCCAGGACACGGGCGCGCTGGACCTCTTCGGGGGCCGAGACTACGACGACCGTATCGACGCGATCCTCGCCCCCCGTCTCGAACAGAAGCGGAATATCCAGGACGACGAGATCGGCTTCAGCCGCGTCGATGAAGGATTGCCGATTTTTCGCCACCATTGGATGAACGACCCCCTCGATCAACGCCAGCGCGTCCGGATTCTCGGCGATCCAAGCGTTCAGCTTTTGCCGATCTACGCCGTCCGGACCGACCGCTTCGGGGCGAAGTGCCCGGATCGGCGCGACGGCTGCACCACCATTCTTGTAGAGCTCATGGACCGCCGCGTCCGCATCCCAGACCGGAATGCCCGCGTCCCGGAACATCCGCGCGGCAGTCGATTTCCCCATGCCGATCGATCCGGTCAGTCCGATCAGATGCGGGCGGCTCATGACAGGACGGCTTGGCGCAGGTCCTCGTCAACATCGGGACGCTGGCCGAACCAGCGCTCGAACCCCGGAACAGCTTGGTGCAAAAGCATTCCCAAGCCATCGACCGTGGTGCAGCCGGCCGCCTGCGCGGTACGGAGAAAATCCGTCTGCAGCGGGGAATACACAAGGTCCGAGACCACAGCCCCGCGCATCAAGCCATCCATCGGCACGCGGAAAGCCGACTTTCCTGTCATCCCAAGGGAGGTCGTGTTCACCACGGTGACGGCATCGTCGACGATGTTCGCCGCACCCACCCAATCCTGCACCACCACCTTCGCACCGAACTCTTGTCGCAGAGCTTCGGCGCGGGCGCGGGTCCGGTTGGTCAACCTGATTTCCGGAACGCCCGCGTCCAGTAGCGCCACAATGATAGCCCGCGCCGCGCCCCCAGCCCCGAACACCGCGGCGGGACCGATTCTAGGGGACCAGTCGGGCGCCGATTGACGCAAGTTCTCCATGAACCCGGCGCCATCTGTGTTATCGGCCTGGAACGACCCATCCGAGCGGAAGGTGACCGTGTTCGCGGCCCCGATCAGAGCTGCGCGATCCGTGACACTGTCGGCCAGTCGAAGAACCGTTTCCTTGTGAGGGATCGTGACGTTGGCCCCGACGAACCCCATCGATGGCATCGTCCGCAGAACGTCCGCAAGACGATCCGGCGCTACGTCCATCGGTATATAGTACCCTGGTACACCGTACCGACGCAGCCAGTGCCCATGCACGCGGGGCGAAAGACTGTGTGCTATGGGGTGCCCGATGACGGCGGCAAGGGGAATTCGGTCGGTCATGTCGCAAGGATGCCCCTGACCGTCAGCCACGACAAGAGCGGCAACATCGGCATTCCCAAGACAGTGAAATAGTCCCCTTCGATCGCGGAGAATAAACGAATTCCCTCTTCCTCCAGCTTATAGCTCCCGACCGAATGTCGGATGCTGTCCCAGTTTCGCGCGACGTAGGCGGTGATGTACCCCGCCGACAATGGACGAACCTGCAGGCGTACGGTTCCCACGTGGCGCCAAACTGGCTCGTGCCCTTCGTAGGCAACGATAGCCGAGTGCAGCATGTGCCGGCGACCGGACAGGGCGGCAATCTGGGCTTCGGCCTCTTCACGGGTTTCGGCTTTCGACAGAAGCGTGCCCTCGAGGTCAAGCGTCTGGTCGCATCCCAAAACAAGGGCCTTCGGATGTCGGCCCGACACCTTGCGCGCTTTCGCCTCAGCCAAAGCGTCGGCTATGTCACGAGGAGTCGCCCCCTCTTCAGCAAGCGCATCGCGCATCGCGACCTCATCAATCTTAGCGGGATCGAGGTCATGCGGAACGCCCGCCGAAGTCAAAAGGTGATGGCGTATGGCGGACCCAGAGGCCAAGACGATCTGCATGGATAACCTGTGAGTGTTTGGGGATAACCCGAGCCGTCCGATAGTCCGCCCGGATAACTGGGGATCTTTTCCGCGATACCGACGCGTTTGTCCACGTGCTCACGTCAGGCTTCCCCATCAGTGGACAAGGCCTGGTCAAGCAAGATTTCTACCCATGTTTATCCACATGGATTCAAGGGATATTTCAACACCCTAACATACTGAAATATATATTTTTTACGAGTGTTCCTTGTTTGTCTCTCCGCTCGGTTCATTCGAACGCGTAGATCCCCGGAGAAACCGATGAGAACACCGATTCCTGCGGAAATCCCCAGGCCCTACTAACAACAAACAATCTTTTCTTAAAAATTCTTTAAGGTAAGAGAGGAGGATGACCGACTGGTATCAGTGGCTTCTTGCCCTTCACATCGTGTCGTTCATCGCTTGGATGGCCGGCCTTTTCTATTTACCCCGCCTCTTCGTATATCACGTGGAAGCAGCGAAGGGAGACGACGGCCGAGAACAGCTGTTCCAAGTCATGGAACGGCGACTGCTGAGAGCGATCATGAACCCTGCCATGATCGCCACTTGGATATTTGGCCTTGCCCTGATCTCGATCGGAGTCGTCGATTGGTCGGCTGTTTGGCCTTACACCAAAGCCGTTGCCGTTATCGCGATGAGCGCGTTTCACATGTGGTGCGCGAAGCAAAGAAAGGCCATGGAAGCAGGGGCTTACACCCACGCGGGGCGTCATTACCGTATGATGAACGAAGTCCCGACGCTTCTGCTGCTCGTGATCGTCTTTTCGGTGATCGTTCGCCCATTCTGATTGACAAGATCGGTAACAGTGCTTAGCTGCCCGCCGTCGCCGTCCGGTGATGTGCTTCCCATCTCAAGACCCATACCGCCCGCATCCTGCGGTGCGAGAGGATTTCCATGAACGAAGACCGCGTAAACCTATCCGACCTGAAGGCGCAGAGCCCAAAGGACCTCCTTGCCTTGGCCGAGGAGCTGGAGATCGAGAATGCCTCGACCATGCGCAAGGGCGAGATGATGTTCTCGATCTTGAAAGAGCGCGCGGACGAGGACTGGATCATCGGGGGTGACGGTGTTCTTGAGGTTCTGCAAGATGGGTTCGGCTTTCTGCGGTCGCCCGAAGCCAACTACCTTCCCGGTCCCGATGACATCTATGTCTCGCCCGACATGATCCGGCGGCATGCCTTACGCACCGGCGATACGGTGTCGGGCGTGATCCGCGGACCCGACGAGAACGAGCGTTATTTCGCGCTGACCGAAGTCGAGACGATTAATTTCGAGGATCCGGCCAAGGCGCGCCACAAGGTCGCCTTCGACAACTTGACGCCTCTTTATCCCGACCAGCGCCTGAAGATGGAGATCGAGGATCCCACCATAAAGGATCGCTCGGCCCGCGTGATTGATTTGGTCGCGCCCATCGGTAAGGGGCAGAGATCCTTGATCGTGGCGCCACCGCGGACGGGCAAGACCGTTCTTTTGCAGAACATCGCGCATTCGATCGAGAGAAATCACCCCGAATGCTACCTCATCGTTCTTCTGATCGACGAACGCCCCGAAGAAGTGACGGACATGCAGCGGTCGGTGAAGGGCGAGGTCGTATCCTCGACCTTTGACGAGCCCGCGACCCGCCACGTCGCGGTCAGCGATATGGTCATCGAGAAGGCCAAGCGTCTTGTAGAACACAAGCGTGACGTCGTCATTCTTCTGGACTCGATCACCCGCCTGGGCCGAGCCTTCAACACGACGGTTCCGTCGTCGGGCAAAGTCCTGACCGGTGGTGTGGACGCGAATGCCCTGCAACGCCCGAAGCGGTTTTTCGGCGCAGCGCGAAATATCGAGGAAGGCGGATCGCTGACGATCATTGCGACGGCGCTAATCGATACCGGCAGCCGTATGGACGAGGTGATCTTCGAAGAGTTCAAGGGCACCGGGAACTCCGAAATCGTTCTTGATCGGAAGGTAGCGGACAAGCGGGTTTATCCGGCAATGGACATCCTCAAGTCCGGAACCCGGAAAGAGGATCTTCTGACGGACAAGCAAGACCTTCAGAAAACATACGTCTTGAGGCGCATCCTGAACCCGATGGGCACGACGGACGCCGTTGAGTTCCTGTTGGGTAAGCTGAAGCAGACCAAGTCCAACTCTGAATTCTTCGACTCGATGAACACGTGATCCGCCATGGCCGATACGATTTACGCCCAGGCCTCGGCGCCCGGTAAGGCGGGCGTATCGGTCATCCGAGTTTCGGGCCCAGCTGCTTTTGCCGGGGTTGCGCGTATGTGCGACCTTCCCGCGCTGCGCAAAGCTGGTTTAAGGCAGATCAGGGACGACCGCGGCCAACTCTTAGACTCCGGCCTGGTGCTTTGCTTTCCGGCGGGATCCAGTTTTACCGGTGAAGATGTGGTGGAACTGCAAGTGCACGGCTCGCTCGCGGTTATTCGCGGGGTTATGGAAAATCTGTCCAAATTGCCCGGCTTCCGTCCTGCAGCGCCTGGGGAATTTACGAGGCGGGCGCTCGAGAACGATCGGATGGACTTGGCGCAGGTCGAAGGTCTGGCAGACTTGATCGATGCCGAGACGGAACTACAACGGGTTCAAGCGCAATCGTCGCTGTCCGGGGGGCTCGCCAAACGTGTTGACACATGGCGGGAAAGCCTGATCGACGCCGCCAGCCTCTTGGAACTCACCCTGGATTTCGCGGACGAGGATGTCCCGACTGATGTTGATACTGATGTTGCGGGGCTACTTCGAAGCGTTGCCGAGGACATGGAGAGAGAGTTGCGGGCGGCGGACGTCGCCGAACGTATCCGGACAGGCTTCGAGATTGCGTTGATCGGCCCGCCCAATGCGGGAAAATCCACCCTTCTCAATGCGATCGCCAGGCGTCCCGTCGCTTTGACGTCCGAGATTGCCGGAACGACGCGCGACGTGATCGAGGTTCGCGTCGACCTCAAGGGCATTCCGGTCACAATGTTGGATACGGCAGGCCTTCGGGAAAGCTTGGACCCGATAGAGAGACAGGGAATTGCGCTAACGCGCATCCGAGCGGCGGCCGCAGATGTTCGGGTATGGCTGGACGATGGTTCCACCAAGGTTCCTGAAGGAATGGACATCGTACTGCTAGCGCAAGATGATGATGGAACGCGGGGGGGCGTGTCCGGGAAAACAGGGGCCGGGGTGACTGAGCTTTTGGGCCGCCTCCAAAGTCTGTTGGAATCTCGCGTACCAAAGGATGCCCTTGCGCTACGGAATCGGCATCGCGCTTCGTTAGAAAGGGCTATAGCATCTTTGCGAGAGATTTGTGGTGAACTTACATCCTCGCCTTCAGAACTATCTGCGCAACGTGTTCGCGATGTCATTCGTGATCTTCAAGAGCTGATCGGTGGCGTTGATACCGAGGATCTGCTAGGGAGCATATTCTCTCGATTCTGCATTGGAAAATGAGATGTTTCACGTGAAACAATCGACCGTCATCGTTGTTGGAGGGGGTCATGCCGGTGTTGAGGCTGCAAGCGCGGCCGCGCGGATGGGCACGCGAACTTATCTTGTTACGCTGCGAGCTGATACTGTTGGTGCTCTGTCCTGCAATCCCGCAGTTGGCGGACTGGGTAAGGGGCACCTTGTGCGAGAGGTTGACGCCTTCGGGGGTATAATTGGACGTGCCGCAGATCGAGCGGGTATCCAATTCCGATTACTGAACCGGTCTAAAGGACCCGCAGTGCAAGGACCGCGTACGCAGGTTGATCGCGGAGAATACAGGGCGGCAATTCAGAACGCCATCAGTGCCCTGCCCGTTCAATTGGTAGAGGGGCAAGTAGCGGATCTTCTGGTACGCGACGGACGTGTTTCCGGCGTTCTCTTGGATGACGGTGCGGAACTTCCTGGAGATGCAGTGATTCTAACGACTGGCACTTTCTTGAATGGCGTAATCCACATGGGTGGCGAGACCACGTCCGGCGGACGTTTGGGTGAGAGTCCTTCGGTACAACTGGCCGATCGGCTGTACGGTCAAGGTTTGCCGATGGGCAGACTTAAAACAGGAACTCCCCCGCGCCTATCTGGAAAATCGATCGATTGGTCCGGTTTGGAACTGCAGCCCGGTGACGAAAACCCTGCGATGATGTCGTTTCAAAGCACGGGACCGCACCTTCCCCAAGTGAATTGTGCGATTACCCACACGAACGAACATACGCATGATATAATTCGCAGGAACTTGCATCTGTCTGCCATGTATTCAGGTAATATTTCGGGAAAAGGCCCCAGATATTGCCCTTCCATTGAGGACAAGATTTCCCGCTTCGCCGATAAGAAATCCCACCAGATATTTTTGGAGCCGGAAACTCTTGTTGGGGAAACCATCTACCCGAATGGTGTATCCACATCTTTGCCTAGAGACGTTCAGATCGCATATATTCGCTCTATTCGCGGCTTAGAAAATGCTGAAATTTCGCAACCTGGGTACGCAATAGAATACGATTATGTCGACCCCCGTGCACTAACCGCTGAACTTGAAGTTCGGGACATGCCGGGTCTTTGGCTCGCTGGGCAGATTAACGGGACAACAGGGTATGAGGAGGCTGCCGCCCAAGGGCTCGTGGCTGGGCTGAACGCCGCGTCAAGCGTTCAGGAGTTGCCGCCTGTCCAGTTTTCCAGGACAGAATCTTACATCGGGGTCATGATAGACGATCTGGTGATCCGCGGGGTGTCAGAGCCGTACCGCATGTTCACGTCCCGGGCGGAGTATCGCCTTTCCCTAAGGGCTGACAATGCGGATCAGCGGCTGACTCCAAAGGCGATTGAACTAGGCATTCTGGATGCCCGCCAGAGGACTTTCTTCGAGAACAAAATGGAGCAGATTGACGACGCTCGGCAGAAAATGAAGTCGGTTTCGGTTGCCGGGAAAACGGCACGGGAAGCCGGCGTAAATGTTGCTGGTGACGGCAAGAAACGGGATCTTTATGCTCTTCTGAGCATTCCAAATGTCGGTGTCAGTACAATCCTATCTTTGTCGCCTGACCTCGCTCAGTTCGACGACAGTATACTTCGGCAGTTAGAAAATGAGGCCACGTATTCGAATTACTTGGACCGCCAAGTGCAGGAGGTCAGCCGGGTTCGGCGATACGAGGGCCTGACTATACCGCCAGATTTCAACTATCAGGACATCCAGGGTCTATCTTCGGAATTGCGGCATAAACTATCTATTGTTCGGCCTACCTCAATCGCTCAGGCAGAAAGGGTCGAAGGTATGACCCCCGTAGCATTAAACACGTTAATCTATAGGCTCAAGATTTCGAGAATCGATAGCGTACGTGTAGGATGAGTGTTTCACGTGAAACAATAGATCGTCTTAAAGAATTCTCCAACTTGGTCTGCCGCTGGAATGAGCATATCAACTTGGTTGCGCCGTCGACCTTGGGCCTTCTTGAACAAAGGCACGTTGAGGATAGTGCGCAACTCTCAGAGCTCGCTCCCCCGGCTCATACTTGGATCGATTTGGGAAGCGGAGGGGGATTCCCCGGCATCGTCATCTCGATATTGCGTCCAACGACCCGTGTCCTGCTGGTGGAATCGGATCGCAGGAAATCAGTTTTCCTCAGAACAGCAGTACGGAACTTACAGTTAAATGCCGAAGTCATAGATCAACGAATTGAAAATGTTTCACCGCGGGGTGGTGATATCGTTTCCGCGCGTGCCTTGGCGCCCTTGCGGAAGCTGATCCCCCTCGCCATTCGACACGGCGTGTCGGATACAACATATGTATTTCCGAAGGGTATATCGTATCAGCAGGAGATCGCGGAGGCGAAGACATCCTGGGAATTTGACGTTGACGTCCGACCTAGCAAAGTGAACAAAGAGGGGGTCATCCTTCTTATGAGGAACTTCAAACGTGTCTGATTTCGATCAGGGCGCCACGAAAGTCGTGGCTATCGTGAACCAGAAAGGTGGAGTCGGAAAGACCACCACGGCGATCAATTTGGGCGCCGCACTGGCCGCTCAGGGTAAGCGGGTAGCGATAATCGATCTGGACCCCCAAGGGAACGCTTCGACAGGTTTGGGTATCGATTTGGATCGCCGGCAGATCACGACTTACGATGTCCTTCTGGGGGATGTATCGGTTACGGACGCGCTTCAGTCCACCGACGTTCAGAACCTTAGGATTGTCCCTGCCAATTCCGATTTGTCGTCGGCAGATGTCGAAATGGTTTCGAAATCCCAACGCGTATCGCTGCTTAGATCTGCATTGAATAGCCGCGGAAAAACCGACATCGATATTGTTCTCATAGATTGCCCCCCTTCCCTCTCTCTTCTGACCGTGAACGCCATGGTTGCTGCACATTCGGTACTTGTTCCTCTGCAAAGTGAGTTCTTTGCTCTGGAGGGGCTTTCGCAGCTGATGCTGACAATACGCGAGGTTCGGCAAACGGCAAACCCGAGGCTTGGCATTGAAGGCGTCGTTTTGACGATGTTCGATGGAAGGAACAAACTGGCCCAAGGTGTGCTTGCGGACGCTAGGGAAACTTTGGGAAGCTTGGTGTTTGATACTATCATTCCGCGCAACGTGCGCGTCAGTGAAGCGCCTTCGTTCGCGCAGCCAGTGCTGGACTATGACCCTACATCCAAGGGCAGTATCGCTTATCGAGCACTTGCCCACGAATTCATCGCGCGCGAAACGGCCTGAGGAGAGCGACCATGTCCGATAAACGGGAGAAGCGCGGCGGACTAGGTCGTGGATTATCGGCCTTAATGGCAGATATAGACCCACCCAACGCGGAGACTCGCCCGGCGGATCAGCCGCGGCGTGCGGAGCTATTTGTTGCCATCGAGCGGATCGAGGCCAACCCTGATCAGCCTCGCCGCACATTTGCGGAAGAGCAGCTGGAAGAGCTTGCCGCTTCGATAGCGCAACGTGGCATCATCCAGCCGCTTATCGTTCGCCCACACCCGGAAAAATCTGACGCGTTCCAGATCGTTGCAGGCGAGCGCCGGTGGCGGGCCTCTCAGCTGGCGAAGATCCATGAAGTTCCTGTAATCGTTAGAGAATTTGACGATACAGAAATGCTTGAAGTTGCGATCATTGAGAATATTCAGAGGGCCGATCTTAACCCCGTGGATGAGGCTGCGGGATATCGTCAGTTGATGGATCGCTTCGGCCGTACACAGGAGCAAATGGCGGATGCCCTGGGTAAAAGTCGATCCCATATCGCCAACTCCCTTCGTCTGCTGAACTTGCCTGCGGACGTTCAGGGGTGGTTAGCGGAAGGTCGACTGACCGCGGGCCACGCTCGCGCACTCGTCGCGACAGAGGCCGCGTCAGATTTGGCACGGCAAGTCATCGCCAAGAATTTGTCGGTTCGTCAAACAGAAGCGTTGGTCCGTAAACCTGATAAGCCTTCAAAACCAAAGCGTTCGGCAGATGAGTCAAAAGATGCCGATACAAGGGCCTTGGAACAGGATCTGTCGGCGGCCATGGGTCTTCCGATCACGATAGATCACAAATCGGGCGCGGATACCGGTAAACTGACGATCGGATACAAGTCCCTCGAACAACTGGACCAAATTTGTCAGCTGATTTCCCGTGGGCTGGACTAAGCCAGAAGGTCCCGGAGGATCGCATTGAGGACTGGCCGTCCTGATTCTGTCAGTTGCACCTTATCATTGCTGGTGCGGATCACGCCAAGGTCCTCGAGGTGCGGCAGCCGCGTTTCGAACGGGGCGAGGTCCGAGCGATCTACGCCCTCTCCGACCCGAAGGCCCATCATCGCCCGCTCTTCGGCTCTGTCCAGGGCCGATAGCAGCGAACGCTGCTCGACCGTGCCCGCTTGAACGGCCGCTAACCATCGCATCGGTTGGGTTTCGGCTTCGGTTGCGATCCAGCCGTTGGGATTGTGAACACGCCCATGCGCTCCGGGCCCGATGCCAATGTACTCGCCGCCCCGCCAATAGGTCAGATTGTGCTGCGATTCTGCTCCGGGACGCGCATGGTTTGAAATCTCGTAGGCGGGTAAGCCCGCGCTTTCCGTCATATTCTGCGTGATCTCATACAACGTCGCAGCAAGGTCTTCATCCGGGAGTCCTTTCAACTTACCGCGCGCATGACGATCGCCAAACGCGGTTCCGTCTTCCACGGACAACTGGTACAGGGACAGATGATCCGCCGCCATTCGAAGCGCTTCTGCCAGTTCGGTTTCCCACGCGGCGGCGGTCTGGCCCTGTCGAGCGTAAATCAGATCAAAACTGATCCGGTCGAAGGTCTGCCGGGCTATGTCGAACGCGGCGCGAGCTTCAGAAACGCTGTGCAGGCGGCCCAAACGACGAAGGTCGTCGTCATCCAGCGCCTGGATACCCATGGAGACCCTATTGACGCCGGCCATGCGATATCCCCGGAACCGCTCGGCTTCTACCGAGGTCGGGTTGGCTTCCAGCGTAATCTCAACATCGTTCGCAAAGCGCCAGGCCCGTTGGGCGTCATCGATGATCGACGCCACAGTCTCTGGCTCCATCAGGCTGGGCGTGCCGCCGCCGAAGAAAATCGATCCTACAACAGCGTCAGGTACCTCGTCCTTATATCGTTTAATCTCAGTTGTGTAGGCCGAACGCCACGCTGCCTGATCCACCGCCGCGACAACGTGCGAATTGAAATCACAGTAGGGACATTTCGCCTGGCAGAACGGCCAATGGATATAAAGGCCGACCCTACGCAAAAGAGCCGGCGATCAGTTTGGCGAATGCGTCGGCACGGTGAGAAATCTCGTTCTTCGTCCACCGGTCCATTTCACCGAATGTCAGGTCATGTCCGTTGGGCTGAAAGATGGGGTCGTACCCGTGTCCCTGATCACCCCGCATCGGCCAGACGATCTGGCCTTCCATGGTTCCGGGATAAACCTCGTCGTGCCCGTCTGGCCAAACCAAAACCAACGTACAGCAGAACCGGGCGCGCCATGGCGTAGTTGCACCGCTCGCCAACAGTTCGTCATGGGCCCTTTCCATGGCCAGAACGAAATCCCTGCCATTCGGGGTTTCAGCCCAATCTGCCGTCCAAACACCAGGCTTCCCCCCCAGCGCCTCGATTTCGATGCCGGAATCGTCGGCCAAGGTCGGAAGCCCGGTCGCCTTCATCGCCGCATGCGCCTTTATACGGGCATTTTCGACGAATGTCGTCCCATCCTCGACGGGCTCGGGCAGGCCATGGTCCGCATTCGAGGAGACGCGTAAATCGTAGGGGGCCAGAAGTTGGGAAATCTCCTCTAGCTTGCCACGATTGTGGGTTGCGACAAGTAGTTCCGCCCCCGCGAATCTCCGCCCCATCAGATTGCCGCTTTCTGCGCAGCAACCAGCTCGGCGACGCCCTTTTCGGCAAGGTCGGTCAGCCCGTTCATCTGATCACGAGAGAACGTGCTGCCCTCGCCGGACATTTGCACCTCGATCAGTCGCCCGCTGCCGGTCAGGATGAAATTCCCGTCCACGCCGGCTTCGCTGTCTTCGGGATAGTCCAGGTCCAACACCTGCTGCCCGGCGTAAAGTCCGCAGGACACCGCGGCAACGTGATCGGTCAGGGGGTCGGTGACGATATCGCCGGCCTTCAGAAGCTTGTTCACGGCCAAGCGCAGGGCCACCCAACCGCCGGTGATCGAGGCACACCGCGTGCCGCCATCCGCCTGGATTACGTCGCAATCGATGGTGATCTGACGCTCACCCAGCGCATTTCGGTCGATTGCAGCGCGCAGACTACGGCCGATCAGACGCTGGATTTCCTGCGTGCGGCCGGACTGACCATTCTTGGCCTCACGCCGACCGCGGGTGTGCGTCGCGCGGGGCAACATCCCGTACTCTGCGGTGACCCAGCCTTGGCCCGAACCCTTGAGGAACGGGGGGACGCGCGGCTCCAACGAGGCGGTGCATAGCACATGCGTGTCACCGCAGCGGATCATGCACGATCCTTCGGCGTGCCGCGTCACATCCGTTTCGATTGAAATCAGACGCATTTCGCTTAAGTGTCTGCCCGAAGGACGCATATTTCTCTCCTGATGATGTCGCAGTCTGATATGCACCCGCCCGACGCACACGCAACCCCTGCCCAACAGCTCCTTATGCCCGACGAGACCGAGCGCCAATCCATGATGGCCGAGATGAACGATCGCACGCGCGAGGTGTTTCGCCGCGTGGTCGAAGGCTATCTGGAAACCGGCGATCCGGTGGGATCGCGCACGCTGACCCGGACCATGTCCGAGAAAGTATCCGCGGCCACCATCCGCAATGTGATGCAGGACCTGGAATTTCTGGGGCTTCTGGACTCGCCGCATATCAGTGCAGGCCGTATCCCGACCCAGCAGGGTCTGCGGATGTTCGTGGACGGCCTTCTGGAAGTTTCAGACCTAACCACCGAGGATCGCGCTCGCATTGACGAGACGATGGGGACGAACGAGCGCGACGTTTCGACACTTCTGGATCGTGTCGGATCGGCGCTGTCCGGTGTGACGTCGGGCGCCAGCCTTGTACTGACGCCAAAGCACGAAGCGCCGATCAAGCATATCGACTTCGTGTCGTTGGGCCATGATCGGGCATTGGTGGTTCTGGTTTTTGCCGACGGCCACGTGGAAAATCGCGTTTTTGCCCCGCCCCCCGGCCAGACCCAGTCTTCGATGCGCGAGGCGGCGAACTTCCTGAACGCCATGGCTGAAGGCAGGACTCTTTCGGAACTGCGAGAGAGCATGAAGCGCGAGATCGATCGACACCGCAGGGATCTGGACGTTCTGGCGCAGGCGATGGTCGATACCGGCCTTGCGGTATGGGAACACGAGGGCGAACCCTACGAGCGCTTGATCGTCCGGGGTCGGGCCAACCTTCTTGGCGAAAGCGAGGAGGACTTGGAGCGCATCCGCCGTCTGTTCGACGACCTCGAACGAAAACGCGACATCGCCGAATTCCTGGAGCTCGCCGACGAGGGTCAGGGTGTGCGCATTTTCATCGGCTCGGAAAACAAACTCTTCTCACTTTCGGGTTCATCTCTGGTCGTCTCTCCTTATATGAATGCGGATCGAAAGATCATCGGGGCAGTTGGTGTCATCGGACCCACGCGCCTCAATTACGGGCGGATCGTGCCCATCGTGGATTACACGGCCCAGCTGGTGGGAAAGCTGCTGTCGGGCCGAAGCTGAAAAGGCAGAGTGAGTGCATGGCTGACGAAAACGAACGCGACATCCAGGCCGCCATCGACGAGATGCTGAAGGGTGAGACTGAAGGAACCGATGGACCCAGCGAGGCCGACAAGGTCAAGCGAAGGGCCGCCCCCCGCAAGGACGAGCCGATGGATCTTGACGCCATGGCCGATGAGGAACCGCCCATCACGATGGAGACCGATGGCGTCGCCGCCGAGATGGAAGCCCTCCGCGCAGAGAATAACGAGCTGAAAGACCGGTTCGTCCGCGCGCTGGCCGATGCCGAAAACAGCCGCAAGCGCGCCGACCGCGAACGTCGCGAGGCCAAGAATTACGGCGGCTCGAAGATGGCGCGGGATATGCTGCCGGTCTATGACAACCTACAGCGGGCCATGGCCGCCATCCCCGAAGAAAACCGCGAAGCCAACGCCTCCCTGATCGAAGGGATGGAGCTGACACTGCGAGAGCTGCAGAACACTTTCTCTAAGCACGGGGTCGAAGTCGTCTCGCCGCAGGTTGGCGATAAGTTTGATCCGAAGATGCACGAGGCGATGTTCGAAGCGCCCGTGCCGGGCACTGAAAAAGGAAACATCATCCAGGTGATGACAGTGGGCTTCATGATCCACGACCGGCTTCTGCGTGCGGCACAGGTTGGTGTCAGCTCGACCCCCAAATCCTGATCAGGTCGGCCCACGCGTGAAACTCAGCCAGTCCCTGTCCCGTCTCGGCACTGAATCCGCGTTCGAAGTTCTGGCCCGCGCCGGTAAACTGGCGTCGGAGGGGCGCGACATCATCAATCTTGGGATCGGGCAGCCGGACTTTCAGACCCCGGACCACATTGTAGAGGCCGGGGTGAAGGCGCTGCGGGACGGTGCTCACGGATACACCCCGGCAAATGGGCTGACTGCACTGCGTGAAGCCGTCGCTGCGGACCTCTGCCGGCGCCATGGGGCCGAAGTGAACCCCGACAACGTGATCATCCAGCCTGGCGGCAAACCCACCATGTTTTTCGCGGTCTTGGCGTTCGGCGAGCCGGGGGTCGAGATCATGTATCCCAACCCCGGCTTTCCGATCTACGAGTCGGTCATCGCTTATTCCGGTGCGACGCCTGTTCCCATCGCATTGTCCGAGGATCAGGGCTTCGCCTTCGATGCCGGCACGGTGCTTGGTCAGATCACCGACCGCACCCGCCTGATCATCATCAACTCGCCCGCCAATCCCACCGGGGGCGTGACGCCGAAGGACCAGATCGACAAGCTGGTTGCGGGTCTGGAAGACTATCCCGACGTCGCGATCCTGTCTGACGAGATCTACTCCCAGATGCTCTATGGCGGGCGGGAGCATGTTTCGCTGCTGAATTACCCGCAGATCCGGGACCGCCTGATCGTTCTGGATGGCTGGTCCAAGACCTATGCGATGACCGGCTGGCGGCTGGGTTTTGCCGTGTGGCCGGACAAACTGGTGGAGCCGATCACCCGACTTTGCGTCAACGACCATTCCTGCGTGAACGCCGCGACACAGCATGCCGGGATCGCCGCGTTGGAAGGGCCGCAGGACGCCGTAAATGACATGGTGGCCCAGTTTGATCGCCGTCGCCAGTACATCGTAGAGGCGCTGAATGCCCTTTCCGGCGTTCACTGCGCTGATCCGGGCGGTGCGTTCTACGTGTTCCCCAACATCGAAGGCACGGGCATGGACGCCCGTACCGCCCAGGACCGGCTGTTGAACGACGCAGGCGTCGCCACCGTCGCTGGCACCAGTTTCGGCGCGCATGGCGAGGGGTTCCTGCGCCTGTCCTACGCGAACAGCCTCGAGAATATCGAGGCTGCCATCGACCGGATCGGCAAGCTGCTCTAGGCCATGTCGCAGGCCGCAATAGCCGCCATGTTCAGGATATCGGCGGCGCCCATGCCGGTTGACGCGATCTGGACCGGCGCACGCAGTCCCGTCAGGATCGGGCCTAGAACGGTCGCGCCCCCCATCTCCTGCATCAGCTTGACCGAAATCGACGCCGAGTGTCGTGCGGGCACGACCAACACATTCGCCGGCCCCGTCAGGCGGCTGAACGGATAGTTCTCCTGCATCTTGGGGTTCAGGGCCACGTCGACGGTCATTTCGCCTTCATATTCAAAATCCACCCCGCGGGCGTCCAGAACATGGGGTGCGTGGTGCATCTTTTCGGACCGTTCGCTGACGGGATACCCGAAAGTCGAGAAGCTGACGAACGCAATCCGCGGTTCCAGCCCCAACGCGCGCGCTACGTCGGCCCCGCGGGAGGCAATATTCGCCAAGTCCTGCTCGTTCGGCCATTCGTGGACCAGCGTGTCCGCGATCAGCACGACGCGACCGTTCAAAAGAAGCGCGGTGATCCCGACGGCCCCGTCCTCGGCTCGGGCGTCGAAAACCATGTTGATCTGGTCCAAGACATGCGCCGACTTGCGCGTGGCGCCGGTAACCATCGCGTCCCCGTGACCGTGGGCCAGCATGCAAGCTGAGAAGATGTGGCGATCCCGCGCGGCCATCCGATGCACGTCGGACCGGTCATACCCCTTCCTCTGAAGCCGGGCGTAGAGGAAATCCTTGTAGACTGCCAATTTATCAGTCTTGGCCGCGTTGACGATCTGCAACCCTTCCATCGCGTCTTCGATGCCTTCGGCGCGCAGTTTATCGCGGATATCGGCCTCACGCCCGACGACGATGGCTTCTCCCAGCCCCTCTCGACGATAGGCAATGGCGGCTTTCAGCACCCGCAAATCGTCACCTTCCGCGAAGATCATGCGTTTCTGCGCGGCACGTGCCCGCGCATAGATCCCCTGCAGGATCGAAGCGGTCGGATCCATCCGTGCTTTCAGGGCCTGCTGGTATCCATCCATGTCGACGATCGGCCGCCGCGCCGCGCCGGTATCCATTCCGGCGCGCGCCACTGCGGGTGGAATGCGCCAGATCAGCCGGGGATCGAAGGGCGTCGGGATGATGTAGTCGCGCCCGAATTTCAGGCTACGCCCATAGGCGATGGCGACCTCGTCGGGTACGTCCTCGCGCGCCAAAGCGGCCAGCGCCTCGGCGCAGGCGATCTTCATCTCGTCATTGATCGCTCGGGCATGGACGTCCAGGGCACCTCGGAACAGGTAGGGAAATCCAAGGACGTTGTTTACCTGATTGGGATAGTCCGACCGCCCCGTTGCCACGATCACGTCCTCTCGGACGGCGTGAACCTCTTCCGGCGTGATCTCGGGGTCGGGATTGGCCATCGCGAAGATGACGGCATCGGGGGCCATGCTTTCGACCATGGCCTGCGTCACGGCACCCTTGACGCTGACGCCCAGAAACACGTCCGCGCCGTCCATGGCCTGTTCCAGCGTGCGTAGATCGGTTCGTGCGGCATGGGCGGACTTCCACTGGTTCATGCCCTCCGTCCGACCCTGCCAGATGACGCCCTTGGTGTCGCACATGATGCAATTGTCGGGCGTGGCCCCCATGGACTTGAGCAGTTCGAGACACGCGATCCCGGCCGCGCCTGCCCCGTTCAGAACGATGCGAACGTCCCCGATCTTCTTGCCCGAAAGGTGCAGTGCGTTGATAAGGCCCGCCGCACAGATCACCGCCGTCCCGTGTTGATCGTCGTGGAACACGGGGATGTCCATCTCTTCCTTCAGGCGGCTTTCGATGATGAAACATTCGGGCGCCTTGATATCCTCCAGATTGATCCCCCCGAAGGTCGGTCCCATCAGCCGCACCGCCTGGCAGAACGCGTCCGGGTCCTCGGTATCCAGCTCGATATCGATCGAGTTCACGTCCGCAAACCGTTTGAACAGCACCGACTTGCCTTCCATGACCGGTTTGGAGGCCAGCGCGCCCAGGTTCCCCAAGCCCAGCACCGCCGTCCCGTTCGATATCACGGCGACCAGATTGCCCTTGTTGGTATAATCATAGGCCTGTCCGGGCTCGGCTGCGATGCGCTCGCACGGGACGGCCACGCCGGGGGAATAGGCAAGGCTAAGGTCGCGCTGGGTGGACATCGGCACGCTGGCGGCGATGTCGAACTTGCCCGGACGCGGGTGCATGTGAAACTGCAGCGCCTCTTCGTCGGTGAATTTCTTGGCCATGGTGCCCCTCTTGCCTGTACCCCGACGGCTTCCATGCCACGGTAGTGGTGCGGGATTCTAGACAAAAAAGTTTCGTGGAACGATCCTGCGGTGAAACATTTGTAAAACGACGAAGAGGAGAACCACCAATGTCCATGATCGACCTGAAGGACGTCGCGCCCCGGAACGAGAGCGGGACAGTGAACGTCTTCGTCGAGACCCCGAAGGGCTCGCGCCATAAATACGATATCGACGATCACGGGCTGGTGCGGATCGCCATCGAGCTTCCCGAGGGCGTGACCTTCCCCTGCTCCTTCGGGTTCGTGCCCAACACCATCGCCCCTGATGGGGACGCCTTGGATATTGTGCTGATCACCGCTGGCGAGGTTCCAGCCAGGTCCCTGATCGAGGCCCGGCTGATCGGCGTTTTGAAGATGGAGAACGACGAAGGCGGAGAGATGAAGCGCAACGATCGCGTCGTCGCCGTCGCCACGATGAGCCGCGTCTTCTCGGAAATCAAAGAGCTCGAGCAGATGCATTCCGGGTTCGCGTGGGATATCGAGGAGTTCTTCAAAACTTATAACGAGATGATCGAGCGACCCTTCGAGGTCGTCGGCCGTGGCGATGCCGCGGAAGCGCACCGGATGCTGGAAGAAGCCGAAGCCGCCGCCTGACTTCCGCCGGCCGGGAGCTTTTGCTACAGGATGCCGACCGGAACCAGGGGGGCATCCGTGACCGACGCACCGACGCCGATGATGGCGCAGTTTCTCGAGATCAAGGCCGATCACCCCGATGCCCTTCTGTTCTACCGGATGGGCGATTTCTACGAGCTGTTCTTCGACGACGCCGCGGCGGCCGCGGGTGCTCTGGACATAGCACTGACCAAGCGCGGCAAGCACCTGGGCGAGGACATTCCGATGTGCGGCGTCCCGGTCCATTCTGCCGAAGGGTATCTTCTTACGCTGATCCGCAAGGGGTTCCGGGTCGCGGTCTGCGAACAGATGGAAGACCCGGCCGAAGCCAAGAAGCGCGGTTCGAAATCCGTGGTGAAGCGCGGAGTGGTGCGTCTGGTGACACCCGGTACCCTGACCGAAGAGTCGTTGCTGGATGCACGCCGCCACAACTACCTAGCCGCATGGGCCGACGTGCGCGGCGACGGGGCGCTGGCCTGGGTGGACATTTCCACAGGAGAGCTGCGCGTCACCCCCTGCCCCCGCGTCCGGCTTGGCCCCGAACTGGCCCGTCTCGCCCCGCGCGAGGTCCTGCTGAGCGAGACGGTCGAGGCCGAACTCGAGCCGCTCGTCACCGAACTGGGCGGTGCGGTGACGCCCCTGTCGCGCGGATCGTTCGACAGCGTTCAGGGGGAAAAGCGGCTGTGTTCCACGTGGAAGGTCGGATCGCTCGATGCGTTCGGCACGTTCGGCCGGGCCGAGATCAGCGCGATGGCGGCCATCGTCGACTATCTGGAAATCACGCAGCGCGGGAAAATTCCCCTTCTGCGCGCGCCTCTGCGGGAAGAACCGCAGGCTGTAATGCAAATCGATGCGGCCACGCGCCGCAACCTCGAATTGACCCATTCACTGTCGGGCGGTCGTCAAGGCTCGCTTCTCTGGGCGATCGACCGAACTGTGACTGCGGCGGGGGGGCGCCTGCTCGAACGGCGGCTGACATCGCCTTCGCGCGATCTGGGCACGATCCGCGCACGACAGGCCGGTGTGGCCCTGCTGGTGGATGATGGGCGGCTGGCAGAAACCCTTCGTGACCGTCTTAGGGAAGTTCCTGACATGGATCGCGCCCTGTCGCGCCTTGCCCTGGACCGCGGTGGACCGCGCGATCTGGCCGCCATTCGCGACGGACTCGCGCAAGCGCTGGAACTGCGCGCGATCCTGACGGATGCCCCAGACCTACCGGACGCCCTGACCGACGCGGGTGCGGCCCTCGGTGGGTATGGCACTTTGACCGACCTTCTGGACGCGGCGCTGGTGGCCGATCCGCCGCATCTTGCCCGCGACGGCGGGTTCATCGCGCCGGGCCACGACGCCGACCTGGACGAAGCGCGCCAGCTGCGGGACGAAGGCCGGGGCGTGATCGCCAGGATGCAGGCGGACTACGCCGCCGAGGCCGGGATCTCCGCACTTAAGGTCAAGCACAACAACGTCCTGGGCTACTTCATCGAGGTTACCTCGACCCATGCCGACAAGATGTTCGCCCTGTCGGACCGTTTCATCCACCGCCAGACCACCGCCAGTGCCGTTCGCTTCACCACGGTGGATCTGAGCGAGCTGGAAACGAAGATCCTCAATGCCGGATCGCGCGCGCTGGAAATCGAGAAGCGCCTGTTCGCTGGCCTTTCGGGCGCCATCGTGGCGGAGGCCGCCGCCATCGGTCAGGCCGCCCGCGCGCTGGCCGAACTGGATGTCGCAACCGCCCTTGCCCATCTTGCCACGACCGAGGACTGGACGCGCCCCAAGGTCGAGGACAGCCGCGTGTTCCACGTCGACGGCGGCCGCCATCCGGTGGTCGAACGTGCGCTGAAAGCGCAGGGCGGCGGTCCCTTCATCGCGAATGATTGCGATCTGTCGGATGGCGACGGTCCCGCCTGCTGGCTGCTAACCGGTCCAAACATGGCCGGTAAATCCACCTTCCTGCGCCAGAACGCGGTGATTGCCCTGCTGGCCCAGATGGGCGCCTTCGTCCCCGCGGACGCCGCCACCATCGGCATCGTCAGCCAGTTGTTCAGCCGTGTGGGCGCCGCCGACGACCTTGCCCGCGGCCGGTCCACCTTCATGGTCGAGATGGTCGAGACGGCGGCGATCCTCAACCAGGCGGACGAAAGCGCGCTGGTCATCCTGGACGAGATCGGCCGAGGCACTGCCACCTACGATGGCCTGTCGATCGCGTGGGCGACGCTGGAGCATCTGCACGACGTCAACCGGTGCCGCGCGCTGTTCGCGACGCATTACCACGAGCTGACCCATCTGGCCGAGAAACTGGACGGAGTTCGCAATGCCACCGTCGCGGTCAAGGAATGGGAGGGGGAGGTGATCTTCCTCCACGAGGTGCGCAAGGGATCTGCCGACCGTTCCTACGGGGTGCAGGTCGCGAAACTGGCTGGCCTTCCGGCTTCGGTGATCCAACGTGCGGAAACCGTGTTGACCGCGCTGGAGAAGGGCGAGGCCGAGGGCAAGAAGACCGCCCTGATCGACGACCTGCCGCTGTTTTCTGCCGCCCCGCCCCCGGCGGTTCCGGCGAAAGGTCCGTCCCCCTTGATCGAAAGGCTTCAGGCGCTTCTTCCGGACGAGTTGACCCCGCGCGAAGCGCTGGATCTTGTGTACGAACTGAAGGCCTTGTCCAAGACTTAGGTGCCCAATTGCACCGCCTTCGCCCAAATGCGCGCGCCCACTTCGATCAGCGCGTCGGGAAAATCGTAGCGCGGATCGTGCAAGGGCGGCTGGTCTCCCGCACCCAGAAACAGCATTGCGGCCGGCGCAAGTGTTCCCAATCGCCCGAAATCCTCGGACGGACGCCAAGGCTGCCCCTCTGGTCCGTGCGGCACGCCAGCGGCATCCAGCGCCCCGCGCAACAGCGCGACGGCGGGGGGATCGTTCACCGTGGCCTCGAACACCTCGTGATAGTCGATTTCGATACCTAATCCGTCCGCCTTTGCCGCGCCGCGGGCCATGGCTTCGGCTTCGGCCATCAGTGCCTCCATCCGCGCGTCGGTCAGCGTGCGCAGGGTAGCGCGCAGTTCGCCCGACCCCGGGGCCACGCCGAACGCCGTGCCGCCCATCGACACGCCCGCGACGGTGACTAGCGCGAACCGATCTTGTGGAAAATCCCCTTCGGCCAGCCCGGTCAGTTCCTCCATCAGCTGCGCCAGGGCGGCACGCGGGCTGATCCCGTGTTCGGGGGTCGAGGCATGCGCCTCGCGCCCCTTCAGCTGCACGCGCATTCCACGTGAGGCGCAGCCCATCGCGCCCTCGGCAAGGGCCACCTGCCCGAACGGAAGCCCCGGCAGGTTGTGCAGCGACACCACCAGATCGGGCGCCAGATCCGCCGTTCGTGTGTCGTTCAGAACGGCCAGGGCGCCTGCGCCATCCTCCTCGGCCGGCTGGAACAGAAGCACGACGCGGCCCATGTCGAACCCGCGCCCCAGCGCGCATCCCAACGCGCACAGGATCGCCATATGCCCGTCATGTCCGCACAGGTGCCCCTGCCCCGGCACGTCCGAGGCCCAATCGACCTCACTGGCCTCGGGGATCGGCAGCGCGTCCAGCTCGGCGCGGATCATCAGGCACCGCCCGGGCGCCGCACCGTGAAACACCGCAGCGACACCGGTGCCGCCCAGCCCGGTCAAGACCTCGGCACCTGCGGATCGCATCTGCGCGGCGATCACGCTGGCGGTCCAATTCTCGTGCCCGGAAAGTTCGGGGCGGGCATGCAAACGGCGGCGCAGATCCCGCGCCGCCGTCACGTCGTCTTTCGTTACATCAACCATACCCGCGACCCTGTAGCGGGACGGGCAGTCCGTCAATTCACGAACGGTGCGTCGTCGCCCCAAACCTCGCGAACACGCTCGTCCCTTTGGCACCCGTTGCGGTAGCGCTCGTAAGCAACCGATTTCGGCACGGCCAGTCCGACGGAGGAGAACGCGATCCGCTCATCGGATTTGTAGTAATCCTGATGATAGTCGCCCACCGGATAGAACTCACCGGCTGACTGCACGGGCGTCACGATCTCGCGTCCCAATTCCTCTTCGGCTGCGGCGATCGCAGCTTCGGCGGCTTGGCGTTGGTCTTCGTTCTCGACGAAGATTGCAGTTGTGTATTCCAGTCCGCGGTCGCAGAACTGCCCACCGGCGTCGAACGGATCGATGGAGCGCAGGAACAAGTCGTAGATCTGGCGATAGCTGACCTCGGTATCGTCAAAAGGCACGCGCACCGCCTCGATATGATCGCCGGAGTTCCCGTAGGTCGGGCTTTCGGTCGTTCCGCCGGTGAAGCCCGAGATGGCATCGCCGACGCCCTGGACCTTCTCGAAATCGGCTTCGACACACCAGAAGCAGCCGCCTGCCAGATAGGCGGTCTGCTGCGCGGCATGGGCCATGCCGGACGGGGCCGCGATGCCGAGCGCAGCGAACAGGGGTGCGAGAATGAGCTTTGGATTGGTCATGAAAATCCTCCTTTGGCGTTACTTTCGCGCGCCTCGCGCCTCTTTCAACGCACGAGGGTGTCAGATCACCCGACCGTGACGGTTTGCATAGGAATTCGCATTTTTTGAAACCTTTCCGAATCCGCCTCGTGACTGTGGGCATCGACACCAACAGGGAAGAATACCCATGAAAACGATGACACTCGCCGCCGCACTCTCCGTTCTTGCGACCGGGGCCTTCGCCGAAGCGCATTCGATGACGCCCGCCGTGTCTGCCTCGGACCAGGATGTATCGGAAGGAACGGTCACCGCGGAAACCGTTACGGCCACCGAGAATGGCTGGCTGGTCGTTCACCGCACCGACGAGGAAATGGCTCCGGGCCCCGTGGTCGGCTATGCCCCGCTGAAGATGGGCGAGACAATGGATGTTGCCGCGATCCTGCAGGAAGACGTGGCCTCGGGCGATATGCTGATGCTGATGGTTCACTCCGAAGCGGGTGGGAACGAGACCGGCGTCTTTGAATATACCCTCGGCGCGACCGAAGACGGGCCGATCCGCATGGACGACGAACTGGTCATGCAGGTCATCACCGCCGAGTGATACTTCGGACATGTCTGGATCGGGGCGGCCTTCGGGCCGCCCTTTTCCGTTTTCGACCGTCGTTCACGCTCGATTGAAAGGCCGCTTCGGATTCCGCGCTAGGTCATGTCAGAAACCGGAGGAGGATCCCATGACCGACCGCCGCACCGTTCTGAAGACCAGCATCGCAAGCCTTCTGGCCGGGTTTTCCGCCGGGCGCGTCCAGGCGCAGGGTGCCGGGCCGGTCGTTCTTATCACCGGGTGTTCCTCGGGCTTCGGTCGTCTGACCGCGCTGGAGTTCGCGCGCGCCGGGTACCGGACCGTCGCTTCGATGCGCAACTTGGCAACGGACAATGCGGGGCCTGCCGAGGATTTGCGCGCGATTGCCGCCTCCGAAGGGCTGGCCCTTAAGGTCGTCGAGATCGACGTGCGTGACGATGCGTCCGTCTCGTCCGGGCATGCCGCGGCGGTCGCGGCCTATGGCCCCGTGGAGATCCTGGTCTCGAACGCGGGTATTGGGATTCCCCTTCCCGCCGGCCTGTCGATCCCGGCAACCCAAGAGGTGATGGAGACGAACTTTTACGGCGGGCTGCGCATGGCTCATGCCGTTCTACCGGGGATGCGCGCGCAGAACCGGGGCCTGATCATCCAGGTGACCAGTGCATTGGGGCGGTACACCCTGCCCCTGTATGCGGCCTATTGCGCGTCGAAACATGCGCTCGAGGCCGCGTTCACCGCTTTGGCCTATGAAATGCATCCGTTCGGGATCGAGACGACCCTGATCCAGCCGGGTGGCTACGACACGATGTTCAAGGAAAACGCCCGCCGCGATGTGAACAGGTATCTCGAACGTATCTCCGAGGATCGGCAGGCGCCCTATTCCGACCATATCGATGCGTTGGAAAACATCCTGCGCGAGCAGCGCACCCCGCCGCCCCGCCAGATCGCGCGAGCAATCTTGGCGGTTGCAGAAATGCCGCGCGGCGAACGACCCCTGCACGTGGCCGAGGGGCCGGGCATGTCCGATCTTGCGCCTTTGAACGAACGATTGACTGACGTGACCGAATCCAGCCTGCGGTATTACATCGACCGCCCCGATTGGATGGACGTCGACATGGGGTGATCTTCCCCAGTGCCGATGCGATCCCCATATGAGGCAGGATTTCGAATGAGTGGAGTCTTTCATGGGGTACGCAAAAACCGCGCTTCTTATGGCCGCAATGACGGCCCTGTTCCTTGGCGTCGGCTATTTGCTGGGTGGGACGGCCGGTATCGTCATCGCGTTTGCGGTGGCCGTGGCGATGAACGCCTTTTCGTGGTGGAACTCGGACAAGATGGTCCTGCGGATGCACAACGCCCATCCCGTCGGGCCGGACGACCGTTCGGGCCTTTCCGAGATGGTTGCCGATCTGGCGCGGAACGCCGGGCTTCCGATGCCGGCCGTCTATTTGATCGACACGCCGCAACCGAACGCGTTCGCCACTGGTCGCAACCCCGAGAACGCCGCGGTCGCGGTCACGGCTGGCCTGATGCAATCGCTCACCCGCGAGGAACTGGCGGCCGTGATCGCGCACGAGCTGGCCCATATCAAGAACCGGGACACGGCGATCATGACCGTGACGGCCACCTTCGCCGGTGCAATCTCGATGCTCGCGAACTTCGCGCTGTTCTTCGGTGGCTCGCGCGAGAGGATGGGGATCGTCGGCACGCTGGCCATGATGATCCTGGCCCCGTTGGCCGCTGCGTTGGTGCAGATGGCCATCAGCCGCACCCGCGAATATGCTGCCGACCGCGAGGGCGCGGAAATCTGCGGCAACCCGTTGTGGCTGGCCTCGGCGCTTGAGCGGATTGCCCAGGGGGCTGCGCGCATCGACAACCACGCGGCCGAGCGCAATCCCGCCACCGCGCATATGTTCATCATCAACCCGTTGCACGCGCACAAGCACGACAACCTGTTCTCGACCCACCCCGCGACCGAGAACCGGATCGCCGCGCTGCGCGAGCTGGCCGGAAATGTCCGCCCGTCCGCCATCCCGCGGACAGGTCGCAAGTCCGTCAAGGCTGGTCCCTGGGGCTGACTATTTCAGAAGCTGAGAGAGTTTCAGGGCGACCTTCATGTCGCCCGAAACCTTGATCTTGCCGGTGGCGAAGGCCGTCATCGGGTTCAGCTTTCCCGCCACGAGCTTCTCCAAGTTGGCCTGGGAGATATGGATGGTGCAGTCCGCTGGTTCATCGGCCAGCCGCGCCTCGGTTCCGTGGAGCGTGATCGCCCCTTCGCCGCCGCAGTCGAACTTGATGCTGTCGTCCAGCGGCTTGCGGTCCAGCCCGCGCTGAAACCTGTCGCGAATATCTGCAAGTGCCATGCCCGTCCCCCTTGCAGGTGATGTGCCGGAAGGACGGGCAGCGCGGAAGCGTGACGTTACGACCCCAGCCGCCGCTTGCGCGCGGCCAGCAGTTTCAGCCGCAGCGCGTTCAGTTGGATGAACCCCGCCGCGTCCTTCTGGTCGTAGGCGCCGGCGTCGTCCTCGAACGTGACATGCGCCTCGGAGTAAAGCGAGTGGTCCGACCACCGCCCGACCGTCCGCGCCACACCCTTGTAAAGCTTCAGCCGCACCGTGCCGGTGACGTGCTGCTGGCTGTGGTCGATGGCGGCCTGCAGCATCTCGCGCTCGGGCGAGAACCAGAAGCCATTGTAGATCAGCTCGGCATAGCGCGGCATCAGCTCGTCCTTCAGGTGCGCCTGTCCGCGGTCCAGCGTGATCTGCTCGATCCCGCGATGGGCTTCCAGCAGGATGGTGCCGCCGGGCGTCTCATAGATGCCGCGGGATTTCATGCCGACGAACCGCCCTTCGACCAGGTCCAGCCGCCCGATCCCGTGCTTGCCGCCCAGTTCGTTCAGCTTGGTCAGGATCGTGGCGGGCGACATCGCCTCGCCGTTGATCGAAACGGCGTCGCCTTTCTCGAACCCGATCTCGACATATTCCGGCTCGTTCGGGGCATCCTCGGGGTTCACGGTGCGCTGATACACGTAATCGGGCGCGTCCTCGGCCGGATCCTCCAGCACCTTGCCCTCGGACGAGGTGTGCAAAAGGTTCGCGTCGACGCTGAACGGCGCCTCGCCGCGCTTGTCCTTGGCGATCTGGATCTGATGCTTCTCGGCAAAGTCGATCAGCTTGGTGCGGCTGGTCAGGTCCCACTCGCGCCAAGGCGCGATCACCTTGATGTCGGGGTTCAGCGCGTAGGCGGCCAGTTCGAACCGGACCTGATCGTTGCCCTTGCCGGTTGCGCCGTGGGCGACGGCATCGGCGCCCTCCTCGGCCGCGATCTCCACCAGCCGTTTCGAGATCAGCGGCCGCGCGATGGACGTGCCCAGCAAATAAAGCCCTTCATACAGCGCGTTGGCGCGGAACATCGGGAACACGAAGTCGCGGACGAATTCCTCGCGCAGATCCTCGATATGGATGGACGCGGCGCCCATCTGTTCGGCCTTCTTGCGCGCCGGCTCAAGCTCTTCGCCCTGGCCCAGATCGGCGGTGAAGGTCACGACCTCGCACCCGTATTCGGTCTGAAGCCATTTGAGGATGATCGAGGTATCAAGGCCCCCGGAATAAGCGAGGACGACTTTTTTCGGCTGCGACATGGTCCCGTGTCTCCTTTACGTCAGGGGGGCGGATATGATGTTTCGCTGGTATCGGCAAGATTGCGGGACACGGCGCGCTGACCGATGGTCCTAAATTCCGAAGGAGGTGAGGCGATGAAGGGTTGGGATCTTTTCAGGCATTCGGTTGCCATGATCTCGCACAACGTCGGCGCTGCGTTCCGTGTCACGGGGCTGCCGTATGCGATCATCCTTGTCGTGACGCTGATGTTTCCGGCGGTGTTCGGGGTCGATCCTGACCCGTCGCCGCGGCTCGGTCTTCTCTTCTTTCCGGCCGTACTTCTGTCCGTGCTCGCATTTCTGTGGCTGGCTGTTCAGTGGCACCGTTACGTTCTGACCGGAGAGATCCAGCAAGGGCTCGTGCCGCACTGGCACGGAAAGCTGAACCTTGCCTATTTCGGGCGGTCGATCCTGCTGGGCCTTCTGAGCATTCCCATATTCCTGATCGCGTTCATCCCCGCGGGCCTGCTGATCGCGGCCGCTCCGTCGATCTGGGTCATCCTACTGTCGAACACGCTGGCATTCGGGCTGGCGGGGGCGATCGTCGGCCGGTTCAGCCCCGTGCTTCCTGCCATTGCCGTGGGTCACAAGCTGTCCTTCGGGGACGCGTGGCGCGCGACGAAGGGGGCCACTGCGCCCATTTTGGTGATGGCCCTGTTTCTGGGTTTTCTATCCGCATTGCCTTCGATCCTGATCTTTGTGGGGCTTGGGATTATCGCTGTTGTTGCCAACCTGGCGTTCCAATGGCTTATCACGGTCCTCAGCGTCAGCGTAATGACCACCCTTTACGGCCATTATGTCGAAGGCCGCGAATTGACCTGACGGCGACATCGCGTCATCTGCTGTGACATGAGCGAATTTACCGATGCGGCCCGCAATCTGACCGAGCGTCTGCGCGACCTGTTTCCCGCAACGCCCTTGCAGCAGAATGCCTATCTCAGCCAGAAATACGGGGCCGACATCTGGCTCAAGCGCGAGGATCTGTCGCCCGTTCGGTCCTACAAGATCCGCGGCGCGTTCAACGCGATGCGCAAGGTCAGGGATACCGATCCCGACCAGACCCTGTTCGTTGCCGCCAGTGCGGGCAATCACGCGCAAGGCGTGGCGTTCAACTGCGCGCATTTCGGGGTGAACGGGGTGATCTTCATGCCGGTCACGACACCCCGGCAAAAGGTCGACAAGACCCGGGCCTTCGGCGGCGTCCATGTCGAAATCCGGCTGATCGGTGACTATTTCGACGAGACTTTGCAGGTCGCGAAAGAATTCTGCGCGGCGGAAGGCGGGC
The DNA here is from genome assembly GCF_900302445.1 of Palleronia abyssalis. GTDB lineage: Bacteria > Pseudomonadota > Alphaproteobacteria > Rhodobacterales > Rhodobacteraceae > Palleronia > Palleronia abyssalis. The sequence continues at coordinate 207,883 of NZ_ONZF01000002.1, read as the reverse complement.
ATTTTCTAGCCCCGTTCGATGATCCGGATGTGATCGAAGGACAGGCCTCGGTCGCCGTCGAAATGATGGCGGAGTTGCCGGGTGTTCCCGATCTCGTGGTCCTTCCTGTCGGTGGCGGGGGGCTGTCGTCCGGCGTGAAACGCTATCTGGAGGAGAACGCCCCCGGCGTGCCCCTCATGCTGGTCGAACCGAAGGGGGGTGCAAGCCTTTCGGGGGCGCTAAAGGCGGGTGAACCGGTTACGTTGCCGTGGGTTGATTCGTTCGTCGATGGCGCGTCCGTTGCGCGGATTGGGCAGTCCACGTGGGAGGTTCTCAAGGACGTGCCACCGGATCGCGTCTTGTTGGTACCAGAGGACCGGGTTTGCGCGACTATCCTCGAGATGTTGAACGTAGAGGGGATCGTGCTTGAACCTGCGGGTGCACTGTCCCTTGACGTTCTGCCAACGCTGGCAGCTGATATTCGCGGCAAGCGGGTGGTTTGCGTGACCTCTGGCGGCAACTTCGATTTCGAGCGCCTTCCAGAGGTCAAGGAACGGGCACAACGCTACTCCGGTGTCAAAAAGTATCTGATCCTGAGGATGCCGCAGCGACCCGGCGCGTTGAGGGATTTCCTGGACTTGCTTGGCCCCGACGATGACATCGCGCGGTTCGAGTACCTCAAGAAGTCAGCGCGGAATTTCGGGTCCGTCCTGATCGGGATCGAGACCGTGGCCGAAGAAAATTTCGCGGCACTGTTCGCCCGCTTGGATGCGGCGGAGTTCACCTATCGTGATATTACCAACGACCAGCTTCTGGCCGAGCTTCTGATCTAGCCGCCCGACAGCATCGAGCGGAGTTCCCGGCACGAGTCGGCGTAGGCCAAGGTTACGGATTGAAGATCGACGGGCAGGTTGTCGCGCGCCGCGTTTTCGCTCTGCTTGCAGATCACGGCCAGCCTGGAGAACCCCAGGTTTTCGGCGCTGCCACGAAGCCCGTGAAGCTGATCGGCAAGCTGGTCAGGCACTTGTTGAGGAAGCGCATCGACAGGGCCGGACGACTCCTCCTCAAACAGGTCGAGGAGTTCCAGAAGACCTTCCGTCCCGAAGATCTCCCGCATCTCTGCCAGGTGGGTCATGTCCAGAAGTGAAATCATCATGTCCTTGCGATAGGGCGCGCGGGTTAAGAATGGGTTAGGCCGTTTCTTAACCTGGCATTAAAGGGCGTCAGTCTATCTTGTTTAAAACGGAGCAAGAGTAACCTTGAAGGCAATCGATCCAGATACCCTCGTCTCTGTCGACGAGGCCGAGGCGCTTGCCAGGAACCTGCGTCTTCTGATCGTCGACGATTCCCGATTGCAGCGGCGTATCCTGATGACCGCACTCGGCGGGCAAGGCTACGATCTGGCCGAAGCGGGAAGCGCGGCCGAAGCGATCGAGGCCTGTCGAAGCGAACTGCCGGACATCGTCATCAGCGACTGGATCATGCCCGGGACCAGCGGCCTCGAACTCTGCGCGGAGATCCGTCAGACATTCACCGACGATTATATCTATTTCATCATCCTCACGTCCAAATCCGCGAAAGAGGATCTGGCCGAGGCGCTACGCTCGGGCGCCGACGATTTTCTCGCCAAACCCCTGTCCGGGGAGGAACTGTCGGCCCGGATTTCCGCCGGTGAACGGCTTTTGAGGATGAGCCGGGAACTGCGCGACAAGAATCGCCTGATTACCCGGACCCTGGAACAGATGCGCGCGATCAACGTGCGCCTAGATAAGGACCTTGCCGAGGCGCGGCGTCTGCAGATGTCGCTTGCCCCCAAGACAGCCGTGCGGTCGGATGCTTGGGACATTTCCTTCCTGCTACAACCTTCGGGCCACGTCGGTGGTGACCTGGTCGGGACCTTCCCAATTGCGAAAGACAAGATGGGGCTATTCTCCCTCGATGTCTCTGGTCACGGTATCGCGGCCGCCTTGATCACCGCCCGCCTGTCCTCATGGCTGTCCGGGGGATCGCCAGACCGAAACGCTTCCCTTTACTGGGAGGGGGATACGATACGCATGCATTCCCCCGACTACGTCTGTCGACAGATGAACGAAAGATTCCTGACCGATCACGATACGGGGCACTATTTCACCATGGTGATCGGTGAGCTTGATCTGATAACCGGCAGGTTCGTGTTCTGCCAGGCCGGGCACCCACATCCGCTGCTTCAGACGAAAAACGGGGATACGCGTTTTATCGGGTCGGGCGGCCCGCCCATCGGTTTGATAGATGGCGTGGAATACGAGAAATCCGAGGTCATGATCGACCCCGGTGATCGTCTGTTGATCTGTTCGGACGGAATCACGGAATGCCCTGACAGGTCCGGGGATTTGCTGGACGACGACGGGCTGAATGCGCTCATCTCGAATAATTTCGACGTCAGGGGCGAGAACCTCCTCGCTGTGATCGAGGGTACGCTGCGGCAAAGGATCGACGACGACGATTTTTCCGACGACGTTTCAGCCGTCCTGATCGAGCGTCAACTGTAGAACAGCCGTTCCAGGAACTGCCTGTCCCCGTCTATGGCCAGGCTTTCCCGGGCCTGCGCGATGTCCATCCAGGCGGCTTCGTGATCAGGCTCTGCCGGTGGGCCAACCCGCAATGTCGGTCGCGCCAGGTAAACGTGACACAGCTTTTCGGCGTACATCTCGTATTCAGGCATGTACACGAACCGGCGATGCGCGCCGAGCCGTCGCGGCCCGGAAATCCGGTATCCCGTTTCTTCGAGGACTTCGCGGTGAAGCGCTCGCAACGGCGACTCCCCGGGGTCGATCCCGCCACCCGGCAATTGCAGTTCCGGCCGCGGCGCCACCTGGTATGTCGTCAGGATCCTGCCACCGGATACCAGGATCGCGTAGACTCCGGGGCGCAGTGTGTACCTTATACCGCGGACCGGTCGTTCTCCGATGGGGATCATTGCGCAAGCTCCGGGGTTCAAGGACGCGTCATGCAGCTTATATGCACGCGGTATGCCAAATTCCGCCCATCCGAGGAAGCCATGACCCTGGGACAGACCATCGCCTGGGACGACACCGTCCTGCCATTTCAACTTGACCGATCCGACATCCGCGGCCGTGTCGCGCGGCTCGACGGGGTCTTGGGTAACGTGCTGTCGCAGCATGACTATCCCAAAGAGATCGAATCCCTCGTCGCCGAGGCCGTCGCGCTGACGGCCCTGATCGGGCAGACCATCAAGCTCCGCTGGAAGCTTTCGCTTCAGGTGCGTGGCGACGGTCCCGTGCGCCTGATCGCGACCGATTACTATGCCCCCGGCGAGGATGGCAGCCCGGCGCAGATCCGAGCCTATGCCAGTTACGACGCCGAACGACTGGAACCGGAGGTCACTCCGTTTTCGCAGATCGGCAAGGGATACTTCGCGATCCTTCTGGATCAGGGCGACGGGATGAAGCCGTACTCGGGGATCACTCCGATTGCCGGCGGATCGTTGTCGACCTGTGCTGAAACCTACTTCGCACAGTCCGAACAGCTGCCCACGCGATTTGCGGTGACCTTCGGTCAGACGCAGGAGCCGGGGCGGTCGCCTCATTGGCGGGCCGGGGGGGTCATGCTTCAGCACATGCCGGAAGCATCGCCACTGAGGGCCGATACCGAGGCAAGCGGGACCACCGGGCTGATGACGCCGGACGATATCCTGGACGGGGAAGAGGCCGAGAACTGGAACCGCGCGAACACGCTGCTCGACACCGTGGAGGAGACTGAGCTGATCGGGCCCCACGTTCAGCCGACCGAGCTTCTGGTGCGCCTGTTCCACGAGGAAGCGCCGCGTGTCTTCGACGCGCAGCCCGTGCGCTTCGGGTGTACATGCTCGGCGGATCGTGTGCGCGAGTCCCTGTCAATCTATTCGCAGCGCGACATCGCCCATATGACCACGGATGAGGGGATCGTTACGGCCGATTGCCAGTTCTGCGGTGCGCATTACGAGTTCGACCCAAAGACGCTTGGCTTCGAGGCCGAAAAGGCGCCCGGCGAGGGTGAGTGAGCTTCGCGAAAGATTGACGACGGCCCTGTCTCGACCGACCGGGCCGTCGTCCGATTTCGATCTGAACCGCAGCGCCGTGCCCCCGTCGCAGCGGTCGCTTCGGGGCGCCGGGGTTCTTGTTCCCGTTCGGCACGACGGGCGGATGATCCTGACCAAGCGGGCCTCGCATCTAAGCCAGCATCCCGGTCAGATTGCGTTCCCGGGCGGCAAGATCGATCCCACGGACGCCGACGCCACCGCCGCGGCCCTGCGCGAGGCTTGGGAGGAAACTGCCTTGCCGACGGATGCGGTCGAGGTTCTGGGTCACCTTCCCACCCATGAAACGGTGACGGGGTTCACGATCACCCCGGTTCTGGCGCTGGTCTCAGGCGATCCCCCATTGCGCCCCGAGATCGGCGAGGTGTCCGAAATTTTCGAGGTCCCACTGTCCTTCGTCGCGGACCCCGGTAATTTCACTGTGCAATCGCGGGTTTGGCGCGGGCAGAGGCGACATTACTATGCCGTTCCGTTCGGGCCGTACTACATTTGGGGGGCGACAGCGCGAATTTTGCGGGGCCTGGCCGAGCGAATGACATGGCAAGATTGAAGGTCGACGGCGACTGGCGTCGGCACGAAGGGGCACAGGCCCTGATGGGTGCCATTGCGGCATCCGGGTTCCGGTCCCTGTTCGTGGGCGGGTGCGTGAGGAACGCGGTGTTGGGGGCACCGGTCCTCGACATCGATATCGCGACGGACGCGTTGCCGCAGACGGTCATGGGCTTGGCCGACGCGGTGGGGTTCAAACCGGTTCCGACTGGCGTTGATCACGGCACTGTCACCGTCGTCGCGAACGGACATCCTTTGGAGGTGACGACGTTCCGCAAGGATGTCGAAACTGACGGGCGACATGCGGTGGTCACCTTCTCCGACGACGTGGCCGAGGATGCGGCACGTCGGGATTTCACGATGAACGCCCTCTATGCCGAAGCCGATGGGACCGTTGTCGACCCGCTAGGCGGGCTGCCCGACCTTCACGCCCGTCGCGTGCGTTTTGTCGGCGATCCCGGCACCCGCATCCGCGAGGATTACCTTCGCATCCTGCGGTATTTCAGGTTTCACGCTTGGTATGGCGACCCCGATGCCGGCATCGACGCTGAGGCGCTGGCCGCCTGCGCCGAAGGAGCCGAAGGGCTTGCAGGATTGTCGGCCGAGCGCATCGGGCAGGAAACGCTTAAGCTGCTGGGCGCGCGGGATCCCGCCCCCGCCATCGGTGCCATGCAGCAAAGCGGGATCCTGATGCGCGTCCTTCCTGGCGCCGATCCCGCTGCGCTTGCCCCCCTTGTCCATCTTGAGGATCTGATCGGTGCCGAGCCTGATCCGATCCGCCGTCTTGCCGCTTTGGGTGGCGAGGATGTGAGCGATCGACTGCGCCTGTCCAAAAGGCAGTTCAAAGGGCTGGAGACCTTGCGCGAGGGTCTCGGCTCGGAGGGTGGTCTTGAGGAAACCGCCTGGCGATACGGACGCGAGCAAGGCCAGGATATCGTCCTTCTACGGGCCGCCGTGTTCTCGGCGCCTTTGCCTGCCGATCTGAATGCGCGGTTGGATACCGGGGCAGGGGCCGTCTTTCCCGTGCGAGGCGCCGATCTGGCCGGGAAGCTTGAAGGGCCTGCCATCGGCCGCAAGCTGGACGAGCTTCAGCGGCGGTGGATCGACTCGGGCTTCACGCTGGACCGAGAGACGCTCCTCAAGGGGTGATCGTGCAAGGTTTTCCTTTCGGTCGCCGGTCCCTATCTGAGGGAGGTTAGCCCGAAAGGCCACGATGTTCCGGTTCTTCGAAAACCTTGTGGATCCTTATGCCCGGCATGAGGTGACGGATACCCCGCCGCACCGTCTCTGGCCGTTCCTGTTGTCGTGGTCGCATCCGTTCAAGCGGGTGTTCGCGTTGGCCGGTGCGACCTCGGTCGTGGTCGCGGTGATCGAAATCCTGCTGATCGCTTATATGGGCCGGGTTGTGAACATCCTGTCCGATGGGAACCCCGAGGCGGTTCTTTCGGATTACGGGGTCGAACTTGTCGTCGTCGCGCTGGGCATCCTTCTGGTCCGTCCGGCGATCCAGGCGCTGAACGTCCTGCTGTTGAACAACGCGATCATTCCCAACTACGGCACGTTGTTCCGGTGGCGCGCGCACAGCCATGTCATGCGCCAGTCCGTCGGGTGGTTCGAGGGGGACTTTGCCGGGCGGATCGCCAACCGGATCATGCAGACCCCCCCCGCGGCCGGCGAGGCCGCGTTCCAGGTCTTCGACGCGATGACCTATGCCGTCGCCTATATCGTAGGCGCGGCGCTTCTGCTGTCGGACGCCGATCCCAGGTTGGTCCTGCCGCTTCTGGTGTGGGGTGTGCTCTACGGCGTTCTGATCCGGTGGGTGATCGTGCGCATCGGACCAGCCAGCCAAGCGGCTTCGGACGCGCGTAGCTTTGTCACCGGTCGGGTCGTCGACAGCTACACCAATATTCATTCGGTTAAGCTGTTCGCACATCACGACCGCGAAATGGAGTACGGGCGCGAGGCGATCGAAAATGCCCGCATCAAGTTCCAGGAAGAGATGCGCCTCTACACCCTGATGGACATCGCCCTGACTATTCTGAACGGGGTGCTGACCGTTGGTGTCGTTGGTTGGGCCATTGCGCTTTGGTATGCGGGGTCGGCAACCGTCGGCGTGGTGGCGACCGCGACCGCGTTGGTCATACGGCTTGGCGGGATGACCGGCTGGATCATGTGGGCTGTCAGCTCGTTCTTCCGCAACCTCGGCGTGGTAGCCGAAGGGATGCAGACCATCGCCCAGCCCATTGCGCTGCGTGACACGCCGGGTGCGGGGGACCTGAACTTGGAAAAGGGCGAGATCCGGATCGAGGGTCTCAGCCATCACTACGGCAAAGCGCGAGGCGGGCTTGATGCACTGAACCTGACCGTTCGACCGGGCGAGAAGGTCGGACTTGTCGGACGCTCGGGCGCGGGGAAGTCCACGCTGGTGAAGCTTCTTCTGCGTTTCTACGACGCCGAAGGCGGGCGCATCCTGATCGACGGGCAGGACATCGCGACCGTCACCCAGGACAGCCTGCGCCGCCATATCGCGATGGTCAGCCAGGACAGCTCTCTGCTGCATCGCTCGGTCCGGGACAATATCCTGTATGGCGACCCGTCTGCGACCGAAGAGCAGATGGTCGAGGCCGCGCGCCGCGCCGAGGCGCATGAGTTCATCCCCGGATTGCATGACGGCGAAGGTCGGACCGGCTATGACGCGCATGTGGGCGAGCGTGGCGTGAAACTTTCCGGCGGGCAGCGCCAGCGCATCACGCTGGCCCGTGCGATCCTGAAGAACGCGCCGATCCTCGTCCTGGACGAGGCGACGTCGGCCCTTGATTCCGAGGTCGAGTCGGCGATCCAGGAAACTCTGTACAAGGTGATGGAAGGCAAGACCGTCATCGCCATCGCGCACCGCCTTTCGACCATCGCCCGGATGGACCGGATTGTCGTTCTGGACGACGGCCGGATCGTCGAAGAGGGCGCGCATGACGACCTGATTGCCGCCGGGGGCCTCTACGCGCGCCTCTGGGCCCGGCAATCGGGTGGATTTCTCGAACTGGAGGCCGCTGAATGATGTGGCGCATCGCGAACCTGATCGACGCCTTCCGTCCTGCGGATGGACCCCCGCCGCGGAGTCTGGGCAAGTTCTTCGTCTGGGCCCTGTCGGGGGCGTGGGGGTGGATGGCGCTGGCCGGACTGTTCTCGGCCATTGCCGGCACGGCCGAGGTGTTCACGGCGCTTCTTCTCGGCAGCGTGGTCGACTCGGCTGCCGGCACCGCGTCGGTTGCCGACTATTTCCGCGAGAATGCGACGCTGTTGATCGGCACGCTGGCCTTTTTTCTGATCTTCCGCCCGATCATGTTCGGACTGTCGTCGGCGTCGAACTCGATCATGGTATCGCCGAATGTGAACCCGATGGTGCTGATGCGCCTGCACCGGTGGACGCTGGGCCAGGCAGTGACGTTCTTCGACAACGATTTCGCCGGGCGCATCGCGCAAAAGCAGATGCAGACGGCCCGCGCGATCACCGATGTCGCGTCGGAGTTCATCAACGTGGTCTGCTTCGCGCTGGCCTCGCTGGTGGGCGCCGCGCTGCTGGTCGGAACCATCAATATCTGGATGGCGGTCGGGCTGTTCGTCTGGCTGGCTGGCTATCTTCTAACCATTCGCTGGTTCATGCCGCGGATCCGCACCCGGTCGAAGGCGCGGGCGGCCAGCCGGGCGATGGTGTCGGGCCAGGTTGTCGACACGATCACCAACATCAAGACAGTCAAGCTGTTCGCCCATGACGATCACGAAGATCGCGCCGCGCTGGATTCCATCGCGACGTTCCGCACCAAGGTCGTCGATTTCGGGATCCTCAGCGCCGGGTTCCGCTTCACGCTGATGACGCTGGCGGGGATCCTGCCGGTCCTGCTGATCGGCGGCACACTGTGGCTGTGGTCCCGTGGCGCGGCGACGCCGGGGGACATCGCGGCGGCCGGTGCGATCTCGATCCGGATCGCGCAGATGACCGGTTGGGTCAGTTTCACCCTGATGGCGATGTATTCCAACGTGGGCGAGGTCGAGGATGGGATGAACACTCTGACCCCGCCGCACCAGCTGACCGATCCCGCCTATGCGGATGCCTTGCCCGCCGGGTCCGAGGTGAAGTTCGAGGACGTGACATTCACCTACGGCCGCCAGGAGGGTGGTCTGCGCGATGTCAGCGTAACCCTGCATGAAGGAGAAAAGCTGGGCGTCGTGGGCGCCAGCGGTGCAGGCAAGTCCACGATGGTCGCGCTTCTTCTACGGCTCTACGACACCGAGGGCGGGCGGATCAGCGTGGCTGGCAAGGATGTCCGCGAGGTCGCGCAGGAGACGCTGCGCCAGCGGATCGGTATGGTCACGCAGGAGACCGCGATGTTCAATCGCTCGGCCCGCGAGAATATCCTGTACGGGCGCCCCGACGCGACCGAGGACGAGATGATCGAGGCTGCGAAACAGGCGGAAGCGCACGAGTTCATCCTGAAGATGAAGGATCACAAGGGGCGAAGCGGGTATGACGCGCATCTGGGCGAGCGCGGCGTGAAGCTGTCGGGCGGTCAGCGTCAGCGCATCGCCCTTGCGCGGGCCATTCTGAAGGACGCGCCGATCCTCGTCTTGGACGAGGCGACCTCGGCCCTGGATTCCGAGGTCGAGGCGGCGATCCAGGAGGCGCTCGACCGGGTGATGGAGGGCAAGACCGTTCTGGCCATCGCGCACCGCTTGTCCACCCTGGCGAACATGGACCGGATCATCGTTCTGGAAGAGGGCCGCATCGTCGAGGAAGGCACCCATCCCGATCTTCTGCGCAAGGACGGCATTTACGCCCGATATTGGAAGCGCCAGTCGGGCGGGTTCATGCGCTATGACGAGGCCGCAGAATAGAATGCGCCTGACGGTCGAACGCCTCGGACACAAGGGCGACGGAATTGCGCCGGGTCCCGTCTTCGTGCCACGCGCCCTGCCGGGGGAAGTGGTGGAAGGCGGTGTGACGGGCGATCGCATGGAGGCGCCGGTGATCGTGGAGCGGTCAGACGCCCGCGTGGCGCCGGATTGTCCTCATTACGATCGGTGCGGCGGGTGTTCCCTGATGCACGCGGCCGATCCGTTCGTCGGCCGGTGGAAGATAGACGTCGTGAAGCAAGCCATGGCAGCCCGCGACCTCCCTGCACCCGTGGTGGGCATCGCAACGTCTTCTCCGAGATCCCGGCGCCGAGCCGTCTTCACCGGGCGGCGCACCAAGGGGGATGTCATCGTCGGCTTTCACACTCGCCGCTCGACCGACGTTACCGCGGTGGACCAATGTCGCGTGGTCACGCCGCGCATCCTCGATGCCCTCCCGGCGCTTGAGACAATGACCGCCCGGTTGGCCAAGGCGAAATCGGACCTCTCGATCCAGGTCATCGACGGACCCGCGGGCCTGGATGTCGCAGTCACCGGGTGCGCCTCGCCCGATCGCAGCATTCTGACGGACTTGGTTGCGCTGGCGGGGAAAGCCGGGTTCGCCCGCCTGTCCGTCGCCGGAGAGCCGGTGCTGACCGACCGCGCGCCGTACCTGTCGCTGGCCGGCGTTCCCATGACGCCGCCCCCCGGTGCGTTCGTCCAAGCCACGGCCCATGCCGAGGCTGCGCTTCTGGCGTGCGTGTCCCGCGCGCTGGGTGATGCTCGCCGCGTCGTCGATCTGTTCGCCGGGTGCGGAACTTTTGCCCTGCCCGTGTCCCGCCGCTGCGACTTGCACGCGGTCGAAGGCGACGCCGCGATGACCGAAGCCCTGCAAACTGCATGGCGAAAGGCGAAGGGCCATCGTCCCCTGACGGCAGAGACGCGGGATCTTTTTCGCGATCCTCTGATAGCGTCCGAGCTGGATCGCTTTGATGCCGCCATCATTGACCCGCCCCGTGCGGGGGCCGAAGCGCAGTGCCGCGAACTGGCCCAGTCGCGCGTGCCGCACATCGCCGCGGTGTCCTGTAACCCCATAAGCTTTGCCCGGGATGCGGCGATCCTGATCGAGGGGGGCTATGCGCTGGAATGGATCCGGGTGATCGACCAGTTTCGCTGGTCCACGCATGTAGAGCTTGCGGCCGCGTTCCACCGGGCTTGACGGCAACAAACCGCCTCGCAGGAACGTGAGGGGCGTGGCGCGGCTTTCGACGGTATGGAAATGGCGATACAGGGAAAGAAAACCCCGTAGGCAAGCAGAGCATTTCAATGACGCTATCGCGCGCGATCCTGATCGTCGTCTTCCTTCTGGGGCTGAGCGCTTGCGGCCCGACAAGCAAATTTCTGACCTATGACGGGCCTGAGGTCACGCGGGTATTGGTCTTCAAGGAAGAAAGGAAGATGTATCTTCTGAACGGGACGAAGGTGCTTGAGGATTACGACATCGGACTTGGGTTTGCACCCACTGGCGACAAGAAGATCGAAGGCGACGGTCGCACGCCCGAAGGGCATTACCTGATCGACAAGCGCAATCCCAACAGCCGCTTTCACCTGTCGATCGGCGTCAGCTATCCCAACGCGGACGACATTGCCGAAGCCAAGCGGCTGGGCAAACCGCCGGGGGGCGATATCTTCATCCACGGGCGCGGGCCGACTTATCGCAAGGATGCCCCAGACGACTGGACGTGGGGCTGCATCGCGGTGACCGACCGCGAGGTCGAGAAGATATATGCCATGGTGAAGAACGGGACGCCGATCAGCATCTACCCGGCCGAAGCCGACATGACCCGGGAACAGGCAGAAGCCTTGCAGGCCAGACAACAGGCCCTGATGGCGCCCGCCGTGCCAATGCCCGGCCCAGTTTTGATGCAGGCAACCCCCGCTGTCCCGGCGCCCGGGGCGATTGTCGAGCCCAGCCCCGACGGCACGCCCGCCCCGGCCGCGGCTCAGTAGGGCGTCAGCGCCCCGCGGGAGGCGCGACGGCCACGCCTTCTGTCGTTCGGATCGCGGCGGCGTCTCGGGTTCCGGTGACCATGGTCCACCAGATCTTGCCGTTCTCTTCCTGGTACCAATCGAAACCGAGGTCACGCGCACGGGGGTCCGTGACGATGTCCCGTGTCTCGGGTGTTTCCATCCAGGCGGCAAGCGTCTCAAGCTCGGTCTCGTAGGTCTCGGAAATGTTCTCGCCCAGAAGGCGGCCTGTATAGCCCACGCGACGCACCCGATCCACAGGCGACGATCCATCAGACCCGAAGTGCCATGGTCGGTTCTGCACGCTCATGTCCCGGGAATGGGTGGCTGCGGCCGCCGTAAGCTCGGAATTCAGTGCCACGGGCGGGGCTCCGGCTGCCTGCCGGATGGCGTTCATTCCATCCAGGAACCGAATCTGGACGCGATCGCGTTCGATCGGGTCGATGCGGTAAAGCTGTGGAAGCGGGCGCCCGTCGGGCCCCAGCTGAACCGGCGGAGGCGGCGCAGCGCAGGCCGTTGCGGTCATCACAAGCGCCGCGGCGGCGATCAAGCGGATGGGCGTCATTGGTGTTCACTCCGGGTCGGATCAGCGAATGCCTCTAACTTCTGTCGCCCTCGTGTTCAATCTAGGGTCAGCGGATTGACGCCTGCGTGATTTGCGGCGTGTCCCGGTTCACGATACTTTAAGGCCGTAGGAAACGAGCATTTCCCAGAGGCAGATCACAATGACGACGAAACACAAGTTCGGCCTGAGCCGGCGTTCCTTTGTGGCCGCGGGCGCGGCTTCATTTCTGGCCGCCCCGGCGATCGCGCAGCAGAACGGGTCCACGGAATTTCGCGCCCCCGTCTCGGACAACACGAGGCGCAATGCCTCCAGCTTCCGAACCCTGGACTGGCAGCCCTATTTCGACACGTTGACGGGCGGTGCGATTCTTTGCGACATCTCTTCGCGCGCCCTCCATTACTGGAGCGAGGACGAGAGCGTGTACAAGCTGTACCCGACATCTGTGCCTCAGACCGACGACCTGACGCGCCGGGGCCGGACCGAAGTGATTCGCAAGGTCGAGGGGCCAAGCTGGGCGCCGACACCCGAGATGAAGCAGCGCAACCCAGAATGGCCGGACTTTATCGGTCCCGGCCCGGACAATCCGCTTGGAACGCATGCATTGTATCTGAGTTGGCAGTATTATCGCATCCACGGAACGCAAGACACCCGCAAGATCGGGCGTCGATCGTCCAACGGCTGCATCGGCCTTTATAATGAGCATATTGCCGAACTGTATTCGATGACCTCGAACGGCACGCAGGTGTTGCTCATTTGACAGATTCAGGCGGCGGTGGAACCAATCACGCGGCAGTGGCATTTGCGTGATGTAACTATTGGTGCTTATACCACGGTCGAGGTACAGTCTTTAGGTGCCTGCTGCCGCCTCGTTAAATTCTAGGCACCAGGCTAAACTGGAGTAATGACATGAAGAAACTCGCTCTTGCTGCCGCTCTCTCCGTTGCTGCCACCGGTGCGTATGCCGGCGGCATGGTCGTGGTTGAGCCCGTGATGGAGCCCGCCGTCGTCGTGGAAGAATCCTCGTCGTCCTCGGCTGGCATCGTGATCCCGCTGCTGCTGCTGGCCGTCGTGGCCGCGGTTGCCGCTTCGGACTGATCCGACACGCATTGAACTTCGAAAAGGCGATCGCTCAGCGGTCGCCTTTTTTTGTGCCTGTTTTCAGATCCAGCCCGACAGGTTTTCCACGATGACCTCTTCCAGCGCCGCGATATGCGCGTCGTCGTCATTGAGGCACGGGATGTAGGTGAACTTCTCGCCGCCGGCTTCCTCGAAGCTCTCCCTGATTTCCTCGTTGATCTCTTCCAGCGTCTCGATGCAATCGGACGAGAATGCCGGGGCGCACACGGCGATATTTTTGATCCCGCGCTCGGCCAGGCGTGCCACTTCCTCGACGGTATAGGGCTGCAGCCATTCCTCGGGGCCGAAACGGCTCTGGAATGTGGTTTTGATCTGGGTGTCGTCCCAGCCCAGCCGCTCCTTCAGCAGGCGTGTCGTTTTCTGGCACTGACAATGGTACGGATCGCCCTCCATCAGATATCGCTGTGGCACCCCGTGATAGGAGCACACCAGCATGTCGGGCTTGGTGTCGAGCGCGCCGTAGCTGCGTTCGACGGACCTTGCCAGTGCGTCGATGTATGTAGTGCGGTCGAAATAGGGGGGCACGGTGCGGGACGCCGGCTGCCATTTGGCCTTCATCAGGGCGCGGAAGAACTGGTCGTTCGCGGTGGCCGTGGTCGCCCCGGCATATTGGGGGTAGAGCGGGAAGAACAGGATCTTCTGGCACCCCTCCCGGATCATCTGGTCCACCTTCGACATCGTCGACGGATTGCCGTACCGCATGCAGAACTCGACCCGCACGTCATCGCCGAACCGCTGGTTCAACGCCTCGCGCAACTTCACCGTCTGAGACTTGGTGATCGTCATCAACGGGCTCTCGCCTGCATCCTCGTTCCAGATCGACTTGTAGGCCGCCCCGGACGAGAATGGCCGCTTCGACAGGATCACGCCCTGCAACAGCGGCTGCCAGATAAGGGGCGAATAGTCGATGACGCGCTTGTCCGACAGGAACTCGCTCAGGTACCGTCGCATCGACCAGTAATCGTATCCGTCAGGTGTTCCCAGATTGGCCAGCAGCACGCCGATCCGGGCGGGCGGCACCTTCGGGTGGTCCTGTCGAGCATGTTCGGGACGTTCCGCGTCGGCGGCGGTGAACATCGGTTTGTCGGTCGCTTTACCGTCCAGCATGTCTTTCGTCCTCAGGGTCCTGGGCTTCCGGTCGGCATATAGAATTGCCTTGGGGGGTCAATCTCCGCGCTGCTGCGAATCGTCGCGCAGGCTGTGTTCGTCCGTTCGCAATGCATCGGCCAACCGCGACTTGGCCGACCCCGGGCGCAGCGGCTTGGGTTGGCTGTCGTCCGGGGCCCATCCCGAAAGGTGCATAAGCTCGAACGTCGCCCGGATCCGCGCGGGGTCGTCAGCCGCGGGGAATTTGTCGCGGTAAATGCGCGCGGCCGTGTCAAACATCCGACGGGGCGCGAACCGCCTGTCCCTTGATGCCAAGGCATTCGCCTCACCCATCCCGCGAAGTTCGCGCATCAGGGCAAAAGCGTCGGCGTAGGACACGGTCAAACGCTCGGTATCCGCCACTGGCAGGGACAGACCGGCGCGTTGCAGAAGGCCACCTGCGTCGCGCAGGTCGATCATGGGGGCGACGCGGGGCGACAATCCACCACGCACGTTGGCTTCGGCCTCGGACAGGGAAAGGCGCAGTTCCGACAAGGTCTGACCGCCGAAGCTGGCTGACAGGAACAGGCCATCGGGTCGCAGAGTACGGCGTGATTGCACCATCTGGCCGATCGGATCGTCGGCCCAGTGCAGGGCAAGGGCGTGGATCACCAGGTCGAACGATGCAGGTTCTGCGTCGAGGGTCGGGGTATCGGCGATCATGGTCGCACCGGGAAACTGACTTGACCAGAATTCAGGCTGCCCGGTCACGACCGCCACGTCCGTGAACGATCGTTTAACCATTTCCAGTCTTTCCTTCACCTGATCGGCGGCGATCTCGTGCAGGAACAGGCCGGACCGCGTCGTGCGGTCGCGTCGGCGCAGAAGGGCGGGGCGGTCGGTCAGCTTGGGTGGATCGGCGGTCATGGCAGGAAGGTAAGATCGGATGGGACTGTTGCAAACCGCGCTTGGCGTGATCTACCCGCCAAGCTGTTCGCTGTGCGAGGCCGAAGTCGACACGACGGGCGGCCTGTGTGGTGCATGCTGGGTCGAGGCGCGGTTTCTGGACGGGTGCCTGTGCGGGTTATGCGGGGTGCCGTTGCCCGGCGAAAACGCCGAGGACGGGCTGCGTTGCGACGATTGCTTGTCCATCGTTCGCCCGTGGACCAAAGGCCGATCAGCTATGATCTATGCGGGTGCGGCGCGGCAAATGGTTTTGCGTCTGAAGCATGGGGACCGTCTGGATCTTGTCCGCCCTGCCGCCCAATGGATGGCCCGCGCGGCCGAGGGGGTGATGCCGGTCGACCCGTTGCTGGTGCCGGTTCCGCTTCACTGGACGCGTCTAATCGCAAGACGATACAATCAGGCTGCGCTTCTGGCGCGCGAGGTTGGTCGGATCGCCGGTGCAGAAGTGGCGCCCATGGCCCTTCGCCGCATCCGCCGCACCCCGAAGCAAGAGAGGACGACGCTTGCGGACCGGTTCGAAACGATGTCAGGCGCTATTTCGGCCGACCCTGTCCACGGTGCTGTGATGCAGGGCCGGAACGTGGTTCTGATCGACGATGTCATGACGTCCGGCGCGACCCTGTCGGCCTGCGCGGACGCGTGTCTTTCGGCGCGGGCGGCAGACGTTCGCGTCGTGACACTGGCACGGGTGGTGAAGGACGCCTAGATCGGGGGCAAGACGTCAGAACACTCGAGGATATCATGTCGAACGTAGAAATCTATACTACGCCGCTTTGCGGGTACTGCCATGCCGCCAAGCGCCTTCTGAAATCCAAGGACGCCGCGTTCATCGAGACGGATGTGTCATCCGATCCGGGCCTGCGCGAAAAGATGATGGAGCGTGCAAGCGGGCGCCGCACCGTCCCGCAGATTTTCATCGATGGCGCCCATGTCGGTGGATACGACGACCTCGCGAAGCTCGATCGCGAGGGAAAACTTGATCCGATGCTTGGATGAGGGTGGGGCTTCTTCAGCTTCGATCCTCGGACGATCCCGCTGCGAACCTGCCTGTTACGCTGAACCATGTGCGCGATGCGGCAGGGCAGGGGGCGGCTCTGATTGTGACGCCGGAGGTCACGAATTGCGTTTCAGCCGACCGGGCCCATCAGAAGACCGTCCTGCGCCCGGAGGCTGAAGATCCCACCCTGGCCGCCTTGCAGCAGGCCGCGGCCGAGCTTGGGGTTCACGTCCTCATCGGCTCTCTCGCGGTGAAGACAGAGGAGGAGCGGTTCGCCAACCGCTCGTTCCTCGTGAGTCCGGATGGTCAGATTGTCGCGCGTTACGACAAGATCCACATGTTCGACGTCGAGGTGTCCGAGACCGAGAGTTACCGCGAATCCGCGGGCTACAGACCCGGCGAGACTGCGGTTGTCACGAGGATCGGGGATGTCGGCGTCGGAATAACAGTCTGCTATGACGTCCGGTTTCCCCACCTCTACCGGCTGCTTGCCCAGAACGGTGCGCAGATCTTGACCATCCCGTCCGCTTTTTCCCCCGTCACTGGTGCCGCCCATTGGGAGCCGTTGCTGCGCGCCCGTGCGATCGAGACCGGCTGCTTCGTCCTTGCCCCCGCGCAATCGGGCCAGCACGAGGCGCAGGCTGGTCGTCCCCGCAAGACATATGGTCACAGCATGGTGGTCGGACCCTGGGGCGAAGTCCTGCTGGATATGGGAGAGGAGCCGGGCGTCGTGGTTCTTGATCTCGACCTCGATCAGGTGGACACGGCGCGGCGACGCGTCCCCAGTCTGACAGCCGATCGGCCTTTTACGATTTGACGGACCCGGTGACGTAGTTCACCGACAGATCCCGGTCCGACAGCGACCATCGCCACGCCACGGGGTTGAAGACCATCCCGGTCCTGTCGACACAGGTCAGGTCGGTGGAATCGATCATCTGGCGCAACTCGTCCGGCGTTATGAACCGGTTCCAGTCATGCGTCCCCCGGGGCAGCCAGCCCAGAACCCATTCGGCCCCGACGATGGCCAGCGCAAAACTTTTCGTGGTGCGGTTCAGTGTCGAACAGATCAAAAGCCCGCCGGGCTTCGTCAGCCGATCGCATGTGGCTATGAACTCGGCCGGATCCGCGACGTGCTCGACGATTTCCATGGCAAGCACGCCGTCGAACGCCGCGCCTTCGTCCGCAAGCGTTTCGGCCGTGGCCGCCCGGTATTCGATGTCTAGGCCCTGCTCGGCGGCGTGAGTCTGTGCAACGGGGATATTCCGCTCGGCCGCGTCGATGCCGGTCACACGGGCGCCAAGTCGTGTCATCGGCTCGGCCAGCAGGCCGCCGCCACAACCCACGTCCAAAAGGCTCAGACCTTCGAACGGACGGTCGGTCTTCAGGTCGCGGCCGAACTGCGCGGCGATCTGGCGGGTGATGTAGTCCAGACGGCAGGGGTTCATCTCGTGCAGGGGTTTGAACTTGCCGGTGGGATCCCACCACTCGGCTGCCATGGCGCTGAATTTGTCGATCTCGGTTTGGTCGATAGAGGACATGGGCGACCTTTCCGTCATTTTGGCTGATACACCCCTCGCAGGGGCGGCTTCGGGGCTATATAGGCGGTGTATGGACAAGGCGGCAGGGCAAAAGAGCGCGGCGGCGTATCTCTATCCCCGGATCGACCCGTTCGACCAGCGAATGCTGGCGGTGGGCGACGGGCATTCGGTGTATGTCGAGCAATGTGGCAACCCCGAAGGTGTTCCCGTCGTGGTGCTGCATGGCGGTCCGGGCGGTGGATGCTCTCCGTCGATGCGCCGGTACTTCGACCCCGAGCATTATCGGATCGTGCTGTTCGACCAGCGCGGCTGTGGCCGGTCGCGCCCACATGCGAGCGTCCAAGACAATACCACCTGGCACCTGGTCGCGGATATCGAGCTGATCCGGAAGACTCTGGGGATCGAGGACTGGATCGTGTTCGGCGGATCCTGGGGGGCCACGCTGGCCCTGATCTACGGCGAAGCGCATCCGACGCGGGTCCGGCACCTGATGCTGCGCGGCGTGTTCCTGATGACGCAGGCCGAGCTTGACTGGTTTTATGCCGGCGGGGCCGGGCGGTTCTGGCCCGACCTTTGGCAGCGCTTCACCAACCTCGTCCCGGAGGACGAGCGGGACAATCTGGTCGCGGCCTATCACAAACGCCTGTTCTCGGGCGAGATGATGACCGAGGTGCGGTTCGCCCGCGCATGGGCCGCGTGGGAGAACACGCTGGCGTCGATCGACAATGACGGTCCGTCCGGGGAAAGCCCGGCCGATTATGCCCGAGCCTTCGCCCGCCTGGAAAACCATTATTTCACGCACCAGGGCTTCCTTGACTACGACGGACAGATCCTGGGCGAGATCGAGAAGCTGAAGGACGTTCCCGGCACCATCGTGCAGGGCCGGTACGACATGATCTGCCCGCCGGTATCGGCGCATGCCCTGCACAAGGCGTGGGACCGCTCGAAGCTGATCTTCGTTCCCCATGCGGGTCACGCGCTGAGCGAGCCCGGGATCAGCGCAGCACTGGTGCGCGAGATGGATCGTTTGAAGCGGGAATAGCCCATCTTGCATTCCCCGGCGCGTTGGATTATGTGCCCTTCAACAGCGGCGCATCGGGGTCCAAACCCGAAGCCCACCGGACGCTTTCGAACGGGCCGCGGGCCCGTTTTTTTGTGCCGGAATACGAACGTATCTAGTAGGAGTCCCGTTTCAGACATGTCGGACCTGATTGCCAAGGCCAGCATCGACCGCCGCCTCGCCGAGGTGGTGACGCCCGTGATCGAGGATCTGGGTTTCGAGCTGGTGCGCGTCCGCTATCAAGGCGGCAAGACGCCCACCGTGCAGATCATGGCCGACCGTCCGGAAGGCGGGATCGAAGTGGATGACTGTGCGATCATTTCGACCGCGGTGTCGGCGCATCTGGACGTCGAGGACCCGTTGGAGGATGCCTACAATCTGGAAGTCTCGTCTCCCGGGATCGACCGTCCGCTGACCCGTCTCAAGGATTTCGAGATGTGGGAGGGCTATGTCGCCAAGATCGAGACGACCGAGATGATCGACGGTCGCCGCCGCTTCAAGGGCGTGCTGGCCGGCGTCGAAGGCTCGGAAGTGCTTGTTGAGATCGAGGAAGGCACCATCGGGCTGCAATTCGACTGGCTGTCGGACGCCAAGCTGGTGTTGACCGACGACCTGATCCGGGACGTTCTGAAAAGCCGCAAGGACAAGGGCGAGATCGACGAGACCCAGTTCGACGAAGTGCAAACCATCATCGACAGTGAAGACGATGCGCGTCTTCCCGACCAGAAGGACTAGAGCCACATGGCCATCACCTCTGCCAACCAGCTTGAGCTTCTCCAGACCGCCGAGGCCGTCGCGCGCGAGAAGCAGATCGACCCCGGTCTGGTGGTCGAAGCCATGGAAGAGAGCCTCGCCCGGGCCGCCAAGTCGCGCTATGGCTCGGAAATGGACATTCGCGTATCCATCGACCGCAAGACCGGCCGCGCGACCTTCACCCGTGTGCGCACCGTGGTCGAGGACGAGGAACTGGAGAACTATCAGGCCGAGATGACGGTCGAGACAGCGAAGCAATACATGGCGGATCCGCAGATCGGCCAGACCTACGTGGAAGAGGTTCCGCCGGTCGAGATGGGGCGGATCGCCGCCCAGTCCGCCAAACAGGTCATTCTGCAGAAGGTCCGCGAGGCCGAGCGGGACAAGCAGTTCGAGGAATTCAAGGACCGGATCGGCACGATCATCAACGTTGCCGTCAAGCGCGAGGAATACGGCAACGTCATCGTCGACTTGAACCCTGGCGAGGGCGTCTTGCGCCGCAACGAGAAGATCGGCCGCGAAAGCTACCGGACCGGCGACCGTATCCGCGTCTATATCAAGGACGTCCGCCGCGAACCGCGTGGACCGCAGATTTTCCTTAGCCGCACCGCACCCGAGTTCATGGCCGAACTGTTCAAGATGGAAGTGCCCGAGATCTACGAGGGCGTCATCGAGATCAAGGCGGTTGCCCGCGACCCCGGTAGCCGTGCGAAGATCGGCGTGATCTCGTATGACAGCTCGATCGACCCCGTGGGGGCCTGCGTCGGCATGCGCGGCAGCCGCGTTCAGGCCGTCGTGAACGAGCTTCAGGGCGAGAAGATCGACATCATCCCGTGGAATGAGGACATGCCGACCTTCCTGGTGAACGCGCTGCAGCCGGCCGAGGTGACGAAGGTCGTCTTGGACGAGGATGCCGAGCGGATCGAGGTCGTGGTCCCCGAGGAGCAGTTGAGCCTGGCCATCGGCCGCCGCGGTCAGAACGTACGTCTGGCGTCCCAGCTTACCGGTCTGGATATCGACATCATGACCGAAGAAGAGGAAAGCGCGCGCCGCCAGAAGGAATTCGAGGAGCGCACGCAGCTGTTCGTCGACACGCTGGATCTGGACGAGTTCTTTGCCCAGCTTCTGGTCGCCGAAGGATTCACCAACCTCGACGAGGTGGCTTACGTCGAGCTGGACGAGCTGACGGTGATCGACGGCGTGGACGATGACACCGCCGAAGAGCTTCAGGCTCGTGCCCGCGACTATATCGAAGCGCAGAACAAGAAGGCCCTCGATCACGCCCGCGAGCTGGGTGTCGAGGACAGCCTGGTTGAATTCGAAGGGCTTACGCCCCAAATGATCGAAGCACTGGCGGAAGATGGCGTGAAAACGCTGGAGGATTTCGCCACCTGCGCCGATTGGGAGCTTGCCGGCGGCTGGACGACAGTCGACGGACAGCGCGTGAAGGACGACGGTCTTCTGGAGAATTTCGGAGTCGACCTCGAAGAGGCGCAGGCGATGGTCATGACGGCGCGCATCCAGCTTGGCTGGGTGGACCCCGAGGACCTGGCCGCCGAGGAAGAAGACGACGCGGAAGAAACCGATGAGGAGGCGACCGCCTAAGTGAGCCGCGGCAAGCCGAAGCCAGCGCCGGACGAACCCGAGCGCAAATGCCTGGTCACAGGTGAGGTGAGCCCGAAGCGCGGGCTCATCCGGTTCGTCGTGGGACCCGAAGATATGGTGTTCCCCGATGTCGCGTCGAAGCTTCCGGGACGGGGAATGTACGTGTCGGCCGAGCGTGATGCGCTTGAGATGGCGGTGGCCAAACGGGCGTTTTCGCGCGGTGCGAAAAGGCAAGTTTCGGTGCCGGACGATCTGGTCGATCAAGTCGAGGCGCAACTGACCAAGCGCGCGACCGACCGACTGGCGATGGCCCGCAAGGCGGGCGCTGCCATCTCGGGGTTCGAGAAGGTGAAGGACTGGCTCGAGAAGGACAGATGCAGGATCCTCCTGCAGGCCTCCGACGGGTCCGAAAGAGGCAAGTCGAAGCTCTATCGCCCTGGGGGGCGTGGCAGCTTCTTCGACATATTGACCGCGGATGAATTGGGTTTGTCCTTCGGTCGGGAACGTGTGATACATGCGGCGCTTGCCGCAGGCAGACTCGCTGAGGATTTCAGGGACGATGCCGTGCGGCTTTCAGGCGTTCGCAAGCGGGAAGTTGGCGACGAAGACGCCGGAAAGGTGAAGAAGACCTGATGAGTGAGAACGACGGCAAGAAGACCCTCGGCGTGCGTGGTGGAAATCGTCCCGGACAGGTGAAGCAGAGCTTCAGCCACGGGAGGACCAAGAGCGTCGTGGTCGAAACCAAGCGCAAGCGCGTGGTCACGCCGAAACCCTCGACTGCGAAGACCGAAGGCGGCGGAACCACGAAGCCCGTCGGTGGGGACCCACGCAAGCGTCCCGCCGGGATTTCGGATGCCGAGCTTGAGCGTCGGATGAAAGCACTTGCCGCCGCAAAGGCGCGCGAGTCCGAAGAGGCTGCGGCCCGCGAGGCCGAAGAGAAAGCCCGCGCCGAAGAGCGTGAGCGCAAGAAGGCCGAGATCGAGGCCAAGGAACGTGAAGAGCGTGAGCGTGAGGAAGCCCTCAAGGCCAAGGCCGAGGAGGACGCCAAGCGTCTGCGCGAGGAGCAGGCCGCGAAAGAGAAGGCGGCCGAACCCGCCGCACCCGCGGTCGATCCCGCCGAAGCCGAGGCGAAGGCGCAGCGCGCAGCCAAGCCCGCGCCGAACCGTACCGACCGCGACACCCGCGATCGGGATCGCGCCGCGAAGCCCACCAAAGGTGGCGACGATAAGCGCCGGTCCGGCAAGCTGACCGTTAATCAGGCCCTGACCGGTGGCGAAGGCGGCCGGCAACGGTCCATGGCGTCCATGAAGCGCCAGCAGGAACGCGCCCGACGCAAGGCGATGGGGCAAAACCAAGATCGTGAGAAGGTCACGCGCACCGTTCAATTGCCCGAGGCGATTGTGGTCAGTGAGCTGGCCAACCGCATGTCCGAACGTGTCGCCGACGTGGTGAAAGCACTGATGCAGAACGGCATGATGGTCACGCAGACGCAGACCATCGATCAAGACACAGCCGAGCTGATCATCGAAGAGTTCGGCCACAAGGTCCAGCGCGTCAGCGACTCGGACGTGGAGCAAGTCATCACGCAGACCGAAGACCGACCGGAAGAGTTGAAGGACCGCGCGCCCATCATCACGATCATGGGCCACGTGGACCATGGCAAGACGTCGATCCTCGACGCGATCCGGAAAGCACGTGTCGTCCAGGGCGAGGCCGGTGGAATCACGCAGCATATCGGCGCATATCAGGTGCAGTCGGAAAGCGGCACGACGCTGACCTTCCTGGATACGCCGGGCCACGCTGCCTTTACGTCGATGCGGGCCCGTGGCGCGCAAGTGACGGACATCGTTGTTCTCGTCGTGGCAGCGGATGACGCCGTGATGCCGCAAACGATCGAGGCGATCAATCACGCCAAGGCCGCCAAGGTCCCGATGATCGTGGCGATCAACAAGTGCGACAAGCCCGAAGCGAATCCCGACAAGGTTCGAACCGATCTGTTGCAGCACGAGGTTATTGTCGAGAAAATGTCCGGCGAAGTGCAGGACGTGGAAGTGTCGGCGACCACCGGGGCGGGCCTTGACGATCTGCTTGAATCCATCGCGTTGCAATCCGAGTTGCTCGATCTGAAGGCCAACCCGGATCGTGCCGCCCAAGGTGCGGTGATCGAGGCAAAGCTCGATGTCGGCCGTGGTCCGGTCGCTACGGTTCTGATCCAGCATGGCACCCTGAAGCAGGGCGATATCTTTGTCGTCGGCGAGCAGTGGGGCAAAGTGCGCGCCATGGAGAACGATAAGGGTGAGCGCGTGAAAGAGGCCGGCCCTTCCGTGCCCGTCGAAGTGTTGGGCCTCAACGGTACGCCCGAGGCCGGCGACGTCCTCAACGTGGTCGAGACCGAGGCGCAGGCCCGCGAGATTGCCGAGTACCGCCAGAAAGCGGCCAAGGACAAACGCGCCGCTGCCGGCGCCGCGACGACGCTCGAGCAGATGATGGCCAAGGCGAAGGCGGACGAGAATGTCGCCGAGCTGCCGATCCTGGTGAAGGCGGACGTGCAAGGTTCGGCCGAGGCCATCGTTCAGGCGATGGAGAAGATCGGCAACGACGAGGTTCGCGTGCGCGTGCTGCACTATGGTGTCGGCGCGATCACCGAGACCGATGTCGGTCTGGCGGAAGCATCCGGAGCTCCGATCATGGGCTTCAACGTGCGGGCCAATGCATCCGCACGGCAGACCGCGAACCAGAAGGGCGTCGAAATCCGCTACTACAGCGTGATCTACGACCTCGTGGACGATGTGAAAGCGGCGGCCTCGGGGCTTCTGTCGGCCGAGGTTCGTGAAACCTTCATCGGCTATGCCCAGATCAAAGAGGTTTTCAAGGTCACCAAGGTCGGCAATGTTGCCGGTTGTCTGGTGACCGAAGGCGTCGCACGCCGGGCTGCTGGTGTTCGTCTTCTTCGCGACAATGTCGTGGTCCACGAAGGCACGCTGAAGACCCTGAAGCGCTTCAAGGACGAAGTGTCCGAGGTCATCTCGGGTCAGGAATGCGGTATGGCGTTCGAGAATTACGACGACATCCGCCCGGGCGATGTCATCGAGATCTTCACCCGCGAGGAGGTCGAGCGCAGCCTGTAACGGGCGACGCTCGCCTAACCTGGCAGTATCGAAAAGCCCGTCGGTCGATTGGCCGGCGGGCTTTTTGCTCATTATATTTTTTCGGCAAAACCCATATAGATCACCGTCTTGAACGGCAACGGCCCGAAGATCAGGTCACCGCGCCAATCGATGCCGCGCGGACCCAGCCCTGTCGATCTTACCTGAGCCAACCCAGCCTTGGTCAAAGCCGCAGAGAGTTCGTCAGGCGTGATGAACAACTGTGGGTCATGAGTGCCTTTGGGCAGGACCTTCAAGAGGTCTTCCGAAATACTGATCGCGGCGAGGCGGGAAATTGCGTTTCGATTCAGCGTATCGAAGAAGAATCGTCCGGAGGGGCGAAGAACGCGTGCGACATTGGCCAAGACAGCATCAAGATCGCGAACGTGCTCCAGCACATCGACGCAGACCACGGCGTCGAAACTGGCGTCGGGATAGTCCATGTCTTCTCCCGTTCCGACATCGTAACGAATCTCAAGGTCTTGCGACGCGGCATGCTGTTTCGCCGCAGCGATCGCCCTCTTTGCAGGATCGATGCCCGTCACATTCGCGCCACGTTTCGCCAGGGCTTCCGCCATGAACCCCCCGGCACATCCCAGGTCCAACACCGTTTTTCCATGCCAATCAAAATGCCGATCGAACCATTTAAGTCGGCCGGGGACCATGTTTTTAAGGGTTCGGATCCACCTCACGTCGTCCGACCACCAACGGTCAGCCTCGGTATCGTATATCTCAAGGTTGTTTCGGGGCATCGCGATCTCCTTCCCGACGGAACTTAGGCGAGATCGGGAATTACCAAGCGGGTTTTAACTGTTAGCGTCCTCTTCACACCGGTCCCTTAAACCCGACCCTGGGGAACAAAGAGGGAATTGTCATGGCAGGGGGCAACGCACCGGTCATTATCAAGCGAAAGAAGAACATTGTGGGCGGGGGCCATCATGGGGGCGCCTGGAAGGTCGCCTATGCGGACTTCGTAACCGCGATGATGGCGTTCTTCCTGATGATGTGGCTTCTGAATGCAACGTCGGAGGAACAGAGAGCCGGCCTTGCCGACTATTTCAGTCCTGAAATTCCGGTGTCACGCGAGTCAGGGGGCGCGCGATCCTTGCTCGACTCGCCCCCTGTAATCCAACCATCCCAAGCCCCTGCGCCGGCAAACAGTGAGGAAGAGGATAATTTCCAGGATGTGCTCGAACACTTCGTGGCCAATTCGGGCGAAAGTGACGTGGGCGACGATTTGTTGCAGCATATTCTGACGCGGGTTACGGACGAGGGCCTCGTCGTGGACCTGTTCGATCTTCCAGGCGCCCCATTGTTCGAGCCTTCCAGCGGGCGCCCGACGCGGCTGATGCGCGATCTGGTGGCCGTGGTCGATGACGTCTTCCGTGATCAGAAGAACAAGGTCGCGATCAAGGCGCATGTCCGATCGGATCTTGCGGCGACCCGCACGCGATCGTCTTGGCCTTTATCGACCTCTCGCGCTGAATCCGTGCGTACGCTGCTGGCTTCGGGATGGATCGGTGACGCCAGGCTGGACCGCACGGAAGCTCACGGGGACAAGGAACCGCTGCACCGCAATCGTCTGGATGTGCGGAACAACAGGATCGAGATCGTTTTGCTGCGCAGAAACGGGACGCGTTAGGGGGCCGTTAAGGTCGGTGACGTAACGATTGGGAAACACCGGAGGATCCGGAGATTAAAGGAGCCTAGTCCCATGTCGATTTCCTCTTCGCTCGCAGCGGGTGTCAGCGGCCTGAGCGCCAATGCCGAAAGGTTGGCAAGCATTTCCGACAATATCGCGAACTCGGCGACCTACGGATACAAGCGCTCGACCACGGACTTCCACACGCTTGTCGTCAATGGCGGCGCGGGTGCGAAGTATACGGCCGGCGGTATCACGACCTCGAACATGCGACTGGTCGATGAGCGTGGCCAGTTGCAAACGACGAGCAATGCAACAGACATTGCCATCAATGGGCGCGGCTTCTTGCCGGTTCGGGATTATACCGACACTGATGGTGGCGCGACATTGGGACTCAAGACGACCGGCTCTTTCCGCCCGAATGCCCAAGGTTTCCTCGTCGATGCGACCGGGCAGGTACTTCTGGGCATTCCGGCGAATATCGACGGTACATTTCCGAAGTTTGCCCGCGACAGTTCGGATGCGCTCCGCCCGGTGAGCGTGTTCCACAACCAGTTCGCGGCGAACCCGACGGATGAGATGAAACTTGCCCTGAACCTGCCGTCATCGGATTCCGAGCCGGGGAACATCGGCGCGCAACATGAGCTTACGATCGAATATTACGGTAACTTGGGCCAGACCGAGCAGCTAACCTTTGGGTTCACTTCGACCGCAGCCAATACTTGGCAACTTGAGGTCACCGACCTTGGCACAGCGGCAAACGTTGGGACGTTTGACCTATCGTTCAATGACTTGACGGTGGGCGGCGGTACTTTGGCTTCGGTGACGCCCGCTGCGGATTACGATGCCGCGACAGGTGAACTGATCATGGACGTCAACGGCGCAGAAATTCGCGTGGATATCGGTTTGCTGAACGAAGGTGGTGGCATCACGCAGTTGAACTCGACCTTCGCTCCGTCAAACATTTCGAAGAATGGATCCACGGTGGGCAACTTTGCCGGGGTCGAGGTCGATCCCAAGGGCGTCATCCACGCAATCTACGACTCTGGCTTCACGCGGCCGATTTATCAGGTTCCGGTAGTCGACGTTGCAAACCCCAATGGGCTTACGGCTTCGGACAGCGGAACTTTCGAGGTTTCACTGCAATCGGGTAACCTTTTCATGTGGGATGCTGGCACCGGGCCCGTTGGTGAGACGGCCGGATACACACGGGAAGCGTCTACCACCGACGTCGCGATGGAGCTTACGCAGCTGATCCAAACGCAGCGTGCCTACTCGTCGAACGCAAAGGTCATCCAGACCGTCGACGAGATGTTGCAGGAAACAGCGAACCTGAAGCGGTGATCTGAAAAATGAGCATTTCCGCCGCCCTCTCTTCCGCTGCCTCTGGTCTGACCGTCACCGGTCGCGCCGCCGCGACTGTATCAACGAACATCGCCAACGCGATGACGCCGGGTTACGCAGCACGTCAACTGGAACTCAGTTCCGCGCCGTATGGCGGCGTATCCAGCACAGGTGTTTCCCGACGCGAAACGGCGGCAGTCTTGTCAGCAAGACGGGAAGCGGACGCCAATGCGGCGGGTATCAATGTCCGTCTCGGCGCGGCGAACAAGGTCGCAGATGCGATCGGGCGAGCCGAGGATCCTGATTCGCTCTCCGCGAAGGTCGCCGCATTCTCAGCAAGCTTGACCTCAGCTGCCAGCCAGCCCGGCTCGACTGTCCGTCTTCAGAACGTCCTTACCGCAGCAACTCGCTTGTCCGACCATGTCAATCAGGCCGGACAGGCCATTCAGGATGAACGTTTGACGGTTGAGAAAGGAATTGCCAAAGACGTGAATTCCTTGAACGAAGGCCTCAGCCGGCTGGAAACCCTGAACAAGGATATTATCCGCGCCGCAGCTTTGGGCCAGGATACGAACAGCCTTCTGGATCAGCGACGCCGTACGGTCGACACCATCTCGGATCTCGTGCCGGTGAAAGAAATGCCGCGCGATGATGGGAGCATCGCCCTTGTGACCGAAAACGGGGCAATCCTGATCGACGGCAAGGCCGGAAAGATCGGCTTTACCGAGATGCCCGCGATGACGCCCGCAATGACCCTTGGAAGCCCTCTGTCGGGACTTACGTTGAACGGTCGCCCGATTGATATCACAAAGGGCAACCATGCTTTGGCTGGCGGGTCGATCGCGGCCAAGCTCGAGATCCGCGACGAAGCACTTCCCGCCGCCCAAGAGAAGATGGACGCGTTTGCGCGAGACATGATCGAACGCTTCTCCGAAGCCGGGCTCGACTCGACGCTGGCGCCTGGCGCCGCGGGGTTGTTCACGGAGGCCGGTAGCGCATTGACCGTTCCAGCCGCTTCGGGACTTGCGCAGCGGTTGTCCGTCAATCCGGCGGTGGACCCCGCGTCGGGGGGCGCGCTGTACCGCTTGCGGGACGGTTTGGGCGCGGCGGCGCCGGGGCCTTCGGGCGAAGCCCGGTTCCTCCATGCGCTTGGGGACGCTTTGGATTCCGCTCGCCTTCCATCCAACCCATCTTTGGGAACAAGCAGTCAGAGCGCCGGGGGGCTGGCAGGCTCGCTGGTATCAGGTTCCACGGCATCGGCCTATGCGCTTTCCAACGACCTGGGCTTCGCCGAGGCGCGCGCGACCACGTTCCGCGACGCAGAGCTGTCCGAGGGCGTCGACACGGATGACGAGCTGAGAACGCTGATGCTGATCGAGAAATCCTATGCCGCAAACGCCCGGGTAATTCAGGTGGCAAATTCGATGCTCGATCGACTGATGGAGATTTGACATGCCAACATTGACCATAGGTGATCTGGCCCAGAATTTCCTCATGCGGCACTCGAATGCGCGTCTCTCAAGGAATCTTTCGACGCTGGGGGACGAACTGACCTTCGGGATCAAGAAGGATGTTGCTGCGGCAATGTCCGGCGATACGGGACAGGTCGCAAGTATTGATCGAGCTCTCGTTCGACTGGATGCTCAGATGCTGGCAACGAACGAAGCAGGCATTCGCGCCGATGCGACCGGAATCGCACTGAAAACGTTCACGTCGCGGCTGCAATCTATCGATTTGAGTGTACTGTCCCAAAGTGCAACTGGGCCGCAGCTTCCCGCTTTGGCCGCAGGCGCCAAACAGGCGTTCCTCGGGGCGCTGTCCGACCTCAACGGCACGGCGGCGGGGCGGCCACTTTTTGGTGGGACCGCCGGAGCCGGTCCAGTGCTGCGAAATGCTGAAGAAATCTATGCCAACCTTGTCGCAAGCGTATCAGCCGAAACAACTTCACAGGATGCAAGTAACGCGATCGACGCGTATTTTGCGGATGGTGGGCCATTCCAGACCGGCGATTACCTGGGCGAGGTAACTGATGATGCGCCAGTTCGGCTGGGTGGCGGTGCCGTGGTGGAAATGAACACGCGTGCGGACGATCCGAAGGTCCGCGCCGGACTGGCCGCCATGGCACGAGTGGCGATGTTGGGGGAGAACATCGCAATGTCCCTTGAGGAGAAAGCGGCGCTCGGACGCAATGCCGTTCCGCACTTGCTTGCCGCCACCGGGGGCGCGATCGAGCTGCACTCGCAGACCGGCGCATCTCAGGCAACGATCGATTCTTCAAAAGTCCGGCTGGGGGTTGAACGTGACGCGCTCCGAACCGGGCGGTTGGATTTGCTCTCGGCCGATCCCTACGAAACAGCAACGCGCCTTCAACAGACCGAGCAGCAGATCGAAACGCTGCACACTCTCACGGCGCGTCTTTCCCGACTGAGTTTGGTGAACTTCATATGATACGTTTGCTCGCCGCAGTCGGACTGATCCTGTTTGCCGGATTGGCGCATGCCACGCCGGTCCGGATCAAGGACTTGGTCGAGTTCGACGGCGTTCGCGGCAATGACCTTGTCGGCTACGGTTTGGTCGTGGGCCTCAACGGAACGGGTGACGGACTCCGCAACTCGCCGTTCACGGAAGAAATCATGTCGAGCATTCTGGAACGTCTCGGCGTGAACGTGTCGGGTGAAGACTTCAGGCCGAAGAACGTGGCGGCCGTTCTGGTTACCGCGGATTTACCTCCATTTTCTCGGGCAGGTAGCCAAATCGACGTTACCGTGTCTGCTATCGGGGACGCCTCCTCGCTTCTTGGTGGGACGTTGATCATGACCCCTTTGAACGCGGCCGATGGAGAGATCTACGCTGTTGCGCAGGGCCCGGTTCTGGCAGGCGGCATCGTGGCCGAAGGCGAAGCGGCTAACGTTACTCAGGGGGTTCCAACGTCAGGCACGATTCCCTCTGGGGCGCGAGTAGAGCGCGAAATCGACTTTGATTTCACGCAACTGGACTCGATCAGGTTGGCCTTGCGGACGCCGGATTTCACGACGGCCGGGCGGATTGAGCAAGCCATAAACCAGTCCCTCCGCCGCAGTGTTGCGGTGATGTTGGATGCCGGGACGGTGATGGTCGATATTGGGGCGACGCAAGCCGCCTCGCCGGCTCACGCACTGTCCCAGATCGAGAACATCTCTGTGGAGCCCGAACGTCGCGCCCGGGTGGTGGTCGATCAGCGCTCGGGAACGATTGTGATGGGTGAAGATGTCCGGATTAGTCGTGTTGCCGTCAGCCAGGGCGGACTAACCCTTCGGGTTGAGGAAGCCCCCGTGGCGGTTCAACCTAATCCGTTTGCCCCGGGTGAGACGGTCGTGGTCCCCCGCACGGGTGCCGAGATCGAACAGCGTCCTGGCATCGGTCTGGCCGAAGTTCCGGGTGGTGCTTCGCTGTCGGATGTAGTCGCGGGCTTGAACGCATTGGGCGTGGCGCCCCGGGACATGATCGACATCTTGAAGACCATCAAGGCAGCCGGTGCGCTCCACGCTGATTTTATCGTTCAGTAGCTGGGGCTGACGCGAAAATAATACTACGGATGGCGTCCGCGGTTTCCGCGGGCGCTTCTTCGTGCGCCAGATGCCCATAGGGTCCGAGGGACACATACGAAACGTTTGGATTCTCGGCTGCGATGTCGCGGGATACGGAGGGCGGAACAGTGCCATCGCGGTCTCCGACGATCAGGGTCGCGGGTGTTTCCATAGTCTTGATCCTGTCGCGCACGCTGCGGGTGGACCAGCGGGCCATCATCTCCAGTGCGCCTTCCACATGCGAGGGATTCCCAACCAGGCGCGAGTAAAGGCGACGACCTGTCGGATCCAGTATCGACCCTGTCGCATCCAAAAGTCGATCCACGCCGCCCGTTGATGTCGCAATTCGAGAGAACAGGTTTGGAACCAGTGGGAAGGATGCCAGAGCGCGAGCCATTATGGGAAAAAGCCATGCCGGGGGCCCCTCGAACGCGCCCAACGCTGCGTTGAGTCCAATAATATGCGGTCCGGGGCGGGATTGAGCCATGGCGAATGCGATCGCAGCCCCGGCCGAATGCCCGACAATGACATCGGGTTGCACGCCCATCGTGTTACAAAGGTGCCAAGTATCTTCGGCCATCGCCGGCAGGGAGGAGCGATGGCGCGATCCCAGCGCGGTGAAGCCATGGCCTGGCAAGTCCGGGGCGACGACGCGATAGTCGCGGGCAAGGTCCGGCATCAGGTCACGCCAGGAATGCGTCGCCCCCCCGGTTCCGTGAAGCAGCAGCAGCACCGGACCGTTCAGCCCCATCGTTTGCGCATGCCATCTGTGCGGACGGCTATCTACGAACTGTGAGTGGTCCCGGTTTGGCCAATCCGCCCCATCGTTGTCCCAGCGCATCAGGTGAGCTCGGCTCGCAAGCGGTCCTGCGCCCCATACGGCAAGGCCAGGTACGTACCCCCGAGTAGACTGGCTAGGGGCCGAAGCGTCGGGCTAGGACGTGTGCCCGTGTTGATCACCAGCGTGGGCACCCCGGCTTGGCGGAGTTTGCGTGCGACCTGTTCGGCGTCCGCCGCTGCGCGTGCGCGATTGGCGGTTTTGTCGAGTGCGATGTTCGCGCGTCCGTCCGTCAGCAACACCAGTGTCGGGGTTTGGCCCTTCCGGCGGGCGGCTTCAGTCAAGTGACTTGCTTCGACGAGGGCCGCGGCCAAGGGCGTGCCGCCTCCGCCCGTCAGGCCCGCCAATCGACGCTTGGCCTGGACTAGAGACCGGGTCGGGGGCACCGTCACTGCAGCGCCGTCCCCTTTGAAAGAAATAAGTGCCACGTGATCGCGCGAGGCATAGGCTTGTGAGAGCAGCGACTCGATGGCGCCCTTCGCTTCGGACATGCGCGCCATCGCGGATGAGCCCGAGGCGTCCACCACGAATATGATCAGTCGCTCGGTCCTCGTATCATGACGTTTGAGGTGCAGGTCAGCGGGTTCGATCAGAACCGGACGCGGATCGTTATGGTGGCTTGCGCGGCGAATGGTCTGCCATGGCGCGGTCGCGCGCAGAGTGGCGAAAAGGTCAATACGCCCGGCGGACGGTCGGCCCGGTCGCGGCGGCAAGGGCCGTCCCCGCGGTCCACCCATCTTGCGCGCGCCTGCCGTGCCCTGCGTCGCGCCTTTGGACCGGGCGGCGACGAGCGAGGCGAGAAGACCGCGCGGCAATGCCATCCGGGTCGCTTCGACGAGGCGCTCTGTCCCTTCGGTGCCGGAGTCCTGTGACTGTTGATCTGGCGGCGGATCGGGCGGGGGTTGGTTTTCGGGCGCTTCATCCTCGGGAAGGGTCGTTGCGCGATGGGCTAGAGTCAATTGGCAAGCCGCGGCCGCGTCGGCTTCGGTCACACAGTCCCTGCCGTCCACGGCTGCGATGGCCCGGGCGCAGCAACAGGCGGCAAGAGGTCCGCGAAAGGATACGATGCCCAGACCGACACTGGCCGCCACGATCGCATCCCGCACCGGGTCGGGCAGGATTGCCTTGGCATAGAGGTCGTGGACTTTTTCATCGACCGGCGAGATGGGCGAGAGGTCCGACAGGCAAACCCCATCCAGCGTGACGAACAGGCCCAACCGCTCGGTCAGGGCAGTTGGCGGGGTTGCGTCGTCTTCGCCCTCGTCCACCGCGATGAGTGTCTTTCCCCCCGCATCGAGGGCCCGCCCCAGGCGGGCCGCAAGTCCGGGGGTGCACCGGTCGGCCATTGAAAGCGTCAGCACGGCATGGGTTTCAAGAAGACCGGGGCGTGTGACAAGCCGGCCGGCGGCTAGCGTGGCGGCGATATCGGGCCCGCCCAGAAGGGCCTCGTCCGATATGGCCGGGTGAACACGTATCCCCGAGGGCAGGGCCGCCAGAAGGGTATCGCGGGCAGGGGAAGGGCGCGCGCGAAGCCACATACCCCCCAAGTCCTGCCCCGCGACGTGCAGCACGCGCGCCGCCAGACTGGCGCTGTCCCAAGTCATTCGGCGGCGTCGGCAAGGGGCCCGAAGACCTCGTCCAACAGGCGATGTATCCGGATGGCCGATCCGGCATCGTCCATCGGATCGCGTCGCAGGCGATGCTGCAAGGCCATGGCCGCGATCTGGCGCAGGTGATCGCGGCCGATCCGGGTTGCCCCTTCATAGGCCGCTTGCGCCCGGGCGGCCTTCAGCAGGGTCAGCTCGCCGCGCAGCCCGTCCGAGCCGAGCGCAATGCACAGCTCGGCGCAGTCGCGCAGGGTGTCGTCCGTCGTTTCCACCCCGGCAAGATGCTTGCGGGCGTCGAGGATCGCGCGACGTTGAGAGTCTTCGAACGGTTTCCACCGGCGCAGGAAGGCGGCGCGGTTCGCCTCGAACGCGTCGCGACGGCGGATGACTTCGATCCGGGTCTCGACGTCCGTGGGGGAGGCGACATCCACCATCAGCCCGAAACGATCCAGAAGCTGGGGCCGAAGCTCCCCTTCTTCGGGATTGCCCGAGCCCACCAGCACGAACCGGGCCGGATGCCGGATCGACAGACCTTCGCGTTCGACGACGTTCTCGCCCGATTGCGCCACGTCCAGAAGGAGGTCGACGATATGATCCTCCAGCAGGTTGACCTCGTCCACGTAGAGGTACCCCCGGTTGGCTTGGGCCAGCAGCCCTGGCTGGAACGCTTTTTCCCCCTTGGTCAGCGCCCTTTCGATGTCCAGCGCACCGGTCACACGATCCTCGGCGGCGCCGAGCGGCAGGTCAATCACCGGGGTGGCGCGCTGCACGACGCGGGTGCCGGCGGTATCGACCCATTCGGGCACGTCGCGCAGCCGGGGCGAGTTGACGGGGCAACCTTCGACGGCGCGGATCTTCGGCAGTAACCCAGCCAGGGCCCGGACGGCAGTGGACTTTCCGGTGCCGCGGTCGCCCATGACCAATACGCCGCCGATCGACGGGTCGATAGCGGTCAAGATCATCGCCTGCTTCATCTGGTCCTGGCCGACGATGGCGGTGAAGGGGAAGGGGGTCATGCAGCCTCCGGTCGGGTCGAAAGGGGGGGCGCGTCGCGCCAGGCTCCGGCCTCGCCCGCGACGTGAAAACGGGCGTAGAGTTCCTCGGCAAACCAGCCGCCCTCGCGGACCTGGCGGATCGCTTCGGCATGGGCGCCCGAGGTTCTGGCAAAGCGCGCCATGCTGGCGGTGTCGGGCCAGACCGAGAACGTGACCTGATGCAGCCACGGCATCTCGCCGATGCCAATCTTGAAAAGAACGTCCGGGTTCACGCCGATCCTGGCCGAGATGGCAGGCTCGGCCCGCCAGAACTGCGCCAGATGACGCGCGCGTATGGTGCCGCGGGTCAGGGCAGCGACGGGGCCGTCGGGCGTCTCGGACGGGATGAACGGGGTGCGGCCCGACCAGGACCCGCGTGCCGATGTCGGGTTCAGGAACAAAGTCCAGCTTTCCGTGGCGCGCCGTGCCCAGCGCTTATACACGCCTGCCTTGCGTATCCGGTCTTGCGCCGTCTCGATGTCCGGCCAGCAGGCGAGGATTGCCCAGACCTTCGTGTTCGGGATCGGCGTAAAGCCCTGACCCGACCCTGATCCGCACAGTTTCCAGAACCGGCAGTCGCGGTCGCGCCAGAAATCGACACGGCTGAGCCCCATCTGTCCGAAGACCCAGGCGCGGTCCCGAAGCCTGTCGAAACGGTAAAGGCTGAGGGTTACGGTCTGAATGGCAGCTCTCCTGATCGTCGCTGAAGTGTGACAGCGTTCGGGACTTGATGAAAGACGTCCCATGCGACAATGTAAAGTTTAGTTTACAGTGGAAGGCCCGCTCATGGACGATCTTGCAAGCTTGCGCGACGGTGATCGGGCCGTCGTGATTGGTGCCGGGCTGGGCGGTCTGGCAGCGGCGATGCGGCTGGGGGCGAAGGGCTATCGCGTGACGGTGCTGGATCGGCTGGACGGTCCGGGCGGGCGCGGGTCGGCAATCCACAAGGACGGGTTTCGGTTCGACCTGGGGCCGACCATCGTTACGGTGCCACAGCTTTTGCGGGACCTTTGGGCGACATGCGGGCGTGATTTCGACACAGATGTCGATCTGCGTGCGCTCGACCCGTTCTATGAAATCAGGTGGCCCGATGGATCTACCTTCACCGCGCGTCAGGACACGGATGCCATGCGAGCCGAAGTGGCGCGCCTGTCGCCCGAAGACCTCCCCGGTTACGAGCAATTCCTGAAGGACAGCGAGGCGCGATACCATTTCGGGTTCGAGGATCTCGGGCGCCGGTCCATGCACAGGTTTGAGGACCTCTTGAAAGTCCTGCCGAAATTCGTTGGCCTCAGGGCGGATCGCTCGGTCGCGGCCCATGCGGCCCGGCGGTTTCACGATCCGCGGCTGCGGATGGCGTTCAGCTTTCATCCGCTGTTCATCGGCGGCGACCCGTTCAACGTGACCTCGATGTATATCCTCGTTAGTCACCTCGAGAAGGAATTCGGCGTCCACTATGCCATGGGCGGTGTCGTAGCGATCGCCGAGGCGATGGTGCGGGTGATCCGCGATCAGGGCGGGGAGGTCCGATACGGCGTCGAAGTGGACGAGATCCTGTTGCAAGGCGGGCAGACCCGCGGCGTGCGCACCGTCGAAGGACAGATGATCCCTGCGCCTCTAGTCGTGTCGAATGCGGATGCCGGTCACACCTATTCCCGTCTTTTGCCCGGCAAGAAGCGGTGGACCGAGTCAAAGCTGAGAAAGCGGCGGTATTCCATGGGGTTGTATGTCTGGTATTTCGGGACGCGTGGCACGCGGGACATGTGGTCCGACGTGGGCCACCACACGATCCTGAACGGGCCACGCTATCAGGGCCTTGTCCACGACATCTTCTTGAAGGGCCAATTGTCCGACGACATGTCGCTGTATGTGCATCGCCCGACCGTCACCGACCCGAGCGCCGCGCCCGAGGGGGACGATACCTTCTATGCCCTGTCGCCGGTGCCGCATCTGGGCCACGCGCACCCCGTCGATTGGCGGGCCGAGGCCGCCGTCTACCGCGAGAAGGTCGCGGCGCAGCTTGAAACGCTGATCCCTGGATTCCGCGACCGTATCGTGGCCGAGCACGAGATGACGCCCGGGGATTTTCGCGACCGCTACCTGTCCCCCCATGGGTCGGGCTTTTCGATCGAGCCGCGGATCCTGCAATCGGCGTGGTTTCGGCCCCATAACGTCAGTGAGGAGGCCAAGGGTCTGTTCCTCGTGGGTGCGGGAACGCATCCCGGGGCGGGGGTGCCTGGCGTGATTTCTTCGGCCGAGGTTCTTGGCAAGCTCGTCCCTGATGCTCCGGGCGGGATGCGTTCTGAAAGGTTGGCCGCAGAATGACCCATGAAACCGACATGGCCTACTGCCGCGAGGCGATCCGCCATGGATCGCTGTCATTCCACGCAGCGTCTCGTCTGCTTCCCAGAAAGGTGCGCGATCCGGCGTTGGCCTTGTACGCCTTCTGTCGCCTTGCCGACGACGCGGTGGACGATGGCGCCGACAAGCGCGACGCCGTGCTCCGCCTGCGTGACCGGCTGGACCTTAGCTATCGCGGCACCCCACAGAACCGCCCCGCCGATCGCGCCTTCGCCGAGATGATCGCGCGCCACGACATGCCCCGCGCGCTGCCCGAGGCCCTTTTGGAGGGGCTGGCCTGGGATGCGCTGGGCAGACGCTATGACACGCTTTCGGATCTCTATGGATATTCCGCGCGGGTGGCATCGGCCGTCGGTGCGATGATGTGTGTGTTGATGGGCGTTCGGGATGCGAACGCCTTGGCGCGGGCCTGCGATCTGGGCGTTGCGATGCAGCTGACGAACATCGCCCGCGACGTGGGGGAGGACGCGCGCGCCGGGCGTCTGTATCTGCCGCAGGAATGGCTTTTGGCCGCGGGCGTGGACCGGGACGCCTTTCTGGCGGATCCGTGTTTCGACCCCCGGCTCTGCACCATGGTGCAAGCCCTCCTGACCGATGCTGCCCGCCTATATAACCGATCCGAAGCCGGGATCGCGGCGCTGCCCCTTTCCGCGCGCCCCGGCATCTATGCTGCGCGTCACGTTTATGCCGCCATCGGCGGTGCGGTGCGGCGCAATCGCTTCGACAGCATCCAACCACGTGCGCGGACAGGTCGGGCGCGCAAG
The DNA here is from genome assembly GCF_900302445.1 of Palleronia abyssalis. Taxonomy (GTDB): domain Bacteria; phylum Pseudomonadota; class Alphaproteobacteria; order Rhodobacterales; family Rhodobacteraceae; genus Palleronia; species Palleronia abyssalis. The sequence goes on along the minus strand of NZ_ONZF01000002.1, from coordinate 170,356 downwards.
GTTGCGCTTCTGGGGCTGTCGACGGTGCGTGCGGGGGCAAGCACCGTCATGCCACGCTCGGCCGTGATCTTCGCGCCGCCCTTGCCCGAGACGGCCTTTCTTGTGACGGCTGCGCGCCGGGATGCGCCCGCCCGGACCGAGTGGGGGCATACGCTCGTCGAGGTCTTTGCCCAGCTCGAGCGGCACGACCGCGCAGGAGCCGAGGTCTGAGGAACAACGCGCGGTATGGCCCCGTTCCTCGGTTAAACCGAGGAGCCTCAGTAATGACCGAATACACCTTCACGCTGAAAGACATCTCGCCGGTCACGCATGATACCTACCGGCTGATCTTCACGCGCCCCGACGATTTCGACTTCGAATCCGGCCAGTGCACTCACTGGGCCTTCGACGCCGATGGATGGCGCGACGAGGACCGCCCCTTCACCATGACCTCGCAACCCGAAGAGACCGACAAGGTCGAGTTCGTGATCAAGACGTATCCCGATCACGAGGACGGCGTGACGAAAGAGATTCCCAAGATGACGCCCGGCGACAAGGTCATTGGCGATGAGCCCGGGGGCGCGATCACCGACAAGGGCGTCGGAGTGTTCATTGCCGGGGGCGCGGGCGTGACGCCCTATATCCCTATCCTGCGCCGTCGCGCGAAGGACGGCACGCTGAACGGCTGCACCCTGATCTATTCCAACAAGACCGAGCGTGACATCATCCTTCGCAGCGAATGGGAGTCAATGTCCGGTCTGAAGACCGTCTTCACCGTTACCGACGAGGATAGCGCTGCGGTTGAAACCGGTATGATCGACGAGGGCTTCCTGAAAAAGCACCTCGATGGTTTGGATCAGCGCTTCTATCTGTGCGGACCCAAGCAGATGGTGAACGACATTCGCGATGCGCTGAAACGGATCGGTGTCGACGAAGACAATATCGTGACCGAAAACGGCTGGTAGACGCCCTCGAGGATCGAGGCGTCAGTGCTTGCGCAGCGCCTCGATCAGTTCGTCCTTCGTCATGTCCGATCGCCCCTCGATCCCGATCTCTTGCGCACGATCATAGAGGTCGTCTTTCGTCCAGTCTTCGTATTGTCGGTTTTCGCCGCCCTTTTTCGACGGATCCATGTCGTCATTGGCCTGCGCGTTGGCGATCCGGGCCGCCTTTTCCTTTGACATGCCCTGGTCGCGCAGTGCCTCGAAGGTTTCGTCGTCCTTGATGGACGGTCCGTGGTTCTTGGCCATCGTGCTCTCCAAACTAGGTTTGAATCGGAACGGAATAGGATTTGGGCGGTTCCCGTCGATCACGAGCGAGGATTCTGAAAGATGGTCGACTCGACCGAAGAGCGCGTTCGCGCGATGGAATTGAACCGGAAGGACCATCAGGAAACCGATGGTGAGGAAGAGCAGCAGATAGATCAGGCTGCGCGTCTTTCGGCCCGCATGATCTACGAGGTCATCCGCCGCGATGGCGCGGACGAGATGACCCGCCCGAAAACGTCGCTGGTCTTTTCCGGTCTGGCCGCCGGCATACTGATCGCCTTCTCGATCATCGGCGAAGCCATTCTGCGCGCCCACCTGCCCGATGCCCCGTGGCTGCCGCTGGTCGAAAGCCTGGGTTATACTCTCGGGTTCTTGTTGGTCATCATGGGCCGGATGCAGCTTTTTACCGAGAACACCATTACCACGGTGCTGCCGCTGACGTCGAACCCGTGCAGGGAATACTTCTTTCTTACCGGACGCCTGTGGGCGATCGTGCTGGCCGCCAATGTCGTCGGCGCGTTCATCGCAGGCACGTTCATGGCCTACACTCCGACCTTCGGCCCCGAGATCAAGACGGCCCTGCGCGAGATCTCGGAACACGCGGTCCTGCATCCTCCGGTCGAGGCGTTCTTCAAGGCTCTTCCTGCCGGGGTCATCATCGCGGCAATCGTTTGGATGATGCCAATGGCGCCTCAGGGCCCCGTCCTCGTCATCGTCATTTTCACCTGGCTGATCGCGGTCGGTGGCTTCACGCACATCATCGCCGGATCGGTTGAGATGGCGTACCTGGCGGTACAGGGGCTGATCACCTTCACGGAAGCGTTGAAGTTTTTCATCCCGGTTCTCGTGGGCAACGTGATTGGCGGAACGGTGGTGTTCACCCTTATCACATGGGCGCAGGTGGCGGCCGAGGTCGAAGAATGACGCCACTTCGCAAAACGTGATGTTGCGTCGGGTGGCGGACCCATCAATGGCTCTCTAAAGTGGATAATGTTGCTCAGCGGGGGGCCAATACGTGAAGGGACGCTTTCTCGGCGCAAGTTTCGCCGCAGTATGTCTTGCGCTGCCAGCGTCGGCTTTCGAAAATCTGTCGTTTCAGGTTGCCGGGTCCGAGAACCTGACCGAAGACCTGCGCCGTGCTTCGCTTCTGGTGGCGGCCGTCAATGAAGATGTGACCGACCCAGCCGAGCTTCTGGCCGCCGCGCGCGCCGATTACGGTCGGCTGGTGGGGGCCTTATATGCCGACGGGCGATACGGGCCCGTCATCAATATCACGGTGAACGGAACCGAGGCGGCCGATATCTCTCCGCTAACCCGGCTTGGATCGATCCAAAGCGTCAATGTCCGGGTGCAGCCGGGACCGGTCTATGCGTTCTCGACCGCCGAGATTGGGCCCTTGGCTCCGGAGACCGAGCTTCCCGACGGGTTTCGCGTCGGCAGGCCCGGGGAATCCGGTGTCATTCGCGATGCCGCACAGGCGGCAGTTCTGGGCTGGCGTCAGGTCGGCCATGCCAAGGCTGATATCGGCGACCAGTCGGTCGTTGCGCAGCACGAGGAAAACCGCCTCGCGGCGCAGATCGGAGTTGCGCCGGGACCGTTGGTGCGGTTCGGCGACCTGATCCTAACCGGGCAGGAGGCTGTGCGCCCCGAGCGACTGCGCGCGATCGCGGGTTTTCCGACGGGCGATATCTACAGTCCGGAGGATATCGACGATGTCGCGCGCAGGCTCAGGCGGACGCAGGTCTTCTCGGCCGTGGCGCTGACCGAGGCCGAGACGCTGGGGCCGAACGACACGCTGGACGTGGATGCGAACCTTGTTGCGTTCCCACCCCGGCGGATCGGTTTTGGGGCCGAGATCTCGACTGTCGAGGGGCTGACACTGACCAGTTACTGGATCCACCGCAATCTGTTCGGCGGGGCCGAGCGTTTGCGTCTGGATGGCGAAGTGTCGGGTCTGGGTGGGGGGACCGGCGGCATCGATTATTCCTTCGGCGCCAGGTTCGAGCGTCCGGCCACCTTCGCCCCCGAGAACACCTTCTTCGCCGAGGCGCTCGCTGCCCGGTTCGACGAGGAGGACTATGTCTCGGATACCGTCTCGCTGACCTTGGGCATTCAGCGGTATGTGAACGACCAGATCGAGATCGAATACGGATTGGGCTATCGCTTCAGCTCTGTCGAAGACGACGCGGGCGAGACCGAGTATTCCATGCTGATCGCGCCGCTTTCGGCGACCTACGATTCGCGCGAGGACCCGCTGGACGCCAAAGGCGGGTACTATCTGGACCTCACCGCCACCCCGTTTCTGGGCGTGAACGAGCAGACCGGATCGGGTGGCCGCGTAACCTATGACGCACGCACTTATCTGAGCTTCGGCGAGGATGATCGGTTCACGCTCGCCGGCCGCGTTCAGGGCGGTTCGATCCTGGGGGCCGAGCTTGACGAGGTTCCGAACGAATACCGCTTCTATTCGGGCGGCGGCGGATCCGTACGCGGGCAGGGGTATCAATCCTTGGGTGTGTTCCTGGATAACGGCGTGCGTTCCGGCGGGGCGTCCTATGCCGGTTTCCAATCCGAACTGCGCGCTGGTGTGACCGAACGGATCGGTGTGGTCGGCTTCTATGACTACGGCACTGTCGGATTCGACAGCTTCCCCGACGGGGATCGCAATCATGCGGGCGCGGGGGTCGGTGTCCGGTATCTAAGCCCCATCGGACCCATCCGTCTGGACATCGCGACACCGCTTGGCGGTCCCGATGACGAGGACGAGTCCGGCGGCGTCGAAGTGTATGTCGGTATCGGCCAGGCGTTCTAGGGGAACCTCACCATGCGCAAGTTCACGCGGCTTTGTGTTCTGTCCCTGGGGCTCGGCGTCCTTCCGGTCATGGCACAGGAAACCCCCGATCCGGACGAGGATGGGGGCGGGTTTCTTGAAAACCTGATCGAGGACCGACTGTCTTCGGACGGCTTCCAGGTGCAGGTTCGCGGGTTCGAAGGGGCGCTGTCAAGCACGGCGCGCGTGGCCCAAATCGTCATCTCGGACGAGGAAGGCGCCTGGCTGACCGTGAACGATGCGGTGCTGGACTGGAATCGCAGCGCCCTTTTGCGCGGACGCCTCGAGGTCGAGGAACTGGCGGCCGCAGAGATCCTGTTGCCGCGCCTGCCCCAAGGCGAAGAACAGGCGGACGTGCCCCAGCCGGAAGCGCAACCGTTCTCCCTGCCCGAACTGCCGGTGTCCATCCAGATCGGCCAGATCGACGCCGAAAGGATCGAGTTGGGCCAGACCGTCCTCGGCGAAGAAGCGGTTCTGTCCTTGCAAGGCTCGGCCCGGTTGGCCGATGGCGAGGGCGAAGTCGACATCCGTGCCGAACGTCTGGACGATGAAGGCGTGTTCCAGGTTGCCGGCAGCTTCGAGAATGGCAGCCGCGAATTAACCATCGATGTCAGCCTGGAAGAAGGCCCGGACGGGATCGTTGCCAGCCTGATCGATCTGCCCGGACGGCCCGCGCTGTCGGTCAGTGTAGAAGGGTCGGGTCCGTTGTCGGATTTCGATGCCGAGATCGATCTGGACACCGACGGCGAAGATCGCCTGTCAGGCACCGTGTCGCTGGACGAGGTGGACGGCGCGAACCGCTTCACCGTCGATCTGGGTGGCGACGTGACCGCCCTGTTCGCCCCGACCTACCGCCCCTTCTTCGGGCCGAACGTCCAGCTTCAGGCCGAGGGCGCACGCTTCCCCGACGGGGCGTTTCGCTTGGACAGCCTCGACCTTTCCGCCCAATCGCTAAGCCTCGAGGGCCAGGTGTCGATCGGGGCCGACGGTGTGCCCGATCTGATCGACGTGACCGGAGAGATAGCGTCGGAAAACGGGCCCGTCCTCCTGCCTGTCGGTGGCGATATTCGCGTCGGTCGCGTCGGTCTCGACGTCAATTTCGATGCCAGCGAGGGCGAAACCTGGACTGGCGAGATCGTGGTCGAGAACTTCGACCAACCCGGAATCGAGATCGCGCGGCTGGCGCTGGATGGATCGGGGGTCATTTCGGGTGCGGGCGAGACGTTGGATATCGAAGCCGGGTTCGACTTCGATGCCAACGGCCTGGCGCTGGACGATGGTGGCCTCGAAGCGGCGCTGGGCGAGGATCTGACCGGCCGGGTCGAACTTGGCTACGAAGCCGGCGATCCCATCGTGATGAGCGTCCTGCGCCTGACGGGCGTGGGCTTTACACTGAACGGGCAGGGAGAGGTTGACCCGGACGGCGAAAATGTTCCTCTGTCGCTTCAGGCGCAGTTGGACGCGGATGATCTCTCGGTCTTCTCGGCGCTTTCCGGTCTTCAACTGGGCGGCGGCGCGTCCGTCGATCTCGATCTCTCGGCCGAAGCTCTGTCAGGGGCGTTCGACCTCACCTTGGACGGCCGCACGCAGGATCTGTCCTTGGGGATCGACCAGGTCGATCCCCTTCTGACCGGCTCGACACTCTTGCAGCTAGAGGCTGACCGGGACGAAACCGGTCTGCGCGTCAGTGATCTTTCCCTTCAGAACGAGGCCATCGACGTCGACGGCTCGGCCGATCTGACGTCCGATGGCGGAACGGCGGAACTGGAAGCCCGGATCGATGATCTGAACCGGATCGACCCGTCTCTGAGCGGTCCGGCCACCCTAACGGCAAGCGCACGACGTCCAGCCGACGAATGGCGGATCGACCTGAGCTTCGAGGGCGCCGAAGCAGCCGTCGCCGGTGATGCCACGATCCGAGAGCTCGATGCGGAAAGCCCACTAGCGATCTTCGACCTGGGCGTTGTCGCTGATGATCTGTCCAATTTCGGCGTCATTCTGGGGCGTCCGCTTGCCGGATCGGTGGACCTTTCGGCGCGTGGGCAATCGCGCCTGAACTTGCGTCAGGCAGATGTCGCGCTGTCGGGCTCCATGACGGATATCGAGATCGGGCAAGACGAGGTCGACCGCCTTCTGTCTGGCGAGACCCAGATCGAGGCACAGGTTCAGCGCGAAGGCCCGCAATTCACCGTGCCGGGATTGCGCGTCGAGAATCCGCAGATTGCGGTAAACGGCGATGCTTTCATCGCCTCGGGTCAAAGCGAGGTGGACCTGCGCATCGCCTTGGACGAGCTGTCGCAGATCGTGCCCGAGATGCAGGGCCCGGCGGATATCGTGCTGGACGCGGTCGAGGATCAGGAAGGGTGGATTGTCGACCTTGACGCCACTGGGGCCGGGTCGCGGATTGTTGCCGATGCGACGGTGACTGATCTGCGGGCCGACGACGCATCCCCCCTTGTCGAAGGCACGGCGCAGGTTTCGGTGGACGACCTCTCGGTCTTCTCTTCGCTTGCTGACCGTGAGCTTGGGGGCACCGTCGATCTGGATCTCGCCGGCCGCAGCCGTTTCAACCTGTCGGAGGCCGAAATCGCGACCACCGGCCAAACGCGGAACCTTGCTGTCGGTCAGCCCGAACTGGACCGGTTGTTCGAAGGCGTAACCGACCTGGCCATCACGGCCGAGAAGAACGACGAGACCATCTTCGTCGAACGGCTTTCCCTGGAGAATCCGCAAGTGCGGGTCGGGGGTGAAGGCACCTATGGCGGCGCGGGGCAGAATGCCGTCGACGCAGCCATCTTGTTTACCGAGCTATCGGACGTTGTCCCTCAGATGTCGGGCCGCGCGGAGATCACGTTGGACGCAGAGGAAGTCGATGATGCCTGGCAAATCGATCTTGAAGGCGACGGGGCAGGTGCGCTGATCGATCTGGCCGGGCAGATCACGGGGCTGGACGACGTTCCGGCATTTGACGGCGCGGCCTCGATTGAGGTGGCGGATTTGTCGGTCTTCTCGACGCTGGCGAACCGGGATCTGGGCGGTGCCGTCGATCTGGAGGCCGAAGGCATGGCGCGGTTCGACCTGTCCGAGGCGCGCATCGATGCAACCGGCCAGACCCGCGATTTGGCGATCGATCAGGCCGAATTCGACCGCCTGTTCCGGGGCGTGACCCAATTGTCCGTAGACGGTGCGAAGGATGCCGACCGTTTGTCCTTGGACGAATTGATCCTGCGGAATTCGCAGATCAACGCGACTGCACAAGGCACCTATGGCGGGGACGGCGCGAACGCGGTGCAGGCCGATATCTCGGTCGCTCAACTTTCAGATATCCTGCCCGAGCTTTCGGGGCCGGCGGACGTCACCCTGGTTGCGGAAGAGACGGGCGACGTTTGGCAAGTTTCGCTGGACGGCGACGGTGCCGGAGCCGTCGTCGATGTGCTGGGCGAGGTTGGGGGGCTGGGCGCCACCCCCCGGTTCGACGGCGAAGCGACCGTGCGGGCCGCCGACCTCTCGCGGTTTTCCCGCATCGCGGGTCGCCCGCTTGCGGGCTCGGTCAACCTTTCGGCGAACGGCAGCGCAACGCTGGACGCAAGTCGCTTTGACCTGACCGCCGATCTGCGTGCCAATGGTCTGCGCACCGGGATCGCGCAAGCCGACCAGCTTCTGGCTGGGGGCACCACCACGTTGCAGGCCAGCGCCGTGCGGACCGGTCCGAATGCGCCGATCCGCGTGCGGACGTTCAATCTGAACGCACCCGGCCTTGATGCAACGGCGAACGGATCGATCCTTGGGGGCGCCAGCGACCTGACGTTCAACGCCCGGCTGGCCAATCTGGGGCAGTTCGTTCCGAACCTGAACGGGCCGTTGACGGCACAGGGTCGGGCCGGGCAGCAGGGGTCGAACATTTCTCTCGACGTGGCACTGACGGGTCCCGAAGGGATCCAGGCGCAGGTTGATGGAACGGTCGCACAAAGCTTCGACCGGGCGAATATCGATGTGGCCGGGAACGCCCCCTTGCGGATTGCTAACCCGTTTCTGGGCAATCGTGCCCTGACCGGAACGGCGCGGTTCGACCTGGGGCTCAACGGTCCGCTGCAGCCGTCTTCCGCGTCCGGCACCATAACGGTCGAGGGAGGACGGCTGGTCGATCCAAGCGTCCCATTCGTGCTTAACGACATCAATGGCACCGCACAGCTTCAGGGAAGTCAGGCGGTTCTCAACGTCACGGCGAACAAGCAGGAGGGGGGCGCACTACGGCTTGCCGGGACCATCGGCCTCACACCCGGTTATGCCGCCGATCTGGGGATCGAGTTGAACCAGCTCGTGATCGAGGATCCCCGCTTGTACCGGACCACTGCGAATGGGCGGGTCACGTTGAACGGATCGCTGGCAGGCGGCGCGACCATAGGCGGGACGATTATCTTGGGTGAGACCGAGATCCGCGTGCCTTCCACCGGTCTTGGCGCAACGGGGCCCATCCCCGACGGGCTGGTGCATGTAAACGAGCCTGCGGACGTTCGCCGTACCCGGGTCAAGGCAGACCTTATCGAAGACGACGCTGACGGAAGTGGTGGCGGCGGGGTCGCGTTCCCGCTGGATCTGACCATTGTCGCAGACAATCAGGTCTTCATCCGAGGCCGTGGGCTGGACGCTGAACTCGGCGGTCGGCTGGAACTACAGGGCACGACGCAGGATGTCATTCCTATCGGGCAATTCGACCTGATCCGCGGTCGTCTCGATATTCTGGGTCAACGTATCGTGCTGACCGAAGGCAGCGCGACCTTGGCAGGGGATTTCGTTCCTCGGATCCGCCTTGTCGCGCGGACCGAGGCCGATGACGTCACGGTCCTGATCATACTGGAGGGCGAAGCGACCGAACCCGACATTCGATTTTCTTCCGAGCCTGAGCTTCCGCAGGACGAAGTGCTCGCCCGCCTTCTGTTCGGACGTTCGATCGATCAAATCTCGCCGCTTCAGGCCGCGCAATTGGCCAATGCGGTTGCGACATTGTCCGGCCGTGGGGGAATCGGCATCATTTCGTCCCTGCGGGATAATACAGGCCTCGACGATCTGGACCTTACTACGGACGAGGATGGGAATGTTGGGGTCCGCGCAGGGGCATACATCTCGGAGAACCTGTATACGGACGTCACGGTGGATTCGGAAGGCGACGCCGAGATCAACCTTAACCTCGATCTCACCGACTCCATCACGGTGCGCGGGGGCGCGTCGAACTCGGGCGAGACTTCCCTTGGCGTGTTCTTCGAACGTGACTACTAGGTCACATTTTGCCAACCGAACGTTTTTTGACGTATGCTTGGGAACCACGACCCGCCCACCTGCTTTGCCATAGGTAACAGCATAAACCGGAAAAACGTCTCATGGTGTACTGGGCATTCATTTCTTTTGCAGTGGCATTGATGGCCGGGCTTTTCGGCTTCGGCGGCCAGGCAACCCCGGTTGCCGGTTTGGCCCAGACATTGTTTTTCGTGTTCCTCGGCGTCGCTGCGGCCTTGGTTGGGGTTCGGGCGGCGAACGATTTCAATTCCGATAATTCAAGTTCCCGGGACTGACCCTGATCGGGGTTACCCGAGGCTGTTCCGGTCGCCGATCTGTAACCGCCAGACTTGAGCGATTTACCGGAATATCGTCGAGGGCGCGGCCAAGTTATTCGGACCGTTAGATGCAAGTTCTCAACTAAGCCCCGGGTTGGGCAACTTGCAGAAGTATCTGCAAAGACCGTTCTCTGCCCGATAAACGAAGAACGGCGGCACCGAAGCCCGCCGTTTTAGTTTCGCATTGGACCCGTGGTTCACTTGCCCTTCAAAGACTCCGTCGACGAGAAGAACATCGCCTGACTCACCGCCGATCGCACCTGCTCCTCCGAGTATGGTTTGGCGATAAGGAACGCAGGCTCTGGCTTGTCGCCGGTCAGTAGACGTTCCGGGAACGCGGTGATAAAGATCACCGGGATGTCGCCGAACTGGGCGAGAAGATCGTTGACCGCATCTACGCCGGACGAGTTGTCTGCCAGCTGGATGTCCGCCAGGATCAGGTCCGGCCGATCCCGAGAACCAAGTTCGACCGCAGCGTCGCGGGTTCGGGCAATGCCGGTGATCTTGTGTCCCATTTCGGACACGATCGAATGGATATCCATCGCGATGATGGCTTCGTCTTCGATGATCATCACTTTGCCAGTCATGGATTTCTCCATCTCCGAGATCGCGATATCGACCAGGGCGGACGCCTCTTGGCCATCCATCTCCATGATCTTTCCGATCTCATCGAAGTTGAACCCCTCGATCGTGGACAAAAGAAGAGCCTCGCGGGTGTTGTTGGTCAGTCCGGCCATATGGTCGAGGGCCCTGCTTTCCAGTCGGGTGGTCGGGTCCTCGGTATCGGCGGTCGGCGCTCCGGCGGTCGACCAGATCATGTGAAAGGCGCGAAACAGGGCCGTTTTCGGCTCCAGCGAGCGTTCGAATATCGTGGGTTCCTGAAGAATTGCTTCGAGCGTCGCGGCCGCATAGTTGTCGCCAGTGCGTTGCGACCCGGTCAGGGCGCGTGCATAGCGACGCAAATACGGCAGTTCGTCGCCAATGGTGTCGGAGAGATCGACCTGCTCTGATCTTGCTTGCATACTTTTGATTGGTCCCTGAACTCGCGGAATTGTTTTGGAACTAACGGGATCCCCGGGGCGTTGGTTCCCCGGATCGCAAGAAAATCATAACAAACAAGTGGCACCGAACCGAATGTCGGACGACAAGAAGACGTCGAGCGTGATGCGGCAGATCGACGAAAATCTGCGCCGCGTCTACATGGAAGAACAACAGGATGACGTACCTGACCGCTTCAAGAGCCTGCTGGATAGGCTGAAGGCCCAGGAAAAGACCGGTCACGGAAAAGGCGATCAGAATGGCTGACCAGACCCACCGCGACCCGCGGGAAGAACTGGTCGAGCATTTGGGTGCTTTGCGTGCGTTCGCGATGTCCCTTACCCGTAACTCGGCCGCCGCCGACGACCTTGTCCAGGATACGATCGAAAAAGCTTGGAAGAACATGGACAAGTTCCAACCAGGTACGAACCTGCGCGCGTGGCTTTTCACGATCCAACGCAATGCATTCTACTCGATCCGCCGTAAGGCGAAGCGCGAGGTGGCCGATGTCGACGGTGCCATGGCGGCGTCTTTGTCTGAAAGACCTGCGCATGACGGTCGGTTGGCGATGAACGATTTTCGCAAGGCGTTCGAACAGCTTCCCGACGAACAGCGCGAGGCGTTGATGCTGGTCGGTGCGTCCGGCTTTGCCTACGAGGAGGCGGCCGAGATGTGCGGCGTCGCCGTCGGCACGATCAAGAGTCGCGCCAACCGGGGGCGCCGGCGGCTTGCCGAACTGATGGGCCTCGACCCGAACGAGGATCCCGTGATCGGAGATACGACCAACGATTCCGTGATGTCGGCCTCGCAATCCCGGCAGGGATGACATGCTGAGCGGCGTGCGGGGAATCGAAGGGCTGGACCGGCTTGATATTCGCTTGGTGGCGCTGCTTGGATTGGCACTGTTGCCTATCGGCTTGATCGCGATGGTCCAGACCTATCGTGTGATTTCCGAGGCGGATCGCAACGCAGAAGCGGCCCTGACCGGTGTGACGCTGGCCGCAGCGACGCACGAACGCGAAAGCTTGCTGCGCGTTCGTGGAGCGGCGCAGATGGCGTCCCGGGTCGTTCCCAGCCTGCTTGATGACGAGCCAGAATGCTCGGCAGAATTGGCCGAGTTCGTCAACGCATACCAAAGCATTGCCTTTGCCGGGTTCGTTGATCTTGAAGGGGACGTGAGGTGCGCGTCCGACGGGGCGGGAACGAGCATCACGAACAGCGATGTCTATCAGGACTTCATTGAACGGCCGGGCCCCAGCGTGCACGCCGTGGTTGGGCAGATATCGAACCGTAGCGTGGTGGTCGTGGTCGAACCGGTCGTGGATGACGGCACCCTTCTGGGATACGTCGCACTGTCGGTTCCCCAGCAAAGTCTGGATCTGCCGTCAACGAACGACATATCGCTAAGCCCGTTGCGGATGGTCACCTTCTCGGTCGAGGGGAACATTCTTTCTTCTCCGGAAAACCGTGAGCAGATCGACGCTCAGCTTCCAGCGACCCGACCCCTGGATACTTTGCCCGAGCCTGAGCCGTGGAGCTTCCATTCCAGATCCGTGGATGGTCTTGAATATTTCTATACAGTCGCACCGCTGATCCCCGGTGAAATCTACATCCTCGCGATCTGGCCCGATAACGCAATACGCACGGCCGGATTGACCGCCGCCAGCGCGATCCTGTTTCCCCTGCTCATGTGGTTGGTCACGATCGGCGTCGCCTATTTCGCCGTGCATCGCTTGGTTGTGCGTCATATCCGGTATCTGCGCCTGCGGATCAGGGCGTTCACGGCGAACCGGCGGGTCCTCTCCCCACAATATGGGACGGACACGCCGTCCGATCTGCGCGAAGTCATTGAAGCATTTCACCAGATGACGGAACGGATCGTGCGCGACGAGGCTGATCTGGAAAACAGCCTGCACGAGAAGGACGTACTTCTCAAGGAAGTCCATCACCGCGTGAAGAACAACTTGCAGCTGATCGCCTCGATGATGAGCATGCAACTTCGCAAGTCCGAGAACCCCGAGATACACTTTATCCTGCGCCGTTTGCAGGACCGCGTTCTGGGTTTGGCGACCATTCACCGCAACCTTTACCAGGCGAGCGTTCTGAGCCGCGTGAATTCCTCGCAGCTGATAGAGGAGCTTGTCACACAAAGCGTCAACAATTCCGACGCGCACGAGAATGGGGTCGACTTGCGCATGGATGTGGACGAAGTCGCCCTTTATCCCGACCAAGCGGTGCCCCTGTCGCTTCTGGTCACTGAAACGATCACGAACGCCTTGAAATATGTCGGAAGGCCAAAGACCGGCGCGCCTTGGATCGAACTGACCTTGCGCGCTCAGGAAAACGGCGAAGTGCGCCTTCAAGTATCGAACTCCATCGGTGAACCGCTAAGCAAGGAAGTCGAGGTGTCGACAGGTTTGGGCACGCAGCTGATGAATGCGTTCTCGATGCAGCTAGACGCGGAAAACTCTATCGATAAGCGCGACGACATGTTCATTGTGACCGTGGTATTCCAGCCAAGCGAGTTCGCTGAAGAGCCATGAAACGTATCGACGACATCAAGTATTTGCTGACCGCCGAAGAAGCTTGGCCGGTTTTCGAGCGTGAGGTTCTTTCGGCCGAGCATCGGGTCGTCGCGGGTTTCCGGATATTCGATTGCATGACCCGGCTTCGGTCGGACGAAGGGCAAGGCGTGGGCGAGGACTGGTTCGACCTGATCCTGCATATCCTGCGCAGAGGCGTTCGCGTCGATCTGATCCTGTCGGATTTCGACCCGATCATCGCCCCCGACATGCACGAGATGACCTGGCGGACCATGCGCCAGCTTGCCGCCATCCGCGAGCTTGCCGGGCCTGACGCCATTCTGAACACCATTCCCGCGATGCACCCCGCCGAGGCTGGACAGGTTGCCCGGACCGCGCTGTGGCCGAAGGTCTGGCAAGAGCTTACGGACCTTCGGGACGCCGTCAACGAACGCCCCGAAGATGTGCGGCGCACCATGTTTCACGACATGCCGGGCACGCACTCTTGGCTGGAGTTGGCCGAAGACGGCACGGTGCAGTCGCACGATCCAAGCCCGCCGCCGCTGTATCCCGTGTCCCATCACCAGAAGATCGCGGTGATCGACAGCCGCAGCCTGTATGTCGGGGGTCTGGACCTGAACCCTCGGCGCTATGACACCCCCCGCCATCACCGTGCGGCCGAGGAAACCTGGCACGATGTCCAGATCCTCGTTCGCGACCGGGACGCCGCCGAAGCCGGCGAGGCACATCTCGACAATCTTCTTCAGACCGTGGCCGCAACCGCCGAGGTTCCGCCTCAAAGGGGGGGGTTTTGTACGACGACGTCGCGCTGGCAGCGCAACATCGTCGGTATGGCCCCCGAGGTCGTCTCGCGCAGTATCGCCGACAAGACGATGCAGCAGATCGAACGCTCCGAGCAGTTCCTGTATTTCGAGACGCAGTTCTTCCGTGATGTGGAACTGGCAGAGGCCTTGGCGACCCGCGCGAGGGAGGCGGAGAAGCTGGAGCTTCTGATGGTCCTGCCCGCAGCGCCCGAGGACGTGGCGTTCGAGGGGCGGCGCAAGGTCGATGCGCGATACGGAGAATATCTGCAGGCGCGTTGCGTCCGAACCGTGATGGAGGCATTCGGCGACCGGTGCTTTTTCGCCAGCCCCGCCCAGCGCAGGGATGCCCGTCCCGGGCAGGATGACGAGGAAGACCGATCGACCTTCCTGGGCGCGCCGTTGATCTACGTCCACGCGAAGGTCAGCGTTTTCGACCGGCGTGCCGTTCTGGTCAGCTCGGCCAACCTCAACAGTCGGTCCCTCCACTGGGATACCGAGGCCGGGCTTTTGCATGTGGACGAGGTCTTCGCGACTGACGTGGTCGCCCGGTCGATGCGCCACTGGCTGCCCGAGACCGACATCGATATGTCCGGATCACTGGTCTCGCAGGTGCGCGATCAGGCCGAGTTGGACGCGGTGCGGCAGCCCGGCAATCGCGAGGGGTACCTGTTGCCCTACGACGTCGAGAAGGCCGAAAGCTTCGGGACAAACCTGCCGGGGATCCCGGCCGAACTGGTCTGACGGAACGATGCCTGCCGGGTCGCGTTGCCCGGCCATGACAGACATTCGATCGCTTCCCAACCCACGTTCGCATGAAGGCGATACGCGTCGCGTCGGAATCGAAGTCGAATGCGGCGGGGTGGACGAACACCGACTTGCCCGGATCCTGGCCGATGCATTGGGTGGTACCGTCTGCAGGACCGCCGAGTACGAGTGGACCGTCGAGGGGTCTCGTATCGGCGACATAGACGTGCTTCTGGATACCGCCCTTAGGGATAAGGTCGAAAGCAATATCGCCAAGGCCGGCTTGGCCATGGGGCGAGCGGTTATCCCGGTCGAATTCGTGACTGAGCCGATAGAACCCGACCGCATCGCCGAGGTGGACCAAGCCTGCGCCGCGCTGGCCGAGGCCGGGGCGTTCGGAACCCGGGACGGGCTGTTTGTTGGCTTCGGCCTTCACCTCAATGTGGCGCTGCCGGGAACCCAGATCGACGATATCCTGCCGGTCCTGACTGCGTTCGCCCTCATGGAGGATTGGATGCGCGCCCGGATGGATCTCGACCCTTCACGGCGATTGCAACCTTTTGTGGAAACATACCCCTCCGTACTGGTCGACGCATTATGTGATCCCGAAGCGGAATGGAGCCTGGATGCGCTACTTCGGACGTATCTTCAGCATGCACCGAACCGGAACCACGCGCTCGACCTTCTGCCGATCCTCAAGCATTACCAATCCGGTGCGGTCGTCGAGGCCGTACCGCAGATGGCGCACAAGTCCGGGCGTCCCGCTTGGCACTACCGCCTGCCCGATTGCCGCATAGGAGAGGGTGACTGGTCCGTTGCCCTGGAGTGGAACCGATGGTGCGTTGTCGAGGGAGTCGCGTCGGATCCGAATCTTTTAGGCCGACTTAGGATGTGCTGGCGCGATTACCGAGGCCGGGCGTTCGGGATGCCGGGGCGATGGCATGCCGTTTCGGCGGAAATCCTGGACGAGGAAGTGGATCTTCCATGAAGCCGACGATCGGTGTCACGACGTCGACCAGATCGGGGTGGCGCATTTTTCCGCTCGTGGCGTTCAACGTCTGGCTGGCTGGCGGGCGCGCGGTGCGTTGGGTCGCCGGCAAGCCCTCGGATGTGGCCGATGTCGACGGGCTGATCATTGGCGGCGGCGACGATATCTCGCCCGATCTCTATGGCGGGCAGATCATCACGTCGTCCCGGCTGGACACCGAGCGAGACGCAATGGAGCAGCGGCTGGTCGAGGAAGCGATGGACCAAGGCAAGCCCGTGCTGGGCATTTGCCGTGGATCGCAGATGCTGAACGTGGCGCTGGGCGGGCGTTTGGACCAGGACGCCTATGGAACTTATACCACGTCGGACCGGCACTGGACGATCCTGCCGCGCAAGACGGTCCGGATCGTACCCGAAACACGCCTGGCTCGGCACGCGGACACGGTGCCGATGAAGGTCAACGCCCTGCATTCCCAGGCCGTATCGACCTTGGGCCGCGGGCTTCGCGTCGCCGCACGTGACACCGGCGGCATGATACAGGCGATCGAGCGGACCGAAGAACCGTTTGCCCTTGGCGTCCAGTGGCACCCCGAACATCTGTTCTACGCCCATCGTCAGCGCGCCATCTTCCGCGCGCTGGTCGCCGCCGCCCGCGCCCGCGCGGCGTCCGAGGCGCAGCTGCCCCGGGTCGACCTAGATGCGCCGGCGTGGGCTCAGTCGAAGACGAAGTGACCTTGTTCCGCGATGTGGCGCAGCCGGGCAAGGGGAACACGGGTGTCGTCTTCGGTGATGATGCCGGTGACGGTCATGTCCTCGATCACCAGATCCGCGACCTTTCCCATGTTGCCCCCCGGGCCGAACGCATCACGGCCCAGCAGATCGCTGCACCTTTCCATATTTTTCACCCGCCCGCCTGAACGGCTGACAAGATCGGCGTTTCCTTCATCGGGATCGGCTGGCACCGTCCGGTCGGCCGATGTGGCCATGCCAGCGGCCATCAACATCGGGGAGAAGGTGTACCCGAAGGGACCGACGATCAGCGGCGGCAGCGCCGAGGCAGCGGCCGAGTCATCGGTCCATTCGGGGGCGTCATGAAGTTCGTCCCGCGTCATGGAGACCGGCCAAGCGTCATCGCCGGGCGCGCCGAACCGGTCGAGAGAAACGAGGACTTCGCGCCGGTCCAGCCATCCGCCGATGTCGATGGCCGCCATCTGCAGGCGGCGACTGTCGGCATCATGGAACAAGGCCCGGATCGGAAACCTGTCGTCCCCCGCCAGCGCGTCTAGGTCGAGAAGCTGGGTAAGCCTTTGCATCTTGGGTCGTCTCCTTGGTGGGCTATAGCGTCGCAGGCGGCTTGTGATGGGGAACACGCATAAAGGCAGAATGTTGCGCTTCTTTATGGTGCAGGAGTACTTGTAATGGACTTCAGTTGGCTCATCCCCTTGCTCGCCTTGATGACGCTGCTCATCTTCTCCGTTTTCACTTTGGTTTCCAAGGAACGGACCGAACAGAGAAAGCATCGCGAAGATATCGAGAAATCCTCCCTCGCTGCCGATAGTGACAGTCACAGCGCGGCACCCTGACGACGGAACAATCGGTCGCAGGCGGCATTGAGGGTGCAACGTCCACCCAACAAGAAAGGTCCGCCCGATGGTCAAGGCAGTTTCCAACGACGAGATGAACCCGGCGAAGTCGAACCCCACGACGGAGGATCTGTCGCGACAGGTCGACGCTCTCAAGGCAGACATTTCCCGCCTGACCGAGACGCTCGGCGACTATGGCCGGACGAAATCGCGCGAGTATCAGGGCGAAGCGCGCCGTCGCGCCAACGAAATCCGCGATGAAGCACAAGGACGCGTGGACGACATCGAGGCCTATGTGCGCCAGAATCCGGCTCAGGCGCTGGGCATCGCGGCGGGCGTAGGCCTGCTGATCGGCTTGTTCAGCCGTCGCTGATCCATATGTTCGGACCGCAAATCGCCGCACTGCGCTTCGCGATCAAGAGCGCAGCGCGGCGCGCGAAATGGGGCGCCATAGGCGCTCTTTTCCTGCTTCTTGCCTTGGTGTTCCTCGGCGTTGCTGTCTGGGTTGCGTTGGTCGATGCGGTTGGTGTCATTCCCGCTGCCCTCATCATAGGCGGTGTATGCCTGGTAATCGGATTGGTCGCGCTGGCATTCTCTCGTTATCCCCCACGCGTAGTCCCTAAAGAGGCCGCGAGCGAGATGCAGAACCCGATGAACAGCCCCGCGCTGAGCACGGCCGCCGTGGTTAACGCCGTCGTCATGGGGATTGCGGCCGGCCGCGCCATGCGTCGGCGCAACCGCTGATACGACCGCCCGCGGCGTGAAATCCGTCGCGGGCGGCAGATTTTCCTGTAAGATCACTTGGCTAGTTCCACACCAGATTGGAACATGATACCTCTCGGTCAATTAACCGATGACATAGCTGGAACCATTTGAAGACATGTCCACGGACTGCCTGAACTGCCCCCTGCGCTCTCTCAGCATTTTTTCCGAAATGACGGCGGCCGAAGTCGACTTCATGCGGCAATTCAAATCCGGCGAGCTTCGCGTGGCCCCGGGTACCCCGATCCTTTCGGAAACCAGCCGCTCTCCCCAACTGTTTACCGTTCTTTCGGGAATGGGGCTGAGGTATAAGACCCTCCCCGACGGGCGACGCCAGGTCATCAATTTCCTGATGCCCGGCGACTTCATTGGTTTACAGGGCGCCGTCGCCGCCGAGATGGGTCACAGCGTGGTTGCGTCCACGGACATGACGCTTTGCGTGTTCCAGCGTTCCGAGTTCCTGTCACTGTTCCAAAGCGAGCCGCAACGCGCCTACGACGTGACATGGCTGGCCGCCACCGAAGAGCATTTCCTGGGCGAAGCCTTGGCCAGCATCGGACAGCGGTCCGCCATAGAACGGGTCGCCTGGGGGCTTTCGCAGATCTGGGAGCGGGCCAATAGGCTGAAACTGACGGAAGGCGACACCTTGGATTTCCCGTTCCGACAGCAGGATCTGGCCGATACCTTGGGCTTGTCGCTGGTTCACACAAACAAGACTCTTGCCAAATTGCGAGAGCGAGAGTTGGCGACCTGGACGGATCGAAAGCTGCGCATTATCGACCTCGCCGGGTTGCGGGGGCTGGCGATGGCCGGAAAAGGCGCCTGCCTGGCCGAACGTCCCCTGATGTGATCAATCGCCGATGAAGACGTCCGCTGCCGTGGCTTTACGCTCTCCCATCGGACGGGACGGACCGACCGTGGAATCCACCCGTGTCCTGCGTTCCAGCTCCGCGTTGAGGGCAGCGCCCAGCAGAACCGAAAATGCGCTGAGGTAAAGCCACATCAGCAGCGCGATCACGGCCCCCAAGGCGCCGTAAACCTCGTTATAGCGCCCGAAATTCGACAGATAATAGCTGAACCCGTACGAAATCGCGCCCCAGATGATGACAGCCACCAGGGCCCCCGGCGTCAGCCACGGAACGCGGGCCTTTCTGCGGTTGGGCCCAAAGCGATACACCACGCCGATCCCAACAATGACCACGGCCAAAGCGACGATCCACCGAACGCTGGCGACCAGAAGCGCGGTGATCGGCCCCAAAGGCAGAACAGCAAGAACGATCGGCAGGATCACGACCGACAAAAGCGCCACGAGGGCCACGCCGATCAGCAGGAACGTCACCCCGAACGCGGCCGCCATCTGGCGCAGGCCCACGCGGTTCTTCTCGTTGTAGACGGCGTTCAACCCCCGGATCAGCGCCGCCACCCCCGCGCGCGACGACCATATCGCGGCAGACAGGGAGATGATGGTGGTCCATCCAAGGGTCGAGGAGTTCGCGGTGATCAGCGACGTGATCTGCTCGTCCAGAATGGCGTAGGCGTCCCCGGGGATGATGCCGCGCATGGTGGCAAGCTGCCCGTAGACCGCGTCCGGATCGGCAAAGAATCCCCAGATCGCGATGATGGCGGCCAGCGTCGGGAAGATGGCCAGCATCCCGTAGAATGCCACGCCCGCCGAGATCAGGGCAATATTGCTGTCGTTCAGACCAAGAAAAACGGCTTTCGTCGATTGGTACCACGCCCGCCAGCCCAGTCCTGGCCCGAGAGTCGAACTGCGGTTCTGTCGCGAAATTGGACTGGTTTCCGTATCGGCCATGTCACTGATTATAGCGCGGTTCACCGCTGGCGCAGATGAGATAGGGTCGGCGCACCCCGACTGTCATCCAATGGCAACGGTCCTGCCTGCGGTAGGGTGTCGCATATCCGTTGGACAGGCGGGCCGGAATTGCTACTATAGGGATGTCCCTGCGCCGGGGTCTTCGGCGCGATCGAGAAGGAGGACAATGTCCTGTCTCTTGTTGAGAGTGCGGCCCATGGTGACGCCGCGACCCGGTCTGGCCATATGAGCGGTCAATCCGAAACTGTGCTGGATGCCGAGCAGCTTCTGGCCGAAATTCTTACATCCCTTGATGACGACAAGGCCGAAGACGTCGTGCAGATCGATCTGCGGGGCAAGTCCGAAATGGCCGACTACATGATCGTGGCGTCCGGCCGGTCGACCCGCCAGGTCATCTCGATTGCCGACCGTCTGACCGACCGGCTGAAGCAGGATCACGGCGTTCTGTCCAAGGTCGAGGGCAAGGACAGCGGCGATTGGGTGCTGATCGACACCGGTGACGTCATCGTTCACGTGTTCCGCCCCGAGGTTCGCGAGTTCTACCAGCTCGAGAAGATGTGGCTTTCGCCTGAACAGGCAGCGGCCCGCTACTGACGTGCGGCTGCGAATCTGCGCGGTGGGCCGGCTTCGTTCCGGCCCCGAGCGCGCTTTGATCGACGACTATACGACGCGGTTCAACCGAACGGGCCGCGCCCTGTCTCTTGGCCCTCTCGAAGAGGTCGAGGTTGAAACGCGCAAGGTCTCGGGACCCGAGGCCGAGGGCGAGGTGCTTCTGAAATCCGTGCCCGGCGGCGCTGTCCTCGTCACGCTTGACGAACGCGGGCGCGAGATGACGTCTCCCGATTTCGCCGATACTTTGGCGGCTTGGCGCGACGAAGGGCGCCCCGACCTGTGTTTCGTCATCGGCGGGGCGGACGGGCTTGCACCCGCTCTGCGCGACCAAGCCGACGCGTCGATTCGGTTCGGCCGCATGGTCTGGCCGCACATGCTGGCGCGGGTCATGCTGACCGAACAACTTTACCGTGCCGCGTCGATATTGGCAGGAAGTCCCTATCATCGTGCCTGAAAGGTTTGCGCTGGCCGCTTACGCGGCTAACTAGGGGGCGAACCATCGAAGAGGCCGGACCATGACCACGCCGAAACCTGTCGTTCTGTGCATCCTCGACGGGTGGGGTGATCGGGACACGACAGACGCGAACGCCCCGGCATTGGCCGAAACCCCGAATTTCGACCGCATCCGTGCGGCCGGACCCTCCTCGCACCTGACGACCTTCGGGCCGGATGTCGGTTTGCCCAAAGGACAGATGGGCAATTCCGAGGTCGGGCATACCAATATTGGCGCCGGGCGGGTCGTGGCCATGGATCTTGGCCAGATCGACCTGGCGATCGAGGACGGATCGTTCTTCCAGAACCCTGCACTTCAGGACTTCGCCGGAACCCTCGGGGGCAGTGGCGGGACCGCGCATCTGATGGGCGTTGTCTCGGACGGGGGCGTTCACGGACATCTGGACCACATGGTGGCTGCCGCGAAGGCGATGCGGGACGCGAACGTGCCCGTCGTGATCCATGCAATCACGGACGGCCGCGACGTAGCCCCGCAATCCGCTTTGGATTTCCTCGCCGATCTGACCGCGAAACTGCCAGACGGGGTAAGCATAGGCACCGTCACGGGACGGTATTATGCCATGGACCGCGACACCCGGTGGGAGCGGGTCGAGACCGCCTATCGCGCGATGGTCGATGCCCATGGCGAGGCGGTGGCCCGCGACCCCAACGCGGCCGTCAGACAGTCCTATGACGCCGGAAAGACGGACGAGTTCGTCGCCGCCACGGTCATCGAAGGCTATTCGGGAATGAAGGACGGCGACGGTGTGTTCTGCCTGAATTTCCGTGCCGACCGGGCCCGCGAAATCCTGCGCGCGATCGGCCAGCCTGAGTTTGCCGAGTTCGACGTGACCGCCCGCCCGCAATTTGCAGCCCTTCTGGGCATGGTGGAATACAGCGACGATCACACCCAGTGGTTCAAAACGGTGTTTCCCAAACGCAAGCTGGTGAACACCTTGGGTGAATGGGTCGCGAAACACGGTCTGCGGCAGTTCCGCGTTGCCGAGACCGAGAAATATCCGCATGTGACGTTCTTCCTCAATGGCGGGAAAGAGATCCCGGAGGAGGGCGAGGATCGCACGATGCCCAAATCTCCCAAGGTCGCCACCTACGACATGCAGCCCGAGATGAGCGCGGACGAAGTGACCGATCGTTTTGTCGAGGCCATCGACGCAGGCTATGACCTGATCGTGTGCAACTATGCCAACCCCGACATGGTCGGTCATACCGGTGATCTGGACGCCGCCAAGGCGGCCTGCGAAGCCGTGGACAATGGCTTGGGCCGGGTCTTGGAGGCGTTGCAGCGTCAGAGTGGTGCGATGATCGTGACCGCGGACCACGGCAATTGCGAAACGATGGTCGACCCCGAAACCGGCGGGCCCCACACCGCGCATACGCTGAACCTGGTGCCTTGCATCCTGGTCGGCGGTCCGGACGGCGCGGAGCTGGCCGATGGGCGTCTGGCCGACCTGGCGCCGACATTGCTGGAATTGATGGGCTTGCCGCAGCCCGATGAAATGACCGGAGAGAGCCTGATCCGAAGATGACGATCCGCGCCGTTCTTCTGTTCCTGCTTCTGGCGGCACCGCTTTCGGCCCAGCCCGATCCCGAGGCGCTGACCCGCGCGGCAGCTGCGCAGTTGAATGCGGCGGCTGCGGATCTGGACGCTGCGACGGAAGGATACGACCGGATCGACGCCCTGACCCGGGTGATCCGTGCCTATGAGGATGGCCTGAGCGCCATGCGCGACGGTTTGCGTGCGGCGAAGGTGCGCGAGGACCGAGTGGCGAACCGGCTGGGGGCCGAAAGCGCCCGGTTCGAGGCCGTTCTGACCGCCCTCATGGCGATGGAGCGGGCGCCCGAGGCAACGATGCTCCTCCATCCGTCGGGTCCAACCGCGACGGCCCGGGCCGGTATGCTGATGAGCGATGTCACCCCCGCATTGATGGGCGAGGTCGAGGCGCTACGCGCCGACCTGCGCGAGGTGACGATGCTACGGTCGCTTCAGAACGCGGCGCTGACGGACCTCGAGGATGGGCTGGCCGCATGGCAAGATGCCCGCGCGCGCCTGGCCTCGGCGATCGAGGCGCGCGCAGGTCTACCGCGCCGGATCACCGAAGACGACGAGACGATGCAAAGGCTGGCCGCGAACACGCAGACCCTGACCGATTTCGCCGACAGCCTGTCCGCGCTGCCGCCGGATGAGCAAAGCGCGCGGATGCCGGATTTCGCGACCGCGCGGGGTCAGCTTGGCCTTCCCGCCTCGGGGCGGGTGGTCCGCGGGTTCGAAGAGGCCGACGCTGCGGGGGTCGCGCGCCCCGGTTGGGTTCTGGCCACGGCCCCCGGCGCGCTGGTGACGACCCCCTGGCCTGCGACGATCCGCTACCGCGGTCCGCTGCTGAACTACAGGAATGTGATGATCCTCGAGCCCGAAGCGGGATATCTGATGGTTTTCGCCGGGATGGGCAAAGTCTATGGTGCCACGGGTGAAGTGCTTCCGGCCGGGGCCCCGATCGGTGTGATGGGCGGCCTCGACGAGGCCGGGATGGCGGGCTTCCAGCGCGAAGGCGAGGCGGTCGAGAGCCAAAGGTTATATATAGAAGTGCGGCAGGACAGTCAGCCTCAAGACCCGGCCGACTGGTTCGCACGCGATCAAGGATGAGGCAGAGATGAAGAAATTCGCGATGGCCGCCATTGGCGGAACCGTGGCAGGCGTTCTCCTGACGACGCAGGTCGCCGGGCCCCTGATCGCCCAGGAGAATTCCGACAATTCCAGCGTCTACGAACAGCTCGACCTGTTCGGCGACATTTTCGAGCGGATCCGTGTTCAATACGTCGAGGAAGTCTCCGAGAAAGAGTTGATCGAGGCCGCCATCGACGGGATGCTGACCTCGCTCGATCCGCATTCGTCCTACCTATCCCCCGACGATGCCGACCGGATGCGGACCCAAACACGCGGTGAGTTCGGCGGCCTCGGGATCGAGGTGACGCAGGAAGAAGGCTTTGTGAAGGTCGTCAGTCCCATGGACGGCACCCCGGCCTTCGAGGCGGGCATGGAAGCCGGTGATTTCATCACCCATGTGGATGGCGAAAGCGTCTTGGGCCTGACGTTGGACGACGCGGTCGAGCTGATGCGCGGCCCCGTCGGGTCCGAGATCGTGATCACAGTGGTTCGTGAAGGCCGGGACGAGCCCTTCGACGTGTCGATCATCCGCGATACGATCGAGCTGACCGCCGTGCGTGGCCGCCTGGAAGGGGACACGGTCGTCTTGCGGGTCATCACCTTCAGCGATCAGACCTATCCCAAGCTGGAAGAGACGTTGAACGAGCTGGTCGAGGAGGCCGGCGGCATGGACGAGGTGAACGGCTTCGTCCTGGACATGCGCAACAACCCCGGCGGACTTCTGACCCAGGCGATCCGCGTCAGCGATGCCTTCCTCGAGGAGGGCGAGATCGTGTCGACCCGCGGGCGCGAGCAGGAAGACAGCGACCGCGTGAACGCGACCGAAGGGGACTTGGCCGAGGGCAAGCCCATGGTCGTTCTGATTAATGGCGGCTCGGCCTCGGCGTCCGAGATCGTGGCGGGTGCGCTTCAGGATCACCGGCGGGCCATCGTCGTCGGCACCAAGTCGTTCGGCAAGGGCTCGGTCCAGACGGTCATGCCGCTGCGGGGCGAAGGTGCGATGCGCCTGACCACGGCGCGCTATTACACGCCGTCGGGCCGGTCCATCCAAGCGCTGGGCGTATCGCCCGACATCGTGGTGCAGCAGCCGATCCGCGACCCTGAAGCCGAGATCGAGGACGAGGATGACGGCGCGGCAGCACGGTTCAGCCGGACCGAAGCCGATCTGCGCGGCTCGCTCGAGAACGACTCGTTGAGCGAGGACGAGCAGGAGATCATTCTTCAGGAACAGGAAGCTGCCGAGCAGGCCGCCCAGTTGCGGGACGAGGATTACCAGCTGGCCTATGCCATCGACATCCTGAAGGGTCTGATGGCCCTGGGCCCCCGGCAATGAGCCGCCCCACGCGCGAGGATCTGCCCTATCGTCCCTGCGCGGGGGTGGTATTGGTGAATGCCGATGGGCACATCTTCGCCGGGCGCCGGATCGACCATGATCAGGGCGCCTGGCAAATGCCTCAGGGCGGGATCGACGCGGGCGAAAGCCCCCGCGATGCGGCCCTGCGCGAACTGGAAGAGGAAACCGGCGTCTCCCGCGACAAGGTAGAGGTCGAGGCGGAGGTGTCGGATTGGGTCTATTACGACCTTCCGGACGAGCTGCTGGGGCGGATCTGGAAGGGGAAGTATCGGGGGCAGAAGCAGAAATGGCTGCTATGCCGTTTCCGCGGGCGGGATGCGGATATCGACATCCATACCGACCATGCCGAGTTCAGCGCGTGGACCTGGATGCAGCCCTCCGAGTTGGTCGAGCAGATCGTTCCGTTCAAGCGCGACGTCTACGATCGCATCTTTTCCGAGTTCGAGGATAAGCTTTGATGTTCCGCACGGCCCTTCTTCTGTCCCTGGTCTGCGCGCAGCCCGCGTTCGCCCTGTCCTGCCTTGCCCCGTCGGTGGCGCAATCCACCCGCGAAGCCGTCCAGTCGGACGAACGGTATCGCATCGTGCTGGGCACGTTTACTTATGATGAGGTTTCGCTGCCCGCGGATGGGACCCAAGGCAGGCAAACCTCCATCCCTGCCGTGTTCGAAGGCGATGCCTTGACGTTGGAGGGGTTCGACGATCCGACCAAGGATCAGGTCGTTCTTCAGGTCGAATGCATTACGAATGTCTGCGGTTCGATCACCCCCGGGGTGCCAACACTGGCCTTCCTGCGTCAGGATGGTGACGACGTGGTTCTGGACGTGAATGCCTGCCCGCAATGGGTGTTCACCGACCCGTCCTCGCAGCAGATCGCTACGGTGGTGGAGTGCATCACCGGAGAGGGCTGCCCGGTCGAGTGACCCGAGGTCGTCCTGCTTGTGCGACAAAGCGGGACTCCAAGTAAGAACGAAATGAGAACATAATAGGGGCATGTCGACTCATGCCCCTTTTGCCGAACTGTCGGTCACGTCAAATTTCACCTTCCTGACGGGCGCCTCGCACCCCGAGGAATACGTGGATCGCGCCGGTCTTCTAGGCATCGGCGCGTTGGCCGTGGCCGACGAGAACTCGGTCGCCGGGATCGTGCGCGGCTATACCCAGGCGAAAGAGCTGCGCCGTCAGATCGCGTGGCGCGACGCGCAGGAGCCTATCGGCCCGCCCCGCCCCGATCATATCCCAAAGCCCCCCAGCCTTGATGTGACCACGGTGCCGCGCCTAATCCCCGGGGCGCGGATCGTCACCGATCAGGGGTTTCAGGTCACGTGGCTGCCCCGCGACCGGACCGCGTGGGGGCGGTTGTGCCGCCTTCTGACCGAAGGGCGGACGCGGGTGCAGAAGGGATCGTGCCTGATCCGGCTGGACGACCTTCTGGAATGGGGCGAGGGGGCCGAGCTTTTGGTCCATCCCGGCGGCCCTTCGGACTGGAAGGGGCAGGCGTGGCAGCTGATCGCGCGTTTCCCCGGACAGTGCAGCCTAGTGTTGTCGCCCCGCTATGACGGGCAGGACACCGTGCGCTTCCAGACCCTTGCGCGATTGGCGGGGGAGATGGGGATCCCGCCCCTCGCCTCGGCGCGGCCGATGATGCACCATGGTAGCCGCCGCCGTCTGGCCGACGTGATGACCGCGATCCGCACCGGCACCCGGGTCGACGACCTGGGTCGGGCGGCGCTGGCCAATGCCGAACAGCGCCTGCGTAGTCCGTCGGAACTGCGCAGGATCTTCGAAGAGGTTCCGTCTGCCATCGACACGGCGGCGCAGGTCGCCGTGCGCTGCACTTTCTGCCTCAGCGAGCTCAGCTACGAATACCCGTCCGAGGCGACCGAGACCGAAAGTGCCGATCAACGCCTGCACCGGCTGGCGCATGAGGGGTTGGAGTGGCGCTATCCCTCGGGCGCGCCGGATCATGTGATGCGGCTACTGGCGCACGAGCTGACGTTGATCGGCAAGCTGGGCTACGCGCCCTATTTCCTGACGGTCAACGACATCGTCGCCTTCGCCCGGTCGCGCGGCATCCTGTGCCAAGGGCGCGGGTCGGCCGCAAATTCGGTCGTGTGCTACTGTCTTGGCGTTACTTCGGTCAGCCCAGAGATCGGGACGATGGTCTTCGAACGCTTCGTGTCCGAGGCCCGGGACGAGCCCCCCGATATCGACGTTGATTTCGAGCATGAGCGCCGCGAGGAGGTGATCCAGCACATCTATGAACGCTACGGCCGGCACCGCGCAGGGCTATGCGCCACGGTGATCCACTATCGCGGCAAGCGCGCCATTCGCGAGGTCGGCAAGGCCATGGGCCTTTCGGACGATACGCTGGCGGCCTTGTCCTCGCAGCTTTGGGGGTTCTTCGGGGTCAACGGGCTGGAGGCGCATCGCATGGCCGAAATTGGCCTCGACCCCACGGACCGGCGGCTGGCGCAGACCATGGACCTGATCTTCCAGATCATCGGCTTCCCCCGCCACCTGAGCCAGCATGTCGGCGGCTTCGTCATTACCGAAGGCCGCCTGGACGAGCTGGTCCCGGTCGAGAACGCGGCGATGGACGACCGGACCGTCATCTGCTGGGACAAGGACGACATCGACAGTCTGGGGATCCTGAAGGTGGACGTGCTGGCGCTGGGCATGCTGACTTGCCTGCGCAAGGCCTTCACCTTGATCGAACAGCACCACCGCATCGACTATTCGCTGGCCACCCTGCCGCCCGAGGACCCCCAGACCTATGCGATGCTGTCGAGGGCCGACAGTCTGGGCGTCTTCCAGGTGGAAAGCCGCGCGCAGATGAACTTTCTGCCGCGGATGAAGCCGAAAACCTTCTATGACCTGGTGATCGAGGTCGCGATCATTCGCCCTGGCCCCATTCAGGGCGACATGCTGCATCCCTATCTGCGCCGCCGCGAGGGGAAGGAGGCTGTGACGTTCCCCTCGGACGCGCTGGGGCGGGTGCTGGGCAAGACGCTGGGCGTGCCGCTGTTTCAGGAACAGGCGATGCAGATCGCGATCATCGGGGCGAACTTCACCCCCGACGAGGCCGACCGCCTGCGCCGCGCGCTGGCAACCTTCAAGAAGCATGGCAATGTCAGCGAATTCCGCACCCGCTTCCTGCGCGGTATGCGCGAGAATGGATACGATGCCGAGTTCGCCGAACGCTGCTTTGCCCAGATCGAGGGGTTCGGCAGCTATGGCTTTCCCGAAAGCCACGCCGCCAGTTTCGCGCTGCTGGTCTATGCCAGCGCGTGGATCAAGCGCCACCATCCCGGCATCTTCGCCTGCGCGCTTCTGAACGCACAGCCCATGGGGTTCTACGCCCCCGCCCAGATCGTGCGCGACGCCCGCGAACACGGGGTCGAGGTACGGCCGATCTGCATCAACGCAAGCTACTGGGACAACGTGATGGAGCCTGACGGCCGCGGCAGTCTGGCCCTGCGCCTGGGCTTTCGCCAGATCAAGGCCCTGTCCGAGGAAGAGGGGAACTGGATCGCCGCCGCCCGTGGCAACGGCTATCCCGAAGTCCGCGACGTCTGGCGGCGCGCCGGTGTCAGCCCGCGAACTCTGCGCCTTCTGGCCGAAGGGGATGCCTTCGCCTCCCTCGGGCTGTCCCGGCGCGATGCGATCTGGGCGGCCAAGGGGATTTCCGGGCCGAAGCCGCTGCCGCTGTTCGCCGGGGATATGGACGGCGAGGGGGGCATGGAACCGGCCGCCCATCTGCCCCAGATGACCGCGGGCGAGGAAGTGGTCGAGGATTACGTCGCCATGCGCATGACCCTGCGTGCCCACCCCATGAGCTTCCTGCGCGCCCGCCTCACCCCGACTGGCCCGATGCCTCCGCAGGGCGCGTTGCTCTCCGGGCGCCGGTTCGGCGATGCCAAGGGCCTGATCCGGTCGGAAGCCTGGGCCAAGGACGAGACGACCGGGGGACTGAAATGCGTGTCGGTCCGCGAATGAAGGCCGCCCTCAATTCCGGCCGAAGATCGTCCCCAGCACGTCGTTGATGATCTGCTCGGCCACGTTGCCCGACCCTTGCTGTTCGGGAACGCGCCCGATCAGGCGGTCGTTTTCCGACCGCGCGACGGTGCCGTCATATTCCGGAACCGTACCATCATAGACCGGGACGGATTCTCCTTGGGTATCGGCCGTCTGGACCGCGGCAGGCGCCGGCGTCCGCATGGGAAGCGGATGAACCGGTAGGCCCTCATGCACGCGGGTCATCACCTCGTGCCAGATCTCGGCGGGAAGTCCGCCGCCGGTGACACCGGTCAGGGGCGTGTTGTCGTCATAGCCCATCCATACGCCACCCACGTAATCGGCGGTGAAGCCCAGGAACCATGCGTCGCGCGCGGCCTGGGTCGTGCCGGTCTTGCCCGCGGCGGGCCGGTCGCCCAACCGGGCGCGGGTTCCAGTACCTTCCTCGATCACCTTGTTCATCATGTACACAAGCTGTTCGGCCGCATCCTGCGAGATCACGCGATCCCCCAGCCCGCCGTCCTGCCCAATCAGAACCTCGTCATCGCCCTGCATCCGCAGTTCCAGGATGCCGTAGGGTTCGACAGCGCTGCCGCCGTTCAGGATGCCGGCATAGGCGCCCGTCATCTCGATCAGGGTCGATTCCGACACGCCCAACGCCAGCGATGGTCCGGCCGCAAGGTCCGAGTCGATCCCGAAGCCTTCCGCGATCTCGCGGACGGTGTCGCGGCCAACGCCTTCGCTGACTTTCACCGCAGGGATGTTCAGCGAATTCTCCAGCGCTTGTGTCAGCGTCACCGGGCCGCGGAACTTGCGGTCGTAATTCTCGGGCGACCACGGGCCAGAGCCGGGGATGTTGATGGTCAGCGGCTCGTCCGTGACCGTGTCGTTCGGGGTGTACCCCTGATTCAATGCGGCGGCGTAGATGAAGGGCTTGAAGGCCGATCCGGTCTGGCGCTTGGCCTGGATCGCGCGGTTGAACTGCCCCGCCACGCCTTTGAACTTACGCCCGCCGACCATCGCCCGCACCGCCCCGTCCGAAGACATGACGACGACGGCCGATTGCGCCTTCGATCCTTCGCTGACCTTGGTGCGGAACACCTCGGCCAGGGCCTGTTCGGCCGCGGTCTGGATGCGGGGGTCGAAGGTCGTGCGGATGATGACGTCTTCGGTCGTCTTCCGAGTCAGGAAATCCGGCCCGGCGGACATGACCCAGTCGGCGAAATAGCCACCCGCGCGGGCTTCGGCGGCCGCCGACAGGCGGGCAGGGTTGTCGCGTGCGAACTGCGCCTCGGCCGCGGTCAGATAGTCCTGCTGTTCCATAAGGTTTATGACCACGTCGGCGCGGTTCTGGCTGCGTTCCAGATCGGCCGTCGGGGCATAGCGGGTAGGGGCGACCAGAAGACCGGCGAGCATTGCGGCCTCGGCCGGGTCGACCTCGTTCGCGGACTTGCCGAAATAGCGCTGGGCGGCGGCCTCGAACCCACGCGATCCGGCGCCAAGGAAAGCGCGGTTCATGTATATCGTCAGGATCTCGGCCTTGGTATATTTGACCTCCATCGCCATTGCATAAACGGCTTCGCGCACTTTCCGCCAAAGGGAGGTCTCGCGGCAATCGGATTCGTAGGCGGTTTCGTTCTCCCACACGTCGGGATCGTAGGGGGTGCCAAGGCACAGAAGCTTGGCGGTCTGCTGCGTGATGGTGGAGCCGCCATGACCGGACAGGGGGCCGCGGCCTTCGGCAAGGTTGATCTTAACCGCGCTGGCGATGCCAATGGGATCGACGCCGGGATGCATATAGAAGCGCCGGTCCTCGGTCGCGACGATCGCGTCGCCGAGATAGGGCGATACCGTCGTCGAGGAGATCTGCCCCCCGAACTGTTCACCGCGCCACGCGAACACCTCGCCGTACCGGTCCAGCATCGTGACCGACCCACGCGCGCGACCGTCCAGAAGGGCGGTAACCGCCGGCAGGGTGGTGTAGACGTACCCGACCGCCAGCCCGAGGATCAGCACCATCACCAGGGCACCGCGCCAGGCAAGGCGGAAGGTCAGCCGGAACAGCCACAGGAACGGAAGCGCAAGCCATCCCAGCAGGCCCCGCGGCCTGCGGGGGCGCGACGTCGTACGCTTACGGGCGGCGTGCTGCTTCGGCGGGGGGCCCTTGCGCCCCTTGGCCTTCTTCGTGGCGCGTTTTGGCGCCACGAGCGAGGATCGTGCCATCGACGTGTTCCCGTCCGGTTCATTCTGCTCTGCGGCAGACCATACAGGGCGACGTGGCGACAGAGAACCATGCTTACAAGATTGTCAGCGATTCATAATTGCCCATAAAGTAATCGCAATTGCGAAAATGCGCATAAATTGTGCAAAAGATGGCGAGCCAAGCGCGAATGGGGGCCCGGTTTGCTTGTTATCAGGGCATTCCATCGGCTGTTTCAAGCCCAAGGTCCCGTGCGGGCCGGTCCAGCAAACGGGACAAGGGATAGGAACGTGAAACTCATCATCGCAGCGATCAAGCCGTTCAAGCTCGAGGAGGTGCGCGAAGCGCTGACCTCCATCGGCGTGCGCGGAATGATGGTCACCGAGATCAAGGGATTCGGCTCGCAATCCGGCCACACCGAAATCTACCGCGGCGCCGAATACGCCGTGAACTTCGTGCCGAAGATCAAGCTAGAGATCGTGGTCTCGTCGGACATGGCCGACCAGGTGGTCGAGACGATCGTGAAGACCGCAAGGACCGACAAGATCGGCGACGGGAAAGTCTTCGTTCTTGATGTCGCCAGCGCCACGCGCGTCCGGACGGGCGAAATCGACGCCGACGCGATCTGAGACCACAGGGACAGGAAACCAGACAAGATGAAACTGATGACTCGCATTCTTACAACGGCCGCGCTGGGGGTCTTTCCCGTAGCTGCCGTCGCGCAGGAGGCGACTGAAGCCGCCGCGCCCGGGTTCGACCAGATCGGCCCCTATATCATGACGACGCTGCTGTTCCTCGTGGGCGGCTTCCTGGTGTTCTGGATGGCGGCGGGCTTTGCCATGCTCGAAGCCGGGCTTGTCCGGTCCAAGAACGTCACGATGCAGCTGACGAAGAATATCGCGCTCTTCTCGATCGCGGCGGTGATGTACTACCTCGTGGGCTTCAACTTGATGTATCCCGGCGATGGGTGGATCGTGCCTGGCTGGGTCGGCATCCTGATCCTGCCGACATCGCTTGAGCCTGTGGGCCTGGCGGCAGACGCCGCAGCGCTGGACTATGCATCGGTCGCGTCCGACTTCTTCTTCCAGCTGATGTTCTGCGCCACCACCGCATCGATCGTGTCGGGCACCTTGGCCGAGCGCATCAAGCTATGGCCGTTCCTGATCTTCGTCGTCGTCCTGACCGGCTTCATCTATCCGATCGAGGCGTCTTGGCAGTGGGGCGGCGGCTGGTTGTCGGAAATGGGCTTTTCTGACTTCGCCGGTTCGACCCTGGTGCATGCCGCTGGCGGGTTTGCGGCGCTGGCCGGTGCCATCGTCCTGGGTCCGCGGATCGGGCGGTACAAGGACGGCCGGTCGATCCCGATGCCGGGTTCGAACCTTGCCCTTGCCACCCTGGGTACGTTCATCCTGTGGCTGGGCTGGTTTGGCTTCAATGGCGGCTCGCAGCTTGCGGCGGGCACCGTGGGCGACATCACCGACGTGGGCCGCATCTTTGCCAACACCAACACGGCCGCGGCCGGTGGTGCCATCGCGGCGCTGATCCTGACGCAGATCATGTACAAGAAGCCTGACCTGACCATGGTGCTGAACGGCGCGCTGGCCGGTCTGGTGTCGATCACCGCCGAGCCGCTGATGCCCACGCTGGGCGGGGCGACCCTGATCGGTGCCATCGGTGGCGTGATCGTGGTCTTCACCGTGCCGATGCTGGATAAGATGAAGATCGACGACGTCGTCGGTGCCATCCCGGTTCACCTTCTGGCCGGCATCTGGGGCACCCTCGCCGTGCCGCTGTCGAACGATGGAACCTCGTTCATCACGCAGATCATCGGCGTCGTGGCCATTGGTGCCTTTGTCTTCGTCGTCAGCCTTGTCGTCTGGCTGATCTTGAAGGCCGCCGGCGGGATCCGCGTCAGCGAGGAAGCCGAAGTCATGGGCCTCGACATGGCCGAGCTGGGGATGGAAGCCTATCCCGACTTCGGCAAGGGCTGACCAGTCATCGCGGGGCCGGTGGACCTCCTCCCCTGCCTGCCCTGCGAGAAGGGAAGGCCCGGATCGATTGATCCGGGCCTTTTTTTTATGTCAATCAGGTGTGACTTTCTTCGGCGCGCCCGACATGAAGTCGGTTCCGATATACGGTTTCTTCGCGGCCTTCCACGCGGTGAACCCGCCTTCCAGATGCGCAATGGGGTCGTAACCGGCGTTCGAGGCGATCTTGGCCATACGCTCGGACCGAAGACCGCCGGCGCAGTGGAAGACGAGGCGCTTGCCGTCCTGCGTGGGCAAATGGTCGGCACGGAAGAAGGGCATCGGCATCAGAAGCGCGCCCTCGATATGCTCGGTCGCGTATTCCTGGGGCGAGCGGACGTCGATCACGACGATCTCGTTCCGTTCCAGCGCGCCTTCGACCTCGCCAGGGGTCCAGCGTTCGAAGGTGCCGGTGTCGATCTGTTCGGTGTCCATGGTGTCTCCTTCCCGGTTGTGTCCGGGAAGGAGGGTAGATCAACCGCAGGTCTTGGCGATGGCCGCGGCCAGGATCGGCACTGTATCGGCGTTCAGGCCGGCGATGTTCATGCGGCTGTCACCGACCATGTAGACGCCGTGATCGCGGCGCATCGTCTCGACCTTGTCGGCATCGACGCCCAAGCGAGAGAACATGCCGCGATGCTGCGCGATGAAGTCGAAGCGGTCCGAGTTCGTGCGCTGCCGCAGCTCATCGGCCAGTTGCTGGCGCAGGTCCAGCATCCCGGTGCGCATCCCCTCAAGCTCGGCCTGCCATTCGGCACGCAGCGCATCGTCCGTCAGAATCGTGGACACAAGGCGTGCACCGTGATCCGGCGGGAACGAATAGTTCTGCCGGTTCAGATGATTGAGGTTGCCTTGGACGGTCTTCGTCTGCGCCGCATCGCCGATGGCAAACAGGATCCCCGTCCGCTCGCGGTAAATGCCGAAATTCTTCGAGCAGGAGGCCCCGATCAGCATCTCCGGCTGTGTTTC
This sequence comes from Palleronia abyssalis, assembly GCF_900302445.1. Classification (GTDB taxonomy): domain Bacteria; phylum Pseudomonadota; class Alphaproteobacteria; order Rhodobacterales; family Rhodobacteraceae; genus Palleronia; species Palleronia abyssalis. The sequence continues at coordinate 136,020 of NZ_ONZF01000002.1, read as the reverse complement.
GGCCAGAATGCGCGTGCCTTGGGCATCCGCGTCCAAGCCGTCACCGAAGCCCTGATAGGCGAGGTCGACCATCGGAACCAGCTTCTTGCGCAGCAGCAGGTCGGCCACTTGGCGCCACTGATCGTCAGTCAGGTTCGCGCCCGTGGGGTTATGGCAGCAGCCGTGCAGCAGGACGACATCGCCCTCTTTTGCGCTGTCCAGATCGGCGATCATGCCGTCGAAATCCACATGACCGGTCGAAGCGTCGAAATACCGGTATTCGACGAAGGGCGTGCCCGTGGTCTTCAGGATGGACAGGTGGTTCGGCCATGTCGGCGCGCTGACCCAGACGGTGGCCTCGGGACTGGCGGTGCGGATCAGGTCGACGCCCTGCCGGAACGCACCGGTGCCGCCGGGCGTGGCGATGGCGGCGACGCGGTCGGCCGCGACGCTGTCGGCCAGCACCAGCGAGCGCATCGCCGCGGCATAGGCCGGATCGCCAGCCAGACCGGTATAGCTCTTGGTCGTCTCGCTCTCCAGAAGCCAAGCCTCGGCCTTCTTCACGGCCGACATGATCGGCGTGTGGCCGGACGCGTCCTTGTAGACGCCGACGCCGAGGTCGAGCTTTTCGTCGCGCGGATCCTCGCGGAAGCTTTGCATCAGCGTGAGGATCTTGTCCGCCGGTTGGTCCTTCAGATTGCTAAGCATCAGGCGTCTCCCGTTGCGACCGGCAGGTCGCCATAGGCGCCCCACTCGGTCCATGATCCGTCATAGAGCGACCAGTCGTCGTGACCGATCCGCGCCAGTCCCAACGCCAGAACCGCAGCCGTGATGCCGGACCCGCAGGTGGTCACGACCGGACGCGACAGGTCGATCCCGGCCGCCTCGAACGCGGCCTTCAGCGACGTCTCGTCCTTCATCGTGCCGTCATCGTTCAGAAGCTGGCCGAAGGGCAGGTTCTTCGCGTTGGGGATATGGCCGGCACGCAGACCGGCCCGGGGCTCCGCCGCCTCTCCGGCAAAGCGGTTCGCGGCGCGCGCGTCCAGAAGTTGCGGCGTCCCCAGCTTTGAGGCCTCGGCCACCTGCGTGACGTCGCGCACCAGGTCGTTGCGGCGGCTGACGGTCATGTGGCGGTCGCGGATGACAGGCGGCAAATCTTCGACCGGGCGGCCCTCGGCCTGCCACTTCGGCAGACCGCCATCCAGGACAGCGACGTCGGTCTTGCCCATCAGTTTGAACAGCCACCACACCCTGGGGGCGGAAAAGACGCCGGTGCTGTCATAGACCACCACCTGATGCCCGTCGCCGATGCCCATGGCGCGCATTCGGCTCATGAATTTTTCGGCCGGGGGCGCCATGTGCGGCAGGTCTGAACGCTGATCGCTGATCTCGTCGATATCGAAGAAGCGGGCGCCGGGAATGTGGGCGGTGTCGTATTCCGCCTTCGGATCGCGGCCCGCGTCGGGCATGTGCCACGAGGCGTCCAGGACGCGCAGGTCGGGGTCGTTCAGATGCTGGGCAAGCCAGTCGGTGGATACCAACGTCTTCGGATCGTCGTGCATGGCCGGACCTTCGGTCATTTCTTCCTCGACAGGGGTTAGCCAAGCCATCCGAATGCCGCAAGTCGCAGACGTGCGAAACGCAATAACCCGAAGGCTTTCGAGCCGCTACCGCAGCAAGGTTGCGTAAAACGGCCCCGGGACCTTATCCGTGTTCCTTCAGAAGGCGCTGTTTCTGGCGTTGCCAGTCCCGCTTGGCCTCGGTCGCGCGCTTGTCGGGGGCTTTCTTGCCTTTGGCGATCCCGATCTTCAGCTTCGCGATGCCGCGATGATTGAAATACAAAACCAGCGGCACGAGGGTCATCCCCTTGCGCTGTGTCTCGGACCAGAGTTTGGCGAGTTCCTTGCGATTGACCAGCAGCTTGCGGCGCCGCCGGTCCTCGTGCCCGAACATCGCCTGATCGAGAGGGGCAATGTAGCTGTTGACCAGCCACAGCTCGCTCTCGTCCACGGTCGCATAGCTTTCGGCAATGTTCGATTGACCGCGGCGTAGCGACTTCACCTCGGACCCGTGAAGCTGGATCCCGCATTCGAGGTCGTCGTCGATCGCATAGTCGTACCGCGCCCGCCGGTTCTCGGCGATCACCTTGTAGTTCGGGTTGTCCTTGGGTTTGGCCATGAGAGCCGAGATAGGCGGGCGGCGCCCGTCCCGCAAGTGTCCTGCCGCCGTCCCGCATGCGTCCGCCCCCCGTCCCGCACCTGTACCGTCATCGTCGGGCAGGCGTCTGGCATGAGTATGACATGCGTCCCGACAGCGTGGGTGGAGGTGCGCTATGCGGACAATGTTGCAATTTGAATTGAGGACATGATTGGCCGCTTCCCGGCAAGCGCCCCATCCCTCGCAGCTAGCAATCGATGTCTTTGCCCTCTCGCCAAATCGCAAAGGCGAGGGCAATAAATTCGTCGATACGGGTGTCGTCGATCTTAGTTGACTTGGAAAAGCGAATGCAGCCTTTGCCAACATTCAGACCCTCCAGCAACTCTCCAGTCGGGTCGACTTTGGAGGCATTCCCCACATAAAGACTGACATATGCTCGCTGCGCGTTGAGGTGAAAAGCGAACGCGTCATCAATCCCATATCCCAACATCTTGTAGTGGATGCGCTCGGCAAGCTGCGGCGCCTGTTTTTTGATTATCGCCCTGATGTGCTGCAACTTGTCCCGACGCCAATCGTCGTCCAGCATATCCATATATTCAGCTGGCGTTTCGGCATTGCTCAGCATGTGCGGTCCTTACCTTTTGATCTCGCCTGCCCCGAAAGTTAACATGAACGAACAAAGCGTTTAATTGGAGAGCCGCCATTCGTGCGTCGCCCAGCATTGATGACTTCATGACTTGATGACTCTAGGGTCAAAGCGGCTATGCAATGATGCCGTCCCAAAGGGGGGCTTTCTTCGGGCAGCAGAGGTCTGCCCACACGGCCCGCTGCGCCCGGCGCACCGGGAGCAGGATGCCGCCCTGAGCCATCGGGGGTCGAGATTGGCGATGGGCGCGCCTTAGCTGCCCAGTACGCCCGCACCTTCCATCGCCGACTTCATCATCAGCTTGGTACCCTCGGTCAGTCCGACCAGCGGCAGGCGCACTTCTTCGCTGCACCGGCCCAGAAGCGACAGGCCGTATTTCGCGCCCACCAGCCCCGGTTCGGTGAAGATGGCGGTGTGCAGAGGCAGGAGGCGGTCCTGAAGGTCCAGCGCCTTCGTCCAGTCGCCGTCGGCCATGGCCTGCTGGAACTCGGCGCAGAGGCGGGGGGCGACGTTGGCGGTGACGCTGATGCAGCCCACGCCGCCATGGACGTTGAAGCCCAGCGCCGAGGCGTCCTCGCCCGACAACTGGATGAAGTCGGGGCCGCAGGTCATGCGCTGTTCGCTGACCCGCACGACGTCCCCGGTCGAATCCTTTACGCCGACGATCCGCGGCAGCTTGGCAAGCTCGCCCATCGTCTCGGGGGACATGTCGACGATCGACCGCCCCGGGATGTTGTAGATGACGATGGGAATGTCCGTGGCTTCGTGCACCGCCTCGAAATGGGCGCGCAGACCGGCCTGCGTGGGCTTGTTGTAATAGGGCGTCACGACGAGGGCGCCGTCAGCGCCGACCTCTTGCGCATGACGGGCCAGGCGGATCGCCTCGTCGGTGTTGTTCGAGCCCGCGCCCGCGATGACCTTCACACGACCGGCGGCGGCCTTCACCACTTGGGCCACGACGGTCTCGTGTTCCTCATGCGACAGGGTCGGAGTCTCGCCGGTGGTGCCCACGGGGACAATGCCGGAGGTGCCTTCGTCGACATGCCACTCGACCAACCGTTTCAGGGCGTCGAGGTCCAGCTTGCCGTCCTTGAACGGTGTGACCAGTGCGACGATCGACCCTTGGAACATGGCGTCCTCCGTTTGGCTGGCCGGGGGATCCGGCGTGGCGCGGACCCTATGCGCCGTGCGCGCTGTTGCCAAGGTCGTGAGTTTGAGTTCATCGCGACGTGTCATAGGTAACGGGACATGCATTATCTTGCCATTGTCGCCCTTCTTGCCCTGACCACCCCGGCCGCCGCGCAGATGCCGCCAGACCAGACCGGCGCCCAGTCCGGAGTGGCCGAGGGTGTGGATCGCGCGCGCCGCGGTTTGTGGATGGCGGCCGAAGATGCCGCCGAACGCGCGGGCCCCGTAGCAGCCGATATTGTCGAATGGATGTGGCTGCGCGAGGGGTTCGGCGATTTCGAGACGGCGCTGAATTTCCTCGAGCGCAATCCGGACTGGCCCGGCCTGTCTCGCCTGCGTCAACGGGCCGAGCAGTTCCTGCCTGCCGTCCCTGCGGGCGAAGAGCAGGCAGAGAAGGTCGTGCGATTCTTCGGCGACGCCACTCCGGCGACCGGGCAGGGCACGTTGGCCTTGGTGAACGCCTACCGCGAACTGGACCGGGAGGGGGATGCCCGCGCCGAGTCCGCTCTGGCCTGGGTCGAACGGTCGATGACCGGTACGGCCGAGGATGCCCTTCTGGCGCTTTACCCCAACATGCTGGCGGACCTCGAAGTGCAGCGCGCCGACCGGATGTTCTGGCAGAACGCCGGCACGGCGCTGACTCGATCCTCGCGCCGGATCGAGGGGGAGGACGGCGAGGTCGTGCAGGCTCGGCTGGCCGCCCTCAACGGGTCCGATCCGGGGGCGGTGGCCGAAGATCTGCCCGAAGCCCGGCGCGCCGACCCGGGCTTGGCCTATCGCGCCTTTCGTCAGAACCTTTCTCGCGACCGTGATACGGCGGCCATCGACCTGTTGTTGCGGCAGTCCACCTCGGCCGAGGAACTGGGCGATCCAGATGCCTGGGCGGATGAGCGTCGTGATCTTGCGCGTCAATTGATGCGGGCCGGGGAAAACGACACGGCCTATGCCGTGGCCGCATCGCACTGGCTGTCCGAGGGGTCGGATTACGCGGATCTGGAATGGATGGCCGGGTACCTTTCGCTGACCCGGCTTGACCGCCCCGAAGCCGCGCTGACCCATTTCCTGAAAATGCGCGAGGCCGTGTTCACGCCCATCTCGCTCGGGCGGGCCTGGTACTGGATCGGACGCGCGAACGAGGCGCTCGACCGCCCGGAAGAGGCGCGGGAGGCTTACCTGAAGGGGGCGGAACACCAGACCAGCTTCTACGGGCTTCTGGCGGCCGAGAAGGCGGGGGTCGGCATCGACCCCGAACTGGTCGACCCGGGCCCGTCGCGTCCGTTGTCCGAAGCCTCGTTCCGCGATTCCTCTGTGCTGGAGGCGGCGCTGCTGCTCCAGGCCGCCGGTGAGAGGAACATGGCCGAGATCTTCTTCACCCACCTGACCGAAAGCCTTGACGCGGAAGACGCCGCGACGCTGGGCGACCTGATCCTGACATTGGGAGAGCCGCATATCGCGATCCGGGTTGCCAAGGAGGCCGCGCAGAACGGCATCGTCATCCCGCGCGCCTATTTCCCGGTGGTCGACCTGGGCCTGCAACAGCTTCCCGTATCGGAGGAGCTGGCATTGGCCATCGCGCGCCGCGAAAGCGAGTTCGACCCCGTGGTCTCGTCCGGGGTGGGCGCAGGCGGACTGATGCAGTTGATGCCCGGCACCGCGCAGGACGTGACGCGCGAGCTGGGGATCCGCTATTCGCGCGACCGCCTGTTCGCCGATCCAAGCTATAACGCGCAACTCGGGACGGCTTATCTGGCCGGGCTAGAACGGCGGTTCGGGCAGAACCCGGTGCTGGTGTCATCGGGATACAATGCGGGGCCCGGCCGACCGCTGCGCTGGATGCGCGAACGGGGCGATCCGCGCGATCCGGGGGTCGATGTGATCGACTGGATCGAGATGATTCCCTTCGACGAGACCCGGAACTATGCAATGCGCGTCGCCGAATCGCTGCCCGTCTATCGCGCCCGGCTTGGCCGGCCTGACGAGAAGATCAGGATCACGGAAGAGTTGAAGGGGCGCTGATCACTCGCCGATGCCGACCTGATCCGAGGTCGTCACGGTGCCCAGCGCCGGATCGTCGCCGCAGGCTTCGTATTTGAACGCGAACCCGTTCCAGATCAGGTAAAGCCCCCCGTCGGCCGCCGTCATGAACATCGCGCGGTCCTGGAACTCGTCGTCCTCGGCCTCGCATTCCATGTCGTAGAGGATCGCCTCCATCTCGTTCACGTTGACGGGATTGGTCATGTCGCAAGTCGTCTCGGCGCCGTAGAGCACGCGATCCTCGATCTTCAGCGCGCTGCCATCGCCCCCTGTATAGACGCATTCGACAGTCGGGTTCGCACGCCACAGGCCGTCGAACGACAGGTCCTGCGCCAGGGCGGGCCCTGCCAGAACAGTGGCGGTGGCGATGACATAGATGGGGCGTCCCATGGAAACCTCCTCCCGGAGAGGGATCCCCGCGCAGGTCGCGAAGATCTTAGTGACTTGGTAACGTGGCAAGTCTAGGTTCAACCCGGCAATTCTCAAGGCACAGTTCAGGATGCAGTCAGAGTTCGCGCGGCAGAGGGGCAGGGACGAGCTACGCGCGATCCGGGCGGAAAGCCGGGGTCTGTTCGCGGCCGTCGCGGTGTTTTCGCTTTTCGTGAACCTGTTGATGCTGACCGGCCCGCTTTACATGCTTCAGGTCTACGACCGGGTTCTGGGTTCGCGGTCCGAAGCGACGCTGATCGCGCTGACCCTGCTGATGGCATTCCTTTTCGGCATCATGGGCCTTCTTGATGCGGCACGGGCGCGCGTGCTGTCGCGGATCGGGGCACGGTTCCAGGCAAAGCTGGATCGGCGCGTGTTCGAGGCCACGATGCAGTCGCCGTCCAGCAGGACCCAAGGCGGGCCGTCGAACGGACTGGGCGACCTCGAGGCGGTGCGACGGCTTCTGTCATCGACGATGCTGACCGCGCTGTTCGACCTGCCATGGACGCCGATCTTTCTGGCGATCATCTTCCTGTTTCACCCGCTTCTCGGGGCGCTGGCGCTGGGCGGGATGATCGTTCTGATCCTTGTGACATTGATCAACCAGGCGCTGTCGCACGGGGCGCAGTCGCGGGGACAGGTCGCGACCCTTCAAGCGCAACAGATGTCCGACCGACTGCGGGCCGAGGCCGAAACGGTCCGCGCGCTGGGGATGCGGGATTCGGCGTTTTCCCGGTGGGACGATCTTCGGTCCATGTCGCTGCGGGAAAGCGTTCGCGGCGCCGAGGCGAACGCGATGTTTTCCAGCATGACGAAGACCCTGCGCCTGTTCCTCCAGTCGTTGATGCTGGGGCTCGGGGCTTGGCTGGTTTTGCAGGAACAGATGACGCCGGGTGGCATGATCGCGGGATCCATCATGATGGGCCGGGCGCTGGCTCCGATCGACCTCGCTTTGAACCAGTGGCCCCTGCTCCAGCGCGCGCGGATGGGCTGGACCGGCCTTGCCGATCTTCTGGGCCATGTCCCGCCCGAGGCGCCCCGCACCGAACTGCCCCGCCCCCGCGCACGGCTGGTCGCCGAACAGGTCACGGTGATCCCGCCCGAGCAATCGCAGGCCACGCTGCGCATGGTGTCATTCGAGGTCCTGCCCGGAACGGCAATGGGGGTCATCGGCCCCTCGGGCAGCGGCAAGTCGACCCTGGCGCGTGCTCTGGTCAACGCCTGGGCGCCCGCTGGTGGGCGTATCCGGCTGGACGGGGCGGCGCTGGCGCAATATTCGCCCGACGCGCTGGGCCGGCACATCGGCTATCTGCCTCAGAACGTCCGGCTCTTCGACGGAACCATCGCCCAGAACATCGCCCGCCTCGATCCCGGGGCGCAGGCTGCCGACATCGTCGCCGCCGGGCGCCTGGCCGGGGCGCATGACATGATCACCGAGTTTCCCGACGGCTACGACACGCTTGTTTCTGCTACGGGCGGGCGGCTGTCCGGGGGGCAGATCCAGCGGATCGGCCTGGCACGTGCGCTTTACGGCGACCCGGTCCTGTTGGTCCTGGACGAGCCGAACTCGAATCTGGACAATGACGGGACGCTGGCGCTGGGCACGGCGATCGAACAGGTGAAATCCCGCGGCGGTGCCGTGATCATCATGGCGCACCGTCCTGCCGCCATCCAGCAATGCGGGTCGATCCTGGTACTGGAAGGGGGCGTGCGCCGCGCGTTCGGACCGAAGGACGAGGTGCTGCGCGAGGTGACGAAGAACCATCTTGCGATTGCGGGCGGAACCGAACGTGGGGGCGTCTCATGAGGCAGACAGCCAACTGGCCGGCGCGAGGTCCGGTGATGCTGGGCCTGGCCGCTTTGGTCCTGCTTCTGGCGGGGTTCGGCTATTGGGCGTCGTTCTCGACACTGTCGGGGGCGATCGTCGTACAGGGCCGGATCGAAGTCGAGCGGAACCGGCAGATCGTCCAGCATGTCGATGGCGGCATGGTGTCCGAGCTGCTCGTGGACGAGGGGGATCACGTCGAGAAAGGCCAAACGCTTGCGATACTTGATGCCGCGCTTCTGGACACGCAACTTGCAGCGGCCCGGATCGAGCTGGCCGAATATCAGGCCCGTCGCGCCCGGCTCGAGGCCGAACGCGACGACGCGGCCGAGGTGACTTTCGACGCGGATCTCGCCGCCGCCGCCGCGGACAATGACGACGTCGCAGATATTGTCGAGGGCCAGGCAGACCTTTTCCAAGCGCGTCGCGACACGGCGAAAAGTAACTTGAACCAGTTGTCGGGCCGACGCGCGCAAATCGTTCAGCAGATCGGCGGGCTGGATGCACAGCTTGCCTCGCTGGACGTGCAGGTCGGGATCATGACGGAAGAGCTGGAGGACCAGCAGTCCCTGTTCGACCGCGGCCTTGCCCAAGCCAGCCGCGTTCTCGCCTTGAGGCGTGAGGCCGCGCAACTGGAAGGCCGGATCGGCGAGCTTGTCGCGTCGCGGGCGGAAGCGGGCGAACGGCTGTCGGAAATCGCCGATCAGGAAATGGTCTATACCGTACAGAGGCGGGAAGATGCGATCTCGGAGTTGCGCGATATTCGGATGCGGGAATCCGAAACGACTGAGCGTGTGGCCGCTCTGGCCGCGCAACGGGCGCGGACGGATATCGTTGCCCCGGTTCGCGGCATCGTCCACGATCTGACCGTTTTCGGGCCCACGGCGGTCGTTCGCCCCGCCGAGCCGATGATGTCCATCGTGCCCACGGACCGACCCCCGGTGATCGAAGCGCGGGTCCCGCCGGTCCATATCGATCAGGTCGGAACCGGTCAGCCAGCCATTCTGCGGTTCCCCACCTTCGATGCCCGCACGACGCCCGAACTTCACGGGACGGTCCTGCGAGTGTCGGCCGACAGCTTCACCGACGAGGCGACCCAGGCCACTTTCTACAAAGCGGATCTGATGCTCGATCTCGGCCAGATCGAGCGGTTGCCCGACGGCCTTGTCCTGCTTCCCGGCATGCCGGTCGAGGGGTATCTGCGCACGTCGGACCGTACACCGATCGCCTACCTGACGAAGCCATTGACGGATTACTTCGCCCGGGCGTTTCGTGAAGGTTGACGCGGCGGCCGTGCAGCGCGACAGAGGCCGCGCATCAGACAGGGGTTTTCGGATGGGACGGATCGAGACGAAACTGGCCGAACACGGCATCACCCTACCGGACGCGCCCGCACCTGCGGCGAATTACGTGCCATTCGTTCAGGTGGGCGACCTTCTGCATGTCTCGGGCCAGATCAGCACGGGCCCCGACGGCCTGATCCGCGGCACGCTGGGCGGCCCCGGCGATGTCGAGGCCGGGGCGATTGCGGCAAGGGCCTGCGCGATCTCTCTTCTGGCGCAGGTCAAGGCGGCCTGTGGCGGGGATCTGGATCGGCTGGCCCAAGTCGTGAAACTTACGGCCTTCGTTGCCTCGGCGCCCGGGTTCTACGACCAGCCGAAGGTGGTAAACGGCGCATCGGACTTCCTGGTCGAGGTGCTGGGCGAGTCCGGGCGTCACGCCCGGTCCGCCGTGGGTGTCGCTGCCCTTCCCATGGGCGTGATGGTCGAGATCGAAGGCATCTTCCGCCTGTCGTGACACTATCGGCCGCCTTCCTCTCGCGCCCGTTCGCCCACCGGGGTCTGCATGACCGGGGTCGCGGCGTAATCGAAAACAGCCGCGCGGCTTTCGACGCGGCCGTTGCGGCCGGCTATGGGATCGAACTGGACGTTCAGTACAGCGCGGACGGCATCCCGGTCGTGTTCCACGATCACACGCTGGACCGCCTGACGGAAGGCACGGGGGCGGTCAGTGCGAAGACAGCAATGGAGCTTGGCCAGCTGCAGCTGCAGGGATCGACAGACACGATCCTGCCATTGGCCATTGTATTGGACCGGATTGATGGACGCGTCCCGGTCTTGGTCGAGATCAAGACGCAGCCCACGCTGGCCCTGGCCCAAGCGGTCGGCGAGGTCCTTGCCGGCCGGAACGTGCCCCTTGCGGCGATGTCCTTCGATCCGGCCAGTATCCACGCGCTCGACGGCCTGAACCACCCGCGCGGCCTGACCACCGATGCGGATACCGTGCAAGCTTATCCCCTGGACGACAGCTGGACGCCGGGTCTGTCGTTCATCAGCCACGACCACCTCACGTTGGATCATCCGGCGGTCACCGCTGCGCGGTCGAAGGGGGCGTCGGTGCTGTGCTGGACCATAAGGTCGCAGGTCGATGCGGATCGGGCGCTGGCCTGCGCGGACCAGATCACGTTCGAAGGGTTTCGACCCGGCCCCTGACGTCGGGAACAGGCTTGAAACGCGGCCCTTGCGGCACAGCTTGCCCGCCGATGGAAGACTCCGAGATTTCCGTTTCGACCCATCGCAGCCTGACCTCGATTGACCCCGGGGACTGGGATGCCTGTGCATGCCCCGAAGCGGCCGAGGGGCGGCCGAACGACCCGTTCACAACGCATCGGTTCCTGCTGGCGCTGGAAACATCCGGATCCGTCGGGCCCGGAACCGGGTGGGAGCCGCATTACCTGACCGCCGAGGTCGACGACCAGATCGTCGCCTGCGCCCCGCTTTACGCGAAGGGACACAGCCAGGGCGAATATGTCTTCGACCACGCTTGGGCCCACGCGCTCGAACGGGCGGGCGGCCGGTATTACCCCAAGCTGCAAATGGCGGTGCCCTTCACGCCGGCCACCGGGCGGCGGTTTCTGGTTAAGTCGGGGTTCGAGGAAATCGGCCGCGCCGCACTGGTCGAAGCAACCGTTCGGATCGCGGATCAGAACGACCTGTCATCCGCGCATGTTACCTTTTGCACCGCCGATGAGGCAGAGGCGGGGGCGGAGATGGGGTTGCTGCACCGCACCGGTCAGCAATTCCACTGGTTCGACGAGGCGTATGGCGACTTCGAGGGGTTCCTCGCTTCGCTCTCGTCCCGCAAACGCAAGAACATCCGCAAGGAGCGGCGCGAGGCGCAGAACGCGGGGCTGACGATCCGGCACCTGACCGGAGACGAGATCACGCCCGAACACTGGGACGCGTTCTGGATCTTCTATCAGGACACCGGGGCGCGCAAATGGGGCAGCCCCTATCTGACGCGCCAGTTCTTCCACGAGGCACAGGCCCATCTGCGCGACGATATCCTGCTGATCATGGCGTTCGACGGCGACCGCCCCGTGGCCGGTGCGCTGAACCTGATCGGGCGCGAAACGCTGTACGGGCGTTACTGGGGCTGCGCCGAGGACGTGCCGTTCCTGCATTTCGAGCTGTGTTACTACCAGGCCATCGATTGGGCGCTGGCAGACGGACAGACCCGGGTCGAGGCCGGCGCCCAGGGCGAGCACAAGCTGGCGCGCGGATATCTGCCCCATCCGGTCCATTCGCTGCACTGGATCGCGGACCCGGGATTCCGCGGAGCGGTCGAGCAATTCCTTGACGCCGAACGCGCCGCCGTCGACGAAGAGATCGAGATTTTGACCAGCTTCGGTCCGTTCCGAAAGTCGCGAGGAGAGAGCGAATGAACGATAAACTGAGTGGCGCGGCCCGGACCGAGGCTTTGGATAAACTGCAAGCCGCCGGGTGGTCCATGGTCGAGGGGCGCGACGCCATCTCGAAGTTGTTCAAGTTCAAGGATTTCACGCGCGCCTTCGGATGGATGACGCAAGCCGCCATCGCGGCCGAAAAGATGAACCACCACCCGGAATGGTCGAACACCTACAACCGGGTCGAGGTCACACTGACATCGCATGATGCGGAAGGTTTGACCGACAGGGACGTGAAGCTGGCCGGGATCATGGACGGGCTGGCGTAATGGAAGGCCTTTTCGACAGTGTCCTTTCGTTTCAGATCGGCGACACCTCGGTCCGGGATATGCTGACCATGGAGTTCCTGATCTCGATTCTGGGGAACGTGCTGGCCGCGATCGTCATCCTGTTGATCGGCTATACGATCGCAGGGTGGGTCAAGCGGCGGGTCAGGGCCATTGGTGGACACCGCCCCGAGCTGGACACCACGCTGTTCAACTTCCTGGGGAACCTGGCGCGCTATGTCGTGCTGGGCTTCACCTTCCTGTTCGTTCTGAACACGTTCGGGGTGCAGACGACCTCTTTGGTCGCGGCCATCGGTGCGGCGGGTCTGGCCATCGGACTGGCGCTTCAGGGCACGCTGTCGAACATTGCGGCGGGGGTGATGATCATCCTGTTCCGCCCGATCAAGGAAGGCGATTTCGTCGAGATCAACGGACAGATGGGCACGGTGAAAGAGATCACCCTGAACTTCACCGAACTGGCCAGCATCGGGAACGTGCAGATCATCATCCCGAACTCGGAAGTGTGGGGCCACACGATCGTCAACTACTCGGTCTATGACCGGCGCCGGGCCGAATGGACCTTTGGCGTGGGCTACGGCGCGGACCTGGGCAAGGCCGAGCGTGTGATCCGCGAGACCATCGAGGCCGACGACCGCACCGATATCGGCGAGGACATGTTCCTGCAGGTCAACAACTGGAACGACAGCTCGGTCGATTTCCTGGTGCGTGCCTGGGTCGGGGCGGACGACTATTTCGCCTACCAGGCCGACATCAAGCGCAAGGTGAAGGAAGCGTTCGACCGCGAGGGCGTCGACATCCCTTTCCCCACCCGCACTCTCTTCATGGAACGCAACGACGGCGAAACGGATCATGCGCCCTCGCGCAGCACCGACGGCACGCGCGAGGACAAGGTCAAGGCCGACGAGGCACGAACCTAGAGCGTATCGAGGATCGCGTCGCCGCCGGACAGGTTGCAGGTGCCGGGATCGTCCTCTTGCACCGTCTTGACGACGCCGTCCTCGGCCACCAGCGCATACCGCTTCGACCGGTCGAAGAAGCCAACCGGGGGCGCAGTGAACGCCATATCGACGGCCTTTGTGTAGGCGGACGACGGGTCCGCCAACATCGTGATCCCGGCTTCGGTTGCGCCAGTATCTTCGCCCCATTGCTTCATCACGAACGGATCGTTGACGGCGATGCAGATGACCTCGTCCACGCCTTTCGCCTTCAGCCCCTCCATCGCGTTGATGAAAGAGGGGACGTGGGCCGTCGTGCAGGTCCCGGTATAGGCGCCCGGAAGCGCGAAGATCACCACCTTGCGGCCGGCAAGCCGGGGCTTCAGCGCAACCTCTTCGGGACCATTTTCGCCCATTCTCAGAAGGGTCGCCTCCGGCAGGGTATCACCTTTGGAAGTGGGCATTGCGTCTCTCCTTTGCGCGTTGGGGTTCGGGCAGTTATAGCCGGGCGAACGGACGTGGAAAGCGGGAACGGGACATATGGCGCATATCGTGGTGGTTGGGGCTGGACAGGCCGGACAGCAGCTTTGCGCGACCCTGCGCGATCAGGGGTTCGAGGGGCGGATCACCCTGATCGGGGCCGAGCCTGTGCCCCCCTATCAGCGCCCGCCCTTGTCGAAAGGGTATCTTCTGGGGGAAATGACGCGCGAACGCCTCTTCCTGCGGCCTGACGCGTGGTATGCCGACCGCGGGATCGAGTTGATGCTGGGGGCGCCCGTCGATCGGATCGACCCGGGCGCAAAGACCGTCCAGGTGGTCGATCGCGTGATTGAGTACGACCAGCTTGCCATTGCGACCGGCCTCGCCGCGCGGGCCCTTTCGCCAGAGGCAGGCGGCGATCTGGAAAACGTGTTCACCATCCGAACACTGGCGGATGTCGACGCGCTGGAAGGGCCGCTGAAATCGGCGCGCCGTGTCCTGATCGTCGGCGGCGGGTATATCGGACTGGAGGCGGCCGCGGTGGCCCGAAAGCTGGGCGTCGAGGTCGACGTGGTCGAAGCCGGACCGCGCATCCTGGGCCGGGTCGCTTCGGCCCAGACCGCGGACACCATGCGCGCGCTGCACCGCGCCCACGGCGTGACGATCCGCGAAGGCGTCGCGCTGGAGTGTCTGACCGGCGAGGGCCGGGTGACCGGCGCGGTTCTGGGCAATGGCGAAACGCTGGAGGCGGACGTGGTGATCGCCGGCATCGGTCTTCTGCCCCGTTGTGCCATCGCCGAAGCAGCCGGACTTGAAACCGATGGCGGCGTCGCGGTGGACGCGTTTGGCCGCACCTCGGACTCGCATATCTGGGCGGCGGGCGATTGCGCGTCCTTCCTGTATCGGGGGGAGAGAGTTCGCCTGGAATCAGTGCAGAACGCCATCGACATGGGTACGGCCGTGGCCCGCAACATGCTGGGGGCCGCGACGCCCTATGTTCCGATGCCATGGTTCTGGTCCGACCAATACGACGTCAAGCTGCAGATCGCTGGTCTGAACACCGGTTATGACCGCGTCGTGACCCGGGGCGAGGGGGCGGCGATCTCGCACTGGTATTTCTACGGCGACGATCTGCGCGCGGTGGATGCGATCGGGGACACGCGCGCCTACATGGTCGGCAAGCGGCTTCTGGACATGGGCAAAACCGTCTCTCCGCAGGCGTTGGCTGATCCAGCGACCGACCTCAAGGCACTTCTGAAGGCGTGAGGATCATCGCGGGCACCCATCGCGGCCGGGCGCTGGCGGCGGTCGGCAGGGGCGATCCGGCCGCGCATCTGCGGCCCACGACGGACCGGGTGCGCGAAAGCCTGTTCGGCGTTCTGGAAGGCGGCCGGATTGGCGATCCGCTGACGGGGGCCCGGGTGCTGGACCTGTTCGGTGGCACCGGGGCGCTGGGCCTCGAGGCGCTGTCGCGCGGGGCAAGCGAGGTCACGTTCGTCGAAAACGGGCGAAAGGCGCTGGCGCTTCTGGCGCAAAACATCGCTGCCCTCGGCGAGGGCGAGCACACCCGGATCGTGAAGATTGATGCCACGCGACTGGGCGCGTCGGACACGGCTTTCGACCTCGTGTTCCTTGATCCCCCGTACCGCATGGGGCTGGGCGAAAAAGCTGTCGCGGCGGCGCTAAAGGGCGGTTGGATCGCCAAGGACGCCCTGATCGTCTGGGAGGAGGCGAGCGAAGTCGCGCTGCCCCCCGATCTGGTCCGGGAAGATGCACGCCGCTATGGCGACACGTGGATCACGCTTGCCCGCGTCCGCTGACGCGGTGCGAGATGACGATATGCGCGACCGCCAGCACCGCGAAGGCCCCTGCCGCGGGGCCCAGCGCCGTCAACGGGAACCGCGACAGGACAAGACCGCCCATGCCTGATCCCAGCGCAGCGCCCAGATAGATCGCCGCCGCGTTCAGGGCCAGAACGACGCCCGGCCGTTCGGGCAGGATCGCCAGGATCCGAAGCTGCTGGCCCGCCATGAAGGACCAGCCGAACAGCGACCACAATCCCAATAGCACGAACAGGGCCCAGTCGGCGAACGGTAGGAACACGAACAGGGGCATCAGGATCACTTGTCCCGTTCCCAGGAACAACAGCGTGCGCAGCGGTCCCAGACGGTCGGCCATCCACCCGCCCCAGACATTGCCGGCAACGGCCCCCGCGCCGAAGACCAACAGTGCCAGCGTGACCCCGTTGCGCCCATATCCCATCGTCTCGGACAGAAGGGGCGCGAGGTAGGTGTAAAGGATGTAGATCGCGCCGAGGAACGTCGCCGTGAACAGGATTGCCAGCATCGCGCCGAAGTTCAGAAGCGTGCGGCCAAGATCCGAAAGTGAGGCGGGCGGGATCGCCAAGCCCTTCGGCACCCGCGTCCAGATCAACCACAGGCAGGGCACCGCCAGCGCGACCACGACCATGAAGCCCGCCCGCCAGCCGAACGTGTATCCGATGAAGCTGCCCGCCGGCACGCCCAGTACCTGGGCCACGGTCAGGCCGATCACCACCGCGGCCAGAGCCTTGCCTCGCGTCTCGGGCGGGGCGAGTGCCGCGGCCACGGACGCGGTGACGGGCGTGAACATCCCTGCCCCGGCCGCGGCCAGCACGCGGGCGGCGTGGACGAACAGTTCCGATGGGGCCAGCGCGGTCGCCAAATTTCCGAGCGCGAAGATCGACATCGCAATCGCAAGCAGGCGCCGTCGCCCCATTGCCCCGGTCAGCGAGACCAGGAAAGGTGAAAGCATTGCATAGCCGATGGCGTAAGTCGTCATCGCCGTGCCGATGGCTGCGGGCGAACTGCCCAGGCCCTCGGCCATCGGGTTCACCAACCCGATGAGTACGAAAGCCCCCATGCCGATCACGAAATTCGAGGCTGACAGGGTCCAGATGACGACGCGGTGGCTGTCGTCACCCATATGTGGGGTGGAACAGGCCCGCGGGCGACAGGGTAAAGATCTCGGCCCCTGCGGAAGTCACGCCGACCGAATGTTCGAATTGGGCCGACAGGGACTTGTCGCGCGTCACCGCGGTCCAGTCATCCGCCAGAACTTTCGTTTCGGGACGGCCAAGGTTCACCATCGGTTCGATGGTGAAGAACATCCCTTCTTCCAGAACCGGCCCTGTGCCGGGGCGCCCGTAGTGGAGCACGTTGGGCGGTGCGTGAAAGACGCGCCCGAGGCCATGCCCGCAGAAATCACGCACGACGGACATCCGTTGCGCTTCGGCATAGGTCTGGATCTCGAACCCGATGTCGCCAAAGGTTCTGCCGGGGCGCACCGCCTCGATCCCCTTCATCAGCGCGTCATGCGTGACTTGGATCAGGCGTTCGGCCTTCCGGCTGAGCTTGCCGGCGACGTACATCCGACTGGTGTCGCCGAACCATCCATCGACGATCACCGTCACGTCGATATTCAGGATGTCGCCGTCCTTCAGCACCTTGTCGCCCGGAATGCCGTGGCAGACCACGTGGTTCACACTGATGCAGCTGGCATGCTGATAGCCGCGATACCCGATGGTCGCCGAGGTCGCGCCGGCCTCTTCGACCCAGTCGGTAATCAGCTTGTCGATCGCCTGCGTCGTCTGGCCGGGCTGAATATGCTCGGCGATCCGGTCGAGGATTTCGGCGGCCAGCTTGCCGGCCTTGTGCATGCCAGCAAAGTCCGCGGCTTCGTATATGCGGATGCCGTCCCTGGTCAGGCGGCCTGAATTGTCGTCCATGCACTCTCCGTTTTCTGGGCCGGAATATAGGGGCGGAATTCGGGAATGGCTACCTCGCGACGGGAAGCTCGTGCCGCAATTCCACCCCTTCAGGAGAGATTGCGGTATCAAAGCAGATCGCCTCGACCCCCGCCGCGGTCGCGGCGCCGAATGCCCGGGCGTATCCGGGGTCGAGATCCGCGGCCAGGCGGAAGCGGGCGCAATCCGTGCGCTGCACGAGGTAGAGCATCACCGCCCGGTGCCCGGCGGCGACCATGCGGGTCAGTTCGTCCAGATGGCGCGCCCCGCGCAGCGTCACGCAATCGGGAAACTCGGCCAAATCACCATCGCGCCTGAGATGGACGTTCTTCACCTCGACATAGGCGTCCGGCAGGCCCGGTTCGGTCAGCAGGAAATCGACGCGGCTGCGGGTGCCATACCGCACCTCGGGGCGCACGGTACCATAGGCTGCCAGCGCGGGGATCGCACGGGCGCGCAGGGCCTCTCCGACCACCCGGTTCGGCACGGCGGTGTCGACTCCGGCCCATTCGCCGTCCGGCAGTTCGACCAGACGCCAACCAAAGCGCAGCTTGCGTTTGGGGTCGTCGTTCGGTTCGATCCAAACCGGCGTATCGGGGCCGTTCAGGCCCATCATGGTGCCGGGATTGGGGCAATGCGCGCGCACCGTCTCGCCCCCGTCGATGGTGATTTCCGACAGGAACCGGTTCCAGCGGCGCACCAAGCGGCCACGGATCAAGAGCGATTGAAAGCGCATGGCGTGGAGCTATCCTGCGCATCGGATTCCCGCAAGGAGCGCACATGCCCAACCCAACCGCCGCCATGCTTGTCATCGGGGACGAGATTCTGTCCGGGCGCACCCGTGATTCCAACGCCCACCACCTTGCCGGCCAGTTGACCGAGCGGGGCATCGACCTGCGCGAAGTGCGTTTCATTGGCGATGAGATGGAAACTATCACGGTGGTTGTGCGGGAATTGTCCGCGAAATACGAACATGTCTTCACCTCCGGCGGGATCGGTCCGACCCACGACGACATCACAGCCGATTGCATCGCAGCCGCCTTCGATGCACCCATCGATGTCCGTGACGACGCCCGCGCCATCTTGTCCGCGCATTACGAGGCGCGCGGGATCGAGATGAACGAAGCGCGCCTGCGTATGGCGCGCATCCCGCAAGGGGCCACGTTGATCGACAACCCCGTCTCGGCCGCGCCCGGTTTCACCCTGAAGAACGTCCATGTCATGGCCGGTGTCCCGAAGATCTTCGAGGCGATGCTGGCGTCGGTCCTGCCCGGCCTGTCGGGCGGTCAGAAGCTTCTGTCGCGCAGCGTCCTTCTGAACCGGGGCGAAGGGGACATCGCCCAGACCCTGCGGGACCTCGCCGAGAGCGAGCCTTCAGTCGCGATCGGCAGCTATCCCGCGTGGTCGGGTGACGGGTATCAGGTCAACGTGGTCCTTCGTGGATCGAATGCCGCAGCGTTGGATCGCGCGGTGGTCGCCTTGAAACACGCGTTCCCCGAGGCGCGGGAGTGACTGACCCCTACGAGGTCCTCCATGCCACGTGGCCACCAGCCCGATCGTGGACCCTCGGCCCGTTCACCCTGCGCGACGGGGCGGGGGGCGGCAAACGGGTGGATGCGGCGACCACCCGGTCCTTTCCGAACGAAGAAGAGATCACCGCCGCCGAACGGGCCATGGACCGGCCCGGCCGCCAGGTGCTGTTCGCTGTCCGCTCCGATCAGAACGATTTCGACCGCATGTTGGCCGAACGCGGCTATCTTGTTCTGGATCCGACGCTGGTCCTGACCTGCCTCGTCGAGGCGCTGGTCCGGACGACACCGCCGGTCAGCGGCTTCACGGTCTGGCCACCCTTGCAGGTGCAACGCGACATTTGGGCCGAAGGGCGGATCGGCCCGGAACGTTTGGCCGTGATGGACCGGGTCGCGGGGCCCAAGACCTCGATCCTGGGGCGAACCGACGACCGGCCAAGCGCCACCGCGTTCGCAGCGATCCACGACACGACGGCCATGGTCCACGCGCTGGAGGTGCGAAAGGCCGCCCGGCGACAGGGGGCGGCGGGCCATATCATGGCCCATGCCGCCAGATGGGCCCAGGCGCAGGGGGCCGAGACTATGGCCGTTTTGGTGACCGAGGCGAACGTGGGGGCGGTTGCCTTCTATCGACGTCTCGGCATGGATGGCGCGCGCTGTTATCATTACCGGGTCAGACCTTAGGAACATCTCATGACCGACAGCCCCACCGCACTTGACCTTCCCCTTGTCGATCCGTTGCCCGAAGCGACGCAAAAGTACTTCGACATTTGTGCCGAAAAGCTGGGCTTGGTGCCCAATGTGCTGCGCGCCTATGCGTTCGACATCGACAAGCTGAACGCGTTCACCGCCCTCTATAACGACCTGATGCTGGGCCAATCGAACCTGACCAAGCTCGAGCGCGAGATGATCGCGGTCGCGGTTTCGTCCTGCAACAAGTGCTATTACTGTCTGGTCGCGCACGGGGCGGCTGTGCGGCAGCTGTCGGGTGATCCGATCCTGGGTGAACAGATCATGATGAACTGGAGGGTGGCGAAACTGGACACGCGGCAGCACGCGATGCTGTCCTTCGCAACCAAGCTGACCGAGCGGACCGCCGAGATCGAGGAGCCCGACCGCCAGACGCTGCGGGATGTCGGGTTCTCGGATCGGGACATATGGGACATCGCCAGCGTCGCGGGGTTCTTCAACATGACGAACCGCGTTGCCAGTGCATCGGAGATGAAGCCGAACGACGAATACCACGCGCAGGCGCGGTGAAACGCGCGCTGGTCATCGTGTTGTCGGTTTGGTCCGCGCCGGCCGCCGTTGCGCTGACGTTGGATATACCCGGCCCGGCTATCCGCACGGAAGAGGCTGTGATGGACGGGCGCGTTTCCTTGCCCGAGGGGGCGTTCGCGGATGGGACCCTTCCGATGCGGACGACGGAAGGTACGGTGGCACGCAGCGCATGGCGTTTGCCGGGGGCAAGCCGCACCCTGTCGCAGGTCCTTGCACCGGTTCGCAGCCAGCTCGACGAGGCGGGGTTCGACGTCGTCTTCGAATGCAGCGCCGTGACATGCGGGGGGTTCGATTTCCGGTTCGCGCTGGATCTGCTGCCCGCCCCCGCGATGTATGTCGATCTGGGCCGCTACCGGTATCTGCTGGCCGAGGGGCCCGGCGAGGCGCTGGTCTCGGTTCTGGTCAGCCGCGGCGGAGAGGCGCAATACCTGCATTTGACATCCGTGTCCCGGGACGAAGGGGCCGGAGTGTCTGCCGAAGAAGGGTCCGCCGTGCCGACGGGGCCGATCTGGGATCGGTTGCGGCGCGACGGGCATGCCGTTCTGGAGAGGGTGGATTTCGATACGGGATCCTCGACCCTGGTGGTGGCGGAGTCGGCTGCCTTGGGGGAGCTGGCCCGCGGATTGCAGGCCGCACCTGCCGCCCGGATCGCCATCGTCGGCCATACCGACACTGACGGTGGTCTGGAGGCGAACCTTGCCCTGTCGCGCCTGCGGGCCCAAGCCGTGCGGCGCACCCTGATCGACAGGTTCGACGTCGACCCCGAGCGGATTACAGCGGAAGGCGTCGCCTATTTATCGCCGCGGGCGTCGAACGCGACGGAAGCGGGGCGCGGGGCAAATCGGCGGGTCGAGGTCGTTCTGACCGAATGACGCCTACCAGTGCTCGGGGCCCTTCTCGGCGAAGGCGTGGGCCAGGAAATCGATGAACGCCCGCACTTTGGGTTGGGTGAAGCGGCCAGGCGGATAGACGGCGAAGATGCCCTGCGTCTCGGCCGGCAGGTCTGGGATGGCCTCCTCCACCAGCCCCTCGGCCATGGCGCCAGCATAGAGATATGAGGGCAGATACGCGATCCCGAGTCCCGAAATCGCGGCGTTGAGAAGCGACTGACCATCGTTGACCGACAGCCACCCACTGGTGCGGACCTGGCGCTTTTCCCCGGACGGGGCCGTCAGTTTCCACACCGCCCCGTTCGACTGGCTGGAATAGTGCAGCAGCTTGTGTTCGTTCAGGTCGTCGATGCGTTCGGGGCGGCCGAATTTCTCGAAATACGAGGGCGCTGCGATCATGCGCTTCGTCGTCTCGGTCAGCTTGCGGGCACGCAGGGTGGAATCCTCAAGCTCACCGATCCGGATGGCCATGTCGAACCCTTCCGAGATCAGTTCGACATACCGGTTGTTAAGGATCATGTTCACGGTGATATCGGGAAATTCCCCCAGGAAATCGCCCAGGATCGGTGACAGATGGTTTACGCCGAAGTCCGTTGCCACCGAGATTCGCAAAAGGCCCGAAGGCGCGGATTGCATCGAGGTCACGAGGCTGTCAGCCTCGCCCGCATCGTTCAGAACGCGTCGGGCCCGGTCGTAATAGGCCAGCCCAATCTCTGTCGGACTGACGCGGCGGGTGGTCCGGTTCAGAAGGCGGGCCCCAAGACGCGCCTCGAGCGACGAGACGTGCTTGGAGACGGCGGATTTTGAGATACCCATCTTCTTGGCAGCGTCGGTAAAGCCCCCTTGATCCACGACGGTGGCGAAGGCTTCCATCTCGGTCAATCTGTCCATTATTACCCTAACGAAATTGCAGCAAAGCTCCCAATTCGTGAAAGTATGCGGGCCGATCTGGGCGAGATTGGGTCTTTGCGCGGACAATATCGAGGAGATGCCTCGGATCGTTCGCCTCTGCGAAACTTCGATCAGTCCGCGAAATGGCGCCGGAAAACACGTTTCAGAAGGTCGACCTCGTCGCGGAGCAAGGCAAGCTCGGTCGCCAGGTCCTGCGACACCGTTCTGCCCGCCGCGACATGCAGCGAAGCCAAAACGACGCCGGATTTTTTTTCCATCAGGTGAACCGATTGCAGGCCATCCGACAGCACGGCCGGGGGCAGGTCGACCCGCACGAGGATCGCGCCGTCTTCCTCGGTCACGGTCACATCGGGTATCGTGCGATGGGCGTGGCTGGCTTCAAGCTTGGGGGCTTGCGATGCCCCTTCGAGGCGGAGGGACCAGACCCCCGCTTCGAGGGTCGACATGGCGACGGTCCAGGATTGCGTATCGGTCATCGCCACATCCTTACATTTCGGCGCGCAGGCGACGGCTGAGCACGAAGTCGCGAATGGATAGCCGGTTCATCCGCGGCTGACCGACGATGATGTCCAGCCAAGCCCTATCGATCTGGGCTTCGACGATGTCGGTATAAGCCAGGTCGATCTCGGCCGTGACGCGCGGTTCGCGCAGGTCGAGTTCGCGCACCACCTGTTCCACGTTCGGACCGTGCTTGATGTTCAGGCGGGCAAACAGCTCCAACGGGCGTTCGTATTCGACCATCAGATCGATCTGGACGATATGGGACATCGAAAGCCCCCGAATTGCCTCGGGCGGCAGATCGACGACAAGGCTGAGGAACGAGCCGTCGAACCCCATCACATCCAGATCGATCACCTGCGGCGCGGCCCCGGCTTGGCCCCGCCCTGCACGCTGGCGAACCGAGATCTCGGAATGTGTGCAGTCATGAAATATCTTGAGGGCGTCGCCCATCAGCGCGCCATTCGTCACGCCGGCCTGTCCCGGAACCAGCAGACGCGTGCAGAAGACCGGGGGCCGCCAAGCCCAGTCCGAGTCGCTCGGCGCAATAAGGTCGCGGCCTTCGGGCGTTTCGGCAACCAGCCGGCACTCTGCATCGGCCACAACCCGGTCCAGCCTGTGCCGCAGGTCGATTGCCTCCTGCCGGATCGCGCGGAGAGAGACGGGGTCGCAAGCCGAAAGCCCGGCGCCCACGCGATCCCACCGCGCAAGGGACTGGCGATGCAGGATACCGTCGAGGCCACCGTTCAGCTTCATCCCGCCCCCCTTTCCCCTGCCGCGGTTTACAGATCCATGTAGATGTGCGTTTCCGCTTCGGCGCCCGGATGCGTGACGGCGCCCTTGTAGGTCGGCCCGACAAGCTGTGCGAATTTCCACAGCGCCCCGCTGGCATAGTTCGTGGGTTTGGCTCCGGTCCATCCCTCACGACGGCGCTCAAGCTCGGCCTCGTCGAGATCGACCGAAATTTCACCCTTCACAGCATCGATGGTGATCACGTCGCCGTTCTGCAAAAGGGCGATCGGGCCGCCCTGCGCCGCCTCGGGGCCCACATGGCCGACGCAGAAGCCGCGCGTCGCGCCCGAGAAGCGCCCGTCGGTGATCAGCGCGACCTTCTTGCCCATCCCCTGACCCGACAGCGCGGCGGTGGTGGCCAGCATCTCGCGCATGCCGGGGCCGCCCGCGGGGCCCTCGTTGCGGATCACCAGGACCTCGCCTTCCTTGTAGGTGCGCGCCTTGACGGCCTCGAACGCCTCTTCCTCGGACTCGAAGACGCGGGCGGGGCCGGTGAAGACCTGTTCCTCGGCGCTCATGCCCGCGACCTTCACGATGGCGCCTTCGGGGGCAAGGTTGCCTTGCAAGCCGACCACGCCGCCGGTCTTGGTGATCGGTGTCTCAACCGAGTGGATCACGCGTCCGTCGGCCTCGCGGTCGATCAGGTCGATTTCCTCGCCGATGGAGCGGCCCGAGGCGGTCAGGCAATCCTCGTGGATGAGGCCTGCCTTGCGCAGCTCCTTCATCACGACAGGCAGACCGCCCGCGTCGTAAAGGTCCTTGGCGACGTATTGGCCGCCGGGCTTCAGATCGACGAAATACGGTGTGTCGCGGAAGATCTCGCAGACATCCTGCAGGAAAAAGTCGATCCCCGCCTCGTGCGCGATCGCGGGCAGATGCAGGCCGGCGTTGGTCGAGCCGCCGGTGCAGGCGACGACCCGCGCGGCGTTTTCCAGCGACTTGCGCGTCACCACGTCGCGGGCGCGGATGTTCTTTTCGAGCAGGTTCATCACCGCCTCGCCCGACGCGGTGCCGTACTGGTCGCGGGATTCATACGGCGCGGGTGCGCCGGACGAGTTGAACAGCGCAAGGCCGATCGCCTCGGACACGCAGGCCATGGTGTTGGCGGTGAACTGGCCGCCACAGGCCCCGGCGGAGGGGCAGGCGACGCGTTCGAGGATCGCGAGCGCCTCGTCCGACAGGGTGCCGTTCTGGTGGCGGCCGACGGCCTCGAACATGTCCTGCACGGTCAGGTCGCGGGTGGCGAAATCCTCGGGGACGTTTGCGCCGGCGGGCACCTTGCCCGGCAGGATCGAGCCGCCATAGATGAAGACCGACGGCACGTTCAGGCGCACCATCGCCATCATCATGCCCGGCAGCGACTTGTCGCAGCCCGCAAGGCCCACCAGCGCATCGTAGCCGTGGCCGCGCATGGTCAGTTCGACCGTGTCGGCAATGGCCTCGCGCGAGGCCAGGGACGAGCGCATCCCCTCGTGCCCCATGGCTATGCCGTCGGTGACGGTGATCGTGGTGAACTCGCGCGGTGTGCCCGAGGCGGCCTTGACGCCCATCTTGACCGCCTGCGCCTGGCGCGACAGGGCGATGTTGCACGGCGCGGCCTCGTTCCAGCAGGTCGCGACGCCGACAAAGGGCTGGTCGATTTCGTCGGCGGTCAGGCCCATCGCATAATAGTAGGACCGGTGCGGCGCGCGTTCCGGCCCCTCGGTGACGTGGCGGCTGGGAAGTTTGGACTTGTCCGGTTTGCCCTTCAGCATCGCGCTTCGCTCCCTCGACTGTGACGCCCCCCCCGAATAGGCGAGGGGCAGCGTATCGACAAGACTTCGTTCCAAGGACCCTTGCCGCGGCGGGGGGACGGCGCACCTCAGACGGCGAGATCTGTGAAAGGACCGACATTCCATGACGCCCGCATTCGACCGCTTCGTCGCCCCGGCCCGCCAGCGGCCCGCGCTGTGGCGGCTGATCGTGGGATGCCTCGTGATGGGGGTCGTCATCTTCGGCTGGATCGCGCTGATGTTCGGGGCGGTCTGGGGCGTATCGGGCGGGGCGGGCGTGCGACGCGAGCTGCAGGGCCTGATGGCGCCCGACACGCCGCGCGCGACCCTGCTTCTGCTGGCGACCTTCATCGGCATGGCGCTGGCCCCCGTCGCGGCGGCGCGGATGCTGCACGGGCGTGGCCCCGGCACCCTGTTCGGGCCGCGCGGGCGCCTGCTGCGCGATTTCGGGCGGGCCGTCCTGGTCGTGGTCGTGCTTTACACCTTTTCGCTTCTGGCGCTGAGCCAGGGCATGCCGCCCGAGCCGAACCTGGCCCCCCGGCTCTGGGCCACGTTGCTGCCGCTGTCCGTGGGGCTGGTGCTGATCCAGACCGGGGCCGAGGAGCTGATCTTCCGCGGCTATCTCATGCAACAGATCGCGGCGCGGGTCCCGTGGCGGCTGGCCTACCTTGTGATCCCTTCCGTGATCTTCGGCGCCCTGCACTACGATCCCACCACGGCCGGCGACAACGCCTGGCTGATCGCGCTGTCGGCGACGGCCTTCGGTCTGGCGGCGGCGGACCTGACCTATGCCACTGGCAGCCTTGGCGCGGCATGGGGGCTGCATTTCGCGAATAACTGCGCGGCTTTGCTGATCGTGGCGACGAAGGGCACGATCACGGGGCTTGCACTGTATGTGACGCCCTACGCTGCCGACGATCTCGAGGTCACAAGCACCCTTGTCGTGATGGACCTTGCCGGGGTGGTCGTGATCTGGGGGCTTCTGCGGTGGTGGCTGCGCCGTTGATTGCAATGGTCGGCCGGCATGCGTATCTGACCCCGCAACCGGAACGAGGTCTGCGATGAACTGGATTACCAACTACGTCCGTCCCAAGATCGGCTCGCTTTTCAATCGACGCGAGGTGCCCGAGAACCTGTGGACGAAATGCGACGAGTGCGGCTCGATGCTGTTTCACCGCGAGATTTCGGAGAATCTGAATGTCTGCACGCAATGCGGCCATCACATGCCGATCACGCCCCGTGCCCGGTTCGAGGCACTGTTCGACGGCGGCGCCTTCGCCGAGGTCGCGGTGGAACAGCCCCTGACCGACCCGCTGCAGTTCCGCGACCAGAAGAAATACCCCGACCGCCTTCGTGCCGCGCAGCGCCAGACTGGCGAGAAAGAGGCGATGCTGGTCGCCGAGGGCGAAGTGGGACAGGTCGGGATTGTCGCCGCGGGCCAGGATTTCTCGTTCATGGCCGGATCCATGGGGATGTATGTCGGGAATGCGATCCTGGCGGCCGCCCGCCGCGCGGTCGAACTGAAGCGGCCGCTTGTCCTGTTCTCGGCGGCCGGGGGCGCGCGGATGCAGGAGGGCATTCTGTCGCTGATGCAGATGCCGCGAACGACCGTCGCGGTCGAGATGCTGAAGGAGGCGGGCCTGCCCTATATCGTGGTACTGACCCACCCGACCACGGGCGGCGTGACCGCGTCCTACGCGATGCTGGGTGACGTCCAGATCGCCGAGCCGAACGCACTGATCTGCTTTGCCGGGCCGCGCGTGATCGAACAGACCATCCGCGAGAAGCTGCCCGAGGGCTTCCAGCGGGCCGAATACCTACTGGATCACGGCATGCTAGATCGCGTAACCGACCGCCGCAAGATGCGCGAGGAACTGACCGTCGTTCTGCGCATGCTGACAGGGATGCCGGCCGCGGTTCAGGCCGATCTGCCTGCGCCAGGGACGTCCGAAGGTGCGACCGCCACGCTTCCGCCGCCGACGGCGCAGGGGTGATGCACACCGCCGCTGCGAGGTCCGACGTCATCCTGGATCGGCTGATGGCGCTGCATCCGAAGGTGATCGACCTCACGCTCGATCGGATGCGGCGTCTTCTGGACGATTTGGGAAACCCCGAACAGCGGTTGCCCCCGGTGGTGCACGTGGCCGGGACGAACGGCAAAGGCTCGACGCTGGCGATGATCCGGGCGGGGCTCGAGGCGGGGTCCGGGCAGGTGCATGCCTATACGTCGCCCCATCTGGCCTGGTTCCACGAACGCATCCGTCTGGCGGGAAAGGTGATCTCGGAAGACACGCTGGCCGCGTTGCTGGACGAGTGCGAGGGCGCGAACGGCGGCAAGCCGATCACGTTTTTCGAGATCACGACAGCGGCCGCCTTTCTGGCGTTCGCCCGGACCGAGGCGGACTGGACTTTGCTGGAGGTCGGGCTGGGTGGGCGGCTGGATGCGACGAACGTGATGACGCCGCGGGTGTCGGTGATAACGCCCGTCTCCATCGATCATCAGCAGTATCTGGGGGACACCCTGGCAGAGATTGCCGGCGAAAAGGCCGGTATCATCAAGCGGCAGGTCCCTTGCATCGTCGGTCCGCAGGAGGAAGTGGCGCTGGACGTGATCGAGGCGCAACTGGCGCGGACCGGTGCGCCTGCCTCGATCTACGGGCAGCATTGGCATGTCTGGGTCGAGCGGGATCGGCTGGTTTTTCAGGATGAGCGCGGACTGTTGGACCTGCCAATGCCTGCGTTGCGCGGCCCCCATCAAGTCCAGAATGCCGGGACGGCCCTTGCGGTGCTGCGGGAGCTGGGCGTCGACGAGGCGGGGTGCGAAGCTGCGATGACGGGCGCCATCTGGCCCGCGCGGATGCAAAAGTTGGCCCGGGGGCCTATCGTCGACGCTGCCGACGGGGCCGAGGTGTTTCTGGACGGCGGGCACAATCCGGCGGCTGGTCAGGTCATCGCGGCCACACTGTCGGATATGCCTGCACGCGAAACGCACGTGGTTTGCGGCATGCTGAACACCAAGGACGTTGCGGGTTTCCTGCGCCCCCTTGCCCGAAGTGCGAAAAGCCTGACTGCCGTGTCGATCCCGGGCGAAGCGAATACCCTGGATGCCCGGACGACGGCCGATGCCGCACGGTCCGTGGGATTCGAGGCCTTCACTGCGGCTTCGGCCCTGGAGGCGGTACAGAGGATTGCGGAGACCGCGCCGAAATCGCGAATCCTGATTTGCGGATCCCTCTATCTTGCGGGCCGGATCCTGAGGGAGAACGGCTGATCCCTGCCCTCAACCAAGGTCCAGCCATGCGTCCATCGTCACCTCGACCAAGCGCAGTGTATCCCCCCCATCGAACGTGAAGACCAAGTCTTTGCCGTCCTCGGACAGGGTGTAGTTCACGCGGCCGCCCCCAAGTTCGATGCGGTCCACTTCAGTGTCGAAGTCGAGGATGGTGACGTGGCAGAGCTTGCTTCCCTCACCCACGAAAACGAACACATCGGCGCCAGTGCCGCCCGATGCCACATGGTCGGCACCGCGCGAGATATCCATCTCGATCACATCATTCCCGGCGCCGCCGTCCATGGTCGAACTGTGGTATCCGGACTGGATCGTGTCGTCGCCTTCGCCGCCTTTCAGGGTGTTTCGCCCGGCTGACGCGCTGATCAGGTCGTTCCCCGATCCGCCGTATACGATGTCGTTTCCGTTCCGTGCGTCCAGGATATCGTCGCCGCTGCCGCCCCAGATCTCGTCATCGCCTCGGCCGCCATGGACCGTGTCGTTGCCTGATCCGGTCCGTATCAGGGTGTCATCGTCGGTGGTGCGAAGTTCGTCGTCGATCCGGCTGGCGATCCTGCCATAGGCGTCCGAATAGGTCGGATCGATCAGATCCTCGGGGTTGGCTATTCGGATCGCAGCGGCATCCAGGCCAAATCCGGTCCCGAAGGTTTGCAGATCAACGTTCTGGAATATCAACGTGTTCGTCTGCCCGAGCTGCAGGTAAAGATCGGTCCCGATCAACTCGAACGCTTCTTCGGGTATGGGTTCGGCCCCGATAAGCAGGCGCAGGTCGATGCTGTCGACCGTGATGGTTTCGCGCAAGGGGTCGTAATCCGTCAGGCGCACGGATCCCCCGCCCTCGACCCCCCTCAGCACGATCTCGAGGTGGTCGCGCCCGCCACCGCCGGTAACGGCATGGTTGGCCCCCGTCATGAGATTGGCGAAGAAATGGTCGTCCCCGGTGCCGCCATCCGCGATGACCCCGTCCTCGCCGAGGAAGAGGAAGTCGTTCCCGTCTTCGCCGAACAACGTGTCCCTGCCGTTGGACGCATCGAGCGTATCCGCCCCGTCGCCCGCGCGGATCACATCGTCGCCAAACCCACCGTCCAGCGAGTCCGCGCCTGAGGTGCCGATGATCGTATCGTGTCCGTGCCCGCTGTTCAGCTGCACCCCCGGAGACACGTCGCCGGCGATTTCCGCGGACGCGGCATCGATAAGGTCGTCGCCATCGGTGGCGTCGAGCGGACCCGGCGGGGGCGCGATGGCCGCGATCGCGTCGGCATTCGTGGTATAGAAGTCGTGAAGAATGACGCGGCCCTCGGCCGTATCGAGGCGCAGGTCGTTCAGAAGACCGTCGGCCTGGGCGGAATATCTTGCACCACGTTCGAGAAGGCCGACCAGGTCCAGTGTTTCACCACCCACGCGCAAGGTGTCGCCTTGGGCGGCATCGAAGTCCACGATGTGATCTTGGCCCAGCCCGGCGACGAACACGTCGGCCCCGGCGCCGCCTGTCGACATGTCGTACCCGTTCCCCCCGATCAGCGTGTCGTTGCCACGCCCGCCCATGAGGACGTCGTTGCCGAGCCCGCCTTGAAGCGAATCGTGGCCGTCCTGTCCGAACAGGTGATCGTCACCGGCCATGCCGTTTGCGCGGTCGTCGCCGGTCCCACCATAAATAAGGTCGTTGGCGCGGTCCTGCCCGGTGATCGTGTCGTTGCCGCCATACCCAAAGCCGAAAGCGACGCCGTCTATCCCCTCGTCGAAGGTCATGCCGTCGACGTCGTGGCGTTCGTTTCGTACCCGCCCCTCGACCAGATCGGTCCCGAACTCCTCGCCATGCGCGTGTACGACCGGATTCTCGCCCAGAGAGAAGAGGTTGAACCCATGGGCAAGAGAGCCTTGGTGCAGGTAGCTGATGGTGCCATCCGCGGCGATGACCGCAAAGTTTGATCCGCCGGTCTCGGCGCCGGGAAACCAGCTTGCGCCCATTCCGTTGTCGGTGAACCACTCCCAGGCGCGGATATAGGTGGCCGGTTCACCGTCCAGGGTGTCAGGATTGTCTACCCGACTGCCGCTGGCGTTGATTTCAGTAAGCAGGATCGCGTCGCCGAGGACCGGGGCGTAGTGTGCCTCGAGCCGTTCCGCCAGAAGGTCGAGGTCGCCATCGGACCTGACCCAGCCGGGATAAAGGTGCGCGGACCAGACGAGATTGTCGCCAATCGCGTCCCGTATTGCATCGAGCGCTGTCAGCCCCCCGATATCGCCCGCATCGAGATCCGTGAAACGCCCCGAGTAGCCGAAACCGCCAACGAGGATATTCGCGTCCGACCGTGCTTCGATCCGCGCGCCCAGTTCGATCATGTGCTCGGCATATAGTTCGACGAAGCGGGCGTCATCGACTATACGGTCGCCGTTTTGATAAGCGGCGGGCTCGTTTGCGATCTCGTAGCCCCAGACGGCGTTCTTGACCTCCGAATGCGCATCGAGCCAGTCGAGCATCGAGTCCCAGCCCTGAATCAGCCCATTTTTCACATCCCCGTCGAGCCCCGCTGCGACCACGTCCGGATCGCTTTGGTCTTGACCGAAGCGTTGGATGTCACCGCCGGCATAGACCATGACCAGCTGGAACCCCTCAGAAGCGGCGGCTTCCAGGAACCGCTCGTACTGTTCGTGAAGCTGACCGTTCTCGTCGAACGAATACTCGTTGAAGGCCATGCGCAGCGTGTTGACCGAGGGCAGCGCTTCCTTGAGTTTTGCGGCAAATTGCTCGGGGTTGCCGTCCATACCTAGCGGTATGGTCTGGAATTCGGAATGCCAGAGGTAGTATTTAGAATCCTCGGCGATATTGTCGGCGTAGGTGCCGTTCCGCTTGTCGGTCTTGGCCAGTTCCTCGGCCCAGACCTGAAGGTTGATCATGTTGATTTCGCTGGTATCCGCCATATCCGCCCGTCCCGATTGGTCGCCTGTTTTTCGTAAGCTGCGCCATGGGGATGGCACAGATCGAGTTAACCCCGAGCAAATTTCGCGGGAAAGTTGTGGTCACTGAAGGCGAATGCGAGAATTCCGCGCATTTTTTTCTCGCCGCACATCGAAAACCTTGCGGACCGGCCCGGGTTGGGTCATGGCCTTCAAACAACTATACTGGGTTGCTGCTGGCCGGTTTCATCACAACCCGATGACTGTAAACCTTCTTGGCGAACGCTTTCTTCCGATTGTCGTGCGATTGGTCTAGACTGATCGAAGGCTTGGACGAAGCCGAACTAGAATGGCGACTATATATGCTGCAGGATAATCGGCTTCGCGGCCAAGACTCGCATGGCGAAGACGACGAGATTGATGTGTTCGCCTTGTTGGGCAGTCTTTGGCGTGGGCGGTGGACCCTACTTTTCTGCGCGGTCCTGATGGGCGTGATCGGCGGCTACTACGCCATGCGGGTCGCGGTTCCCATGTACACGGCTTCGACGTCCCTTGCCCTTGAGCTGCGCAGCGAACCGATCGTCGACATCGAAGCCTTGGTAGGCGGCGCATCGACCGAGGACGCGGCGATGAACACCGAGGTCGAAGTCATTCGATCCCGAGGGCTTCTGGTCCAACTGGTTCGGGAGATGGACCTGACCGAGGATCCTGAGTTCAACGCGGCACTTCGGACTGAACCGGTATTTTCGATCGGAGCCGTCATCGGCTCCGTCCGGGATATGTTGCCGGATTTCGATTTCTTTCAATCGGACGCCGTAACTGCCGAACCGAACGCTTCTTCCGCCGAACGTGATACGCTTAATAGGACAGTTGGAGCCGTTCGACGTGCGATTTCAGCTAATGTTCAGCGCGATACGTATATATTCAATATCAATGTAACGACGACCAGTGCGGACAAGTCCCAGGAAATTGCAAATACACTTGCCGATATATATATCCTGGATCAGATCGATCAGAAGTTTTCGGCAACCGAAAATGCGGTGACTTGGTTGTCCGAGAGGGTGGCAGAGTTAGAAGTCGAGCTGAATAACCGTGAGGCCGAGCTGAAGTCAATTCGAACCGAAATTGATCTTGTCAGTATTGAGGCCTTGGAGGCGCTCAATCGCCAGTTGATCGATACCCGCGAACGGCTCGGCGCGGCCGAAGCAGATCTGTCGATCTCCCAGGCGAGGTCGAATCGCATTGAGGAATTGCGATCGGCCGGAAATATAGATGAGCTTGCGGAATTCCTGAACAGCGGTTCGTAGAGTGCCCTTTTAAGCGGAAACGGCAACCCAAGTCAGGCCGAACTGGATGCGCGAATCAATCCCGTCGTCGTCCGATTGCAAGCCGATATTTCGCGTCAGGAACAACAGGTTGCCGCGTTGCGAAGTTCGGTTGACCGGCTTGAACAGCAGGTTTCTTCCCAATCCGACGATTTGGTTAGATTGCAGCAGGCCGAGCGTGAAGTCCAGGCAACGCGAACCCTGTACGAGACGTTTCTGACACGTCTGAAAGAAGCGACGGTGCAGCGGGGACTTCAGCAGGCGGATAGCCGCGTCCTGTCCGAAGCAATTCCAGGTCGGTACGTGTCGCCTCAGAAATCCCGAATTGTGCTTGTGTCCGTAATGCTCGGGTTGGCTTTGGGTGCGGCCCTGGTCTTCATGCGCCAATTCATGAATAAGGGATATCGAACCGCCGATGACCTTGAGGCGGGGACGGCGTTGCCGGTGTTCGGCCAGATCCCGAAAATGCCCATCAAGCGGCGTTCCCACCTGATTACATACCTGAACGATAAGCCTGCTTCTGCGGCAGCGGAAGCCGTGAGAAATCTGCGGACTTCCATTCTTTTGGCCAGTCCAAATCAAGCGCCGCAGGTCATAATGTCGACCTCATCTTTGCCGGGTGAGGGAAAAACCACCCAAGCGATTTGCCTGGCGCACAACTTTGCCGGGTTGAACAAGAAAGTGCTGCTGATCGAAGGCGACGTCAGGCGCCGGACACTGAACGAATATTTCAAAGTCGAGTCGAACAAGCCGGGTATAGTAACGGCATTGGGGCGTGAATCTGGTGATATTAGTGATCTCGTCGTTCGCGACCCGAGAATGAACGTCGATGTCCTGCTTGGGGAGAAAAGTACCCTCAACGCGGCTGACTTGTTCTCCACGGGGAAGTTTGACGAATTCCTCGACAGGATGCGTGATGCTTACGATTTCATCATCGTAGATACTCCGCCGGTCCTTATTGTCCCGGAAGCGCGGGTGATCGGGCAAAGCGTCGACGCTATAATCTTCAGTGTTGCTTGGGATCGTACAAGCAGGCTGCAGTTGAAAGAGTCTCTCAGACAACTGGATCGTGCGAAGTTGGACGTGGCTGGCCTGGTTTTGGCACAGATCGATCCGGCAGGGATGAAGCGATACGGCTATGGCGGGAAGTACGGCACCTATAGCACGTACTCCAGCTCATACTACGATCAGTAACACCGTTCGTAGGACCTGCGTACGGTGGCCTAAAAATCCGGAAATACAGCTTCGGTAGAACCACGCCCGATTGGGAGTGGCTTTTACCGTGTTCCCTACTGGCATGTGTTTATGCCGGTATTTCCCTTGGCGGCGTTCGTCCGGCGCCAGGTAAAAGCCACGCCTCGTCTTGAACTGATCGTCTTGCCAGCAAGGCAAAACAGCATTCGAGGACCGTGAATGACTTTGACACTCGCCCCTGTGACCGGCTTTTTCCCGCAAGCCGATGGCAACAAGACTATCGCACAAGAAGTTCAATTCGAACTATCCTCCGAGGGCATCGATACCTTAGGCAATGCTACGATCCCGGTTCGCCGCATCGCAGCCCAATTGGATGAGGAAGGCCGCTTTTCGGTTGGGCTTTGGCCCAATTCTCGGGGCGCAACCGACACGTATTACAGAATTTCACTACTGAGGCGCCCATCTGGAACCGAGAACGGGTGGCGGCGGGAACTTGGCACAATACAGGTTCCCGAATCGGGCGGCGATGTCGCCGACCTTCTGAGCGTCGGACATACAAAGCTGCCTGGCGTCCTCGTGTCGGTAGTGCCCGAGGGGGACTATCATAAGGTCGTCGCCGCGACGGAAACCGCAAAGGCGGAGGCTGACCGTTCTGTTGTCAAGGCTGAAGCGGCCGAAATGGCCGCTTCTTTGGCCGTTAATTCTGCAGAAGCGTCACGGCGGTGGGCGAACGAAGCCCAGAATACCGAGGTCGAGCCGGGGAGGTTCTCTGCCCTCCATTACCAAGCGAGAGCGGAAGAAATTTTCCTGGATGCGGAAAAGGCGCTTGCCACCGTTCGTCTGGAGACGGCTTCGCGGTTCAATACCGTGTCGGATTTCATGCGGGCGGCGCAATCCGGGGCCCTGAACGATTTCCCTGATGGGGCAGCATTCAGTGCCGTTGCCGAAGGGGTGACCTACCTCAAGGAGTCAGCTAATTCTGAGGACCGTCACATCGATTTTTGCCCCGATGGGGGCATTGCGCTACGGGTCGTGGCCCGCGACGGAGTCCTTCCGATTTCCGCGTTTGACCCCGAGCCGAATGCGAAAGACGCTTTGGGGCGCGCGGTGCGAGCTATGAACCTGCACGGCCATCGGCTCAGAATCGATGTTCCGATTGAGGTGGCATACGAGACTTTCGAGGACATTCCCAAACTCGCGGATGGCGCACATCTTATATTCGATGCGCCGATTACGATGAAGACGTTCGGCGTTCCCGTCATGTGGCACGAAAACGATGGTACGGCGGGTAATGTCACGTTCGAGCGCCCTCAATTCCGCTACTCGGGAACGGCACAGAAAACCCGGCCCCAGCTGATGATCGATTTCTACAATCGCACCTGGACGTCTGCGGCCCCTTATTCCAACCGAGCGCAGGCCGCGCTTCTTTTCTTCCGAGGAAGCCGTGTCAGGATCGTTGGTGATTTCGAAGCGAGGGCAACAGACTTCTCGGCGCCCGAAAAGCTGATCCCCCGCGCATTCGTTATGCTCCGGGGCCCGAATGGCGAGGCCGGCAACGTCTATGCCGGGGATTTCCACTTCGACGGCATTCTGTTCGGGATCATAGGGACGGGAATCGATGATTTCTGGATTGGTGACGTCTACTCGGATCGGTGGTCCCAGTTAGACACAAGTGCTTACGAATGGGAAGCGCCGGCGCACGTGTGGTATTTCACACCAAATGAATCCGGTGAGTACAATATTCGTATCGGCAACTGCTACGATAGCGGCCGCGAAGTCGGCGTTCCGTATGTGACGGGCGCGACTTCGTACAAGTGTACCACACGAGCTTCTACCTTTCAGACCGGTTTTCTGTTCTCGCGACGCAGCCAGGGGATCGCCGATCTCGAAGTGGCGTCCGCCAGTATTGGCGGAGGGTACTGGGATGGTTCACTGCACAAGAACTCCCAGCTTGGCGGAGCGAAGGTCGCCCGTTTTGCAGATTTCAACAGTGGTGGTTCTATCAGTGTGAATTTCGGATCCTGGTTTTTCCGGGTTCCGGAAGATTACAACGACTACGTCCAGATCGACGCGACGCGAGCGAGTGGACGGTTCATGTTCGACGTTCCGGGCACGAAGATGGGTGTGCCGTTCATCCAAGGTGTCATGAATCGCTGCGATTTCGACATATCGCTTTTGATGTCCCAGAGCCAGGACACGAGCCATCCGGTGGCGGTGCGTATCGAAGGCGGGGGCGCGGCGAACCGATTCAGGATCCGAACCGACTCGCCGCAATGGGATACGCTTCGCGTGATCTCTCAGGACAAGGTGTCCAGTTCCGGGAACTCGGTGGAAATTTTCGAGATCACGACGGGATCCCGGCGCATGATTGCAAACTTCTACGAATTTCAGGAGGTCTTCTTCAGCGAACAGGTTTCAGCAACCGCGGGTCCGGCGGTATCGACCAAACCACTTGTTCCGAAAGGGGCGAACCTTCGCAGTCTGTCGACCCGTGTGGTCGAAGCATTGGGCCAAAGCGGAGGTATATCCGGATATTCCGTTGGAACTTTGGGGGAATCCTCGCTGTTTGGCTCTAGTGGAACAGGGGTGAACAACGGCACAGACGATAAGAACTGGAGCCGCGACGCGAGTGGATGGCAGAAGGAATCGTTTGGTATCAGGTTGGCCGCGCTAGGCGGCACGTTCGACGGACTCGGCCTGATTCAAGTATCCGGATGCTACACCAGCGGGAGCCGGAATCACGACCTCGTTTGATCGGGTAAGTGCGTCAGTTCGGTGGCGTCCGGCGAGGATTCCACCGAACTTCGAACGGAGCGTAGCCGTTGCCTGCGTGATAGGGCTTCGAAGGTCTTCGGTAGTGCCGAAAATTTGCGCTGAAAGGACATTTCAGAATAATCAAATTTGAAGGGATCTTGTGACAAGATGTGCGAGTCCGGTAAGTGGTAGACAAGTGCCAGCAAGGCAGTCCTTCAATTTTACAGTTTTTTAGTCTCGGACATCATATCGGGGAACGTCGTGATTTTTCTTTTCTTATTCACGCTTTCGTGTGCGGCAGCCATCTGTGTCGCCTTGATCTACGCCACGAAGGGTACCGTTTTGTTGAACCGTCGGAATGATCTTTCGGCTGTCCAAGCTTCGCACACCAAGCAGGTTTCCCGACTTGGGGGTGTGGCGATCGTAGTCGCTGCGGCTGTCAGCGTGCCGTTCATCGCCGATCCGGAGGCCAGAATGATCGGCACCGGCTTGTTTCTGAGCGTTCTGCCGGTTTTCATCGCCGGACTCGCCGAAGACCTTGGCTTCGACGTCTCGCCCAAGAAACGACTGTTCGGGGCTGCGCTGTCATCAGCTTTGGCCATAGTCGTGACCGGTGCCTGGATCAATTCAAGCGGTATCGGGGCGATTGACGTCGTTCTTGGCGTGGTGCCGATCGGTTTGGTCATCACGATCATCTGGACCAGCGGTCTGTGTCACGCGACCAACCTGATCGACGGCATGAACGGCCTTGCCGGGGCCTTCACTGTCTTGGCCGCGGCCGGCCTTGCAATTCTCGCGTACACGGCCGGTGACTATCCGATGGTCGCCCTCTCTCTCGTCATCATTCCAGCGGTTCTGGGGTTCATGCTGTTCAACTGGCCCGGTGGCCTGATATTTCTAGGCGATGCGGGGGCATATTCTTTGGGCCACTTGGTCGCGTGGCTGGGCATC
Source organism: Palleronia abyssalis (assembly GCF_900302445.1). Lineage (GTDB taxonomy): Bacteria > Pseudomonadota > Alphaproteobacteria > Rhodobacterales > Rhodobacteraceae > Palleronia > Palleronia abyssalis. Next base: position 98,449 of record NZ_ONZF01000002.1, on the reverse strand, counting down.
ATCCTTGCGGCACGCAACGCGGATATCGCGGGAACTGCCGTTGCTTTGGTGTTCTTCTGGCCGATTGCCGACACGACTTTTGCGATCTATCGGCGGCGTCGCCAAGGTAAACGGTTCGATCAGCCAGACCGCATGCATGTCCATCAGATCGTTATGCGTTGGCTGGAGATTGCCGGCCTTGGACGGAAGCGTCGGCATATATCGAACCCGGCAACAACCGTGGTTCTTCTGCCGTTCATGTCCGGGCCGATCATTCTAGCGACGCTGATGCCCGAGCACGGGGGCTTGGCGTTGCTGACGTTCGGGCTGTGTGCGGCGGGGTTCGTGACGGTCTACATTCTCGGCACGAAATTTGCCCGGTCCCGGCGTAACCCTGTGGATGTGGTTCGGCCCGTCCGAACTGTTCCGGTCAGTGAGCCGCATTTACCGACAGAGGGTGAAGCAAATCCGGCTTTGGTGGTCGAAGTGCGGGACGATATCCTTCTCATGCGCTCGGGGCCGAACTCGTACTGGTATGCGTTTGTGCGTGGCCCCTCCGGGACGTGGCGCAAACTGGACCGCGGGTTTACCAGTCGGGACAGAGCGGTAAGATCTGCGATGCGGACGCGTTTCCGCAATCGTCTATCGCCCATTCAGCACGAGCATGCCGCAATTCACTGATGGCTCGTGCTATGGGCGGACTGGTTAGGCCCGCGCATAGATGTCCTCATATCGGACAATGTCATCTTCGCCTAGGTAGCTTCCGGTCTGGACCTCGATCAGGACCATCGGGAACTTCCCCGGATTCTCCATGCGGTGGACCGCCCCCAAGGGGATGTAGACAGATTCGTTCTCGGTCACGAGCTTAACGTCCTCGTTTACTGTAACGCGGGCGGTGCCTTCTACGACAATCCAGTGTTCTGACCGGTGGTGATGGGATTGGAGGCTGAGCGACGCACCGGGATGGACTACGATACGCTTCACTTGGAAGCGGCTGCCCATGGCGAGGCTTTCATACCACCCCCACGGGCGGAAATCGCGGGGGAATTCCGTCGCCTGACGGGCGCCGCGGGCTTTCAGTGCGGCGACGGCCTCTTTCACGCGCTGACTTTCCGCCCGCGGGGCGATGACGATGGCGTCGGACGTTGCGATTGCAACCGTATCGGTCAAGCCGATGCCGACGAGTTCCAGTCGGTCAGATTCCGAGCGGAGCAAAGACCCCTTGCAGTCAATCGCCGTGGCATTCTGCGACACGACCATGCCGTCTCCGTCAGGATTGCTGTCCTGCCACACGGCTTCCCAGCTGCCCAGATCGGACCATTTTCCTCCGTAGGGCATGACCGAAAGGTTGCCGGCCTTCTCCATGATCGCATAGTCGACGGAGATATCTGGAACCGTGGCCCAAGCGGCGGCGTCTAGGCGGATGAAGCCCAGATCGCCCTTTGCCGCGTCCACTGCGCGCCGAACGCCAGTCAGAACTTCGGGGGCATGGGCTTTGTAGGCCTCGACCAGCGTCCGCACCTTGAAGAGGAAGATCCCGGCGTTCCAGAGATAGCGATGATCGGCGACCATCTTCTCGGCCGCGTCGGCATCCGGTTTCTCGATGAAGCTGGCCAGTTTCTGAGGGGTGTCCGAGGCCGGGTTTCCGTCGTCTGCCAAAAGCAGATACCCGTAACCGGTTTCCGGGCGGTCAGGGCGGATCCCGAATGTGACAAGGTCCCCTTCAAGGGCGCGATTCGTGGCGGCAAACACCGCCTCGCGAAAGCCCGCGTGGTCGGGGATGACGTGGTCTGACGGCGCAACTAGCATCAAAGCTTCGGGATCGGACTTCTCTTGCCAGAGAGCGGCGGCCAGAATGGCGGGCGCGGTGTTCCGCCCCTCGGGCTCGATCATGAGGGCGTCCGGCCGCACGCCGAGGGTCGTCAGCTGCTCGCCCACGACGAAGCGATAGGGATCGCCTGTCACGACGATGGGATCGGAAAAGCCCTCGCCGGTCAGGCGGCGGGCAGAGCCCTGGAACAGGCTTTCGTCGCCCAGAATGGCGGCGAACTGCTTGGGATAGCTCTTGCGGGACAATGGCCAGAGGCGCGTCCCCGATCCGCCGCACAGGAAGACGGGGTGAACTTGGGGTCGTTCGGACATGAGGGCGCTCCGTCTCTCTGGCGTAAAGAAAATGCGATGTGAAATCAGCTTGTCGTTTGGCGGCATTCATAGGCGCGGGCAGACAGTGCGGCAAGCAGCCCCGCGGGATTACCGGACCATCGCAGCCACGCGGTCACGGTAGGTCGCGACAAGGTCGTTCGCGCGATCCTGGCTGTTTGCCTGGGCATAGATCCGGAACTCTGGCGCGTTGCCGGAGGGGCGGAGATGTACCGTGTCCCCCCCGGCGAGAATAACGCGAAGGCCATCCGTTCTGTCGACATCCTCGACCGCGCCGGTAGAGTCGAAGAATTCTGACCTGACCTCTGGGTCGGTGTCGAGTTGACGCAGAAACTCGGCACTGCGCGTGGTGTCAATGTCCTGGATACGGTCCGCGGCCGTATAGCGGGAGGGCAGGGTGGCAATCAGGTCCGAAAGGCTTTTCCCTTCGGTCGCCATCCGGGCCAAGGGCGCCACGATGGGCAGCAGGCAGTCGCGGGTCATCAGGGGCGACAGCGGACCGGACAGCGTCGCCGTGAAGCCCAGCAGAAAGCCGCCATTCGCCTCGAACCCGACGACACGCGCATCGGGATTGGCGGCCAGAACACGCTCCATCTCCGCGATCACGAAAGGCGAGCCGATGCGTGTCAGATGCACGGTGTCCAGCGGCAGATGCGTGATCATGTCGTTGGACGAGACGGGGGTCACCACGATGCGGGCGCCGAGGACCTGTGCGGTCAGAACCCCCAGGACATCGCCCGGAACGATCCGGCCAGCGTTGTCGGCGACCATCGGGCGGTCGCCGTCACCATCGGTCGACACGATCGCGTGCAGGCCGTGATCCGATGCCCAGCCGGCAAGACGGCTGCGCGTTTCGGGATCGACCGCTTCTGTATCGACGGGGATGAACGTGTCCGAGTGCCCGAGGGGCACGGTTTCGGCCCCCAGGCGCGAAAGGACGGACTCGAGAACATCGCGGGCGACGGAGGAATGGCGGTAGACGCCGATGCGCTGCCCCAAAAGGGGGCCTTGGCCCAAGGCCGACACCATCCTGTCGGCATAATCCGCGATCGCGTCCTTCTGGGACAGGCTGCCCCGGGCCTCGCCCTGCGGGGCCGATCCGTCGGAATACGCGTGGGAGATCGCGGCCTCGTCGTCCTTGGTGATCTCGCCCGTCGGGACATAGAATTTCAGGCCGTTGCGGTCTGCCGGGATGTGGCTGCCTGTGACCATGACGGCTGCGGCCCCGGCGGCGAGCGACGCCTGCGCCAGTGCGGGGGTTGGCAAGACGCCGCAATCGACCACATCGACGCCGGCCTCGCGCGCGGCTTCGATCACCACGCCGGCGATGGTCGGCGAAGACGGGCGCAGGTCGCGCCCGACGAAAAGCCGCCCGCCATGGGGGCAGGCGTGCAGGAACGCCAGGGTGTATCGCGCGATGACGTCGTCGGTCAGATCGGTGACGAGGCCGCGCAATCCGCTGGTGCCGAAGGTTGGTGCCATGATGTGCCTTTTGTCCTTTCCCGCATCCCTCAGGCGCGGAATTCGTCCTGATGCGCCAGAAACCACTGGTAGGTTTCGCGGATGCCGTCCTCCAGCTTGACCGAGGCGGTCCATCCCATCGCCCCGAGGCGCGAGACGTCCATCAGCTTGCGGGGTGTTCCGTCGGGCTTAGAGGGGTCGGTCTCGATCCGGCCTTCGAAGCCGGTGATCCGTGCCACCAGCCGGGCCAGATCGAGGATCGCGATATCCTCGCCGCAGCCCACGTTGATATGGCTGAGCATCGGTTGCGTGTTCGCGTCGTAGGTGCCCTTGCCGAGGTCCAGCACGAACAGCGACGCGGCCGCCATGTCGTCCACATGCAGGAACTCGCGCTTCGGCGTGCCAGTGCCCCAGATCGTCACGACGTCCAGCCCGTCTTCGCGCGCCTCGTGAAAGCGGCGGATCAGCGCGGGCAGGACGTGGCTGTTCTGCGGGTGGAAATTGTCGCCCGGTCCGTACAGGTTCGTCGGCATGACCGAACGGTAGTCGGTGCCGTGCTGCCGGTTATAGCTTTCGCAAAGCTTGATCCCGGCGATCTTGGCGATGGCATAGGGCTCGTTCGTGGGTTCCAGCGGTCCGGTCAGAAGCGCATCCTCGCGCATGGGCTGCGGGGCCTCGCGCGGATAGATGCAGGACGATCCCAGCTGCAGAAGACGCGTCACCCCGGCGGCGAAAGCCTGATGGATCACGTTCGCCTCGATCATCAGGTTCTCGTAGATGAAGTCGGCCGGATAGGTGTTGTTGGCGTGGATGCCGCCCACCTTCGCGGCGGCGAGGATGACGATGTCAGGCCGTTCGGTCGCCATGAAGTCCCGCACCGCGGCCTGGTCGGTCAGGTCCAGTTCGGAATGGGTGCGGGTGATCAAGTCGACCCCGTCCCGCGGCTGAAGCTGGCGCAGGATGGCGCCGCCGACCATGCCGCGATGCCCTGCAACGTAGATTTTCATGGCGTCACCCGTTTTCCAGGGTGACCGGAAGATCGTAGCCATGTTCCTTCAGGAGGGCATGGCGACGGGCTGTCTTCAGATCCTCGGCCACCATTTCGGCGCACATCTCCTGCGCCGTGATCTCGGGCGTCCAGCCTAACTCGGCCTTGGCCTTCGAGGGGTCGCCCAGCAGCGTCTCGACCTCGGCGGGGCGGAAATAGCGCGGGTCGATGCGCATGATCACGTCCCCTTCCTTGACCGCAGGGGCATGATTGCTTCGGACGGATGCGACCTTTGCCACCTCGTCTATCCCGGTGCCTGAGAACTCGAGCTCGATCCCCAGCTCGCGTGCGGACCAGGTGATGAAATCGCGCACGCTGTATTGCACGCCGGTCGCGATGACGAAGTCCTGCGCGGTGTCCTGCTGCAGCATCATCCACTGCATCCGGACATAGTCCTTCGCATGTCCCCAGTCGCGCAGGGCGTCGATGTTGCCCATGTACAGGCACTGTTCCAGACCCTGTGCGATGTTCGCCAGCCCCCGCGTGATCTTGCGGGTGACGAAGGTTTCGCCCCGGCGGGGGCTCTCGTGATTGAAGAGGATGCCGTTGCAGGCATACATCCCGTAGGCCTCGCGGTAGTTCACCGTGATCCAGTAGGAATAGAGCTTGGCGACCGCATAGGGGCTGCGGGGATAGAAGGGCGTCGTTTCCTTCTGGGGGGTCTCTTGCACCAGCCCGAACAGCTCGGAGGTCGAGGCCTGGTAGAAGCGCGTCGTCTTGTGCAGGCCCAGGAAGCGGATCGCCTCGAGCAGGCGCAGGGTCCCCATTCCGTCGACATCGGCCGTGTATTCGGGCGCCTCGAAGCTGACGGCGACGTGGGATTGCGCGCCGAGGTTATAGACCTCGTCGGGGCGCACGTCCGAGAGGATGCGGGTCAGGTTCGACGTGTCCGTCAAGTCGCCGTAATGCAGGACGAAATTCTGGTTCGTGGTGTGCGGGTCCTGATAGATGTGATCGACGCGCTGCGTGTTGAACAGCGAGGCGCGACGCTTGATGCCGTGTACCTCGTACCCCTTGGCCATCAGGAATTCGGCCAGGTACGATCCGTCCTGGCCCGTGACGCCGGTAATCAGTGCGCGCTTCGTCATGTCTATGCCGGTTCTTTCAGAAAAATTGCGTGATCTTGGACAGGTTCTTGCGGGCCAGGGTGCCGATCCCGCCGACCCCGTTCCCGCGGATGGCGCGGTAGTCTTCGCTGCTTTTCTTGAGGATCTTCGATAGCGAGCGATTGCTTTCCCCGCCGACCCGCATCTTGACCATGACCTTGGGAATATAGGCCAGCTTGATCTGGCCCTGGTGCAAATAACGTAGCATCGCGTCGTAGTCGGCGGCGATGCGGAAGCGGGTGTCGTAAAGCCCGAGGTTGTCGAAGACGCGACGGCGCAGATACAGGGTCGGGTGGGGCGGCATCCAGCCTTGCCGCAGCTTCGATGGGGCAAACTGCCCCGAGCGCCATCTGCGGATGATCCGGTCGGTGTTGTCCGCAGCGACGTAATCGAGGTCACCGTATACGCCATCGACGGCCGGGTCCTCGAACGCGTGGGCCACGTCGGACAGGACGTCGGGTGCGGCGAAGAAATCGTCCGAGTGCATCAGCCCCACGATATCGCCCGTGGTGTTCGCGATGCCCTTGTTGATCGCGTCATAGATGCCGGTATCGGGTTCGCTGATGACGCGGGTCGAGGGGGTGCGCGTCGCCTCGATCACCGCCAGCGTGTCGTCGGTCGAGCCGCCGTCCTGGATGACGTGTTCGATATGGGGCCAGGTCTGCGCCTGCACGCTGCGCATGGCGTCGCCGATCACATGGGCCCGGTTGAAGGTGGCCGTCACGACCGAAATCGTCGGTTTATCCATGCCGCACCCCCTTCTGCGTCTCGTCCGCCGGCGTCAGGTCGATCCCCAGAACGGCGCGGATCGCGTCAGTGGCCTCGGCCTTCTCGGACGCCATGTACTTCTTCACCTCGAACATCTTCATGTCCACGAGATAGCGATACCAGAACCCTTGCAGGACATGAAACGCCGTCCCTTCGGTCCCGTCGAGAAATCCAAGCCGCACAACGTATCGGTACAGGAAATAGACAAAGGCCCGAAGCCCGCCGGGCAGCCGCGCATAGACCGATTCCTTCAGCCAGCGCTTGATCCCCGCCTGCTGGCCCCCGCGCAGGTCGGCGACCGTTTCCAGCGGCATGAAGCCGTATTCCAAGTTCAGAAGGTCGACCTCCTCGCGCGAGGCATAGGCGTTGTGCTTGTCCGTCCACCAGGTCAGCGAGTTGCGGTTGTCGTCCACGATCTCGCCACGGAAATCCCGCGTAGGGCCGCGGACCAGTACATGCTCGTCCATCCACCGATTCTCGATCCGACCGCGACCCTGGCGGAACAGGCGCAGCACCCGGATCGGAAAGACCCCGCCCCATCTGATCGGACGCCCCAGAAAACACATCCGGCGGGATACGTATATGCCGTCGATCTCGTCAGACATGTCGGCCAACCCGGCGCGGATTTCTTCGGCCAGCTCCGGCGTCACGATTTCATCGGCATCCAGCCGCATGACCCATTCGGTGTCGTCGGGCAGCTGGTCGATGCCCCAGTTGAACTGCGTGGCATAGTTCACCCACGGGTTCGAAAGGACAGTGGCCCCCGCCCCTTCGGCCAGCGCGACGGTATCGTCGGTCGACCCGCTGTCGACCACGACGATCCGGTCTGCGATCCCGCCCAGCGAGTCTATCGCGCGCAGGATATGGCGCGATTCGTTCTTGGTCAGGATGATGACAGTCAGCTTTGCCATGATGCACCCTCAGCGACGTCGTGCCCGGCCCCAAGCTTGCGATACAGTGCGTCGAACCGCTCGATCGTCCCCTGGGCGGAAAAATCGCGCAGCATCCACGCGCGCCCCCGTTGCCCCATGGCTTGCAGATCCTCGCCGTCACACGCGGCGATCGCTTCGCGCAACCCGTCGCTGGTGATGTCCGTCCAATGACCGCAGCGCGCATCCTCGATCCCCTGCCAAGGGGCGCCCTTCGTGACGACGACCGGCGTGCCATGGGCCAGCGCTTCGGCGACCACGATCCCGAAGTTCTCGGAATAGGTCGGCAAGACGAATAGATCGCAGTTTCGGAACGCGGCGCTTTTCCTCTCACCATCCACCAGGCCGTGGAAGGCGATCCGCCCGGTCAGGCCGCTTTGGGCGATGCGGTCTCTCAGTTGGGCCAGATAAGTCGCGTCGCCGTCGCCGTAGATGTCGAGGGTCACGTGATCCGGCAGACCGGTCATCGCCTCGATCAGCAGGTCCAGCCCCTTCTTCGGATGCACCCGGCTAAGGAACCCCAGTCGCAATTTGCCGTCGGGCTGCCAGTCGCGGGCGGGGGTATCCGCGGGGACGTCGATTGCGTTCGGGATTACGGCCGCCTCGAGGGTTCCAAGATTGGGGCGACTTGTCTCGGCCTCGACTTCGGCGGTGACGTGCAGGACCGTACGACCGGGGCGTATGGTTCCCGCCACCCGTTCGAAGGCCTGCTTGATGCGCCGTTTGGGGGCGTTCTTCCACTGCGAGGTTGCTTGGAAACCGCCGCGGGGCGACCACACGACGGGTTTTCGCATGATCCGCGCAAGCAGCAGCGTCGGCAGGACCGCAAAATCGTAGGGCCCGGTCAGATGCACGATATCCGCGCGCCGGATCGCGGCGGGAAGCCTGCGCATCATCTCGACCGAGATGGGCTTGCCCATCACGCTGCGGCAATAGCGGACATCGTATCCCGCGGGAAAGCGCGCAGGGTTGGCATCGAGCTTCAGGCGTTCGCCGGTATTGGGATCGGCAGCGTCCGTCGTCAGAACCTCGACCGCGAAATCGGGCCGGGCGGCGATCCCGTCCGTCACCACCTTGAGCGAGAAGATCGGGCCGCCATAGGCAATGGCCGGGTAGAACGCCGACATGATGTAGAGGATGCGAATCGGGGGCTGGTCCGTCATTTCGGTCGTCCTTCCGCCTCGTCGGCGATGCGCTGGTAGAGGTCGGCGTATTGCGCCGCCACGGCATCCGCCCGGAACCGCCGCGCATTGCCATATCCGCGTTCGACCAGTTTGCCACGCAGGTCGGCATCGCCGGAGAGGCGCGTGACAGCCTCGCGGATCGCCTGCGGATCGGTGGGATCGACGAGAACGGCCGCGTCGCCCGCAATGGCGTCCATGGGCGCGCGGGCGCTTGTGATCACGGGGCGCCCGGTCGCGTTCGCCTCGACAATGGGCAAGCCGAACCCTTCGTCGAGCGACACGAAGATCAGCGCATCGGCGCGGGCATATTCGCCCCGAATGTCGGCGTCCGACAAATGCGACAGTGTGCGCACGGCCAAGCCACTTCGGTCGACCGCCTGGGACTGCCGGTCGGTCAGTTTTCCGATGATCGTCAGTTCGATATCCAGCCTCGAGAGAGCTTCGAGGACGCGCTCCAGGTTCTTGTTCGGCTTTGTCCCGATATGAAGCAGGCGGAACTTGCCCTGCGCCTTCCGTGCTGGCACCGGTTGGAAGTCGGGGGAAACGGGGTCGGGGATGACGTCGATACGGTCGGGGTCGATCCGGATCAGGGACAGGACGCGCTGTTTGCTTTCCTCCGAGATGGCCGTCATCCGCGCGCAACAGGCCGCCGGGAGGCGGAACCAGAAGAACCACAGAAGCCAGCGCTTCAGCCCTGCCTCGCGTTCGACAAGGACAGTATCGTGAACCGTCAGAAGGGTTCGCGCGCGGGGCAGGAAAAAAGTCAGGTAGTGCACGTCGCCGGTGATGTGATTGACGTCGGTCGCATAGCGCCGCGCCGCCCAGGCATCGCGCAGACGTGGCAGGATGCCCTGCGACAGAAACCGGTTCTGACGTTCGACCACACGCACCCTGTCGGGCATGGCGGTACGCACATCCCGGAACACGCGCTCCAGGCTGAAGCCGCCTGGTGCCGGGCGACGGGTGAAATGGGCAACCTCGATCGTCATACCTTCACCTCTCGGCCAATGGCCGAATTGAACACGGCGCAATCCTGCGAAGACCGTTTTGCCCCGGTTTCACGGCATCCCGGGTCTGATCGAAGCCGTATGATCCTGAATGGTGCTGCTGCATGCCTTGCACACGGCCATAAGGGCAAAAAAGGTCACCGTCGGTCTTCGAAATTGTTCTAGGCAAACGCATTTTCCCTATGGCTACTCAGGATCGCATGGCTGGCCGGGCGTCGCCCTGCATCTCCAGCCAGTCCAATATGTCGGCGAACTGTTGATCGACCCGATAGCCGTCTGCGATCGAACGCCGATATCCCGCCTCGGCAATCTCCTCGCGCTGGGCGTCATGGCGCAGATAATGCTCGGCTTTGTCGCATAACTCTTCGACCGAGGCGAAGAAGACCGCTTCGCGTCCTTCGTCGAACAAGGCCAGATGATCGTCCGTTCGTTCGGCCAGAAGCATGGTCCGGCATGCCGGAATTTCGAACGTCCGCGTCGTCGTCGTTTCTGGTATGCGCTTTGACAGAAGTCCGATGCCGATCTTTGCGCCAGACAGGGCGCGCGCATAATCAGGGCCGAATACCCCCGATCCCCGGACGCAAGCCCGCGCCCATCTGTTTTTTTCGGAGTATGCTGGCCAGTTCGGGCCCCAGATCGCCAAAGGAACGCGACGCGACAGAGGTTCGAGCACGCGTGCATAGGCCGGCTGACAGTGCCCGACGAATGCCACTTCGGACCGAAGGTGATCGGGAATATCGCACCTGGGCACCGGGGAAAGCCGTTTGCCGAACCCTTGCTGGATCAATCGAACCTCGGGCGCGCCGCCGGCGCGGTAATGATCGACTTCGAATGGTTTCGTGGTCACGCAAAGGTCGTAATTCGGAAGGCACTGGCGGAAATGGCGCGACGTATTCTCCAAAAACTGGGAATCAGGTGTGTAATGGATCGCGATCCCGTCCTTGGCATGCCGCTTCAGGTCCGCCAAGGTCCGGGGCCAGACCCAGACCCCCTTGTCGACGAAGACGATATCATAGCTTTCAGTCCGCGCCGCCTCGGACAGCATCCGATTAAAGGCATTCACCGAACGACCGATGTTCAGACGCGCTGCGATGGACCGTTCGACCCGGGTGCCGGACATGATGTGGGGAAACCGGTCTGCGGGAAGAATACCGTATCCGGCGGCTTCGAAGACCGCGGCCCGATCCGGCCCGTTATCGCCGGCGCGAAGGCTTCCAGCGTAGAGGATCCGTTTCACGTCGAATACCCGTGATTGCGTTGGCGTGCATACCCCGGGGTATTCCGTTTGCCGGCATCTTTCAGGACCTGTTCGATCAGGATGATGAGCAGCATATAGGCCAGAAGAATGGGCAATGCCCCGATGAAGGCTTTCTGGATCACGCCCGAAGGCCCCAGAAGCGCCATGCGCATTCCCAGAAAGATCACCGGCAGAAAGATCAGGCGCCTTTCGGCCGCCATGACATACGTGAACCGCGCAACGAAGCCCAGGATTCCCCCCATGATCGCCGAAAACAGGAACAGTCCAAACCATCCCATCTGCCAGTAGCCGTCGCCATAGACCGACACGCCGACCTGGGTCATTGCCTCTTCGTTGCCCGACACGAGGCGGTTGAATTCGCGCCCCTGTGCGTTCGCCACGGGCTTCGACGGCCAGAAGATACGAGGCACCACAACCTCGACCACAGACAGCGTCCACTCGCCTTTCTGCCCCCTGTCGTAAAGCTCCATCGCCTTCAGCTGTGCGCCCGCGTAGTTCAGTCGAAGCCACCAGACCTGGGCGGCGGCGACGGTGGCCGTTGCCGTGTCGGCAACGGTGATTTCACCCGTCAGGGCCCGCCCGAGGATATCGAAGCGATTGGCAAAGCCTGCCTCTCCGATCGTACCGGTGCCGCGTTTGATCGTCAGGCGACCGGCCGTATTCACCTCTTGCAGACTGACGAAGGCGATTGCGCTGACCAGAACCCAGAGCATCAGGCGCCTCCAGTTCTGATGCGCAAGAAAGGCGCCCGCGGCCGGAAGAAGAAGGGCAAACATCACCGTCATCTTCGAGAACTCGAGCACGGTCAGAAGCAGGTGGGGCGGCCAGGCAAGCCAGAACAGAACGGACCAGTTCTTGCCCGATTTCACGGACAGGTAGGCGACGATGGCAAAACCCAGATCGATCAGGGGCGACAGGGATTTCAGGGTTCCGGGAATGGTAAAGTTGGTAACGCCGAAATCGTTGGGCAGGATGAGAAGGTATTTCAGGATCGCCCCGATTACCAGGAATCCTATAGCGGTGGTGCCAAGGGAAAACTTGGTTCGCGGCCCTTGGGTCTTCGGTCTGCCGAACCTCATTCGAAGTACGACATTCATGGACGCAAGCGCGACGGTAATCCCCGTGAACGTCAGGATGTTGGTGCGCAACTGTTCTGGGGCCGTGATTGCGTAATTGTTGGCCATCAGGAACGAAAGCGTCTGATCACTGCCCAGGAAGGTGGACATCGATCCGAAGCCGAAGAACAGCGCCGACCCGATCGGGAACATCACCATAGGCGTCCAGATCGAGGCGGGATATCGCCGGATCATCCTGTAGACCGTCAGGCCCACCGCACCGATCAGGACGGATTGCAGCGCGAAATTCAGGCCCACGGAAATGAACATGTTGCACCCACGCTGGGCGCAGGTGCCGTAGTAGAGCAGGAACAGGACCGCGTAGATCCCGGTGACCATTGCGAGCGAACTGAGCTGCGCGCGCATGGCCCGGAAGTCCCGGCGGTAGTCGCGTTGTTCTGCGTCTGACATCAGGCTTCCCCGTCGGTCGGGTCGGGAGTGAAATCACGCCACGCGTCGATCGGTCGATCCGGCGCTGCGAATAGCTGTTGCAAGGCTGGGCGATATTGGAACGGGTGAGCTTGGGATCCACCCGCGAAAAGCCCGGCATGTCGATCGCCTGAGCATACACTGTATTTGGCCGCCCCGTCACCTGTTCCCCCGGAAAGAGGACGCGACACCGGCCGCTTACCCGTCATCCGCCAAGCCTTTTCAGCACCGTCCGTCCCGATCCAGCTTCCCGGCGCGCCGGTCAAAGGGCGACGCTCCGGGTGTGACAGGCCCGGGGTGGTACGGAATTGCGTGAACATTCGCATGGTTCAGATTGAGCAGGTTAACCGGCGCTGGTCGATCAGTCGCGCCGGAGGATGTACGCCAGATGTCCGCCGGAATTGAGGGCCTTGCCGACCTGATAGGTCGCCTTCTGCGCACCCAGCCCGACCCAGTAGGCGTCGGTGGTCGGAAATTCCATCTGGTCGAGGGGGCTGACCGCTTCGAGCCGGACGACCGTCATGTTCAGGCGTTTGGCCAGGGCGCGGATCGACGGCTTGGAGTATCCGTGCAGGTGGATCGGCGGCTGTACGAAGCCGTAATCCTTGCCCCGTCCGCCGCTGCGGTGAAGCATGATCTTTATTTTCGACGGGATCGATCCCTGGTCGGGCGTTCGGATGATCATCAGGCCGCCCGGGGCCAGCCAATCCGAGAGGCCTTTCAGCAGATCGTAGGGGTTTCCGACATGCTCAAGCACGTGGTTCATGAAGATCACGTCGAACTTTTCGCCGTCTTTCAGGCTTGCCGTCGGGTTGGGAATATCCAGAAGGCGCACTTCAAGGTCATGATCGCGCGCGAAGTTGACATCCTCCTCGTCCACTTCCAGGCCCAGCGCCGTCATCCCCAGCGCTTTCGCCGCCTTCAGGAAGTGCCCGCCTCCGGACCCGTAATCCAGAAGGCGCAAACCCTTGGGATCGTCGATCCCCGCGTGGGCCAGATCGGCCTTCAGAATTTTCTCGGACCGTTTGGCCAGCGTGTCGAAGCTGTTGCGCGAAAACTCGCCCGCGTTGAAATTCTGGTAGGCCTTGCGCAGGGCTTCCTGGGTCGGCGCCGGAAGGCTGACGCATGTTTCGCACTTGGGGCATTGCCAAACGGTGAAATCGTTCGACAGCGTGGCCGTTTTCTTCAAGTTCTGTTCATCGCAAACGGCGCAGACATTGGGCGAAAGCATCGGGGTCGGTCTCCTTGGACGGGCATCTGCCGGAAAAATTTGGGCGACGTATCTCGTCGCAGTTTGGCGCTGACATGAACGCCGGGTGTCAGGTTCAAAAAATAGGTGAATGCGGGCTCATGAGAGGTTCTTTGAGCGGCTTCTGGGCCGATGTGGCACCAAATAGATATCTGGTCGGCACGTTGGGCATGGTGGCGAAGGGTTGGTTCACATGTTTGACCTTGGTTCCCCAAAACCGGATTCCGTACCCGAATCCGCTTCGTTCGTGGTACAGACATGAACGGCCTATCACAGTGAACTCCAGGTTCTCCGGGCCCTGATAGGGCGGGAGTTGCCCATTGGGAAGGCATAGATTGACCACTTGGTAAGCTATGGCCGGAGTCTGCCCAAAAATAAGGCTTCTTGGCGCGCCCGGGATGATGCCACACTCGGGATATCGATCCGTCTTTCGATGGAAGTCTTTCGAAGGGATGGATGGTCCGGTTGCCGCTCACCCTGCCAATAACGGCAAAAGACTCGCTGAGACGGCCGAACCCGAAGGTCGGGAACTGGCCTTGCGCCCGCAGGCGATGCGGCAACCGGGGCCCTCGATACACGTACTACTCTTACAAGATCGCGACGCCCGAGGGCGTGATTTGTTCCACCGCGACGAAATGGGGCCGGCCCCCGACAGGGGCGTCGACCGCCCTATTTTCCCGCACGACCAGGTGTGAAGGAAGACCAGAGTGACAGACCATACTTGTGATGTTGCGGTGATCGGTGCGGGAACGGCCGGGATCGCTGCGGAGCGCAGCGCCCGCCAGAACGGGGCGAAAACCCTTTTGATCGACCCCTATTTCGCCGGAACGATGTGCGCCAACGTGGGCTGTATGCCGTCGAAACTTTTGCTCGTCGCATCGCACGCTGCCCATTCTGCGAAAGGGGCCGCGACCTTCGGCATCGAAACCGGACCGGTGAAGGTGGACGGTCCCGCGGTGATGCAGCGCGTGCGGCGGATGCGGGACGATTTCGCAAAAGCGACCCGAGAGGTTTTCGACAATCTTCCCGATGGCACCTGCATCCAGGCGCGTGCCCGGTTCGAAGGGTCCACGGAGCTTTCGCTGGACAACGGCGATACCGTCCGCGCCACGGCGATCGTGATTGCGACGGGGTCGGCGCCGGTCGTCCCGCCACCGATGCAAGACTTGGGGGATCTCGCGCTGACCAACCGGTCGGTGTTCGAACTTCGGGACCTGCCGCGCCGGCTAGCCGTGATTGGAGGGGGTGCGATCGGTCTGGAACTTGCCCAGGCGATGGGGCGGTTGGGCGTCGAGGTGACCCTGTTCGATCGCGAAAGAACCCTGGGCGGTGCGCGCGACACCGAGATTCAGAACGCCGTCCGGGATGTGATGGCACGGGACATGACGCTTCATCTGGGCGTGGATACGAAGGCCGAGGTCGAAGGGGACGAGGTGCAACTGTCCTGGTCGGGGGACAGCGAAGGCGCGGCCCGCTTCGATCGTGTCCTGATCTCGACGGGCCGCGCCCCACAGCTGGATGGGCTGAACCTTCAGGCGGCGGGGCTCGATCTGGACGATCACGGTTTGCCGGCGTTCGACCGTCGCACGATGCAATGCGGCGATGCCCCGATCTTCCTGGCGGGCGATGTGGATGCCGATATGCCCGTGCTGCACGAAGCCTCGAACGAGGGGGTCGCGGCCGGGCGCAACGCGGTCGCCTTCCCGGCCGTCCGCCCGATCTCTCGACTGCCGGCGTTCCAGTTGATGTTCACCGACCCCCCGCTTGCCATATTGGGCGAACCCCCGGTCGAGGGCGGGTCGACCGGGACCGCCTACTACACCGACCAGGGGCGTGCGAAGGTCGAGGACCGGGCGGATGGGCTCGTGAAGATCCATGCCCGGCCGCCCGAGGGCAGGTTGATCGGCGCCGAGCTGTTCGCGCCGGGGGCCGAACATTTCGCGCATCTTTTCATGATGGCGATCATGCGCGGCGAAACGGCGTCTGCCATGCTGGATGTGCCGTTCTATCATCCGACGTTGGAGGAAGGTGTGAAAGACGCCTTACGCCAGATTTGCCAGTCGACGCCCTTGTCTATCCCGGCAAGCTGGGACAGCGGCGATCCCCCGGGGGCCTAGGGGCGGTCATCCGGGTCGGTGCCCCAGTCTTCCGACTGCATCTCGCGCAGGCGCGATGCAGTTCGTTCGAACTCGAACGCGCCGGTGCCTTCGGAATACAGGGATTCGGGCCAGTCCGCCGCGGACATCACAAGGCGCACGCGGGCCTCGTAAAGCGCGTCGATCAGCGTGACGAAGCGCTTGGCCTCGTTGTAGTTCTCCGCCCCTAGGCGCGGAACGCTCTCAAGCATCAGGACACGGATCCGGTCTGCCAATGCCAGATAGTCCGCGGCCCCTAGGGGTTTGCCGCACAGCGTCCAGAATCCCGCGCGGGCCACGCCGTTGGCATAGTCGGGCACCTCGACCTCGCGGCCCGAGACGGTGAACCGCAACGGCTCGGGCGTGGCGTCGCCGGTCAGGCTGGCCCACAGCTTGTCCATCGCCTGCGTCGCGGACGCGTCGGCCGGCGTGAAATAAAGGTCGGCACCTGCGATCCGATCCTGCCGCCAGTCCCGCTCGGACGAGAGGTGGACGACCTTCATCCGCTCTTTCAGCAGATCTATGAAGGGCAGGAACAGGTTCCGGTTCAGCCCATCCTTGTACAGATCATCGGGCGGGCGGTTCGATGTTGTGACGATCGTCACCCCTCGTTCGAAAAGGCGTTCGAACAGGCGTCCGACGATCATCGCATCCGTGATGTCGCCGATCTGCATCTCGTCCAGGCACAAAAGGCGCAATCCGTCGGCGATGTCGTCCGCCACCGGTTTGATCGCATCGTCGACACCGCGCTTGCGGGCGGCGCCCATGGCGGCGTGCACCTCTTGCATGAACGCGTGGAAATGGATGCGGCGTTGCCCGCCCGCGACCTCTACATTGGCATGGAACAGGTCCATCAGCATGGACTTGCCGCGCCCCACGCCGCCCCACAGGTACAGGCCCACCGAAGCAACGGGGGTTCGCCGGGCGAAAAGACCGCGGCGGGGCGGCTTTTCCGAAAGCTTTTCAGACAGCCGGGTGAACTCCGACAGGACGCCGGCCTGTGCCGGATCGGGTTCGATCCGGTCGGCCTCCACCTCTGCGGCGTAAATGTCTTCAAAGCGTTGCATGACGGAACGAGGGCTTAGCGGTGCGCGCCGCCATAGGGAAGGGCGGTGCGAAAGACTTCGTGAATGCGGCCCGGTCCGCCGCATCGGCACTGGACTGGAAGCTGCGCCGTGTTATCTGCGCGCCATGGATTGGATGCTGTTTCTCATCTTTCTCGTGGCGTGCGCCGGTGCCGCGACCACCGGTGCCATATTTGAACCGGGAAGCTGGTACGATGAGCTGGAAAAACCCGGCTTCACGCCGCCGAACTGGGCGTTTCCCGTCGTCTGGACCACTTTGTACATCTGTATCGCCGTGGCGGCTGCCCGTGCGGCCCCTTTGGACGACAGCGGTTACGCGATGGCGTTCTTTGCGGTTCAGGTCGCCTTCAACACGCTGTGGACGCCCGTCTTCTTCGGGCGACGCAACATGAAGGGGGGGCTGATGGTCATCGCGGTTCTGTGGCTCGCCGTGGCGGGAACGCTGTGGCAGTTCTGGCAGCTCGACTGGATCGCGGGCGCCTTGTTCGTGCCGTATCTCGTGTGGGTCAGCATCGCCGCCGCGCTGAACTTTTCTGTCTGGCGGCTGAACCGCAACCGCCCCATCGCCACCTGATCCCCACCATCTTCGCACGCAAGAGCATTCAATGTTTCGCACCGCGCTTATTCGCACGGCCCTGATCGTACTTTGCCTGGGGCTTTCGACGGTATCGTCGCTTGCACAGGACGCCGCTTCGATCACCGATCCCCCTGAGCGCAGCGACGTCGACCTTCTGATCGATGTCCTTTCCGACGACGCCGCGCGGCAAGACCTTCTGGACCGGCTGCAGGCCGTGGACGGGGACACTCCTCCGGAGCAGGCAGTGGAGGCGCTTGCGGGCGACGGGTCCGTCCCTTCCGAGGTTCTGACCTTCGGCCGGCGCATTGCGGTGATCACTCAGGACACGGCCGAGAGCATCGCCGATCGCGCGTCATTCCTGTGGTCGCGATTGGCCGAGGCGCCGGATGTGCTGGAAGGTCTCAGCGGCGTGTCGATGAGTATCATCCTCGATACCGTGGATGAACTGATCCTGCTGATCGTCGGAACCTTTGCGGTCTTCCTCGTGCTGCGACAGTTGGCGATGCGGACCTATCGACGGCTTGGTGCGGCGTCGTCCAACGCGAATTATGCCCGCAGGGTGGGGCTGTGGCTGTTCTCGGCGTTCATCGACTTCCTGATCGTCGTCTTCGCCTGGGCCGCTGGCTATCTGATCGCCACGACCGTGCTGGGGATTTTCGGTCAGATCGGCATCCGGCAGACGCTTTATCTGAACGCGTTCCTGTTGGTCGAGACGGTGAAGGTCGGTGTGCGCATGATCCTGTCCCCGTCCTCGACGGATTTGCGCCCCCTTCCCATGGCGGACACGACGGCGCGTCAGATCAACGGTTGGGTGAACTTCATCGTCGGCGTTGTCGGCTACGGCCAATTACTGGTTCTGCCCATCGTCAACGCGCAGGTGTCTTACGTCGCGGGGTCGGCCGTGACGGCCCTGATCGCGCTGATCGTGCTGGGGATCTCGGTCGTGCTGGTCCTGCGCAACCGGCGCAGGCTGGCCAACTGGATGACCGGCGAAGGCGGGATCGCGTCGCATCGCGGGTCCATCGGGTGGATCGCGCGGCACTGGCACTGGCCGGTTCTGGCGTACCTGTTCGCGATGTTCGTGATCGTCCTGGTCAGCCCCGCCAGCGTCGTGTTCGAGACGCTGATGACCTCGGGGCAGGTCGTTCTGGTCGTCCTGCTGGGCATCGCCGTGTCGACCTTCTTCGGCGGCATCATGACCCGCGGGATCATCGTGCCCGACAACGTGCGCGACCGCCTGCCCCTGCTGGAAACGCGGCTGAACCGCTTCATTCCCCGGGCGCTGTTCGTGCTGCGTCTGATCATCGTGGTGTTCGTCGTCCTCTTCGCGCTGGATGCGATCAACGTGGTGGACTTGCGCGGTTGGCTGGTCAGCCGGGTCGGCCTGCAACTGACGGGCATGTTCTTTTCCGTCTTCGCGATCCTTGTGGTAGCCTTTGCGCTGTGGCTCGCGCTGACGTCGTATGTCGACTATCGTCTGAACCCTGAATACGGGCAGATCGCCACCGCGCGCGAGAAGACCCTGCTGACGCTGGGCCGGAACGCGGCGACCATCGCGCTGATCATCATCACGCTGATGTTCGTGATGTCCGAGATCGGCCTGAACATCGGCCCGCTTCTCGCCTCGGCCGGTGTGCTTGGTCTGGCCATCGGTTTCGGCGCGCAGAAGATGGTGCAGGACATCATCACAGGCGTGTTCATCCAGTTCGAGAACGCGATCAACGTCGGTGACGTCATCACCGCGGGCGGCACAACCGGCACGGTCGAGCGTCTGACGATCCGGTCTGTCAGTCTGCGCGACCTGTCGGGGGTCTATCACATCATCCCGTTCTCGTCCGTGGATATGGTGTCGAACTACATGCGGGATTTCGGCTACTACCTCTGCGATATGGGCATCGCCTATCGCGAGAACATCGAAGAGGCGAAGACCGCCATGCTGGACGCCTTCGACGAGCTGAAGACGCTGGAGGGCAACGACCTTAACATCGTGGGCGAGTTCGAGTGGTTCGGCGTGCAGGAGCTGGCCGATTCCGCGGTGATCCTGCGCAGCCGCGTGAAATGCGCACCGGGCACCCAATGGGGCATCGGCCGTCAGTTCATCGAGATCTGCAAGCGCATCTTCGATGAGCGGGGGATCGAAATCCCGTTCCCCCACCAGACAGTCTATCTGGGCGAGGCGAAGGATGGCTCCACGCAGACCTTCAACGTCTCGAGCCGCACGCAGATCGAAGGCCGTGTGCAAAGCGGGGCCGAAGGTCTGCAATCCCCCGACCCCGATCCCGACCCCGCCCGGCGCGGGGCAGACGACAGGGCGGCGACGCCCTCGCAGGACGTGCCGCCGGACGAGCCATAGGTTGGGCCTCGGTCAGGCCTTTGGCCAGCCGAAATTGCGGGGGACGCGGACAGCCAGAAGCGGCATCAGCCACGGCCCCCGGAACCGGTTCAGGTCCAGCGCCTCGTGCACCCCAGTCGAGGTCTGGCCGTCCAGCACGGTGCGCACGACCGACCTGCAATAGAAGGGCGCATCCAGCATCCCCTTCACCTGCCGCGGCCGGCTGCCCGGATCGCCCCGCGTGGCCCGCCGCACGCCCCAAAGGGATCGCCGCATGCCCTGCCGGGGTGGCGGGGCGACCTCTTCCACCCGGCCGTCGGTGTGGAACATGAAGCTGCCGATCTGCTCGGTCCCGTCGCGGCGCACGGCCTCGTAGAAACAGCGTGTGCCGCCTTCGATAGGGAAGCGCCCCCATGTCCAGTAGGCGCAGTCGGCCTCCATCGCGCGGGTGCCGAAATTGCTGTCGAAATAGCCGGTCCCGCTCCATTTCCCGCGGGGGCCCAAATCGACCTCGATCCGGCTGGCGGGCGACAGGGGTCGCCAGACATGGGCGCCGTCATCGGTCAGCAGGAATTCGCGATCCGTGATCCCGCCCGGGGTGACGATGATCGTGCCCTGAATGCGTGAGACGAACGGCGGAGAGCTGACCTCGTTCACCTCGATCAACAGCCGATTGCCGTCCCAGTGCATCGACGAGGGGCCGATGGTCAGGGTGTCCTTCGTCTGCTTCAGCGTCCCGCGCCCCCGGTCGGTCATCGCGAAGCGCGCGCCCTTGCCGTAGGTGGCGACGTTCATGCAGACGTTGTTCTCGGGCGCCTTCCGGCCCGACCAGCGATACCACGGCGAGAAGACCGAGCCGATGAACCCGATGACGGACAGCGCGTTCTCGCCATCGTCGCTGATCCCGTCCACATACCACCAGGCATAGCCGTCGGGCGGGACCTCTATGTCGAAGTTCGGTCCTTCAAGATCGCCTCGGCCGCGTGCTTGCCGGAAAGCGCCGCCATCGGCACCCCCGCCCCCGGATGGACCCCGCCCCCCGCCAGGTACAGCCCCGGCATCTTGCTGCGGGCTCCCGGCCTCTGGAACGTCGCCAGCATCCCCTCGGGGGATCGCCCGTAAAGCGAGCCGAGGCTGCCCGGAAACAGCGCCGCGAAGTCCTGCGGGGTCGTCCGCGCGCTCGGATCGGGCCGCGTCCGGAAGGTCAGACCCCGGCTGGCCAGCGTTTCGAATGTCCTGTTGAAGCATGGTGTGGGCTCCTCGTCTTCGGAAATGGGGGCGGCGTTCACGATGGTCTCGAACCGCTCGGTTTCAGGTGGGGCGCGCCCGGTGCCGCGGTCTTGCGCGCAGATGTATATGCTGGGATCCCGCGCGGCCGCGCCATGGGTGATGGGCTTGAACTCGGTCGTGGGGTCGGCCCCGAAGAAGATGTTGTGGTGGTGCAGGTCGGCCCCTTCGGGCGTGCCGGCGAACGCCCAGACCTCGGCCGAAAGCGATCGGGGGTGAACGGCACTTCGGGGAACGGCGGTCTGCGGGTCCGGACCCAGATGGCCAGTCCGCAGCGCACGGGGATCGCCGTTGAAAATCACGGCATCCGCAGTGTGGCGCGTCCCGTCGGCCAGCACGACCGCCGGGCCGCTTTCGATCCGTGCGACCGGTGCATCGTAGGCAATCTCGACCCCCAATTGCGCGGCGGCATCCGCCATCCCGGCGGCGAGGCGGTGCATGCCGCCCCGGACGCGCCAGACGCCTTGCGCTTCGGCCTGCCAGACCAGCGCAAGAAGCGCAGGCACCCGGTAGGGCGATCCCCCGACATAGGTCGCATAGCGCCCGAAAAGCTGCGCCAGACGCGGATCGCGAAAGCGCGCGCCCAACCGCTGCGCCAATGTGGAGAGGGGGGCCATCGCCCGGATCAATGCCGGATCGGCCAGCGTCCGGGTCGTCAACGCGGCGGGGGAGGGGCGGGCCTGCCGCATCACGGGGGCCTCGAACGCGCGGAACAAGCGGCGCGTCTCGGCATGGAATCTGCGAAAGTCGTCCGCGCTTTGGGGTCCGGCGAACCGGTCCACCGCCTCGGCCGATGCCTCGGGGTCTGAAAACAGGTCCAACCGGCTCCCGTCCGGCCAGAAATGCCGGGCCAGAACAGGCTCGGGGTCCAGCGTGATGTGTTGGGACAGGGTGTGCCCGCAGCCCTCGAACAGGTCATCGAACACGCCCCGCATCGTCAGCACCGTTGGGCCGGCATCGACGGGGCCGCTTTTGCTGGGAATTGTGCGCATCTTGCCACCCGGCGCGGCCGATGCCTCGAACATCTTGACGTGACAGCCGGCATGGGCCACCCGCATTGCAGATGACAGACCGCCGATCCCGGCGCCCACGACGATGATCCGTGTCCGTGCCATGCCGCCGACGTTGACAGCGGCATCCTCGTGTGTCCAGATTGGTTTACACTTTTGCGTCAGCTGAATTAGACAGTCAGGATCGTCATGCTTGCCAACCGGATCGAGACCGCCCTGGATGCAGCCCTGCGACGCGGGCAGGGGGGCGACGGTCCGCCGCGGTTGGCCGAAGCGCTGAGCTATGCCTGCAAGCCTGGCGGAGCACGCATCCGCCCGACCATCCTGACCAGCGTTGCGCTGGCCTGCGGGGACGACAGGCCCTGCGTCACTGACGCCGCGGCCGCCGCGATCGAGCTGATCCACTGTGCCAGCCTCGTTCACGACGACCTGCCGTGCTTTGACGATGCGGATTTGCGGCGGGGCAAGGCAACGCTGCACCGCGCGTATTCCGAGCCGTTGGCCGTGCTGGCCGGAGACAGCCTGATCGTCATGGGGTTCGATACGCTGGCACATGCCGCGCCCGAAGACCCGATGCGCGGCATCGCCCTGATCCGGATTCTGGCGCAGCGCACGGGCATGCCGGATGGCATCTGCGCCGGGCAGGGCTGGGAGAGTGAAGGCAAGATCGACCTGCGCGCCTATCACCGGGCCAAGACCGGCGCGCTGTTCATCGCGGCGACGCAGATGGGCGCCGCGGCCGCGGGGCAGGATCCCGAGCCATGGGAAGAGCTTGGCGCGCGGATCGGCGAAGCGTTCCAGGTTGCCGACGACCTGCGCGACGCGCTTCTGGACGAAGCGCATCTGGGCAAGCCGTGCGGGCAGGACGACCGGCTGGGCCGGCCCTCGGCCGTGGCCGAGCTTGGCGTCCGGGGCGCGGTGAAGCGGCTGGACGACATCCTGTCGGGGACAATCGCCTCGATCCCCTCGTGCCCGGGCGAAGCGAAGCTGGCCGAGCTGGTCACGCGCTATGCCCATAAGCTGGCCCCGCGCGAGGCCCTTCTGCGCTTTCCGGGCGAGTGATCGCGGCCGGCGCCCCGGAATGGGTCTTCGCACACGACTGGCCCGCTTCGCGGCCGATCCGAAATTCCAGACCTGGGCCGCGCGCTTCCCGCTGACCCGTCCCTTCGTGCGGCGCGAAGGAGAGGCGATCTTCGACCTGATCTCGGGCTTCGTCCAAAGCCAGATGCTGCGTGCGCTGATCGAGCTAAATGTGCTCGAAACCGCTGCCGATCCTGTCGAGGCCGAAGACCTAGCCCCCCAAATCGGCCTGACGCCTGAGCGCACCCAGCTTCTAATGCGCGCCGGGGTCGCCATGGGCCTGCTACGCCTGTCCGCCGGGCGGTTCCAGACCACGACGCGCGGCGCGGCCTTGACCGCTGTGCCGGGTGTCAGGGGAATGATCCTGCATCATGATGTCCTCTATGGCGACCTGGCCGATCCTGTGGCCTTCCTGCGGGGGCAAACCGACCCGGAGCTTGCCCGGTTCTGGCCCTATGTCTTCGGAGGCGGGGCGGGATCGGCCGAGGCTGCGCGGTATTCGCGCCTGATGGCCGACAGCCAGGCGCTGGTCGCGCAGGACGCGCTGGACCAGGTCGACCTTGGCGGCGTGCGCCGCCTTTTGGACATCGGCGGGGGCAGCGGCACGTTCCTGTCCCACGCCGTTGCCCGATACCCTGATCTGACAGGCATCCTCTTTGATCTGCCCGAGGTGGTCGTGACGGTACCGCCGGACCTGTCCCCGCGAATCACGCCCGCGGGTGGCAGTTTCCGCACCGACGATCTGCCCGGCGAGGCGGACGCAATCTCTCTGGTGCGGGTGCTTTACGACCACGACGACGCGACCGTGCGCGATCTGCTGGCTGCTGCCCGCGCTGCGCTGCCCGATGGGGGGCGCATCCTGATTGCCGAGCCCATGACAGGCGGCGACCGGCCCCATACGGCGGGCGACGTCTACTTTGCCGTCTATTGCGCCGCCATGGGGACAGGAAAGGCCAGATCCGCGCGTGAAATCGCGGCGTTTCTGTCCCAGGCAGGATTTGGTCATATCCGTGCCCCGCGGCCCCGCCGGGGCTTCGTAACCTCCGTCATCGAGGCCCGCGCCTGACACTTGGCTGTACGTTTTGATTGACAGACTAATGTGTAAAGTTAAACTGACACATGTACCTCGGACGTTTCGGTCCGCGGTGGGAGGGAGCGCACCATGCTGGATGCCAAGGCAATCATTCTTGAAGGAGCCGAGCGGCTTCATCTCGATTCTGTCCTGCTGACCGCGCCCCAAGACGGGGACGTGATCATCGATGTAAGGGCCTCTGGCGTGTCGACCGGAACGGAGAAGCTGTTCTGGGCCGGTCAGATGCCCCCGTTCCCCGGCATGGGCTATCCCCTGATCCCCGGTTACGAGAGCGTCGGCGAAGTAGTCGAGGCGCGTCCCGGTGCGGGCGTGAAGGTCGGCGATACGGTCTTCGTGCCCGGTGCCGACTGCTATGACGGCGTCCGGGGGCTGTTCGGCGGCGCGTCGAACCGGATCGTGGCCAAGGGCGCGCGTCTTGCCCGGGTCGATGCGGGTCTCGGGGATCGCGGGGCGCTTCTGGCGCTGGCCGCCACCGCCCGGCACGCGATCGCCGGCCTGCGCACGGAATTGCCCGACCTGATCGTCGGACATGGCACGCTGGGTCGCCTTCTGGCACGTCTGACCGTTCTGGCTGGCGGCCAACCGACCGTGTGGGAGATTGCACCCGAGCGACTTTCCGGCGCCGACGGATACGAGACGATCCACCCCGATGCCGATCCGCGCCGTGACTATTCGACGATCTTCGACGCGACGGGCAACGCCGGCCTTCTGCCCGACCTGATCGGTCGGATTGCCAAGGGCGGAGAGATCGTGCTGGCGGGCTTCTATAGCGACCCGATCAGCTTCGCCTTCCCGCCGGCCTTCATGAAGGAAGCGCGGATCCGCATCGCGGCCGAATGGAACGCCACGGACCTGGCCGTGACCCGCCAGCTGATCGAATCGGGGGCACTGTCCCTCGACGGACTCATCACCCATCGCCGCCCGGCCACCGATGCCGAGGCCGCGTATCGTACGGCGTTCACCGACCCGTCGTGCCTGAAACTTATTCTCGACTGGAAGGACGTGGCATGAGCCTCGACGATCCGAACACCGTCCCGAACCTGCGCGACTACGACGCCAACCTGAAGGCCGAAGCCGCCGAGCCGACGCTGGAAGTGCCGCAGGGCGAACCGACGTCGAAATGTCAGATCATCGCGATCTATGGCAAGGGCGGGATCGGCAAGTCGTTCACGCTGGCCAACCTCAGCCACATGATGGCCGAACAGGGCAAGCGCGTGTTGCTGATCGGATGCGATCCGAAATCCGACACGACCAGCCTGCTGTTCGGCGGCAAGGCCTGCCCGACGATCATCGAGACCTCGACAAAGAAGAAGCTGGCCGGGGAAGAGGTCGCCATCGGCGACGTCTGCTTCAAGCGCGGCGGCGTCTTCGCGATGGAGCTTGGCGGGCCCGAAGTCGGCCGGGGCTGCGGCGGACGCGGAATTATCCACGGGTTCGAGCTGCTGGACAAACTGGGCTTCCACGACTGGGATTTCGACTACGTGCTGCTGGATTTCCTGGGCGACGTGGTCTGCGGCGGCTTCGGCCTGCCAATCGCGCGGGACATGGCGCAAAAGGTGATCCTGGTCGGATCGAACGACCTCCAGTCGCTTTATGTCGCGAACAACGTCTGCTCGGCGGTTGAGTATTTCCGAAGGCTGGGCGGCAATGTCGGCGTCGCCGGACTGGTCATCAACAAGGACGACGGCTCAGGCGAGGCCCAGGCCTTCGCGAAGGCCGTTGAAATTCCCGTTTTGGCGGCGATTCCGGCGGATGACGACCTGCGCAAGAAATCGGCGAATTACCAGATTGTCGGAACCGCGGCTTCGCCGTGGGGCGACATGTTCGCGGGACTGGCGGAGGCCGTCGGCGTGGCGCCCCCCTGCCGCCCCGCGCCCCTGGATCAGGACGGGCTGCTGGCCCTGTTCGACAGCAAGGACACGGGAGGCGACGTGGTGCTGGAGCCTGCCACGGATGCCGACATGCGCGGATCCAAATCGGCACCGCGGGCCTCGCTCGAGGTGGTTTACGACGAGGCGTGATGAAGACCCGGCCGGGGCGCTGCCCCCGGACCCCCGGGGTATTTTTGCAAGAATGAAGGGCCGTTATGGCGCAGGAAGTCGAATATGACGAGGCCGGCAAGGCGCAAGTGATCCAGGGCGAAGACGTCCGGGGCGGCGCCGATCTGGCCGTCGATCCCGGCGCGGGCGACGGGATGGGGTGTCATGCCGGCGCGGCCGAAATGGAGGGCGCAGCACGGGCGGCCGGGCAGAGCGAGCTGCTGGACCGCTATGCCGCCGATTATCCGCAAGGGCCGCACGACAAACCGCAATCCATGTGCCCGGCTTTCGGGTCGTTGCGCACCGGCCTTCGAATGCGCCGGGTCGGCACGATCCTGTCGGGCAGCGCGTGCTGCGTCTATGGCCTGACCTTCGTCAGCCATTTCTACGGCGCGCGGCGGTCTGTGGGATACGTACCCTTCGACTCGGAATCGCTGGTGACCGGCAAGCTGTTCGAGGACATCCGCGAGAGCGTCCACGACATGGCCGATCCGGACCGCTACGACGCGATCGTCGTGACGAACCTGTGCGTGCCGACGGCCAGCGGCGTGCCGTTGCGCCTGCTGCCCAAGCAGATCGATGGCGTGCGGATCATCGGGATCGACGTGCCGGGGTTCGGTATTCCCACCCATGCCGAGGCGAAGGACGTTCTGGCCGGTGCCATGCTTGCCCGAGCCAGGGAAGAGATCGAGGCCGGGCCGGTGCGCAGGCCCAAATCGGTCGTGACGGACCGCCCGACGGTAGCGCTCATGGGCGAGATGTTCCCGGCCGATCCGATGATGATCGGCGCGATGCTGGCGCCGATGGGGCTGGCCGCGGGGCCGGTGGTGCCGTGCCGGGAATGGCGCGAATTGTATGCCGCGCTGGACTGCGAAGCGGTGGCGGCCATCCACCCGTTCTATACGGCGTCCCTGCGCGAGTTCGAGCGGGCAGGGCGGACGATCATCGGCTCGGCCCCTGTCGGGCTTGAGGGGACGAATGCCTGGCTAAGTGCCATCGGCAACGCTTACGGCGTGGCCGAGGCGCAGATCGGGGCGGCGAAGAACGCGTTCCTGCCCGCGATTACCGAGGCGCTAAAAGGCGCACGGATCGACGGGACGATCACCTTGTCGGGCTACGAGGGCAGCGAATTGCTGGTCGCACGGCTGCTGATCGAGAGCGGCGCGGACGTGCCTTACGTCGGGACCGCATGTCCGAAGACCGCAGCGGGTGCGGCGGATCGCGAATGGCTGGAGGCGAAGGGCTGTAAGGTCGTGTTCCGCGCAAGCCTCGAGGATGACCTAAGCGCGATGGAAGGCGTGAAGCCCGATCTGGCTATCGGGACCACGCCTGTCGTTCAGAAGGCGAAAGAGCTGGGGATCCCTGCCCTGTACTTCACCAACCTGATCTCGGCGCGTCCCCTCATGGGGCCGGCGGGGGCAGGAAGCCTGGCGCAGGTAGTCAATGCCGCCATCGGCAACGGCAATCGCATGGCGAAGATGCGGGCGTTCTTCGAAGGGGTCGGCGGTGGCGATACCGCCGGGGTCTGGGAAGGGGCGCCGAACCTGCACGACCAGTTCCGCGCGCAGAACCAGAAGAAGCTGGAAAAGCAGCAGAAGGCCCGGATCGCGGCGAATGGCGGTGTGTCATGCTGATCACCGATCACGACCGGGCGGGGGGCTATTGGGGCGCCGTCTATGCCTTCACCGCGATCAAGGGATTGCAGGTGGTCATCGACGGGCCGGTGGGCTGCGAGAACCTGCCCGTCACCTCGGTCCTGCACTATACCGACGGGTTGCCGCCGCATGAATTGCCCATCGTCGTCACCGGCCTGGGCGAGGAAGAGATGGGGGCGGGCACCGAAGAGTCGATGAAGCGGGCGTGGGACACGCTGGATCCTGCGCTGCCCGCCGTGGTGGTCACAGGCTCGATCGCCGAGATGATCGGCGGGGGCGTGACGCCGCAGGGGACGAACATCCAGCGGTTCCTGCCGCGGACCATCGACGAGGATCAGTGGCAGGCCGCAGATCGGGCGATGACGTGGTTGTTCACCGAATGGGGTCAGACCAAGGGCCGCATGCCGCCCGAGAAGAAGCGCGAGGCGGATGCGAAGCCGCGCGTCAATATCCTCGGGCCGATGTATGGCGTCTTCAACTCGGCCAGCGATCTTCACGAGATCCGCCGTCTGGTCGAGGGGATCGGCGCCGAGGTCAACATGGTCATGCCGCTGGGCGCCCATCTGGCCGAGATGCGAGGCCTCGTGAACGCGGACGTCAATATCTGCCTCTATCGCGAGTTCGGGCGCGGCCTGTGCGAGGTGCTGAGCAAGCCGTATCTGCAGGCCCCCGTGGGCGTGGAAAGCACCACGAAATTCCTTCGCACGCTGGGCGATATGCTGGGGCTGGACCCCGAGCCCTTCATCGAGCGCGAGAAGCATTCGACGCTGAAGCCCGTGTGGGATTTGTGGCGGTCCGTGACGCAGGATTTCTTCGCCACGGCCGAATTCGGCATCGTGGGTACGGAAACATATGCGCGCGGCATCCGTCATTACCTGGAGGACGAGCTGGGCTTTCCCTGCGCCTTCGCGGTGGCCCGCAGTGCGGGCAAGAAGACCGACAATGACGAGGTGCGCCGCCTGATCCACGAAAAACGGCCGCTGATCCTCATGGGGTCGATCAACGAGAAGATGTACCTGGCCGAGATGAAATCCGGCCATGGCCCGCAGCCCGCGTTCATCCCCGCAAGCTTTCCCGGCGCGGCGATCCGGAGGGCCACCGGCACGCCCTTCATGGGCTACGCGGGCGCCACCTACCTGTTGCAGGAAATCTGCAACGGCCTGTTCGACGCGCTGTTCCACATCCTGCCCCTGGGGTCAGAGATGGACGCGGCCGAGGCGACGCCCGCCGAACTGCGCCGCGACCTGCCGTGGGAGCCTGAAGCCCAGGCCGAGCTTGACCGCATCGTGGCCGAGCATCCGATCCTGACCAGAATTTCCGCCGCCCGAAATCTTCGCGACGCCGCCGAACGGCAGGTGCTGCGCGACGGTGGGGACAAGGTGGCGAAAGAGAACGTGCAGGCCCTTGCGCCTGGCCGGAAGTCCAAAAAGGAGGACGAAAGATGACCGACATGACCAATGCTGGGATGGCCCCGCTCGAAAAAGACCGGGACGGCCTGAAGACCGAGTTCGCCATCTATTTCGCGATCATCTTCGCAGCGACCGTGCCGCTGGCCTGCCTGACTTGGGGTCTGACGTTGATCCGATCGGGCCACCTGCCCGAGCGCGGACCCCTCGCGCGGGCCTGGAGCCAGGCGCGCATCATCACGCCGATGATCTTTTCGGCCTGACGGTTTTTCGCCCCGTCACGCCACGCGCGAGGCAGGGCACACAAGAATTCGGGCCGGGTTTCGGCTTCGAAGTCCGGCATCCGCCGGAACCCGGCCGCGGGGGCCCCGCGGCGTCAGCTTGATCCTCAAGGAGTGTTCAAATGGCTGATAGAACCGACCTGTCCTTCACGGGTCTTACAGACGAACAGGCGCAGGAACTGCACTCCGTCTATATGAGCGGACTTTGGCTTTTCTCCATTGTCGCGGTCCTCGCTCATATCGCGGTGTTCATCTGGCGCCCGTGGTTCTGAGGGAGATCTGAAACATGGCAAAGTTCTATAAAATCTGGCTGGTCTTCGACCCGCGTCGCGTTTTCGTGGCGCAGGGCGTGTTCCTGTTCCTGCTGGCGGCGATGATCCACCTCGTCCTGCTCAGCACCGACCGGTACAACTGGTTCGAGACCTCGGCCGCCAAATACGGCGTGCCGGGCGAAGAATCGGTCGAGTGATCCGACCCTGACACTTGCGTCGGGCGGGTCAGCCTGCCCGACGCCATCGACGAATAGACGGCGCAGGTGCCGCCAATGACGGGAGCGGAAGATGGCATTGCTCAGCTTCGAACGAAAATACCGCGTGCCGGGCGGCACGCTTATCGGCGGCGACCTGTTCGATTTCTGGGTCGGGCCGTTCTTTGTGGGTTTCTTCGGTGTCACGACCGTGTTTTTCGCCGGTCTGGGCACCATCCTGATCTTCTACACCGCCGCGATCCAGGGTGTCTGGAACCCTTGGCTGATCTCGGTCAATCCGCCGCCCATCAGCTATGGCCTGGGCGCCGCGCCGCTTCAGATCGGGGGCTTGTGGCAGATCATCACCATCTGCGCGCACGGGGCCTTTATCAGTTGGGGCTTCCGGGAGATCGAGATCTGCCGAAAGCTGGGCATCGGCTTTCACGTGCCCATCGCCTTCTTCGCCGCGATCCTGGCCTACACCACGCTGCAGGTGATCCGCCCCGTCCTAATGGGCGCCTGGGGGCACGCGTTCCCCTATGGCATCTGGAGCCACCTCGATTGGGTCAGCTACACCGGCTATCTCTACGGTAACTTCCACTACAACCCCGCCCACATGCTGGCCGTGACGCTGTTCTTCACGACCACGCTGGCGCTGGCGCTGCACGGATCGCTGATCCTGTCTGCCGCCAACCCCGAAAAGGGCGAGAAGATGAAGACGCCCGATCACGAGGACACGTTCTTCCGCGACTTCATCGGCTATTCCATCGGGCCGATGGGCATTCACCGCCTGGGCTATCTGCTTGCGATCAATGCCGGGTTCTGGAGCGCGGTCTGCATCGTGATCTCGGGCACCATCTGGTTCGACCAATGGGTCGTCTGGTGGGATTGGTACCTCGACCTGCCCTGGTGGGCGGATCTGTAAGGAGGATCTGGCAATGACACTACAATATCAGAACATCTTCAGTCAGGTGCAGGTCCAGGGGTCGCCCGAGCTTGGCATCACTGAAGCGGTCGATCTGCGCGACCGCAGCAATCCCGGGGGGTTCAGTCCGCTTCTGGGCTGGCTCGGGAACGCCCAGCTTGGGCCGATCTATCTGGGTCCGTTCGGGGTGCTCAGTTTCATCACCGGGGGCTTGTGGTTCTTCCTCGTGGGGATCAGCTTCTGGGTACAGGTGGACTTCAACCCCGCACTTTTCGTGCGGGACCTGTTCTTCCTGTCGCTCGAACCACCGGCACCCGAATACGGTCTGGGCATCGCCCCTTTGTGGGACGGCGGCCTTTGGATCATCGCGTCGGCCCTGCTGCTGGTGTCGGTCCTGAGCTGGCTGGCTCGGTCCTGGGTGCTGGCGCACCAGTTGCGCATGGGCAAGCACGTCTTCTGGGCTTTCGCCAGCGCGGTGTGGCTTTTCCTGGTCCTGGGCCTGATCCGGCCGTTGCTGATGGGATCCTGGGCCGAAGCGGTACCCTATGGAATCTTCCCGCACCTCGACTGGACGAACCTGTTCTCGCTGACTTACGGGAACCTGTTCTACAACCCGTTCCACGCGCTTTCGATCGTGTTCCTCTATGGCTCGGTCCTTCTGTTCGCGATGCATGGCGGCACGATCCTGGCGACCTCGCGCTACGGCGCGGATCGCGAGCTGGACCAGATCCACGACCGCGGCACGGCATCCGAACGCGCCGGCCTGTTCTGGCGCTGGACCATGGGCTTCAACGCCACGATGGAAGGCATCCACCGCTGGGCGTGGTGGTTCGCGGTCCTGACCACGCTGACCGGCGGGATCGGAATCCTGCTGACCGGCACGGTCGTCGACAACTGGTTCCTGTGGGCACAGGACCACGGATACGGCGCGCAGAACAACTATGTCCCCGCGCGCACACCCGAGGAATGGATGATCTACAGCCCGCCAGTCTTCACGGAGTAAGAACATGAGCAACGACGACAAGTACTGGTACCTCGAAGGCCAACGTCCCTCTCTCTACAAGTGGGGACTGGGGCAGATGGCCCTGGGCGCAGGGTATGCCGCGCTCGTGTTCATCGCGGTCATCGCGTTCATCCTGATCCTCAGGGGCATCAGCTACCTCCTGCCCGAGGATCCTTACGCGGCCCTCCACCAGGGGCAAACGCTTCTGACGATGATCGGCTGAGATCGGCGCGGCGCACCGGGTGCCGCGCCTTCTGGATCGCGCGCCATCCCGCGTGCGATACGGGGCATCGCGCCCCTCTTCCCTTCCTGTTGGCTACAGGAAACTACCCCGTCCGAAGTGCTTCGGGCGGGGTTCGTCTTGCCCGGGCTATGGATTTCAGCGGTAAGAGATGACTTTCGTGCCCAACGTCACGTGGGGATACAGTTCGATGACGTCGTCATTGGTCAGCCGGATGCACCCCGAACTGACGGCTTGTCCGATCGTCCAGGGTTGGGGCGTGCCGTGGATGCGGTACATCGTGTCCCGCCCCCCGCGATACAGGTACAGCGCACGCGCGCCCAGGGGATTTTCCGGACCACCCGGCATCCCGCCGGCAAACTGGCCATAAACCTCGGGTTCGCGCCGGATCATGTTCTGCGTCGGCGTCCACGACGGCCATTCTTCCTTGCGCTTGATGATCGTGGTCCCGCTGAGATTGCGCCCCTGGTCCCCGACCGCGACGTGATACTCACGCGCACGGCCGGGTGCGCGGACGTGATAGATCGAGAAATACTCGGGGAAGATATGTATCGTATCGACCTCGGCATCTGGGCGCACCTCGACATCCCGAGCGGTCATCGTGTCGTAGGAGGAATGCGGAAGACCTGCGTGGCCCAGAACGGCAGAAGGCGTAAGGGCAGCAAAGCCGGTGGCTATGAAATGTCGGCGTGTCAGCATATAAATTTCGTCCAGATCCTGCGCGGGCATCGGGTCTATGGCACCCAATTCTCGGTGCGGCAACGCCCCGGCGGGCCATCGGGTTCGCCGGCCCGGCACGGGATGGCGTCATTCATCCGCCCAAAATTGCCCCGAAGATCGCATCATGATGCTTTTCCAAGTAAATCCGAAGCCACGGTGTGTAGATATCGGAATTTTCCCGCGCATCCCTGACAAGATCGTGAAGCGTCATCCAGCGTGTTTCGGCCACCTCGGACGGCTCGGGGCGAATGGGGTGCGCCCGAGGAATCTCTCCCACGAACAGGGCAACGACCTCATGCTCGATCAGGTCGTTGCCCACTGACGTGCGATATTCCACGGTGCCCCGAGGTGTCAGGGTCAGCCCCGAAACCCCAAGCTCTTCGTGCAGTCGTCGGTGGGCGCAGGCCATCGCCGTTTCGCCCCAGGTGGGGTGCGTGCAACATGCGTTCGCCCAAAGGCCTGGCGTGTGATACTTGTCCGCCGCGCGTTTTTGCAAGAGAACCGCATCCCCAGAGACGAGAAAGACCGAGATCGCCTTGTGCCGCAGCCCGCGGCGATGGGCTTCGATCTTCTCGACCGGCGTCAGTCGCCCGTCGACCCACGCGGGAACGTGGATCGTCACGCATATGTCTCCGGAACCAGCCTCAGAAGATGGGCCATGTTTTTCACCCCGATCTTCAGATGCGCCATGGGGCGGGCCCGGACCAGCTTCTTGTTCATGTAGGCCTCGAAGGTCAGGCGCTGCACGTCCACGTCGTGACACAGGGAAACGAACCGCTCCCGCCGCTCGTCGCTGCGGTAATAGGCGTCCTGCATCGTGCGCAGGACGCGAAAGACGGTCTTGTGCTCGCGCATGAACAGCTTGCGGGCCAAGGCCAGGTCCTTCGACCGGCCACTGACCAGTGCGGCCTGCGCCGCCGTGGCCGCAACCCGGCCGCCGACCATGGCGTAATAGATGCCCTCGCCCGAAGACGGCGCAACTACGCCAGCCGCATCACCGGCCAGGATGACGTCGCGCCCGTTATCCCACCGATCCAATGGTTTCAGCGGGATCGGCGCCCCTTCGCGCCGGATCGTCTCGCACTCCGTCAGGCCCGCCGCGGCGCGCAAGGCCGCCGTCGCCGCCTTGAGGTCGATGCCATCGATTCCCGTTCCCATGCCTACGCTGGCCTGCGACCCATGAGGGAACACCCAGCCGTAGAAATCGGGACTTACACTGCCGTCATAGATCACGTCACATCGGCCAGGATCGTATCCCTTCATCCTTGCCAAAATACCCCCGGGGGTCTGGGGGGCTGGCCCCCCATCCTCACTACCGGGCGCGGCGATGATCTCATGATACGCAATGACATATGGAATCTCGCTACCACCGGGCACTTCGGACTTGGCGACACGGCTGCGCGCGCCATCTGCCCCGATCACCAGTCGGGTCGGCAGATACGCCTCGGACCCGTCGCGACCACGATAGGCGACCGCGGTCGTGTCGCCCCGTTCGATCCGCAGGAATTGTCCCGTCACTCGGACCGCTCCGGCCGCCGCGGCCCGTTTGCGGAGGTATTCGTCGAACGGACCGCGGTCGACCATGCCGACGAAGCCGTTCTCGATGGGGATGTCCACGGCCCGCCCGGTGGGCGAGATCATCCGCGCGGTCGAGATCTTCGCGACGATCTGGTCGTCCGGGATATCGAAATCCGCGATCAGCCGGGGCGGGATCGCCCCGCCGCAGGGCTTGATCCGGCCGGCCTTGTCCAGAAGGGCGACCTTGTGACCGGCCTTGGCCAGATCCTCGGCCGCGATGGCGCCGGATGGCCCACCCCCGATGACGACGACGTCATACATGCGCTTGTCCCCCCATAAGCGGCGCCCGAGCGCGCCCTTCCATGATCCGTGCAGCCATCAGCGCCGCGGCGACGAACAGCACCGCCTCGCCGACGAAGACCAGCCCGAAGGCCGGCCCGGCTTCCATCCTCAGGCGCAACAGGTCCACGGCACCCGCGCCGACAAGCCCGCCGAACCCGGCCGCGATGGCCTGCGCCGCGCCCCAAAGGCCCATCCGCGTGCCTTCGCGCGCCTCGCGGCCTTCACCGGCCAGCGCCATCATCGACCCGATGGCGGCGACCGCGAACATTCCGTTGAACAGGCCCAGCGCGACGGTGGCCGGCACCAGAAGCGGCATCCCGGTCTGGCCAAGTGCCGCAATCGCCAGAAGCGACAGGGCCGAGCCCACGCATCCCGCGATCACCCAGTCGCGCAGCGCGCCGCGCCCGAACCCGGTGGCGGCGATGCCGACGATCAGCATCCCCACGAACACGCCCCCGTTCTGCGCGCCCGACAGCTGCGTGGACTGGCCGGGCGTGAATTGGAACACTAACCCGGCATAAGGCTCCAGGATCAGCTCCTGCATGAAGTAGGCGGTCATCGACAGGAACACGAACAGGGTGAAGGCGCGGGCCTTCGGTTCGGTCCAGATCTCGGCCAGCCCTTCGCGGAACGGCATCGGCTCGGGCTCGGGGCGGGCCGTGACCCGCACCTCGATCCCCCAGACGCTGATGGCGGTCAGCAGGACGGCGGTGATGCAGACGCCGGCAACGATGCGCAGAAGTCGCGTGTGGGTATAGGGATCCAGAAGCCCGCCCACGACGCCTGCGGTCACGGCGATCCCGAAGATCATCATAAGCCACGTGATCGTCGCCGCGGCAGCGCGGCGGCGCGGGGCTGTCGCCGTGGCCAGAAGCGCCAGAAGCGAGGTGCCGGACGCCCCCACGCCCAGACCGATCAGGGCATAGGCGGGGATCGACACGGCGAGGCCAGCGATCAGTCCGAACTCCAGTGCGAGTATCCCCAGCGCCGCCAGAAGCGCCCCGAGGGCCAGCACGACCATGCCGCCGATGATGAAGCGGGTGCGGTTGCCCCCGGTATCGCTGAGGAACCCCCAGGACGGGCGGGTGATCTGGATGCCATAATGCAGCGCCACCAGCGCGCCGGGCAGGATGGCGGGCAACGCAAGCTCGACCACCATCAGCCGGTTCAGGGTCGAGGTTGTCAGCACCACGATGGCCCCGAGGCACATCTGCACCAGGCCAAGCCGAACGATGGAAACCCAGCTGAGGCTCATGGCATCACCCCGCGGATCGCGAAGGCCGTCACCATCATGCCCAGGACATAGAAGGGCACGCCGACGGCGGAATACCACAGCGCCTTCTCGGTGGGAGATTTCAGGAACCGCCGCATCAGCGCGAACTGCACCAGCAGCAGCGCCGTCACCGCCAGCGCGAACAGCGGCTTGCCGAACACGCACAGCATCGCGATAACCAACGTCTGCGGCAGTGCCATGATCGCACAGGCCATGCGCGCCGCGATGTCGGGGCCTTTCAGCACCGGCATGGTGCGGATGCCCATGGCCCGGTCGCCCTCAACCGCTTTGAAATCGTTTAGGATCATGATGCCCTGCGCCCCGAGGGCATACAGCGTCGCCATCAGGACGATTGGGAACGAGGGGGCGGCCGCCAGCATCACGGCCGCGCCGGTGAACCAAGGCAACCCCTCGTAGGAGAACCCGACCAGCAGCGTACCCCACCAGCCGTCACGCTTCAGGCGGATCGGCTCGGCCGAGTAGGCCCAGGCGGCAATGACCGCGGCGACGGTTGCGCCGAAGCCCCACGGCCCCAACTGCCAGCCCACCGCCAGCGACAACGCCGACATGGCCAGCGCGACCCACAGGCCCCAGCGGCCGGGCACCCGGCCCGAGGGGATGGGGCGGTCAGGCTCGTTGATGGCATCGACGTGGCGGTCGCACCAGTCGTTGGCGGCCTGGCTCATCCCGCAGACGATGGGGCCGGCCAGAAGCACGCCCAGAACGACCAGCGCCCAGTTTTCTGGCCATACCCCGGCCGAGACGATGCCGCACAGATAGGCCCACATCGGCGGGAACCACGTGACCGGCTTGATCAGCCGCAACAAGGCTGCGGGCTCCGGCAAACGGCGATCGGGGTGTAAGGACAAGTTGACACTCATGCGTCAACCGAACACCAAACTTTCCGATCTCGCAAGCATTTTGCACCTCGCGCGTCCGTGATCGATTGTCGCGACGGAGCGCCGGCCGGGGCGCGTATCAGGGGTGTCGCGCCGGAAGACGCGGCCATGGAAACGCAAGGAGCACCACGATGATCCGCACAACGATATTCGCCCTTTTGGCCGGCACCGCGATGGCCGGCGCAAGTTTCGCACAGCAGGCCGATACGCCCCGCCCCGCCAGCCCGATCACGCAGCTCGATACCGATGGCGACGGCCGCATCTCGCGCGCCGAGGCAGAGGCCATGGGCCGCAACCCGATGGCGATGGCCGATGCCAATGGCGACGGCATTGTCACACGGGACGAAGTGGTCGCCGCGGCCGTCGCCCGGGCCACCGACCGCGCCGAGGCGCGGGCTGGCCGCATGTTCGACCGGTTCGACGAGGATGCGAACGGTGAGATCGCCGTCGACAACCTGCCCGGGCCCCGGGGTGATCGTGGCGACCGGATTGCGCGCATGTTCGAACGGGCGGATACCGATTCGGATGGTTTCCTGTCAGAAGACGAAATCGCGGACATGCCCCGCCACGGCATGGACGGTCATCACGGCAGGGGTGGACCGCGGTGGCACCGCGGCTGATCCTTCTCGGGGCCGGGCGTCGTCCGGCCCCTGATCTGGATGCACGATGATCGAACAGGACGACGATACGCTTCTGGCAGCCTATGCGGGTGGCGACATGGCGGCGGCCGCCCCCCTGGCCCATCGCCATGCCCCCCGGGTACTTGCCGTGGCGCAGCGTATGCTGGGCGATGCCACTGAGGCCGAGGATGTC
Organism: Palleronia abyssalis; assembly: GCF_900302445.1. Lineage (GTDB taxonomy): Bacteria > Pseudomonadota > Alphaproteobacteria > Rhodobacterales > Rhodobacteraceae > Palleronia > Palleronia abyssalis. Next base: position 60,576 of record NZ_ONZF01000002.1, on the reverse strand, counting down.
GCGCAGGAGGCGCTTTTGCGGCTGTGGAAAATTGCCCCGGCGTGGGAGCCGGGGCGGGCCAGGGTCTCGACCTGGCTCTACCGGGTTACGGCAAACCTGTGTCTCGACAGGCTGCGAACGCGGTGTCCGACAGAGGTTCTGGACGCCGCGAATGAACCTGTCGATCCCTTGGAAAGCGCGGGCGCGCGGATACAGGACGGCCAGAGGCGGATCGCACTGGAAGAAGCGCTGGCCCGGTTGCCCGACCGGCAGCGGCTTGCCGTGATCCTTCGCCATATCGAGGAATTGCCGAACCCCGAAATTGCCGAGACCATGGGCCTTAGCGTCGATGCGGTGGAAAGTCTGACCGCACGCGGACGCCGTGCGTTGGGGGCGATGCTGGCCGGCCGGAAAGAGGAGCTGGGTTATGTCGATGAATGACGATGACATTCTGCGCGGCCTTGCGGATCTCAAACAGGGTGATGGGGCAGACGATCTGGTCGCGCGCAGCCTGGTCGATGCAGCGTTGGAACACGCGCGTCGTACTCCGCCCGGGCCGTCGGACCTTCTGGTTGCGCGCATGACGCGCGATGCGCGCCGCGCGTCGCAGCAGCGCCGGTGGAAGGACCGTATGGCGTGGACCGGTCTGGCGGCCGCATGCCTGGTCGGTCTGGGCGTTGGCCTTGCCGATCCCGGTGGCCTCATCGGCGGCGCGAGCTATGCGCCGGACGGCATCGGCGGGGGATACGAATTCGAATTTGCAGGGGCCGTGGAATGAGCTTTGGAGCCGTGCCGAGGTTGTGGCGCATCGTTTTGGTGTGTTCGCTGGTGCTGAACCTTCTGGTGCTGGGCATCGTCGTGGGTGCCGCTTTCGACCACGACCGGCCGTGGGACCGGCGTGGCCGGGTCGCAGGGCCGATGGGGCCGCTGGTGTGGGCCCTGCCCGACGAGGACCGCCAGGCGATGATCCAGCGGCTGCAGGTCGGCCCCCGGGATCGCGGAGCGCGCCGCGCCCGGTTCGAGGCACTGTTGTCCGCCGTCCGGGCCGACCCTTTCGACCCCGAGGCGCTGGCGCAGATGTTCGCCGAGCAACGCCGCAGGGGCTCGTTAGAACTTGCGCGGGCCGAATCTGCCCTGATCGAGGTCCTGACCGACATGACCCCGGCCGAGCGGTCGACTTTCGCGCAATCCTTGTCCGACCGAATGCGGCGGCGATAGGATCGCCTCTTCCCACAGGGCATCGTGTCAGATACGGAGGACTGGCCCGGTGCTTTCGTGAAAGCGAAGCCGACAAGAGGGAATCCGGTCACATGCCGGAGCCGCCCCCGCGACTGTAAGCGGTGAGCGCGCATCCAGAAAGCCACTTGGGGGGGTCCTCCTCGGGGAAGGCGGATGTGGCGCTGCGACCCGCAAGCCAGGAGACCTGCCGGGCATGGCACGCGAAACGCCGTCGGGTGAGACGGCAAGGAGATTGAAGACCATGGCAACCACCACCCTCACGACCTCCTCCTCCTCGACCGGCATTGCCGCCTCCGCCGGGTTGTCCGCGCTGTTCGGCCTGGTGCTGATCGTGCTTGCCGGGCATGTCCAGGCGGATGCGCTGCATGCCGCGGCACATGACGTGCGCCACGCCACCGGCTTCCCCTGCCACTGATCCGATGCTTTCGCGGATCCTGACCAGCGCGGTGATCGCTGGATTCGCCGCGGGCCTCCTCGCGGCGGTGCTCCAACTTGTATTCGTGCAGCCGGTCCTTCTGCATGCCGAGCTCTACGAGAGCGGGCAGCTCATCCATTCCTCGGCCGAAGGCGGTGTGTCAGCGCAGCAGGACGTCGTTGGGTTCGATCCGCTACGCGACGGCCTCAGCGTCCTGTTCTCGGGCGTGGTCTATGTGGGCTATGCGCTGATCCTCGTGGCGGTCATGGCAGTCGCAACGGATCGGGGCTGGGGGCGCATCGATGCGCGCACGGGCATCCTGTGGGGGATCGCCGGGTTCGTCACCGTTCAGTTCGCCCCGGCCCTCGGCCTGCCACCCGAGCTTCCGGGCGTTGCCGCCGCCGACCTTCAACAGCGCCAGATTTGGTGGGGCGGCACCGTCCTTGCGACGGGCCTGGCCTGCGGTCTTCTGGCGTTCGGCCGGAACTGGATGGCATGGGCGTCGGCCATCGTGCTTTTCGCTCTGCCGCATCTGATCGGCGCCCCGCAGCCAGAGGTCTATACCGGCCCGACCCCGCCCGAGCTTGCGGGCGAGTTCGCGACCCGCGCGCTGGGCGTCGGCCTTGCCGTCTGGATCAGCCTCGGCGCCCTTGCGGGAGCGCTTTGGCAGCGCGAGATGCGCGAAGCGGGCATTCCGCAAGCCGCCTGAGACCTTCGGCCGGACGCCGTCGTCCGGCCGCCTTCCCGACCTTATCCAAAAGATGTGCGATGACGCGTCCCGTTCTCATGCTTCTGATCGGTTTATTCTTCGGCACCGGCATCGGGGTCGTCGTGGCGGCCGGCAATGACCTGTCGCTGACCGGCCACGATCATTCCGATCCGACCCACCATGGCGGCACGGACCATGCCGCGATGCACGTCGAAACGGTGGAAGCGCCCGACGGGCTTGGCCTTTCGGTCGAGGCTACGCCCGATCCCGTGGGCGGATACAACCTTCACCTCGACGCGCCCAATTTCACCTTCGCGCCCGGTTCCGCCAGCGGGCCCCATGTCCCGGGCGAGGGGCATGCGCATGTCTACATGGACGGCGTGAAGCTGGGCCGGTTCTATGGGCCGTGGATCCATGTGCCCTCGGACGGCGAAGTGTCCGTGACGCTGAATGCCAACGATCACCGGGCCTATACCCGCGGGGGAAAGCCGCTGGCGGCCGCGTTGAGGCTGGACTAGCCCCCCCGGTCAGGGCGCCGGGATGCGGCCGATCAGGCAATGACGCAAGCGTCCGCAGGGACGGGCATCGACGATCACGCCGTCCGGGGCGGCCATGTAGGCGCGCACGGTGGCCGCTATGTCGGCAGCATCGGCCGCCGGGTCGATGCCACCGAAAAGATAGCTTGCCCCATTCCCCTGCAGAGACAGCGCGGTAGGTTTGGAACAGACGTTCAGGCAGGGATGCAGCCGCAGCTCGGTTTCGTCGGGAAGGCATGCCCGAAGCGCATCGTGGTTCTGTGTGGTCCGGCAGGTCGAACACAGGTGCAGGATCGCGGTCATTCGGGCCGCCGCAGAAGGTAAGTGTCCATGATCCACCCATGCCGCGCACGTGCGTCGGTTCGGGCGGCCACGATGCGGGGCGCGGCCTCGGCGATGGGGCCGGCGTCCAACAGCTGCTCGGGCATGCCAAGATAGGCGCCCCACCAGACATGCAGCGTCGGGTCCAGCACCTGAAAACTGCATTCGGCATCCAGCATGACGATCACCGTCTCGGCCCCGTCGGGCCAGCCACCTTCGCGCAGGCGTCGGCCGGTTGTCACGGTCACGGGGCCGTTCACTGTATTGAATGGAATGGCATGCGCCGCCGTCAGGGCCTGAAGCGCCGTGATCCCCGGGATCACCCGCGCGGTCGCGCCGGGCAGGCGGGCGGCGATCCGCAGGGTCGAATCGTACAGGCCAGGATCGCCCCAGACCAGCAGCGCCACGCGATCCGCATCGCCCAGGGCGACCTGCCAGCGTCGGGCGATTTCGTCATGCCAGGCTGCCACGCGAACATTGTAGGGCAGGGTCTCGTCCCGCTGTGGATAATCGAAATGGACGATCCGGGCCGCGCTGCCGGACACTTCGACGATGCGATGGCGTAGATGGGCCAGATCGTCCTTCCCGGCCTTGCGGGGCACCAGGATCAGCGGCGCCTCTCGGATCGCGCGCATCCCCTCCATCGTGACGTGGTCGGGGTTGCCGGTGCCGATCCCGATTAGCGTGACCTCAACCATCGGCCAGCGGCCCGTAGAGGATCAGCGCGGCGTGGGGGCTTTGTTCCGAAGCCAGCCGATCGGCCAGGTCGGCCACGGTGCTGCGCGTGATCTTCTGGTCGGGGGTCGACACGGCTTCGGCAAGGATCGCCGGTTGGTGGGGTGGCAATCCGCGCGCGATCAGCGACCGGGCAAGGTCGGGGAAGGTGCGCTTGCCCATGAAGACCACGGTCGAGGCTGTGGGATCGGCCAGCGCGCCCAGATCGATATCGGCGGGCAATGCGCCGGTCATGTCGTGGCCGGTGACGAACTGCACCCGCCGGGCCGTCAGGCGCCGGGTCAGCGGGATGCCGGCCGAGGCCGCCGCGGCGATGGCCGAGGGGACGCCCGGCACGATCTCGAAAGGGATGCCAGCCGCGCGCAGGGCGACGAGCTCCTCCTCCAGCCGGCCGAACACGCCCGAATCACCTGACTTCAGGCGGACGATCCGCCCGCCGCCTTGCGCGTAATCGACCAGCAGCCGGCTGACGTGATCCTGCTTGGGCGAGGGTCGCCCGGCCCGCTTGCCAACGCCCACGAGGTCGGCGCCAGCGCGCGCATGGGACAGGATCGGCCCGGAGGACAGGTCGTCGAACAGCACCGCATCGGCGCGCCTCAGGCGGTCGACAGCCTTTAGGGTCAGAAGTTCAGGGTCGCCGGGGCCAGAGCCCACGAAACTGACGAAACCGGTCATGCGGGGGCTTTATTCCAGCGCGGGTGGAAGGGAAAGGCGGGGCCGAGGTTTCTGTCCCAGCGTCGCAAACAGCCCGCAGAACGCCGCGGCGCCGCATGTTCGACCGACCGGAAAGCTCTACATGACGCGCGAAAAGCCAGTCCAAGGACTACGCCCATGTTCATCGATATCGTCACCGGCGCCATCATCGTTTCCTGCCTCGGCGCTGCCGTCTGGATCCTGGGGTCCTCGTACCCGAAGCTCGTCCAGCGCACCGTCTCACTCTTCCGCTGAGATCATGTGGAAGAAGGTGCCCGTCACGTGACCGCGGCGGGCACCGGTTTCCGGAACGGGATTGCCGTCGGCATCCGCGACAGCCGCCAGCGGCGTGTCAGGCTGGTCCAGAACGGTCGAATAGTGAAATTCGTGCCCGCGCAGGATGGTGCCTGCATCATGGCCCGGCATCGCCTCGGACAGGGTCGCGCGCCGATAGCCCAGGTGGAACTTGCGCTTCTCATAGCTGGTGACGAGGCCCAGAAGCCCGGCCATCCGATGCCGCACCCCGTCCTTGTCTATCAGCGCCTCGCCCAGCGCCATATAGCCGCCGCATTCGCCATGGACGGGCCGGGTCGCGGCATGTGCGGTCAGGCTGTCGCGGAACCGGTCGGCCGCGGCCAGCCGTCCGGCATGCAACTCGGGGTATCCGCCGGGCAGCCAGACCAGATCCGCGTCGGGAACCGGATCGTCGGCCAGGGGTGAGAACGGCAGGATCTCGGCCCCTGCCTGCCGCCAGCCTTCCAGAAGATGCGGATATGTGAACGAGAACGCGGCGTCCCGCGCGATGGCAATGCGCTGCGCGGGGGGCGTCGGCAGGGGCGCGCGTGCCGGGACAGGTCCGACGACGGCGGCAGCGCGGATCGTGTCCAGATCAACGTTCTCTTGCAGGAAGGTGGCATACCCCGCGATCGCGGCGTCCAGATCGGGATGTTCGACGGCCTGGATCAGCCCCAGATGCCGTTCTGGCAAAGCAAGGTCGCCGCGCCGGGGCAGGGCGCCTAGAACCGGAAGTCCGGCGCGTTCCATGCCCAGCCGCGTCAGACGCTCGTGCCGGGGGGACGCGGCGCGGTTCAGGATCACGCCCGCGAAGGGCAGATCGGGCATATAGCTCGCAAAGCCCAGCGCCGTGGCCGCCGCCGATTGCGCCTGGCCGCTGACGTCGAGGACAAGGATCACGGGCCATCCCATGCGCCGCGCCGTCTCGGCCGAGCTGCCGAAGCCCGAACGCCCCATGGTCGCCACGCCGTCGTACAGGCCCATCGACCCTTCGGCCACGCAGATGTCCGCCCCCCGCGCCTGCCCCGCGACCGCGTTCAGAAGGTCGTCCCCCATCGCCCAGGTGTCGAGGTTGAAGGAATGCCGACCGCAGGCGGCCCGGTGGAAGGCCGGGTCGATGTAGTCGGGGCCGGACTTGTAGGGCTGGACGGTCAGGCCATCGTCGGCCAGCGCGCGCAGAAGGCCCAGCATGACGGTGGTCTTGCCGGTCCCCGAGGACGGGGCCGAGACCAAGAGGCCGGGGGGCAGGTCAGTCATCGGAAGGGCTCCAGTCCGACCAGGGGGAGTCGGCGGTTTGAGGGCGATAGCGGCGATCGTAGCCCGTGGCATAGAGGCGGGATTCGCTGAAGTCGGTTGCGGCCAGCGCCGGGCCGACAAGGATCAGCGCGGTGCGGGTGATCCCCTCGGGCAAAGCGCCCTCGATGGTGGACAGGGTCCCGCGCAGGATCTGCTCGTCCGGCCAGCTGGCGCGGAAGGCGATGGCGACGGGGCAGTCGGGACCGTAGGTGGGCGTCAGGTCCGCCACGACGGTGCCGAGGTTCTGGATCGACAGGTGGATCGCCAATGTCGCGCCGGTGGCGGCGAAGTTCTTCAGCGTCTCGCCCTCGGGCATCGAGGAGGCGCGCCCCGGCGTGCGCGTCAGGATCACCGATTGCGCAACGCCGGGCAGCGTCAGCTCGGCCCCCAGCGCGGCCGCGGCGGCCGAGAACGAGGGGACGCCGGGCGTGACGGTATAGGGGATGTCCAGCGCGTCGAGACGCCGGATCTGCTCGCCCATCGCCGACCAGACCGACAGGTCCCCGGAATGAAGGCGGGCGATGTCCTGGCCCTTGGCATGGGCACCCTCGATTTCAGCCATGATGGCGTCGAGGTCCATGGGCGCGGTGTTCACGATGCGGGCGTTATCCGGGCAATGGGACAGGATCGCCTCGGGCACCAAGGACCCGGCATAGAGGCAGACGGGACAGGCGGCGATCAGGTCGCGGCCGCGCAGGGTCAATAGATCAGGGGCGCCGGGTCCGGCGCCGATGAAGTGAACGGTCATGGGTCGGGTCCTTCGGCAAGCGCGCAGGTCGCGCGGCGGTCGGTGGAGATGGCGCGGGGCGCCAGAAGCCGCGCGCCCGGTCCCGCGGCGGCCAGCGCTGCGGCCTCGGCCACGCTGCCGGTGCCCCGGGCGGTTGTAGAGGCGGCCGAGGTCGTGGTCGTGCGCTGGGCTGTCAGGTCCGCGGGCCTGACGGCGATCACGGGAAGCCCCAGTGCGTCCGAAAGCCCCCCAAGCGCCGGTGCCTTGTCGGCGGCCGTGGCCAGCGCATCGGGCGTCCCCCCGGCGCGGGCGAGCGCGTCGCGCAGGCTGTCGGTCCGGGTGCCCGCGCGAAAGCCGAAGCCCGCAACGATCATGGGCGGCACCATTGCGTGATGGGATAGGCGTGCTTCCAGCCATGAAAGCCGCCCAGCGGTTCGGGTTGCGATAGCTGTGCGCGCAACAGGCTGCCGCCGTGGGTGGCGTGTGCGGCCAGAACCAGAGCCTCGGATTCAAGTGTGACCGCGTTGACGACAAGTCGCGCGGGCAGGCCAATCAGCCGGTCCAGCAGCGTTTGCGACAGACCGCCGCCCACGAAGATCGCATCCGGCGCGGGAAGGCCGTCCAGCGCGTCGGGGGCACGGCCTTCGACGACGTGCAGCCGGTCCTGCCCCAGCACCTTCGCGTTCTCGCGGATGCGCGTCGCGCGGTCGGATCGACCCTCGACCGCGGTCGCGGTGCAGGACGGGTGGGCCATCAACCACTCCAGCGCGATGGAGCCCGAGCCCGCGCCGATATCCCACAGATGCTCTCCTGGGCAGGGGCCGAGGGCTGATAGGGTCAGCGCCCGCACGGGTCGCTTCGTGATCTGTCCGTCATGGGCGAAAGTCGCGTCCGGCCGGCCGGAGGCGAGGGGGATCGCAGCGCCGCCCGCGGCCTCGATGGCCACGGCCACCGGGGCGTCGAAGGAGCCCGACAGGTCCGTCGTAACACGCTCTCGCGGGCCGCCAAGGGCCTGAAGGGCGGTCACTCTGCTGTCGCCCCAGCCGGTATCGGCCAGATACGCGGCAATGTCCGCCACCGCCGCGCCGTCCCGCAAGGTCGCAACGATACGCTGGCCGGGGGCCAGATGCGGGCGCAGTCGCCCCAGCGGCGCGGCATGCAGGCCAAGGCATACCGTTTGTTCGATCCGCCAGCCCAGTCGCGCCGCGGCGAGCGAGAAGACCGATGGCCCGGGGAAAGCGCGCCATTCGCTGGGGCCCAACCGCTCGGCCAGAACGCTGCCCGCCCCGAACCAGAACGGATCGCCCGAGGTCAGCGCGACGGTCGGTGTCCCGCGATGGGCCAGAAGATGCGGGATGCCATCCGCGAAGGGGACGGGCCATTCGATGCGCTGCGCGTCGGTTTCAGGCAGCAACGCCATGTGCCGCGGTGGCCCTATGACGACCTGCGCGGCTGACAGCGCCGCGGTCGCGGCCGGGGTCAGCCCCGCCGCGCCGTCCTCTCCCACTCCGATGATGGTCAGCCAGGGGCCTTGCATCGCGCTGCTCCAATCTCGTCTTCGCGGAGTGGCACGGGGCGCGCCACGCGGCAAGAGGCTGGCGCCTGCCTGCATCACACGGCAAGAGGGGGCATGACTCATGTTCTTGTTCTGGGCGGAACGACCGAGGCCACCGCGCTGTGCCGTGCGATGGCCGATGCGGGGGTGCCCGGCACGATCTCTTTCGCGGGGCGGGTCGAACGGCCGGTGCGCCAGCCCTTGCCGCAGCGTGTGGGGGGCTTCGGCGGTGTGGCCGGGTTGGCCGCGTATCTGCGCGCGCATCGAGTGACCCATCTGATCGACGCCACCCACCCCTTCGCCGCGCAGATGAGCGCGAATGCCGTTGCCGCTAGCGAACAGGCGGGCGTGCCCCTTCTGGCGCTAACCCGTCCGCCGTGGACGCCGGGGCCGGATGACAACTGGACCCTCGTGACCGACATCGCCGCAGCGGTGCAGGCGCTGGACGTCCCGCCGCGCCGGGTCATGCTGGCCGTCGGCCGGATGCACCTGCCCGAGTTCGCGGCGAACCCGCAGCATTTCTACCTGCTGCGCCTCGTCGATCCGACCGATGGCCCCCTGCCCATGCCCGACACGCATGTCGAAGTCTCACGCGGGCCTTTCACCGAGGAAGGGGACCGGGCGCTGATGCGGGCCAATCGCATCGACATGGTGGTTTCGAAGAACGCCGGCGGGACAGGCGCGCGTGCCAAGCTGGATGCCGCCCGGGCGCTGGGCCTACCTGTCTTGATGATCGACAGACCGCCGCTGCCAACCCGACGCCAGGTGCACGATGTCGCCGACGCGATGGCGTGGATTGCCCTTGCCGACACCGCGAACCCGGCCTAGCTGTCCTCTCACCTCGGGGTGCCCATGTGGCTGAGATGCGAAAGCGAACCCGTTGAACCTGATCCGGCTAACACCGGCGGAGGGAAGGTCGAACACCGGTCCGCACATGGCCGCCTTTCCCCCGCCCGAGATGAAAGGACCGCCCGTGCGACCTATCGCTTCCGTTCTTTGCCTCGGGCTTCTGGCCACCCCCGCGGTGGCGCAGGAGACCCTGACCGTCTACGCGCCCGACTATTTCGGTTCGGAATGGGGTCCCGGCCCCGCCATCAAGGACGCATTCGAGGCGCGTTGCGACTGCGACCTCGAATACCGGATCGGCGACCTGCTGCCCCGCCTGATGCTGGAAGGCGACCGCACCGATGCCGACGTCGCCATTGGCTTCAATACCGACGTCACGAAAGAGGCGCGTGAAACCGGCCTGTTCGCGCCCCACGGGGTCGATACCTCGGACCTGACCATGCCGATCGACTGGACCGACGACGTCTTCCTGCCGTTCAACTGGGGCCACACGGCCTTCGTCTACGACACCACCCGCGTCGAGAACCCGCCTGAAAGTTTCGACGCGCTGCTGAACGCGCCGGATGACGCCTATTCCATCGTGATCCAGGATCCGCGCACCTCGATCTCGGGGCTGGCGATGCTGCTATGGGTCAAGGAGATTTATGGCGAGGATGCCGAGGAGGCGTGGGAGAAGCTGGAGCCGAAGGTCCTGACCGTCACGCAGGGCTGGTCCGAAAGCTACGGCCTGTTCACCGAGGGCGAAGCTGACATGGTCCTCAGCTACACTACCTCGCCCGCCTATCACATCATCGCCGAGGATGATGATACGAAGAAGGCCGCGATCTTCCCCGAGGGGCATTACTTCATGGTCGAGCTGGCCGCCAAGCTGGAAGGCACCGACAATCCCGACCTGGCCGACCAGTTCATGCAGTTCGTCTTGTCAGAAGAGTTCCAGTCGATCATCCCCGAGGGCAACTGGTCCATGCCGGCGAAACTTCCTGAGGATCAGCTGCCCGAGGGCTTCCAGCAGCTTGAGATGCCCGACACCGTGCTGTTCCTGAGCGAGGATGAGGCCGCAGCGATCCGCGACGAGGCGGTCGAAGAATGGCTGTCGGCCTTCGGCGCGGGCTGAAATGCGGGCAACGCGCCCGCTGATACTGCCGGGCCTCGTCGCGGGCGCTCTGGTGGCGATCCTCGTCGCCGGGTCGATCGTGGCGGTGCTGCTCCGCGCGGGTGAGGCGCCGTCGCTGGGGTCGGCGGATTGGGCTGCGGTGCGCTTCACCCTGTGGCAGGCGGCGCTTTCGGCCGTGCTGTCCGTGGGGTTGGCCATTCCGGTGGCCCGGGCGCTGGCCCGCCGCCGCTTTCCCGGGCGGGGCGCCCTGATCCTGCTGGTGGGTGCCCCGTTCATCCTGCCAGTGATCGTCGCGATCCTGGGACTGCTGATGGTCTTCGGCCGTTCGGGGTGGGTCAACGAGATCGGCGCACTTGTGGGGTTGCCGCAATTATCGATTTATGGCGTCCATGGGGTGATCCTTGCGCATGTCTTCTTCAACCTCCCGCTGGCCACGCGCCTGATTCTGCAAGGCTGGCAGGCGATCCCGGCCGAGCGGTTCCGCCTGGCGGCCAGCCTGTCGATGGCCCCGCGCGACATCGCGCGCCATATCGAATGGCCGATGCTGAAAGGCGTGGTCCCGGGCGCGGCGCTGGTGATCTTCCTGATCTGCACCTCCAGCTTCGCAGTTGCGCTGACCTTGGGTGGCGGGCCGCGCGCGACGACCATCGAACTGGCGATCTATCAGGCGTTCCGCTTCGATTTCGACATTGGCCGCGCGGCGCTTCTGGCGCTGGTGCAGATGGCGGTGACCGTGGCGGCGGGGCTGGCTGCCTTTGCCGTTCCGGTGCCGGACGCGATGGGCGGAGGCCTCGACCGGGTGGTGCGCCGGTGGGATCTGGGCCGCCCATGGGGCGACGCTCTGGTCATCGCGCTGGCGGCTCTGTTCCTTCTTGCGCCGCTGCTGGCGCTGACGATCCGCGGCGTGCCGACATTCACCGATCTGCCGGTTTCGGTCTGGTCCGCGGCGGGCCGGTCGATCTGGGTGGCCGCGGCCTCGGCCCTCCTGTGCGTCTGCCTGGGGCTTGCAATCTCGGTCGCCGCGGCACGGACAGGGCGGCGTCGGGCCAAGGGCGTCGAGCTGGCCGGGATGCTGGGGCTTGCCGCGTCGCCGCTGGTGCTGGGGACCGGGCTGTTCATCGTGACATTCCCGTTCTTTCGCCCCGACACCGTCGCTTTGCCGGTCACGGCGGTCGTCAATGCGGTGCTGGCGCTGCCCTTCGCGCTTCGCGCGATACTGCCGGCCGTCGCGCGGATCGAGGGGGATTACAGGCGACTTGCCGATGCGCTGGGCTTCGGTCCCTGGGCGTGGATCTGGCGCGTGCTGCTGCCGCGATTGCGGCGCCCGCTGGGTTTCGCCGGGGGGCTGGCCGCGGCGTTGTCCATGGGCGATCTGGGGGTGATCGCCTTGTTCGCCGACTCGGAAACGGCGACCTTGCCTCTGCAACTTTACCGGCTGATGGGGGCTTACCGCATGGATCAGGCAGGGGGCGCGGCGGTGCTTCTTCTGGGGCTCAGCCTTCTGGCGTTCTGGCTTTGCGATCGGGGAGGGCGTGTCGATGCTGACACTTGAGGGTCTGACGATCCGGCAAGGGACGTTCGAGCTGCGCGCGGATCTGAGCATCCCCAGGGGTGCGCATGTCACCGTGATAGGCCCCTCGGGCGCGGGAAAATCCACGCTTCTGTCCGTGATCGGCGGGTTCTTCGAAGCAACGTCCGGCCGAATCCTCTGGAATGACCTGCGGATCGACGACTTGCCCCCGGGCAAGCGACCGGTCGCGACCATCTTTCAGGATAACAATCTGTTCCCGCATATGACGACAGAACAGAATGTTGCGCTGGGCATCCGCCCCTCTGGTCGGTTGCGCGGCGCTGAACCGCAACAGGTGCGGGGCGCACTGAAGTCCGTTGGTCTGGACGGCTTTGGTGATCGCAAGCCCGGTGCTCTTTCGGGCGGCCAACAAAGCCGCGTGGCGCTTGCCCGTGCGATGGTACAGGACCGGCCGCTTCTGCTGCTGGACGAGCCTTTCGCGGCGTTGGGACCCGCGCTTCGGGTCGAGATGCTGGATCTTGTCACGCAGCTTGCGCGGGACGGTGGGCGAACCCTGATGATCGTCACGCACGATCCCGATGACGCGCGGCGCGTGGATGGGCAGACGATTCTGGTGGCTGACGGGCAGGCCGCCCCGCCGCAACCAACAGGCCCGCTTCTGGACGATCCTCCGCCTGCGCTTCGGGCGTATCTGGGGCCATGAAAAAGGCGCGGAGGATGGCCCCCGCGCCTTTACTGGTCCTTCGGTCCTGACCGCTTATTCTGCCGGAACGTCGTGCTTCGCCTTACGCTTGTAAGGGGCCCAGATGCGCTTGTTGGTCAGATACAGAAGCACCGCCAGCACCCCCAGCATCACGACGCCGGCAAAGCCGGCCTGCTTGCGCGCGGCCAGCTTCGGTTCGGCGGTCCACATCATGAACGCGGCGACATCTTTCGAGACCTGCTCCAGGGTCGCTTCGGTTCCGTCCTCATACCCGACGTCGTCACCATACAGCGGCTGCGGCATCGCGATCCATCCGCCGGGGAAGGCAGTGTTCTCGTACAGCGTCGCGCCTGCCTCGGTCTTCATCTCGCCGGTGTATCCGGTCAGAAGCGAGGTCAGATATTCTGCGCCGCCCATGCCGCGGACCAGCTGGTTGATCCCCAGACCATAGGGACCGTGGAACCCGGCGCGGGCCTTCGCCATCAGCGAGAGGTCCGGCGCGTTCGACAGGCTGGATTCAGGGAACTTGTCCGTGGGCACGGCATCGCGGAAATCCCCTTCGCCGTCCAGAAGCGCCTCGTCCCACACCTCGTATTGGGCGGCATAGGCACGGACCTGATCCTCCGGCAGGCCGGGCCCCCCGTCATCGGCCAGGTTGCGGAACGCGACGTATTGCAAGCCGTGGCAGGCCGAGCAGACCTCGGTATAGACTTGAAGGCCGCGCTGCAGCTGGAACTGGTCGTAGGTCCCGAACGGCCCTTCGAACGAGAAGTCGTAGTCGATGACATGGCTGTCTTCGGACCCGGCGGCGTGGGCCGCCCCGGCCAGCCCAAGCGCCACGGCGAGCGAGAGCGTCAGTTCTTTGATCATCATCTCTTTCTTCCTCACTCGGCCGGGTTCACGACGGTCGTAGTACCGCCGGTGTTGGGCGCGTAGTGCTTGCCATAATCTTCCTCGATGGTCGACGGCTGCGACAGCGGCTTCTCGATCACGCCAAGAAGCGGCAGGATGACCAGGAAGTACGCGAACCAGTAAGCCGAGGCGATCAGCGAGATCGAGCTGTAAGGCTCCTCGGCGGGCATCGCACCGACCCACATCAGGACGAAGAAGTTCACAATGAACAGGGCGAACCACCACTTGAACATCGGGCGGTAGCGACCCGACCGCACCGACGAGGTGTCCAGCCACGGCGCCAGCGCCATGACCGCGATGGCCCCGAACATGGCAAGCACGCCGAAGAACTTCGCGTCGACGATGCCGCCGGTGATCCAACTGGCCGCCATCACGACCCAGACGTCCGCGGTGAAGGCGCGCAAGATCGCGTAGAAGGGCAGGAAGTACCACTCCGGCACGATGTGCGCGGGGGTCTGCATCGGGTTCGCCTCGATGTAGTTGTCGGGATGCCCGAGGTAGTTAGGCATGAAGCCCACGATGGCGAAGAACACCACCAGGATCACGGCCAGCGCGAACAGGTCCTTGATGACGAAGTAGGGCCAGAACGGAAGCGTGTCCTTCTGAGCGTCTTCCTTCGACGTGCGGCGCACCTCGACCCCGGTGGGGTTGTTGTTGCCGGTGGTGTGGAAGGCCCAGATGTGGACCATCGTCAGACCCGCAAGGATCATCGGCATCAGGTAGTGCAGCGAGAAGAAGCGCGTCAGCGTGTATTCCCCGACGGCCGGTCCGCCCAGAAGCCAGGTCTGGATCGACTCGCCCACGAAGGGAATCGCGCCGAATAGGCCCGTGATGACGGTCGCACCCCAGAAGGACATCTGACCCCAGGGCAGGACATAGCCCATGAAGGCGGTGCCCATCATCAGAAGATACATCAGGATGCCGATGATCCACGTGACCTCGCGCGGCTCCTTGTAGGACCCGTAATAGAGGTTTCGGAAGATGTGGGCATAGACGGCCACGAAGAACAGCGATGCGCCGTTTGCGTGCATATAGCGCAGCATGAAGCCACCGTTCACGTCGCGCATGATGTGCTCGACGCTGGCGAACGCGTTCTCGGTCGACGGGATGTAGTGCATGACCAGCACCACGCCGGTGACGATCTGAAGGACCAGCGTGAAGGTCAGGACGATGCCCCAGATCCACATCCAGTTCAGGTTCTTGGGCGTGGGGATCATCACCGTGTCGTACAGCAGGCCGACGATCGGCAGCCGCTTGTGCAGCCAGCGTTCGCCGCCGCTGTTGGGCTTGTAGTGGTCGTGCGGGATTCCAGCCATGATACGGTCTCCTTATCCCAGAACGATTTCGGTTTCGCCGTCGAACCGGGCGACGGGGACGGGCAGGTTTTCCGGCGCGGGGCCGCGGCGAATGCGGCCTGCCGTGTCGTAGTGCGAGCCGTGGCAGGGGCAGAACCAGCCGTTGAAGTCGCCCGCGCCATCGCCCAGGGGCACGCAGCCCAGGTGCGTGCAGACGCCCATCATGACCAGCCATTCTTCCGGCGTCTCACCCTCGACCCCTTGGCTCAGGGCGCGGTTGGGGTCGGTCGCGGGGGCGGTGCCGTCGATATTGGCATTCCGGGCCAGCGGGTCAGGCAGGGTCGAGACGTCGACGCTGTTGGCTTCCTCGATCTCGGCCTCGGTGCGGCGGCGGATGAAGACGGGCTTGCCCAACCACTGGACGGTCAACTGCGTCCCCGGCTCCAGCCCGCCGACGTCCACGCGGATCGACGACAAGGCCTGCACGTTGGCGGCCGGGTTCATCTGGTTGATGAGGGGCCAGACCGCGGCACCGGCGACGACCGCGCCTGCCCCGGCCGTGGCGTAATAGATGAAGTCGCGGCGGGTGGTGCCGTGATCGTCTGCGTGTGACACGTCTCTCTCCTTCTTGCAGGCCGGGATGAAGGCGGACGAACGGCGTCGACCGGGCGTCATCCGGAGCGTTGCTTGGGTCTCTAGCGTCTCGTCCCCCGCTGGTCCAGCGGGCAAAGCCGCGCAGGGACCGTCTTCGTAGGCCGCGCGGTCTTTCGATCAAGTAAATTGGTGCCGGATCGGCGCGGCTAGGGTAGCCTGCTCAGGCGTCGGGGGGCGTCGCGGTGAAGGAGGGGCGGTCGGCCATGCGGGCCGCGAATGCGGCAAGACCGGGGCGGGTGGCGCGCCAGTCGCGGTCAGGGTGGCGGAAATCCAGGTAGGGCAGGGCGCATCCGATGGCGATCTGGCCCATGTCGAGCGGCCCCGCCAGATGGCTGAGCCAGCGGTTCTCCAGCGTGTCGAGGGCGCGAGTGATCTTGGCCCATTGCGCCTCGACGAACTCGGGAACCTGCATTCCTTCGGGGCGGACACGCCATTCGTAGACCATCAGCACCGCCGCATCCATTATGCCGTCGCCCGTCGCCTCAAGCGTCAGCACGTCCCAAATCCGCGATTCGGGATAAAGACTCGCCCCCGCGCGGTGTGCCAGATACCGGCAGATAACCCGGCTGTCATACAGGGCCGGTCCATCCGGACGCGTCAGGCAGGGGATCTTGCCCAGCGGGTTCTGGTTGGCCGGATTCGGGCTGAGCGGGGTCTGCGCCGAGGGTACAATCTTCACGTCGCCCAATTGGTCGGTTTCGTGCAGCGTGACCATGACCTTGCGGACGAAGGGCGATGCGGCGGCGTGATAAAGATCCATCATGGGACGCACTCTATCCGGAACGGGGGCGCCGCCAAGACCGAAATGACGGGCGTGTCACGCCGCGCGCAGTCGGGTCCCCGAGACGCCGTCGATGCGGGTCTCGACGGTGCGGCCTTCGATGCGATCGCTGTCGAACGCAACTTCTGCGAATTGCTCGGTCCGGCCCATGCGGGGGCTTTCCATCAGAACGCGGTGGGTGCGTCCGACCTGCGCGTTCAGATGAGCAGCGACGGCCTGCTCGCCCGCCGCGCGCAGCCGGGCGGCCCGGTCTTTCACCACGCCGCCGTCAAGCTGCGGCATCCGTGCGGCGGGGGTGCCCTGCCGGACAGAGTAGGGGAAGACGTGCAGCCATGTCAGGCCGCAATCCTCGACCAGCCGGAGGGAGTCGGAGAAATGATCCTCGGTCTCGGTCGGGAAACCGGCGATGATGTCGGCGCCGAAGGTCATCTCGGGGCGCAGGCGGCGGGCCTCTTCGCAGAAGCGGATCGCGTCGCCGCGCAGGTGGCGGCGCTTCATCCGCTTGAGGATCAGGTCCGAGCCGTGCTGGAGCGACAGGTGCAGGTGGGGCATCAGCCGCTCTTCCTCGGCGATGGCGCGCATCAGGTTTTCGTCCACCTCGATCGAATCGATCGAGCTGATCCGAAGGCGCGGCAGGTCGGGCACCAGCTTGAGGATGCGCATGACCAGATCGCCCAGGCGCGGCGTACCCGGCAGATCGGCGCCCCACGAGGTCAGGTCGACGCCGGTCAGCACGATCTCCTCGTAGCCCTGCGCGGCAAGGCGGCGGATCTGCTCGATCACGACACCCGCGGGGACCGAGCGGGAATTGCCCCGGCCGTAGGGGATGATGCAGAAGGTGCAGCGGTGGTCGCAGCCGTTCTGGACCTGCACATAGGCGCGCGACCGGGTGCCAAAGCCGTCGATCAGGTGGCCGGCAGTCTCGGTCACGGACATGATGTCGTCGACCTGAACGCGCTCGGTCTGCCCCGTGAAATCGGGGGCCATGGCAGCCCATGTGGCAGGCTGCATCTTTTCGGTGTTGCCGATGACGCGCGTGACCTCGGGCATGGCCGCGAAGGTCTCGGGCTCGGTCTGGGCGGCGCAGCCGGTGACGATGACGGCAGCACCGGGGTTCTCGCGGGCGAGGCGGCGGATGTCCTTCTTGGCCTTGCGCACGGCCTCGGCCGTCACCGCGCATGTGTTGACCACCACGGCGTCGGACAGGCCATGCTCGGCGGCAAGGGCCTTCATCGCCTCGGTCTCGTACATGTTCAGGCGGCAGCCGTGGTTGGAAAAGACGGGCGGGTTCATTGATGCGCCTCCAGCCAGTCGGGGGTTAGAAGCCCGTCGAAGACATGGGCCGTGGGTCCGGTCATCCACACACCATCATCGCGCCAGTCGATAAGAATCGTCCCGCCATCGAGGTCGATGGTCACGCTGCGCCCGGTCAGACCCCGGCGATGTGCCGCGACCGCCACCGCGCAAGAAGACGAGCCGGAGGCCAGCGTGATCCCGGCACCGCGTTCCCACACCCGCATGCGCAAGCGGTCGGGACCGTTCAGTTGGGCGATCTGGACGTTCGTGCGCTGGGGGAACAGGGGGTGATGCTCGTGCGCGGGGCCAAAGGTGGACAGGTCCACGCTGGTCACGTCATCCACGAAGAACGTGCAATGCGGGTTGCCCATGCCGGTCGCCATCGGCGCTCCGTCGATGGGCAGGGCGTCGATGTCGACGTCGTCCGCCAGGGGGATTTCGCGCCAGTCGAGGATCGGCGCCCCCATGTTCACTGCCGTCAGGCTGTTCCCTCCGTCGCGCGCGGTCAGCAGGCCACGTTCGGTCCGCAGGTGCAGTTCGATTCGGCCGGTCGTGTCCATCAAATGGCGAGCGATGCAGCGAGTGGCGTTGCCGCAGGCTCCGGCCTGCGAGCCGTCGGCGTTCCAGAAGACCAGTCGCGCGTCTGCTTCGGTATCCTCGTGAATCGTGGCCAGTTGATCGAATCCCACGCCGCGCCGGCGGTCGCCCACGGCACGGGCTAGATCGGGCGTCATGACATCTTCGCCCTCGCGCAGGTCGAGGACGACAAAGTCGTTGCCGAGGCCGTGCATCTTCATGAACGGAAGGGGGGCGGAGCGCTGGATCATGGCTTGCGCCATATAATGAGAGCACGACATGAAGAAAAGCGCCGGCTTTGCGCTTGACGCCCCGGAGAGGCCCCGTTATTTCGCCCGCCAGTGAGCCGATAGCTCAGTTGGTAGAGCAACTGACTTTTAATCAGTAGGTCCAGGGTTCGAGCCCCTGTCGGCTCACCACTTCCGCTTCGACGTTAGGCGTGTTTATCGTTTGGGAAACTGGATGATCCCCGCCGATCGTCCGGGATTGGTGTCCATGCCGGTTGCGCCCCGAATCTCGGTATGCAGCTTTCCCATTTCGCGTGTGAGGCTTTGATACCGTGCGGTAATGTCGTCGCCGCAATTCTGTGCCAGCATCGATCCGCCCCATTCCATGAGGTACAGCGACATCCGTATGATGGTGTCGCATTTCTCGTCATGATCCAGCGAATCGACCTGCTCGAGCAGGACATTGGCCGTCTCGGAGATATCGTCGGCTATCATGTCGGTCTCCGCACGAGATTTACGCTACGACACTGTGTCAGCTTTTTCCCGGTTCACAAGCGACGTCTCGTCACAGACTGCTGAACTTTCAGGCGGTGGTGCCTTGGAAAACTGCACCGCAAAGATACCGGCCATGATGATGGCGACCCCGATCAGATCGAAAAGGCCCAGCGCCTCGCCCAGGATGAGGGCCGCGATCGCGACCCCGAGAAATGGATTGAGGAAGTGGAACGTCGCCGCGCGGACCGGCCCGATGCGGCGCACCAGCGTGAACCACGCAAAGGTCGCCAGAAGCCCCGGGACCAGCGTCGTGTAGGCGAATGCGATCAACAGGGACGCGGACCAGTCGACGTCCCACGGCTCGAGCGCGGCGCCCACCAGCATCTGCAGGCCCACCACCATCAGGACATTCCCGCCCGAGGATGCACCACGCAGCGAAAGGGTCGCCACGGTCAGGGCCAGCACGCCCGCGATACAGTACGACAACCCGATCATGTCGACGCCGCCCGAAATCCGGGTGCCCATAATCAGGGTGACCCCGGTCAGCCCGGCGAGCAGGCCGGCGATCCCCAGCGGGCGCAGCCGTTCGCCCAAGGCCAGCCACCCGGCCAGCGCCACCAGAAGCGGCATTGTCGATGCGATGATCGAAGCGAGCCCCGCGTCGATCGTGCGCATCGCCACGAAATTCAGGCCAAGATACAGCGCGTTCTGGCACAGGCCAAACACGAAGGTCGCCCGCCATTGTGCCCGGCTCAGATGCCAGGACTGCCCCATGGCGCGGGCGATGGCGACGCCGATGGCGCCAGAGATCAGAAAGCGAAACGCCAGCGCCGTCAGTGGCGGGGCGTCGGCGACGATGAATTTGGCGCTGGTGAACGCCGAGGACCACATGACCGCGAAGGCAAGCCCCAGAAGAAGCGCGCGCAGATCCATCAGGGCAGCCGGACGCCGGCATTCTCCATGTCTTTCATGGACGCGTCCCGCGAACCGTCGAGGTCGATGGCCGCCGACAGGTCGGGGCGCAATGTGACGTCGAACCCAAGGCGGGCGGCATCCTGCGCCGAGTAGTTCACGCAGAAATCAAGGGCGAGGCCGACCATCGTCAGCTTGTCGATGCCGCGAGTCCGCAGATAGCCTTCCAGTCCCGTCGGGGTCGTGTGGTCATTCTCGAAGAACGCGGAATAGCTGTCGATCGCCGGATTGAAGCCCTTGCGGATGATCAGGTCGCCGTCCGTGCGCAGCCCCGGCACGAACTCAGCCCCTTTTCTGCCTTGGACGCAGTGGTCGGGCCACAGGACTTGCGGGCCGTATGGCATCTCGGTCATTTCCATCGGAGACTTGCCGGGGTGCTGCGACGCGAAGGACGAATGCCCGGCCGGGTGCCAGTCCTGCGTCAGGATCACGGTGGCGAAGTCGTCCATCAGCGCGTTGATCCCGTCGACGATCTGATCGCCGCCGGGCACGGCCAAGGCGCCATCGGCGATGAAGTCGTTTTGCATGTCGATGACGAGGAGGGCGTGGGTACGGTCGCGCATGGCGTGTTCCTTGGTTGGTCGCTCGCGATCCTGCATCCGTAGCGAAGAGCGTCAAGGCGAATGGCGGCGGGTCCACGGGGCCTGATCCATGCACCCGACCCGCTTCTATCCCCGGCGGGTGCGCTTGACCTTCCGCTCCTTCGCGGCCTTCCGGGCCTTTGCCTTTCCCTTCGCCCGCTTGGGGGTGCTGCGCCGCGAGGTCCGACCGCCCGGCGCGATGCTCGCCCCCTCGGCCGCGACGAGGTCCAGCACCAGCCCCCCGGTGGTAGGCACGGCTTCCGCGATCCGAACCGTCACGCGCTGCCCCAGGCCCAGGACGGTGCCGGACTCGGCGCCCATCACGGTCTGTGCCTCGGGGTCGTGGTGGAAATACTCACCGCCCAGCGCCCGCATGGGGATCAGGCCGTCTGCGCCGGTCTCGTCCAGCTTCACGAACAGGCCGAAACGCTGCACGCCCGAGACGCGCCCCGTGACCTCCTCGCCCAGCCGTTCGGACATGAACGCGGCAAGGTAGCGGTCGGTCGTATCACGCTCGGCCACCATCGACCGCCGCTCGGTCTGGCTGATCTGTTCGGCGGTCTCGGGCAGGCGTTCGATGTCGATGGGGGTCAGCCCATCCTTTCCCCATCCATGCGCGCTGATCAGCGCGCGATGCACCACTAGGTCGGCATAGCGCCGGATGGGCGAGGTGAAATGCGCGTAGTTCCGCAAGGCCAGGCCGAAATGGGCGAAGTTGTCGGGGCTGTAATAGGCCTGCGTCATGGCGCGCAGGGTGGACATGTTGATCAGCTCGTCGAACTCGGTCCCGTGGGCTTGCGTCAGAAGGCCGTTCAGGTGACGCGTCTGAAGCACCTGGCCCTTGGCCAACGTCAGGCCCGAGGCTTGCGCCACCTCGCGCAGGGCTTCCAGCTTTTCGGGGTTGGGTTCCTCGTGAACGCGGAACAGCAGGGGCGACTTGCGCTTCACCAGTTCCTCGGCCGCCGCGACATTGGCCAGCACCATGAATTCTTCGATCAACTTGTGCGCGTCCAGCCGGTCGCGGAACGCGATGGAGGTGACGCGTCCCTCGGGCGACAGCTCGATCCGCCGTTCGGGCAGGTCAAGATTCAGCGGCTGGCGGCGGTGACGGGCCGCCTGCAAAGCGGTGTAGGCGTCGAACAGGGGGCGGATCACGGTGTCCAGAAGCGGCGCGGTCTTGTCGGTCGTCTCGCCATTCTGTGCGGCCTGCGCGTCTTCGTAGGACAGCGATGCGGGCGAGCGCATCAGGCCGCGGTGGAACTCGTGGGCGATCTTGTTGCCCTCGCGGTCCAGCACCATGCGCACGGCAAGGCAGGCGCGGTCCTCGCCCTCGTGCAGCGAACACAGGTCGCCCGACAGCGCTTCGGGCAGCATCGGAACGACCCGGTCGGGGAAATAGCTGGAATTGCCGCGCAGCCGCGCCTCGTGATCCAGCGCCGATCCGGGGCGGACATAGTGGGCGACGTCTGCGATCGCGACCCACAGGACGTGGCCGCCCTGGTTCTTCGGGTCGTCGTCGGGCGCGGCGAAGACCGCGTCGTCATGGTCGCGCGCGTCCGACGGGTCGATGGTGATCAGCGGCAGGTCGCGCAGATCCGTGCGGTTGCCCAGCGGGACCGGCTCGGCGGCTTCGGCCTCGGCGATGGTCTCGTCGGGGAAGACGTCCGGGATGCCGTGCTGCCGGATCGCGATGAGCGACACGGATTTCGGCGCGCTGGGGTCGCCTAGCCGGTCGATGACGCGGCCGCGGGGGAGGCCCATACGGTCCTTGGGGCCCGCACGCTCGGCCTCGACCAACTCACCGTCCTTGGCGCCTTGGGTTTCACCCGCGCGGATCAGCCATTCCTTGTCCGAGCCCTTGTCGATAGGCACGATCCGCCCGCCATCGCTGGTGCCTCGGAAGATGCCCAGCATCCGCGCATGGGTCTTGGTCAGCTTGCGGATCAGGCGCCCTTCATAGGCGTGGTCCTGCCCCTCGACCTTCGTAAGACGCAGCAGCACCCGGTCGCCGCGGCCCAACGCGACGTCGGACTTACGCTCGACCAGCAGGATGCGCGGTTCGGGGCCGTCGCCCTGCCATTCCATCGGACGCGCGTAGACATCGCCGTCGCGGTCCGGCCCCACGACCTCGCAGACCGACACGGGGGGCAGTGCCTCGGGGTCGCGATAGGTCTTCTTGCGCTTTTCGAGGTGACCTTCTTCCTCCAGCTCCTTCAGCATCCGCTTGAGGTCGATCCGCGCCCCGCCCTTGATGCCGAAGGCCCGTGCGATGTCGCGCTTGGCGGTCTGGGTCGGATTGTCAGCGATCCATCTCAGGATGTCGGACTTGGTGGGAAGATCGGTCATGAAAGCCTTTCGGGCGCGGCTAGAGGGTCAGCCGCATGTCGCGATGGGGAATGCCGGCATCGTCGTAGATCGGGCCCTCGGGCTCGAACCCCATGGGACGGTAGAACTCCAAAACGTGCAACTGGGCACCCAGCTTGACCGTCTCGATCCTTGGCGAATCGCGCAGGATCCCGATGGCGACGTCCATGAGCTGGCGGCCGATGCCGGTGCCGCGGTATTGCGGCAGGACGCAGACCCGGCCGATCTTGGCCTCGGGCGGGTCGCGGAACATCCGCAGCGTGGCGATGGGTTGACCGTCCTGCTGGGCCAGGATGTGCAGGGCTTCGGCGTCGCGGCCGTCCCATTCCAGGTCTTCGGGCACGTTCTGCTCGTCGATGAAGACGGCGCGGCGAAGCGCGCGGCAGGCATTCAGGTCGTCGGTGCGGGAAATCAGAAGGGTCATGCGAAGTAGCCCTTGATGATGCGGGTATAGATGCCCGCAAGCTGGCGGATATGGTCGATCTCGACCCGTTCGTCGGTCTGGTGCATGGTGGCGCCCACCAGACCGCATTCGACGACCGGGCAGTGGTTCTTGATGAACCGCGCGTCGGATGTGCCACCTGTCGTGGACAGCACCGGAATCCGTCCTGTCTCATGCTCAACGGCGCGCTGTACGATTTCGGTCAGTGGTCCCGGGGGCGTGAGGAAACTCTCGCCCGAGACCGTGATGTCGAGGTCGAAGCGCACGCCGCTTGCATCGGTGGCCTTGCGCGCCTCTTCGTTCAGCCAGTTGGTCAGCGACAGCCCGCTATGGGCGTCGTTGAAGCGGATATTGACCATGGACTTGCAGCGGGCGGGAATGACGTTGTTGGCCTCGTTGCCGGTGTCGAAGCCCGTGACCTGCAGCGTGGTGTGATCGAAATGGTCGGTGCCGTCGTCCAGTTCTATCCCGGTCAGACGTCCTAGCAGGTCCACCATCGCGTGGATCGGGTTGCGGGCGTTCTGCGGATAGGCGGCATGCCCCTGTTGACCGTTCGCCGTGATCCGTGCGGTCAGAGAACCCCGACGGCCGATCTTGATCATCTCGCCCATGTGGGTGGGGCAGGTCGGCTCGCCCACGATGCAGGCGTCCATCGCCTCGCCCGTGGTGTCCATCCAGTCCAGGATCGCAGCGGTGCCGTCGATGCCGTCCCCTTCCTCGTCTCCGGTGATCGTCAGGACCAGCGATCCGGGGCAGGTATCGGCACATTCGATCACGGCGGCGACGAAGGCGGCCACCCCCGATTTCATGTCGCAGGCACCCCGGCCGTAAATCGCGCCATTGCGGATGTCGGCCGCGAAGGGGGGCGAGGTCCATGCCTCCGCATCGCCGGGCGGCACCACGTCGAGGTGCCCGTTGAAACCCAGGACCGGGCCATGACCGCCCGATCGCGCATAAAGGTTGGGGATCCCGTTGCGGTCGACGCGCGTGCAGGTGAACCCGTTATCCTCCAACACCCGTTCGATCAGGGCGATGGCCCCGCCGGAATTGGGGGTCACCGAGTCCTCGCGGATCAGGGCCATTGTCAGTTCGACGGGATCGACGATCATTTCGGTTCCTTGCATTCTGCCCAGGAATCTAGGCGTGCGGCGAGGCACCGCAACGGGTTGGGGTCAGTCCTCGTCAAAGAATGGGGTCGCCTGCGCGACGATCACTGCATTCTCCGACAGGGCGCGATCCATCAATTCGCGCTCCTCGGGGTCGATCTCGTCCCCGTCGGCCAGGCGATCCTCGAGGGTGCCATAGCCGGTCACGTCGAGGGGCGACATCTCGGCCTGTTTCAGGACCGCCACCGTCTCGCGCACGGCTTCGGCTTCGTCCACGCCCGAGGCATAGCACAGAAGCGCTGCGCCGTTGGCATCCTTGGGAAGACCGTCGCCGGGGGCGCGGCCGACCTCGACCAGAAGGGTGAAGACATGTTGCGTGCGGGCCATTGGGGCGGGGTCCGTCAGTTGCGCCGCGGTGTCAACGGCGAAACGCCGCGCCCGGTCGGGGCGCGGCGTCATTTCAGTCAAGATCGGGATGCGTCAGGCGCGACCCTTGATCAGCCGGGCGATCCAGATCAGCAGGCATGCACCGATGAAGCCAGCCACCAGCGACCCTATGATCCCTGTGGTCGCGGTGCCCAGGATCAGCGCCAGCAGGAAGTTGAAGACGATCGCGCCGACGATGCCGAGGATGATGTTCATGATGATGCCCATGTCGGACTTCATGAACTGCTCGGCCAGCCAGCCTGCGAGGCCGCCGATGATGATCGTAAGGATCCAACCGATACCGTTCATTCCATATTCCCTTCGATTCAAGCCGTCCGGGTTTCGCCCATGCAAAACGTCCGATCTGCGACCGGGGACGGCATTCAAGTTTCCGTGCGCCCAACACGCGCCCCGGGCGTCGGGTTCCTGCCACGTGCGACAAGTTGGCGCCGTCAGCCGCCTCGGACCTGCAAGACCACTGCGGTGCCGTAGATGACCATCATCGCAACGCTTTCGACCCCGATCCGACCCGGCCCCTGCCGCTGGCGCAGGATCAGGCCGCCCAGAAGAACAGCCGTCATCAGGATGCCGGTGGACAGCCAGTACAGATCCGTGGTGCCGATGGCGTGATAGATCGACCCGTCGCGATAGGCGATGTCGGACAGAACCAGGAACAGCGTGTCGAACGTGTTACCACCGATGATCCCGCCCACGGCCAGTTGCAGCGCGCCGCGCCGCACGGCCACCAGCGTGGTCACGAATTCCGGCAGCGATGTGACGACCGCGGTGATCAGCGAACCCACAAGGCTGGAGGCCAGCCCGAACCGGTCGATCAAGCTGCCGCCGACCTGGCTGATGACATAACCACCCGCGCCCATGATCGCGACAAGGATAATAAAGGCGCGGATCGGCTTCCACGCGGATTTCTGCGGCTCGTCCCCGTCCTCGGGCTCGTCCTCGCGGGTGTCGGACGTCTTCACCGCGGTCCACATCGGATCCTCGGCCACGTTCGAGGACTTCTTGACCCCGTAGAGGTAGGTCAGGAACAGCACGATCGAGATCGGGTGCACCCCGAAATAGGCGATGTCCGGCCCCGCGATGGCGGTCAGCGGCATGGACAAAAGGATGATCAGCATGACCGCCTGGAACAGGTTGGCCGGCTCGGCCGCCGCGTGTTCGAGGTTGGCGTTTTTATGCAGCGTATCGGCGATCGCCAGGAACAGCGTCTGCGCCGCGATCCCGCCCACCGCGTTCGAGAAGGCGAACGACGCGTCGCCTCCCAGTGCGGCATCGGTCGACACGACCACCCCGGCCAGCGACGTAGCGGCACCCAGGATGATGCCGCCGGCCATCGCCTCGCCCATGCGGGTCCGGTCGGCGATGATGTCGGCCAGTCGCGTGGCCCGGATGGACGAGAAGACGACGGCGGCGCCGGCGGCGAAGAACGCCACCAGAAGCCAGAGCAGCGGAAGTTGTGCGATCATGGTGGAGGGTCCCTTTCGCGTGCCAACGGGTGGCAGGCGATCGGGTTTCCCCCGACCTGATCAGTCGCGCAAAAGATCGTTGATGGCAGTCTTCGCGCGGGTCCCCTCGTCCACGCGCTTCACGATCACCGCGCAGTAGAGGTTGAGGTTGTTTTTCGTCGGCATCGAGCCCGAGACGACCACCGAATATGGCGGCACCTCGCCCATGAAGACCTCGCCCGTTTCGCGGTCCACGATCTTGGTGGATTTGCCGATATAGACGCCCATCCCCAGGACCGATCCCTCGCGGACGATGCAGCCCTCGACCACCTCGGAGCGGGCGCCGATGAAGCAGTTGTCCTCGATGATCGTCGGATCGGCCTGCAACGGCTCCAGCACGCCGCCGATGCCGACACCGCCCGACAGGTGCACGTTCTTGCCGATCTGCGCGCAGGACCCGACGGTGGCCCAGGTGTCGACCATGGTGCCCTCGTCCACATAGGCGCCGAGGTTCACGAAGGACGGCATCAGCACGACGCCCTTGGCGATGAAGGCGGACTTGCGGACAACGCAGTTCGGCACGGCGCGGAAGCCGGCGTCGCGCCAGCGGTTCTCGCCCCAGCCGGCGAACTTGCTGTCGACCTTGTCCCACCAGCCGCCGCCCTGCGGGCCGCCGGGATGGATCTCCATGTCCTTGATGCGGAAGCCAAGCAGGACCGCCTTCTTGGCCCACTGGTTCACGTGCCAATCCGATCCGCGCTTCTCGGCGACCCGAAGCTCGCCCCTGTCCAGCGCTTCCAGCGTGGCTTCGATGGCCTCGCGCGTTTCGCCCCCCGTGGCAGGGGTAATGTCGGCGCGGGCGTCCCACGCGGCTTCGATGGCGGGTTCCAGCTGGGCATGAGACTGATCTGCGGACATTGGGCGCGGGTCCTTTCGTTCGGTGGCTCTGGCCCCGAGGCTATAGGGCGGCTATGTCCGCCCGGCAATGGAGGACCCGATGACCGACCGCACCGCCTCGCCGTTCCGCGACGCCCCGACAGACCGCCGCACCGCGGAAGGCGTGCCGGACACACCGCAGACCCGCGCGCCCGCCTACAAGCTGGCCTTCGCGGACGATGATTTCCTGTGCAGTCCGGACCTGCGCCCGTTGCGCCTGCAGCTCGAGCTGATGAAGCCCGAGATGATCCTGGCCGAGAAAAATATCGAATCGACCATCGTCATGTTCGGCGGCGCGCGGATCATGGAAAACCCCAACGACGCGCGCAGTTCGGCCATGGGGGCCCTGTCGGTCTATTACGATCAGGCCCGCCGCTTCGCCCGGATCATGACCGAAAAGTCGATGCAAACCTACGGGCGCGAGAACGTCGTGGTCACCGGCGGCGGCCCCGGCGTGATGGAGGCTGGCAATCGCGGCGCGGCGGATGCGGGCGGCCAATCCATTGGGCTGAACATCGTCCTGCCGCACGAGCAGGCGCCGAACGAGTACGTCACGCCTGGCCTGTGCTTCAACTTCCACTACTTCGCGATCCGCAAGATGCATTTCCTGATGCGCGCCAAGGCGATCTGCGTCTTCCCCGGCGGCTTCGGCACCATGGACGAGCTGTTCGAGGCGCTGACTCTGATCCAGACCGGCCGGATGGAAAAAATCCCAATCCTGCTGTTCGGGAAGGAGTTCTGGGACAAGGTCGTCAACTTTGCCGCCCTGGCCGAGGCAGGCACCATCGCCGAACAGGACCTCGATCTCTTCACTTATGTGGAAACGGCCGAAGAGGCGTTGCACGCGATCGAGAATTGGCCCGGCGCCGGCGAGGTGCGCGAGACTGTTCCTGGGCGCCCCGACACGGCTTGATCGTTAGCTTCCGGGGAACCCCAGCCAGGGCTCGATCCGCTCCCACGTGACGTTCATGGGCTATGCCTTGCTGACCCAAGGTATGCCGATATGCCCGTACGAGATCGAAAGCTGCGCTTCGGCAGCGTCCTCTCCGCGGCCGTCGATGCCCGCGACATACAGCGCGCAGGTAAGGCCGGTGCGGTCGGCTCCACCCCGGCAGTGGATCAGAAGGGGCTTCGGCGCGTCGCGAATGACCTGCAACAGCCGCTCGATTTCGGGCTGTTCCAGTTCGGACTGGCCGACATGCGAAAATCGATATGCTGGATCCCAAGGCGGTCCGTCACGGCCAGTTCGGCCTCGTGCCAATCGGTGCCGGTGTTGTCGCCCCTCAGGTTCAGAACGCTGGCGATCCCGTTCTTGCGGATCCACCGGATAAGTGCCTGACCGTCAAGCTGGACAGATCGGAACACCGTATCGGGACTGACGACGTGGAAGTTCCCGGTCAGTTGAAGCGCTCCGAGATACACGACAAGCCCGAGAAACAGGAGATCTGCCAAAGCGGCACTGCGCCTGACCAGTTTCTCCATGCGATCCACCCTTGCAGAATGGATCGACGGTCAGACCCGGTTTGACCTTGGGTCAAACGCGGTCCGATGCCGGTCAGGCGCGGGCCTCGGCCTCGATCTGGCGCTTCGACTTGCGCTCGCGCTCGGTCTCGGACTTGAGCTGCCCGCAAGCGGCCATGATATCCTCGCCCCTTGGCGTGCGGATCGGGCTGGCATAGCCCGCCTTGTAGATGATGTCGGCAAAGGCGCGGATGCGGTTGTTGGACGACCTGTCATAGGGCGCACCGGGCCATGGGTTGAACGGGATCAGGTTGATCTTTGCGGGGATGCCCCGGATCAACTCTACCAGCCGGTGTGCATCCTCATCACTATCGTTCACGCCCTTGAGCATCACGTATTCAAACGTGATCCGTTCCGAGTTCGACAGCCGCGGATAGTCCTTCAGCGCGCCCAGCAGCGCCTCGATGTTCCAGCGTTTGTTGATCGGGACCAGCGTGTCGCGCACCTCGTCGGTCGTGGCGTGGAAGGATACGGCCAGCAGGCAGCCGATCTCTTCGGCGGTGCGGGCGATCATCGGGACGACGCCACTGGTGGACAGCGTGATGCGGCGACGCGACAGGCTGATCCCCTCGGGGTCCATCGCGATCTTCATCCCGTCGCGGACGTTGTCGAAATTATAAAGCGGCTCGCCCATGCCCATCAGGACGATGTTCGACAGAAGCCGGGTTTCGTCATGGGGATTGCGCCCCGGCTCGGGCCATTCGCCCAGATCGTCGCGCGCGACCAGGATCTGGCCGACGATCTCGCCGGCGGTCAGGTTGCGCACCAACCGCTGGGTGCCGGTGTGACAGAAGGAACAGGTCAGCGTGCACCCCACCTGGGACGAGATGCACAGGGTCCCGCGCGATTCCTCGGGGATATAGACGGCCTCGACCTCATGCCCGCCTGCGATGCGCAGCAGATACTTGCGCGTGCCGTCCTCGGAGACGGCCTTGGTCACGATCTCGGGGACGCGGATGACGAAGTGCTCGTCCAGCTGCGCGCGATATGCCTTGGCAAGGTTCGTCATCTCGGCAAAGTCGCGCACGCCGCGCTGGTAAATCCACGCCCAGACCTGGCCCACGCGCATCTTCGCCTGCTTTTCGGGCGTGCCGATGGCGATCAGCGCCTCTCGCATCTGGTCCCTGGTCAGCCCGACGAGGTTGCGCTTGCCCTCCTCCTCGCCCTTACGGGGCAGGGTCAGCACGTCTTGTGTGATCGGCGTCTGGGGCGCGGACATCGGATTACCTCGGGGTCATGCGGAATAGACGCGATATAAGGGATCGGCGGGGGCGAATAAACCCCGGGCCGCCAAGACGAAAGGCGGCCCGTTTCGGGGCCGCCCGTTTCTTCCTACGCCTTCAGCGCGGGGTCAGTTGCAGCGGCCGCGTGCCTCGTCCAGCGCCGCGGTGAACCCGAACAGCGAGAACGTGTCCTGCGTCTGCGTCCCGCGCGAGGATCGCGCCGTCAGCGTGGCATCGGTGCCGCGCTTCATCGCCTCGACGATCTGGCTGTCGTCCGACGCGCTCGCGGGCCACGCCCATTCCCCTTCCGAGAACAGTTCGAACGTGGTGCCGCCGATTTCCAGCGACACGGTCGACCCGTCGGCGAAGGGATAGCCTCCGGTGAACGATACTTCGCCGTTCACGTCCGATCCGGGCCGGAATGTAACGAACAGCAGGATGTCGCCCCGACGCACCGACACGACCTGTCCACCGCGGGTGTTGACGGTGTTGGTCGGGCTGGACACGCTCCAGCATTCTTGCGGGTCATCCTCGACGAAGACGCTCCATGCCGTTTCGACGGCGACCCTGTTGGTGCTTTCGTCCTGAGCCTGCGCCACCATGGGCGCGGAAAGGGTCAGCGCAAGGGCCGTGACCGATCCGAGAAGTGCTTTCATGCGTTTTCCTGAGCCTCCAGCTCGTCTCTGCCTCTGCCGGCGATGTTCACCCTCTTGCCGGGGCGACGGCGATGCCGGTTCCAATTCCTGTCAAGCGGTGCGACCTTAACTGGAAATGGGCAATTCTTGAAAGCCCTTGCGGCGAAAAATCGCCGCTCTGTGAGAGGACGTGAGATGACGCAAGCGCACCCCCTGGTCGAACTCTGGCGCGGCCCCCTTCTGGAATCGGTTCACGCGGGCCACGCCGTGGTCTGCGACGCCTCCGGAGAGGTCGTCGAAGCCTGGGGCGACCCGGACGCGGTGATCTTCCCGCGGTCCTCGTGCAAGATGCTCCAGGCGCTTCCGATGGTCGAGGCCGGCGTAAAACTGCCGCCCGAACGCCTGGCGCTGGCCTGCGCGTCGCATGAAGGCGCCGTCGTCCATACCGAGGCGGTGCGCGCTTGGCTGTCGGACATCGGCTGCGGCGACGGCGATCTGGTCTGCGGAAACGAAGCGCCGCGCGACCGCGGCCTGAAGCACGCGATGATCCGCGCGGGCGAGACGCCGTGCCAGGCCCACAACCAGTGCTCCGGCAAGCATACCGGCTTTCTGACCTTCCACCGACACCTCGGCGCCGGGGGCGTCTATGTCGATCCCGACGGTCCGGTCCAGAAGGCGGTCCGACAGACGTTCGTGGACGTGACGGGCGAAGACAGCCCCTGCTTCGGCATCGACGGCTGCGCGGCGCCGAACTTCGCGACCACGGTCACGGGTCTTGCCCGCGCCATGGCCCGGTTCGCCGCGGCCACCGGCGGCGATGCGCGATCGGACGCCATGGTCGCCCTGCGCGAGGCGATGATGGCCCATCCCTTCCTCGTGGCCGGCGACGGCAAGACAACCACCCGCTTCATGGAGGCGGCGAAAGGCCGCGCCGCCGTCAAGGTCGGCGCCGAAGGCGTCTATGTCGCGATTCTGCACGAACGGAAGCTGGGCGTCGCGCTCAAGATCACCGATGGCGCAGTCCGCGCGGCCGACACCGCCATGGCCGCCCTGCTGGTCCGCCTCGGCATCCTCGACAAGACGGACTCCGCCGTCGCATCGGTCCTCGATGCCCCGATCCTGAACCGCGCGGGGGTCGAGGTTGGCCTAACCCGCGCCGCCCCCGGCTTCTGCTGACCCGCGCCGGCCATTTCACCCTTGGAAAAATACCCACATCCCGCCGTCAGGGCCCCCCGCGGACCCTCAGGCCGGGGCGAACTCGTCCAGCGAATATCCCTGTAGGAACAGAAGTGCGGTCAGATCGCCGTGGTTGATCCGCAGATCAACCTCGGCGGCGACCGCCGGCTTGGCGTGCAGCGCGACACCGGCGCCGGCCAGTTGCAGCATCCCCAGATCGTTCGCGCCGTCCCCGACGGCCATCGCCCGGTCCAGCCCGATCCCCCGCGCCGCACAGATCTCTCGCAACGCGGCAACCTTCGCCTCACGGCCCAGGATCGGGTCGGCCACACGGCCGGTCAGCGCCCCGCGGTCCTCGATCAGAGTGTTCGCGCGATGCAGGTCGAACCCCAGCCGGTCCGCAACGCGCTGGGTGAACTGCGTGAACCCGCCCGAGACCAGGGCGCAATATCCCCCATTGGCCCGCATCGTTCCGATCAGCTCGGGGCCGCCGGGGGTCAGGGTGATCCGCTCGGCCCAGACCTGCTCGATCACGTCGACGGGCAGGCCCTCCAGAAGGCCCACCCGCTCGCGCAGCGCGCCTTCGAAATCCAGCTCGCCGTTCATGGCACGGGCTGTGATCTCTTTCACGCGCGCGCCGACGCCTGCCATGTCGGCCAACTCGTCGATGCATTCCTGACCGATCATGGTGCTGTCCATGTCGGCGATCAGGATCCCCTTCCGCCGCCCCTCGGCCGGTTGAACGCAAAGGTCGATCCCCATCTTCTGCGCTTCGGCCCAGACCTCCCACCGGTTTTCGGGCACCGCCTCAAGCGTGAACTCGGCCGCTCTGGCGGGGTCCAGCCAGACCGCGTCGCCGCCGCCCCAGGCATTGCGCAACGCCTCGACGAAGGCG
This sequence comes from Palleronia abyssalis, assembly GCF_900302445.1. Taxonomy (GTDB): domain Bacteria; phylum Pseudomonadota; class Alphaproteobacteria; order Rhodobacterales; family Rhodobacteraceae; genus Palleronia; species Palleronia abyssalis. The sequence continues at coordinate 27,907 of NZ_ONZF01000002.1, read as the reverse complement.
GGGTCCAGCGATTGGGCGATCAGGGTTGCGACATGCATGGGCGGGCCTCCGGGACGTTCCCCGGCCGCATAGCCCAAGCCGGACCGCCGCGCGAGGGGTTGCTTCGGACCCCGTTCGCGGGAAAGTGATGCAACGGAGAGTCCAGATGCAGTCACGCACCCCCCTTGTCACGCCGGTCCTGATCGCCGGGTCCATCGTGATCCTCGTCAGCTTCGCCGTCCGCGCCAGCTTCGGGGTCTTCCAGATCCCCATCGGGGCCGAGTTCGGCTGGCCTCGGTCCGAGTTCAGTCTGGCCATCGCGATCCAGAACCTCGCCTGGGGGATCGGCCAGCCGATCTTCGCCGCCTTCGCCGAGCGGTTCGGGGACCGCAAGGCCATCGTCCTTGGTGCCGTGATGTATGCTGCCGGGCTTGTCCTGACGGCCTTCGCCACATCTCCTTTAGGGATGCAGGCGCTGGAGGTTCTGGTGGGCTTCGGCGTTGCAGGCACCGGCTTCGGCGTGATCCTTGCGGTCGTGGGCCGCGCCGCCTCGGATCAGCGTCGGTCGATGGCCCTGGCCATCGCTACGGCGGCAGGCTCGGGGGGGCAGGTGATCGGCCCCCCGGTGGCCGAGGCGCTTCTGGGCGTCGTCGGCTGGGAGATGGTGTTCATCATCTTCGCGGGCGCCGTCCTCGCCTCGCTTCTGGTGCTGCCGATGATGCGCGCGCCCGCCAAGCAGTCGGTCGAGATCGAAGAAACGATGGGCGAACTCCTCTCCCGTGCCTTCCGCGACCCGTCCTATACGCTGATCTTCGTCGGCTTCTTTTCCTGCGGGTATCAACTGGGCTTCATCACCGCGCATTTCCCCGCCCTCGTGACCGAGATGTGCGCTGCGATAGAACCCACGGGCACGCTGGCCGCCATCGGGGTCAGCGATACGGCCGCGTTGGGCGCCGTTGCCATCGGGGTGATCGGCCTGTCCAATATCGGCGGCACGCTGATCGCGGGCTGGCTGGGCAACCTGTTCCCGCGCAAGAACCTTCTGGCGGGCATCTACTTCGCCCGGACGATCATCGCCGCCACCTTCATCAGCTTGCCGATCACGCCCGGATCGGTGCTGGTCTTCTCTGTCCTGATGGGGGCTTTGTGGCTGGCCACGGTGCCGCTGACGGCGGGGCTGGTCGGTCACCTCTACGGGCTGCGCTACATGGGTACGCTGTATGGGGTCGTCTTCTTCAGCCACCAGTTGGGCAGCTTCATGGGTGTCTGGCTGGGGGGCGAACTTTACGACATCTACGGCACCTACACGGCCGTCTGGTGGGTCGGCGTGGGCGTCGGCGCCTTCTCTGCCATCGTGCACCTGCCCATCAGAGAAACCCGCGCGCCGTTGCCGGCCTAGCGGTCCAGCCAGCGCGCGGCCGACAGCCCGGCGTGACGTCCCGTGGCCAGGCATGCGGTCAGAAGATAGCCGCCCGTCGGCGCCTCCCAATCCAGCATCTCGCCGCAGGCGAAGGTGCCGGGGCGGTCCTTCAGCATCAGGCGCTCGTCCAGCGCGGCCCACCGCAGGCCCCCGGCGGTCGAGATCGCCTCGTCCAGCGGGCGCAACCCATCGTGTGGCACAGGCAGGTGCTTGATCGCGGGCGCAAGATCGTCGGGTAGGGGGCGTGCGAACTCGCGCAGAAGGGCGGTCTGCACGGGGTCCAGCTTCAGCTTGCGCAGCCGGTTCGACAGCGATCCTTTCGCGGCGGAAAGCCGGGCGCGCAGCGCGTCGACGCCCAGGTCGGGCTTGAGGTCCAGCGCCAGCGCGCCCCCTTCGCGCACCGCACGGCTGACGGCATAGATGCCCCCGCCTTCCAGCCCGCGCTCGGATACCACGAACTCCCCCCGCTGTGTCGTTCCGCCGACCACCAGCGCGCTGTTCTTTACCGGCTGCCCGAAATGCCGCGTCATGTGCGATGACCAGTCAACCGACAGCCCCGCATTTGCCGGGGCGAAGGGGGCCACCGGCAATCCCTCATCCGCCAGAACGTCGGCCCAGGCCCCGTCCGATCCCAGCCGCCGCCAGCTTGCGCCGCCCATCGCCAGCACCGTGGCCCGTGCGCCGACCGTCACCGCGCCCTCGGGCGTGTCGAACGTCGTTCCGCCGACCCAGCGCCACCGCGTCATCAGCGAGACGCCATACCCGTCCAGCCGTGTCAGCCACGCCCGCAGAAGGGGCGATGCCTTCATCGCTTCCGGAAACACCCTCCCCGTCGATCCCGTAAAGGTTGGCTGGCCCAGCCCATGCGCCCAGTCGCGCACCGCATCCGCCCCGAAATCGCGGACCAGCGCGGGGACCGACCCCGAGCCTGCGCCATAGGCCGCCGCGAATTGCGCCGCGTCCTCGACCTTGGTCAGGTTCAGCCCTGACTTGCCTGCCATCAGGAACTTGCGCGCGGGCGATGGCATGCGATCGGCCACCAGCACGCTGTGCCCGGCCGCCCCCAGCATCTCTGCCGCCATCAGCCCCGCGGGCCCGGACCCGATCACAAGCGCATCCACATCCATGCGCGCCACATAAGATGCGCCTGTGCGGGGATGCAAAGGGCTTCGCGCTTCCCCTTTCGCCACCATCCGCTAGGTTCGCCCCCGAAAGAGAGGGACCAATGACGGCTATTGTCTCGGTCGAGAAGCTTACCAAACAATACGATGGCGGGGTCCATGCGCTGAAGGATGTCGACCTCGAAATCCGCGAGGGCGAGATCCTGGCCCTTCTGGGCCCCAACGGCGCGGGCAAGACGACGCTGATCGAATGCATCTGCGGCATCACCTCGATCAGCTCGGGGCATGTCAGGGTCGGAGGCCACGACAACGTCACCGACTACCGCGCCGCGCGCAGCCAGATTGGCCTCGTCCCGCAGGAAGTGAACTTGGAGCCGTTCGAGACTGTGTGGAACACGGTCCGCTTCTCGCGCGGGCTGTTCGGCAAGTCCGGCGGCGACGATCACCTTGAATCGGTGCTGAAGCAGTTGTCGCTGTGGGACAAGAAGGACTCGCAGACCCGCGCGCTGTCAGGCGGGATGAAGCGCCGCGTCCTGATCGCCAAGGCGCTCAGCCACGAACCGAAGGTCCTGTTCCTGGATGAGCCGACCGCGGGTGTCGACGTCGGCCTGAGGAAAGAGATGTGGAACACCGTGGCCGACCTGCGCGACCACGGCGTCACGGTCATCCTCACCACCCACTACATCGAAGAGGCCGAGGCGATGGCCGACCGGATCGGCGTCATCTCTAAGGGTGAGATCAAGCTGGTCCGTGACAAGGACGCCCTGATGAGCGAACTGGGCCGCAAGCTGTTCATCATCGAACTGGCCGAACCCGCGACCCAAATCCCCGAGGCGTTGCAGCCTTTCGACCTGGCCTTGCAGGCCGACGGGGCCGAGATGGTTTATACCTACGACACCACCGGCGACGGCACCGGGATCACCCGGCTGATGACTGCGCTCAGCGGCACGGGCCTGAAGGTCCGCGACGTGCGCACCGAACAATCCAGCCTCGAAGACATCTTCGTGGGACTCGTCGAAGGGGAGGGGCGGTCATGAACCTTTACGCGATCTGGGCGATCTACCGCTACGAAATGGCGCGCGGTCTGCGCACCGTCACGCAGACGGTCGTGTCGCCGGTCCTGTCGACTTCGCTTTATTTCGTGGTCTTCGGCACCGCCATCGGCAGCCGCATCCAGGAGGTCGAGGGCGTCAGCTACGGCGCGTTCATCGTGCCGGGCCTCATCATGCTGTCGGTCATCACGCAGTCGATCAGCAACGCGTCCTTCGGGATCTACTTCCCGAAATTCATCGGCTCGATCTACGAACACCTCTCGGCGCCTGCATCCTTTCTGGAGATCACGGCGGGCTATGTCTTCGCCGCGGCGACGAAATCGCTGGCGATCGGGGTCATCATCCTGATCACCGCCTTCTTCTTCGTGGATCTCGACATCCAGCATCCGTTCTGGATGGCGCTGTTTCTGGTGCTGACCTGCCTGTCCTTCAGCCTGATGGGGTTCATCGTGGGCATCTGGGCGACCAATTTTGAACAGCTCCAACTTGTCCCCTTGCTGCTGATCCAGCCGCTGATCTTCCTCGGCGGCACGTTCTATTCCATCTCCATGCTGCCCCCGACGTGGGAGACGGTCAGCCTGTTCAACCCGGTGGTCTACCTCGTCTCGGGGTTCCGCTGGTCCTTCTACGGCATGTCCGACGTGGCGCTTGGCTGGTCGCTTCTGGCGATCTTCGGGTTCACCGCGCTGTGCCTCGGGATCGTGTGGCTGATCTTCCGCACAGGCTGGCGGTTGCGGGACTAGGTGCCGCGCGGGCTTATCATCGCGCGCTGCACGCCTAAGTAGGGGGGCATGAAGCTTTTACTGCCCTCCATGTCCCGCAAGCCCCTTGTCGCCGTGATCCGGCTGCAGGGGGTCATCGCGTCGGGAAGCCCCGCGCGGCTGAACGACATCACCCTGGCCCCGATGATCGAGAAGGCGTTCCGCCGCGGCAAGCCCAAGGCCGTCGCACTCGTGCTGAACTCGCCCGGCGGATCGCCCGTGCAATCCTCGCTGATCGCCACGCGCATCCGCCGCCTGTCCGAAGAGAAGGGCATCCCCGTCATCGCCTTCGTCGAGGATGTCGCGGCCTCGGGCGGGTACTGGCTCGCCACCGCGGCGGACGAGATCTATGCCGATCAGAACTCGATCATCGGCTCGATCGGGGTGATCTCGGCCGGGTTCGGGTTCGACAAGTTCATCGGCCGCTACGGGATCGACCGGCGGGTCTATACCTCGGGTGAATCGAAAAGCATGCTCGACCCGTTCCGCCCCGCCAAGGATGAGGATGTGGCCCGCCTGAAAGAGCTTCAGAACCAGATCCACGACACTTTCAAAAGCCAGGTCCGCAACCGCCGGGGCGCCAAGCTTGCCGACGATTCGCGCCTGTTCACCGGCGAGATCTGGGTGGGCGAGCGCGCGAGAGAGATGGGGCTGATCGACGGCATCGGCCATCTGGTCCCCAAGATGAAAGAGCGGTTCGGCAAGGACACCCGCTTCACCGTCTACAAGCAGAAGAAGCCGTTCCTGTCGCGCTTCGGCGCCGCGCTGGCCTCCGACGCTGCGGCGGGGGTCGAGGATCGGGCCGCCTTCGCCCGGTTCGGTCTGTGACATGATCAAGATCGTCTCACTTTTCCTGATCGGTATGCTGGTCATGGCCATGTTCGGGCGGCTGCGCTTTCCCGGGCAAAAGAAGATCCAGTCGATGAAATGTGACGGCTGCGGGCGCTATCGCATCGGCAAGGGTCCCTGCACCTGCGGCAAGGGGCGCGGATGAACTTCCTGCTTGCGTTTCTTGGGCTGGCGATCCTCGTCGGTGCGGGCGATGCGCTGGTCCGGGGGGCGGTGAACCTGTCGCTTCGCCTGGGCGTGCCGGCCTTCATCGTCAGCCTGACCGTCGTCGCCTTCGGCACCTCGGCGCCCGAACTTCTGATTTCGATCGATGCGATCCTGGCCGATGCGCCCGGCATTGCACTAGGCAACGTGGTGGGGTCGAACACCGCCAACATCATGCTGGTTCTGGGCCTGCCCGCGCTGCTGTTCGTTCTGGATACCAGCCGGTCCGAGGTGCAGAAGACCTATCTGACGATGCTCGGCGTAACCGTCCTGTTCATCGCGCTGGGCTTCATCGGCCCCTATACGTGGTGGACCGGCCTAATCCTACTTGCGGTACTGGCGATCATCCTGGCCGACCAGTACCGCGAGGGGGTGAAACAGCGCGTCCGACCCGAGGAAGTCGAGGGCGCCAGTCCCGACATGCCAGGCTGGAAGGTCGCCGCGTTCCTGATCGTGGGCCTGATCGGTCTGCCCGTCGGTGCGCATATCCTGATCGGCAGTGCGCAGGCCATCGCCGAAGGCTTCGGGATCTCGGACGCGGTGATCGGCCTGACGCTGGTGGCCATCGGCACCTCGCTGCCTGAACTGGCGACCACCATCGCCGCGGCCCGCAAGGACGAGGCCGACGTGGCGCTGGGCAACGCCATCGGGTCGAACCTGTTCAACCTTCTGACCATCATCGGAATCGCGTCGCTGGTCGGGGACATCCCCGCGGACGCGTCGTTCCTCCGGCTCGATTTCTGGGTGATGCTGGGCGCGTCGATCCTGCTGGCCCCGTTTATCTTCACCCGCGCGCGGATGGGCCGACTGGTCGGGCTGGCGTTCTGCGCGCTTTACGCAATCTATCTGGGGGCGGTCGTTTCGGCATGACACGGGCACTCGTGACGGGGGGGGGCGCGCGTCTGGGCCGCGCCATGGCGCTCTATCTTGGGCAGCGCGGCTTCGACGTCGCGGTGCATTACAACAGTTCGGATTGCGGGGCCGAGGGTGTCGCGACCGACCTGCGCACCATGGGCCGGGCCGCCGTCCCGGTCCAAGCCGACCTGCTGTCCGAGGAGGCGACCGCCACGCTGGTGGATCGCGCCACCGATGCGCTGGGCGGTTCGCTGACGGTGCTGATCAACAACGCCTCGATCTTCGAGTATGACACGATCCACAGCGCCACGAAGGACAGCTGGGACCGGCACATCGGGTCGAATCTGCGCGCGCCCTTCGTGCTGACCCAGGCCTTTGCCGCGCAGGCTCCCGACGCCGGAACCGACGACGCGGGAGAGCCCGTCGCGAGCGCCCTCGTCGTCAACATGATCGACCAGCGGGTGCGCAAGCTGACGCCCGAATTCATGACCTACACCATCGCCAAGATGGGCCTTTGGGCCTTCACCCAGACAGCAGCGCAGGCGCTGGCCCCTGCGATCCGCGTCAACGCCATCGGCCCGGGTCCGACCCTGAAGGGAACCCGTCAGTCCGAGGACCACTTCGTCCGCCAGCGCGCCAACACCGTTTTGCAACGCGGAGCCAACCCGGACGATATCTGCGCGGCCTTGGGTTATTTTCTGAATGCTCCCGCGATCACCGGGCAACTTTTGTGCGTCGACGGCGGGCAGCATCTGGGCTGGAAGACGCCGGACGTTCTGGGCGTGGAATAGCGGACGCGGCGTCAGTTATTCACTTATGTCATGGAACCGACGCAAAACCCCATGAAAACAAGGCGTTTACGAAGCATTAATAAATAATCATAACAATTTCAGTGACTTGCGATCTGGCCTAAAAAACGGGCAAAGAAACCAAGCCTCGAAATTGCAACGAGAAAACCGACCTCCTCAGCCTTTCCCCACAACTTTATCCACAGAAACGGTGGAGGTCTTTTCTCTTGAGGGCGCCCCCCATATTTTGCAGCCGACCCTAGAATCATGGACCCCCACATGAGCGACGCGCCCCTCACGGGACATGCCTGCATCCACTCGTATCTGAAGACCCTCGACAGCTCGCCGGGGGTCTACCGGATGCTGGGCGACAAGCAGGAGGTTCTGTATGTCGGCAAGGCGCGCAACCTGAAGGCGCGGGTGTCCAGCTATTCGCGTCCTTCGCCGCAACACAGCCCCCGGATAGCGCGGATGATCTCGGAAACCGCGTCGATGATGTTCCTCACGACGAAGACGGAAACTGAGGCGCTGTTGCTTGAACAGAACCTCATCAAGCAGCTGAAACCGCGCTACAACGTGCTTCTGCGCGACGACAAATCCTTCCCGAACATCCTCGTGACCAAGGATCACGGCTATCCGATGATCCGCAAGCATCGCGGCGCGAAGTCCGAAAAGGGCAGCTATTACGGCCCCTTCGCCAGCGCCGGCGCGGTGAACCGGACCCTCAGTCAGCTGCAGAAGGTGTTCTTGCTGCGCAACTGCTCGGATTCGATGTTCGAGGGCCGGACCCGGCCCTGCCTTCTGTACCAGATCAAGCGATGTTCGGGCCCCTGCGTCGGCCACATCTCCGAGGCCGACTATGCCGCCAGCGTGAAGGACGCCGAGGATTTCCTGCAGGGCCGCACCACCCGCGTACAAAGCCAGCTTGCCAAGGAGATGGAGACCGCCAGCGCCGAGATGGAATTCGAGCGCGCCGCCGCCCTGCGCGACCGCATCCGCGCGCTGACCCACGTGCAAGGGTCCCAGGGGATCAACCCTGCGGGCGTGGCCGAGGCCGACGTCATCTCTTTGCATGTGGAAGGCGGGCAGGCTTGTGTGCAGGTTTTCTTCATCCGCGCCAACCAGAACTGGGGCAACCGCGATTACTACCCCAAGACCGGCTCGGGCGCCGAACCGGCCGAGATCCTCGCCGGTTTCATCGGCCAGTTCTACGAGAACAAGGAGCCGCCGCGCATGCTCCTTCTCTCGGACGACATCGAGGAATCCGAACTGATGGAGGAGGCGTTGTCGCAGAAGGCGGGACGCAAGGTGCAGATCCTCGTTCCCCAACGGGGCGAGAAGAAGGACCTCGTCGCCGGGGCGCTGCGCAACGCCCGCGAAAGCCTCGCCCGCAAGATGAGCGAGACGGCCACCCAGGGCAAACTGCTGGACGGCCTGGCCGAGGCGTTCGGCATGGACACCCGCCCTGAGCGGATCGAGGTCTATGACAACAGCCACATCATGGGCACGAACGCCGTCGGCGCGATGATCGTGGCCGGCCCGGAAGGGTTCCTGAAAAGCCAGTACCGCAAGTTCAACATCCGCGGCGACGAGCTGACGCCCGGCGACGATTTCGGCATGATGAAAGAGGTGCTGAAGCGCCGCTTCAAGCGCCTGCTGAAGGAAGACCCCGAGCGCGAGAAGGGCATGTGGCCCGACCTTCTGCTGATCGACGGCGGCGCGGGGCAGGTCAGCGCGGTGCGGCAGATCATGTCCGAGATGGGCGTGGATGACATCACAATGGTCGGCGTCGCCAAGGGGGTCGACCGCGACCACGGCAAGGAAGAGTTCCACCGCACCGGCCAGCGCCCCTTCGCCCTGCGCCATAACGACCCCGTCCTCTATTTCGTGCAGCGCCTGCGCGACGAGGCGCACCGCTTCGCCATCGGCACCCACCGCGCCAAGCGCGCCAAGTCGATGGGCGCCAATCCCCTGGACGAGATCGCAGGAGTCGGCGCCACCCGCAAACGGGCGCTGCTGGCACATTTCGGCTCGGCGAAGGCCGTCGGCCGCGCCTCCCTGTCGGATTTGAAAGCCGTCGAGGGGATCAATGCGGGTCTGGCCGAAAAGATCTATGACCACTTCCACGAACGTGGCTAGGCCTTAGTCATCGGGCAGAAGATCCCAGGTTTCGGGGCGATCGCCGGTTTGATAGAACTGCCGGACCTTTTTGATGAAGTTCCTAAAATCCCCGTTGGCACGCAGCAGACGATTGCAGCTGGCCCAATCCACTGAGGACCGTACGTTGGTGGGGATCAGAATTTGACTCTCCGTAGGATTTTCCGGGTCCAGCTGTATAACCCCGATGCCGTGCAACTGCGACAAGGTTCGCAGTTCCTTCAGAGTCCCGTCCCCGATTTCGACCGCGACCAGATATGCGCTGTTTGCCCACGACGAGTTCGATACGCATTGGAAAAAGCACTCTCGGACATTCGCGCGATTGAGACGCAACTTGACCTCAAATGACCACAGGCGAGCCCGCGCATCACCGGTCTGGCTGACGCAAAGCTTCAGATCGCGGTCCCAGTCGACCGTGACGTCTTCGAACCCGACGACATCCGGGTATAGCCAGCGATTTGTCCCCGCCGCACCGGAATTCGTGCCTTTGCGCTCGTCGATGCGCATCGCATCGACGCCAAGCTCTCGATACGCGAATTCCCCCAGCAGGGGATACAGATCGGCCTCGGACAGCTTGGGCCTCGTCCCCGAAGCTGTCGCGGATTCCTCGCCGACGTCTTCGAGGTTTTCTTGCCCCGCTTCCTCGGCATCTGATTTGGTGGCCCAGTAATACTGCCGGGGCCGCCCGTCCGTTACCCGGATTTCCTCGCATGCCCTTTGCATGGCAGGGCGCTGAGAGCCTATTTCGGCGACGATCTGTTGCAGCAGGTCACGTTCGGTGGACAGGCTGGGACTGTTGTGCAGCTTCGCCTCGCAGGCGTCAGGATGGCGCTCCCTGATCAGTTGGGCCAACTCACGAGCCTTGAACCTATGGTCCGGCTGCTCTCGCAATATCTCCGGTATCCGCTTTGCCAGTTTCAGGGTCGGTATCTTCATCGGCATACGCTTCTCTGTGCATTTTTCTCAAATTATCCGATGCTGCTACGGAGTCTACGGCACGGAAGTCTTTTCCGCTTCGGCAGTATTGCGCCGTCACTGGGAATTCTTCTTTGCGGTCACTGTGTCCCCGCGCCGCTTTGCCGCCGGACCCGTCGCCCTGACGTCCGGGTTCCGATCGCATGACCGACGCCCCGCATATCGCCCCGACCCGTGCTGACGCCCCCCGCGAAGCGCCCGAAACGCTCGAACGGCGGCTGCCGCGTCAACAGACCGAAGAACGGCCCTTCCGCCCCCGGCGCGTGCTTCTGACCCGAGCCGCCCGCGACTGGCCGATGGCGACCCGCGTGGCCGAACGCGCCGCGGCCATGGGGGCCGAGATCGTCGAACTGAAGGGCGACCGGATCACCGGGTTAAAGGACGGCGACCCGCGCGCCGAATACCGCCGGGCCAAATCCACGCTCGCGGTCACCGTTGCCTCGGACAGCAAGATGCGGCCCGAGCCCATCCCGCCCTCTGCCGATTGGCGCTTCGATCTGGCGACCGGATGCCCCGCGCATTGCCAGTACTGCTATCTTGCCGGATCGCTGAAGGGTCCGCCGGTGACGCGGCTTTTCGCCAACCTTCCCGAGATCCTCGACCGGCTCCCGCCTCTGGAAGGGCAGGGGCGCATCACCTCGACCGACGCGGCCCGCGCCGCCGAAGGCACCACGTTCGAGGCGTCGTGCTACACCGACCCCCTCGCGCTGGAACCGCTGTCGGATTGCCTTTCGGACACGATTGCCTGGTTTGGCCAGAAGCACGGCGACCTCAGCCTGCGGTTCACCACCAAGTTCGCGGACACCGAAAGCCTTGAGGCCACCCCACATAACGGGCGCACCCGGATCCGCTTCTCGGTCAATGCGGAAGAAATCGCGCGCCGGTTCGAAGGCGGCACCGCGCCCCTGTCGGCCCGGTTGGCCGCGATGGGCCGGCTGGCGCGCGCGGGTTACAAGGTGGGGCTGACCATCGCCCCGATCATGCCCATCGATGGATGGCAGGACGCCTATGACCGCCTCTTCGCCCAGGCCGCCGCCGAATTGCCCGCGGGTGCTGATCTGACGGCCGAGCTGATCACCCACCGCTTCACCCCCGGCTCGCGCGAGGTGCTTCTGGTGTGGTATCCCGCCACGGGACTGGAGATGGACCCCGAGGTCCGCACCGTGAAGCGCAACAAGTTCGGCGGGCGCAAATACGTCTATCCCGCGCCCCTGATGAAGGACATGCGCCAGACGCTAGAGGCCGGCATCGCGCGACATCTGCCGGGGGCACGCATGCTCTATTGGACCTGACTGGGGACTCCCGCGAAAAAAGGTTTTTCCGCGCGGCCTTTCCCCAAGGGGGGCGCACGGTTATCTTGCCATCCATGCGCTGGACCCTTCCCAACATCCTCACCGTGCTTCGTCTCCTCGCCGCTCCTGGCGTGGCCGTCGCGTTTTTGTATTTCCACCGGCCCTGGGCAGACTGGTTCGCCCTGCTGCTGTTCGTCGGCGCGGCCGTGACCGATTGGTTCGACGGCTACATCGCGCGGTCGTGGAAACAGGAAAGCAAGTTCGGTGCGATGCTGGACCCCATCGCCGACAAGGCCATGGTGATCATCGCGCTTCTGGTGATCGTCGGCTATTCCTCGATGTCGCCCTGGCTGGTGCTGCCCGCGACCTTCATCGTCTTCCGCGAGGTCTTCGTCAGCGGCCTGCGCGAGTTTCTGGGCGCGCAGGCAAAACTGCTGTCGGTCACGAAGTTGGCCAAGTGGAAGACGACGGCGCAGATGGTGGCGATCGCGGTCCTCTTCTCGCGCGACATCTTCCTCTATCACATGATCGACCGAACGCAGGGCATGGACGACGCCACCGTGCAGGCCATCCTGAATGGCCAGATCACCGACGAGGTTGGGCTGGCCTGGCTGGCGCAGATGCGCGACATTGCCGGGTTCCTGGGGGTCACGCTGTTGTGGATCGCCGCCGCGTTGACGCTGATCACCGGCTGGGACTATTTCCGGAAGGCACTGCCCTTCCTCAAGGATCCCGCATGAGCCTCGACATCCTCTATTTCGCCTGGGTGCGCGAACGCATCGGCCTCCCGCGGGAGACGGTGCAGACCCAAGCCGCGACCGTCTCGGACCTCGTGGCAGAACTGACCGCGCGCGAGGCCCGCTACGAGGCCGCGTTCCAGGACCTCTCGGCCCTGCGCGTCGCGGTGGACCAGGAACTGACCGAGTTCGACGCCCCGCTGGCCGGCGCGCGCGAGGTCGCGTTCTTCCCGCCCATGACCGGCGGCTGATGGAAGTCCGCGTTCAGGCCGGGCCCTTCGACATCGGGGCCGAGATCTCGCGGTTCACCGAGGGGCGCACCGACATGGGCGCCATCGTCACCTTTTCGGGCCTTGTACGCGACAGCGCCGCCGGCGACCTGCGCCATATGGAGATCGAGCATTACCCCGCCATGACCGCCCCCGCGATCGAGAAGATCGCGGCCGAGGCCGTCTCGCGCTGGTCTCTGGGCGATGCGATGGTCATCCACCGCCACGGCCGTCTTGCCCCGGGCGAGCAGATCATGATGGTCGCCACCGCCGCCCCCCACCGTGCCGACGCCTTCGCCGCGGCCGAATTCCTGATGGACTACCTCAAGTCCCGCGCACCCTTCTGGAAGAAGGAGGTGACGGCCGAAGGCGCCGCCTGGGTCGCCGCGAAGGACGAGGATGAGGCTGCCCTGACCCGGTGGTAGGCCCACGCGCATCCCGCGCAGAAGCGGAGGTCTGACATGCAGGATGACAACCGCGAAGGCCCCGGACAGGGCAAGGGCGTCACCCCCATGGCCGGAGGCGAACATCCCGCGGCCCCCGTCGACTCGCCCGAGGAACTCGACGAAACGGGCCGCGGTCGCGAGGCCTGGCGCCCCGGCGAAATCGACCTGAAAGGCTGGTCCGACATCTTCCGCCGCGTGGGCGGGCGTGTCGGCCGCGATCTCGTCCCCCTCGTGGCCGCTGGCGTGGCCTTCTTCGGGATGCTGACCCTCTTTCCTGCCATCGCCGCGCTGGCCTCGCTCGCGGGGCTGGTCCTCGATACTGACATCGTCTTCGCCATGCTCGATGCCCTGGGCGGGCTCGCCCCGGCCGAACCCTTGGCGCTGGTGCGCGAACAGGCCGTGTCCCTGGCCGAACAGGGCTCGGGGCGGGCGACGATCACCGCCGTGATCAGCTTCGTGCTGTCGTTCTTCTGGGCCTCGCGCGGGATCGACAACCTCGTCTCGGGGATCAACATGGCCCATGTCGAGGACGAGACGCGCAACCTTGTCATGCGCAACGCCGTCTCGCTTCTGCTGACGGCGGCGCTGGGAGGGATGCTTTTGCTGACCGTCGCGGCGGCCAGTGCCGTGCCGACCCTGGTCAGGGCGCTCGGTTTCGAGGGTCCCAGCCCCCTCATCGTCTCCATCGGGCGCTGGCCGCTCATGGCGCTTCTGTCGATGGCGTCGCTGGGCCTGCTCTACCGCCACGCTGCCGCCCGCCGCCCCCCAAGGTGGAGCTGGGTGACCCCCGGCGCCATCTTCGCCACCGCGCTGTGGCTGGGCGGGTCGGTCCTGTTCTCGGTCTTCGTGCAGAATTTCGGCGCCTACCAGCCCACCTATGGCGCCATCGCGGGCGTGGTGATCCTGAACCTCTACATGTGGCTGACGGCCTTCGTCGTCCTCTTCGGCGCACTCCTGAATGCCGAGATGGAGCACCAGTCCCGCCGCGACACCACTCGCGGCCGCACCCGCCCCATGGGCCAACGCGATGCCGAGATGGCCGACACGCTGGGCAAGCGGGGGTAGGTGCCCTGAGGGGAAACGTCTCAGGCGATTCGCATGGTGTAAGATTCGGCCGCTGCTCTGCGCAGCCGCCTTATGCCCCAAAGCAATCGGTGCCCGATCGGCACGACTGTCGGCGAAGCGCAATCCGCCAATGGTGTCGCGCCCGGTTGCAAAAGCGCGGAATCAAGCGGCAGTGCTCCGACACCCCAATGACGCTTTCCAGACGCTTCGATTGACCACATCGGCGTCACAGCCGTTTCTGCTCGCGCATGTCCTTCAGCAGCGCCGCCGCTGCATTCATGCGCGATTTGACGACGGCAAGTTCATCTCGCGAAAACGCTTTAGCCATTTCCGCGACAACCTTTGTCTGGATGCGAAGGGCATCTTGGGCAAGGGATTGGCCCTTTGGCGTCAGGGACAAACGCCACGCTCTCTGATCCTGCAGGGATTGACTGCGCACTATGATTCCACTGCCCTCGAGGCGCGAAATCAACATGCTTATCCCGCTTTTGGCAGAGAAGCACCGTTGCGACAGTTCACGCTGTGTCAGGCCATCCGACCGCAGGAGGTTCATCAGAACCTCGTGCTCCAGCAGCGACAGGCCGAGCGGGCGAAGGTGCTGCAACAGTGTCGCGGTGCATTCGTTGTAGGCTTGTGCCACCGCCAGCCAAGCCTCGGTGGCACCAGAGCCAGTGGCATCGCGGACCGAATTAGAAGCATCGTTGTCTGGCATAAGGAAAGCATACCCATTTCGTCCGCCACGGACAATTCGTTCCGGCGGCCGCGGCCCCGATGGCATTGGCGCGATCCCCATATCGCAGATGACGACAAGTGCGCCGATCCGACAGCGCACCACCACCTTGCCCTTCCGGATGCAGTTCACCGGGGACGTCGAATGCCAGGCGCGCCGAATACGCTTGCTTGGTTCAAAATTGACCTATATAGTTCAAAGATGAACGTTATAGGTGGGTCGGATGAACTTGTATTTCAGGCTATTCTGGACGCTCCTTCGGGCTTTCTGGCTTCCCAAGCTCACTCTCACAGCTCAGCTCGAGCGTGAGTTTCGAGTGCTTCCAAACGACATCGACGTGAATCTCCACATGAACAATGGCCGTTATCTGACGATAGCCGACCTGATGATCGTCGAGTTCTTCGCCCGAACAGGATTTCTGAAAACTCTGATCCGAAACCGGTGGAAGCCTGTGTTAGGTGGTTCGATCATCACCTACCGGCGGCAACTGAAGCTCGGCGAGAAGTACAAGGTCAGGTATCACTGGATAGGTAGCGACGCCCGCTGGAATTATCTTGCGTTCAAGTTCATAGGCTCGGACGGACGACTCTCGGCCAGCGGCTACTGCAAAGGGGCCGCCGTTTCCCGCATGGGTCTGGTGACGATCGTGGATGCATTCGCGGCGTGGGGGACATCAATTCCCGATGTCATGTTGCCTGACGCTGTTTTGCATTGGAAAGAATGCGAAGCAGACCTGCTGATCTAGGGCGCGCGACAGGTTTTGGCCGTTTGGCCCCGATCGCGATCACGTTCGCCATCAGTACTACACATAAGTTCTAGTATACTGGGCTCTACTGCCGAACCGGCAGTGTCTTGCTGTGCGGTTTGCTGCGCGGGCCCTAAAACGCGGCCAATCATGTATTCTTCGTGCCGATGGATGCGCTGCATGGCCCCGACGAGTTTCGCCTCCTTGTCATCATGACGGGCCTGCTTCTGATATAAGCAATGAGTGCATCAACCATCTGTTTTGGTGCAGGTTGCCGGGCTCGGAACTCGATGCTGAATTCAGGAGCGCCGCAATCTCCTCCACACCCAAGGTGATTGCCAACTTGCCGGGCTCGGTCCGGAACCGCATGATCTCCTCCTGCCCGCAAGCCACTCAGGCGAAAACCTGAGCGCAGAGATCCGGACATTGACCGTCTGTGGCGTCACTTGAGTGTCGGCCACGTGAAGCTGTTGGGCGCAAATATCATCCGGCGTCGTTGTATAGGGCGAGCGTCCCAGGAAAGCGGTGAAAGCCTTGATCGCCCGAATATGGGCCTTCTGGATTTCGCCGCCTATGCCAAGGATAAGCATGTCCTTGATCATCCGCGCACGCCATCTCCTGCCGTGTCATGGGAATCTCGAATCCGGCAAGTGAGAAGGTTCCGCTCCTCAGGCCGGAGAGCTCACCCCGAGACGCGTGGTGTCGAGGTCGGCGTCAAACGCCAGAAGCGCGCGCCCTTCCGCGAAAGCGCCTTAGTCCTCGTCCCTTGTAACCAATGCCCTCCGCTAACCCGGTAAGGGTCCGGTCCAGGTCGACAAGATTTCTTGGCGGGTTCCAGCTGGCCTGAGGTGCGGCTTGTTCGATGGCACCGGGGCGGCAATGCTGTCTCTGGACGCCGGGCGCTGGACCGTGGCGGGGCTGCGCCGGGTCTTGACCCCTGTCCCGACAGATGCCCGGCGCGTGTCCGGCTTATGCTTGGCGCGAGAACGACGTTTGCCAGGCGAATGTCCGACGCACGCGGGACGGGTGTCCGGCGGATGTCCGACGGGTTTTCAAGCCTTGTCAGCCCCGGGCGTTCATCTGCTCGATATACTCGCGCAGCTCTTCCGTCTCGGCACGGGCATCGCGCAGGCCGTCCATCGTGGCGCGCAGCTCGGCCTCCGTCGCATGCAGCTGACCCATCATCTCGGCCTCGCGCTCTTGCAGGTAAGCAATTGCCTGGTCACGACTTTCTTCCGCTTCGTGCATGTGCTGGGCCATCCGGTCCAGCTCCCCCAGATCGGCCTGGCTGACGCGGGTCAGGCGATGCACAAGCCAATTGGCGAACCAACCCAGCATGAACGCGACGAACAGGATGACGGCCGTCGCGATGACGAATTCGGTGCGGTTCATTCGGCTGGTTCGACCTCGGCTGCCTCGGTGTTTTCCGTGTCTTCTTGGGGCCTTAGAAGCGCGAATTCAATACGCCTGTTGGCCTCGCGCCCTTCAGCGGTGTCGTTGTCGGCGATCGGATTCTCTTCGCCATAGCCGTTCGCGACCAAATCCCCCACGGGCACCCGCCGCGCCAGAAGGGCGCCAAGAACGGCCTCGGCGCGCTGCTGGCTGAGGTCACGGTTCATCTCCTCACGCCCTTGGCTGTCCGTGTAGCCGCCCACTTCCATTGGGATATTGTCGCATTTTCGCAGGATTTCAGCGATGGCATCCACACTGGCGCGGGATTCCGGATCGATGGTGGCCGAGCCGGGATCGAAGGTGATTTGCCGGGTCGAAAGGATATTGTTCACCTGGGCCACGCACTCCTCTGGCGAAGGCAGGCCAAGTTCGACGTCGAACCTTTCGTCGTATCTGACATCGACGTCATAGGCGGCATCGTCCCCCAACCGGCCTGTGAACAACCGCGAAATCTGCGACGACGCGTCTTCGGACCCTGACACGCCCGAGACCGAAATCCGCTCCGGCGTGACACGCACCGCACCGTTGTTCAGCAGTGACAGCGCATCCATCGCGGCCAGAAGGCGGGGGTTCCAGCCCGCGGGCACCTCTTGCGTCTGCTCCAATGACAGCGAGACCTGTTCCGTCCCGAAGAGCGCCCGCCCATAGCTGCCGACGGCCGAACGGGCCAGCGTGTCGCCCGCCCTGCCTCGGATTTGGACCATGCCTTCGGGACTGCGGGTCGCAGTGAACTCGGCGGGCCCGGCTTCCGGTTCCACGGCCGCGGCGTCTTCTTGCAAGGCGGTCAGAGTGAATTCCTCTGGCAGGTCGTTGCGCAGCGCTGCGGCGTGGGTTCCGAAATCTTCGGTCGCGGGGCCGGATTCCAGCCGTATTTCCAGGTCCGTAACGGTCAAAGTGCCGGTCTCGATCTCGTCCATGGCCTCGATGGCCTGGGAGACGGCGCCGGGCCAGGCAACCGACGGCACGCCGAGGCCAAGTTGGCAGATCGGATCGTCGATCCCAAGCCCTTGTACCGCCGCGATGATCTGGTCGCGCCCGGTTTCGGTTGCCGCCGAGCACGCCTCGAGGCGGGCTGTCCCTTCCTCGCGCGACAGGCGGAAGAGGAACGGCGTGATGACCGGTCTGGGAATGGATATGTCAAGTGCGACCTCCACCCCGCCGGGGGCAAGACGCGTCAGGGACCGCTCCATGTTCGCGCGGGCTTCGGCGTCGCCGGCCATGGTGGTGACGGCCACCCGGTCCGAAGCGATGGAGATTTTCGACTTATCGGCCAGGGCGAAGGCTTCGACCCCAAAGCGCAGGGCTTCGTTCCAGTTTTCAGGGGCCGGGAAGGCGGCGGCTTGAAGGAGGTCGGTGATCGGGGTGTTCACGGCGTTTCGGGCGATGTCTTCGAGAAACGCAAGACGGTCCATCTCGGCGGGGACAAGGCCGATAAGGCTGACCCCCTCGTCCGATCTAAGTAGCTCGACGGTGAATCGCGGTGCCTCGATTGGGTCGCGTGTGGTGACATCCATCCGGTCTATGACCCGGGCCCCGTCGACGACCTGCCCAGCAAGGGTAAGGGCGCGAAAGCGTTCGGCCTCGTCCGGCGCGGTGCCCCGAAGATCGATCTGCAGGCCGTCGGCTTCGACTTCGGCCCAGTCCAGATCTTCGGCAGCAAGAATCTCGCGGACCACGCGGACTGACCGATCCTCGATCTGTGCGACGGTTAGTGTCGCGGCCCCAACGCAGGCCGCACCGGCCACGCCGAATGTCACGAGAACCGGGAGCAGGGAATTTTTGCGCATTCGGGTCCGAAACTCCGTTTTTTTCGGTGCGTTCAGGTCTAGCCGCGCGTTGTTCGGGGGTCCATCATGCCAGCATGGCGATGGCGAGAAACAGCGCAGCCAGAAGCCCTGTATCCCGATTGGCGCGGAAAAGCTTAAGGCACATCTGCGTGTCCTTCGGGTCGAACTGCCCCATCTGCCATGCCATGTGCCACCCCATCGCCCATGGCGCGCCGAGGGCCAGAACCAGCGTCAGGACGTTGGCGGATGACGCGGCAAGGGTCACGGCAGCCGCCATCAGTAGGCACGAGACCACCATGAAGCCGCGCAGCCAGGGTTTCGGGCGCTCCCCGAACAGGCGCGCCGTGGATTTCACCCCGATCAGCGCGTCGTCCTCGGCATCCTGGTAGGCATAGATCGTGTCGTAGAACAGCGTCCAGGCGATCCCCGAAAGATACAGCAAGACAGCAGGCCACCCGAGCGCCCCCGATAACGCCGTCCAGGCCAGAAGCGCGCCCCAGTTGAAGGCCAGGCCAAGGAAGACCTGGGGCCACCAGGTGAACCGTTTGGCGAACGGATAGATCGTGACCGTCGCCAGGGACAGGATGCCCAGAAGGATCGCGTTCACGTTGAAGGTCAACAGGATCAGGAACGCCATCAGGGCCTGCGCGACGAGCCATGCGAAGGCCTGCTTGGGCGAGACCTGGCCCGACGGGATGGGCCGCGACCGGGTGCGCGCGACGCCTGCGTCGATCTCGCGGTCGGTGATGTCGTTCCAGGTGCACCCCGCGCCCCGCATCAGGAACGCGCCCAAAGCACAGCCGGCCGCAATCCAGAGGCCCTGCCAACCGAACCGCCCCTCGGACAGCGCGGCCAGCAGGACGCCCCACCAGCAAGGCAAAAGCAGAAGCCAGGTTCCGATCGGCCGGTCCGCGCGCGACAGGCGCAGATAGGGCCGAGCGGGCTCAGGGGCCAGGCGATCGACCCAGTTGCCCTTGACGGCATCGGCCACCTGTCCTTTCGTCGCGCCTGTTTCCGCCACGATGGGCATCCTCCTATGGCCTCCACGATCCGGCTTCATGTAGACCATCCGCTTGGGGCGGGGCAAACCGTTCCCCTATCGCAACCGCAGGCGCATTACCTGTTCGGGGTGATGCGCAAGGGCACGGGCGAAGTGGTCGAACTTTTCAACGGCCATGACGGCACCTGGACCGCCGAGGTGACAGAGGCGAAGAAGAAGGCCGGCGCCCTGGCCTGCATAGACAGGATCGCACCCCAGCGAAACGCGCCGGATGTCTGGCTTCTGTTCGCGCCGATCAAGAAGCAGCGCACCGATTTCATCGTGGAAAAGGCGGCTGAACTGGGCGCCGCGCGGATCTGCCCCGTGGTGACCGAGTTCACCAATGCCGAGCGTGTGCGGCAGGACCGTCTCCAGGCGCATGCGGTCGAGGCGGCCGAGCAATGCGGCGGCAATTTCGTGCCTGACGTGACCGAGGCGGCGAAGCTTGGGTCGGTCCTGGCGGAGTGGGATCCATCGCGTCAGATACTGTTCTGCGATGAGACCCGCGTCGGAGTCGCGGACGTGCTGGACGGGAAGCAGGGCGGTCCGTGGGCCATCCTGATCGGACCCGAAGGGGGGTTCTCGGATGCCGAGCGCGCGCGATTGCGCGACCTTCCGTTCGCCCACCCGGTCAGTCTAGGCCCGCGTATCCTGCGTGCGGATACGGCCGCCGTCGCCGCCTTGACACTGTGGCAGCAAGCGCTGGGGGACTGGGCATGAGGGCCGACTGGCTGTTTAACATGATTGACGCCGGGGTGGATGCCCCCGGTGTTCAGAAGCGGTTGCGAGAGGCGACCGGGCTCGATCTGCGGATCGAGGAATGTCTGAAGGTCAAGAACGGCGCAGCGGTCTACCGCGGCACGTTGGACGGGCGGAGGGTGATCGCCAAGCGCGGGCTGCACAACGCGGCCATGGTGCGAGATACGATGGCCGCGTCTCGCGAAAGAATGGCCGATGGTCCTTACCGCGTGGTCGCGCCCATCGCCGCGACGGACGATATCCTGGTGATGGAGCACGCTCCGGGCCGCGAAGTGAAGGGTGTACTGGACGCGCTGGGTGGGGGCAGCGCGCGGCGCGCCGTGTTGACCCGCTGCGGAGAGTGGGCGCGGACCTATGCCGGCACGGATATCGAGACGGGGACGTTCGGCAGCGGGTTCTGGCTGCGCAAACATCGGCAGCCCCATGCCGAAGGATCCTTGCACCCGGAGGTGCAGGTGACGTGGGATGCGTTGATGGGGTGGCTGGAAGACCGGGCCGCGCGGGTGGCTGGCGTGTCGGTGACGCGGGGGCGGTGTCATGGAGATCTGACGCCCATGAACCTTCATCTCGACGACGACGGCGTTCTGTGGGGGTTCGACATCGGGGCAGAGATGCGGCTGCCCCTGGCTCGGGACGTGGCGCGGTTTGTCGTGACATGGTTGCGAAGCTCGGTGTTCGAAGACGGATTCTGCGGCCAAGAGCTGCGGGCGCTGGCCGGGCCGGTCTTGCCCGCATCGGAGTTCGACACCCTGTTGCCATTCTTTCTGGGCGAGACGATCGCCGGGCGTTTGCCCGAGGAGCGGGCCGATAGCGAAAAATGGATGCGAATGCGATGGATGGTGTCCGCCCTGATGGAGACCTTCCCATGATTCGCCCCGAGCTTCTGTCGCAAATCCTTCGCTGGCGCGAGGTCCTCGTCGGTGTCGGGGCCCTTGCCGTGGGGCTGTGGCTGGCCCTGACCAGTTTCGGCGGCACCCGTTGGGTGGGTGTGGTCGTGGCCATCGGCGGGATCGCCATCATGCGCGAAGGCATCATGCGTTTGCGGCGGCCGTCGGACGGGGGCGGTGCCGGCGTCGTGAATGTCACCGAGCGGCAGATCACGTATCTTTCGGGCACCGGGGGCGGGGCCGTATCGCTGGATATCCTGTCGGGCGTCGCGGTCGAACGGGACGGTCGGGGCGGTGCAACGTGGCATCTGATGGACACGGAAGGACGACAGGTCGCGATCCCTGCAGACGCCGAAGGCGCGCGTGCGATCTTCGATGCGCTCGCGGCGATCCCGGGCCTTTCCGAGGAAGAAGCCGTGGCGGCGTTGAAGGCCGAAGGTCGTGGACGGCAGACGATCTGGTCGAAGGGTCCAAAGCGGCTGAGTTGACTTCGCCCCCCGCGAAAGCCAAGTGCGGCTTCAGCGGAATTTTCCAGAGGGCCCATCATGTCCATTCCCCAAACCGGCGGCGGGCCTGTCGAAAGCCAAGACCAACTTGCCGAATACCTCGCGGCGGGCTGCAAGCCGAAGGATGCTTGGCGCATCGGAACCGAGCATGAGAAGTTCGGCTACTGCAAGGATACCCTGAAACCCTTGCCCTACGAGGGCGAGAGGTCGATTCACGCGATGTTGTCGGGTCTGCGGGACGAGTTCAACTGGGCGCCGGTCCACGAGGGCGGCAAGCTGATCGGTCTGGAGAAGGACGGGGCGAACATCTCGCTGGAACCGGGCGGTCAGCTTGAGCTGTCCGGCGCGCCGCTGGAGACGATCCACGAGACTTGTGACGAAGTGAACGACCATCTGGCACAGGTGAAGGCCGTGGCCGACCGCATCGGGGTCGGCTTCATCGGGCTTGGCGCGGCGCCGCACTGGACCCACGACGAGATGCCGTTGATGCCCAAGGGCCGATACAAGCTCATGGACGGCTACATGCAGAAGGTCGGGGAACTGGGCACGCAGATGATGCGGCGAACATGCACCGTTCAGGTCAACCTCGATTTCGCCTCGGAAGAGGATATGATTCAGAAACTGCGCGTGGCGTTGGCCCTGCAGCCGGTGGCGACTGCGCTGTTCGCCAACTCGCCTTTCTTCGAGGGCAAGCCGAATGGCCACAAGTCTTGGCGCAGCCGCATCTGGCGCGACTTGGATGCCGACCGTACCGGTATGTTGCCCTTCGTGTTCGAGGACGGGTTCGGGTTCGAGCGGTGGGTGGACTACGCCCTAGATGTGCCGATGTACTTTGTCTATCGCGACGGGACGTATATCGACGCGCTGGGCCAGTCATTCCGCGATTTCCTGAAAGGTGACCTGCCGGCCCTCCCGGGCGAAAAGCCGACGATGTCGGACTGGGCCGACCATCTGACGACAATCTTTCCCGAAGCGCGGCTGAAGAAATTCATCGAGATGCGCGGCGCAGATGGCGGGCCGTGGCGCCGGCTATGCGCACTCCCGGCCTTCTGGGTCGGCCTGACCTACGACCAGAGCGCACTGGATGCCGCGACGGATCTGTTCCGCGAATGGGATGCCGAGACGCGCGATGCGCTGCGTGTGGCTGCGTCGGTTGATGGGCTGCAAGCGAAGGTCGGTGGTATTTCGATGCTGGATTTGGCGCGGTCCTGCGTCGAGATTGCAGAGGCCGGTTTGAAGGCCCGGGCGCGTCCCGGTGCGGGGGGGATGATCCCCGACGAGTCGCATTTCCTCAATGCCTTGCGTGAAAGTGTCGACGCAGGCGCCGGTCCCGCTGACGATCTTTTAGCCCGCTATCACGGAGATTGGAGCGAAGACGTCACCAAGGTTTTCGCTGAATACGCGTATTGAGGGACCAAGCGGAAATCAGCGCAGATTCCCGCAACATGGCTGGACGCCGGCGCGAAGTGCCGTAGGTATTCCCCAGCATCTTTGGAGGAATGGATCATGAAAAAGATTCTCGTTGCACTGCCCATCGTGGCGTTGATGGCTGGCTGCCAGACCACCAACAACCAGGGCGCGCTGACCGGCGCCGCTTTGGGCGCCGCGACCGGCGCTGCCGTGTCGGGCGATGACGATCGCGTTGCTGGCGCGCTGATCGGCGGTGCCGTCGGCGCCGCGGCCGGGAACTATGTCGGCCGCAACAACAACGGCAACTGCGTCTATGAGAACTCGGCCGGTCAGCGTTACACTGCTGCCTGCCCGTAAGACACCCGGGTCGGCGGGCTATGGCTCGCCGACCTTTGCCTCGAGGACGAAGCGTCTGACGCGGTCCTCGGGCATCTCGCAGGGCTTCAACAGGACCCTGCCATCGGAAAGCCGGTAGATATTCAGGCTGATATAGCCAGTTCCACCTGCTTCATGCGCCACCAGTTTTTCACTTTTCCCCGCCGCATGGGATGACTTTACGGCGACGTATGGTGATCCTTGCCACTCGGCACGAAACGCGCCGTCGGGCAAAGCGTCGAAGGCGGACAGGAATTCCCTCAAGCTTTCTTGCCGATCTTGGGTTCGGTCCCGGCGCGAATGCGGGCGATGTTCGCGCGGTGGCGCAGGAAGATGAAGACGGCCATGATCCCCACCGCCGCCGCGACTGTCGGAAGTCCGAACAACATTGCGAATACCGGCGACAAAAGGGCTGCGACAAGGGCCGAGAGCGACGAGATTCGTGTTACCAGGGCAGTCAAAAGCCATGCCGCACAAGTCAGAAGACCCACGGGCCATGACAAAGCGATGGCCGTACCGAGGAACGTCGCGACCCCTTTGCCGCCCTTGAAGCCCAGATACAGCGGATAGCAGTGGCCCGCGAAAGTGGCGGCCCCTGCGACGAGGGCTGCCGCCTCGCCCAGTAAGGCGCGGGCGACCAGAACCGCGGCCGCGCCCTTCCCGACATCGCAGATCAGGGTCAAAAACGCCGCCAGCTTGTTGCCGGTGCGCAGCACGTTCGTCGCGCCGATATTGCCCGAACCGATCTGACGCAGGTCGCCCAGGCCGAATGCCCGCGTGATGACCAGCCCGAACGGAATCGAGCCGACAAGGTATCCAACGACCGTACAAACGAGCAGCATAAGTGGCCTCTTTTCGTTTGCCGCGACCATGCCTGTGCGCTGGCGCGGCGTCCAGCTTCACCGGCCTTTCATTTGAGTGTCATCGTCCAGATGCTATGTAGCGGATCGAGTAACGAGGAGAGATCATGGCCCGCCGTTGGACGAACGACCTTTCCCGGGGTGATGCGACCCCGAAGCAATGCTATCTGAACCGCCGTCAATTGATCGCAGCCGGGTCATCCGGACTGGCGCTGTCTGCCTGGCCTGCCGCGGCCCAGACCGACGCGCTTGAGCCCAACAGCTTCGAAGAGATCACGACCTACAACAATTTTTATGAATTCGGGACCGGTAAGACCGACCCGAAGGAGAATGCCGGTCAGTTGACGACCTCGCCGTGGGCGGTCGAGATCAACGGCATGGTCGACAAGCCGGGCACGTACGCCTTTGACGACATCATGGCCCAGATGGATATCGAAGAGCGGATCTATCGTTTGCGGTGTGTGGAAGCCTGGTCGATGGTGATCCCGTGGCAGGGGTTCGAACTTGCCGACCTTCTGGCGCTGGCGGGGCCGAACCCCGAAGCCCGTTTCGTCGAGTTCCAGACCCTGATGCGCCCCGAAGAGATGCCGGGGCAGGAATACCCGATCCTCGATTGGCCCTATATCGAAGGGCTTCGAATGGACGAGGCGATGCATCCGCTGACCATCATGGCCACGGGTCTCTACGATGAGCCTATTCCGAACCAGAACGGCGCACCGATGCGCTTGGTCGTCCCGTGGAAGTATGGATTCAAGTCAATCAAATCCATCGTGCGGATCACGCTGACCGACGATCAGCCATCGACGACGTGGAACAAGGCGGGCCCGTCCGAATACGGGTTTTATGCCAATGTGAATCCGACCGTGGATCACCCCCGATGGAGCCAGGCGACCGAGCGCCGCGTGGGTGGCGGTCTGTTTTCCAAGCGGATCGATACCCTGATGTTCAACGGGTATGACGAAGTGGCGCCGCTTTATGAAGGTATGGACCTCGAGGCACAGTTCTGATGACGACAGCGCAACGGGTGAACGTTGCGCTCCGCAAGGTTCCCTCATGGGTCGTCTACCTGATCGGTGCGGTGATCCCGTTCTATTACCTCTATCTGGCGCTGACCGGGGCGATGGGGGTCGAACCCGTCAACAGCCTGGAACGTGCGTTGGGCGAACTGGCGATGCAGGCGCTGGTCGTCGTCCTTGCCGTGACCCCGCTGCGCAAGCTGACCGGCGTCAGCCTGATCATGCATCGTCGGGCGCTGGGGCTTCTGGCCTTCTTCTATGTGGCTTGCCATTTGCTGGTCTGGGGCGTTCTGGATGTCCAGGATCCGGCGCGGATGTGGTCCGATATCGTGAAGCGACCGTATATCACGATCGGTATGGTGGGCTTTGTTCTACTGCTTCCCGTCGCTGCAACATCCAACAATTTCTCTGTCCGTCGGATGGGACCTATGCGCTGGCGCAGACTGCATATGCTCACATACGTGATTTGTGTGTCAGGTGCGGTCCACTACGTGATGGTCCAGAAGGTGTGGGAGATCGAGCCGCTGATTTATCTGGCTCTTGTTCTGGCTCTCCTTGCCTATCGCATACCGACGTTGCGGCGTGAATTCGCCGCCTGAAGAGGACCGCATATGTTTCGAAACATTGTATTGGCGACTGCTTTGACCGCCTTGACCGCCTTGACCGCCCCTGCGCATGCCGCGCCCGATCCCGATGCCGTCGAACCGATCACGACCTTCGTGGGGGAAATGGCGATTCCGATGCCGGGTGGCGGCATCGACAGGTCTCAGATCGATAACGCAATCCGGTTCGAGCCCATTCAGAGCTTCGACGAGATGTTCCTGCGCGATGATGTCGTCTTCCTGATGCGGCATGGTCCGACGGACTGGAGCAAGCTCGACGAGAAGGATGTTGCCCCGACCGATTGTGACAACCAGCGAATCCTGTCTGAGGATGGGCGCGAGGATATGAAGGACCTCGGTGCGCTGCTGGCGTTCAACGACATCAAATTCGGCAAGATTTACGTCAGCGAATGGTGCCGGAACCAACAAACCCTGGAAATGCTGGGCGAGGGGTACGAGACGGCCGAGCCCAATGTCTGGGAGGCCATCCCGACTGAGACCATTTCGGACGTAAACCTGTTGCTGTCCCTGCAAGGCGCCGAGAATGTGACCGGTCTGCGCGGGATCATTTCGAATTGGGATGGTAGCGAAGGCGATGGTCCTGCGCTGATTATATCCCATTTCACCAATATTCAGGAGCTGACCGAGTTCTCTGTCTATGAAGGGGAGATGCTTGTCGTCGATCCAACCAGAAAGAATCGCGTGCTAGGGTATGTAAGGCTGCGCACCGCGTCCCCGGACGTCGGACATTTCGACGTCGAAGCGCCTAACGATATCTACGACTCGGAGGACATAGCGAACGAGTCGAACGAGGCCGGGGATGAAAAGATCGAAGAAGTCGACGGAAACTGATGGGCGAGTTTCTCGTGGCTGTTTGAATCACTTGGCGGGGGTACTGGCCCCCGCCTTCTTCTTTTCCAAAGGGCCGTCACTCGTGCCCTAGCCGCACGCTCGCAGCGTCACGTAGCAAAGTTACGCACGCCGTCGCCGCGGTTTGCAATCTCTGCGCTTCTCCACCATGCAAGAGAAAGGTTAAGTCTTGATGACGAATACCCCGCCTTTTTCTGCAGAAACCGCTTGCGGGGTGTGCGTGTGATCCGTAGAAGGCGCTTCACCGGCGGCGCTGAGGCGCTGGCGGGACGCTGGACGGGGCGGACGGGACTTGGGAAGTTGCTGCTGGAACAGGCGGTTGACGACTTGGAGGCCCTGAAGTTTACGAGGCGGCGCCAAACGGGGCGGATAGTAATTTCGGGACGGTCGCGAAAAAGCGGTTGACACTCGGAAGGACTTGAGGCAAACGCGGCAACCTAGATTGAGGACAAGGCAGGCGGGGCGCGCTGGTAGTTTAAAGCGCATCATGTCGGCTTTTTGTGCCGTGCTCTTTGAAACTGATGGTATCTGAAGAGATATGCGGGCGGTCACGGTTCATTTCGATGGATCAGCTCTCGTATATCGGCCCTCTAGCCTCCGGGTGATGATGAGGGAGACAGCTTCACTGTTTGGTGCGAGTTACTTCGGTGACTTTGACCAAGCAGAAAGCTTTCAGCGGTTATTTCGGGGTACCGGCCTTTAGCGGGTTGGTATTTTGTAGGCCGTTGGAAGATGTGCGAGGGTTCGAGCGTCAAGGATACTGCTTTTGGCAGTTTCAACTTGAGAGTTTGATCCTGGCTCAGAACGAACGCTGGCGGCAGGCCTAACACATGCAAGTCGAGCGCACCTTCGGGTGAGCGGCGGACGGGTGAGTAACACGTGGGAACGTACCCATTCCT
>NZ_ONZF01000012.1 GCF_900302445.1 Palleronia abyssalis | reverse complement strand
AAACGAAAAACCATGCTCGCCCGGCGCTTGCGCCACAAAACTGAAAACGCATAGCATCAATCAGCGGTGAGCCAGAGCCTCCAGTCTGGAAAGCGCTCAAACGTCCCAAATTATCTGACGACGGACAGATGCCTTCAGGAACGGCTCCAAGGACAAATCGCAAAAGTTCAAGGATCAGGGGCACACCGCCGAAGATCGCGATCAACAAACCTACGCCCGTCCCGATCAGATATCGTTCGATCGTTGCGACCCGGAACTGCCAGTCGATGAGCTTTGTGAGAAAGTTGTCGAAGTGTCGTTTCAGCATTCTCGAGCCGGTCTTTCATTTAAGAGTAGCGTGCCACACTTGTGACGGTGACCATGGAAGGAGGATGGCCGCGAACGAAGAGATGGGCACTGCACTCGAAGCGCCAATACCATCTCAGCCGAGTGATGAAGAGTACGGCGAAATCCACCCCTCCAGAGCCGTCCACGAGGTCCTGCATGGCGTGCACGTCTTGAAGACTGGGGTTCACACTGAAGCTCGGATGGCTGTGCCATTCGCCCAGATAATTGAAGCGACTGTATTCGTCACCCGTTCTTTCGAAGAAAGTCGAAAGGGCCTCATCGTGATGATCGGCGTCGCGCACAAATTGCGCTCGTGTTCCGCGGGATGTGTCTACGCTGAAGTCGACGATCTGAAACATTTGGTCGCCGATCTCTTCGCCCATCAAGATGCCGCCGATCTCACGTGACCCTGACATGAACAGATGGCGCCGCATGCGTCGCAGAACATCAGTCGGCAACTGCAACTGCATCCGCGTTCTCCTTTGGCGGCAAATGGGCCTTGAGGATCTCGACCAAGGCATCCGCGTCAAGCGGTTCGATGGTTTCACCCCATTCCCCAATAGGGATCAAATCGATTGGCCGCGTGTCAAAGGGTTGGTCAAACAGCCATTCCGATGAAAGGCCGATCACGTAGGCAGAGACCGGAAAGATGCTGCCGTCCGGTCGGGCCAGTAGATCGATCACGAAGCGGCTGGCATGCGCGGCAATGACACTGACATCTGCATCGTCCGCAAGCATTGGCGTCCCATCAGCGCTCTGACCGGCATAGCGCTCTGGATCCTCCGGCTTGACCCATTCGACGCCTTGATCCTCACACCAGCTGTCGATTTGCCCCCGCGCCATGAGCGGGATTGGATCGATATTGGGCCGCGCCCTGGCCACAAGACCACCAATTCCCCCGGCGAACACTTGGGCCCACACCATTGGCTTACTTTTGCGCGTAGCCATTGAGGCGATCATGTTGAACGCGGTCGGCGCCCCAGTGGCGTCGACCAGCACATCGCATTCCCCGAGTGCCTCAAGCGCGCCGGCCATAGAAGCCGCGCTTTCTTGGCCGCCAAGCGTCATGCGAAATGCTCTGACACTCACTTCAGGCGCCAGGTTTTTCAGCCGCTCGCGCAGACCGAACGCCTTGTGCGCGCCCGTGACACTCAGGTCCAACTCGTTGCGCACCGCATTCCCGGGGAAAAAGATGTCTTCATCAATTAAGAGAAACTTGCCCACGCCCGTCCTGCAAAGACTGGCCGCGACCTTCGATCCAACGGAGCCGCATCCAACGATCCCGACAGTTTTGTCAGCCAGCAATTTGAACTCGTCAGGCACACGTCTCTGCGCGGCCGGAACGATCACGGTCTTGTAAGGCAAGACCTTACGGTCGTCAGGCTTGCCAAAGATCGAGAACAGCTCCCATTTCTCTTCGTAGCCCAACAGCAAATGGGTGAACGCATCAGTGTCGAACACTCTGCCCCGCAGTTCACCAAGACCTTCGCCGTCCAGAAAAGCACCAAGGGATTCGACGGTAACAGCGCCAAAGTTCCCTGCTCCCGGCACGCGCACGACCGTTCCCGTTTCTTTCGCAAATCCATCGGGCAAAACCAGATCGCTAACCCAGGTCGGATCATCCTTTGGTCCGATGCGTGTGAGTGAAGCAAGATAGCTGGTTGCCGCCTTCCGCTCCGAAAGCGTGAACTCTCTTTCCTCGAGGTCCGGCAGCTCGTTGACTGCTTTCAGATCATTCTCGCTCATCAAGAAACGACAGGACTTGGATCGAAGGTCACGTCCGAGAGATGCAGTGTGTGCGGATCGCGCACGCACGATCTCGCCACTCTCAGGCTGCTCTTCGACAATCAGACGTTGGCAGCTCGCCACCATATCCGCGCCCGTGATCGAAGGATGCCAGTTATCCGGCCGGTGTTCGAGGCAAAGCTCACCGTCAGCCCCATATTGATGGTTCGAAATTTGCGACGCGTCTTCTGTGAAAATCATCGGCGGCGTATCTGGAAAAACACTTGGATACCGCATCTGAAACACAAACCGCTTATCGCCATGCATGATTGTGAAATCGACGCACATCTCGAGATCGCTGTTGGCTTGCCATTTTCCGACAGACAGCCAATCCGCGCCGCCCTCAAGTTCCGCGAGGGCGGCCTTTTCCGTCCCCAGTCTTGAATTCTGCAGGAGCCACCAAGTCATGCGAAACCGTCAGGCTTTTTAGGCGTCCGAGGTGTGTCTGCGAAGGAAACACTGGGGGCTGAGGTCGCCGAGGCTACCCCTGCAGCCTTCACAAGACCGGACGAGCTTGGCCGCGATGGCTGCAATACACCATTGCTTGCCCGATCGGTGAGATCCCGCCCCATACGGCTCGCCAGCACAGTTGCCATGCGCCTGTGTTCGGCCAGACGGCCGACGGCGGAAAAATCCTCTCGCGCTTGCTTCAGCCATTCGAAGAACGCATCGGCGCGCTCCGGGTGGTCCTCCCACTTATCAGCGAAGTTCTCGAGCGCGTCAGTCGGGTTCTTGATGATGTACTTTGTCCCGTCATGCTCGATTGCGTCCTCCATCCGGCTCAGAATCGACAGTAGAGCATAGCCAATCGTTTCCTCTCCCTGATAAGCGTGCGCAGCAAGCGAGGAAATGATGATCGAAATCGGTTTGTCCGTGGGATCATCCGCGAACATTGAGTCACGATGCCGTTTCAAAATCATGATGGCGGATTGCAGCGGTGTGCGCACCTGATATGTCGGGATGTCTTCGACACTGGCGGTCACACCCTCCGCGCGCATTTCATTCAGGATCTGCTGACGCTTGCGGAGAAAAACGTCGCCCATGCGCGATTTGAACCACTCCGCGTAACCCCGCGGATTGGAACGTGGCCAATCGTCCGTTACGGCGTCATACGCCGGTTCCTCATTGTCCGTGATGGCGATGGCCGTGTCGGCAAACTGTGCATCGAGATTGCGCGCCTCAAGCAGCAGTCGTTGATCTTCGGCGTTTGGAATACAGGGAACGATGTCCATATGGAACTGGGCGCCATCGGCGTATTCAAGACGCCAGCACCGTCGGCCTTCGTGCACCGGTTTCTTGATGCACTTGCTGTCACGGTAGAGCTTGATTTCCTCACCCAGCATGTCTTTCAGATCGTGCTGCGACAGGTCAGACTTGCTCAGACTTGTGAGCGAGCAGGCGCAGTCCACGTCATACTCTTCATCGTCAGATATCGGCCTGGTGACCGTGCCGAGCCGAAAGGAACCCTGCACAAAGATTTCCGGATCATGATCCCGGACGCTGGACGCGTCCCGATGCAGCCAGTCGCCGAGTGATTTATAGCTCTTTTCCGCCTGTTCGTAGCGTGCCGACGGGATCTCGAGCGCCTCTGTCAAAGCCTCAAGATATGCTTCGGCCTGTTTGGTGATCGCAACAGCCATACTCTAATTTCCCCTTTTGTTCTCACGCAATATGAGTTCCTTACAAATAGATTACAATGCTTTGGGCGTGCATAATTTTTGATTTGAGGTACGCCAACTCACCCCGCGACAACACTGTTTTTCGTTTGATAAGCCAGTGCCTCGCGCCGATATTGAATTCTTGGTAGCGCGGTCAGTTTCGGCTTCCTTGGATCTGGGGAGTTGGGCCTAACTGAATGTCAGGTCCTGAACCTTGACCAAGTTACGTTTGCACTTGCAGAGAAAGTCCGAAAACCGCCCTCTTCGAGACTTGGCCTCGGATGCGGCGGGGGCTGGGTCTCAGCCCTGGGCGCGAAGCCATGTCGGGCGCAGCTTGCGGCCATACTGAGCCTCGCGGCGCCCTCTGGAGACGCGATAGCTCCTCGGCACGTTTATTCTGCCCGAAATGTTCGTCTGGCAAAATTTGCGCCATCGCTCGGTCGACCTTGAAACTGTCCGCCAATAATTCCATTGACGTAGACTTCTCGATGGAAGCGCGTCTTGCTGGTATTTGCAATTTCAGGATTTCGCGACAGCGCCATGCCGATAAGAGTTGTTTCCAGCCAGTCAACATAAGCTTCGGAACTGCTACGATTTTCTGAGAGTCTCCATGTAGCTGTAACTAATGGAAAGAGAATAATTGAAGGTTTGCCGCGACGGTAGGATTTGTGCGCATCACCTGGGACCAAGATCGAAGAGTAATGATCAAGTTTATGCGGAGTAAATATTTCATCTTGAAATCCACCCTGCGCAAGCGTTTTCCCGACATACCATGGGCGTATTTTACGTCCATTGTCGATGCAGAAGGCGTAGCAGCCTACAGCGTTGCTCAAACCTTCCCAGACATACTCGACTTCTTCCCAGAATTCTGTTCGCCAGTGTTTGGCCCTATCTCGCGGGAACTCAAACGGCCCGCAGCTTTCAAAATTCAATCGTCCAATCTCCGCCAATGAGGTTGCCTACAGCATAGAATTAACTGCGCGCGTCAGAAAAGCCCACATCTGTATGAGCTTTTCTCGTTGCCAGCGCCAGGATGACCCCGCCGCTGGTCCAGCCTCGCGCTGCTAAAGGCAAGGCCCTGCGCCGCCCGGTCTGACCTGAGCGAAACGTGACGGCTCGCCTTGTTCGCGTGCCGTCGGCCAGGACGGCGGCAGACGGTCCGCTTCCAGCGATTTCTGCAATCTACGGAGGCCGCAGCGAAAGCCAGCTCCCCGACCGTTCATTCGGTCATCCTGCACATGCAGCGAAGGTCCGCTCTCCGCCGATTCTGTGGAAAAACACCCGTTCGCGAGTGCAGAATGGCGATGGTTTACCCAGGCCCAAACGCCTCCGCTTCAAGCGTTTCGCGTTTGCTGCGGTGCGGGAAGTATCTTCGCCAGCTTCCTGAGGTTCTGGGCGGTGGAGGCGAGGAGGAATTCGTCATTCGCGCCGCTCGGGCCACGTAATCGGAGCCTTCCAAGGCCGAGGATGCGCTTGAGATGCGCGAAGAGCATCTCGACCTTCTTCCTTAGCCTCATCGAAATCACGTACTGGTCGGTCTTGGAGATGTCGCGGGCGACTTGGCGTGCGTCCTCATGCTCCTCGCGGGTGATCTTGCGGGCGTCCGCGTTCGGGCAGCACTTCGCCTTGGATGGGCAGGCCTGGCAAACCTCTTTCAACACCCGATAGCGGGCCGTCCCTTTGTCGGTCGGCCCCCGGTTTGGATCGGAATAGTTCCGGCGGAATTGCTTCAGCTCGTGGCCCTCGGGGCAGATGTACTGGTCGTTCTCGGCATCCCATTCGAAGTCCGCCCGGGTCCAGGTCCCGTCGCTGCGTCCCGACTTGTCGAAGACGGGGATGTGCGGGGTGATCTTGCGTTCGACCAGCCAGCCCAGCATCGGCCCGGTGCCGTAGGCCGTATCCGCGATCAGGCGCTCGGGATGCAGACCGAACCTGTCCTTCACGCGGTCCAGCATGGTCTTCGTCGATCCGACCTCGGCCTGTCGGATCGACCGCGTGGCCTCCACGTCGACGATCACCCCGTGATCCGTGTCGATCAGATAGTTGTCGGAATAGCTGAAGAATGCCGGCCCTTTACGCGCGGCGGTCCACTGGCTGGCCGGGTCGGAATGTGAAGTGAACTTGGGCCGGACCTCGCTGGCGGCGCCGAACGCAGCCTGGTCCAGCGTGTCGAGATACTCGCGGACCGCGCGGGGTGCATCTACCGGGTCGATCCGTTCAGCGTCCCATTCTTCCTTCGGCGTCGAGTTCTGCTTGTTGGCGTCCGCCTCGATCAGGCTGGCATCGACCGCCATGCGCTGCCCGCTGAACAGGCCCTCGGCGATGCACCGTGCGACTATCACTTCGAACAGGTGTCGCAGCAGCTCGCTCTCCCGGAACCGACCATGCCGGTTCTTGGAGAAGGTCGAATGGTCTGGAACGCGGTCACTCAGGTCGAGCCGGCAGAACCACCGATACGCCAGGTTCAGATGCACCTCTTCGCACAGCCGCCGCTCCGACCGGATGCCGAAGCAATAGCCGACCAGCAGCATCCGGATCAGCAGCTCGGGATCAACCGAAGGACGGCCGGTATGGCTGTAGAATTCCGCCAGATGGCCGCGGATTCTACTCAGATTGACGAAGCGGTCAATGGAGCGAAGCAGGTGGTCTTGCGGGACGTGATCCTCAAGCGAGAACTCATAGAAAAGCGCCGGTTGCGCCTCCTGCCTTGGTCCCATCATCGCCATTCCTCCCGCCTTATGCCGGAATTGAACCAACGAGATGGCCCTCGATCAAGCGAGAGTTTTTCAACGGAATACGCCCTTCCTGTTGCAAGGACGCCGGTCGTACCGGGTCGCGCATTTAACAAAATGACTCAGTCCGTTAAGCGCCTTCCGCGCACAAATGTTGTTTTGTTGCCGGGACGATGCTAGAAGACGGGCATGCCTAGACTATCGATCGACATCACCCCCGAAGAGCACCAGAAGCTCAAGGCTATCGCTGCCCTGAAGGGTCAGAGCATCAAGGACTACGTCCTGAACCGGACGTTGAGGGACGCCCCTCCCCTCGAGGGAATGACCGAAGATGAGGCATTCAGTGTCTTGGCTGAGTTTCTGGAACCCCGGATTGAACAAGCGCGTCGAAGCAATCTTTCCAACAAGTCAATGGACGAGATCCGCCGCGAAGCGCGCAAGCAAGTCGGGCTGTAGCCGTCTGTATGAAGACCTACGACCTCACGGCCGCCGCCGAAGAAGATCTGCGGGACATCTGGCGTTACACCTACGAGACGTGGGGGAGCGATCAGGCCGACAGGTACTTCGACCGGATCGGGGCATGCTTCGACGCTGTGGGGGAAGGCCGCGCGCGGTCGAGGTCATTTGACGAACTACCCAACGATGTCCGCATTCTTCGGTGCGAGCATCATCACATCGTCTGGCTTACCGGCGACAGGCCGATCATTATCGCCATTCTGCATGAGCGCATGGACTTCATGCAGCGGCTGAAGGATCGGTTCTGAGCGTATGACCCCTGACGATTTCATCCGGACCTGGTCGGGCAACCCCTTGTCCGAGCGCGCCTCCGCGCAATCTCATTTCCGCGATCTCTGCGCCCTTCTGGGCATTGATCCACCTTCCCCCCTTACCGCTGGCACGTTCGAGTTCGAGAAAGGCGCGGGCAAGACGACGGGCGGCGACGGGTGGGCCGATGTCTGGCTAAAGGACGCCTTCGCCTGGGAGTACAAGAAAACGAAGGCCAACCTCGACGCGGCCTACGCCCAGGTGCAACGCTATGCACCGGCGCTTGACCACCCACCGCTCCTGATCGTCTCGGACACGCAAGCCATTGTCCTGCGCACGGCGTTCACCGGGGCCGTGCAGGAACGCCACGACATCGCCATCGACGACCTGCGCGATGCCGCCACCCGGGACCTGCTGTGCCGCGCCTTCGAGGACCCATTAAGCTTTCGGCCCCGCCGGACCCGCGCCGACCTGACCGAAGACGCCGCCGCTACCTTTGCCGATTTGGCCCTGCGCCTGCGCCAGTCCGGCCACGCCGCCGGAGAGGTGGCGCATTTCGTCAATCGCCTGGTCTTCTGCATGTTCGCCGAGGACGTGAATCTTCTGCCCGAGAAGATGTTCCAGAAGATGGTCATCGTTTCCGATCCCGCCTCGTTTGAGGAGAATTGCCGGGACCTCTTCAGGGCCATGGCGACAAAAGGCGGCAAGATCGGCTACACCCCGATCCCCTGGTTCAACGGCGGCCTGTTTGACGACGAGACCGTCCTGCCTGTCACAGCGGATGACATCGGGATGCTGCGCAAGGCGGCGAAGATGGACTGGAGCCAGATCGACGCCTCGCTTCTGGGCACGCTGTTCGAACGGGGGCTCGACCCCGACAAGCGCAGCCAGCTTGGCGCGCATTACACCGATGCCGCCAAGATCATGCAGATCGTCGACCCCGTGGTCTTGCGCCCGCTGAAGGCCGAATGGGAAGCCGCCCGGGCGATCATCGCCGCGGCTTTGCAGGAAGAGCGGGACGCCAAGGCCGAGGCCGCACGCACCCGTGCCGCCGCCAAGTCGGGCGCACAGACCCGGCGCGCGAACCGGGCGCATGAGACGGCGGTAAAGGCGCATCTGGGGTTCCTCGAACGGCTGCGCGCGGTGCGCGTGCTGGACCCCGCCTGCGGGTCCGGGAACTTCCTGAATCTCGCGCTGACGGCGCTGAAGGATCTGGAACACCGCGTCAGTCTGGACGCCGAGGCTTTGGGACTGCCCCGCCCTGCCCCGCAGGTCGGGCCCGAATGCGTGCTGGGGATCGAGCTGAACCCCTACGCGGCCGAGCTTGCCCGCGTCTCGACCTGGATCGCCGAGATCCAGTGGATGCGCCGCAACGGGTTCGAGGCATCGAAGGACCCGATCCTGAAGCCCCTCGGCACCATTGAGTGCCGCGACGCGGTGCTGGGCGCGGACGGCACAGCGGCCGACTGGCCCGCTGCCGAGTTCATCATCGGCAATCCGCCGTTCCTGGGCAACAAGCGCATGGTGGGCGAGCTGAGCGAGGGCTACGCGATGAGCCTGCGCGCGGCGTGGCCGGAGGTGCCGGGCGGGGCCGATCTGGTCGCCTACTGGGTCGCGGGCGCCTGGCAAGCCATTGCGGCGGGACGGACCCGACGAGCGGGGCTGGTTACGACAAATTCGATCCGGGGCGGGGCCAACCGCACGGTGCTCACTAAACCGGCCGAGGCCGGCGCGATCTTTGAGGCATGGTCGGACGAGCCCTGGACCGTCGCGGGCGCCGCCGTGCGCGTGTCGATGGTGATGCTCGGAGAGCCCACAACAAACAGCCGTCCGCGCCTCGACGGCACGGAAGTCGAGCGCATCGCGGCGGACCTGACGGCGGGGCTGGACCTGACGACGGCGGAAAGGTTGGGGGAGAATAAGGGGGTGGCGTTTCAGGGTCCGGTGAAGGTTGGGGCGTCCCCCGCCGCCGACTATGCGAACGATCCGCGCGCCGAGGCCATCGCCGCGGCGGCGTGGGTGCTTAATGAGAAGCGCGAGGCGTGGCTGAACCCGCCCGAACTGGTCCGGCGCGAGCCCGAGGTGGTCGAGGGCTATCCCGACCGCATCCTGCCCAAAGACGAGGCGGCGGCGAAGGAGCTGAAGAAGCGCACGCTGACGAAGCTCTATAACGCGCGTCCCGCTTGGCTTGCGGGCCTGCACGACCGGCTCGATGCCGCCGTCGCGGACGCCTACGGCTGGCCCGCCGACATTTCAGAGGACGACGCCCTCGCCCACCTGCTGGAGCTTAACCGCGCCCGCGCAGCGCGTTGACCCGGATCCCATAAGTCGGCTGTATGGTTAGCCCCTGCCTTCCCTTATACCCGCGGGTCGATCAACGGCACGTCGATTGTCTCGAAGGCTCTTACGTTGCGGGTTACGACGCCGATACCGTAAACGAGAATCGTTGCTGAGATGAGGGCGTCGTGATCCCAACCGAAGGTTCCGGACGTGAAGCCGCGCGCAACCGAGCGCGCCAGGACCGTCGACCGGCAGAAGACGAACCGAGAACGCCGGCACAGCCCGCTCGTCCAGCCAAATCCATAGATGGCCCTGCTCCGTGCTGCGGCCTCGCGGACGCTACGTTCCGGATCGGCCGCGCGTCTACCGATTGCGGCGCGATCCGTTCGGGGTGTGAGAACGCCGATGCCTGCGCCTACGAACGGGGCCGAACCAATACTCTCGCCCGATCCCATAGCAATGTCGGCATGTCTTGCCTTAACCACCTGCGTTCCAGTTGAGAACGGGAACCGGCCACCTTCATCGAGCAGCGAGGGTTGTTCACGCGATTCATCCTTGCACAGATCGCCTCGGCTTTTACCGAACCGCGGCGTCCTCCGAAACCGAGGGCAGGCATCGCCGTCCAGCACGATGCGGAACACCCTGCACGACATGATCGGCGCGTCCATCGAGGAGCTATGAACGACATCGCCCCGGCAGCGCGTATGTCGGTTCAGCTTGCATCATAATCACTCTAGCCATCATCATAACGGCGTCTTGCAAGGACCTAGACCGTGCAGCAAGAATCCGCCCGGCCAGACGCCTTCGGCGGACCGCGGCCTGAAGCGGCGCCCACCCCCGGCAGCGCGCCGTGACGAGGTGCCGGACCTTCGACCGACCAACAGGCGCGCGGCATCTCCCCCAGCATCCCGGCGGCCCGTTCCACGTAAGCCGCAGGTCTCTATCGACCGGCGCCGGGCGTTCGTCACGCCGGCGCGGCGGCGCATCCCCTAGGCCGCCGCGCAATCTACAGGTTCGTGTCCGGGACACGCTTTCCCGGACACCCTTCCGGCAGATTCTTTCGCCGGACCTTGGTAGTTTCGATCTCGAAGACGGCCACGCCCGGCCGCGGAACTACGAGATTTGCCATGGGCAAGGAACAGAAGGTGAAATGGGAGACGTGGCTCACTGCCGAAGACCACGCGGCGGCCGAGGCGCAGCGCAAGCTGCTGGGTCTGTCGCGCGCGGGCTTTACCCGCGCGGCACTCCTGAACGGAGAGGTCATCGCGGCGGACAGTGTCGCGCAGATGATCGGGATCACCGGTCAGGTGCTCCACGATCTCGATGCCGCGCGGACGTCATGGCCTGATCTGCGCCCCCTGCTCGACCCGGTGATCGCGGAGCTTCGCGAAGCCGTCCTCCTCGGCACGGGAAATGAGACATGAGGCCGTACGTCAAGCGACATGCTTACGTCTCTGTCGCCGACACGTATAACGGCCGCGCGGGCGCCGAGCTCGTCGGCGGCACGATCGCAAGCCTGTCTCCCCGGCCTCGCCGCCAGGTTGTTGAGCGACTCGCCCGGAACAGCCGGGAGCCCAGACCGATCCTCAACATCGCCCTGTCGGCGCCCGAGGGGATGCATCTCTCTGATGAGGCCTGGCGAGACGTGATCCGCGCCGTGTTCCGAACCTTCGGCATTCCCGCCGATACGGTCCCGTGGGTCGCCTGGCGGCATTGCGACACGACCTGCGACCATATCCATGTCTATGTTCTGCCGGTCACCTTCGCCGGCCGCGCCCTCGACGTGGATCCCACGAAGGCGGACTGCACGGCCGCGCATCGCGCCGCCTGCCATGCCGCCGACCTGCCCCAGCCCGACTACGAAGAGCCGGGCGACCCGATCCGGGCCGTGCCGCTGATCCCCTTGCGCCGCCGGACCGGGTTCAAGGCCAAGGCCGCCGCGGCCCTGGAGACGGCCTTCGCCAGCCTGCCCTTCGATCTCGAAGCCCTGAACGCGGCGCTGCGCCCCCAGGGGGTCCGCATCGTCCGACGCGAGACGACCTCCGGGAAGGCGGGATTGAAGATCGAAGCCGACACGGACGCGCCCGGAGCCGGTGCCTGGCTCAGCACGCTTTCCGACACCCTGACCCCGGACGGGCTCGCCGCCCGGTTCCGCCACGCCCGGACCCTCGCGACCGCCCGGCGGGTCTTGCCCCTCCAGGCCCTGCTCACAGGTCTGCACGCCCGACTGCCCGCTTGGGCCACCATCTTGAACAAACTGGAGACGACCAATGACCATCTGGAACGATCCCTCGCCCACGCCCACCCTCCTGAACCGGCTTCGTTACCTCTTCACGAAGCAGGAAGAGACCCACGAGCAGGTCCTGCGGAACGGGGACGGCATCCGGAACCTTCAGCTCCTCCTGGACCTCTTTCGCCATCCGGACATCAGCATGGAGGAATTGGCGCAGAAGCTCGAGGCGACGCTGGAGGAGGTGACGCGGTCGGCGATGCTGATGGCCGATGGGATGACCGAAATGAGGTCGCAGCTGACCACCCTTCAAGCCGCGGCGGATCGGCGCGACCGGGAGATCGCCGACCTGCTGGCCCTGGCCCGATCCCGGAACGCCGAGCTGGCAGCACTGCGAACGGAGCTGCACGATCTGACGTATCACCTGGGCCTCGACCCCGCGTCACACGCGGTCACCGCCTGATCACGGCGGTGAAGCGTGCCCGGGCGCAGGACCCCGGCGCTCGCTTCCGCCCCGATCTTCCCGCGGGCCTGCTGAAAATCAGATGGTCGGATGGATCGACGGAAAGCCTCGATCTCGACACCAAGGAACGTCCGGACAACCGTCCGACCCTGGCCGAACCGTGACGCTCGGCCGGCGTGTAAGTGTCAAGCCGGAAAACGCGCTCCGGACATGCTTCCTGGGGATGAAGGCGAACGAAAACAGCAGTTTCCGGACAGGTTAAGACGAGGCGATGTCGCCGCCGCGTGGTAGATTGAGCCCAATCCGGCCCTGACGCCACAAACCAACCCTTGCCCTGCCTTGCCCGCGCAACCCCCGTGTTGCGCGCCCGGAGAGACTTTGCCCGATGACCCGCCCGTCCATCCTCCGTCTCCATCTCCGGTCCTGCCGGACTGAAGGTGCGTGATGGGTCAGCCCGGCATCTCCGAGATCGATATCGCGCGGATCGAACAGGCGCTCGAAGACGTGGCGGTGCTTCTCGAGGACGACCTCGTATATCTGCCCATCTTCGAGCGGCTCGAAGAAGACCTGGCCGCCGCCCGCGCGAAGCAGGATGCCCGCTCCCGCGCCCGGGAGATCCGCAAGGCGCGCGCATCGCGCAATGCCGCCCCTACGCCAGATGATCCGGAACCGTGAACGCGATCGACGCCACGTGATCCCGCCGTATCTCCAGATCCATGTCGTTGCCGTAGGCCTCGCGGTTGCGGACCGCGCTGACCGAATGTCCCATCAGTTCGCCGCGATCGTCCATCGGCAGGCCGGCCGCCTTGAGCCGGCTTTCCCAGGTGTGCCGGATGCCTCCCGCCGTGACACCCTCGGGGACGAGGTCGTGCGCCTTGAGATACTTGTTCACGGTGGCGCTGTAGCTAGCCGTCCCCCGGTAGCGCGGGAAGCCGTAGGGATGCCGACGGGCAGCGGCGAGGGCCAAGCCGACGAGGGGCACCGGCCGGATCGAATGCCGGTTCTTCACCTCGCGCCGTTCCTTCGGGTTATCGGACGCCTCGTTCCTGACCAGCAGATGCGGGATCGGCGCCTCGAGCTGGAAGGCCGACGCCGGCAGGTTGTAGATCTCGCTCTGCCGACACCCCGTCTCGACGGAGATGAGGAGGATATCCCGCGCCTCGTCGTTCAAGCCGTCGAACGCGCCGGGCGCGAGCCACCGCTCGGAAATATAGGCCACGGGCACCTCGTCCTTGCGCCTGATCTTCGCATGCCGGTCTTTCAGCGACACCCCGGCATAGGGGCGCGGCGGGTCGGGATGATCGATGTCGTCGTAGAACCGCGCGAACATCCCGGCGAGGTAGTTGAAGTCCTTGTTCACCGTCTGCGCCGACTGGCCCTCCTCGGCGATCCGGGCCTGCCACCACCGCTTGTGCTGCCGCGCCTCCGCCGCGCCCACTTCCACGACCGGACGGTCACCGCCCAGGGCGGCGATGAGATTGGCCACCGCGCGCTTGCGAGGGGTGCGCCAGACCCGCATCTGCTGGGAACTCTTGAAGCGGTTGTCATGGGCCGAGATCTGCTCGTCCCGCGCGACCAGCTCCGACAGCATCACTTTGGGCGCCTCGACACCTCCCAGAACGCCAGCGGCGATCACGGGGTCCGGCACTCCGTCCGGCGTTCGGGCGGATTCGACCCGGGCCAACACCTCTTGCAACGGCCGCTCGGCCACCTGGGCGGCGGTCAGGAACGAGAACCCGCGCATGGCCGCGAGATCCTGCGCCGCCCGGAACCGCGCCTCGGCTTCGCCGTCGCGTCCCGCAAGACGCGCTTCCCAGCCGTCGATATAGCCCGCCCACACCCGCTCGGCCTTGCCGAGGGCGACGCTCTTCGAGTCGGTCTTCAGGCTTTCCCAGAGCACCGGGCGCGGCTCGACCGACGCATAGCGTTTCGGCACCCGCCGCTTGAGGTACCACGTTCGACCGCGAAGGATGATGTTCGGCATGGCTGCTTCCGCTACATGTGTAGCAGAACGTGGTGCAAAAAGGGTGGCAAAACAAGACGTCCAAGCTAGGCAGGATAGGAGCCCGGCGCTAAACCACTGATGTTTATATTTTTTCTTGCGCCAGCCCAGACAGGCTGTGGCGGAGAGGAAGGGATTCGAACCCTCGAGACGGTTTCCCGCCTACACACTTTCCAGGCGTGCGCCTTCGACCACTCGGCCACCTCTCCGCCGGTGGGTGTAAACGCGAGCGGTGGGGGAGTTCAAGTACCGTTGGGCGAGGATCAGGGGTTTTCGTAGACCGTCGGCAAATCGATCCGCGCCCCGCCCTCCAGCCAATCCGGCGTCGGCAGTCCCTTTTCACGCAGGAACTCGGGATTAAAGATCTTGGAACTGTAGCGGGTGCCGTAGTCACATAGGATCGTCACGATGGTATGACCCGGCCCCAACTCCCTTGCCAGCCTCATCGCGCCCGCAACGTTGGTCCCGGTTGAGCCCCCCATGCACAGGCCTTCGTGCTTCAGGAGGTCGAAGATGACCGGAAGCGCTTCGGAATCCGGGATGCGATAGCAGAAATCCGGCGTGAACCCCTCGAGGTTCTGGGTCACGCGGCCCTGCCCGATCCCTTCGGTGATCGAGTCGCCCGGATTCTCTTCTCCGGTATAGATCTTGAACATGCCCGAGCCTTCGGGATCCGCGAGGCCGATCTTCACGCCCTTGGGCTGCAAGGCCGCGGCCATACCCGCAATGGTTCCGCCGGTTCCGACCGCGCAGATGAAGCCGTCGATCTTGCCGCCCGTTTGGTCCCAGATTTCGGGGCCGGTCATGTCGATATGGGCCTGACGGTTCGCGGTGTTGTCGAACTGGTTCGCCCAGATCGCGCCGTGTTCGGCGGTCGCGGCAAGCTTTTCGGCCAAGCGACCTGAATATCGGACGTAGTTGTTCGGGTTCTTGTAGGGGACGGCCGGAACCTCGACCAGTTGCGCACCGGCATAGCGCAACATGTCCTTCTTTTCCTGGCTCTGCGTCTCGGGGATCACGATGACCGATTTGAACCCCATGGACGCCCCCACGAGGCTGAGGCCAATACCGGTGTTCCCGGCGGTCCCCTCGACGATCGTGCCCCCGGGCTCGAGCAGGCCGCGCTTCACCGCGTCCCGGATGATATAAAGGGCAGCGCGATCCTTGACCGATTGGCCCGGGTTCAGGAATTCGGCTTTGCCGAATATTTCGCATCCCGTCGCTTCGGACGCCGCGCGGAGCCGAAGGAGGGGCGTGTTTCCGACAGCATCGGCCAGATCCGTGTGGACGTTCATGAATTCGGCCTTTCGCTTCTGCCCCGTCAGGAGACGAAGACTAGGTCGCTGGAGAAGCCGGTTCAAGGCGTCCCCGGCGATCTAGCGCAGTTCCCCCCGTCGCAGCGCCCGGTCGAGCCAGAGGAGCGACAAGACTAAAGGCCCAGTGGATGCCTCTCCCGTTTCGATCAGGTTCATCGCGTCGTCGAACGGCAGGATGTGGATGCGGATATCTTCCTGCTCCTGCGGGAGCCCCCCCAAGCCTTCCGCGGTGTCGGGCAGATCCGCGAGCCCGACGTAGCTGTCGACGAATTCCGTGATCGATCCGGGTGCGGGATAATAACCCGCAATCCTGAAGA
Organism: Palleronia abyssalis; assembly: GCF_900302445.1. Classification (GTDB taxonomy): domain Bacteria; phylum Pseudomonadota; class Alphaproteobacteria; order Rhodobacterales; family Rhodobacteraceae; genus Palleronia; species Palleronia abyssalis. The sequence goes on along the minus strand of NZ_ONZF01000012.1, from coordinate 96,229 downwards.
GTTTGCCGATGGAAATCCCCGCTTCCTCCAGCGCTTCGCGACGGACCGCAGTTTCGGGGGTTTCGCCGGGGTCGACCCGGCCTGCTGGCGGTTCGAGCTGCCATGGATAGGGGTCGCCGCGCAGCCAGGCCCCGTAGCGGAATTGCTCGACCAGAAGCACCCTGCGCCGGCTCGGGTCGAAGGGAAGCACGCTGACCGCATCCGCGGCATGAAGGCCTGCGCGTTCCATGGGGGCGCTCATCCCGCCAGCGAAGGTCGGATGGCGCAGGTCCGTCTGTCCCACGGCGAAGAAATGGTGGTACGGCTGGCGGTGATTGAGGATTTCGACACTGTCGCGGTGGCGGGGACTTCGGACGGTGGACGGGGCCGGTGTGGCGCGGGCGCGGACCGTGGCTGCGGCCCGGACCCGGATCGTCGGCATCCGGCGGCACAGCGTCTTCGCGTCAACTTTGCCGTAGAGGGACATCGCTTCTTGCGCGGCGGTGCGGGTCAGCGGGCCGTGCAGGCGCTGCCAGTCATCCAGCAACCAGGCCGTGCCGGATCCCCGACCACCGGGGGCGCGATACAGCAGGGCCTCCACCCTGCCCTCCTCCGCTGTCTCGAGCAGGCAGGGTTCCGGGGTATAGGCAAAGGCCGCCTCGTAGAAATCGGCGCGGTCGGCGGCCTTGTCGTCCAGCGTGACGAGCACCCCTTCGACCGTAGCGCCCGCCCGCGCGACGAGGATCGGCCAATCCCCGGCTTCTGCCCGTTCGACGACGTAATCTTTCAGACGTGCTGGGCGGCCTTCCGTCTCATGTCCAACAACGATCGACCGGAGTTCGGGGTCGCACAGGGTTCCGAACAGAAAGAGGTGCTTCACCGGCGCCGTCCCGCAATGAACTCTACAAGGATGCCAATCACAACGGACCCTACCCCCAGAAGAACGAGCAAGTCTGGACGGGCCAGATAGCTGCCGACCGTGATGACTTTCTCACCCAGAACGGAAATCGCCTCGGAAGGATCGTCCAGTCGGCGGCGCAGGGCCTGAACGGCCGACTGGTGGATGGCCCAGACGAACACCGCGACCAGGCCCAGAACGACGCCTCCCGTCAGACCGTTTCCCAGGCCCGACGCGAGACCGCCGCCCGCCTTCGATCCGGTCAGTTTCCATCCGACAAGGGCGCCGATGATCGCGTTCCCCGGAGCCAGCCAGTCCGTCCGCATGGCCAGGTCCGAGGTCGCCAGGAACTGAAGCGAGATCGAAAACGCCAGAACGGCAAAGCCGAACGCGGCCAAAAGCTTGGCAAAGGTCGGCATCAGAGGGCCCTGACCGGGGGGACCCGCATGCCCACATTGGGTGTCGGCGAGTTGGCCGGGCGGTGCTCCGGTCCGATGGACGTCCCCGCTCCTCTCGCCTCCCGACGATATCGGCGCAGCCTTGAACCGGTCAAACGCGGCCAGCCGAAGCGGCTTTCGCCCTTGGTCCAATCCGGCATGGATGCTCCCTTCCTTCGAAGCCCAAGGTACAATGCGCGGTCACGGGTCGCCACGTCAAAGGCGGCGACCCCCGGTGTTTTTCGGTAAACTACGATTTTTCTTGTCGCGCTACTGTGCTGCAATTCAGTACAGCGCCGCCACTGCCCCCGGTTTCAACGATTTCAGGACGGTGACCGGGGCGTGGTGCGCCACGCGCTCGCCCAGATCGATGGCGTCCTGATCCAGAAGACGGATGCACCCCGACGAGACCGCCTTGCCCAGATATTCGGGCTCGCACCCTCCGTGAATGCGGTAGAGCGTATCGCGACCGTCCTGGAACAGATACAGGGCCCGCGCGCCAAGCGGGTTTCCCGGCCCAGGGTCCATGCCGCCGTTTGCGACCGAGTAGGGCGCCAAGTCAGGCTGACGCACGATCATCTCGTCCGGCACTTTCCAGCGCGGCCACGACCGTCGGAACTGAACGACGGCTTGGCCCGCCCAAGAAAAACCGGCGGCCCCGACGCTGACGCCGTAGCGCATCGCGCGCCGGTTCGGGATCACCAGGTGCAGCGACGCCGCATCCGGATCTACAATGATGGCCCCCTCGGGATGGTCGGGGAACGGATTGGTGACCTCCTGCCGCCACAGATGCGGGGGGACGACGCCATCGGGAACGGCCGGGACGGGATACGGCTCTCCCAGGACCGCCCCATAGCGCGCCGGCATCGGCAGCGGTGCCGGCGGCAGGGCCGGAGCGACCGCGCGGGTCGTTTCGGGTTCGGGCAACGGTCGGGCGCAAGCGGACGCGGCCGCCATTCCACCCGCCAGGAAAGAACGTCTGAGCATGGATACTCCAGTCGAAAGGGGGGAAAGAACGTGGTGGCGTTCAGTCGGCTTTCGGTGGCTCCAGCAAACCGTCGGGCGCAAAGAGATCGCCGGGACGGGATTGGGTGATCTGCATGGTTGCCGCAGACAAGGGCGTCCGGACATCAATCGCCCTCGGCAGGATGGTATCCATGCCGCACGGTCCGCTGCGCAAGGACTTTCCGTGGCACCTGCGCTCGGCCTCGGCGACTGCGCCCGCGGCAGACGCCACGACCACCGCCCTGTCTTCCGAAGCCGAAGGCATGCGATTGGCGTATGCCCCCCAGGGCAGCACTGCGAGGATCAGAGTCAGAACGGAAATCAGGCGGATCATTCTCATATGGGAAAGAACCGCATACGCGGGGGAAATGTCCATCCCCCTGGCGTTCACGGTCAGGTGGTCGGCTAGAAGTCGCGCTCGTTATAGGCCTTCAATGCACGCTCCCGCCCCTCCTTCGGGCCGACGATGGGCTGTTCGGGATAATTGTCGTCCGGCGCCATCGGCCAGCTTTTCGGGATTGCTTCGTAGAAGGCGAGAGCGGTGTCCGGCGGGTCATCCGACAGCTCGGCCAGGAACCGGGTGGCGTAGCTGCGATCCTTGTCGAACTTTTCGAGTTGTGTGACCGGATTGAAGATGCGGAAATAGGGGGCCGCGTCGGGGCCTGCCCCACTGGCCCATTGCCACCCCAGAGAGTTCGAAGCGGGATCCCAATCGACCAGCGTGTCCTCGAACCAGGCACAGCCGATTTTCCAATGTGACATCAGGTTCTTCGTCAGATAGTTGGCGACAACCATCCGGCTGCGGTTGTGCATCCGGCCCGTGACGTACAGCTCTCGCATGGCGGCGTCGACGAAGCGGATGCCGGTCCGGCCCTGCTTCCAGGCCTTCACCTCGGGCAGTTCCTCATCTTCGTTCCAAGGAAATGCATCCCATTCCCGGCGCCAGTTGTCGGTCATCAAATGCGGCGTGTGATAGACAAGGTGGTAGGCGAAGTCGCGCCAGACCAGCTCCTTCAGCCAGTCCAACGCACCGGCCTTCCCGTCCGCCTGCGCGCGCAGACCGGCATGCCAGCAGGACCGGACCGAAATCTCTCCGTATGTCAGGTTTTCCGAAAGCCCTGACGTGCCGTCGACGCCCGGGAAGTCACGCCGGTCGTCATATGCGTCGATGCGGTCGCGGACGAAGGTGGACATGCGCGCTTGCGCAGCCTCTTCCCCAAGGGTCAGATAGGGCCGGACCACGTCCGCCCCCCGATCCATTGCGTCGCCCATCCCCCAAGCCGATATATCGTCGCTGTCGGGCCATTCGTCAGGCGTGCGCAACTCGGAAGGGGCGGTCAGCGGCTCAGGCACCTGGCGGTCTTTAACAGCCCGCCAAAACGGAGTGTAGACCTTGTAGTAGCCGCCTGTTTTGGTCTCAACGCTCCAGGGCTCGAATAGGACGTGACCGGGATGGCTTCCGGCGGTCAGGCCCTGCCCTGTCAGCGCGGACTTCACGGCCTCGTCGCGTTCGATCGACGGGGGATCGTAGGCGCGGGTCCACCAGACGGTATCGGCACCGGTCTCTTCCACAAGCTGCTCCAGGACAAGGCGTGCAGTGCCCCGGCGCAGGATCAGGCGAGAGCCCAGGGACGCCAATCGCTGTGCGAAGTGCTGGACACCCAGCCCGAGGCGCCAGGTCGGGGCGGCCCGATACGTTTCGACAACTTCGTCGTGGATGAAAACGGGGATGATGGGCCGTCCGGTCTGAACGGCCCGATCCAACGCTATGTGATCGGTCAGTCGCAAATCGCGGCGGAACCAGAGGAGGATTGGGGGCTCGTCGGACATTTGACCCCTTTACCGTTCGATCTGAAAAACTCGGGACAAGACATAGCTGCGCCGCCGGTTCTTCCCCGGCGGCGCAGAAAGGGACGTGATCAGCGCGGTTCGCTTTTCAGACCTTTGTAGATCGCCCAGCACAGCACCAGCAGGATCAACGTGAAGAAGATCCCGGTGGCGTTCACCATGGCTTGCAGGGCCGTCAGGCCGCCGCCGATCAGAAGTACGATGGCGACGATACCTTCCGTAACGCACCAGAACACACGCTGTGCCGTCGGCGCCTCGGTCTTGCCGCCGGCCGTGATCGTGTCGATCACCAGCGATCCGGAGTCAGACGACGTGATGAAGAACACCAGGACCAGAATGATCGCGAGCGTCGACGAGATCGCCGTGAGCGGAAGCCCACCCAACATGGAGAACAACGCGATGGCATCATTGTAGTTGGCGATGACGTTATCGTACACGCCCGAGTCCGTTCCCATTTCGACAACCTGCGTGATGGCCGCGCCGCCGAAGGTGGCCATCCAGAAGACCGACACGAGGCTGGGGATCAGGATGACGCAGGTGATGAACTCACGCACCGTACGGCCTCGGCTGACGCGGGCGATGAACATTCCCACGAAGGGCGACCAGCTGATCCACCACGCCCAGTAGAACGAGGTCCAGCCTTCCCGATAGCTGTCATCCTCACGCCCGAACGGGTTCGAAAGTGGAACAACATCCTGGACATACGTGACCAGGCCCGATCCGAAGTCGCTGATGATCTGGAACGTCGGGCCTACCAGAAACACGAAAAGAAGAAGCAGCGCAGCGAACGCCATGTTGATGTTCGACAGCAGCTTTACCCCACCATCAAGCCCGCGCAGGACCGAGAACAGGGCGATCGCGGTCACGCCCATAATTACCAGAACCTGTGTCGTGATCGAGTTGGGAAGGCCGTAGACGTAGTTCAGGCCAGCCGTTGCCTGCTGCGCGCCAAGACCCAGCGATGTGGCCAGACCGAAGAGCGTCGCGAACACCGCAATGATGTCGATCATGTGGCCCGGCCAGCCCCAGATCTTGTCGCCGAAGATCGGGTAGAACGCCGAACGGATCGAAAGCGGAAGTTGCTTGTTATACGTGAACAGCGAAAGCGAAAGTGCGACCACCGCGTAGATCGCCCACGGGTGAAGCGCCCAGTGATAGATCGTGGCAGACAGACCATGTGCCCTAGCTTCAGCTATCTGCTCGGGGTTCAGTGTTCCATCCTGGAACGGCCCTTCCAGTCCCAGCGGGCCGGAGACCTGCATGTGATACACCGGCTCGAGCACGCCGAAGAACATCAGGCCAATGCCCATGCCCGCAGCAAACAACATCGCGAACCAGGACATATACGTATAATCGGGTGTCGCGTCCGACCCGCCCAGGCGAACCCGTCCAAGTGGCGAGAAAGCTATGACGAGGCAGAAGATGACGAAGACATTGGCCGCCAAAAGGAAGAACCAGTCGAACGTTTTCGTCACAAAATTGAAGAGCCAGTTGAAGACCGCGGATGCCTGATCCTGAAAGATCAGGGTCAACAGGACGAACGCCACGATCGTCAATGACGAGATCATGAATACAGGATTGTGGATATCGAATTTCAGGGGACCGACCGCGCCCTGCACGTTGTCCTGCCCGACTGTGAAATCGGTTTCGATCGTATTCACATCCCCGTCCGGTGTGGGGATGTCTAGTCCGGATGATTCGTCACTCATATTGCAAGTTCCCTCACTGTTCGGAGGCCGCAGTTCGGTGGCGGCGAAAGGCGCTTCTTAACCCGGCGCTTACGAAATCGTAACCTAGATGCGCAAAATTCATAGCCCAGTGGCACAATCCGCATACTGGCGGTCAGGGACCAAGAGTGTCAGCCTTTGATCGAGACCAGGACCCTGCCTTTCACCTGCCCCTTCAGGATCTTGGCTCCAAGGTCGGGCAGGTCCTCCAATGTTGCGGGCTCAAGCATTGCTTCGACCTTGTCCATCGGAAGATCGGTCGCAATGCAACGCCATGCCTTGAGGCGATTTTCATAGGGCTGCATCACGCTGTCGATACCCAACAGGTTCACGCCGCGCAGAAGAAACGGAATCACCTTCGCGGGCAGGTCGGCCCCGCCGGCCAGGCCGACTGCCGCCGCCGACCCGCCATATACTAACTGGCCCAGGATACGGGCCAGCATCGGACCGCCTACCGCGTCGACGCATCCCTGCCAGCGTTCACTCTCCAAGGGGCGTTTCGTCGTCTCAACAAGTTCGTCGCGGGGCACGATTTCATCCGCACCCAGGTCACGCAGGTATGCCTCATTCTCCGGGCGGCCCGTCACCGCAGCAACCTTGTAACCCAGATTGTGCAAGATCGCGACAGCGACCGAGCCGACACCCCCCGAAGCGCCGGTGACAAGCACGGGTTCGGGGCGATCGGGGGACATTCCGTGATCTTCCAGAGCGATGATGGCCAGCATGGCGGTGAACCCGGCCGTTCCGACTGCCATGGCCTGCCGGGTCGTCAAGCCGTCGGGCAAGGGAACCAGCCATTCCGCCTTCACCCGGGCCTTTTCAGCGTAGCCACCCCAATGGGCTTCGCCGACGCGCCACCCAGTTAGAATGACCTTGTCGCCAGGCTTGTAGCATTCGTGCTCCGACGCCGAGACGGTGCCCGCGAAGTCGATGCCGGGAACGTGCGGATAGTTTCGGACAAGCCCGCCGCCGGGACCGAGGCACAAACCGTCCTTGTAGTTCAGGGTAGAATACTCGACATCCACGGTTACATCGGCATCGGGCAACCGGGCTTCGTCGACATCCTGAACCCCGGCATGGGTCTTCCCGTCGTCATCCTTCTCCACGACCAACGCTTTCATGGCACTCTCCCTCGCTACGCCACTGGCAAGCGTAGCCTAGGCATTCGGCAAATCCATGCCAAAGGTGGCCCAAAGCCGTCCCCGGCGCCGTTCGCCGCGTGAAATGCGGGTTGAAAGTCGGTACGTTGCCGCCCATATTCATGATGTCTCGAAAGGGACTATGGACATAAACGCGCATGTAATAAGCGGATCGGACCCGGGGGCGGTACCCGGCGGCTCCACCAAAATCACCTTCATTGGGGTGCATGGGGCCGAAATAGGATCGACGGACGTCTAAAGATGTTGCTTTGTCTCGGTGAGGTACCACCGTTATCGGTCCGGAAAAGTACAATTGCCAATGACAATCGTGCTCCGGTCGCCGTTGCTGCGTAAGCAGTAACAAGACCGAAATTGAAGCCCTTGCGTCTAGCAACGTAAGGCGGGGTTCGCAGGCACCTGGCAACAGAAGCCTGCACTTCTTTACTCATCCTTAAGTTGCGAATGCCTACCGTTACCCATGGTTAATCGGAAGGTTTCGGAATGAACACGCGTGCTTTCGTGGAAAACGTTTTCCGCGCGATCTGGGTCACTGCCGATCTCGAAGCGCTACCCGGCTTCTTCGCCAAGGAGGCCCAGGTCAAGGGCATCGCGCCCGAACTCGAGCTGACACCGGAGGATATGGTGACGCTCGTCAACTCCGTGCGGATGCACCTTTCAGACCTTCAGGTCGAGGTCGTCACCGTTCTGGAAGTCGATGACTGGATCTCCGCCCTGGTCGTTTGCCACGGCTCGGCAAAGGCCAACGGGGAACCGGTGGAGATCAGCGGACAGACGATGATGCGGATCTGTAACGGCAGGGTTGCCGAAGCCTACAACCACTATGACGCCCTCGGGTTCTTCAGCCAGGTCGGTGGGCTTCCCTCGAACGCGCTCGAATGTCTTCTGGGCGGAGCAACACTGACGCATCCCACAAATGACAAGCATTGCGCCACGAACAAAGCCGACACTGTGCGAACCGAATCCGCCTAGCGGTACAGGATCGACGTTCCGTTGCGGAAAACATGGACTTTCGACGGTTCAGCCGTCAGCCGAACCTCTTGCCCGCGCAGGTTCTGGTGGACGCCCTGCAACTTCGCGATCACCGCGGCGTCCCCCTTCTCCATCTCTTCCATCGAGGCCTCGCCGGTCTCAAAGTAAAGCAAAGTCACCTCGCCAAGCGCTTCGGTGATATCCACCTTTCCCTCGAAAATGTAATCTCCCTCCTCCGCGGCGACGAAATCCTCGGGGCGAACTCCGATCTTGACTTGAGCGCCCTGATCCTCGGGCGTGGTTGGATACTCCGAAACGGCCCGGCCGCCTTCATCCATCTCAATGACAGTGCGATCTCCGGTCTCCACGATCTTTCCGGGCAGCAGGTTCATCGCGGGCGATCCGATGAATTGCGCGACAAACTCGTTCTGGGGCTTTTGATACAGTTCGAGGGGGGTTCCGACCTGGCTGATCCCACCACCGGCCAGGACCACGATCCGCGTGGCAAGCGTCATGGCCTCGACCTGGTCGTGGGTCACGTAGACCATCGTCGAATCCGGCATCTGTTCCTTGAGCTGCGCGATCTCGATCCGTGTCGCGACGCGCAAGGCAGCATCCAGGTTCGAGAGCGGTTCGTCGAACAGGTAGACCTTCGGATCCCGGACGATGGCCCGGCCGATCGCAACCCGCTGGCGCTGCCCCCCCGACAAGGCTTTCGGCAGACGATCTAGGTATGGATCGAGCTGCAGGATCCGGGCCGCGTTCGACACCCTCTGCTCGATCTCGTCTTTCGACTTCTTGGCGATCTTGAGCGCGAAGGCCATGTTGTCGCGCACCGTCATATGCGGATAAAGTGCATAGCTTTGGAACACCATCGCGATACCACGTTGCGAGGGTGGGACGTTGTTCACGACCTGGCCATCGATTTCCAGCGTCCCCGCGGTGATCCTTTCAAGGCCCGCGATCATGCGCAGCAAGGTGGATTTGCCGCACCCCGATGGCCCGACGAAGACAACGAGTTCACCCTGTTCGATATCGAGGTTGATGTGTTCGAGCACGGTCACGTTGCCGTACGCCTTCTTCACATCCGTCAGCTTCAGATCGGCCATGGTTTTCCTCCCCGGTTCATCCCGTCGCCGAAATGGCGAATGCCCCCTGATAGGGGCCTATCTCGAATTGCCGCCCGGATAGGACGGCCTGGAACGGCGCATCGTCGCGTGGGACCCAATCGCCCTCGGGCAACGGGATCACGCACGGCACGTCCAAAAGATTGTAGGCGACGAAGACACGCAGGTCCTCGAATTGGCGGATCATGACGAGGCGTTCGTCATTGGCCTCGAGGATCTCGAGATCGCCCTTCGAAAGCGCTTTGATCGTTCTTCGAAACCCGATGAATGCGCGATAAAAGGTCAAGGTCGAGCCCAGATCACGCTCCTGCACGGAAACGGCGCGGTCCAGATGTTCCACGGCCACGGGCAACCAGGGCCGGACGTCGGTGAACCCGCCAAAATGTTCTTGCGTCCAAGGCATAGGCGTGCGGCAACCATCGCGGCCCTTGTATTTTGGCCAAAACCGCTTGCCGTACGGATCCTGCAGATCCTCATAAGGAACGTAAGCCTCGGTCAAGCCAAGCTCTTCTCCTTGATAAAGACAGACGGTTCCCTTCAGCGTCATCAGGATCGCGGCATAAAGCTTGCGCTGCGCTTCATTCAGATCGAAGCGCGAGGCATAGCGTTCCACGTCGTGGTTCGAGAACGCCCAGCAGGCCCATCCTTCGGTCACGATCCGATCAAACCGTTCAAGCACCTCCTTGATACGAGAGCCCGACGGAAATGCCGTGGCGAGGAAATCGAAGTCATACGCCATGTGCAACCGCCCGTTCGACGTATAGTCGCGCTGGGTTTGCATCCCCCGTTGGCTTTCCCCGATCTCGCCGACGCTGGTGATACCGGGGTACTCGTCCATGACCTCGCGAAGGTTTTGAAGAAATACTAGGTTCTCAGGCTGGGTCTTGTCGTAAAGATGGTCTTGGAAGTTGTAGGGGTTCACAGACGGGGCCGTGTTGTCGTTTCGGTCCCCCGCGGGCAATGGGGGGTTATCCCTCAACTCTCTGTCGTGGAAATAGAAATTCACGACATCCAGTCGAAACCCGTCGACGCCCTTGTCAAGCCAGAACCGAACGATATCGAAGAGTTCGGCTTGAACCTCCGGGTTGTGGAAATTCAAGTCAGGCTGTTCGATCAGGAAGTTGTGCAGGTAATACTGCATCCGCTCGCCTTCCCATTCCCATGCAGAACCGCCGAAAATGGAAAGCCAGTTGTTCGGCGGGCTGCCATCGGGCTTCGGATCGGCCCAGACATACCAATCCGCCTTTGGATTGTCGCGGCTGTGCCGGCTTTCCTTGAACCAGCGGTGGTCCTCCGAGGTGTGGCTCATCACCAAGTCGATCAGCACCCGTATTCCGAGCTGGTGCGCCCGGTGGATCAGCGCCTCGAAATCCCCCATCGATCCGAACAACGGGTCCACATCCCGGAACGAAGAAACATCGTAACCGAAATCGAGCATGGGCGACCGGAAAAATGGCGATACCCAGATGGCGTCCACCCCAAGCCGTTTCAGGTAGTCCATCCGGTGGATAATGCCCGATAGGTCACCCACCCCATCGTCGTTCGAATCCTGAAAGGATCGGGGATAGATCTGATAGATGATAGCACCGCGCCACCAATCCGGGTCCGACGATCCGGCCGCGCCCGGGCGGCGCGAAGAAGCTTCGACGAATGCCATGTGTTACTTGACCGAACCGGCAAGAAGTCCGCGGACCAGAAACCGTTGCATCGAAAAGAACACCACCAGCGGGACGGCGATCGACACGAAGGCTGCCGTCGCGAGAATGCCCCAATCGCCGCCCCGGCTGCCCAGCAGGTCGTCCGCAATCTTGACGGTCATCACCTTGGACGCGTCGTCGGACGGAAGGAAGACCTTCGCGACCAGCAGGTCGTTCCAAGTCCACAGGAACTGGAAAATCGAGAACGCGGCTAGCGCCGGTAGCGACAAGGGCAGGACGATCCTTAGGAAAAGCTCGAAATCCGTGGCGCCGTCCACTTTTGCGCTTTCGATAATATCGCGCGGCAATCCCGCCATGTAGTTTCGCAGTAGGTAAACGGCCAACGGCATTCCGAATGCTGTATGTGCGAACCAGATGCCGATGAAGCTTTGCCCGATGCCAATACTGTTGTGCAGGTTCAGCATCGGAACAAGGGCAAGCTGGAGCGGGACGACCAGAAGGCCAACAACAACGGCAATCAGGACACCGCGCCCGGGAAAATCCATCCACGCCAGCGCATAGGCTGCAAAGGCCGCCACAAGGATCGGGATGATGGTCGCGGGGATCGTCACCGTCAGCGTGTTGATGAACGCCCGATCCATGTTGTCCGCCGTCAGCACCTGTTCGTAATTCTCTGTCGTGAAGTTCGGCGGGCTTTCGGCAGCGAAATAGACACGCTGGCCACGATCACCCGGGTCCTCGGGCGTGCGCCATTCGTAGGTGCCGTCGGTATTCACCACCAGCGTTTCGCCATCACCGATCTCGACCCGCTCGCCCGCCGGAAACTCGCCCGGCGCGCGCCCGGAGGTTCCGAACGCGACGATCTCGCCTCCCCCGCCGGGGAAATAGCTTCGGGCTTCGGGGTCATCATAAATGTTGCCGGTAATCACATAGACATCGCCGTCTTGCACGGCGTCGGCCGCAGTCCGGCCCCGCGCGGTCAGCTCGACCGCAAATGGGGCCTCCCACCAACCGGACTCAGAGATCTGGTCGCGATCCCGGAAGGACGACACGAACAGACCGATCGTCGGGATCAGCCACAACAAGACAAGGAACAGCACCGAAAGGTGCGTCGCCCACATCAACGAAGATTTCGTTCCGGCGATATTATCCATCTTACCGCATCTCCTTCCGGGCTTCCCGAATGTTCCAAATCATCACCGGCAGCACCACGATCATGATGACGAAGGCAATTGCGGTCGCCCGGCCGTCGTCGCGGAACATGAAGTCCATCATGTAACTCGGGAGGATCTCGGTCCCGAAATTTCCGCCGGTCATGGTATAGACAATATCGAAGACCTTCAGGACGAGGATCGTGATCGTCGTCCAAACAACCACGATAGTCGCCATGATCTGCGGCACCTTGATCTTGAAGAAAAGCTGCCAGGGATTGGCCCCGTCCAGAATGGCGGCTTCGATGGTCTCTTCGGGGATACCACGCAAGGCCGCCGACAGGATGACCATTGCGAACCCCGTCTGGATCCAGATCAGGATGACCATGAGAAACAGGTTGTTCCAAAATGGGATTTGCATCACGTCGATCGGGTTTTCGAAACCTAACATTGCCCGGATCGCATTGATCAAGCCGATATCGGCATCGTTGGCATAAACGAATTTCCAGATCAGCGAAGCGCCGACAAAGCTGATCGCCATAGGCATGAAGATCAGCGACTTCGCCAGGTTTCCCCAGCTGAGGTTATCGGTCAGCTGCGCAACGACCAGACCGATAAAGGTGGACGCCGCGGGGACGATGATAACCCACAGGAAATTGTTGAAAAATGATGTCTGGAAATCCGAAGACCCGAAAAGGGAAATGTAATTCCCAAGCCCCACGAACTCATTCGGATTACGCCCGTAGAGTGAGCGGACGAACGAGCCCACGACGGGGTAAACCAGATACAGGCCCAGGACGAACATGGCGGGGAACAGAAACAACCACGGCCTTACAGCATTCGCGCGATTGATGTTGCGCCCGATATTCTCGCCCTTGGCCGGGAAGATGAAACGGTCGAGTATCAGGTTCGAAAGGTAGAAATAGCCGACGCAGCCTCCAACCCCGATCAGGATCGTGATAAGACCTTGCAGGATAACCGGCATAGTCTTCCTCCCTGGTTTATTGTCGCGACATTTAGGCGGTCGCTGTTGGAGGAGGATGCGCCGACTCAGGCTCTCTTGGCAACACCTGGTTCTTTTGGAGGCCCACGCAGGAGGTCGGGCGCGCCAACTTTGGCGCGCCCTGTCGCTCGATCAGTTCTGAAGGGCGTCCCAACGGCTCTGGATCGCCTCGCCGGTCGCCTGGGCGTCCTGGCTACCGGTCGTGAACTCAACCATCTGGGTCCAGAATGCGCCCGCGCCGATCTCGCCCGGCATCAGGTCGGATGCGTCGAAACGGAACGTTGTGGCATTCAGCAGGATGTCGTTCAGCGCGCGTTGGCTATCAGAGGGAAACACATCCTGGCTGATCCCCGTATGCGGGGTCAGCAAGCCGCCCTGCGCCGCCCAGATTTCGTGGGCCAGTGGGGTCTGGAGGAAGTCGATGAAGCCACGGGTCGCTTCGCTGTCTTCGGTGATAGCAAACATGGTGCCACCGCCTAGAACGGGCTGGCCGAGATCGCCGGATTCAGGCGCCGGGAAGTAGAAGAAATCGACATCCTCGCCGACAACAGTGCCTTCCGGGAAGAAGGTGGGGATGAACGTTGCCTGCTTGTGCATGTAGCATTCCGGAGGGAACTGGAACAGGCCCGATGGCGAGTCGCGGAAGTCGGTCGTGGCCGCGGCTTCGCGCCCGCCGCTGACATAGCCGTCCTGCAGGAACCAACCGTATTCGCCGATCGCGTTGACAACTTCCTCGGACGAGAAATCCAGCTCGTTGGAAACCCAGGCGTCGTACTGTTCGGGGCTGACGGTCCGCAGCATCAAATCCTCGACCCAGTCGGTCGCGGGCCATCCGGTTGCGGCGCCCGATCCCAAACCGATGCACCAAGGCGTTTCGCCTTCGTCGGCGATGGTTTGGGTCAGCTCCTTTAGCTCTTCATAAGTTTCGGGAACTTCCAAGCCTAGCTCCTCGAACTGCTCGGGCACGTACCAGACCAACGATTTCACGTCGATCTTGTAGGGGAAGGCGAACAGTCGGTCTTCGCCGCCTTCGCCTTCGAACGTTGCAAGGTCGACCCAGCTGTCGCCGGCGGCGTAGTTTTCGCGGATCCACTCGGCCGTTTCATCCTCGAGCGGGGTGACGGCGCCGCGCGAGGCCAGATCGCTCAGCAGACCCGGCTGCGGGAACACTGCGATGTTCGGGGCCGAGTTCGCCTCTGTCGAGATGACGATGTCCTGCTCGAAGCTGTCGCTGCCCGAGTAATTGACGGACGCGCCGGTCGCATCTTCGAAATAGGCGATCACGGAATTGACCAGCTCGGCGTCCGCGCCGGTCCAAGGGCCCGTGATGTCGATCGACTCGCCGGAGAAATCGTTGTTGGACGCGAACTCTTCCAGGCTGTCCCAGCTGAATGCGCCCTCGCCCTTCTCGAAGACCAAGTCCTGCGCGTGTGCGATCCCGCTCGAAAGCGCAAGGATCGCGGCGCCCGCATAAAATTTTGTCATGGTGGTCATTTATCTCTCCCTTTTTCTTCTGTTGTGGCGCGCCTTTGTCCGGCTGATCCCGACGAGCGGGGCCGGCTGGCCCTCCCGCGCCGTGTCGGTTTCGCCATTTCTGAAGCTTAGGCGCCAATCGGGCGAGAGCAACAAAGATTAAATTCTTGTTTTCAGAGGCTTGCGATTGCGGCGCTGCAGAAGACGGTGTTTTTGACCCCGGCCGGACAGGCGCCTATGTTGACTGCGACACATAGCACGGATGCACAAATGCTCACTCACACCCGGTCTGACTTTCCTGACGATTTCCTCTTCGGCGCGGCGACGTCATCTTATCAGATCGAAGGGCATGCCCAAGGCGGCGCGGGGCAGACCCATTGGGACGATTTTGCCGCAACCCCGGGCAACGTGATAGGTGCCGCGAACGGGGACATCGCGTGCGATCACCTCAACCGATGGCCCGAAGATCTGGATCTTCTGCGCGACGGGAATTTCGACGTCTATCGTTTCTCGACCTCTTGGGCGCGGGTCATTCCGGACGGCACTGGCGCCGTGAATGCCGAAGGTCTGGACTTCTACGACAAGCTTGTCGACGGCCTTCTAGAGCGCGGGTTGAAGCCGGCCGTGACCCTCTATCACTGGGAACTTCCCTCGCCTCTCGCGGATGCCGGGGGGTGGCGCAACCGCGAGATTGCGGATCATTTCGCGCGCTTTACCGAAGTCGTCATGTCGCGGATCGGCGATCGCGTTTGGTCGGCCGCCCCAATAAACGAGCCTTGGTGCGTCGGTTTCATGTCGCATTTCCTGGGCAACCACGCGCCGGGCTTGCGCGACATCCGGGCCACGGCCCGGGCGATGCACCATGTCTGCCTGGCGCATGGCCGATCGATCGAGGTGATGCGCGGGCTTGGGGTGAAGAACCTCGGCGCGGTCTGCAACTTCGAATATGCCACCCCGGCCGACAGCAGCCCCGAAGCGCACAAGGCCGCGACGCTTTACGACGGCTACTATAACCGGTTCTTCATCGGCGCCTTCATGAACCGTCGCTACCCCGACGACGTGCTGGAGGGGCTGGGGCCCCATATGCCGAAGAACTGGCAGGACGATATGGACCTGATTGGCCAGCCGCTGGACTGGATGGGCCTGAATTACTACACCCGCAAGATCATCAGCCCCTCGGGTGGCCCCTGGCCGTCGCACGAAGCCGTGGAAGGATCTCTGCCGAAAACGCAGCTCGGGTGGGAGATCTTTCCCGAAGGGCTGCATTCCTTTCTGAAACGAGTGCATGACGGCTATACGCGCGGGCTTCCGCTTTACGTTACCGAAAACGGGATGGCCTGGAACGACACCCTGTCGGGCGGAGAGGTGAAAGATGCCAAGCGGGTCGCCTATATCGACGCGCATATCAGTCAGGTCAAACGCGCTGTCGACGAGGGTATCCCGGTCAAGGGCTATTTCACCTGGTCGCTTTTGGACAATTACGAGTGGAACGAGGGCTACGCACCGCGCTTCGGCATCGTCCATGTCGACTACAGCACCCAGGCGCGAACCCCGAAGGCCTCTTACTTGGCGCTTCAGGAAGCCCTTCGCAGATGAGCGCGATCAGTCTCGTTTCCGATGTGGGGGGCACGAACACCCGCGTAGCCCTAGCGAAAGACGGTCAGGTCGACCCGGCAACGACGGCCCGGTTTCGAAACCGCGACCATTCTGGCCTTGGCGACATCTTCCGCACCTACCTTGCGGCCCGGGAAGTAGCCTGCGACGGGGCGTGTATCGCCGTGGCAGGCCCGGTCATGGATGGTGTTGGCCGCCTTACGAATTTGGACTGGGCCTTCGACCGTGATCAGCTTTCGGCCGCCACCGGGGCGAAGACGACCGCCATTCTGAACGACCTTCAGGCACAGGGCCACGCGATACCATTCCTACCCGAAACCAGTTTGACGCGCATCCTTCCAGGTCCTTTGGGTGACGACCACAACGCAAAGTTGGTGATCGGGGTGGGGACCGGGTTCAACGCGGTGCCCGTCTTCCAAACGGACATGGGCCGCTTCGTCCCCCCTTGCGAAAGCGGGCATACCTCGTTCCCGGTCCTCACCGACGACGACATGTCGCTGGCCCGCTATGTCTCAAGCCATCACGGGTTTCCCGGGGTCGAGGATGTGCTGTCCGGGCGCGGGATTGAACGGATCTATGCCTGGGCGTCAGGAACCGAGGCGCAGAAGACCTCCGCCGGCATCATGGCCGCAATAGCCGCCGACGCAGATCCAGCCGCCCGCAAGACTGCGGACGCGTTCTGCAGGGCATTGGGCCGTGTCGCCGGGGACTTGGCCCTGACCCACCTGCCTTTCGGGGGCGTGTATCTCGTGGGCGGGATGGCCGGTGCGATGCGGCCCTACCTTGGGCGTTATGGCTTCGACGAGGCGTTCCGCGGCAAAGGCCGTTTCTCGACCTTCATGGACCGCTTCGCCGTCTGGTTCGTCGAGGATGATCTTGCCGCCCTTTCCGGGTGCGCCCACCATATATGGGGGCTTCTCGACAACCGTTGAATTACTCTGCCGCCTCGGCCGGAGTTCCGGCATCCGCCTTCGTTTGGGTACGTCCATCCGGTTCGGGGGGTTTGAAGCTCTGGGCGCCCGCACGGTTCCAGCGACGGCGGAACACCTCGTCATCGAACCCGACGTCGCGGACAAGGAAGCCCATAGGTAGGTATGTCCAGACATCCGATGCTTCGACCATGTCGCCGTCTCCTTCCCGCTTCATGAAATGATACGGAAGGAAATCCCGCGGGTCATCTAGGCCCGCAGCCCCTGTCATTTCCGCAAGGGCACGCATGGTGTTGCGATGAAAGTTCGCCACTCGTACCGATTTTTCCGGCACGACCAAAGCGCGTTGGCGCAGCGGATCCTGCGTCGTCACTCCGGTCGGGCAGTGGTTCGTGTGGCAGGCTTGGGCCTGGATACACCCGACCGAGAACATGAATCCCCGTGCGGAATTGCACCAGTCCGCACCCATCGCGAAGGCACGGGCAATGTCATAGGCATGGATCAGCTTGCCGCTTGCCCCGATCCGGATGCGGTCGCGGATGTCGGCACCGCGCAGCACGTTGTGAACAAACGAAAGACCTTCGGTCAGCGGCATGCCAACGTGGTTGGCAAACTCCATCGGAGCCGCCCCCGTACCGCCTTCAGTGCCGTCGACGACGATGAAGTCGGGATAGATTCCGGTCTGAATCATCGCTTTCACGATGCACATGAACTCACGCCGGTGGCCGATGCACAGTTTGAAGCCGATCGGCTTACCGCCCGAAAGCTCACGCAGTCGTCCGATGAACTCACACATCTCGATAGGGGTCGAAAATTCCGCATGTCCGGCGGGGGATACGCAGTCGACCTCTCTTGGCACACCGCGCGCCTCGGCGATTTCCTCGGTGATCTTGGCAGCGGGCAGCATGCCCCCATGGCCAGGCTTGGCCCCCTGGCTCAGCTTCAGCTCCACCATTTTGATCTGGGGATCCTCGATCTGCGCCAGGAACTTGTCGGGATCGAAGCGCCCGGTCTCGTTGTTCCGGCATCCGAAATAGCCCGACCCGATCTCCCAGATCAGATCGCCGCCATGCCGATGATACTTCGAGATCCCCCCTTCCCCGGTATCCTGCGCGAAACCGCCCATCCGCGCGCCTTTATTGATGGCCTCGATCGCGGCGCCCGAGAGCGACCCGAAGGACATGGCCGAGACGTTGTAGAGCGAGGCGTCATAGGGCTGCTTGCAATCCGGACCGCCGATCCGGACGCGAAAGTCGTTGCGATCCAGATGCGTGGGGGCGATCGAGTGGGTCATCCACGAATAGCCGCCTTCATAGACTTTCTGTTTGGTGCCGAACGGGCGCGCACCTTCTTCGTTCTTGGCGCGCTGATAGACGATCGAGCGATCCTCACGGCTGAATGGCTCTTCGTCCTGATCGCCCTCCAGGAAGTACTGGCGAATTTCCGGCCGGATCTTCTCGAAAAAAAAGCGGATGTGGCCCAGAACCGGGTAGTTTCGGAGGATCGCATGATGGGTTTGGATCACGTCGTGCACCCCGAGCGCCGAAAGCGCGACGAAGACCGCCGTGAAGAACCACCACCATCCACCATCGAAGGCAGCCGCGACTGCGCATAACACGGCAACTATCACAACGGCCGCGAAGCCGGCGAAGCGATTGACAGGTCCTATACGTTCGTCTGGGCCGAAACGTTTCAACATCCTAGGTCCTTTCGAACACCAGCCCCATGGAGTCGCGCAGCACGATCGGCCCGGAAATATAATCCTCTCCGATCCCGGGCGTGCGCAGAACGCACCGCCATCCGGTCCCCTTCAGCCCAGGGATGGGCAGCCGAAGCGGATCGAAATCCGACGTTGCCCCGCCTTCCATATGGGTGATGGTGAACACCTCCTTGTCCGGGCCCTTGCGATAGCTGGTGAACACCGTTCGCCCGTCCACCGGCTGCATGTAATCAAAATAGTCTTCGGGCCCGAGGTTACCACGAAGCCATGGATTCGCGCGCCGATAGTTCCGCAAGTCCAGCATGAACCGAGTTTGCACTGGGTTAAGAGCGGAGGTGGAATTCGCGACGTTGCAGTAATCATGCATGTCGTCCATCCAGGCCCGTGCGATGATCTTCAGATCACGTACCGTGAAGCGACCCGGACCGGCCAGCGGCGGCTCGACCCCGTTCAGAAGCTTCGCGATATGGTCGAGGTCGTATTCCGTCACCTCGACCAGGGCGGGGAGGAATTCGAAGAACCGCTTGAGTTCCTCGCGCGTCTCGAACCCCAGATCCTTCAGCCGGCGAAAGTTGCCGGGCACCGAATAGCGGTATTCGTCAACCTGCCATTTCAGGCTGATCGCTTCCTCGGCCACGACCTTGACGCCATACTTGTCGTCCTGGTTGCGAATGAACCCCCAATTCGCCCGTGCGGTGGCGTTCAGGAAGTCCATGGGTACGCCAGGGAAGGCCGCATAGGTCAGCATCGACACCGCTGGGTTGTCGTATGCCTTCTCGAGGATTTCCATCCGTGTCTCGCCAAGGCGGGTGTTGATGTTCAATTTGGGGTTCACCTGCGTCCCGCGGCGCAGCGTGTCGTGGTTCGCCGTGCCCGAAATCCAGTTGGCGCCGCGATCCAGCATCTCCTTGATGCGCCACCATTTCGACAGCCAATAGCCGTAGATGAACGGAGTGTTGTGTGCGAAGGTAAGTGGCCCCCACTGGAACACGTCCTCGTCCGCGTGCTGCTCGATCACCGCGCGGTAGGTCGAGCTTAGCTCCCAATCCTCTTGGGGCCAGGGGCGGCCGTCTTCGAAGACGAACCAAGGGCGATAGTCGGTCCCGGCCACGTTCTGAACGATGTCCGACATCAGATTCAGATACTCGTCGTCGTGCTGCATTTCCTGCGACTGCGGATCCCACCATTTGAAATCCTGCGCGCCGTCCACACGAACGCCGTCCGCCCCGAAATCGACTTTCCGGCGCTGCATCTCGAGAAGAATTGCCCGCACGGCCGGGTTCTTGTAGTCTAGGTTCTGGCCATACATGTTCGGCCCGGCGAAATAGTGGCTGTTCAGCGCCCCCAAGCCTTGGTTGTCCGCGTGCCCGAACACCACGTCGAACACCAGCATCTTGGGCTTGTTCGGGAAATTGTGCAGCGCAGCCGCAAGATCCGCTAATTCATCGGGCCGACCGGATTCCAGAAGGACCGGGTTCACCGTCGCCATGCCGGAAATCACGATGTCATAGCCCCAGTTCGTCGTATCGGGGCGGATCAGTTCGACCTCGATCCGGCTGTCTTCGACAGGGCGTTCCTGCCAGAAATCCGGGCCGGTCTCGTAGACGGTCGTCGGCTCGACCGGCAGAAGCTGCACCGCGTCGTACCCCAGATAGATTTCGTCGGACGGGTCCTTCGGAAGATCCCCACGAAGGCGTTCGGCAAGGCGTTCGAACTGCCGGGTCAGGCTGGCCAGCGTGCCACCCGCCGTGGCGGTTGGGACGTGGATCTGCAGGATATTCGTGGGGGGGCCGAACTTGTGCGGCGCATCGTCCTTCAGGCCGTGCCAATAGTCCTTGTCGCGCCGCTCGGCCTGAAGGCGATCCAGGTCGTAAAGTTCGGCCGGTGCCAGCGCCCCGAACGGCAACGAGGAGGCCAGCGGATCGAGAATGCGGTGCCACTCGTCCTGCTGGTCGCGCCAGACCAGCGCATAGAAATCGCCGCCTTCGTTGCGGGTGCCGGCCCGCATCCCGGTCGCGGCAGCGAAGGTATGCGCCTCGTACCGTGCGACGGGCAAGTAGATGCGTTCGAAAGGCACCGTCTGGTGCGCCCGCGTCAGATCCAATGGACCGGTCGGCGACAACACCTCGAGGAAGACATCGCTGTCGGGGATCCGCGCATCCTGAAGCTCGGGTGTCCAGAAGCCGAAGGTCGCGTGATCGCCGTCGATCTGGCCGCCCATGCGACGGGCCAGAAGCTGGTGCGCCTCGAACGCGGTTTCGGCGGTGGTCAGGGTCTTGCGGCAGAAATCGGCAAGACCCGCCGCCTTGTCCATATCGGCGGCGACACGGTCTTTCAGTGGCATTCTAGTCCTTTCTCAGGCGCGCACGTCCGGTTCGGTGCGTCCCGTGTGATGTTCGATCCCGGCGATCTCGTGCGCGGCGGCACTGACATCCTTCAGCGCGTCCTGCACATCGGTGTCGAAGGTCGCCGGATCCTCGCTGCGATCCTCGAGATAGACGCGCAAGGTAGCGCCGGTCGTTCCGGTGCCGGACAGCCGCAGCACGATACGCGCGCCGCCGTCCAGATAGATACGGATGCCCTGCGCCGTCGCGACCGAGCCATCCACCGGGTCGGTATAAGAGAACTCGTCGGCAGCTTCCACCGCTCGGCCCGAAACTGTGGTACCGGGCAGGTCAGCGAGTTTGACGCGCAAATCGTCCATGAGGGCATTCGCACGCTCGGTCTCGATCCCCTCGAAATCATGGCGCGAATAGAAATTGCGGCCATAGGTACGCCAGTGATCCTGCATCAGCTCGACCACGCCTTTGCCGGACTTGGCGAGGATGTTAAGCCAAAGAAGCACCGCCCAAAGCCCGTCCTTTTCGCGAACATGATCGCTTCCGGTGCCGGCACTTTCCTCACCGCAAAGACGCACGCGCCCGTCATCAAGCAGGTTGCCGAAGAACTTCCACCCGGTCGGTGTCTCGAAGGAGTCGAGGCCCTGGCGTTCTGCAACAATATCCACCGCCCGACTGGTCGGCATGGACCGGGCGACCCCCTTGATCCCGCCCTTATAGGCCGGCGCGGCTTCGGCGTTCGCGGCAAGAACCGCAAGACTGTCCGACGGCGCGACGTACATGCCGGGCCCCATGATCATGTTGCGGTCCCCGTCCCCGTCGCTGGCCGCGCCGAAATCGGGGGCGTCAGCGCCGTGCATCACCTCCATCAGCTCTTTTGCCCAGACCGGGTTGGGGTCGGGATGGCCGCCCGCGAAATCCGGTTGGGGCACCGCGTTCATGACACTTCCCTCCGCCGCGCCGAGACGTCGTTCGAGGATCTCTTTCGCATAGGGGCCCGTCACGGCGTGCATGGCGTCGAAGCAAAGCCGAAACCCGCCCGAGATCATCGCGCGGATCGCATCGAAGTCGAACAGCTCTTCCATGAGCTCGGCATAGTCGGCGACGGGATCGACAACCTCGACCGTCATGCCGCCCAGGTCGTGGCTGCCCGGCGCCGCCAAGTCGAGGTCCTGCGCCTCGAGGATGTGATATTTCCGGATCGTCTTCGTCGCCTCGAAGATGCGGTTGGTCACCTCCTCGGGTGCGGGGCCGCCGTTGGGGTTGTTGAACTTCACCCCGAAATCCTCGTCCGGGCCGCCGGGATTGTGGCTGGCCGACAAGATGATGCCGCCATCCGTACCCTGCTTGCGGATCAGGTTCGATGCGGCCGGCGTGGAAAGAAGCGCCCCCTGCCCCACGATCACCTTCGCCGCCCCCGAAGCCGCCGCCATCCGCAGGATCACCTGCGCGGCGCGGTCGCTGAAGTACCGGCCGTCGCCGCCAAGGACGAGGGTCTTGCCTTCGACGCCACCGATCCCTTCCCAGATGCTCTGGACGAAATTCTCAAGGTAATGGGGCTGCATGAAGACCTTCGTCTTCTTGCGCAGACCGCTGGTCCCGGGTTTCTGCCCCTCGATGGGCTGGGTGTCGATCGTGAGGCGTTCCATATCGTGTCCTATCTTCCGGCGTCGCGCATGATGATGGCCGTGCGTTGGATGGCGTCAAGCGATCCCAATTCGTCGGGCGCCACGCCGACCCGTCGGCGCCAGTTCGGGTGCTGGTGCACGGTCCCGGGCAAATTCGCCTGTTCGACGCGGCCCAGCACGTCTTCGATCTGCGCCACGACCAGCCGCGAGGGGGTCGCGGCGAGAAACTGGTGCAGATCATCCATTCCTTCGCCGCCGATCAGGTCGCAGAAGGCCGAAACGGCTTGTCGGCGCGCTTCCATCTGATCGGCATGGGCCACATTGTCGATATCACCCACGTCGCGCCGCCAGTCGATGTCGCGACCGGATTTCCACCCCTCCCACGTGGGCAGATCGTGGCTGCCCCACGAGGTCAGCGCCGCGCGCGCATAGTCCTGCGCCGGACTGAAGGCGTTGTCGCCCTGATCCCAATGGCGTTCGAACTGCGCCACGCGGCAGCCCAGAAGGCCGCTTTGGGCAAGCGCATCGCGAAGGCCGCCGGGAATGTTGCCCAGATCCTCGCCCACCACGGTCGCACCAGCGCGCGTGGCCTCGATCCGGGCGACGGCCAGAAGCGCCTCGCGCGGCATGGAGACATACGCGCCGGGCGCATCCCCTTCGGGAACCCAGAATGTCCGCTCGAATCCCAGAACGTGGTCGATCCGAAGAAGCTTCGCATGGCTCAGGGCACTGCGCAGAATCGCCTGGATCGGGCGGAACCCGTCGGCGGCAAGCGTGTCGGGCCGCATCGGCGCAAGTCCCCAGCTTTGCCCTTCCGCCGAGAATGCATCGGGCGGGGCGCCAAGCGACACACCATGGGCGAACAGGTCGGGACGGCCCCAGGTCTCGGCCCCTTTCGGGTGGGTTCCGACCGCCAAGTCGAGGTAGAGGCCGAACCGCATTCCTGCGTTCAGGGCCGCCTCTTGCGCGTCCGCTAGCTGTCGGTCGGCCATGTACTGCAGCCAGACGTGGAAGGCGACCTTTTCCTGGTTCTGGGCCGCAAACTCGGCCGCGGCTTCGCCCTCGGGATCGTGCAGGGCGTCCGGCCATTGCGGCCAGTACGGGCCGTACGCCTCGCTGAGCGCCTGATGAAGCGCGAACCGCTCGATCTCGGCCCCCTGTTGGGCGCGCCAAGCCGTGAAATCCGCGTCCGGACGGAACGCCGCGCGAAGCGCCTCCATCCGGGCAGGCAACGCGTCTGAATAGTCGAGCAGATCCGCAGGGGGCAAGGAGGCCTCGTCCCGGGGTGCCACGTGCATGGTCGACAAACGGCCGCGGTGAGCGGGGGCATAGGGGGAAAACGCGCCCGTGTCCGACGGAAAACCGGCATGGACCGGATTCACGCCCACGAAATCGGCGCCAGCAGCCCCCAGGGATCGCGCGGCCTGCGCAAGATCGGCATAGCTCCCGATTCTCCCGTCGACGGCCAAGCCGTACAGGGGGACCGTCATCCCCCATGCCAGCGGCGGCTCGGGCAGGGTCTCGGGCGCTGCAAGCAACCAGCCCGCGGCCCCTTCGACTTCGATGCGGTGGATGCCTATCGGTAGCGGACCCAGATCGGCGCCCTGCCCCTGGGTCGGATTACCCTCTTCCGGGATCAACGTCCACGACCGTCCACCAAGCGCATCAATCTGGACGGGGGCGTCGGACACGACGACTTGCCATTCGGGGATCAGCGGCTGTCGGTCGAGGTCCCTCAGGCGCGCGTCGACCTCGGCCTCGCTATGCACCCCGAACCCGGCTAGGACCGCATCCCGACTATCGGGCGACAGCGTGTGTGTCCGACCCGTCGCATCGTCATAAGATAATACGACCCCAAGGGCCGCGGCCAGACTGTCGCGTGACTCGGTCATTCGGGCCCCCCCCACAATACGAAGACAGAGACGGAATCCCCTGCGATGCCAACGGTTCCCCGCACCAGCTCGCCCACGCGTTCGGGCTCGGCCGTATCAATGCGCCAGTCCCACTCCATACCCGACGGCGGGTCGGGCAGAATCCAGTCGCGCGCAGGGCCGCGATTGAAGATCGCGAAGATAGCTTCCTCGGTTTCCGCGTAGGCAGGCGTGCCGCTTGCCATGCGCAGTTCGGCCCCAAGGGCCCGAAGTTCCGGGTCCTCCCAGTCCTCCTGCGCCATGGGCTGGCCGTCGGATCGCCACCAGAAAAGGTCCTCGCGCCCGTCTACCGTACGCTCACGCGAATGCAGGAACAGTTTCTGCCGCAACAGCGGATGTTCCTGCCGGAATCTTATCATGGCGCGGGTAAACTCCAGGAAGTCACCGTCAGCGCGGTCCCAGTCGATCCAGCTTGTCTGATTGTCCTGGCAATACGCGTTGTTGTTGCCGCCTTGGGTATGGCCTACCTCATCTCCAGCCAGGATCATGGGGGTCCCTTGGCTGAGCATCAGGGTAGCCATCATGTTGCGTTTGCGCCGGTTGCGGGCGGCGATGACGCCCTTTTTCCGGGTCGGTCCCTCGACCCCCAGGTTGTCGGAATAGTTCTGCCCGTGGCCGTCGCGATTGCCCTCGCCATTCGCGTCGTTATGCTTCTTGGTATAGCTGACCACATCGTGCAGCGTGAAACCATCATGCGCGGTCAGCAGGTTGACGCTTGCAGTGGCCGGACGTCCAGAATGATCGAATTGCAAGGCTGAGCCAGTCAGGCGGTCGGCCAGACCCGGAACCGATCCCGCATCCCCGCGCCAGAACATGCGCACACGGTCGCGATACTTGTCGTTCCATTCCAGAAACGGCGGCGGGAAGCCCCCCAGCTGATAGCCCCCCGGCCCGATATCCCAAGGCTCGGCGATCAGCTTGACCTGCGCCAGAACCGGATCCTGCCGTATCGCGTCGAAGAAGGCCGCGCCGCGATCGAAACCGCCCTCGTCCACCCGCGCCAGGGTCGAGCACAGGTCGAACCGGAACCCGTCGACATGCATGACCTCGACCCAGTAGCGCAGGCTGTCCATGATCATTCGCAGCACCATGGGATGATCCACGTTCACCGTGTTCCCGCAGCCGGTGTCGTTGACATAGAGGCGCTTGTCCTCCGGCATCAGCCGGTAATAGCTTGCGTTGTCGAGGCCCCGAAAAGACAGGGTCGGACCAAGCTCGTTGCCCTCGCAGGTGTGGTTGTAGACCACGTCGAGGATCACCTCGATCCCCGCGCGGTGCAGGCGCGCGACCATCTGCTGAAACTCGGCGATCTTCCCGCGGGCGAGGTATTTCGGCTCGGGCGCAAAGAAGCCCAGCGTCTGATAGCCCCAGTAATTCGTCAGATTCTTCTCGTGCAGGAAGCGGTCGGTCAGGAACGCCTGGACCGGCAGAAGCTCGATCGCCGTGATGCCAAGCTTGGTGTAATAATCCAGCATCGGATCGCTCGCCAGCCCCAGGAAGGTTCCCGGAAAGCGCACGTCCCGGCGCCGCGCGGTCAGGCCCTTCACATGCGCCTCGTAGATCACCGACTGTTCGACCGTGACCTGCGGGGGCAGGTCCCGCCCCCACGAGAAGGCCGGATCCTCGACCACGGATCGCGGCATGTACGGCGCAGAGTCCCGCGGGTCCGGGACGGAATCCTCTTTGCCCACAGTGTAGCCCATCAGGGCGTCGTTCCACTGCGGATGCCCGGTCAAACGCTTTGCGTACGGGTCCATCAGCAGCTTGGCCGGGTTGAAGCGATGTCCTTGTGCGGGGGCGTAAGGCCCATGCGCACGATAACCGTAATGCATGCCCGGCGTCAGGCCCGAGATATACCCGTGCCAGACATCGCCGTTGCGCTCGGGCAGGTCAATACGGACCTCGCCGCCGCCCTCGGGGAAAAGACACAGCTCCATCCGGGTGGCATTTTGCGAGAAGACGGCGAAGTTCACGCCATCCCCGTCGAAGGTCGCCCCCAGTTGCGTTGAACGTCCGGCGGCGATCGAAATTGTTTTCGGCATCAGTTGGTGACGAGGTCCCTGTAGAGCTCTGCGTATGCGCCGGCCGAAACATCCCATCCGACGGGATGGCGCATGGCGGTCTTGACCATTTGCGACCAGGTCCCGGGCGACGCGCGAAGCTCTAGCATACGGGTCAGGGCAAGTGACAGGGCCTCGGCGCTATCGGCGGCATGAACGATGCCCGTCGCGGCTTTGGTACGGATCGCGGCGTCGTTGGCATCGATCACGGTATCCGCCAAGCCCCCCACCCGAGCGACGACCGGGATCGCCCCGTAGCGCAAACCGTAAAGCTGGGTCAGGCCGCAGGGTTCGAAGCGCGACGGTACCAGCACGGCCTCCCCCCCGGCCATCATGCGGTGCGACAGCGCCTCATCATACCCGATATGAACCGACAGGCCGTCATGTCGGTCTGCCGCGTCGCCCCATGCGCGTTCAAGGTCCCGGTCCCCCGACCCGAGAAGCGCCAGCTGTCCACCCGATTCAAGATATTCGGGGAGCACGTCGAGCAGCAGGTCCAGCCCCTTCTGATGCGTCAGGCGGCTGATCACGACGGCAAGCGGGCCGTCCGCGTCGGGCAAACCAAGCTCGGCCCGCAGCGCTGCGGTCGCCGCCGTCTTTCCGCGCGCGGTCTTGAACTGCCGGATCGCCGGGTCCTTCCCGGGGTTCCAGGCATCCGTGTCGATGCCGTTCAAGATGCCCGCGAGGTCGCCGCGACGCGACCAGATCAACCCTTCGAACCCCATTCCAAAAGCTGGAGTCGTCAATTCGCGCGCATAGCGCGGAGACACCGTGGTAATCCGGTCCGCCCAGACAAGGGCCGCCTTCAGTGTCGAACCTGTGCCCCAGAACTCGTAGCCATCGACATGGTTATCGGTCGGATCCAGCCCCAGACTTTCGATGCGCGACGGCTCGAACCGGCCCGCGAACGCGATGTTGTGTATGGTCTCGACCGAGGCGACCGGTGTGCCGTCCTTCCTGAGGAAATAGGGAAGAAGCCCGGCCTGCCAGTCATGGCCATGGGCCACCTGAGGCGTCCAGCCCACGGTGCCACGACAAATTTCGGCGCCCGCGCGACACAGGGCGGCGAACCGCTCGGGATTGTCGGGCCAGTCCCGGCCCTCTTCGTCGAGGTAAATGGTCCCGCCCCGATCGTACAAATGGGCCGCCTCGAGCACGTAAAGCGAAAGCCCGTCTGCTTCGGCCCTGAGAAGTCGCGCCGGACCACCGTAGAGGTGATCGAAGCTCATCGCTTCCTTCGTATCGGCGACGCGGTTCAGGACCGCAGGATACCCTGGCAGAAGCACGCGCATCTCTATGCCTTCCGCGGCGAGCGCGTGCGGCAGCGCCCCCACGACGTCGGCAAGGCCCCCGGTCTTGATCAACGGAGCGCATTCAGAGGCCACCGACAAGACCCGCATTACTGTGCGGCCTTCCACGCATCGACCATCGGCTGGGTGATCAGCGTCACGCCGGATTTCGACACTTCGAAGAACTCGGCATCCTCTTTCGGATCCTGCCCGATCGTCAGTCCCTCGGGGATCGAGACGCCTCCGTCCACCACGCATTTGCGCAGGTCCACGTGCCGCGCGATCGTCACATGCGGCAGGATCACCGCCTGTTCGAGGATCGAATAGCTGTTCGTGTGCACGTGGCTGAACAGAAGCGACTCGCGGATCTCGGTGCCCGACACGATGCACCCCCCGGCCACCATCGAGCTGATGGCGTGCCCGCGGCGGTTCTCTTCGTCATGGATGAACTTGGCTGGGGGCGTAATTTCCGAGTACGTCCAGATCGGCCAGTTCTGATCCCACAAGTCCAGCTCAGGGTCGAAATTCGTAAGGTCGATATTGGCCTGCCAATAGGCATCGATCGTACCGACATCGCGCCAATAGGCAGGGGCGTCGGACCGGTGCTTTACGCAACTGTCAGTGAAGCGGTGCGCCTGCGCGCGGCCGTTCTTCACGATATAGGGGACGATGTCGCCGCCGAAATCGTGCTTGGAGCCTTCAAGCTCCTGATCGTTCAGCAAAAGCTCTCGTAGATAGGACCACTTGAAGACATAGATCCCCATCGAGGCCAGCGCGCTGTCTGGGTCGCCGGGCATTCCCGGGGGATCCGCCGGCTTTTCGAGGAAAGAGGTGATCTTGAGGCTGTCATCCACCGCCATGACGCCGAAGGCCGTCGCCTCCTCGCGCGGAACCGTCAGGCAGCCGACGGTCACGTCGGCATTGGTCTCGACATGCTCCTGGATCATCACCTCGTAATCCATCTTGTAGATGTGATCGCCGGCAAGGATCAGGATGTACTCGATCCCGTAGCTGTCGATGATGTCGATATTCTGGGTCACCGCATCGGCCGTGCCCAGGTACCACTTGTCTTCGGCCACCCGTTGGGAGGCCGGCAGGATGTCCAGGTATTCGTTACGCTCCGCCCTGAAGAAGGACCACCCGCGCTGGCAATGCCGGATCAGGCTGTGCGCCTTGTATTGCGTGGCGATCGCCATCTTCCGAATTCCCGAGTTCAGGGCGTTGGAAAGCGCGAAGTCGACGATCCGCGTCTTGCCCCCGAAATAGACCGCGGGCTTGGCGCGCGTGTCAGTCAATTGCTTCAGCCGCGATCCGCGTCCGCCCGCCAGGACGAACGCCATCGTGCGGGACGAAAGTCGCTTGTTGGACTCCATTCTCCCCCCCTTTCGGACTGATTTTCAGCCCATTTGTTATTCCTTGACGAAAATGACCGTCGACAAGGGCGGCAGGTACACGTCAGCTTCGGCGGGCTGACCGTTCCGTTCGCCCGCCTTGGCATCGACACCACCCATGTTGCCGCGCCCCTGGCCGCCGTAGATCTCGGCGTCCGAACAGAACGCCTCGCGCCAGCGCCCAGCCTGCGGCATCCCCAGCTTGTAGGGCCGTTCGACGGGCGTGAAGTTACAGGCTACCACGACTTCCGGGTCCGTGCCCCCCGACCGCCGGATCCAAGCGTAGACCGAGGCGTCCGCGTCGTTCGCCTCGATCCACTGGAAACCCGACGGCTCGCAATCCAGCGCATGAAGCGCGGGTTCGGCGCGGTAAAGCGTGTTCAGGTCCCGCACCAGACGCTGGATCCCGGCGTGTTTCGGGTTGTCCATGACACCCCAGCTGAGCTGGCTGTTGTGGTTCCACTCGGAAGGCTGCGCAAATTCACACCCCATGAACAGAAGCTTCTTGCCCGGGTGCCCCCACATGAAGCTGTAATAGGCGCGCAGGTTGGCGAACTTCTCATCCTCGCCACCCGGCATCTTGTTCAGCATCGAACCCTTGCCGTGGACGACCTCGTCATGGCTGATCGGCAGGATGAAATTTTCAGAAAAGGCGTAGTGCAGGCCGAATGTCATCAGATGATGGTCGTGCTTGCGGTAGATCGGGTCCTTTTCCATGTAACGCAGGGTGTCGTTCATCCACCCCATGTTCCACTTGAATCCGAAGCCCAGGCCACCGTCGTCGACCGGGCGGCTGACCTGCGGGAAACTGGTCGATTCCTCGGCCACCGTCATGATCCCGTCCGCGGCGCCGTAGGCCGCCATGTTCGCGCCCTTGAGGAAATCGATCGCTTCGAGGTTCTCGCGCCCGCCAAACTTGTTCGGAACCCACTCCCCTTCCTTGCGGGAGTAATCACGGTAAAGCATCGACGCGACGGCATCTACGCGCAGTCCATCGATGTGATACTCTTCCAGCCAGTAGATGGCATTCGACGTCAGGAAATTCTTCACCTCTGTCCGGCCGTAATTGTAGATCAGCGTATTCCAGTCCTGGTGGAAGCCTTCCCTGGGATCGGCATGCTCGTACAATGCGGTGCCGTCGAACTGTCCCAGTCCATGCGGGTCCGCCGGGAAGTGTCCGGGAACCCAATCGAGGAGAATGCCCAAGCCCTTGCGGTGCGCCGCATCGATCAGATCGCGGAACTCGTGCGGGGGGCCGAAGCGGATCGTCGGGGCGAACAGGCCCACCGGCTGATAGCCCCACGACCCGTCGAAGGGATATTCGCTGATCGGCAGAAGCTCGATATGAGTGAAGCCCATGTCGTGGACATAATCCACAAGCTCCTCTGCCGCCTCCTTGTACGACAGCGGCCGGTTTCCTTCCGCGGCTACGCGCTTCCACGAACCAAGATGCACCTCGTAGACCGAGATCGGCGCCGTGCGGCCGTTCCGGCCACCGCGTTCGGCCATCCAGTCGTCGTCCTTCCAGCCATAGCCGGAAATATCCCGAACGATCGAGCTGTTCTGCGGCGCATGCTGGCTTCCGAATCCGACCGGATCGGACTTCAGGGGTTGCAGCTGCCCCCCGGCGCCGAGAATCTCGTACTTGTAGACTTCGCCGTCGGTGACGTTGGGGACGAAGATTTCCCACACGCCAGTCGCCCCACGGGGGCGCATAGCATGCCGTCGCCCGTCCCAATGGTTGAAGCCGCCCACGACGCTGACACGTTCGGCATTTGGGGCCCAGACCGCGAACTGCGTGCCCCATTGGCCCTCGTGTTCAAGGACATGCGCCCCCAGGACGGTCCAGATCCGCTGGTGCGTGCCCTCACCCAGAAGATACTCGTCCAGTTCGCCCATCACGGGGCCGAAGCGATAGGCGTCCTCGTATTCCCACGTCTCGGTCCCGGCATAGCCGCGCAGCCAATAGTGGCCCGACTCGGGCACTTCACCCGCGAATACGGCCATGCCGCCGGCAACGCGGCCAAGCTCATATTCTGTGCCATCGATGACGGCGAACATGCGTTCCGCCCCGGGGTCCAGCACGCGGACGGTGCCGCCATGCCTGCCGAGGACGGAAAACGGGTCGCCATGTCGCCCCTGGTGGAGCGCCTCGGCAACCTTGGGATCAACGATCGAAGCGGGTTTGCGAACTGTACCGGTCATGTCTGTTAGCCTATGTCGGACTGGGCTCAAAGCAACCGCCGTACGACGCGATTGCCGGCCCGTTCTTGCACACATAGTCCGGGGGCCGTAGCTGGTCAGGGATAAAGAGGGATGAACCGATGCACTTTTCCAGACGCGCGTTTCTCGGCACCGCGGCCGCAACCGCCATTTTTCCGAAGTTGACCCATGCCGCTTATGCCCCCGCGCCCGGTGATTGGCGTCGGTTCGAGATCACGACGGTTTTTGCCCTTCCCACCGGCGCGGCTGCGGACCTGTGGGTTCCCCTGCCGACCCTGGACGCGGCGCTTTGGCAAAGACCGGGCGATGTCTCCTGGACCGGCACGGCCGAGACCGTGGACCGGGTCGCCACCGAAAAGGCCGAGTTTCTGCACGCGGAATGGCCTGCGGGCGATGCACTGCGGGAATTGATCGTGACCGCCACGGTCGCTACGCGCGGACGTTCGGTCGACCTTGGGGCCCCGCGCGATGTCGCGCCCCTGTCCGCCGAAGACCGGGCTCGATACACTGCCGCGACCGACCTCATCCCCACGGACGGCATTGTGAAAGCGACGTCCGACCGGATCGTCGAAGGCGCCCGGGACGATCTGGAAACGGCCCGACGGATCTATGACTGGATCGTCACAGAAACGGCGCGCAACCCCGAAACCCGTGGCTGCGGTCTGGGCGATATCGGGTCCATGCTTGCCATGGGCGACCTGACGGGAAAATGCGCTGACCTGAACGCGCTGTTCGTCGGTCTGGCCCGCGCCGCCGGATTGCCCGCCCGGGATCTGTACGGCTTGCGCGTCGCCCCGTCAGCCTTCGGGTATACCAGCCTCGGCGCCGGTTCCGATGACGTGACCAAGGCACAGCATTGCCGGGCCGAGGTCTTTCTGTCCGATTTCGGCTGGGTGCCCGCCGATCCAGCCGACGTCCGCAAGGTCATGCTGCAAGAAGATCAGGGGGACCTTCCGCTCTCGCACCCCAAAGTAGTGGATGCACGCGAAGCGCTTCTGGGCGCGTGGGAAGGGAACTGGATCGCATATAATGACGGGCACGACATCCGCCTTCCCAGCGACGATGCGGGGCCCCTGCCGTTCCTGATGTACCCCGAGGCCCGGATCGGTGATCGACGGCTGGACCCGCTTAAACCCGCCGACTTCTCCTATGAGATTACCGCGCGCCCGATCTGATCAGTCCTGACCGGAATAGACGGCATTGCACCGGGCGATCACTTCGGTCGCCCGGGCCTGATACTGCGGGATGGTCCGCCGCAACTCTTCAATCTTGCGCTGTTCGTTGGCGACGTCGATGGGAACCGGCGTCTCTATCGTGCGGTAGGCAGTCGACGGACAGACATAGGGTATCGACCGCTTGCCCGTGTTTCGAAAGCAGGTGCCATAAACCGTGTACGGAACGCGTTGGACGTGAATCGCATACCCCCGGGCCAGGTTGCCCTCGGCCACAGCGAGGTTTTTTAGGGTAGTCCTGTAAGGCTCTTGGGCCTCATTGACGCAGCGTTCCTGCGGGGTTGCGCAGGCTGCAAGGACCAAAGCCCAAGGCAGAAGCGCAATCATCCGAAGCCGGGGCGTCATATCGCGAGGCCCTTCCGGATGGCGACATCAGGCGTCACCCCGCATACAGGGCAGCCGTCAA
This sequence comes from Palleronia abyssalis, assembly GCF_900302445.1. Taxonomy (GTDB): domain Bacteria; phylum Pseudomonadota; class Alphaproteobacteria; order Rhodobacterales; family Rhodobacteraceae; genus Palleronia; species Palleronia abyssalis. Next base: position 63,032 of record NZ_ONZF01000012.1, on the reverse strand, counting down.
GGCATTGAATGTCGCGGTATTCCATTCGCCTGCCCCAGATAGACCAAGATTGACGGACGCCGACCGAGATCGGCGTCCGACCGGGTTCGTGCGGGATCAGACGCTCAGCGCCTCTGCCCCCCAGATATCCGACATATAGCCACGGATCGTTCGATCCGAGCTGAACCACCCGGACCGCGCCGTGTTCAAGACAGCCATGCGCGTCCAGTCCGCCTGATCGCGATAGGCCACTTCCAGGTCGCGGCTGGCGCGCCAATAATCCGCGAAGTCCGACGCCACGCAGAAGTAGTCATCGCCGGACACGTTCTCGGTGATCGATGCGAAGCGTTCGCCGAACGTGCCGGAGGCGATAGCATCCATAGCGCGCTTCAGGCGCGGCGCCTCGGCGATGGCCTTGGCCGCGTGGTCGTCGATCTGCCGCCGGGCGACGACTTCTTGCGCGGTCATCCCAAAGAGGAAGAAGTTGTCGGCGCCCACCAGCTCGCGGATCTCGACATTGGCCCCGTCGAGCGTGCCGATGGTCAGCGCGCCGTTCAGGGCGAATTTCATGTTACCAGTGCCCGACGCTTCCTTGCCGGCGGTCGAGATCTGCTGGCTGACTTCGGCCGCGGGGATCAGGCGTTCGGCCAAAGTGACGTTGTAGTTCGCAGGATATGCGACCTTCAGCAGGTGGCTGGTATCGGGATCGTTGTTGATCACCTCGGCCACCGCGTTGATCAGGAAGATGATCTCCTTCGCGAAGACGTAGCCCGGCGCTGCCTTACCGCCGAACACCTTCACCTGGGGGACCCAGTCGCCCTTGGGATCGTCCTTGATTTCCTGCCATAGCGCGATGGTCTGCAAGATGTTGAGGTGCTGGCGCTTGTATTCGTGAATACGCTTGATCTGCACGTCGAACATGGCGTCGGGATCGACCGCCAAGCCCTGCTGACCCAGATAGTTGGCCAGATCCACCTTGTTGGCGCGCTTTGCCGCGGCGTATTCGTCGCGGAACTGGGCATCGTCCGCCATCGGCTCCAGCTGCATCAACTCTTCCAGATCGTCGACCCAACCATCTCCGATGGCCTCGGTAATCAAGCCAGAGAGACGCGGGTTCGCCGCCAGGACCCAACGCCGGGGAGTGATCCCGTTGGTTTCGTTCACGATCCGGTTCGGGTGCAGGCGGTTCAGCTCGGCGAACACCGTCTCTTTCATCAGACCGGTGTGCAGCGCCGAAACCCCGTTGACCCGGTGCGCCATGGTAAAGGCGATGGGACCCATCTGGACATCCCCGTCGCCGATCAGCACGACCTTGCGGTCCGGATGGGCTGCGGCATGGGCCGCGTCGATCCGCTCAATGATCTGCAGGTGACGTGGCAACAGGCTGCGCATCAGCTCAATGGACCAGCGTTCCAGCGCTTCGGGCAGAAGCGTGTGGTTCGTATACCCAAGGCAACCGCGCGCCGCTTCCACTGCGGCGTCGAAGTCCATCCCCTTCTCGTCGTGCAGAAGGCGCACAAGCTCGGGGCCGGCGATGGCGGGGTGGGTGTCGTTCAGCTGGATCGCCACCTTAGAGGGCAGAATCGACCAGTCGTCATACTCGTCCTCGAACCGGCGCAGGATGTCGCGCAGGGAGGCCGCGGTGAAGAAGAACTCCTGCTTCAGACGAAGGCGCTTGCCCTCTTCGGTGGTGTCGTCGGGATACAGAACCCGCGAGATCGTGCGGGCAAGCGCCTCGGGCTCGGCCGCGCCGTAATAGTCACCCGCGTTGAACCGGTCGAGGTCAAAGACCGTCTCGGGTCGCGCGGACCACAGGCGCAGGGTGTTCGCCCAACGGCCCTGCCAGCCGATCATCGGCATGTCATAGGCCCGCGCCAGGACGGTCTCCTCCGGTTGCCAAACGGTGCGGTTGCCCAGCACCTTGACCGCACCGCCGAAGCCGATGCGATAGGACGATTCCGGTCTCTCGAATTCCCAGGCGTGGGCTTCGGTTAACCAGTCCTCTGGCGCCTCCATTTGCCGTCCGCCTTCAAAGCTTTGCTTGAACAGCCCATGCTCGTAGCGGATGCCGTAGCCATAGGCCGGACAACCAACCGTGGACATGGATTCCAGGAAGCAGGCCGCCAAGCGCCCCAATCCCCCGTTGCCGAGGGCGGCGTCGGGCTCATCCTGCATGACCATGCGTGCGTCGAGTGAGCGATCATCGAAGAACTCCGCGACCTCGTCCATCAGACCAAGGTTGACGGTCGCGTCTTCGAGCAGACGGCCGATCAGGAATTCCATCGACAGGTAATAGACCCGTTTGCCCTGCTTGGCGTAGGTCGCGCGGGTCGATGCGAACCATGGGTCGACGATCCGGTCGCGGATCGCAAGACTAAGGGCCATTCGCCAATCGGTCGTGGTCGCGTGTGCCGCGTCCTTGCCGAGCGAATACTTCAGGTGCTGCAGAATGGCGTCGGACAAAGTCTCGCCCGGACGGGGCACGTGTACATCTTTCATCACAAGTCTCCTCCGGCCACTGGCCGGTTAGCGATATCGGGACAAAACTTGGTGCCCCGATTGACGTCAAAAAACGTCATACGCAAGAGCACGTGGCAATAGCGTCCCACCTTCACGCGGAATTGTCGCATCGAAAGCGCGCTTGCCTGACGCCGCTCAACTCCCGACCATAAATTTAGGGGGTGTCCGCAAACCGTGTTGGTTCGCTTCGCCTTAACGATGGAGAGCCTATATTACTCTGCTTTTGCTGCGGAGGATGCCCTTGCTACATCACGACTTTCGCCGTCTTCTCGATGCTCTCGACAACCTGAACCCGGCCCAGATCGAGGATGCCCAGACGAAGATTCGTGATCTCCGGCGAAAGACGGAAGCGATCTCCGAGATCGAAGCACGGACAAACAGAGAACACAAGTGCCCCTTCTGCTGCGATGAGCGACGCCAGAAGTGGGGCCGCACTCGGACCAGGGTCCAGCGCTACCGATGCTCCGGTTGCGAAAAGACCTATTCAGGACGAACCGGGAGCACTATCGGCCGCATCCATCGCCCCGACCTGTTCATGGAGGCACTGATGGATATGCTGGGCAGCCCCGCGCCTCAATCGGTGCGCAAGCTGGCCAAGCAGCTCGACCTCAACAAATACACGATCTGGCGCTGGCGGATGCTCGTGTTCTCGATCATCGGAAGCAGCAGCGTGGCGGCGACATTCGCGGGGATCATCGAGGCGGATGAGACCTACCAACGGGAGTCCCGGAAGGGATCGCGCGAATGGGTCCGGCATTTCGCCGATCCGAAGAACATTCCAAAGCCACCGCGCCCACGGTGGGAAGACTTCACGACGCAAGGGCTGAAGATGATGCGCGGCCTCTCGCGGTGGCAGCTCCCTATTCTCACCGTCGCTGATCGCGGTGGTTCTCGCCTCTTCCGGCGACTGCCGAACCGCAAGAGCGCCACCGTGGAGCGCGCCATGAACCCCCCTCGTGCCGGGCGATGCCGTGCTCTGCTCGGATGGTGGCAATGGCTACAAGGATCTCGCGGCGGCGCGCGGCCTGGAGCATTTCGTGGTCGGGAGCAAGCCCGGAACCCGTGTCGCGTCAGGCTGCTATCACATCCAGAACGTGAACTCGCTCCACGCTCGCTATGGCAAGTTCATCGAGCCGTTCTGTGGGCCGGCGACGAAGAACCTCAACGGCTACATCCGATGGCTGGAAGTGCGGCTGGCGGGAATGAATCCCGCAGATATTATTCGACTGTCGTAAAAGGCGGGCGGGCCTTCCGCTGGCCTCGCGATTTCCGTGCCGTTAGCTGCGGGACCACATCCAGTGTATCCAACCTCTGGAGATCTTTCCGTTGCCACTTCGCTCCAAGCATCCGGCCCTCATTTCGAGCGGCAAAGCCACCATCATCGCAGCGCTCGTTCACGCCGTGATCTTCAGTGCCCCAGCACTTGGAAGTTTGGCATATCACGCAGGTATCGAAAGCCGTCTGAATGAAATCGCGACGATAATGTGTGTGGCGTTTGGCCCGGGCGTCCCTGCCTCGACTATCGTTCTTGCCAGAGGCTTGCGTCGTCATGGTCTTGCGCCTGAACGAATGCTTCCGTCATGCTTGCTCGCGGGCGTGGCCATCGTGATCTCCAGCGCACTTCTTCATTTGGCTTTCTGGCCTCTGGCCGGTGAGGACTACTACAGCCTTCCCGGGCTCTCGATAATTCTCGCGGCATGCTCAGCTCTCATTCTGCCGGTGGTTCTACTCATCGTCTTCGTTTTCCATCGATTCTGGATGCGGTGCTTCAACAGGTCCGCAGCGCCGAGATGAAGTTGATCGGTTGACCCAAACATTCACGCCCAACACGTTTTGCGGACACCCCCTAAATTTAACCACACATTCCTAAGGGCGGATTAACCACCTTCGAGGTCGAGGCGATCCCGCATGAAGGCCAGTGCGACGGAAAGGCCGTCCGGAGCGATGCCGTGGGCCGTTCCTTTCGAGACATGGGCGAACACGTCCAGACCGGCGCCTTGCAACGCCTCAGCCGCGGCGGGCAACGACTGGGGCGGCACCACGTCGTCCTGATCGCCGTGGACAAGAAGAACGGGCGGGCGGCTTGTGATTTCGTCTACCAGGCTTTCGGGGCGCAAAAGACGACCCGAGAAGCCGACGATCCCGGCCACGGATTCGGCCCGGCGCAACACGACATGCAGCGCCATCATCGTGCCCTGACTGAAGCCGACGACGACCATTCGATCGGCGTCCAGGCCTTCGTCCTCCAGCACGCGGGACAGGTAGCCATCCAGATCGTGGGCGGCCCGATCCATCGCGGCATCCGCTTCCACCGGGTCGGACCCGTCGAGCCAGGGGATCGGAAACCACTGATACCCCATCGGATTGACCACCGACCTTTCAGGCGCATCGGGCGCGTGAAACGCCGTTCCGGGCATGTGTTCCGACAACGGATCGGCAAGTCCCAGAAGGTCGGCACCGTCCGCGCCGTATCCGTGCAAGAAGACCACGATCGATCTGGCAGTACCGGGTGCCGGCCCCTTGCGCTTGCTTTCCAGTGTCCGTGCCATCGGAACCTCCGTGCCGTTTGCAGTCGGGATCGGCTTACGCGCGAACACCGCGAAGGACAACGCCGCCGCCTACACGATACCTTCGCGCGATTTCGCCACGGCATACCATGCCCAGAGGCCGCGCGCGGCGACCCCGCGCCACGGGCGCCACGGTTCGGCCATGGCGCGCAACGCAGCCTCTCGCGGGCGCGCTTCCAAGCCGAAAAGAAGTCTCGCGGCTTCCTGCAAGGCAAGATCCCCGGCGGGAAATGCGTCGGCCCGGCCGAGCGAGAACAGCGCATAGATCTCGGCCGTCCAGCGCCCGATACCGGGTACGGCCACCAGCGTCTGGACCACCTCATCGGTCGGCTGGCGGGCCAAGCCTTCGAAATCCAGCTGTGCATCGGCCAAAGCACGGATATACCGCGCTTTCGGACGGGACAGACCGACAGTCTTCAGATCTTCGTCCGGCGCGGATCGGACGACATCAGGGTCCAACAGCCCCGCAGCCTCCACCCTCGCACCGATGGCTTTGGCCGAGGCGACGCTGACTTGCTGGCTGACGATGGCCTGAACAAGGGCGGGAAATCCCCCTGATCGAAGGCGGTCCGGCCATGGCCCCGTCTCGGCCCGCGCCCGCGCCAGGAAAGGGTCCCGGGCGCTCAACCACTCCGTCCCCTCCGCAATGCAGGCGGGACCTGTCAGTATGCGCTCTTCCATGGCCCGCCCCTATTCCACACGCCGGGCCCAGGCAATAGCCCCGGCGATCGTGTCGAACCTGACAGCTTCGGGACGCGGCGGACGGCGGATCATGGCGACCTCGATCCCCAGCTCCCGGGCGGCGTCCAGTTTCGGCCGGCTTGCCGCGCCGCCCGCGTTACGCACGACCAGCCAGTCGATCCCGAGTTCCCCGAATAACTTGATTTCCCCTTCCGCATCGAACGGAGGGTGGCCGACGATCCACATGCCATCCTCGAATGGTGGGTGATGCAGGGGCGCATGATCGATCTGGCGCACAAACACGCGACGCCCCGGCATCGGGCCAAAGGCGTCCAGCCGATGCTGGCCAGTACCTATGAAAACGCAGACGCCCGACGGGACAAAGGCGCCCGCGGCCGTCTCATCCTCGGCGAAATGCCAACGATCACCCGGCCCGGGAAGCCAGGGCGGCCGGAGGAGCTGGCCGTAGGGGACGCCCAGTTCTCGGCATATGCGGGCCGACCGCATGGAGACACGCGCGGCGAATGGATGAGTCGCGTCCAGAACCGCGCCGACCTGCTCCTCCTTCAGGTAGCTGCGAAACCCGTCATCCCCGCCGAAGCCGCCGATCCGGGTCGCAACACCAAACGCCTCGGGCGGGCGCATGGGTCGCGCAACAGAGACCGTCAGACCCAGGCCGGTCACCGATTTCAGTGCCGCCACGATCTGCCGGGCCTCCTGCGTTCCCGCCAGAAGCAACAGCCGCATCAGGTCTCTCCTCCCCGGGGTATTCGGCGGGTATCGTGGTCCGCGCACACATCCTGACGCCGAACCCCCCGAGGTCAAGCGGCGCCATCTTGCAAAAGCAGCGGCATGAGGCCACGAGGGCCATATGAACGCCGAAGACGCCTTGCCCCGCCGCAATGTCGCGATCCTGACCGCCGCCCAGGCGATCCTGGGCGCGCAGCTTCCCGCAATCTTCGTGATCGCGGGGCTTGCGGGACAGTCGCTGGCCGCCAACCCGTGTTTCGCGACCTTGCCAATTTCACTTCTGATGCTGGGGTCGATGCTGGCGGCGCAACCGCTTTCGGGCTTTATGCAACGCTACGGGCGGCGCGCGGGGTTCTGGGCCGGCACGGCGGCCGGCGCGGCGGGGGCGGCCATCGCGGCGGCTGGACTGTATCTCGGGAGCTTCCCTGTTCTGCTTTTGGGGTCCTTGTGTTCGGGGGTGTTCATGTCCTCGCTCGGGTTCTACCGGTTCGCCGCTGCGGATACCGCGTCCGAGGCGTTCCGCCCCAAGGCAATCTCCTACGTTCTGGCCGGTGGGCTGGCCTCGGCCGTGATCGGTCCGCAGCTGACCAAGTTCACCGCTGACGCTTATGTCGTGCCGTTTTTCGGCACATATCTGGGCATCATCGTCTTGAATTTGGTCGGCGCTGCGCTGTTCCTGGGATTGCGGATCCCGCGTCCGCCGGTGCCCGAAAAAGACGCGCCCGCTGGGCGCACGCGGATTGAGCTTTTGAAGACCCCGATCATCGGGGTGGCGATCATCTGTGCCATGGTCAGCTATGCGCTGATGAACCTGATGATGACATCGACGCCGCTGGCGGTCGTCGGATGCGGGTTTTCGCGTGATGCTGCGGCCGATATCGTTACGGGGCACGTGCTGGCGATGTACGGGCCGTCGTTCTTCACGGGGCATCTGATCGCCCGGTTCGGGGCGGCGCGGATCGTGTCGGTGGGGCTTTGCCTGATCGCCGGGGCGGGGCTGGTGGCACTGTCGGGGGTCGAGCTCGGAAACTTCTATATCGCCCTTATCCTGTTGGGATTGGGGTGGAATTTCGGCTTCATCGGGGCCACGTCGATGTTGTCCTCGGCCCATGCGGCCGCGGAACGGGGCAGGGTGCAGGGGCTGAACGACTTCCTGGTCTTCGGCTGCGTGACGCTGGCCTCGCTGGCCTCGGGCGGGCTAATGAACTGCGCCGGTGGATCGGCGGTCGAGGGGTGGACGGCGGTGAACCTGGCGATGCTGCCGCTTCTGGCACTGGCGGGATCGGCGCTGATCTGGCTGAGGTTCCGACCGAACCCGGCGTAACAAACCTGAATCATTGGCAATATAGGTTCAGCGTCCCAGCGCGGCCATGCGCATCAGGCGCAAACGGCGCAAAGCTGGGGCGCGGGTCAGGGTGCCGTCCCGAACGCGGGACGGATCCTTCAGGGCGGCCGACAGGACCGGGCGGGCCTCCCACGCGGCGAGGGCGGCGGGGTGGGCGGCACGGCTGACCCGGGACAGGCGGTCGAGGCCCATGCGGGCAAGGTCGCGGATCTCGGATTCTCCCTCGTTCATAAGGGGTTGCAGGCCGCGCGCCGTCAGGTCGGGGACCGAGGTGAACCACCCCGCAAGCCCGCCTGCGAAGCCGGTGCCGCGCACGGCATCCTCGTCCGTCGCGCCCAGGGCGCGGGCGGCGGTCCACATCAGCGCGCCGGCGATCGCCTCGATATGCGCGACAAGCTGCTCGGTCGAAGTGAAGGGTTCGCGCGAGATCTCCCACCGGCGGGCGACAACGGCGGCGTCGAGCAGGTTTGCCCCTTCGGAATCAAGGGCTTGAGCCAACGGCTCGACCACCTCGTGGCGGCGCGGGGGCATGCCTTCGGCGATCTCGGACAGGGCGTCGCGCCACCATTGCAGGCGGATCTCGGCGATCATCGGTTCGGCCGTGACCCACGGGGCCCGGGCGGCTTCGACGTTCAGCGCATAGATCGGGAACAGGACCATGCGGGCCGCGGGGGGGGCGGCCATGGCCGCAAGGAAGCGGTCCGGATCGCCCGCGCGGACGATCTCGGCACAGGCATTGACGCTCAAAACCCGTCCCGCAAACGCCGGACATCCGTCGGACCCGCGCCGGACAAGGGCCGGGCCTGCGCCGGGTGGTTGCCGGTCACGTGCCGGACAAGCGCCGGACAAACGCCGGGTAGGATGCCGGACAGCGGCACGGTCACGCCGGCACCGCGTCGCGGATCAGTTTCCAGTTCACCGCGTCGACCAGCGCCTCGAACGAGGCCTCGATTATGTTGGCCGAGACGCCGACGCTGGACCAGTTGCGGCCCTGCCCGTCGGCCGACTTCATGATGACCTTGGTGACCGCCTCGGTCCCCTGCCCCGAGATGCGGACCCGGAAATCGACAAGGTGCATGTCGGCCATGGCGTCGGCATAGGGCACCAGCGCGGCCTTCAGCGCGCGGTGCAGCGCGTCGACCGGACCGCTGTCCTTGCCGAGGATCTGGCCACCGAAGGCGTGGCTGAGTTCCACACGCTCGCCGATGCGGACCTGGAGGCTGGCCTCGGACGAGTGATCGACTCCGCCCGTACCCGCGCGGTGGGCGATGATGGCGCGATACCAGTCGACGACGAAGAACCCGGGAAGCTGGCCCAAGACGCGGCGGGCGATCAGCTCGAAGCTGGCCTGCGCCTCGTCGAACGAATAGCCGGCGTCTTCCCATTCCTTGATCTCTTGCAGGATCTGCGACAGACGGGGATCGCCCATTTCGACCTTTAGTCCCATGTCCAGAAGCCGGGCGCGCAGGTTCGACTGCCCGGCCTGATTCGACATGGGGATGACGCGGCGGTTGCCGACGGCCGAAGGGGCGATGTGTTCGTAGGTCGCCGGGTCCTTGGCTATGGCCGAGGCGTGCAGGCCCGCCTTGTGCGCGAAGGCGGAACTGCCGACGTAAGGGGCGTTCGGGCGCGGCACGCGGTTCAGCAGATCGTCCAGCCGGTTCGACACGCGGGTCAGCGATTGCAGCCCCGCTTCATCTACGCCGATGTCGAAGCGGGAGGCATAGGGCTCCTTCAGCGCAAGCGTCGGAATGATCGAGACGAGGTCGGCATTGCCGCAGCGTTCGCCCAGGCCGTTCAGGGTGCCCTGAATCTGGCGCACCCCGGCCTCGACCGCGGCCAGCGATCCGGCGACGGCCATGGAGGTGTCGTCATGGGTGTGGATGCCGAGACGGTCGCCGGGGATGCCACTGGCGATGACCTCCGAGACGATGTCGGCGATGCGGCCGGGCAGCGTGCCGCCGTTGGTGTCGCACAGCACGATCCAGCGCGCGCCCGCGTCGAATGCGGCATGCAGGCAGGACAGAGCATAGTCGCGGTCCGAGGCATAGCCGTCGAAGAAATGTTCCGCATCGAACAGCGCCTCGCGCCCCTCGGCGACGATATGGGACAGCGAGGCGTGGATGTTCTCGAGGTTCTCGTCGTTCGTGATGCCCAGCGCGGTGGCGACGTGGTAATCATGGGTCTTGCCGACGAGACAGACGGACGGGGTTCGCGCGTTCAGAACGGCGGCCAGAACGTCGTCATTCGCGGCGGAGCGACCCGCGCGCTTGGTCATGCCGAAGGCGGTCATGGTGGCACGGGTGGGGGCGACGGTGTCGAAGAACGCGCTGTCCGTGGGGTTGGCACCGGGCCAGCCGCCTTCGATGTAATCGACGCCCAGCGTGTCGAGCATGGCGGTGATGGTCTTCTTTTCTTCGACCGAGAATTGCACCCCTTGGGTCTGCTGCCCGTCGCGCAAGGTGGTGTCGTAGAGATAGAGGCGTTCGGTCACGACAGGGCCTTCAGTTTCTCCGCGTCGAACCCTGCGGCCGGGGTCAAAGCCACGGCATTGCGGGACATGCGGACCTCGACCCCTGCATCGGCCAGGGCGGCCTTCATCGCGTCCACCTGTGAGAAATCCTTGGTTTCCATCGCCTCGGCGCGCGCCTGCGCCAGGCGGGTTTCCAGCGCGGACAGGTCCACGGCAGCGGCCCAGTCGCCGATGCCTTCAGTCAGTAGGCCGGTCAGGCGGGCCGAGGCCAGAAGGTCGCCGGACGGTGCTTCGCCCGTCTCGACCATGGCGGCGATGCGATGCAGCCGCGCGATGGCCCCGGCGGTGTTGAGATCGTCGGACAGCGCATCGACAACCTGCGGATCCGGCGTGCCGGGCGTCGCATCCGCTGTTAGGGCGTGCCACTTGCGCAAGCTGACCTCGGCGGTGCGGACCTTCTCCTCGGTCCAGTCCATGGGTTTGCGATAGTGGGTCGACAGCAGGACGAAGCGCATGACCTCGCCCGGCGTGTCCTCGTCCAGGCGGTCGCGCACGGTGAAGAAATTGCCCAGCGATTTGGACATCTTGCGCCCCTCGACCTGCAACATCTCGTTATGCAGCCAATAGCGGGCCATGGGCGCGCCGTCATGGGTGCAGGCGGATTGGGCGATCTCGTTCTCGTGGTGGGGGAACATCAGGTCGCCGCCGCCGCCGTGGATGTCGAAGGTGCGGCCCAGAAGCGCCTCGGACATCGCCGAGCATTCGATGTGCCAGCCGGGGCGGCCGCGGCCCCAAGGGCTGTCCCAGCCGGGCGTGCCGGCGTCCGAGGGCTTCCACAGCACGAAATCCATCGGGTCGCGCTTGTAGGGCGCAACTTCGACCCGAGCGCCGGCGATCATGTCGTCGACGGACCGGCCCGAGAGCTTGCCGTAGTCCGTATAGGTGTCGACGGAAAACAGGACGTGGCCGTCGGCCGCATAGGCGTGACCAGCGTCGATCAGGCCCCGGATCATCGCGATCATGGGGTCGATATAAGCGGTGGCGCGGGGCTGCTGGTCGGGGGGCAAGCAGCCGAGGGCGGCCATGTCATCCTCGTACCAGCGGGTCGTCTCGGCGGTGATGTCGGTGATGGACCGGCCGCTTTCTGCGGCGCGCGCGTTGATCTTGTCGTCCACGTCCGTGATGTTTCGCACGTAGGTCACGTGGTCCGCGCCATAGGTGTGGCGCAACAGACGATAGAGCGTGTCGAAGACCACGGCCGAGCGTGCGTTCCCCATATGCGCGCGGTCGTAGACGGTGGGACCGCAGACATACATCCGCACGTTTTCCGGGTCGAGCGGAACGAAATCCTGCTTTTCGCGGGCGGCGGAGTTGGTCAGGCGGATCATCGGTCTGTTCCCGTGCGGCTGGCGACGGGGGTGTCGCAAGATCGCAGGGTCAAGGCAAGGGCGGACACGAAAAAGGGGCCGGTCGGACCGGCCCCTCATCACGTTCAGATCCGTGTGGGATCAGAACTGGTAGGCCACGCGGGCCTGAACCGTGGTCGCGTCGAAGTCGGCGCCGGTGTCGTCGAAGTCGTTCCACTCGTGGTAGAGAACTTCGCCGCCGACGGTGACGTTCGGGGCAACCTTATAGTCCACACCAGCACCCAGCACGTAGCCGGTGTCGCTGTAGTCTTCGTCGAAGATTTCGGCTTCGGCATAGGCCGCACCGACCACACCGTAGATCAGCGTGTTGCCCGCGTCGTAACCGGCGCGCAGCTTCAGGCGGTGGATCTGATCGAAGGACGCGCCGCCGTCATCGGTGTCGCCATCGTCGTCGAAGTCGACGTTCAGGTCGTCGCCGAAGAAGTCGTCGTCGTCGAAGTCGAGGTTCGCCGCGTTCAGGTCGAGTTCGCCGCCCAGAACGAAGTTGCCGAAGTCGTACTGGTAACCGGCGAACGCGCCGCCGATGACGCCGTCACCGTCGATGTCGAAGTTGATGAGATCGTCTTCATCGTCATCGTCGTCGTCGTCATCAAGGTCGGCGAAGACGTCGCCGTCGACATTCACGCCGCCATAGCCGAGCGAGAGACCGGCATAACCACCGGTCCAGTCGTTCGACATGACGACGGGCGCGGGGGTCATAACCATGGGCTCGACCGGTGCCGGGGTGACGCCGCCGGCATAGGCGGAACCGGCGAACAGGGCGCCAACTGCGGCTGTAGTGATGAACTTCATGTTCTGCTCCATTTAACTCTTACGATGTCCTTGCGCTGATGCGCATTCAACTGTCCCGGACACCTGCACGATAGACGCCCTATGACCGGTCGAGTTCCATGCACCTGTAACGGGATGACCGGCGAGTGCGATAAAAAAAACACGGTCTAGGCGGGGATTTGCCGTATTTCTGTGGGTGAAGTTCCAGTCCTCAAGAGGACGTGATCAGCTTTGCGACTTTTCCTCTAGGATCAGCCATTCGTCTTCGGCTGCGGAGAGCTTGGTCTGCCGGTCCGACAGCGCCTCGGTCGCCTTTTTGAACTTCACGGGCTCTCGGGTGAAGAGATCCGAATCAGCGAGAAGTTGTTCGAGCTTCTCGATTTCGCCTTCAAGGCGCGCGATCTCGTCCGGAAGAGTCTTCAGGCGATGCGACTCGGTAAAGCTGAGTTTTTTCGACGGCGCAGGCGCGGCGGGCGCGGCTGCCTTGGGCTTGGGGGCGGGCTTCTGCGGATCGGTCATGCCCCGGTCGTCAGGTTTCTGGTCCAGATAGTCGGACCAGCCGCCGGCATAGGCCATCGCACGGCCTTCCCCCTCGAACGCGACGGTCTGCGTCGCCACCCGGTCGAGGAAATCGCGGTCGTGGCTGACCAGAAGGACGGTGCCGTCGTAGTCAGACAAGAGGTCCTGAAGAAGGTCCAGCGTTTCGATGTCCAGATCGTTGGTTGGCTCGTCCAGGACCAGAAGGTTCGAGGGCTTGGCCATCAGTCGCGCAAGCAGCAGCCGCGCCTTTTCGCCCCCCGAAAGGGACCGGACCGGCGCGCGGGCCTGCGCTTCGGAGAAGAGGAAGTCCTTGAGGTAGCCCACGACATGGCGGGGCGTGCCGCGCACCATCACCTGGTCGGCCGCGCCGCCCACGCGCATTTCGGGCGTGCCGGTCAGGCTATCCCAAAGCGACATCTCGGGGTCAAGCTGCGCCCGGGCCTGGTCGAAGACGGCGATTTCGAGGTTGGTGCCGTGCTTCACGCGACCCTCGTCGGGCTCGATCTCGCCCGTGAGCATCTTCAGCAAAGTGGTCTTGCCGACGCCGTTGGGCCCGACGAAGGCCACACGGTCGCCGCGCCCGATCTTGATCGAGAACGGGCGCAGGATGGTACGGTCGCCGTAGGATTTCGCGATATCCTCGGCCTCGATCACCTTCTTGCCGGACTGCTGGCCGCTTTCCAGGTCCATCGCCGCCGTGCCTTGACGGCGCACCATGTTCGAGCGCGTCTCGCGCAGGTCCTGAAGCGCGCGGACCCGGCCCTGGTTGCGCTTGCGCCGGGCGCTGATGCCTTCCACGGCCCAGCGCGCCTCGGCCTTGATCTTGCGGTCGAGCTTGTGGCGGTGGATGTCCTCGTCCTCCCACACCTTGTCGCGCCAGTCCTCGAAATTCTCGAACCCCTTTTCCTGCCGGCGGACGGCGCCGCGGTCGATCCAGAGGGTCGCTTTCGTGAGATTACGCAGGAAAGCCCGGTCGTGGCTGATGAGGACGAAGCCCGAGCGGGTCGATTTCAGCTGATCCTCGAGCCAGGCGATGGCGCGGATATCGAGGTGGTTCGTCGGCTCGTCCAGCAGCATCAGTTCGGGCGCCTCGGCCAGAAGCTTGGCCAGCGCCGCGCGGCGCCGTTCGCCGCCCGAGGCCTTCGACGGCTCGGTCGCGGGGTCGAAGGTCAGGTCGTCGGCGACCATTTCAACCTTGTAGGCCTCGGCCGGGTCCAGCGTGGAGGTCGCGAAATCGCCCAATGTGGCGAAGCCTTCCATGGTCGGCTCCTGCTCCATGTAGCCGGTGGTGGTGCCGGGCGAGAGGACCCGATCGCCGCGATCAGGCTCGATCAGTCCGGCCATGACCTTCATCAGGGTGGATTTACCCGACCCGTTGCGCCCAACAAGCGCGACTCGGTCGCCTGGCTGGACCACGAGGTCGAGCTCGGAAAAGACGGGATCGCCCCCAAACGTGAGGGAAATGTCGGAAAGCTGGAGGAGGGGTGCGCGTGCCATGTGCGCGAGGTAGACGCAGCGGGCGGTCCCATCAAGGGCGCGCGCTATATCCCCGGCCATGTCCGAGACGGAAACCATCAAGCGCCCCGAGGAAAAGGCCAAGCCCAAGCGCCCGCCGCTGTACAAGGTGATCTTGCTGAACGACGACTTCACGCCGCGCGATTTCGTGACGAAGGTGCTTCAGGGGGTGTTCCGGATGAGCGAGGGCGAAGCGCTGGGCGTCATGCTGACCGCGCATCAGCTAGGTGCGTCGGTGGTGGCGGTCTTCACCCGCGAGATTGCCGAGGAGAAGAGCGCGCAGGCCAACCGGATGGGGCAGGACGAGGGTTATCCCCTGACCTTCACCACCGAGAAGGAATAAGGAGCTGTCCGTCGATCCCGGGCGGAGAGTTTCGGACCGAAAATCTCAGCCGGCGACCGCGCGCAGAAGACGTTGGCGCGCGGGCGGGATCGCCCCGATCTCGACCCCGGTGAAGACGTGCATCGTGTCCATCTCCCTATCCACCACGGCATGATCCGACACCCACCCGCCCATCGTGAGATAGGTGCGCAGAAGCGGAGGCATCGCGGCCATGGCGCGCTTTGGGTCCAGCGGGCGGCGCAGCGCGCGCGCCAGGTCGACGACCCGCGGCGCCTTGACGCGCGGCAGCCACCGGGGCGGGGCGACGTGGCGCTGGTGCAAAAGCGCGAAGGCATCGGCGTGGCGCTGGGCGTCCGTACCCTGGAACGAGGCGCAGCCGAATAGCATCTCGACCCCTTCGTCATCGACGATCCGGGTCAGCGCGCCCCAGGCGACGCGCAGGACATCGGCGTTTTTCGCATTTGGATGGATGCAGAAGCGCCCAAGCTCGACCATCGGACCCTGAAAGCCGGTCAGGTTCTCAAGCTCGTAATAGCGTGCAGAGTAGGAGCGGGCGACCTCCGACCCGTCGCGCAGTGGGAGAAGGCGGAAGGTGCAGACGGCCTCGCCCGTTGCCGCGTCCTCGACCAGCATATGGCGGCACCGGTCGTCGTATTCGTCGAAGCCATGCGTGCCGTCCGCGGGAAAGACCTGCGCGCGAAGAGACAGGCACCGGCGGAGTGCCCCCGGCGTGGCCGCCTCGACGGCCCTGTAGCGGCCCTTGGCCAGAACGGTCACGTCGCGCCCCACCCTTCCATGATGTTCACTGGTGCTTACATTCACTGCCAAAGCAATAGCGGAACCACTGCGACGGTTCCGTGACACCCCGATCGAGGTAACGATGAACAAGATTCAGAAATCTGACGAGGAATGGCGCGCCGAGCTGTCGCCCGAGGCCTACAAGGTGACCCGCAAGCACGGGACCGAGCGGGCGGGCACGCATGAGGATTTCCCCGACGGCCCCGGCACGTTCAACTGCGTGTGCTGCGGCACGCCGGTCTTCGACAAGGACCACAAGTTCGAAAGCGGCACCGGCTGGCCCTCGTTCTACGAGCCGTTCTCGGAAGAGAACGTCGAGACCAAGGAGGATCGCAGCTTCTTCATGCGGCGCACGGAAGTTCATTGCGCGAAGTGCGAGGCGCATCTGGGCCACGTCTTCCCCGACGGGCCGAAGCCCACCGGGTTGCGGTACTGCATCAACGGCGTGGCGCTGGACTTCCGGCCGAAAGATTAATCGCCCAGGAAGTCGGCCGGGTTGAAGTTACCGATGTTGCGGAAGAGCTGACGCAGGAAGCTGATGCCTTGCGTGTTCGTCGACGTCACGCGGCGGGAGATCGGAACAACCCGGCCGTCTTCCAGCCCGAAGCGTTCGATGTTCGCGATGGTGCCGGCATCGTTGTAGGTGATCGCGACGACTTCGCGGTCCACCTCTTCCTTGGCCTGGTAGCCATAGCGGCGAAACCGGCTTTGCACGTAGTACCAGGCTTCTGCGCCCATCACGCCGGTCGCTGTGGGTCGACCTACGGCGCTGGCAACTTCGGTGCGGCTGTCGACGCCGACCTGAAGCTCGTTCAGCAGATCGTCGGGGGGCACATAGCCGTGGTTTTCGTAGACGGCGGAACAGGCGGCGAGGAAAAGCGCCAAGGATAGACCCGTCGCATTCCGCAGGACTGACTTCATCGCGATCATTTCGGTCCCTTGCCCCATGTGCCTTCGGCTGACTACATCGAATATCGCCCAACGTTCAAGAATGGAGACCCGGATGCCAGACAGCGACACGAAGATCCGCCTGACCGGCGCCCGCGAGCGGACCCCGCGCAGCTTCGACCTGCGTCCCGATGCCCAGACCTGCTCCCTTCTGGCCCAGGAGTTGGACCTGACCGCCTTGCGCAAGCTGCGCCTGGCCGGGGAACTGCGCCCGACGGGCACCCGGGACTGGGAGCTGGAGGCGACGCTGGGCGCGACGATCGTTCAACCTTGCGGCGTCACGCTAGAGCCTGTGACGACCCGCGTGGACGAGTCGGTGGACCGACGGTATCTTGCCGCCTACGACGAGGAACTGGCCGCCGAGCAGGAGATGCCCGACGAGACCGCGGACGAACCCTTGCCCTCGGTGCTGGATCTGATGGCGCTTCTGACCGAAGAGTTGATCCTGGCGATCCCACCCTATCCCCGCGCTGAAGGAACCGCACCGGTGGAGGCCGAAAGCCTGCCGAAAGGGGCCGAACCCATCCGGGACGACGACCTCAAACCCTTCGCGGGGCTGAAGGATGCCCTGGACAAGGGGCAGAACTGAACGGCGCAGTCGATCTGTGCCGGATCAGGGACAATCACCTGATATTGGGCGAGTCATGTCCAAATTTTGAACACATTCCCGTGGCGTGATGGAGGGAGACAGGAAAGGACCCTTTTTCCGTGAACGTGCCGCTTCGACAGTCCGACACCCGCCAGACGCTTCTGGTCGATCTCGACACGCTGCTACGGACCGAACTGAGGTTCGAGCTGTTCTGGGCTGGCATGGCGAAGGACTGGAAAGGCACCCTGGCGGCCATGCGTCGCGGCGGGAGAGAGCCGCGTCATATCGACGTCGACACGCTTCCCTTCGACGAGGCCGTGCTCCACCGCCTGCATCGGGCCCGGGAAGACGGATGGTACGTTGTCCTCACCGGCGCAGACCGCAGGCTGGCCCTGCGCATCGCGGCGCATCTCGACCTGTTCGACGAGATTCGCGGTCCCGGCACCTTGCCCGCCACCTTCGGCACTGATGCCATCTTGCAGGAACGGACGGCGGACCCGGTTACGCCCGGGTCGTACCTCATGGCGCTGAGGCCCCATCAATGGGCAAAGAACCTTCTGTGTTTCGTGCCGCTGCTGGCAGCCCAGGATTTTTGGCCCGGCACGGTTCTGGCCGCGTGTCTGGCATTTCTGGCCTTCAGCCTGATGGCATCCGCCGTCTACTGCCTGAACGATCTTCTGGATCTGGCGGCCGACCGGGCCCATCCACGAAAGAAGTTTCGGCCCTTCGCGTCCGGCGCCGTTCCGCTGCGCCACGGAAGCTGGATGGCGGCCGGCCTGTTTGCAGGCTCGGCCGTGCTGGCCCTTCTGCTGGGACCGGGCTTTCTGGCGCTTCTTTTGGCCTATGCCGTTCTGACGACGGCCTATTCGCTGTATATCAAACGGGAGGTCGTCGTGGATATCTGCACGCTTGCCGGTCTTTACACGCTGCGGATCGTGGCGGGGGCCGTGGCGACGGGCATTCCGATGTCGGTCTGGCTTCTGGCATTCTCGATCTTCATCTTCTTCTCGCTCGCAGCTGTGAAACGCCAGGCCGAGCTGGTGGATCTTGCGAACAGGAACGGGCTGGCGACCGCGGGGCGTGGGTATCGCGCGGACGACCTGTCGATCGTGTCGATGATCGCGCTGTCCTCGGGGTTCGTGGCGGTACTGGTGCTGGCGTTGTATCTCGATAGTCCCGAGGTGCTGGAACTCTATGGCAATCCCGCGCCGCTTTGGGGGATTTGCGGGGTCCTTCTGTTCTGGGTCACCCGCATGGTGATGAAGGCGCATCGCGGCCAGATGCATGACGACCCGCTGGTCTATGCGATCCGCGACGGCGCAAGCGGGCTGTGCCTGGCGGCGGTGATCGGGTTCGCGCTGGGCGGGGTGCTGACGTGACCCTGACCGGGTGGGGACGGTACGCGCGCTATCCGGCCCCGCTGTCGCAACCGGCGCCGGGCGATCTGGCTTCCGCGCTTGCGGGGGGTCCCGTGATCGCGCGGGGGGCGGGGCGATCCTATGGAGATGCCGCGATCTCGCTCCGGCGGACAGTGGGAACCGGGCGATTGAACCGCATGATCGCGTTCGACGAGGCCGAGGGGCTTCTGGTCGCCGAATCCGGCGTCACGCTGGGCGAGATCGTCGAGGTCTTCCTTCCGCGCGGCTGGTTTCCCATGGTAACCCCCGGAACCAAGACCGTCACGCTAGGCGGGGCGATCGCATCGGACGTGCACGGCAAGAACCACCATCGCGACGGGGCCTTCCGCGCCTCGGTCGCGTGGTTCGACCTTTTGGGCCCCGACGGGACAACGCAGAGATGCTCGGGCCAGGAGAACGCGGAGCTGTTCGATTGGACGCTGGGCGGCATGGGCCTGACGGGGATCGTCACGCGCGCCGCCATCCGCCTGCGCCGGGTCGAGAGCGGGTGGATCCGCCAGACCACCCTGCCCTGCGCCGATCTGGACGCCGTCATGCGGGCCTTCGACACCCATGCCAGCGCGACGTATTCGGTGGCGTGGATCGACTGCCTTGCACGCGGGCCCCACCGGGGGCGGGCGCTGCTGATGCTGGGGGAACACGCGGGCCGCGCCGAGATCGGGGCGCGCGCGCCGTTCCCGCCAGCCCGCCGGACGCGAACCCTGCCGGTCGACCTGCCCTCAGGGCTTCTGAACGGCTGGACCGCGCGGGCCTTCAACGCGGCCTACTGGCGGCGCGGCAAGGCGGCGGCTGGGTCCCGCCTGGTGGACTGGGACGGGTTCTTCTATCCGTTGGATGCCATCCTCGGCTGGAACCGGGCCTATGGGCGCAAAGGGTTCGTGCAGTTCCAGTGCGCCCTGCCCGACGCCGGTGCGCGGGTCGGGCTGTCCGCCCTTCTGGATGCGATCGCACGCTCCGGGACCGGCAGTTTCCTGGCCGTGCTGAAGCGGATGGGCGTGGCGGAGGGCGCGTTTTCGTTTCCGATGAAGGGGTACACGCTGGCCCTGGATTTCCCGGCGACGCGGCGGGCGCTTCAGCTGATCGACCGGCTGGACCGCATCGTGCTGGACCATGGCGGGCGGTTCTACCTGGCCAAGGATGCCCGGATGACGGCAGAAACCCTGCATGCCGCCGACCCACGTGCGGCCCGCCTGCGCGAGATGCGTGCGCGCTCCGGCCTGTCCGACGCGTTCCGATCCGTCCAATCCGAAAGGCTGGCCCTATGAGCCGCTCCGTCCTGATCCTCGGCGCGCATTCGGCGATTGCCATGGCCACCGCGCGCCGCTTTGCCGCAGAAGGCTGGACCCTGCACCTGGCGTTGCGCGGGCCCTCGCGCCTTCAGGCGGACCGCGACGACATCGCGATCCGCCTCGGGGTCGAGGTGACCCTGCACGACTACAACGCGCTGGATCCCGACGCCATCGACGAGGTGATGGCGGATCTGCCCGCGCTTCCCGACGTCGTGGTGTGCGCCGTCGGCCTTCTGGGAGAGCAGGAGACCGCCCAGCGCGATGCGGACTTCGCGACGCTGATCCTGCGGTCGAACTTCGAAGGCCCCGCCCTGCATCTGGAGCGGCTGGCCGGGCGGTTCGAGGCGCGGGGTTCGGGGCGGATCGTCGGAGTCTCTTCGGTGGCAGGGGAGCGGGGTCGGGCGTCGAACTATGTCTACGGCGCCGCGAAGTCGGGGTTCACAGCGTTCCTGTCGGGCCTGCGCAACCGGCTGCACGGCACCGGGGTCGGCGTCACGACCGTCCTGCCCGGCTTCGTCGACACGCCGATGGTCGCGGGGCGCGACCTGCCGCCGGCCCTGACCGCGCAACCCGAAGATGTCGCCCGCGCGATCTTCGCCGCGGTCGAAGCGGAAAGGGACGTCATCTACGTCAAGCGACGGTGGCGGTGGATTATGGCCGTCGTGCGCGCTTTGCCCGAACCCGTGTTCAAGCGCACCCGGTTCTGAGCGGTCAGCCGTCGCGATAGCCGTTGGGATTCTCGCTCTGCCATTTCCACGTGGTGGCGCACATGTCGTCGATCCCGAACCTGGCTTCCCAGTTCAACAGGGATTTCGCGCGTTCGGTCGAGGAATAATAGCTGGCAAGGTCGCCGGGCCGACGCTCGACGATTCTGTGGGGGATCTCGCGGCCAGTGGCCGCCTCGAACGCGCGGATCAGTTCCATCACCGTCACGCCCTGCCCCGTGCCCACGTTGACCGCCTCGCACCCGGTCGAGTCGACCGAGTATTCCAGCGCCGCGAGATGGGCGCGGGCGAGGTCGGAGACATGGATATAATCGCGCTCTCCCGTACCGTCGCGGGTCGGATAGTCCCCGCCGAAGACGCGCAGCGCCTGCCGCCGTCCCACCGCCACCTGCGCGATGAACGGCATCAGGTTGTTGGGGCGGCCTGCCGGATCCTCGCCGATGCGGCCCGACTCGTCGGCGCCGACCGGATTGAAGTAGCGCAGCAACAGCCCCGATGCGCCTTCGGTCGCCCGGCACCAGTCACCGATCACCCCTTCCGCGAACGCCTTGGTTCGGCCGTAAGGATTCATCGGGGCGATCTGGTGGGCCTCGTCGAAGGGCAGGTAGACCGGTTCGCCATAGACGGTGGCCGAGGACGAGAACACGATGGTCTTGCACCCGCTGCGGTCCATCGCGCGCAGAAGGTTCACCGTCCCCTGCACGTTGACCGTGAAATAATCGAGCGGTTTCTCCTCGCTTTCGCCAACCGCCTTGAGGCCGGCGAAGTGGATTACCGCGTCGGGACGGAAGGCGGCGATGGCCGCGTTCAGCGCCTTTTGATCCAGCACGTCGCCCTCGGTCATCCCGATGGGGGCACCGGTCAGTTCGCGGACCCGACGCAGTGCCCGGGGTGAGGAGTTCGCGAAGCTGTCGAAGACGTGCACCTCGTAGCGCGCGCGCAGAAGCGCCAGCACGGTATGCGACCCGATGAACCCGGCGCCGCCCGTCACGAAAACCCGCATGCTCATCGTCCGTCTGCCCCTGTCTTCCCTGTTCTGCTCTTGTCGCATCGCAGCGTGTTCTGCCAGCCCTTACGTCACCCTATCCCGACGACGTGGGAAGCGTGCTACAGGCCGCCCGCCGGTCAGACCTCGTAATAGTCCCGATACCAGCGCACGAAACGGGCAACGCCCTCGCGGAACGGGGTGGCAGGGCGGTAGCCGGTCAAACGCTGCAACAGCGTGGCGTCCGCCCAGGTTGCGACCACGTCGCCGGTTTGCATGGGCATGTAGTTGCGCACCGCTTTCTGGCCCAGCTCGTCCTCGATCGCCTCGATGAAGTCCATCAGGCGCACCTTGTCGGAGTTGCCGATGTTCACGACCCGGAAGGGCGCGGCGGGCGACAGGCTGTCGCCATCGACGGCCGTCTCGGGGCCGCCGGGTACCGCGTCGATCAGGCCGCGAATCCCGCGTACCAGATCACCCACATAGGTGAAGTCGCGCCACATCTCGCCATTGTTGTAGATGTCGATGGGCTGCCCTTCGAGGATCGCGCGGGTGAACTTGAAATAGGCCATGTCGGGCCGCCCCCACGGTCCGTAGACGGTGAAGAACCGGAACATCGAGACCGGCAACCCGTGGATATGCGCCCAGCTGTGCCCCATCGCCTCGTTCGCCTTCTTGGTGGCGGCATAGATGGTCAAGGGCGTGTCGGCCTTGTGCGCCTCGGCGAAGGGCATTTCCTCGTTCGCGCCATAGACCGAGCTGGTCGAGGCCATCAGCAGGTGATCCACGTCCGCAGCGCGGGCAGCCTCCATCACGTTGAAAGTGCCGACGAGGTTCGAGTCGATATAGGCGCGGGGATTTTCCAGGCTGTAGCGGACGCCGGCCTGCGCGGCGAGGTGGACGATCACGTCGGGACGCGCCGCCTCGACCGCTTGGCTCAGGGCCTCGGCATCCTCGAGCATGGCGGTGGTCTGGCGGAAATGCTCGTGTTGGGAGAGGATGGCGTGACGGCCCTGTTTCAGCGCGACGTCGTAATAGTCGGTCATACCGTCGTACCCGGCGACCTCCCACCCCTCCTGCAGTAGAAGCTCGGCCAGGTGGAAGCCGATGAAGCCGCCTGTTCCGGTGATGAATGCGCGCCGCATGGCCGTCTCCTTGGTAGATGCCCCCGTCCGGCGCTATGATGTTGCACGGATCCTGTCAATCGACGCGCGTTTCGTACCCGGGTGGGACGGGATGCGTAACGACGCGACGTCGTGTTGCCCTCGCCGCTTGCGTCGCACCGCCCTAGATTGAATGCTGTTCCGATAATGAAGCGGCCGCGCGAACGCGGCCCGAAGACTGGGAGTATCCAATATGCTACGTCGCACCCTTCTTTCCATGACCAGCGTCGCCGCCCTCGGGCTGGGCGGTCCGCTTCTGGCCGCCGATGTGCCCGACGACGTCACGCTGGCCGACGAGCAGACGTTTTCGTACCGCATGCTCGACCAGTTCCCGACGCTGGACCCGCAGCTGAACGAGGAAACCGCCGGCAGCCACGTGATCCAGCAGCTGTTCGAAGGTCTGATGATCCAGGACGACGAGGGCAACCTGATCCCCGGCGTCGCCACGGGCTATGAGGCAAACGAGGATAATACTGAATTTACCTTCACCCTGCGCGAGGATGCGCGCTGGTCGAACGGCGACTCGGTCACGGCGCAGGATTTCGTCTATGCCTGGCAGCGCGCGGCCACGCCCGCGACCGCCTCTCCCTATGCCTGGTATGTCGAGCTGACGGGGATGGAGAACGCCGCCGAGATCATCGCCGGCAATGCCGAGCCCGACACGCTGGGCGTCGAGGCGGTGGACGAGCGCACTTTGCGCGTCACCCTGACCGAGCCGAAGCCCTACTTCCCGGCCATGACCTCCTACGCCACGCTGTCGCCCGTCCATCAGGCGACCGTCGAGGAGTTCGGCGACGACTGGACCGATCCCGAAAACATGGTGTCGAACGGCGCCTACGTCCTTGAAGACGTGTCGCTGAACGAGTTCTGGCGCGCCTCGAAGAACCCCGAATACTGGGACGCCGAGAACGTCGTGATCGAGGAAATCACCGGCTATATCATCAACGATTCCAGCCAGGCCCTGACCCGCTGGGAAGCGGGCGAGTTCGACCTGCTGGAGCCGATCCCCGCCGGGTCCTTTCCCCGCCTGAAGGAAGAGTATCCCGACGCGGCCTACTCGACCCCGCGCCTGTGCAGCTATTACTATCAGCTGAACCAGCGCGACGATGCCCCCGAGGCGCTGAAGGACGTGAAGGTGCGCAAGGCCCTGTCCTACGCCGTGGACCGCGAGATCATCACCGACCGCGTCCTTCAGGGCGGGCAGACTCCGGGCTATACCTTCACCCACGAAGCGACCGCAGGGTTCGAGGCGCCAACCATCGACTATTCCGGCTGGACTCAGGCCGAGCGGGACGAGGCTGCCCAGCAGCTTTGGGAAGAAGCTGGAAGCCCCGAGCTGGACCTGACGCTGATCTACAATACCGACGAGTCGCACCGGCAGATCGCAACCATCATCAGCCAGATGTGGAAGCAGAAGCTGGGCGTTGAAGTCACGCTGGAGAACATGGAGTGGTCGACATACCTCGACGTGCGCAAGGCTGGCAATTTCGACGTCGCCCGGTCCGCATGGTGCGGCGACTACAACGAGCCGTCGACCTTCCTGAACATCCTCAAGACCGATCAGGAACAGAATGACGGCAAGTGGTCGAACACCGAGTTCGACGCGCTGATGGATCAGGCCGCGACCTCGGACAATCCGCAGGCGCAGTACACCGAGGCCGAGATGATCCTGTCCAACGACATGGGCATCATCCCGATCTATCACTATGCCAACGTGTTCATGCTGGATCCGACCCTGCAGGGCTTCCCCATGCAGAACGTGGAAAACAGCTGGTACGTCAAGGACTTCTACCGCGTCGCCGAAGAGTGATGCCATGCGCCGGGCGGGGGCGTTCCCCCTGCCCGGTCCCGCCTGAAAGGGTTTCCCGGTGCTGACCTACATTGCCCGCCGCCTTCTGGTGGCAATCCCCACGCTTCTTGCCCTGATCGTCGTGTCATTCCTGTTGATGGAATTCGCGCCCGGCTCGCCCTTCGCGACTGAACGCGGCGTCCCGGCCGAGGTGTTGGCCAACCTCGAACGGGAATACGGCCTTGACAGGTCGCTGATCGAGCGGATGGGGATCTATGTCTGGAACGTGGTGACGCAGTTCGATTTCGGCCCCTCCTTCGTCTTCACGGACCGTTCTGTGAACGAGCTGATCGCGCAGGGCTTCCCGGTGACCCTGACCTATGGGGTCTGGTCCTTCATCGTCGCCGTGCTGGTCGGCGTGACCCTGGGCGCTTTTGCAGCGATCAAGCACAATTCGGCGTTGGATTACGCCGCCGTCGGCATCACCGTAGGCGCGCAGGTGCTGCCGAACTTCGTCATGGCGCCGATCCTGGTGTTGATCTTCACGCTGTGGCTGGGCTGGCTGCCCGGCGGCGGCTGGCAGGGCGGGCAGATCGAATACGTGATCCTGCCGGTTATCGCGCTGTCGACCTCCTACATGGCGTCCATCGCGCGGATCACCCGGTCCTCGATGCTGGAAACGCTGAACGCAGGCTACGTCCGCACCGCACGCGCCAAGGGACTGCCGATGCGCCGGGTCATCTTCCGCCATGCGCTGAAGCCGGCCATGCTGCCCGTGGTCAGTTATCTGGGCCCCGCCTTCGTCGGCATGATCACGGGATCCGTCGTGATCGACGTCTTCTTCTCGACCGGCGGCATCGGTCAGTTCTTCGTCAACTCGGCGCTGGCCCGTGACTATTCCGTAATCCTCGGCATCACAATCCTGTTCGGCGCGCTGACGATCTTCTTCAACCTTCTGGTCGACGTGGCGTACGCTTGGATCGACCCGAAGATCCGCTACTAGGGGGCCGAGAATGAGCGACATCACCACCGCCGAGACCCATCTCGACCCCGGCCTGACCGAGGGCAAGGGCCGGTCCCTTTGGGCCGACGCGCGGCGCCGGTTCTTCCGGAACAAGGCTGCTGTGGCCTCGCTGGCCGTACTGGCCCTTGTCATGCTGTTCGCGGTGTTCGGCCAGCTTCTGACGCCCTGGAGCAACGAGGAGATCGACTGGAACCTTCTGGGCATGATCCCGCAGGAGGGCGGCCCAAGCCTTGAGAACCGCCATTTCTTCGGCGTGGACGAGACCGGGCGCGACCTCTATGCCCGCGTCGTACAGGGCACCCGGATCAGCCTTGCCGTGGGCATCGTCGGCGCCCTGATCTCGGTCATCGTCGGCACCACCTACGGCGCGGTCGCGGGCTATGTCGGCGGCAAGACCGACAACGCCATGATGCGCTTTGTCGACCTGATGATGTCGATCCCCTACATGTTCGTGCTGATCCTGCTTCTGGTGATCTTCTCGCGGTCGATCGTGATGCTGTTCGTTGGGATCGGCATGATCTCGTGGCTGGACATGGCGCGGATCGCGCGGGGTCAGACCCTGTCGATCAAGAACACCGAATATGTCGAGGCCGCGCAGGCCATCGGCGTGTCGACCCCGACCATCATCCGCCGCCACATCGTGCCGAACCTGATCGGCGTGGTCATCGTCTATGCGACGCTTCTAGTGCCGCAGATGATCATTTTCGAATCGTTCATCTCGTTCCTCGGCCTCGGCGTGCAAGAGCCTTCGACCTCGTGGGGTGCGCTCATCAACCAGGGCGCGGCCAACCTGCGCAATGGCACGCCCTGGATGCTGGGCTTCCCCCTCGCCTTCTTCGTCGTTTCGCTGTTCGCCCTGTTTTTCCTGGGCGACGGGTTACGCGACGCGCTCGACCCCAAGGACCGCTGATGCCCCTTCTTTCCGTGGAAAACCTCGGCGTCGAATTCCAGACGCCGGACGGTACCGTCAACGCCGTCAACGGCCTCAGCTTCACCGTCGACCAGGGCGAGACGCTGGCCATCGTGGGCGAATCCGGGTCAGGCAAGTCGCAGACCGCCTTCGCCACGATGGGCCTTCTGGCCCGCAACGGGCGCGCGACCGGCAAGGTCCATTTCGACGGGCAAGAGCTTCTGGCCCTGCCCGAGCGCGATCTGAACCGGATCCGCGGCGATGCGGTGTCGATGATCTTCCAGGACCCGATGACCTCGCTGAACCCCTACCTCAAGGTCGGCCCGCAGATGATCGAGGTGCTTCAGCTTCACAAGGGCGTCGGCAAGCGCGCCGCGCGGGATGAGGCGGTGCGGATGCTGGACGCCGTGCGCATCCCGGACGCGAAGGCGCGGCTGAACCAGTATCCGCACGAGTTCTCGGGCGGGATGCGCCAGCGCATCATGATCGCGATGTCGCTGCTCTGCCGCCCCAAGCTGCTGATCGCGGATGAGCCAACCACCGCGCTGGACGTCACGGTGCAGGCCCAGATCATGAAACTGCTGGCCGAGATCCGGCAGGAGTTCGGCACCGCGATGATCCTCATCACCCACGACCTGGGCATCGTCGCCGATAGCTGCGACCGCACGCTGGTCATGTATGGCGGCCGCGTGATGGAGGAAGGGCCAACCGATGCCCTCTTCGCGAAACCCTCGCACCCCTACACCGTCGGCCTGATGAAGGCAGTCCCCCGCCTCGACGTGGACCAGGACGACCTGCAGACCATCCCGGGCGAGCCGCCCGACATGAGCCGCTTGCCAAAGGGGTGCCCGTTCTCGCCCCGCTGCGCCCATGTCCGCGACATCTGCCGGGGCACGATGCCCCCGCTCGAACCGCACGGCCCGCTTCTACGCGCCTGCCACGCGCCCCCCGCCGAAGTCGAGAAGGAGATCACCGCATGAGCCTTCTGCAAGTCCGCAACCTCGACGTCACCTTCGACATCAATCCGCGCGGCGCCTGGCCCTGGACGCCACCCTTGAAGTTGCAGGCCGTCAAGGACATGAGCTTTGACCTTGAAGCCGGCCAGACCTTGGGCGTCGTGGGCGAATCCGGGTCGGGCAAGTCCACCCTCGCCCGCGCCATCGTTGGCACGGTCCCCTCGTCGGGCGGCGAGATCCTTTGGGAGGGGCGCGACCTGCGCCAGATGTCGCCGCGCGATCGCCGGCGCCACCGCCGCGATGTGCAGATGGTGTTCCAGGATCCGTTGGCCGCCCTGAACCCCCGCATGAACGTGGGCCAAATCATCGCCGAACCGCTGTTGACACACTACCCTGACACCACGAAGGCCGAAGCCCGCCGCCGCGCTGGCGAGATGATGGAGCGTGTTGGCCTTCTGCCGAACCTTCTGAACCGCTACCCGCACGAGTTTTCCGGCGGCCAGTGCCAGAGGATCGGCATCGCCCGCGCCCTGGTGCTGGAGCCGCGCCTGCTAATCTGCGACGAACCTGTCTCGGCGCTCGACGTGTCGGTTCAGGCGCAAGTGGTAAACCTTCTGAAAAAGCTCAGCCGCGAGATGGGCTTGTCGATGATCTTCATCGCCCACGATCTCAGCGTGGTGAAGCACGTCTCGGACCGGACGCTGGTCATGTATCTGGGCCGCAAGATGGAGGAAGGCGGCGCCAAGGAGATCGTCCGCGCGCCGCGGCATCCGTACACACAGGCGCTCATCGCCTCCGTCCCGATCCCCGATCCGGAACGCGAGCGCGCGCGCGTCCGCCCGGTGATCGAGGGAGAGCTTCCGTCTCCGGTGAACCCGCCCTCGGGCTGCGTCTTCCGCACCCGATGTCCCAAGGCACGTCCCGATTGCGCCGAAGGCGTCCCGCCAATGCTGGAACCCGATCCCGGCCACCGCGTCGCCTGCCCTTACCAGGAAGTCATCTCCCCCCTCGAACGCACGGCCTGAGCTCGACGCTTCCCCTTCGTCACCCTTGCGAAATACCCCGGGGGGAGGCGCCGCAGGCAGCGGGGGGCAGCGCCCCCCAAGGACGCCGGATCACCCCTTGGGATACCCCAGGGCCTGCACCTTCCCCCCGATCTCATCCAAGATCGCCGGGTCGTCGATGGTGGCAGGGGCCTTGAAGGTGTCGCCATCCGCGATCTGCGCCATGGTCTTGCGCAGGATCTTTCCCGACCGCGTCTTGGGCAGCCGCTCCACCACGGTGGCCAGCTTGAACGCCGCCACGGGGCCGATCTTGTCGCGCACCAGCGCGACCAGTTCCTTCTGGATCTCGGCGTCCGACTTCTCAGTCCCCTTCTGCAACGTCACGAACCCCATGGGCAGTTGCCCCTTCAGCTCGTCCTTGACCCCGATCACCGCGCATTCCGCAACGTCCGGATGCGTCGCAAGCACCTCTTCCATGAGCCCCGTGGACAACCTGTGACCCGCCACGTTGATGACGTCATCCGTCCGCGCCATGATCCACAGATACCCGTCCTCGTCGATCATCCCCGCGTCGCCAGTGTTATAGTATCCCTCGAACCGCTCTAGATATGCCTTCCGGTACCGGTCCTCGGCATTCCACAAGGTCGGCAGCGTTCCCGGCGGCAACGGCAGCTTGATGGCAATGGATCCCAGCTCACCCGCCGCCTTCTGCATCCCCTCGTCATCCAACACCTGAACATCCCACCCCGGCATCGCGACGGTGGGGGATCCGATCTTCACGGGCAATGCCTCGATCCCCGCGGGGTTGGCAACGATGGGCCAGCCCGTTTCGGTCTGCCACCAGTGATCGTAGACCGGCACCCCCAAGATCTTCTGTGCCCAGAGTATGGTGTCCGGATCGGCGCGTTCCCCCGCCAGGTACAGCGCCCGAAGCCCCGAAATGTCGTAGCCCGCCAGATATTCCGCCTTGGGATCTTCCTTGCGGATCGCGCGAAAGGCAGTCGGTGCGGTGAAGAAGCTTTTCACGTCATGCTGAGCGATGACCCGCCAGAAGGTCGATGGATCGGGCGTGCCGACCGGCTTGCCTTCGAACACCACGGTCGTATTCCCGTGAAACAGCGGCGCATAGCAGATATAGCTGTGCCCTACGACCCAGCCGACATCCGAAGCGGCCCAGAACACCTCGCCCGGGTCGACGCCATAGATGTTCTTCATCGACCAGTGCAGCGCAACCAGATGCCCGCCGGACGGGCGCACCACGCCCTTCGGCTGCCCCGTGGTGCCCGAGGTATACAGGACATAGCACGGGTGATCGCCCCGCACCGGCACACACTCGGCGGGCGCGACACCGTCCTGTGCATCGAACCAGTCGACGTCGCGCCCGGGGATCAGCTCGGCCCGTCCCTGCTCGCGCTGGAAGATCACGCAGAACTCGGGCTTGTGGCTTGCCTGCTCGATCGCGGCGTCGAGAAGCGGCTTGTAGGCCACGACGCGACCCGGCTCGATCCCGCAGGACCCGGCGAGGACGGCCTTCGGCTGCGCGTCGTCGATCCGCGTCGCCAGTTCCGAGGCCGCAAAGCCCCCGAACACGACCGAATGGATCGCCCCGATCCGCGTACAGGCCAGCATGGCCACGATGGCCTCCGGCACCATCGGCATATAGATCACGACGCGGTCGCCAGCCTCGACACCGCGGGCCTTCAGAGCCCCGGCCAGCGATGCGCATTGCGCCTGCAACTCGGCATAGGTAATCGTCCGCGTCGTCCCGGTCACGGGACTATCGTAGATGATCGCCGCGCGCGTGCCATGCCCTGCATCCACGTGCCGATCGACGGCGTTATAGCAGGTGTTGGTCAGGCCATCGGGAAACCAGATCGTGCCGTCGTCGGACCGGGCCGCTTCGGGAAACCGGTCCCAATGCACCGCCTTCGCCTGCTCCATCCACCAACCTTCGGGATCGGCCTTCCAAGCATCGTAAACGTCGCGGTATCCCATCTTCGATCCTCCCTATCGTGACGTCAGGCTTGCCGCCAAATGCTTCACCACGCAAGGCGCACCCCCGGTTTAACGCCAACGGCGCCCCTGTCGGGCGACCGCCCTGCACGCTAGGTTCGACGCCATGACCGTTCCGCAGCACGACCGCGCGAATCTTCGTGTTCAGACCGCCTCGGTGGCGGTGGCGGCGACCCTCGTGATCGCCAAGGCCTGGGCACTCTACAGCACCGGGGCGCTGTCGGTCGCGGCGTCGCTGG
Organism: Palleronia abyssalis; assembly: GCF_900302445.1. Lineage (GTDB taxonomy): Bacteria > Pseudomonadota > Alphaproteobacteria > Rhodobacterales > Rhodobacteraceae > Palleronia > Palleronia abyssalis. Next base: position 32,271 of record NZ_ONZF01000012.1, on the reverse strand, counting down.
CCGACAGCGGGCTCGATCTCATGGTCTCACTCGGCGGTCTCTGGGCGATCCGCTATGCCCAACGCCCGCCGGACGCCGACCACCATTTCGGCCATTCCTCGGCCGAGGACCTGGCCGCGCTCGCCCAATCCGCCTTCATCGGCGTGTCAGCCGTCGGCATCGCCGCCGCCGCCGTTGCCCGCGTCGGGAGCCCGCCCGAACTTCAGGCTGAAGGCGCCGGCATTGCGGTGATGATCCTGTCCATCGCGCTGACCGCGGTTCTCGTTGTCTACCAGACCCGGGTGGCGCGGATCACGGGCAACCGCGTCGTTGCGGCGGACAGGATGCACTATATCGGCGACCTCTTGCCCAATATCGGCGCCATCGCTGCGCTCTGGGCCTCGCAAGCCCTGGGCCTGGTCGCCCTCGACACGGTGATCGCGGTGGGCGCGGCCACGTGGCTTGCCATTGGGTCGGCGCGTATCGGATCGGGGGCCTGGCACGCGCTGATGGACCGGGCGGCACCTGACGACATGGTCTCTGCCATTTCGGCTCTCGCAGATGCACAGCCGGGGGTCGAAGGGCACCACGATCTGCGCACCCGGACCGCCGGCGCCCGCGTCTTCGTCAACCTCCATCTCGAGATCGACGGCGCCCTCACCCTCGATGAGGCCCACGAGATCGGCGAGGCCCTGCGGCACGACATCCTGGCCCGCTACCCCGGGACGGACGTCATTATCCACCACGATCCAGTCTGAACCCGCAAAAAAGGCGGCCGCACTGGGCGACCGCCTTCATCAATTCACCCTTGGCAAAATACCCAAACGGCCGCGTACAGACCAAGCCAGACGTCGCCCGCTCAGGGGACTAGACCGTGATGTTGGGAATGATCTGCTTCTTGCGGCTGACAATACCCGGCAGAACCACGTGATCGGTATCGCCGCAGACAGTCGCAAAGCTCTTCTCGGCCACTTTGCGCACCGCGTCGCTTTGCAGAAGCAGGGTCGCCTGCTGTTCCAGAATATCGACTATGAAGAACAGGACATGATCCACCTCGTCCTCCGCCGCGACCTTCGGCAAAGCCTCCAGAAGGCCATCCTTGCGCTTAAGCACCGTCTCGGGCGAGGTCGTTTCCAGGACCGAGACGCGGAAGCTGGTGCCCTCGACCTCGTGCTTCTTCGAATCCATGCGCAGCAACTCCTCGTCCGAGAAGGAGGAGACGTCGGACTTGGCCGCGAACATCTCCGACGCGTAGGCGGGGATCTGGATCCCCAGCTCGGAGGCCAGCTTCTCGGCCACGGCCTTGTCATGTTCCGTCGTGGTGGGTGAGCGGAATTCCAGCGTGTCGGACAGGATGCACGACAGCATGGCGCCCTTGATCGGGTCGGGCATCTTGCCCGCGTCGTCGCCCATCAGGTCGTGCATGATCGTGGCGGTGCAGGCCAGCGGCTGGATCGTGATGTCGATCGGCCCCTTGGTCTGAAGCCCGCCCACAAGGCGGTGGTGGTCGATGATCGCACGGATATCGGCATCGTTGATGTCGTCGGGCAATTCAGAGGGGTTGTTGGTGTCGACGATGACGACTTCCTGCCCGGCCTCGACGCTTTCGACGATCTGCGGCTTGTCCAGCTCCCAGCGGTCCAGCATCCAGGCGGCTTCGGTATTCGGCTCGCCCAGCAGAACGGCTTCGGCGGTGTGACCCCGCACGTCGGTCAGATACCAGGCCCAGATGATGGGCGACCCGGTCGAGTCGGTATCGGGGGATTTGTGTCCGAAGACGAGGGTAGACATGGCTGGCGCTCCTGATCCGCGATGCGTTTGTCGCGGCGGTGTATAGGTGCGTCGGTGCGACTTGTCACCACGCGCGTTCCCCGGGCAGAAGGGCGCGATGGCACATCGTGAAACCGATCTGTACGGCCCCGTGAAGCAGTTGCTTGAAGGGCAAGGATACGTGGTCAAGGGCGAGGTCGGCCCGCTGGACGTCATGGCGGTCCGCGGGGACGAGTCCCCGGTGGCGGTCGAGCTGAAGCTGAGCTTCAGCCTTTCGCTGGTCCACCAGGGAATCGCGCGGCAAGCACTGACCGACCACGTATACCTGGCCGTGCCCGCCGGAAAGCGCCGAGACGACCGACGCAACGCCACGCTTTGCCGCCGGCTTGGCCTGGGTTTGGTCCGGGTGCATCTGCCCGGCGGTCCGTGCGAGGTGCTGTGCGATCCGGCCCCCTACCGTCCGCGCCGGTTCCCTGCCCGAACCGCGCGATTGCTGCGCGAATTCCAGCGCCTGCAGGGGGATCCGAACACCGGCGGCGGCACGCGCCGCGGTCTGGTGACGGCCTACAGGCAGGACGCGCTGCGCATTGCCCATGCCTTGCGGGACGGGCCAAGGCGGGGGGCCGACATCGCACGCGAAACGGGCGTCGTGCATGCAACGCGGATGCTGCGGGATAACCACTACGGATGGTTCGAGAAGTTCGCCCGCGGGGTCTACCAGCTCGGCGAAAAGGGTCGCGCGGCGATTATCGAAAGCTGACGAAATCCTGCGCCCTTCCCCGTTGACACAAGCGTGAGCCTCGCCTATCTGCCACTCGTTAGCACTCGGCACCGTCGAGTGACAACACCAGATAAGAATGAACCAAGGAGCGTTCAGAGATGGCTTTCACCCCCCTTCACGACCGTGTCCTGGTCCGCCGCGTCGAGTCCGACGAGAAGACCAAGGGCGGTTTGATCATCCCCGACAGCGCCAAGGAAAAGCCCCAGGAAGGCGAAGTCGTGGCCGTCGGCGCAGGTGCCCGTGACGAAGACGGCGACCGCATCGCGATGGACGTCAAGCAAGGCGACCGCATCCTCTTCGGCAAATGGTCCGGAACCGAGATCACCATTGACGGCGAAGAGCTGCTGATCATGAAGGAATCGGACATCCTCGGCGTCACCGCCTGAGCCAGTCCCGTTCCCTGAAACCAGAAACACGACAGACAAGGAGCAACCAACATGGCTGCCAAGGACGTCAAGTTCCAAACCAACGCCCGCGACAAGATGCTCAAGGGCGTCAACACCCTGGCCGACGCGGTCAAGGTAACCCTCGGCCCCAAGGGTCGTAACGTCGTCATCGAGAAGTCGTTCGGTGCGCCCCGCATCACCAAGGACGGTGTGTCGGTCGCGAAAGAGATCGAGCTCGAGGACCGCTTCGAGAACATGGGCGCTCAGATGGTGAAGGAAGTCGCTTCCCGCACCAACGACGAAGCCGGCGACGGCACAACCACCGCCACCGTGCTGGCCCAGGCCATCATCAAGGAAGGCATGAAGTCGGTCGCAGCGGGCATGAACCCGATGGACCTCAAGCGCGGCATCGATCTGGCCACCACGAAGGTCGTCGAAGCCATCCGCGCCGCCTCGCGCAAGGTCGAGAACTCGGACGAAGTTGCCCAGGTCGGCACCATCTCCGCGAACGGCGAGGCCGAGATCGGCCGTCAGATCGCCGACGCGATGCAGAAGGTCGGCAACGAGGGTGTCATCACCGTCGAAGAGAACAAGGGCCTCGAGACCGAGACCGATGTCGTCGAAGGCATGCAGTTCGATCGCGGCTACCTGTCGCCCTACTTCGTGACCAACTCCGACAAGATGGTCGCCGAGCTGGAAGACTGCATCATCCTGCTGCACGAGAAGAAGCTCTCGTCGCTGCAGCCGATGGTCCCCCTGCTCGAGCAGGTGATCCAGAGCCAGAAGCCGCTTCTGATCATCTCCGAGGACGTGGAAGGCGAAGCGCTGGCCACCCTCGTGGTCAACAAGCTGCGTGGCGGCCTGAAGATCGCTGCCGTGAAAGCCCCCGGCTTCGGTGACCGCCGCAAGGCCATGCTGCAGGACATCGCGATCCTGACCGGCGGCCAGGTGATCTCGGAAGACCTCGGCATGAAGCTCGAGAATGTCACGATGGACATGCTCGGGTCGGCCAAGAAGGTCACCATCACCAAGGACGAGACCACCATCGTCGACGGTGCCGGCGACAGCGCCGAGATCGAAAGCCGCGTCACGCAGATCCGTCAGCAGATCGAGGACACCACCTCGGACTACGACCGCGAGAAGCTGCAAGAACGTGTTGCCAAGCTGGCCGGCGGTGTTGCCGTCATCCGCGTCGGCGGCATGACCGAAACCGAGGTGAAGGAGCGTAAGGACCGCGTCGACGACGCGCTGAACGCCACCCGCGCCGCGGTTCAGGAAGGTGTCGTTGTCGGCGGCGGTGTCGCCCTGATCCAAGGTGCCAAGGCGCTCGACGGTCTGACCGGCGAGAACTCCGACCAGAATGTCGGCATCTCGATCGTGCGCAAGGCCCTTGAAGCCCCGCTGCGCCAGATCGCCGAGAACTCGGGCGTCGACGGTTCGGTCGTTGCGGGCAAGATCCGCGAAAGCGACGATAAGTCGTTCGGCTTCAACGCCCAGACCGAGGAATATGGCGACATGTTCAAGTTCGGCGTGATCGACCCCGCGAAGGTCGTCCGCACCGCGCTGCAGGACGCCTCCTCGATCGCCGGTCTGCTGATCACGACCGAGGCGATGATCGCCGACAAGCCGCAAAAAGAAGGCTCCGGTGGCGGCGGCGGCATGCCCGACATGGGCGGCATGGGCGGCATGATGTAAGACGCGCGAGCGTCACAGCCTGCCTAGGCTCTTATGGGGCGTCCTCCGGGGCGCCCCAACTTTTTCCGCGACCGTACGGCTTCGGGAGCATGCTTGGAACGGCACCACCTTTGCATCAATCGAAGCCGATTTCCGTGGGTAAACAACCCTTTGTCATAGCTAAAAAGCTTGGCTTTCTGGTCGTTTATGCGGCCCATTTCTTCAGCACACTGTCGCAGCTTTCCCGAGATCGTTGTCGATGGGGGCTACCAGTGCCCATGTCAATTCCCTTCGTTCCCGCCCGTGTTATCAGTGAAATTCTGCCCCTGATCGCATGAAGGCTTTGCAGGCGCTGGATCGAGGCGATTGAATAGCGGCACACTTTGCGTCGATGTCATCTTTTCGTCGAACGTCAAAAGCGCGCTGGGCACTTCGGGCATCCAAGGCACGCGCTTCCGTCATCACGATGGAAATCATCCCGACCTGAAATCGAAGTGCAATCAAACACATCGTCGAACCACGAGGCCCGAGCGGCACGAATAAATCAGACGTGGATGCCACCTCGGCTGGAACGCAAAAGGTCACCAACGGCGAGGTATTCATGAAGATTAGCAACGCGAATCATAAGTCGGTGGTGTCGTCGCTGGGAAAGACTGAAACCGTTTCGAAGAAGATTATCGACACCAATTCGATGATGAACGTCTTCGATGATGATATCCGAAAAGCGACCGAGGGCGATTGCGGCGTATCAATCAACTTCGACGCGACACCACTGTCGCCCAAGCTGCTGGCGAATGCGACCAAACGGAAGTTCTTCGCCAACATTGTCCATGAGGCCGAGGCCGCTGTCCGGGAATCCTGACTACGGCCGCTTGCACCGTAGGTAAATCCGCGGTCAAATCAGGCATGACGGATATCCGGATCGAATATGCCCGCGCGCATGACGCTGCTGCTATCGAGGCGCTGCTACGCGCTGCGTTCGAACAGCAGGACGAGGCCGATCTCGTCGCCGCCCTGCGCCGCGACGGTGCGATCTGGGTCGAATGGGTTGCCACAACCGGGACCACCATCGTCGGCTTTGCCGCGCTTAGTCGGATGCGCGCCCCTGACGGGTGGGCCTGCCTCGCGCCTGTTGCAGTTCAGCCCGAGCACCAGAACCAAGGCATCGGCGGCGCGCTGACCCGGCGCGCCGCCGGGTTTGACCAGGCGGATGCGGTGGTCGTTCTGGGCGACCCGCAGTTCTATGGACACCATGGCTTCGACCACGCGCGCGCGCAGAAGCTGTTCTCGCCGTATCCTGTCAGTCATACGCTGATCGCCGGCGGGGCGCGCTCGCCCGAGGCGACGTTGATCTATCCCGCCGCCTTCGGCTAGCCGCCGGAAACCGTGATGGGACGGCCCTCGCCCCCCGGCGACCCTTGGGCTAGATAGCCCGCCATGAAATCCATTGCCCTGCTGATCTTGTTGAGCCTGCCGATACCGGCCGCCGCGGCGACCGAGTGCGTCGTGCTTCTGCACGGTCTTGCCCGTTCCTCCTTCTCGATGGAGCCTCTTTCCGAAGCGTTGCAGGACGCGGGATATGCGACCGCCAATGCTGGGTACGACAGCACCTCGGCCCCCATCGCCGAACTGGTCGAACGTGCCGTTCCGCCGGCCGTCGAGGCCTGCGGCGACCGAAAGGTTCATTTCGTCACGCATTCCATGGGCGGGATCCTGGTCCGGGTCTGGCTGGCCGAGAATCGCCCCGCCGACATGGGCCGGGTCGTCATGATGGCCCCACCGAACCATGGCACCGAACTGGTCGATGCATTCGGGGACCTGACCCCGTTCGAGTGGCTGAATGGCCCCGCCGGTCTGCAATTGGGAACCGGCCCCGAAAGCGTGCCGAACGCCTTGGGCCAGCCGCAGTTCGAGCTTGGGGTGATTGCGGGCAATCGGTCGCTGAACCCGGTCTATTCGGCGATCATCGATGGGCCCGACGACGGCAAGGTCGCGGTCGACAGCGCCCGGATCGAAGGCATGACCGATTTCATCGTCCTGCCAGCGTCGCACACCTTCATGATGCTGCGCCCCATGGTCATCGATCAGGTGATCGCCTTCCTGCGCGATGGTCGGTTCAGCCGCTGATCCGGTTTACGTGACCCATCTTGCGGCCCGGGCGCGCCTCGCCCTTGCCGTAAAGGTGCAGCGCCGCGCGCCCCTCGGCCGAGATGGCAGGCAGGCGGTCCATGTCGTCGCCTATCAGGTTCTCCATCACCACATCCGAATGGCGCGATCCGTCGCCCAGTGGCCAGCCCGCGACGGCGCGGATGTGCTGCTCGAACTGGTCGACCATGCACCCGTTCTGCGTCCAGTGCCCCGAATTGTGAACCCGCGGCGCGATCTCGTTCACCAGAAGGCCGCCCGGCGTCACGAAAAGCTCGACCCCTAGGACGCCGACGTAGTCCAGCGCGGTCAGGATGCGGGAGGCGATCAGCACGGCATCCGTCGCCACGCCGTGGGATACCGAGGCCGGCACCGTGGTGCGACGCAGGATGCCCCCCTCGTGCTGGTTCTCGCCGGGATCGAAGCAGGCCACCCGTCCGTCCAACCCACGCGTCCCGATGACGCTGATTTCCTTGCTGAAATCGACCATCCCTTCAAGGATCGCAGGCGCGCCGTTCATCGCCTCCAGCGCGGCCTCCGCGTCCGTATCGGCCGCGATCCGTGCCTGTCCCTTCCCGTCATAGCCAAACCGGCGGGTCTTCAGGATGGCGGGCGACCCGATCCGGTCCAGGGCCGATGTCAGGCCCTGCATGTCATCGACGGGGGCGAAGGGCGCGACCTTGAGGCCCAGCCCTTCCAGCCATTCCTTCTCTGTCAGGCGGTCCTGGCTGATGCGAAGGGCGTCGCGGCCGGGGCGGATGGGGCGATGCGCCTCGAGGACGTCGAGCGCGGCGGTCGGAATGTTCTCGAACTCGAACGTGATGGCGTCCACGCTTTCGGCGAAAGCGATCAGCGCGGCCTCGTCGTCGAAGCCCGCCTGAAGATGGAAGTTCGCCACATGGGAGGCGGGGCAATCACCCCCGGGTTCGAACACACAGGTCTTGAAGCCAAGGCGGGACGCGGCCACGGACAGCATCCGCCCAAGCTGTCCGCCACCAAGGATGCCGATCGTCGATCCGGGCTTCAAGGGGTCAGTCATCCGAAGGTTCCTCCGGGATCGACGCCGACAGTGCCGCGCGCCAGTCTTCGACCCGTCGGGCCAGGTCTTCGTCCGACACCGCAAGGATCTGTGCGGCCATCAGGCCGGCATTGGCCGCACCGCCGATGGCCATGGTCGCCACCGGAAAGCCGCGGGGCATCTGCACGATGGAATAAAGCGAATCTAACCCGGAAAGGGCCTTTGTCTGGACCGGCACGCCGATCACCGGCACCCGTGTCTTCGAGGCGACCATGCCCGGCAGATGCGCGGCGCCGCCCGCGCCGGCGATGATGACCTTCACCCGTCCCGCGGCTTCCTTGCCGTAAGTCCACAGACGGTCGGGCGTCCGGTGGGCCGACACGATCTTCGCCTCGTAGGAGACGGACAATTCGTCCAGGATATTCGCGGCCTCGCGCATCGTGGGCCAGTCAGATTGGCTACCCATGATGATCCCCACATCCGCCATGCCGATCCTTTCCGCCAAGTTTCGCGCCGGACCATAGAAGCGCGGCGGGGCGGGCACAACTCAGGCGATGATGTCTGGAAGCAGCCGATCCTCGATATCGGCGATGCGGTCCTTCAGCTGCAACTTTTTGCGCTTCAGCCGTTGGAGGGTCAGAAGATCGCCGCGCCCCGAATCGTGCAGGGCCTGAACGGCCTCGTCCAGGTCGCGATGCTCACGCTTGAGGATATCGAGCTGTACGCGCAACAGCTCGATATCGTCCATCTGGTGTGTGCCGGTCTTGCTACCATCCATGCTGCGCAGGTTTACACCGCCACCGTGGCACCGCAAGCCCCGTGCATCTTGTAGGTTATCACGTTTCTCCCCATATTTCTGACACGGGCGGTGCCCAGAATGGGGCCGCTGAACAGACTGTCGCTTAACAAGGACGTGTCGATGACGAAACTTGCGTTGGGGGCCCACCCCTTCCTTCTAGGCTTCGACGAGCTTGAACGCCTGGTCGAACGCACCGCGAAATCCGACTCCGGTGGGTATCCGCCCTACAACATCGAACAGATCGGCGAGGGGGCTTATCGCATCACGCTTGCTGTCGCCGGCTTTGCCGAGGACGATCTGGCGATAACGGTCGAGGACCGGCAACTCGTGGTGCGCGGACGTACCGCCGAAACGGACGAGGCCCGCATCTTCCTGCACCGCGGCATTGCGGCACGGCAGTTCCAAAGGACCTTCGTGCTGGCCGACGGCGTTGAGGTGAAGGGTGCCCTTATGGAGAACGGCCTTCTCCATATCGACCTGACAAAGGCGCTGCCTGAAAGCGTCGTTCGTACGATCCGGATTTCGAACAAGGGGGCTGAGGAATGAACCAGACCTATGAACATGACTTCAACACGGCCGACAATATCGTCTACGTGCGTCCCGTCGCCCTGGAAGACCTGCCCGACGAGATCCGGGAGCAAGCCGAAGGGCTGACCGAACTCTACGCGGTGCACAATGGCGAAGGCGAACGACTTGCCCTCGTGCGCGACCGTAAGCTCGCGTTCGTCGTGGCCCGCCAGAATGACATGGCGCCGGTTTCGGTGCACTGATCCCGGCGCAGCAATGCCCGTTCGACCGCGGGACTTGAGGCAAAGGATCACGAAAAAGCCCCTGAGCGAGACCGCTCGGGGGCTTTTCGCCAAAGTTACCGCAGTTTCTCCTTTACGAAGTGCGTCTCTCGTGGCTGGCAAGCCTGAACGGCAGGGAAAGGCCCATACACTTTGACGTCTGGCTTGCGTTTGTCGCCGCCTTGATAGCGTTGCTAATTATTCCGGGTCCGACGGCCCTGCTGGTTCTGTGCTATGCTGTAAGCTAGGGAAAGCGGGTTGCACTTGAGACTGTGGTCGGGGTGCTCTCGGGCGACCTTGTTGCGATGACCGCGTCGCTTGCCGGAGGAGGAGCGCTCGTTCTCGCCTCGGCAACCTTGTTCACCGTTCTGAAATGGAACGGGGGACTCTATCTCGTCTATCTAGGCGTAAAGCTCTTTCGAAGCGCGCCCGGAACACAGATTGGCAACCTTGAGGAACCGGCTCGCGCGAGCACGATGAAGGTATTCGGCCGCTCTGTCGCCGTCACCGCCCTGAATCCGAAATCCATTGTCTTCTTCATCGCGTTCGTCCCACAATTCGTCACGCCAGCGGCCCCCCTGCCCCCCCCGTTTTCTATATTGACGACCACATTCGTTGGCCTCGCCGGCCTCAACGCGGTGGTCTATGCTCTGCTTGGCGGAAGTATGCGCCGGCGAATTGCGAAGGCATATGTGCTTCCGTTGCTCGGGAGCGTGGGTGGGGCGGCGTTGGTCTGCATGGGGATCGCAGCGGCGGCCGCCGGCAGATCGACTTGATAGGCGTCGCTGATCCGCATTTTCCCGGATTTGCGATACCCCAGGGCGGCCCTGTCAGATCAGGCCGAAATCCAGAGCCAACCAAAGCGCGACGCCGGCCGCGACCCCTGCACTGATGAAGGCCAGCAACATCACGGCCCCGTCCTTGAACAGGATCGCCAAGCCGAAGAATGCGATGGCAATCATCGGGGCGGAGGTTGCGAAGGGAATCACTTCCAGAAACGGCACCATCGCCAAAAGGCAGAGGATCACGATACAGGCGGCTTGTTGCGCCTGCCGTCCGGTCAGGACCGACAGGCGTTCGTGAAGCTTGGCATCGATGCGAAGTGCGACGGGCTTCAACCATTGAAGCGAGCGCCGGACGCGATCCTCGCTCAAGCTGCGGCGCCGCAGCCAAGCCGGCGCCCACAAGTGCTCGTACCCGACAAGAAGGCGAACTGTCGTGATCGCCAACGTCAGCGCGAGGATCGTCGGGAAGCCGGGAATGGCACCGGCCGGCGACAGTTCCAGCAGGGGAAGCACGCCCAGGATTGCGCCGTATCCACGTTCATCGAGAGAATCGATGAGGTTGCCCACCGAGACGTGGTCGCCATCCGTGCGATCCGTCGCCCGTCCAAGCTCGACCACGACGTCGTTCATCGCGCCTTCTTCCTGCTTCATGCCGCAACCTCCTGCCTGTGAACGGCTTGCCGGCAAAGGCGTTCCCCATGGTGACTGGCCGTTCCGTACTGAAGCTGTCAAGGATCGCACGGACGCAGGTGCAAAGGAGACTCCATGACCCAGATCATCCGACAGTTTTCCGAAATCTCGGACCGCTATGAGGCACTTTTCTGCGATCTCTGGGGTTGCGTCCACGACGGGGTCACCGCCCTGCCAGCAGCGGTCGAAGCGCTTCAGGCCTTCAGGGCCCGAGGCGGTATGGTCGTCCTGCTGACCAACGCCCCCCGCCCCCGCGCGGAAGTCGCCGAACAGATCGCGAAGTTCGGCATTCCCGAAGACGCCTGGGACACGATCGCGACCTCGGGTGACGCCGCGCGCGTGGCGCTGTTCTCGGGGGCGGTCGGCGACACGGTCTATCACATCGGGGAGCGCCGCGATCACAGCTTCTTCGAGCCGTTGGCCATCGTCGAAAACCCGACGCCCATCTCCCGCACCGAGTCCCTGGAGCACGCGACCGGGATCGTCTGCACCGGACCGTTCGATCCGCATTCGCCCCCCGACGTGCTGCGGCCCCAACTGCTCGAGGCGAAGACCCGCGGTCTGACCCTTCTGAACGCGAATCCCGACATCGTGGTGGACCGCGGCGAAACCCGCGAATGGTGCGGCGGCGCGGTCGCCCAGCTTTACGCGGAAATGGGCGGCAGCGTTCTTGCCTTCGGCAAACCGCATCCCCCCGTCTACGACATGGCCCGCCGTCGCCTGGCCGAGGCCGGGGGCCAGAACATCTCCGACGACCGTATCCTGGCGATCGGCGACGGGATTCTCACGGATATCAAGGGCGCCGTGGGCGAAGGGATCGACGCGCTGTTCGTCACCGGCGGTCTTGCCGCACAGGATACGAAAACCACGGATCAGCCGGATCCCGGCCTTCTCGACGCCTTCATTGCGCGCGAAGGCTTCGACCCGACCTATTCGATCGGAAGGCTCCGCTAATATTCTACGGGAACTTTTCTGCGGCTGCGAAGTAATAAGATTGCGCATCAAGACCGAATTTGCTACTGAAATTACGCGCAAGAATATTTCTACGGAGGGCATCATGCTCGACACCACTCGGAACACCGGTCCGATCTTCATCGAAGACATGACGGTCGGACTGACCCGGCACCTCGACAAGACCATCACCGACCGCGACATTGAACTGTTTGCCGAGGTCTCCGAGGATCGTAATCCGGTCCACCTGAACGACGCCTATGCCGAAGCGACCATGTTCAAGGGCCGGATCGCCCACGGCATGTTGACCGCGGCCCTGATCTCGGCCGTGATCGGCGAACAGCTGCCCGGTCATGGAACCGTCTACCTGCGACAGAGCATGGCGTTCCTAGCCCCCGTGCGCCCCGGCGATACGGTTCGCGCCGAGGTCGAGGTGCTTGCAATCGACATGCGCAAGCGCCGCGTGACCCTGGATACGCGCTGCGTGGTCGGCGACACGCGGGTCCTGCATGGCGAGGCGCTGGTCCTCGCGCCATCGCGCGCCGGCTAAGGCTTGCACGCAGGCCGGCGCGGGGCTACGTCGCGCCGCATGCGCATCCTCCGCAGCTATCAGGGACTGGACGACAATGCCCGTGGCGCCTCCGCCGCGATCGGCAATTTCGACGGCGTTCATCTGGGCCACCAGGCGGTACTGGACCTTGCCCGCGGGGCTGCAACCAAAGGCGGCTCGCCCTTGGGCGTTCTCACGTTCGAGCCGCATCCGCGCGAGGTCTTCGCTCCTGACGCCCCGCCGTTCCGCCTGATGAATGCCGAGGCAAAGGCCCACCGGCTGGACCGTCTTGGGGTCGAACGCTTGTACGAGCTTCCCTTCGACACCGCGTTGTCCCGCCTCTCGCCCGAGGCGTTCGCGCAGGATGTTCTGGTTGATGGCCTTGGTTTGTCGCATGTCGTCATCGGGCGCGATTTCCACTTCGGCGCGAAACGCGCTGGCGACGCCGACGCCATGCGCGACTTCGGCGATCGCTTCGGGTTCGGCGTGACGATTGCCGACCTGATTGCCGGCGATGACGGGCAGATCAGTTCGACCCGCATTCGAGAGGCGCTCAGCAAGGGCGACCCGCGTCAGGCCGCCGAAATGTTGGGGCACCTGCACCGCATCGACGGCCCCGTGATCGGGGGGGAGCGGCGCGGGCGCGAGCTGGGCTATCCCACCGCCAACATGTCCATGGACGGGCTACATCTGCCCCGCTTCGGGGTCTATGCCGTGACTGTGGATATCCTCAGCGGGCCCCATGCCGGCACCCATCCCGGCGTCGCCTCGCTGGGGGTGCGGCCGATGTTCGGGGTGAACACGCCCAACCTCGAGACGTTCATATTCGACTTCTCCGGCGATCTTTACGGGGCGGACCTGTCCGTGGGACTGGTCGAGTTCCTGCGCGGGGAGGAGACGTTCGACAGCCTCGACGCCCTGATTGCCCAAATGGACCGCGACAGCGCACGCGCCCGCGAGATCTTGGCATGAGCGATGACCCCATCCGCCGCCAAGTCGGTCGTCCCCGCTTCTGGGAGCGATTTGCGCTCGAGGACCTATCCTCGGCCGAGTGGGAAGCGCTGTGCGACGGGTGCGGCAAGTGCTGCCTCAACAAGCTGGAAGACGAGGATACGGGCGAGATCGCGCTGACCCGCGTGGCCTGTCGCCTGTTCGACGACGGCAGTTGCCGCTGTGCGCAATACGAGATCCGCAAGCAGTTCGTCCCCGAGTGCGTCGTCCTGACGCCCGAAAAGCTGCGTGAGACGGCGTACTGGCTGCCCCAGACCTGCGCCTACCGGCTGCTGTATGAAGGGCGCCCCCTGTATCCTTGGCACCCGCTTCTGACCGGCGACCCGGAGACGGTTCACGAAGCCGGAGTCTCGGCCCGCGACCTGACGGTGCCCGAGTTCGAAGTCGACGAAGAGGATTGGGAGGATCACATCATCGAGGAACCCACCTGATGCATTTCGCTTCCGACAATTCCGGGCCCGCCCATCCCAAGGTGATGGAGGCGCTCGTCCGCGCGAACGAGGGCTATGCCATGCCCTACGGCGCCGAGGCCGCGATGGAGCGCGTGCGCGAACGTCTGCGCGACCTGTTCGAGGCCCCCGACGCCGCGATCTATCTGGTGGCCACGGGCACGGCCACGAATTCACTGCTGCTCGCGTCCATGTGCCAGCCATGGCAAGCGATCTTCTGTTCGGAGGTCGCCCATATCGAGGAAGACGAGTGCGGCGCGCCCGAGTTCTTCTCGAACGGGGCGAAACTATCGCTGGTGCCCGCGCCCGATGCGCTGATGCCGCCCGAGGCGTTGCGTGACCGCATCTCACGAACCGCGCAGGGTGTCGTCCACGGCGTGCAACGTGGCCCCGTATCGATCACAACGGTGTCGGAACGCGGCACCGTCTATTCCCTGCCTCAACTGCACAAATTGACCGGCGTCGCGGCCGAGTTCGGCCTGCCAGTCCATCTGGACGGCGCACGGTTCGCGAATGCGATGGTCTCGCTTGGTTGTCGGGCGGCAGACCTGACGCAAGGCGTCACGACGCTGAGCTTCGGGGGCACGAAGAACGGCCTTCTCGGGGTCGAGGCGGCGGTGATCTTCGACCCGGATCTGGCGTGGGAGTTCGAGCTGCGGCGCAAGCGGGCGGGGCACCTGTTCTCTAAGCACCGGTTCCTGTCGGCGCAGATGGAGGCCTATCTGACCGACGATCTGTGGATCGAAATGGCACGCGCGGCGAATGCGGCCGCATCGCGGCTTGTCGCGGGGATGAAGACGATCCCCGAGGCGACGCTGCTGCACCCGTCGCACGCCAACATCGTCTACGCGACCTTCCCGCGCGCCGCGCATCGGCGGCTGCAAGATGCCGGCGCGCAGTTCTATTCGATGGGCAGCCCTGAGGGCGATCCGGACGAGCCTGTCCGCGCCCGGCTTGTCTGCGACTGGTCGGCCACGGACGCGAACACCGACAGGTTCCTGGACATCCTGGCCGACTGAGGGGTCAATCGTTCCGCGGGCGGATCTGCCTGTCGATCAGTCGCGCGACCTCGTCAGGGTGGGTGATCGGCGCCATGTGATTGGCCCCGGCAACCACCTCGATCGCCGTATCCGGAAGGCGATCTGCAAGGGCCGACAGGATGTCGGGGATGACCGGGTGGCTTTGCTCCCCCCGGACCAAAAGGACCGGGGCATCCACCGCCTCGAGCCGACCGTCGGACAGAAGATCGTTCGAATCCCCCTCCAGCGCGGGGGCTGTCGCGGCGATCAAGGGGATGCGGTCGATCATCGCCCGGCGCATGGACTGGCGCGTGTCATCCCACGATCGCGGGGCGCCCCAGATGTCCGTGAAGGCCCGGGTGGCGGCTTCGTGATGGCCGCCCTCGATATCGTCCATGATCGGCGCATGATCGCTGATATATGTCCCGTACCCACCGCGACCGCGGGCGGCGGCGAAGAAGACCGGCTCGATGAGGGTGGCACTGCGAACCAGGTCTGGACGACGCACCATCAGCGACAGGGCGACGACGGCCCCCAGCGAATGTCCAACCAGATCGCGCGGGCCATCGCAGAACGCCTCGGCCATGTCGGTCGCGCGGGCGACATAGTCCCCCTGCCCGTCCCACGCCCCGCTTCCGCCGTGGCCCGGAAGATCGGGCGCAGTGATGGACAGGTGATCGCCCACCCGGTCCATCAGCGGCATCAGGGACCGTGATGACGCAAGGGAGCAATGCAGGAACAGCGCGTCGCGCGGGCCGTCCCCATGGCTGATCCAGTGCGTCGGGAAACCGGCGCGCGTCCCCTCAGGCACCCGGCTGACTCAGATACCAGTCCAGATGGGCCAGACGGTCTTGCCCCCAGAACCTCTGGTCATCGTCGGTGATGTAGAACGGGGTGCCGAAGACGCCCGCATTCACAGCGTCTTCCAGATTCTTCGCATAGCCTTCCGCACCTTCCAGCATCCCGGACGTGGCAAGCTTGCGGTCGAACCCAGCCGCCTCAAGGCAATCGGCGATCACGTCATCCTCGGCGATATCGCGGTCCTCTGCCCAGCACGCGCGAGTCAAACCGTGGACCAAGGCACCAAGATCACCGCTCCCCGCCTTCTGGGCTGCGATGATGGCGAAGGACGAGGGGGCCGGGTTCGTCGGCCAATGGGCGGGCTTCACGTTGATCGGCATGCCTTCCATCCGGGCGATCCGGTCCAGTTCCTGAAGGCGATAGGCTTGCCGGTTCGGATGCCGGTCCTTCGGCGGCACCCCGCCCGTGCGCCCGAACAATTGCACGACATCCAGCGGTTTGTACGCGATCTCGGCACCGTGACGTGCCGCAATCTCCTCCAGCCGGGTGCCTGCCAAATATGTGAAGGGCGAAACCGTCGCGAAATAATAGTCGATGCGGGGCATCCGGCACTCCTGTCCGAGGGTTCGTGTTCCGCCCCTGCTAGCACTGTGCTAGGCGGCGTCAAAGCGCCGAGTCGCGGTGCCCGACGAAGGATCCTCCGACATGCCCATTCCTCAAGAACCCAAGATCATCTCAGGGAACTCGAACCCGACTCTGGCGAAAGCCATCGCCCGACGGATGTCGATGCATCGCGGACGCACGCTTAATCTGGTGGATGCGCGGGTGGAACGGTTCGCCGACGCCGAGATCTTCGTCGAGGTCTTCGAGAATGTTCGCGGCGAGGACATGTTCGTCATCCAGCCGACGTCGAACCCCGCCAATGACAACCTGATGGAGCTTCTGATCATGTCCGACGCGCTGCGTCGGTCCTCGGCATCGCGCATCACCGCCGTGATCCCGTATTTCGGCTATGCCCGCCAGGATCGCCGTACGAAGGCCCGGACGCCGATCACGGCCAAGCTGGTGGCCAACATGCTGACCGAAGCCGGGATTGAGCGCATCCTGACGATGGACCTGCACGCCGCGCAGATACAGGGTTTCTTCGATATTCCGGTCGACAACCTCTATGCCTCGCCCGTCTTCGCGCTGGACATCCGCGACGCGTTCAAAGGCCAGCGCGAGAACCTGATGGTCGTGTCCCCGGACGTGGGCGGCGTGGCGCGCGCGCGCGAGCTGGCCAAGCGGATCAACGCGCCGTTGTCCATCGTGGACAAGCGCCGCGAGAAGGCCGGCGAAGTGGCCGAGATGATCGTGATCGGCGACGTGACGGACAAGACCTGCATCATCGTCGACGACATCTGCGACACCGCCGGAACGCTGTGCAAGGCGGCCGAGACCCTGATGGAACAGGGCGCGGCCGAGGTGCACGCCTATATCTCGCACGGCGTCCTGTCGGGACCGGCAGTCGAGCGGATCTCGAACTCGGTCATGAAAAGCCTCGTCATCACCGACTCGATCGAGCCGAACGAAGCCGTCCGCAATTGCGAGAATATCCGGATCGTACCCACCGCCCCGATGTTCGCCCAGGCGATCCTGAACATCTGGAACGGCACCTCGGTCAGCTCTCTGTTCGAGCACGACACGCTGAGCCCGATCTACGAGGGTCTCTACTCCGACGGTTGAACGAGAGACGCCGCGGATAAGAAAAAAGGCTGCCCCTCAGGGCAGCCTTTCTATTTTGCACTCAGCTGTGGGTTCAACCGTCCACGCAAGCCTGAAGTTCGTCCACCGAGGGACCGTTCGGCGTGCGACCCAGGTTGTAGGGGGCCGAAGCATCGCGCCACTGGGCGTAGTTCTCCAGATACTGGGCCATTGACAGGTAGACCGCGCCGGCGGACGGGCTTTCGCAAGACACCTCTACGATCACTTCGTTTGCGATCTGTTGAACCTGGTCGAGGGCCTCGTCGGTATAGCGTTCGACGGTGACTTCCTCGTCCCACTTCTCGTAGGCCTCCGTCGCGCGCTTCTCGGTGAAGGCCAGCGACCACAGCATCGTCGCATCGGCAGCGATGCGCAGCTTTTCCTGCGTGTCCTCGTCCAAGGCATCCCACGCGGATTGGTTGATCATCACGCCGAAGACCGAGGCTGACTGGTGCCAACCGGGGGTGGACCAGTGAGAGGTGACCTGCTGGAAACCCGCCGACCAGTCGACGTTCGGGGTCGAGAACTCGCCGCCGTCGATCACGCCGCGCTCCAGCGCCTGATAGACCTCGCCACCGGCCATCGAGACTTGGCTGCCGCCGAGGCGTTCGAGAATACGGCCCTGCTCGTTGCCAGAGACGCGCAAACGCATGCCTTCGAGGTCTTCGAGCGTGGTCATCGACTTGTTCGTGTGGAAACCGGATTCGTTGTTGGTGATCCCGTAGGGCAGATAGACCATGCCGTATTCGCCATAGGTCTGGTCATAGAAATCGCGACCGCCCCATTGCTGGATCCAGTTGACGTAATCGACCGCGTTGAACAGTGCCGGCGTGGTGGCCAGAGGGGTGAAGGCGGCGTCGCGGCCGGCCCAGTAGCCCGGCCAGTCGGCGCCTGCCTGCACGGTTCCCGATTGCACGGCGCCGAACACCTCGCCGGCGGGGACGAGGCTGCCGCCCTCGAAGAACTCGATTGTGAGGGCGTCGCCGGTCAACTGGTTGGCCAGGTCGACGAAGTGGCGGTCGAACTCGATCAGTTCCAGCGAGGACGGCCAAGTCGACGTCATCGTCCAGCTGTCCTGCGCCATGGCCGGTGCGCCGAACGCGACGGACAGCGCGGTGGCCGCCAGCATCTTGGAATGGAATGTCATGTTACTCTCTCCCTTAGGTTTACTGGTCGTTATCGATAGAGGGTGTCCGGCAGCCAGGTCACCAGACCGGGCACCAGAGCCACTGCCACGCACATCAACAGGATCAACCCGATGAAAGGCAGAACGCCCTTGATGATATCCGTGGTCTTCACTTCTTTCGGCGCAATGGCCCTGAGGTAGAACAGCGCATAGCCGAAAGGCGGTGTCAAAAAGCTCGTCTGAAGCACGATCGACATCAGCACGACGAACCACAGAAGGTCGATCGACTCCATCTCCTGCACGATGGGCAGGAAGATCGGGAACGACAGCAGGACGATCCCCGTCCAATCCAGGAACGCCCCCAGGATGAAGACGATGAACATCATCACCGTCAGCAGCATCCACGGCGCCATGTCGAGGCCGCGGATGATCTCCTGCGTGGCGCGCAGGCCGCCGGTAATGTTGAACACACCGGTGAAGGCCGTGGCGCCGACCACGATGAACAGGATCATCGCGCTGGTCTTTCCCGTTTCTTTCAGGGCGTCGTAGAAGCTGCCCAGGGTAAACCGTCCGCGCGCCAGAACGATGCCCAGCGCCAGCGCCGCACCGATGGCCGATGCTTCGGTCGCGGTTGCGATGCCCGCCAGAAGCGAGCCCAGGATCCCGAAGATGAGAAGAAGCGGCGGCACCGCCTCCTTCAGAAGCATGGTCACCAGCTCGCGGCGGGGCGGCATGTCGTCGGGCAAGACCGAGGGCGCCATGTCAGGCCGCAAGGCCGCCAGAACAGCGACCCATCCCGCGTAAAGAAGCCCCAGGATCACGCCGGGGATCATCGCGCCGGCAAACAGCTCTCCCACCGACAGGGGCGAGTAGGAGGCCATGAGGATCAGCATGATCGAGGGCGGGATCAGGATCCCGAGGCATCCGCTGGCCGCGATGACGCCGGTCGTCAGCGTCGGTGCGTAACCGTACTGAAGCATGGGCCGCAGGGCCATCACGCCCATCACCGTGATCGATGCGCCGATGATGCCAGTGGTAGCGGCCAGCAGGATCGAGATGAATACGACCGCAAGCGCCAGACCGCCCCGTACGTTCGACATCAGCAGACGCAGAGACTCGAACATCTTGTCCGTCACGCCCGAATTACTGAGGAACTGTGCCATCAGAACGAAAAGCGGAATGGCGATCAGCGTGTAGTTGTCCAGCACGTCGCCGAAGATGCGGTTGATCACAATGCCCAGCACCATCGGCTTGCCCGCGATGAACGCGCCCAGAACCGCCGTGCCGCCCAGCACGAACGCCAGCGGGTGACCCATCATCAGGCCCAGCACCAGCAGGCCGAACATCACGACGGCGATGGTTTCCCCACCAAGTCCGGTCATTGATCGACCTCCCGACGGCCAAGCACGATTTTCAACACTTCGCTGACCCCCTGGATCAACAGCAGACCGGCAGCGACGCACAGCGCTGCTTTCAGAGGGTAAATCGGCAAGGCTACCGCGCCGTAGGTCGTCTCGCCCTGCGCCCAGGAGGTCGCTGCGAAATCGTAGGATCGGGTCAGGAAGATCCACGTGAACGGAAAGAAGAATAGGGCATAACCCGCAAGTTCGACGATCCGCTGGACGCCAGGCGGGAACCGTTCCAGCAACAGATCGACCCTCACGTGGGACTGATGCTTTAGGGCATAGCCGCCAAGCAGAACGAAGTAGAACCCGTAAAGCTGCTTTGACAGATCGAACGCCCATCTCGTCGGGGCGTTAAAGGCATACCGCATGACCACGTCATAGATGATGATCCCCGCGAAGATCACGGCGAGGACCACGACGATCCGTCCCACGACTTCATTGATCACGTCGATAGCTCGAATGATCAAGCCCGATACCCCCCCTACGTTTCGAACTGCCACCGCCGGGCATTTTCGTCCTTGAACGAACACTCCCACGCCAGATTGGCAAGTGCAACTTGTCGGCGGACGGTTCGGGGGGCGCGATTCCGGCTCGACACCGGCCCCCCTTCATCCGGATGGGACCCGACAGGTGATTGCACCTTCGACCCGGCCAGACAGGTTCGGCAAACACGCGGGTTCACTGCATTCCGCGCTGAAAGCAGGGCTGAAACCGAATTGCCCGGCCTGCTCGCAACACCGCCAGGAACCGGCCTTTAGGTGCCGGTCAGGGCGTCCGAAGGCGCCCAACCTTCCAGCGCGGGAAAGTTTTCAACATTGTTTTCTGGGCCTTAAGGGGGGAACCTTCATGGGATCGCGGGATTTTCCAAAGGACAGGTAAGGAGGGTGGGCCGCATCATGCAGGCCGTCATTGTCATACTCGGCTGGACCGCGTTCGCCGTGGTTCTGGCCCGCGCGTTGCAGCCGGCAGCCAACAGCACCGCCCCGCAAGCGGCGCCGTTCCTTGGCGGCGGCACGCCCGACATGCACGCCTGGCAACGCTTTCATTTCCGGCCCTACTCCATGTCGCTGCTCTTCATCGCGTTCGAGATGGAGATGATGTTCATGTATCCATGGGCGGTCGTCTTCGTCTCCGAAGGGATCAAG
Organism: Palleronia abyssalis; assembly: GCF_900302445.1. Classification (GTDB taxonomy): domain Bacteria; phylum Pseudomonadota; class Alphaproteobacteria; order Rhodobacterales; family Rhodobacteraceae; genus Palleronia; species Palleronia abyssalis. Next base: position 11,255 of record NZ_ONZF01000012.1, on the reverse strand, counting down.
GCACTGGCCGAGATGGGCATGTTCCTTGCCATCCTTTCGGTCGGCATCCTGTATGGCTGGAGGGAGGGGATCTTTCGATGGCAATGACCCACCTCGTCCGCTGGGCCGCCCGCGCCCCCGCCCCGGTCTACGCCGCGATCGGCCCCGGCCGACAGGCCGAAGTCGAGCGTCTTTTGACCCGGCCCGGGCTGAACCGGGCAAAGACGCCGCGCGACGCGGCCATCCTTCTGGTCGCCGGTGACCTGCCCTCGTCTTCTCTCGACGCTCTGAACCGGCTGCACGATCAGCTTCCGCGCCCCCGCACCACCCTGCGTTGGCTGGACGGGGACCAAGAGGCCATCGCGCACCGGATCACCACAGCCTTGCGCGCGCTTTGCGACGGTGCCGCGGGCGAGGACGACCGTCTGCCCGATACGCCCGCGAACGAATGGAAGGGGATCGGCCCCCACGGGCAAGGCGGGAAAGGCATGATGGGGGGCACGCCCTACGGGCGCCCCATGGCGATGACCGGCAAAGACGTCCGCGACGGACTGCAGCTGGACCGTTATACAACGCGCGTCGGGCCCTTCGCGCCGATGCTGCCACCGGGCCTGGTGCTTGAGGTGACACTGCAGGGCGACGTGATCTGCGAGGCATCCGTTCAGGCCGCCCCCTTTGCCCAGCCGGCCGAGGCCGACGCGCCCGCCCTTTGTGCTGCCCGTATGCTGCGCCTGCTTGGCCTTGACGCTGCCGCCGACCGGGTGATCCGGGGGCGCCCCCTGCGCGCGGCTTGGGTCACCGGGGCCGTGCCCAGGGGGCTAGCCCGGATCAACGACACCGATGCCCGGGACCGGCTTTCGGCCTGGCTAAGATCCCGGACCGTGACCGTCGCACCGCCCGACCTTGCCGCGCTGCTGCCCGGATCGGAATGGTCCGAGGCGATGCTGATCCTCGCCTCGCTGCCCCCCTCGGCCCTGATCCGCGCGGCCCGCGCGACGGAGGCGGCATGACGGCCCTTCTTGTGCTTGCGGTCCTTGCGACCCTGCTTGGGGGGACGGTGCTGGCCGCCCTGATGGACCGCGCGGCGCTGCCCCTTGCGGCCCTTCTAACACGCCAGAGGGTCGAGACCGAGGCGCCCGACCGGATGAACCGCGACCTTTCGTCCGCATGGTACCTGGCGTTGGCTGCCATCGGCCTGTCCGTCGTGCCCTTCGCGCCGGGTCTGGCGCTGATCGACAGCCCCGTGGGCATCGTGATCTGGGGCAGTTGCGAGGCGCTTGTCGTCGTGACCGTGTTCCTGCACGGCTGGTCGCCCAACGCGCCCTTCCCGCTGATCGGGGCCTACCGCTATGCCGCGATCGGTCTGCCAATAATGCTGCCGTCGATGTTCGTCCTTATCGCCGCCGCGTTGCCGGCGGAAAGCCTGTCGCTGATCGACATCGTCGAAAGTCAGCGCGAGATTTGGAACGTCCTCCGCCAGCCGTTGGGCTTGCCCCTGTTCCTCGTCGTGGCCCTGGCGATGACCCTGCGCGGGCCGATGGACTACGCCGACGCGGCGGATATCGCGACCGGCACCTCTGCCGAGGAAAGCGGCGCGGCCCGCGCGCTGTGGCAGGTCGCGCGTTTGGCCATGCTGGTCTCGATCTCGGCCATTGCGGCGACGGTCTTCCTTGGCGGACCGCTGGGTCCGGTGCTGCCGGGGCCGGTCTGGCTGTGGCTGAAGACTGCGGCCCTGATGGCCCTGACGGTGTGGATCGGCAACCGGGTCGCGCGAACCACACCGGACCGGATGCTGACGATCCTTTGGGTGGTGCTGCTGCCCCTGTCGTTCCTGGGGCTGATCATCGCGGGGGTGATGGCGCTGTGACCGATGTGATGATCGCCCTTCTTGCGCTGTTCGCCGTCTGGACCGGGTGGCGGGTGTTCCGCGTCGACAGCATGGTGCGGGCGTCCTTCGCGCTGATGCTGTCCTTCGTGTCGGTGGGGGCCATCGGCGTGCTGCTGTCGGCCCCGTATATCGGCGTTGCGACGGTGTTCATGATGGCCGTCGAGATGATGGTCATGGCAATCTTCATGGTCATGTTCATGATGAACCCGGCGGGGCTGAACCCTATGGTCATGGTCCACCAGCACCGCCTGTCGATCGCCGCGGGCGTGCTGGCCTTCGTCGGGCTGTCGGCGGCCATCCTGCTGTCCCCCCTGCCCTCAGACCCGGTCCCCGAAGGCTCCGACGTGGTGGCGCAACTCGGGCACGAGCTTCTGGGTCCGTCCATGCTGGTCTTCGAGACGGCCGGCGTCACGCTTCTGGCCACGATGGTCGGCGCGGTGATCCTGTCCTCGCGGCAGGGCTGGTTCGGGGCCGCCGACCACGGCTCACGTCCCCCAGATCTAACTGCGGGCGGTGATCCCGCAGGCCGCCAGCCCGGGGACGGCGGGGGACACGGCCATCACCACCACGGGGGGCATTGAGATGACGCTGACGATCGTGCTTCTCGCGGCCGCCGCGCTTATCGGCATCGGCCTGTACGGCGCACTCAGCCAGCAAAGCTTCGTCATGCTTATGATGGGGCTCGAACTGATGCTGAACGGTGCCCTTCTTGCTGTCGTCGGCTTCTGGTCGCAATCGCTCGGCGGGATGCCGGAGGGGCAGCTGATGGCGATCATTGTCATGGCGGTGATGGCCGTCGAAATGGCCATCGGCTTCGCGTTGATCGTGGCCGTGTATCGCAAGCGGCAGGCGGACATGACCGAAAGTATCGGGACCTTGAAGCAGTGATCTGGGCATTGGCATATTTGCCCGTTCTGGCGGGTCTGGCGATCTGGTCCATCGGGGGCACGCGGGTGCGGCTGGCCATCATGGCCGTCGCCGTCGCCGCAACGACGCTGACAATGGCGCTGATCGCGGGTGGCCAGGCCCGACGGTTCGCATGGTCTGAGACGCTGGTGCTTCAGGCCGGCTTGCCGCCGCTGGCGCAGGCGGTGGCGATCCTGATCCCCGCCATCCTCGTGGCGATCATCTTCTATGCTGCTGCGCACGAGGACGAGCGCGGGCTGCCGCGCCTTTTGGGTCTGATGCTTGTCTTCACCGGCGGGATGGAACTCATCGTGATTGCAGCGGACCTGGTAACCCTGCTGATCGGGTGGGAGATCGTCGGCGCCTGTTCTTGGGCGCTGATCGGCCACAAGTGGCGTCAGCAGGCACCGGGCCTGTCGGCTAATTTCGCCTTCGTGCTGACCCGCGCGGGCGATCTTGGGTTGTTCCTTGCCGTTATGGCGACCTTCGCAGGTACGGGCGACATCGGCTACGACTCCCTCGGAACGCTCGAGGGCTGGCCACTGGCGCTGGCGGCCTTCGGGCTGCTGCTAGCCGCCATATCGAAGGCCGGTCAGCTGCCTTTCGCGCCTTGGCTCTTCCGGGCGATGGACGGTCCGACCTCGGTTTCGGCCCTGCTGCACTCGGCGACCATGGTGGCGGCGGGGGCCTATATCCTGGCGCGGCTTCAACCGCAGCTTTCCGCCGCGCCGGGCTTCGGGGCAGCCGCGATGGTTCTTGGCCTCGCGACCGCGATCCTGGGCGGCTGGGCCGCCCTGCGCCAGACCCACGCCAAGAAGCTGCTGGCGGGATCGACATCGGCCCAGATGGGACTGATGATCGCCACCGTGGGTGCGGGCTATCCCGGCATCGCGGTACTGCACCTTATCGTCCATGCAGCGACCAAGGCTGCGTTGTTTTGCGCTGCCGGAATGGCCCATCGCGTGAGCGGCAGCTTCGACCTGCGCCGGATGGGCCTCGGGCGAACGATGCCCGCGACCGCCTTGCTCGTTGCGATCGGGGCCCTGTCGCTGGCCGCCGCTCCACCGCTCTCGGGCGGGTGGAGCAAGGAGGAGATGGTCAAGGCGCTGGAACACGCGGGTCCGTTCTGGGCGGCGGCAATCATCCTTGCAGGCGGGTTGAGCGCGGCCTACGCGACGCGCTTTGCCGTCTCCGCCTTTGGATTTGGCTTTGGCGATGACAGGAAGGCCCGCGCCCTGCCCGGCGAACTGGCCGGGCTGGCCCTTCTGTCCGGCGCGACGCTGGTGCTGTCGGCGCTTTGGTGGCCGCCGGTGCATGAAGCCGCCGCCCGGTGGATTGGGGCGGACCTGCCGAACGGATCGCGCCTCGGACTGATTGCGTCGCTGTCCTCCGTGGCGCTGGGTATCCTTGCGGGGGTGCGTGTCGCGCGATCGGACTCGGCAGCGCCGGCGCAGGACTGGCTGGGCCTGCCCATCCTGTACGAGCACGGCGTGATCCGGCCCTTCCACGCATTCGCCCACAATGCCGCGCAAGTCGACGACCGAGTGATCGACCTAATCCCGCGCGGCGTCGCATCTTTGACGACTGGACTGTCGGGCCGCTTGGCGCGCGCCGACGACGACACCATCGATGGCCTCGCGCCCGGCGCGGCGGATCGCGCGAAAGGCGGAAGCATCCAAGCCTGGCAGGGTGCCGTTGGGATCGCCGTGCGCGCCAGTACCGCGCTCGCTGCCCTTGGGGCCAGTACGGGCGAACGTATTAGCGACCTGATGCCCTCGGGCGGCGGCCGCATCGCCGGCATGGCCGGGGCCGATCTGCGGCGGCTTCAGACGGGGTTCGCGCATCACTACTACACCATCCTCATGGTCGGCTTCGGGCTGGCCGTGGGGATGCTGATTCTGGGAGGTTGACTCCATGCTGACACTTGCCGTTCTCGCCCCTCTGCTGGCGTCACTGTTGCTTGCGATGGTGCCGTTGGGCGAACGCACATCACGCTGGACCGCGGTAAGCGCCTCCGCGCTGGCCCTGGTCGCGCTGATCGCGGTCTGGTTTAACGGCGGCGATGGCTTCCGCGCAGTGGCGGAAGTGCCGTGGATCCCGTCCCTCGGGATTGCATGGCGCGTGGGCGTCGACGGAATGTCGCTGGCACTGGCCTTGATGAGCGCGCTCCTTTTCGTCGCCGCCACCGCGTGGCCGATGCAGCTGCATTCGGCACGCGCATATTACGCGTGGATGGCCTTCCTCGCAGGGGTGTCCATCGGCCTGTTCGTCACGCTTGATCTCATCGTTTTCTACGTTTTCTTCGACCTCAGCCTTGTCGGAATGTATTTCCTCATCGGCCGCTGGGGCCACGGAGAGGCACAGCACGCCGCCCTCAAGTTCTTCGTCTATACGCTCGCGGGATCGCTGCTGATCCTGATCGGCCTCATCGTGCTGGCGTTGAACATGCCGCAGCTGACCTTCGACATGCGGGCTATCATCGACAGCCCGCCCCTCGCGGCCGCGGGTGTTGGGCCGGGTCTTGTCTTCCTGGCCTTTGTCATCGGTTTCGGAATCAAGACCCCCGTGTTCCCCGTCCATACATGGTTGCCGCCCGCCCACGTGAACGCGCCGGGACCGGCGTCGGCGATCCTGGCCGGCGTGCTGCTGAAAATGGGTACCTACGGCTTGATCCGCATCCCGCTTCAGATGATGCCCGAGACGTTCGCCCGCTGGGCCTTGCCGCTGGCCATCCTGGGCGTGGTCTCGATCCTGTGGGGCAGCATCGTTGCCTTCGCGCAGGACAACCTCAAACGCCGCATCGCCTACACCTCGGTCAACCACATGGGATATACGGTTCTCGGCATCGCGGTGGCGGGCTCGGCCCTCGGCACCGAGACGGCGCGCCAGCTTGCGCTGACCGGTGCGGTGCTCGAGATGATCGCACACGGCCTTATCACCGGTGCGCTGTTCCTGATCGCGGGCGCCGTCTGGCAGCGGACCGAGGATTACCATCTGCCCAATTTCGGCGGTCTCGCCGGCCCGGCGCCGCGCTTGACCGGCGCCGCAACGCTGGCGGCCTTCGCCTCGTTGGGGCTGCCTGGCCTGGCGGGGTTCGTGTCCGAGTTGCACATCTTCCTCGGGGCCTTCGGCGTCTATCCATGGCTAGCGGCCATCGGGCTGCTTGGCATCCTGATCACGGCGGCCCTGTTCTTGCGAATGCTTCGGCAGATGTTCTTTGGCGACCTGCCCAGAGAGCGTGCGGGCTTCACCGACCTCGACCGAACCGAGACCGCGCTACTGGCCGGTATGCTGATCCTGGTCCTTTTGATCGGTATCTGGCCGACTTGGCTACTGTCCCTGATCGATGCCGCCGCCCTGCTTCCGGCAATCGGCACGGGGGGCTGACATGCCCATCGGCGATCTCGCCCCGGAGCTTGCGGTATTGTTTACGGCGGTGGCCATATTGCTTCTGGCGATGGTCCTGCCGCAAGACCGCCATGGCTGGTGCGCGGCCCTTGCCGCGGCTGGGCTGGGCGTGGCCATGGTGCTCGCCTGGGGGCAGGCTGGGGCCGAACGATTGACGTTCTCGGGGACGTTCGCGATCGACGGGGCGACCACGTGGGCACGGCTGGCGATACCCGGCCTGACAATCTGCTGTGTCGGCATGGCGCCACGCTGGTTCGCCACCGACCGCCGCCATGGCGAGTTCTACGCCATCCTCCTGTTCTCCGCGCTTGGGGCCATGGCCATTGCCGGGGCGGCGGACCTGATGCAACTGACAGTCGCGATGCTGTTGTCTTCGGTGACGGGCTACGTGCTTGCCGCCTATCACCGGGACTGGGCGATCTCACTCGAAGCCGGCATGAAGTATTTCCTGATCGGTGCTCTGGCGAACGCCCTGATGGTCATCGGGGTCGTGCTGGTCATGGGCATGGCGGGCAGCTCGGACTACGGTGAACTGGCCGGATCAATTCCGAGCGACCCCGTAACTGTCACCGGTCTTGTGCTTGTTCTGATGGCGCTGTTCTTCAAGCTGGGCGCGGTGCCCGGGCATACCTGGGTCCCGGACGTGGCCGAGGGAGCGCCCGTTCCGGCGGCGGCCTTTCTGACAGTGATCCCCAAGCTCGCCGGGGCGGTGGCGCTCTACCGGGTGATCTCGCTCGTGCCGGGGCTCCAGACGCTGCCTCTCCTCGTCGCTGTGGTGGCGGCAATAACCATGACGGTCGGCAACCTCTCGGCGCTCTGGCAGGATGACGTGCGACGCCTTCTGGGATGGTCTTCGGTCAGCCAGACAGGCTACGCCCTGATGGCGGTGGCAGTGGCCGGCGCGGTCCCACAGGCGCTGCCGGCGCTGCTGGCCTTCATGACAGTCTACGGCATCGCCAACGTCCTGGCTTTCGCCGCGATTGCCGAACTGCGCGGGCGCACGGCCTTGGCGGATTTCAGCGGGCTGTTCCGCACACAACCTTACGCCATGGGGGCGGTGACGCTGGCCTTCCTGTCGTTCGTCGGCATCCCGCCCCTTGCGGGGTTCCTGGGCAAGTTCGCGCTTTTTGCGGCCACGCTCGAGGGCGGGCTAGCTTGGCTTGCCACCATCGCAGTCGCGAACACGGTGCTATCGCTTTTCTACTACCTGCGCGTCATCGGCCCCGCGGCCTTTGACAGGGGGGAAGGCCAAGCCGGAACCCTAGGCGGAACCGCACGCGGCACCCTCTGGGCAGCCTTCGCGCTACTGCTGATTGCCAGCTTGGCATGGTCGCCATTCTGGTCATGGATGCCCGCGTCTCTGATTCCCTAGGCGCGAATGACGCAGCCAGCGGACAACCATCTCGATCAATATTGAGCCAAACCAAGTACGCAAAGAGCCCGGTTGACGATCATCAGCAACCGCCAGGCGTGTCCGGCACCGAACGACGAACGTGCCAATGGGCTGAGGCCCGAAGAAAGTAGTTGCCCTATCGTAACCTTTGTTTACCCTAGGTTGAACAAATACAACCTTCGGGTGATTCGCTGGGGAAACTATCATGTATCTTCATGAATTTTCGACACCTTTCGCCAATAGGAAGGAATGGCCCGAACACGTCCCGCGCGACCTCGAACTCAGACTGATCGACGCTCTGAGTTACAATAGTTGCACCCAAGCTGACATCTGGGACGAGGTCAAAGACTGGCTTGAGGAACACAGGGTGAATTGCGCCGTCACCGTCGACGGCCGGGAAACTTCTCCCACCGTATCAAGCGTAGTGGTACGATGAAATTTCGAAGGGTCAATCTGTTCATGGCAAACGATAAAATCCACACCTCGGCTTGGAACCACGCCCTTCGGGGAGCCCGTGCCAATCCTGACTTGATGGTGAAGATAATCAGCGAAAGAGATGGCCGATCCGGAAACCTTCACGCCCGAACGGACACTTGGTCGCCTGTACCCTCCTCTTCTTTCGGAAGTTGGATAAACCGAATAGACGGTTTGGTCAGATCGTCCCGTGCATCTCTGTTGAAGCGGATTTCCGCGACTTAAAAGCCAGCATACCAGGCCCATGTGCCACCGCCATCGCCAGATCGGCAGCATACAAGTCGGGCCGAACTTAAAGGCGGTAGATGACGGTGTCCGTGACGGTGATTGCGGGGGGGTAAGACTTTGGAGCAGCAATCGCAGCGGGCCGCAGTTGTGTAGAGCCCGCTTGGCCCGGCGTGACGGGATAGCTTTCGCCCGGACTTGGCGCCGCATGCGTTTTTCTGGTTTGATGTTCTCGCGAACGCCTCTCTGTCAGACCGTCATAGCCCTCATCGGCCCTGGGATACCGACCACGGCTGGCATTATCCTGATGTTGTAGGCGAGGGCATAACGCGCCATTCCCGTTCGCACGTTCTTAGACCGTCGCATCTTATAGTGGGTGGTCCCCATTCAGGCTTTGATCGTCCCGAACGGGTGCTCATCCGAAAGGTCCTGGCTTAGCGGATCTCGAACACGCTGGAGGCCGACTTCTGTGTCGACGCGCTGAACGAAGCCATCCACAAGTTCGGCCCATGAATACCGATCAGGGTTGCCAGTTCACGTCCTTCGCCTGGACAGACCGTCTGCACCGAACCGGCATACGCATATCGATGGATGGAAAGGGGCGATTCCTCGACAACATCTTCATCGAGCGCCTTTGGCGGACCCTGAAATACGAGTGTGTCTACCTACACGCGTGGGAAACCGGCTCGGAGGCGAAGGCAGGCATCCGGAAATGGATGACCTTCTACAACCGGCAACGCCCACACTCCGCCCTTGGCGACAGGCCGCCGGCGGTGGTCTACTGGCAAAGAGATGATATCAACCAACCCGATCAGCAGGTGCAGAAAGTAGCTTAAACTTCGACGGTTCCTGTCCAAAGGATGGGGAGTAGCTCAGGGGATCGTGTCGGCCGCGGCAAGGAGCGGCAGGTCAACATGCGCTTCCTCGCCATGACGAACCACTACGTCTTTGAGCCCGAGTTCTGCAATCCCGCCGCCGGTTGGGAGAAAGGCCGGGTCGAGAAGAATGTCCGCGACTCCCGCGACCAGATCTTGCAAGGGTTGCCGACCTTCCCTGGGCTTGTAGCGCTGAATGACTGGCTGGAGCAAAGTTGCCTGGAGCTGTGGCGCCAGACCGCACATGGCACGCTGCCCGACATGATCGCCGATGTCTGGGCCGAGGAGCAGGCCGCGCTGATGCCGTTGCCGCCAGCCTTTGACGGCTTCATCGAGTTGAGCAAGCGCGTCTCGCCCACATGTTTGATCAGCTTCGAGCATGAGGAGGATCAGGAAACGATCCGGGGGGATCGTTTCCCCGACGCAAAGGCTACAGCGTTCCGGCGTCATTCGCCAACCGTCCCGTCAGCCTGCGGATCTATCCAGACCGGCTGGTTGTCGCGGCCGAAGGCAGTATCCTGTGCGAACATACCCGCGTGATCCAGCGTAGCCACCATCTGCCGCCGCGGATGATCTACGACTGGCGACATTATCTGGCGATCGTTCAACGCAAGCCCGGGGCCCTTCGGAATGGCGCCCCCTTCCTGGAACTGCCGCCTTCCTTCAGGCAGTTGCAGGATCACATGTTGCGCAAGCCCGGCGGTGACCGCGAGATGGTCGACATCCTCGCCCTGGTATTGCAGCGCGACGAACAGGCCGTGCTCACCGCCATGGAACTGGCCTTGGCCGAAGGCGTCGCGACCAAGACCCATGTGTTGAACATGCCTCACACCGATTGGTCGACAGCAAGGTGGTTGGCGGACCGCTACTGGATACCCCCCAGGCACTGACCCTGCGCCGCGAGCCAAAGGCGAATGTCGACCGCTATGATGGCCTGCGCAATCGGACCGAAGGAGGCCACCATGCGTCATGATCCTGCCAGCGGCGCCATCGTCATCATGGCTCGCGCAGCTTGAAGATGCACGGCATGGCGTCGTGCCGAAGGCACGCCTCTGGCGTGACCCGTCACCGACCTGATCGAGCAAGGTGCCCCGGCTTTCGAAGCAGCCATCCCGACCCTGTCGCAACTGCTGAAGGCCGAACGCCCCGAACGCGAGGTCCGCTCCATCCATCGCCCGGCAGGCGATTGCGCAGCATGCTGCCGAGTATCCGTGATGATCAAGTAGGTTCGGGAACCCATTTTCGTCCATCTCTCAGGAGCGCATTTGCCAAAACTTGCCTTGCCATCTTGAGCCGCGTTCTCGCGGCGGTGCGATCCTTGATCAGGCCTCGGCGGAACACCAGTAAATCGCGTAGATCTGCAACGACTTCAGGCTGTGCCACCGTCGGTTCGAGCTGCAGGGCAGCCCCCATCCTGGCCAGCATCTCGGCGTCGAGTCGGTCTGTCTTGGCAACACGCCCGATCGCTTCCGCGAACCGTCGTGCCTGTCGGGGATCGACCTTCGCGAAGGTCAATCCCCGGCGCGACAAATGACGCTCGAGTTCCCGATGATATGCGCCGGACGCTTCGAAGACGATGACCGCAACATCATCCGACGCCCACTGCACAAGCGCGGCCAATCCAGCGGCATCATTCGGAAACTGCCGGTACTCATTTATCAATGAGCAATACGCAACGAGCACGGCCTTGGAAACGTCGTCGCCGATTGCATCCTGCATGGAGTATCTCCCACCTCGTCTTGTCATGCGGGCCCGAAGCCCAGGTATCCGTTCAGGTTCGAAGACAAAGCGGGGGCAACCATACTCGGCAACGGTCCCTGACGACCAAGAGGGGTACGATCCATCCCCCGCCACCACGCCGATTTGCGCGATCTGCGTGGTGGCTCCCATCATGCAACAAGAGCTGAGACATCAATAAGACAAGAGGGGGCATCCTGGGCGAGCACGAGGCAGGCGTAAAATGCGCTGACCTGTGCCGCGGTTCAAGCGTCAAGCAAACGGTCCGGGGGACCGTTTGTAGCGCCGAACGGGATGTCCGAAGGCACCTTTTACAACTGGAAAGCCAAGTTCGGCGGCATGACGGCGGCGGAGGCCAAGCGGCTGAAGG
>NZ_ONZF01000023.1 GCF_900302445.1 Palleronia abyssalis | reverse complement strand
GCACGTCGACCTGCCGAAGCTTCGCGACGATCTCTTCCGGCTTGTGTCTCTTCTGGGGCATTCTTGCATCCTCCAACTGGCCCGTAAGCCATACTTCAGGGAGGACCACTTTTCAGGGGGCAGACCAGACGACGCGTCCCATCTGCTCTTTGGAGATTGACCGGCCCGTGATCTCGGATCGTTCGACCAGCATCTTTTCGAGCGCTGAATTGAGTTCCTTATCCATGCTTAAACCCCGTGCTTGCAAGTCAATTCTAGCACAAGAAAGCAAGCTTACCTAAGGGAAAGTAATATGGCGTGCCAAGGTATTAGTGCTTCCGCCCACACAAGGTTGCGGCAGCCATGGAGGACCTGAAGAGTGGCGGAGCGCACCCAGCCTTGAGGAAGAAGCGCTTTTTCGGTGGCCACAATCGAACGGTGACGTGGAACGGGTCAGCCGTCGCAATAGCGTCCGTGGGAACTTTTGAAACGCTCCAGCAGCCGGGTCTAAATCCATTCGGAACACCATGCTGCATTCGCGGCACGATACCCCTGAAGTCGCCGTTCGTGCATCGTGCAGCATCGGTAAAAGTGGGCTCGGAGCGGCCATGCGGCAGCGCAGTGGAACGCACAGTTCCGATGTCGCCTGAATGTCGGCTGCCACCTGCGCGGCATACCTGGCCGAAACCCGCAGCGAAAGTCCGGTGTCCGCCCGGACCACCGGCTCCGTCGCAACCGGCCCTTTGCCGACATTGGACTGCCACAGGCTGCTCCCTCGAACCGGCCATTGGTGCTGGCCGCATCAGGACCGGTGCGACAGTGTCCGCGGAACGCGCCTCAAGAAGACAAAATTAGATATCCATGTCGAAGAAGACCCTGAATCAGGCCAACCTCGAAAAATTGGGCGCGAAGAAGCTGGCCGCGCTGGTCATGGAGCTGGTCCAGGGGAGCGCCGCCCTTCAGCGCCGTGCGCGGATGGAGATCAGCGCAGCTCAAGGACCTCGGGAAGTGGCCCCCAATCTGCGAAAGCGCTTCGCCCCGCTACGTCGGGCGTCCGGCTTCGTCGACTGGCGCAAGCAAAGGGCGCTGGTCAAGGATCTCGAGGGGCTGTTGGGCATGATCGAAACCACCATCGCCCCTGACGATCCGAACGACGCCTTCGAACTGCTCTGGTCTTTCCTGCAACTGGCTCCCTCCGTCCATGAACGCATGGATGACAGCAACGGCGCCGTTGGCGGCGTGATGAGCGAGGCAGTGCGCCTCATTGCGAAAATATCGCCCCGGATCTCCAAGGACCCCTTCGCGCTGGCCGAGCGCGTTCTCGACGCGGTCGCCGACGCGGGGTACGGCGAGTTCGACGAGATCATTCCAGCGATGGCGGAGGCGCTCGGTCACGACGGGCTCGAGCATCTCAAACGGATCACACAGACCTGGGCCGACGCGCCACCGACCGAGCAGGAGTTCGAGCGATACCGGGGCTATGGCCTCATGTCTTCTCCCGAAGACAGCGTGCGCCGCAACAAGCAATCGACCCGGTCGATCATACTGGCAGATGTCGCGGACGCCCAGGGGGATGTCGACGCCTACATGGCCCGCTATTCCGAAGAGCAGCTGACCAACGGCACCATTGCCCCCGACGTGGCCCGGCGCCTGCTGGAGGCGGGACGTGTCGACGAGGCTTTCGAGATCGTCACCCGCGCCTGTGCCGCCGAAGACGGAAAGCCCTTCCGAATGTTCCATTACGTTCTTGGCGAGGTCTATGAGGAGTGCCTGGAAAGGCAGGGCAAGACGGATGTGCTGAAGGCACACCTGTGGAAAACGTTCGAGCAGACGCTCAGCGCGACCAGCCTTCGGAAATATCTGAAACTGCTGCCCGATTTCGACGACATCGAAGCCGAAGAGGCCGCTCTGGACTTCGCGGAGACCTATCCCCACCTGGAGGCGGCGATCAGCTTTCTCGTCGATTGGCCGTCGCACGAACGTGCAGCACGGGTCGTGGTGGCGCGGGCCGAAGACCTGAATGGGGATTCCTATCACACCCTCTCGAAGGCGGCGGACGCGCTGGAGGCCGAGCATCCGCTCGCCGCAACGCTGATGCGCCGCGCCATGGTCGTGGATACGCTGACCGGGGGAAAGTCCACGCGCTATCGTCACGCGGCTCGCCATCTGGCCGAATGTCAGGCTTCCGACGCCGCCATCGAAGACTATGCCGGTAATCCCTCCCAAACGCAGTTTTTTGCGGTGCTAAAACAGGAACACGGGAGAAAACACGGGTGCTGGCGCTTGGTCGAGCCGTAACGCCCGGCCCCTTCCGGACATTCGACTACCCCCACCATGCCACAGCGCAGCTTCAGAATGCAGGCGTTCACAATTACGGATGGATGATACTCGGGCGCTACACTAACAACATATCATGGCGCGTCTTTCTGTTCTTCTCTTTTGCCTGCTGGCAACGTTGGGATCGCAGGTTCCTGCCTAAGAGAATGACCCGGCCCCCGGCGCCGCCGGTGTCCTTGCCGTGGAGAACCCTCCTTCGGACGAGGCAACCACCGACCGGCTACGCGCCATCATCAACGCGCTGGCCAAGGCGAGATAGCGGTGTCCGTGGAAGCCGGCGTGGTCACGCTCGAAGGTCGTGTCGCAGATCCAGCCGTCAGTCAGGATGTGGCCGGGATCGCCGAGCGCCTCGAGGGCGTCGTCGCGGTGGACCACGCCTTGGCCGCATCCGACGACATCTCGCAACAGATCAACCCGGCATTCGAGCGCTTCCGCGCGCGCGCCGACCAGTTCTTCGCTCGCCTCCCCCTGTTCTTCCTTGCCGCAGCCGCGTTCGCGGCGATCGTTGTCCTCGGCATACTGCTCACGGGTCTGCGGTTCTGGGATCGCATCGCGCCGAACGCGTTCATCGCGGGGATCTACCGTCAGGCCTTTCGCGTCCTGTGCGGCATCGTCGGGATTGTCGTCGCACTCGATCTGCTTGGGGCCGCAGCCCTCCTCGGAACCATCCTCGGCGCGGCGGGCATCGTGGGACTGGCGATCGGGTTCGCCGTTCGCGACACAGTGGAAAACTTCGTCGCCTCGATCATGCTGAGCCTGCGCCAGCCCTTCCGGCCCAACGATCTGGTCGAGATCGAGGGCGATGTGGGACGCGTGATCCGCCTGACCTCGCGCGCCACAATCCTGCTGTCGCTGGACGGCAACCATATCCGCATCCCGAATGCCTTGGTCTTCAAGGGCCGGATCGTGAATTACAGCCAGAACCCCGCCCGGCGATTCAGCTTCGACATCGGCATCGATCCCGATGCGGACCCCGAGGCGACGCGGGTGCTGGCCCAGGCGGCATTGAAAGCGCAGAGCTTCGTCCTCGACGATCCGGAGGAACTGGTATGGATCGAGAACATCACAGAGTCCGGCGCGATCCTGAGGGTGACCGGCTGGATCGATCAGAACGAGACCGGCTTCGTCACCGCCCGAGGCGACGCCATCCGCCTGGTGAAAGCCGCCATCGAAGCTGCCGGCGTTTCCATTCCTGATACGACTTATCGCATCCGGCTCGAAGGGACTCGAAACCTTTCCGATGCTCCCACGCAATCGCATCCTCGCGAGAAGCCGGCACCTCAGTCTTTGCCGGACCATGCGGAGCAGCCCGACAGGAAATCCGAAGAAGAGGCTCTGATCCCCCTCGTGGCGGCCGAGCGCCGGGATGTAAGCGATCTGCTCGCAGGAGACGCTCCGCGCGAGTAGCGGGCGCGCACCGACCCATTCCAGTCATTCGCTGCCTCTATGACGCCGCGGCGCAGCTTCACCAGACCCGTCGTTCGCTGCGCTCGAAAAATCACGGGCAATCTCCGCTGCCGTTTTGCGAACGAAACGCACGGCAGGGGACTTGGCCTGTGCCCGACGATCCGTAGTGTCGGTCAGATCGTTGAAATGGCGATGGTGCGATGCTGCGGTAACGGGATGCAGACGCCTTCACCGTTGCGGATTTCGGCAATTGTTAGCCGCCGCCGGCTGCCTCCAGGGCCTGCAAGCTCCTCGCGCGGTTCGGAGAGTCTTGCATTGAGGCCCGGTAAGCCTCGACGGCCGCGTCTTTTTCGCCAAGCTCCATCAGAAGGTCACCAAGCAGCTCCCGCGCGGGGAGGATATGGCCGGGGGTGACGGGGGCCTTGCCAACCGCATCCTCACTGTCGGCGGCTTCGGCCATTAGGGCGCGGGCCTCGTCCGCCTCGCCCTCATGCAGCGCGATCCAGGCTCCAATGGTGCCGATCTGCGCATCGGTGAGCTCGACCCAATATCCCATTCCGCGCTCGTCCATCGTATCGCGGAGGCCGCTCAGCTCTGCCAAGGCCGCGCGCGCGGCCTCATCGTCGCCCGAGCGGGCCGCGCCGATCCCCTTGGCGAACCAGCGCATGGCCACGGCCTGGGGGTAGCGCGCCCAGGTGATCGCCGGGATCAGCTCGGCCGGCAGGGCCGCGGCCCCGACCCAGTCCCCGGTTTCGAGCGGTATCCGGGCAGGCGTGGCCGAAAGTGCATAGGCCGATCCGAAGGTATCCTCGAGGTTCGAGCGAACAGCGAGGTCCGCCAGCAGCGCCTTGGCCGATGCGACGTTTCCGGCCTGGAGATGGGCGTAGACGGCATAGTCGATCGCATGCGGGTAATGATCGGCGAGAATGCCGTCACCCGCTTGCGCCAGCACCGCCGCCGCGCTGCGGGCGTTCCACTCCGCCGATTCCTCCCACAGGCCGAGCCGCGTGAAGATATGCGACGGCATGTGCAGGGCATGGGGCACCTCGGGCGCGATGCTCTCGTAGCCTCGCGCGACCTCCAGACCCATCTCGGCCAGTGCCGGGTGGTCGTAGGCGTGGATCGCGTAGTGATAGCCGCCGGGATGCCGGGGGGCCTTCGCCCGCAACGTGTCCATCCTCTGGCCGGCATCGCGCAGCACGGGCACGGCTTCGGGGCCCATCGGCGCCACTGTCAGTTGCGCCAGCGCGTCGAAGGCGGCGGCGTCCAGGTCATCCGGGTAGGCGGCGCCGAGGTCGCGCTGCTTGACGGCCCATGCCGCCAGGCGGTCCCGAAAGCTCAGTTCCTCGCCGGCGTAGAAGGCCTGAACGGCGTCGGCATAGGCCGCCTCGCGCGCCGTGCCCGGGTCCATCCCGGCCAGTCGGGCGGCGGCGGCCTGCCCCGCCGCCGTCTCCTCCGGCGTCGGGCCGCCGGGCCAGAGCGGGTGAAACTTGGTCATGGCGATGCCCCATTGGGCCATGGCGCAATCCGGGTCCGCCTCGGCCGCAGCTTCGAAGGCGGCGGCGGACTGACGATACATCATGTGATGCAGGAGCAGCAGCCCGACGTCGAAGGCCTCCTGCCCCTCGGTGGAGCAGGTGGTGGGAAAATCGACCTCACCAAGTGTCGCTGGATCGAGCTCCTCCAGCACGGCATCCAAGGAATGGGCCGATGCGGGCCCCATGGTCAGCGCCATCGCCCCGACCGCGGCGGTCATTCTGAAGATCTCGTTCAGCATTGTGGATTTTCCTTCTTGAAACGGCTCCGACGACAATGAGGTTCGGCCCTGGACCGGCCTGTGATATCCTCTCCATGGAGGCGTCTGCCGTGCGGTTTCTCAAACGAAACGTCCTGAAATCTTCTGAAATCGACCTGGGCGCAGCCGTGTTCGATGTCGAGACTCGCCGCCTTCACGACCATTCCGGAGAAGAGATTGCACTGCGCTTCCGCTCGCGCGAGGTGTTGGCGGTGCTGATGCGCCAACAAGGCCACATCGTCGGGCGCAGCACTCTGGCGGAGGCCGCATGGGATGTGAAGACCGTCTCTGACGACAGCATCGCGCAATGCATCGCCGACATCCGCCGAGCCCTGTCGGACAAGGGCAGGCGGATCGTCGAGACGGTGCCACGTCAGGGCTACCGGCTGGTCCTGCCCTCCGTCCGAAGCCCCACCCACCCGCGGTCCGGCGAGACAGGCCGGGCCCCGATCCCTTCAGGTCCGGCGCCCGAGCCCAGGGCTCCGGTCATCGAGGTTCTCCGGTTCGACGACCTGGGAACCACCGGCATGGGGCCACCCGGCCTGCGGGACGTGCTCGGAGAAGCGATCGTCATCGAACTGGCGCGGTATCCCGAGATGACGGTCCTGCACCGTGCGGCGGATTCGGGACCATCGGGCGGCCGAAGAGCTGTCCAGGCCATTTCCCGGACAGGTTCCGACTACCTGGTGGCCGGAGCTCTACTGAGTGACGGGAAGCTGGGGCGCCTGAGCATCAGGCTGATCTCGGCCCGCGACTTGTCATGCATCTGGGTAGAGGAGTTCGACTTCGATCTCGGAGAGCTTCTGGCGTTGTCGCGCGGCATCGGACGGCAGGTTGCCAGCGCGGTGGGCGTCAAACTCATCGAAATTGCCGAAGCGCGGATCGACCGAGGTGATCTCTCTGCGAGGCTCATTGAGAACGCCGCGCGCAGCAGGATGCTCCGCAACCCGTCGGCAGCGGCCTTTGGCAGGAACATCCGTGAACAGGACATCGCGCTCGACCGGTATCCGGACTCCGCCTGGGGGCATCTCGGCCAGGCGCTCGCGCTTCGGACCGGGATAGACAGCGGGTGGCTCACCCGGGACGTCGAGGCGGCAAGCGCCCGGGCCGAGGATCATGTCGCCAGGGCACACGCCCTCGCGCCGGACAATTACCTGGTGCATTTCGCACTTGGAAAGACACTGGCGGACAAGGGACATACCGGAGCCGCGATTCTGGCGCTCGAACGCGCGACCACGCTCAATCCGTCTTCGACGATGGTCCTTGTCGGGCAGATCACGCCGAACCTCGATATCGGGAACACGGCAAGGGCCCTCGAACTGATCTCCCTCGCCAGGCGGATCAACCCGGCCGGGAACAAGTACCTCCAGTATCAGATAGCGAGGGCGCATTGGCGCATGGGGAGCCCGGACAAGGCGCTGCGGTCGCTGATGGCATCGCCGGGGCAGACCGATGACATGAGGAAACTGCATGCCGTCGCAGCGCTTGAGCTTGGCCGTGGCGACATGGCGCGCGCGGCTCTTGGTTTATTCCTGAACGCGAACCCGCATTGGAACTTTGAGGTGGAATCCATGGCGCAACGCGCCCAGGCGACACCGTCGGCCGTGATCGAACGCTGGCTTTCCCGCCTGTCCGAGGCTGGAATGCCGCACTGAACATGCGGGTCTTACCATTTGAGCAGACCGCGGCGAAAGACCGGTCCAGCCCCAGGCAAGCGAAGTCCGTTGCATTCGCGGACGGCCCACTGCCGACGTTCAGAGTAGCGGTCGGAGCCGCAGTCCGGCTGACCAAACCGGCCGTTCGTGCATCGCGCAGCATAATCACAGCCTTGATGACCGCAGTGCGGGACAAACCGGGCTTTTGCAAAGCCGCGCGTGAAGTTCCGCTTCAGTCGGGGGCGGCGGGCAATCCGATGAGAAACACGCGCACTTCGCGCAGGACCTCGGCCTGCACCTCGGCACGAGGGCGGAGGGGATCGGCGCAGATGGGCTCATCCTCCATGATCCCGATAACGATCTTTCCCATCCGCCGGCACGCGCCCAGCATGGAGAAGTGAACGCCCCCCTCGACATTCACGTGCCGCGCCATGGAAACCGAAGCCGCCAAAGGGGCCGCATCGACCCCTTCGGCAAGGGTGCCGGGAGCGCCCATACCGACAGTCAGCACAGGCACTTCAATCGAATTCAGGCTCTCCTCGGTCATCGCCGCCGAAAGGGCCGGGTCGATGGCGACCGCCGCGCGGATGCGCGCGTCACCGTCGAACGCTTCGTAGCGCGCGGCATCGATCGTCCCGAGATCGAGACCGTTACGGGCGAACCAGCCGCAGTCGAGCGTGTCGGGATTGCGATCGCAATAGGTAAGAAACGCCTCCTTCGAGGCACGCGCCCCCGCAAGGCGCAGCGCGGTGTGCCCCCCGAGCGAAAAGCCCATCGCGACGGCGCCCTCCGCTGCCCGGCCCGGCGCATCCTCGGCCAGTTCGTCGAGGATAGCGCGCATGTCGGCGGTGCGCTCCCACGGCATGACTATGCGTTCGGGCAGGCTGTCGCCCGATGTGGTGCCTGGATGGTTCGGGGCGGCGACGATCCAGCCGTCCTCGGCCAGCGGTCCGGCGAGCCAGCCAATCTTGTCGCCCGAGCCGCCGGAGCCGTGCGACAGCACGATCACCGGATGCGGACCGGGCGCGGGGGCGGCGCCGGGGATCACCTCCGTTCCCGCGAACATTGCATTGCGCCCCAGAGGTTCCGTCGTCGCGACAGGGTCGGCGGCAGGGTACCAGATGTGGACGGAGACAGGCGCGTCCCAGTGAGCCATGTCGAGTGTTCGCAGATCGTATCCCGGCGCCGCGAAGGCAGGCGCGGCAAGAAGAGCGAGAATGGCGAAAAAGCGCAATGAGCCCTCCGATCAGGCGCGCCCGACGAAGAAAGTCCGTCGTTCGGTGGGCCTGATCTTACCTCTTGTAGCGGATACGACAAGATCCGGCACTCAGCGGCACGCGCCTCGCCCAAAGGAGGCATCTTCACGAACCGGCCATTCATCTTCACCGTAGTGCTAGGTACTAAGGGCTCCATGCCGACCTGCGGCGGCGCAGCGAGCCGAACACTTGTCGGGCCGTAGCGACCGTTGCTTACGGCCCAGAGCCGACATTCAACGCATTAACTCGACGCTGCTTTCGTAGCCCACATTGCGGACATCCGCCACCGTCGCGAAACTTCCCCCTGGACATCTGAAATTGGCCAATATGCCTTGTCGCTTGTACTTGGCCGCAACATCCGCAAGGTGGGCCGGTCCCAGTGGTATTTAGAACAGTCCAATCCTCACAGGAACATCAATGACTAGTCCAAGCGATGCCAATGAGAACTGCTTTCTTTGCGATGCCTGGGCCTATCTCAGTTCGGACGATATGGTGCTGAATCTGACATCCGAGATGATAGGAATTATTGCCACCCTCGTCCTGATAACGATGCTGGGAGGCCGGTTTGTCCGACGGGCGGCAGCAAAATCATTTGATCGCAAGTGGGCGGCTTTTCGTGCGGACACTGCAGCTTCCATATTAGAAAGCCAGAAGCAGTTGGACGACGACTATTTCTATTTGGGGCACGAGATGCTCCGAGTTCCGAGAAACCTACGGAATAAATTAGCACGGAAGATCTCGAAACGTTTCGGCGAAAACGGGCAGCTTGTCAGCCCCGAGGCGGTGAGCTTGCATCAATATTCGAACGAGCTCATTTCGCACTCAGAGAATCTGATGTCGCTCCGGCTACGGAGTTTATCTCAACGTTGCGAGCGGAAATTCTAGAAAAACTGGCAGACGGATTCTCTGACTTCGAGCAGTTTGACACACGTTTAGCTATGCATCTCCAAGGATTGGCGCCGCTTCACGATTTTATAGGGGAAAAGGCTGGGCCTACCTATTGCGATGTTTTTCTGAGCGCAGCAAGAGGAGCTGAGAAGGCTATCGCAGGTATGGATAGAACACGAGTGCTCCACTTGGGGAGAACCCTGGCTGAGCAGCTTGAAAGCTAGCTCGGCCCTTACCCGTCTTCCGGTTCCCGGTTCGTCGCTGCGGCGAAGTGCCGTCGAATCGCACACCTATACTCTTGGCAGCATGACATTGCCACGAGCCCTTTGTCCGGTGGCTCTTTCCTGACGAAGGGCCAGTGTCCTGGCTTCTCTGGGTATTTTGTTGAAGGTCATGCCGTAAATAGTGAAGGACGGCTCCGGTGAGGCATCGCATTGAGCGCATTTGGCTGACGGATTAGTTTTGGATCCTACGTGCTTCCAGCAATTCATCGAGCTGCAACCCGTCTTCAAGCGTAGCGTTTGGTCAAGCTCACTCAGAGCTTCATCAACAACCGCGTTGTGGTAGTTCATCAGCCAAACATATTTGCGTCGGACTGTCGCATTTGGACTGTTGTCGCGGCCATTTTCGACAAGTTCCTTATGGCTTTGCAGGAAGCCAAGCCAACCGACATAAGGGTTATCGAACTCACTGAGGCTCGCCCGAAGATAATCGATGTAATGGAGCCCCGATTCATCCTCGCGAAGCAGGTTGCGCAAGTGGTCTGCCCCCTGAAAAGTGGTCCTCCCTGAAGTATGGCTTACGGGCCAGTTGGAGGATGCAAGAATGCCCCAGAAGAGACACAAGCCGGAAGAGATCGTCGCGAAGCTTCGGCAGGTCGACGTGC
>NZ_ONZF01000049.1 GCF_900302445.1 Palleronia abyssalis | reverse complement strand
AAAATGGGTTCCCGAACCTACTTGCTGCCCATGCGCCTGCCGGGCAGTGGATGATCTGTTCGTCCGTAAATCTCGTTCGCTTCATTGTCCGTCCTCAGGTTGAGCCAGACTCTAACCGACGGTGGAGCAAAAATCCCGTGCCAGGTTAGATGGACTAACACCCGATTAACCCCGACGTCGGCTGCGCAACTCGGCGCCGAGCAGGCCCGACGCCGGGTCTCGTGTGATTTTCACAGGATTTGGTTGCGGGGATAGGATTTGAACCTATGACCTTCAGGTTATAAGTCGTGCCGAACGAAGCATGAACAATCACTCGGAAGCGCGAGTTCTTGCGCAGTTTCCGACACTTGCCGATCCCTGCAAAGCGGCCCGGCTTCGCACGATCTGTCGGGATTGCGCAGCGATTTTCACCCTCGTGCTTCCACCATGCTGGTCTGCCCCCTGAAAAGTGGTCCTCCCTGAAGTATGGCTTACGGGCCAGTTGGAGGATGCAAGAATGCCCCAGAAGAGACACAAGCCGGAAGAGATCGTCGCGAAGCTTCGGCAGGTCGACGTGC
>NZ_ONZF01000019.1 GCF_900302445.1 Palleronia abyssalis | reverse complement strand
ATCCTTGGGCTACCGGCCCCCAGCACCCGAGGTGGTGCAGTGGCCGGCTCCGCAATCCGGAGCCGCTTCGCCGGCCACTCCGGCCGTAGCGCCGAGTCCCGTCATGCACTAAGACTGAAACCGGACCACCCGATTGGGGCAGGCCAGAGGGCATGCAGTTCGACCGCGGGTACCTCAGCCCCTATTTCATCACGAACTCTCAGAAGATGGTCGTCGAGCTGGATGACTGCGTTATCCTGCTTCATGAAAAGAAGTTGAGCTCGCTTGCCTCCATGGTGCCGCTGCTGGAAGCCGTGATTCAGGCCGACAAGCAACTGCTGATCGTGGCCGAGGACATCGAGGGCGAGGCCTTGGCAACGCTGGTTGTCAACAAGCTGCGCGGCGGGCTGAAGGTCGCGGCCGTCAAGGCGCCCGGCTTCGGAGACCGCCGCAAGGCGATGATGGAAGACGTTGCCGTGCTGACGAGTGGTCAGGTGATTTCCGCAGAAATGGGCACCAAGCTGGAAAATGTCACCATGGACATGCTCGGGTCCGCCAAGAAGGTCGCGATCACCAAGGATGACACGACGATCATCGACGGTGCCGGCGACAAGGACGCGATCGCCGCGCGGGTCACCCAGATCCGGGCGCAGATCGAGGAGACCACGTCGGACTACGACAAGGAAAAGCTGCAGGAACGGCTGGCCAAGCTTGCCGGCGGCATTGCCGTGATCCGGGTTGGCGGAGCAACCGAGATCGAGGTGAAGGAGCGCAAGGACCGCGTGGACGATGCGCTGAATGCTACCCGCGCTGCGGTTCAGGAAGGTGTCGTGTCCGGTGGCGGCGTGGCACTGGTTCACGCTGGCAAGGTGCTGGCGACGCTGAAGGGTGAGAACAATGATCAGGATGCCGGCATCAAGATCGTCCGCCGCGCGATCCAAGCACCGCTGCGCCAGATCGCCGAAAATGCCGGAGTTGACGGATCGGTTGTCGTCGGAAAGGTGATCGAGAACGACAGCCCGAGCTTCGGTTTCGACGCACAGGCCGAAGAATACGGCGACATGCTGAAGGCCGGTGTCATCGATCCGACGAAGGTCGTTCGGATCGCACTCGAAAACGCCGCGTCCATTGCCGGGCTATTGATCACGACCGAAGCGATGGTCGCGCAAAAGCCCGAGAAGGCTGGGGCCGGCAGCGAAATGTCCGACATGGGTGGAATGGGCGGAATGATGTGAACGGCGGCGTCCCGCGGGCAGTAGCCCCGGGACACTAATCCACGGTGTTGATGAAAACAAACACCGAGCACTGACTCAGAAAAAAACTCAGAACCAGGAGAAACTGAAATGTCTAAAGGCGACAAGCAACGCGGCAACCGTGAAATTAAGAAGCCCAAGAAGGTGAAGGAAAAGGTCGTTGCAACAGCCGACTTCACGAAGGGCAAAGCCTTGACCAATCTCGGCGAGCACAAGAAGAAATAGGTAGCGGTCCGAGTGATTACCTATCACTGAAGACGGAGCCAGATGGCAGAGGGATACACGGCGACTTACTTCTTCGGAAAGCCTCTGGCTCGCCAAAAAACGACGATGAAGAGTTGCCGGAGAGAATGCGCGACATGCGTATTTGATTGAGAAGCAGCGAGTTAGCGAATGCGACCTCGCGCCTGGTCTCGCATCACCGCGTAGTCGCTGAGCATCTCCGCGACCGCCGAGCCCTCCGGCAGCAGGGCCAGCTCCGCGGCCGCCCGCGTCTGGACCTTCGCGCTATACTCGACAACGGGTGCACACGTCCCGAACCCGCTCGTGTCAGAACCGTCCGTCGCGCCGGCGCTCAGCAAGCTCGTCGCGATCGCGAAGGCGGCGAGCCGCAGCCTTCAGCATCTGGCGTTGGACATCATTAGCCTTCTCCGCGGTCTCAAGGCGTTCGGCGACGCGTCCCGCTCGCTCCCCGGAGCGCCGAAGCGCGAGCAGGAACAGAATCATAGCGAGGACGATGGCGCCGTAACGCAGCGCCGCCCGTATCCATGGGCTGGCAGCGAACCCGACCAGGAGCCCACCGATCATCGCCGCCCCCGCTTCCAGTCATCAAGCCGGGCGTAGATCGTGACCGCGATCCCGCCGAGCGCCACCACGATGAACACCCAGCGCAGGGCGTCGAGATACGGGACCAGCGGAAGGATGGCGCTTTGCGTTTCCGCCAGCACCTGCTGGGCCACCTCGACCCCGGCCGCGCCCAATGTCCGAGCCGATCAACAGGCCGGCTACATATGAGCGATTTCCGGAAGCGTGCCGAAAATCTCGATTGCGAATAGCAGCAGGCACAGACATGGGGCCGGGTGCAGCCGAGTGTGCTCTTGGCGGAAATGATCACTGACATCAGCTATCGGTTTGCGCTGCAATCCAGGTGGTATGGTGGGCACCACGATTCGTGCCCCCTGCGCGGACCGTGTACGTGCTGGTCTCGACGTCGCAGTGCGACAGCCGTTCCGAGAAGATGACGTCCGATGCAGCGGGCCATACCGCGAGGATGCCTCGGAGATCCGCGTATCGCGGAGAGTGCGTTTCCCGTCCTCATCTCGACTCGGGGGTCCACAAGGCATTCGCTGGAGACCGCCGCCATATATCGATCCGCCTCACTCAATGAGGTCAGGTTAGATCTCCGAGAGGGCCGCGAGAATGTGGTCCCGGACTCGCGATCAAGGCATGAGGCGAGGGGGGCAACCTTCGCCTCGCCGGTTTCACTCGGGGTTGGCGGCCCTCGTTTCACGCTCGACGTTGCGGTTCCAGATCGACTGATCCACGCCATCGCCGAGTTCGGGATAGTCGGCGATCTTGAAGATGGGCTCTTTCCCGGCGCGACGTTGCGAGAAATAGTCCCGCGTGAGTTTTGCGACGGTCTTGGACAGGATCAGGATTGCCATCAGGTTCACCGTCGCCATCAGTGCCATCGACGCGTCGGCGAAATTGAAGACGGTCGTGACCGCCTGCAAGGACCCCCAAACCACCATCGCGACCACGAGCACCTTCAACACGAGGAGCGGGATACGTTTACCCATCCCGAGGAATTCCATCGCGCTCTCGGCGTAGGAATAATTCCCGATGATCGAGGTGAAGGCGAAGAACAGGATCGCGATTCCGACGAAGATCGGACCGAACGCCCCGATATGCTGCTCCAGCGCGATCTGCGTCAGCGCCATGCCTGTGGGTGCGCCTTCGGAATAGTCGACCACGCCCGACAGCAGGATCATGAGCGCCGTGGCCGTGCAGATGACCAGCGTATCGATGAAGACGCCAAGTCCCTGCACAAGCCCCTGACTGGAGGGGTGGTGCGGATCAGGGACCGCGACGGCCGCAATATTGGGGGCCGAGCCCATGCCGGCCTCGTTGGAGAACAGGCCGCGCTTCACGCCGTTGAGCAGTGCGGCCATGAACCCACCCGTGAAGCCGCCCGCCGCCGCTTCGAACCCGAAGGCCGACTTGACGATCAGCGCAAGCATGGCGGGTACTTCGGCGATGTTGATGAGCACGATGACCAGCGCCACGAGAATATAGAGCCCGGCCATGCCTGGAACGACCTTTTCCGCGACCCGGGCGATGGACTTGATGCCGCCGAAGATCACGATGCCTGCAAGGCCGCCGATGACGAGGCCGGTGACGAGTTTGGGAATCGAGAACGCCTCTTCCATGGCGACGGAGATCGAGTTGGCCTGCACCGCCGAGAAGATCAGTCCGAAGCTGAGGATGAGGCATACCGAAAAGACGTAGCCCATGGCGTTCGACCCGATGCCTTTTGCCATGTAGAAGGCCGGGCCGCCGCGATATTGTTCATCCGCGTTTCGTACCTTGTAAAGCTGCGCCAGCGTGGACTCGGCGTAGGCCGTCGCCATGCCGACGAGGGCGACCATCCACATCCAGAACACGGCACCCGGACCGCCGAGATAGATCGCCACGGCGACCCCGGCGAGATTGCCCGTGCCGACCCTGCTCGCCAGGGAGATCGTCAGCGCCTGGAACGGAGAGATGCCCGCGGCAGAGGTGTCGCGCGACGACTTGATGACGCGAAAGAACTCGGCGAAGTGCCGGAATTGCAGGAAGTCTGTTTGCCAGGTGAAATAGACCCCGACAGCCAGCAAGCCGTATACGAGGACGTATCCCCATAAGACCGTGTTCAAAAAATCGACGATTGCCGTCATGTGTCTGTCCCTCTTGGTTGTATTTCCAACCATTAACCAGTCGGTAGGCGAGGGAAAGCCTTGGGACAGGAATCACAATGCCCGCGGAACAATCGGCGAGCGCCTCTTTTACGAGTTCGCTTCGCACCGATGAAAAAGGTAGCGCAGGCTGTCTCGCCTTCGGACATGCTGGAAGGAGGCAAAGCGGTCCGGGGATGTATCGGGGCCGCGCAGTGAACGCGCAGGGTCGGGCCGGCCCTTACCAGTCGCCTAACCGCAGCCACGTCCGGACGGGCTCCGAGGGTGGTGTCAGACAAATTGGAAACCGTCTCAGAAAGGGCAGTGGGTCCAACCATCAGCCTGCGAAGAGAGAGCGCCACTCGGCGAGATCGGCGGTCCGGTCGAGCTTGAAGAATGTTTCGGCTGGAAAGGCTGCGGTTCTGGTTGAAGTGGTTTGTGACGGAGGCGTGGACCGAGGCGAATTTCTGCAGACTTCGCATACGCTGGAACCGAAGCATTGCCCGCTCGCGGTGCCGGAACGGCAGATGTGAATTCTCCGCGCGGTTGTACAGCCATCGATCGATCTCTCGCCGGTCTTCCTCACTGAACCGGAGGAATGGGAGATATGGCTCGCCGCTGATTGGGAGGATTCGAAGGCCCCCCGGTGGCAGCTTGGGGATGGGATGCTCCAAGTCTAGCGGCCGGTATAAATGTCTCCAGCTATTATCCTCGTTCCGCCGCCAATTGCGACCGCAGGTTCTATAGCACACCGCAGCGAGAGCTGCGGCTTTCCTCAGTAAACGATCTTTTTGCGCCAGCGAGCGAGCAAGTTCCGCACATCCGACAAGTGCCACTGCCCGCCGCGTCGCGTCCTGATCCCGCGGGCGTTCAGCTCTCCTGCAATCGCGCGCAAGGCGGTGCTCCCTGCCGCCCGGATCTCCGCGGCCGCCGGCGCCAGTTCCACCGCAAAGGCATCCCCATTGCCCCTGACGGCCTCCTGCAGCGCCGCACCGCCCTTGCCGACCCGTCTGAGCGCCGCGGCACCGTGCTTCGACCGCGTCGCGCCGCCCACGGTGCGCGCTAAGCTCGGGGCTGCAGCAGGCCGAGCCCCGGATCAAGATACGGCCGGTCTCCTGTACCGTCGCATGCGTTTGCCTCCGCAAGCTCTCCACATGGCGACCGGCGCAATGATCACGACTGCCAGATCACCGGCTTCCTGCCCACGGCCCTGCAGTGTCAGGTGAGGGACCATCAGGTGGGTCATCGAGGGTGATGTTCCTGGTGTTCGGTCGACCGCCCCGGAGGAACGTGATCTCGACCTCGTCTCCGGGCTCGTGCGTGTCGAGCGCCACCATCAGATCTTCGCTGGTGGCGACCGGTCTGCCACCTACCTCGACAATGATGTCGCCCGGAACGAGGCGACCATCGGAGGTGAATGACGCGGGCTCGAGGCCGATCCTGTCGGCGGCTGAACCCGGTTCGACGCCCAGCACCAGCACACCCGACAACCCCTGCCGGCGCGCCAATTCATTGATCCGCTGATCGTATTCGATCCCGAGCTCCGGTGGTGAGTAGCGGCCATGCTCAATCAACTGCGGGACCACCCGGTTCACGATATCCACCGGAACGGCGAAGCCAATGCCCGCACTGGCTCCGGACAGGCTGAAGATGGCGGTATTCACCCCGATCAGCCGCCCGGCACTGTCAAGGAGAGGGCCGCCGGAATTGCCGGGATTGATCGCCGCGTCAGTCTGGATCAAGCCCCGTAGGGTACGGCGGTCTTCCCCCGGAAACTCGCGGTCCAGCGCCGATACGACGCCGGTCGTTAGCGTCCAGTCCAACCCGAAGGGATTGCCGATCGCCAGCACCTTCTGTCCGACTTGCACGTCGGCGCTGCGTCCGGTCGGGAGCGGTGGAGCCTCCTCTCCCCCCTCGATCCTGAGCACGGCGAGATCGTGGGCAGGGTCGGCGCCGATTAGCCGTGCCCGATAGGTCTCGCCATTCGCCAGCTGGATCAAGGCTCCGTCGGCGCCTGCGATCACGTGGTGGTTCGTCACCACATGTCCCTGCGCGTCCCAGATAAAGCCCGACCCGGTTCCCTGTGACACTTCGGCGGAGCGCCGAGTCCACGGATCGATGACGCGCGCGGACGTGGTGATGAACACCACGCTTTCGCGCGCCGCCTGGAAGGTCTCAATGACAGAGCGCTCTTCCGCTGGCAGATCGGCGCGGGGATTGACCTCCCGCTGCTCGACAGGTGGCCCCAGGAAGCTTTGGATCAAAAGCGGGCCGCTTTGCCACGCGATTCCGACGATGATCGCCGTGAGCGCTGACAGGACCAGTCTGGAAAGGAAGCGTCGATCGCCCATCGTTTTCGCCATTGCTATCCACGGCAGTGTGACAGCGCGTTAGCGGCAGGGCCAGCCCCCGGACGGACACAATGCCCCGCCTCATCAGGCACATTGGCAAACAGGTCCATGAGGTTCTGGTCCGGGTTGGCGCGGCCGTTGACATGGCGCACCTGCCTGAAGTGGCTTCCGGCGGCACAGCCGAACGACGGGGAACGGGGATCAAGAAGCAACTTTTCCGGTCAAGCTGTGCTAGATGCAGAAGATGATCGTGGTCACGTGCCGCCGACCGATGAGCCTTCGATTCTCTTCAACAAGTTCCGCACAGTCGACATATGCCACTGTCCACCGCGGCGCGTCCTGATCCCTCGGGCATTCAGGTCTGCCGCCATTGCTCTCAGGGAGGTGCTCTCCGCCGCCCTGATCTCCGCGACCACCGGCATCAGATCCACCGCAAAGGCGTCCGCGTTGCACCTAACGGCCTCCCGCAACGCCGCTTCGTGCAAGGGAGACGAGGGTGAACACGGCCCCGATCAGCAGGTGCCGGTCCATCGACAGCCGAACCCCCATGGCCGGGAACAGCGCCATCTGCGTCAGAAGCGCGACAACGAACCCGATCGCGACATTCACCGCGGCTTCGACCAGGGAGGCAAGGCGTGACTGCATCTTCCTCCTCCTCAATCGAACTGCGCGAACGGGTTGTCCGCATCGGATATGTCGGCGGCCGAGACCCGGCTGCGCGCCGAGGGCGTGAGACCGAACTCCGCCGCGTACCTGGAGCAGCTGACCTACCTCATCTTCCTAAAGATGGCGGACGAATAATCCACGGAACCGGCACGAGCGTAGCCCGACGTGGAGCGAGGACAGCCCCGACGGACGCTGGCGCCCGTTCAACCGGGAAGAACTTCTGGCCCGCGACAAGGCGAGCCTCGACCTGTTCTGGCTGCGGGATGCGTCGATGACCGACCTCAAGAACCTGCCGGAACCAGAGGTCTTGGCAGAGGAAATCATGGAGAACCTTCGGTCTGCACTGACGAGCTTTGAAGCAGTTTCTGCTGAGTGACAGCCGCGTCCTGTCCGACATGGCTTGGAGAGCTTTGGGCTTCGGTTCCATATCGGCGAGAGCGACTGGAATCGAAGTGTTCAGCTGCAGCCTCGCAAAAAAGCTTCTTTACAGCGGGTTACAAGCTATTCACCAAATCCGCGCAGTCATGAGGTCCGAAGAATATCGGCCCTGAGAGTCCGCTTCCCGGCCTCCTGGCGCCGGGGCCGGTGAACAGCTTCTCCCGAATAACCCCCGAATACAACGAAAAAATCCGGCCGGAGCCGGATCGGGAGAACGCTTTCTCAAGGGCAAGTGGCGGAGAGGAAGTCTGCCACAGATCAGCTTGATATATTGATAAACATCTGTTTAGTATGCACTTTCACTGTCAAACGACAGCCGTGAGAGTAGCATAATGTGTAGCATCATGATCCTCTGCTGCGATCAAGGTTTGTGGCGCGACATTCCCCGTGAACCAATGGCCTGTAAGTTGGTTGCGGGAGGGGGAATTGGCCTTTCACTGGGAAAACTTTGCCAAATCGCGGGTTCGCCGAGGCGCAATAACCCACCAAACCGTGATCGTGGCCGGCGCCGGTCTGTTCGAGAGCACTTCTTCGCGATTCAGGCGATCGCTGTGGTCGGCGTACCGTTCCCGATTGGCGGAATGGCAGCCCGGATGCCGGTGGCCCGCTTCGTTCCGGCCTCCTAACGCACATTGTGATTGGCTCCGCCTGTCTCTATGCCCTGCCGCTCGGGATTGCCGCGCAACCTGTTGCTACGGCCGCAGTCGGTCTGGGCTACGGCCTCGTCTGAATTAGAAACGCTGCGCTCGTTTGTCACGGACCCTGGAGATTGCGTCGATTTAAGTCTGGACCTGTACGTCGACTTAGGGGGCATCGCCATGAAACCGTTTCTTTTCGCCGCAGTTACCGGCGCGATCGCATCGTCCGCCGCCGCTCAGGACCAGACCGTCGAGGTGGCGATGCATTACACCGCCGAGCAGGCCGCGCCGCTTCTTGCATGTTTCGACCGGTATGAAGAGGCCAACCCCGGCACCTCCATCACCTATCAGCAGCTCAGCTACCGCGACTATCTGCAGACGGTTCTGACCAGCCGGATCGCGGGACAGGCCCCCGACATCTACAACGTCTATTCGATCTGGGCCGCGCAGATGGTCGACAACGGCGTGCTGGCCGAGATGCCGGACGACCTGGCCACCTACGTGCGCGACACATATGCGGGCGGCACTGT
Organism: Palleronia abyssalis; assembly: GCF_900302445.1. Classification (GTDB taxonomy): domain Bacteria; phylum Pseudomonadota; class Alphaproteobacteria; order Rhodobacterales; family Rhodobacteraceae; genus Palleronia; species Palleronia abyssalis. The sequence goes on along the minus strand of NZ_ONZF01000019.1, from coordinate 31,831 downwards.
CGATGCCGCGACCATTGATGGCACGCTCTGGGGCGTACCGACCGAGGTGTCGGTCTACATGCTGGTTTCGAACATGGCGCTTCTGCGCGAGGCGGGCATCGAGGAGCCTCCGACGACCTGGGAGGGCCTGCGCGAAGCGGCCGAGGCGGTGACGACGCGGAACGACCAGGGCCGGATCGAGACGGCTGGCTTTGCCTTCGCCGAAAGCTCGTCGGGCGCGGGCGTGGTGCATCCCTACTATGCGCTGACCTTCTCGAAGGGGCAGGACATCTATTCCGACGACTATTCCGAGGCGAACCTTGTCTCGGAGGCATCTGTCGAAAGCGCCCGCCAGCTTGCGGCCCTCGTCGCGGACGGGATGACGGACCGCACGGTCGATGCCTATGACGACTTTCCCGCGGGCGGCGTCGGCATGATGATTATGGCGAACTGGTACGAAAGCGCCATCCGAGAGGGTCTGGGCGACCGGTTCGAGGATGTCGTGGTCAGCCAGATCCCCGCAGGCGAGGATTGGCGCACGATGCAGTACGCTTTTTTCATGGGCGTCGATTCCGGCTCGGACGTGAGCGAGGCCGCGTGGGACGTGGTCCGCTATGCCAATTCCGCCGAAAGTGCCGCCGAGGAAGGCGGGCCCTCCTGCGTCGGCGAGATGATGAACAAGCTCGGCGCGCTGACCGCGAACGATGCCGACAATGCCGCGCTAGGCGACCCAGATGCCTTCACGGCCCCTTTCCAGGAGGCGTTGACCGATCGGGCGATCAGTCAGCCCAACGTGCTGCAGGCCAGTGAAATCGAGGGCCTGATCGCGCAGACCCTGGACACGGTAATCGCGGGAGAGGCCGAGGCTGCCCCCGCCATGGAGGACCTGAACACCCAGGTCGAGGACATCCTGTTCGAGTTCTACTGAAGTGAGCCGAAGCGTCGATGAAAGGGGGCCGGGCGCGCCGCGCCTTGCCCCCTGGCTGTTCCTTTCACCGCTTATCGTGTTCGCGGCGATCTTTTTGATCCTGCCTCTCGGCTTCTCGCTTTATCTTACCTTCACACGCTGGAATCCGCTCGGCGCCCCGCGCTGGGTGGGCTTGCGACAGTTCGAATACCTCTTCACGCGCGACGCGGCGTTCTGGGACACGCTGCAGAACACCTTCGTCGTCGCCGGTGGCCTTATCTTCATCGGGATGCCGCTGTCGCTGATGCTGGCGGCAATCTTCGCTCGGTCGCGGGGGCGAACCGTGTGGCGGTCGATCTTTTATTTGCCGCAGGTCACCAACATCGTCGCCATCGCCTACATCTGGCAGTTCCTGCTGGACGACCGCTACGGCCTCGTGAATCGGGGGTTGGGCCTAATCGGGCTCGCCGGGCCCGACTGGCTGACGGACGGGACATGGGCGATGGTGTCGGTCGTCGTCGTGATGATCTGGTATGAGCTGGGCAAGAACATGCTCGTCTTCTTGGCCGCGATCGACGGCCTCGACCCGCAGATCTACGAGGCGGCGGTGCTGGACGGCGCATCGGGGCCGCGGATCTTCCGCTCGATCACCGTGCCGATGATCCGACCCGCGATGATTTTCGTAACGGTCACGAGCTTCATCACGGGCATGGGTTGGTTCGCGCTGATCCTTGCCATGACGGGGGGCGGGCCGCGCGGGGCGACGGACGTGACGGCGCTCTACATGTATGACATGGCGTTTCAAGATCTGCGGATGGGGCGCGCTTCGGCCGCGGCGATGATCCTCTTCGCGATAATCGCGGTAATCGCGGTCGTGCAGTTCCGCCTTCTGCGCGAGCGAGCGACATGATCGCCATGTTGAAATACGCGGTGCTCGGGCTGGTCGCGCTTCTGATGCTGCTGCCCTTCGCCGACATGTTCATCGGCGCCCTGCGTGGTCCCGACGACGTCTTCGCGACGCCACCCAACTACTTCCCCACGGACCCGCAATGGAATATCTACGCGCGGGTCTTCGACGAACTGCCCATGGGGCGGTGGTTCTTCAACTCCATCGTCGTCACCACGACGATCACCGCGTTGCAGGTCGCGACCTCGACCATGGCGGGCTACGCGCTGGCAAAATACGACTTCGCGGGCCGCGACGGCGTGTTCCGGCTGGTGATCGGGGCACAGATGTTTCCGTTTTTCCTGTTCATCATACCGATCTTCTTTCTGCTGCGCTTCGTGCCGCTGGCGGGGGGCAACGGGCTGACGGAGTTCGGCGGATCGGGCCTTCTGGGAACTTACGCGGCATTGGTCCTGCCCTTCGTCGTCACTTGGTACGGCGTCTTCTTGATGCGCCAGTTCTTCGTCACGGTGCCCGACGACATCATAGAGGCGGCCCGGCTCGACGGCGCGTCCGAGTTTCTCATCTTCCGCGCTGTGGTCCTGCCGCAAGTGGGGCCTGCGTTATGGACACTGACCCTGTTCGCCTTCGTCTATCACTGGAACGAGTTCATCTGGACGATGACCATCACCCGATCGGCGCCCGAATTGCAGACGCTCCCCGTGGGCATCTTCCTGCTGGAAGACCAGTTCAACACGCTCGACCAGAAGTCGCTGCAGCAGGCCGCGCTTGCAGTGTCGGTCGCCCCTGTAATGATCCTGTTCCTGTTGGTTCAGAAGCAATTCCACGCGGCAAGCGGGGCTGGCACCCGGTGACACTTGGCGGCCATGGCTGGCCGCGTCATAAGGGTTCCAGACGGCCGCTCTTCGGAAATCCTCGGCCCTGACCCTCCGCGCGCCGGGATCGCGATTGCTGCAGCGCGAGTAGCTGCGACTTGCATCACATGAATGTATTTAGGCTTCGGTCGCCCCCCCTGCTTGATCGATCGGCTTGTTCGTGAATATGGTTGGATATCGGGTCTGGCGATGGCGTCGCCACTGATCGCAAGGCGATGAGATTTCCCAATCAGACATCCTGAACGCCGGGATCTTGCTTTGCCGCATCGGCGCGCGGTGGGGAAAGGTGCAACCGGACGACAGGTGCCCTCCTCACGCGCCATTGCGGTTCGAAGAGGAGTAAACCGATGGACAGAACACCCAATCCGACACCGGACGCTGTCGCGCGCCCCGATTTCTATCGCTTCCATCAGGGCAAGAAGGTCCTGCCCTTCGCCGATGCCGAGTACGAGGCGCGACTGGCGGGACTGCGGCGGATCATGGCCGACAAGGGCGTCGACGCCTGCGTGCTCACCTCGATGCACAATGTCGCCTATTACTCGGGTTTTCTATACTGTGCCTTCGGGCGCCCCTACGCCCAGGTGGTCACGCAAGCGGATACCGTTACCTTCAGCGCGGGGATCGACGCGGCCCAGCCGTGGCGGCGCTGTTACGGGGACAACATCACCTATACGGACTGGCGGCGGGACAATTACTGGCGGGCGATCTTGTCGGTGATGGGCCCGGGCAAGGTGATCGGCTTCGAGGGCGATCACCTGTCCATCGCGCAGATGGCGCAGCTTAACGAGATGCTCGCGCCCTCGGCAAGGATCGATATCGCGCCGGCCAGCATGGCCCAGCGGATTCACAAATCGGCGGCCGAACTGGACCTGATCCGCGCGGGCGCCGCCGTCGCCGATATCGGCGGCCATGCCATTCGCGATGCCATAACGTCCGGCGCGCGCGAGATCGACCTGGCCATGGCGGGCCGCGATGCCATGGAGCGCGAAATCGCGTCGCGGTTTCCCGATGCGGAGTACCGCGACACGTGGGCCTGGTTTCAGTCGGGCATCAACACCGACGGCGCACACAACCCGGTAACGGGACGCGCGCTCGAGGCCGGCGATATCCTGAGCCTCAACACCTTTCCGATGATCTCGGGCTACTACACGGCGCTCGAACGCACGCTGTTCCTGAAGACGGTGGACGAGGCGAGCCGCAAGGTGTGGGAGGCGAACGTCGCCGCGCACGAATACGGCATGAGCCTGCTGAAGCCGGGCGTGTCCTGTGCGCATGTCACGCACGCGATCAACGACTTCTTCGCGGCCCGCGACCTTCTGCAATACCGGACCTTCGGCTACGGCCATTCCTTCGGCGTGTTGAGCCACTATTACGGGCGCGAGGCGGGACTGGAACTCCGTGAGGATATCGACACGGTCCTCGAGCCGGGCATGGTGATCTCGATGGAGCCGATGCTGACCATCCCCGAAGGCCAACCCGGAGCGGGCGGATATCGCGAGCACGACATCCTGATCATCACGGGAGACGGAAACGAGAACATCACCGGCTTCCCCTATGGCCCAGATCACAACGTGGTCGGCTGATCCCGTGTCACTGGGCTGGCCGGGCGCATCGGCCAGCCCCACCGGAAACGCTATTTGCGACGTCGAGACGTGATGATGAACCTAAGTCCGAGCCGACTTGTAGCGGCGCGGCGGACTGGCTGTTCGTCGGGCAACCCACCTGTCGCGATCGGCCCATGGACGAAGCCGCTCCGCGGTATTGGCGCATTTGGCTGTTGGAGTGAGCCGCCCATAGCGGCGCGCATTATGCGATCTGACCGCCTTGGCTGACGATTGGGACCTTCGTAAGCGGTGGCTGCGGCCCACGTTGTCAGGCATCGGCATGATTGCGAGATCTGCCCATCTCAAGATGGGGAGTGAGTTTCGCAATGTGTGCTATGAATTCGTTTCTCAGATCGCTGGGTGTGGAGGTCCATGCCTCAGGGCACCGACGGTGGCCGGATGATGTGAAGGCTCGGGTTGTCGCAGAGACGTTGAAGCCAAGCGCGACCGTGAACTCCGTGGCCGAGCGGTATGGGGTTAAGCCGAACCAGTTGTCCGCCTGGCGGGGCTTAGCGAAGAAGGGCAAGTTGGTTCTGCCTGCGGCCATCGACGCCTCCGCGGGGGCTGATGAGCTCCCAGTCTTCGCGCCTCTCGTCTTGCGTGAGCCGGAGGAGCCAGTGGAGCGGAAGGCTCTGACGTAATCGGATGACCTGCTTCGCATTGCCGTCGGCGCTGTCATGATCGAAAAAGTCGGAGTGTGAGCCGCGAGACGGCTCTACTTCGTCCCTCTCAGCAAACGACGGCCACGGCGGAAAGGTGCGTCTGCAACGATCCATAGAGCGGTCACATCATCAACGCCTAGCCACGCGCCGTTCTAGCGGGCTTCTTGAGCGAACACCGCTAAAGTATGCGGCAGTCTGATGACGTGCCTTCCGCAGGCAAGAAGCTTGAAGAAATTCCTTGCAATGAGCAGGACTTTGCGATGCGCTAGTAAAACGCTTTACTAAGGGGCGACATGGCAAATCTCAGCGACGTAGCGAAGAAAGCGGGCGTTTCGGTCACGACCGTCTCACGCTTTCTGAACGGGTCGCTCTCCCTGCCGGACGCGCGGGCGCATCAAATCCGGACCGCTGTGGATGAACTGCGGTACGTGCCCAATCCACACGCGCGGCGCCTTTCGCGGGGTCGCTCCGATGCAATCGGACTCGTCGTCCCGGACATCGCTGGGCCTTTCTTTGCCCGCCTCGTCGCAGCGGTCGAGGAGGAGGCCGACCGGCTTGGCCTGGGGCTGGTCCTTCATGCAACGCTGAACCGACCCGCTCGGGAGCTGCGCTACCTCGACTCTCTCCGGATGCGACATCTCGACGGAATGATCTTCGTGACCAACCGCGCGGCGGACAGCGCCCTTCTCGCCGCGGTCAGATCCTGCCAGCATCTCGTGCTGCTCGACGAAGACGTTCCCGGCGCGAAGGTGCCAAAGGTTTTCTGCGACAACGAGGCCGGGGGGCGCATGGCCGGCGGCTATCTCGCGGCGATGGGGCACCGATCCGTGCTGTTCGTGGGCGGCGAGGCCGATATGGTCTCGGGGCGGCGCCGCTACCGGGGGTTCGAGCAGGAAATGCACCGCGTCTCGGATGGGCCGGTACGGATCGAACGGGTTCTGGGGCGCTATATCCCGGAAACCGGGCGCGATGCCGCACGCCGTTTTCTTGAAATGGCCCCCCGCCCGACGGCGATCTTCGCCACTTCGGACGAAATGCTCATCGGCCTGATCGAAGTGCTGCGCGACGCGCTGGTCACTATTCCGGACGACGTCTCGCTGCTGGGGTTCGACGACATCGGGCCCCTTCACCTGTTCGCCCCGCCCATTACCGCCATCCGCCAGCCGGTACGCGATCTCGGGAGGCGCGCTCTCGGCGTGCTACTCGAGACCTTGAAAACTGAAACCGGGGAAGCCGCTCCGACAGAAGAACTGCTCCCCGTCACCTTGATCGAGCGGGCTTCCGTCGCCCCGCCGACCACACGACTCAAAGCGACGGCCAACAGGAAGGACATGACATGATCATTAACCACAAAGCACGTCACCTGGCTCTGGCGCTGGCCAGTGCCACCGCCCTGAGTTCCACCGCGGTCTTTGCGCAGGACGAGCCAAGGACATTCGCCCTCGTCCAGATCAACCAGCAAGCCCTCTTCTTCAACGAGATGAACCGGGGCGCGCAAGAAGCGGCCGATGAACTCGGCGTCGAGCTCGTGATCTTCAACGCTAACAACGAAGCTTTCCAGCAGAACTCGGCGATCGAGACCTACATCACCCAAGGAGTCGACGGCATCGCGGTGGTTGCCATCGACGTGAACGGGATCATGCCGGCCGTGGAGCAGGCGGACGCGGCAGGAATCCCAGTGGTCGCCATCGACGCGATCCTGCCCGAGGGGCCGCAGGCGGCTCAGATTGGCGTCGACAACGCCCAGGCCGGTGCCGATCTGGCAGCCTATATCGGCGAAAACATGGAGAGCGATGAGCTTTCGGTCGGGGTCGTCGGCGCGCTGAACTCATACATACAGAACGTGCGCCGCGACGGCTTCGTCGAGAACCGGCCAGAGGGGGTCAGCGTCGTGAACACCGTGGATGGCCAGAACATCCAGGACGTCGCGCTGAACGCATCAGAGAACCTGCTGACGGCGAATCCCGGCATGAATGCGATCTATGGCACGGGGGAACCGGCGCTGATGGGGGCGATCGCCGCCGTCACCTCGCAGGGGCGTCAGGACGATATTTCGATCTACGGCTGGGACCTGACGGAACAGGTCATCCAAGGGATCGACGAGGGCTATGTCGAGGCGGTGGTCCAGCAGGACCCGGCCGAGATGGGCGCCGAAGCCATCCGTGCCTTGAACACCCTGGCCGATGGCGACGAAGTCGAGGGCGAGATCTCGGTGCCCGTGACCATCGTCACACAGGACAATGTCGACGACTTCCGGTCCCTGTTCGAATGACAGCGACCGATACCAATACCCGCATCGCGTCGGAGGGGGGGGTGCCCCCCTCCGACGGCACGCCGCTCATGTCCCTTCGGGGCATCCGCAAAACCTTCGGCTCGCACCAAGCGCTACGAGGCGTGGATCTCGACATCTTCGCAGGCGAGTGCGTCGGCCTGATCGGCGACAACGCGGCCGGGAAAAGCACGCTGTCGAAGATCATCGCCGGTACGCATATTCCCGACGGAGGTCGCATCTTGCTCGGTGACGAGCCGGTCAGCTTTCAGTCCCCCGCCGACGCCCGCGCCCGCCATATCGAGATGGTCTATCAGGACCTCAGCCTGTGCGATCATATCGACGTCGTCGGCAACCTGTTTCTCGGCAGAGAGATGACGAAGGGGCCGTTCCTCGACCAGGAACGTATGATCAAACAGGCCGAGGAGATGCTGGCCCGGCTCGAAATCCGCATCCCGCGCCTCACCGCAAAGGTCGAGAAGCTTTCGGGCGGTCAGCGCCAGGCCATCGCCATCGCCCGTGCCGCCAGCTTCGAGCCGGACATCCTCATCATGGACGAGCCGACCTCGGCGCTTGCCGTGGCCGAGGTCGAAGCGGTTCTCGAACTCATTAACCGCGTCAAAGAGCGCGGCGTCGGCGTGATCCTCGTCACTCACCGGATGCAGGACCTGTTTCGCGTCTGCGACCGGATCGCCGTCATGTATGAAGGCACCAAGGTCGCCGAGCGACGGACCGAGGAGACGAACCTCCAGGAACTCGTCGATCTCATCGTCGGAAAGGGAGGACACTGATGTCCACGACCTACACCGAGCGCGTCGCGGGCTCGGCCACGCGGGACTTCGTGAGCGAATACGCCCAGGTCCTGTCGATCGCGACCTTCTTCATCGTGTGCCTGGTTTTCTTCGGCGCCATGACCGACGTCTTTCTGAGCGCGACCAATCTGCTGAACGTCGTGCGGCAAGCCGCGCCGATCCTCGTCGTGGCGGTGGCGATGACCATGGTCATCACGACAGCGGGCATCGACCTGTCGGTCGGAAGTCAGGTCGCCTTCGTCAATGCGCTGGCGGCGATCACCATCTCTGCCGGGGTACCGTGGCCCGTGGCGATCGTGCTGATGCTCGGCGTCGGCGCGCTGATCGGCGGCGTGCAGGGGTGGTTCGTCTCCTACCAAGGGATCCCGGCGTTCATTGTCACCCTGGCGGGGCTGTCGATCTACCGGGGTGCAGCGCTTCTCCTAACCGAAGGCTATTCGATCCCGATCCGGGGTGCGGACGGTTTCCTATGGCTGGGCCGCGGCACCTTGCTGGGCGTTCCCGTACCGGCGCTCATCGCGATCCTCGTGGTGATCGCGGGCTTCGTCGTCATGTGGCGCACCCCCTATGGCCGCCAGATCATCGCGTGCGGGTCCAATTTTGAGGCTGCGCGGCGGGTTGGCATGCCTGCGCGGCGGGTCGTCAGCTCGGTCTATGTGCTCGCCGGGGTTGCCAGCGCGCTTGCGGCGCTTCTCCTAGCCGCGCGGCTCGGGTCCGGGTCGTCCAACGCGGCGCAGGGGTTCGAGCTGCAGGTGATCGCCGGAGTGGTTCTGGGGGGCACATCGCTCATGGGGGGCAAGACCTCCATGATCGGGACCGTGCTCGGGACGCTGACCATCGCGGTGATCGGCAACGGGCTCATCCTCATGCATGTTTCCCCGTTCTTTACGCAGATTGTCACCGGCGTGATCATCCTCGTCGCGATCTGGATGAACACCCGCCTCTTCACGGGGACCTGGAAGATCGGAAAAGGGGGCGTCCAATGAGTGAGCGTTCGCAGGCACATACCGCGTCGGGCCTCGTGATGACGGTGGACGGCCCCCTGCCCGCGTCCGACATGGGTGTGACGCTGATGCACGAGCACCTGCAGAACGACTGCCGGTGCTGGTGGAATCCGCCGCAGTCCGAGGATCGGCAGTACCTCGCAGAGGGCCCTGTTCGGATCGAGATCCTTTCGGAGCTGCGTCAGGACCCGTTCGTCAACCGGCACAACATCGCGCTCGACGACCTCGATTTGGCCGTTGAGGAACTGGAGGATTTCGCCCGCCTCGGCGGACGGACCGTAGTCGATCCGACTTGCCGCGGCATCGGCCGAGACCCCGCCGCGCTGCGCCGGATCTCGGCCCGGACGGGCCTGCAGATCGTGATGGGTGCGGGTTACTATCTCGCCTCGTCGATGCCCGATGCCGTCGGCGCAAAATCTGCCGATCACATCGCCGACGAAATTGTGCAGGAGGCCTTGGTCGGCGTCGACGGCACGGATGCGCGCATCGGACTCATCGGGGAGATCGGCGTCTCGGGCGATTTTCTAGAGATCGAGGAGCAGTCTCTGAGGGGCGCGGCGCGGGCACAGGTGCGGACTGGATTGCCGCTGATGGTTCACCTGCCAGGCTGGTTCCGCCACGCCCACAAGGTGCTCGACCTCGTCGAGGCCGAGGGTGCCGATATCCACCACACGGTTCTGTGCCACATGAACCCCTCGTTCGACGACGTGGCCTACCAGACCGAACTGGCCGAGCGAGGTGCCTTCCTCGAGTTCGACATGATCGGAATGGATTTCTTCTACGCTGATCAAGGGGTGCAAAGCCCCTCTGACGACCAGGTCGCCGCCGCCATCATTAGACTGGCAGAAAAGGGCCATCTCGACCGGCTTCTGCTGTCGCAGGACGTCTTCATCAAGATGATGCTGACCCGGTATGGCGGCAACGGATATGCCTTTGTCTTGCGCCATTTCCTGCCGCGGCTCGAACGCCACGGGATGCCGCGCGAAGACGCCATGCGCATGCTTACGCACAACGCCCGCAGCGTATTTGACTCCACGATCTCCTGAAAGGACCACAAATCATGACTATCAAGGCTCTCCTCGTGGGAGAAAGCTGGGTCACGTCGGAAACCCACTACAAGGGCTTCGACCAGTTCGGCAGCGTTCATTTCCATCTCGGCGCGCAGCCCATGGTGGATGCGCTAGAAGGCAGCGAGGTCGAGCTGGACTGGATGACCGCCCATGATGCGGCGGAGAAATTCCCCTTCGACCGCGCCGGACTCGATGACTACGACGTGTTAATCCTGTCGGATATCGGCTCGAACACGTTCCTGCTGCCGCCCGACGTCTGGCTGCGCTCGAAGCCGGTGCCCAATCGGTTGAACCTCATTCGCGACTGGGTCGCCGACGGGGGCAACCTGTTGATGGTTGGAGGCTATTTCAGCTTCCAGGGCATCGACGGCCGCGCAAGGTGGCGGCATACCCCGGTCGAGGATGCTTTGCCGGTGCGTTGCCTACCCTGGGACGATCGGGTGGAGATTCCAGAGGGTGCACACCTCGAGGCTGTCGCAAAAGATCACCCCGTTCTTTCGGGTTTTCCGGGCGGCGAGTGGCCGCTGCTTCTCGGTGTGAACGAGGTGGAACCGAAAGAGAACTCCACCGTGGTCGCGCGTCTGCCCGCGCACCAAGGGGGGCATCCGCTCATCGTGACGGGCAATTACGGCAAGGGCCGCAGCGCCGTTTGGACCAGCGACCTCGGCCCACATTGGCTGCCGCCCGATTTCTGCGAGTGGTCCGGCTATCCGGTGCTCTGGCGGAATCTGTTCTCCTGGCTCACGGCGCGATGACTGTCGACGCCTTAGAGCAGGGTGCGCATTTCGGTTGCAGTGGGAAAAGCCGCAACCGTGCCGGACCGCGAGACGGTGATCGCGGCCGCCGCCGCAGCGGTGTGCAGCGCATCACCATCAAGCGTCCGGCGCCCGCGCAAGATCGACGAGGCTAGAGCAACCGCCATGAAGCAGTCACCCGCCCCGGTCGTATCCACGATCTCGACCGGAACCGCCGCGAACGCCTGGTCCTCCTTAAGATCGCTGAGCGAGGATCCCGCCCCGCCCAGCGTGGTCACTACCTGCCCCACGCCCGCCTTCAAGAGCGTCCCAGCCCCCTCCAGCGCCTCGGCCTCCCCTTGATTGACGAAGACCACGTCCAGCAGGGGCCACAATGCGGCGTAACCCGGTTGCAGAGGCGAAGGATTGAGCGCGGTGATCATGCCTCGCGCCTTTGCCGCCCTCAAAAGAGCCTCAGTCGTTTGGATGGACAAATTGCCCTGCAGGATGACCCAGTCGCCCTCGGCGCCATCGGACAGAGCAGGAATGGCCATGTCCGCCGTCAGCGCCAATGCCGCCTCGCGCGTGGTGACGATCGTGTTGTCACCGTCGTCCGAGCGCATGATGATCGAGGTGTCCGTTGCCACGCCATCGAGGTCGATCCGATGGCGGCGGATCGGTTCGGCATCAAGCGCGGCGCGCAGCGTCATCCCGCGTGCGTCATTTCCGATCGGCGCTGCCAACACTGTGGATACGCCCGACCTGCCCAGCATGACGGCCTGGTTAGCTCCCTTGCCACCCAGACCGCGCGGTCCCGTCCGTCCGAAGATCGATTGACCGGGCTCGGGAAAGACATCGACTTCGAAGGTCTCGTCCAGAGCGGCGTTTCCGATAACTAAGGCACGCAAAATCAATTCCTTGCTTCTCAGACGAAAGGCGATCCATGACCGTCATATCCAGCAGAACCTCCGGCGCAATAGAGGATATCTTCGGCCGCCAGAAGGCCCTGATCGGGATGATCCACTGTCCCCCGTTTCCCGGCGCGCCGCGCTATAGCGGGGCCTCGCTCGACGAGATTTGCGAGATCTGCTTGCGTGACGCCGACCGGCTGATCGAGAACGGGATGCACGGGCTCATCGTCGAAAACCACGGTGACATCCCCTTCTCCAAGCCGGAGGATATTGGCCCGGAGACATCCGCCTTCCTTGCCGTGGTGACGCGGCGGATCCTCGATCGCTTCGACGTGCCAGTTGGCATCAACGTTCTGGCCAATGCGCCGATCCCGGCCTTCGCGGCCGCCGCGGCCTCGGGCGCGAGCTTCATCCGCGTGAACCAGTGGGCGAACGCCTATGTCGCAAACGAAGGGTTCATGGAAGGGCGCGCGGCGGAAGCGACGCGCTACCGGGCGGCGTTGCGGGCCGAACATATTCGCGTCTTCGCCGATGCCCACGTCAAGCACGGCGCGCACGCGATCACCGCCGATCGCACGATCGTCGAACTGACCCGCGATCTTGCCTTTTTCGACGCCGATTGCGTGATTGCGACGGGACAACGGACAGGCAACAGCGCCACGACCGAGGAGATCTCTGAAATCGCGGGCGCAACACATTTACCGCTCTTGGTGGGGTCGGGCGTGACCGAAGAAAACGTGGTGCCGATTTTGGGCCTGACGAACGGGGTGATCGTCGCATCCTCACTGAAAGAAGACGGTGTTTGGTGGAATCCGGTCGAGGCTGCCCGCGTGAAGCACTTCGTCTCCCGCGCAGCCGAGGGTCTGTGATGTCCGAGGCGCTATCCGAGCGTTGCCTGCGCGAAAACCGTCTGTCGTTCGATCGTATGGTGGATCACAGGTTCGTCCGCGACATCGGGTCGGATTCCCTGCAGCCCGGCGTGTTCGACACATACCTGCAGATCGAAGGGGCGTTCGTCTCGACTGCCATCTCGATCTTCGCCTTCGCGACCACGAAGGCCACTGATATTGGCGACCGCCGCCGGCTCATTGCGGTACAGGATGCGCTTGTGAACGTGCAGATCCCGTATTTTGAGGACGTTCTTGCCCGCCGCCAGGTCACGAGCGCCGGACGGGCGTCGAAGGACCCTCGCACCGGGGCCTTCGACCGCGGAATGTACCGCATCGCTTCAGAGGACAGTTTGCCAGAGATCCTCGCTGCGATGTTCGCGGCGGAGTGGATGTACATGACATGGTGTAACCGGGTCAGCGCCAGAATGATAAGCGATCCTGACATCCGTGGGTGGGTCGACATGCACACGTCCAGCGAGTTCGTTGAGCAGGCGTGTTGGCTCAAAGACAGGCTCGATACGGCCGGGGAAACGATGTCCGAGATAGAAGCCGCAGCATGTTCCCGAATTTTTGGGCATGTACAGGAGCTGGAATATGAGTTCCATGATGTGCCCTACGAGCTAAGCTGGTGACCGCGGCTTCAGGGCATACTTCTGCGGCGCGTTTCAGGTCGTTCATGTGCCCCCAGCGACAGCCGCAAATCCGAGATATTCGTGATGACAGATGACGAGTTCAGTCTGAAGAACTCGCAAAAGGCCCGTCCCTGGAGTTTGGGCAAACGGGGCTTTCCCACGAGATCGGCCGCGGACCGCCCTTTCCCGCCTGTTGGCTAGTCCCCCTGTTGCTCCCTGTGTTCCAACGCCACAGCCAGCAAGCGGCGGATCATTTCCGGCCGGGTGGGCACATCCTCTTGTTTGCGGCGTACATCGTCTATGGCTCGGAGCATGTCTTCCGGTACGCGTACCAGCACTGGCGTCGTATCGGCTTGCGGCCTTCCGCGCGATTTCATGATATTTTCCTCTTGACGTTTGATATCGAGAAATCATATAAGTCGTGCAGACGCAAGAGTTGGTACCTCTTACGCCTGCACTGACCACAACGATCTGTAAGGAGATCATCATGGCTACCTATTCCCCTAGCACCGGTGCGCCTGCCGGCGGAAGCGACGATCGCGCGTTCTACGCGAATGCCGCGGCGTTCGACGTCCTGCTCGACGCGCTTCACGCCGCCATCCATGCCGAGGCGCTCGTCGGTCCCGATCCGTTCGATCCCGCACTGGCAGGCCTTGCGCGGGACGCATCCGACGCCTGGGCGACGTGCGATGACATTGCCACCCGGTTCCTCGACCGCGCTGGCCTCCGCCCCGATCACGTGATGGCGGCGGAACATGTCCTCGACGTCGTGCGCAGCGACGGGATCGGCGAGGTGCACGCCTTCATCCTGCCGGCCGCCTTGCAGTGGGCCGCCCTGCGCTGCGCGCGTCAGCGCGACCTGCCCTCCGCCATCCTGTCGCGGCAGCTGAGCCATACGGGCTCCGTCCTGCGCCTGATCATCGAAGAGGCCCGGACCGCGGACGGCGAGACCGTTGCGCGCGGCGATCCAAGCGATCTGCCGCCGGTGGCCTGATCTCCCCGCCACGATCCTTGATGCCACGCCGGTTCGGGCCCGATCCGGCCCGTCGTGGCACGCCGTCCCCTGCCCTCATCACGCTCTGATCCATTCGAGGAGCCCCCGTATTCGTTCATACGCCCCCTCTTCCCTCTCTCGCTGACGGCCCCGCCGTCTGTCTGTCCTCCTCTTCCGTGCCCAGGGGTTTTCGCCCGAAGCCCACCCGGCACGGGGTCGAGATCACTCCCCGCACCGATGACAGGTATCGGCGGCTGATCCGGTATCGCCCTTGCGTCCGGGTCCGCCGGAAGCGCCAGCGCACCGTTCTCGGTCATCGGCTTCAAGGCCCGTCCCGGCATCCGCGTACGTCGCGGAGGCGCCGGGTGCCGGATCGCGCCGGGATCAATCGGTCCCGCCCCCCTTAGGCATTCCGCCTTCTAGACCACCCCCACCCAACAGGTCGCCATCCTCTCGCGCACGCCCGTGCGCGCGCCCGACCGGCTGCGCCTAGCCCCGGGCCCCGCCCCGTGCGCGCCCCGGCATCGCTTTCCCTGCCCCTCATTCAAAGGACCCTACTCATGTGCAATGCCACGCCCCACATGCCCGCCGCGGCACCCGCCTTCCCCACCACGATCCACGCGCACTGGGCCGCCGCGGCCCGGAAGAAAGGGTTCGAAGTGACCCGGCGCGTCGCGGATCGATACCACCTCATGCTGCGCTGCGCGGCGTGCGGCCTCGAGCACAAGTCCAGGCTCTACGTGCTGACCAGCGCGCAGCCGGACTGTCCGCACTGCATCGAAGCCCGGTGGCGCGATGCGGCCGAACGTGCCGGCCTCGCCTGGATCGGCCGTGATCCCACCGATCGCCATTATGCCTATTACCGTGCCTCCTGCGGCCATGTCCTGCACCGCCAGTTCACGTTCGTGGACCGCGTTGCCAACGGCGAATGCCGCCACCGCTGCGAGCCGTGCCAGGTGGCACGGGAAGAGGCCGAAGCGCAGGCGCGGGGCTGGCAGCGTCTCGGTCCCGACCCTGCCGGGCGGATCAACCATCGCCTCTACCGGCACAGCTGCGGCCACGAGCAGGCCATCGCCCGCGTGAACATGCATTCCGGGCGGTTCAACTGCGCCGCCTGCGGCACGGGATGGGCCTCGGCGCCCAGCTATATCTACTGCATGCGCTTCGAGCCGGAAGGGCATGCGCCGCTGGTAAAGCTCGGCTTCTCGCGCGATCCCGTCTCCCGTCTGAACCACCAGCTGAAGCGCCGCCGTGACCTGCAGGGGACCATCCTGCGCAGCGTGCCGATGTCGAACGGCCACGCGGCGCTGTGCGAAGAAAAACGCCTGCACGCGCATCTTCACAATGCGCATCCAGACGCCATCGTGCCGCGCGACGTCTATCGCCGGTGGCTCCGGATCAAATCCGAGATCTACGACGCGGAGCTGGAGCCGGTGATCCTCGCGATGCTGGACCGTCTCACCGCCCCCGGCAGCGATCCGGACTGATCTCCACCGCCCGATACCGTCATCACGTCGGCATCGGGCGACAGCGCCGTCGTCGCGCGACCGCCGGTTTGCGCCTCCGCAACCCGAACGTCTTCCCCTTCCCCTTTCTCGAACAGAGCCCGGCGGGACACCGTCCGGGCCCAGGAGATGCCCATGCCCATTGATATCGATATCCAGGCCATCGTCACCGCAGCCCTGCGTCGTCATCTCGAAGACGACCGCCCCGACACCGACGGGGACGCCGGGTTCTTTCATCTGGCGGATGTCGCGCCCGGCAAGACGGTCCCGATCCGCGACAACGCGGGTCCGCAGGACAGCCAGAAGGTCGACCGGCGTCGCCCGGGCCTCGTCGCGGCCTTCTCCCGGCCGGAGCTTCGCACGCCCCGCGCCGCCGAGCTGACCCCGGACGAGATCGCGGGCTGCCTCGCCCGCGGCGAAGACCCCTGGGCCGACGCGGAGGACCAGGCTGCCGAACGGGAGGCGCAGGCGCTCGACCGGCGCGTTCCGCTCCTGGCCCGCGCCGCGGCCGGTCTCGCCGCCCCCGCCATCCGCGACGCGCTGGCCGCGCCGGGCGGGGCCGTTCTCGTCGAGGGGTTCGACGGGAGCCTGTTCCCGACGCTGAGCAAGCTCGTCCAGGACGATGTGTTGCCGGCCCTGGGGGAGGCCGACCCGAGGTTCGTTGGTTTCGAGCCAACGGTTGATTTCACCACCCCGCCGGGCAGCCATGGCAGCAAGCAGAAGCTCTTTCCCGAAGGCACCTTCGCCGCCCTCGGGCGCGGGGAAACCTGCATCCTGGTCGGATCGGCGGATCACCTTCCTGCCGAGGCCGACCTCTTCATCGCCGCGCGGATCGCCCTGCCCCCGATCGACGCCGCGATCGTGCTCGCGATGCTCCGGGCAAGCCATTCCCGGACCGGGCTGGTCGCCGAGGATGCGATCCGGGATCGCCTCCCGCTTGACGCCGATCTCGCCCGGCTGCCCGATCTCGCGCTCCTCGCCGCCTTCCGGGCGCCGACAACGCTGGCGGTGGCCGAGAGCCTCGCCCGGTTCGCCACGCGCCTTCCCGCCCCGGCAGGTTCGGCGCCGCGCATCACCCTCGATGACGTGGTAGGGCTGCCGGCCGAGACGCGGGGGCCGCTCGATGCCGTCGTGGCCGATCTGCGCGGCTGGCAGCAGGGCGCGGTCGCGTGGCAGGACGTGCCGGCGAGCGTCCTGCTCTTCGGCCCCCCGGGGACCGGCAAGACGCGCCTTGCCCGGGCCGTGGCCGGGGAGCTCGGCTGTCCGGTGATCGAGACCTCCTATGCCGAATGGCAGGCCGAGGATGCCGCGCATCTCGGCACGACGCTGAAGGCGATGAGGGCCAGCTTCGACGCGGCGCGGGATGCGGCGCCCTGCGTCCTCTTCGTGGACGAGCTCGACAGCTTCCCGGCACGGCAGGTGAGCGATCATCACAACACTCGGTACGACACCAAGGTCGTGAACGGCCTCTTGGCCGAGATGAACCGGCTGCCCGGGATGGAGGGCGTGGTCTTCCTCGGTGCGACCAACCATCCGGCCGCCGTCGATCCGGCCATCCTGAGATCGGGCCGTCTGGACACGAAGATTCACGTCCCGCCGCCGGATCGCGCGGGTCTTGCCGCCATCCTCCGCTTCTACCTGCGGGACGCTTCCATTCCGGAACAGGTCATCGCAGACGTCGCCGGCCAGCTTCTTGGCCTGACCGGCGCGGATGTCGAGACCGTCGTCAAGCGCGCCCGATCTCTGGCGCGAATGTCAAGGACGGAGATGTCCGGACATCACCTTCGTACCGCCGCCGACGCGGTGGCCGAGCCTGAGGACGCCGCGCGGCTCCGGCGCATCGCCGTCCACGAGGCCGGCCATGCGATCGCGGCACGGGCGCTCGGCATGACGGTGGGCTGCGTGACGATCGGGATGTCGGGAGGGCAGACCCCGACCCGGGGCCTGCCCTACATGACCCCGAACACCGCCCGCGATCAACTCACCGTCATGCTGGCCGGACGGGCGGCCGAAGACCTGATCTTCGGCGACGTGACCTCCGGCGGCGGCCGGGGGCCCGGCAGCGATCTTGCCAACGCCACCACCCTGGCCGTGCAAATGCATCACCAATGGGGCTTCGCGGGCACTCTCGCCCGCATTCCGGACAGCGGGGTCGCGGATATCCTTCGGCTCCCCGCCCGTGACCGCCGCGCGATCGAGGCCCTGATCCAGGCCGCGGCGGCCCGGGCGACCGGCCTCCTGCGGGACCGCAGGCCGGAGCTCGCCGCCCTGGCCGATCAGCTGGTCCGCGAACGGGAGGTCGACCTGGAAGCCGAGATTTCCCAGACGAAACCGGAGCGGCAGGCCGACGGCAATGGCCCGACTGGCGGGGTGCGACGCCCAGGAAGCCGCTCGGACGGCGTTCCAGGCCGGTCGGCCTGAAGCGCCGTCGACCTGGCGCCCGTCCCGGTCACGGACCGGCGATCCCATGAGCGCCGGCGCCGCATAGGTCAGGGGACGGATCGGCCCCGAGGTCTTCCTGTGTCCGGAGCTCGTCGACCAGGGTCGCGTAGACCGTCGAGAATGCCGCGTCCTTCGCGCCCTCCAGGATGCCCTGGCGATCCACGAGGAAGATATCGCCATCGAGGCGAACCTGCAGGGCGCCCGGCCCGATTCCGGGTCGCGGCAGGATCCGGATATTGCTGTCCGGAAAAGCGGCGCGCAGGTCCCGGCGGACGTATCGCCACCAGGTCAATCGTCGAGCGGGGCCATCATCTCCGACAGGAGCCTCTCGATGTTCCGGTTCATCGACGCCATGTCGGCGGTCATTCGGTCCAGGCGTCGATCGATCCGCTCCTGGGCTGGAATCGTCTTCACCGCTTCTCGAAGGTCGCCGGCGATCCGCTGCAGTTCGAGGTGAATGCGCTCGTTCGAGGTGGCGAACGCCTGGATCGTCTCGGCGAGGTCCGTGTCGGATTTCTTCTCCAGGACCTGCGTCAGGAGCGAGATCAGGTGTTCGATCTGAGCCCGGTGGGGAAGGCTGGAGGGGGGAACGGGGGGTTGGGACATGGATGGCTTCCAGTGTTGCGATGATATCATGAAGAACGGGACGCGAGGGCGTCATCAGATCGATGAGATGCCGCAGGCCGAGGCTGCCCTGCAGGGCCCGGGCCAGTCCGGACACCAGCTGCGCAAGCTTTCGGCGCAGCTTCGGGCGCTCGAGCATTTGCCGCGGGTTCCGGTACCGTGGGTGGCATTCCGGAAGAACGACGGACGGCGATGCGAGTATCCGGTCCCATGCGGGTTCCGCGCACGGGTCGATATGCAGGCCTTTCGCATTGGCCTGCGCCCGTTTGCGCCATGCCGCCGACAGACGCTGGGGCGCGGTGTCGAGCGGGA
This sequence comes from Palleronia abyssalis, assembly GCF_900302445.1. GTDB lineage: Bacteria > Pseudomonadota > Alphaproteobacteria > Rhodobacterales > Rhodobacteraceae > Palleronia > Palleronia abyssalis. Next base: position 12,698 of record NZ_ONZF01000019.1, on the reverse strand, counting down.
CATTGCGTGTCAGGGTCTCGGGCGTTTCCCCGGTGATGAGGGACCCGGAGAGTTCAAGGGGTCTCTTGCCGGTGCCCGCGCGGGGCTCGAGGACCAGGGTCTTCGAACTGCGACGGGCAACCCGGTAGCCCACGTCATCGAGGAGGAAGGCCCCCGCCCCGAGAACCTCGTCGATGCTGTCGTAGAAATGCGACAGGATCTTGAGCTGGCTGAAGAGAAAGGGGACCGGGTCGCTCTCGTCGAAGCCTTCCCTGGCCCGGTGGGCTTCTGCACAGCGTTTCTCGACCCAGTTCTCGCTCTTCAGGCGCACCTGCATGGCCGGATCGCGGGGATCCCGGAACCCGAAGGCGCGGATCACCATATCGCCGGCGGCGTCGAGGTCGTTCCGGCTGCCCATCATGGGCGGATGCGGGTTGAAGTTCCGCACCTGGCCTGTGCGGTTGATGATGGCCCGCGGCATCGCGAAATTGACCTCCAGGCGGCCCGTATGGGTATGGGTCCCGACGAAGAACGGAAGCCTGCTCCTGTCCGGGATCCCGGCGTGGAAGAGCGCGTCGAAGATCTCGATGCTCGACGCGATCATCGCGCGCAGTTCCGGGTCTCCGCGGTTGAACGCGGCCACGTCGATCTCGTCGGGCCCGAAGGTCAGCGTGGCGGCCCGGTAGACGGTCTTCGACCGCAAGGCCCGGACAGCCGCCTGGAACCTCTCGGGATCGCCGAGAAGGAGTTCCGGTATGGGGTCGCGTTCGAGCACCGCCCGGCGCGACCCCACCACCTTCTCGACGGACGTGCCCATGAGGTAATCCGACGGCTGGGTGGCGCTCCGCGCCTGGTAGGGCGACCATCCGAGGATCATCGTGTGGACCCCTCGAACATCGCGCGTAGCTTTCCGATATCTGCGATGAGGCGATCCGCCGTCGCCAGGTTTGACGCCGCCGTGATCGGCGCGGTATCCTTGGACTGATCGGCAGCGATCTGTTCGACAGCGGCGACCGCCCGTTCGGTCAGGTTCAGGACGAGCGGGTCGGTCCGCTGGGTGAACCGCGCGCCCTTCCGGAGACTGCACTGCAGGACGAACTGCGAAACGGACAGACCGGCCTCGCGCGCCGCGGCTTCGATCGCGGCCTTCTCCTCGGGATCGAGACGGATCTTCATGACTGGCTTGGTGCTCGGCATCGTCATCTCTCGCAGGTGGGCCCACCGCGGGGGCCTTGATCACCACGAAGATCGACGATCGTTATGAAAACACAAAGCACCGATGAGTCCGGATAAGGCTCGATCGGAGCAACGCCCGTTCCTTCCGGGTCGGCACGACCGAGCCACCTTCGAAGGGGGGGCAGCGCGACCGCCCGTATCTGCCATGCATGATGGCACCGATCCGGTTCGGGACTCGGCGCCAGCCGGGGTGGTTAGGTCGAACCCTAGAAGATGCAGCGCTGCCCATAGGCTCCCTGCCTTCCGCCGGGACTTGCAGGGGCAACGGCTGAGATCGTATGCGTTCTACCTTCGTTCCAACCCGGGTTTTGCCACGAGTAGGGTGCCGGGGGGCGCGGAGCTTCGGGATCGGGTGGCGCCGGAACAGGCAGCAGGGCGGCGCTGCTCGACCCCGACAGGCAGACGCAGCGGTTTATCTGACCAGCGGAGCGTAACGGTCGGTAACACCCTGCGTTACAGATATTCTACGAGCAAAATCATAACATTACGCGGTAAACTCGGGATGCGTTACGGTGTTACGCTTCTACAGAGTGTTTTGTGTGTGCGTGTGCGTGCGCGCGTATGTGTGCGTGCGCGTGTGTGTACGTGTATATATATTTATCTATCTCTACCGTAACACATATATAGATATATACTAAGCACCTGATAAGAAACGATTTTATCTATGTTACAGGTGCGATACATCGGTGTTACGGGCGTTACAAGACTGATTTGAAAGGATTTTTTTGTTTGACGAGCCCGGGATTTTGGTCTGTTTCCCGCGAAATCACCCGTTTTATCTCTACAGAAGCACCACAAATCCCTGTTTTATGACGTGAAAACAAAGGTGTAACGGAGAAAAACTTTATCCGGCAGATTCAGGGTAAGCACCCGATTGAAGCCGCCTGCCTGCCTTCGGGCGCAGATCTTATACTCCGTCGTTAACGACGTCGTATCGGGCGGAGAGAGATATGCGGCATGAGGTGATCATCGGTGTCGAGCGGCGCAGGCGTTGGTCCGACGAGCAAAAGCTCGGCGTTCTCATGGAGGTCGGTGTCGCGGGGGCGACCGTGGCGGACGTCGCGCGGCGCCACGACCTGACACGTCAGCACATCTACCAGTGGCGTCGCGAACTTCGGCGGAAGGGGATGTGGCCGCGGTCCGAAGGAGCCGTGTTCCTGCCGGTCGAGCATGTCGTGGAGGAGCCGAGCCGGACTTCCCGTGCGGGGCACGGGGAGGACCTCCGGGTCGAGATCGTCCTGGGGAATGGCCGGACCTTGCGTTGGAGCGGGCAGGTCGAGGATGACGCTCTCGTCCGGCTGATCCGCCTCGTCGAGGCGGCATGATCGGGCCGGGCACGGGGGTCCGGGTCTACCTTGCCTGCGGAGTCACCGACATGAGGAAGGGCATCGCGGGGCTTTCGGCCATGGCGCAGGATGTCCTGCGCCAGAAGCCCGCGAGCGGCGCGGTCTTCGCGTTCCGGGGGCGCCGGGGCGATCGGCTGAAGCTCCTCTACTGGGATGGCCAGGGGTTCTGCCTCTACTACAAGGTGCTCGAACGTGGCCGCTTCCCGTGGCCGACCGCCGAGGCCGGCGTGGCCCGACTGACGTCTGCGCAAATGGCGATGCTGTGGGAGGGGATCGACTGGAGACGCCCGGACTGGGGTGCGCCGCCAGCGCGGGTGGGATGATTTATCACCCCGAACCCCTTGTTTTGTTGGCTATATGCGGCGCGTTATGGTATCTGTCGTCATGTCCAATAGTGCCGACAGCCTCACCGATGACCCCACCGTTCTGAAGGCGATGATCGCCGCCCTTCAGGCGGAGAATGCCCGGATATCGGCCACGCTCCAGGCCCACGAGCAGCTGGTCCAAGCACTGCGTCTGCGGATCGCCAGGCTCCAGAAGCAAGCCTTCGGCAAGTCCTCGGAGAAGATTGAACGGGAGATCGCGCAGCTCGAGCTGGCGCTGGAGGACCTGCTGATCGCCGCGGCCGAGCAGCAGCGCAACGAGCCAGCCGACGAAGAGGATGCCCACCCCGCTACTACCGAGGCGAAGTCGCGTCGCAGGCCGCGGGTGTCGGACGAGACCCCACGGGAGCGCCGCGAACTGGATCCCGGCACCTGCTGCCCCGAGTGCGGCGGCGACCTGCGCGTGGTGGGGGAAGACGTCAGCGAGCTACTCGACATGATTGCCGCGCAGATGAAGGTCGTTCAGATCGCGCGGGTGAAGAAGTCATGCCGCCGGTGCGAACGCATCGTGCAAGCCGCTGCCCCGAGCCGTCCCATCCCCGGCAGCATGGCTGGTCCGGGCCTGTTGGCGCAGGTTCTGGTCTCCAAGTTCGATGACCACCTTCCGCTTTACCGCCAGAGCGAGATCTACGCCCGCATGGGCGCCGACATCCCTGACAGCACGCTCCTGAACTGGTGCGGTGGGGCCATGAAGGTGCTCGCTCCGATCATCGAGAGGATCGAGGCGGAGGTCATGGCTGCCCCCGTGCTCCATGCAGACGACACGCCGATCCGCGTGCTGGATCGGTCCCGCCGCGACCGCGGTCTCGGCAAGGGGATCAAGCAAGGCCGGGTCTGGGCTTACGTGTCGGACCAGAGGCCATGGGCCGGCGCGGCGCCGCCGGGCGTGGTCTATCGCTTCTCACCGGACAGGAAGGGCGAGCATCCGCGTCGGCATCTGCACGGTAGCAGCGGTATCCTTCAGGCGGATGCCTACGCAGGCTTCGGCCAGCTCTACGAGCGACGCGCTGACGGCAGCAGCCAGTTCCGCGAGGCGGCCTGTTGGGCGCATCTGCGCCGTGACTTCCACGATGTCTGGGAGGCCACGAAGTCCGAGATCGCGCGAAAGGCGCTCGACCGGATCGGGAAGATCTACGACGTCGAGCGTAAGATCGCCGGCCAACCCGCCGAGCTGCGCAAGGCCGCACGGGAGCAGCACTCCCGCCCCCAGGTCGACGCCTTCAAGGCATGGGCCGAGGCACAGCTGGCGCGCATCCCGGGCAAGGGCGATCTCGCAAAGGCCTTCCGCTACGGGCTCTCCCGCTGGCCGTCATTCGAACTGTTCCTCGAGGACGGGCGCATTGGGATCGATAACAACCCGGCCGAGCGTGCCATGCGCCCGATCGGCGTTGGCCGCCGCAACTGGCTCTTCGCCGGGTCCGACAGCGGCGGGGAAACCCTCGCCCGGGCCATGACCCTGATCGAGACGGCGAAGATGAGCGGCTTGGACCCGCAAGCCTGGCTCGCTGATGTCCTCGACCGCATCCATGATCACAAGATCAACCGCCTCGACGAGCTTCTCCCTTGGAACTGGAAGGCCGAGGACTGAACTGCGGTCTCAATCGGGTGGTTACGATTCAGGGGGAATCCAGAGACCCGAGCATTCTGGGCGTGAGCATCGCATCGAAGCCCCTCGGCGAACGGAATACCCCCGGGAAATTCTTGCAATGTCGCTCAGAGTTCCTGAGAGAGGGCGCAGGGGCGCGTGTTTGGTGTTTTATGGGGGGTAACCTAGGTAGTGATGGATAGCCATTCAGCGGGCCGCTCAGCGCCTCTGGGGGCGTGGGGCTTTGTTCAGGCAATCATTTTCAAGGACGGCGTTTCACTTCCAGGTCGATACCCGACAGCCAGGTAAATGAGGTCCCGGCCTGTCCTGTAGTTGATGGCAGGCCCGCCCTACGAGCTGAATGGGGCAGCCGCACTGCGCGTCAAACGTCCTTGCAGAATGCCTCGTAGAGTGCAGCCATCAGGACCTCGAGATCCGGGTCGCTGATCCTGTAGTGGATCGTCTGGCTCTCCCTGCGGGTGTCGACCATGCCAGACTCTCGCAGCTTGGCGAGGTGCTGGCTCAGGGCCGACTGGCTGAGCCCGACGGCCGTCTGAAGCGAACCGACTGACCGCTCGCCCTTCACGAGCTCGCACAGGATCAAGAGTCGCTTTGCATTCGCGACAAGCGCCAACCGGCCAGCCACGTAGTCGGCACGCTCCTGGAGGGCGGCGACGGACTTGTCTGCATCCAGCTTCATTACATTAGACTTGCCTGATTTAGGTGTTACTTATATTTAGCCGACTAGCCCGCCGGATGCAAGCGCGTGGCTTCAGAATGGAGATACATAATGGAGATGGAGCTGCAAACGGCCTTCACGCCCTGGGCCTCGCTCGGCGGTGGGGTCCTGATCGGTCTCAGCGCGGTCATGGTGATGGGCCTGTTCGGACGGATCGCGGGGATCTCGGGGATCACGAAGGGGTTCCTTAGCACGCTCCTGCCGACACCCGGCACGCCGCGCGACCGGGACTGGCGGCTGGCCTTCCTGCTGGGCCTGGTGGCGTCGCCGCTGGCGCTAATGCTGGTCGGCGGCACGGCCACCCAGAGCGTGCCCACGAACCTCTTCGGCATGGCCGTGGCCGGGCTGCTCGTGGGCCTCGGCACGGCGCTTGGCTCCGGCTGCACGTCCGGCCATGGCGTCTGCGGCCTTGCGCGGCTGTCCGTCCGCTCGCTCGCCGCAGTCGTGACCTTCATGGCCGCCGGTTTCGTTACGGTCTTCGTCCTGCGCCATTTTCTGGGAGGTGCATGATGACGCGCATCGCTTTCGGTTTCCTCAGCGGCCTCGTCTTCGGGCTAGGCCTCGTGATCTCGGGCATGTCGAACCCGGCAAAGGTCCTGAACTTCCTCGACCTCGCCGGCGCCTGGGACCCCAGCCTTGCCTTCGTCATGGGCGGCGCGACAGTGACCGCCTTCATCGGCTACCGCCTCGTGTGGCGGCGGACGGCTCCCGCGCTGGAGAGGACGTTCGACGTCCCGACAAGCACCCGGATCGACCGGCCGCTGATCATCGGCGCGGCACTCTTCGGCACCGGGTGGGGGATCGGCGGCTTCTGCCCCGGTCCCGCGTGGACAGCGCTGCCGCTCCTCGCCCCCGGCACGCTGGTCTTCGTGCCCGCGCTGCTCGCCGGACTCTGGCTTGGCGCCCGCGGCAAGTCCCTCAACATCTTCGCACCAAAAGGAGCAACCCAATGAGCCCTTCAAAGCTGCAACAGCGGTTCGTGCGCCATTCCGCCTCAAGGGGGCCGGGCAGTCCCGATGTCTGGGGTATCTATGAGCCAGATACCGGCTCGATCCAGTATATCTGCGCCGATCCAGCCACGAAGAAGGCCGCGCTCATTGATGTCGCCTGGAACTTCGACCCGAAGAATTACCGCTTCTCGACCGAGAGCATGGACCAGGTGCTGGACCTCGTGCGGGAGAATGGCCTGTCAGTGGAATGGGTGCTCGACACCCACCCCCACGCTGACCATGTCATGGCCTCCGCGCACCTGAAGGAGCGCACCGGCGCGCCTACTGCGATCGGCGACAAGGTCCATGACATCGCAGCTCTCTGGGAAGAGATCTACAACATGCACGGCGTCTTCGATCCGGAGCGGGACTTCGACCGGCTCTTCGCGGAGGGCGAGACCTTCCGGATCGGCGAGCTGGATGTGCGCGTGATGCTGTCGCCCGGGCACACGCTGGGCTCGATCACCTATGTCTGTGGCAATGCTGCGTTCACCCACGACACGCTCATGCAGCCCGACGTGGGCACGGCGCGTGCCGACTTCCCGGGCGGGAACACCGCGCAACTCTGGGACTCGATCCAGGACATCCTCGCGCTGCCTGCCGACACGCGCCTCTTCGTCGGGCACGATTATGGGGCCGAAGGCCGTGATGAGCCGATGTGGGAGGCCACTGTGGCCGAGCACAAGGCCGAGAACCCGCACGTCAAGGATGGCACCCGCCGGGAGGACTGGATCAAGCGTCGCGACGAGCGGGATGCGACTCTGCCACTGCCCGCCCGCATCCTGGCGGCGCTCCAGATCAACCTCCGGGGCGGTCGCCTGCCGCCGGCCGAGGATGATGGCCGCGCCTACCTCAAACTTCCCGTCAACCGCTTCTAAGGAGAAAAGCCAATGACCATGACCATGAAAGATCTTGTTTCCGACGCCCGCAGCCGCGTCGACGCGGTCTCCCCGGAGGAGGCAGAGGAAGCAATGCGCAATGGCGACCTGATCCTCGACGTGCGCGAGCCGGTCGAACTGGAGAAGGACGGGCGCATCGCGGGTGCGCTGCACATCCCGCGCGGCATTCTCAAGACGCGGGCGGATGCAACGGCGCAGACCGCCGAAGCGCGGCTTACCGAGACCCAAAGCTGTGGACGTGTGCATGTTCTCTGTGCCTCGGGTGGCCGCGCCACCCTGGCCGCGGACACGTTGCGGCGGATGGGCTACGAGGCCGATCTCATCGAAGGCGGACTCGGCGGGTGGAAATCCGCCGGCCTTTCGGTCGAAAGCTGATCATGGGCAGGCTGGCTGGATACCTTCCCGTCCTCGACTGGGGGCGCCGCTACGACCGGCAGGCGCTGCTGAGCGACGGGATAGCGGCATTGATCGTGACGAACATGCTGATCCCGCAATCGCTGGCCTATGCGATGCTGGCCGGCCTGCCGCCCATCGTCGGACTTTACGCCTCGATCCTGCCGCTGGTCGCCTATGCGATCTTCGGTACCAGTCGCACCCTCGCCGTCGGCCCGGTGGCCGTGGTCTCGCTACTGACCGCGACAGCCGCCGGCGCGGCGGCGACGCCCGGAAGCGCGGAATACGTTGCGGCCGCCATCACCCTCGCGCTGCTCTCGGGCCTGATCCTCTTCGCCATGGGGATCTTCCGGCTGGGCTTCGTGGCGAACCTGCTGTCCCACCCGGTCATCTCCGGATTCATTACGGCCTCGGGCCTCCTGATCGCCGCCAGCCAGTTGAAGCACATTCTCGGGGTCGAGGCTGGTGGTCACACGGTGATCGAACTGGGCAGGTCCCTCCTTCCGGCTCTCCCGGAGACCAACGTCCCGACGCTTGTCATCGGCGGCGCAGCGACGGCCTTTCTCTTCTGGTCACGGTCGAAGCTGAAGCTGACGTTCGAGCGCCTCGGCCTGCCGTCCGGCGCGGCCACGCTTCTGGCGCGCACCGGTCCCGTGCTCGCGGTCGTGGTCTCGATACTGGCGGTCGTCGGATTTGACCTCGAAGCGCAGGGCGTTGCGGTCGTGGGTCACGTGCCGCAGGGGCTCCCGCCTCTTTCTCTGCCGCCGCTCGATCCTGCGCTCTGGAGCACGCTCCTGCCGGCCGCCTTCCTCATCTCGATCATCGGCTTCGCCGAATCCGTCTCGATCGCCCAGACGCTTGCGGCTAAGCGTCGGCAGTCGATCCGGCCCGACCAGGAGATGATTGGCCTTGGCATGTCGAACCTGGCAGCAGCCTTCTCCGGCGGCTATCCCGTCACCGGCGGCTTCGCCCGCTCGGTCGTGAACTTTGACGCCGGCGCCGAGACACCAGCCGCCGGTGCCTACACGGCTGTGGGTATTGCGCTTGCGTCGATGTTTCTCACTCCGCTGATCTTTCACCTGCCACTCGCCGTGCTGGCGGCAACGATCATCGTCGCCGTCCTGAGCCTTGTCGATCTGGGCGCCCTGCGCCGTACCTGGCGCTACTCGCGGTTCGACTTCGCAGCGATGGCCGCCACGATCGTCATGACGCTGACCGCGGGTGTGGAAGCCGGCATCATTACTGGCGTCGCGCTGTCGCTGCTCCTGCATCTGTGGCGCAGCTCGCGGCCCCATATTGCTGAGATCGGACAAGTACCCGGCACCCGGCACTACCGTAACATCCTGCGGCACGATGTGCTTCGATCGGAGAACGTCATGTCCCTGAGGATCGACGAAAGCATCTGGTTCGGTAATGCACGTGCTGTCGAGAACGTGATCCAACGGTCGGCGGCGGACCGGCCCCGCCTGCGGCACTTGGTACTGAATTGCGCCGCGGTGAACCTTATCGACGCAAGCGCCTTGGAAAGCCTGGAACTGGTGACCCACCGCCTCGCCGACCAAGGAGTCGACTTGCATCTCTCGGAGGTGAAGGGCCCGGTGATGGACCGATTGGCGAAGTCTTCGTTCTTGGAAGGACTGACGGGAACCGTGTTCCTTTCTCACCACGCGGCGATGAAATTGTTGGCTCCGGACCTTACGGAGACGGCCGATCGCGCGGATCAGCCCGCCATGGATGCGACCAAGCCGTTTCCCGAGCGTGGGTCCGCCACCGCATGATCCAGCAGCGCCAATAACCGTCGATATTGGTGAGCAATGCCGCTTCTCATTCAACGCGTGACGACCGAAGAAGCCTGGTACATGGCGGTTCGGGACAGTCCCGGGCTCTCTAGCTGTTCCTTCACCTCCTCTGCCAGCTTCATCGGGTCGAACGGTTTGGCAATGATCCCGATCGCGCCGAGCCTCATGAGATCGTCCACCATGTGGCTCTGCGCCATGGCGGTCATGAAGATGACCGGCACGTCAGCTGTTAGCGGGTGATCGCGCAAAGCCAGCCATAGGCTGGGGCCATCCATACCGGGCATCATCACATCGATGAGGCAAAGTTCCGGCGCGAAGTCGGAAACCCTGTCGAGGGCTTCGGCCCCGGACGCGGCCGATAGCACTTCGAATGCGGGATCGAGGCGCAGCGCCAGCTCGGCAATCTCGCGGATATCCGCATCGTCATCGACATGCAGGACCCTCATGGCCGGTCTTTCATACGTCGTGAACCGATGGCGCCTGGTCTCATTCAGCCGTCATTGTGTGGGAGGACCCGCTGGCCGGTTTCTTTGCAAGTATGGCCGCGGCGGTTTTGGCCACCTCCGCTTCCTTCACACGTGATTTCGTCATGACACTTGCAACGTTCCGCGCGATCTCCGTATCGATGTCATATGCCGAGAACACGAGGATCGGCGTCGTCGGCGCAATTTCCTTTACAAGCTGTTCCCCGGGTCCGTCCGGAAGCTCGAGATCAAGAAGGACCAGGTCGAAGTCGCGCGCTGCGATACAGGCCCGCGCTTCCGCCAGGGTAGCTGCCGACGTCATCCTGACATTCTCCCCCAAGTGTTGCTGGAAGATCTCGTGCAGGAACGTGTCGTCTTCCACATAGAGAATGTGCCACTCGGCTTGAGGTGGCGATAAGACCGCATCCAACGCGGCGCGCAAAGAAACCTCATTCAGGGGCTTCGCAAGCCGGGCGGCCGGCTCTGCGAATGATCCACACCCCACCGCCCGGTCTTCGGACGCGACAATGATAGGTATGTCCTTCGGCTGCTCGTCCGCCCCGAGGCGATCCAGAATAGCCATTGGGGCTACCGTGCCCGCATCGAGGACCAGGGCTGCGTACTGGCGGCGGGATGCAAGGTCGCAGGCCGCCTCGGCAGTGCGGGTGATATCGACAAGCAGTGGAATGCTTTCGATCGTGACCATGACCGTCCGGATCAGATCGCTATCGTTGCTGCAGACCAGCACGCACCTATCGGCGGCGGCAGCGTCCGTCGCGGCATCGATCGGGATTTGCGACGCCACCGCGGGCAGATCGACATGGAAGGTCGCCCCGTGCCCCCGACCGACTCGAACCAGATCGTCCCATCCATCGCCTCGATCAGCGCCTGGCTGATATTGAGGCCGAGGCCGGTCCCGCCGATGCTTCGCGTGTTCGACTTTTCGTGCTGGCTGAACGGCTCGAAGATGCGATCGGCGAACTCGACCGGAATGCCGGGTCCTTCGTCGGCCACCGAGATCCGGAGCTTGCCGTCGACATGGCGGATCGAGAGCCTGACCGTTCCCTCCTCCGGCGAGAACTTGATCGCGTTCGACAGGAGGTTCGCAAGCACCTGGCCAAGCCGTCCGGGATCGACCCTCCCCTCGCCCGCCGGTGCGTGATCCTCCAGGGTGAAAACCAGGTTCTTCTCGGGCGCGTAATTCGCCGCCAAGGCAAGCGCGTCCTCGACATGTGACCGGATCTGCTGCCGCTCCATCGCCATGCTCATCCGCCCCGACCGGATCTTCTGCACGTCGAGAATGTCGTTGATCAGGAGGACAAGCCGTTCCGCGTTGCGATTGGCAATGTCCAGCAGGCCCGAGACGTTTGCGGGCAACTGCGCCGCGGCGCCGCCGCCAAGGACGAGGCCAAGCGATCCCCGGATCGACGTCAACGGGGTCCTGAGCTCATGGCTGACGGTCGAGATGAACTCGTCCTTCAGCTTCTCGGATATCTTCCGCCCGGTGATAACGACGATGGAGCCATCCCAGATGCATCGACCGTTCCGGTCCCTGCGAATGCCGGCATGGATGTAAATCCACGTCTCGTTGCCGCTGGACGCCGTGCATTCCAGCTCGTAGCTCCACGCGTTGAACCCCGCCTCGGACACGCGCAGCTTGTCGTCGATCACCTCGGCGACCGGACCGTCGGCGATCGTGTCGATCCTTCGGAAATCTTCGAGAAGATCGCGCGGTCGGAGTTCGATGATCTTCTGGGCGGCCTTCGAGACATGGGTGAACCGCGGGGCGCCATCTTCATCGCGGACGATCTGGAACAGCGCGACCGGCGCGTGTTCCGACATCGCGTCGATCTGTGCCTGCGTGTCCTCGCGAGCCCTGATCGCATGGGCCCGATCGAGGTCGCGAACCAGCATGAAGCCCATCAGCAGGGTCGCGGCGAAGTTCGTCGGCGCCAGAAGCCCGTTGGCCGTGAGGAAGACCGCCCACGGGGCGCTGCTGGCCATCAGAAGGATCAGGGTCGGGACGGTCCCGGCGACGGTCGCCTGGATCAGGACGTACCGGACGTTCGGTCGTTCCTTGCGAACGCGGAACCACCAGTACCACGCAAGTCCGGCGGCAAGACCGACGCCCAGAATGTACATCGCACCCGGAGCAGCCCCCACCCCGCCATACGCCAACCTCAGCAGTGCAAGGCACGGGGCCGTGATGGCGACGGCCACCGGGCCGCCGAATGCCGCGGAGAGGACCACCACGGCCCCGCGGGGATCGGTTCGTATACCCGGCACGACCTCGACGGCGTTCTCCATCACCAGAACGCCGATGAGCGTGAACAGCGCCCCGAGCAGAAGCCCGCCAAGCCAGAACCGGTCCGAGAAGCGGCCGTGGATCGTACTTGCGGCGAGGACCGAAAGCAGCACGACCGAGCCGCCCTCGACCATCGTGACGATGTTCTGCACGAACGTTCTCCTACCAAGATCCGACCTGGATCAGAGTAACGTTAGCGAGATTGCCATAAGATATGGTAAAGAGTTGGCTTGCAGTCTCACGTCGCCGGCTCGACCCCTGTGCCGCACAACTTCGGCAGGAGCTGCTCGGGTTGCTCAGGCCTTCGTCGTTCAATGCGACCAATTTTGCTTTCACGCTAACGGTAGGCGACCTGCCTCTTTCGCAAACCGGCGTTTGCAATAGCCGTCATTCGCCGCCCTGCGCTTGGGGGCTGTAGTGCGGATAGGAACTGCCACGGCCATTCCTTGCTGGCTGGTCTTGCCCCCGTTTCAGCGGACACTCAGGCGGTTGCGGTTTGAGCTGCGATGAACTCGCGAGGCGAACGCATCTTCAGCCCTGAGTGCGGGTGGTTGTCGTTGTAGTCCTCGAACCACCCGGCG
>NZ_ONZF01000017.1 GCF_900302445.1 Palleronia abyssalis | reverse complement strand
TTGTCATCCTCAGATGGGCAAGCGAGCCTAATTCGATGAGTCGGCTTGGGGCGTGGCTGGCCCATTTAGACAAATGACTATATGGTCCAAACGCGAGGCCAGTGTGGGAAGGGCCTGACGAGGGTTCTCCGCAGGGGGGTTCAAATGGGCCACAAGATTGCCATTTATGCGCGGGTCTCGACGCCGGAGCAAAACGGCGAGCGCCAGTTGCGCGAGCTGCGGGCCTTTGCAGAGCGGGCAGGCTACGAGATCGTCGCGGAAGAGTGCGAGACAGCCAGTGGACGGCGGGACAGTCGGCCCGGTCGTGCGCGGCTTCTGGCGATGGCAAAGCGGCGCGAAGTGGATGCAATCGCGGTCGTCGAATTGTCGCGATGGGGGCGTTCGACCTCGGACCTTCTCTCAACACTGAGTGAGCTGGAAGCGAAGAAGGTTTCGCTTCTGACGTTGAACGGTCTTGAGTTGGACGTGTCGTCTCCGATGGGAAAGATGATCTCGACCTTCCTCGCGGGCGTGGCGGAGTTTGAGACGGCACTACTCTCTGAGCGCGTCAAATCGGGGCTGGAAGCCGCTCGGGCCAAAGGAAAAACCTTGGGGCGGCAGGAAGGCGATGCGCCGGTAGTGCGGCGGCACGGTCGGAAAATCCGGGCGTTGGCGGCCGAGGGCCGCAGTCAAAGATGGATTGCCAAGGAGCTACAGATCAGCCGAACCACGGTTGCCAAGGCGATCCACGAAGGCTCCGGCGACAGCTAGTCCCTGACAATCTCGATGAACCGCTGATACTGCTCTGTGACCTCTTGGGCCTCGCGGAAGGCGCGCACGCGCTCCTGATCCAGACAGCCGATGTAATCCGAGACTTCGGACAGATAGTTCTCGAAGTCCTGGCGCAACAGGTCGGCATACTCGCGCACCTCGCTCTCCGCTGATGGCAAATATGGTTTTTCTGGTGGTAGACAGCTCTGAGAATGAGCTGGGAAGGCCAGAAAAATCAACAAAATTACTGTAGTGTTTAGAGGGTGAAAGTGACCGCACATCATAGGTGAACCCCTTGTGTTGCAATGGTAAATTGGTTGTCACCCGGATTCCCCGAGACCGGGTAGAGCCGACGCTGCCTGCAATCTGTACGGTTGCAGACAAAATAACAATATTGTATCGGTGGCGGCGCCTTGTCTGGTGCGCGTCTCCGATGCTCGTGAGCTAGGAGGCCAGGCCGGACGCATGTTCAAAGCAGCGCCTAATGTGGTCGTCGAAGAGACATTCAGAAACTTACTCGAGCGCGGGTATCGAGCGGAGATCGTCTGCTCGGAAAGCGCCTTCAAGCAGCACGCAACCTGGTATGGTCGCTGGTATCTCCGGGCTGTCTCGGACGACAACGGCGAAGAACATTTGCTCGTCACGGCACGAGGAAAAGGCAAAGGGGAAAAGGACCTCGCCCCTCGGTATTTCCGAACGGCTCCGGGTCTCATCTCCTTCCTGCACGATCAGGGATGCAAGTTCATCGAGATTCCACTGGAAGCGGGCACTCGGGCGTCTCAACGCCTCCTACGAAAACAAGACGAAGCGTCAGAGTAGCGCTCTCCTTGGTGCGGCTCTCGTAGCCGCCGCGCTCACCACGCCGCCTGCGAACGCGCAGGGAATGGTCATGGTGATGCGGTCGGACGGAAGCCTCGAAGCGCAATCTCCACAGAACGGTTTTTCTCGCACCTACGGCGATGCGCGCCGGTCGGACGGGGATAGCATTTTCCTGTTCAACGAAGACGAGGAAGATGAAGAGGGCGGCGAAGCCGAAGCCGCGGTGCAAGTTCCGCGCGCGGTCGTTCCGCCCGCTGCGGTCCTCCAAGCAATTGATACGACGGCGATGCGCTACGGGTCGCACCCGGCGCTACGGCGCGTCGGCATGTCCGTCTCGGAGTGGCGCCGCTTTTTCCGCGCAAACATCGAAATCGAGAGTGCCTACGATCCGAACGCTCGAAGCCATGTGGGCGCGATCGGGCTCGGGCAACTCATGCCTGCTACGGCGTCTACCCTCGGAGTGGACCCGCACGATTGGCAGGAAAATCTGGACGGGTCGGCTCGGTATCTTCTGACCCAGCTCGCCCGGTTCCAGGACCCACGGCTCGCCCTCGCTGCCTACAACGCAGGGCCAGCGGCCGTGGTCGAGAACGGGGGAATACCCCCGTACCGCGAGACCCAAAATCACGTCCTCAAGGTCATGGGGGTCTTCGCAAGGCTGCAAGGAGATCTAGGATGAAGTCGAATATCACTCACGTGGCTATGGCGGTCGTGTTGACCTTTGTCATAGCCGAACCGGCGCTCGCTCAAGAGCTGGACCTGTCGCCGGTACAAGACCTTCTGCAAGGCATCGTGGACGCCATCACCGGCCCGCTCGGCATGGTGATCGGGACGCTCGCCTTGATCGGGGTCTTCCTGACTTGGCTGTTCGGGATTCTCGACTTCCGGCAGGCGCTTTGGACCGTGATCGCCATCGCCGGCGTCGCAGCGGCGCCGACCATTGTTTCGACCATCTGGAATAACTGAGGTCGAAAAGCGATGACAGAGCAGTCCCGTGTTTATCTAGGTCTGACGCAACCACCCAAGCTGCTCGGCTTGCCGATCATGTATGCGATGATCTGGATGTTCGGGTCTGTTCTGGTCTTCCTTTGGGTGCAAAGCGTCATCGTCGCGCTGCTGGCCCTTGCCGCCTACCCGGTTCTCTGGAAGGCGGCGGATTGGGATCCGCATTTCATCGACGTGATTGCGACCACTCTCCAAGAAACTCCGCCCACGCGAAACCGTCGCCAGCACGGGGGAGATAGCTATGTCCCTTGAAGACAACGAACTCCTGCCGACGTGGTTTGCCCGCGAACGCAAGATGGCCTCGCTGCTGCCTTACGTGTCGCTGGTCGATGACAAGACGATCCGCACGCGCGGAAACGAGCTGATGCAGTGCATCCGGCTCGACGGTCTGAACAGCACCACCACCGAAGACGAATTGCTCGACAAGACGCGGGCGCTCTTCGCGCATGTCGTGGCGCAGTCAGGATCGGACTACAGCTTCTACGTCCATAAGGTTTCGCGGCCTGTCGAACACGGCCTGCCGCCTGTCAACGGGGGTGATTTTGCCGAGGCGGTCGATAACCGTTGGCGAGCGCACCTGGACGATGGAAAGCTACGCGACAAGACCCTCACGCTGACGGTGATGCGTCGCCCAACGCTCGGGGCGAACGTGCCGTTGCGCCGCGCGAAGTCGATGGCAACGCTCCGGAGCGAGACGGAAAAGGCCCTGCGGCGACTCTACGAGGTCACGAACTTTCTGCGCTCGACTTTTGGGAACCTCAACGCGCGGCTTCTGTCGGCTGAGGAAGGTGAGCTGCTGGGCTTCCTCGGCGCGCTGAATGTGGGGCGGGAAAGCCCGATCTATCGCGGCTCGTCTTATGGTTATGTGGCGCAAGACGTGGCGAACACGCGCGTCACGTTCAAAGGCCCGAACTTCTACCTGTCCGAAGGCACCATAGGACGGCGCGTAGGGACCACCTTTGCGCTCAAGAGCTATCACAGCACGTCGCAGTGCACGATGTTCGATGATCTGAACCTGCCGGTCGATATGGTCGTCACGCAGTCTTTCAGCACCATCAACTCGAACGTCATGGCGGGGCGCATTAAGCGCCAGATGCGGCTTCGTCGCGCGTCAGACAACGGCGCAATGTCGCTCCTGGAGGAAATGCCGACCGCGCTCGATGATCTCGAAACCGGGCGGCTGAGCTTCGGGCTACACCACATGACGGTGACGGTATTCGCGGAGACCGAAGAAAAGCTCGATAGCATCGGCGCCGAAGTGCGCAACATCGCGACGACAGAAGGCGTCACGATGGTGAATGAGAGCTTTGCGGCTAAGACGCATTACTTCGCGCAGCACCCCGGAAATGGAGCCAAGCGAAGCCGTAAGGCGGCGGTCACGAACCACAACTTCGCGGACTATGCCGCCTTCCATCGCCCTCAGATGGGTAAGACCGGCGAGCGCGTCCCTTGGGGCGTTCCCGTCACTATGTTCCCGACCGTGGATAGGGGCGGCTTCCACTTCAACTTCCATGAGGAAGGGTCGCCCGAGAAAGAGCCGACCGGGGGGCATACCCTGATCCTCGGACGCCCTGGCTCGGGCAAGTCCGTTCTCGCCGCCTTTCTGATGACGCAGGCGAAGCGCGCGGGCGCGCGGCTGTTCGTCTTCGATTACCGGCGCGGGATGGAAATGGCGGTGCGCGCCAACGGCGGTCGCTACACGTCCATCAACGCGGGCGAGAAGACCGGCCTAAATCCGCTCCGCACAGAGATCGACGCGCGCGGGCAGGCATGGCTTTCCGACTGGCTCTCCGCTTTGGTTCATCGCTCCGACAAGCCGCTGACGCCCACGCAGGTGAACCGCATCCAAGAGGTCGTGCGGCAGAACGCGGAAGCGCGCGAGGATCTTCGCAACTGGACGGACTTGGCCTCTCTGTTCAGCTCGACCGACGACGAAGGCGATCTGCATGAGCGCCTTGTCGAGTGGACCGAAGGCGGACGCTACGGCTGGATTTTCGGGAACAACCAAGAGGACACGTTCTCGCTCGAAGGCGAGACGGTTGGTTTCGATCTGACCGGAATCTTGGACAGCGAAAGCGAGAAAGAGCGCATGGCGGTCCTCTCGTATCTGTTCCGCCGGGTGGAGCGGAAAATCGAGGATCGACGCCGCACGATCATCGTCATTGATGAAGCGTGGAAGGCGCTCGATAACCCCTACTTCGCGGAGCGACTGAGCAACTGGCTCGTCACGGCCCGGAAGCAGAACGCGGTCGTCGTGATGATGACGCAGTATGCCAGCCAGCTCAAAAGGACGAACGTTGGTCAGACCATCGTTGAGGCGGTCCCGACGCAAATCCTTCTCCCCAACATACGGGCACGCCGCAGCGACTATGACCTGCTCGGCCTGCACGACAAGGAACTCGACATGCTGCTCAACTCGGGCAGCAACTCGCGCCTCGGGCTTGTGCGCGACGATCAGGGCTCGGTCCTGGTCGATGCCGATCTGAGCCCGCTGGGCAACCTTCTGACCATCCTGGGCGGGATGGAAAAGGGCGAGGAACTGGTCGGGGAAGACTACCGCGACCGCCCGGATTTCTGGAGGATCGGATGAAGCTCTTGACCGCTGCCCTGCTGATGGCCGTGACCCTTGCCGGGTGCGGCTATCAGCCCTCGACCGCTGAGTGCTTTAACTTCGCCCCGACTGACGGGCCTTGCACCTTCACGCCGGTGAACTCGGAGCACTGGAAGGTTGTCTCCGATGGCGACTAAGCTCCCGGCGCTCATGCTCTGCACAGCATTGACCGTCCTGCCCGGCGTGGCAGGGGCGCAGGGCGTCCCTGTCTTCGATGCACAGAAGAATGCGCAGATACAGGGGATCATCGAGCGCACGGAACTCGATCTGCTGCTCCAACAGGACGTTCTCGATACCGCTGAGCGGCTGGTCGAAATCAAACAGGAACAGCTCGACGCTCTGGCCGACATTCATTCGACGGCGACTATGGGCGACACGAACGTGTCGGGCATGGTCGCGAGCCTCGAAGATAATAGCTCGGATGAGACGGCTTCCGATGAGCTTTACTCGCCCGTCGATACCAACCCCGGCGCGGAACAGATGTTCGGGGCCGTTGAAGGCGAGGCGGGGAACAGTGAACCGGGCACGGGCGGCGGCGAAGTCGAAGAAAGGTTCGGAGACGCCAGCGGCTCGGTCGAAGGACTGATTATCCGCGTGGCAAAGGAGACGCACGGCAACGCCGGTGTCGGCACGGCCGGGCTGTCCGCGGTCCAATGGCGGGCGCTTCTCCAAGCTCTGATCTGGCAGGAAAGCCGCTTCACCATCGGGGCCAAGTCGCCGGTTGGAGCGTTCGGTCTGACGCAGATCATGCCGGGCACTGCCAGCGATCTCGGCATCAACCCGGAATACTACGAGAGTCCCTATCTCCAAGTCGAAGGCGGCGCGCGCTACCTCGCCTCGATGCTGAATATGTTCGACGGGAACATCATTCATGCGCTCGCGGCCTACAACGCCGGCCCTGGAAACGTGCAGAACTATGGGGGCGTCCCGCCGTTCGAGGAAACCCAGCACTACGTGCAGGTGATCCCCGAACGCTACAACCACTACCTCGAGATCATCGGCGGCGTGGATGCTCTTGGCACCATCGACCCTGTGACGCTCGCCAACTCAACCATGAGCATGACGGCCTACGGCTCCGGGGTCTACGGCGACTACTCCCTGACTTCCGTGCAAGCCGCCGCAGCGCGCGTCAGCGCGATCATAGAGCGGATCGGGGAGACCGAAGACGTTCAGGAAGCCTATGCCCTGAACACCTATGCGCGCGCTGAGCTGGCGCGGCTCGTCGCGATCCGCACTCGGCTCAAGGCGGCGCAGACCCGCGCCCTTTCCGCAGAGCAAGTCGCGATGGCGGCACGAACGGCCCAGGAGCGGGCCTTCATGGACTTTCAAATGGAGGATTTCGAGTGATGGCTATCTCGAAAACGATAGGACGGTGGGTCCGCGCGGCGGCCCTGACGGGTGCAGTCGCCGTCTCTGGTGGTGGTGCCATGCTGTCGAGCGCGGTTGCGTTCATGGCCGCGCCCCCGGCGTACGCGCAAGGCGTGCCGGTGGTCGATACACAGAACATCGCGCAGGAAATTCGGCAAATTCAGCAGATGCTGGAAGACTACGGCATCCAGTCGGATCAACTCGACCGCCTACTTGAGCAAGTCGAACTTCTCCAAAGTCAAATCGACCAGCTCGAAGAGACCTATGACGCCTTGAGCGGCCCGACGAACGTGGCCGCGATGGTGATGGAGAACGGCGACCTTAACGGCCTTCTCGATCAGGAATTTGAGGACGTGATCGACTTGGCCCAAGGCGTCGCCAACGGCGACTTCTCTGGCCTCCTGGGCGGTTCGGCGCCGGAGATTCAGACGCAGATGGAGCGCGTCTTGGCCGAAGCTGGCTTCGGTGAAGATACGCTGTCGGAAATGGCGTCCAGCGGCAACCGAGGCGCGGAGAACGTCGCCACGCGCGCCTCCACAGGGGCGGTCATGTCGGCGGCCGCGCAGAACAGCCACCGCGAGGCGGCGCAGTCGCTTGAGCGGGTAGATGAGCTGGTCGGGATGATCCCCGACATGGAAACGCTCAAGTCGAGCGTCGATCACAACACGCGCGTCACGGCGGAGCTGGCGATCGCCATGACGCGCATGTGGGAACTCGAAGCAATTCAGACGGTAGGGTCCGGTCAAAGCGGTGTGGTCGATGCGGCCGCCATCGCTGAGGAACAGAGGTTCATGGACTTCACCCTGCCGGACCTCGAATGAGCGAGGCAGGCGTGGCTAAACAAGACGAGATCATTGAAGAAGAGCTTGTTTACGGCGCTCGTCGCCGTGAACGGCTCTGGCAGAAGGTTGCGCTCGTGAGCGCGGTCTTCGGCATCGCGGGCTGCCTAGCGGCTGCGGCTGTCTCGGTTCTCGATGTGGACCCGCCGCCGGTTGTGGTCCCGGTGGATAGTGAGACAGGCATGGCGGTTCCGAACGCGGCGGTTGAAGCCGTCTCGCTGACGGAGCGCCCGGCGATCATTCAGGCCGAAGTCTACCGCTATGTGAACGCGCGGGAGACCTACAACCAGCTCGACAACGATGTGCGAATTGAGCGTGTCCTGGCCATGTCCGATGGGAATGCGGAATCCTCCCTGCGGCAGCTCTGGACCAGCGGCCACGCCGATTATCCGCCCAACAACTACGGCGAGGATGCGCGGCTCGATGTGCAAATCGACTCGATCAACCTCATTACGAACAACCGGGCACAAGTGCGGTTTCGGAAGCGGCTGACGTCCAATGAAGGGACGCAGACAGGGAGCTTCACGGCAACGCTGCTCTATGAGTTTCGGCCCGCACAAATGCGGCAGATAGACGATGTGTGGCGCAATCCCTTCGGCTTCACGGTGACTGAATACGCGGTCGTGTCCGATAGGCAGGAGTGACGCCATGAAAAGACGAGGCATCTGGACACTGGCTCTCGGAGTCGCACTCGCGGCCACGGCCGCGCAGGCGGAATATTCCCCGCGACCTGGGCACTACGACAGCCGCGTTCGCACAGCCACCTATCGCGACGGCGAGGTCTACCGGATCAACGTCTCGATGACCCACGTAACGAGCATCGAGTTCGGACAGGGCGAGACGATCCGCTCGATCATCGCCGGCGATACGGAAGGCTTCATGCTGGACGGGGTGCCCGGAGGCCGCGCCTTTGCGATCAAGCCCGGGGCGCAAGGTATCTCGACCAACATCACGGTCTACACCAATCGCCGCAGCTACTATTTCAGCGTCACCGAGACCTCGAACCCGACGCACTACGTGGTGCGGTTCGATTATCCGCAGGACCGGCGCGCTGAGCCGCGCGATGCCGTCGCGCGGAGTGCGCCGAACACCAATTACGGCGTGAGCGGTCAGTCAGAAATCACACCGACCGCGATCTGGGACGATGGGACGTTCACCTACTTCCGTTTCGCCAGAAATGCGCCTGTGCCTTCGATCTTCAAATGGTCGAACGGCAATGAGCGGTCGGTGAACAGCATGGCGACCGAAGATGACGTGATCCGCGTCTCCGGCGTCAACAACAGGTGGGTGCTGCGCCTTGGCGACCAAGAAATCTGCGTGGAAACCCTGCCGACGCAAGGAGGCCAGCAATGAGCGATGAGAACACCAACGGCGAGGGAAATCCGAGCCTCGAAGAGCGTCTGCAAGCCCTTGAAAGCAGTGAGAGCGGCGGGGGCTCCGGGACACGCCGCCAGCGCCCGAACGTGTCGCCTTTGGTGGCTATCGGCGGCGTGGCGGCGATCAGCCTAATGGGCGGCTTGGTGTATCTCTCTATGCAGCCCGAAGAAGAAGAGCGGATGCAGACGGGCGCTCCGGCTGAGTTTCAGCCCGAAGGTGACGGGTTCGGGACGATCACACCGACGCGCGTTCCTGAACCTGAGCCGGAACCTGAACCGGAGCCTGAGCCACAACCGGCAGCGGCCCCGAACTCCGAGCTGCTGGATCGGATCGACAGGCTCCAAGCGGAGATTGAAAATCTTCGCGACGCTCCGGCCGAAGAGCAGGACACGTCGGAGCAAGACGCTCGAGTTGATGATTTGCTTACGCAGGTCGAAGACTTGCAAGAGGCGAACGAAGAGGCTCAGAGCGAGTTTCAGCGTCAGCTCCAACAACGTGACCGGGAGCTTCGTCAGCTTCAAGCAGACCTGGATCTCGCGCGGTTGCAGCCCAACCCGACGCCCGCCACGGCTCCGGCCGAGACCGGGCCGAACGAAGAGGAACAGCGCCGCCTTGCGGAACTGGAACGGCGGCGGCAGGAGGCGCGGGAGTTTCAAGCCGCGCGCAACGAGAGCGGCATCATCGCATTTGGCGGCGGTGGGTCCGACAACGGCGCTGGCGATGAGGCTGAACAGCTACTCGATGCGGGGACCGATTTCGTCCGCAACGGCGGCGCGACGGCCGAGGTCACTCAGGCGGAAGTGATAGCAAATCCGTCGAACACGGTACCGCAAGGAACGCTGATACAGGCGTCGCTCGAAACGGCCGTCGATAGCTCGACACCCGGCCAGGTGCGCGCGCTCACGTCGGAGAACGTCTATTCCTATGACGGGTCGCGCGTCCTGATCCCACGTGGCTCGCGGCTTATTGGGCGTTACCAGTCGGGCGTCGAGATTGCGCAGAAGCGCATCACCATCGCTTGGGACCGGATCATTCTGCCGACACAGCAGACCGTCGAAATCAGCGCCTTCGGTGGCGATGAGCTGGGGCGCTCAGGTGTGGGCGGGTTCGTGGACTCCCGGTTCGACGAACGGTTCGGTTCAGCGGCTCTTATCTCGTTGATCTCGGCTGGGGCCAGCTATGGCACCGGTCAGCTTGAAAGCGAGGATGCCGCCGACGCGGCGGATCAGGTTGGTGGCGATCTGGAAAGCGCCTCGAACAGTGCCCTCGATGACTACCTGTCCCTCGGTCCAGTGATCCACGTGGACCAAGGCGAGACGGTCACGGTCATGGTGGACCGGGACCTGGAGATTTTCTGATGGGCTCCGGGTATCTCGAAAGCTCTCTCGACCGCATCCCCGAAGCCTCGCGGGAGGACGTAATCGAGATATGCGTGAACCCTGACGGGCGTGTGTGGGGAGAGTTTCAGGGGGACCTCTTCATGCAGCCCCTTGAAACGGCGCTGTCGGAGACGCAGGCGAAAGACCTGGCGAACCAAGTGGCATCGGCCACGCAAACGACGATGAGCAAGTCGAAGCCGGTCGTTTCGGTGAGCATCGAATATCGGAATCGACCGATCCGCGCGCAGGTTATGGTCTCGCCTGTGGTCGGCCGCGGTGCGTCGATCTCTCTGCGGTTCTTCACGAACGTTCCGCTCGACAAGATCGAGCTGAAGTTCCTCTACGGCGAGGAATGTAGCCTCGAACAAGTCCGGCAGGAGCGAACGCGCGAGCTGCGCTCCATTGTAGCAAGCGGCGATATTACCGCCTGCCTGCGCTTCTGCGTGGATCACAAGCTCAACATGATCGTCGCCGGGGGCACGTCCACGGGCAAGACGGTCGCCGCGCGGAAGATCCTTTCTTACGTGCCGCCGGAAGAGCGGATCGTCACCATCGAAGAGGCGGCAGAGCTGCTGCCAGCGCAGCCGAATGCGGTCACGCTGATCTCGAACCGCGAAGTCGAGCATCAAACGGCAGACGCGCTACTGACTTCAACGCTGCGGATGCGGCCTGACAGGATCGTGCTGGGCGAGGTGCGCGGACAGGAAGCCATGACCTTCCTCGAAGCGATCAATACCGGGCACGGTGGCTCGATGACGACACTGCACGCTGAGACGCCGCAACTGGCGATGCAAAGACTCGCCATTGCTGCCCTGAAAACAAACGTCCCGATGACCTACGCCGACATGGTGCGTTACATCGAAAACTCTATCGACGTGGTAATTCAGACAGGCCGTCTCGAAGGCGACCGGGGTATCACCGAATTTTTCCTGCCGGGCGCGGAAGAAAAGGAGGGCCAAGGCCATGATGAAGTTTGAGCATGAGGTCGATACCATCGACTTGCGGAAAAAGACGAAGGAAATGCCGGCTACTCTCGCGCGGCGGAGTGCAGAAGGCTGGGAGCTGGTATCGGTCGTGACGGCCGGGCCGACTGATCTGCACCTCTTCTTCAAGCGGCCGATGGCGGCTGAGCCAAAGGCGGTGGCATGATGGGACGCCACCTTGCCGCCCTTATGATGGCGGGCCTCATGGCTGGACCTGTGGCTGCGCAGGACTCGTTCATGCTGCCCGATCTAAACGAAGAGCCGGAGAACCCGGATTGCCCGGATGCGCCTGCGCGCCCGGAATGGGTCGCGAACCCCTCCAATGAGGGCCTGACGCGCTCGGAGCTGGCGACGGAACTGTATCAGCAGGAAGGCTATCGCAATGTGGTCGAAGCCGGGGAATGCACCTGCGAGCTGCGCTTCCCGTCCTGGGACAACGTGACAGAGGCGATGGAAACCGAATTTGCCGGAATCTCGCGCTTCGAGTTTCTGGAAGTCATCCCCGACATTCGGAAAGCGACGAAGACCTACAGGAATGAAGGTCGGCCGATCTGTAGAGACGCCGGGCTCTGGTAGAGCAGGAGAACGAAAATGGGCGTCGTAACGTTCTTTGTCGAGACGACTGACGGGTTTCTCAATGATGCGGCTGAGACGCAATTCGGAATGGTTGCGGCGACGGTCGGCACTATTGGGACGGTAGCCTGCACATTGGTCGTGATCCTCGTATTCCTGAACCTCATATTCGGATTTCGGGACATGGACGGTCGGATGGCGTTTTGGCTCGTGGTCAAGATGGTGCTGATCTCGATCTTCGCGCAGAGCTGGACGCAGTTCGATCAATTCTCGTCGGCGCTTCTCAACGGCATCGACTCCATCGCGGGATCACTTGTCGCCTCGGTCGGCGGCGGCGGCGAAATCGGGCCTTCGGGCACCTTCGCGGAAGAGTTCGACGGTCTCATCGAGAACATGACGGAATATCTGGACGCGATTGCAGACAGCATGAATTGGATGCAGGGCGCGATCACGAACGGCATCGGCCTCGTTCTTCTCAGCCTTCTCGGCGGGATCGCCGCCTTCATCGTGGTTTTCTCGCGCGTGATCCTCACACTCATGCTGGCCCTTGCGCCGATCATGATCTTCCTGACCCTCTTCGACGCGACGAAAGACTACTTTCTCCGCTGGGTCAGCTCGACGGCCTCTTTCGCCCTCTATCCTGTGGTCATCGCGGGCATCTTCGCGACAATCATCGGTGTGGGTGGTTCCCTCATGGCAACCCTTGGCGATCCGGGCTCGGCCGAGAATATCGGGGCACTGATCCCTTTCTTCATGCTGGTTCTCATGTCCAAAGCCTTCATCTTGGCCACGCCGTTTCTCGTGCGCTCGATCTCCGGCAATGTGGTGATGCCGGCGATGCAGGCGGTCAGCCCCGAAGGCATTCGCTCCTTCACGGCGGGGGCCGCGAACACAAGCGGCTCGCAGGCTCGGGCGCAACGCGGGATGCGAAGCGGAACGGAGCTGGCCGGGTCGGCGTCGAGGTCGGCCGCCCTGGGCGCTGGCGCGCGAGTCCAAAGGATGATGCAGCGCAACAAGAGACTGTCCGAGACATAGAAAAATGCCCGCTTCAGCGGGCTTTTTTGGGGTCCATTGCAGGACGGTGTGAAATCCTACGGTAAGGCATCTGTCGAGAGGCACCGGAGGATCGCTTGGGATAGCCGACGTTCGCTGGACCAAGAGTGAGCGGCGACTGTGCGGACGAAGGGGCCGTTCAGAGGTCTGAATTCAACGGCCTCTTCAGATACCGACCTTTCGCTGATTTCTTAAGAATCTAGACAGTAAGTATGGCTCGGGTCTGCGAAGCCGCGGCCAAGCCTCCCCCATCGTTCGGCATTGTGATCGGCGACGGTTTGCTTCATATCAGCGGTTGCTGATACCTTATTCCTTCCAAGCATTGATGGCAGGCTATGAGTTCGAAGGATAACCAAGAACAGCGGCGCCGGAGCGGACGGCCGCTCATGATTTTGCCTATTCTTCTGTTTGGGTTGCTGGGCGTAGTCTTCTACTGGGGCCTCTGGAACAACGACGACCGGTTGCCCTCGACGCTGATCGGAAGACCAATCCCGGAATTCGCGCTCCCGCCCATCGAAGGGCGGCAGGACGGCCTAGCCTCGGCGAACCTGCTAGACCAGGTTTCTCTCGTCAACGTCTGGGCGTCGTGGTGCGTCCCCTGCCGCACGGAGAACCCGCTTCTCGTCGATCTTGCCGAAGCGGGCACCGTTCCGATCTACGGTATCAACTACAAGGACAATGCCGAGGAGGCGCTGGGTTTCCTCGAAGAGCTCGGCGATCCCTTCACCCGCATCGGCGCGGACCGATCAGGCCGCGTTGCGATAGACTGGGGCGTCTATGGAGTGCCGGAAACATACATAATCGACGCCGAGGGGCGCATTGCATACAAGCATGTCGGCCCCTTTGATCAGGCCTCGCTTGAGGAGGACATTCTGCCGGTCGTGCGCCGGTTGCAGGCTGAGAGCGACCCGTGAGGCGACGTGACGTCCTTGCCGGAGTCTTGGCGCTTGCGGCAAGCCCTGCCTCCGCCCGACCACCGATCCCTAATCACGGGACTCCGCGTGATCTCCTGTCGCCGCCTTTCGTGGATGGAGATGGACGGAATCTGACGCTGGCGGACTTCGAGGGACGTGTCGTGCTTCTGAACATTTGGGCGACCTGGTGCCCGCCTTGTCGCGAGGAGATGCCGACGCTCGACGCGCTGCAAGCGCGCCTCGGCGGATCGGATTTTCATGTTCTGCCGCTGTCGATCGATCGGGCCGGTCTCGAACCTGTGCGCCGCTTCTACCGAGAGACCGGCATTCGCAACCTCGATCTCTATATCGCGGAGGATACGCGCGCGATGCTGGCCTTGGCCGTGGTGGGCCTGCCGACAACGATTCTGATCGACCGCATTGGGCGCGAGCGCGGGCGCCTCGCAGGCCCGGCCGAATGGAACAGCCCCGAAGCCGTTGCGCAGATAAGCGCTCTTATTGACGAACGTAAGCAATAGGACATGGAAAAGCACGACGACCGCGCCAGCCGTTCCGCTCCGTGCGCACACGTGGTGGCGGTCTACCGATCAGTTTGGAGATGTGGATTTGATTGAACTTTCCGCTCTTGGACTAATGGCGGCATTGCTGGCCGGTGCCGTTTCCTTTCTGTCGCCCTGCGTGCTGCCGCTCGTGCCCGGCTACGTATCCTACGTTGCCGGACGTACGGTCACCGGCAGTGCAGCGCCTTCGAAGGGGCGGGCCGTCTGGCTCAGCTTCTGTTTCGTCCTTGGCTTCTCCACGATATTTATCGCGCTTGGGGCCTCTGCCACCGCGCTCGGTCAGGCGCTGCTGCAGTGGCGCTACGAACTCAACCTCGTCGGCGGCGCGATCGTGATCCTGTTCGGTCTGTTCATGATCGGGGCAGCGCGCCTGTCGGCCATGGAGCGCGACCTGCGTTTTCATCTCGACCTGCCGGGCGGGCAACCGGTCGCCTCCTACGTGCTCGGACTCGCCTTCGGTTTCGGCTGGACACCGTGCATCGGGCCGATCCTCGGCGCCATCCTAACCGCCAGCGCGACAAGCGCGACGATTGGCGAGGGCGTCGCATTGCTTGCCTTCTACTCGGCCGGCCTTGGGATCCCGTTTCTGGTCGTCGCGGGGTTCACCGACAGTATTGCCGGCAGGCTGCGCGGCATCGGTCGTTGGGGTCGCCGCCTGCATCAGGCTGCGGGCGGCGTCATGATCCTGATGGGTTTGGCGATGATGACCGGGCGGTTGAGCGCACTGGCCTACTGGCTGCTGGACACCTTCCCTGTCCTTGCGCGGATCGGGTGAACAGATGCGACTGTACGAGAAACATATCCTCCCTCGGCTGACGCATCTGGCGATGGGCCAGGATCAACTTCTTCCCTACCGGCGCCGCGCCGCCTCCGGGCTGCATGGACGTGTGCTGGAGATCGGGATCGGCTCGGGCCTGAACCTTGCGCTCTACCCCGAGGCCGTGCGTCAGATCATCGGTGTTGACCCGTCGCCCGAACTCCTCTCTCGGGCCGCGCAAACCTCCCATGGCCTGATGCCCGCGGCCGAGATGATCGAGGGCGTGGCCGAAGCATTGCCGCTGGAGGATCGCAGCGTCGACTGCGTCGTCGCCACCTGGGCGCTCTGCAGCGTGTCGGAGCCGGAGAAGGCGCTCGCCGAGATCCGGCGCGTTCTCAAGCCGGACGGCATCTTCCGCTTCGTCGAGCATGGTTTGGCGCCGGAAGCCCGTGTCCGGCGCTGGCAGCGCTGGCTCACGCCTGCCTGGAAGCGTTGCGCCGGGAACTGTCACCTTGACCGCCCGACGAACGCCCTTGTCGAGAAGAGCGGGTTTCGGATCGAGCGGCTCGACACCGGCTACGCGACAGGTCCGAGGCCATTCGTATTCATGTATGAGGGGCAAGCTCGCCTCTACTAAGGAAGCTTGGAAAAAGAACAACATCGGCTTTCGATTCGTGGCGCAACACTAATGGCAAGGCAATCAATTCCCGCCTCGAACTTTTGCTGCAGGCTCCGCATTATGAGGTATTATGAGTAGTCAGAAAGATAACCGGCAGGCCAATCTGACGCGCGGCATCCGCGTCGAGATCGCCAGCCTCGTCTACAACATCATCGAGGTCGTCGTATCCGTCACCGTGGGACTTCTGACCGGCAGCGCGGCACTGGTAAGCTGGGGTCTCGACAGCACGGTCGAAGCCACCTCAGCCGCGACGCTGATCTGGCGCCTGAAGGGGGAGAAGGACGGTGCCGGCAAGCGCACGGTCCTGCACCGCAAGAAGGTCGCGCTCTACGTGGTTGCCTGTGCCTTCTGGATCGTCGTCGCGGCGATCCTCTACGAGGCGGTCTCCGCCTTCATTTCGCAGAAGGCGCCGGGCTTCAACTGGTGGGGTATCGCGATTCTGGGTGCTTCGCTCGTGGTCAACCCGTTCCTCGCCTGGGGCAAGTATCGCTATGGCAAACGGCTCGATGCGCCCGCCCTGAAGTACGATGCCAAGGACACCATGATCTGCCAGTATCAGACAATCGTGGTGTTGGCCGGGATCGGTCTGACGCAATGGATGGGCTGGTGGTGGGCCGACCCGGTCGCGGCGCTTCTGATCGTGCCCTACGTTGCGTGGGAAGCGTTTGAGGCCACCAAGGATGCGCGGTCGGTCGAGCCGGAGGAGGCCGACGCTACTGCCGACGCCTGACGTTGCGCATGATGAACCGGGATTTAGGCATGGGCGGCAGTTCTTCGGTTTCCAGATCCAGATCCTGATCTGGCACTTCGTAGTCGATGGCGTTCACGAAGAAACTGCAAAACGCCTTCATCTGGCTGATCGCGATCCACTCGCCCGGACAACGGTGGTTCCTGTGGTGATCACCACCGCCCTGCGGAATGAAGTCGTAGGGGGTGACCTCCCGATCGTGAAACCGCTCGGGCCGGAACTCTTGCGGCGCGTCCCACGAGCGAGCGTCGGTATTTGTGCCGTAGAGGTCGAGCAGAACCCTGTACCCTTTGGAAAAGCGATATCCGCGCCACTCGAAATCACTCTTCACCCGTGCCGCGACCGCGGGAAAGAACGGATACAGACGGCGGACCTCTTGCACGAAAGTTTCGAGCTGTCCCTCGTCGTCCTTCAGCTTTTGCCGCCACTCGGGATGCCGATGCAGGGCATGCGCCGCCTGGGCGATGAACGCAGAGACGGCGACGATCGGGCGTACTACGTTCAGAAGCTCCACGGCGGCAACCTTGGAGGTCAGCAGCTCCCCATTCAGATCGCGCCACGTCGCGACGACATGGGCGGCGCTTTCCTGTCCTGTCTGAAGGCTTCCGTCGCGCAGCCGTTCAATAATCCCGGCTGTCCAACGCTCTGCGCGATGCCGCGCCAGACGCGCACCCCAGTGCTTCCAGCCGACCGCCCCGGCGTCTTGGAAGAGCGCCGTCATCTGCGCCGTCCGCGTCTCGACCTCCGCTTCGGGAAGCGGCACGCCCGACCAGGCGCAGGCAGCTCTGGTGAGGATTTCGCGCACTTCGTCGTAGAGAACGACCTTCTCCGCCGCTTGCCAGTCCCGTGCGTAGCGGTCCAACAGGTCCCGCGTCGTGTTTTCGAGAGCTTCGATCCGCTCCGACGCCATGAGTGACATAAACATCCGCTTCCGATGACGGTGGGCCTCGCCATCGAGCCCCTGGATGCCCTTTTCGCCGAGCAGGGTTCTCTGGATACGCTTCGGCATCGAGCCTGCGCGCACGAGCCCATCCTCGGAATAGAAGACCTCCGCAGCTGCGGCACCAGTCATGCAGATCGTCTTTTGAAAGAGGATGCGGGTCTCGAACAGGTCGCCCTCAAGATCGCGGCATGTGTCCGGAATGAACTCATATGGGTTGCGCAGCAGGGCAAGCGTGCTGTCGATGCCCTTTGCGGATGGAATGCTGGACATCGATTATTTCCCCGTAACGTTTTCTTCTCGGTGGTTACGTTCGGGCTTGTTCTGCGCCGAGCGGAAGCTGTCCCAGAACAGCAGGGCCGCACCGCAGAAAATCGCCACATCCGCAAGATTGAAGGACGGCCAGTGGTATGTTCCGTAATGGAAATCCAGAAAATCCGGGACGGCCTGATAACGCAGCCGGTCGAGGACATTGCCGAGCGCGCCGCCGATGATCAGACCGAGAGCGGCAGCCGTCAGCCTGTCCGGCGCGCGCCACAACCAGATCAGCAGCCATGCCACGATCACGCCAGCAAGCGCGATGAGACCCCACCAAGGCACGATCCCGCCCAGCATACCGAAGCTGACTCCATCGTTCAGAACCCGCACGAGATTGAGAAAGGGTAGAACCTCGACGCCGCGCTCAAGCGCCGGTGTGTTCAGCGCAAGCGCCTTGGTACCCTGATCGAGGCCGAACGCCGCGATCGCGCAGAGCCCGCCCAGAACGCGGCTGTTCATGCCGCTGCCTTCAGATCGGCCCGCGCATCGCGGATGATTGCCCAAGACGAGTGCAGGAACAGTCCGGCGATGCCGAAGGCGACGATGAGGTCCGGCCAGGCGCTGCCCAGCCACGCCACGAGACCGGCGGCAACGACAACCGCCGCATTGCCGATGGCGTCGTTGCGCGAGAATAGCCAGACGGCCCGCATGTTCGCGTCGCCCTTGCGGAACCGCAGCAGCGGCAGAACGGAGATGACGTTGACGACAAGGGCGATCATGCCAAGCAGGCCCATTAGACCTGCATCCGGCGTCGTCCGTTCGAAGACTCGCACGATGGTCGTGCCGAGGACGCCAAGGCCGAGCAGGCCGAGGAAGATGCCTTGGATCAAGGCCGACCGTGCCCGCCAGGCGAGGCTCCAGCCGATGGCCAGCAGGCCAAGGAAGGTGATCGCGCCGTCGCCGATGAAATCGAGCGCATCGGCCTTCACGGCCTGTGACCCGGCGATGAACCCGCCGATCATTTCAACGACACCGTAACCCACGTTCAGGATCACGACGATCCAGAGCGCGCGTCGGTAGGCCGGGTCCTGATGGGCGGGATTCGGCGGAATGTCTCCATCGCCTTCGATCCGGTCGAAGCCGTAGCCGGTCACCGCAACGGCCTTTTCGATGTCCGGCAGGCGCGCTTCGGGGGCGCTCAGTGTCATGATGTGCGTCGCCGCCGACACCTTCACATCGTCAGCCGCGACTCCGGCCGACTGCGCCGCCCGCTCGATCTGCGCGGCATCCTTCGCGCAGTCCATACCGGAAACCCGGTAACGGACGGGCGGAACATCTGCCGTCGGTCCGGCACTTTCGGTGTTGGCCATGGTCGCGCTATTCCTGCTAGAATGAATTGAAGAACAACGTATCAGCGAGGAGTGATATGGCCCAAATCGTCGATGACCGCAAGAGCGCGACCATCGAGCGACGGGCGAAGCTGTTCCGCGGCTTCGCGGACCCGAGCCGCCTGGCCATCCTCGGTGCACTTTGCAACGAGCCATTGGCCGTTCACGAGATCGTCGAGCGGACCGAACTATCGCAACCCAACGTCTCCAACCATCTGAGGTGCCTGCTGGACTGCGGGCTTGTCGCCAGCGACCGCGAAGGGCGCTTCATCCGTTACCGTATCAGCAACCCGCGCATCACGGTCCTTCTGAACGATGTGGACGCACTTCTCGACGTGGTCGCAAAGGGTGTTGAGGCGTGTGACAATTATCGTGAGGCGTGAGTCAGAACGGACGGCCGGTCGACTCGGCGCAGATCGGTTGGAAAGATGTTGTCCGTGTGCAGGGTCCGACCGGAATCCTGCTGAGGTTCGACAAGCTGGCTTCGGAAGAGACACCATTCATGTATCACTGCCACATCCTCGAACACGAGGATGCGGGCATGATGGGGCAGTTTACGGTCACATAACAGGACCCCACCCGCTCGACACCGGGCGTCGTCAAGAGCTTACGTCTTCTTGCGGCGTTCTATCAGGTGCCGGTGTCGCCTTGTTGAAACGCATTACGGAGTATGTCTAGACCCGAACGGAGAACACCTCGCTAAGCTGCGGGTCCGCCGAAGCGGCCGTCCAGTCGCTCGGCAGCATTCGTCAAAAAGGGCTCTCTAGAGCCATTCGCTGCGCGCTGCTTGAACGGCAGCTCTCGCGCGAACCTAAGACTCTACTCCGTTCTGCAATGGCCACCTTTCTCATGGTGGCAAGGCGCGGTCGCTATCACTCAGCCGCGCGGAGGTTCCCGCTCTCGTTTTCCCGGTCGAGCAACGCTTGAAGACTGCTGACGCCTTGCTCCAAGGTCTCTCGGTCGCCTTCACTCTCACCTTGGCCGCCCAAGGGTAACTCCGTCTGCGTGGCAAGATCGAAGGCCATCTGCTGATCGCTGACGGAGCGGGATCGCCGCCGCCTGCCGGGGCGGATCGTCCGGCCTTCCGGGGATTCAGTCTCCGTGGCCTTTTTGATGCTCATGCTCTCTTCGGAGCGGCCGGAGCCCGGCTGCAGGCCGGAAGGGTCGGTCGTCGCTTCTTCGTCTGGGTCGGGGCCATTCCCGGAAAACGGCAGCTCCGGCTCCCCGCCCCCTTGGTCGCTCTCATCGGCGGGGTCGCGTGACAGCATTGATTGAAGGCTGCTGGCCTCTGGCTCCACCGCATCATCGGGCGCGTCAGAAGACAGTTCATGCTCGGCGGTTTCCGCTGGATCGACGGATACGACGCCCTCGTCGGGCAGAGGATAGGCGCCAGTCTGCGCCTCGTAGAGACGCTTGAAGTAGGAATCCTTGAAATACTGGATGCGCTTCGCGCGCACCGGCATTTGGGCGTCGATGACCATGACAATATCATCGAGCGGCATACGCCGCACCTGGTCCTCGGTCAGAAGCGGTGCTTCCTCGGTGCGCTCGGACGTGCTGCGCCCCTCGAAGGGGTTTCGGCCAACGGCGCGTGATCGGGTGACAACACGCTTGGTCGTCTTGCCGACGGCGCTACTCAATTCCTCGACGGTCTTCTCGTCGGAGGGCGTGAGGTAGAGCTTCACGCCGGCGTTGCCTTGTAGGGACCGCCGCGTGTTCTCGCCGTAGATTTCATCGAGTGCCGGGATCGTCTGCGTCACGATGGCGAGGTGGCCGCGATACGAACGCAGGGTCTCGATGCTATCGACCACGATAGGCATCTTCCCGAGACGGTTGAACTCGTCCAGCATAATCATCACCGGCCACGGTTCGTCCTTGCCTGGCTGACGGTCCTGTAGCGAGGCGATCAGGTCGGAAAAGAAGAGGCGGATCAGGGAAGCCAGCGGCTTCACCATCAACGGGGCCACCACGAGATACACCGTAAACGGCTGCTTGCGGATCGTGCGAAAGTCGAAATCAGAATCCGCAGTGGCATGGTCGATCGCCGGGTTGCTCCATTGGTCGAGACCGGAGGTCATCAGGAGCGAGACGTAGGACGTAAGCGTATCGTTGTTGGTCGAAGCCATGCGCTCGAAGATTAACCGGGCCGCAGGGTTTTGAACCTCAAGGCGGCGCGCGTTGTATTCCTTCTGCTTGTCACCGCCAGACGCGGTGATCCGGTATATCTCGCCAAGGGTCGGTCTCTTGCGCTCGAAGGCAAGGAGTCCGGCCGCGACGAACAGGTCGATGCCGCCCTTCAAGAGCCCCTGCATACGGTCGTTGTCGCTTTGCAGGAAAAGCGAGGCCAACAGTTGCAGCTCCATTTGCTGCTGGTTGGGGTTTTCCAGCTCGTAGATGCGCTTAAGCGGGTTGTAGCGGTGCGTTCGGTTGTTCTGCCAGTCGGTCGGCGCGAAGCGGTAGACCTTATCGCCCTCCCCTGCCCTATGACGTGCGGTCGCGTCGAAAATCTCCCCCTTCACGTCCAGGACCACGGCGCTGCCCTTGAAAGTCAGCATGTTCGGAATGGTGAAACCGGTCGTCTTCCCTCGGCCCGTCGGAGCGACGATCAAGGCGTGCGGAAAGACCTTCGACATGATGAGGTTCGCGCGGCTTCCTGGCTTCCCCATCTTGCCAAGGATGAAGCCGGTCCCGACAGAGCCGAAGAAGCCATTGCGCTTCATCTCGCGCGCGGTTTGCCAGTGGGTTTCCCCGAATTTTGTCAGGGCCTCCCCTGCTAGAACGACGCTCAAAAGAAGACCGGCGGCTCCGAAGCCGCCGATGATGAGGTTGACGATGGTGAAGTCTTCCGGGCGGCTCGACGCCATGCTCGTGTAGTCTCGGGCGAGCATGAGAAAATCCACGTCGGCCGAGACGCCCGAATAGCGGAACGTCAGGAAGGCGGTCGCGATCACATAGCCGATGGCCGCACCCACCAGTGTCAGGCTGAGAACGGCTCCGGCGAATTTGCCGTTACCCATGGGTCTGCCCTTTCTCCGTGTCCGTAGCGGAATGACGCAGCCGCGCGGCATCGACTTCTTCGTTCGCGATCTCGTTGTTGATCTCCTGCATGACCTCGCCCTCGGCGGTGGCCGCGTCGGTTTGCAGGTAAGCTTTCGCCGCATAGAGGCGGTCGAGCCGGTCATCGGAAACCTCGGCCAGCGCCTCGTCGCTGCCGTGGCGAAGATCCTCGATCTGATCCTCGTCTAGCCCGGACTCGATCTCGGCACGGTAAGCGTCCCGCTCGTTGTCGCTGGCGAACGGATCGCGGGCGCTGTCCTGGCGCATCGCGGCAAGGACAGAAGCGGTGGGCGAAGCGGCATCGCCCTGCTCGACTAGCTCGGCGTCCGCGTCGCTGACTCCGGAATCTCTGAGCACATCCGCCTCATAAAGAGCTTCGCCAAGCTGGACATGAACGGCGTCGAGCCGGTCCACGGCAATCTGCTGATCCTCGGCGCGCGACAGGTCCAAGCCGTCATGCTCTGCAATCTGCCGTATGTCGTCGGTGAGCCACTGGCGCTCAAGAGCCTCGCTGTTCGCGCCCGCCTCAACGCGAGCCGCGACGGCATCCGCCGAAATGCCCGTCCCCTCAAGCGCGCTCTCGATCTGCGCGCGCGTGTCGGCTTCCTCGAGACGGCCAATTGCCTCCCGGTTGATATTGTTTTCGGCATAAATGCCCGTCTCGGTCGGCGCGTTCTTGTAGGTCTCGGAGCGCGACACGCTGGCGTAAATGTCGGACAACTCGCGCTCGAATGAGGCGCGGCGGTCAGGCGCCAACGTCCGAGCCTTTGCCTCCGCCTGCGTCGCAAGATCGGAAAAATCGCTCCGAAGCTCATCGAAGGTTTGCGTCTCGGCCATGTAAATCTCTCCATCAGGCTCTAGCGGCTCGCCACGTCCAAGCAGGGCGGCGGCGCGGTTCAGGGCGTTGGCAACGCCCTCTCGGTTCTCGGCCGTCGCTTCCACTGCGAGCGACCGATAAAGCTCCGCCGTGCTGGCAATGTCGGCCAAGGCCCGATCAAGATCGGGACCGACGCGCTCACGCGCTTGCGGCTCCCTGCCCTCTTCCTTGGCGCGATAGACTTCGCTCTTGTTGGGGCTGTAGCTCGCAACGCCGCGATCAACGCGACGGCTGGCCTCCAACCTAACCCCATGACGCTCTCCCGCTTCGACCATCGCCTGGCGGAAGTCGTCGTAGTTGAAGTGATGATCGCGCCCGAGATAGAACAGCTCCCCTTCGGCAGACCGGCGGTTGAGGATGACGTGGGCATGAGGGTGCGCGCGATCCTCGTGGATAGCTACAATATAGTCAAATTGTTGTCCCTCTTGCATGAAAAATTGTTCGCAGACCTCACCGGCCATATCGCGAACGTCTTCCCCCTTCGTACCAATGGGGAAAGCCATGATCATATGCGTGGTATGGCCGAGCTTCGGGCTGAACCGCTCGTTCCAGTTGCCGGAGA
This sequence comes from Palleronia abyssalis, assembly GCF_900302445.1. GTDB lineage: Bacteria > Pseudomonadota > Alphaproteobacteria > Rhodobacterales > Rhodobacteraceae > Palleronia > Palleronia abyssalis. The sequence continues at coordinate 24,069 of NZ_ONZF01000017.1, read as the reverse complement.
AACGATCTGCAATATCGTTAATCTGTTGCTCGGTAAGAGGCCCGCTTCCATCATGAACACCCCGGCTATCGATGATGTGCGATGCCTTGGTGCCGACGTAGCTTAACTGGCCTGAAAGCTGGGAGCGCGTACGGCACCCGCCTTGTTTCACCGGCTTGAAGATCGCGGGCGAGTGGCCCCGAGCGGCGCGCGTGAGCTGCTTTTGGCGGCGGGCCTGGGCGCCTGCCCCGCCCCTGATCTTGCTCCACCCGTCGCGAAACAGCTCGCCGGATACAGCCGACACGGCATCACTACGAGCCATTGCCGAAGGCCCTCAAAGCATCGGAAACGCGAAGCGCTAGACCGTTGCGGCGCTGTAGGATCATCCCTTGAAGCTGGTCGCCGAAGGTCATCACCATGCCGGCGAGGCCCCGAATTTGGGCCATGTCGTCCTGATGGATCCGCGGCTTCAAGCCTTTCAGCTTCGCCTCGTTCAACCGCTTTGCAATCTGACTGATGTTGTTCCCGATACGATTCAGCGCAACGCGATGGCTGTGAAGCTCATCTTTTAGCTCGGCGTCCGTGACGAACAGACCGTCTGCGGCGTGCATCAACGCCCGCAACCCATCGTTTCGGTTCTCGATGCCGTATCGTTTCAAGACTTGATCGAAGGCAGCCAGTTCGTCCTCCGTCACCCTGGCTCCGATTGTCCGTGTCCTCGACTGGTTCTCGGTCTTCGCGTCTCGCACCGAACGAACGGTGTAATGGATCGTTCGCGTCGACACTCCGTGACGCGCTGCAAGTGCCTTTGCAGACACGCCTTTTTCGTATTCGCGAGCGATCGCGAATCGCTCTTGGGGGAGAAGTCGGCGTGTGCGAGCCATGCGAAGTTAACGTCTCTATTTCTTGCTACCTTCTCCCCCAATAAACCCCCACGCCCCACCGATCAACGGAAGCGCGAGCTTCCACTGAACGACTTGGGGCGTCTTCCGCTTGAGCGGCCATAGGCCCGCGAACGTCGAGCCCCACCGGGCGAGACCACGCCGCCGAAATCGAAGATGAGGTGGCCGCGCTGAAAAGCGCGCCCTGACAGCCGCCAAGGGGCGCATCCGCGGGTGAGGGCCCCGCAAGGGACTGAACGGCACTCAGCGGCCAGCACAGGCGCTCTCACGGGCATTGCCGAGGCGCGCTCACCCTGCCCTCCGCGCTGCGCATCCGAAATTATGCAAATTCGGGGGGTCAGCAGCTTCGCTGCACACCGCAGGCCGCATACGTCAGACCGCACACCGCAAACCGCAAACCTTAAGCAGCACAACGTTCGCCGCAACATGCAGGCCGCGTACCGCAACCTTGCAAGCCGATAGCCGCAAGACGATCACCGCACACCGCAAGCATCACGCCGCACACCGCAGTATCGGCAATTGCAGACCTCGGGCCGCTAACCGATTACCGCAAACCACAGACCGCAAACCACTCCCTGCTAACTGCATACCGCGCCCCTCATACCGCAGGCCGCTTACAACTTACCGCACACCGCATCCAGCAATATTGACACCGCAGACCGCGAGCTGCAAAAACCAGACAGGTAGCCACAAACCGATGGCCGCAAACCGAGAACCACATGCCACAAATGGCAGACAGCAGGCCGCACACCGCAAAACGCAGGCCGCAGCGAGCAGATAGAAGGACGACTTGCGATGATAGTCATCACGGCACTTTCGAGAAAAGGCGGCAGCGGAAAGACGACGCTGATGCGGGCGCTGGCCGACGCCGCCGTTTCCAACGGACACGAAACACTGGCTATCGACGCTGACCCTCAAAAGGCGCTGTTCCGCTGGCATCAAGACCTGGGGCGAGAAACGCCGGGACTGACTGTGAAGGAACTGGACGACCCGAATGCGCTCGAAGCTATGCTCGATGAAGCGGAAAAGACCGCTGCCTACGTCTTCATCGACACGCTGGGGGCAGGGGGCATGTGGGCCGATATTCTGGTTGAACAGAGCAACTTCCTGATCTGCCCGATGATGCCGAGTGAAACCGACGTGAAGATAACGCGCGACACCTACCAATACTATCGGCGGGCATGTGAGGCCGCAGATGATCCGTCCCTGATGCCCCCGTTCTCGGTCGTCTTGACCCGGATGCCGTCGAAGCCGACGAAATCTATGGTCCTTGCCGCTCAAGCTGCATTTGAAGCCTTCCCGGTCATTGATGAAATGTTCCTGGATCGAGCTCAGCACGGCGACGTGGATCGGGAAGGGCCGATGCACGAGCTGGCAGAAAAACGGCAGAATGATCCTAACGCGCTCATGCGGGGCCACGCTCGGTATTACCTCGACGCACTGCGCGAAGCGCGCACGATCCTTGAGCAGATTGAGGCGTCCCAATGAGCAGCGAATATCGTCGCAAGAAACCTCAGATCAAACGTCCGAATGTGGACCGCTCTCAAGGGTTCGGCGGGCAGTATGAAGCGGAGCCGACACCCTCCCCGAAGCCGACTGAGAGCGAACAAAAGACCAAACCGGAGGCGAAAGCTCCCGAAGAAACCAAGACGACTGAGACGCCACAAGCCAGCTCGACGGCCAGCGCCCCGGCAGCAGAGCCTCAGGTGACGGCACCAACGCCGCAACCGCCACAGAAGCCCGTAGCAGACAAACCGACGCCACAGGCGACGCGCAGCGCTTCTACGAAGCGCCCGAGACGGCAAACGGACAGCAAGGAGCCCAAGCCGATGAAGAAAGTCGCCTTGACCGCTTACCCAAAGGAAGATCATCGCGCGGCCCTGGAAGCGGTTCAGTCCGATGCGGTCTCGATCATGGATATGGTCAAGCTGGCGGGACGCCGCGCGCTCGCGCAGTTTGAACCGAAAGCGGAGTTTAAGGCCGCGCCCGACGTAGAGCGGATGGGCTCAACGCACCGCTACACGACAACGAAACACGTCAGTCAGCCGGTGCTTGAAAAGCTCCACGAGTCTATGAACCCGCTGGGCCTCAAGTCGGACAACGAAATGCTACGCGGGCAGTTCGAGCCGCTGTTCTGGTCAGAGCTGGACTCGATCATTGAGAACGTGAAGAAACGCAAAATGAAGTAGGGCAGGGGGCTTTCAGCCCCCGCGCCTGCGGCGCTCCCCCGAGGATATTTTCGGAAAGATGATGGGCAGGCCGGGGCCTAGCGGTTCAGAAACCGCGCGGCGCTGAGACCGGCGCTGATGATGTAAGGGGGCAGGGTGAGCGAGTAGTGCCCGCAGTTCATCCGGTTGACCCGTGATCTGGCGCCGGAGCGGTCCAGCTCGGAAACCAGACGCTCCGAAAGAGCGGGCAGGACAACCTGGTCCCGCTCGGCCAGAACCATTTGTAGCTCAAGGCCGTGACGGGCCAGCTTGTCGGCGTAACTCTCAAGGCTGAGCGGCGCCCAAGCGCGGCGTAGCTCGGCAAGCTCGATCTCGCCTTCGAGGCTCGCGCGAATGTGGCGCGTGGCGCTGCCGGTCCAGACCATATCGGCAAGGCTTCCGGCGGTGAGAAACAGGGTAGCTTTCGCGACCGCGGGCTCGTGCGCGGCAAGTAAGCCAGCCACCCAAGACCCCAAGCTGATCCCAAGGACCGAGACCTTTGCATATCCGCGCCGCTGCAAGATGGTGGTGAGCTGTCGCCCGTCTAGCACGGCCTGGCGCATTGACTGGATCGTGCGGCCGAGGTTGGGGCTGAGCATGTGGTCGGCGTGCGAAGAGTCGGGGCGGCTGCGTTCGAGGTGATAGGGCATGGCGATCTCAACAACCGTGAAACCGCGCCATGCAAAGAAACGGGCGAGTTGGGCGTTGCGCGAAGTGGCGTTCCAGTGATGGAAGACGATCAGGGCATGATCGGATGAACCGGCCTCCGTCACCTTGGCCCGAACGGTGTTGTTTTCTGGCGTCTCGGTGGAAATGCTCGATGGGAAGCTGAGCCAGCCGTCTTCCCAATTCGCGGCGGGGGCGGCGTCGTCCAGACCATAGAAAGAGTCCGAGTCCGCGACGGCCTCGGCTGCCAATGCGCCAAACTCGGCCATGTTGGCCGCACCCTCAGATGCGGGAAACGCAAAGTCGGCACGGAGGTCGAGCCCCGTCACCTCCTTCACATCGTCGCTGCGTCGAGTGCGGCGCTCATCCCAGCGGTCCAGCCACCTATGATACATGCTGACGGCCCTCCTGCGTCTTGTAGCGAATGCCGAAGCCGGGATCGAAGAGGCCATAGACGGCGACGATGAGTGCGAGCGCTAGAAGAATCGAGAAACCAGTCACCACGCCAACCAGCAAGTAGGCGATTCCGAGGAACAGCACAGCAACGGTCGTTCGGGCCAACGGCACATGGAACGGCGTGGTGAGCCCGATGCGGATGGCCCCGTAGAGATAGACGGCGCCCACCATGAGCGCGACCAGGAGGCTCGTGAAGTGGGTCGGCATACTATAGTCGCCCCAATCGACCGGGTCTCCGAAGCGGGTCATAATCGAGGCGGCGTCCAAGAAGAGCCAATGCCAGACGCTCGGGGCGGCGGTGACGACATACAGGCTCTCTAGCTTCATGCACATGGCGACAAGGAGCCCGGCGACCGTGGCGCGGAAAATCCCGCGCATGATCCTCGAGCCCGCCGCCTGAGCCTCGCGCGAGCGCGCAACGTTCGGTTGCCGCTCCAAGGTCTTGCCGATCTGCGCGAAGTCCTCGGCCACGGTCGAAAGTAGGATCAGGCCCGCGATGAACAGGTAGAAGCATAGGGACATATAGAAATATGCAGCCCCGGTGAACGCGACTTGCTCGATGATGCCGATCTCGTCAGGGCGGGCGATAGCCAGCGAACCCCAGTCTATCGCGTAGTCGCCGCCACCGTTCAGCACCGGCAGCAGGCGGACACCGACCCACTGGAAGACGCCGGCGAACCCCACACACAGCAGGAAGACGGCCCAATATGTGTAGGATGTTGCCTCGACCCTCCGCATCCAGTCATCGGGGCGGTCGCTCTCGGTGATATGGGACAGCAGCGCGCAGCGGCCCCCGTTCTTCCAGTTTGTCACCTGATCGACCACGAAGGCGAAGAAGAGGGGCATGAAGACGATGAAGAGGAAGGTCCAGTTGGGAGCCCAAAGGAACCCGACCTGCTTGGTGATCCCGTCCTCGCGCACGTATGTGACGCTGTGGATCGACAGGAAGTAGGAGACGAATTGGAGGGCGACGGCCCCCGCGAAGACCGAAGCGGGAAGGTTCAGGGGTGATCCGCGACTGAAAATCCCTTCCGAGACGCGGGCGAGACTGAACCCCTGGCGGGGATCTTCGGCCCGCGTCGGTCTCGGGGCGTTATCTGGCGTCCGATCGTCCTTCTCGGTGTCATGGCTAGTCTCCTTCTGACGCCGCGCGCGCCGACGGGCGGTCAACCGGGCCTGGGACTTGCTCAATGCGGCTTGCCACGCACTCGCGCCCTCCGGGTCATTGCAGCCTAGCACCCTGGCAAGCCACCGGATGTTGTTGGTGCTAATCCCCTTCTCGTTGTCCTCGAACCAGAGCTGGACCGTGCGCAGCTCGATCCCGGCGCGGTTGGCGTCGATCTGCGAAATCGCCTCGGCCAGCAGCTCGGGCGTCCACGGTCCCTGCGGGCACCCGTCGCTGTCGGCGGGGCGCCCGACACCCTCGGCCGCAACACGGGCGAAAAGCGTCTTGAAATCGTCGTCGCCGCCGTCCGGGGGGGAAAAATATTTTCCGTTCTTAATCAATGCTCTACGCGGCTATACTTCGTTCCGTTTCGTGTCCATTCGTAGTGGGACGTGATCTAGTGGGTGGTCAAAAGGCATCCAAGGTGCAGGCAAGGTAGTGGCGATCACACGCTCATTACCGCCAGCGCAGCCGGTCATGGTTGCGCCAGGGAGGCCACCGGCGGAAGGAGGGCAGCAAGACCCCGCCGCCTCACCACGAAGGAGGCCGCAGAATGGCGAAGACAAAAAAGACACACGGAGAGGTTGTCGGTAAAATTATGACCCGCGAGGCCCGCGAGCATGTCGGCTACCTCTACGAGTGGAACACGGGCGAACGTCAGCACGCTTGGTTCAGTGAACCTGTGACTGATTTCGTGTTCGAGGAATTGGAGACCTCCAATGCTGAGCGTCTGGAAAAGGTGTAGCGCGCTCGGGCTGGCGACTTGGCTTGGGCTGCTTGGCGCAGCTCCGGCCAGCGCCTGGCAGCATGACTTCGAGAGTGGCGTCGATCTCTACCGCGTTGCCTCTGGCGGCGCGGTCCTCTCCTTGGTTTGCGACCCGAACAAGGCCTACGGCGATCAATCGGAAAGCGCCCTCATGGTTCAGCTCGGGGCCGATGACGACTTCAGCGGGCCGGTGCGGATCGCATTTCCCGACGAGACGGTGATCGACGTGCAAGCGGAGCGCGGGCGCGTCGCCAAGCGGGTTGTTTTAGCCGAGACTTGGGGGGCGCTGCTCGATGGCCTGCGCGGGCATGACACGCTCGAACTGACGATGAAGGGCAGCTCCCGAAGGATCGAGACGGGTGAGGGTCAGAAATTCACCTGCAACTGATCGAGGCCGCGAAAGCGGCCATCGGCGCGATAGCGCCGGGACGGGCCGGGGCAGGGCGCGAGACCTGCCCCGGCCCGTTCATTTCAAGGGCGGCTCCTTCCTCGATCCCGCCTAGCCTGAAGCGGACATGAAAAAGCGCGGCCCCGAAGGACCGCGCCGGCTGCATCAAGCGGCGGGAGGGACCGCCTATGCGGCCACCTGTGCGGCGGGTGCCTCACGGCTCGCCTTTTCGGTGATGTAGTCCACGGCCTTCTGAGCTTCCGACGCGGCGCGGAAAATCGCGCGCTTGTCGTCCTTCATGGCTTGCAGCCAACCTTCGACATAGGCCGCGGACTGGTCGAACTCGGGTTCAACACCGATCTGCACGCCCAACATGCAAGCGCCGATCTCCGCGACCAATTCCTCGAAGGCGTAGGCTTTCCGGTCATTGAACCGCTTGAACCGCTCAAGGCGCTTGTCGGCCCCGGTCCAGTGGGTCAGCTCGTGGGCAAGCGTGCCGTAATAGCCTTGCGCGGCGTGGAATGTTGCAATGGGCGGCATGTGGATCACGTCGCGGCGGAGGTCGTAGAAGGCGCGCGGCTGGTCGCTCGTCTCGATGGTCGCACCGGAGCGGGCAAAGAAAGCCTCAAGCTCGGGGTCGGGCCCGGTGCCAAGGTCGCGCGGCGGCCCGGGCCGGATGTAGAACTCATCGGCCAAGCCCTCGATCTGGTCGGCGTTGAAAACGCGGTAAGCGCGGCAATACGGGATGCGCTGCTCGTCGCCGTCCTCGTTCTCCTTTTCGATGGTCCCATATTTGACCACCGTTGCAGATTTCTCGCCCTTGCGGACCTGCCCGCCAAGCTCCTGCGCCTGCCGGTAGGTCATCCAGCGCGCGGACGTGTAGCCCTTCGCGGAAGCGGTCGCCCACAACATCAGGACATTGATGCCGCGATATTCCTTGGCGTTGAACCGCAAGGGCATATGCGCGCCACCACCGCCGCCGGTCCACGGCTTGCGCCACGGCGGCGTGCCTGCCTCGATCTGCGCAATGATTTCGTTGGTAACGTGCTGGTAAACATCGAATTTCGATTTAGCCATTTGTGGCCTCCTTCGTAGTGAGGCGGCGGGGTCTAGGTGCCCTCGTTCCGCCGATGGGCTGCGCCTCGGCCACCTGATCCGACCGAAAACGCATGTTTTCGGCGGAACAGAGTGGGAGAGGGCGAAGCCCGACCCACGGTCCTGGACCGGACAGTCAAAGGATCGGAGACGGGGGTTGGTGCGGCCCGCAGGCGAAGCCGAGGACACGGCCCCCGACGGAGACGACGCCGCAGGCGGCGCTTGTCTTTTGACTTTCCGGGGCAGGACTGTTGGGCGGACAAACTGATAGGAAGATGGCAGGGCGGGGGTGAGCGGGCGTAGCCCGTCGATCCCCCGGCCTGTCTCCTGATCTCATGCGAGCCGCGCGCCTCGCGCGGCTCTCTCCCGACTATTCAGCCGCCAGAGTGGCGGTGTCGCATAAGCGACCGTCACCCGAATGGGCCGAGACGGACGCCGGCGCATCTGGGCCGCAGGGAGAACGGGACGGGCTGGATTCAGCGCTCTTATGTTCTATTTTTGTTCTTCTTATACATCAATCTATATGTCACTTAGAAACCTCCCCCACAATTTGTTGGGGATGAAACAGGAAGACCCGTTTCTCGCATGCACCAGAGTGGTGTAGCGTGGTGCAAACAAGGATTCGCACGCTATGCCCCCTGTCGCCGGAAAGAAGACCACGTCTAAAGCGTCACACCGCTTATCGGTCAGCCTGACCGAAGAGCAGCACGCTGAACTCCTTGAAATAGCGGAACAAAACAAGGTCTCCGTCGCCTGGGTGGTGCGCGAGGCTATCGAGCGGCTGCTTCGCGACGAACAGCCGCTATTTCATGTGAGGCAAGAGCGATGAACAAGCATGCAACTGATGTTGCCGATTACACCGCATTGAAAGATGCGAGCGAGCGGACGCATAGTGGCCGCTTCACTGCGCTTGATGCCGACAAGCTGCGCGGCGGATATTACACATCCGCCGAACTGGCGCGATGGCTGTGCACATGGGCGATCCGTGACGCAGGGGAACAGGTTCTGGAGCCGAGCTGTGGCGACGGCTCCTTTCTCGAAGCGGCAAGCAAGCGCTTGGAAGAGCTGGGGGCGCACGGACCCTCGCGCGCGAACCAGTTGCGCGGTGTCGAGATCATACCCGACGAAGCCGACAAGGCGCGCGCGCGTCTAAAGGACGGTCTTGGCTATCGCGCTGCCGATGTGGTCGAGACCAGCGACTTCTTTGCCTGGTGGAGCAGACCGCACCGGCCGGAATACGACGCGGTAATCGGTAATCCCCCCTTCATTCGCTATCAGAGCTTTCCCGAACCGCACCGCACCCGTGCGATGGATATAATGAAGGAACAGGGGCTTTCGCCGAACCGTCTGACCAATATCTGGGTGCCGTTCGTAGTTGCAGCAGCAGCGGCGCTCAAGGAAGGCGGACGTATGTCGCTGGTGCTGCCGGCGGAGCTTTTGCAGGTTAGCTATGCTGCGCAGCTCCGCTCGTTCCTGACCGACCGTTTTGGCCGTGTCGACCTGATCGCTTGTAACGAGCTGTTCTTTGAGAAAGCCGAGCAGGAAGTACTGCTTCTGCTCGCCGATGAGGCTCGCCCCGCACCGTCCGCGAGCAATCCGTGCAAGGTGAACCTCACGGAAAGCGACTCGGTTGCCGATATTGTTAAACGCTCGCCACCGGCTGTGCTGCGTGGCGCATCCCCTAAAACCGTTTGTCATGACAGCGAGAAATGGCTCAAATACTTTCTGAATGCGGATGAAATCAGCTTCATGCGCGCACTGCGTGTCAGCGAAAAAACGGTTGAACTTGGCTCGTATGCCTCTGTCAATGTCGGTGTCGTGACCGGCAAGAACCAGTTTTTTGTGCTGCGCGAAAGCGAAGTGAGCGATCTCGGTTTGCAAAAATACACGATGCCGCTGATCGCCCGATCTGCGCACCTCGAAGGCGCAATAGTGGACAAAGCCGGATGGCGGACCCTCGCGGACGAAAACCAGCGCGTGCATCTACTGCATCTGGCGCCCATGAACGGCACGAAGCCGAAAGGGTCGCTGGCGAGCTATATCCGCCTCGGCGAAGACCAGCAGGTCCATAAGGGCTACAAATGCTCCGTGCGCACGCCCTGGTATGCGGTACCGTCAGTTTATGTGCCGCACGCGTTTGTGTTCCGGCAGATTTACAACTTTCCCCGCATTGTGCTCAATGAAGCTGAAGCCACGGCGACAGATACAATTCACCGCATGCGCTGCAAGGGCGGCGACCCGCGTGCCATCGTTGCCAATAGCTACAGCTACCTGACGGCTGCATCAGCAGAAATTGAAGGCCGCAGCTATGGCGGCGGCGTTCTGGAGTTGGAACCCACCGAAGCCGAAAAGCTTCTGATGCCGGCCGCGCTCGGCGATGCGATGCCACTGGAAGAAAGCGACGCCCTCATCCGCGCCGGCAAGCTTGAGACGGTGCTTGAGGAGAATAATCGCCGCGTTCTGATGGGTCAGATAGGCCTATCGAAAGCCGACTGCCAGATGCTTCGGAGCATATGGGAGAAGATGCGCAACCGGCGGCTCGCGCGGCGGCGTGCCGGTAAGGCTCCGCGAGGCTAGGAAAGCATGACCGATCAGGCCGAAGGCGAAGACATGGCCCCCGCAGTAGATCCCGACGATGCCAAAGACGAAGCGCGCGCCCGTGTCGCCGAGCTAGTAGCGCGTTTCCGGCACAACGAGGCCGAGTATCGCGATGCCGGCTACAACGAGACACAGGCGAGAACCGAGTTTATCACTCCCCTGCTCGAAGCGTTTGGCTGGGACGTTCATAATATCGGTGGCCAACCGCGCATTTATCGCGAAGTTATCGAGGAAGCGACTGTTGAGGTCGGGCCAGAGCGATTGTCCAAGCGCCCCGATTATGAGCTGCGGCTGGCACGGCAACGGAAGCTTTTTATTGAAGCCAAAAAGCCAAGCGTTCGCATAGACCGTGACCGCGCACCGGCCTTCCAGACGCGCCGATACGGTTATTCGGCAAGCATGCCGATTGCCGTGGTCACAAACTTTCATCAGCTTGCAATATACGACTGTAATCCCGTACCGGACGAAGCGCATGCGGCCCATGTCGCGCGGCTTCATCTGTTCGGATATGACGAGTTCGAAGCGCGCTTTGACGAGCTTTGGCTGTTGCTCTCTCGCGCCAGCATGCTTTCCGGTGACTTCGATCGGCATTTCGCAATCGATACCACTCGTCACGGTTCAGAGCAGTTCGATGATTTCTTCCTACGTCAGGTTCGTGACTGGCGGTCGCGCCTGGCGGTGGATATTCACGCCAACGTGGCCGGACTGACCTCGGAAGAGCTCACATACGCCGTGCAACTTTTCCTTTCAAGGATCGTGTTCCTGCGCGTCTGTGAAGACAGGGAGATCGAAAGGTATGAAACGCTCAAGAATCTTGACGGCGCTGCGACATTCAACGCCCTGACAGATGTTCTGCGGCGTGCGGATGAGTTCTACGATTCCGGCCTTTTCCGGCTGATCGATGACGACCCGCTCGGTATCCGGATCGGCGATGAGGTGCTGCGAGGCATCATTGCCGAGCTATATTATCCGCTCAGCCCTTACACCTTCGCGGTGGTAGAAACCGAAGTGCTCGGAGAGATTTACGAGCAGTTCCTCGGTGAGGTGATCGTCATTGACGACGGGCGGGTTACAATCGAAAGCAAGCCTGAAGTCCGTGAAAGCGGCGGTGTCGTCCCAACGCCTAGCTTCGTCGCCGATGCCATCGTCGCCCGCGCGCTTGGTCCGGGTCTCGCCGGGAAGTCACCGGAAGAGTTGACCGGCTTTACCGTGGCCGACACTTGCTGCGGGTCGGGCATCTTCCTGCTCTCGGCGTTCGATTTTCTACTTGGCCATTATCTGGATTGGTACGTCGCAGACGGCCTCGAGAGACACGAAGGCCGGACGATTTATCAGGTGGCTGATAATCTTTGGCGGCTCACCTTCGACGAGAAGCGGCGCATCCTTCTCGCGCATCTACGCGGTGTGGACATCGATCCGAACGCGGTCGAGGTGGCGCAGTTCAGCTTGCTCCTCAAGCTGATCGAGGACGAAAGCGAAGCCGCGCTCGAAGACTATGTGCGGCGCAATCAACACGCTGCGCTACCAGCGCTGGATGAGACCATTCACTGCGGGAATTCGTTGGTTAGCACGCTGGAATGGGAAGCCGCGTGCGGTCCGCTCGATCCGGCTCTTCGCGACCGGATCAACCCGTTCAGCTGGGAGGACGAGTTCCCCCAGGAAATGGCGGCGGGCGGCTTTGATGTGGTTGTTGGTAACCCGCCCTATATCCGCATTCAGAACATGGTAGCCTACTCGCCCGAAGAAGTTGAATTCTACCATGCCGCGCAGTCCCCCTACACAACGGGGCGGCAGGATAACTTCGATAAATATGCGCTCTTTATAGAGCGATCGCTCGGCTTGATAAAAGATGACGGCCGACTTGGTGTGATTGTGCCGAACAAATTCATGACGATCCGTTCGGGACGCACTCTGCGCGGATTGCTGACTGCCACCCCGTGGCTCGACGAGATTGTGCATTTCGGTGTCAAGCAGGTTTTCGGGCGCGGCACATCGAATTACACCTGCATTCTGGTGCTGGATGGCGGCGGCTCCGACAATGTTCACGTAGAGCATGCCTGCGCTCTGGAAGAATGGCGCTACGGCCGTCAGGGCGCAACCTTGACAGTGCCGACCGCCGAGCTGACCGATGAACCTTGGACGTTCGGACAGGATGATGTCCGCGCGTTGTTCGGCAGGATCAGGGGCGCTGTGGAGGGCAGGCTTGAGACGCTTGCCAGTATCGAGGTTGGTGTTCAGACCAGCGCCGATGAAATCTATCTGGTGCGTGAAACACGCAGCGATGCAGATAGCATCACCATAGAATGGGATGGGCGCGAGTGGCAGATTGAGCGTGGCATCCTGCGTCCTTGCTTGCACGACGCGCCGCTTGATGCCTTCGGGCGACCGGAGGCGAATGCGTGGATGATCTTCCCTTATGAACTGGTGAACACGCCCACCGGCAGGCTGCGCGCGCGGCTGTTGCAGCCGGACGAAATGGCGGCGCAATATCCGCTTTGCCTGGACTATCTGACCGCACGGCGCGCGGCGCTTGAAGAGCGCAATATCGCCGGCGGGGCCGCTGCTGAGCGCCAATGGTACCAGTATGGCCGCTCGCAGAGTCTGACGAAGTTCGACCGGCCGAAAATCATCCTGCCGGTGCTCTCCCGCGAAGCCCGTTATGCCTATGACGAAACAAACACGATCATCACCGGCGGCGGCAACGGCCCGTACTACATGATCCGCGCCAAAGATGACGCGCCGGTCTCGACATTATACTTGCTGGCCGTGCTGAACCATCCGCTATGCGAGGCGATGATCCGCACGAACACAAGCGTGTTCAAAGGCGGCTATTATTCTCATGGCAAGCAGTTCATCAGGGACTTGCCTATTCCAGTGCCTGACGACGAGGCGGCACGGCAGGCAGTCGAGACACAGGCCAGAGGAGTTGTTGCTGCTTTCGATAACTTGCGTTCGGCGCGCACGCCTCACGAGCGCACCCGTCGTGAGCGCGCATTGAGGGAGGCGCGAATGCGATTGGAACGGCAAGTGAGCGCCATATTCGGCCTGACAGAGGAAGACCTGGCTGTAATTGGCTCGGTCGCCGTTCCATCTTGAAGTAAGATGCAGGCCAATGGAGTTTGGGAGAAACAATGGTAGTACCGCTGCGCAAGCGACGCCTCATCAGCGGCGAACGCTACGAGCGTGATTCAAAGGTGGAAGCTCTTATCGGGGAACTGGAAGTCCTTCAACGTGATGATTTGATCGCCCGGATTTCGATCACGAAGCGCTCCGATCCAGGATACATCCCCAGCGAATGTCTCGTCTACTTCATCCGTGCAAGTTGCGCCGACAACAATGAGACGTGGTTCGAGCGTCTCTATCGGATACTAATTGAACGAGTGCTTCGCAGTCTGCCTCGGGTGGAAAGTTTCGATGGTAAGACGGAATCGCTAACCCGTGGGAACGTGCGAGACAAGGTGGTGAGCCGTTTCGCTGAACTTCTTTCCACGGATCGCATCGCCTACGTCGACAAGCTGGATTATTTTGAAGTGCGTTTCGATGGCGCGGTCGCCAGTCTAAGGCGGGATGCGCAAGAACAAGCCTGGCGCGACGAGAACCGTACCCGGCCCATCGAATATGACGAGGAAAGTGGAGAGCTGACGCCCGAGGTGGAGGCGGCGGCTGGCGCCTTCGATCCCTTCTTCACGTCGGATCTCGACGATGCGGCTTACCGGTTGCGCCTGGAAGCAGCGATTGATGCTCTACCGCCCGAACAAAGCAGGATCATTCACATGCTGAGACAAGGCTTCCCCATCGACTCGAAGGAGCAGGACGTCATGACCATCGCTAAGGCCATTGGCCGATCCGAAAAGACCGTCCGAACCTACCGCGACAAGGCCTGCTCCGCCCTGCGTGCCGCGATGGCCAACGGAGACGAGATTTGAGCCCCGCCGGCGAACGTCCATCCCGGGAGTCCGTGCTCGACGCATTCGCCGTCGAAAGCCAGCCTGGCCGGTCCACCTTGGAGTATTATCTGCGTCGCTTCCCAGAATACGCGGCGGAACTCATCGACCTGTCTCGCGAACTCAACCGCGAGCCTTATCAAGATGCCGCCCCCCTATCTGACGCTGATCAGGCATCGATCGACGCTGCTTGGTCGCAACACGCCGCGGCCATGCCGGCAGCGGCGGCCGACCCTTTCGCAGCACTGACGGTCGATGACTGGCGCGCCGTCGCCCAACGCCTGGACGTGCCGCGGCAGGTCGTGACCGCGCTGCGCGAACGACGGGTCTCTCTGGTCAGCATCCCGCGAGGCTTCTTGGCGAGGTTGGCTGAGGCTACGCGCAGCAGTATCGCGCAATTGGAGGCGTCCTGGGGTGGGGCACCCAAATTAGACGCCGCGCGCAGTTACAAGGCCGATAGCAAGCCAGTGGCTGCCGAGCAGGTCACGTTCGAGCAAGTGCTGATCGATGCCGGCGTTCCAGCGGATAAGCGGGCCCGCTTGTTGGCGGAGGCGGATTGACATGGACAGCGTGGAACTCGCTAGGCAAGTCGCCGCCGAGCTTCACGCTCGCCTCGCCGCACTTGGCGCCGATCCCTGGTCGCCCTACGATTTTGCTGTCGCCGAGGCCAAGCGGCGGGGGCTTGACGTCGAAAAGACCGCCGCCGGGGCAGCCGTCCTCAACGGTGGCCGCGCGACTTTCGTCGCCGCGGACGATCTAATTCTTCACGAGAATATCGGATCTCTGTTCGAGCAAGCTTTTCTCGTGGCGCATGAGATCGGTCATGTCGAGCTGGGTGACGATACAGTTAGCGATGCGGCACCGACAATCGACCCGGCCCGAGCAGCTGAGCACTCGCCGGTCGGAATGGATCGGGTTGTCGACTACGGAAGCAGGCAACGCCGCGAAGTACAGATGGACCTATTCGCGCGCGAATTGTTGCTTCCGCGCACTGTGGCGCGGGCGCTCCATATCGATCAGGGGCTCTCCGCATCGCAAATCGCCGCGAAGCTCGCCGCGCCGTTCGAGGTCGTCGCGCAGCAGTTGTTCGATGCGTTGCTATTACCACCTATGCCGCCCTCTACGACCACGGCACATGTCGAATGGCCGCTCAACCCGCTTCAGGCCGCAGCGGCGGCGCATCGGGGTGAAGCCTATTTACTTGAGGCCGGCCCTGGGACCGGCAAGACACAAACGCTGGTCGCACGCGTTGAAGGCCTTCTTGAGGAGGGTGTCGATCCGCGGCGCATCTTGCTTCTGACCTTTTCGAACAAGGCAGCGGGCGAAATGGCGGAGCGCATTGCGCGCAAGCGGCCCGAGGCTACGGCCGCGATGTGGATCGGCACGTTCCACGCCTTCGGTCTCGATATCATTCGCCGTTTCCATGCCGAGCTCGGGCTGCCGAAAGACCCGAGGATGATGGATCGAACTGAAGCCGTCGAACTCCTTGAGGAAGAGTTCCCGCGGCTGAGGCTCGCGCACTACCGCAATCTCTATGATCCAACTCAGATCATCTCCGACATGCTGGCCGCTGTTTCGCGGGCGAAGGACGAGGTGGTCGACGCCGAAACCTACGCCGGGCTTGCCGACGCCATGCTTGCCAGAGCGGCAGACACCGAAACGCGCAAGGCCGCCGAGCGCGCAGCCGAGGTGGCCCGCGTCTACTCCACTTACGAGCAGCTCAAACGCAACACGCATTGCGTCGACTTTGGCGATCTTGTTGCCCTGCCGGTCAAGCTTCTCGAATACGAGGGGGCCATCCGTGCGACGCTGCAAGCGCAATATGACCACATTTTGGTAGACGAATATCAGGATGTGAACCGCAGCAGCGTGCGCTTGCTGAGCGCGCTGCGGCCAGACGGCCATAATGTTTGGATGGTCGGCGACGCCAAGCAGTCGATCTACCGGTTTCGCGGCGCCTCATCCTTCAACATGACCCGGTTCGGCAACGAGGACTTCGCCGGTGGCAAGCGCGGGCGGCTAAAGCGCAACTATCGTTCGGTGCGGGAGATCGTTGACAGCTTCTCGGGTTTCGCGATCACGATGCGCGCAGGCGACGCAGACGATGGCCTCGAAGCGGATCGGGATGCCATTGGACATAAGCCCGAGCTACGGACTGTGCAGCAGAGCGAGCAGCAGCAAGTAGCGCTAGCCGACGCGATCGAGGAGCTCCGCCGCGAGGGCTACGGCTACCGGGATCAGGCTGTCCTTTGTACCGGCAACGAGAAACTATCCACCATCGGGCAGGATCTTGAACGGCTCGGCGTGCCAGTGCTGTTTCTTGGCAGCCTGTTCGAGCGTGCCGAAGTTAAGGATCTTCTGGCGTTTCTCTCCCTCCTTGTAGATCGGCGCGCCATGGGCCTAGTGCGGGTTGGCTGCTGGCCTGACTTCACCATGTCCTTGGCCGACGTTTCGGCGACCTTCGAACATCTGCGGGCGTCCGAGCACGCTCCGGGCGGCTGGCTCCAGCATGCCGATGCGATACCCGGAGTCAGTGAGGCCGGCCGACAGGCCCTTGCCAAGCTTGCGGCCGCGCTCAGCGGATTCGACCAAACAGCCTCGCCGTGGACCGTACTCGCGACGCTGCTGCTTGATCGCACCCGCATCTCGGCGCGCCTTGGAGAGTCCTCCGATCTAACCGATCGTACGCGCGGGATCGCGATATGGCAGTTCCTCAACTTTCTGCGGGTGCAACCGGGCGGCCGCGGACTGCCTATCACGCGCGTGCTCGATCGCGTTCGCAGGCTTGTGCGCCTTGGCGACGACCGGGACCTGCGGCAATTGCCGGCGGCGGCCCAGCATCTCGACGCCGTGCGGCTGATGACTATCCATGGCGCAAAGGGCCTAGAATTCGCCGGCGTCCATATTCCTGGGCTTAACAGCGACACGATCCCACGCACGCCGCCAGCTCCGCCCTGTCCGGCGCCTGACGGGATGATTGAGGGGGCGCAGGGCAGTGCCTTGGAGGCGTTCCGCGCAGGTCAATTCGAGGAGCAGGAATGCCTTTTCTACGTGGCGCAGTCGCGCGCCTGCAACCGCTTGATCCTTTATGCCCCAACCAAGAAGAGCAACGGGCACAACCGACCGCTATCGCCATTTCTCGACCGTCTTGGGGCCGCTTTGGCACACTTTTCGTTCGTGCCGGCGCGGTCGCTTCCCACGTCCGCGGAAACCAGAGACATCGAGTTGGTTGTCGACGGACGGCTGCGGTTCGGAGCCCCGCAGATCGCTCTTTATGAGTCCTGTCCGCGTCGCTTCTTCTATACGCATATCCTCCAGATCGGTGGCCAACGGACCGTGAGCGCCTTCATGCACCTGCACGAAGCGGTGCGCGTGGTGGTCGAGGAGCTGATCACTTCAAATAGCCCACAATCCGAGCGGGACCTAGAGGAGCGCACGGACGCGGCTCTAGCCGCTCACGGCCTGGGCGACCACGGCTATCGCGCCGAATTCCGGGATTTGGCATTGGCGATGCTGCGCTTTTTCCTAGCCAACCGCGCTGAAGCGGTGGCCGAGACGCCGGTCGCACTGAGCCTCAAATTCGGCGGGGACGAGATCATCGTTCGACCGGACGAGGTGTTGGCGCGATCGGATGGCGTCCGCGCCGTACGTCGTATCCGGACGGGTCACATGCGCTCGGCCGAGAGCAAGGATGTCGGTGCGGCAGCGCTGGTGCTGGCCGTACAGCAGGCCTTTCCCGGGGCCGTCGCGGAGCTCATCCATCTTTCAGACGGTCAGGCGCATGCGCTTTCGTTGACGGACCGAGAACTGAAGGGGCGTCAGGACAAGCTCGCGAGATTTCTTGGCGACATCCGCGCGGGACGATTTCCAGCCGAGGTCTCGTCGCGTACCTGTCCGAATTGCCCCGCGTTCTTCATTTGTGGGCAGACCCCCGAGGGGCCTCTGCAAAAAAAGTTAACCTGACCTTACCGGTCCGCCCTCCTCGCCCCGATTGGACCCTTAGAGCCGTGGCGCCGCCTCGGCAAAACCTAAGGACCCAATCTTATGAATACCGAAGAACTTCTTGATTACGACGATCTCGGCGACGCCCTGCGCGAAGGCCGGGCGCTGCGTCCAGCGCGGGGGTATCGCTTTCTCCTCGCGCAGGACGACCTCAATTTCCGGTCTCGTCAGGTGAGCGATCCCGTGCCTCTGGGCCGTCAGTTGCTCGAGGCCGGTGCCCTGGACCCGCGGGACGGATACAGCCTGTTCGCGATCCTGCCCTCGGGCGACTTCGAGGACGTTAGATTGAACGAACCCTTCGACCTGCGCGAGCATGGCGCCGAGCGGTTCGTAGCTTTCATGACGGATCGGGACTTCAAGCTCACCTTGAACGATGACGAGCTGCGCTGGGGCAAACCCGTCATCAGCAGCGCTATCCTCTACAACCTCGCAAAGCCCGGCGAAGGGGAGGGTGTCTTCCTCGATGTCCCCGGGGGCGAAGATCGCCTGATCGAGAATGGCGAACTGATCGACTTGGCCGAGCCAGGCATCGAGCGGTTTATCACGGCGCGGCTGGCGTTCGAGATCATCGTCAATTCGCGGCCGCGCACGGTGAACGCACGCACGGTCACGTTCGAGCAGATCGTCCAGCTCGCGTTCCCGGGCCAGCATGAGCCGAACGTCGTCTTCTCGATGACATACCGGCATGCGGCTTCCTCGCCGCACGCCGGTGAACTCGGAGCTGGCGGCTCGGTCGATGTCAAGAAAAAGAGGACGGTGTTCAATGTCACGCGAACTGTTCAGTCGTAGTCCTGACCTCAAGCTGCTGCGGGACGAAGGCTACTTCGTCCTGCGGCAGGGCGGTCAGCTCGTCATGCGGGAAGTGCCCTACGTCGATGCGCGGCGCGAAGTGCGCTTCGGCACACTCATCTCGAGCCTCACGCTGGCTGGCGATGCGACGCGCCGACCCGACACCCATGTAGTCCATTGGGACGGCGACTTTCCCTGCCGCGCTGACGGGACGCCTATCCAGGGGATCTCGCATCAAGCCAGGACCTTCCATTTCGGCCACGGGCTGAAAGCGACGCACAGCTTCTCGAGCAAGCCAGATGGCGGTTACTCGGACTACCACCACAAGATGACGAGCTACGCGAATATCATCGCCGGGCCGGCGTCGGTGCTGAAGCCTCGGGCGACCCCCCGCACCTTCCGCGAGCCGGAGCCGGAGGAGGATAGCGTCTTCAACTTCATTGAGACCGCCTCCGACCGTGTTGGCATCGGCGTCCTAACAGAGCGGCTCGTGAACGAGCGGGTCGCCATCATCGGCGGCGGCGGCACCGGCGGTTACATTCTGGACTTCGTCGCCAAGACCCCGGTCAGGGAGATTAGGCTATTCGACAGCGACGAGTTCCTGACCCATAACGCCTTTAGGGCACCCGGCGCGCCGACATTGGAGGAGCTTCGCGAGGCGCCGAAGAAGGTCGAATATTTCAAGCGCATCTACGGCCGGATGCACCGCAATATCGAGGCGCACGATGTCGAGCTCGGAGCTGACAATCTTCATCTCCTTGACGGCGTCACCTTCGCGTTCTTGTCGCTAGATGCCGGCGAAGCGAAGCGGTTGATCGTCGAGAAGCTCGAGACGATCGGCGCGGCGTTCCTCGATGTCGGTATGGGCCTCGAGCTCGATGAGGGGTCGCTCGGCGGTATCCTGCGGGTGACCGCTAGTACGCCGGAGAGGCGGGGCCATGCGCGCCAGCGTATCTCCTTTGTAGGCGGCGGCGCCAATGATGTCTACGCCTCCAACATCCAGGTGGCGGAGCTCAACGCCCTGAATGCGGCCCTCGCAGTCGCCAAATGGAAGAAGATCCGCGGGTTCTATCGCGATCTCGAGGGCGAGCATCATTGCACCTACACGACCGACGGTAACATGCTGATCAATGGAGACCTTGAGTGATGCGGCACAAGCGACTTGAACATCGTTTTGTCGAGCACATCCCTGAACGACTTCAGCCCGGTGTACTATACGTTTCGATGGAATACGCGACCTCAGCCCACACGTGCTGCTGTGGTTGCGGCGAGGAGGTCGTCGCGCCTTTCACGCCTACGGACTGGAAGATGACGTTCGATGGCGAGACCATTTCGCTTCGGCCGTCGATCGGCAACTGGACCCTGAAATGCCGGTCACACTATGTTATCGACCGGGGCAAGGTTAAAGAAGCCGGCCCTTGGAGTGACGAGCAGGTCGAAGCTGAGCGCCGTCGGGACCGAATGTCCAAGGCGCGCTTTTACGGCCAGTCGCCGAACGTTGAGCCTCAGGCAGAGCCTGCTCTGCCCACGAATGAGCTGGGTTTCTGGCGCCGTCTCTGGACCCAGATATTCGGCAGAAAATAAGCGACGGACACTCTCCGAAGGGCTCACTAAGCCGACTCTCGGCAAACCTTCGACGCGCCCCGCCCGAGCTTTCCAGCGCGAGGCGTCAGCCTCGCGCCATGCAGGCGACGAGCTGGACGCGCCCCCCATAGAGCGAAGGTAAGCGAGGAGTCCTGTGGGAAGGTCGGGCCAACCGCCCGGCCCCAAGGCCGGGCACCTCTCGATTTCTGGTTTTCACAAAGAGTCCATATCCTTCTCAGGACACTCGAAAACAAGAGAGGGTCGAGCATGACCGAAACCAACAACAATGGCGCGCACAACCCGGTGGCCGATGGCTATCGCAGGGGAATGAGCGACTTCGCCCTCGCTCTCACGGGACTGGCTGCGGCCTATGTCAAAGCGATGAAGGCCGGGGTCTACGGCGCGATGATGGGATAATGGGGCTTCGCCGCATGGTGCGTGATGATGCTGATCGCTTTTGTCGTCGGAACTTTCGCCGCAATGGGCTTGGGCCTGGCTTTGAGCCACATCGTTTCCGACAGGACGCAGAAGGTCTTCATCGGCCTGATCGCCTTCTCATCGGTCTTTTTCATCCCCGGCACCATCCTGGAATCCCTGCACAAGCTGGAAACGACGCGGGCCGAGATCAGCGAGCTTGAGACCCCCGGCGAAAGCTCGGTCGGGACTTAGATCGGCACGAAAAAAGGCCCCCCGCCGGAGCAAGGGAGCCGAAGTGCCTCTTCACCACGAAGAGATCGGGAGAATGCATCAAGGCAAGGCTCGAAACAACGACCAGCCTTTCCGAAACAATACTTGGCGCCGGACAATATTACAATTTTATTCATGGGGGCTGTCTGCCCTAAAAGCGCTACCGCGCTTTCCCCAGAGGGTATTTTGGGAAAGATGATGGGGGTTGATCCGGCGCAACGTTGCAGTATTGTCAAAGGTGCGGAACAGGCGGGGACGCCGATGGCCGCGAAAGGTGATAGCACCGGGCCGGGACCGCGAGGTTCCGGCCTTTTTTTGTTCCTGGGAGGTGGCGATGCCGGGGAAGGGCTCATGCGTCTGCTTGCTCGATGTGTCGCTGCGAAAGGCCGATGAGGCCGCCGACAAGGTTAAGCGATCCTTCTCGATGCTTCGCGATCATGCCGCGCAGATAGCCGCCGGGCGATTTGACTTGAGGCCGGGGGCCGGTCGTCTTCGCGTCGATGATGAGGACTGCGAGAGTGGCCGCGCCGCCTTGTAGTTCGTCTCTCGCTTTGGCCCAGGCGCTCGGACTGATCCCAAGCTCTGGCACTCGCATTTCTGCGGCGATCTCGAAAGCGCGGAGGTCGAAGGGATAGCCTGCCCCTACTCGGCCGTCGATGTAGAGCTGCATTTCTTCGGAGCATAGCCGGTAGAGCTGCTGCGGGGTGAGCTTGGCGAGATATTCGGTGTTGCGCTCGGTCGCTCCCCGTCCATCCTTTTTTTCATTGTATGATGCGCCGCCGGTAGGCGGTGCATCTACTGAATCTGAGTGCGCGGGCTTGCCCGCGCTCCGCACGATCGCGTGAGCGTTACAAGTTACATTATTAGAATCTTGGCTCGTATCTTGTATATAGGACCGCTCGTTTTCGGCCGGTCGACCGCTCGATTCTGGCACGTTAGTTAGAAGATCGTAGGCACTTGTGCACAGCTTGTCCGCCTCTTCGACATGGGCTTCGAGATCAGCCAGCGGGAGCCGATGAAGCGCGTCTGCGTCCGGCCAGCTCTGATAGGCGTCGATGAGCGCCTGAACTTCTGCCGTGACGCCTAGAGCGTCGATCAGGTCGGACAGCGCCGCCTTGATGTGGCGCTTGTGGACGCTGCGCAGGCCCCGGAGGGTCGTGTGTGTGCGGCGCTCCGCTTCGAGCTGGTCGCGCATGGCTAGGAAGTCGTGAACGCGGGCAATGGCGCGTGTGAAGTAGACGCCGCATCCGGCGAAACCGGAGCGGGCACCGTTTGCCATAGTGCGGCGCTCGATGAGTCCTGCGGCCTCAAGCTCACGCTCATGGGCGCGAATGCGCGAGGGGTTCACCATGCGCTTGTGCGCGATCTCGCATTGACTGGCGTAGCAACACGGCTCTTGAGAGCCGCCCTTGAAGGCGCTCGGCTTGGTCATGGCGATCATGGTGCGGAACGTGCTGAGCGCCGCGTTCCCGACCCCGAGAAGCGGGGCGATGGTATCGACCAAGGCGACGAAGCCGTCGCGCTCCATGCCGGTCGGAAGGATAGGTTGTCGAGGCTCTGACGGAGCCACGGAATATAGGTGTGCTGCCTGCATTGGTTCGGTTCTCGCTGCTGTTGGAGCGAGGCGGCGACAGACAAAGCGGGGTGGTTCGCACAAGTGCGTTTTTCGCTTGCCTGCGATGTAGGGGAGCTGATAGAACCGAACCTGACAGATAGGTTAGCTGGGTTTGCCGACCCTGGCTCTATAGCCCCCCCGTGATGGTTGCCGCCGTCGCGGGGGCTTTACTTTGTGCGGATATTACTGCTCCTTTGCCTGCGACTCTCTGGCCGCACTATTATGTGATAAGGCATACAGGGTTTCGGAGGGTGTCGCAATTCTAGGGTTGCACGCCCGTCACGGGCACAAAGCCTAGTAATTCACCTGCTCGAAGCCGTAGTTGCCTTGGTAATCGCGCCAGTCCACGAAGACCGCGCGGACGGAAACGGTCGGGCAGTGGTCCCCCCACCTCTCGTCACCAACGAAAGCATCCGGAAGATCGCTAGGATCGGCGCCGTGCCACGAGAAGGACCCCTGTTCGCCATAAGTGCCGAGACGGACGCTTTCGGACCTGCGGCAATACTCGTCTCCGTCCCGACCGACCTCACGCTGGCGCAGGCGCTCAACGCTGTAGACGCGGATCGAGCGCACATAGTCGAAGGTCGGGCCGCTGATGTCGATGTCTGCGCGCCCATCTCCGTCCGTGTAGTCTTGTACGAAGTGCAGAAGATCGGTGGGCTCGAAGTCATCGCCGCCCAAGTTGCGGAAAACCGCCGGGACCGCTTCGGGAGTGGCGGAGTCGGCTGGTAAAGGGTGCGGATCGGTTTCCGCGTCGATCACGGGGTTATCCAGCCACGGGCTCCGTGCAGGGGCGCTCTGCAACTGGACGCCGCCTCCCATTGGACAGTGCCAGATTTGAAGGGGCGGCTCGACCGGCCACGGCGTGATCCGGCGAACGAACTCGGCCTTGGCGGCGGCACACGGCGCGGACGCCGGCCAGCCGTGGGATAGGCAAAGCAGGATCGCGCAGTCGATAGGGTAAGACTGAGCTTGAGCGGGCTGGGCCGAGACGGCCGCTGCGCCCGCGACGGCTGCAAGGGCTGTGGTCCTGAGTTTGGACAGCATGGATCGGGCCTCCTCTGAGGGATCAGGAAACACCTGCCACAATATTGTTAGTTTGTCATCCTCAGATGGGCAAGCGAGCCTAATTCGATGAGTCGGCTTGGGGCGTGGCTGGCCCATTTAGACAAATGACTATATGGTCCAAACGCGAGGCCAGTGTGGGAAGGGCCTGACGAGGGTTC
>NZ_ONZF01000005.1 GCF_900302445.1 Palleronia abyssalis | reverse complement strand
CTGCTCGACGAGACCATGTTCCGCAACTTGGCCCATGCGCGGATCGTGATCGCCGCATGGGCTAACGACTACAACACCGAACGCCCGCATTCGGCCTTGGATTACCAGACCCCGGTCGACTACGCGCAGACCCTGACCACCGCAATCAACCGCCCCGCTGCGTGAGATGAAAGCTCCGCACGTCGGGCGATTGCTCAACCTGCGCCAACCGGCGTAAATACCAACCGGGCTCCGGTCGTCGCTGGATGAAAGATCAGTGGCAGGTCACCGCGTATCGCTCACGTTGGGAGTATGGAACCGAAGAACGCGTGGCTTTCGAACTGCAATACTGGGCAGGTTGGCGGATCTCGGACTCTGTTGGTCTCGGCCCCGAGAACGTCGATGATGATGGTTGGCTCGTCTTCATCCAGAAGAAGACCGGAAGTGAAGTTTCGGTGCCATTCGACCGAGGCTTGCCGAAGCTCGCGGTTGCCGAAGATCTTGAACATCTCCACCTCGCTATTGCCGCTATGGGGGAACGCACTGGGACCCTCATGTTAACGATGTACGGCGAACCTCGCTCCTGCAAAGGTGCCTCGCAATGGTTCTCAGAAAGGGCACTAATGGCCGGGGTCCCAGCAGGGAAGACCTCTCACGGTCTAGGAAGAGCCGGATGATCCTCCATGCCGAGAGTGGCGCGAACATCCATCAGATCGCTGCGTGGAGCGGGCATGAACCGCTGAAAGAGATTGAGCGCTACACGAAACGCGCTGAGAAGCGCCGGCTGCTTAGCCCCGGACCCTCAGCGCTTAAGACAGGCAAGTTCCCGTAGCCAACCGCTCAAACACACTTTTTGAGGGCCGCACTTGGCGCGGCCCTACGCGTTCCGAGGCACGGCATAGAGACAACACAGAAGAGAATTTCAAAGGACGGAAACTAAGCCATGGCCGGCACTCTGATTTTCCAGCCTGCCAGAATTTGTCTAAGGACATGACTGTCTTAGACATGCAGGGCCTAAATTCAAACAAAATCAATGTCTTGCAGAAGGTAGTGGCGCGCTGGGGAGGATTCGAACCCCCGACCCTCTGATTCGTAGTCAGATACTCTATCCAACTGAGCTACCAGCGCGTGAGAGCGGTGCCTAAAGATACACGGTTCTCTTGGCAAGGGCATGCCGGAGTTTTTTTGACTTCATACGTACGCGCTCGTACGTGATCGGTTACATGCCTGCTCTTATCCTTGCGGGGAGGGGATCGGCCGGGGGAACCACGCCATCCGGGGCATAGTCCCTGGGCGGGGCAAAGCCGGACAGGGTGATCCTCTTGAAGTGGAAATGATGCAGGTCGCCTTCTACTACACCAGAAACTATAAGTCCGGTCGCGACATGCTCATCCCCCCGGTAAAGCCGGACCACGCCGGGAATGCTTGTTGTTGTATCGCTTGCGATTGCCAGGCCGTTGACGGTCAGCGATTGAACCGGGATGGATCTGTTCGCCCACACGATCCGGTAAGCCGGGCCACTTGACTGATCTGCGCGCCATCTTGGCTCGAGGAAATCGGGCCTCATTCCACACCCTTTCGAATCGTCCGAAACCGGGATCGGTCCGCCATCCCGAAGATAGCCCACTATTATGAAAGGTACACGACGCACTGCAGCATGGATTGCGTCAGGTCGGCGCAGGGCTAGGTGGCGGCATAACGACAAAAGGAACCGAGCTATGGGTAAATTGATCGACGGCGTCTGGCGCGACGTCTGGTACGACACAGACAAGACAGGCGGAGAGTTCCAACGGTCTGCGCAAGATTTCCGTGACTGGATCACACCGGACGGCACCCCCAGCTCCAACGGAGGGAAAGGGTATCCCGCCGAGGCCAACAGGTACCATCTTTATGTCTCGTATGCCTGTCCATGGGCCAACCGCGCGCTGTTCTTTCGTAAACTGAAAGGGCTTGAGGATCTGATCGACGTTTCCGTCGTCCATCCCGAAATGCTGTCCGAGGGGTGGGAATTTCGCACCGATTTCCCGGGCGCTACTGGTGACACGGTCTACGGCGTCCCCTTCCTGCGAGACATATACCTGCGCGCAGAACCAAAGATGACCGGACGGGTGACCGTTCCCATCTTGTGGGATCTGAAGACCGAGGCAGTCGTGTCGAACGAATCCGCCGACATCATCCGGATGTTCAACTCGGCCTTCGACGGCATCACCGGGAATACGGATGACTACTATCCCGATGCGCATCGGACGCGGATCTACGAGATCAACGCCCGGGTCTACGACACGGTCAATAACGGCGTGTACAAGGCCGGCTTCGCCACCAGCCAGGACGCCTATGACAAGGCGGTGCTCGCGCTGTTCGACTCGCTGGACTGGCTGGAGGGGATACTTGCCGAGAACCGCTATCTCGTCGGCGACACCTGCACAGAGGCTGATTGGCGGCTGTTCTCGACCCTGGTGCGCTTCGATCTGGTGTATCACACGCACTTCAAGTGCAATCGCAACTACCTGCGCGATTACCCGAACCTGTGGGCCTATACGCGCGAACTCTACCAGTGGCCCGGTATCGCGGACGAGGTGCATTTTGACCACTTCGTGCGGCATTACCACTACAGCCACGACATGGTGAACCCGAACCGCATCATCCCGATCAACCCGGTTCTGGACTGGATGGCCCCGCACGGGCGCGGGTGACGAGACGCGGGGGCGTGGCACAATTCCGCGAGGACAGGTTGCCGTTGTTCTCAACTCGGGTAAGCCTCGCCCCCCGAGATGTGCTCCGATTTGAGAGATGCCATGAGAACCCTTCTGACCAGCCTTCTTCTGTCCTGCGCCATCGGGCCCGCTTTCGCCGCGACCGAGGGAGACCGAGAGATCATCGTCCCCTGCGGCGGGTCCTTCGCCGATTTCACCGCCGCCATGCAGCGGGCCGCGATCGACCGCGGCGCGGATCCCGGTGCGGCCGCGCAGTTCTTCTCGGGCGTGCGGCAGGATCCCGATACGCTGGCGGCCGATCAGCGGCAGGGGGTCTTCACCCTGCCCTTCGTCGATTTCGCGCGCCGGCTGATCTCGCAAAGCCGCATGGATCGCGGGCAGGCGAATGCCGACCGGTATGCCGACACCTTCGCGCGTATCCAGCAGCAATACGGCGTCCCCGAGGGCGTCCTGCTGGCGTTCTGGGCGTTCGAGACGGATTACGGTGCGGTCCAAGGCGACTTCAACACCGTGAACTCGCTGATGACCCTGTCACATGACTGCCGCCGCCCCGGCCTGTTTCAGCCCCAGGTAATGGCGGCGCTGAAGCTGTACGAGCGCGGTGATATCGACCCCCGTTCGACCACCGGCGCCTGGGCCGGTGAGATCGGGATGGTCCAGATGCTGCCCGAGGACATCCTGACCAACGGCGTGGACGGCGACGGCGACGGGCATGTCACCCTCAAGACCTCGCCGCAGGATGCGCTGATGAGCGGGGCAAACATGCTGCGCGACCTCGGCTGGCGCGCGAACGAGCCCTGGCTGGAGGAGGTCACGCTGCCTTCTGACTTCCGCTGGGAACTGACGGGACTCGAGACCACGCGGCCGGCGTCGGAATGGGCCTCGCTGGGGGTCACGCCCCGGGACGGCAACATCGATGGACCAGGCCTTCCGGCCTCGGTCATCGTACCCCAGGGCAAGGACGGTCCGGCCTTTCTGGCCTATCCGAATTTCTCGGTCCTGTTCGAGTGGAACCAGTCCTTCACCAACGTCCTGACGGCGGCCTATTTCGCGCAGCGCCTTGAGGGCGCGCCGGTTTTCGACGTGGGCACCCCGTCGCCCGCATTGTCGGACGCCGAGATGAAAGAGCTTCAGCGCAAGCTTCAGGCGCGCGGTCACGATGTGGGCGAGGTTGACGGCATTCTGGGCGCGGGCACGCGGTCTGCGGTCCGGGCCGAACAGGCCCGGCTGGGCCTGCCGGTCGATGCGTGGCCGACGCGGCAGCTGCTGAATTCGCTGTAAGGTCCGGCGGTGCGGGTGGCTCAGTGGCCGCCCGCACCGTCCTCGAGGACGAAACGCTTGTCGCAGTATCCGCATTCGACCCACCCGCGTTCTTCGGGGATCTGAAGCCAGACGCGGGGATGGGTCATCCCGCCATCGCAGGACACGCGGGTGCTTTTGACATATTCGGTCTCGGGGGTGTCATAGACCCCGGTGGGCGGAAGATCGCCTTGGTTGTCGACCGGCTTTTCGGACATCTGAAGAAATCCCTGATTAGTTGCCCGGTCTCGGGCTGGGTCTAGGTCGCGCGGCATGATAGTCATCGCGGCATCAGGGACAAGGGCAGGAGCAGAGCCATGGGCGGGAACGCCATCGAGATCGCGGGCTTGCGGAAAACCTACGCAGGGACCAAGGGTTCCGGCCCCAAGGAAGCGCTGAAGGGCATCGAGCTGACCATCCCGCAGGGCTCGATCTTCGGGCTTCTGGGGCCGAACGGGGCGGGCAAGTCGACCCTGATCAACATTCTGGCAGGGCTGGTGACCAAATCGGCTGGCAATGTGAAAATCTGGGGCTTCGATCAGGACGTGAACCCCCGCCAAAGCCGTGCGGCAATCGGCGTAATGCCGCAGGAGCTGAATCTGGACCCGTTCTTCACGCCCCGCGGCAGCCTGGACGTGCAAGCCGGTCTCTACGGCGTGCCGCGCGCCCAGCGTCGAACCGACGAAATCCTGCGCCTGATCGGCCTCGAGGACAAGGGAGAAGCCTATGCCCGCGCCCTGTCGGGCGGCATGCGGCGACGCCTGCTACTGGGCAAGGCGTTGGTCCACGACCCCCAAATCTTGGTTCTGGACGAGCCGACGGCCGGCGTGGATATCGAATTGCGTCAGATGCTTTGGCAGAACGTGCGCGAGCTGAACCGTCAGGGTAAAACGATCATCCTGACCACACACTATCTGGAAGAGGCCGAAGAGATGTGCGACGAGATCGCCATCATCAATCACGGCGAGCTTCTGATCCGCGACACGACGAAGCGGCTGGTCGCGCGGATCGACACAAAGACATTGGTGATCGAACCGGTCAGCCCCGCCCCTGCCCAGATTGCCCTGCCCCCCGATGTCGAAATGGATCGCAGAAGCGACGGACGCATCGCCTTCAACTACGCCAAGACAAAAGTCCGGCCCGGCGACATCCTGGCAGCCCTGCGCGACGCCGGGGTCGAGATCGCTGACGTCTCGATCGAGGAGCCGCATCTCGAGGATGTATTCCTTGACCTGACACGGGGAACGCACGCCGCGGCGTGAAGCCGCCGGAACCGTGGCCCCCGATAACCGCTTGGTGCCATGTACCAAGCCGGGAGTGTTACGCATGTTCACCACGCCAAGCGTCCGCGAAGAACCGACAGATACCGGGAATGTCTTCGCGTTTCACATCGTCAAAGAAGTCAGCGCCGAGGACATGACCGCCATGTCCGAATACATGAACGCGCAGTTCGACACGCACGACAAGGTGTCCATGCTTCTGATCTTCGACCACTACGACGGTGCGGAAACGGGTGCCTCCCTCAATCTGGAAGCACTGAAGGCGCGCTTCCGCTCCCTTGCGAAGGTCGAACGGTACGGCGTCGTCAACGCCCCTGACCGCGCCGCGAAATTGATCGAGACAATGGGCGCGATTATCCCGGTCGAGGCCAAGACCTTTGACCGGGAAGATGACGGTTGGTCATTCGTGGGTGCCCGCCCTAAGGGAATGACGCCCGGCGCCTAGCCTAGAGCTTCTGCAGCATACGTCCCAACGGGCGTCCGCCCAGAATGTGCAGGTGGTAATGCGGAACTTCCTGCACACCGTCCGTCCCGGCATTCGAAATGACCCGGTATCCGTCCCCACCCTGCCCCGGGGATAGTCCTTTGTCAGATAGGATACGGGACGTGACCCGCGCGAAGTCCAGGATCTCGGCGTCGGTCGCTTCGGCGCAGAAATGATCATGGCTGACATAGGCCCCCTTCGGAATGACAAGCACATGGGTGGGCGCTTGGGGCCCAATATCGTTGAATGCAAGCGTATGGTCGGTCTCCATCACCGTTTCGTTCGGAATCTCGCCCCTTAGGATCTTTGCGAAGATGTTCTGATCGTCGTAGGTATAGCTCATGGATTTCCTCAATCGTCGAAGAGATACGGAAGTTGGGTGATCCGCACCGCGACCTCGCGATTCACGCTCAGAAACTCGACCAGCGGGTCGATACGTTTTTCGACGGGCTCGGCTTCGCGGATGCGCGTGTAGTTCGCGAAGCCGGCATCGCGGATGGCCTCGGACTCAAAATGAATGTCGGCGCGTACCGTGGGCAGAAGCCGATGCAGCGCTTCGGGGCCCGGGTTCTCTCCGAAGAGGCCCAGGCGTTGCGCATGGCCAGCGAGATAGCCGTCATCGAATTCGCAATCGAGCTCCAGCACACGCATGACGCTTCGATCGGCTTCGAAATCACGCAGCAAATCCAGATCCGCCGTGTCGGCGCAGATTACGAGGCGGTCGGTCTCGAAGTAATCCATCAAGAGACGGAGAAGCGCGCGTCTGTGACGGTGACGCTTTGATACGGAAGTCTCGATCCCGCCGAGCGACGGAAGTCCGGCTTCATCCTCGTTGAACAGGTATCCGACGGCGGGGATGCTTGTCTCGTCCGATATGCGCATGGCCATACGTTTCGCCACGTGCCACTTCTTGCAGGTCAGGACCAGCAACTCGCGTCCCAGCCCCATAGTCGCTTCCCTTTCCCAGAAGCGGGGGGCGAACCGCCTGCCCTCGCGCCCCTTGTTGGTCAGGAACGAGTAGACCCGCCGCCCTTCCCCGGAATGCGTGAAAGTCGCGTCCTCCTGGGCGTACAGATCCCCCAACCGCTTTTTCAGATCCAGGGCTTCGGGGCTGATCTTGCGCGCAAAAAGATAGTTCTGCCCCATCAGCAGGTCGAAGTGGTCGTTGTAGAAATTCACCGGCATTCCGTAATCCGAGAAGACGAGGAACGTAGGTGTCCGGTTCTCGATCTCGATCCGGGGAACGATGTGAAAAACAAGGGTCTGGAAGAAGGTCTCGTCCGGGATCCAAGTCGTCTTGAAGAACCTCAGGATGTCGGGGCGTTCCGCGCAAAGGTTCAGGAGTGCCTCGACCGTGGACCGGCGCAGACACCACCATTGCGATCCGATCATCATCCGCAAGCCGCGGGGGACCTGACGCGTGATCCTGAGCGTCTTCTGAACGTTGTAAGTCCAGTAGAACAGCCTGGTTTGCGTCCGCTCGTTGAACGGATGGCGATAGATCAGACGCTCTTCCTTGAAGCCGGTCTTGATCCAGTCGGACTGGAAGAAGTCGTGACCTTCGATGAAATCCTTCGAAGCCGCATCCAGGAATTCATGGCAGTACCGCGCGGACTTGATTGGCATGCAGTCCCCGGACGACAGATAGAAATGCGTCGCACGCGGAAACGTCTCAACCGCAGTTCTCAAGACTGCCAGGGTCGCTGCCACCAAGCTCCATGCGCCCCATCCACATTTCAGACGATCCTGCGCGAAAGCCACGCTGGGGTTGTCGGCCAGTTCCGCCTGCATCCGGTCGAAGGCCGCCTGGGGCGCCCGCCGGTCGAAATGGATGGCGACGAAATCCCCGGCAGACGTCAATCGCCTCGCCTGCGCCACGATAGCGTCAGGATCCTTGTGGCATAGAAGGAGGTACGCGATTTTCGCCATGTGTCCGTGGATCGCTAACAGATGGGCAACACTTGCCATGTGATAACCTGAACCCGAATTGCGTAAACAGACGTAGTTTGGTTTTTTTCGGTCGACCGGGCGGAGTTGCCCGCTTGGAGTGTTTTACGAATGGGCTTTCCCGGAACCTGGATGACAACAAGCGAGAGCATGGTCTATCGCGTCGTCCCGAAATGCGCATGTTCGACCATCGGTCAGATCATGTACTATGCCGACCATGGAGAGTTCTTCGATGGCGACATCCACGATGCGACGCAAGGCATCCACAAATGGGCGCTCGACGACAGTCATGCCCCGATCACCCGGGCCGTGAAGTCGCACGAGGTCTTCGCGTTCACCTGCGTGCGCAACCCTTACACCCGGATCCTGTCGTCGTTCTTCGACAAGATTTGCGGGATCCAGCGGAACGGCAAGCGCTATCGCGGCAATCTCGTCCCCCTTCTGATACAGAAATACGGGATCGAGGTCGGCGGCCCCGACGGCAAAGAAGAATTCGACCAGATCGCCTCGTTCCGGCGGTTCCTTCTGTTCGTGCGGGACACCATCCGCTGGAAGAAACCGATGGAGCCGGATATCCACTGGTCGTCCACCTCCGGCCACGTGTCGACATTCATTGCCAACGGGGGGCGCTACGACCACATCTTCTGGACCGAGGATTTCAACGACGGCATGCAGAAAGTCCTCGACGGGACCGAGACCGCGCATCACGTCGACTTGGCCGAAATTCCGCGCTTCAACGAGTCCGAGGGGCATGGCCCCAAGCGCCTGCATCCCGTCGAAGACTATTTCGACGACCTTGCAATGCACCTCATGTGGGAAATCTACCATCGCGATTTCCGGCTTTTCAAATACGACTTCCAGAATCCCGCGAACAAGAAGGCCGTGGGAGAGATTGATCTGGACGAAGTTCACGCCAAGCTGAGCTAGGGGCGGCGACCCCCGGCATCACCCCTAGATATCGTCACCGCGTTTGAAGAGCGGGCGCACCGTACGGCGCCAGAAAATTTGTGCGACCCTCCAAAGCAACAGCGCCGCGACCAGAAGCGTGGTCAGGATGACGAGGGTAAGCCACGGGAAGAATTTCACATCTGGCCCGTCGACCCGCTCTATGGAAATCGCGTTGGGAAACGCCGATAACAGCCGAGAGCGCCATCCGTAATGGCGCACCGCGATCCAGATCGGCGCCTCGCGGGTAGAGACCAGGTCGGCCGCGCTGGCTTGCAAGTCGGCCGAGTCGAACTTGAAGTAGAATGGCCAGCTCCAACCCGTGTCCTCGTTGCGATACACCATGGGATCACCGTCCGGTTCGACCGTCTCGATGAAGCGGATGTCGCGATTGCCGCCCGTGTTCGATCCGGTGCCCGCTTCGGAATAGAAGATCGCGTTGGCGCCGAAATCCATGCGACGGACATCAGTATTGACGATCCGCACCACGTCGGTCTGCGGCAGCGCATAATGCAGGACCGCAAAAACCCCGAGCATGACCAACGCAAGCAGGGCGAGTCTGATAAACTTCATGGCATGAACTCCCTTGCCGTCCGTATGCCAAGGACAGGCACGGTTCGCAAAGGCAAAGCCGCGGGATCGCCCGGCCAGTTCCGCCTTGCCCATGCCTACATTCGATACCATCCTTAACGACATGCGGCCGGGACAGAAAAACCTCATCACCGACGTGCCACACCTGTTCGTCGGCCATGCGCACAATTCCGTCCTGAAAAGCGGCGTGACAGTCCTGGTGGGCGAAGATCGCTTCACGGCCGGTGTCCACGTCATGGGCGGCGCGCCGGGCACGCGCGAAACCGACCTTCTGGCCCCTGACCGTTTGGTCGACAAGATCGATGCCCTCGTCCTGTCCGGCGGATCGGCCTTCGGGCTGGCGGCGGCGGATGGTGTCATGGGCCGCTTGCGTCAGGCCGGGCGGGGCTTCGAGGTAAACGGGCGGATCGTACCGATCGTCCCGGCGGCCATTCTCTATGATCTCGACGCGGGCGGTGACCATGACTGGAGCGAAACGCCCTACCCCAACCTGGGCGTGAAGGCGATCGAAGCTGCCAGCGGGACCTTCGGGCTGGGCTCCGTCGGGGCGGGCACCGGGGCGATCGCGGGCCCCCTGAAGGGTGGGATCGGCTCGGCCTCCGCCGTGCTCGACGACGGTACCACGGTCGGCGCGCTTGTCGCGGCGAACCCCGTGGGTGGCACCTGTTGCCCCACGACGGGACGCTTCTGGGCCGCCCCGTTCGAGGAGGGGGACGAGTTCGGGGGCCGTGGCGTGCCGGAACGGGCCGCGGCAGAAACGAAGAACGCACGCCCCGGAACCGCGACGACGATCGCGATCGTGGCGACCGATGCGACGCTCGACAAGGCCGGGGCCACGCGGCTGGCGACGATGGCCCATGACGGCATGGCGCGCGCGATCCTGCCGGCGCACACGCCCTTCGACGGTGACCTCGTCTTCGCGGCCGCGACCGGCGCCCGCCCGCCCCCCGGACCCGCGCAAATGGCCCAGATCGGCCACGCCGCAAGCGTTTGCCTTTCACGCGCCATCGCACGTGCCGTATATCACGCCCGCCCGGCCATCGCCGACCCGGTGCCGTGCTGGCAGGATCGCTTTGGGGGTTAGGCGCGCCAGAACGTGGCGGTGAACAGCACGTAGACGGCCATCAGTTCCAATCGCCCGACCAGCATCCCGGCAATCAGCAGCCATTTCGCGGTATCGTTCAGGGGGCCGAAGAACCCCGAAGGCCCGATGACCGGGCCAAGTCCGGGGCCGATATTGCCGATCGCCGTCCCCGCCCCCGACAAGGCCGTGACGAAGTCCAACCCCGTCAGGCCCAGCGCGACCGCCAGTACGCCCAGCGAGACGACGAACAGCACGAAGAACGCCATGACCGAGGACAGGACCTCCTCGGACACGCGGCGGTCGTCGTACTTGGGATAGAATATGCCGTGGGGCGAATGAATGCGGCGCACGACGCTCCAGATCGCCGACATCAGGATCTGGTACCGGAAGATCTTGATCGAACAGCACGTCGATCCAGCGCACCCCCCGACCAGTCCGATGAAGAAGAACACCACCATCGCGAAGGCGCCCCACGCCTGGTAGTCGACGCTGGCATATCCCGTCCCCGAGATAATTGATGTCACGTTGAACAGGGCTTCGCGAATGCTCTCCTCGATCCCGCGTTCGTCGGCAACCACCTGGAAGACCGCCAGCACGAGGGCGACCACGCCGATCACGGCAAAGTAGGCCTGCACCTGCGGGTCGCGGAAGATCGGCTTGGCCGTTCCGGCCACCAACTGGATGTATCGCACGAACGGAAGGCTGGCGAGGATCATGAAGACGCTGGCGAAATACTCGGGCGCGCCCTGGAACGCGCCGAAGCTTGCATCCGTGGTCGAGAATCCCCCGGTCGATATCGTCGTCAGCGCGTGGTTGATCGCCTGGAAGCTGGTCATGCCCAGGGAAAGATAGCTCAGGAAGCACGCCATCGTCAGGATGACGTAGATCCAACTGATCTGGGCCGCGATTTCGGCAGCCCGAGGCAGGATCTTTCCCATCGTGTCGAACGCTTCCGATCGGAAGATCTGCATGCCCCCCACCCGCAGTTCCGGCATGAAGACCATCGCGACCACGATGATCCCGATGCCGCCGAACCATTGCAGCATGGAACGCCACAGCAGCAGCCCCTCGGGCAGGGCTTCAAGGCCCGAGAAGACCGTCGATCCGGTCGTGGTCAGGCCCGACACCGCCTCGAAGAACGCATCCGTCGGCGTCGCCGACAGGGGCGACAGCACGAAGGGTATCGCACCGAAGACCGGCAGCATCGCCCAGACGAGCGTGGTCAAAAGGAATGTCTGCTGAAGCGTCAACCGTTCGGTCGAGCTGTTGGCCGTCGCAAGGGCAAGGACGCCGCCCGACAGGCAACTGAGGACGGCCGAGTTCAGGAAGACCGGCCAATGTCCGTTCCCGTAGATCAGATCCAGGATCATGGGCACCAGCATGGAAGCACCCAGCGCGGTCACCAGAAGGCCGATCACGTATCCAACGGGGCGAAAGTCTATCATGGCAGACGCTTGGCCGCGGCTGCGGGGGGTGTCAAGCGCCCCGCACCGGGGGCTGGGCCTTCCAGACACGGCGCACGGTGTCGGCGGTCGAATTCGGGGGATAGGCCACGGGGTCGGGATGAACCGGCAACTGGCAAGTCCAAGTCTCTCCGTCCTTGACCATCTGAGCGCCAAGCCGCCGCAGAAGGATAAGCATGCCCGAGTTTTCGGTATGCACCACCGCGTCCAAGTGGGTTATCCCGCCCTCGTGGGCCAAGCGCAGTAGTCGGCCCAGAAGTGTTGTTCCGACACCGCGGCGCTGAAACGAATCGATGACGGTCAGGGCCAGTTCTGCCCGTGTTCTTGCTTCGGGTAGACGGAAGAAATGCGCGATGCCTGCTGCGTCCGGCGCGTCGCGCCCGACGAGAGCGCCGATCGCCTCATGCTCTGTATGATCAGGGCGGGTAAAACGATCGATATCGGCCGCGCTCAGCTGTTTCACGACACGCAGGAACCTGAAAACCAAGCTTTCAGGGGACAAACGCTTGAACCCGGCAAGCAAAGCCGACGCGTCGTCCGGCCCTACTTCCCGAAGCAGCACCGGCGTACCATCGGGTAACGTGGTTCTCAGGCCGCCATGATCCATCTAACCGCCATGGATCAACGTCCCGAACAGCCGCGGCTCAAGGCTTGCGCCTTCGAACGTTGTTCCCTCCGTCAAGACACTGACGGCGTCATGGCTGTGCAGACTTTCCTGATGGCTGGCGACGACCCGAAAATCTCCGATGCGGGGGTCTGCCTGACAGCCTTGGGCGAACAGGCGCACCGCATCCTCGACAAAAATGGGATTGGCCGCATTCAGCTCGGCAAAGGCCTGTTCGTCCTCGCGCTTGACCATGACTTGGGTCTCGGTCGGCACGGCCTGCCGGCACAGATCGACGAGGTCCTCGAACCACAGCGTCTGGCCATCTTCGACGACGACGGACAGGCGGGCCACCGAACGCTGGGAATGCGGCGTGGCCAACTGACCCCGCTGCTGGCGCGCATGCTCGCTGAGTTCCAGCGAACAAGGACACGTGGACGAATAGACGTAATCCAGGTGGATCACCTTCGTTCTTACGCCATCGCGGTCGATCACCTCCAGGGCGATATCGTAATACTGATACCCCGACAGGCCGGACCTCAAACTATCCTTCCGCACCGGGAAAGATAATTTCATCTGAAGCCGCGCGTCGAAGCTTTCAAGGTTCTCCTTGTAGGCATCCAGCGTCTCTTCCATGACATCGAAGCTGAACGTCCGCTCAGCTCGGTCATAGAAGGTCCGGATGATGCGCGACATGTTGATGCCCTTCTTCTCGGCGTCGAGGCTGACGGTGCCGGTCACGGACGTCTCGAGCATCAGATCCCCGTTGTCGCGGGTGTGATAGCGCACGGGAAGCCTGAAGTTGCTGATACCCACATGCTGAATCGCACGTTTCGCCCCGCGGATCAGACTGGAGGGCCCGTTTTGCAGATCGGGCATCTGTGCCTTGTAGGCATCGTCGATCGTGAAGTCTTCGGGGTAGGCACGCTTCAACGCCGGATAACTCCCGGACTGCCCGGTCACCAGAAGGGCCAGGCCGGGGTCAAGGTCGGCGACTTCCTCGGGCGAGGCCGACTCTGCCCACGCCCGCAGACGTCCAAGCAGATCGGCCGCCTCGTCCCGGTCCTTTGGCGTGTCGAATTCGCGCGAATGCAGGTTCATGTCAGTGTCCCTCCCCCGTTTGGGCAGATGACGAACATAAGCCCCGGTCGCGCACGCTTCCATAGCCTGCGTCAAATTACATCGCCGCCAGCATCACACTGTATCAAGCGCCCCCAGAATATCGTCCAGCAAGTCGCCCGCATCTTCAAGCCCGACGGACAACCGCACCAAACCCGGCCCGATCCCGAGGATGTCCAGCTGCTCTGCGGACAGGCGAGAATGCGTCGTCGTCGCGGGATGGGTCACAATGGACTTCGCATCCCCAAGGTTATTCGAGATCGTGACGATTTCGAGCGCGTTCAAAAACCGGAACGCGGCCTCTTTCCCACCAGCCAGATCCAGCGATAGGATCGTTCCGAACCCGCCCATCTGCGTGGCGGCGATCCCGTGCTGCGGGTGGGATTCGAGCCCCGGGAAGATCACGCGCGCGAGTTTCTCGTGCCCTTCCAGCGTTCTGGCCAGGGTCCCGGCCGTTTCCGCCTGCGCCCGGACGCGCAGGTCCAGCGTTTCCAGCCCCTTGAGCATGATCCATGCCGTGAAGGGCGACATCGCGCCACCGGTGTGCTTCAGGTAAGGCTCGACCGTCTTGCGGATGAACTCCCGCGTGCCGCAGATGGCGCCGCCAAGGGCACGCCCCTGGCCGTCGATATGCTTCGTGGTGGAATACACGACCACGTCCGCGCCCAGCTCGACCGCCTTGGAATAGACCGGTGTGGCGAAGACGTTGTCCACGACCACGGTCGCGCCCTGCTCGTGCGCCAACGCGGCGACAGCCTGGATGTCGATCACTTCCAGCGCGGGATTGGAAATCGTTTCCATGAACGCAACCCGCGTGTCCGGGCGGATCGCTTCCTTCCACTGGTCCAGATCGGTGCCGTCCACGAACGTTACTTCGACGCCGAATCGCGTCAGCACCTCCTCGAGGATATACAAGCAAGAGCCGAACAACGCCCGGGACGACACGACGTGGTCCCCTGCCTTCAGCATCGACATCATCGCCGCATTCACCGCCGCCATGCCCGATGCTGCGGCAAAGCAATCTTCGGTCCCTTCGATGGCGGCCAGCCGCTCCTCGAACATGCGGACGGTCGGGTTGCCGTAACGGGCATAGATGAACTCGTCCTCGCCCAGATTGTCGAACCGGGCCTCGGCTTGTTCAGCTGTGTCGTAGACGAAGCCCTGGGTCATGAAGATCGCTTCGCTGACCTCGCCGTACTGGCTGCGGCGAATGCCCTCGTGCACGAGCTTCGTGCGCGTCTTTCTGTCCTGTTTCACGGGTTCAAATCCTCTCGCGTCCGACCACCAGATTGGGACGGCTCGCGACCGACCTCTTTAGCGGAATATTTAACGTGGCCCGCAATCCGGTGAACAAATCGCCACGTAGGATGCGGGGTAGAGCCGTTGCTTTTTCGCGTCAAGCACCGTCACGCAGCCTTCACCGTGTCGTCACCGAACGTTCGTAGTCCAAAGCGTATATGGACCCACAAGATATGGGGTCGGCCACAGGGGATGCGACATGCCGATTCTCGCCGTGAACGTCACGCCCGAGGGGGCACTCCAAGGGGATGATCGGCTGGGCGAAACGTTGGCCCTCCTGCCGCAGGGGGCACCGGTCGTCATCATGGTCCATGGGTACAAATACAGCCCGTGGTCGGATGCACACTCGCCCCATGACGGGCTGTTCGCGGCCAACCGCTCGACCAACTTGCGCCGTGTCACGTCGTGGCCGGAAGGACTGGGCGCCGAGGATGCGAAAAACGGCGCCCTGTGTATCGGGTTTGGCTGGCATGCCCGTGGCACCGTCTGGCAAGCATGGCGACAGAGCGCCGCCGTCGCGCGTCCGCTGGCAGGCCTGATCTCGCGCATCGTGTCCCGCGGCCGCCGGGTTCATCTGCTGGCCCATTCGATGGGGGCGCGGGTTTGCCTGCATGCGTTGGCCCTGGCTCCGGCCAAATCCGTGGATCGGGTCATCCTGATGACCGGCGCGGCCCTTCGGGAAGAGGCGCGATTGGCCCTAGCGGCACCCGCAGCGCAAACCGCAGAAATCGTGAACGTCACAAGCCGCGAGAACGATCTGTTCGATGCCATGGTCGAGGCGCTGATGGGCTTTCGCGACCTTTCCATCGGGTCAGGGTTGGGGACGGAGGATCGCCGCTGGCTGGACCTTCAGATCGACGCGGCCGATACGCGATCGGGTCTGGCCGCCCTCGGCTTTCCCATCGCACCCTCCGAGGCGCTGATTTGCCACTGGTCCGCCTTCAGGCGTCCCGGCATGATGCCGCTCTACCGTGCACTGCTGTCGGATCGGCGGCGACTGTCCTTCGGCCTCCTCCGCGCCCATCTGCCGCAGCCCGAAGCGCGGTGGACCCGTCTGCGGTCCGCCGTGATGGCGCGCACGCTTCCCCCTCGCAGTCGGAGCGCGATCCGGAACTAGGACGGCTAGTCCTTGGACTGGGTGCCGTGTTCCTGGAACAACCGCCCCTGCAAGATAAAGAACAGGAAGATCGCCGCGGTCAGGCCGAATGTCTTGAAGTTGACCCAGGCATCCGTGGACATGGTGCGCCAGACGATCTCGTTCAGGACCGCCAGAGCCAGAAAAAAGAAACAGAACCGCTGCGTCAGTTTCATCCACCCCGCCTCGTCCAGCGGGATCATCTCGCTCATCACCATGCGAAGATAGCTTTTGCCCTGCAAAAGCCCGACACCCAGGATCGCGCCAAAGATCAGGTAAATCAGCGTCGGCTTCATCTTGAAGAACCGCTCGTCGTTCAGCCATACGGTCAGTCCACCGAAGATGACGACCAGAACCAGCGTCATGATCTGCATCTTCGACAGATGCCCCGTCAGCCGCCACAGAAGGAAGGTTGATACGGCGATCAAGGGCACGAAACCCGCCGTGATAAGGATAAAGCCGGTATATTCGGTGCCCCCGATCTCGAAGGTGCGTTCCCGCAGCAGCAGATAGCCGATGAAGAACAGCGCCACCGGACCGATCTCGAGGACGGATTTCAATGCGTTCCTGGACATGTGGTCTACCCGCTGAATTCGACGATGACTGCTCCTAGCGCGATAAGGGACATGAGGGCCAGACGTCTTGGCCCGACCTTTTCGCCCAGCAGCAGGTATCCGATGGCAGCGGCGAACACCGTCGATGTCTCGCGCAGCACCGCGGCCTCGCCGACCTTGTCCAGCCGCGTTGCCAGCATGATCGATCCAAACGACCCGATTGCGACCACGCCGCCCAGCATCCCGCGCCGGACCAGGCCCGGCCAATCCACGATCCGCGCCACCGCGCGACGGTGGAAGATCGCTACAAGGGGCGAGAAGGTCAGCCCATCGATCATGAAGAACCACGCCAGAAACGTGAAGGGATCAGCGGTTGCGCGGATGCCGTAGGCGTCGAACGTCGTGTAGACGGCAACCAGAAGCCCTGTCAGGACTGCCAGGGCCAAGGCTTGGGGCAAGCTATCTCGCTGCACATCCAGAAAGACGAAGTTGTAAACGGCAAGCCCGAAGATCCCGGTCAGAAGCACCGCGACCCCCATCCACTGAACGGGGGTGAAAACCTCACCGAAGACGATGGAGGCGCCAATCACCGCAAACAGCGGGCCGGTGCCCCGGACCACTGGATAGACCACCGTGAACGCCCCCTTGGTATAGGTCGCCCCTTGGGCCAGCTTGTAGGTCAGGTGGATAACGAAGACACCGCCGAAGATCGGCCACATATGCGGTTCGGGCCGCGGGACCACGAAAAGCGCGAATGGCAGAGCGATCAAACCGTAGCTGGCATCCATCGCCATGCGGCTGATCCACGGGTCGTACCGGCCTTTCTGAAGCGCACCGAACAGCGCGTGTAGGACGGCAGCCAACAGGGCCAAGACCATTGCCAGTGTATGACCGGTCCCAGTCCCCTCAAGGTCCGCAATCCAGGTCACGTCCGGTTCCGGAACGCGAACCCGAAGGCGTCGTTGATCCCCTCAAAGGCGGGAGGCGACATGATGCTTGATACCATCCTTGACGAACTTGACGGCTCGTTCGCGGGCGTCCCGCCCGTCATCGCCGCGATCCGCCTGAGCATGGCGATGATTCTCGGCGGTATCATCGGCTGGGAGAGGGAAAGCCGGTCGAAACCTGCGGGCCTGCGGACCCACATGTTGGTGTCGATCGCGGCCTGCCTCTTCATTCTGGTGGGCATTCAGCTCAGCGCCATCGAATTTGGCGACCGCGAGACCATGCGGATCGACCCGCTTCGCCTGATCGAAGCCACGACCGCGGGCGTCGCGTTCCTTGCCGCGGGGCTCATCTTCACCTCGGGGGGCAAGGTGAAGAACGTCACCACCGGCGCGTCGCTCTGGCTGTGCGGGGCCATCGGCTTGGCGTGCGGGGCGGGACAGATGCCCTTGGCCGCCATGGCTACAGCCCTCGTCTTCACGGTCGTCGCGGTGCTGG
The DNA here is from genome assembly GCF_900302445.1 of Palleronia abyssalis. GTDB lineage: Bacteria > Pseudomonadota > Alphaproteobacteria > Rhodobacterales > Rhodobacteraceae > Palleronia > Palleronia abyssalis. The sequence goes on along the minus strand of NZ_ONZF01000005.1, from coordinate 222,719 downwards.
GTGCGGTCGAGCGGCGCAGAACCTCGGACGACGAGTGATCCGATCTCACGGGCGGATCAGCCTCATGCCGGTCGTGATCTCGAACCCGGCCGAACGATAGAGCGAGAAGCGCCCTGGTTCCGGCAACAATTCAACGGCGCAGGACCGTGGCAGCGTCTCGTCACACCAGTGAAGCAATCTATCCAGGGCTTCCTTGCCAACGACATCCAAGTTGAAATCGGGATGTACGGTCAGATCAACGATGCTGGCCCGAAGACCCCAATCGCCGACCACACGACCGATGGCAATCAGCCGCGCCCCGTCCTTGGCGGTGACACAATGAATGGATCCGGACAGCGCCTTGGCAACCGATCCGGCGCTGGCCCGCCCATACCCTGCGGCCTCGCGCAATTCCAGGTATTCGCCCACGATCGGCGGGTCGCCCTCCTTCCAGGTCAGGGCCGATGCCGCGCTCATCGCGCCAGCCCAGTCAGCGCGGCCGCGAATTCCTCGGGGTCGAAGGGCGCCAGATCGTCGATCTGTTCACCCACGCCGATGGCATGGATCGGCAAGCCGAACTTGTCGGCAAGCGCCACCAGCACGCCGCCCCGCGCGGTTCCGTCCAGCTTCGTCATCACCAAGCCTGAGACATCGGCCAGCTTCTGGAACGTCTCGACCTGGCTCAAGGCGTTCTGCCCCGTGGTCGCATCCAGAACCAGCACCGTATTATGCGGCGCGGTCTCGTCGCGTTTGCGAAGCACGCGAACGATCTTCGCCAGCTCTTCCATCAGGTCGGCGCGGTTCTGCAAGCGTCCCGCAGTGTCGATCATCAGAAGATCGGCGCCATCCGCCTCGGCCTTCTTGTGCGCCTCGAAGGCAAGGCTGGCTGGATCGCTGCCCTGCGGGGCGGTCATCACGGGCACGCCGGCCCGGTCGCCCCAGACCTGCAGCTGTTCGACAGCTGCGGCGCGGAACGTATCGCCTGCCGCGATGACGACCTTCTTGCCCGCGGCGTTGAACTGGCTGGACAGCTTGCCGATGGTTGTCGTCTTGCCCGATCCGTTGACCCCGACAACCAGAACGACTTGCGGCTTCTTGGGGTAAAGCGGCAGGGGCTTGGCCACGGGCTCCATGATGCGGGCGATCTCTTGCGCCAGCGCGGCCTTGATCTCCTCGGTCGAAACGCGCTTGCCATAGCGCCCTTCGGCCAGGTTCGCCGTGACGCGGGCGGACGTGTCGACGCCCATATCTGCCGTGATCAGCAAATCCTCGAGACTTTCGAGCATGTCGTCATCCAGCGGACGCCGTACCACGTCCGCACCCTGACGCCCGAAGAGGCGCCCCAGCATCCCGCCCGAAGACGGGGCGGGTTCAGCCTGAGTTTCGGGGATTTCGACCGGCTTTGGCCCGACAGGCGGGGTATCAGGTGCAGGTTCCTCCCGAACGGGCTCTTCCCTTACCGTCTCCGGCGCGGGCTCCGACGCAGGGGCGGGCCCCGGATCGGGTTGCGGTTCGGCTGCGCCGCCCTCCTCGACGATCGCGTCCAGCCCCTCCTCGAGCTTCGACGACGACTTGAAAAGCTTCGATTTCAGCTTGTTGAAAAACGACATGCGGCGCGGTCTCCTTCCCGCCCCACTTAGGACGAATGACGCGGGTGTGAAAGATGGCCGAAGTTTTACCCCATTTTCGGACTATGCATCTAATGTCCCCGTATCGGAGGTTCCATTGCCCGCCTTGTTCGCCATAGCAACCCTTGCACCGCTGCTGCCCCTCGTTCTGGGGCTGCTTCTGGGCGGCTGGTGGGTCGTGGCCGCGGCCCTCTCCATGACTGTAGTGGTCGGCGGGCTGGACCTTCTTGTCCGCATCGCTTTGCCCGCGACGCCGGAAGAGGTCGAGTTTCCGGCCGGTCCGACCCTTTCGGTCGCGATCGGCGTGGCGCAATTGGGGCTGATCTGTCTTGCAGTGGCCTGTCTTGCCGGACCTGGGCTGACCTTCGCCGGGAAGGCCGTACTGCTGTATACTTCGACGCTGTGGATCGGTCAGGTCGGCAATTCCAACGCCCATGAACTGATCCACCGGCCGCAGACGTGGCTCAGGCGGTTCGGCACGCTGCTGTTCGTTTCCGTCCTCTACGGTCATCACGCATCGGCCCATCCCAAGGTGCATCATCGCCATGTCGCCACGCCGAACGATCCCGCCACGGCGCGGCTGGGCGAAAGCGTATACGCCTATTTTCCCCGCGCCTGGATTGGCGGGTTCAGGGCCGGACGGGCGGCCGAACGACGCTTGCTGGAATCACGCTATGGCGCGGCTTGGTGGAAGCACGACCCATACCTGTTCTATGCGGGGGGAGCGGTGGTTTTCCCGGCGGCCGCGCTGATCCTGTTCGGTCCGGCCGGGCTTTTGTGGTACATTGTGCTGTCCGCCCTGTCGCAGATGCAGCTTCTGATCTCGGACTATGTTCAGCATTACGGCCTGACCCGATCGATCCGGGATGATGGAAAGCCCGAGCCCGTCGGCCCCGCGCATAGCTGGAATGCCCCGCACTGGTATTCGGGCGCCATGATGCTGCAGGCGCCGCGCCATTCCGATCACCACGCCCATCCCGCGCGGCCGTTCAATCACCTCTCCCTACCCCCGAAATCCGAGGCACCGCGCCTTCCCTATTCGCTGCCGATCATGGGCGCGATCGCCATGCTGCCGACCCTGTGGCGCCGGGTGATGGACCGGCGCGCGAACCGGTGGCGCACTCCCCTTGAACCCCCGACCCATCCCAAGGCATTGAACGAACATGTGGCGTAGCCTTCTTTTCCTGTGTTTCGGTCTGCTGCCCGGCCTTGCGCTGGCACAGTCCCCCATGTCCGCATCAGAGTTCGAGAGGGAGACCACCGGCAAGACGCTGACCTTCTCGGCCAACGGGATGCCCTACGGGGCCGAAGAATACCGGGAGGATCGCGAGGTGCGATGGTCTTTCCTGGACGGGGAATGCAGCACGGGAACCTGGTATCCGCAGGACGGTGCAATCTGCTTCGTCTACGAGGACGAAGCCGGGAACGAGAGCGCGCCGCAGTGCTGGCACTTCTTTCGCGAGGGGGGCGGATTGCGGGCCGAGTTCGTCTCCGAAACCCCCGGCACGACGCTGTACGAGACCGAGACCTCCGACGAGCCCCTGCTCTGCTACGGCCCGCGGATCGGCGTCTAGCCTGACCTAAAGCAGCGATCCCTGCTCGGGCGGGGTGGGCTTGGACTTGGGCTTGCGGGACGGGCTTGCCCCCAACGTGATCTTGCCGTCCTTGAACTGAAGCTCGACCGTCGCGGCCTCTGCGGCGCGCGCCTTGGTCGTGATGACCTCGTCCCCCTCGCGGACGATGGCGAACCCGCGTTCCAGCGTGGCGTCGTATCCCAGGCTTTCATGCAACCGCGACAGCCCGTCCAGCCTGTCCCGATCCGCTTTGACACGATCGCGGAACACGCGATCCAGCCGCGCCCCGAACACGCTGACCTCCCGTGCCGCCCATTCGGCCCGCCGGGCCAGAGGCATCGGCGACAAGCGCGCTTCAAGAGCCGAAAACGCGCGACGGCGGTCGCGGACGGCTCGAAACAAAGCCGGACCCAGCCGACTGCTCAGATTGGCCGAGGCGTTTCGACAGTTCGAAATCCGGTCTCGCAGCCCTGATGGGCGCACGGCGGCCCCTACTTCCGCCAGCCGCCCGCGCCTTGCCGTCACACCCGCCAGAAGGGCCTGAGGCAAGCGGACCTCGATCCAGTCGAACCGCTGTCGCGCCGTGGCCATCAAAGCCTCAGGGCGCGGCAGGGCCCGGGACATGTCGGCCAACCGCTGGCGCCGCTGCGTGACCCCTCGCCCCAAGGCTCGCGATAGGCGCGCGCCCTGCCCGTCCAACCAGGCCTGAAGCTCCAGCCGCACGGGCACCGCAAGCTCGGCAGCGGCCGTCGGGGTCGGCGCACGCTTGTCGGAGACGTAGTCGATCAGCGTTGTATCGGTCTCGTGCCCCACGGCCGAGATCAGGGGGATCTCGCTTTCGGCGGCGGCGCGGGCGACGATTTCCTCGTTGAAGCCCCACAGGTCCTCGATAGAGCCGCCCCCCCGGGCAACGATCAGAAGGTCCGGTCGCGGTAGGACGCCGCCAGGCTCCAGCGCGTTGAATCCGCGAATAGCCGCGGCGACCTGGGGGGCGCAATCGCGCCCCTGCACCGCCACCGGCCAGACCAGCACTTTGCGGGGAAACCGCTCGCGCAGGCGATGCAGAATGTCGCGGATCACCGCGCCAGAGGGGGAGGTCACGACCCCGATCACCTCGGGCAGATAGGGCAAGGCACGCTTACGGCCCTCGGCGAACAGACCCTCGGCCTCCAGCGCCTTCTTGCGCTTTTCCAGCATGGCCATCAGGGCGCCCACGCCGGCCGGCCGCACGTCGTCCACATTCAACTGGTACTTCGATTGCGAGCCGAAGGTCGTCAGCTTGCCGGTCGCGATGACCTCCATCCCCTCTTCGGGGCGTGTCGTGAGGCCCCCGACCTGACCTTTCCAGGCCACCGACGCCAGCACCGACCGATCATCCTTGATATCGAAATACAGATGCCCGGACCGCGCCACGAAGACGCGACCGACCTCGCCCCGGACTTTGACCCGACCGAACTCTCCCTCGATGACCCGTTTCACCGCCCCGGAGATCTCCGATACGGTGTATTCGTGGGCATTCCCGCCCGACCCTGACTCGTCGAATAGTTCCATGACCGGCAGTCTAGCGATCCGGTTTCGAAAGGGCCATTACCCCGAGCAGTCGCTGCAGCAGGTCCGGCAGGGTTTCGCGCCGTCGAACACCTTGCGGGCATGTTTCAGGCCGGTGTCGCAGTTGGCGTAATCGCCCACGGCCTTCCGCGACTCGGGGTTGGGAAGATACTGACAGTACTCGGCATGCATCACATGCGAGCCGTCCTCGCGTTCGTCGGTGTTAACGTAGTATTTCATGGCATCCTCTTTCCCGGACCCAACACGGATCGCTTCACAACGGGTTCCCTCGCGCCTATCAGCGACCCGAGAAAGACGGAGGCGCGCATGAATATCCTGATCCTCGGCGGCGGGGGGCGTGAACACGCCTTGGCCTGGGCCGTGCTGCAGAACCCGAAATGCGACCGCCTGATCGTCGCGCCAGGAAACGCCGGCATCGGGGGCATCGCCGAGATCTCGACACTGGGGATCGAAGACCCCGCGGCGGTGGTCGAGTTCGCGGGCGAGAATGCGGTGGATTTCGTCATCGTCGGGCCCGAAGCGCCCTTGGCGGCGGGCGTGGCCGACGCCCTGCGCGATGCCAATATCCTGGTCTTCGGTCCCAACCGCGATGCGGCGATGGTCGAAACCTCCAAGAGCTTCACCAAGGCCTTGTGCGATGCTGCAGGCGCACCAACCGCGGCTTATGCGAGGTTCGAGGATGCTGAAGCCGCCCGAGATCACGTAACGGCCCACGGGGCCCCGATCGTGGTGAAGGCCGACGGGCTGGCCGCCGGCAAAGGCGTCATCGTGGCCGAAACGACGGAACAGGCTTGTGCGGCCATCGATGACATCTTCGGCGGACAGTTCGGCGCAGCGGGTGCGGCGGTCGTGATCGAGGAGGTGCTGGAGGGCGAAGAAGCGTCGTTCTTCGTGCTGGTCGACGGCAATGACGTCCTGCCCATCGGCACCGCGCAGGATCACAAGCGCGTCGGCGAGGGCGATACCGGCCCCAACACCGGCGGCATGGGCGCCTATTCCCCCGCGCCGATCATGGATGCCGAAACGACGCGCCGGGCCCTGGAGGAGATCGTGCGCCCCTGCATGGCCGAACTGGTGCGCCGGGGCACGCCGTATTCCGGCGTCCTTTACGTCGGCCTGATGATCCAGAATGGCGCGCCGCGCCTGGTGGAATTCAACGCCCGCTTCGGCGATCCGGAATGTCAGTGCCTGATGATCCGGCTGGGCGCGCAGGCGCTGGACCTGATGCAGGCCTGCGCCGAAAGTCGGCTGGGCGACGCACGGGTTAACTGGGCCGACGATCATGCGATGACCGTCGTGATGGCCGCCATGGGGTATCCGGGGGAGTACACCAAGGGAACCAGGATCGACGGGCTCGAATCGCTGACAGCGACTTCAAGCCAGGTCGTGTTCCACTCCGGCACACGGATCGAGGACGGGAAACCGTTGGCCGCGGGGGGACGCGTTCTGTCCGTGACGGCCCGCGGCGACGACCTGAAGCAGGCGCGCGAACGGGTCTATGCCATGGTCGACGCGATCGACTGGCCCGACGGGTTCTGTCGCCGCGACATCGGGTGGCGCGCGCTCGACTAGAGCCGGGCGATCAGTTCTCGCAGGCCAGAAACCGGTCCAAAGCCCCCGGTGCGTTCGCCCCGGCATCGCGCATGCGCGGTCCCGGCAACGTCACTGCGACGATTCGCGACCAGTCTGCGGAAAGCAGCACCAATTCCGGGGTCCCACCGCACGCGCGCACCCCGCCCGAGATTTCCGGATCGCCGATCCTGTGGTTCGTCACGCCGTCCAGACCGGCAATCTCGACCAGCCGATCCCCGTCCAGCCGCCAGAATCTCAACCGCCGAACCAGATGAGGTCGGTCCACATAGGCCAGTTCGACCCGGCCGTCCCCATCCAGATCGGCGGCCCCCGCAGGGGCCAGCCAGCATGCGTCTGGCCGATGAACTCGGTCGCCGCGACCAGACCGCTTTCGTCATAGATCGACAGCCGCGCGCCAAGTCGAAGGTCCGTTTCGACTGCGATCACCTCGGCGGCGCCATCGCCGTCCAGATCGGACAGACGGGGGGCCGTATCCTCGAACACGCGGGTTTCGGGCAGTGTGACTGTCACAAGACGCCCATCGCTGGTGCGCATCTCGAGGGCGCCCCATTCCACGGCATCGCCCAGAACCCCGTGATCATAGCGTGTGGTCGGCCCGGTATACCCGGCCGAGACCACATCTGCCGCGGCCGTGCCCGCCAGCCAAATCAGGCAGACGGCCACGCGCAGCATCAGATCTGCTTTTCGGGCATCTGCACGACCAAGCCGTCCAGATCGTCGGAGACCTTTAGCTGGCACGTCAGACGCGACCGGGCCGGGTCGGGCTCGTACGCGAAATCCAGCATATCCTCTTCCATCGCTTCCTTGGCAGGCAGCTTTTCGACCCAGCCCTCTGCCACGTAGACGTGGCAGGTCGAACAGGCGCAGGCCCCGCCGCAATCGGCCTCGATCCCTGGGATTCCATTGTCGCGCGCGCCTTCCATGACGGTCAGGCCGTTCTTGACGTCGACGACATGCTCTTTTCCACCATACTCGATATAGGTGATCTTCGCCATTTCGGGCTCCTCTGAATGCATCGCGCCATAGCTAGGGGGATGTGCGCCCCGTTGCCAGCAACGATTGGCCGCAGGAAGACGATGTTCTACAATCGTTCCATGTCAGAATTCGAATCCCCCGACACCGGCTGGCCCCGCCCGCCCTCGGCCCTGCCCCATGGCTGGCTGGACCGCCCCCCCAATGGCGCGCGGGTGACGGTGGCCGGACTGGTGCTGCTGCGTCAAAGGCCCGGCACCGCGAAGGGCGTCGTGTTCCTGACGCTCGAGGATGAGACGGGCGTGTGCAACGTGATCGTCTGGCGCGCCATGTACGAGCGGTTCCGCCGGGCGGTGATCGCGGGACGTTGCCTGCGGGTGACCGGTCGCCTTCAGCGCGACAGCGGCGTGTGCCATATCCTGGCGGACGAGATCGAGGATATCAGCTGGATGCTGGACGATCTGGTGCGCGTGGAAGCCACAGCCGCCGGGGAATGATCCGGCGCGGGTAGGCGCGTGACCATCGGGGCTTTACGGTATCGTCAGAAGGCACCGCAAAAGGTCCCCAAAGCAGTATGTTCCGCCTCGCATTTGCAGCGCTTCTTGCGCTGTCCGCCTGCATTCCGGCCCCGCCGGATGTGTCGCGTTTCATCGAACCCGCGCTGTCGGCGACGGGCGATCAGGTGGTCGACCTGACTAGGCCCGAAATCTGTCAAGCCCGCGACGAAACCCCCGCCGTCATAGAAACGGTGGTGCAGAGCCGCCAGGACGCCGGAGGTTATCAGACCGAAACCGTGCAGAGGATCGTCGCGGACCGCGAAGAAATCTGGTTCGACACCCCCTGCCGGGACTCTTGGACCCCCGCCTTCATCGCCAGCGTTCAGCGGGCGCTGATCGTGCGGCAGCTGATGAATGGCCCCGCGGACGGTGTGATGGACCGTCGTACACGCTCGGCGATCCGGGTGTTTCAGCGCGACGAGGGCATCAACTCGGACGTCCTGAGCATCGCCGCCGGAAAGCGTTTGGGACTTATCGTCTACGACCGGGATGAAGCGCTGGCGAAATAGGCCGACAGACGCAAGAAAGGGCGCCCCGAAGGACTAGCCCCTTACGGCAAATGCTGAAATGACTGTTCTGTTGGCTGCAATGCGGCCAACATTACTTTCAAAAACAGCGTCTTGACCCGTCTCATGAAGGAGGTGTCAGGTGCTGGACGACTCGAAAATATCTTCGACAGGATCTCCGCCCTTGGCGCCGCGTTTTCCGGAGGCATTTGACGGCCTCGACCTAAACTTTTGCCGCAACCCTGCGTGCGGAAGCTACGGCGTGCATCCGGACCCGTTAAAGGGGCCAAGCGGTGAGCCAAAGGCACCGCCGGGCGTCCTGAGAGGCGAGGCTAAGACAAGAAGCACGAAGAGTTTTTCCAGTGCCCGACCTGCAATAAGACCTCGCGGATCAAGAACAACCGCACGATCACCAAAGAATACCGACGCCTCAAGTATTTGCAAGATCACGACCCGACCGTGCCTTCCTGCGAGACGCCCGGATGCTTCGCCCATGGAATCGCGCCTGAGGCAAATCCGGAGTTCTACCGGCGGTTCGGCAAGACGGCCAATGGCGATCCACGTTTCCAGTGCCGAGTGTGCTCGAAGACCTTCTCGACCGGCAAGCCGGCATCTGCGGGGCGACAAGAACCGGGTGATCTTCCAGCTGCTCTGCAATGAGGTATCGCTGGCGAAGATCTGCAAGATCACCGACACCTCCTACTGCGATCTCTACGGCAAGATCGACTTCTTCCACCAGCAGGTCCAAGGCTTCACCGCCCAGTGTGAGGACTTCGCGCGCGTCGATTTCCGGCCGTCGGCTCGCGGTTCGCGAATGACAGCCAGACGCTCTCGCTGAACTGGCCGACGAAGCGCAAGCGGACGCCCGTGGCCGCGCAGCACCTGTCCACGGCGCATTACCGTTCCGGGTTCATCATGGAGGCGGCTTTCCAGTTCGACCCCTCCATGACGATGGATCAGGCCGAGGATCAGGCGCACGCTGCGAACATCTCTGTCGCGTTCCGCCAACACGCGCGCATTTGGACAAATACCGAGTTCCAAGACTACCTGGTGCCGCTCAAGGAGCGGCAGAAGGTGCAGGAGACCGAACTCTACCAGTTGCCACACCAAGGCGTCCTGGTGCGCTACGACATCCTCCAGTATGCCGACGCGCTTCCGGTTCAGGAGATGCTCTCGGGGGCCGACGTGCCGCTCCTGCTGATGATAGATGACGATCGCGGATTGCAGCATGCCTTTCAGGCCGCGTTCGTTCAGGAAAGCAGCGGGCGCAAGGCCGAGATCGCGGTGGTCAGCTTCGACAAGGGGACGACCAACTACATGCGGAACTATACTGTCGCGGGGGACAAACCCTCCTGTCAGGGGTGTCAGGTTGCCGATCGACCAGATCCGCCAACTCTCCGACGAGGACTATGCCCGGCTGGTTGATTTCGCACTGTCGACCCAGGTGATGGGCTGGCCGCTCAATCTCGGCGCCCGCTTCCCATTCTCGAGAAAGTCCGAACCAAACAAGGTCGTGAAGGTGCCGACCTGGCGTCCAGTACGCGATACGAAGTCCGCCGCCCGCCTGATCCGGCGCGCCACGCTGCGCAGCGTGGATGCTTACTTCCACAAGTTCCGGCCCAACCTTCTTTTGTGGATGCCGCTCGGTTTGCAAGGAATTTTTGATCGTCGGGACATGTGATCGAGTGCGTTCTTTTGTCAGGCCTGTTCAGTGCGGCCGACATGGCGCCGCTGGCCGGGATGGTGATGCGCGGACCGGGGCCAAATCTCCAACAGCGAGTTCGGGACTCGGAGAACGTTACTGGTTTGCCCGACCCGGATCGTTTGGATCATTTGCCCATTCGGATCATGCCTTCCTCACAACTCGGTGGTCCCGAGGTCTGCCCGCGCCGCCCGATCAGGCGCCGATCAGTACAGGGCCACGATAGTCCTCGTCCCGCGTGAGCATCGCCCAGATGCCACGCGCCATCTTGTTCGCCATGGCCACCGCCACGACCGGGATCGGCTTGCGCTCCAGCATCCGTGCCAGCCACGATCCCTTTGGCGCCCCTCGCCGCGTAGCCCAGCGGATCACGGCAGTTGCCCCGATCACCAGCAGTCGTCGGATGTCCCGTTGCCCCATCTTCGAGGTCTTTCCCAACCTCTGCTTGCCGCCGGTGGAGTGTTGCCTGGGGACGAGGCCGAGCCAGGCCGCGAAATCCCGCCCGCGGCGGAACTGCTCCATCGGCGGCGCGAAGGTCTCGACCGCGAGCGCGGTGATCGGCCCGACGCCCGGCATCGTCTGCAACTGGCGCGGCAGCTCCGCTTCATTCGACAGCGCTGCGATCCGGGCTTTGAGGGCGTTGATCCGGTCAGTGAGGTGGGCGATCTGTGCAAGGAGCATGCGACAGATGTCCCGAACCAACTCGGGAATGCCAGTGTCGGGATCATCGACGACCTTGGCGAGGCGTGGGACGTAGCCGATCCCCTCGGGTGCGACATGGCCGAACTCGTAGAGATGCGACCTGAGCGCGTTCACGGCCTCCGTGCGCTGCTTCACGAGCTGCTCCCGCGTCCGGAATGCGACGGCGCGTGCTTGCTGGTCCGCGGATTTCGGTTCGACGAACCGCATCGTCGGCCGCAGCGCCGCCTCGACGATGGCCTCGGCGGCGTCATTCTTCTGCCGCTTGAGGAACGGCTTGACGTAGTGCGGCGCGATCAGACGGACCTCATGTCCGTGCCGCGACATCTCCCGAGCCCAGTGATGCGCACTGGCGCAGGCCTCCATCGCCACTCGACACGGCGGCTGCTCCGCCATGAACCGCGCGAACTGCGGCCGCGTCAGCTTCTTCCGGAACAGCACGGACCGGTCCGTCGCGGCGCCGTGCACCTGGAACACGTTCTTTGCGAGATCGACTGGTAACCTCTTCCATTGATGCCCTCTCCTTCAGCTTGTGTCATGACACCGCAAGCTTGGCACATTGCGATGCCGTCAGGTGAGAGCGGCATCCACCCCATCTCTTCGCCTCCCGCCCGGCCATTTCCAGCGGGAATGTCGGGTACACTTGGGACAAGAATTATCTCCACAAACCGGAGGTGATGGCCAAGATGGTCCAGACCTATCGCTTCTACCACAACTGGTGCGACCCCGGAGAAGACACGAAAACGCCCGCGATGCGGATCGGTCTGGCTCGCGGGCGTGTCTACGAACGGGACTTCATGTTGAAGCCCGCAGCCACATGGCTGCGGGCTTCAACATTTGCCGTAAGGGGCTGGCCCCGAAGGACGCCCCTTTTCCCGGCCATATGGGCTGCGATCAGTCTTCGAGGGGCAGCGCCAGGAAGCGCGGCTCGCCCTCGCGACGGATCAGCAGCAGGATCGACCGGCGGCCCGCGTCGCGCGCCTCTTCGATCCGGGTTTCCAGATCCGCGACAGAGGCGACTTTCTCCTGACCAGCTTCGGTGATGACGTCACCCGCGCGAATACCTTTCTCGTAGGCTTCCGAGTCCTCGGCCACATCCACCACCGCCAAGCCGTCCTGTCCAGTGGACAGGCCAAGCTGTTCGCGCATCTCGTCCGTCAGTGGCCGGACCGTCACGCCTAGCACATCCTCTTCAGCTTCTTCGGGGGCATCCATCGTGGCCGTGGCGGGAACCGCCTCGGCTTCCTCGCGGCGGCCCAGGGTCACCGAAAGCTCGACCTCGTCGCCGTCGCGGAAGACCGTCACGGGTACGGTGGCGCCAACTTCGGCATCGCCAACCCGGCGGACCAGGCCCCGGGTATCCTCGACCTGCTGATCGTTGAAGCTGACGATCACGTCGCCCGACTCCATACCTGCTTCGGCGGCGGGGCCTTCCGGAACGTCGGTGATCAACGCGCCCGACGCTTCCTGAAGTCCGATGGATTCAGCGATGTCGTCGGTCACATCCTGGATACGGACACCCAGCCAGCCGCGGCGCGTCTCGCCGAATTCGCGAAGCTGGTCGACGACCTTGGTCACCACGTTCGAGGACATGGCGAACCCGATGCCGATCGACCCACCGTTGGGCGACAGGATGGCAGTGTTCACGCCGACGACTTCGCCGTCCATGTTGAACAGCGGTCCGCCCGAATTGCCGCGGTTGATGGCGGCGTCGGTCTGGATGTAATCGTCATAGGTGCCCGACAGCGCCCGGTTCCGTGCCGATACGATGCCCGCACTGACAGAAAAGCCCTGTCCGAGCGGGTTACCCATCGCCATGACCCAGTCACCCACAGCGGCATCGTCGCTGTTGCCGAAAGGAACCGGCTTCAGGGGGGCATCTGACTCTACCTTCAGAAGCGCGATGTCGGTATTGGGGTCGGTCCCCACGATCTCGGCTTCCAGGGTCTCGCCGTTGAAGAACTCGATATTGATCTCGTCAGCGCCTTCGATGACGTGGTTGTTCGTCACGATATAGCCGTCATCAGAGATCACGAAGCCCGAGCCCAACGCTTGGCTGCGACGGGGCGCGCCGCGCTCCTGGTTGCGGTCCATGAAGTCGCGGAAGAAGTCCTCGAAGGGCGAACCTTCGGGAACCTGCGGCATCGGGTTGGCGCTGGCGGCAACGGTCGTCGACGTCGTGATGTTGACCACCGAGTCACTGATTTGCTCGGCCAGGGGGGCGAAAGTTTCGGGCGTCGCCTGTGCGTCCAACGCCGGCGTCACGACAAGCGCGGTGCCCAGCAGCAGGGCCGTGGTCAGACGCCGCGCTTGGCGGGCCGGAATTATATGGGAAATGGTCACTCTGCTCTCCTTGGGTTCGGTCGGCCCCGAGGGCCGCGGGCGCAGACGCCCGTCTTGGATGCCTGAATGAGATAAGAGATAGGAATTGACGGCGGCAACACAACGATCCGTCGCGCGCCGTCAACTGGGTGTGAGACGGCTGTAACCTTTCCCAACGCCTTGGGTTCGGTCACGCCAGTGCTAACGCCATGGAAATCAACGCCAGACCAACCGTCAAAGCAATGAGGCCCACCAGACGGCGGGCCTCGACCGGCATCTGCCGGAAATGTTCAAGAAGGTCTTCCACCCGGTCCGGCGCGATCACGAAGAGAAACCCCTCGAAGATCAGCACCAGACCGAGTGCCAGAATGATGGTACCCATCAATTCGTCGGCTGTGCCGCCGCTTCTTCGGCGACCGGGGCCGCATCGGTTTCCTCAGGCTCGGAAACGCTTGCCGCAGGGGCGTCGCCCTGCTGTTCCGAGTTGGCCGCCGCGGCGCCGCTTTGCGACAGCGACGCTTCCGCGCCTTCCGTGGTCCGGCCGGTCGGAGAGTCGGTCTTGAGGTAATTGAAAAACTCGCTGTCCGGCGACAAGATCAGCGTCGAGTTGTTCCCCTGCAAGGCCCGGTCATAGGCGGTCAACGAGCGGTAGAACTCGAAGAACTCGGCATCCGCCCCAAAAGCTTCCGCGAAGACACGGTTGCGCTGTGCGTCGGCCTCACCTCGGGTGATTTCCGCTTCACGCTGCGCCTCGGAAACTAGCTCGACCCGGGTACGGTCGGCCTGGGCACGCACGCGCTGCGCGGCTTCCTCACCACGGGCCCGTTCGTCCGTCGCCTCGCGCTCACGCTCGGCGCGCATCCGGTCGAAGGTCGCCGCCAAGTTCTGATCGGGAAGCGCGGTCTGCTTCAGGCGCACGTCGATGATCTCGATCCCCAGTTCTTCGGATTCGGAGGTCACCTGATCGCGGATGCGGGTCATCAGCACGGACCGGTCCTCTGACAGGATGGTGTTCGAGGTGACGCCATCCGAACCCAGAACCGCCCGGGTCTGCGCGATCAGGATGCCGCCCAGCCGCGTTTCGACCGACCGCACGCCGCCGCCGCCAATGGCCCGGCGGAACTGCTCGACATCGGCGATCCGGTACCGTGCGAAGGCGTCGACGATCAGACGCCGATCATCCGAAGGCGTGACCTCGATCGGATCGGTGTCCAGCGACAGTATCCGGTCGTCGTAGTTGACGACGTTCTGGATGATCGGGATCTTGAAGCCGATGCCCGGGTCTTCTTTCACGGACTTGATTTGGCCGAATTGCAGAACGAGGGCCTTCTCACGCTCGTCCACGACGAAGATCGAGGACATGAGCACAAAGAGGGCAACGACCACGAAGCCGAGGAATACATATGCCTTGCGCATCAGTTGGCGTCTCCGTTGCCTTGTGCGGTCTGGGCGCGATTCCGGCCCAGTTCGTTGATCGGCAGGTAGGGCACGACCCCTTGTCCGCCGGCGCCACCCTGTTCGTCCAAGATGACCTTGTCGACGCGGCCCAGCACGGTTTCCATCGTCTCGAGGTACAGGCGCTTGCGCGTGACTTCGGGGGCGCGCTGATACTCGCCCAGCACGGCCGAGAAGCGCGACGCCTCACCCTGGGCCTCGTTCACGACCTGGGCGCGATAGGCCTCGGCCTCTTCCAGCGTTTGGGCGGCTTCGCCTCGCGCGCCGGCAAGGACACGGTTCGCATAGGCATCCGCCTGACGCTCCAACCGGTCACGCTCCTGCTCGGCGGCCTGAACGTCGCGGAATGCGTCGATCACCTCGCCCGGCGGGTCCGCCTTGTCGAGGTTCAGACGAATGATGTTCACGCCGGAATTGTAACTGTCGAGCGTATCCTGAATCAGCTGCTCGACTTCCTGGGCAATGACGCCCCGATCGCGGTTCAGGATCGGCGCAAGCTCGGATTGGGCGACGACTTCGCGCATTGCCGATTCGGACACCGCGCGAATGGTCTCGACCGGCTCGGCCAGGTTAAACAGGAATTCGGCGGGGTCGCGGATGTTCCAGACGACCTCAAAATCGATGTCCACGATGTTCTCGTCCGTCGTCAGCATCAGGCCGTCATCGGCATTGGTGCCGCGACCGATGCCAAGCTCTTCGGTCTGTTCGCGGGTCACCGGAATGACTTCGGCGGTCACCAGCGGCCAGGGCGCGAAGTTCAGGCCCGGTTGTCCCGTCGAGGAATACTCGCCCAGGAACAATTCGACCGATTGCTCGGACGTATCCACCCGGTAAAAGCTTGCGGCGAGCCACACGCCGACAAGCACAAGCCCGGCAACGATCCACGTGCCGCGCCCGAACCCCGATCCCCCGGATCCGCCGCCTCCGGTCGGACGTCCATTCTTGCCGCCCACCAGAACGCGAAGCTGTTCCTGACCCTTGCGCACGATCTGGTCGATATCCGGGACCTGCCCATTGCCGCCGCCTTGTCCGGGGCGCTGGCCTTGCGGACGGCGATCGTCACCACTCCCGCCGCCGTTGCGATTGCCACCGCTGCCCCAAGGGCCGCCGTTGTTCCCTGCCATGTTAGCCGAGTTCCCTTGCGTCTGACATTTTTCGTATCCTGCCTTTAGATGGTCGTTTCAGACGGGGCGTTCAACCCGAACGGACCGGCTGCGACATGGTGACGATCTCTTCGGTGGCGGTGGGATGCACCGCACAGGTCGCGTCGAACTGTTCCTTAGTCAGCTTGTTCTTCACCGCAATGCCGATGAGCTGTATCCATTCGCCGGCATCGTCGGACACAATATGCGCGCCCAATACGACGCGGGTTTCCTTGCACACGATCAGCTTGAACATGGTGCGGTCGGGGCAATCGATGAAGGCGGTGCGCATGGGACGGAAGGATGTCGCATAGACCTCGATCTCGCGATCGGCGCGGGCTTCTTCTTCGGTCATGCCGACGCTGCCAAGCTCGGGTTGGGTGAATACGGCCGAGGCGACAAGCTCGTGATCGACGGGCTGATCCATGCCCTTGAAGACCGTGTTCGTGAATGCCATCGCCTCGCGGATCGCCACTGGCGTCAGTTGCACGCGGTCGGTCACATCCCCGATGGCATAGATCGATGGGACGGATGTCTGTGAATATTCATTGACCACAACCTGGCCGCGGCGGCCCACCTCGACGCCGACACCTTCAAGCCCCATGCCTTCGGTGTTGGGTTTCCGACCGGTGGCGAAAAGAACGTGGTCGAACGTGCGCTCTCGCCCGTTCGTCGCCTTGACCCGAACCGGGCAGCCGGCCCTTGCGATCGTTTCGCTTTTCGGGTTCCGGGCCAGCGCATCCTGGGGTTCCGCCTTCGTTTCCTCGCCCACGGGGGCGCCCATCGCGGCGTCGGATTCGCCGCCCAGCGGCATGTCGTCTTGCTGGCTTTCCCGGGACATATCCATGATGGACGTCCCGGTGTGAATCTCGATCCCGCGTTCGCGCATCATTTCCGAGATCAGGCCGCGGCATTCCTCGTCGAAGCCATTCAGGATCTGGCCGCTGCGAAGGTACATGGTCACTTCGACGCCCATCCCGGCCATCATGCACGCAAATTCGCACCCGATGTAACCGCCTCCGACGATCAGAAGAGTCCTGGGCAGTTTCTCGAGCATGAACATGTCGTTGGACACGAGGCCCATATCGGCATTTGCCAGCGGCGGGCGCACGGGCGATCCGCCAGACGCGATCAAGATATGCTTCGCCGATAAGGTCTGCCCATCGGCCAGTTCCACGTCGTGCGGACCGGTCAGACGGGCGCGACTGTCGAAGACCCTGACGTCGGACTTGTCGAGCATCGCGCGATAGACCTCTTCAAGCCGGTCGAGCTCCTTGTGGAGGTGCGTGCGGAAGGCGGGCCAGTCGAACGCGCCGATGCTTGCGTCCCACCCGTAGGACCGTGCGTGCTCCACATGGCGCGGGAAGCCGGACGCGAAGACCATGATCTTCTTGGGCACACAGCCGCGAATGACGCAAGTGCCGCCCATCCGGCTCTCCTCGGCCAAAGCGACGCGCGCGCCGGTCGCCGCAACTGTGCGTGCGGCACGAACCCCGCCAGAGCCGCCGCCAATCACGAAAAGGTCGTAGTCGAAATCGCTCATGCCAATGTCCCCGCAAATACCCGGGACGGTCTATGGCATGAACCGTGACGCGTCACTACCTGGGCGCGGTCATCTTGTCACCAGACCCGCCAAACCAGCCGCGGCGACCAGGGTCAGTCCCGCGCAGAACCACATCCTGTTGTGCAACGGAGTCGACACCCAGCATTTGCCGCAAGTTCGCGCACCTAAGCGCATGCGATGGTCGCAATTGTGGCATCGGTAGATACGGAAAGCCATTCGAGCAGCACCCCGTTGAGTAAACAAGCAATACTGGCGAACCGGACGCGTTAAGTTGCAGACCAACGATACCGGTCGCGTCAGAATGGAATCATCCTATCACAAATGCGGCATCACCTCAAAGAAGTGATGCCGCATTGCCGCATATCCATGCGGATCGACGGTAGAAAGACGCAATTATCTACGCTTTTTTGTCGTCCTTGCGATCGGAAGTCAAAGCATCCTGTGCTTTGCCCACGTTTTTCTGGGCCTTGCCCTCAAGCTGATCGCCCTCGCCTTCGGCTTCCAGCTTTTCGTTTCCCGTGGTCTCGCCGGCGACCTCTTTGGCCTTGCCCTTGAGTTCCTTGCCGTGACCTTTGGTTTCGTTCTCGTTCATGTTGCACCCTCCGTACCAGTTACGAAGATGAAACGTCCCGCGGGCCTCAAGCGTTCCAACAGCCCCGGCGGCGACACCCAAACGTGACCCCGAGCAGTGCTAGACCAGGCGCGACACCTCTTTCGCCGCGCGCACGAAATCGGCGAACAGCGGATGCGGCGCGAACGGCTTCGATTTCAACTCCGGGTGGAATTGGACCCCGATGAACCAGGGATGATCCGAGACCTCGACGATCTCGGGCAGGCGTCCATCCGGCGACATTCCCGAAAAGCACAACCCGTGCGCTTCTAGGGTCTCGCGATACTTGATGTCGACCTCATAGCGATGGCGGTGGCGCTCCTCGATCCGGTGGCTGCCGTAAACCTCGGCTACCTTGGACCCTTCCCGCAGATGCGCCGTGTAGGCACCCAGCCGCATCGTGCCGCCCTTGTCGTCCAACACGTCCCGCGCGATCGTCTGGTTGTCCTTGATCCACTCCTTGAGGTGAAAGATCACCGGCTCGAACCGCGCAGCGCCGGCTTCGTGATCGAACTCCTGACTGCCCGCACGATCCATACCGGCAAGGTTCCGGGCGGCTTCGACAACGGCCATCTGCATGCCCAGACAAATGCCCAGATACGGGATCTTCCGCTCGCGCGCGAACTGCGCGGCCTTGATCTTGCCCTCTGTCCCACGCTCGCCGAAGCCGCCGGGGACGAGGATCGCGTCGTAGGGCTCCAGATGCGGGGCCGGATCCTCGCGATCGAACACTTCGGAATCGACCCATTCGATCTTGACCTTCACCCGGTTCGCCATCCCGCCATGGGTCAGCGCCTCGGCTATGGACTTATAGGCGTCCTCAAGCTGGGTGTATTTGCCGACGATGGCGATCTTGACCTGACCCTCGGGGTTGAACACCCGGTCGGCGACGTCGTGCCATCGGTCGAGGTTGGGCTTAGGCGCGGGGCTGATCCCGAACGCATCCAGCACCGCCTGATCCATCCCTTCGCGGTGATAGGCCAAAGGCGCCTCGTAGATCGACTTCAGATCATAGGCGGCGATCACGCTGTCGGGGCGCACGTTGCAGAACAACGCCAGCTTCTCGCGCTCCTTCTCGGGGATCGGACGCTCGGACCGGCAGACCAGCACGTCTGGCGCGATCCCGATCGAGCGCAGCTCCTTGACGCTGTGCTGGGTCGGCTTCGTCTTCAGCTCGCCACTGGCCGCGATCCAGGGCAACAGCGTCAGGTGCATGAAAATGCACTGCCCGCGCGGCCGTTCCTGCGCGAACTGGCGAATCGCTTCGAAGAACGGCAGCCCCTCGATATCGCCGACGGTACCGCCGATCTCGCACAGCATGAAATCGACCTCGTCGGCGCCGATGGTCAGGAAATCCTTGATCTCGTTGGTGACGTGCGGAATGACCTGAATCGTCTTTCCCAGGTAATCCCCGCGCCGCTCCTTCTCCAGAACACTGGAATAGATCCGCCCCGAGCTCACCGAATCTGTCGACCGCGCCGCGACGCCGGTGAAACGCTCGTAATGCCCCAGATCCAGATCGGTCTCGGCCCCGTCATCGGTGACGAAGACCTCGCCATGCTCGAATGGACTCATCGTTCCGGGATCGACGTTCAGGTAAGGGTCAAGCTTGCGCAGACGGACGCTGAACCCACGGGCTTGCAGAAGCGCACCCAGCGCGGCCGAGGCCAGCCCCTTACCAAGCGAAGAAACCACGCCCCCCGTGATGAAAACGTAACGCGCCATGGTCGCAATCCCCGTGGTCTCAGTGCAGCGAAAATAGGTGGCACCGGGCAGCGCGAAGCCGCCCGTCACGGGATTTGACGTCTATGGCGAAAGCGCCCCGCCCGCAACCGGGGAGCAGGCCTTCAGTCAGCCCGCGGCGGAAGCAGCGGCGCATCCCCGGTGGACCCGGTCGTGGGCGGCGGAAGCAGATCGCCGCCAAGCTCGGGAACCGAGGGGGATTGGTCACCCTCACTGATGGGCGCGCCTTGCGTTCCCAACCGGTCCAGGACCGAGCTGTCGGCCGAGTTCTGCGCAGCGATCACCGTCAGCCAGATCGACGTCGCGATGAAGCAGATCGCCAGCCCCCAGGTCATCTTGCCAAGGGCCGTGGCCGCGCCGCGGGCGGACATCGTGCCCCCGCCGCCGCCCATGCCAAGCCCGCCGCCCTCCGACCGCTGCAGAAGAACGACACCGATCAGGCACAGTGCCAGGATCAGGTGGATGGTAAGGACGATGTTTTCCATGGGCGGGTATCCCGTCTCGCGTGACGGGCCTCATGTATGGGGAACACGCGCCCGGCGCAACCCGCGCTTGCCAAGCCATCTGATCGGGGCGCATGATCTGCCCATGCCCCACGACGATCACGCCCACAGCCTGCTTCCGTCCGAGCCCGCCCTCCGCGTCAAGGCGCTTGAAACGCTACTGACGCGCAAGGGCCTCATCGACCCGGCCGCGCTCGATACCATTATCGACACCTATGCCCACAAGGTCGGCCCCCGGAACGGCGCCGCAGTGGTGGCGCGGGCTTGGACCGACCCCGCCTTCCGCGACCGCCTGCTGTCGGACGGCACCTCCGCCGTCGCGGAAATGGGGTTCACCGGCCGACAGGGCGAACACGTTACCGCGGTCGAAAACACCGAAGACACCCACAACATGGTCGTCTGCACGCTGTGTTCGTGCTACCCGTGGAGCCTTCTTGGCATTCCGCCCGGCTGGTACAAATCCGACGCGTATCGCGCCCGGGCCGTGCGAGAACCTCGAGGCGTGTTGGCCGAGTTCGGCGTAACGCTGCCGCACAGCACGAAGGTCCGCGTCTGGGACTCGACCGCCGAAATCCGATATCTCGTGATCCCCCGCCGCCCCAATGGAACGGAAGGCTGGTCGCCCGAGGATCTCGCGACCCTCGTCACCCGCGATTCTATGATCGGCTGCGGCGAGGCACGGCGCCCATGACCCGCATTCACGACATGGGCGGCAGGTTCGGCGACGGTCCCGTGACGCCCGAGCCTGAGGGCGCCCGCGTTTTCGCCGAAGCCTGGCACGCGCGCGCACTCGCTTTAACGTTGGCGTCGGGCAGCCTGGGCCAATGGACTCTCGACCGATCTCGCCACGCGCGGGAGCGCCTCGCCCCGGCCGACTACGCCACTTTCACCTACTACGAGAAATGGGTCGCGGCGCTGACCGACCTCCTGGTGGAAACGGAAACCATAACCCGGGCCGAGCTTGAAGGCGGTGAAACAGCCCTCTCCCCCTTGGCAGGCAAGCGGCTTGCATCTGACACTGTCCCCGATGTCCTTTCCAAGGGTGCCCCCACCGACCGCCGGGGCCCGCCCCCCGCTTTCGCTGTTGGTGACGCAGTGGCGACTAGGCGCCCACCCCGCAACGACCGTATTACCGGCGGCCATACCCGACTCCCGGCCTACGCATCCGGACACATTGGCAACGTGATCGCCAGCCACGGCTCCCACGTCTTTCCCGACACCAATGCCCATGCCTTGGGCGAGGGGCCGGAACCGCTCTACACCGTCGCGTTCTCCGCCCGCGACCTCTGGGGCCCCGATGCCACACAGGGGGACGAGGTCATGCTCGATCTCTGGCAAAGCTACCTGAAACCCGCATGACCGAACCACCCTTCGACCAGCCGTGGCACGCGCAGGCCTTTGCGCTGACACATCACCTCGCAGATCAGGGGTATATCGCCTGGCCGGATTGGACCGAGGCCTTTGCCCAACAGATCGCAAACCGTCCGATAGAGACGCCAGACGACTACTACGCGGCCTGGATCGACGCACTCGAATCCCTATTACCCGATGATACCGACACCCTTGCCCAACTCCGCGCCGCCTGGGCGGAGGCCTACGAGGCCACGCCGCATGGCCAACCCGTCCATCTCCCTTCATCCTTGTGAAAATACCCCGGGGAGCGCGAGGGGCTGGCCCCTCGCCCCGCCGCCCGCTACAAGCGCGACGTTTGAACCTATAGGAGGTCCGGGATGGCCAATGTCGCGGTGATCGGCGCCCAATGGGGTGACGAGGGCAAAGGAAAGATCGTCGACTGGCTTAGCGAGCGCGCCGACGTGATCGTGCGCTTCCAGGGCGGGCACAACGCGGGCCACACGCTGGTCATCGATGGCACCACCTACAAGCTGCACGCCCTGCCTTCGGGCGTCGTGCGACAGGGCAAGCTGTCGGTGATCGGCAACGGCGTGGTCCTCGACCCCTGGCACCTGGTGAAAGAGATCGAGTCGATTCGCGCCCAAGGCGTCGAGATCACGCCCGATACGCTGATGATCGCCGAGAACACCCCCCTCATCCTGCCCTTCCACGGAGAGCTTGACCGCGCCCGCGAGGGGCAGACCACGGTCGCCAAGATCGGAACCACCGGACGCGGCATCGGCCCGGCCTACGAGGACAAGGTGGGCCGTCGCGTGATCCGGGTCGCCGACCTTGCAGATGCGGCCACACTGGCCGGGCGCGTCGACCGGGCGCTGGTCCACCACAACGCGCTTCGACGTGGCCTCGACCTCGAGCCCATCGACCGCGACGACCTCATCACCCAATTGCAAGAGATCGCGCCACAGATCCTGCCCTACGCCAAACCCGTCTGGCGCGAACTCGACCGCGCCAAGAAGTCCGGCAAGCGCATCCTTTTCGAGGGGGCCCAAGGCGCGCTTCTGGATATCGACTTCGGAACCTACCCTTACGTCACATCCTCGAACGTCATCGCTGGCCAAGCGGCGACCGGTTCGGGTCTCGGACCGGATGCGGTGGATTTCACCCTCGGGATCGTCAAGGCCTATACCACCCGCGTCGGCGAAGGCCCCTTCCCGACCGAACTGCATGATGAGGACGGTGAACGTCTGGGCACCCGCGGCCATGAATTCGGTACCACCACAGGCCGCAAGCGGCGCTGTGGCTGGTTCGATGCCTGCCTCGTGCGCCAGACGGCGGCCATCAACGGCATGCACGGGATCGCGCTGACGAAACTCGACGTGCTCGATGGGTTCGGGACGATCCGCATCTGCACCGGCTACGATCTCGACGGACAGCACCTCGATCACCTGCCCACCGCGTCCGAGGCTCAGGCCCGCTGCAAGCCGGTCTACGAGCAGATGGAGGGTTGGACGGATTCGACCGAAGGCGCCCGCAGCTGGGCCGACCTGCCGGCCGGTGCCATCAAGTATGTCCGCCGGATCGAGGAACTGATCGGCTGCCCGGTCGCGCTTCTGTCGACCTCGCCCGAACGGGACGACACCATCCTCGTCACCGACCCGTTCCGGGACTGAGCCATGGCCCTCTCCCACAAGGCCAAGCGTCGCTGGTCCCTCGTTATCCTGCTTCTGGGTCTGCCGGTTTGGATTGTCCTGGCAAGCTCGATCATGACGACCTTCGGCCGACCGCCGATCCTGGTCGAGCTTCTCGTCTACATGGTTTTGGGCATCGCTTGGGCCCTGCCCTTCCGTAACGTATTCCTGGGTGTCGGTCAGGACGACCCTGACAAGCGAAACGATTGAGGCGAATACCCGGGCCCCGCAGAAGCTTGTAGCGGGGCCACTCACCCTACGCCCAGGGAGCATCAGAACCATCGCACCTCGCTTCGTCGCGACCACGGTATGCTCCTCATGCACGACCGGGGCGCGGGGTTCACTGTAAAAGGCTCTGTCATCGGCCCGCTCTCCGCCCAGACACCTACCTTGGACAGGAACGGCTCGACGGGTTAGAACCATGCCGCTACCGATGCGGCGGCGGTCCCTCCGTGTCGGCCAAGTCGGAATTTCCTGAGGTTATTCATGCAGCGAACGGCCGATACCATTGCGCGCAAGGTTGCGGATCAGAGTATACCCGCGCCCAAACGCGAACCGGCCGATTGCCCAACTGACGTTCGCCAGCGGATTGCCAGGGCGGACCTACAGAAGGCTAAAACTCAATGCGCGCCTTCCGTTGCGGCATAGCCGATCCAGTGGGGCACTGACGTCAAGAACGGGAAATGTCGCCCCGGCATCCCCAAAACACCCGTCATTAGATGCCGAGACGTCGATTTTCACCAGGTCCCCGGCAGCGATGGTCCGGCCGCTCGGAACACCATGCGCGGTTTCTTAGTCGACTCTGATGCAGGTCGCTCTCGGAAAATCGTAGACCGAGCGGGGGGAGGATACGGCCCCCTTCGCGATACAGCGACCCGCGCCCGATCTCGTCCAACCCGGCACCGGGCTCAGGGGCAGCGGTTATTTAAATGCGCTCGCGACGATCCGGCTGATCCGCTCCGAACCGTCCAACTCACATCGCTGCGTGATCGTCATATCCAGCCCCGTGCACTTACGGCAACCTACATTGCCGTCGATCGGAATGCACCAAACCTTTGGGCGAATTATTTCCTCACCAGGGCGTAAGATGCCAGCGTAAACGTCCGCTGCGGTACATTCCAAGTGTCCGTTGCCCGAAAGTACGCACAGCTCATTGTGAGAACTACGATCAGTGAACGGCCCGGGCTTTCTCGGCCATTTCGGCACCTTCCGCCAAAGCGAAGCGCCCCGGATGCACCTTGCGGATGCGTCCGGTACGCAGCAGCTGCCCGAAGCTTTTCAGACCATCCTCGCGGCTGATCTGGCCACCGCTCGCCGTTGCGGCACGCCGGATGAGGGCGGGGCGGGACACGCCCTCCTGTCCCTCGACGATCTGAGAATAAGCTGCCGCCGCTTCAAGAAGGTCCGGTAAATCGTGCGCACCGAGTTTCCTGGCGAACTCCTCGAAGCTGGCCGAGTCCTCGGCAGGGGCCGGGCTGGGCTTTGATGCCGCAGCTTCGGCTTCCACCGCCTTGATCGCAGGTCTCACCGGGCGGACGGGTTTGACCGGCTCGCGCTGCAGGTCGACGCGTTGCGACGACACCAAGACAAGAGGTCCGTTCAAAGGGTGGTCCAGAACATTTTGCGGCCGCTCGTGCCGCTCGGACCCGGATTGCGGGCGGCGGGGCTTGACCGCCTGTTCAAGGTCATCCCGATAGGGGGCAATCGAGGCATCCGCTTTGTCTTTGCGGTTGCGCAGCCTTGAGTCGGCCCGCGTCGCCATGACCGCGCGACGCAGATGCTGAATTGCCGAACGACGCCGGTTTCCCTCGGGCTCGCCCATCTGCGAGTTGGTTTCGTCGATCAGGCGGGTGACGGTGCGATCGCCGGGATCGGACGGTGCGGCTTCTGCACTTTCGGCTTTGCCCGTGTAGGGCGCAGGTTCGTTTTCATTCCCGCTCTCGGCCGCTTCTGCATTGTCAGACGCAGTCTCGGCTTCCAGAGACTCAGGTTGCGCGTCTTCCGGCCTGGCTTCCTCGTCCGCTTCGGTGACCGGTTCAACGGTTTGCGGCTGTTCCGTCTCGGGCTTGCCCGGGGCCGTTTCATCGCCCTCGATCTGAGCGAGTTCGGCAGCCAGTTCCGACGCCTGAGCATCGTCGAGTTGCGTGTCCGATAGCAAACCGCGAATGGTGTCTTCCGTCGAGTCCGTAGCGTCGCTGCCAACGGTCACGGCCGTTTCCTCTTCGTCCTCGACCTCCTCGATATCGCCATTCGCCAAGGCCGCCTCGAACTCGGCCCGTGTCATCTTGACGATCTTGGGGGCCCCGGTCTCGTCTTCCATCTCGATCTCGACGAAGTCGTCCGTCTCGGCATCTGTCGTCGTATCGTAGCTGTCGTGCCGCTCGGGCGGGACCGGCGACTCGGCCTCTGCAAGCGCGGCCTGAATACTGTCGATATCGTCGCCGACGTTTTCTTCCGCTTTGGCCGTGGACGGCGCATTCAGTGAAGGGGTTGCATCGGACGCGCCTTCACCGGGCGAAGCGGGTTCGGGATCGCCGGCCGACTGTTTGGGCGTGGCGTAGCCGTCGGACTTTCCGTTGTCGTCTACGACCTCTGCGACCGGAACCTCGGGTTCGGCCGCCGGTTCGTGTGCATCTGATGAAAGGTGCCCGATGGCGGGAACGTCTGCCGCACGTTGAGCCGGGTCGAGGGACAAGCCAGCGGCAACGGTTGCGGTCGTCGCGTCACCGACTTGATGGGCGGCTTCGGGACCCGGAGGCGTGTCGACGGGCTGTGAGGAATGGATGTCCTGCGGGTCGGCATCACCCCCGTCGGTTTCGCCGCCGCCATCACTCCAAGCAAGGTGCGACGCAGTATCAGCAGGTTCGCTGTCGTCGTTGACCTCCGTTTCGAGAGCGTAATCAGGGGAATCTTCTTCGGCGGGCTCGGCATCCTCGGCGGCTGCGAAGGCCGAAAGCAGGGAATCGTCGTCGGTGTCTTCGACCGGCTCATCCTCCTCATAGGTGCGCGTTCGCTCGGCTCGGGCTTTTGCCACCACCTGCCGGATCCGCGCCAGACGTTCGGCCACGGTTTCGGACTGGGACGCTTCGGCTTCAGGCGCTACGGCAGCGTCCTGCGCGGGGGGAGTCTGCGGATCAGGCGCCGCGTTCTGCGTTTCCGGCGCAGACTCATCGGTCGCAGCTTCCTCGGCCATCTGGCGAAGGACGACCCCGCTGTCGCCAACGCGCGCCTCGACCCGTCGGCGTACCTCGCGCTCGGCGATCTGATGAAGCATCTGGGCGTCTGGTTGCGGTGGTTCGGCCCCGAAGTACCGATCCTCTGCCGCGAGATCGCGAAAGTACTCCGCGATGGACTGCATCGTGCCGAACGGGTTGTCGAACCCCTCAAGAGTGCACGAGAACGTCCCGTAAGACACCGTCAGAATCTTGCTCGATCCAACCATCGGACGCTCGCTTTCTGTTACAGTCCAGCTTGCTATGATCTACCACGCAATGGTTCTGCAAAATTAACAGAACTTGGAAAAATGATGCATCTTTTCACGGCTGAATTGTGGCAGGGCACGAAACGATGATCGCGCCGGTCGTACGGTCGGACACCCTCATCACCCTTGTTGGCGGGGCTCCGGTGGACTCGCAGGACCTGGAATGGGCCCTTTCGCGGGCGCCGTGTCTTGTGGCAGCGGATGGTGGGGCCGCGTCTACAATTGCGGCGGGTCGTTTGCCGCAGGCCGTCATGGGCGACATGGATTCAGTTCCCGATTCGCTTCTAAATTCGCTTCCTTGCGATCGCCTCCATCACGTGGCCGAACAAGACAGCACCGATTTCGAGAAATGCCTGCAGCGGATCGAGGCGCCGGGCATCCTGGGCCTGGGATTCCTTGGCGCGCGGGTCGATCACACGCTGGCGGCATTGGCCTGCTTGGTGCGACGCCGGACCAGGTGCCTGTTGGTCGGGCCGCATGACGTCGCTTTCGTTGCGCCGGATGAACTGACCCTAGACCTTCCCGTTGGTACGCGACTTTCCCTCTTTCCCTTCGGCGCGACGACAGGCCGGTCGACAGGATTGCGATGGCCCATCGACGGACTGGAGCTTGCGCCATGGGGACGGATCGGAACCTCGAACGAGGTGACGGGGCCGGTCACCCTGACTGCGCCGGGCCTGTGCGTTCTTCTGCCGCGCGAGATGCGCGACTTGGTCCTGTCCCGTCTGTTCCCCGCGCCCTAGCGGCGCATTCACCGGTCAGCAGTTCGGGACGTTCACCGCCAGCCCGCCGAGCGAGGTTTCCTTGTACTTCTCGCTCATGTCGCGGCCGGTCTGGCGCATGGTCTCGATCGCCGCGTCCAGTGGTACGAAATGCGTCCCGTCCCCCCGCAATGCCAGTGAAGCGGCGCCAACGGCCTTCATCGCGCCCATGCCGTTGCGTTCGATACACGGAACCTGGACCAGCCCCCGAACGGGATCGCAGGTCATGCCCAGGTGATGCTCCAAGGCAATTTCGGCGGCGTTCTCGACCTGCTCGGGCGTGCCATCCAGAACGGCGCACAGCCCGGCCGCGGCCATTGCCGCGGCACTGCCCACTTCGGCCTGACACCCGCATTCCGCGCCAGAGATCGAGGCATTGTGCTTCACCAGCCCCCCGATCGCCGCTGCGGTCAGCAGGAATTCAGGGACTTTCGCCGTGCTCGACCCCGGCACGTGGTCCAGCCAGTAGCGGATCACGGCGGGCACCACCCCTGCCGCACCATTCGTCGGGGCCGTCACCACCCGGCCCCCCGCGGCGTTCTCTTCGTTCACCGCCATCGCGTAGGCGGCAAGCCAATCCATCGCCTGATGAGGCTGCGGCTGGTTGCGCCCGCGATCGGCGATCAGCCCTTCGGACAGGGCCGCCGCGCGCCGCTTCACCCCCAAGCCGCCGGGCAATACGCCTTCGGCCGCCAATCCGCGGTCGATGCAGTCGTTCATCTCGGTCCAGATCCGCGCAAGGCCATCATGGACCTTCGCACGGGAAGCCCTGGTATGTTCGTTCGCCCGCTTCAACTCGGCAATGCTTTGGCCGCTTTCCCGGCACATCCTCAGCATATCCTCGGCGCTGCGGAAGGGATGCGGCACAGGCGGGCCGTCATCGCTATCGGTGCCGTCGGTGAACTCGGCCTCACTGAGCACGAAACCGCCCCCGACCGAGAAATAGACCTGACGCAGCACAACGTCGCCCTCGGCATCGCGGGCGAAGAATTCCAGCGCGTTCGCGTGCCCCTCGATGGAGCGGTCGAAGTCGAAGATCACGTCCTTCTGGGGGTCGAAGGCCAGGGGCGGCAAACCTTCCGGTGTGACGCGACGCTCCGTCTCGATGCGGGTTAGAAGCACGTCGGCCGCGTCCGCGTCGTAATCATTTAGCGTGACCCCCCCGAGGCCAAGGATCACAGCCCGGTCCGTGGCGTGCCCCTTGCCGGTGAAGGCCAGCGAGCCGTGCAGGCTGACCGAAATGCCCGCGGGTTCGAAAGCAGACCCGCGCAACAGGTCGAGGAACCGTTTCGCTGCCACCATTGGCCCCATCGTGTGCGACGAGGACGGGCCGATACCGATCTTGAAAAGGTCGAGGACGGAAATGAACATGAGTGCTCCTTTCGCTTTCGGTGATGTCACACCTATGACCGGGCACCGTTCGCGAAGCGACCTTTCCCGATCAGGCACCGTCATCGGGCCGGTTTTCCTTGGCGCGGGGTCGCCCTTGCGCCTATACCTGCCCAAACCTGCGCGAAAGGTCCGCCACCATGCCTGCCAAGCTTTCTGCCATCGACACCGCGAAATTCGTCGCCGCCAAGCGTGCCTGCGAATTTGTCGAGGACGGGATGCGCGTGGGCCTCGGGACAGGGTCGACCGCCGCATGGCTGGTCCGTTGCCTGGGCGAACTGGTCGAGGACGGATTGAAGATCACCGGCGTGCCGACCTCGATCCGCACGGCCGAGCTGGCGCGGGATGTCGGCATTTCGGTCACGACCCTGGACGAAGCGAAGTGGCTGGACCTGACCATCGACGGGGCCGACGAATACGATCCCGAACTGAACCTGATCAAAGGCGGCGGCGGCGCCCTTTTGCAGGAGAAGATCGTCGCCACGGCGTCGGACCGGATGATCGTGATCGCCGACCGCACCAAGCAGGTCGAGACGCTGGGCGCCTTCCCCCTGCCGGTCGAGGTCATTCCCTTCGGCTGGCAGACCACCAAGGCCCTGCTTGAGGAAACCATCGCTGCGCTGGACGTGATGGGCGACAAGGTCACGCTGCGGATGGACGGCAACGCGCCTTACATCACCGATGAGGGGAACCACATCCTCGATCTCCACCTCGGCCGCATCGGCAACGCACGGCAGATGGCGCTGGTTTTGAACCAGATCCCCGGCGTGGTGGAAAACGGGCTGTTCATCGACATCTGCGACATCGTCGTGACCGGAAATGGAAACGGCCGGGTGCAGGTGAAGGACATAAACAACGGCAGCTCGTCCGAGGATGTGATCGAGTTCGACGAGGACGAAAACCTGTTTGCCGATCTGGGGGACTGAACTTCCCGTAGTCGGCCGTCGTTGACTTGTGCAAATCACACAGGAGACGATATGATCCCCCGCTTCGCCCCCCTACTGGCCACCCTTTTCCTCGCGACGCCCGCACTGGCGCAGGAAACCGTTCATTTGCGCGGCGAGATCCTGTCCATCGAGGACAGCACGATCTCGATCGAGACGACCGGTGCCCAGACCTATGATGTCGAGATGGCCGAGAACTTCATGGTGATGGTATATCGGCAGATCGCCCCCGAAGATGTTGGCCCCGGCGACTTCTTGTCCATCCCCTCTCGGCAGGAAGACGGGGAAAAGGTTGCGATCTCGATCAACGTGTTCCCGGAAACCATGCGGGGCACGGGCGAAGGCGAGCGGGCCTGGGACCTGACGGAAGACAGCCTGATGACGAATGCGACTGTGGGCGAAGTCGAAAGCGCGTCCGACGGCCGGGTCCTGAATGTCGAGTATGACGGCACAGAAGAGCGTGTGATCGTTCCCGAAGGAACTCCGATCACGTCCTTCGGCCCCGATCCCGACCGACAGCTTCAAGCCGGCGACCAGGCGATCCTGTTCGTCCAGCAAGCTGAAGACGGCACTCCCACGGCGAACCTTGCCGGGGTCAGTGCGGACGGCAGCCTTCCACCGGTCTGAAGCCGAGCGCGGAACGAAGAAGGCCGGCCCCGCGAAGGGACCGGCCAGCACCGCATAGTACGGTAAATTCTCAGAAATCCAAGGTGATCCGGCGGGTCAGACCGACGCTCAGGCCGTAGGAGTCTTCGCTGCCCTGCTGCACGATGGGGCTATCCTTGGCATCGCCAACAAAGCGGTCATAGGTCAGTGCGCCCTGGACGCCCCAATTGTCGGTGATCCGGTACTTTGCGCCGACTTCGACGCCGGCGGTCATCAGACCACCATCCGCGTCGTATTGGGACAGCGTCGAGGTCGCTTCGTCCACGTCGAAGTAGGTGGATGCGTAGTCGTCCGTCCCGAACAACAGGCGCGGACCCGCAGACAGCGTCAGACGCTCGGACGGGTTCGCCTTCACATCGGCGCCGACCTCGCCCACGAAGCTCTCATGGCCGCCGATCCCGTAACGCACGTCCAAGAACGCATCGAACCGAACCGATTGGTATCCGACGCCAAGCCCAAGTTCGTAGGTTTCGTCGACATCGTCGAGGCCCGCCAGTTCGGGACTGTCATCTTCGGACCGCTCGTCGACGTAGCGGAACGACCCGCGCAGTCCCAAACCCTCGGCCTGATAGTAGGGGTCGGCCGATCCGAAGTTGACCGGTCCGATATCGACGAAGTTCAGACCGAACCCGAAGCTGGGGCCGACTGTATAATCCTCGGACCCGAAATACTCGGGCTTGACGGCTATACCGCCCGACAAGGTGAAAACCAGGTTCGGCGAGGCAGCAGGGGCTGGGGCGGCATACACTGGCGCGGGCTCTGCCATCGGCAGGGTCAGATCGCCCGCGAAGGCAGCAGGTGCCAGAAGGCTCAACGTTGCGGCGGTGGCGAAGCGGTAAAGCATGAATCCGTCCGAAATCCAGAAGTTGCCCCGAACATAGGGCATTCACTTGCCGAACAACAGGCACATCGCCCTGTGGTTGCTTATCGCCAAGAAAACATCCCGTGATTTGCGTTTTTGCAACAGCCGCATATATCGCTGGGCATGTTTGCTGATCTCATACGCCGTCTGACCGACCCCGCGCCCGACCCGATGCCCGAGACGGATGCCCGCCTGGCACTTGCCGCGCTTCTTGTGCGGCTGGCGCGCGCCGACGACGTCTACGAAAGCGCCGAAAAGGATCGCATCGATCGGTCTCTGGCAACCCGCTACGGTCTGTCGCAGTCCGAGGCACGCGCGCTTCGCTCCGAAGCCGAACTGGTCGAGACCGAGGCCCCCGATACCGTTCGCTTCACCCGCGCCATCAAGGACGGCGTGCCCTATGACGACCGGATCGGCGTGATCGAGGCGCTGTGGGACGTGGTTCTGGCCGACGGTCACCGGGATGAGGAAGAGGACTCGCTGATGCGGATGATCGCGCCCATGCTTGGCGTCAACGATCGCGACAGCAACATGGCCCGTCGCCGGGTCGAGGATCGCCGCCCCGCCTGACACTTGCATTCCGGCCCATGCTGCGCCCTTATTCCCCGGATGCAAACCGGAGGTTCCGTGACCGCGCCTGTCCTGTCGATCCGCGACCTGCACAAAAGCTATGGCGATCTCGAAGTCCTCAAGGGTGTCGACCTGACCGCACCTCGTGGGCATGTCGTCTCGCTCATCGGGTCTTCTGGATCCGGAAAATCCACGCTTTTGCGGTGCTGCAACCTTCTGGAAGACAGCCAGCAGGGCGAGATTTCGTTCGAAGGCGAGCCCGTGCGTTGGAAGGGCAAGGGCCTCGACCGTCGTCCGGCGGATCCCAAGCAGGTCACGCGCATACGCACCAACCTTTCCATGGTGTTCCAGTCCTTCAACCTATGGTCCCACATGACGATCCTGCAAAACGTCATGGAGGCCCCCGTTCAGGTTCTAAGACGCGACCGCGCCGAGGTCGAGGGCGCCGCACGCGGCTATCTTCAGAAGGTCGGGATCGGCGACAAGGCCGACCGCTATCCCGCCCAGCTTTCGGGCGGGCAGCAGCAACGCGCCGCCATCGCCCGCGCCCTTGCGATGGAGCCGCGCGCGCTTCTGTTCGACGAACCGACCAGCGCACTGGATCCGGAACTGGAACAGGAAGTCGTGCGCGTCATCAAGGCCTTGGCCGAGGAAGGCCGGACCATGATCCTCGTCACGCACGACATGAATATGGCACGCGACTGTTCGGACCACGTCATTTTCCTTCACCAAGGCCTGGTCGAAGAGGAAGGCCCGCCGGAACGCCTGTTCTCTCAGCCGGAAAGCGCGCGTCTGCGCGGTTTTCTGTCATCCACGGTTCCGGCTTAGGCAGACCGGACTTGACCCAGCGTCCGGGCGGCCCATTGCGCTTGCCAACCGGGCCCGTTGCCGTAACCCTGACGGCCATCGCACGCGCGGCATCGCGCCAATGAAAAATGGGAGATAAAATGAAAACGCTTCTTTTAGGCACCGCAGCCTTGGCATTGTCGACCGGGATGGCCCTGGCCCAGCAGGACACGGTCCGCTTGGGAACCGAGGGGGCGTACCCCCCGTACAACTTTCTGAACGACGACGGCGAGGTCGCCGGGTTCGAGCGTGAGCTGGGCGACGAGCTGTGCGCCCGGGCCGAGCTGACCTGCGAATGGGTCACGAACGAGTGGGACTCGATCATTCCCAACCTTCAGTCCGGCAACTACGACGTCATCATCGCAGGTATGTCGATCACCGACGAGCGCGACGAGGTGATCGACTTCACCCAGCCCTACACCCAGCCCGACCCCTCGTCCTTCGCCGCCATGGGCGATGTCGACCTCGAGGGCGGCGTGATCGCGGCGCAGACCGGCACGATCCAGGCCAGCCACGTGGCTTCGATGGACGGCGCGACATTGGTCGAATTCGCCACCCCCGAGGAAACCGCAGCCGCGGTGCGCAACGGCGAGGCCGACGCGGTGCTGGCCGATAAGGCGTTCCTCGTGCCGCTGGTCGAAAACTCGGAAATGCAGTTCGTCGGCGAAGACGTTCTTCTGGGCGGCGGGATCGGCATGGGCCTGCGCGACTCCGATGACGAATTGACCGAACAGTTCGACGCGGCGATCCAGTCCATGAAAGACGACGGGACGCTGAACGAGCTGATCGAAAAATGGCTGCCGGAATCGGCAACGTTCTGAACGATGTCTGCCAAGGCGGGCCCGCCCCGAAGCGGGCTCGCCTTGGTCTTCCATTTGGCCCACCGCCCTGAGGTCCATGACCAGATTGGCGCGGCCGGAGGTTAGGTCCCCTGTTCGACTGTACCGATCCCGCGACGCTTGACGGACTTTCCTGGCTGGTCTGCTATTTGACCACCGGCAAGCACTTGGCGTTCTACGGCTCGTTCGGGACGGTATTGCTACTTCTGGCGATCACGGCTCCTACAGCCTTGATGTTCGGGTTAGGCGGCGCCGTCGCCGCTCGGTCTCGCATCCCGCCGCTTCGGATGATCGGCAAGACTTACATCGCCATCGTTCGCGGCGTTCCGGACATCGCCTTCTTTTTGTTCTTCGTCATCGCGCTGGATCAGGGAATCGAATACCTTCGCCACCAGATCGTGTGCCCGGACTGGACGCAGCCGATCCGGCAAGGGACCGAATTCGCCGTCTGCGCGGCCGCCAAGACCCCGTCGGGCAACGCACCGCAATGGATGCACGAAGTCTATGGCTTTGCCATCGCAATCGTCACCTTCGCGATCGTTTTCGGAGCGTTCGCCGCCAATGTCCTTTTTGGGGCGATGATGGCGGTGCCGAAGGCGCAGCTTGAAACGGCCGCGGCCTATGGCTTGTCCCGGGCGCAGACCTTCCGGCGCATCGTCGTTCCGCAGATGTGGGTCTATGCGCTGCCCGGGCTATCGAACCTGTGGATGGTCCTGATCAAGGCGACGCCCCTGCTGTTTCTGTTGGGGATCGAGGATATCGTCTATTGGGCGCGCGAGCTTGGCGGCACCAAGACCCCCGGCTTCACCGACTATCCCCATGGCGACTGGCGGATGTGGTACTTCTTGGCGCTGCTGATCTTCTACCTGGCGTTGACCCGCGTGTCCGAGGTCGTTCTTGATCGGCTGATGACGCGTCTGACGGCCGGACAGGCGGTCGCCAGATGAGCTGCTGGCAAACTGTTCAGGATTATGCCCTGAGGGCGGTCGGCATCGGTGAACGGCTTTTACCCCGGGACGATTTCACCCTGTGCCAGCAATTCACCCTGATCGGGTCGGGCCTGATCTGGAATGTCTATTTTGCGATAGTTGCTCTGGCACTCGGCTTTTTCCTGGCGACGGCGTTGGCCATGGGAAAGGCCTCGCGGATCATCCTTGCCCGAAAGGCAGCCGAGTGGTTCATCCTGATCTTTCGGGGCTCCCCGCTCTTCATCCAATTCTTTTTCGCCTATTTCGCGTTCCTGTCCCTGAAAGGCAGCTCATCCGTCTTCGATCCCTTCACGGCCGCATGGCTGGGGGCGCTGATCGTCCTGTTCTGCAACACGGCGGCCTATTCGGGCGAAATCTTTTATGGTGCGCTGAGGGCGATCCCCCGCGGCGACATGGAGGCGGCCGAAGCCTACGGCCTGACCGGCTGGACCAAGTTCCGCCGCATCACCTTTCCCACCATGCTGCGGCTGGCATGGCCCGCCTACACGAACGAGGCGATCTTTCTCTTCCACGCGACAACGCTGGTCTTCTTCTCGGGCTTTCCAGCTTGGCAGCAGAAAGGCGACGCCCTCTATTACGCCAGCTATTTCGCGGACAAGACCTTCAACCCGTTCGTGCCCTACCCGATCCTTGCGGGCTATTTCATCCTGCTGACGTTGTGCATCGTGGGGCTGTTCGCCGCCGCGTCGAAACGACTGAATCGCCACCTGCCCCGCGAAAGCCAGAAGCGCATGCGGCTGCGCCCCAACTTCATGCGCTAGGAGGTCAGCGGCTGCGCAGCACAGCCCCCGGATTCATGATTCCCTTGGGATCGAGGGCATCCTTGATCGCCCGCATGGCCGCAAGCTTGGTCGGATCGCCGTACCGCTCCAGAACGCCGACTTTCAGACGTCCCACGCCATGCTCTGCCGAGAACGAGCCTTCGCGCGCGGCGACCTCTTCGTCCACGATCTCGCGCAGGATCGCTGCGCGGCCGGCATAATCGGCCTTGGTCCGGCCTTCGACCGGGAACAGATTATAGTGAAGATTCCCGTCGCCAAGATGCCCGAAACAATTGATCCGCAGGTCCTCCTCGCGCCGCAGGCGGATAGTGCATCCCTCGATGAAGTCCGGGACCGCCGACAGAGGCAGGGAAATGTCGTTCGAGACGATGGCCCCGACACGCTTGTTCGCCTCGGGAATGGTCTCGCGCACCGCCCATAGGTCATGGCGCTGCTGTTCGCTTTGCGCGATGACCCCGTCGCTGACCAGTCCTATGTCGAACGCTTCGGCGAACAGGGTTTCAAGTTGCTTCTGCGGATCACCCCCCGGCCCCAGTCCCAGGTCGATCAAGACGCTCCACTCCGGCACCTCGTCGAAGGGGGGGCGGACAGGCAGGTCGGTCTCGGCCAGGAATCGCAGCCCCTGCCCTGAGATAAGTTCGAACGCCGACACGCCGCCCGATGCCTGTGCCATTGACAGAAGGTCGAGGGCGGCTTCGGGGCCGGGAACCACCATCATCGACGTCCCACTGCTGACCGGACGTGGGAAGAGGCGCAACGCTGCGGCGGTGATGATCCCCAAGGTCCCTTCCGCCCCTATCAGTAGTCCCTTCAGGTCATAACCTGTGTTGTCCTTGCGCAGGCGCCTCAGCCCCCGGAATACCTCGCCCGAGGGCATCACGGCCTCGATCCCCAGGCAAAGGTCGCGCGCATTGCCGTAGCGCAGGACGTTCACCCCGCCCGCATTGGTGGACAACAGCCCCCCGATCCGCGCAGTGCCCTCGCTGGCCAATGCCAGGGGGAACAGACGATCCGCTTGGGCCGCGGCGGACTGCACATCGGCCAGGATACAGCCTGCCTCGACGATAAGGACGTTCTCGGCCGGGTGAACCGCGCGGATGGCGCGCATGCGTTCAGTTGTCAGAAGGATCGGCGCGGCGTCGGGCATGGTCTGGCCGCCGACCAGTCCGGTCCCCCCGCCCCAGGGGACTATGGGAATGCCGCGGGCAGCGGCGAACCGAACGACCTGCGATACTTCCTCAGCATTGCGCGGTGCGACGACCGCGCCCGCGCTCCCGCGCCAAGTGCCGCGAGGTTCGGCGAGATAGGCGTCGCCCACCTCGCGCAGCGCCTCGTCTGGAAGGGTGGCGCGAAGGTCATCAAGCCAGTCCGGCGTCATTCCGACAAGAACAGCGGCGGCAGGACGACCACCGTCGGACGATCCGGAAGACTGCGCAGGCTGACCTCGATGAAGCTCTCCTGCCGCTCTTCCACATCGAAGCTGTCAGAAATGTCACCGATAAATCGGTCGAGGGATCCGCGTCCGAACCAGTGCATCGGGATGACGATGGATGATCTCAGACGGTCGAGGGTCCGCTCCATCGTCGCAAGATCCACGGTCAGACCGCCATCGACGGCGGCCATCACGACATCAAGCCGCCCCAGCGCGGCGTATTGCGCGTCATCTGGCTCGTGATGCAGGTGACCAAGATGCCCGATACACAGCCCCGCAACCTCGAACACGAAGATGGAATTGCCGTATTTCTCGGCACCTCCAAACCCGGACCGGATGTCGGTCGGAACGTTGCGGACATACATCTCACCCAATTCAAGCTGATACAGGTTCGGCGACACGCCATCACCCCATCCCTCCAGAAGGTTCGGAATGCGCGGGTCGGGCGAGATCGTCCAATGCGAGGAATGCGCCCGATTCATCGTGGCGACATCAGGTACGAAATCAACCGAGCCCAAAAACCCGTTGTAATCGGTAACCGCAGTACCGCCGTCGGGGGCTTCGATCAGGAACATCGAATGGTCGATATAGGACAACCGAACGGTGTAATTCTCAAGCGGCTGACCCCACGACGCGTTCTGGACATACGAGATCCCCGGCGCGGCATCAGCGATCGCGATGCAATGGCTTTGACGTTCCTGCGCGGCGGACAAGGACGGGAGTTGAAGCAAAAGACCCAAGACGGCAAACCGGAACATGGCAGCACCTCCTACCCTGATGCTAGCGATCCCCGCCCCGGCAATCCAGCGCCGCTTCTGCGTCGGGTCGTCACCCCACATCCGTGCGGCCGCGTCGATCCGGCCGAATGTTCGAGTACAGGACATGCGTCCGCCACCGCCCGGCAATCTGAAGATAGGATTGGGCCACGCCCTCGTATTTGAAGCCGGACTTTTCCAGCACCCCACGCGAGGCCACGTTTTCGGGCAGACAGGCCGCTTCCACCCGGCTGAGGTCCAAGCGGTGGAATGCGTGATGAACCAGACCCTCGATCCCTTCGCGCATGAAACCCTGCCGCGCATACGCCTGTCCGATCCAATACCCCAACGTACCCGACTGGGCCGGACCCCGTCGGATATTGTCCAACGTGATCGCGCCGACGAGGGTCCCGTCCGTGCGCCGGAACATGAACAATGGAAGGGCGCTTTCGGTTCGGATCGACCGTTGGGCCCAATACACCCGGTTCGTGAAGCTCTTTCGCGACAGGTGATCCGGTGCCCAGGTCGGCTCCCACGGCTGCAGGAAATCGACAGACTCCTGGCGCAAATCCGACCACGCCCGAAAGTCGGAATGTTCAGGCTGGCGAAGCGTCAGACGGTCGGTTTCGACCTTCAGCCGGCGCCGGGTCAGCTTCATCACGCAACCAGTCGCTCGGCCAGTTCTTCCCGGCTTGGGGCGTTATCGACCGGTCCATAGAGGGCCATCGCCAACCCGGCACCAGAGAGTTGTTGAACCCCGAACGTACGTACCTGGTCGAGGGTCACCTCGTCGATCCGCGCGACCGTTTCCTCAAGCGTCGGGATCCGGCCCCAGATTGCCAGAAGTCGGGCCAAACGCTCGGCCCGAGCCGACGCGCTTTCCAGCCCCATGAGGAGACCCGCCTTCAGTTGCGAACGCGCGCGCTCGACCTCGGCGCTGGTGAAGCTGTCGGCACCGCGTTTCATCTCGTCCACGGTCACGCGGGCCAGTTCGCCGATTTCTTCGGCCGAGGTACCAGCATAGATCGTCATCATCCCGCTGTCGTCATAGGCGCCTGCCTGCGAGAAGATCGTGTAGCACAGGCCCCTGCGTTCGCGCAGTTCCTGGAACAGGCGCGAGGACATGCCGCCGCCAAGGGCGCTAGCATGAATTTGGGCGGTGTAGAACATCGGGTCGCGGTAGGACGGTGCCTCGAACCCCAGCGTAAAGTGCACCTGCTCCAGCTTTCTGTTTTCGAGGCGTTCGTCACCGATGAACCGTGCGGGTGTCGGAGTCGCCCCGGGCCGCGGCTGGAGATGGCCGAATGTCATTTCGGCAAAACGCACGATATCGTCGTGGTCGACAGACCCTGCGGCCGACAGGATCAGGTCGCCCGGGCCATACCGCTCTTTCACGAATGTAGACAGGTCGTCGCGCGTGAAGTGCTCGACGCGTTCCGAAGGCCCCAGGATGGACCGCCCAAGCGGTTGATCGGGATAGGCGGCCTCTTGCAGCCAATCGAAGACGATGTCGTCGGGCGTATCGAGGACCTGCCCAATTTCCTGCAGGATCACCCCGCGCTCTATCTCGATCTCTTTGGGGTCGAACACGGGATTCAGGACGATATCAGAGATGACATCCAGCGCCAGAAACACATCCGCTTCAAGGACGCGGGCATAATAGGCCGTCATTTCGC
This sequence comes from Palleronia abyssalis, assembly GCF_900302445.1. GTDB lineage: Bacteria > Pseudomonadota > Alphaproteobacteria > Rhodobacterales > Rhodobacteraceae > Palleronia > Palleronia abyssalis. The sequence continues at coordinate 183,568 of NZ_ONZF01000005.1, read as the reverse complement.
GGCTGGTGTAAGCGTTCAGATAGCCGCCGACATCCTCGATCTCCTCCGCGATCTGGAGCGCGCTGCGCCGCTTCGTTCCCTTGAATGCCATATGCTCAAGGAAGTGGGCGATGCCGTTCTGTTCGAGCCGCTCATGCCGGCCGCCCGCGTTGACCCAGATGCCGACGCTTGCGGATTTCAGGCCCGGCATATGTTCGGTCACGATACGCATGCCGTTCGACAGGGTGTGTAGGGATACGCTCACGAAATGCGCTCTTCGATCAGGGATTGGATATGGGCGACATCGTTCGGCACCTCGGTGATCCGCTCGCTGCGGTCGAACAGATCGGCCATGCGGGGCGGAAGCGCCGGGCGTTCGCCGGTCGCCGCTTCGACCGCGTCGGGAAACTTCGCGGGGTGCGCGGTCGCAAGCGTGACCATGGGACTGGTCCCCAGATGCGCCTCGGCCACCTTCGCGCCGACGGCCGAATGAGGGCACAAGGTTTCGCCCGTCCGGGCATGGATGTCGCGGATGGTGGCGGCCGTCTCCTCCTCGGACACGCGACCCGAACCGAAGTCTTCGCGCAGGGCCTGCAGGGCACCTTGGCTGACCGGGAAACCGCCTTCGGCTCGAAGCTCTTCCATTAGCGTCCGAATGGCGGCACCGTCGCGATCATACGCCATGAACAACGCACGTTCGAAGTTCGAGCTGACCTGTATATCCATTGACGGGCTGATCGTAGGGTGAACGCCATTCTTGCGGTGCTCTCCCGTGGCCATCGTGCGGTGCAGGATGTCGTTGCTATTGGTCGCGATGACCAGCCGGTCGATCGGAAGCCCCATCCGCTTGGCAATCCACCCGGCGAACACATCGCCGAAATTGCCGGTGGGAACGGTGAAGCTGACGGGCCGATGCGGCGCGCCCAACGCGGTCGCCGCGCTGAAGTAATAGACGACCTGCGCCAGAACCCGCGCCCAATTGATAGAGTTGACGGCGGTCAACCCCACCCGGTCCCGGAACGCATGGTCGTTGAACATATGTTTCACGGCGGCTTGGCAATCGTCGAAATCCCCGTGCAAGGCCAAAGCGTGGACATTCACCTCGGACGGCGTCGTCATCTGCCGCCGTTGAACTTCGGAGACGCGGCCATGCGGATACATGATGAAGCATTCCACCCCGTCGAGGCCCTTGAACGCCTCGATAGCCGCACTTCCCGTATCGCCGCTGGTGGCGCCGACGATGGTGATCCGCTCCCCGCGCCGGGTCATCGCGTCTTGGAACAGCTGACCGATCAGCTGCATCGCGAAATCCTTAAAAGCCAGCGTAGGTCCGTGAAACAGTTCCAGAAGGAAGTGGTTCGCGCCCAATTGCTTCACAGGGGCGCGGGCGTCGTGGCCGAACCCGGCATAGGACTTCACGATCATGTCGCCCAGCCGCTCCTCCCCAAAGTCGGTGAAGGGCTGCATGACGCGCAACGCGATTTCCTCGTACGGTCGACCAGCGAGATCGAGGATATCGGAATGCTTTAGCCTAGGGATTTCGGCGGGTACGTACAGGCCGCCGTCCCGCGCGAGGCCGGTCAACATCGCCTGTTCAAAATCGAGCGCAGGGGCCTGCCCGCGGGTCGAAACATATTGCATCGTCACGCCTTATCGCTGGTACGACTTGCCATACGCCAGCCCAGAAGCACTGTCATCCCCGCCCAGAGCAGCGCCATGGAAAACCATGTGATCGCGTATTGAAGGTGATTGTTCGGGATGTCCTCGACTGACACGGGCAGTTGCGTGACACCCGGCACCGGAGGATCGAGCGTGCGGGCAACGATCAGCACGGGTTCGGTTCCCAGGGCATCGGCCATCAGGTCCACGTCCCGGGCGAACCAGATGTTTCGATCACGCTCCGGGTCGGGGACGAAACTGTCGGTCTCTCGCGGCCAATTTAGGTTGCCGGTTACAGTGGTGGATTGCCCCGTGCGCAGGGGCTCTTTCTCGGCGGTCGGGACAACGCCCAGATCGACCAGCACACGTCGCCCGTCCGTCTCGAAGGGTGCGATCAAGCGATAGCCGGGGCCAGTGCGGCGGGTCGAAACCAGAACGTGCAACTCGTCGCCCGTGGTCCGACCCAAGACGCGTACAGGCAGATAGCGGTCGTCTTCCGGATCGATGTCGTTTGGCAAGGAAACAGGCTCGGCGGCGATGCCTGCTTCTATCTCGGCCAGAAGTGCAGATTTCCACTCAAGCCGCTGGACCTGCCAAAGACCCAAGGCGAGCAGCAGTGCGATCCCGCCCATGCCAAGGATGGCAAGCCCGATCCAACGCGTCATGCTACCTCCAACGGATAAAGGGCGCCGGTGCTGAACCGCCGCCCCTTTTGAGCCGAAAACCCTGTAATTCGTCAGGAGCCCCAGATGTAGATCGACGCGAACAGGAACAACCAGACCACGTCAACGAAGTGCCAGTACCACGCGGCCGCCTCGAACCCGACATGCTTTTCAGGGCTGAAATGCCCGGCCCGCACGCGCAGGTAGCAGACGAAAAGGAAGATCGTCCCGATGATCACATGCGCCCCGTGGAAGCCCGTCGCCATGAAGAAGTTGGCGCCATAGATGTTGCCCGAGAAGCCAAACGCCGCATGGCTGTATTCGTACACCTGAAAGACCGTGAAGATGGCCCCCAGAACGACGGACAGAATGATGCCGTTCGCCAGGTCCTTGCGGTTGTTGTCGTGGACCAGGGCATGGTGCGCCCATGTCGCCGCCGCGCCCGAACACAGCAGGATCAGGGTGTTGATCAACGGCAAGTGCCACGGGTCGAACGTCTCGATCGACGGGGGCGGCCACTGGCCCTCGCTGAACGTCTCCATCGGATACAGGGCGTGCTTGAAGAACGACCAGAACCATGCCGCGAAGAACATGACCTCGGACATGATGAACATGATGAAGCCATAGCGCAGTCCGATCCGGACCACCGGGGTGTGATCGCCAGCCACGGATTCCGTGATGACGTCCTTCCACCACGCGATCATCGAATAGATCACGATCAGGAAGCCGATGAGGAAAACCCAAGGGATGTCGTTCGCCATCCACTGCACAGCACCGAACAGCATGACGAACGCACCGACCGACGCCACAAGCGGGTGAAGCGAAGGCGGAAGAATATGGTAGTCGTGGTTCTTTTCGTGCGCCATTGCGTCCCTCGGCTGGCTCAGTTTGTCGTGAGGTTTGCCTGCCGTTCTTCTTCGGGCAGGTCAATCTCGTAGAAGGTATAAGAAAGCGTTATCTGCTTCACGTATTTCGCGTCGCGATCCTCGACAATGGCCGGGTCTACGTAGAACGACACCGGCATCTGGACGCGCTCGCCCGGCTGCAAGATCTGTTCGGTGAAGCAGAAGCAGTCGATCTTGGAGAAATACTCACCCGCGTAGAACGGCGTCACGTTGTAGCTCGCCTGCCCAGCGACGGGTCTGTCTGTCGGGTTATACGCCTCATAGAAAGCCAGGCCGGTCTCGCCGATCTTGATCTCGATCGTCCGGTCCACCGGAGCAAACTCCCACGGCATACCTTTCTCGGTCGTGGCGTCGAAGCGGACCTTGACCGTGCGGTCCAGAATCTCGTCTGCCCCAGCCTCGGCCACGTTCGTCGTTCCGCCATACCCGGTGACCTGGCAGAACCACGTATAGAGCGGCACGGATGCCCACGCCATTGCCCCCATGAAGACGATCACGCCAACGGTGCCCAGGAGCGTCTTAGTCTTGGAGTCCATCAGTTCGGGGCCTCCTCGCCTGGAAGAAGTTCAGGACGGACGACATGATCGAAGCCTTGAACTGCGCCGAGTTGCTGGACCTTCACCACAGTCAGGCCGAACACGATCGCGATGAACCCGACCAGAACGATGCCCAGTCCGATATTCCGTGACCGGCGCCGCTGATGAATTTCATGCTCTGCCCGGATCATCCGATCACCCCCGCGGTCCGCAGAACCGCGTCCGCCAGAAGCGCACCGAAGTGCAGGAATAGGTACAGGAGCGAGAACTTGAAGAACCGCTTCTCGACCGAATAGTTGTCCGTCTCGGCAATCTCTTCGTTACGGCGGAAGATCTCCCACGCGCCTTTGACGAACCAGGCATTCAAACCAATGGCTGCAATCAGGTAAACGGGACCTCCGGCGGAGGTGAACCCGAGCCATATGGCGAATGCCGCGAGGATGACCGTATAGGCCAGAATGTGGCGGCGCGTGGACGGACGTCCATGCGTCACCGTCAGCATCGGCACGCCAGCATCGTCGTAGTCCGATCGCATGAACAACGCGAGCGCCCAGAAATGCGGGGGTGTCCACAGAAAAATCAGCGCAAACATAAGGATCGACTCCAGGCTGACCGATCCGGTGGCCGCGACCCAGCCGATCATCGGGGGGAAGGCCCCCGCCGCGCCGCCTATGACGATGTTCTGCGGCGTCGACCGCTTCAACCACATCGAATAAACAACTGCGTAGAAGAAGATCGTGAACGCAAGAAGTGCCGCCGCCGCCCAGTTCGTCGACAGGCCCAGCATCACGACCGAGAAGCCAGACAGGGCGAGACCGATGCCCAGCGCCTCGTCGCCACCCACACGGCCCGAGGGGACAGGCCGCTTTGCCGTGCGCCGCATCACCGCGTCGATATCCGCATCCCACCACATGTTCAGGGCCCCCGATGCCCCGCCGCCGACCGCGATGAACAGGATTGCGCAGAACCCCACGAAGGGATGCAGGGATACGGGCGCGACCAGCATGCCGACGAAGGCCGTGAAGACGACCAGCGTCATCACGCGAGGCTTCAACAGGGCGAAGTAGTCCCCGAACTGCGCCTCGTACTCCCGGTCCATGATGCTGGTCGCGTCTGTCATGCGTCTCGCTTTCAGTTGGCGCTTTCGCCGTCTTCGATCAGGCGCGCGGCTTCACCTTCGCCCGTATCGCTCGCATCGGCGACCTGGCGCGGCGTCCCGCCGTATTCGGCGATCGCCCAGTCCAGCCACGCTTCGTACTCGTCCTGGCTGACCACTTTCACGGTGATCGGCATGTAGGCGTGGGCAATCCCGCAAAGTTCGGAACATTGGCCGAAATACACGCCCTCTTCCTCGGCCTCGAACCACAATTCCGCGAGGCGCCCGGGAACCGCATCCTGCTTCACGCCAAAGGACGGCACCGTCCACGAGTGGATCACATCCGCCCCGGTCACCTGCACCACCACCGTCGCACCGATTGGAACGACCATCGCGGTGTCGGTCGCCAGCCTGAATTCATCTTCCGAATACCCGGCGTCCTGGAGCTGCGCGACGACCTCGTCCGTCAGACGGTTGTCCCCGCCGGTCGCCGGAGAGCCGATCATGTAGCTGTCGAACGCGAATCCGTGGTCGACATACTCGTAGCCCCAGTACCACTGGTAACCCGTCGTCTTGACCGTCACGTCCGCCTCGGGGATTTCCTGCTGATTGAACAGGACCGGCAGGGAGAAGGCGCCGATAAAGATCAAGATCACGATCGGACCGATGGTCCAGGCGATTTCGATCGGGGTGTTGTGGGTGAATGCCTTGGGCGTCTTGTTCCGGACGTGGTTGAATTTGACCACGACTACGCCCAGCAGCCCGATCACGAAAAGGGTGATGGCGGTGATGATTATCAGGACCATCCCGTCGAGCCATTGCAGGTCCGCCGCGATAGACGTTACCGCGGGCTGGAACCCCACGCCGCCGTCGGACGGCGCGCCGATGATCGGAAGATCACCAATCGGGTTGCCCTCCTGCGCAAAGGCGGCATGTCCCATGAAAATCGGAAAGAGAGCGGTCATAAGGGTGCGTAGGCGCATCGGCATGGTCCTGTCGGGCTCTGTCTGGACGGTTGTCGGCACGTCGGATAGACGCACACGGGTCGCCCCGGGTCGGAATTGCGGCTTAGAACCACATTAGGTCCGCGACGGCAAGATCGCGGGTGCCTTTCCCGAAGCCCCCTTTCGTCGCAGTGCGACTCCTTGGGCGCATGGACGGGTCCCGCGCGTGGACATGAGGGCCACCGTTCATATGTATGGAAAAGCCCAGACCCCCGAGGATTCCATGCCCGATCAACCCTTCCGCCCGCTTTCCGACCGGATCGACGAATCCGCCGCGCTTCGTGCCCTGCGTGGTGCCACCGACGGCGCCGAGGACGGCGAACTGTTTCTCGAACGGAAGCGATCCGAGGCGATCACTTTCGATGACGGGCGAATCCGCAACGCGGCGTACGACGCAACCGAGGGATTCGGGCTTCGGGCCGTGAAAGGCGAGGTCACCGGCTACGCCCACTCGACGGACCTGAGCGAAGCGGCGCTTCTGAGGGCGTCCGAAACTGCCCGTCTTGCCGTGGGTGACGGTGGAGGGACCATGGCGGCCAGTCCCTTGGCCACGAACCGGCGCCTTTATATCGACAAGGATCCGATGTCCGACGCGACCTTCGGCGTCAAGGTCGAGACGCTGCGCGAGATCGACGCCTTCGCCCGGGATCTGGATCCGCGAGTGGTCCAGGTATCCGCAACTCTCGCCGCCTCCATCCAAGAGGTCGAGATCCTCAGGCCGGACGGCACCGTCGTGCGCGACATCCGTCCCATGACCCGTCTGAACGTTGCGGTCATCGTCGAAGAGGACGGGCGACGCGAACAGGGGTATCACGGTTCCGGCGGGCGCTATGCCCTAACGCCTCTGATCGATCGGGCACATTGGCAGGCAACGACCCAAGAGGCGCTGCGCATCGCACTGGTCAACCTGCGCGCCGAACCGGCACCGGCGGGCGTAATGGATGTGGTCCTTGGACCCGGTTGGCCGGGCATCCTTCTTCACGAAGCCATCGGGCATGGTCTGGAGGGCGATTTCAACCGCAAGGGAACCTCTGCCTTCGCCGGTCTGATGGGACAGCAAATCGCCTCTCCGGGCGTGACGGTTCTGGACGACGGCACCATCCCCGATCGTCGGGGGTCGATCAGCGTGGATGACGAGGGCACGCCGTCGAACAAAACGGTGCTGATCGAGGATGGCGTGCTGGTCGGGTACATGCAGGACCGGCAGAACGCACGCCTCATGGGGGTCGAAGGGACCGGGAACGGGCGCCGCGAAAGCTATGCCCATGCCCCGATGCCGCGCATGACGAACACTTACATGCTGCCCGGAACCGAAAGCCCGGAGAGCATCCTGTCCGGCCTGGATGACGGCCTTTACGCTGTCGGGTTCGGCGGCGGGCAGGTCGATATCACCAACGGCAAGTTCGTCTTCTCTTGCACCGAAGCATACCGGGTGAAGAACGGCGTGGTCGGGACGCCCGTCAAAGGCGCAACCCTGATCGGCGACGGCGCCACGGCCCTTCAGAAGATCCGGGCGATCGGCAACGACATGTCGCTGGATCCGGGGATCGGCAATTGCGGCAAGGCGGGCCAGTGGGTGCCGGTCGGGGTGGGCCAGCCCAGCCTGCTGATAGGCGGGCTTACGGTGGGCGGTTCGGCCGCCTGAGACATCGCGATTCGGGGGCGGCGCACGAGAACGGGTAGGAAGATCGCCCCGTTCCCGCGATTTATATCAGGCGCGATGAGAAAAAATTCGTTCTCATTCAAGGATTAACGCGTTGCAGGAAAATTCCCTGAGAACGTTTACCGGCGATTAACCTTTCTGACGGCATATCTGTCCTTGCAAGAGACGGAGCGAGACGGGCAATGGAGTTTCTCCCTTCCAACCACCCCCTCATCCCCCCCCTCAGAGAGGAAGATAGCCTGGCCTGGCTTCGTCTCTTGCGCTCCAGACGAGTCGGCCCGTCTACGTTTTACCGCCTGATGGCCGAGCATGGGTCGGCCGAGGCCGCGCTTAGCGCCCTTCCAGAAATCGCAAGAGCCGCCGGTGTGGACGATTACAGCGTTTGCCCCACCGAAGTTGCCCTGAACGAAATGCACCGGGCCAAGCTTGCCGGCGCAACCCTTATCGCCGCCGGTTCGGACCTTTATCCCGAGGCTCTTGCAGACCTCCCAGATGCACCGCCGCTTCTATGGGTTCTTGGCGATGTGTCGGCCCTGACCCGAGCCGCGGTCGCAGTGGTCGGAGCGCGGAACGCCTCGTCGCTGGGTCTTCGCATGGCGCGGTCCTTGTCTACCGGATTGGGGGATGCCGGGTTCGCCACCATTTCGGGTCTGGCCCGCGGTATCGATACCGAGGTTCACAAGGCAACCCTTGCAACAGGTACGGTCGCCGTCATGGCCGGGGGCGTCGACGTGATCTACCCCCCCGAAAACGCCGTCCTCGCACAGGAAATCGGTGAAAACGGCTGCCTTGTCAGCGAACAACCCATGGGCATGAAGCCCATTGCCCGCCATTTCCCCCGTCGAAACCGTCTGATCTCTGGGCTCGCGCGGGCGGTCGTGGTCGTGGAGGCCGCCGCGAAATCGGGCACCTTGATCACGGCGCGCGATGCGCTCGATCAGGGACGCGAGGTTCTTGCAGTGCCAGGTCACCCGTTCGACGCCCGTGCCGCAGGATGCAACTTGTTGATCCGCGACGGTGCGACGCTGGTCCGTGGGCCGAAAGACGTCCTCGAAGCGCTGCACCGGGAAGAACAGCAACCCTACAAAGCGCCATCTCCCGAAATCGCGCCGAAGCGGACCCTGATCGATGCACATATTCTCCATCGGCAGATCCTCGACCGCCTTGGCCCTTCGCCCAGCACCGAAGATCAGCTAATCCGCGATCTTGGCCTCCCGGCCGGGCCTGTTGCGGATTGCCTGACGCGGCTCGAGCTGGACGGCGCGATCCAACGCGAGGCCGGGGGTCTGTTGCGACTGTCCTGCTAGGGCACCCACAAAGCGGCGATTGACAAGACAGCGCCCTTCCCCACATCTACCCGGCCAAACCGGACAAGGGAGCGTCATGCCCGTCGTCGTCGTCGAATCGCCTGCCAAAGCCAAGACAATCAACAAGTATTTAGGATCCGACTACACGGTTCTGGCCTCTTACGGACACGTTCGGGACCTGCCGCCCAAGGACGGGTCGGTCGATCCCGAACACGAGTTCGCGATGAAATGGGAGGTCGGGGCCGACTCGAAGAAGCACGTCAAGGCGATCGCTGACGCGCTTAAGGACGACAACGCCCTGATCCTCGCCACCGACCCCGACCGCGAGGGGGAAGCGATCTCGTGGCACCTCGAGGAAACGTTGCGGGCGCGGAAAGCGATCAAGAAGGACACCCCGGTCAGCCGTGTGGTCTTTAACGCGATCACCAAGACAGCCGTGACCGAGGCGATGAAGAACCCCCGCCAGGTCGACGCGCCGCTGGTAGAGGCGTATCTGGCCCGCCGCGCGCTGGATTACCTCGTGGGCTTCAACCTGTCGCCCGTGCTCTGGCGCAAGCTGCCCGGCGCGAAGTCCGCCGGCCGCGTGCAATCTGTCTGCCTGCGCCTCATCGTCGAGCGCGAGATGGAGATCGAGGCATTCCGCCCCCGCGAATACTGGAGCGTCAAGGCCGAGCTTCAGACCCCACGCGGCCAAACCTACACCGCGCGCCTCGTGACCTATGGCGGCAAGAAGCTCGACCGGTTCGACCTTGCCGACAGCACCCAGGCCGAGATGGCGGTGCAGGCCGTCGCCTCGCGCGATCTGAAAGTCGCCAGCGTCGAGGCAAAGCCCTCGACCCGCAACCCCTCGGCCCCGTTCATGACCTCGACCCTTCAGCAGGAGGCGTCGCGCAAGTTCGGCATGGGCGCCCGCCAGACCATGAGCGCGGCGCAGCGGCTCTACGAGGCCGGCCTCATCACGTACATGCGGACCGACGGCATCGACATGGCCCCCGAGGCCGTGCAGGGCGCCCGCGATGCGATCAAGGAACGCTATGGCGACAAGTACGTCCCCGGTTCTCCGCGCATTTACAAGAACAAGGCGAAGAACGCCCAGGAAGCGCACGAATGCATCCGCCCCACCGAAATGTCGAAGGCGACGGATGATCTGCGCATCTCGGACAGCGATCAGCGCAAGCTGTATGACCTGATTTGGAAGCGAACCCTGGCCAGCCAGATGGAGGCCGCGCGGCTTGAACGCACGACGGTCGATATCAAGTCGCCCGACGGCAATGTGGGCCTGCGCGCTACGGGTCAGGTCGTGACCTTCGACGGCTTCCTCAAGGTCTATGAGGAAGGCCGCGACGAGCCCTCCGAGGATGGCGACGACGCCCGCCTGCCGCAGATCCACCACGGCGAATCCGCTGCCTTCGCCAAGGACGGTCTGAAATCCGACTCGGAGAAGGCCGAGACGAAGCACCTGTCCGACAACGGCGCGGTCCTTGCGCTCCAGCACCACACCCAGCCCCCGCCCCGCTATACCGAAGCTACGCTGGTCAAGAGGATGGAAGAGCTTGGGATCGGGCGACCCTCGACCTACGCCTCGATCGTCACGACGATTCAGGACCGCGAATATGTCCGCAAGGACAAGAACCGCTTGATCCCCGAGGACAAGGGGCGGCTAGTGATCGCCTTCCTCGAGAACTATTTCCGCCGCTATGTGGATTACGGATTCACCGCCGATCTCGAAGAGGATCTCGACCACGTTTCGGCCGGTGACGAGGATTACAAGCGCCTGTTGGAACGATTTTGGCGCGACTTCTCGGCCGCCATATCGGAAACCTCCGAGCTGCGGATCACCGAGGTCCTTGAGAAGATCAACGAGGTGCTCGAGCCGCACCTCTTCCCCCCGAAGGAAGACGGCACCGATCCGCGTCTCTGTCCGAACTGCGGCGAGGGACGCCTGTCGATGCGCACCGCACGCTCGGGCGGCGCGTTCATAGGGTGTTCGAACTATCCAGAATGCCGCTTTACCCGACCCTTCGGTCCGCCGCTTTCGGACGCCGAGGCCGAGACCGCGATACCGCCTGACGGTAAGCTGCTGGGCGAGGATCAGGGCGACGAAATTCGTGTATTCAAAGGCCGCTTCGGCCCCTATGTGCAGCGCGGCGAAGTGACGGAAGAGAACAAGAAGCCCCCGCGCCAATCGATTCCGAAGGGCTGGACACCGGAGGAGCTAACGCTGGAGCAAGGGGTGCGCCTGCTCGCGCTCCCGCGCGAGATCGGGCCGCATCCCGAAGACGGGGTGATGATCTGGTCCAATATCGGACGTTACGGACCCTACATCAAGCACGCCGACACGATCAGCCATAAAGGTGGAACCAATGCCAACCTAGAATCTGTCGATGACGTATGGGAGGTCGGCATGAACCGCGCCGTCCAAATCCTGGCCGACAAGCCCAAACGCGGCAAGGCAGCCCCGGCGGCGCCCTTGCGCGAATTGGGCGAACACCCCGACCGTGGCGGGCCGGTGAACGTCATGAAGGGCCGCTATGGCCCCTACGTGAAGTGGGAGAAAGTGAACGCCACAATCCCCGAGACCACAGATCCCGAAGCCATCACGATCGATGAGGCGGTGATCCTGATCGCCGAGCGTGAGGCAAAGTCGGGCAAGAAGGCCCCCGCTAAAAAGAAGGCCGCGCCAAAAAAGGCGGCCCCCAAAAAGGCCGGCGCGAAGAAAACTGCGGCGAAGGACAAGAAGTCGGACTGAACCTTTAGCGGGGTCAGGACCTGGTACCGCCGGTGAATCTGGCACGACATCGCCCGTGATGGGCTTTCGGCATATATCTGGACTATTCGCCGAAAGGCCCGTCGTGGTTCATGGACGAGGCTCCCGGACACCTCTTCGCGCGCAGGGCCAATGACGCGCTATCAGGGCAATGCCCTGAAGGTATTGACCTCGGACGGAACGCGCAAATTTCCATGAGATTAGCCTTCGAACCGGCGGATATGCTGCGAGATTCGCGATTCTAGTAGGACGTTCGCAACGCCTAGGGCCCGCGGATCACGCCCGAGACGGACTTGCGCGACATCCGGATTGTCACAGCGGTTTCCGACGCGGATGAGTCCGGGGGAACGGCTTAGGCTGGTGTCCGACGGCGCGCTTTGCGACTGATCCGCCACGGCCCGGGGGCGCGTTGACATCGGCCCCGGGGCAGGCGGATAACAGGTCCGGAACAAGGGGGACCCAATGCAGAAGATCTACGACACTGCAGAGGCCGCGCTGGACGGTCTGTTGCGCGACGACATGCTCATCGCCGCCGGGGGCTTCGGACTATGCGGCATTCCCGAATTGCTGCTGGACGCGATCCGTACATCCGGCGTGAAGGACCTTACCTTCGCCTCGAACAACGCAGGCGTGGACGATTTCGGGATCGGCATCCTCCTGGCCTCGAAGCAGGTCCGAAAAATGATGTCCTCGTATGTGGGCGAGAACGCCGAATTCATGCGCCAGTTTCTAGAGGGCGAACTGGAAGTCGAATTCAATCCCCAGGGCACCTTGGCCGAAAGGATGCGCGCAGGCGGCGCCGGGATCCCCGGGTTCTATACGAAGACCGGCGTGGGAACCCAGATCGCCGAGGGCAAGGAGCACAAGGAGTTCGACGGAGAGACCTATATCCTCGAACGCGGGATCTTCGCCGATCTGGCCATCGTGAAGGCGTGGAAGGGCGACGACACCGGCAACCTGATTTTCCGCAAGACTGCGCGCAATTTCAACGTGCCGGCCGCCATGTGCGGCAAGATCTGCGTGGCCGAGGTGGAAGAAATCGTACCCCGCGGTAGCCTCGAGCCCGACCACATCCACCTGCCCGGCGTCTACGTTCACCGCCTTATCCAGGGTGATCACGAGAAACGGATCGAACAGCGCACCATGCGCAAGAGGGAGGAAGCCTGATGCCCTGGGACCGCAACCAGATGGCCGAACGGGCCGCCGCCGAACTCGAAGACGGCACATACGTGAATCTCGGGATCGGCATTCCGACACTGGTCGCCAACTATATCGGCGACAAGGACATCACACTACAGTCCGAAAACGGAATGCTGGGGATGGGCCCCTTCCCGTTCGAAGGCGAGGAAGACCCCGACCTCATCAACGCCGGCAAGCAGACGATCACCGAATTGCCGCGCACCGCATATTTCGACAGCGCGACCTCGTTCGGAATGATCCGCGGCGGCAAGATCGCCTGCGCCATCCTGGGCGCCATGGAAGTCGCCGAGAACGGGGACCTTGCGAACTGGATGATTCCCGGAAAGCTGGTCAAGGGCATGGGCGGGGCCATGGACCTGGTCGCCGGTGTGCAGCGCGTTGTCGTGGTGATGGACCATCAGAACAAGAAAGGTGAATCGAAGCTTCTGAAGGAGTGTACGCTGCCCCTGACCGGTGCTGGCGTCGTCGACCGCGTCATCACCAACCTGGGCGTGCTGGACGTGGTCGAGGGCGGCATGAAGATCGTCGAAACGGCCGATGGGGTGTCCGAGGACGATATCCGGGCGGCGACGGAAGCCACGCTCGTCTGAACCGAAGGTCCAAAGGCGGCGTCAGTCCGCCTTCGCCATCCGGTCCCCGACAAAGACACATCCGTCCGAGACGAGGATCGGTTGCGTCGCGCAAAGGCCTTTCGCAACCTGAAACGCGGCCAAGACCTTTGGAACGTAGTCCATCGTCTCGGCATAAGGTGGCACGCCCCCATGGCGGTCGACGGCCCCCTCGCCGGCATTGTATCCGGCGAGGACCAAGATTGGGTCCTGTGCGAAGCGCCCCATCAGCCAATCCAGATACGCGACGCCCCCCTTGATGTTCTGGGCGGCATCCATGCTGTCCGATACCCCGAAGCGTTCGGCCGTCGCGGGCATCAGCTGCATCAGACCTTGCGCCCCGGCATGACTTACCGCCTTCTGTTTGCCCGCGGACTCGACTGCAATGACAGCCAGGGCCAAAGCTGGTGATACCTTGGTGCCGACAGTCGCCCGCAAAAGGTCGGCACCGTGGCGGTCCGCGATCTCCTTCATGCGCGACAACCGGTAAACGGGAGAGCGTTTGCCCGACGGCGGTTTGGCCAGAACGCCCAGCGCCGGACGAAGGCCGTCCGCCCCCAGTCCGTTGACGGGAACGGAGTCCCAGAACCATGAATACGACGTATCCCGAGGAACGGGCGGTACGGTATCCTCCCCTTTCGCGACCAGCGGCGGCGCGGAGCCCGGCGCCTTCGACGGCGCGGCCAGCCAACGGGCCTGTTCTTCCGGATCAATCTGGACCGTGATTCGCTTCGACCCAGCTTGCGGGACGCCCACGCGCTTGAACGTGAAGTCGCGGAAGGGCGCGGGTTCATCCGCAAAACTCGCGTGTCCCATGAAAGCGATCAATCCGCATAAGGGGATCGTCAGTCGCGTCATTGGCCGGTCCCGATACAAACTTTGATTCCCCCAAAGGATGCCGTCCGAAAAGGCCCGCGCAAACGTGTGAAAGGAAAATTGGGCCCGAAATCGGGCGACCGTCGCCATATGGGCGCAGATTGCGACGTCTTGATGGCCGTTGGCCTGGGAAAGGTCGCCGAGACGCCCTTCGAAGGTCCTGCTCCCGCCTCAGAGGTAAACCATCGTCGAGGGGAAGCGGAATGGGGAAAGAAAATGTCCTTTAGAAATCAAGTCCGGTCCTTCATCGGCTCGGAAGACGGCGCGTTCACCGCGGACTGGGCAATGCAGGCGGCGACGGTACTGTTCGTCGGCGTCATGGTCCTGAGTTCGGTAGATCAGGGCGACCGTGTCAGTTCGCGCGGCGACACGCACTACAACGGCTTCACGATCACGTCCCAGTACCCGTGAAACCAACAATCCCCGCAGTCCTCCCTGATTGCGACGGGTTCTCTGAAAAATGTCCCGAATTGATACGATCATCGCCCTATTCCTGCCCGAAAGCCGGGTGAATTTACTCAAAGTAGCGGTGCATGGACGCGCCGGGATCGTGAACCTTGGAGTTGTTAGATGAATATGCGCAGCGGTCTCCTACAGTTTTTCGCTGAAGAGGACGGCGCCGTAACGGTCGACTGGGTCGTCCTGACCGCTGCCGTTGTCGGGCTGGGGGTCGCCGTCCTCAGTTCCGTCACCTCCGGGACGTCGACCGTCACGTCAGCCGTCTCCACCCACATGAGCAACACCACCGTGACCACGACCTTCCCGTAAGGCCCCATCCGAGCGGGACTTCGTCCGGGCAAAATCGCGAAATGGCCGGAGCATTGCCCAAATCCAGCCACAGAATCCGTCAAACGTAAGAAACCAGCAATATACCCCATCCCGGGGAAAACCTGAGAAGAGGAAAATATCATGAAATTCTTCAAGATCACCAAGAAGTTCCGCAACGACGAAGACGGCGCAGTTACCGTTGACTGGGTCGTGCTGACGGCAGCCGTTGTCGGCCTAGGCATCGCGGTGCTCAGCTCAGTCAGAACGGGCACCCAAACCGCGACCAACAGCATCTCGCAGGAACTCGCCGGCTCGACCGTGAATAAGACATTCACCACCGGGGAATAAGGCGTCGCCCGTCGTAGCTGCAGTGCTTACTCGGGCACTCCGCTTTCGCGGGGTGCCCGATGCGTTCCAGGTTCACGAAATCCCGCCCGCATCCCGGCGTAATTCTGCAGCGATGATGGGCTGGTCTCGGTCTTAACGTTCTCGAATGGAGTCTCGAAATGCGCATACTTTTTGCAGCCGTCCTGATCTGCGGCCTCGGGCTTGCCGGGTTTGCGGTCTTCATGGCCAAAGACTATGTCGCGTCCCTCGAAGCGCAGTCGGGCACCACGCCGGCCATCCCGATGACCGAAGTCATCGCCGTCTCACGCGACATCGAATACGGAGAGCGTCTGACGCCGGACGATCTGGCCTATATTTCCCTCCCCACGGAAATTCTGCCCGTAGGAACGTTCACAGAATCAGACGTCCTCTTCCCGCGCGGGTTCGACGTGCCGCGGACCGTTCTTCGCGCCATGTCCGCGAACGAGCCCGTCCTGGCATCGAAGGTGACCAATGCGGGCGAGGATGCGGGCGTCGCCACGCGCTTGTCCGACGGCAAACGCGCCTTCGCGATCAGCGTCGACGTGACATCGGGTGTGTCTGGGTTTCTCCGGCCGGACGACCGGGTTGATATATTCTGGACCGGCAACTTGCCTGATGGGCGGGCGAACGTCACGAAACTGATCGACACGAATGTCCGTATCATTGCCGTCGACCAATCTGCCGACGCCGAGCGGGCCGAAGCGGCCGTTGCGCGAACAGTGACGGTCGAAGCGTCGTCCCACCAGGTTGCGTCGCTGGCCCAGGCCCAATCCAGCGGCCGTCTGTCGCTTGCGCTTGTCGGCGCACTCGATGAAACCGTTTCGGCCGCGGTGGAGATTGACCAAAGACAACTGCTTGGGATCAAAGCCGAAGTTCCGAAAGCCGAACCCGCCGCCCCCGAATCGTGCGTCATCCGAACTCGGCGCGGGTCGGAGGTCGTCGAGATCGCTATTCCCTGCACGAATTGATGCACGGTGGCGTAAGGTCACGACGCGCTCATATCAGAAAAGAGTGTTGCGCTATCACCGCAAAGCGTAACGAAGACCGCCCACATGTTGCATCGTGCGTATTCTGATCGCACTGTGATGGGAAAAGCAGGCAGAAAACCTGCACCCGGTGATCACAGAGGCAGGATCACATGACATTCGGCAGTTTCCCAAAGGTCGCGGCGATATGCCTTGTGGCCGCCCTAACTAATATGAGCCCCGTTTCGTCAGAGGCGCAAAACTTGCGTGTCCTGTCGAGCGGCACGGCTTCGACCCTGCGCGTTCCCATGAACCGCGCGGTCGTCGTGGAAAGCGACATTCCTTTCGCCGAACTCAGCATCGCGAACCCCGCGATCGCCGATATTTCGACGCTGTCGGATCGCACCGTTTATGTCTTGGGGAAGGCGCCTGGGCGCACGACTCTCACGCTTTTGAATGCCGAGGGGCGCTTGATCACGAATGTGGACGTCCAAGTCGTCCCCGATCTGGGAGAGTTCAAAGAGCGGCTCCGCCAGATTCTTCCCAACGAGCGGATCGAAGTGCGAACCGCAAACGACGGGATCGTCCTGTCCGGAACAGTGTCCAGCATCATTGCACTCGACAGCGCTTTGGAGCTTGCGCAGCGGTATGCGCCCGAACGGGTGTCGAACCTGATGTCGGTTGGCGGCACACAACAGGTTATGCTGAAGGTCAGGTTCGCCGAAATGGCCCGCTCGGTCTCGAAGCGTTTGGCCTCCTCCGTGGCGATCGGAACCGAGGATTTCCGGGCCGAAACTGGGACATACCTAGCAAACGAAAATGGGATTGGCACCCCGATCGAGCTGTCGGACGAAGCTGCCGGGGCCTTCGGATTCAGTTTCGGTGGCAATTCTTTGCAGCTGGAGATCCTGCTGGAGGCACTGGAAACGAAGGGCGTGGTCCGCACCCTGTCCGAACCCAACCTGACCGCGCTGTCGGGACAGGCTGCGAACTTTTTGGCGGGCGGGGAATACCCCATTCCGATCCAGGATGAGGATGGCATAGCCATCGATTACAAGCCGTTTGGCGTGGAATTGAATTTCATTCCGACGGTCCTGGCAAACGACATGATCAATGTCGAACTGAAGGCCGCTGTGTCTAGTATCGACCCCACTGTCGGGGTCACGCTTTCGGGCTTCAGCATCGACGGTTTTTCCCGCAGGGAAGCCGAGACGACCGTGGAACTCCGCGACGGAGAGAGTTTTGCGATCGCCGGTCTCTTGGAGGACGATTTCCGCGACCTGTCTTCCCAAGTCCCATGGCTCGGCGATATTCCGATCCTGGGCGCGCTGTTCCGATCGGCCGATTATACGCGCAACCAAAGCGAACTCGTCATCATTATCACGGCGCATCTTGTTTCGCCGGTGCGGGGCGAGGCCCTCGCGCTACCGACCGACCGCGTGACCCTCCCCACGGAACGTGAATTCTTCCTTTTCGGAAAGACCGAGGGACAAGGCGGTACGCGGAGAGTTTTGCCCGGTGCGGCAGGCGAAGTTGCCCGTCAGGATTTCTCGGGGTCCTACGGCTACGTGATGGAATGAACTTCATGAAACTTCATACCGCGGCCTCTGCCGTTTCGGTTCTAGCCTTGCTGGGCTGTGCTTCCCCTGGCCCGCTTGGTCCGAATGCACCGCTAGGCTCTGGTTTGGATCAGGGGTATTTTGGCAACGCGACGATGAATAACCTGATGGTCCAGTCGGGGCGCATTACGCAGGTCGAAGGTTTGAACAATCGGTTCTCGGCCGAAGTCGACACCATGGTGACCTTTGCGTTCGACAGTGCAGCCCTCAGCTCGACTGCGCGCGCAACCATTGCCCGTCAGGCCGCTTGGATACGTCAATTCCCGGAAGTCGCGTTCAGGGTGTACGGCCACACGGACCTCGTCGGATCAATTTCGTATAACGAAGCCTTGGGTCGTCGGCGGGCCGAAGCCGTTGTAGCAGAGCTTGTCCGGAACGGCGTCAATCGCGCCCGTCTTGCGGCCCTTGTCTCCTTCGGGGAGACACAACCGCTGATCGTCACCCAAGGCCGCGAACGGGCCAACAGGCGCACGATCACCGAAGTGTCTGGGTTCGCCGGGTCGGGTGGTGATCTGATGTATGGCAAGTATGCAGAGCTGATTGCCCGCGAGTATATCGCGAGCGCCGAAGTCGAATCGCGGTTCGTCGAGGCCGACAGCGGCACCGGGATTGGCGGGGAAAGCGACTAACACAGCCGCGTCACACCCCATCGTTCAGGAATGTCGGATAGTTTCGGCTTTTCGGCCGTAATGTCGCCCACATTCTCCACCACCATCGTTCCGGAGGCAAAGACCGAGTCCGTTTCGCGGGGCGGTTATTCAGCCGGAAGTCTGAATGGAATGGTGACAGCATGACCAGTGCAGCCCTTGCAGAGAGTTCTGCGATCCACGCCTGTACGGTATCTCGGGATATTCAGAATTTCGAAATTCTGATCGAGGACATGGAGATGGCACTCGGCGAGGCATGGGGGGATCTGTCGATCGAGGATGCCGGGACCTTTCTGACCCAACCCGATTCCGAGACGCTGAGTTTCATCGCACTTGCGCTCGATCGCGAGGATGAAGCAGCTGCCGATAGCATCGCCCAGTTGATCAGTACCGCGGTCGCCAAGAACATATCGGTCCTGCTGATCGCCGAAGGCATAAGTCCAATGCTTCTGCACCGGCTTCTACGGCTCGGGGCGGCAGAATTCATTCCCTATCCGATCCCGGATCGGGCGTTGCAGGATGCGATCGACAGGCTATCGAAGCCGGAACCGGCTACAGCGCCTGACCACGACAAGGCGAATGCCGCGACGGTGCTTCAGGTCAGGACCGGTGGAACGGATCGCAACGGCGTGGTGCTTCCGGTTCACGGCTTGGCGGGAGGTGTCGGGGCGACCACATTTGCCGTCAACCTTGCAAACGAGCTCAGCCAGCTCGGGGGGCCTTCCCTGCCCCGGGTATGCATCTTGGACTTGGACCTGCAGATGGGCGCCGTCGCAACCTACCTCGATGTGCCACAGCGCGATGCCGTGATAGAGCTTCTGTCCGAGACCGAAACGATGGACGCGGAAAGCCTGATGCAGGCGATGGTAAGGCATGACGACCGCCTGCACGTTCTAACATCGCCGCCGGAGCTGCTGCCCCTGGACATGCTCCAGCAAAACGAAGTCGACCGGCTTCTGGATATCGCCTGTTCTCAGTTCGACTATGTCGTAATCGACATGCCGTCGACGGTCGTTCAGTGGACCGAAACCGTCCTAAATCGTGCGCATGTTTACTTTGCATTGATGCAGATCGACATGCGTTCCGCGCAGAACGCCCTGAGGCTGATACGCGCCTTGCGTGCAGAGGATCTTCCGTTCGAGAAGCTGCGTTTCATCATGAACCGCGCACCAAAATTCATGGATCTGACCGGCAAAAGCCGTCTCAAGCGCCTTGCCGAAAGCCTGGGTGTCTCGATCGAGGTGCATCTTCCCGATGGCGGCGCGGCTGTGACGGAGGCGAATGACGGCGGCCTTCCCTTGGCGGTGTCGGCCAAGAAGAACCCTCTCCGCAAAGAGATCCTGAAGCTCGCGGAATCGGCCCATAATTTAAACCGCAGCACGCTGGAGACCTGAGATGTTCTCTCGATACAAGAAGACGGGAGCACCTCCTTCCCGGGCCGCCGCTCTGCCCGCGCAGAACTCGGAGCTCCCGAAGACCAAGCTGCCCGAAAACGTCCGCCCGATGCGGCAGTCGGCTGCGCAGGTCGCCCCTCCTGACCGGGACAAGCGCCGGAAAGAGCGTTTGGGCGATATCAAGGTTAAGCTGCACAAGGAACTTCTCGAGAACCTGAACCTCGCCGCGCTGGACCAAGCGGACGAGCAGGACCTGAAGGCAGAGATCATGGCGATCTCATCCGAGGCCCTGGGAGACCTTGGGGTTGTTCTGAATCGCGACGAACGGCAGCAGCTGAACCAGGAACTTTATGACGAGGTGAAGGGTCTCGGCCCGCTTGAGACGCTTTTGAAGGACGACAGCGTAAACGATATCTTGGTGAACGGCCCGCAGCAGATATTCGTGGAACGCAGCGGCCGGCTGGAACTGACGGACATCACGTTCAAGGATGAACGTCACCTTCTGCGCATCATCGACAAGATCGTCTCGGCGGTCGGGAGGCGGGTGGACGAATCTAATCCTTACGTGGACGCGCGCCTCGCCGACGGTTCCCGCTTCAACGCCATGGTGCCCCCGATTGCCGTCGACGGATCGCTGGTTTCCATCCGTAAATTCAAGAAGGAAAAGCTCGCGATTTCTGACCTGGTCAGTTTTGGCGCCTTTACCGACGAAATGGCATTGTATCTTGAGGCTGCGGTTTCCACGCGTCTGAACGTCATCGTTTCGGGCGGTACCGGGTCCGGCAAGACGACTACACTCAATGCGCTTTCATCCTTCATCGACAATAGCGAGCGCATTCTGACGATCGAAGACACCGCAGAACTTCAGCTTCAACAGACCCATGTGGGACGGATGGAAAGTCGCCCGGCCAACGTCGAGGGCAAGGGCGCCGTCAGTCAGCGCGATTGCCTCAAGAACGCCCTGCGCATGCGTCCCGACCGCATTATCGTCGGCGAGACCCGCGGCGAAGAAGTCATCGACATGCTTCAGGCCATGAATACCGGGCATGACGGGTCAATGACGACAATTCACGCCAACTCGGCCCGCGATGCAGTCAGCCGCCTGGAGAACATGATTGCAATGGCAGGGATCGAGATGCCCCTGAAGGCCGTCAGAAGCCAGATCGCGTCGGCCGTTCACCTGATTGTGCAGGCCAGCCGTCTGCAGGATGGAACGCGACGCATGACCTCGATCACTGAAGTCGCCGGCATGGAGGGCGACGTGATCTCGATGCAGGAAGTCTTCCGGTTCCAACGCACTGGATTGACCCCGGACAACAAGATCCTCGGGCATTTCACCGGAACCGGCGTCCGATCCCATTTTTCCGAGCGGTTCAAGATGTGGGGCTTCAACTTGCCGGCTGATATCTACGAGCCGGTGAAAGGCTAAGCAATGCAGATCCCGACGGAACTGATCGTCTACGGCGTCATCTTCGCGGCCGTCCTGCTTCTGGTCGAAGGGGTTTACCTGACCGTCTTCGGCAAGTCGATTTCCTTGAATTCCCGGGTAAATCGCCGGCTGGAGATGCTGGACAAGGGGCAAGGTCGCGAACAAGTCCTGCAGCAGCTTCGCAAGGAAATGACGCAGCACATGCAGGGCCGGAAGCTGCCGCTCTATTCTTTGCTTTCGGCCAAGGCTCAGAAGGCCAATATCGCCTTCACGCCCGCGCAGCTTATAGGCGTGATGATCGCCTTTTCCCTGTTGGCCTATACCGGTCTGACGCTGGGAACCGGCGCCCAGACGCCGGTGCGCATCGTTTGCGCGATCGCCATAGGTTTCGGAGGGGTGTTTGTCTGGGTCAACCAGAAGGCCAAGAAGCGAATGGCCCTCATTGAAGAACAACTGCCGGATGCCGTCGAACTGATGGTGCGCAGCCTGCGTGTCGGGCATCCGTTCTCTTCGGCGTTGAACGCCGTCGCCAAGGAAGTGCCCGATCCCTTGGGTTCGGAAATGGGTGTGATCGCGGACGAGAGCGCGTATGGCCGCGATGTCGGCGAGGCTCTGAAATCCATGGCCGAACGGCTCGATATGCAGGATTTGCGCTTTCTCGCCGTGGCCGTGACCATTCAACAGCAATCGGGCGGCAATCTCGCAGAGGTTCTGCATGGCCTCGCCAAGGTAATCCGCGCGCGGTTCAAACTGTTTCGCAGGGTCAAGGCCATCACTGCCGAGGCCAAATGGTCCGGCATGTTCCTGTCGATCTTTCCCATCGGCGCGCTCATCATGATCAATGTCATCCAGCCGACATATTTCGACGAGGTGAAGGAGACGGTCTATTTCATTCCTGCCTGTGTCGTAGTGGCCGGTTTCCTTATCGCCAACATCTTCGTGATGAAGGCCCTCGTGAATATTAAGGTCTGACCCATGTCCGCGTTAACCGACCTTATCGTCCAGCTATTTGGCCCCCTCGGACCGCTGCTTGTCGCTGGGGCGATCGGGATTGGGCTTGTGGCCATCGCTCTGCTGGTCTTGCTGAAACGCCGCCCCGATCCGATGGAAAAGTTCCAGAAGATGGCGCGAGAAGTGCGCCGTGCCGAGACTGCGGACGGCCAGTCCCTCAGGCTGGACAACGGGCGACACGAGAAACTGGAAAAATACTCGACCTTCCTCGAGCCTCAGAACGCCGAGGAGTATTCAGCCGTAAAGCTGAAGCTGGTCCGCGCTGGGTATCGCGGGGCGAACGCCGTGCGCCTGTTCCACTTCGCGCAGTTTGCCTTGGCCCTGCTTTTCCTGGCATTCGGGTTGATCTACGCGATCGCCAGCAGTTCAAGCGGCGAAGTTTCGACGACCAACATGATGCTCTACACCGTCGTCCCCGGGGCTATCGGCTATGGCCTTCCGAAATACTGGGTCACGAAACGATTGCAGGAACGTCAGGAGCAGATCGTCAACGGGTTTCCCGACTCTCTCGACATGATGTTGGTCTGCGTGGAAGCCGGTCAGTCGATGGACCACGCCATCGCCCGGGTGTCGAAAGAGATCCGGGCGGGCTTCCCAGCGCTTGCTGACGAGTTCGAAATGGTCAGCCAGGAGATCAAGGCCGGGAAGGACAAACCGCAAGTGCTCAGGGACATGTCCGAACGTTCCGGCGTGTCGGACGTTTCGAACTTCGTAACCGTGTTGATCCAGTCCGCCGCCTTCGGTACCTCGATTGCGGAAGCCTTGCGGGTCTATGCCGAGGAGATGCGCGATAAGCGGGTCATGCGCGCGGAAGAAAAAGCGAATACACTGCCGACGAAGATGACCCTGGCGACAATGATGCTGACGGTGCCGCCGCTTTTGATCATCCTTTTGGGGCCATCCGTCTACCACATCGCCGAAACTCTGGGAAAAATGGGACAGTAATCCGAATTGCGCATCTGTGTTTCGATCCTTGTGCTGCTGCTATCCTCTTGCACCGGCGCGCTTCCGGATCGGCCAATTAGCGCCGTCCCCCCGGGCGTGGATCGAAATGCCGACATCGTCGACGGACTAGTCGTGGGCCACCGGCTTATGGAAGCCGGAGAATATGAGCTCGCGCGGAAGGCCTATCTGCGCAAAGCGGCCGAGATCGGAATGACGGCAGATGTTCTTTCGGCCCTGGGGGCGACGGATCTGAAACTTGGGCGGCTTGGGCAGGCGGAGGATCGGTTCCGCGAAGCCATTGAAAAGGACGATAGCTTCGTCCCGGCGCTGAACAATCTGGGCGTCGTGCTGATGGAAACGGGGCGGGTCGCCGAAGCCAGCCTGTTCTTCCGGGCAGCTTTTGCTGCCGATAGTGGCCAAAGTGACGATATCCGCGCCAATCTGACCCGGGCGCTATCTCTGGCCGACAATTCCGTCTACACTCCCCAGGAGAACATGAGCTTCGCACTCGTTCGTCGCGGTAACGGCAACTACAGGCTGCTGTCCGCGACCTGAGAAGCGCAAGCCGGGATCGGGCAGACAAGGACGCAGTCAAAATGCGCCACAGGATTCTCGCAACGCTCTGTTTGGGCGCAATGGTCATGGTGTCGGGCTGTGGCGGACGCTCCGGCTCTGCCGAGGTGGACCGTGCTCTGAAAGACCTGAACGTGGTCGACGAGTCGAACCTCAACGACCTCATGCTGTCATCGGCGGACCCCAACGAGGCGGTTAGTTATTTCCGCAGGGCGACCGGCCAAGACCCCGGGCGCATCGACCTGCAGCGCAACCTAGCCAAGGCACTGGTCCGAGCCAAGCAGCCTAGCCAAGCCATCCCCGTTTGGATGAAGGTGACCAACCACAAGGAGGCCACCGAGGAAGACACGCTTTCCCTGGCCGATGCCCTGATCCGCAGCGGCGAGTGGGCCGAGGCCGAACGACAGGTCAACCAACTACCGCCTAATTTTCGGCCTTACAAACGCTATCGACTCGAAGCGATGATTGCTGACAGCCATGGCGATTGGGCCAAGGCGGACAGCTTCTATGAAACCGCGGTCGGTCTTACGAATGCGCCTGCGGGCGTGCTCAACAATTGGGGTTTCTCCAAGTTGAGCCGGGGTTCCTATGCCGAGGCCGAGCGTCTGTTCGCCCAGTCACTTTCCTATGAACCCGACCTCTTTACCGCAAAGAACAACATCGCGCTCGCGCGTGGGGCCCAGCGTAACTATACATTGCCTGCAGTGCAGACGACTCAGACCGAGCGCGCCCAGCTTCTGCACACGCTGGCCCTAGCCGCCATCAAGCAGGGCGACGTCGCCGTCGGTGAGGGGCTTCTGCGCGAGGCGATCGAAACGCACCCGCAACATTTCGACGTAGCTCATACTGCGCTTGAGGCGCTGTCGTCCAACGTCCGGAACTGATGTTCGACCTGACCCTGCCCCAAGGGGCCGCCGTGACGTTCCTGGTGCTCACCCTGCCCTTCTGCATCTGGGTGGCACTGTCGGATATACGCTCGATGAAGATCAGAAATAATGCGGTCATCGGTTTGATCGCCGTCTTTCTCGCCTCTGGCGCCTTCGCGTTCCCGGTGTCGACATTTGCCTGGCATCTCCTGTTCGGCATAATCGCCTTGGCGATCGGTTTCGCACTGAATGCGGGCGGCATTCTGGGGGCCGGTGACGCGAAATTCATCGCGGCGGCCACCCCGTTTATCATGCCACAGGATGCCGTTGCGGTGATCTATCTTCTGGCCGTGATCCTTCTGGTCACGTTCATCGCGCACCGTGTGCTGCGGGCAATCCCCGGAGTGCGCAACGCATTGCCCCACTGGGAAAGCTGGACAAATCCGAAGTTCCCCATGGGGTTGGCACTGGGGCCGACGCTCAGCCTCTATTTCACGTTCGCCGCAATAGGCTGATCCGGGCGAAGGTCGTACAGGGCGTAGCGGTCTGTTTCATGCAATCGTTCAAGAGCGTATCCCGCGTTCGCGAGGAATTCGAGCATCATCGTCTGTGTCGCACGGGACGTGGGACAGGTCGGCACAAGCAGCATTTCTGCCATATCGAGCCCCGGCGCGCCGCCATAGACCCATGGGGCAGAGCCCGCCAACCTCGGAAAATCAGTGCTGAACAGCCATAGCGGACCGATCAGATCCGCGACGAGCACACGCTTTTGGCCGAACCCTGTCGTTTCCAGTTCCTCTGCGGCAAGGCCGAGCCACCGGGCCAACCCAAGCTCCAGCGTACACCGTGCCTCGGCACCCCCCTGCAGATCGGCGCCAATATCTGCAAAGCTGAAATCCGCGCTCCCCTGTTCGGTGCCATAGACCCGAAGGTCCATCCGCCGGGCCCTGAACTCGAGGGTCAACAGGTCGTGATGTCCGGGGATCAGCTCGGTGTACTCGGCGGGGTCTGCGCTGGCATTGCGGATCGGGGAATACGCAATATTCACCACCGAAGGGGCTGAAACGCCCAGAAGCACGACGGCAGCGATCACCAGCCCCTGGTTGGGCCTGGCCGACTGGCCACTGCTGGCAAGAAGCACAATACCGGCGATTGCGGTCCATACAGGGTCATTCTCGAAATTTTGCCATGTTATATAGACGAATCCTGGAACCAGCAGCAGTAGACCCAGCCCCAGGACCCTGTCGCCGATCCGGCGGAGCAAAATGATTGAAGCCAGTATCGCTGCATGACCCACCAGATGATCCGGCGCGACGATCATCTTGTCGATTGGCAGGCCAGGGTACGCCCGGGAGGCCGATCCGGCGGTTGCCAATAGATCGTCGCTATAGGCAAACCAGTACTCCAGACCGGACCAAAGCGTGAAGCCCGCAAGAGCGAACGTCCCGATCCCCAGTCCCAGGGCCAAGCATTTATACTGCCGTCGGCCCAGCAAAAGCGCGACAATCCCTGGGATCAACGCGATCGCGAAAGTCGCCTTCAACAGGATCAATGCGGCAAGGGGCAACGCGATCGCGAGGGCGTCCGCAAGTCCGTGGTGTCTTCTCGATGGGAGCATTGCGCAGGGCAATGCAACGAAGGCCAGCGCCCAGCCCCATCTGTTATAATGCATTGACAAAGAGACCTGGGGGCTTGCCGTCCCCTGTACCAAGCCCAGGGCAAAGACCAGAACCACAGCGACATAGATCAGCCGAAGCCAGCCATCGAACCGGCTCACAGCAACCCAAACGACCAAGGGGGTCAGCGCAACTGCGACGACCGCCTGCCCCAAGAAGACCGAATGACCGGGCTCGACCCCCGTCGCGACGAAAATCGAGATGGGGGCAAAGGCCAGGATGCCTATGGGGGTCATGAAATCAAGATGCGGCAATTCACCGACCGCCATGCGAAGGACGATGTCCATCAAATGGATCACGTCCCCCTCGAACTGGGTGCCGTAGATGGCCGCGGTCGACAGGTTCAGCGCGGTCACACCTAGGATTACCGCGAACGCAAAGACCGTCGGGATCGCGAACAATCTGGGGGTCATTCCCGTCTTCCTTCACCTTTTCGCCTTAGTATCGCCCGTTCCGCCGGCCACGAAGGGAAAGCGCAACGCACGCCCGTCCGGCGGACGCACCGCGGCGCCGCGGACACGCTATCAAGCAAGGGATAATGCCTCATGAACATGCCCGTCAGCCCACCCACGCAGCCGCCGGCCCCCAAGACCGTCGAAGACGTGGGCCTGCCACGGGTGATGATGCGGGATATCGTCTTGAAGACGGTTTTCCGGACGAATGCCGCCACCGTCAGCGAGATTTCCCGCGCGATCGCCTTGCCTCTGACCGTGGCGCAAGCCCTGATCGACGAGGCACGTCAGCAGAAACTGCTCGAGGCGACCGGCACGCTTCACGCCGGCGCCGGGAACGAGATGGAGTTCAAGCTATCCGACACCGGGAAGGCAAGGGCGTTGGACGCCCTGGGGCAATCTGAGTACTTCGGCGCGATGCCGGTCCCCTTGGCGACGTATGCCGCGCAGGTCAAACGCCAGTCGATCCGCAACATTTCGATGACCCGCGACCGGCTGACCGGCGCCATGGGCCATCTCATCCTGCCCGACGATCTGCTCGATCAGCTTGGCCCCGCGGTCGGCTCGGGGCGATCCATACTGATGTACGGCCCCCCCGGAAACGGGAAATCGTCGATCTCCAACGGGATTCGAGATGCTTTGGGCGATACGATCTATGTGCCTCGGGCCATCGAATACGCAGGTCAGGTCATCACCGTCTACGACCCCATCGTCCATACGGCTGTGGAGGAACTGGCGGACGATCCGAATGCCCTTCGCCTGCGGAAACGACACGACGCACGCTACGTCCTTTGCACCCGGCCCACGGTCATAACGGGGGGCGAGCTTCGGTTGGGAATGCTGGACCTTGTCTATAACCCGACCGCGCGAACCTATCAGGCACCGCTGCAACTGAAATCTACCGGTGGCGTATTCATCGTTGACGATCTCGGCCGGCAGGAGGATTCGCCCCAATCCCTTATCAACCGTTGGATCGTGCCTCTTGAAGAGTCGAAAGATATCTTGGCGCTTCAGTCGGGCGAGAAGTTCGAGGTGCCTTTCGATACGCTGGTGATCTTCTCGACCAACTTCCACCCGAACAAGATCTTCGACAAGGCTGCGCTGCGTCGGATCTTTTACAAGATCAAGATCGATGGGCCAAACCAGCGTGATTTCCTCAGGATCTTTGCGATGGTTGCCAAGAAGAAGGGAATGCCCCTGGACGAAGCCTCGCTGGTCCATCTGATGAAGGTCAGATACCCTGAAATCGACAACGTCTATGCCAACTATCAGCCCGTGTTCCTGATCGACCAGATCATCTCTATTTGCGCGTTCGAGGGGATTCCGAACCAGATGACGCCGGCCTTGATCGACCGGGCTTGGGCGAACTTGTTCGTCGAAGAAGGTGACGTCGAACACTAGGTCGGACGGACGCATGGCATCCGGGGGATCGGCGCATTACATGGCGCATCATGACCATCCTTCCCCCCAGCTTCGATGCCTGGTTTGCCGCCCGTGGTTGGTCCATTCATCCTCACCAGGCGCAAATGCTGGAGCAGGCCGATGCCAACGCCCTCCTCCTCATCGCGCCGACCGGGGGCGGCAAGACCCTCGCCGGGTTTATGCCATCGCTGGCTGAACTCGCGGACGGCATGCATGAGGGGCTCCATACTCTCTATGTCTCGCCGCTGAAGGCGCTCGCCACCGACATCAGGCGCAACCTGACTGCCCCGGTGACCGAGATGGGGCTGCCGATCCGAATCGAGGATCGTTCAGGCGACACCACCTACACCCAAAAACGGCGCCAGCGCGCAGATCCGCCCCATATTCTTTTGACGACCCCTGAAAGCTTGGCCCTGATGTTGTCCTACGAAGATGCGCCGCGGATTTTCGCGGGCCTGAAGCGGGTCATCGTGGACGAAATTCATGCGCTGGCAGAATCCAAGCGGGGCGATCAACTGATGCTCGGCCTGTCACGCCTGCAAGCTCTGGTCCCGGAACTTCGCCGCGTCGGTCTTTCGGCAACAGTCGAGGATCCCTCAGCCATCGCCCGTTTCCTGGCGCGTCATCCCGACCCGTGCCAGATCCTCTATGCCGACCCGGGACCGGCCCCGGATATCGCCATGTTGGAAACCGGGATCGCACCACCCTGGGCCGGCGGCGGAGGAAGGTATGCCATTCCCGCGGTTCTGGATCAGGTCAAGCGGCACAAGACCACTTTGATCTTCCACAACACGCGGGCGCAGGCAGAGCTGTTCTTCCACGACCTATGGCTTCAGAATGATGAGGCTCTCCCCATCGGCATCCACCATGGCTCGTTGTCGCGTGAACAGCGGGCCAAGACCGAAGAGGCGATGGTAAACGGCAGCCTGCGCGCCATAGTGTGTACCGGATCGCTGGATCTGGGCATCGACTGGGGCGATGTCGATCTGGTCATTCAGGTGGGGGCGCCGAAGAACGTAAAGCGTCTTGTTCAGCGGATCGGCCGAGCCAACCATCGCTATAATGCGCCTTCCAAGGCGCTTCTGGTCCCGGCCAATCGATTCGAGGTCGTGGAATGTGTTGCCGCGCTCGAGGCAGTGAAGGAACGCGACCTGGATGGCGATCCTCGCGGGCCCGGCCCCAGGGACGTCTTGTGCCAACACATTCTAATCAGGGCCGCCTCTGGACCGTTCCGGGCCGAGGAATTGTACGCCGAAGTGAAGACGGTCGGCGGCTATGCCGACCTGAGCCGCGGGGCCTTCGACCGCTGCCTCGATTTTGTCGCCACCGGCGGCTACGCCTTGCGCGCTTATGACCAGTGGCAAAGGCTGATCGAGCGAGACGGCCTTTGGTCCCTGCGCGACCCCCGTGGGACCCAACGGATCCGGCAGAACGTCGGGACCATCATGGACACGGATCTGGTGAAGGTGCGGCTGAAGAACCGGCGTGGAGGCACCCCGCTCGGCGAGGTCGAGGAAGGGTTCGCGGCGACCCTGACCCCCGGTGACACCTTTTTGATCGGCGGCGAGATCGTGCGCTATGAGAACTTGCGCGAGATGGTGGTCGAAGTGACCCGCCGCCCCGAAAAGCCGCCGAAGATCGCGACCTTCATGGGGACGAAATTCGCGACCTCCACGCAGCTCAGCCGCCGTATCTTGCAGATGTTCGGGCAGGAAGATTGGCCTGAGCTTCCCGACGCGACCCGGGACTGGTTGCACCTGCAACGAAACAAGTCCCGCCTGCCCGAAACCGACCGTATACTGGTCGAGAGTTTTCCGTTCCTCGGCCGGGAGTACACGTGCGTCTACGGTTTCGCGGGGCGGAACGCCATGCAGACCCTCGGTCTTCTGATGACCGCCCAGATGGAAACGGCCGGCTTGCACCCTTTAGGCTTCGTGTCGACCGACTATGCGACGCTGATCTGGGGCCTCGACCGGTTGGAGGATCCAGCCCCCCTGTTCGACGGAGACGATCTGCGCACCGCGTTCGAAACGTGGTTGGGCGCCAATGCCGTCATGAAACGCACATTCAAGCAATCCGCTGTCATTGCCGGGCTGATTGACCGGCAGACGCGGGGGCAGCGAAGGTCGGGCAAGCAGGCAACCTTCTCGTCCGATATCCTCTACGACACCCTACGGCGGCATGATCCCGGTCACCTGCTTCTGGATATCACTCGGGAGGAAGCACTGAAGGGACTAGTCGATTTCGGTAGGATCGAAGAGCTTCTGACACGCACCGCCGGCCGTATCGACCATGTCGTAACGGACCGTCCCACACCCCTCGCCGCTCCTTTGTTCCTGGAAGCCGGGCGTGTCCCGGTCGAGGGCGCAGGCACGGAACGCTTGCTGGAAGACGAAGCCGCCCGCCTGATGGAAGGGGCCGGATTGGCGATTACGCAAGAAGACGCGCGGCGCTGGCGTGTGCCGTTCTGAACACCTTGTGCATCGCCCCTCGCGGCGATAATCGCATCGCTCGCTTGTGCGCCGGGTGGGCAATGGCTATTGAACGGACCATGAACTTCTTTGAATTCGCGCTTCAGAACGAGCGGTTGCGCCTCCTGTCGACGGGGGCCTTATGGTGGCCCAAGGCAGGCACCCTTGTCGTATCGGACCTCCATTTTGGCAAATCCGAACGGGTGGCCAGACGGTCTGGGCAAATGCTGCCGCCCTACGAAACCCGCGACACCCTTGCACGTCTTGACGCCGACGTTCTGGCGACCAAGCCGCAGCGGGTGATCTGCCTTGGCGACAGTTTCGACGACGATGCTGCGCGGGAAGGGCTGGGGATTGCCGAAAAGCTGTGGATCGCCCGCATGCAGGCCGGGCGCGACTGGGTGTGGATCACGGGGAACCACGATCCGGCCCTGCATGATCTTGGAGGACGGTCCCGGCCGGAGCTTTCGGTCGGACCATTGGTCTTCCGTCACATCACGACCCGAAGCCCCGGTGAAATCTCGGGTCACTATCACCCCAAGGCACGGCTTGTTCTGCGGGGACGCTCGGTCTCTCGTCCATGCTGTCTTTACGACGGCACGCACGCCATCCTGCCCGCATACGGAACCTATACCGGGGGGTTGGACTGGCTGAACCCGGCGCTGCGTTCGCTGATGGCAGAGGACGCGTGCGCCATCCTGACAGGGCAAAGACCCTGCGCGGTCCCAGTGCCCCAAGGCGCCCGCGCGTGACCTACGACGAGATCCGACGCAGTTTCGCCCGCCAGAGCATGATGACGACGCTTGGCGCGGAAATGACCGAGCTCGGTGAGGGTTTTGCAACCGTCGAGGCACCGGTGCATGACGGAGCGTTGCAACAGCATGGCTATGGCCATGCGGGTCTGGCCTTCTCTATCGGGGACTCAGCTGCTGGGTATGCGGCGCTGACCACCTTCGCCGGTGAGGTCATGACGGTCGAGATGAAGATCAACCTGCTTCGCCCCTGTGCAGGGGACAGGCTGATCGCGCGGGGAAAAGTGGTGAAGACGGGCCGGAGAATAGTCGTCGTGACCGCAACTGTCTCGGCGGTGGCCGACGGTATTGAGAAGGATATCGCGCTTCTGCAGGGAACGATGATACCAGTTTAAAAAGACTTCGCCGCTGCTCGATTTAGGCAGCGGCAAAGCTCGGTAGTCCATTAAAGGTTTAGATTAACGCCAGGGCGCCGAGTGCGATTCCCAAGAACATTCCGCCGTGGATCGCGAAGATAACGCTGCTCATTGTCACGTCTCCGTTGTGCTTGACATTGTAACACAGCGAAGGATCGCCTGGTTCCCATCCGAGTCGTTACCGTGCGCCCGACCAGCCCCGTTGGTCCGGGATATGCAGCCGCAGGCGGTCGCCGCGACTCAGCGTTCCCGGCCGCTCGACCCAAGCCGTCACTCCCCTGAGCCCTTCGGCGGCGGCCTTGAAGCCCCGACCGGGATCTCCAACCTCTTCCACGATCGTCTTGGTCGGCAGGTTGCAAGGGCGGTTCTGCATATCGACCACCAGGGTGACGCCGTCCGGTCCCTGCAGACGGGAAGAGGGCGGTAAGTGGCTGAAATCAGGCAGACCGGTCAAGACCACGGACGCCCCCAGCCATTCGGGCTTTAGCTCGGGCAAACCGATCTTGCAGGCGATCTGATCCATTTCCTCCAGCGACACCACGGACAGTTGGCGGACATTGGCAATCTCGGTGTCGCGGGGATGCTGGGCGATCACGCGCGAACACGAGGGTCTGATACGCCCGGCGTGATGCTCTCCGGCCATCCCCCCGAAGTCGAGGGGCATTTCATCCACCGCGCGCCCGTCGATCTCCGCGCGCGCTCGGTATGGCACCACGCCAAGCCAGACGACCGTAGCCGAGTAGTCAGTTGGAATGAGCGCGGGCATCGTGATCTCCGGGTGGCTGAACCTATCCTCTAGCGGATCCCGAAGAAAGAAAAAGGGCCGCTTGCGCGGCCCCTCTGATCAGGTGGGTTCCGGTTCCAGTCCGCCATCGGGTTTGGCCTTGGGCTTTGTCTTGGGGATCGAGGCTATAGACGAAGTGTTTCCCTGATCCGGCGTGTCATCGTCGTCACCGCGGTTCAGCGGTTCTCCGTTGATGACCTTCGTGATCTCGGGGCCTGTCAGGGTTTCATACTCCAGCAGACCCTGGGCCAACCGCTCCCACTCGTCTCGCTTTTCGGTCAGGATACGCTTGGCGGTCTGGTAACCTTCGTCGACCAGCGCGCGCACTTTCTCGTCGATCAAACGCTGGGTCGCTGCCGAATGATCCTTGCCGCCGGAGTAGCCGCCAAGGTAGCTCTGCTGTTCGTTAGCATAATCAATATACCCGATCTCGTCGTCGAACCCGAATTGTGTGATCATCGCACGGGCAATCTTGGTCACCTGTTGGATGTCCGACGCGGCACCGGAAGTGACGTTCTCTTTTCCGAACTTCAACTCCTCCGCGACTCGCCCGCCCATCGCCATGGCGATCTTCGACGTGTACTTCGTGTAGCTGACCGAAAGCTGGTCCCGCTCAGGCAGTGAGAGGACGAGACCCAGGGCGCGTCCCCGAGGAATGATGGTGGCCTTGTGAACGGGGTCGTGCTGCGGGACGTTCAGGCCCACGACAGCATGCCCGGCTTCATGATAGGCGGTCAGCTTTTTCTCATCCTCCGTCATGACCATGGACCGACGCTCGGCACCCATCATGACCTTGTCCTTGGCATTTTCGAAATCGTCCATCGTGACGAAGCGCCGACCGACGCGCGCTGCCATCAACGCGGCCTCGTTCACGAGGTTCGCAAGATCCGCGCCGGAGAACCCCGGAGTGCCGCGCGCGATGATGCGCAGGTCGACATTCGGTCCCAGCGGCACCTTGCGGGCGTGAACGCCGAGGATCTTCTCGCGTCCCTTAATGTCGGGATTCGGCACCTGGACCTGGCGGTCGAAGCGGCCCGGACGCAGCAGCGCGGGGTCGAGCACGTCGGGACGGTTGGTCGCGGCGACGATGATGATACCCTCGTTCGCCTCGAACCCATCCATCTCGACCAGAAGCTGGTTCAGCGTCTGCTCGCGCTCGTCGTTGCCCCCGCCATAGCCCACGCCGCGCGAACGGCCAACGGCGTCGATCTCGTCGATGAACACGATGCAGGGCGCGTTCTTCTTGGCCTGTTCGAACATGTCCCGGACACGGGACGCACCCACACCCACGAACATCTCAACGAAGTCGGACCCCGAAATGGTGAAGAACGGCACGCCTGCTTCGCCCGCCACGGCGCGGGCCAACAGCGTCTTACCCGTACCCGGAGGGCCAACCAGAAGCGCACCCTTGGGTATCTTGCCGCCGAGGCGGGAGAATTTCTGCGGGTTGCGCAGAAATTCTACGATCTCTTCCAAGTCATCCTTGGCCTCGTCGATGCCCGCCACGTCGTCGAAGGTAACGCGGCCATGCTTCTCTGTCAGAAGCTTGGCCTTGGACTTGCCAAAGCCCATAGCCCCGCCTTTGCCGCCGCCCTGCATCCGGTTCATGAAGTAGATCCAGACGCCGATCAGCAGAAGGAATGGCAGGAAGGTCATCAGGATCGTAGTGAATCCGGACTGCTCCTGCGGTTTGGCGTTGATGGTGACGTCGTTGGCCAGCAGGCGATCGGTAAGTTCACCGCCCTCGTCGGGGCGGACGGTCGAATAGTCCTGCCCGTCGGCACCGCGGAACAGCACCCGCTCACCATCGAGTGTGACAGTCGAAACCTCACCGCTTTCGACCTGTTCGACGAAATCCGAATAGCTGACCGAACGCGCGTTGAGCGATGATTGCCCACCCGAGAACAGGTTGAAGAGCGCCAGGACGAGCAAGAACAGAACGGCCCAGAAAGCGATATTACGCGCGTTTCCCAAGAAAACCTCCTAGGGTGGGAGTGTCGGTCGCAGGAATACCCGCGCCCGTAGTCGACCCAATAGATAACCACTAGCGCCAGTGATTCAATCGATAGAGTCCATTGGCGCGAATTCGTCGCGGAAAGACGCCGTCATAGCCGTCCAACCATCGCTCAGCCCGGCGAGGGGGGCCGCTACAAGGAAGTCACCCTGCCAGATTGCCGGGGTGGGAAGCAGGATCTCGCGGCGCAGCCCGGTCTTGCGCCAGTCAGGACATTGCGAAAGCCCGTCCGGACCCAAATCACGTACCTCGGCCCCGTCCAGACTGGGACCTGCAAGACGCCATCTTTGGTCCCAGGGATCGTTCACCCGGCCGGAGCGTCCGCGAACGGCATCGTATTCACGCACCATTAGCGCCTCGCTTGACTGCGAGATAAGGCGAACGCCGTGCAGAGTGGCATCCCGGCCTGCCTTCGCCGCGGCGATGAAACGTGCGGCATCGTCGCGCCGCGGGGCGTATGCTTGTGCCCCCACCCACCGAAGCGAGGCGACATAGACGCGCCGCACCAGTTCCTCAGGCTCGTCATGGAGCCGGTGAGATATGACAAGGGCTCCAGCCGTTTGGCGGCAATGCCGATCGACAAGGTTCAATGCCGTGGCATCTAGCGCCGTGCGCGCCCCGCGCATCTGATCGGCAACAGCCGCCAGCGTATCCGCATCAATCCCCAGGCCCTGCAATGCGGTCAGTCCGGCCCGGATGCGCGCGCGCTCATAGGTCGGGTCGCAGTTGGTCGGATCCTCGATCCAGTCGTGCCCGCGGGCGGTGAGGAACGCGCGGAGGGAAGCACGCGACACACATAAAAGCGGCCGGACGAACCGGACATTATCGACCGTGAAAGAGGCGCGCATGGTGGAGAGACCGTCGACGCCTGATTTGCGCGCCAGACGCATCACGAAAGTCTCGGCGACGTCGTCCCGGGTATGGCCAAGGACCACGCAAGCAAGGTCTTCGGCGGATGCCCATTCAGCCAGGGCCTGTAGACGCCCTTCACGTGCATTTGCGGACAGATTGCCAGTTCCGTCCCAGTTCCACGACAGGATACGATGCGGGATGCCACGCTCGCCGCAGAATTGCGCGACCGTCTCGGCTTCGCGTCGGCTTTCGGGGCGCAGGCCGTGATCGACGGTCGCCGCCCGGACGTTCAGGCCCGCTTCGCAGGCCGCTACGAGGGCGGCCAGGCTGTCCCCACCACCGGATACGGCGATGCCGATCCGGTGGTCAGGTATCGCAATCCCGGCAAGGCAGGATACCGGATCGGCCCTGTCGGCCACGGGTCAGGAGCAGGACAAACGGGCCCGCGCAGCCTCAGCCTCGGCGGCGGCCTCGGACGCCGGGAACCGCCCCGGGACTTCGCCCAGCGTGGCGCAGGCATCCGCGGTCTGTCCCAGCGTCTCCAGCTTGAGACCGAGTTGCAACAGCGCATCGGCCGCGCGCGGACCCTCGGGCTGCCCCGAGAACGCGTCGAGATAGGCGCGCGCCGCCTCGGCGTCCTCGCCGAGCTGGCTCAGGGCATCGCCGCGAAGATAATGCGCCTCACCGGTCAGCGGGCCGCCCGTGTAGGTCTCGGTAAAGGCCTGGAACTGGTCTGCGGCGCTGCGAAAGCTACCGGAGTCGAGGGCCTCCTTCGCCCGATCGAAGTCTTCCTGTTCCCCAACGGCAAGCTGGGCCCCGTTCGTCACCGGCGCCGGCCGGCTCGGCGGCGGCGTGTCGACGCCGCCAAGGGCGGGCGTCTCGCCCAGCGTGGCAAAGTCGCACCCTTCCTCGATTTCGCAAACACGGAAACGGAGGTCGCCAATCCGGTTGGTCCCGTCGGACACCACATCGTTGATCCGGTTCTCCATGCGCTCCGTGGCGCCGGTGAGCCGACGCAATTCAGCCTCCATCGCGTCGATGCGGGCCAGTGCACCCGTGCCTTCAAGGTTCACCGACGGCCCGCCGGTGGTCGACAACTCGCGCTGAAGGCCCTGCAACTCGGTCGACAGGACCGCAAGGTCCTGCTTGATGTCTGCCAGCGTCTCATCGCTCTGGGCCCAGGCGAGGCCCGGAAGCAGGGCGAGACTGAAAATCACACCGCGCAGCATCCGATCAGCTCGTCAGTCCGCCGGCGGCGATCACTGTAACGGCGCGGCGGTTCTGGGCATAGCAGGCCTCGGTCGAGCAGACCTCGATCGGGCGTTCCTTGCCGTAGGTGACGGTGCGAAGACGACTGGATGCGACCCCTTGGCTGACTAGGAAATCACGGGCCGAAGCGGCGCGGCGCGCACCGAGGGCAAGGTTGTATTCGCGCGTGCCCTGCTCATCCGCGTGGCCTTCGATGATGGCCGTGTAGGACGGGTTTTGGGTCAGCCAGTTGGCTTGGGCGATCAGGGTCTGGCGCGCGGCGTCGCCCAAGGTGGACTGATCAACGGCGAACAACACCCGATCCCCGATCGTCTCGTTGAAATAGGCGGGCGAGGACGGATCGAGCGCACCTTGCGTGATCGCGCCGTCATTCACGCCGGCCATACCGGTGCCGGCGCCGGTCCCAGCGCCCGGATCGCCTGCGCCGAAACGATTGGGGTTCGAACACGCCGCGACAGCTGCGACGCAGAGCACAAGGCCAAGTTTTCCGATGATACGCATCAATGCGCTCTCCTGCGAATAGGTTTACGTGTTGTTAGCACCGATGAACGGTCCTGTGAATCGTCAAGGCAGCAGCGGCGACCATGCGGGGTCAGACGCGGCGGCGGGTGTTTCGACCCGACGCAGGTTCCGCCCCGACACGTCGACCGAATACAGGGCTGGTTGCCCGCCCGCACCGGCGCTTTCGCGAGTGAACATCAGCACGCGGCCATTCGGCGCCCAAGTCGGCCCCTCGTCCAGGAAGCTGGCCGTCAGCAGACGCTCCTCGCTGCCGTCGGTGCGCATGACGCCGATGTGGAACCGCCCCTCGTTCTGCTTGGTGAAAGCAATCAAATCGCCCCGCGGTGACCAGACCGGGGTCCCGTAGCGCCCCGCGCCGAAGCTGATCCTCCGCGCCTCGCCCCCATTCGAAGGCATGATGTAAAGCTGCGGAGAGCCTGAGCGGTCGCTTTCGAAGACGATCTGGCTACCGTCCGGCGAATAGCTGGGCGCCGTCTCGATCGAGGGGGCGTTGGTCAGCTGTTCCGGCCCGCCACCCGGGCGCAGGCGGTAGATGTCCGTGTTGCCGTTGATCGACGCCGAGAAGACGATGGTCTGTCCGTCGGGCGCATAGCGCGGCGCGAAGGTCATCGATTCGGCCGGCACCTGCAGGGACCGCTGACTGACCGAACCCACGTTCATCTCATAGATGCGGGGAAAGCCGCTTTGATAGCTGGTGTAGAGGACGCGGTCCCCCGTGGGAGAGAAGCGCGGTGCCAGCACCAGCGAAGAACTGTCGGTCAGGTACTGCACATTGGCGCCGTCATAATCCATCACGGCCAGCCGCTTCTGCCGGTCGTTCTTCGGTCCCTGCTCGGACACGAAGACCACGCGGCTATCGAAATAGCCCGACTCGCCCGTGATCCGGCTGTAGACCTGATCGGCCACCCGGTGCGCCAGGCGTCGCCAACTTTGCTGGCTACCCGACAGCGACAAGCCCTCGCCCAACGGCGCCTCGGAGAAGACGTCGAACAGGCGGAACTTGACGGTCAGCGACCCGTCCGCGCCGGTCGCGACGGCCCCGGTAATCAGCGCTTGCGCGTTGATCGCCTTCCAGTTGGCATAGTTGACCGACGGGGTGAACTCGGTGATCTGGCTGACGAAGGCGTCCTGCGGGATGCGGCGGAACAGGCCGGTGCCGGTCAGGTCATCCGCGATCACCTGCGTGATCCGCTCCGCCCACTGCTGCGCATCAGGTGTTTCGGCGATCAGCGTCGGCAGCGCGAAGGGCAGCGGCTCGATCACGCCTTCGGTGATTTCGATGCGCAAGGGACCGTCCTGTGCCGTCGCCGGGGCCATCGGCAGCAGGGCAAGGGCCATCGTCGCGAGGCCGCGAAGAAACTTCATCGCCTTGTCTCCAATTCTAGGTTCGGGGGCGGTCATAGCATGTCCCTACCTGATCCGCATCTCGGCGGGGTTGAAGGTCACTTCGACCTGTTGCCACTGGGCGTATTTATCGACCGGCAGTTGATAACCGCCGCCTTCGACCTGGCAGCGAAGGATGGCGCGTCGGCCCCAGTCGTAAGCCGTCCGGATCGCCTCGGCCGAGCCGCCGCTGGCCGCGATCTGCTGGATCGAGCTGGAAACCACTTGGTTGTCCGGGGTCATATTGAAGCGGATCGTGATGACAACGTTCGCGGCCTCGGACCCCACGTCGACGTTCCAGCAGCGCCGGACCTGCAGGCGAAAGGCCTCGGTCTCGCCTTGGGTCAGCGGGGGACCGGCTGGTGCGCCTTCGAGGGTGCCTTGTTCGACCAGTTCCTCAAGGCCCGCAATGGTGTCGTCGACCGCGTCCTGAATGTTGTCGGACGAGGCGCGGGATGTCTCTCCAGGCGTCTGGGGCGCCGGCTCGGGGTCGGGTTCCGGCTCGGGCTCGGGTTCGACGGCTGCAATTCGCTCGGGGCGGCTGCGGGGACGGGAGGAACTGTCAGGCGCGGCGTCGGCGACGGTCGAGGACGGCTCTTCGGCCTCGGTCACGATCTCGGTCGTCGCTTCCGGCGGCGCCTCGGGGGCTTCATCTTCGACCACCTCGGCCGCAGTGTCGTCGGGCTCCGGGGCGATGGCGTCCTCTGGCGCGTCGGCGGTTTCAGCCTCCAGCGGAGGCTCGGGCGTCGCTTCCTCGGCCACACGGGGTGCCGGGCGGGGCGTATTCACGTCATCCAGGGGCAGCGCCTCAGGGGCCGCGGCATCGGGGGCAATCTCGGCCTCCGGGACGGGATCAGGCTCGGGGAGGGGATCGGGGACCGGCTCGGGCTCCGGTGCTGGTTCGGGCTCCGGGGCCGGTTCGGTGACGCGCGGGGCCTCTGGGATCTCGGCTTCCTCCGGGGCGGTCTGGTCGATGGCGGCCGAAGGCTCCTCGGCCTCGACCATCGGGGGCGGCTCGCTCTCGCCGACCTCGGGGCGGGTCAGCGCGGCAAATTCCTCTTCGCTCAGCACGGTAACTTCCGCCGACTCGACCGGCGGCAAGGGATCGCGCTGAAAAATCCCGCCCAGAAGAAGGAACAGGATCAGCGCGACATGCGCCACCGAGGATATGATAAGCGGCGTGTCCATGCCCCCTCAGGGCCCCCTCGCCTACTGGTCCGTTCCGTCGAGCCTGCGCCCGCCCGAATCCGTCACAAGCCCGATCTGATTGAACCCGCTGGCGTTCAGAGCGCCCATCACTTCGGCCACCTGCGCGTAGGGGATCGCCCCGTCGGCGCGCAGGAACACCTTTCGGCTTTCACGCTCTGCAGCGATGGCGCGAAGCTGCGCGATCAGGTTGTCGCTTTCGGTTTCGTTGTCCATCAGCAGGACCGCACCTTCAGCGGTCAGCGTGATCGTCAGCGGCTCTTCCTGCTCGGTCGGCAGTGCCTCGGCGGCCGTTTCGGGCAGCTCGATCGGCACGCCGACGGTCAGAAGCGGGGCCGACACCATGAAGATGATCAAAAGCACCAGCATAACGTCGACAAAGGGCGTCACGTTGATCTCGGACATCGGACGGACGCGGCTGCGCCGCCGTCTGCGGCTGCCGCTCGCCTCCTTGGAAACGACCCCTGCCCCCATGTCAGCCGTCCAATTGCCGGGACAGAATGGTCGAGAATTCATCGGCGAAGGCTTCGTAGCTGCCCACGATCCGGCCCTGGTCCGCCGAAAGCTTGTTGTAGAAGATAACCGCCGGGATTGCCGCCAGAAGGCCCAGGCCGGTGGCCAGAAGCGCCTCGGCGATGCCGGGGGCCACGACGGCAAGGTTGGTGTTCTGCTGCTCGGCGATGTCGATGAAGGCGGTCATGATGCCCCAGACCGTGCCGAAAAGGCCGATGAAGGGGGCGGTCGAGCCGATGGTCGCCAGGATCGGCAACCCCTTTTCCAAGTCCTCGGCTTCGCGCGATATGGCCACGTCCATACTGCGTTCGATCCGGGCCTGCGCGCCGGGGATCATCCGGCCATCGTCACGGTGGGATCGCTGCCATTCGGTCATGCCGGCTGCGAACACGCCGGCCGCGCGGCCGTCCGGCTCGGGGCCCAGTTCGCGATACAGCTTGTCCAGGGGCTCGCCCGACCAGAAGACCGCGTCGAATTCGGCCGCCTCGGACCGGGCCGACCGGAACGTCAACACCTTGCGGATGGCGATGGCCCAAGACCAGACGCTGGCCGCAATCAGAAGCAGCATCACCAGCTTCACGATGAATGAGGCGCGGGCGAATAATCCCAGCATGGAGAAATCAATCTCCGACGCGGCTGCGAGGGCTTCGGTTTCCATATGTCCTGCTCGTTTACGTCGCCGTGCGGGCCGTGTTCAGCCTCTTTGCGCTCTTACCTAGCGGAGTCCTCGTGCAAAAGCCATATAAACTGCACGATAGAGTGAGACGGCCGGGGAACGGCCCGGATCGGCGAAGTTTTGCCCGGCGCGGTCAGCGCTGCGCGCGAATGACTTCGGGCAGTCTCTTGGGCGCCCCGGTCTGGGGATCCATCGCAACCACCTCGACCGTCGCGCGGAACAGGGCCTCGTCGCCGCGCAGCACCGTCTGAACCAACGTCAGCCGAACCCCGCCCGCCGTCTCGACCTCGGTCGAGACGCGCAGGACGTCCCCCAATCGGGCCGGCGCAAGGAAATCGGCCGCGATGCGCCGAACCACAAACACGGTTCCCGCCTCGCGCAGGGCCAGCTGATCGACACCCAGCGCGGCGACCCAATCCGAGCGCGCCCTTTCGATGAATTTCAGGTAATTCGCGTGATAGACGACCCCGCCCATGTCGGTATCTTCGTAATAGACCGTGACCTCGAACATCAGCTTGGTCGGCCAACGCGGGCAGAAAGGCGAAGCGCGTGGGCGGCATCGTCGGCGACCGCGGGCATAACTGGCTCATACGCGGCACGGATCAGCGCCCCGATCTCGGGCCGCAGGATCACTGCCCCGCCCGGAGCTTGCGCCAGTGCGGACCGGTTGGTGAATGCCGTGTCCGACCAGAGCAGGATGGTCTGCACGACCTGGGCCAGCGCGACGGTCTCGGCCGGAACCTTCGACATCTCTTCATCCATACGCACGAAGACGAAGGCGGCCCGGATCGCGCCGGCCTCGTCGAAGCGGAAGATCCGATACTGGTTCGCCGCGATCCCCTCCAACCGGTCCAGAAGCGGGTATAGGTCAGGTATCAGGCGGTCGAGGTCGGGGACATGCCGCAGCTCGTCCCACTCGCGCATGAAGAAGACCATAAAGTTGACCCCAAGTTCGGGGTCGGTCTCCGTCAGTTCGTGTCCCGCCAGTTGCAGCACCGCCTCGAGCGCGCCCTTGATGACGGACAGGGTTGGGTCGTCGACGCCGAACACCACGGGGGCAATG
The DNA here is from genome assembly GCF_900302445.1 of Palleronia abyssalis. Classification (GTDB taxonomy): domain Bacteria; phylum Pseudomonadota; class Alphaproteobacteria; order Rhodobacterales; family Rhodobacteraceae; genus Palleronia; species Palleronia abyssalis. The sequence continues at coordinate 141,249 of NZ_ONZF01000005.1, read as the reverse complement.
GGTCGGCCCCACCTGGCAAAGGCGTAGGTTCCGTCGGACCGGGTGAACAGGTCCTTGATCTCTTCGGGGGTCATCGCGGTATCGGTCATGGGTCGAATGCTAGGGCTAGGTCAGGTGTCGAACAGGTCGCCGCCGCGCACGGTGGGCGGCATGAGGCCAAGATGCGTCCAGGCGCCCTGCGCCAGCATCCGTCCACGCGGGGTCCGCTGGATCAGGCCGTTCTGCAGCAGGTAGGGCTCGATCACCTCTTCAAGCGCGTCGCGGCTTTCCGACAAAGCGGCGGACAGCGTCTCGATCCCGACGGGGCCACCTTGATAATGCTCGGCGATCAGGGTCAGGTACCGGCGGTCCGCACCGTCCAGGCCCAGCTTGTCGACGCCAAGCCGCGTAAGGGCCTGATCCGCAAGCTCCCGGCTCAAGCGGCCGTCTCCTTCGACAAGGGCGAAATCCACCACCCGCCGCAATAATCGCCCGGCGATCCTCGGGGTGCCGCGGGCCCGCGCCGCGATTTCGCGGACCCCGTCCGGATCTGCCTCGATCCCCATAAGCCGAGCACCGCGCGCCACGATGGCTTGCAGTTCCTCGACCGTGTAGAATTGCAGGCGGATCGGAATGCCGAAGCGGTCCCGCAACGGAGTTGTCAACAGGCCCAGACGCGTTGTCGCCCCGACTAGGGTAAAGGGCTGAAGCTCGATACGGACCGTGCGCGCGGCCGGACCCTCGCCAATGACGAGGTCAAGCTCGAAATCCTCGAGCGCGGGGTACAGCACTTCCTCGACCACCGGGTTCAGCCGATGGATCTCGTCGATAAACAGGACATCACGCGCTTCGAGATTGGTCAGGATCGCCGCAAGGTCGCCGGCCTTCGCCAAAACCGGCCCCGAGGTCATCCGGAAATTCACCCCCAGTTCCTTCGCGACGATCTGCGCGAGGGTCGTCTTACCCAGACCCGGGGGGCCGTGGAACAGGGCGTGGTCCATGGCCTTGCCGCGCATCCGCGCACTTTCAATGAAGACCTTGAGATTGGCACGCGCCTCGGCTTGGCCGGTGAACGCATCAAGCGACTGCGGCCGCATCGCGGGACCGTCATCGTCGGGCAACCGCTCGGGGCGCAAGGTCGGGTCGGGCGGGCTCATTGGGGCAGCACCTCACGCAGAGCTGGTGGCACTTGTGTTTGGAACGACATCGGCCTACCCCCCGGGCGCCAGACTGCGCAGCGCGGCCCGGATCAGTGTCGTCGTGTCCGCGTCGGGCGTATCCCGGGCGGCCTGCGCGACGGCCCGCGCCGCTTCCGCCGGGGCGTAGCCCAGATTGCCAAGCGCCGACATCGCCTCGGCCTGCGCCGATTGCGTGGGCGCGACAACGGGGGCTTCGGGCGCCTGCACCTCTACGGTCGCAGCGGGCCGCGCGGTCGTCACCGGCGGCTCCTCCCGGGCGCCAAGCGCCATGATCGCCGGCGCTTTGTCCTTCAATTCGTTGACGACACGTTGCGCAATCTTCGGCCCGACGCCCGGTGCCGCCCGAACCGCCGAGACGTCGCCAAGCGCAATCGCCCGGCCTACACCCTCTGGGCCCAGCGCCCCCAGGATGCCAAGCGAGGCACGGGCGCCGATGCCCTGCACCGTCATCAAAAGACGATGCCATTCCTTTTCCAGAAGCGTCTGGAACCCGAAAAGCTGCAGGATATCCTCGCGCACCAGCAGATCGGTATAGAGCGAGATTGCCTCCCCCGGCCCGGCCAGCGCGGTGCGCGTGCGGTCCGAGACGAACACCACATACCCCACGCCGCCCACGTCGATCAGGACATGATCGTCGCCGATATACCCGATCCGTCCCGACAGCCGCCCGATCATGCGCGCACCTGCGCCCAGGCCCGCATCGTGGCGAGATGGGCCGCGTGGCACAGCGCGATCGCCAACGCGTCCGCGGCGTCCGGGCCTTCCGGGACCGCGCCCGGAAGCTGCATCCGCACCATGTGATCGATCTGCGGCTTGGCTGCGTGGCCGACGCCGACGACGGTCTTCTTGACCTTGTTCGGCGCATATTCCCCGATCTCAAGTCCGGCCTGGGCCAGCGCCAGAAGGGCCACCCCGCGGGCCTGACCCAGTTTCAGGGATCCCGCCCCATCCGAGTTGACAAAGGTCTGTTCGATCGCAGCCACGTCCGGGGCGTGATCCGCAATGACCTGGGCAACCTGTCGATGCAGCGCCATCAATCGAATCGCGAGGGCGTCGCCACCGTCCGATCGGCAAAGGCCATTGGCGACATGCCTAATCCGGCTGCCTTCGGTCTCGATCACGCCCCATCCGAGACATCGAAGACCGGGATCAATCCCAAGAACGCGCATCCTGCCTGCCCTAGTTGTTGTTTTGAAAACAACCTAGCACGAAGCGCGAACATCCGCCAAGTGGTCCAATTGCGACCGGTTCAAAATCCATTTGCGACAGCGCATTAAAAAAGCGACGCACGCTGGCAGAATCGCGACATTGCGAGATCTAAAAAAGCCTATATATTTCAGCAACTTCCACTTGCCTTGGGAGGCATCGTGCGGCACAGGCGCGACGTATCAACGCCGGAGTTTCCAATGACCGTCTACGACCTGCACCGCTCCTCGGCCATACCGCTCAGCACGGTTGTCGCCAGCCGCATTTCAACTTTCCTGTTCAATGTCGCCGACCGGTTCCCCAAAAGGTCCCGCTGCCCGAAGACCCTGCTTCGCATGTCGGACTGGCAACTGGCCGATCTTGGGCTGACCCGGGCCGATCTGGAACGGCTTCAGTAGACGTACGAGATATCGCGCAGAAGATCCTTGCCGATCAGCGCATATCGCGCGGCCTCGAGTGTGATGACATCAGGCTCGAGGATCGTGCCCACCGCGCGTGCCACGGCATTGCCTTCCTGCAGGGGACGAATGACCTCGGTATAACCGGTACCACCCATCTGGATAACCAGCACGATCTTCAGCGCCCATAGGGCGACAACGATCCTGGGAAGCCCCCATACGGAAAGGGACGACCTCCGTCCGGTCGCCCTGCGCTTCGTGGCATCACGGCCAACGACCCCGGCCACCTTGGCTTGAAACGCCGGATTCTGCGCGAATCCGGCGTAGGACACGCTCTTGTGGTGCATCGGACCCTCCATCGAGATTGCGTTCGAATGGGGGCAAGATCCGAGCCAATTGTGGCGCGATTGGGGCAGATAATGAAAAGGCGTCGAAAATGGGGTGTTTCTAGGATTCCCGTGTCAAAGTCAGGGTCGTCCAGTCACCAATCTGGTCTTTTTCAAGAAGATTGAGGCCAAATTGAGAATACTCCTGGATGACCTCCTCGGCCTGCGCATTCAGCAATCCGGATAGAATCACCCGCCCGCCCAAGGTAGTGTGACGGGCCATATCGGGGGCCAGCGCGACCAACGGCCCCTTCAGAATATTCGCGAACACCAGATCGAAGGGCCCGGCCGCCGCGATCCGCGGGTGATCGAAGCCGGTTGCCTCAAGGCAAACGATCGACCCGGCCAGCCCGTTCATGGCCACATTCGCCTCGGCCACTTCGACGGCCACCGCGTCGATATCAGACGCGATCGGCGTCACCGGAAGCGTGCGCGCCGCCGCCATCGCCAGAACCGCGGTTCCGCAGCCTACGTCGATGACTCGCTCGGGGCGAAGACCCTGTGTCAAAAGGCGGTCGAACGCCACGAGGCATCCCTTCGTCGTCCCGTGATGGCCCGTTCCGAAGGCCATGGCAGCATCGACCAGCAAGGGCACGCTGTCTGCGGGAACCTTGTCCGCGTCATGGCTGCCGTAAAGGAAGAAGCGTCCGGCCTCGACTGGCGACAGTTCGCGACGGACCTTCGCGACCCAATCGATCTCGGGCAATTCGCTGATGACGAAGTCCCGCGCGCCAAAGGTTTTGGCCAGAAGCGCCAGCCCAGCGACATCGGGGGTTTCGACGAAATATCCGCCGACTTCCCAGAGCCCCGATCCGTCCTCCATCTCGAACACTCCGACGCCGGTAGGCTCGGGGTCGAGGCGTTCCATCGCGTCGCCCAGGCCGCGGGCGGCCCCTTCTTCGGGCACCAGGGTAAGGGCGGTGAAAGTCGGCATCGGGGAACAACCTTTTCGGGGAGGGATTGAGGGCGAGGGAATATCGGAGGGGTTATTCATGGATCAGGAAAGCTCGCAAGACCTGTCCGGGGCGATTGCGGCATGGGATTGGGGCGTGATCGCCCTTTATTTTGCCGTGGTCATTGCCATCGGCGTCTGGGTCTCACGCAGGACCGAGTCGGGCGAGGACCTGTTCCTGGCCGGGCGCGGCCTGACCTGGGGCATCATCGGCTTTTCGCTCTTCGCCTCTAATATTTCGTCTACTACGCTGATCGGATTGACGGGCGCGGCCTACGACGCCGGTATTGCGGTGTCCGCCTACGAGTGGATGGCGGGTGTACCGCTGATCCTTATGGCGCTGATCTTCGCACCGATCTTCCTGAAAAGCCGGATCACCACGATCCCCGAGTATCTCGAACTGCGCTACGACAGAAAGTCGCGGCTATATTTCTCGGCCGTGACAATCGTTCTAACTATCGTCGTGGACACCGCCGGCGGCCTTTATGCGGGCGCGGTGGTGACCCGGGCCTTCCTGCCCGACATCCCCATATGGCAGATCTGCGTGGCGATCGGGATCTTCGCCGGCCTTTATACGGCGGGTGGTGGCCTCAAGGCGGTGGTGTTTACCGACGTGATGCAGGCGATCGTGCTGATCGTCGGGACCGCGACGATGACCATGATCCTGTTTTCCATGAACGACTGGTCTTGGTCGAACGTCACCGACAATGTCAGCGAGGGGCAGCTGTCCATCGTCCAGCCCAGGTCAAACGAGATCCTGCCTTGGCCAGGCCTGATCCTAGGGGTTCCGATCCTGGGCTTCTGGTATTGGGTGACGAACCAGTACATCGTGCAGCGCGTGCTCGGCGCCGCATCGCTGAGGGACGCCCAAAGCGGTGCGATCCTGGGCGGTTTCCTGAAGATCCTGCCAATGTTCATCATGGTGCTGCCCGGCGCCATGGCGGTGTCCGTCTTGCCCGAGCTGTCGAACCCCGACCAGGTGTTTCCGACGCTGGTGGCAGAGGTACTGCCCATCGGATTGCGGGGACTGGTGCTGGCCGGACTGGTGGCGGCCATCATGTCGAGCGTGGATTCGACGCTGAATTCAGCCTCGACGCTTGTGGTGCACGATTTCGTCCGGAACGAGGTTCGCGATCTCGACAGCAAGACCGAGCGGAAATACGGGCGGATGACCACTCTGATCCTGATGCTGATCGCGATCATCTGGGCGCCGCTTATCGCGCAGGCGGGGGGGCTTTGGGCCTATCTGCAGCAGGCGTTCTCGATTCTCGTGCCCCCGGTGGTGGCCGTGTTCATGCTGGGCGCCCTGTGGCGTCGGACAACGGCGACCGGCGCGTTCACCGCGTTGATTGCCGGGCACGCGATAGCCTTGGCGACCTTCGTCCTGACCCAGGTCGGCATATGGCCGCTGCACTTCACGACGAATATCGGCCTGATGGTCGGCGTTTCCATGGTCATCCTCGTGGCTGTCAGCCTGTTCACCGAGGCCCCGGAGAAGGACGTTCTGGATCAGACTGTCTGGCGCCCGGACGAAGCCGTGACTGACGGGAACTGGTCGTTCACAACGGTCCTGTTCTCCATCGGCGCACTGATCGCGGCGATGGGGGCGATCCTGATCCTTTTCTGGTGACGGCCGTTAGACTTGCCCTAAGGTCCGCGCAAACATCCGAAAGGAACGCGTATGACCATCAAACTGCACTGCTTCGGCGAGAGCGGTAACGCCTACAAGGCCGCCCTCGCCCTGCAACTGACAGAGCTCGACTGGGAACCGGTCTTCGTCGATTTCTTCAACGGGGAAACCAGGACGGATTCCTACAAGGCAGACCTGAATGCCATGGGCGAAGCGCCGGTCATGATCGACGGCGACGTGCGGCTGACGCAATCGGGCGTCATCCAGTATTACGTGGTCGAAAAAAACGGGAAGCTTGACGGCGCCACGTCGGAAGACCGGCGCGAGGTCCTGCGCTGGCAATTCTGGGACAACCACAAGATGTCCAGCCAGGCGGGTGTGGCCCGCTTCCTGATGAACTTCCTGCCCGAGGATAAACGGCCCGCCGAGGTCATCCAGTTCATGCAAGGCCGGCTGCGGGCGACCTATGCCGTCCTCGACACCCATCTGACGGGGCGTGACTGGATCGTCGGACGGGACGTCACTATCGCGGATCTGTCGTGCTGCTCCTATCTCTTTTACCCAGAGCCTTTTGGCTTCGACCGGACAGATTGGCCCGCGATCGACCGTTGGCTGACGAATATCGAGGGGATTCCGGGATGGAAGCACCCCTACGACCTGATGCCCCGCGGGGCACGATGAGGAGGACACGATGACCGAGGCCTATATCTACGACGCCGTGCGTACGCCCCGTGGCAAGGGTCGCAAGGACGGCAGCCTGCATGAGGTCACCAGCGCGCGCCTGTCGGCGGTGACGCTGAACGCCTTGAAGGAACGCAACGGCCTCGAAGGCCACGCGGTCGAGGATGTCATCTGGGGCAACGCCACGCAGGTCAAGGAACAGGGCGGCTGCCTTGCGCGGACGGCCGTGCTGGCCAGCGATCTTGACGAACGCATCCCGGGCCTGTCGATCAACCGCTTCTGCGCCTCGGGTCTGGAGGCGGTGAACCTCGCCGCCAATCAAATCCGTGGTGGCGCGGGCGACGGCTATATCGCCGGCGGGGTCGAGATGATGGGCCGCGTCGCCATGGGCTCGGACGGGGCGGCCATCGCCGTCGATCCGTCGATCGCGATGAACAGTTACTTCGTTCCGCAGGGCATCGCTGCGGATATCATCGCAACCGAATACGGCTTCAGCCGCGACGATGCCGACGCCTTCGCCGTGGAAAGCCAAAAGCGCGCCGCCGCCGCTTGGCAGGAAGGGCGCTTCGACAAATCGGTGATCGACGTCAAGGATCGCAACGGGCTTTCGATCCTGGATCGTGACGAATACATGCGCCCCGGCACCGACATGCAAAGCCTTGGCAGCCTGAAAGCGTCCTTCAAGGACATGGGCGAGACCATGCCCGGTTTCGACCGCATCGCGTTGATGAAGTATCCGCATTTGGAAGCGATCAACCATATCCACCACGCCGGCAATTCCTCGGGGATCGTGGACGGGGCTGCGGGCGTCCTCATCGGCTCGGAAGAGTTCGGGAAGGCACGCGGGCTGAAGCCTCGTGCCCGCATCCGTGCCAATGCCAAGATCGGCACCGACCCGACCATCATGCTGACTGGCCCCGTACCGGTGACCGAGAAGATTCTGAAGGAATCGGGCATGTCGATCTCGGATATCGACCTGTTCGAGGTGAACGAGGCATTCTCGGCCGTGGTCTTGCGCTTCATGCAGGCTTTCGACATCGATCATGCAAAGCTGAACCCCAACGGCGGCGCGATCGCGATGGGTCACCCGCTGGGGGCGACCGGGGCGATCATCCTCGGCATACTCCTCGACGAACTGGAGAGGTCGGACAAGGAAGTCGGCCTGGCGACCCTGTGCGTGGCCAGCGGAATGGGGGCCGCAACGATCATTGAACGCGTGTGACCCCATGCCCCAACTCGATTTTCAGGCCTGGCTGGATGCACGGAACGCTTCGTTCTTCGAAGCTGATTTCACGACCAACCTTGGTCTTGTCGAAATCCCGTTCGCGGTGACGACGCGGACATCCGTCATCATCATCGACAGCGTCGAGAAGTTGCGAAGCGGTTTTGATGCCTGGCGCAGGATGCTGCAACAGCAGTCCGCGACACATATGGTGTCGACCGTCCGCCAGGTGTCCGAGTTGGGCGAAGGGCTGATCGCGGGGCAGTACGAGACCCGCATCCTGCGCGGCGCGACCAACGTCTGCCCCCCCTACATGAGCACGGCAACACTAAACCTGTCGCGTGATGGCTGGAAGGCGATCAGCGTGGGAACCGGAATGTACAACGATCGCTGGCCGTTCCTCTTTCCCAAGGTGGACGAGCGCGGCGAGGAACTGGATTGGACGGGCGGCAAGGGCCCGGAGGGAGAGAAGAATGGCTGATTTCAGACTTGAGAAGGGCGCGGATGGCCTCGCCGTCATCACGTGGGATGCCGAAGGGCGTTCGATGAACGTGATGACCCGGGAGGCCTTCGGCGATGTCGACGCGATGATCGACGATGTACTGGCCGACGACGCGGTGAAGGGCATCGTCATCACGTCCGGCAAGAAGGACTTTGCCGGCGGCATGGATCTGAACGCCCTGGCGACGATCCGCGAGGAAGCCGGGGACACCCCCGCGCAGGGCCTGTTCGATTTCACGATGGAAGGCCACCGGATCCTGCGCAAGCTGGAACGGGCCGGCATGGACGACAAGAACAAGGGCGGCAAACCCGTCGCCGTCGCCATCCCCGGCACCTGCGCGGGCATCGGGACCGAAATCGCGCTGGCCTGCCATCGCCGTTTCATGGCCGATAATCCCAAGGCCAAGATCGGCCTGCCCGAAATTATGGTCGGCATCTTCCCCGGCGGCGGCGGCACGACGCGCTATTCGCGTATGGTTGGCGCGATGGCCGCCTCTCCGGTGCTTCTGGAAGGCAAGATGCTGGACCCGAAGAAGGCGAAGGGCGCGTCGCTTGTTGACGAGGTCGTCCCGGCGGACGAATTGCTCGACCGTGCGAAGGCCTGGGTGCTGGAAGCCACGGATGCCGATATCGTCAAGCCGTGGGACCAGAAGGGCTGGAAGATGCCGGGGGGTGAACCTTACCATCCTTCGGGCTTCATGACCTTCGTCGGCGCTTCGGCTATGGTGAACGGCCAGACCAAGGGCGTGTACCCGGCTGCGAAAGCGCTTCTGTCGGCGGTCTACGAAGGCGCGCTTGTCCCGTTCGACACGGCCCTGAAGATCGAGGCGCGGTGGTTCGTCAACGTGCTGATGAACCCGTCCTCGACTGCGATGATCCGTTCGCTTTTCCTCAACAAGCAGGCGCTGGAAAAGGGCGCGAACCGCCCCGAAGCGCCTGACCAGACAGTCAAGAAGGTCGGCATCATGGGCGCGGGAATGATGGGCGCCGGGATCGCATATGTCTCGGCCCTGTCGGGGATCGAGGTCGTGCTGATCGATCAGGAGCAGGCCAATGCCGACAAGGGCAAGGCCTATTCCGAGGGGCTGCTCGACAAGGGCATCAGCCGCAAGAAGGTCACGCAGGATAAGAAAGACGAGGTCCTGGGCCGCATCAACGCGACCACGGAATACGAGGCGCTGTCAGATTGCGACCTGATCGTCGAAGCGGTGTTCGAGGATACCGGCATCAAGGCCGAGGTGACGAAGAAGGTCGAAGCCGTGGTCGGCAAGGACTGCATCTTCGCCACCAACACCTCTACCCTGCCGATCACGCAACTGGCAGAGGCCAGCGAACGCCCCGATCAGTTCATCGGCATCCACTTCTTCAGCCCCGTCGACAAGATGATGCTGGTCGAGATCATCAAGGGCGAAAAGACGGGCGACCGGGCCGTGGCCAAGGCGCTGGATTTCGTGCGCCAGATCCGCAAAACGCCCATTGTGGTGAACGACGCCCGCTTCTTCTACGCCAACCGCTGCATCATCCCCTACATCAACGAAGGGGTCCGCATGGTGAAGGAGGGGGTCGAACCTGCCCTGATCGAAAACGCCGCCAAGCTGCTGGGCTTCCCGCTTGGGCCATTGCAGCTGACTGACGAGACCTCGATCGACCTGGGCGTCAAGATCGCCAAGGCCACCAAGGCGGCCATGGGCGACGAATACCCGAACGACGAGGTGGATGACGTCCTGTTCTGGCTGGCGAACGAAGGTCGACTGGGGCGCAAGACGAAGGCTGGCTTCTATGCCTACGACGACAGCGGCAAGCGATTGGGTCTCTGGGACGGGCTGGAAGGCCGGTATCCCGTTGCCAACGAACAGCCGGACCTGTCCCGCGTTCAGCATCGCCTGATGATGGCGCAGGTTCTGGAAGCCGTGCGCGCGTTCGAGGAAGGTGTGCTCGAGGATATTCGCGAAGGCGATGTGGGCGCCATTCTGGGGTGGGGCTTTGCCCCATGGTCCGGCGGGCCGTTCTCGTGGCTCGACATCCTCGGGGCGGCTCGCGCTGTCGAGATTTGCGAGGCCCTGACGGCCGAGGAAGGCGAACGCTTCGCCACACCGAACCTGCTTCGGAAGATGGCCGAGTCGGGCGGGACGTTCTATGCCGAGTATGGTGACGGCGCCGCAGCCGCAGCCTGAGCCATTCGGAACCGACACGGAGAAGCCGGGGTCTGCAGACCCCGGCTTTTTGCTGAGCGGAAGGTATGTCCTCAGGCGATGGCCCGCGCCTCGTCCATCTCGATGATCGAAGCCAAGGTCTCGCCCTGGGCAATGGTCAGGGACGTATACCGTGCCTCTTCCAGGAAATCGGCGCGCGCTTCCCCACTCAGCACCCGCGGGCAGTAAAACATCGCCCCGATATTCGCAAAGATGACCTGATCCACCTTGAAGCACAGGGAAATGACTTCGACCCGCGTAACCGGCTTTTCCCGGCAGATACCGCGGAATCCGTCCAATGCCAGGGCCGGCATGACGGTAAACGGGTCGCCGAAGATCTCTTCGGCCGTGTCCGATTCCAGAAGGACGGGCTGTTCGGGCAGCAACAGCATCTGGGATTGGTTGCCCAGCGCACCCACGGGAACGCGCAGGGGCCACAGCGTCGGCGGACAGGACAAAGGATCGTCCCAGAGGACCGACCGGTGCGCACGAATGACCGTTTGCATCCCTTCATCGAATGTCAGAACCCCGTCCCCCGGCAGGATCGTTTCGACCGGGCGCCAACCGACAGTCGTTGCGACCCGCGTCCCCGAAACGAGGCCGGATGCATGAATATCCAAGGTCGGGCCGTCCGTCCGGTCGGCCCTGGTTGCGATGGCGAACATGGTTCTGCACCCCGTTTGCGGCTTTCGCGCATGATTGCGACGAAGGTTAATAGCCCCCGAAGACGCGGCAGAAGTTGGGCGGACAAGCGGCAAACTCAGAAAAGTGTTAGGAAAAAGTAAAGGCCATCCTCTTGATGTCATCCCGATAGGCGGCGGCGACGATCCCAGCCGTTTCGTCATCGTACAGCTTCGCATAGCCCTGCGGCCGGGCCGACGGGTTCGCATGGCCCAGGGTCAGGCGTGTACCGATCCTGTCCTCCAGCAACGCGATGTCGTCGGCCAAACGGTCGAACCGTAGCACCAATGCCGGTGCACTCCGGCCGTCTGCCATTCTCAGATAATCATGCAGCTGGTCCCGCGACATCTCGGCCCGGGTGGCCGGATCGCGCAGGAATTCCGCGAACGACATACGACCGGCCCGCGCCACGGCCGGGTGGTTGAACCGCTGCGCGCGAAGCCAGTGGTAATAGCTGACCATCCGATCCCAGGGATTGCGGGCGATCGTGACGACGGTCATCCGATCAATCTGATCCGGGGCAAGGATCCCGTCGATATCCGCCAGCCGCGCGTGTTTCCACAACCGCCCCCGGGGCGTCAGCGCCGCCATTCGACCGCGCCGTCGCCTTGCTTTCGGCGTGTCCCCGATCAGGATGTCGTCCTTCATCGCGCGGTCTTCCAGCGCCAGCGCCAGTGACGTGCCCCCCGTCTTCGGAATGTGGACGAAAATATACCCCCGACCGGGAGAGATGATCATGGTGCCCTCGCTGTCCGCTTGCGATACCCTAGGCCTGTTCGCCGCGCAGGGAGGGTACGATGGGCTGGATGGACGATGAAACCGGGCTCGACAAGACGGCCGCGAATTTCGTGCCGCTAACGCCGTTGTCCCATCTTGTCCGCGCCCGCACCGTGTTTCGCGACCGCGAAGCGCTGGTCGACGGTCCCCGGCGCTGGACATACGCGGAGTACCATGCCGATTGCAGTCGCTTGGCCGGTGCGCTCGCAGCGTTGGGAGTCACGCCCGGCCAAGTCGTGGCGACCGTTCTGCCCAATATCGCCGCCCAGGCGATCGCGTCCTTCGGGGTGCCGGCCTGCGGCGCCGTGCTGAACACCGTGAATACCCGGCTGGAGGCGGATACAGTCACCTACATCCTGGATCACGGCGCGGCGAAAGTCGTCATCGTGGATCAGGCCTCCCTTGGCCTTGTCGAAGAGGCCATCGCGCAATTAGATGGCCCCCCGCCGGTCGTGATCGAGGTCGCAGACCCCAATGCCGGTCATACCCCAACCGGACGGCACCGCACATGGGAGGGCCTGCTGGAAGCCGGCGATCCCCAGTTCCCATGGATCATGCCCAAGGACGAATGGGAAAGCCTTGCCCTGAACTACACCAGCGGCACGACCGGTCGCCCCAAGGGCGTCGTCTATCACCATCGGGGCGCCTATCTGTGCACCCTCGCGACCCCCCTGTCGTGGCGGATGGTCATGTATCCGCGCCATCTGACCATCGTTCCGCTGTTTCACTGCAACGGGTGGACCCACACCTGGATGATGCCGGCGATGGGCGGCTGCACCGTTTGCTGCCGCGACATCACCGCGAAGGCGATCTTCGATGCCGTCGCGGATGAGAAGGTCACCCATTTCGGCGGAGCGCCCATCATCCTCAACGCTCTGATCGACGCCAAGCCCGCCGACCGTCGCGAATTCGATCACCCGGTCGAGGTCTTCACGGCCGCTGCTCCGCCCCCGCCCTCGACTCTGCGCCGGATCGAGGAGTTGGGCTTCACCGTGACCCATGTCTACGGCCTGACCGAAACCTACGGACCGGCGACCGAATGCACGTGGAACCCGGATTGGACCCCGTTGGACACGGACGGGCGGGCCGAGCGCAAGTCGCGCCAGGGCGTCCCGATGCCGATGAATGAAGCGGTTCTGGTACTGGACGAGACCGGCACGCCGGTCCCGTGGGATGGCGAGACCCCGGGGGAGATCGCCATTCGTGGAAACGGGGTCGCCAAAGGGTACTACAAGAACCCCGAGGCCACGCGTGCCTCGTTCCGGAACGGCTGGTTCATGTCGGGCGACATCGCGGTCCAGTATCCCGACGGGTACGTGAAGATTACCGACCGGGCGAAGGACATCATCATCTCGGGCGGGGAAAACGTCTCGTCCATCGAGGTCGAGAATTGCCTTTCGGGACATCCGGCCGTCTCGCTGTGTGCCGTGGTCGCCAAACCGGACGAGAAATGGGGCGAGGTGCCGTGCGCCTTCGTCGAATTGCGCGACGGACAGACCGCGGACGAGGCCGAACTGATCGCCTATGCCCGCGACCGTCTGGCGGGCTTCAAGACCCCCAAACACGTGTTCTTCGAGGAGTTGCCCAAGACGTCGACCGGGAAAATCCAGAAATTCGAACTTCGCAGGCGGTTCGCGTGATCCGTTCCCCGTTGTTCAAGGCCCCGTCGCGGCGTAAAGTCCGGTCACATGAATAAGGCAGGGCGGGCCAAAGCGCACGCGACGGGCAATAGATGACGGCACTGACCGAGTTCGAGAGGCTGGAGGCCATGGGCCTCTGGCGCCCGGAGCGGGACGCGCAAAGGCGCGACGTACTGGTCACGTTGGGTGATGCGACCCTTGCGATCTATACCCCGGACGAGCGTGCGCTGGCCCACTGGTCCCTTCCCGCCATCGAACGTCTGAACCCAGGTGAACGCCCGGCCCTGTTCTCGCCCGGTGCCGAGGCCGGCGAGACGTTGGAAATCGACGACGACCTGATGATCGACGCCATCGGCAAGGTCCACCGGGCCGTGCGGCGAACCCGTCCCCGGCGCGGCTTTGTGCGCAACGCCGTGATGGTTGCGGCGCTTGTGGGGTTGGGACTTCTGGGGGTGTTCTGGTTGCCCGGCGCGCTGATCCGGCAGGCGACGACCGTCGCGCCGCCCGCAGTTCGCGCCGACACCGGGGCGCGTCTTCTGGACCAAGTCGCAAGGCTGACAGGCCCGCCCTGCCGCAATCCGAACGCGGGTCAGGCCCTGGATGCGCTGAACAGGCGACTGATCGGGTCCGCCCGGGGGCAGATCGTTGTTGTACGCGAGGATATCGATACCGCCCTGGCGCTGCCCGGCGGGATTGTTGTCCTGGGATATTCGGCGATCGAGGATCACGACGGCCCCGGGCCCGCCGCGGCCCAGGTTCTGGTCGCGCTGGAGAGGGCCGAGATGCTGGACCCCATCGCACGCCTTTTACAGGCGTCGGGGCCGTGGTCGGCAATCCGCCTGATGACAACAGGCGAAGTCTCGGACGAGGATCTGCGCGCCTATGCGGATCGCCTCGTTGCCAATCCGCCACCTCGCGTTCCCGCGCCGCGGGTGATCGAACGGTTCGCCGAAGCCGCGCTCGGCGCCGAAGCCTATACGTCGGCCCGCGGCGTGGCCGGCGATACCGCGCTGCCCGCACCCCGCACAACGGAACGGGCCATACTGTCCGATGGCCAATGGGTGGCCCTGCAGTCGATCTGCAGCCCCTCCTAACGGACGAACGCGTCCGCGAAACCCGCACCTCGCACCCGGCCCAAGGCCCCGGCAAGCCGATCCCGTGGGAACGGTCCGGCCAGCACAACCTGAAGCCCACCTTGGCGGCTGATTGCGGCGGGCAATCCGGCGGCCGACAACCTTTGGGCCGTTCTCTGGGCGTTGCCGGCATCCCCGAAGCTGGCGACCTGAACGTAGCGTCCGCCCGTCGGGGTCGACTTCGTCGAGATCGAGACGGACCGCTGCGCCTGTGGGGCCGGAACGACGGCGGAGCCCGCCGTCGTCTGCACGGTGACATACCGCCCGGACCCCAGCGCGGCGCGCTGTTTGTCATAGTCCGTGAACGGGTAGACCAGGTAATTGTACTGGCTGGTCACGTCCCGCCCGTCGGCGGTCTTCAGGCGCCGGGGAACGGTCTGCGTCCAGACTAGGGCCTGCTGCAAGGCGCCGGTCAGGGTCTGCTTGCCCGCATACGGGTTCAGGCGACCGTCCTCCCATGCGCGGCGGTATCCGGGCGGGATCTGCGGCTGATCAGAGGGCGGAATGCCGATGACCGATCCAGGCGGCAAGTCGCCCGCCAGGATCCGGCCGCCCGCTTCACCCGCCGGAACGGTTCGCGGCGGGATCGACGGCGCGACGGGCCAGGTGCGGGGGACCTGTGCAACTGGTCGCGGCGTCCGGCCTGTGTATGGCGACGGGCTGTAACTATAGGTCACCCGCGGCGGCACATACCGTCCGGCCTGTGGCGCTGTTCGCGGGGCCGCGGCGGTCGGGGCAACCGCAACCGGCGCGGCGGGGCGAGTTTGCGCGGGCGCCAAGCCCGCTGTCCGCACGGCCGGTGCCCTGTCCGGCACGACCGGAGCTTGTGTGTTGGCCGTCGCGGTCAGGGTGGGCTTGAACCCGCACAAAACCTTGCGGCCGGATGTGACACGCGGCACCCAGATCGAGGTCGCCCCCTCACCGCCCCGCACATAGACGCATCCGCGGCTATCGACATACTGGCGGCCCGAAAACGAGTTCGGCGGGAATTCCGCGGGCGGCGGTGCATCCGCCAGATCGACACGGGCGACTTGCGCCGTGGCTGGCGTGAAAGACGAAAGAAGCAGGGCCAGACCCAGCGCGGCAGGTTTCAGCATCATGTCCTCCCAGACGTGATTGTGGCAACAAAGTGGCGCAGTCCGGGGGTGTCGGCAAGGGCCGGCTTACTTCGTCCCGAACATCCGGTCGCCCGCATCGCCCAATCCCGGCACGATATACCCTAGTTCGTTCAGACGCTCGTCCAGCGCGGCTGTGACGACGGGCACATCAGGGTGCGCCTCCTTCATCCGGGCGACGCCTTCCGGCGCGGCCAGAAGGCACAGGAACCGTATATCCTTGGCCCCGGCCTCTTTCAGCAGGTCGACGGCTGCGGCCGATGAGTTGCCAGTGGCCAGCATCGGATCAACGGCGATCACCACCCGCTTGTCCAGCGCTGCGGGAACCTTGAAATAATACTGCACGGGCTTCAGCGTCTCTTCATCCCGGTACAGCCCGACGAACCCGACCCGGGCCGAGGGGATCAGATCGAGCATCCCGTCCAGAAGCCCGTTGCCCGCCCGCAGGATCGAGATCAGCGCAAGCTTTCGGCCCGCAAGCGTCGGCGCCTCCATCTCGGCCACCGGTGTATCGATCACGGTCGAGGTCATGGGCAGGTCGCGCGTCATCTCGTAGGCCAGAAGCTGGCTGATCTCGCGCAGAAGCTGGCGGAACACCGCGGTCGAGGTGTCGCTGCACCGCATGATCGTCAGCTTGTGCTGGATCAGGGGGTGCTGAACGACGGTCAGATGCTGGCTCATGCGTCGATCCTTTCCAGAAGCGCGGTTCGCGTGGCCTCGTCGCAGAACGCGGCGCGGGCGGCAACCCGGGCGATGTCTCGAAATACGCCTTCGTCCCAGTCGTGAACATGGGACAGATGCTCGTACTCGCCGGTCATCGTGGTGTGAAAGAACGGCGGATCGTCGGTCGAGATCGTGACCGGAACGCCCTTGTCGCGCAGCTTGGCGATGGGATGCGACTTCCACTGGTAGATCCCCAGCGAGACGTTGGACCCCGGGCAGACCTCCAGCACGATGCCGTCCTCGGCGAGGCGGTCGACCAGCGCGGGATCCTCGATCGCGCGCACGCCGTGGCCGATCCGTTCGACGCGCAGATCGTCCAGCGCATCGCGGATGGACTGCGGACCGCCCCATTCGCCCGCATGCGTCGTCAGGCGCAGCCCGGACTCGCGCGCCATGTCGAAGGCGTAGGCGAAATCGCCCTGCCGCCCTTTTCCTTCATCCCCGCCCATGCCGAAGCCGGTGACAAAATCGCCCGCGGTCTCGGCCGCACAGCGTGCCGTCTCCTTCGCCTTGTCGGGGCCGAAATGGCGGATGCAGGTTATGATGCCCCGCATCTCGATCCCCGCATCGCGTTTGGCGTCCTGCGCGGCCTCTTGGATGGCGGCCAGATACTCGCGCCATGCGCCGACATCGCGACCCCCGCAGAAATCGGGGGACAGGAATGCCTCGGTATAGATCACCCCATGCTCGGCCGAGCGATGCAGGACCTCTTTCGTCAGACGGCCGAAATCCTCGGGCGTTTGCAGGACCTCGGTCGCGGCTTCGTAGACCTTCAGGAACTCGAGAAATCCATTATAGCGATAGCTTCCGTCCTCGGCGAAGATGCCCGACAGGTCGTGGCCTTTCTCGGCGGCGAGGCCGCGCACGAAGGACGGGGGTGCTGCGCCTTCGAGGTGCAGGTGAAGTTCGACTTTTGGCAGGTCCTTCACAGGAAGCTCCTTCCCGGTCCGTTGTTCTGCGCACCAAGATGCTGCGCGATGCTCGCCGCCACGTCGGCGAATGCGACATGACCGATCTCTCCCGCGCCGCGCCCCGCCACAAGGACCGGCGTACGCTCGCGCGTGTGGTCGGTGCCGCGCCAGGTCGGGTCGTTCCCGTGGTCGGCCGTGATCACCAGAAGGTCGTCCGACCGCATCCGGTCCAGGATTGACGGCAGAGCCCCGTCGAACCATTCCAGATGCCGCGCATAGCCGGTCACGTCGCGGCGGTGGCCATACAGGCTGTCGAACTCGACGAAATTCGCGAAGGTCAGCGTGCCATCCCCGGCCGTCTCGATATGGCCCAGCAAAGCATCGAGCAAATCGGAGTCGCTGCCCTTCACCTTTGTGTCGATCCCCTGCATCGAGAAGATGTCGCAGATCTTGCCCACTGAATGCACCATCCCGCCCGTATCCTTGACCCAGTCGCACAGCGTGGGTGCGGGCGGCGCGATGGCGAAGTCCTGCCGGTTCTTCGTCCGCGTCCAGCCGGCGTCCGCGGTACCGACGAAGGGGCGGGCGATGACGCGCCCGACCTTTTGTTCGTGCAACTCCGGGGCAAGATCGGCGCACAGCTTCAGCAAGCGGTCCAGCCCGAACGCCTCTTCGTGGGCGGCGATCTGGAAGACGCTGTCGGTCGAGGTATAGCAGATCGGCCATCCGGTTTGAAGATGCGCTTCGCCCTCGTCCTCAATGATGTTGGTGCCGCTGGCGTGCCGGTTTCCCAGGATGCCGTCCGTACCCGCAAGCTGGCAGACGCGCGCGACAAGGTCCTCGGGAAAGCACGGATCGTCGTGCGGGAAATAGGTCCAGTCCCACGGCACCGGAAGACCGGCCAGCTCCCAATGCCCCGAGGGGGTGTCCTTTCCCGGCGAGACTTCGGTCGCAGCGCCCCAGTAGCCTTCGGGTGCGACCCCCAGTCCTGGCGCCGCCAAACCCGAGGCAAGCTGCAACGCACGCCCCAGTCCCAGCCGGTCGAGGTTCGGAAGCCGAAGCGGGGTGTCGCCCCCATCCAGCGCCTCTGCAATGTGGCCGACCGTGTTGGCGCCTTCATCCCCGAAATCGGCGGCGTCCGGTGCGCCGCCTATCCCGACCGAGTCGAGGACGACGAGAAACGCGCGGCTCATGGCAGACGCTCCAGTATCAGGGGTTTGAGGCTTGGCGCGTCCCCCACGTGCAACGCCTTGCGAACGGCGGCTTCGGCGGCATCCGCATCCGCGTCACTGGCGGCATGGATCCGGCACAGCGGGGTGCCAGGGTCCAACGCGGTGCCGATGCGGGCGATCTGGCTAAGACCCACGGACGGGTCGATGGTATCGTCTTCCCGCGCCCGACCGCCGCCCAACGCGACGACCGCAAGGCCCAGCGCGGTCCCGTCAATGGCGGCAAGCGTTCCGGTCGCTTCGCTGGCGACCGTCCGTACCACAGGTGCCGCGGGAAGCCGATCCTTCCACCTTGCGGCGAAGTCCACCGGCCCCCCCATCGCCGCGATCATCCGGCCGAACCGCTCGGCCGCGCTGCCGTCATCCAAGGTTTGGGCCAACCGGGCCGCGCCTTCGGCATCGTCGCCGGCTAGGCCCCCGATCCGCATCAGGGTTCCGCCCAAGGCCAATGTCACTTCCCGTAAGCGGGCGTCGGCGGCGACGCCGGTCAGAACCTCCATGACTGCAATGATCTCCAGAGCATTGCCGCATGACGGGGCCAGGGGTTCGTCCATCGCGGTGACCAGCGCGGCCGTCCGACACCCCGCCCCGTTCGCGGTCGTGACCAGCGCTCGGGCCAGCTCTCGTGCGGCCGCGATGTCTGTCATGAAGGCTCCCGATCCGGCCTTCACGTCCAAGACAAGCGCATCCAGCCCCGCGGCCAGCTTTTTCGACAGGATCGAGGCGGTGATCAGGTCGATCTGATCCACCGTCGAGGTCACATCCCGGACAGCATAGAGTCGGCGGTCGGCGGGCGCGATGTCACTCGTCGCCGCGACGATGGCCGCCCCCGTCTCGCGCACCACGGATCGGAAGGTATCGGTGTCCAGATCGCACGACACGCCCGGAATGGCCTCCAGCTTGTCCAGAGTTCCGCCCGTATGCCCCAGACCCCGGCCCGAGATCATCGGGACATAGGCCCCCGCCGCCGCCAGCATGGGCGCAAGGACAAGGCTGACCGGGTCGCCGACGCCGCCCGTGGAATGCTTGTCCAGGATCGGTCCGCCAAGGTCCCAGGACAGGTGGCGTCCGCTGCGGGCCATCCCGTTGGTCAGCGCGACGCGCCCGGCCTCCCCCAGGCCGGGGCCCATGCAGACCGCCATCGCGAAGGCGCCCAGTTGCCCGGCGCTGACCGTGCCGTCTGCAACCTCTTGCGCGAACCGGGCCAGCATGTCCGGGTCCGGCACGTGCCCTGCACGAAGGTCGCTCAGCAGGGCGCGGGTCGTCAAACCTGCCCCATATGCCCGGCAACGAAGGCCCCGGGCAGCAGGTCGCGGACCGAGACGTCTTTCCGCTCTCCCCCCACCGTCGCCATGGTCACCGTAACGTCGGCATCAGCGAATTCGGCGATCTTCTGCCGGCAGCCGCCACAAGGCGGCACGGGCGACGTGCTGTCGGCGATCACGGCAATGCCAGCGATCCGCGTCGCCCCGCCCGCGATCATCGCGGCGATGGCGCCCGCCTCGGCGCAGGTGCCTTCGGGATAGGCGACGTTTTCCACATTACACCCGGCAAAGACCTGCCCCTCGGGCGTCACCAAGGCGGCGCCGACCTTGAAGCCGGAATAGGGGGCGTGGGCGTTTTCACGCACGGCGGCGGCGGCAGCAATAAGGTCTTCCATGCCTCTTATCGTGCGCCCTGACCCGCCCTTTGGCAAGCGGGAACCCCGACCGACCCCGCGGCATTTCCCTATGTAAACCCAACGGAGGCCCACCATGTCAGACGATGATTTTCCCGCCGACAAGAAGACAGGCACGGCGTCGTTTCCCGTCGCCGGCGCCGTCGTTCACGATGAAAACACCGACGCCGACGAACCGATGACCGAGGTTCAGGCGGCAAGGCTGCGCGACCTTTGCGAAAAACACGATGAAGCGTTCGATACGACGCTGACCCGGGAACAAGCGGATGCGCGGATTGCCGCATTGGAGAAAGCCTAGGGAACTGGTGCTTTGCCCCGGTGTTCGTCACGGAACGTAACCGGAACAGGTGACACCATGGCAGACGATCCGATGCAGCATCCGAAAACCGAAGCCCCCTCGAACGCCGACAAGCCGGTCGAGGAGTGGACCACCGGCGACGAAGATATGACAGGTGCGCAGGCGTCCTACCTCAAGACGCTGTGCGAAGAATGCGGCGAGGACTTCAATCCTGACCTGACGAAGGCCGAAGCCTCGAAACTGATCGACGCTCTGCAGGAACGGACTGGCAGGGGTTGACCCCTTGGCGTATCCCCGAAAGCTGACGCCGCGCTTTCGGGAGGATACGCCATGACCGACGACAAACAGACCGCCCTGCGCGAGGCGTCCCTCGCCTACCATCGCGAACCGACGCCCGGGAAGCTCGAGATCCGGGCGACCAAGCCATTGGCGAACGGACGCGATCTGGCGCGGGCCTATTCCCCGGGCGTGGCCGAGGCCTGTCGCGAGATCGTGTCGGACCCGCGCACGACCCGAGACTATACCGCGCGAGGCAACCTAGTCGCGGTAGTAACGAACGGAACGGCCGTCCTGGGCCTGGGCGACATCGGCGCGCTTGCGTCGAAGCCGGTGATGGAGGGCAAGGCGGTCCTCTTCAAGAAGTTCGCCAATATCGACTGCTTCGATATCGAGCTGGACCAGTCCGACCCCGAGAAGCTGGCCGAGATCGTCTGCGCGCTGGAGCCGACTTTCGGGGCGATCAACCTTGAGGACATCAAGGCGCCCGACTGTTTCGTGGTCGAGCGGATCTGCCGCGAGCGCATGAACATCCCGGTGTTCCACGACGACCAGCACGGCACCGCCATCGTCGTCGGCGCCGCGGCGACCAACGCCCTGCGCGTGGCCGGCAAGACGTTCGAGGAGATCAAGGTCGTCTCGACCGGGGGCGGGGCGGCCGGCATCGCCTGCCTCGACATGCTACTGAAGCTGGGGGTCAAGCGCGAGAATGTCTGGCTGTGCGATCTGGACGGGTTGGTTCACGAGGGACGCGAAACGTCGATGACCGAACAGAAGGCGGCCTATGCGCAGCCGGGTGGACCGCGCACGTTGGGCGACGTCATCGACGGGGCCGACTTGTTTCTGGGATTGTCGGGGCCGAACGTCATGAAGCCCGAGATGGTCGCCAGGATGCGGGACCGTCCGATCATCTTCGCCCTCGCCAACCCCTCGCCCGAGATCGATCCCGACGCCGCCCGCGAGGTCGCGCCCGGCGCGTTGATTGCAACGGGGCGGTCGGATTTCCCCAATCAGGTCAACAACGTCCTATGTTTTCCGTTCATCTTCCGCGGGGCTTTGGATGTTGGTGCCACGACGATCAACGACGAGATGAAGATCGCCTGCGTCGAAGGCATCGCCGAACTGGCCCGCAAGACCACGAGTGCCGAAGCGGCCGCGGCCTATCAGGGCGAACAGCTGAGCTTCGGGGCGGATTACCTGATCCCCAAGCCCTTCGACCCCCGCCTGATGGGCGTCGTCGCGTCCGCCGTCGCACGGGCCGCGATGGAATCGGGCGTGGCCGAACGGCCCATCGCGGACCTCGACGTTTACAAACGCAAGCTGGATGCAAGCGTCTTCCGTTCGGCCTTTCTGATGCGCCCTGTTTTCGAAGCGGCGGCAACGGCACAGCGCCGGATCGTCTTTGCAGAGGGCGAGGACGAGCGGGTCCTGCGCGCTGCCCACGCGATGCTGGAAGAGACGACCGATCGCCCCATCCTGATCGGCCGTCCGGACGTGATCGCCCAGCGCGCCGAACGCGCGGGCCTGTCGATCCGTCCTGATAGGGATTTCGACCTGGTGAATCCCGAAGGCGACCCCAGATATCGCGATTACTGGACCACCTACCACGAGATCATGCAAAGGCGCGGCGTGACGCCCGACATCGCCAAGGCGATCATGCGCACTAACACCACCGCGATCGGCGCGATCATGGTACATAGAGGCGAGGCCGACAGCCTGATCTGCGGCACGTTCGGGCAGTATCTTTGGCACCTGAACTACATCACGCAGGTGTTGGCGACCGAGGGGCGCCAACCCATCGCCGCGCTGTCGCTGATGATCCTCGAAGACGGGCCGCTTTTCGTTGCCGATACGCACGTGAACCCGCAGCCGACGCCCGAACAGATTGCCGAAACGGCGATCGGCGCGGCCCGCCACGTCAAGCGGTTCGGTATCATGCCGAAGGTCGCGCTGTGTTCGCATTCGCAATTCGGCAATTTCGATTGCGATACCGGGATCCGGATGCGCGCGGCGCTGGAGATCCTGGACAGCGCGCCGCGCGATTTTGTTTACGAAGGGGAGATGCACGCGGACGCAGCCCTGGACGAGGATGTCCGGGCCCGCATCTTCCCCAACTCGCGCATGTCCGGAGCGGCGAACGTCCTGATCTTCGCGAACACCGATGCCGCGTCAGGCGTACGCAACATCCTGAAGATGAAGGCGAACGGGCTGGAGGTCGGACCGATCCTGATGGGGCTGGGGAACCGGGCGCATATTGTCACGACCTCGATCACTGCGCGCGGACTTCTGAACATGAGCGCCATCGCAGGAACCCCGGTCGCCCATTACGGGTGACCGCCGCGCCGGAACGGCAGGCGCGGCGATCTTCAGCCTAGCGTTTGCCGCCTTTCGCCGGCTTGAGCGGCGCCAAAGGCTCTATTTCGGCTTTTGGCGCGGGCTTCGGGGATTTCGGTTTCTTCTTTGGGTTCTTGTCGCCCATGGGCATGGTCTTTCCGCAGAATGACGGGCGCATTGTCCATCATCAGCGAAGGATGCGCCGCGCTCATCGGGTGATCTGCTCCGTTTGCGACCAGAACCGCGTCGGTTTCAGCCAATGCGCGACAAGCGGCCCACCAGCCTTTCGCGTGCGACCGGCAGTGGCCGGTCGCCCAGGGATGGGGCAAGGCGGTTTTCCAGGAAATGGCCGGTGATGCGCAGGCCCTGCACGATCTCGGGGATCGTCGCAGGCCCCTGTCCCATCATGCACAATGGCAGCGGCAATAGGCGGTCAGCCCATTCCCCGGCGGCATCGCGGGCCACGGCGCGGCCCGATTTCGGCGAGACATAAGCCAAGTCATCGCGCGTCCCGCTGATCGCGCATCGCGTCAGATCCAGCCCGAAACCCAACCGGTCGAGCAGCCCCATCTCCCATCGCAGGTAGGCCAGCGGCCAGAGGGAATCTGCCTCCATCAGGTCGGCCACCGTTAGGGTCGCCTCGTAAAGCCCGGGTTGCGCCTCTCGTTCCGGCAAGGCGAAGGAAAGAAGTGACGTCATCGAGCTTAGCCCCGCCAGCGCGAGGCCGTCCGAAAGAACCGCCGCACGGGATCGCACAGGCTCGACCGCGAAGTGACCCAGATGATCCGCGATCCGGGCGCGCCAAGTGAAGGACAATTGCGCGCCGGGCTGCATCAGCGGGGCCAGACGCCGTCCACCCCCGCCCCGCACGACACCAGCGTGCCGCCCGTGATCGTGCGTCAGGGCTTCGAGAATGGCGTCATTCTCGCCGTGACGGCGGACCGACAGAACCATGCCCTCCTCACGCCATTCGATCATGTCTGTCCCCTCGATGAAACAGATATGACGGTCGCGGCGGCGAGGGGAAAGCCCCCGCCGTTGTCGCAGGTGGCGCCTACCGATAGGTCAGGCGGTTTCCAGTTCGACTTTCACCCAGCCGGGCTTGCGCTTGTCGAACGTCTCGAACGCGTCGATGGCATTCTCGACGGGCTCGACATGGGACAGCACCTGGACGGGATCGACGGTGCCCGAGCGAACCAGATCGACCAGGTACGGGACGTACCGGCGGTGCGGACAGTTGCCCATCTTGATGGTCAGGTTCTTGTTCATGGCCATGCCGATGGGGAAGTTCTGCATGGTCGGGGGATAGACCCCAATGATGGATAGCGTACCCGCCTTGGCCAGCGCCTGAACGGACCATTCCAGCGCCTGACTGGGCGCATCACCGGGTTTCCAGAGGTCACCCTGCACGTTCTGTTCGGGGGCCACTGTATCAACCTGCTGGTCGAACTTATCCGATTTCTGTTCGGCTTCGTCTTGCGCGGGCCCGCCATGGGCGTGCTGCGCATCGACGCCGACCGCGTCGATCACCCGATCGACCCCGATACCTCCGGTCATCTCCACGATTGTCTCGACCGGATCTTCCTTCGAGAAATTGATGACTTCGGCGCCAAGTTTACGCGCCATAGCCAGCCTGTCGTCGCGTTCATCCACCATGAAAATGCGGCCGGCGCCCATCAGGCGGGCCGAGATGATCGCGAATAATCCCACGGGTCCTGCGCCAAAGATCGCGACGCTGTCGCCTTCCACGATCTCCGCCGCGTCAGCACCGAAATGCGCGGTCGGGAAAATGTCGGAGATCAGGATCGCCTGATCGTCGCTGACCTCGTCCGGCAGCTTGACCAACGTCGTATGGGCGAAGGGGATGCGGGCCTTTTCGGCCTGAAGCCCGTCAAACGGTCCGGTCGGTTCTGGGCCCCCGAAGAACGAGGTTCCCGCCCGCTTGCCGTTGGGGTTGGCGTTGTCGCATTGCGAATAGTAGCCCGCTCGGCAGTAGGAGCACGATCCGCAGGCGATGGTCGAACAGACCACAACGCGGTCCCCGACCTCGAAATTGCGTACCTTGTCGCCAAGTTCTTCCACGATGCCCACGGCCTCGTGCCCAAGGATGGTGCCAGGCTTCATACCGGCAAAAGTCCCCCTTACCATGTGCAGATCCGTCCCGCAGATCGCAGACGAGGTGATGCGGATCACCGCGTCGGTGGGTTCCTGGATTTGGGGATCGGGCACATCATCGAGACGGATGTCGCCCACGTCATGAAATACGACCGCTTTCATGGCTGGCCTCCTGAAAAGGTTAACTGTTTACACGACGGGTCAATTCCCGACGCCGCCAACCGTTCCCGCGAGATGGGATGGCTTAAGCCAGGGACGGGTCTTCCAGAAGTGTCCGACCCTCGCGCGATTCCAGTTCGATCACCCACAGGTCCGGGTCGCGGCCGCGCTCGGAGGTGATCGCGGCGTCCACATCCCCTTCCGTGCCGCTGGTCCATTCGGTCCAGAGGCGGGCGTCGGCGTCGAAATCGTATTGCCGCGCCATCACCCGGGCCTGCCCGTCGAGCGTAGCGCATTTCACGAAAACCGCCCCGGCGGTGTCGTCGCCGCGAGATGTGACGTAGGCCGGGATATTCTCTTGCGCGAGGCGATGAAGATAGGCCGAAACCCAGATACAGGTGGCAAGGCGGGCCATCAGGCGCCGTCGGACCAGTCGAGGCCGATCTCGGAATAGCGCTCGGCCTCGTCCAGCCAGCCGGGGCGGACCTTGACCTGAAGGAACAGGTGGGCGGGACGCCCCAGCAGCTCGGTCAGTTCCTCGCGGGCGGCCTTGCCGATGGCCTTGATCGTCTCGCCCTTGTTGCCCAGCACGATGCCCTTGTGACCGTCGCGGATCACATAGATGATCTGGTCGATCCGGGCCGAGCCGTCTTTCCGCTCTTCCCATGACTCGGTCTCGACCGTCAGCTGATAGGGCAGTTCCTGGTGCAGGCGCAGGGTCAGCTTCTCGCGCGTGATCTCGGCGGCGATCATGCGCATCGGCAGATCGGCGATCTGATCCTCGGGATACAGCCACGGGCTTTCGGGTAGCTTTTCGGCCAGCGCTTTGCGCAGGTCTGCAATGCCGTGGCCCTTTTCGGCGGAGATCATGAAGGTATCGGCAAAGGGAAAGCGGTCGTTCAACTTCTTGGTCAGGGCCAGCAGGGTTGGTGCCTCGACCCGGTCGATCTTGTTGATGGCCAGGATGACGTCTTTCGCTTCGCGGTCTTCCAGCGCGGTCAGGATCGCCTCGACCCCCTCGGTCAGTCCACGATGTGCTTCGACCAGAAGCACCACGACATCGGCATCCGCAGCGCCGCCCCAAGCGGCCGCGACCATCGCGCGGTCCAGCCTGCGACGGGGTTTGAACAGGCCCGGCGTGTCGACGAAGACGATCTGCGCGTCACCCTCCATCGCGACACCGCGGATGCGGGCACGGGTGGTCTGAACCTTGTGGGTCACGATCGACACCTTCGCGCCGACCATGCGGTTCAGAAGCGTAGATTTGCCCGCATTGGGCTCTCCGATCAGGGCGACGAAACCGGCGCGTGTCATGGACGGGATCCTCTCAAGGGCGGCCGTCTGATACGCCAGAACGCCGCGCTTTACCAGAACCGATGAGAGTGTAGATGCCGCTGCCCACGATCAACACGCAGCCCAGCAGGGTCAGCACGTCGGGGCGTTCCCCGAACAGGAGGAAGGCAAGGACCAAAGCGAACAGAAGGCGCGAGTAGCGGAACGGAGCAACCACGGAAATTTCGCCCGTGCGCATCGCCCCGGTCAGCGCGGTGTAGGCGCACGTGCCGACGCAGCCAGCCGCGATCAAACGCACCGCGGCGCGGGGATCGGGTCCTTGACTGGCAGGCTCGAACAAGGTGATGAGAGCGCCCGCGACCACCACCATGGCAAAGCCCGAGGTTCCGAGCTGGCGCCATGACAATGTGGGAGAACTGGCCCGCGTGGCAAGGTCCCGCCCCGCGAACCCGATCATGCCCAGAAGGGCAAAGATCAAGGCAGGCGTGAAGGCCGCACCCCATGGCCGCAAAATCAACAGGACGCCCAGAAAGCCCACCGCCATCGCGACCCAACGCGACATCCCGACCCGTTCGCCCAGCACAAGCGCGGCCCCCGCCGTCACAGCAAGCGGCGCGGCTTGCAAAATGGCCGAGGTCAACGACAGAGGCGCGAAGGCAAGCGCCAGGGCGAAGAACAAGCGGCCCGTCAGTTCGAACCCCGACCGCCACAGCATGGCCCCTTCGAAAAGTCCGCGGGGCCAGATGGATTCCGCCGAAAGGCGCGACAACGTGGCGAAGATCAGCAGGCCGGTGGACCCGAACAGAAGCGTGCCAAGGCCGGGCGAGACTGTCGCAGTGGCGGATTTGAACAGCGCGTCCTCTACTGCGAAGCCCAGCATGGCCGCGACCATCAGGGCGCTTCCGGTCAGATTGTCCTTCACCCCAGTCGATCCAGAAGCGCGTGCGCGGCGGCTTGCTGGGCCTCGCGCTTCGACTTCGCAGTGGCTTGCTCGGACTGTCCATCCGCCAGCCGCGCCTCGATGGTGAAGATGGGGGCGTGGTCGGGGCCGGTGCGCTTCACCTCGATATACTCCGGGGGCGGAAGCTTGCGGGCCTGCGCCCATTCCTGAAGCGCGGTCTTGGGATCACGGGCGTCCGCCTCGACCTGCTGTGTCCGCTCTCCCCATAGACGCACGACGCATGCGCGGGCGGCGTCGAACCCGGCATCGACATAGACCGCGGCGATCACCGCCTCCATCGCGTCGCCTAGAAGCGCCTCCTTCCGGCGTCCGCCCGAGATCATTTCGGACCGGCCCAGGCGCAGGACATCGCCCAGCCCGATCTGGCGGGCGACTTCGGCGCAAGTTTCCTTGCGGACCAACGCGTTGAACCGAGGGGCCAGTTGCCCCTCGGCCGCATCCGCGTCGGCGTTCAGCAGCGCCTCGGCCATCACGAGGCCAAGCACGCGGTCGCCCAGAAACTCGAGCCGCTGATTGTCGGGGCGCGTGACGCTGGCGATGGAGCCGTGGGTCAGCGCACGGACCAGAAGCTCGGGGCGCGCGAAATCATGGCCAAGCCGGCGCGCAAACGCGGTCTGCTCGGCCGACAGCTTCACACGATCTTCTCGAAGAAGCGGTCGGGACGCCATGTCCAGAAGAACAGCATCGACCGGCCCGCGGACGAAAACATCACCCGGTCGGCCCGCCCGATCAGGTTCTCGAACGGCACGAAGCCGACGCCCATGGCGTTCTGGCTGACGCGGCTATCGGTGGAGTTGTCGCGGTTGTCGCCCATGAAGAAGAAGTGTCCTTCGGGGACGGTATAGACTGGAGTGTTGTCCAGCCGCGAGTTGCGCACGTTCAGGATCGAATGTTCGACCCCGTTCGGCAGCGTCTCGATGGCGCGCGACTTCAGGCAGTCCTGCCCGAGGGCCACGCCCGCGTTTTCGCACTGGGGCAGGTTGCCGACGGGTCCCTGCTTGTCGAACGTCTCGACGAAAGTACCAGCATCCTGCTGCGGTGCGGCCTCATCGTTGATGTAAAGGACACCATCGCGAACCTGGATGCGGTCGCCCGGCATCCCGATCAGGCGCTTGATGAAGTCCGACCCGGTGACGGGGTGGCGAAAGACGACGACATCGCCGCGATCAGGCTCGGACCCCAGCCACCGTCCATCGATGAAGGTGCAGATCGAGAACGGGCAGGAATATTGCGAATAGCCGTAAGCCATCTTGTTCACGAACAGGAAGTCGCCGACCAGAAGCGTGTCCTTCATCGAGCCCGAGGGAATCCAGAAAGGTTGGAAGAACAAGGTACGGAAGACCCCCGCGATCAGCAGCGCATAGACTACCGTCTTGACGGTCTCGAGGATACCGCCTTCCTTTTCGCCCTTGGACAATTGCGCTCTCCCGCTGGTGCCGCGCCTAGATGGTCGGCTCTCAACCGGGTGTCAATCCTCGCGCTGGGGGTCCGCATAAAGGCGCAGGACGTCATCCTGCATCACTGGTCCCGCCCATCCGAAAGGCCCGTCGGCCGAACCCGCGAAATCCTCGAGCTTGAGGCCCGGATATACGAAATACTTATCGCGGACGGCCGGACGGCCTGCGGCGAAGACAACGCGGGTGACACCGGCCATGCGCATCGCGCCCAGGCACATCTCGCAAGGTTGAAGCGTCGTGACGACCGACGCGCCATCGATGCCTTCGGGCCGGTCGCCGCAGGCATTGGCCATCGCCACGATCTCGGCATGGCGCGAGGGGTCGTTGGCGACATGGACCTCGTTGTCGCCCCAGGCCGCGACCTCGTCGTCGATCAGGCAAGCCGCGACGATGGGCGCGCGGTCGTCATGAGTCTCGCTGATCTCGAGCGCACGGCGGATCGCCTTGCCCAGCGCGCCAAGTTCGGCCTCGGTAGGCTCTATCGTGTGGTCGTTCGACATGCGGCGGGTGTCCTTTCGGGGAAGTTGCCCGCGCCAACGCCATCCTCGGGCGGCGCGTTCCGCCCTCAGGTCGCGGCCAAGGGCCGCGCCTCGATCACCACGAAGGCCTGCGCCCAGGGATGGTCGTCCGTCAGGGTTACATGAATGATCGCCTCATGCCCCGCGGGCGTCATCTGCGCCAGACGGTCCGCCGCCCATCCGGTGACATGCATCACCGGCTGGCCCGTCGGAAGGTTCGTCACCGCCATGTCCTTCCACGCGATCCCCATGCGCAGCCCGGTACCCAGCGCCTTGGAACATGCCTCCTTCGCGGCCCAGCGCTTGGCATAGGTGCCCGGCGTATCGGCACGGCGTTCAGCCTTGCGCTGCTCGGTCTCGGTGAAGACGCGGTTGCGGAACCGGTCGCCGAACCGGTCCAGCACGCCGGCGATCCGATCTATATTCGCTAGATCGGTGCCGATGCCCAGGATCATGGGGCCCCGTGTGACGCGGTCAGGACGCCAGTCTGCTGGTTGACCGTGACGTCGAGGGACCGGGGCATCGCTTCAACCTCGCCGTATTCGAAGGCAGGTATGCGGACCGACAGACCTTCCAACGGGTCATATGTCGCCTGCGCGTCCCCAAGCCGGATTTCGTAATAGCCCAGACCATCGCGCAGGCTGATGAGCTGGCAGATCCGGAACGGCTCCTCCGGGTCGGGATAGAGGACCATGAGGTGATCCGAACAGCAGGCCGGTTCCCCGGTGTCGAGCAGCAGGAAAGCGATGCTCCCCTGAGCATAGGTTCGCGTCGCGTCCTCGTACGGCATAGCGAGGTTACGTGCGTTGGAGACCCAGGTGTTGCAGTCACGGGTCGCTTGGGCGTGAAGAGGGGCGGCGGCCAGAAGAGACAGAGCGAAAATTCTTAGCATGAGATGTCTCCATTGGTCGTGGTTTCGATATGGGCGGCCACCGCGTCAAGCGCGGCGGCGCCTTCGGGCAGAATGTCGGGCCAAAGCGGCCAGAGGTGGAAAAGCCCGGGAAAGACCCGAAGCTGCGTCGCGACCCCATGCAGGGCCGCGGCACGCGCCAGGATCAAAGCGTCATCCAGAAGGATCTCGTCCCCCGCCGCCAGGATCAGGGTGGGAGGCAGACCGGCGAGGTCCGAGATCGCGGGCGAGACCTGCGGATCGCGCGGATCGTAGTCGCCCATCGCCATGCGGGCGAAGGTCCTATCCCCCTCGTCGTCGTTCATCAGGTCAGAGGCGCGATGGCGTGTCGTCGACTGCCCGGTCCGATCCGAGTTCGGCGAGATCAACGAAAGTGATGCGATCCGCCCGCCGCGCGCCTGGCCCAGAAGCACGGCAATCTGGCCGCCGACAGAATCGCCGACGACCGGCAGCGGACCGGGCAGTGCATCCAGAACGGCGAGACACGCGTCGAGCTGCGCGGGCCACGCAGCCTCTGGCGCGCGGGGATAGTCCGGCACGACAACCTGCCGGCCTGTCGCAAGGGCAACGTGTTCGGCCGCCCGGGCATGGGTCGCGGAAGACCCTAGGACAAGCCCGCCACCATGAATCCACAGGATCGGGGCGCCCTCCCCGAACAGTCCGCAGGGGATGCCGGCGATGTCCGTCGTGCGCACTTTGGCCAAGGGGCCGGTGATGTGATCGAAAGCGGCCCGCATCTTGTCCGGATCTCCAGCGATGGGGGTGCTGCGGATGCGATCTTCGAGGGCGGCGCGATTGGCGGGACGGTCGGTCATGGGAGGCCTTCGTTCAGGATGCTTTGGGCAACGCCGCCCTCGCAGGCCGGGTCCGCAGGAACAGGTACAACGGCAGCGCGCAGCTGACCCCTATACCGAAGATCGCCGGGATCGCGATAAGGCCGAGCCAGTCGCGGCTGGTCACGCTGTCCCACGCGATCCAGAGGGTCAACGTCAGGGCCGAGATCGTCAAATCCCACGCAAGCCCGGTGGTCGAGGCGTTGACGTACCACGCTTCGATCAGCGCACCGAAGCCGTGCCCTTCGTTCATGTAGGCCAAGAACCAGTACATCGGATGCACCGCGCCCCAGACGGCCAGGGCGAGGAACACCCACCGCATCAGAAGCTGCCCGCCACGCCGATGGAGGCGGTGCCCGACACACTGACCGATACCCCGTCGGAGACGGCGATCTGCGGGTTCCGCCGTTCGGGCGGCGCGGCCTCGCCGCAGGCGGTCAGAACGATCAGGGCGGCGGCAAGAAGACGGATCATCCGAGGCGGTCCTTCCACGTGGCGATCTGGGCGCGCACGTTGTCGGGCGCGGTGCCCCCGTAGGATGTGCGCGACGCGACCGAGTTGTCCACGCCCAGCACGTCGAACACCGATTCCGTGATCGCCCCGTGGACCTCTTGCATCTCGGCAAGGGACAGGTCGGGCAGATCGCAGCCCTTCGCCTCGGCCTTCGCGACCAGCGTGCCGGTCACGTGGTGGGCGTCGCGGAACGGCAGGCCGGCCTCGCGCACCAGCCAGTCGGCAAGGTCGGTCGCCGTGGAAAACCCTTGCCCAGCCGCGCCACGCAGCGCCTCGGGGTTCGCGGCCATGTCGGACACCATCCCGGTCATCGCGGCGAGGCCCAGCATCAGCGTGTCGGCGGCGTCGAAGACCTGCTCCTTGTCTTCCTGCATGTCCTTCGAATAGGCCAGAGGTAGCCCTTTCATCACCATCAGCAGCGCGGCTTGCGCCCCGAAGATTCGGCCGATCTTGGCCCGCAGCAGCTCGGCGGCGTCGGGGTTCTTCTTCTGCGGCATGATCGAGGACCCGGTCGAGAACCGATCGGACATGGCGACGAAGCGGAACTGGGCCGAGGACCAGATCACCAGCTCTTCGGCCAAGCGCGACAGGTGCATGGCGCAGATCGACGCAGCCGACAGGAAGTCCAGCGCGAAGTCCCGGTCCGACACGGCATCCAGCGAGTTGGCGGACGGCCGATCGAAGCCGAGCGCCTTGGCCGTGGCGTGGCGATCGATGGGAAAGCTGGTCCCGGCCAGCGCGGCGGCGCCCAGCGGGCATTCGTTCATCCGCGCCCGCGCGTCGGAGAATCGGCTGACGTCGCGGGCGAACATCTCGACATAGGCCAGCATATGGTGGCCCCAGGTCACCGGCTGCGCGGTTTGTAGGTGAGTAAAGCCCGGCATCACCCAGTCGGCCCCCGTCTCGGCCTGACCGATCAGTGCCTTTTGAAGAGCGGCGATCCCCTCGATTGCCGCGTCGCACTGCTCGCGCACCCACAGGCGGAAATCGGTTGCGACCTGGTCATTGCGCGACCGCCCCGTGTGCAGGCGGCGGCCCGCGTCGCCGATCAGTTCGATCAGGCGGGCCTCGACGTTCATGTGAATGTCTTCCAGCGCGGTCGAGAACTGAAACGTCCCCGCCTGGATCTCTGACAACACGGTGAGGAGGCCTTCCCGGATCGCCTCGGCGTCTTTATCCGTCAGGATACCCTGTGCGGCCAACATTGCCGCATGGGCCCGAGAGCCCGCGATGTCCTGGGCCGCCAGCCGCCGGTCGAAACCGATGGACGCGTTGATCGCCTCCATTATCTCGTCGGGACCGCCGGCAAAGCGGCCGCCCCACATGGCGTTCGAGGTGCTGTCGGAGTTGGACATGGGCAAGGCCTATTTGCGGAGGATGGACGTGAAATATCTGTTGGCTGCTTCTTATCTGGCGCTGGCAGGCGCTGCAAACGCCGCTGATCTGTCGGACGTTTCGCTGGAAGGGGACATGCGCAAGCTCGTTGTCCACGACACCGCAGAAGCGGTGCCCGGCGTGACCTTCGACACCCCCGACGGCGAAACCGTCGCGCTGGCGGACTATGCCGGCACGCCCGTGGTCTTGAATTTCTGGGCGACCTGGTGCGCCCCCTGCCGGGAGGAAATGCCGGCCTTGCAGGAGGTCCAGACCACTCGCGATGGCGCGGTCGAGGTAGTGACCGTCGCCACGGGCAAGAACTCCGTCGACGGGATAATGACGTTCTTCGAGGAGGAGGGGATCACCGAACTACCCATCCTTCTGGACCTCAAACAGGGTGCGGCACGGCAGATGGCGGTGCTCGGCCTGCCAGTGACGGTGCTGATCGACGCCGAAGGGCGCGAGGTTGCTCGCCTGACCGGCGGCGCGGACTGGGCCGGTCCCGAAGCGCAGGCTGTGATCGACGCGCTGGTCGCGCCCGGCACTTGAACGGCACGGAACGGGCCGCCATATCCCGGCGGCCTGTCCACGGAGGTCACCCATGCTCCCTGTCGTTCCCATCGCCATCGCCGCCTTCGGTGGCGTCTCGGGCCTGCGCCTGTTGATGCGCCGACGGCGGATCGCGGCAGAGGACGTCGAACGTCACTGGGCCGCGACCTTCCCGGGCGACCATGTCACCGACAAGGTCGTCGCCATGGACGGACGCACTGCGCTGGTCGCCACGGACTGGGGCGCGGGCCTGTTGTGTCATGGCGGGGCCGAAGCCTGCCGGATCGACGATACCGAGGTCGATCAGGTGCCCGGCGGGCTGACGATCCGCTTCAGGGACGGCATAACGGCGCCGATCACCGTGGCCCTGCCTTCCGGCGACGCGGCCGCCTGGACCGACCGGATCGAGGGGCGGTGACCCCTCAGACCGCGGTCTTGCGGCTTTCGTCCAGATAGATTTCCCGCAGGCGTTTCGCGATTGGTCCCGGCGTGCCATTACCCAGCGCGGCCCCGTCGATCTCGACCACGGGCATCACGAAGGCGGAGGCCGAGGTGACGAACGCCTCGTCGGCGTCCTGCGCCTCTTCGACCGAGAATGCGCGCTCCTCGACCTTCATCTGGGCCTCCTGCGCGAAGCGAAGGACGGCGGCGCGGGTGATGCCGTGCAGGATCTCGTTGCCTAGATGACGGGTCACGATGGTCCCGTCTTTCACGATATAGGCATTGTTCGACGTCCCTTCGGTCACGACGCCGTCCTCGACCATCCAGGCATCGTCGGCGCCTTGCGCCTTGGCGGCCATCTTGCCCATCGACGGATACAGAAGTTGCACCGTCTTGATATCGCGCCGATCCCAGCGCAGATCGGGCAGCGTCACGATCTTCAGTCCCGTTTGCGCCGCAGGGTTGTCGGCGAGACCCGGCTTCGACTGGGTGAACAGCACCACGGTCTGCGGCGTGTCCTTCGGAGGATAAGCGAAGTCACGGTCGGCCGCGCCGCGCGTGACTTGCAGATAGACCAGCCCGTCCTCGATCCCGTTCTCGGCCACCAGACGTCGATGCACCTCGAGCAGGGCATCCTGCGTCATGGGCATCGGCATGTCGAGTTCGGCAAGGCTGCGCTCCAGCCGGCGGGCGTGTCCGTCGAAATCCAGAAGTTTGCCGGACAGGACGCTGGTGACTTCGTACACGCCGTCGGCGAACAGGAAGCCGCGGTCGAAGACCGATACCGTCGCCTCGGCCTCGGGGACGAACGCGCCGTTGACATAGACGATGCGGGACATGATGGGGCCTCCTTCACGGGTCATGGGCGGCGTTTAGCGGGGGGATTGCCTCAAGTATAGGCCCAGATCAGCAGCCCCGTGCCCAGGATCAGCCGGTAGACGACGTATGGCGTGAAGCTGACCGATTGCAGTAAGCGGAACATGAGCTTCAGCGCGATCAGCGCGAAGATTAGCGACAGCACGGCCACGATTGCGGCGTCGCGGAGGAGGGAGAAATCCGTCTGCCCGATCAGGTCGAGCGACAGGACCGCGCCGGAGGCCAGGATCGTGGGGATCGACATCAGCATCGACAGCTTCGCCGCATCGTGGCGGGTATAGCCCAGAAACCGCCCGCCGGTGATGGTGATACCGGAACGCGAGGTTCCGGGAATCAATGCGATCACCTGGTAGACCCCCATGATCAAGGCGTGTTTCAGCGACCATTCCCCGACAGTGCGAGTGGCGTCATCGCGCCGGTCCGACGCAAAAAGCAGAAGGCCGAAGAGGATCGTGGTCCAGCCGATCACCGCGACCGAGCGCATAGCATCCGACAGCCCCGTGACCTTGAGGATCAGTCCGGCCAAGATGACCGGGATGGTTGCCACGACGAGGCATAGCGCAAGCCATGCTCCCTGATCCGCTACCCTGCCCCGCAGCAACTGCGGCACACCGCTGAGCGCTATACGGACGTCAGACCAGAAGAACAGGACAACTGCGCCCAAGGTGCCGACATGGGCGGCGACGTCGATCAGGAGGCCCTGGTCCTCATACCCAGTCAAGGCGGGGAGAAGGACGAGATGTCCGGATGACGAAATCGGCAGAAATTCTGTGACGCCCTGCACGAGGGCGATTAGGAAGAGGTGCAGAATGGGCATTGGGGGTATCCGAACGGTGGCTAACGCGACCATAGGGTCCCTTATGCACAAGGGAAATCCGATAAATATATCCGCTTCGGCCTTAGTTTTGCGGCGCGGCGATGCCGAGCGACCGGTTTCGACCCTCACCACCCATATTTAGGTATGCACTAGTGACCTAGTGTCGAATTTTCCCTTTATCGGGGCGTGGAATGGGTGTATGGGGGCGGCGGTTCAGGAGGGATGTGCCTTGGCTAATCAGAAGATGCTGAAGTTCACGACCGTGCAGCGGGACATGCCGGACAAGCGCGCGCCCGATCTACGTCGTCAGGATTTCGCGGAGATTTACGGCGAGTTCGCGACCGAGAAGGCCGGCGAGCAGGCCGGGCGGTGCAGTCAGTGCGGCGTGCCCTATTGCCAGTCGCATTGCCCGTTGCACAACAACATCCCCGACTGGCTGCGCCTGACCGCCGAAGGGCGGCTGAAAGAGGCCTACGAGATCAGCCAGCTGACCAATACTTTCCCCGAGATCTGTGGCCGCATCTGTCCGCAGGACCGCCTGTGCGAGGGGAACTGCGTGATCGAGAAATCCGGCCACGGCACCGTCACCATCGGCGCAGTCGAGAAATACATCACCGACACCGCGTTCGAGAACGGCTGGGTAGAGCCGATCCGCCCAAGCCAGGAACGCCCCGAATCCGTTGGGATCATCGGCGCGGGGCCCGGCGGTCTGGCCTGTGCCGACATGCTGCGCCGCGAGGGCGTGCAGGTGACGGTCTATGACCGCTATGACCGCGCGGGCGGGCTGATGACCTACGGGATCCCCGGCTTCAAGCTGGAGAAGGACGTGGTCATGAAGCGCATCGACCAGTTGGAAGATGGCGGTGTGACCTTCCGGTTGAACTGCAACGTGGGGGACGACATCACCTTCGAGGAGATCCGGAACACACATGATGCGGTGTTGATTGCCACGGGCGTCTACAAGACCCGCGATCTTCAGGCCCCCGGCGTGGGCGCCAAGGGGATCGTGCGGGCCATCGACTTCCTGACCGCGTCGAACCGGGCGGCCAATTTCGGCGACAGCGTGCCGGAGTTCGAAAGCGGCGAGCTGAACGCCGAAGGTAAGCGGGTCGTGGTGATCGGCGGCGGCGATACGGCGATGGATTGCGTGCGCACCGCGATCCGGCAGGGCGCGAAATCGGTGAAGTGCCTGTATCGCCGGGACCGTGACAATATGCCCGGCTCGCAGCGCGAGGTCGCCAATGCCGAGGAGGAAGGCGTCGAGTTCGTCTGGCTGTCGGCCCCCAAGGGCTTCACCGGAGAGACGGTCGAGGGCGTGATGGTCAGCAAGATGCGGTTGGGCCAGCCGGACGCCACCGGGCGGCAGGTGCCCGAGATCATCGAGGGCGCCGAGTACGTGGAAGAGGCCGACCTTGTCATCAAGGCGCTGGGGTTCGAGCCCGAGGACCTGCCGAAGCTGTGGGGGGTCGAAGGGCTGGAGGTGACGCGCTGGGGCACCGTTCTGGCCGATTTCCACACCCATGAGACGAGCCTGCCGGGGGTCTATGCCTGCGGGGATATCCAGCGGGGGGCGTCGCTGGTGGTCTGGGCGATCCGCGATGGGCGCGAGGCCGCGCAGGCGATGATGGCTCAGTTCGGTTCAACGGCCGCAGTGGCTGCGGAATAGCGTCCCGCAACTGTCGGACATCTGTCGGGTTCCCGCCGGGCCGGCGCCGGGTTCCGGCCGGTCAAAAGCCGGGCGCGCGCCGGACACATGTCGGACATCTGTCGGGACGGGGTCGGACAGGGCAGAAGCGGACAAGGTCATGCTGGATGACCCATCTGGCGCAGGCAACGGATTGGCCCCGGAAGCGACCGGCCGGGGCGCTGCCCCGGACCCCGGGGTATTTAGTCAAGGATGAAGGGGCGGTGGGTCGTCCCGGATGAGGGGAGCCGACATGGCGGCGGAGGGAACGGGAACGGGCGAGACGGTCGGAGGCTGCGTCTGCGGTGCGGTCGAGATTCTCGTGCCCCGTCTGGGCCACGAGATCAGCGCATGTTTCTGCGACGTCTGCCGGGTCTGGGGCGGCGGCGTGCAGATGGGACTGGACGCACCCGCGGAGACGGTGGAGGTTACTGGCCCGGTAAAGACATGGCCGACCGCGATCGCGGAGCGGGCGTGGTGCGACATTTGCGGCACGCATCTGTGGTTTCGCTATACCGCTGGGCGGGATGCGGGGTACCTGGAACTGACGCCTGGGCTGTTTCCCGATGCGGGGGGCGGACATTTGGCGCGGGTCAACTATGCCGACCGTGCGCCGGAAGGATACGACATGACCGGGCCGGGCGAGATCGCCCGGGTGCCGGCAGCGCAATACGAAGCGGAAAACCCGCATCTTCAATCGGAGGTCCGACATGACGGAACATGATGCAAACTGGGTCGCCCGCGAGGAAGCCAAGCGGGCCTTCATGGCCGAGAACGGCTTGTACTCCCCCGAGGATGAGCATGCGTCCTGCGGCGTCGGGTTCGTGGTGTCGATCGACGGCACCCCGTCGCGCCAGGTGGTCGAGAACGGGATCAGCGCGCTGAAGTCCATCTGGCACCGGGGTGCCGTGGACGCGGACGGGCGCACCGGGGATGGGGCGGGGATCCACATCCAGATCCCGCAGGCCTTCTTTGCCGACCAGATCGCGCGCACCGGGCATACGCCCATCGAAGGGCAGCGCCTGGCCGTCGGTCAGGTGTTCCTGCCGCGCACGAATTTCGGCGCGCAGGAGACCTGCCGGACCATCGTCGAGACCGAGGTCTTGCGGATGGGCTATTACATCTATGGCTGGCGGCACGTGCCGGTGGACATCAGCTGCCTGGGGTCGAAGGCGAACGCGACGCGGCCGGAGATCGAGCAGATCCTGATCTCGAACGCGAAGGGCGTGGACGAGGAGACGTTCGAGCGCGAGCTTTACGTCATCCGCCGCCGGATCGAGAAGGCCAGTGTCGCGGCTGGCGTGCCGCAACTGTACCTTGCGTCGCTGTCGTGCCGGTCGATCATCTACAAGGGGATGATGCTGGCGCAGGACGTGGCCGAGTTCTATCCGGATCTGAAGGACGAGCGGTTCGAGAGCGCCTTTGCGATCTATCACCAGCGGTATTCGACCAACACCTTCCCGCAATGGTGGCTGGCGCAGCCGTTCCGGATGCTGGCCCATAACGGCGAGATCAACACCCTGAAGGGCAACCTGAACTGGATGAAGAGCCACGAGATCCGCATGGCATCTTCCGCCTTCGGGGACCTGGCCGAGGACATCAAGCCGATCGTGCCGCAAGGGTCGAGCGATTCGGCCGCGCTGGATTCGGTGTTCGAGGTTCTGGTGCGCTCGGGCCGGTCGGCGCCGATGGCCAAGACGCTGCTGGTGCCTGAATCGTGGTCCAAGCAGGCCGAAGAGCTGCCCGAGGCCTGGCGCGACATGTATTCCTACTGCAACAGCGTGATGGAGCCGTGGGACGGGCCAGCCGCGCTGGCGATGACAGATGGGCGCTGGGTCTGCGCGGGGCTGGACCGCAACGGTCTGCGACCCATGCGCTATGTGGTGACGGGCGACGGGCTGGTGATCGCCGGGTCCGAGGCCGGGATGGTGCCGATCGACGAGGCCGGCGTCGTCGAGAAGGGCGCGCTGGGTCCGGGGCAGATGCTGGCCATCGATATCGAGGCCGGGCAACTGTTCCACGACGCGCAGATCAAGGACAAGCTGGCGTCTGCCCAGCCCTTCGGCGACTGGGTCGGCAAGATCACCGAGCTGGATTCGGAGCTGGCCAAAGTGGACGAGGCGCCGTTGTTCGACGGGACCGACCTGAAGCGGCGGCAGATCGCGGCGGGCTATTCCATAGAGGAGCTGGAGCAGATCCTTGCGCCCATGGCGGAGGACGGGAAGGAGACGCTGGCCTCGATGGGGGACGACACGCCGTCTGCCGTGCTGTCCACGACCTACCGGCCGCTGTCGCATTTCTTCCGCCAGAACTTCAGCCAGGTGACGAACCCGCCTATCGACAGCTTGCGCGAGTTCCGGGTGATGAGTCTGAAGACCCGGTTCGGCAACCTCAAGAACGTGCTGGACGAAAGCAGCGCGCAAACCGAGATCATCGTGCTGGACAGCCCGTTCGTCGGGAACGCGCAGTTCGACCGGATGGTCGAGGCGTTCAACTCGCCCATGGTCGAGATCGACTGCACCTTCGATGCGGGTCAGGGCCACGGCACGTTGCGCAAGGGGCTGGAGCGGATCCGGCACGCGGCCGAGGATGCCGTGCGCTCGGGCGCGGGGCATATCGTGCTGACCGACCAGGGCGTCAGCGACACCCGCGTGGCGATGCCGATGATCCTGGCGACCAGCGCTGTCCACAGCTGGCTGACGCGGCAGGGGCTGCGGACGTTCACCTCGATCAACGTGCGCTCGGCCGAGTGCATTGATCCGCACTATTTCGCGGTACTGATCGGCTGCGGTGCGACCACGGTGAACGCCTATCTGGCCGAGGATTCGCTGGCCGACCGGATCGACCGGGGGCTGATGGACGTGTCGCTGACCGAAGCGGTGGCGCGCTATCGCAAGGCCATCGACGCGGGCTTGCTGAAGATCATGTCTAAGATGGGGATCAGCGTGATTTCCTCCTATCGTGGCGGCCTGAACTTCGAAGCGGTGGGACTGTCCCGCGCCATGTGCGCCGAGTTCTTCCCCGGCATGCAGTCGCGGATCAGCGGCATCGGCGTGAATGGCATCCAGCTGAAGGCTGAGGAGGTCCATGCCCGCGCGTTCCGGGGCGGCAAGGACGTGCTGCCCATCGGGGGCTTCTACAAGGCGCGACGTTCCGGAGAGGCGCATGCGTGGGAAGCGACCTCGATGCACATGCTGCAGATGGCCTGCAACAAGGCCAGCTATCAGATGTGGAAGCAGTATTCGAAGAAGATGCAGAGCGCGAAGCCCATCCATTTGCGCGACCTGATGGACTTCAACCCGCTGGGCGCGCCGATCCCCATCGAGGAGGTCGAGAGCATCACCTCGATCCGGAAGCGGTTCGTCACGCCCGGCATGTCGTTGGGGGCGCTGTCGCCCGAAGCGCACCGCACGCTTTCGATTGCCATGAACCGGATCGGCGCGAAGTCCGACAGCGGCGAAGGCGGCGAGGATCCCAAGGACTTCACGCCGGATTCGAACGGCGACAACCGCTCGGCCAAGATCAAGCAGGTCGCCTCCGGGCGTTTCGGCGTGACGGCGGAATATCTGCTGCATTGCGAGGAGCTGGAAATCAAGATCGCCCAGGGGGCCAAGCCCGGCGAGGGCGGACAGCTTCCGGGGATGAAGGTCACCAAGCTGATCGCGAAGCTGCGGCATTCGACGCCCGGGGTGACGCTGATCAGCCCGCCGCCGCACCACGATATCTATTCGATCGAGGATCTGGCGCAGCTGATCTATGACCTCAAGCAGATCAACCCGCGCGCCAAGGTCACGGTGAAGCTGGTGGCGTCTTCGGGCGTCGGCACGATTGCGGCCGGTGTGGCGAAGGCCAAGGCGGACATCATCCTGATCTCGGGGCATAATGGCGGCACGGGGGCCTCCCCCGCCACGTCGATCAAGTATGCCGGCCTGCCGTGGGAAATGGGCCTGACCGAGGCGCATCAGGTTCTGGCGATGAACGACCTGCGGTCGCGCGTGACGCTGCGCACCGATGGCGGACTGCGCACGGGACGCGACATCGTCATGGCCGCGATGATGGGCGCCGAGGAATACGGCATCGGCACGGCGGCCCTGATCGCCATGGGTTGCATCATGGTCCGCCAATGTCAGTCGAATACCTGCCCAGTGGGCGTCTGCACGCAGGACGACGCGCTGCGCGACAAGTTCACCGGCAACGCGGACAAGGTGGTGAACCTGATCACCTTCTACGCGACCGAGGTGCGCGAAATCCTGGCCTCGATCGGGGCGCGGTCGCTGGACGACGTGATCGGGCGGGCGGATTTGCTGATGCAGGTCAGCCGTGGCAGCGCGCATCTGGACGATCTGGACCTGAACCCGCTTCTGATCACCGTCGATGACACCGGCGAGATCGTGTATGACCGCGACCAGCCCCGCAACGCGGTGGACGACACGCTGGACGCCGAGATCGTGCGCGACGCGCAACGCTTCCTTGAGGACGGCGAAAAGATGCAGCTGTCCTATGCCGTGCGCAACACGCACCGGACGGTGGGCACGCGGACGGCCAGCCACATCGTGCGGCGCTTCGGAATGCGCAACGATCTTCAACCCGACCACCTGCACGTGAAGCTGACCGGCAGCGCGGGCCAGTCGCTGGGCGCGTTCGCTGCACCGGGGCTGAAAATCGAGGTGTCGGGCGATGCCAACGACTATGTCGGCAAGGGCCTGTCGGGGGGTATCGTCGTGGTGCGCCCGCCCATGGTCAGCCCGCTTCAGGCGGCCGAGAATACGATCATCGGCAATACCGTGCTCTACGGGGCGACCGACGGTTTCCTTTTCGCCGCCGGCCGCGCGGGCGAGCGGTTCGCGGTCCGCAACTCGGGCGCTCATGCGGTGATCGAAGGCTGCGGGTCGAACGGGTGCGAGTACATGACCGGCGGGGTCGCCGTGATCCTGGGTGAGATCGGCGCCAACTTCGGGGCCGGGATGACCGGGGGCATGGCGTTCCTGTACGATCCGAATGACCGGGCGAACACGTTGATGAACCCCGAAACGCTGGTGACCTGCGCGGTGACGACCGACTACTGGGCGGACCTGTTGAAAGGCCTGATCGAGCGGCACCACGCCGAGACGGGATCGCGC
The DNA here is from genome assembly GCF_900302445.1 of Palleronia abyssalis. Lineage (GTDB taxonomy): Bacteria > Pseudomonadota > Alphaproteobacteria > Rhodobacterales > Rhodobacteraceae > Palleronia > Palleronia abyssalis. The sequence goes on along the minus strand of NZ_ONZF01000005.1, from coordinate 98,485 downwards.
CGGGCGGCCGATATCCTGCAGCATTGGGAGATGGAGCTGCCGAATTTCGTGCAGATCTGTCCGATCGAAATGCTGGGCAAACTGGATCATCCTGTCGGGATCGAGCAGGAAGCCGTGCCGGCCGAATGACATCATGGGGCGTCAGAACGGCGCCCCATACGCCTCTCGTACCGTCGCGCTTCCCGATCTTAACGGTTCGGTGACGGGTTTCCGCCTAGGCTGCAGGGGATGAACGAGAGGTGCGTTTCATGCAATTGACAAGGGATTCGACCTTGGTTGCACCGACCGGGGCCATGCCACGGACGGCAGATGCGGGGACGCTCGCCTGGTACGACCGCATGGCGGAGACGTATTCCGAAATCGTCTCGCGCGATGCACCGGATGACGACCTAAAGGCCTTCATCCGCCTTCTGGACCCCGGCGCCGGGCCGATCCTGGACTGGGGTTGCGGGCCTGGGAACACCGCCGCGATGCTGGCCTCCTTGGGGTTCGAGGGGCACGCGACGGATGCCAGCCAGAAAATGGCCGAGCTGGCCGCCGGTCTTGGCATCCGGGTTCGGGTCGAGCCGTTCGAGAACCTCTCTTCCACCCCGCGATACCAAGGAATCTGGTCGAATTTCGGCCTTTCGCATATCTGTATCGAGCATGTGCCCCCCCTTCTCTCCCTGGCGGCGAATGCGCTTCTTCCGGGCGGCATCCTGCATCTGGGCATGACCACGTGGCGCGAGGGGTTCGAGGACGGCGACCGGTCCGGGCGGGACTGCTTCGGGTTGATCTTCACCCAGCTGCACCCCGACACCCTGCGCCGCCTTCTGACCAGCGTCGGGCTGGAGGTTCTGTCGCTCCGTGAAACCAGCTTCGAGATGATGCTGTCGGGCGGCAAGACGGGCTGTGCGCTGGTTCTTGCCAGAAAGACCGCGACGCCCTGATCCTGCCCGCGCCCCGCCCTAGGTCCCGCCGGGTACAGGAGGTAGGACCATGACGAAACTTTTGATCCAGGCGCTCGACATGATCGAAGGCGGCGACTGGGACGCGGCGCATGACATCGTGGCCGAGGATGACAGCCGCGAGGCGGCTTGGCTGCACGCCCATCTGCACCGGGTCGAGGGCGATGGGCAAAACGCGGAATACTGGTATCGCAAGGCCGACCTCGATCCTTTCGTGGGGGACGTCACCGAAGAGCGATATGCCCTGCGGTCGGCCCTGACAGAGGACCCACTGCCCTGATCCACAACGCTTGACCCTTCCCCGCTTCCGGTGGATTTGGGGGCATGGCGAAAAAGACCACGGGCAAGAAGCGAAAGACCGTCGGACGCGGCTTCAGGCGCATTGCGCTGCGGGTGGCTGCGGGAATCGTCGTGCTGATCCTGGGGTTGGTGGCGCTGTTCTCGGTCCTGAACCCGCCTACGACCCCATACATGGCGGCCGAAGCGCGCCGGCTGGGGGGCGTCGATCATGAGTGGATCCCGATGGAACAGATTGCCCCGGTCATGGCCCGCGCGGCCGTCGCCGCCGAGGACGCGCGGTTCTGTCAGCATTGGGGGTTCGACGTGATCGCGATCCGTGCGGCCATCGACGCCGGGGGCGAACGGGGGGCGTCGACGATCACGCAGCAGGTGGTGAAGAACGTGTTCCTCTGGCAGGGACGCAGCTGGCCACGCAAGGCGCTGGAGGCGATGCTGACCCCCCTGGTCGAAGCTTTCTGGACCAAGAGACGCATTCTCGAAGTGTACCTCAACGTGGCCGAGTTCGGCGAAGGGGTGTTCGGGATCGACGCCGCAGCCTACGCCGCTTTCAGGGTCCGCCCGTCCGAGTTGGGCGCCACGCAGGCCGCCCGGCTGGCCGCAGTCCTGCCGAACCCCAAGGGTCGATCGGCCGCCGCGCCCAGCGCCACGCTGGAACGGCGGGCGGCGGGAATCCGCGACGGGGCCGCAACGATCGACCGGGACGGACGGGCCGCCTGCTTTCAGACCGCTGCACCGGGTTGAACGGCGCCTCCAGAGCGGGCAGTTAAGCCCGTGTCGTTTTCTGTTAAGGATGGTTCACCGATGTATCGCCTCTACCACGCCCCCTTGTCGCCCTTCTGCCGGAAGGTCCGTTTAGTCCTGGCAGAAAAGCGCGTGGAGGTGGAACTGGTCGAGGAACGCTATTGGGAGCGCGACTCGGATTTCCTGCGGCGGAACCCCGCGGGCAAGGTGCCCGTGCTGCGCGCCGAGGGGCGGAACATGCCCGAAAGCCAGGCGATCTGCGAGTGGCTGGAGGACCAGCACCCCGAGCCCGCCTTGATGCCGAAGGATGCCGACACCCGCTACGAGGTCCGCCGCCTGTGCGCATGGTTCGACGACGCGTTCTTCCGGCAGGTGACCGAGAACCTGTTGTACGAGCGGGTGAACAAGAAGGTCCAGAACACCGGGTATCCGGACTCGATGAAAGTGAAGGCAGGCGCCCGAGCGGTGAAGTTCCACCTCGACTACATGGCGTGGCTGCTGGAAAAGCGGCGCTGGCTGGCCGGCGACGTGATGACGCTGGCCGATTTCGCCGCCGCCGCGCAGCTGTCGTCTCTGGATTACACGAGCGACGTGGATTGGGCGCGTAACGAGGCGGTGAAGGACTGGTACGCCAAGATCAAGTCGCGCCCTGCCTTCCGCGGGCTACTGGCAGATGTCGTCCCGGGCTTCCCCCCGCCGCCTCACTACGCGGATCTCGACTTCTGATAGGCTGCAACCCGGCCGCCGATTGCATTTTTGCTAAAGTACCGGACATCTCCGCCCGGGGCGCATCCTTCAATCACGTGGCGTGGGCGCCCCGATGGCATGTAGCGACGCACGGCAGCGCGATCGGGAGGTAGCGCCAGAACACCGCATCAGCCCCCGAGCCAGCGTGTAAATCTGGGGCGCGCCATGATAGATGGCAGGAAAGTCATTCCGCCGGGACATCAGATCGAATGAAAGCCGAGACCCCGCAAGACGACACAATGGCGTGCATCGGTTCCTGCGGGGCGCATTCTCGTTCAGGCCATATGTGCCCTGTTCTTCATCAGAGGGGTGGTCGAGAACTTTCGGCAGGCCGGGAAGATCGGAACACAGCGCCTGACGCTCGAACCCGGGGCGGAGGTTACCCTGACATTCTGCGTGATCTTTCTGATGCTGGAACTGAGCTGCTTGCTGTCGCGGATGTTCTACACGCAAACCGGTCTCGATATTGCCCGGGGTCATCTGTCGGAGGTGATCGAAGCCTTTTTCGCGAAAAGGAAACTGGCGTAGACGGAACGCACAAGGCTCGGCCCGCCGCTCCTGCCGCAAGAGGGAAGTCATGACCGATCCTAGCGCTCACCCGGATGATCCGCACTATGTGACGCGCTCCGGGTGGCTGCGCGCTGCGGTTCTGGGTGCCAATGACGGAATCGTTTCGGTCTCATCGCTGATTGTCGGCGTCGCTGCGGCGGACCCTGCCCCGCGCGCCGTCCTGATCGCTGGCGTTGCAGGGCTCGTGGCCGGTGCAATGTCCATGGCGGCCGGAGAATACGTCTCGGTTTCGTCCCAATCCGATACCGAGCGGGCCGACATAAAACGCGAGGAAACCGCCTTGGCCGAGATGCCCGAGGAAGAGTTGGCCGAGCTGGTCGCGATCTACGAAGCCCGGGGGTTGACCCGAAAAACGGCCGAGGCCGTCGCGCGCGAACTGACCGACAAGGATGCCCTTGCCGCACATGTCCGCGATGAACTCGGTCTGTCTGAAATTCATGCGGCCAACCCGCTTCAAGCGGCCGTCGCGTCCGGGGCTACCTTTAGCGTTGCCGCGTCCCTGCCCGTACTCGCCGCATACTTGTCGCCGTCGTCCGCGATTGTGCCGTCCGTCCTGTCCGTTACTGTCCTTGCGCTTGCCGTTCTGGGGGCGGCCGGGGCCAAGGCAGGCGCCGCCCCGCTGGTGCCCGCGATCGTGCGCGTGGTCGGCTGGGGTGTCTTTGCCATGGCCGTCACGGGCGCGACGGGCTGGTTGTTCGGCGTCAGCGTATAGCCACGTCGACCCGGCCGCTTGCGAGCTTCGAATGGCTTCCACCGGCATTCGCGTTTTTGGGTACTGGCTGCTGAAAAATGCCCCCGCAGCATGCGTGATTGGGTTTCCACCAGGGAAGCCCGGGAACGGTGGCGGTTCCGAACCCGGCGGTGTCGTAGACGGGTTGGCCTTCGCGTAGGCGGTCGCGGATGACGACCGGAACCGATAGCGAGGAACACGACAACCTCCGGACCGGCGCCAAAAAACGAAATTGCCGTGCGGCCCGTCCCGCCAGTGAAGAGGCCGATCGCGCCGGTTCCGAGGATTGGCGTCATGACAACCCGGGTCTTCAGACGGTCGGTCCCAACTAAGATCAAAAGCCCGCTGATTGCCGAACATCCCAGCCGTTGTGGGACTTCAGGCCGCCGCGGGGACGATCGCACCGTACGCGTCACGATCCGTCCATGCGCCCTTTTCGTATCGGCGGCTCAGTTTCCCTGAGCTTTCCAGTGTCAGGAGCGTCAACCAGCCATTGTCGAAAAGCGCCCGGACCTCGGACTGACGTTCGAGCACCTGGGTGATCATTTCTTCCGGGGCCTCGACGGCGACGACCAACCGGCTCGGTACGTGCCGCAGCGTTTCGCCGTCATGCACCGATTGCCAAGGCAGTCCGGCCCGAAGCGCGCCCCCGTTGCCTTCGAGGACGCCGATCCCCCCGACGACGTTGTGCAGAAGCTTGTTGCCCGCGCCGAATGTCTCGGGCGCGACCGCCGAGCCCTGATATTGCAGCGCAATCCAGCTCGCGACGACGACCGGGGCGCTCAGGATCAGTTCGAGCGTCGTCGCGTCGTTGTCCTGCCGCCAGTCGTAGTCATGAAGGAAGACCCGAGCGTCAAGATCGCGACCCGCAGTTCGGGCCCGGGGCGCGGCGATGAAGCCGCAGCAGCCCGCAAGCCCCCATTCCGGCCTGATCTCGGACCAGTCGCGACCCCGCCGCTCCAGCGTTTCGGCCGATGCCCGGGGCAGCCCCCGTGCGCGTTCGGTCCGGGTCAGCATCGCCGCTTTCCACAACGCCACGCGCAGACGATCGATCTCTACCCTACGGTTTGCGGCCGCATGGTCTTCGAAAACCCGGACGTCATCGGAGACGGTGTCGTGCAGCCCGGCAACGAAGCTCGTATCGCGTGGTATCGCGATCCCCTTGGCGGCGAGACCGGCACGGACCTCCTCGTTGTTCAGAAGTTCGGCCAGGAGACGCGCGTTGACGTCGCCCGCAAACCCGCCGCAGGCCCCGCATTGCAGCGCGCTGGAATGGGGCACGTTCGTGACCGTGGCGCCGTGTCCACAGATCAACACCAACCGGGCGAACCCCGAGGTCAGGGACATCGCCCGCAGAACACCCTCGGCCGCCGCGATCCGCTCGTCGAGGGGTAAGTCGAGTGCCGGGGCCGGGCCGTCCGAAGATGGCCCGCGGGCGCCAAGACTGTCGCGGATGAGCTTGCCCACGTAGATAGGCCCAGCGGCCTCGACGAACGCGAAAGCCGAGACCGCGGCCCGCTTGAAGCGACCCCAGGCGCGGATCGTCCGCAGCCGCACGCGCGCGCTCGTCTCAGCCGTGCCATCCCCAACTGCATGTGTTTCGATAACGGGTTTCACCAGAATGGGCGCCCGCGCCTCGACGGTGTCCGAGGCGTGGGGGTGGTGCCGGACCGCGAGGCCGAAGAAGCCCGCGAAGCCGATCGTCCCGATCTTAGGATCGGCGGATTCGAGGGCCCGGCGCAGGCGTTCGGACCGCACATCGATACAGAATGCCGCCTGAATCGCGGGGGGCGCCCCCGCATCGGTGTCGGTTCCCCCCGAGAGTTTCTCTGCGAGGTGCCGTTCGCCGCTGCGGTCGACAGCTTCCTGAAGCGCGGAATCAAGCGTCAGGTTCCGGTCAGGCTCGACCGGGCGTGCGTAATCGGCTTTCGCCCGCTGCCATGCGTTTTTGCGGGCGGCACCGCCTTTCGCAAGGAGGGCGACCTCCCACACCAGTCGGATGGTCAAAAGTTCGAAGAGCGTGCTGTCCCGCCCGCCGTCGCGCTCGCTGATCCAGCCGATATGGCGTGCGTATTGGGCCCAACCCGAGAGGGTCACAAGCAGACGGTGGAAGTAGAGGGGCGCAGCGTCTGCCGGCAGGTCGAGCGCCCGGCAGGCTTCCGCGAAGGCAGCGCGCACATCCGTCGGCATCGCCTCTACCCGGGCTGCGAAGCCCGACAGGCCCGCGACGCCCGGGGTCAGGTCTCGGCTGGCATAGGCCCGCCACGAGGTCCAGGCGCCGGCCGACGGCGCGGGCCAGAATGCCTGCCCGCGGTCGAATTGCACGGCTGCCCAGTGACCGATCCGCTCCTCAATGAGGTCTGGCCAGTCGATACCCTCGTCATGCTTTGCAAGGTCGGCGACGGTCGGCAGCGCCGTTTGGACATGGGCCTTCTCATTCGCGGCGCGGACCAGATCGTTCGGGTCGAGGCCCCGTGCCGCCGCAGCGTCCGACAGGTCCTTCGCCGTCACCTCTCCTGCATCCATCATCGCGGCAACGGCCTTGCGTGGCAGGTACATCCTTCCGCCGCCCGCGAGGGCCACGCGGGCAGCCGCGACGGTGCGATCCTCGTGCGACTGGCCAAGCCAAGGATTGACCGCGACGGTTGCCTCGAGCGGGAAGGCCGGCGGAATCTGGTGAATAGCGTGCTCTGCCGCCGCGAAGAGTTCAAGCGTCGGGCCGGGCCAGGTCATGTGGACGTTCATTGGATCGCTCCGGATTTGGGGGCCCAGCGGCCCGAAAGCCGATCCGAGACCGCATTGAGGTAGAGGCCGTTCATCAGGTGCACGCGCAGCCCGGCCGCCACCGGATGTCCGGCCCAGAGCGGGAAGGTCGTTTGCGCAACCGCAGCGACGGCGAAGCTGACGAGGGCCAGGACGATGGTCGCCCAGATCAGCCCGTCGGGCGGCGGTGGTGGCGGCAAGGTGCCCGCCGAGGCCCAGGTCGCCCCTTGATGCAAGGCGAAGTAGGCGACCGTCGCAACGACCGAGAGCGCGACGGTGCGCCAGGCAAGTGCACGGGGTGCGAGATCGGCGAGGCCCTGGGCGATCAGGTAGACCACCCCGAAGATCAGGATCGCCCCAACCGCGACGGCCTGCGGCGGCTTCGACGCGATCCCGAAGGCCAGCCCGACAACGAGATAGAGCGCCAGCGCCAGGCCGAATGACCGCGCCACCGCGGCAAGGTCAGGCACCGCGACGGGGCCGGGCCGTCGGATCGACGCCACCTCGCGCACCGCACCGCCCGAGGCCAGAAACGCATGCGCCTTGTAAAGTGAATGCGCCACGATATGCAGCAGCGCCAGCGGGAACAGCGCCAGCCCGCATTGCAGCACCATGAAACCCATCTGTGCGCAGGTGGACCAAGCCAGGGCCGTTTTGACCGCAGGCTGGGTCAGCGCCACAGCAGCGCCAAGAAGGGCACTGAACCCGCCGACAAGCGCCAGGATCGCCAGAACACCGGGGGCTGCGATCAGCACGTCGGCGAACCGGATCAGGAGGAACCCGCCAGCGTTGACCACGCCCGCATGCAGCATGGCCGAGACCGGCGTGGGTGCTTCCATGACCTCGGTCAGCCAGCCGTGCGTCGGCACCAGCGCGGACTTGAAGATTGCCGCAAGCGCAAGGAGCAGCCCGGCCAGCCAGAGCAGGCCGGCGCCCTCGCCCGCCTGCGCTGCCGCGTTGATCGTGGCAATATCGGACGTGCCGAAACCCGCGACCAGGATGCCGACGGCGATCAGCAGCGCCGCGCTTCCGACGATCCCGCTCACTGCCTTCTTCCGGGCCGCCCGGCGGGCGCGGGGCCGTTGTGGATAGAACAGCAGCAGGCGATTCAGGGTCACGCCCGTCGCGACCCAACCTATGGCAAGTTGCGCGACGTTCCCCGCGCTGACCAGCAACAGGACGCAGGCAATAGTTGCCGCCATCCATCCCATGAAGGCGGGCTGGCGCGCTTCACCATCAAGTGCCACGCGCGAGAAGCGCAGGACTACCCACCCGACGAAGGCCACCGTCAGCATCATTGCTATGCTGACGATATCGATGCGAGCCGACAGGCCGATCGAGGCCACCCCGAGAAGCGGGCTCGTCGACGAGCCCGAGACGGCGAGGTCGACAGCGGCAAGCGCCCCGACAAAAAGCGCGGCAAGGGCGGCGGCCTCGGGCAACACCAGTCGCCAGTTCCCGCGGACGGGCGGCCGGAGACGCATCGCAAGGGCCGAGGCGGCAAGGACGAACGGGGCAAACAGGATCAGAGCAGTCATCGCAGACCTCCGGAAGTGGACGTGCGGACGAGTTAGAGGGGCGCGACCATCAGGAAAAATACATTGTCTGGATCAATTCGTTCGCTTTATTAGAAAGCCATGCGGCTCAACTATCATCACTTGCGATATTTTCAGGAGGTCGCCCACGAAGGGAACCTGACCCGCGCGGCAGCTCGGCTGAACCTGTCGCAATCCGCGCTCTCGACGCAGATCCGTCACCTCGAAGATCGTTTGGGACACGCGCTTTTCGAGCGTACCGGCCGGACGATGATCCTGACCGAGGCGGGACGGATCGCGCTGGACCATGCGGACCGAATCTTCGACGTCGGCGCCGATCTGGTCGCCACCCTCACAGCGGGCGGTGCGGCTAAGGCCCCCTTGCGCGTCGGCGCATTGTCCACACTGTCACGGAACTTTCAGCTTCGCTTCCTGCAACCGGCCTTGGCGGGAAACGTCGACCTGATACTTTCATCGGGGAACAGCCAGGCCCTGCTGCGCGCGCTCGAGACTCTGGCCCTCGACGTGGTGCTGCTGACCGATCCGCCGCCCCGCGATACGTTCCCCAGTCTCGTCGCGCATCGCATTGCCGAGCAGCCAGTGGGGCTTCATGGAACGGAACGGCGGCTGCGCCATCACTCTCTTGCGGCTCTTCTGGGCGCAGAGCCTGTCATCCTGCCAACAGAAAGCTCGATCAGGACAGGCTTCGACAGCCTCGTGGCGCGGCTGGGCGTGACCCCGAAGATTGCGGCAACCGTTGACGACATGGCCATGATCCGATTGCTCGCCCGCGAAGACCTCGGCCTTGCGGTGACACCGGCTGTGGTCCTGGCGGACGAGCTGGCACAAGGTGTGCTGGCGACCGCCCCGTTCCCGCTCGACGTTGTCGAGAGCTTCTACGCCGTAACCACGCCGCGAAACTTTCCGCATCCGCTTTTGGGTCAGCTTTCAGAACCCTTGGACGACCGTGATACTCTGTGACGTCCTCAACCAAGGGGCGGCAAAGCTGTTTTCAAAGGCTTCTCGTGCGAGTACGGGAGAAGGCGACCTCCCTGCAAACAGACTGGATCGTTGCAATTGCCTCGTTTGGGATCGGCTTCCGCTCGATCACTCCCGCCTTCCTGTCGAAATACACCTTCGCGAAGGGGTTGTTCAGATCAATTCCGATCTCCGCAGCGGCAAAGTTAATAATTGACCGCACCGTGCCAAAGGTTCGCGTGATGCTGCTACCGGCGAGGCCCTTTGCGATGAGGGCGTCCCGGAACGTGTTGGCGTCCTTGCGGGTGTATCGGGTGATGCTCTTGTTGCCGCAGATGTCGATCAGGTAGCCACACGATCGTTCTGCCGCCCGCTTGAATGTGTTGGGCCGGTTCTGACCCTTCAGGCGGAGATAGATTGCGACGGCCTCGGACAACTCGACCGCATCGCTCTCAGCCTTGTTCTCGCCGTTCCCCGGAGTTCCACGGTCAGGTGTCTGATCACGCAGGAGGTGCTTTCCTGGCAGGTCGCACTGCTGAACCCGTAGGTGATACCAGTATTCATCGAGTTTCTGCGCGGCCCGCAGCGCTCGTGAGGTGGCTACCGTTGCCGACTTGGTTCGTAGCGAAAAAGATACTCGCGACGACGAATAATGCTGCTGAAGGTCCTTCGGCACCCGCCGACTGAAGTAGAAGACACCTGCTTTGACAAATGCGCGGGGTGCAGTTCTGTACTCCGCCATGTACTACGCTTGCTCCATCCAGAGATAAAGCTGAGGCGTAACAACGGCTTAACAGAAGTAGTGGTGCCCAGGAGAGGACTCGAACCTCCACGTCCATACGGACACTAGCACCTGAAGCTAGCGCGTCTACCATTCCGCCACCTGGGCCGGTGTCGTGAGGCCGCGATCTAATGGCCTCGCGAAAGGGTGTCAACGGGAAACGGGACCTCTTTGAAAGGTTTGGCGCTTGTTTCATATAGGGCGGCGGCCTAAACCCGGGTCGTCCGGAATTCGCGGAGGGGATACCCCATGAAACTCGTCACCATTTTTGGCGGAACCGGCTTTCTAGGTCGCTATGTTGCCCGGCGCATGGCCAAGGAAGGTTGGCGGGTTCGGTGCGCCTGCCGTCGCCCGAACGACTCTCCATTCGTGCGGACCTATGGCGTGGTCGGCCAGGTCGAACCGGTGTTCTGCAACATCCGTGACGACGAAAGTGTGCGTGGCGTACTGCGGGGTGCTGATGCCGTCGTGAATTGCGTCGGGATCCTTGCCGAGAACGGAAAGCAGAACTTCCGCGCGCTGCAGCACGAAGGCGCGGGCCGCATTGCGAAACTGGCGGCAGAGGCCGGAGTGGAGCGCCTGGTTCAGGTCTCGGCGATCGGCGCGTCCGAGAAGGCACCGTCGGCCTATGCGCGGACGAAGGCGCTTGGCGAGAAAGCCGTGATGGAGAACTTCCCCGGCGCGATGATCGTTCGCCCCTCGATCATTTTCGGGCACGAGGACGAGTTCTTCAATCGGTTCGCCGGCATGGCCCGCATGGCGCCGATTCTGCCAATGGTGGGGGCGGGGACCAAGTTTCAGCCGGTATATGTCGACGACGTGGCCGAAGCGATCCAGATGGGAGTCACCGGGAAAGCCGATCCCGGGGTCTATGAGCTGGGCGGGCCCGATGTCTCTACGTTCCGCGAGTGGATGCAGGAAATGCTGGCCGTCATCAAGCGCCGGGCCCTGATCATCAACACGCCGATGCCCATCGCCAAGCTGATGGGCAAAGGGTTCGACGGTGTGAAATGGCTGTCCGGCGGACTGATCCAGCCCCCGCTGACCTTCGATCAGGTTCAGAACCTTGGGCAGGACAATGTCGTGGGAGATGGCGTGAAGACGTTTGCCGATCTCGGGATCCAGCCGCTGGCGACCGAAGCGATCCTGCCTGATTACCTGTGGCGCTTCCGGCCTTCGGGACAATATGCCAGCGCGAACGAAAGCGCGGACAACCTGCGTTCGGGTCCGGGTGGCGTGAAGGGTGGATCGAACCGGGCCGGTTTCTCCTGACCGCGGCCGGAGCGGTGTAATGCTGGACACCGACGCTTTCCACGATGCGCTGGCCGCCCTGGAATGGCAGGTCGACCTCGGGGTCGACGAGGCGATCCAGGACACACCTGTAAACAGGTACGAAGAACAACCGGTGGCCCCGAAAAAGGTGGCCGCACAACCTGATCATGGCCCGGCTGTTCAGACGACCGATCCTGTGGCCGTCGCAAAAGCCGCCGCCGGGGCGAGTGCCGATCTAAACGGTCTGCGGGCCGCGATGTCTGCGTTCGAGGAGTGCGATCTCAAGCGCGGCGCGCGCAATCTCGTGTTCTCGGACGGAAACCCCGGCGCGCGCGTGATGATCGTCGGCGAAGCGCCCGGGCGTGACGAGGATATTGCGGGAAAGCCTTTTGTCGGTCGTGCCGGGCAGCTTCTGGATCGAATGTTCGGCGCGATAGGCCTGTCGCGGGGGGACGGCAGCCTCTACATCACCAATGTTCTGCCTTGGCGCCCCCCGCAGAACCGCGATCCCTCGGCCGAGGAAATCGCGATGATGCGTCCCTTCCTTCATCGCCATATCCAGATCGCGGCGCCCGACGTTTTGATCGTGATGGGCAACATCTCGGCCGATGCGCTTCTGGGACGCCGGGGGATCACGCGCATGCGGGGCAAGTGGGCAGAGGTGCAGGGCCGCCCTGCCCTGCCGATGGTCCACCCCGCCTATCTGCTGCGGAACCCCGTCGCCAAGCGCGAGGCATGGGCCGATCTTCTTGCTTTGAAGGACCGGCTGGATTGACGGAGGGCGCAGGGGCGTTACCCTCCGCCCAAACCGGCAGGAGAGCCAACATGACCAACTATACGCCACCCAAGGTCTGGACCTGGGACACGGAGTCGGGCGGCAAATGGGCCAGCCTGAACCGTCCCATCGCCGGCTCCACCCATGACAAGGATTTGCCGGAGGGGGAACACCCCTACCAGCTTTACTCCATGGGGACGCCGAACGGGCAGAAGGTCACGATCCTGTTCGAGGAGCTGCTCGAAGCCGGGTATCCCGCGGAGTATGACGCCTGGATGATCGACATCGCGAATGGCGACCAGTTCGCGTCCGGCTTCGTATCGGTCAATCCGAACTCGAAGATCCCGGCCCTTTTGGACCGATCCGGCGAAACGCCCCTCCGCGTGTTCGAATCCGCGGCAATCCTGATGCACCTGGCCGAGCGCTATGATGTATTCCTGGGGCCAAACCGTCCCGAAATGCTGTCCTGGCTGTTCTGGCTTCAGGGCTCGGCGCCTTATCTCGGCGGTGGCTTCGGCCATTTCTATGCCTACGCGCCCGAACCGATGGAATACCCGATCAACCGGTTCGCCATGGAAACGAAGCGCCAGCTGGACGTGTTGGACCGGCATCTGGCCGAGCATCGGTTCCTGTCCGGGGACGATTATACCATCGCGGACATGGCGACCTTCCCTTGGTACGGGCGCATGGTCTTCGGCGAGGCCTACGAGGCCGGCGAGTTCCTGAGCGTCCATGAATACGAGCATGTCATCCGCTGGGCGAAAGAGATCGACGCCCGCCCCGGCGTGCAACGTGGCAAGCGCGTGAACCGCAAGGGGGATGACTTCCTTCTGGAGCGGCACGCACCTTCGGATTTCGACAAGCTCGACCTCTGATCCACACCGACAAGGCCAGCCCCGACATGTCCCGCATCGACGAAACGCGCGCGTTCATCCCGGCCCGTATTGCCGTCCTGACCGTCAGCGACACCCGCGAGATGGGGGACGACCGGTCAGGCGATACGCTTGTCGCCAGACTGGAGGAGGCGGGCCACACCCTGTCCGCGCGTGCCCTTCTCAAGGACGACCGGGTCGCCATCGCGCACCAGTTGCGCGATTGGTGCGATGGCGATGCCGTCGACGTGGTTCTGTCGACCGGCGGGACCGGGCTGACCGGGCGGGATGTTACGGTCGAAGCCCATCGCGATGTCTACGAGAAGGAGATCGACGCCTTCGGGACGGTCTTCACCCTGATCTCAATGCAGAAGATCGGAACCTCTGCCGTGCAGAGCAGGGCCTGCGGCGGTGTACGGAACGGGACGTATTTGTTCGCGCTTCCCGGTTCGACCGGCGCGTGCAAGGACGCGTGGGACGAGATCCTCAAATGGCAGTTGGATTACCGGCACCGTCCCTGCAACTTCATCGAGATCATGCCCAGGCTCGACGAGCACAAGCGCAGAAAATAGCAGAGCTTCGCGACGGAGCCGGCGTGGCATGACGTATCACTCACACCGGCGTGCTTTGTGCCCGCAAGGTGACGGTCTATACTGCACACAGATCCGGAGATATTCGACGCATGCGATTTCTGACGCGGGCCCTGACCGGCCTTTTTTTGCTGGCTATCACGGCGGGGCTTCTTGCGTTGGCAGGGGGAAGCCTACGCGACGCGTTGCAGGAACGCGCAAATCGCGAACCGGGTCAGCGGCCGGGGCGAGAGCAGGTGTTCGCTGCGAACGTCGTCTTCGTCACGCAGCAGACGATCACCCCCACCTTGACGAGTTTCGGCGAAATCCGCGCGCGCCGGTCCCTCGACCTGCGGGCGCCCGTGGCCGGACGCGTGATCGAGCTTGGGCCCGGCGTCGAGGAAGGCGGGCGCGTGACCGAGGGTCAGCTTCTGTTCGCGATCGATCCTACCGATGCCGAAACCACCCTCGCCCTGGCCGAAGCCGACCTTCAGGATGCCGAGGCTGAACGGAGCGATGCCCAGGCGGCCGCCGAACTGGCGGTCGAGGATGTGGACGCCGCCCGAGAACAGGCCGACTTGCGTGAAAGAGCACTGGCACGGCAACGCGACCTCGCCGACCGCGGCGTGGGCACGGAAGCCTCTGTCGAGGAAGCGGAGATCTCGGCCGCGTCCGCCCGCCAACAGGTTCTGTCGCGGCGATCGGCCGCGCAGCAGGCCGATGCCCGCGTCGCACAGGCCCGCACCGCCTTGTCGCGCCGAGAAATTGCGGTCGCCGAGGCCCAGCGCACATTGGCTGACACCCGGATCGAAGCGGCGTTTGCCGGGACGATCTCTGACCTCACGGTCAGCGAAGGGGGGTTGGTTTCCACCAACGAGCAACTAGCGACGTTGATCGACCCCGGTCGCCTCGAAATCGCGTTTCGCCTGTCCACCCCCGATTACGTACGTTTGCTGAACGAGGACGGCACCCTGGCGGCCGAACAGGCGACCGTCAGTCTCGAAGTTGGCGGATACACCCTGACGTCGCCCGCCACCATCACCCGCGAAGCCCCGGCTGTCGGAACGGGGGAGACTGGCCGCCGGCTGTTTGCGCGGCTGGAAGAGCCTCAGGGCTTCCGCCCCGGGGATTTTGCAAGGGTCCGCGTGACCGAGCCCCCGTTGGAGAATGTTGCCCAGCTTCCCGCCAGCGCCGTCGATGCGGCACAGACGGTTCTGTATCTGTCCGACGACGACCGCCTCCAATTGGCCCAGGTCGAACTGCTGCGAACCCAGGGCGATAGCGTTCTGGTGCGGGCCCCCGACCTGGAAGGGGCCGAGGTCGTGGCCGAACGCTCCCCCCTTCTGGGGACGGGGATCAAGGTGCGCCCGTTGCGCCAGTCCGACGGTGACGCCCCGGCCGCCGAGGACAGCGCCCAGATGATGGACCTGACCCCGGAGCGGCGCGCGGCGCTGATCGCGATGGTCGAAGACAACGCCCGCATGCCCGAGGAGGCCAAGGCGCGGGTGTTGGCCCAGCTTCAGAAAGCGCAGGTCCCGGCCCAGGTCGTGGAACGGCTTGAAGGGACGCGCGGGGGATGATCGGTTCGCTTCTGGGGTATTTCACCCGCCACCGCACCGCCGCCAACCTGCTCTTGCTGATCCTTCTGGCACTTGGAATCGCGGCACTTCCACGAATGCGCGCGCAGTTCTTCCCCGACGTGATCTCGGACAATATCGACATCTCGATCGCCTGGCCCGGCGCCGGGGCCGAAGCGGTCGACGACGCTATCGTCAGCGTGATGGAGCCTGCGCTGATCGCGGTCGAAGGCGTGGTCGAAGTTGAATCCCGCTCGTCCGAAGGGCGTGCCTCGATCGAGGTCGAGTTCGAGCCGAATTACGACATGGCCGTCGCGAACGCGGATGTCGAAGAGGCGCTTGACGGTCTTTCCGACCTTCCGGCCTCGGCCGAGGAACCCGAGATCCGATCCGGCGGGTGGCGCGATCGCGTGACCGACGTGGTCATCACAGGTCCGGTCGGCGTCGATCAGTTGGCCCGCATCGCCGACGATTTCGTGACGCAACTGTTCCAGGCGGGCGTGACGCGGACCATCACGCAAGGCATCGCCGCGCCGGAGACCGTGATCGAGGTCCCCTCGCTGACGCTGGTCCAGTACGACCTGACACTGGCCGAGATCGCCAGCGCCATCGGCGCGGAAACCGATGCCTCCCCCGCAGGCGATGTGGGGGGCACCGCACGGGTCCGGGCCGGCACGGAAAGTCGGACGGCCGCGCAGATTTCCGATGTCGTCCTGCGATCCCGCGCGGACGGGCCGCCCCTGACCGTGGGTGACGTGGCCCGCGTCGTCGTCGAAGGGGCCGACCGCGAACGAGCCTATTTCGTCGGCGACAACCCCGCCGTGTCGATCCAGGTTCAGCGGTCCCAGCAGGGCGACGCGCTGCAGATCCAGGCCCAGGTCGAGGAGGTGGCGGCGCAGGTTCGCCCCACCCTGCCGGAAGGGGTCGAAATCGACCTGATCCGCGGCCGCGCCGAATACATCTCGGGGCGTCTGGACATCCTGCTGGACAACGGCGCGATGGGCCTGGCGCTGGTCGTCGGCCTGTTGTTCCTGTTCCTCAACGCCCGCATCGCGTTCTGGGTGGCGGCCGGCATCCCGGTTGCCATGACCGCGGCGATTGCGCTGATGTATGCTGGTGGGCTGACGATCAACATGATCTCTCTGTTCGCGCTGATCATCACGCTGGGCATCGTCGTCGACGACGCCATCGTGGTGGGCGAGCACGCCGATTTCCGCGTCCGGCGGCTGGGCGAAGACCCCGTCACCGCGGCCGAGAACGCGGCGCGGCGCATGTTCCCACCGGTCTTTTCGGCCACGATCACCACCGTGATCGCCTTTTTCGGGTTGGTGGTCATCGGCGGCACGTTCGGCGCACTGATCGCCGACATCCCCTTCACGGTCATCGCGGTCCTGATCGCCAGCCTGATCGAATGCTTCCTGATCCTACCGAACCACCTGTCCCATGCGTTGGCCCACTCGGCCAAGAAACACTGGTACGATGCGCCGTCCCGGATGGTGAACCGGGGTTTCGGATGGCTGCGCGATCATGCGTTCCGCCCCCTCATGCGGTTGGTGACGAAGGCGCGCTATCCCGTGCTTGCCGGGGCGTTATCCTTGCTAGCCTTTATCGCGGTCCTTTTCATCTCCGGTCAGGTACAATGGCGTTTCTTTGACTCGCCCGAGCGGGGATCCGTTACCGGCAACTTCGCGATGCAGGCAGGGACCCCGCGCGAGGACACGCTGGAGCAGCTGGCCCTGATCCAGCAGGCCCTGGACGAGTTGGGTGCGCAATACGCAGAAGACTATGGCGCAAACCCGATCGACTACGCCCTGGCCGAGATCGGGGGCAATGCCGGGCGAAGCCTCTCGGGGACCGAGAACCTGGAACCCGATCAGCTTGGTGCGATCTCCATCGAGCTGATCGACCCGGATCTGCGCCCATATTCCAGCTTCGAATTCGTCGCGGCCCTTCAGGACGCCGTCCCGCGTCATCCGAACATGCAAGAGCTGTCGTTTCGCGGCTGGCGCTCGGGGCCTGGAGGGGACGCAATCGACGTGCGTTTGTCGGGGGCCGAAACGCAGATCCTGAAGGACGCGGCCGAGGCCCTGAAATCCGAGCTGTCGGGATTCGGCGAGGTCTCGGCGCTTGAGGACAGTCTTGCCTACGACAAGCAGGAATACGTCCTCGATCTGACCGCACAGGGCGAAGCGCTCGGATTCACTATTGACGGGATCGGCCGCATCCTGCGCGATCGCCTGGAGGGGATTGAGGCGGCGACCTACCCGGACGGGACACGCTCTGCCGCGATCCGGGTCGAGCTGCCGGAGGACGAGTTCACCGCCGATTTCCTGGATCGCGTGATCCTGCCGACGGCCTCGGGCGGGACAGCGATGCTGAAAGATATCGTGAACGTCACGGTACAGGACGGTTTTTCCACCATCCGTCGCGAGAACGGCGTCCGCGAAGTCACGGTCACCGGCGATCTGGCGGGGGACGATCCGGCCCGCGCGGCCGAGGTCATGACGATCCTGTCCGACGACATCCTGCCCCGCCTGCAGGAACGCTATGGCGTCTCGACCGAGCTGTCGGGCCTGTCCGAGCAGGAAGACGAGTTTCTGAACGACGCGCTGATCGGCTTCCTGTTCTGCCTTCTAGGAATCTACCTTGTCCTGTCGTGGATCTTCGCAAGCTGGACACGACCGCTGGTCATCATGTCGATCATCCCCTTCGGTCTGATCGGGGCCGTCTGGGGCCACTATATCTGGGAGGTTCCGCTTTCGATGTTCTCGGTCGTGGGACTGATCGGGATGACAGGCATCATCATCAACGACTCCATCGTTCTGGTCACCACGGTGGACGAGTATTCCCAGGACAGGGCCATGCGACCCGCCATCGTGGATGCCGCTTGCGACCGCCTGCGGCCCGTTCTTCTGACGACCCTGACGACCGTTCTGGGGCTTGCGCCGCTTCTTTACGAATCCTCAAGCCAAGCGCAATTCCTGAAGCCGACGGTCATCACTCTGGTCTACGGGCTTGGGTTCGGCATGGTGCTGGTGCTTTTACTGGTCCCTGCCCTTCTTGCGATGCAGGAGGATACGCGCCGCGCCTTTTCCGCGCTACGCCGCGCCGTGTCTCCGCGGTCCAGGGGAACGCGCGGCCCCGTTCTTGGGGCGGCCTTTGCCGTGATCTGCGTCTTCGCGGCGACGTTGGGGACGTGGATCGTCACCGGAGACGTACCCGGACTCCCCGATGCGGGGGCTGCCATTGCCTTCGCGCTGTTCATCCTGGGAACGGCCTTGATCCTGACGCTCGTCGCCCTTGGCGCTGCCGTGCGGTTGGGACCGCGCCAGGGTGGATCGGCCTAGGCGTTCGATAAGGGCGCACGCGTCCTCGCTGAAGCAGTGGTCACGAGGACCAGACCCGCAAAAACCAGAAGTGCCCCAAGAACCGCGCCCGACGTCAGAGGCTCGAGAACGACGACCGTGGCAAGAATCCAGGCCGTCAACGGCTCGACCAACGCGAGGGTCACTGCAGATGACGCCGTGATATGCGTCAGTCCCCACGTATACAGGGCGTAGGATAGCCCGGTGGCGCCAATTCCCAGGAAGGCCATGGCCGCCCAAGGCACTGGACCCGCAAGCCAGCCGAGTGGGACGAAGATCAGGACCGGCGCGGCACAAAGCGCTGCCACGAGGAACGTCGCGGCGGCAATGGAGACCGAAGGCGCCGTGTGTCCGATCCGCGAGGTCGACACCGAATAGGCCGCATAGCAGGCGCCCGCGCCTAGCGCGAGGAGGATCCCGACGCCCCCGGCCTGACCGGATTGACCGGACGTGGCGAGGATCAAGACACCCATGATCGAAATAGCTTGTCCCACCAAGGCGCGCGGCGGCGGACGACGGCGTGCGATTGCGATCTCATAGAGCGATGTCCAGACTGGCGCGCTGCCGATGGTGATGGCCGTCCCAATCCCGACCCCGGTCAGCGAGACGGACCAAAAGAACAAAAGGTTGTAGGCACAGATCGCGATGCCCGAAAACGCCACGCCGCGCCATGGCAGGCCAGCGAAGGCAGCACGGCTGTCCGGCCGGACCGCAGCCATCAGCAAAAGCGTGGCGGCGCCGACGATAAGGCGCAATGCCCCGACTGCCACGGGCGCACGCCCCTCCGGCAAAAGCGCTTGGATCGTGCCGGTGCTGCCCCACAACGCGGCGGCGAGAATGACCGCGCCTATCGCGGCCCATCGCAAGGATATCACGGGACGGTCGTCCTGGTCATCTGCGGCGCTTCCTTGGCCCCGTGGGAATCTTCGAGCGGAACGAAGGTGGCCGTTTCGAAACCCACGCAGCGAATTTCTCAAGCCTGGGGTGGGACCGCAAGGCATTGATCGTGTTGTAGGAACGCGCCAATTCGGCCTCCGAAAGGGTCGCGTGAATCTCGCTGTGACAAACTTGGTGCAGAAGGACGGTCGGGCCACCCTTCCCGCCGCGAAGCTTCGGGATCAAATGATGCAGGCTTTGCGGAACGTCCGGTGGGATCGGCCGACCGCAGAGGCCGCATATGGGGATGGCATCTTCCATGGCCCCAAGATCGGTCGGCTGCGGCACCGCGGCAAGGATGAACCTGACGTCGGACCTTTGCGTTCTGCCTGAAAACACGGAGTCGTATCGACCATGGCCAAGGTGCAGGTCTTTCATTTCACGTCCAACAATGGCGTTCCGAACAATTCTGCCCTGCCCGTGGTGGTAATCGAAGGCGCGTTCAGTGGGGTGGGGGCGGATGACATTTGCTCCCGGTTGGAGGAGAACGGCTGGACCGGAACCTGGACCTGGTCGGTGTTCTCATACCACCATTATCACCCAAACGCGCACGAGGCCCTGGCCGTGAGCGCGGGGGCCGCGACGCTTGTCCTCGGTGGCCCCGGCGGGAAAGCCGTCGAGGTGAAGGCGGGCGATTGCCTGATCCTGCCAGCGGGCACCGGTCACAAACTGGAAGACGACCACGGCGGGTTTCAGGTCTGCGGCGCCTATCCACCGGGCTTGGATCAATTGGAGACGCGACGCATCGAGGATGGGGTGGCAGACAGTGTCGATCGGATTGCCCGGGTTCCCCTGCCAAAGACGGATCCCACTACGGGTGGCACCGGTCCGCTGACCGAACGGTGGTCTTCCTGATCGCCTAGTCTTCGCGGGTCAGCAGCCCGTACTTGCGGAGCTTCACATACAAGGACTGCCGCGACAAACCCAACATATCAGCGGCGGCGACCCGGTTGTTGTCCGTCAGCTCGATCGCTGTTTCGATGCAAATCTTTTCGATCACTTCCGTCGTCTCTGCCACGATCTCCTTTAACGTCGCAGAGCCCACGAGATCCCGGCTTGGCCGCACGTTGCTTT
Organism: Palleronia abyssalis; assembly: GCF_900302445.1. Classification (GTDB taxonomy): domain Bacteria; phylum Pseudomonadota; class Alphaproteobacteria; order Rhodobacterales; family Rhodobacteraceae; genus Palleronia; species Palleronia abyssalis. The sequence goes on along the minus strand of NZ_ONZF01000005.1, from coordinate 77,953 downwards.
CCACTGTCCCGGTGCGCACGCCGTCGGCCCGGCTCGTATCGCGAATTGCCAAGCCAATCGCCGGTTTCGACGGATCCTCAAGATAAACGGCAGAAATCTCCACCGGGATCTCGGCGCCGAATGGCGTCACAAGGCGGGTCGCGTAGTTTCTCATCTGGCCGTTCCGGACGGCATTATCCAGAATGACCTTTGCATCGACGCCACCGCGCACAAGCAGATCGGCCAGAGATTTGGACCTTGCTGCCGCGGTGTCGCCTAGATCGGACAAGGCCAGAAAGGCATCGTTCGCCGCCAGAACCGCGCCGGCCCGGTCGACGAAGACCACCCCATCAGGCGTGTTCTCGAACAGGCGGCGGGCCCGCGAGTCCGTCTCGCTGGTCAGCGTCGGCTCACTACCGCGGTCGAAGCGGCACAGGATCAGCCGTTCGCCAGCTGCGCGAAACAAGGTGGGGCGAAGCTGAACCTCGGACCGTGTCGACGGAAGGACAAGGGTCAACGGCGTCGTGTCATCGCCCTGCGCCACCCCGACCAGCGCCCGCAGGTCCAGCTCGCCCTCCGGGGATGCGATCCAGCGCGACAGAAGGGTGCCGTTTATTTCATCGAGGGTTCCACGCAACAGGCGCGCCGCGCGACCATTCAGGTCGACGATGCGCCCCGATGCGGCACTGACGAACACGACCGCGTCCCGTGTTGTCTCCAGCAGGACCTTCAGGCGGGTCGACGTCTCGCGCTGCTTCTCGTAATCGCGCTCGAGGGCAATCTGGGCGTCGACAAGCTGTTGCTGCATCTGGGCAATCGGCCGCAAATCCCGGCCCATCATCAGGATCGCCCCGTCCGGCCCGATGGTGTGGAACGAGTAGCTGAGCGGAAAGGTCAGTCCGGTCTTCGCCGTATGGTTCAACTCGACCGGGCGCGACGTCGCTGCCCCCGACAGGATCTCGGACATCTTGCGGTCGAACTTCGGAATACTTTCCGAGGCGAGGAAGGACCTCATGTCCTGCCCTTCCCAATCAATCAGCACGCCGTGGCTTTCATGGTTCGGATTGACCATGACCGACAGGATGTCACCCATATCGGACACGACGACCGAAATATCCGAGCATGCGGCGATAATCTCGCCCAGAACGTCCGGCCCGATGAGCGGAATCGCCCCATTGGACCAATAACGGGTTCCTCGGCTGGTCATACTGTTTCCCAACTGCAACTCAACATCGGTCTTAATTTGCTCGGTTCGTTCGGTCGTCATGCCGGCATACGGCAAGGGCAGTGAAAATGTCGTTCGTCGCGTAATCCGCACCGGACACCTCAAGCGCCATCGGTTCTCCCAGTTCCAAGATACTTCCACCGACGATCACCGGAACATTGCCGCCAGCCGCAGATCGGATCGCAGCGACCGACCGAAGCAACCCCGGATACGCGTCGGCGCGTGAGATCGATAAGAGGATTGCATCGAAATCGCAATCTTCGACTAAGGTCAGAACATCGGGTTCGGGCCGGCCCATCATCAGGCGGACGGACACCCCGTGGCTGCGAAGCTGCCCGGTCAGGACAAGCGCCCCCAGGGTGTGATGCTCGTCGGCCCGTACAAGGACAAGAAGTTCGCCCGCTCTCTCGGAATAATCGCCCGTTCCGGCCAGGATATCTTCGCGCAACAGCGACTGCAGCCGCGCACAGGCGATCGTGACGTCCGCGAAACTCATTCGATCGTCAACCCAGGCCTCCCCCAGGTTGCGCGCGACTTCGGGAATCACGACGTCACACATATCCCGCACAGACAGCCCCGAAGCCCGCATCTCGGCCAGAACGGCGAGTCGCCGCTCGCTATGCGTGTCGACCACGGCATCGCGAAGACGCTCCACCCATTTTGCGCCGCCCTGGCTCGACGCCGCACGATGTTTGCGCGCCGTCAGCCCCAAAGCATGGGAGACAAGATCGTCGAGGTCGCCCCCGTTGCGCAGTGGCACGTCCCACCGGGTCTGCTGTTTCGACCTCATGTCCGCCCCCGCTGCACGTTCAAGAAACTTGTCGAAGGATCGACGAACGCCGAAGCCATGTCAAAAAGAATTGACAGCTTCGCCCATAAATTGGTCAGGCCACCTAGACGCAAATGTGTAAGTTTGAGTTGACACATTCACCCGCACGGTGCTTTTGTCGGTTCATGAATGACGCAGCTTTCACCATCTCCCAGCCCCAGGCTTCCGCAGCCCCGCTGTATTCGGCGGAGGAAAGGGCGCGCCGTGACGCGACCCGCTGGACCATGGTGCAGGGCATCCTGGCGCCGCTCCAGTTCGCAGTGTTCGCAATTTCCCTCGTGCTGGTGGTGCGGTTCCTCGTCACGGGCGACGGCTATGCTATCGCGACCGCTTCCATCGTGACGAAGACAGTCCTTCTCTATACGATCATGGTAACCGGGGCGATCTGGGAAAAAGTCGTTTTTGGCCAGTATCTTCTGGCCCCTACGTTTTTCTGGGAAGACATCGTGTCCTTCGTCGTGATCGCCCTTCACACCGCGTATCTCTGGGCGCTGTTCACGCAGGCGCTCGACCCGATCTCGCTGATGGTTTTAACGCTGATGGCGTACGGGGCCTATATGCTGAACGCGGCGCAATTCGTTCTTAAATTTCGCCGCGCGCGGGTGGGCTCATGACTCAGCTTCCGCCACCACCCGCACTGGGCTGCGGCGCCGCCCCCGTGCTGAAGGAACGCGGCCAGCGCGAAGTCTTCTGCGGCCTGACGGGAATCATCTGGCTTCACCGGAAAATGCAGGATGCCTTCTTCTTGGTGGTGGGGTCACGGACCTGCGCGCATCTTCTGCAATCGGCCGCCGGAGTAATGATCTTCGCGGAACCGCGCTTCGCGACCGCGATTCTCGAGGAAACGGACCTTGCCGGCATGGCCGACGCCCAGGACGAACTCGACCGCGAAGTCGGCCGCCTGCTCGAGCGTCGCCCTGACATCCGGCAGCTTTTCCTCGTGGGCTCCTGCCCCTCCGAAGTCATCAAGCTCGACCTGGGCAAGGCGGCCGAACGGCTCACCCGGGTTCACGCGCCGCACGTTCGGGTGCTCAACTACTCCGGCTCGGGAATCGAAACGACCTTCACCGAGGGCGAGGATGCGTGCCTGGCCTCCATGGTACCCGTTCTGCCGCGCAACGAGGCGCGCCAATTGCTATTGATCGGGGCGCTTCCCGACGTGGTCGAGGATCAGGCACTTGGCCTGCTTTCGCAGATGGGAATCGACGGGATCCGAACCCTGCCCGCCCGCCGGGCCGACGACATTCCCTCGATCGGCCCCAACACCGTCTACGCCCTCACCCAGCCTTTCCTGGGCGAGACGCATGCCGAACTGACCCGGCGAGGCGCACGTCACATCCCTGCCCCGCTTCCCTTCGGCGAAGAAGGAACGACCGCCTGGCTCTCCGCAATCGCGCGGGAGTTCGGCGTTGACCGGGACACCTTCGACGCGGTGACCGAAGCTCCCCGGGCCCGCGCCCGCAAGGCTGTAGCCCGGGCCACCGAAACGCTTCAGGGCAAACGCATCTTCTTCTTTCCCGACAGCCAGCTCGAAATCCCACTGGCCCGCTTTCTGACCCGTGAATGCGGCATGGACGCGGTCGAGGTCGGCACCCCCTATATCCACCGGGACATCGTCGGCCCCGATCTGGATCTGCTCCCTGCCGGTCCCACGATCTCGGAAGGCCAGGACGTCGACCGCCAACTGGACCGCGCCCGTACCGCGAGGGCCGACCTGACCGTGTGCGGCTTGGGGCTTGCAAACCCGCTCGAGGCCGAGGGCCTGACCACGAAATGGGCGATCGAACTCGTCTTCACCCCGGTCCATTTCTACGAACAGGCGGGCGATCTGGCCGAGCTCTTTGCTCGGCCCATCCGCCGCAAGGAAAAGCTGAAGCTCAAGGAGGTCGCGGAATGACCCCTTCGGCCTTCATCCTTGGTCAAATACCCCGCGGGGGTCCGGGGGCGCGCAGCCCCCGGTGGCAGCCATGAAGCTGTCCGTCTGGACATACGAAGGCCCGCCCCATGTGGGCGCGATGCGAGTCGCAACCGGGATGACCGGTCTGCACTACGTCCTGCACGCACCCCAAGGCGACACATATGCCGACCTTCTGTTCACGATGATCGAACGGCGCAACCACCGCCCGCCCGTGACCTACACGACTTTCCAGGCCCGCGATCTTGGCGCCGACACCGCCGACCTGTTCCGCACCGCCTGCGAGGACGCCGTGGCGCGGTTCGATCCGCAGGCGATCATTGTCGGTGCGTCCTGCACGGCTGAGCTGATCCAGGACGACCCCGGGGGCATGGCGGCCTCGATGGGGTTCGACATTCCGGTCATCCCGCTTGAACTACCGTCCTACCAGCGCAAGGAGAATTTCGGCGCGGACGAGACGTTCTACCAGATCGTGCGCGCCCTCGCGGCGCCGGTCGAACGGACGGCACGTGTGACCTGCAACATCCTCGGCCCCACCGGCCTGGGCTTCCGTCACCGTGACGACGTCGCCGAGATCACGTCGCTTCTGGCCGATATGGGGATAGAGGTGAACGTCACCGCACCGCTCGGGGCCAGCCCCGCGGACATCGTCCGCATGGGGGCCGCGCATTTCAACGTCTTGCTTTATCCCGAAACTGGCGAAGCCGCAGCCCGGCATTGCGAGAAGACCTTCGGCCAGCCCTACACCAAGACCACGCCGATCGGCGTCGGGGCGACGCGCGATTTCGTCGCCGAGGTTTTGAAACTGGCACCCGACGCCCAGCGCCCGTCCGAGGCGGGGCTGCGCCTGCCCTGGTACTCGGAATCGGTCGACTCGACCTACCTGACCGGCAAACGCGTCTTTCTCTTCGGCGACGCCACCCACGTCATCGCCATGGCCCGCGTCGCTCGTGACGAGATGGGGTTCGAAGTGGCCGGCATGGGCTGCTACAATCGCGAATTCGCCCGCGCCCTGCGCAAGGCCGCCAAGGAGTACGGCGTCGAACCGCTGATCACCGACGATTACCTGGACGTGGAGCGTGCCATCGAAGAGGCCGCCCCCGAGATGATCCTGGGCACCCAGATGGAGCGTCATATCGGCAAGCGCCTGGGCATTCCCTGCGCCGTCATCTCTGCCCCCGTACATGTACAGGACTACCCTGCCCGCTACTCCCCCATCATGGGGTTCGAGGGGGCGAACGTCCTGTTCGACACACTGGTCCACCCGCTGGTCATGGGCCTGGAAGAACACCTTCTGCACATGTTCCGCGATGATTTCGAGTTCCACGACGAAGCGGGCCCCAGCCACCATGGCGGCAAGGCCGTCGCGCGGTCCGAGGACACGGCCCCCCAGGCCCCCGCCCCCACGGATGCGGTCGTTTGGCTGGAGGCAGCCGAGCGCGAATTGAAGAAGATCCCCTTCTTCGTGCGCCCGAAGGCCCGCCGCAATACCGAGGCTTTCGCCGCCGAACGCGGCGTCAGCGAGATCGGGGTGGACACCCTGTACGAGGCAAAGGCCCATTATGCGCGATGAGCTTGGACATATGCAGGCGGGCTATCGCATCGCGATCGTGACGCTGGACGCCCACGCCGCGGGTCCGGCCGCCCGCGTCCTGCCCCGGCTCGAACGGGATTTCCCCGGGCTTGCCGTCACAGTCCATGCCGCTGCCGAATGGGGCGAGGATCCGGCCGCCCTAGAGGCGGCGCGCGAGGCTGTCGACCGGGCCGATATCGTCGTCACCTCGCTGATCTTCCTCGAGGAACATATCCGCGCGATCCTGCCCAACCTCGAAGCAGCCCGCGACCGGTGCGACGCGATGGTCGGCATGGTCTCGGACGGGGCCATCGTGAAGCTGACCCGGATGGGCGATCTGGACATGGCCGCCCCGCCGTCGGGCCTGGGCAAGCTGATGAAGAAGCTGCGCGGCTCGTCCAAGCCCGGTCAGGCCAGCGGTGCGCGGCAGATGACGATGCTGCGCCGGCTGCCGAAGATCCTGCGCTTCATCCCCGGCAAGGCGCAGGACATGCGCGCCTGGTTCCTGACCATGCAATACTGGCTGGGCGGTTCGGACGACAACATCGAACAGATGATCCGCTTCCTGATCTCGCGCTACACGTCCGAGACCCGGTGGCGGGGCGCCGAGGCCGCGTTGCCCGTCGAGTATCCCGAAGTCGGCCTGTATCACCCGGACCTGACCGACCGCATCGTCACGGACCCCGCCAAGCTTCCGCAGCCTGAGAGCCCCCGCGGCACCGTCGGTCTTCTGATGATGCGCAGTTACATCCTGTCTGGCGATACCGCCCATTACGACGCCGTCATCCGTGCCCTCGAAGCCGATGGGCTGCGTGTCCTGCCCGCCTTCGCCGGCGGCCTCGACGGACGCCCCGCGGTCGAAAGCTATTTCCACGACCGGATCGATACGCTGGTCTCCTTGACCGGGTTCAGCCTGGTGGGTGGCCCGGCCTACAACGACAGCGACGCCGCGGTCGGTGTCCTGTCCCGGCTGGACGTGCCCTATGTCGCCGCTCATCCGCTGGAATTCCAGACGCTTGGCCAATGGGCCGGGTCTTCGCAGGGGCTTGGCCCGGTCGAGACCACGATGCTGGTTGCCCTGCCCGAGATTGACGGCGCGACCAACCCCACCGTCTTCGCTGGCCGCCATAGCGATACCGGATGTGATGGATGCCGCCGCGCCTGCCGCCCGACCGCCGAGGCCCGCGCGATGGCGCCCTGCCCGGAACGGATCGTCGCGCTGACCGACAAGGTGGGGCGCCTGGTGGACCTGCGCCGGTCGAAAGTGGCCGAACGTAAGGCCGCCATCGTCCTCTACGGCTTTCCCCCGAATGCAGGGGCCATCGGAACGGCCGCCTATCTGTCGGTCTTCGAAAGCCTGTGGAACACCCTTTGCGCCATGCGCGACGAGGGCTACAATGTCGATCTACCCGCCGATGTCGACGCGCTGCGCGTCGCGGTCCTCAAGGGCAACGCCGCGCAATACGGGCAGGAGGCCAACGTCGCCGCCCACGTCCCGGCCGATGACATGGTGCGCGACACACCGTGGCTGTCCGAGGTCGAGTCCGCCTGGGGGTCCGCCCCCGGTCGTCACCAAAGCGACGGGCGTGGTGTCTTCGTTCTGGGCGCGCAGTTCGGAAACGTCTTCGTCGGTGTCCAACCGGCCTTCGGCTACGAAGGCGACCCGATGCGCCTTCTGTTCGAGAAAGGCTTCGCCCCCACCCACGCCTTCGTCACCTTCTATCGCTGGCTCAAGCAAAGCTTCGGGGCGGATGTCCTACTGCATTTCGGAATGCATGGCGCGCTGGAATTCATGCCCGGCAAGCAGGCGGGCCTGTCCGGGGCCGACTGGCCAGACCGGCTGATCGGCAACATGCCGAACGTCTATCTCTATGCGGCGAACAACCCGTCCGAGGCGACGCTGGCCAAGCGGCGCGCGAACGCCGTCTGCGTAACGCACCTGACGCCGCCTCTGGGCCAAGCCGGCCTTTACAAGGGACTGGCCGAGCTGAAGGAAACGCTGACCCGTTGGCGCGGGACGCCCCCGGGCGAAGCGCGGGCCGAGGTCGAGACGCTGATCGCAACGCAAGCCGAGGCGGTCGATCTGGGCGGCACGGCCCCCGGCGATCTGTGGCTGCGGCTGCTCGAGACGGAAGAGGCGCTGATCACCGACGGGCTTCACATCGTCGGCCGCGGCATGGATGCCGAGCAGCGCGCCCGGATGTTGGACGCCATGCCCGCGATGGACGCCGAGCGGCGCGCGGACATTGACGCGGCACTGACCCAGCAGACCGAGATCCCGGCCCTTCTGCGGGCGCTTGCCGGCCGGTTCGTTCCCCCCGTCGCTGGCGGCGACCTGATCCGGAGCCCCGAAATCATGCCGACCGGGCGCAATATCCACGCCTTCGACCCGTTCCGGATGCCCACCGCCTGGGCGATGGCCGACGGCGCACGGCAGGCGCAGCTTCTGCTGGAGACGCACAAGTCGCTTCCGCGTTCGGTCGCGCTTGTGCTTTGGGGGTCCGACAACATCAAGTCCGATGGCGGACCGATCGCACAGGCGCTGGCGCTGATGGGAGCGTGCCCGCGCTTCGACAGCTACGGGCGGCTGTGTGGTGCCGACTTGGTGCCTCTGGAAAAGCTGGGGCGCCCCCGGATCGACGTGGTGATGACGCTTTCGGGGATTTTCCGTGACCTGCTTCCGCTGCAGACCCGGATGCTGGCAGAGGCGGCGTGGAAAGCTGCCACGGCCGACGAGCCCGAGGCCCAGAACTTCGTCCGCGCCCACGCGCTGGCCTACGCGTCCGAGACAGGCTGCGATATGGAAACGGCAAGCCTTCGCGTATTTTCGAACGCGGAAGGGGCATACGGCTCGAACGTCAACCAGTTGGTCGATGCCTCGAGCTTCGGGCACGAGGATGAGCTTGCCGACGCCTACCAGGCCCGCAAGGGCTTCGCGTACGGCCGAAACGGCAAGCCCAGCGCACAGGCCGCGTTGCTTCAGGCAACGCTGAAAACGGTCGATCTGGCCTATCAGAACCTTGAGTCGGTCGAGTTGGGGGTCACCACCGTCGATCACTATTTCGATACGCTGGGCGGCATCAGCCGCGCCGTGAAGCGGGCCAAGGGGACTGCCGCACCGGTTTACATCGGCGACCAGACCCGCGGGGCGGGAAAGGTCCGGACCCTGCAGGAGCAGGTTTCGCTGGAAACCCGCAGCCGTGCATTGAACCCGCGTTTTTACGAGCCGCTTCTGAAGCACGGGCACGAGGGCGTGCGCGCGATCGAGGCGCATGTAACGAACACGATGGGTTGGTCGGCCACCACCGGAGAGGTCGAGCCGTGGGTCTATCAGCGCCTCAGCGAGACCTTCGTGCTGGACGAAAAGATGCGCCGCCGCCTGGCCGAGCTGAACCCGACCGCCTCGGCACGGATGGCGGGACGCCTGCTGGAGGCATCGGACAGGGCCTATTGGCAACCGGACGAAGAGACGCTGGCCGCCCTTCAAGGCGCGGCGGACGAGTTGGAAGACCGCATGGAAGGCATCGCGGCAGAATAGCCGCAAAAGTCTGTTTTCATTCCGAAAACAGGCCACGCCACACGAATTCAGGGGGGCACGCAATGAGCCCGAAAGACGACGTTCAGACGCTGAGGAGAGCCGCCGGGGTTCCGCGCCTCGGGGAAGATGGCGAGGGGTCCGTTCAGGTCCACCAAGACGCGTCGATGAAGATCGACGGGGCCAAGGTGTTCGCGATCTATGGCAAGGGCGGCATCGGGAAATCGACCACCTCGTCGAATTTGTCGGCCGCGTTCAGCAAGTTGGGCCACAGGGTTCTTCAGATCGGCTGCGACCCCAAACACGATTCCACCTTTACCCTGACCGGGCGCCTTCAGCCCACGGTGATCGACATCCTCAAGGACGTCGACTTTCACGCCGAAGAACTGCGCCCCGAGGATTTCGTGTCCGTCGGCTGGAACGGCGTCCAGTGTGTCGAGGCAGGCGGCCCCCCCGCGGGCACCGGCTGCGGTGGGTACGTGGTGGGGCAGACTGTCCGACTTCTCAAGCAACATCATATGCTTGAGGACACCGATGTGGTCATTTTCGACGTGTTGGGCGACGTCGTTTGCGGCGGGTTCGCGGCGCCGTTGCAGCATGCCGATAGGGCAGTAATCGTGACCGCGAACGACTTCGACTCGATCTATGCGATGAACCGGATCATCGCGGCGGTGCAGGCCAAGTCCCGGAATTACAACGTAAGATTGGCCGGCTGCATCGCGAACCGCAGCAAGGACACCAACGAGGTCGATCGCTATTGCGACACCGTCGGGTTCGAGCGCATCGCGCATATGCCCGACATCGACGCGATCCGTCGCAGTCGTTTGAAAAAGAAAACGCTTTTCGAGATGGACGACGAAGAGGACATCGTGCGGGCGCGGGCGGAATATATCCGTCTGGCCACGGCGCTGTATGCCGGAACGGAAGGTCTGGCGCCCGCACCGATGGAAGATCGCGACATCTTCGAGCTTCTGGGATTCGATTGATGCCCCTGCGCCCCGCCCGGAAAATCCGTCCCGCACCTGTCGGGCTTGCGTCGGACATGGGCCGTGCCGGGGGCGGCTCTGCGCCGGACACCGGCCGGTCAAACGCCGGACAAACGTCGGGCAACCGTCCCGACGGGTCGGACTGGCACGAGACCCGCGACCGGGTGGAGCATTATTTCGATCGCACCGCGACGGATGTGTGGACGCGCCTGACCTCGGACGCCGACGTGAGCTGGGTGCGGCGCACTGTGCGCGCGGGCCGGGACGAGATGCGCGCGTTGATCCTGTCGCGCCTGCCAGATGATCTGAGCGGGATGCGCATCCTCGATGCAGGGTGCGGGGTCGGGCAGTTGAGCCAAGCGCTGGCCGAGCGCGGGGCCGAGGTCGTTGCAGTTGATATCAGCGAGAGCCTTCTGGATGTGGCACGCACCCGGCTCCCCGACCATCTGGCCGCACGTGTCGAGTTCCGCACCGGCGATCTGCGTGACGATGCCTTCGGGCGTTTCGACCACGTGGTCGCGATGGACTCGCTTCTGTATTACGACGCCCTCGACATCTGTTCCTTGCTGGCCGACCTGTCGGACCGGACCGAGGGAAAGATCGTCTTTACCGTCGCCCCGCGCACGCCGCTTTTGACGGCGATGTGGGGGATCGGGCGGCTGTTTCCCAAATCCGACAGATCGCCCGTGATGATTCCCCACGCCCCGCGCCGCCTGGCCCGGCACCTGGAACGGGGGGGATGCGTGCGCAAGCTTTCGGTCGTCGATCGGATCTCTTCGGGCTTTTATATCTCGACCTGCCTGGAGGTCGCCACATGAGCCTTGCTCGCCTTCCCCTGCGCTATCTTCCTTTCGCGGATGCCGCGTCCGAGGGGCTGCCCATCGGGCAGCTTCTGCGGCTGTCGCTGTTCCAGGTCAGCGTGGGCATGGCGAGCGTGCTGCTTCTGGGCACCCTGAACCGGGTGATGATCGTCGAGCTTGGTTTGGGCGCGATGCTGGTGGCCGCGATGATCGCGCTGCCGGTACTGGTCGCGCCGTTCCGGGCGTTTCTGGGTCATCGCAGCGACACCCACCGCAGCGCCATCGGCTGGAAGCGGGTGCCTTACCTCTGGTTCGGAACCCTGTGGCAGATGGCCGGTCTGGCGCTGATGCCTTTCGCGTTGCTGGTGCTGGGCGGCGACACGGTTCACGACGTGCCCTTCGCCGGCGAAGTGCTGGCGGGAGCCGCGTTCATCATGACGGGCTTCGGGCTGCACATGACGCAAACCGCTGGCCTGGCGCTGGCCTGCGACCGCGCGGACGAAGACACGCGGCCCCGGGTCGTGGCGCTGCTTTACGTGATGTTCCTGCTGGGCATGGGCATTTCGGCGCTGGTGATGGGCTGGCTATTGGCGGATTTCACCCCGCTAGCCCTGATCCGGGTCGTGCAGGGTGCGGCGCTGGCCACGGTTGCGCTGAACCTGATCGCCCTGTGGAAGCAGGAGCGTGTGCGCCCCCAGAACCGCACTGAGCGGGCCGAACCGCGGCCTGCCTTCGGCGAAGCGTGGCGCGATTTCGCCAGCGGCGGGGATGCCGGGCGGCTGCTGGCCGTAGTGTTTGCGGGCACGCTGGCCTTCAACATGCAAGACGTGCTGCTGGAGCCCTACGGCGGCGAGATACTGGGGCTGAGCGTCGGGCACACCACGTGGCTGTCGGCGATGTGGGCCGGCGGCGCGCTTGTGGGCTTTGCCTTCGCGGCGCGGTGGTTGACCAGCGGGCTGGACCCGTTCCGCATGGCCGCGCGCGGGATCCTGTTCGGGGTCTGCGCGTTTTCGGCCGTGATATTCGCCCCGCCAATGCAGGCGCCCGCGCTGTTCTATGCCGGGGCCATCGGGATCGGATTGGGCGGGGGGTTGTTCTCGGTCGCGACGTTGACGGCCGCGATGACCCTGCCCGCCCGCGGCGTTGCCGGCCGGGGGCTGGCGCTGGGCGCGTGGGGGGCGGCGCAGGCCACCGCCGCGGGGCTGGCCATCGGGCTGGGCGGCGCGGTGAAGGACGGGGTGGGCGCGCTGGCCGCTTCGGGCGCGCTGGGGGCGACGCTGGATACGCCCGCAATCGGCTATACCACGGTTTACCATATTGAAATTGCTTTGCTGTTCGGAACGCTTGCGGTCCTCGGGCCTCTGGTCCGCCTGTCGTTCGTCCATCCCATAGAGACCCGCGAAGACGGCAAGATCGGTCTTGCCGACTTCCCAACCTGACAGGAGGACATCATGGTCGGTGTTGAATTTTTCGGAGATACGGATCTGGCGGCGGTCGCCATCTGGGGCTTCTGGCTGTTCTTCGCGCTGCTGGTCTACTACCTGCAGACCGAGAACATGCGCGAAGGCTATCCCCTTGAGAAAGAGGACGGCACGGTCGCCCCGAACCAGGGGCCGTTCCCGGTGCCCAAGCCCAAGGCGTTCCTGATGCCCGACGGCATGCCCGATGTCATCGTTCCCTCTGCCGAGAACGAAGAGCAGCATCGTCGCGCCGAACTTGCCATGGCCCGGACCGCCCTGTCGGAAGGGTTCCCGCACAAGCCCACCGGCGATCCGATGCTGGACGGCGTGGGCCCGGCCAGCTGGGTGCCGCGTCGTGACCGGGTCGAGCGGGACGGCAACGGCCACGCCAAGATCCAGCCCATGGCACAGCACGAGTCTTTCTTCGTCAGCGCGGGGCGCGATCCGCGCGGGATGCCGGTCGTGTGCAACGACGATCATGTCGCCGGCACGGTTGTCGACCTGTGGATCGACGTGCCCGAGCAGATGATCCGCTATCTGGAGATCGAGTTGGAGGCAGGCGGGCGCTGCCTTGCGCCGATGCAGCTGGTCCGGATGAAGCAGCGCTATGTCGACATCCGCACGCTGAACACCGCCCGTATGGCGCAGGTGCCGAAGACAAAGTCGGACCGCGAGATCACGCTGCTGGAAGAAGAGAAGATCGTCGCCTTCTACGGTGGCGGTGAACTTTACTGTAAGGGAGCCTGATCCGATGCCCCGCGATTATCGCAACGATCCCGACTTCACCATCGAGGAGATCCCCGGCCTGCCCGAATCGCTGCCCCGCGGCGAGTCGGTCCTGTGGCAGGGCCGCCCGGACGCCTGGGCGCTGGCGGTGTCGTCCCTGTCGTTGAAATGGATCGCGGGGTATTTCGTGCTGCTGGCCTTCGCGCGGGGCGCCTCGCTGGCGGCAGAGTTCGGATGGCTGCGCGCCATGGGCTACGGCGTACCGATCCTGGCGGTGGGCTTGGTGGCCTGCGCCATCCTGTTCGCGATCGCTTGGGTGCAGGCGCGCGCGACCGTCTATACCATTACGACCGAGCGGGTCGCCATGCGCATCGGCGCGGCGCTGACCCTGACGGTGAACCTGCCCTTCCCGAAGATCGCGTCGGCCGACTTGGCGCTGGGACGCTCCGGGACGGGGACCATCGCGCTGACGCCGGCCAGCGAGACGCGGCTGTCCTACGTGGTGCTGTGGCCGCATGTCCGGCCGTGGCACATGCGCGACGTGAAGCCCGCTTTGCGCTGTGTCAAAGACGCGAAACTGATTGCAGGCATACTGGCCAACGCGGTCGAGGCGCGCAGCACGCGCCCCGAACTGAGCGCCATGGCCGCCGAGTGAGGATGAGGACGATGCGGAACACGGGCCTTTATTACGATGCCGAGCGGCGCGAGATGCAGGAACGCGACCGCGAGATGATTCCGCGCAAGCTTCTGGTCGCGATGGGCGCCATGGCGCTGAGCGCGCTGGGTCTTGCGACCTGGGCCAGCGTTACCGACCGGCCCCTGTCCGGCGTGCCCGAAGCTGCGGCGGTGGTCGAAAGCCGGACCTTCGTGCTGGAAAGCGACTCGATCGCCGCCACGGCCATTGCGCCGGACGGCACCATCCTTCTTGATACCGACAACGGCGCCTTCATCGCCGTGGTGGGGGATGCGCTGAACCGACAGCGCGTCGTTCACCGGATTTCGGGCAACCCGCCCGTGACGCTCGCCCGTCTCGCCAACGGGCGGCTGGTGCTGTCCGACCCCGCCACGGGGTGGAGCGCCGAATTGACCTCTTTCGGGGCCGGTAATGCCCGGCACTGGGAGGTCCTGTTCGGGGATGCCCCGGGCAGCAGCCAAGGAGGGGAATGAGATGGGATTTTTCACGAAAACGGTCGAGACCGCGCCCTGCACGGTCGAGGTCGTCCACAAGTTCGAGGAACTGTCGGCACATGTCCGGCTGGATAACGGGGCGGTCATCCACCCCGGCGACACGGTTCAGGTCCACGGCACGCCTGTGATGGCCGGCTGGGGCGAGGAGGTTCGTGAAAGCCGCATGGCCACGATCCGCCGCGCCTCGGGGCTGGAGCGTCTGTGGACCAAGCTGACCGGCGACATGGAGTTCATGGAGCTATGCGAGTTCTCGTTCAGTGACGAGGTGTCGGCCAGCGGCACCGGCGGAGAGGAGTGCCGGGCATGAACGTGCAAACCCCTCACACCGCCGACGCCACCACGGTCGAGGAAGGCCTGGCGATCCAGCAGGCCCAGTCGAAATTCGACAGCGAGGCCGCCACCGCGCTTGCGATGCAGAACACGCTTCTGACGCCGCGCTTCTATACTACCGATTTCGCCGAGCTAGACGCCATCGACGTCAGCCCCGTCCGCGCGGACTGGGACAAGCTGATGGAGCAGATGCGCAACGACCCCAACAAAGGCCACTTCCGCAAGACTGAGGACTGGGACCATGTCGACTGGGAGGGGATGGAGCCCGAGCTGAAGGCCGAGCTTCTGGATTTCCTGATCTCGAGCTGCACGGCCGAATTCTCCGGCTGCGTGCTGTATAAGGAGATGAAGCGCCGCGGCACGAACGAGGACATCAAGGAGCTGTTCAGCTACATGTCACGCGACGAGGCACGCCATGCGGGCTTCATCAACGACGCGCTGCGCGAGGCGGGCGTGGCGGTGAACCTGGGCTTCCTCACGCGCGAGAAGAAGTACACCTATTTCCGGCCCAAGTTCATCTATTACGCGACCTACCTGTCCGAAAAGATCGGCTATGCGCGGTACATCACCATTTATCGCCACCTCGAGGCGAACCCGGAGCATCGGTTCCACCCGATCTTCAAGTGGTTCAAGGAGTGGTGCAACGACGAGTTCAGCCATGGTGAGGCCTTCGCCCTGTTGATGCGGACCGATCCCAAGATCACGCAGAGCTTTGCCAACAAGCTGTGGATCCGGTTCTTCCTGACGGCCGTGTTCTCGACCATGTGGGTGCGCGACCATGCGCGGCCGAAGTTCCACGAGGCGCTTGGCGTCGATATCGACTGGTACGACATGGAGGTCTTTCGCAAGACCAGCGAGATCGCACGGCAGGTCTTCCCGGTCGAACTGGACCTCGACAATCCACGCTTCATCAACGGCTGTCGTGCCATGGAACGGGCTGTGCGTCAGATGGATGCGGCCAAGGCGCGCGGTGGTGTGTCCGGCATGATGGGGCGTGCGGCGGCGGGGGCGAAGGCCGCCGCGGCGTTCGTGTCGCTTTACACCATGCCGGTGAAGAAGAACGCGGTGCCCGACGACGTGCGCCTCGAACCGGCTTACTGAGGGAGACGGCCGTGGACACCCCCTGGATCGCAGCGCTGTTCGCGCTTTTCGTCTGGTGGTTCTCCACCGGCGCGATCCTGTGGGTGGTCCAGCGCGCCGACGGACGCGGCCGGGGGGCGCATGGGCGCGTGGTCCTGGGCGCCTTGCCCGTGTTGGTCGCCGGCATCGCCGGGGCCATCGTGACCGCCGGCATGCCCGGTGCGGCATATGGCGGGTTCCTGTCGGCCTTGGCGGTCTGGGGCTGGATCGAACTGTCGTTCCTGACCGGCTGCGTTACCGGCCCGTCGCGCGCGCCGATGCCGTTCTGCGTGACCGGCGCCCAGCGCTTCCGCGCGGCCTGGCGGGTCATCGCTTGGCACGAGCTTCTGCTGACCGCGGGCCTCGTGTTCTTCTGGGCGCTGGCTTTCGAAGGCAACCCGACGGGCTTCTGGACCTATGCGGTACTTTGGGGCGCGCGCATCTCGGCCAAGCTGAACATCTTTCTGGGCGTGCCGCGCATCAATGCCGAATTCCTGCCGCGTCCGCTAGCGCATCTGCCAAGCTATTTCCGGCAGGGGCCGGTCTCGTGGCTGTTTCCGATCTCGATCCTTCTGCTGACGGCCGCGGTCTATTGCTGGATCGAACGGTCGATCTTTACGGGCGACGTTCAGTTCGCCCTCCTGGCCGCTCTGACGGGGCTGGCGCTTCTGGAACACTGGTTGATGGTCCTGCCCCTGCCGGACGCGAAACTCTGGAGCTGGGCGATCCCGGCCCCCAAGACGAAAATGCCCGAAGGAGGGGCGAAGAATGGACTTTGAACGGCACTTCACCGATCAGCTTTCGGCCCTGAAAGCCGAAGGAAACTACCGCTTCTTCGCCGACTTGGAGCGCGTCTGCGGCCAGTTCCCGAAGGTAAGGAACCACGGACCGGGACCCGATGAAGTGACGGTGTGGTGCTCGAACGACTACCTGGGCATGGGCCAGCATCCCGACGTGGTGGCAGCGATGGTCGACGTGGCGCAATCTTGCGGCACCGGTGCGGGCGGGACCCGCAACATCTCGGGGACGGCGCATCACCATGTCGCGCTGGAGCACGAACTGGCCGATTTGCACGGGAAGGATGACGCGCTGCTGTTCTCGTCGGGCTACGTGTCGAACTGGGCGGCCCTGTCGACTTTGGGATCGCGGCTGCCGGGGGCGGTCATCTTCTCGGACTCGCTGAACCATGCCAGCATGATCGAAGGGATGCGCCATTCCCGCGCCGAGCGGGTGATCTGGCGGCACAACGACCCCGAGGATCTGGACCGCAAGCTGTCGGCCTACGGGCCGGACGTGCCGAAGATTGTAGCTTTTGAGAGCGTCTATTCCATGGATGGCGACATCGCCCCCATCGCCGAGATTTGCGATGTCGCCGAAAAGCATGGCGCCATGACCTATCTGGACGAGGTGCACGCCGTGGGCATGTACGGCCCCCGCGGCGGTGGCGTGGCTGAGCGCGAAGGGCTGATGGACCGCATCACCCTGATCGAGGGGACACTGGGCAAGGCGTTCGGGTGCTTTGGCGGGTATATCACCGGCTCGAAAGCGTTGTGCGACTTCATCCGGTCCTTCGCGTCGGGGTTCATCTTCACAACAGCGATCCCGCCCGCGGTCGCGGCTGCAGCAACGGCCGCGGTGCGGCACCTGAAGACCTCCGAGATCGAGCGGATGCGGCAGCGCCGTCAGGTTGCGCGCTTGCGTGAGCGGCTGGACCGGCTGGGCATCCCGCATCTGCCGAACCCCAGCCACATCATTCCGGTGATGATCGGCGATCCGGTTAAATGCCGGATGATCGCGGACGTACTGATGGAAAGCTACGGGATCTATGTGCAGCCCATCAACTATCCGACTGTTCCGAAGGGCACCGAGCGGCTGCGTTTCACGCCAGGGCCGCTTCACTCGGACGCCGATATCGACCATTTGGTCGAGGCGCTGAACGGTCTGTGGAAGCAATGCGCCTTGTCGCGACAAGTTGCTTGATTGCCCAAGGGCCAGCCAATTGACTGGTGCTTTCTCAAAGCTATTCTTTCAAAAGAAAAGTTCACGGGGCGGACTTGCCCCGCAATGGGAGGAAAATTTCCTATGAAACTAGTCGTGCTTTCTTTTGCCGCCAGTCTTTTGGCAGCACCGGCCTTTGCCGAAAGTCATGAGATGGCGGGCGATGCAGCGGCCGGCGAAACGGTGTTCAACCAGTGCCAGGCTTGCCATGTCGTTGTGAACGACGAGGGTGAGACGCTGGCCGGTCGCGCCGGCCGCACGGGCCCCAACCTTTATGGTGTCGTGGGACGCACAGCGGGCACGGTCGAGGATTTCCGCTATTCCGATGCCATGGTCGAAGCTGGAGAGGCGGGTCTGCAGTGGGACTTGGCCAATTTCGTGCCGTATGTTCAGGACCCCTCTGGCCACCTTTCCGAGTTTCTTGACAGTCGCGCGCGCGGCAAGATGTCGTTCCGCCTGCGCAACGAGGAAGACGCCCAGAACGTGTTCGCCTACCTCCAGTCCCTCGGGCCGGACGAAGAGATGTCGGAAGACAGCGGCAGCTGAGGTCAACGTCCTGAAATCCCGGAAGGCCGCCCCCCCCCCCGGGCGGCCTTCTGTCGTTCAGAAGTAGCTTGTCACCAGGGCCCCGGATATCAGCGTCCACCCGTCCGCGACGGCGAAGAAAGCCAGCTTGAAGGGCAAAGATACGATTGCAGGTGGCACCATCATCATACCCATAGACATCAGAACCGCGGCGACAACGAGGTCGATGATCAGGAATGGCAGGAACACCAGGAAGCCCACCTGAAAGGCCCGTTCGATCTCGGACAGAAGGAAGGAGGGGACCAGCATCGACAGGGGGGAGTCCGGCGCAAGACCGGTGTCTGCAGTTTCGGGGCGCAGGGTCGCCAGCGCTTCATAGGTCGCGGGGTCGACGCGGCCGGCCATGAAGACTCGGAATGGCTCCAATGCCCGGGGCAGCGCTTCCTCGATCGACAGGATTCCGTCGACCAGCGGGGTGACGCCCACTTCCCAAGCTTCGGTGAATACAGGCTCCATCACGAAATAGGTCAGGAACAGGGCCAGTGTGACAATCAGCATGTTGGGCGGAGACTGCTGAAGTCCGATGCCTTGGCGCAGGATCGACAGAACGGTGACGATGAACGGAAAGCACGTGATCATCACCAGAAGTCCAGGCACCAGGCTTAGGGCCGTGATCAGCACCAGCAACTGAATGCCCCGCCCCGCCAGCGTACCTTCGCCGTCGAAATCAATGGAGATCTGCTGTGCCTCTGCCGGCAGCGCCACGGCGGCGGCGAACAGCAGAAGCCAGAGGCCGAGACGCATCAGAGGCCGCTTTCCATATCCGCGATTTCGGTCAGGCGAACGGCCAGAAGGCCCGCATCTTCGCCCTCCAACTCTTCCAGCTCGCCCTTGGCGATAAGCCGGTCGCCGATATAAAGAAGAACAGGATCCTCGACCTTGGCGTCCAGCGTCAGGACGGCCCCCTGGTCCATCTTAAGAAGCTCTGACAGCTTGGGGCGCGCCTTGCCGACGGCGACGGTGATCTCGACCGGAACGTGATGCAGCGGGTTTTGCGATCGTATCGGCTCGGCCGGCGTTTCTTGGATGTCGTCATCCATGGGACAGAAGCTCCTCGTTATGTGTGTCCAGCGCAAACAGCGCGTCAGTCAGAACCTGCTCCATCGCGCCAAGATCGATCTCGCGCCCCTTGTCGCCCAGTCGGACCTGCAGAACGCCCTCTGGCAGGTTTTCCTCTTCCAGGACCTCGACGGGAAAACGCGGTTTGTCGCCCAGGGCGCGCATCACCTCGGCGGCCTCACCCTTCGCGGTCAGGACCCGAATTTCGGGGTTGGAAAGATCCCCCGCCATGTCCTCGAACGCCTCGATCAAGCGCGGACCGAGGGTCTCGTGGAGAAGGCGCGGCAGGGCGGTTTTCACAATCGCTTCGATCAAGGGCGACAGACCGCGCATCACGTGGGCGCGGGCCTCGTGGAAGGTGAAAGAGAGTTCTTCCAGGCGCGTATCGAAGACCTGCGAACGGGATTCGGTATCTCGCTGCACCGCTTCGGTGGCGTCGTCCCATCCGGCCGTATAGCCCTTGTCGAAGGATTCCAGCTTCTCGGCTTCCAGTCGCTCTCCGTCGAAAGCCTCGACTGGGGCAACCGCCGTGTCCACGAAGAGGTTAAAGTCCTCAAGTTCGAGGGGGCGCGCATTCATGCTTTCTCTCCATCATCTTCCATCCAGGACTTCAGGATTTCGAGCGATTCTTCCTGGCGTTCGTCAATCAACTGGCGCAAGCGTTCGACTGCGGTAGGCTCGGACGGTTCGTCGTCGCCGACGAAGAACCCGCCCCCATCTCCCATCATTGGCATACCGTCGCCGAAGAACACCTCGCCCGAGAGCACTTCGCCGTCTTCTTCCGTATCGGTATCGGGCGCGGGAAGAGCCGTAGCGGCGGACCCTTTGGCCAAGATCGGGCGGACGACGAACAGACCCAGCGCGATCGCGGCAAGTGCGAGGATCGCAAGTTGAGCAAGGCGCATCACGTCGATCGGCCCAGTGAAGGCCCCCGATCCCGGCGCTGTTCCTTCGGAGGGCAGCGGCTCGAACCTCATGCTCTGAACCGACAGGGTATCGCCACGGTCCTCGTTGAAGCCGATGGTGGCGGCGACAAGCTCGCGCAGGGCGGCGATCTCGGTCTCGGGGCGCGGACTCCACTCGACGGTGCCGTCTTCGGCCGTCTGGGTAACCCCGTCGATCAGGACGGCGGTGGTAATGCGCGAGACTGAACCGGGGGCCCGCGTCACCTGCCTTTCGATCTGCGAAACCTCGTAATTGACGGTCTCGCGGCTCTCGCTCATCTGGCTCGACGCGGTAGGGCCATCGGTTTCGGCATCGCCACCGGGGAGGTTCGAGGCCACGGTGACGTTACCACCGCCGGCATCTGAGCTCGATTCCTTGCTCTGCTGGATATCCTGGCTGATCGCGACGCGGCTCTCGGGGTCGATTCGCCGCTCCACGATCTGTTCGGTTTCGTTCACCGTCTCGACATTCACCTCGACGACGACGTTGCCGTAGCCCACGCGGGCTTCCAGCAAGCGCTCTACGTTGCGCTTGAGTTGCTCGGCCTTGCTCTGGCCCTGTCCACCTTGCGGCGTGTCCTCACCGCCCAGAATGACACCGCCATTCCCGTCGATGATCGATACCTGTTCCGGCGACAAACCGGCCACGGCGGACGCGACGAGGAACCGAAGCGCTTTCGCATGCGACGTCGAAATGCCCCCGCCCGCCGGGGTGATCGTGACCGACGCGGTGGGCGTGACATCGCGCTGGAACGGTTTCGTGCCCGTGTTCGCGATATGCACCCGTGCGGCCTGCACCGACGGCGACGCGACGATCGTACGTGCCAGTTCGCCTTCCTTTGCGCGCCAATAGGCCGCGTCGAACATCTGGCTGGTGGTCCCGAACCCGGACATCTGATCCAAAAGCTCGTACCCTGCCGAAGAATCGGCCGGAAGCCCTTCGCTTGCCAAGGTCATGCGCAGGCCGTCACGCTGGGAATCCTCGACGAAGATCGCCCCGGCCCGCACGTCGTAGACGACGCCCCGCTGTTCCAGCGCCTGCACTACTTCACCCGCAGCACCGGGCTCCAAACCGGAATAAAGGAGCGACATTTCAGGCCTGGATGCCATGCGCGCCACACCAAGGACCAGAGCGAACATGGCCACCGTCGCCCCGATCACGACGATACGACGCTGCAGCGACAATGCCTGCCACACCGATATCAGTTCCTGCACGACCGACCTCCTGTCACCCGGGGCTTCTGCCCGTCTTGCGGTCTTCTTGCCCGTCCGGACTTAACAATTGGTTAGTGTCTTTAGGTTTATTTGATCTCACCGGAACGAAAGACGGAGACGGGATCGCATGGCCGAGGACGGCGAAGACGAACCGCCCAAGAAGGGGCGAACGGGCCTGATCATTGGTGCGATTGCCGCAGTCCTTCTGGGCGGTGGCGGGTTCTATGCAGTTTGGTCCGGACTGATTCTGGGCGGTGCTTCGGAAGAGGTCGAATCCGCCGGCGCAGATGATGGCGCCGCGGTGGAAGAGATAGAGATCATTGGATCGCTGACTGCCGAGGAGGTAGGGTTCATCGCCGTAGAGCCTTTGGTCGTCTCCTTGTCGGGCCAGAACAACAACCGTCACCTGCGCTTTCGGGCACAACTGGAGGTGGCGAATCGGCACAAAGCGGACGTGGAACACCTCATGCCGCGGGTCATCGACGTCATGAACGGCTATCTGCGCGCGGTTGAGCCCTCGTCCTTAAGCACCGCCGGAGCACTGATGCAGATCCGTGCCCAGCTCCTCCGTCGGGTCGACATGGTCGTCGGCGCCGGGAAGGTGCGCGACGTCCTGGTCATGGAATTTGTATTAAGCTGAAAGGCACCAGAATGGACCTTATCGCCGATATTTTACTGATTACCGGCGCCATTGGCGCGGCATTCTATTGCTTCGTCCTGTCTCGACGACTGACGCGCTTCACCGACCTCGAACGCGGAGTTGGCGGAGCCGTGGCTGTCCTCTCTGCGCAGGTCGACGATCTGACCAAAGCGCTGGAAGCCGCGAAAGCGTCGTCCGATAGCTCTGGAGCCACGCTGAAGGAGCTGACCGAACGGGCCGATTCCGTGGCTCGCCGGCTGGAACTGCATGTCGCAGCCCTGCACGACGTCGACACGGCCCCCCCGCCTCCGCCGAGCACGCCGTCCCCCGCGCCCATATTCACGTCTTCGGCCCGCTCGGCCGATCGAAGCGCGGCGCCAGCCACACAATCCTTTTTCGCTCAGCGCTCCACGGTAGGTGTCCGATGAAACGGAAATTCCGCCACAAGGCTCGCCGAGTCGGTTTGGGAGCCTTGCCGGTCTTGGCCGGATTCCTTCTAGCTTCGGCAATCTTGCGTTTGGGGGATGGGACAGCCATCGCGATGGCCAGCGAAATCGTCAGGGTGACACAGGCGCACGCTGCAACCCCGGAGCAACCCGAAGACGAGATCGCCACGCTATTGGCAGCGTTGCAAGCCAGGGAGGCAGACCTCGACGCGCGCGAGGAAGAGCTTCAGGCCGAGGCGGACCGCCTCGAAGCGGGACGCGAGGCCCTTGCCCTTCAACTGGAAGAAATCGAAACGGCGGAGCTCGAGTTACGCGAATTGCTTCAACTGGCAGACCGCGCGGCCGAGGATGATCTGAGTCGCCTAGCCACCGTTTATGAGAACATGAAGCCCGCGGAGGCCGCCCCGCTGTTCGAGCAGATGCCGCCCGCCTTCGCCGCGGGGTTCATGGGCCTCATGTCGCCGGCCGCCTCCGCCGCAATCTTGGCCGCCATGCCGGCCGACGTCGCCTATGCCATCAGCGTCATGCTGGCAGGGCGTCACGCCGATCTTCCTGAGGAGTAAGTCATGATCGCTATCGTCGGCGTTGTCGTCGTCTTCGTGATGGTTTTCGGCGGTTATCTCGCCGCCGGCGGAAAACTGGGTATCATTCTGACGTCCCTCCCCTTCGAGATGACGATGATCATGGGGGCGGCGGTCGGGGCATTCCTGCTGTCGAACGACGGCGCAACCGTCAAGCACACCCTCAAGGACATTAAAAAGGTCTTCAAGGGTGTGAAATGGAAACCCGAAGACTACAGCGACCTGCTGTGCCTGCTGTTCGAGCTGATCCGGATGGCCAAGTCCGATCCGCTGGCTGTGGAAACGCATATCGAGAACCCGGCCGAGAGCTCGATTTTTGGTGCCTATCCGAAGATTCAGGGGGATAGTGAAGCCGTCGAGTTGATCTGCGACACACTGCGCTCGGCCAGCATGAATTACGACGATCCGCATCAGGTGGAAGAAGTCCTGGACAAGCGTATGGAGGCGCACCTTCACGCGGCGCTTCACTCCAGTCACGCCTTGCAGAATATGGCGGATGGTTTGCCAGCCCTTGGCATCGTCGCAGCGGTGTTGGGGGTCATCAAGACCATGGCGGCAATCGATCAGCCGCCCGAGGTCCTGGGCAAAATGATCGGCGGAGCACTCGTGGGCACCTTTCTCGGCGTGTTTCTGGCTTACGGTTTCGTCGGTCCGTTCGCCGCAAAGATGAAGGCCGTGGCCGAGGAAGATGCGCATTTCTATCAGCTGATCCGCGAAGTGCTCGTCGCCAATCTGCATCACCACAGCCCTTCGATCTGTATCGAGGTCGGACGCCAGAACGTCCCCGGTCATCAGCGCCCTGCATTCGACGATCTGGAAGAAGCGCTGAAGGGGTCGAAGTCCGCATGATCCGCCTGTCGATCCTGTTCGTGATCGTCCCCCTGGTGGCTTCGGCGCAGGAGGCTGCGGTCCGCACCGCCGAGCATCAGGGATTCACTCGGGTCGCAATCGACTATTCGGCTTTCCCGGATTGGACGCTTGCCCGGGAGGACACGTCGCTCGTACTGAGTACGGATCGGGCAATTGCGTATGATCTCTCGGATGTGTTTCGACGGATCGACCGAGACCGCGTTGCTGATTTTGCCCAAAACTCCGCCAATTCCCTAACCATCGACCTGGAATGCGATTGCAGGTTCGAGACGTTCCGTTTCCCCAACGGAGGGCTCGCCATCGATATATTCGACGGACCCGCTAGCACCGATCCAACCCTGGAAGAGCCGGAACCCGAGTTCGCGGAGTCTCGGATTGAACCGAGGTTCGAAGCCCCGGCAGGACCGATCGCTCCCCCTGTGTCATTGTTGCCCGGCTTGCTGACCCGCAATGTCTCTGCGCCCCCCCGCTCCGAAGATCATGAAGATCGGGTAGCGGCCCTTCGGTCGCGCCTGCAGGGTGACCTTCTTGCAGCCTCAGGTGGCGTATTGGAAAGCAGGCAAGAAGAGGGCGCCGAACCAGGCGCCCAATATCGCGCGGAAGAGACTGAGACGCGCGATGGCCGAGGGTATTCCAGTGTCCCGCCGCAGATCGTCTGTCCGCCATTTGCCGAAGACGAATTGCAAGACTGGATGACGGCTCGCCGCAACGTGCCGAGCACCGAAAGCGATCTAACCTGGATGACGGCCGAGGCGCAGAGGATGATCGCAGCCGGCATGGGTATCGAAGCGGCTCGGCTTCTAGAGGCGTATCCGGATCCGGGTTCAGACCGTCAGATTCTGACAGAACTTGCGTACTTGATGGATGACAGCATCGAAGCTCCCGCAGTTGCCCAAGCGGCCGAGTGCGGACCGCTCATGTCGCTGATGGCCCTGATCGCCGATCCACCTGTCCTGCCGAATCGCGTAGCTACCATCGTTTCTGCCCTCCAAGGCGCGCCCGAACCGGTCCGCCCGTTCCTGGAACGGCGCGCCATGTCCAGTCTGCTGGCCCTCGGGCGTGAGGAAGAAGCCACCATTCTTCGGAACGCTACTCGATCAGCAGGCGACGATCCTCAGCCTGATCTGGCCTCGATCGCCATGGAGGACGCCCCACCATCGAGCGACGAGTTGCAGGCTATCGTATCCCGTCGAACCCCGGAGGCTGCGGAAGCCATCCGCGTCATGATCGAAAACATTCTTGACGCGGGGGACAGCGTGCCAGTCTCGGTGTTGGATCAAGCTCGTGCCCTGCTGCCCGAAATCACAGGCCTGGAAAAAGATCGTATCGTCAGGGCGGTCATCCTGGCGGAGATTGCCGGTGCGCGGTTCGAAAAAGCGAGCGATGAAATTCGCGACGTTGCAACCCATACGCCAGCTTTGGCCGTGGATCTGAATCGGCATCTGTTCGAAAGTGTACTGGGCCTTGGCGATGCCACCTTCCTGCGCCAGATGATGCGGCTCTCCGATCACCCTATCGCGGACGCCGAGCTTCGACTTGAGATCGCCAGTCGCGCAACGAGGTTGCATGTTCCGGACCTCGCGATCAGCGTGCTTGACCGTGGCATAGGGCTGCCGTTGCGGGGCGAGAAACTTCTACGGGCCCAGATCGCCATCTCGAAGGATGAGCCCGAACGGTCAGAAACACTTCTAGCCGGTATCGAAGGCGAAGATGCTGAAGAACTGCGACAGCAGGCGACAGCCCTTATCGCCAGCCGTATTCCCGAGCCCCCCCCGCCTGCGCCGGTGCTTTCGGACACCGTCACCGCCCGGAGTTCGCGCCTAGTGGAGGATACCGCCGCGTTGAGGGAACAGCTTTCCCAGATCCTCTCGGAATAGGGAAACGCGCTTAGGACTTTGTCAACGAAATGACTGCTACTCAGGGCGTACCGATACCGATTTGAGGTGCGCCTAGAATGGGCCGTCAAACAACGCCTTCCGAGTCCGGCCTGCGTTACCCGCATCGCAGGCAGGTGCCATGAACATCCGCGCAGTCTTCCAGCCGACTGTGCTGTTGTCGATGGCATTGATGGCGGTCATCGTCATGATGATCCTGCCGATGCCCGCGTGGGTTCTAGATGTAGGGTTGGCTGCGTCCTTCGCGCTGGCCATTCTGATGTTCACGACGACGCTGTTCATCGAACGGCCTTTGGACTTCTCGTCCTTTCCGACCGTTCTTCTTGCTGCGCTGATGCTTCGCCTTTCGCTGAATGTCAGTTCCACCAAACTGATCATCGGCCAGGGTCATACCGGTACCGGTGCGGCGGGAGACGTGATCGAAGGGTTCGCCATGTTCGTCATGGGGGGCAGCCTGTTCCTGGGCCTCGTGGTTTTCGGCGTTCTGATGATCGTGAATTTCATCGTCATCACGAAGGGTGCCGGCCGGATGGCCGAAGTTGGTGCACGCTTTGCGCTGGATGGGATGCCGGGCAAGCAGCTTGCCATCGACAGCGACATGAGCGCCGGCGCGATCGACCATGCCGAGGCCAAGAGCCGGCGTGAGACGGAACAGCAAGAAACGACGTTCTTCGGCTCGCTCGACGGCGCCTCCAAATTCGTGAAAGGCGATGCGGTCGCAGGCTTGCTCATCACGCTCCTGAACCTCGTGATGGGACTCGCCATGGGGACGATTGTCCATGGGATGCCGATCGGATCCGCGTTCGAGACCTATGCGATCCTCACGGTAGGCGACGGTCTGGTTACGCAAATCCCCGCCGTCATCATCTCGATCGCGTCGGCGCTGTTGCTGGCACGCGGGGGCGCCAACGGATCGACCGACATTGCCCTTTTCGAACAGTTCGGCCGCCACCCGTCCGCATTGGCCACCGTAGCATTCCTTCTGGGGTTGTTCGCCCTTGTCCCGGGTCTGCCATTCGTGCCGTTCATGGCCGGCGCGGTAGGACTCGGATGGCTATCCTACTCGGCCCACAAAGCGGCGCTGGCACGCGAAAGACAGGCAGCCAAGGCGCCTGAAACCGAAGCGATCCCCCCAAGATCCATGGGGGATACGCTCGATCTCGACGAAATCCACTTGGAGTTCGCGCCGGATCTCGTCCCGCTTGTATTGGATCCAGGGACTGGTCTCGACTCCCGGATTGGAAACATGCGCCAGCATGTCGCCCGATCCTTCGGCCTGGTTCTTCCTGAAATTAGATTGACCGACGATCCGGGCCTTCCGGATGGAACCTATGTCATTCGCATTCACGGGGTCGAACGCGTCAGAAGCGTCATCGAACCTTCGCGCGTCCTGGCCTTGCTGGGCGATACGTCCCGCGCGGCCTTGCCCCCCGGATCGGATGTCGAAGAGCCTGTCTACGGTGCGCCGGCGCGTTGGATCGACGCCGAATCCCAAGACGACGCCGCGACGCTTGGCGTCACGACGGTCAGCCCCGCCGAGGTTCTGGCGACGCATTTGCTGGAAATCATCAAGAGGAACCTTCACCGCTTGATGACACTCAAGACGCTCCGGCGATTGCTGGACGAGTACGTCAACTTGTCGGATCCCGACCGCGCCAACGCCAACCGGCGGCTGATCGAGGAACTTGTTCCGGACAAGGTCCCGAACGAGCTTCTGCTTCAAGTCCTCAAGCTTCTTCTGGAAGAACGTGTGTCGATCCGCAATCTGCCGCTGATCCTCGAAGCAATCGCCCAGGGTCGAGGGCAGGCCGCGACGGCCGAGGCGATCTGCGAGATCGTGCGTCAGCGCCTGAGTTTCCAGCTCATCGCCGAATTGAAACGGCCCGACGGGTCCGTCCCGCTGATCCAGCTGGCCCCGGAGTGGGAACAAACGTTCCAGCAGCATCAATTGGGTGGAGAGGCCGCGGCGGCGAACGTGGCACTGCCGCCGGACGCCTTCAACAGGCTGATCGAGGGCGCTGCGGGAACGCTTAACGATGCGGCAGAACGCGGCGTCTTCCCCGCCATTGTAACCTCGGCCAACAGACGGCGTTTCCTGCGCATGGTTCTATCCGCAAAAGGCCTGACCAACCCTGTGCTCAGCTTCGAGGAGTTGGGGACCGAAGCGCAGCCAGCCCTGGTCGGAACCGTTCCAGCGTGATCGCCGCCCTGACCGCCCTGACGGAACTGGTCGGCGTCGCCTTCCTGGCGGCGTTCGCCGTTTTCCTTCGCATCGGAGCGGCGATGGCGCTTCTGCCGGCATTCGGAGAGCGCACCGTCCCGGTGCGCGTCCGCCTGGTCGTGGCATTTGCCTTCACGCTGATCGCGACCCCGGCCGTGGCACCCGCCCTTCCCGATGTCGGGCCCGCGGACTTGATCGGGCGGCTGCTGCTGAGCGAGACGATAATCGGCCTGACCTTGGGGGCGATCCTACGCCTTTTCGTGATCGCCCTTCAAGTCGCCGGGGCCATGGCTGCGCAGTCGATCTCACTGGCGCAGATCTTCGGCGGCGCCGGTCTCGATCCGCAACCGACGATCTCGCACATCATGGTCGTCGCGGGACTGGCCTTGGCTGTCATGCTGGGCCTGCACGTCAAGATCGCGGCCTACCTCGTCTATTCCTACGACCTTTTGCCGCCCGGACAATTGCCGGTGCCGGGGGACCTGTTGGATTGGGGAATTACGCGGGTGGCCCGTGCTTTCGCCCTGGCGTTCGGGCTGGCCATGCCGTTCGTGATCACGTCGCTTTTGTATAACTTGACCCTGGGCGTCATCAATCGCGCCATGCCCCAGCTGATGGTCGCTTTCGTGGGGGCCCCGGCGATCACGCTCGGCGGGCTGGTTCTCGTCGCACTGTCGCTTCCGTTTGCCCTTCAGGTCTGGCTGTCCACGATGGACGCCTTCTTCCTCGACCCGACCGGAGCGGCCAGATGAGCGGTTCCGACGACGAAGCCGAAAAGTCCCACGAGCCAAGTCAGAAGAAGCTCGACGATGCGCGCAAGAAGGGTGAAGTCCCCAAGTCGACTGACCTGACCACCGCCGCAAGCTATGCCGGGATGTTGTTGGCCGCGGGTGTTTTCGGGGCGACCTCCCTGCAACAGGCTGGGGCCAATCTAGCACGATTGTTGGAGAGCGCGCCGTTCGAGCCGCCGTCGGGGGCCGTCCTGCTTCCGCTCAGCCTCGCTCTGGGCCTTGTCCTGACCCCATGGATCCTGCTTCCCATGGCCTTCGCCCTGCTATCAATTCTCGGGCAGCGGTCCTTCACGGTGACCGGCACCAAGCTGAAACCCAAGATCAGCCGTATCTCCATCCTTTCGAACGCAAAGCAGAAGTTCGGCGGCGCGGGATTGTTCGAGTTCGCCAAGAGCACCGCGAAACTGGTGATCTATTCCGTCGCGCTGTTCGTGTTCCTTGCGCAGAGCATGCCGTCTATCCTTTCCCTGGTATTGGTCGAACCCGCCATCGGCACGGCCCGAGCCCTGTCCATGACAGTGCAGTTCATGAGCATTGTGCTGATCGTCGCGCTAGCCATCGGCTTCGTCGACCTACTGTTTCAGCAGGCCGAACACCTGCGCAAGCACCGCATGTCCCGCAAGGAACTGATGGACGAGCACAAAGACTCCGAGGGCGATCCCCACATGAAGCAGCAACGCCGGCAAAAAGGGATGGAGATCGCCTCGAACAAGATGCTGCAGGATGTTCCGGATGCCAGCGTCGTCCTTGTAAACCCGACCCATTATGCCGTTGCGCTGAAATGGTCGCGGTCCAATCCGGGGGCGCCCGTCTGCGTTGCCAAGGGCGTAGATGTCGTGGCCGCACGGATCCGCGAGGTGGCCATCGAGGCCGGAGTTCCAATCCATCCCGATCCGCCGACCACGCGAGCCATATACGGCGCCGTGGAAATCGGGCACGAGATCCGGCCCGAGCACTATGCCGCTGTCGCGGTCGCGATCAGGTTCTCGGAGGATATGCGCAGAAAGGCGAAAGCAAGGTGAACCATAAACAATTGGAAGACCTGGCCGACATTGCCGGCGTCATCAGCGACCGCGAACTCTCGAAGGTTCGCGTCATCATGGCGGAAATGGCAAGACTAAGAAGTGAGATCGCGGAAATCCAGGACCAGCGTGCGGCACGTCAGGCTGACGCTGCACTGGATCTTGCCCGCGTATCCGGAGCGGAAATGGCGTGGATGGCCGCGACCGAGGAACGCCTGCGGGTGCTGCAAAGCCAGCACGCCCGTCTGCGTGCTGGCCATGAGCAAGTTCTTGACGTGGCCCGGAAAGCTTTTGGCCGCGCCGATGTGGCGCGGCGCTTGGCCGAGGGTGCCGGCAAAAGGCGATAGCCGGGGACCTGAGGTTCGCCGTTCTCACGAATGCCCCGTGGATGCGCTTGCTTTCCCCAGCTGCCTATGCCGGCTCAAGCCTCCTGCTTGCCGATATCCGTGAGAAGGATGCCGAAGAAGCCGGTGCCAACCTCGGTTTTCGCCGTCTGTTCCAAGGACTTCTTCAGCCTGTCGATCGCCCCGTTCGAAGTGAACGCACCGTCGAAGCCGCCGGTATTGGCATGGTCGAGCATCACCCGCAGAAACCGATCCCGCAGGCGCGGTTCGCGCTCGGCAACGGCGGCTTCGATTTCGGGGGCAATCTCAAGCGTCAGGGACACGACGACGAGAGAGTCGACGCGCCCGGCATCCAAGACCGGAATTACGAACTGGTTTCCCAATTCGAAAAAGATACCTTCCGCAGGCTCCTCGACAATTGGCTGCGGATCGGTCACGGCATTATCTGGCGTGCCCACCGGCCCGCATGGCGCTTCTGAAGACGCGACATCCGGAAGGTTGGACGTAGGATCGGGCCGCAGGGCAATTCCTGCGCCCACGCCGCCGCCCAATCCGATCAGTGCAATTATCAGGGGCAGAATCTTTCCCATTGGATCACCTCAGAATGGCAGGACGGCATCGACCACGCGCTGGCCGTATCGCGGTTGCTGAACATTCGTGATCTGTCCGCGCCCCCCATACGAAATGCGGGCGGCTGCGATCTTGTCGTAGAGGATCTCGTTGCGGCGTGAAATATCCTCTGGCCTGACGAAACCAGTGACGACCAGTTCACGCAGCTCGTAATTCAGCCGGAGTTCTTGCCGCCCCTCGATCGCAAAACTACCGTTGGGCAAAATGTCAGTAACAGTCGCTGCAACCCGCAGCGTCAGTTTCTCGTTGCGGGACGTCTTCCCGTCGCCCGAAAAACTACTGTCCGAATTCAGGCCAACGGCGGATTCCATCGTTGCGCCGTCGGGCAGACGCCCGTTCAATCGCTGCGGAATACCGATCAGGCTGGGCATTGACATCGTCTCACTGCCGGTTCGGGATCGGTCCGAACTGTTGGAAAATTCGGCCCTGTCGTCGATCTCGATAATGACAGTGACAATATCGCCTCGGGTCTCGGCCCGACTCGTACCAAGCAGGGAATCGCGGCCGCCCGCCCAGAGGGAAGCCGATTGGGCCGGAAATCCGGGGTCTAGAGAAAGCGGCAACCCCGGGCTCTGCATGGCAACAAGCTCCGGGCTTTCGGCGACCGGCGTCAATGGCGGTGGCGCGTTTATGCCCGTAGTTTGCCCGCAAGCCGCAAGGCCCATCATGAGAATCGCGACACGTTTCATTGATACATTCCCGTTACTAGGACCGAGCCATCCGGCTGCACTTCGCCGAAGACCGTTGCCCGCGAAGACATGTTCATGACCCGCACATGGTCACCCGCACCGGCCCGGTCGAGCGCACGGGCTTCTGTCCTGATACGAAGGCCGCCTTGGGCGTAGTGGATCGTCACGATCTGGTTCCTTTCGATCAAGGCCGGTGGGCCAATATCGCCGGGCCGTATTGGCCGCCCGGCATAAAGCGTGACCCTGGCCTCCATTCCGATGGCATCGGATGGATCGGACAAAAGGCCATTAGGGCTTCCCGCCGTAAGGGACAGATCCTCTGCGCCGATCATCGATTGCGCACGGATCGTGCGGGCGGCAACAAGGATATCCGCGAGCGCGGGCGGCGCCATCAGGGCGAGAAGAATAGCGAGTCGGATCATCGGATTTGCGTCGTCGCACCAAGCATCTGGTCGGCGGCCGTGATGACCTTGGCGTTCAGCTCATAGCCTCGCTGTGCCTCGATCAGCTTGGTGATCTCGCGTACGGAATCAACCGAGCTTTCTTCGAGATAGCCTTGGCGGAACGTGCCCAACCCTTCCGTTCCCGGATCGCCGACCACAGGCGCTCCCGAGGCGGGGGATTCGACGAACAGGTTCGACCCGATGGCTTCGAGGCCTTTGACGTTCGAGAATCCGACGAGCGAGATGCGCCCCAGGAGCTGCGGCTCGACCTGGCCTTCGAAATAACCATAGACTTCGCCGTCAGCGTTGATGGCTACGGTGCGCGTGTCCTCCGGAATCGTAATGTCGGGCGCGACGGGATAACCCTCGGAATTGACGATCTGCCCTTCGGCCGAGCGCTTGAGGGATCCATCCCGCGTGTACGCTGCCTGACCCGAGGGAAGTTCGACCTCGATATACCCCCGGCCTTCGATCGCCAGGTCGAGATCGCCACCCGTCTGGACGAGGGACCCTTGGGCGACTTCCATCGTCACGGCGGATGTCCGAACCCCGAGGCCAAGCTGCACCCCGGTCGGCAGTTCGGTTCCGGTGGTCGACGATAGAGTTCCAGGCCGGACCGCCTGTTCGTAATGAAGGTCCGCAAACTCGGCACGGCGGGCATTGTACCCTGTCGTGCTCATATTCGCGAGATTGTGCGAGATAACTTCGACCCGCGTTTGCTGGGCGCTCATGCCGGTGGCGGCAATGGACAAGGCACGCATATCGGTCTCCTATCGTCCGAGTGTGTTGAGAACCGAGCGGATGCGCTGGTCCTCTTTTTCCATGAAGCTTTGGCCCAGCTCATACGCGCGCTGGACTTCGACGAGGCGGCTGATCTCGGTCAGAGCGTTGACGTTCGATCCTTCCAGGTGTCCTTGGAGAATCGTCGGGGCCTCGACCGGCTCGGGCGGGTTCTTGAGCGCGAAAAGCAGACCGCTGCGGCGTTCGATGTCCTCGGGCGCGGCGGGCTTCCACAAGCCGATCTGCGACATCGGTTGGCCGTCGATCGACAGGGTACCGTCCCGCGCAACCGAAATTTGACCAGCATCGGGCGGAATAAAGATCGGCGCGCCCCCGGCATCGAGAACCCGCATTCCATCCGCATTGACAAGATCGCCGGCCGCGTTCGGGAGAAAGGCGCCGTTTCGCGTCAAAGCCTCTCCTTCAGGGGTTTCGACCAGGAAAAAGCCCTCTCCTTCAATCGCAAGGTCCAGAGTCCCGCCTGTGGGTTCGACCGATCCCTGCAAATACGACGTCATTCTGACATCTCCGGAGGCCATGCTGAGCGATGGAGCATCATCGATTGCGGCGACATGCTCCGAAAAGATCACCCCTTCTTTGCGAAACCCGTGCGTTGATGCGTTCGCGACGTTGTTGGCCAGAGTTTGCATTTCGCGCGAGAGACCGGAAAGTCTGGTCAGGGACGTGTAACCTGCATTATCCATAGATCAGCCTCCTGCAACGAGCGGCACGATGGTTGCGTCGAAATAGGTAACGAGCGTCCGGGTCATGAACCCCATCGTGACCCAGAACACCGCGCCGATCGCCATGAGCTTGGGTACGAACGTCAGCGTCATTTCCTGGACGGAGGTCAGGGCCTGGAACAGGCCAATCGTCAGACCGACGATAAGCGCAACCGACAGGATCGGCGCCGAGAGCTCGACAGCGATCCAAAGCCCCTGCCGCAACGTGTCGTAGAAAACCCCTTCCGTCATCATGGCCTAGACCGGCATGCGCAGGATTTCCTGGTACGCCTCCACGACCTTGTCCCGCACCGTCACGGCCGTATCGACAGCGAATTTCGCTTTTCCCAACGCCTCGACAAGTTGGTGGGGGCTGGCGTCGCCGGTCATCGCAGAACGGGCGGTCTCTTCGCCCTTCTGCAAGGTTTCGGCAAAGCTGGTTGCGGCCTGAGCGGCGGCTTCCACGGCGGGGTCGGGCTGCATCGCAGGGCGAGCCGCGGCGTAGCGCTGCGCGGCGAAGGCGGCTGAAATATCCATTCTGGATCTCCTGAATTTACGTGATTAGCGTTTGAGCAGATCGAGTAGCCCCTGGGCCATCTGCCGCGACTGATCGAACAGTTTGAGGTTGGCTTCGTAAGATCGCTGCGCTTCGCGCGCGTCCGCGATCTCCACGATCAGGTCTACGTTCGACCCCGCATAATGGCCGCTGCCATCGGCCATGGGGTGGGATGGATCATAAACCTTCGGAAGCTCTCCCCGATCCAGTCGGACGCGACCTGGGGCAACGCCGCCATCCGCAAGTTCCTGAAACGGGATCGTCTTGCGGCGATAGCCTGGGGTGTCGGCGTTCGCGATATTCTCCGACGCATGGCGCAGGCGCATCGATTGCGCATGCATTCCGCTCGCCGAAATCCCCAGAGAGCCAATGATATCTGACATGATCTATCCTTATCTCTGCCGGCCGAGCGCAGTGGACAGGATGCCCCTAACGCTAGAGTAAACGGAAAGGGCCAGATCGTGGCTTTGACGCGCGGTCGCGGCCTGCATCATCTCGTTTTCGAGCGAGACGTTGTTGCCATTCGGCGAAGCCTCATCGCTTCGGAACATGGGGCTGATGTTGATATGATCATCGGCTCCGAAATGGCCGGGGCGCGTTGCGCGCATGGATTGTGACTGATCCAAGGATTGGGCAAAATCGGGCAGATCCGTCGCCCGATACCCTGGGGTGTCCGCGTTCGCCACATTCCGGGCGATCTGTTCCTGGCGGGCAGCGGAATACGCCGCAAGCCTGTGTGCCATCGCACTTACACCGAGGTCGGCCATCCTGGCTTTGCTCCATCGTTTCGGTTCAACGAAGGCTTAAGAAAGATTCCTTAATGAGAGGTTGAGTTACGATCAGCGGAGAACCCGATATGTCACTTTCATCGTTCGAGAACGTCACCGCCGCCCTTGCCGACATACGCCTAGAGCGTCCCATGGGTGTCATTCTGGCCTTCGAAGGCCCCGTGGTCCGAATAGGAGGCCTCTCGGGTTCCACGGCGGTGGGACACCGGGTGCGTCTCGGTCATTCCGGGCGCCGCGTGGCGGGCGAGATACTGGGTGGTGATTCGGACAGCTTGGTCGTCATGCCCGACGGTCCGGTGACTGGCCTTTGCCCCGGGGATCCGGTCGTCAGTATCGGGGTAAGAGAGATTGCGCCAGATTCCGGCTGGCTCGGGCGCGTCATAGACCCCGACGGGCGACCGATCGACGGGCGGCAATTGCTTCCGGGGCATACGCAGCGCCCGCTGACCTGCAACGCGCCCGATCCCGTGAATCGACGGGGTTTCGGGAAACGCCTCGAAACGGGTCTGCGGGCGCTGAACACCGTTCTGCCGATCGTGCGAGGTCAAAGAGTCGGCTTGTTCGCGGGCTCCGGAGTCGGCAAATCCACATTGTTGGGCGCTCTGACCCGCCGAATGGAAGCTGATGTGATCGTCATTGCAATGGTCGGCGAACGAGGCCGGGAAGTCCGGGATTTCATCGAACGTATTCTGGGGCCCGAAGGTTTGGCGAGGAGCGTGATCGTGGCGGCCACTTCGGACGCTCCAGCATCCGTCCGCGCCCGGTGCCTTCCGGCCGCTATCACCGTAGCCGAGCATTTCCGGGATGAAGGCCGGCAGGTTCTTTTGCTCGGCGATTCGATCACCCGCCACGCAGAAGCACACCGTCAGGTTGCCGCAGCACGAGGGGAAGCCATGGCGCTGGGCGGTTACCCAGCATCGATGGCCGCCGAGATTGCTTCACTTGTTGAACGTACCGGCCCAGGGGAGGACGAGAAGGGCGATATCACCGCGGTGTTGACGGTTCTCGTCGCTGGCAGCGACATGGAAAGCCCGGTCGCTGACGTTCTACGCGGGCTTTTGGACGGGCACATCGTTCTGGACCGGACCATTGCAGAACGGGGTCGGTTTCCCGCGATCGATTTATCGCGGTCGGTATCCCGCTCCCTGCCGGACGCAGCTTCAGACCAGGAAAATGCCTTGATCGGCGAGGCGCGGCGCCTCATCGGCGCCTACGAGAGGTCGGAGATGATGATCCAAGCAGGTCTATACGCTGCAGGTAACGATCGAACGCTCGACGCAGCGGTTCAGGCCTGGCCGAAACTCGACGCGTTCCTTGGGCAAAGCGAGGCTGGAACGTCACACGAAAGCTTCGTAGCGCTTGCTAGGTGCCTATCTCGCCGGCAGGAAGGCAGCTAATACCCTAGAGTAGAAAGCGAGGCGCGCTCTGAAGAAGCGAGAGCGCGACACTCGCACCAGAGAGCTGATTTTCGGCGAGGGCGTTCACTTGGCTCCTGAGCAGGAATGTGTCCGTGACGGTCGCGCTCATATCTTTTGCCGCAATATCATTGATACTATTCGTACCGAATTTGGCTTTTGCCCGATCCTTGAAGACCTCGAGCTGCTGATCAATGTCGAGCGTTCCCAAGCTTTTTGGCAACCCCAACGCCGTCTCCAACACTGTGCGGAGCGGACGATTCCCCATGACGGTGAACCACGCAGCGTCATTCGACATGTCTTTTGCAACAATTTCTTCTAGACCGCGCGAAAACCCAAGCGCAAGGCGCATGTCAGGATCAACTTCTCCGACTGCGACTTCAAATTGCCGATCCGTATATTGCGCGATTATCTTATCCGAGAAACCGGGAAAGGCAGTACTTGGTCCACCGAGCTTGCCGAAACCGAACGCGTCAGATAGGGCTTGATAGCGCTTATCGGCAAAACGTGAGGAAAGAGATGTATCGTTATCCGGATCTTCCGAGAGAACACGTTCGATCAAATATTTACTATTGATGTCTTCATCGAGACCGAAGGCCCCAAGTGCGACTTCTAGTAATTGACGATCTTCGACCAGCTCCTTGGCCGAAGAAACGGTTGCTATTCGCGCAGAGAACGCCTCGATATTTCGCGATATTCGGGGTTGCGCTTCGAATGTCGCCTGCTGCGTTTCGCGGGTCCTGTTGAGGAACCTGAAGCCCCCCAACCCTCCCATGGGAACGATGGGGGAAAAACTCATGCTACAGGAACTCCCAGAATAGAATCTTCCACGGGAAGTAGTTTCCTCAGCGCTTTTAACGCCTGATACGGCTGTGCGGCGACGACTGCTTGGCGGGCCTCGGAAAGAATCTCGTGACTTCCCGCATCACGCAGCGCCGAAGACAGTTCGGCAATCCCGACGAGGAGTTCCGGGGCCAGGTCTTCAATACGCTTATCACCAGATAGGGTGAGCTGCGCAGCATAACATAGCCGACGGACGGGTGTGTTGGCCTCTTCAGGGTGAATTGCATCCTTAAGTCGCAGGATATGCGCACCCGCCGTCATGATATTGAGCCTACCGCGACGTGCCCCATTCTCGATGACGGCGCCATTGATCAGCAGGCGCTCCCTCGGCGCGAGCTTCAAAACTAAGCCGCTCATTCGGATCGACCGTTCTGACGTAGGCCGGACATAATCGCAGTATTGATTTCGATCAATTCTTCAATCCCTTCCCCCGACTGCAAGACTTTGCTGCTTTGCAGAGCAACGAATTGGGCGAGAGAAAGGAGGTTCCCGCGCAAGGAAACCGGCAGGCGATTACCATCTCCGGCAACATCGACTGCAATACATGTCCAGAGGCGGCGATTGTCGGAGATCGCCTTGGCGATTTCCGGAAATGACTTCGCGACCTTGAGCGCGGCTGTGGCTTTCGCGAAAACATCGTATTCAGCGGCCTTTGCCGACTTGATCGTGTCAGGCGCTTCGGTATAGGCCGTTCGAGCCATGAGATATGCGTTCACGTCTTGTCCTTTTTGGGAGCGTGCGCGTTAAGTTCGCGTGAATGAGACGGAAAACGCGGGGCGCCGTTATGGCGCCCCGCGAATTAGATTAGCGGAAGAG
The DNA here is from genome assembly GCF_900302445.1 of Palleronia abyssalis. GTDB lineage: Bacteria > Pseudomonadota > Alphaproteobacteria > Rhodobacterales > Rhodobacteraceae > Palleronia > Palleronia abyssalis. The sequence goes on along the minus strand of NZ_ONZF01000005.1, from coordinate 39,995 downwards.
CGACAGGATCGACTGCGGTGCCTGGTTGGCGATCGACAGCGCCTGAACACCGAGCTGCTGCTGGGTCTGAAGCGCCTGAAGGCGGGCCGAGGTTTCTTCCATGTCGGCATCGACCAGAGCACCGATACCCTGCTTGAACGAGTCGATCTGGGTCGAGACGAACTCGTTCTGGATCGACAGACGCTTGGCGGTGGTACCCAGCGTCGCCTCGGCATCAGCCACGTTCTGAATGAATGTCTCGATATCTGCTTGGGCGCCGGAAAGATCACTCACAACGTTCAGATTGTCCAAGCCGGCAAGGCCGCCGCTCGCCCGAGCAGACGAGATGTTCACTTCAACATCGTCGGTCGTCAGGTTCGAGATCTGCAGGAACCCGTTCGCATCGACACCGACGCTCGTCTTGTCGGTATCCAGACCGGCATCAAGCAGAGCCGTCCGCAGACCCGACGACACATCGCCATTCGTGTCACCTTCGCGAATGGTGTAGCGCGCCTGAGTATTGCCGATGTCGATGGTCATCACATCGCCAGCGACCAAGGCAGCGACGCTTGCGGTATCCACACCGGCAGCATCAGCCGCGCGCGCGGACAGTCCGCCGGTAGCACCGGCAGCATCCTGGAAGTCGAAGCCGCCGATCGTGATACCGTCGGTGGTGGCCGTCCCGTCAGCAGCTGTCAGCGTGACCGCGCCGTCCACGATGCCACTCGCACCCGAGTTGTCCTGGTTGCCGACGTTGAATACTTCGGTGCCGGTCACGCCCGCAGCTGCGTCACCTACGGTGAGTGCGGTGCCGCTCGACGTGGACAGATTGGAGTCCGCCGTCGCCAACGAAATCGAATCGTTGTTGACAGACCCGTCAGCAGAGCGGTTCAGCGAAGCCAGTGCCGAGAAGCCATCGGTGTCCTTCGAACCGTCGAGCAGGTTCACACCGTTGAACTGGGCCGAGTCGACGATGTTGGTGATCTGGCCGACCATCGCAGTAATGTCGTCCTGGACTTTCTGCGTGTCGATGCCGTCGCCGCTGGCCGACGTGATCTTGCCTTTGATCTCGACAAGGAGTTCGCCGATCTTCTTGGCACCGTTTGCCGCCGTGCCGACAGTGGATTCGGCCATCGACAGCGTTTCGCTGACGGCCTTGAAAGCGGAGACGTCGGATTCCATGACCTTCGAAATGGCATAGATCGCCGCGTTATCCTTCGCATTGGCGACTTTCTTACCGGTCGAAATCATGCTCTGGGTTTCGCCAAGGCCTTTGTTGATCGACTTCAGCGACTGCAGCGCAACCATCGCGCCGGTGTTGGTCAGAATGCTGGACATAATTTCCCTCTTCGTTCGGGCCGCTTTATGCGCCCGGAAATCGCCCCTAGGGCAAATGCTGTGGCCGTTCTGACCTTGTCCGCCCAGGGACGGTGCGTCTGTTTTCGACATCCGCAACGTGGGGCAAAAGTTCTAACAGAGGCCTAACAACGCCGGGGTAAGACCATGGCAACAACTGGGAAATTTGGAATAATTCGAGCTTTAACCACCTAGAAGGAATGGCTCGCCACCGGCGGCGGCCGCATCCTCGGCGTCATGCGTCACGAGAAGGACCGGCAGTGCGCGCGCGCGTGTGATCGAGAATACCAAGTCACGCGTGCGCGTCCGTCGGTCGGCGTCCAGACGGGAAAACGGCTCATCCAACAGCAGCGCTTCGGGCCTGGCCAGTAGCGTTCGCATCAGGGCGACACGCGCCTTTTGCCCCCCTGACAACGTTGCCGGATCACGTGGCCCGAACCCGGTCAAACCAACTTCGTCCAGGGCCGCTTCGATGGTTTGGCGTCGGTCCTTGCGTGGTCCAGGCGGAACCCCGAACCCCAGATTACCGGCCACCGAGAGATGCGGAAACAACAGATCGTCCTGAAATAGTATGCCGATTCGGCGTCGGTTCGTCGGCAAGCCATTCAGTTTTCGCCCGTTCAACTCGATCCCGCCCGCCCCCTCGAACGCGCGGGGAAGCGTTCCGACCAGATAACTGAGCAGCGTCGATTTACCCGATCCGGAAGGTCCCATGACAGTGAGAACTTCGCCCGGACCGATGCGCCTGTTCACGGCGACGATTTCGGTCCCCGCAAGTTTAATCGTGACGTTCGAGAGAACCAGCCCCTCAGACATGCATGCCTCGTCTGTTCGCAAAGACCAGCGCCGGTACTGCGAGGGCAAGCGCGAATGGAAAAAGCGCCGCTAGGGTCTGCGCGACGGCGAACACCCCGATCGCCCTCCGGTCGCCGCCCGAGGCCAGTGCAACAGCTTCGGTGGTAAGCGTGGCAACCCGCCCGCCACCGATCAGCAATGTCGGAAGATACTGACCCACGCTTACAGCCAAACCGATCGCTATGGCCGTCAGCAAGGGGCGCACCAGCATCGGGAAACGAACGAAAACAAGCACACGGGTGGATGACGCGCCCATGGCTGCCGCAGTCGTGGCATAGCGTGTGTCCCACGCGCGCCACGGGTCCCCCAGCGACAGGAACACATAAGGCAGGACGAACACGAGGTGCGCGAACACTACCGGGGCCCGCCCGGTATCGGCCCCGAAAGAGAGAAGCAGGGTTTGAAGACCGGGAAGAAACGCCGTCTGGGGGACAAGGAGCGGCGCGTAGAGAAGCCAAACCGCGGCGGGCGTCATGGGGCGGCGCCTGCGATATTCAGTCTCGAGACAACCCACCGTCAGTATCATGGCGATAGCGACCGCAATGCCCGCGACGACGAATGTGTCCGCGACGGTCGCGGCGAGATCGTCGGAGTGGCGTGCCCAGATGCCAAGCGTCAAGGTATCTGGAACCATGGCGGGAAAACGCCAGAAGCCCGCTATTGACCAAAGGCCGACCACGGCAAGGCCCAACAGCACGGCGCCGGACGTGAAGATCAGAAATCCGAACCCCATTGCGCGCGCGGGCGCATCGCCCACGTCGCGCTGACCTTCACCGGCCCATTTCCGCCCAAGGCACGCGCACAGCCGCTCGACGGCCCGCCATACGAGAAGCGCCGCCAAGACCAGAACCAGTTGCCATATGGCCCCCGCCCCCGCTGTCAGGCGGTTCGAGAGGTTGGGCGATCCCATCCACTCGACAATCTGAACCGAAAGCGTGGGCGGCGTGGTCGGACCGAGGATCATCGCGACATCCACGACCGACATCGAATATGCCAGAACGACATACACCGGCAGGCGGATCTGAGCATAGACCCGCGGGAAAACTGACTTCAGCCAACCCGTTACGCGCCCATAGCCTAAACTTTGCACGATCAGATTGGACTTTTGGCTATCGGCCTGTGGCAACGCCGCCAAGGTCATGAGTAGGAGGAACGGAACCTCTTTCGCGATCAGCCCGGCCGTCATCGTCAACCCAAGGGGATCGCCGACCACCAGCATGTCCGGCGGCCTCTCCCACCCCAGAAACAGGGCCGCTGGTCGGAGAAGCCAACCCGAAGGCGCGACGAGGAACGCCAGGCCGAAAGCGGCCGCAGCGTGCGGCACCGAAAGCAGGGGGGAGAGCACCCTTTGCAACCATGTAAAAACCATCGTGCCCGACCAACCCGATACGATCAGGACGACGATGCATAGAGACCCGAGGGTGGCCGACACTCCGGTCGTGACAGAAAGAACAGACGCTTCAACAACGCCGCGCCATTCGATCAGCCTCTGCAAACCGATCAACGACGGACCCTGGAATCCGGCGCTGGGAAGGTGCCCGAATGCGGGCAACGCGGCCCCCCAGAGGCCCGCCAAAACGGGGCCGATCATGACGGCAACGGCAAGCGCGGGAAAAACCCGTCCCATTCCCAGCGCGCTCCGTCAGTCGGCGCCGTAGCGTTCGATCCATGCCTCCTCGACAGCGGCGGACCAGCTGGAATGCGGCTCGGGCAGAACCGGGCCCAATTCGGCCGGACCCAATGTCGCGATCCCAAGTTCAAGCTCATCAAACGCCTGCGCCTGATCAGCGCTGAGTTTGTCCATATCAAGTACGGTGCCGTACCCGAGAACGTCCGGGTCCTGCTGACGCAGTTGCACTTCGGGCGACAGGATTGCGTTCGCGACAACCATCGCACCCGCCTTGGAGCCCGAATTGAACGGGATCGCCACAAAACTGGCATTCCCGATGGTCCCTCCCTCGGGCACAAAAGTCCGCACACTGTCGGGCAATTGGAAATTGGCGATCGCGGTCGAGGCTTCCGAGGGGGACAAAGTAGGTGCTATGTCGATCTCCTCGTCCGAGACCAGTTGGAATTGCGCCGGTCCACTTGCGGGATAGGTCTGCCCCTCGCGCCACAGGTTAGGTTGGAGCGAGTCGAGATAGGCCCATAGCGGTGCGGTAACGGCTTCGAAGTCATGCTGATCGACCGGCTCCTGCAAGACGGAGGGCGATTCGACCAGCGAGACCAGTGCCTGTTTCAGGAAAGTCGTCCCCAGGAAATCGGGCGGCTGGGGAAATGTGAAGCGACCGGGATTCTCGGCAGCCCAGTCGTGCAGCGCGTCCATGGACTGCAAGGGCTCGGCATCCGCGCTGTCGTACATGAAGACGAACTGCGCCTTGGCCCATGGGCTCTCCAGCCCATCCACCGCGGTGCCGAAATCACTGGCCACGATCTCGTCGTCCGCGACCAGATCGGCATTCGGGATACCCTCGGACCAAGGGCCGAATAGAAGTCCGGCCTCTTTCATAGAGGCAAAATTCGCCCCGTTGATCCAAATAAGATCGACCGCCCCCTCATCATCCTTCCCGGCCTGCTTCTCGCTAAGCACCCGGGTAACCGCATCGGCCGTATCGGTCAGCTTCACATGCTCAAGGGTCACTCCGTACTCGTCCTCGACCTTATCGCCCAGCCACGTAATGAAGTCGTTCGTCGCCGTGGACCCGCCCCATGCGTGCCAATACACGGTTTGCCCCTCGGCCTCCTCGAGGATCGAATCCCAATCCAGCAGGGCCGTTTCAGCGAGCGCCGACAGGGGCGCCAGTGAGAGAACGATGGGCAAGAAAGATCGCATGCAAGTCCTTTCAGTTCGCGAAAATCCGACGCGCCGCCAGAAGGCGAAGCGTCGCGGTGATGAAGCACAAACCACCGAAAACGTAGGCTAGCGTGGGGAAGTAGTCCGGCAACAGACACAGGACGACGAAGAACACAATCGTCTCGGTCCCCTCGAGCAGTCCGTTCGAATAGTAGAGCGTTTTCTCGCCCTGCGCGGCGGTATCCATTCCCCGTTTTTCCGCAAGGATAGCAAACCCGAGGAATGTCGTCGCGTTGAAGTAAAAACTAAGCAAGAGGAAAGCCGCAGCGACGGCGTTTTCCGAAGGAGAAGCGACTGCGAAGGCCAGCGGGATCGCGCCGTAAAACAGGAAATCGGCGGCAATATCGAGCATCCCTCCGAACTGCGTCTTCACCGAGGCTCGAGCGACAGCCCCATCGAGCCCGTCCGCAATCCGCGACACCAAAAGGAAGGCCAGCGCCAAGTCGAACAGGCCCCGCGCAATCAGGCCTGCCGAGAGAAGTCCCAGGGCAAGTCCGGCCAGTGTAACTGCGTCGGCAGAAGCGCCCCACCCTGCCAGAACCCGTCCTGCGCGGTCGAGCGGCGGATCGATGAACCTTCGGACCACGGGATCCAGCATGCGGCCTCCTCTTTGCCGCTGGACCTTCCACAGTTCGGAATGCTCAGGCAATCACCCTGTCGAAAACGTGAAACCTGCGAGCAGCTTACGCTCGTCGCTCCAGCCCGTTCTTCCGCCCGGACACCTCCGAGGAATGCCCATCCGCGCCGTAGGTTCTCAGGGAAGGTGTCGATTGCGCAACCTCGATACGGGATCGTGCAGCCGTGATCCCGTTCCAGGCCGCCTTTATCAGATCAAGGTTTCGGGCAGCCTCGGTCTGAATTTTCTGAAGTTCCGTGCCTTCGGGCTGACTGTTCTCGAGGTCACGCACCAGCCGTTCTTTTTCGTCCAGCAGGGCCAGAGCACCCTGGATATTCCCGACAAGAAGCTCATCGCGCTCCCGCTTCAAAAGTTTTTCGAGCCGCCGCAGAGGGTTACGCATTCTCGGCATCTCCCATTGCGCGGAATAAGTGTTCGGCCAATCCGATTCCCCCGGCGTCCACCATCAGTTTCGCCTGCTCGTGACGCATCAGTGAGGCGAACTGCCCTTCACCGATGCCTCCACCAAACTCACCGTCCATCTCACCCAGACCCGCCCCTTTCAGCATTTCGGCAAGGAAGGCGGCCTCCATTTTCTCAGCTGTTTTCCTCATTTCGACGGCCCGCGGCGTAGTCGGTCCTGCTGCGAGAATTTCCATGCGTTCACTCCTGCGTTTCCGACACCATTCTCTTTCCGGGTAAAGAAATAGTAAGCATTTCGCGTTTCAGTCGCTTCATGACCCAGATCAATGCACCACAGACTATCCTGGCACCAAAGCCCAATCGCCCCGCTGCCGGAACCCTTCCGAAGGAGGGGCAGGGGAGCGGTTGGGAAGACGCGCTGGAGAAAGCCGAAGAGAGGGGGAAAACAGATACTTGGGACGCTGTTGATACCGAAGCGTTGCCCCCCCGGGATACAAAACGCCCAGGAAGGGCAGACGCGCCGGATGATCATGGATTACAGGGAACCGACGATGGCTCCGAGGACACCGAAATTCTCCTTGGCATCGCCGAAGAGCCGGGCGGTGATCCCGACGAACCGCCCCTCCCGCGAACACAAAACCTAGCGTACGGAGATAGTGGGTTTGCCGGGGCGGAGCCGCCGCTGGGAAACGCAACAGCACCCGAAGGCTCGGTGAAGGAACTTTCGATAGATAGTAGCGCTTCCACGTCCGCCGGTCCCAGCGAGAATGGGCCAGCGGCTTTGGGTACGGTTATCGTCGATGCTGCCGGCACCCCGTCGGATAAGGGTGGAAAAACTGACCCCAACCCCGGCGTGCCGACTTCAGATGGCGAAGAAACAGTTGGCACCGACCTCCTGAAGCAGCGCCACTCTCTTGATGCTTCTCCAAAGTCTGCCAGTGATTTGACGAGTCACAGCTCACCCACCTCGCGAAAGGAGACCGGACACGAAATTGGGACCGAGTTAGCTCAGCGCAGTTCCGTCACGGCGGAGCCCGCGCAGCCCAAGGCAAACACGCAACCTGCAATCGCCCCCCAGATATTCTGGATGGATCGCCCGAAACTTAGCCCGATCGCTCAACTGTCCCTTGAAGGAAGCTCCAGCGTCAAGCTGAGCAACAGTTCAAGCCCTGAACTGATTCAGGCATCTTCCCATAACCCCGTTCTGAATAGTGTCTCGCATTCCACACCGGCGGAGGCGCGTCCCGTGGCGCAAAGCCTCGCCAGTGCGATCGTTCGATCCGATGGAAATACCTGTGAAGTCGCGCTGTCACCCGAAGAATTGGGCAAAGTCCGCATCACAATGTCATCGAGCGACGCCGGGATGATCGTCAGGCTCTTTGCTGACAGGGACGATACCATGCAACTTCTCCGCCGCCATGCAGCCGACTTGGCTGCGGAACTGAAAAACGCGGGGATCGCGGATGCGCAAATTGATTTTGGGGATTCCGGCGCCAACAAACGTCAACAACAGTCGTTCACCCGCCAGCCTGCAATATTGGGGACTGTACAGCTAGCTGCCGAAACGCCCCCGCTTCCCGCAACCATCGGCCAGCCCCAAGCCGATGGCCTAGATCTGCGCTTTTAGAGGTTTCGAATGGACACGGTTACGACCACACCACAATCAATCACAGCGTCTCAGAATACCGGCGCAAAGGCCGGTACGGAAACAAAATCCGGCGACGGCACTAAAATTTCCTCGGATTTCGAGATGTTCCTGAAACTGCTCACAACGCAGATGACCAATCAGGACCCGCTCAATCCGATGAAGGCCGAAGAATTTGCCACGCAGCTTGCGACGTTCTCCAGTGTCGAACAACAGGTGCAGACAAACCAGCTTCTTGCAGATATGGCCAAGCAAGCCAGCCAAGCCGAATTCACCGGCATGACGCAGTGGATCGGCAAGGAAGTCGAGGCGGTCATGCCGGCGCAGTTTACCGGTTCGCCAATCACGGTTTCGCCGCCGACCGGAGGCCTAGGCGAAATTCAGCAGCTTGTCGTCCGAGATCCAGCTGGAACGGAGGTCTTCCGCCAGACCCTCAACGGGTCGGAAACAGCCGTGAACTGGAATGGCCAGACGCATTCCGGGCAGACGGCGACCGCGGGTGCGTACAGCTTCACTGTTGAAGGGTTCCAGTCGGGCGAATTGATCGCCGCAGAGGGCGCTTCGGTCTACGCACCGGTATCCGAAGTACGTATGAGCGCGACGGGTCCCATTCTGTCTTTCGGGGAGGACCTGGAGATTCCGGCAGATGCCGTGACCGCGGTTCGGCAAAGACCGGGGACATAACCGACCTAGATCAGAAAAACTGCGCCAATGACGATCGTGGTCACCAGGGAGGAAACCGCGCCGACAACGACGGGGTGTGAGAACAAGGACATCGCCCGCTCCTCCTCCCTTTCTACGGCGCTCCAGATCAGGGTGTCTTCCGCCATTTTGGGCAGTTTTGGCCCGAACCGCGCAAGGACGCGAAGCGTCCGGGCCATATCCCGGAAAAGGGCTTTGGGACCGATATTTTCGCGAATGTATTCCTCGACGATCGGCTGCGCGACCTCCCAGATGTTGATCTGCGGGTAAAGCGAGCGGGAGACCCCTTCTACGACAACCATGGTTCGCTGAAGCAGGATCAGCTCGGTCCGGGTCGGCATGCCAAACCGCTCCGTCACTTCAAATAGATAATTCAGAAGTCGTCCCATCGAGATGCGCGTCGCATCCATTCCGAAAATAGGCTCCCCCACAGCACGCAGGGCGCGCGCGAACTCGTCGATGTCCTGATCGGCGGGAACGTAGCCGGCCTCGAAATGAACTTCTGCGACCCGACGATAATCCTTCCGGATGAAGCCGAACAGGATCTCGGCATAGACCCGGCGCGTATACTCGTCGAGCCGGCCCATGATCCCGAAATCAAGCGCTATGATATCACCGTTGCGCGCGACCTTCAGATTGCCCTGATGCATGTCGGCATGGAAGAAACCGTCGCGCAACGCATGGCTCAGGAATAGACGCAGCACCCGTTCGCCGAGTGCCTTGCGGTCATGGCCAGCCGCATCGATCGCCGCGATATCGCTTGCCGAGATGCCGTCGGCCCATTCCAGGGTCATGACCCTGCGGGAAGACAGGAACCAGTGAATTTCCGGAACGCGGAAACCCGCATCCTCAGCGGTATTTGCGGCAAATTCCGCCGATGCGGAGGTCTCGAGCCGCAGGTCGAGTTCACCTTTTACCACGCCATCGAAATGGCGTATGACCTCGAGCGGCCTCAGGCGACGGGCAGATGGCGCAAGCAAATTGACGAGTCGCGCAGCCAGATAGAAGGCATCAACATCGCGTCTGAACGCCCGTTCGATCCCCGGACGCAGCACCTTGATCGCGACTTCCTTGCCGGAGTCCCGCAAACGGGCATGGTGCACCTGCGCGATCGAGGCGGCGGCCACCGGCTCGGAAAATTCCTCGAAAACTTCGTTTGGATCTATCTCGAGTTCGCGTCGAACTGTTTCCAAGGCAACATCCCGGGGAAACGGGGGCAGCCTGTCCTGGAGAACCCGGAGCTGCGTCGCCAACTCGTCGCCGACCACATCGGGCCGCGTCGACAGAACCTGGCCAAACTTGATATAGGCCGGGCCAAGGGCTTGGATCGCGCGCGTCGCCGGGGGCAGGGCCGGATCGCCCTTGTATCCCAGCCATTTGAATGGCCAGCCCAAAGTTCGGGCGGCGATTCGCAAAGATCGCGGTGCGCGAAAGGCGTCCAGCACGACGATCATCGCACCCGTCCGCTCGAGCGTCGCGCCAGTGCGGATCAGCCGCCAGATGTTGTGCGGCCCGCGCATCTCAGAGCTTCCAGCCGGAATGCAGCGCGGCGATCCCCATGGAAAGATTGCGATACTTCACCTGCTCGAACCCGGCCTCGCGGATCATGCCGGCGAAGGCTTCCTGGTCGGGAAAGCGGCGGATCGATTCGACCAGATACTGGTAGGATGCCCGGTCGTCCGCGATCACCTGCCCCATCCGCGGAATCACGTTGAACGAGTACAAATCGTAGGCCTTCTGCATCATGTCGTTGGGAATCTGGCTGAACTCCAACACCATCAAGCGCCCGCCTGGGCGCAGGACGCGGTAAGCCTCCGAAAGTGCATCCGCGATCCGTGTCACGTTCCGGATTCCAAAGGAAATCGTGTACACGTCGAAACTGTTCGCGGCGAAAGGCAAGGCCATCGCATCGCCGACGACCCAATCTAGCCGACCGGCCATATCCTCGGCTTCAGCTCTTTGTCGCCCAGCGTCCAGCATCGACGACGTCAAGTCGAGCACGGTGGCCTTCGCTGTCGGCGCGCGGCGCAGGAAGCGGAACGCGATATCTCCAGTGCCGCCGGCGACATCCAGCAGGTTTTGACCCGGCCGGGGGGCCAACCAGTCCATCATAGCGTCCTTCCACAGCCGATGGATCCCCACGCTCATCACGTCATTCATAATGTCGTAGCGCGAGGCGACCGAGGTGAAGACGCCGTGAACGCGCGAGGCCTTTTCGTCTTCGCGAATCGTTTCGAAGCCAAAATGGGTGGTTGTGTCGTCGCGGTTTGCCATGGGGTCTTGCGGTCCTTGAGGTTCGGTCCTTCTTATAGGCCGCTGCCCGGCGCTTACAATGCGACCGCCCCCGCCAGAGGAGGCCCCATGCCCGAATTGCCCGAAGTCGAGACGGTTCGTCGCGGCCTGACACCCGCGATGGAAGGCCGCGTGATCGCATGCGCCGAAGTGCGCCGACCGGATTTGCGCTGGCCTTTCCCCGACAAGATGGCAGACCGCTTGACCGGGGCGCGGATCGAAGCCCTGGGGCGTCGGTCGAAATATCTGTTGTTGCATCTGGACCGGGGAGAGACGTTGATCGTGCATCTCGGGATGTCCGGCCGAATGCAGGTGGACGGCTCTCGCACAGCGGATTTCCACACCGACATCGTCGCCGCCGGGAAACACGATCATGTCGTGTTCCACATGGAGGACGGGCGACGGGTGACGTTCAACGATCCGCGTCGGTTCGGCGCCATGGATCTTGCGCCGAGTCAAGCTTTGGAGGATCACTGGCTTTTGGCCCGTCTGGGACCGGAACCGCTGGGAAACCGCTTCGACGAGGACCATCTGGTCGCAGCGTTCCGCGGGAAGACCTCACCAGTCAAGACCGCGCTTCTGGATCAACGCGTCGTGGCCGGCCTTGGAAATATTTATGTCTGCGAAGTCCTTCATCGGGCGGGAATTTCGCCCCGTCGCAAGGCCGGTCGCATCTCGGAACGTCGCGTCAGGTCGCTCGTGCCGGTCATCCGCGAAACGTTGCAGGATGCAATTGCTGCCGGCGGTTCCAGCCTGCGCGACTATCGTCAGGCCGACGGAGCCCTTGGGTATTTCCAGCATGGGTTCCGCGTCTATGACCGAGAGAATGCGGCGTGCGTCACGCCTGACTGCCCGGGAACGGTACGTCGTATCGTGCAGTCCGGACGCTCGACCTTCCATTGTGCTGTGTGTCAAAGATGACTTGATCCACCCGTGCGGCTTGGTAAGGCTGCGTCTTTGACGTCCACAGCGAAAGCAGGTTCATGGCCTTCAAGACCATTGTCGTCGAAATCGAGGATCACATCGCACTCATCCGGCTGAACCGGCCGGATGCGCTGAACGCCCTGAACAGCACCTTGCTGAAGGAACTTGCCCAAGCCGTAAGTGACGCGTCGGCGAACGAGAAGGTCCGCTGCATCGTCCTGACAGGATCGGAAAAGGCATTCGCCGCCGGGGCCGATATCAAGGAAATGTCGGAGAAGAACTTCGTCGACGTCTTCACGACAGATATGTTCGGTCGGGAGGTCAACGCAATCGAGACCTGCCGCAAGCCGATCATCGCCGCAGTGTCGGGATACGCGCTGGGCGGGGGATGTGAACTTGCCATGATGTGCGACTTCATCATCTGCTCGGACAGCGCCAAATTCGGCCAACCCGAGATCAATCTTGGGGTGGTGGCCGGTATCGGTGGCACACAGCGACTGACTCGCTTCGTCGGCAAGTCGAAGTCGATGGAAATGCATCTGACAGGACGTTTCATGGACGCGCAGGAGGCCGAACGATCCGGCCTCGTCAGCCGGGTCGTTCCATCCAAGAAGCTGATGGAAGAGGCGATGGCCGCCGCCGAAAAGATCGCCGAGAAGAGCCAGATGGCCGTCATGGCGGTGAAGGAAGCGGTGAACCGCTCTTACGAGACGTCCCTTGCCGAGGGTCTGCTTCACGAACGCCGCCTGTTCCACGCCCTCTTCGCCACTGAGGACCAGAAGGAAGGGATGGCCGCCTTTCTGGAGAAGCGCGAGGCGCAGTTTCGGGATAAATAGACCCTGCGGGGCCCTTCACAGATGCGACTTTTTGGTGTAGTGGCGCCCGGTAATGCGTGTGAGGCCCGCTTAGGCCGGATCGACCCGGTGGGAACCCGGGCTATCGGGTTTGCTCGCGCGACAAATTATATAGCTGACCCGAAAGAGTAGACCCCATGGCAAACACCCCGCAGTCGAAAAAGCGCGCACGCCAGAACGAGCGCCGCTACGAAATCAATAAGGCCCGCCGGTCGCGCATCCGCACATACCTGCGCCGCGTCGAAGAAGCGATCGCTTCGGGAGATCAGGCCGCCGCGAAAGAGGCGCTGCACGCAGCAGAGCCCGAGATCATGCGCGGCGTGACGAAAGGCATCCTTCACAAGAACACCGCAGCACGAAAAGTCTCGCGCCTGTCGAGCCGGGTTAAATCGCTGGCCTGACCGAAACTGCCTGACGATGCGCTGAAAGCACGCCCACCGGGCGTGCTTTTTTACATAGGGCCAACGGTCTTCAGCCCCTGCCGCCCACCCCGAATCTCGCGCCAACACGCGCGACGGCGTTAAAGAAGAGTCAACGGATTTGTCTGTCTTGTGTCGGCTGGCCTGCGGTCGTTATGGTCCTCTGGCGATTCATGCTGGGGGACGACAGATCGACCGACGACAAGGCACGACAGCGCGGTGAAGCGCTTCCAACGACCTTGTCCCTGACGCGGAAAGCCGGATTGAACCCGGCGCAGCGGTGTCGATTGTCCGAGTAGTTCAGACGTTATGGCTGACAGGCTGCCACCTGTTGGACATGTCGATCTTTGCCGTTCGAACGGCCTTTGCGCGGCAATTTATTGCCGCGGATGGGGACCGTTTGTCGCCTGGTCATGTACGCTAAGGAAGGCGCCCGATCCGGGCCGCCAGGGGCTCGACAGGATGGTGGATGCAATGACGGCTGAAATTTGGGAAAAAATTCGGCAGGAATTGAAGGCGAAGATCGGCCACAATAACTACACCACTTGGATCGAACCCCTGAAATTCGAAGCTTTTTCGGGCGACTCTCTGTCCTTCCGCGTCCAGTCGAACTTCATGGGAAACTGGGTCGATCGCTATTTCCGAGATGCAATCTGCCGCGAAGCTGCCGCCTTCGGGATCACCGTTACCCGCCTGAGCTTTATCGTCGAGAAAGGTGTCAGCGCCGATGCTGCCGCGGTTGCGAAGCCGTCCCCGAAGGTCGCCGATGCCACCACTCCGGTCGCGATCAGGCCCGACCGCTCTCCGTCCAAACCCGCAGCGGTCGATTCGCTGCGCCTGGACGAAAACCAAACCTTCGACACCTTTGTCGTGGGCAAGCCGAACGAGCTTGCGCATGCTGCCGCCCGGCGCGTGGCCGACGGGGGCCCGGTGACGTTCAATCCGCTATTCCTCTATGGGGGCGTTGGCTTGGGCAAAACGCATCTGATGCACGCCATCGCGTGGGAACTGCAGGCCCGCAACCCGGCGGCCCGGGTCCTCTACATCTCGGCCGAAGTGTTCATGTACCGTTTTATCCAGGCACTGCGCGAAAAGGATATGATGGGCTTCAAGGAGCTTTTCCGATCTGTGGACGTGCTGATGGTCGACGACATCAAGTTCATCGCCGGCAAGGACAATACCCAGGAAGAATTCTTCCATACGTTCAATGCGTTGGTGGACCAGAAGAAGCAGATCATCCTGAGCTCGGACGCGGCCCCCGGGGATATCGACGGTCTGGAAAAACGGATCGTCAGTCGCCTGAACTCGGGCCTCGTCATCGACATCCATCCGACGAGCTACGAACTGCGGCTAGGTATCCTGCAGCGCAAGGAAGAGATCTTCGCCAATCAGTTCCCCGGAGCCCGTATCGCCGACGGCGTGATGGAGTTCCTTGCCCACCGGATCACTCAGAATGTTCGGGAACTTGAAGGGGCGATGACTCGGCTTTTCGCCCATTCGTCGTTCCTCGGGCGCGAGGTTGACGTGAACATGGCGCAGGAATTCCTGTACGACCTCCTGAAAGACGCCGACAGGAAGGTGACCATCGACGAGATTCAGCGCAAGGTCGCCGATCACTATACCATTCGTGTATCGGACCTTCTCAGTCACAAGCGGAACCGGGTGTTCGCCCGTCCCAGGCAGGTGGCGATGTTCCTGGCGAAAGAGATGACCGACCGGTCCCTTCCCGAAATCGCGCGGAAGTTCGGCGGGCGCGATCACACCACGATCATGTACGGTGTCCGGCGGGTTGAACAATTGATCGACAGCGATCAGGGCATTGCCGAGGACGTGGACCTTCTCCGCCGTGCACTGAAGGCGCAATAACGGTAAATTGCCATAAACCGGTTGCGTGGGCCAACGATCCGGCTAGCGTGACGCTCCCGGGGATTCTCAGGAGACGGACATGAAGATCAGCATCGAGCGGGGCGCCCTTCTGCGCGCGGTGGCCCGGGCGCAATCGGTGGTCGAACGACGGAACACGATTCCGATCCTAGCGAACGTGCTGATCGAGGCGGAGGGTGACGAGGTTCAGTTCCGGGCGACCGACCTTGATATCGAGGTTGTCGACAAGGCCCCGGCCAAGGTCGAACGCGCCGGATCGACCACTGTCAACGCCGTGGTTTTCCACGAGATCGTGCGCAAACTGCCCGACGGCGCTTTGGTCAATTTGACCGACGACAACGCTTCGGGTCGTCTGACCGTCGAAGCAGGTCGATCGAACTTTGCGCTGGCCACCCTGCCTCGGCAGGATTTTCCCGTTATGGCGAACGCCGAGTACGGCGCCAATTTCAGGGCCCCGGCCCCGGTGCTGCGCCGTCTGTTCGACAAATCCAAATTCGCGATCTCGACCGAGGAAACGCGGTACTATCTGAACGGCGTCTACATGCACGTGGCCGACTCGGAAGAGGGTCGCGTGCTGCGCTGCGTCGCGACGGATGGCCATCGGCTGGCGCGCATCGACGCCGGCCTGCCCGACGGGGCGGAAACGATGCCAGGCGTGATCGTTCCCCGAAAGGCCGTGGGGGAGCTGCGCAAACTTCTAGACGACGATGACATGGAAATCGCCGTGTCGGTCAGCGAGACGAAGGTGCGTTTTGCCACACCTGACATCACGCTGACCTCGAAGGTCATCGACGGCACGTTCCCCGATTACATGCGCGTCATTCCCCAGAACAACACACGGCGCCTTGAAGTCGATGCCAGCGACTTCGCGCGTGCCGTCGACAGGGTGGCCACCGTATCAAGCGAGCGTAGCCGCGCGGTCAAGCTTCAGTTGGAGGACGACCGCCTGATCCTGTCGGTCAATGCACCCGATGCCGGCAACGCCGAAGAAGAACTCGTCGTCTCCTACTCGGACGAGAAGCTGGAGATCGGGTTCAACGCGAAATATCTTCTGGAGATCGCGAACCAGGTGGATCGGGAGAACGCCGTCTTTCTATTCAACTCTTCCGGGGATCCCACGCTGATGCGCGAGGGCGCGGATACCAGCGCGGTCTACGTTGTCATGCCCATGCGCGTCTGACACGCGGTGTTAGGGCGCGCTGCCCGGCGGTTGGTTGTCGCAGCGAGGCGGTGTTGCCGAAATCTCGATCAGACTGTTGAGTAGAACACTGAAGGCAACGGCTGCCGGGACTGTATACTGGAAGCGTCGTTTGGCGAAGCGTTCGGCTGGTAATGCGGCGTGGAAAACGCCCCAGCCTCGGAGCTAGGCGTGGCCCGAACCGCACGCAGCGTCACGGCGGACTACGTGTGGGTCGAGGCAGGTCTCGGGGCCTGCTCGCTAATGAGCGTCCGGTCTTTATTCGTCGCGACCTCTTCACGGCCTGCGAAAAACACGGTCCGCGTGGACTGGCGTTGTTGTGCAAATCGAAGAGAGAGAATCGCTTGGGGAATTCTGACGGTTAGGTGGGGCGCATACTTACAGAGCCGGGTCTCATCCATCAGGCCAACGAGCAGCTGGGCAAACTGAGGTCGTGTCTCAGAAGTGATGGAAATTTGAAGGCGGCGTAATCTCCGGGTGAACTGACACCCACCCAACCGGCGGCGGCAACCGCCAGGGAGATCACGCCATGAACCAGATTGCCGACAGCTCGGCCTTTCCGCTACCGGGGAGCGACGCCGGGTTCGATCCGATCGAGGATCGGCTGCGCGCGAGCGTGCGTGCGACCATCGAGGCCGTTTTCGATGAGGAGCTCGCCACCTTTCTCGGCCGCCTTCGCTAAGACCGGAGCGACGGCCCGTCGAAAGGGTATCGCCACGGGCACCGCGAACGGCAGTTCACCGGCACCTTCGGGACCGAGAAGGTGCGGGTGCCACGCGCCCGGATCGAAGACGAGACAGGCAAGGTGACCGAATGGCGCTCGAAGGCGCTGCCCCGTTACCAACGGCTGACGAAGAAAGCCAAGGCCCTGATCGCCGCGGTCTACCTCGCCGGTACCGACACGCGCCGGGTCAAACGAGCGCTGTTCGGGCTCTTCGAGGGTGCCGTCAGCAAGGACGTGGTCAGTCGCGCCTGGCGCAAGGTGCACTGGGACGCCTGGTGCGCTCGCGACCTCGCCGGGGAGGACATCGTCCGCCTGATCCTCGACGGTACCGTCATCCGGACACGGCTGGACCGGAAAGCCACGAACATCTCGGTGCTGGCCGCCATCGGCGTGCGCCGCCCCTATCGTCAGATTGCTGCGCAATCGCCTGCCGGGCAGTGGATGGCCAGAAGGTATTGCTATCCATCAGAAATATGGGCGGCGAGAGCTCGGCCGCCTGGCGCTAGTTTCTCGATGATCTGGACGCACGCGGCCTGAAACGGCCCGAATTCGTGATCGTCGATGGCGCACCGGGGCTGGAGGCCGCGCTCGTCGCGCTGTGGGGCGAGGACCTGCCGATCCAGCGCTGCACGCTTCACGAACAACGCAACTTCCTGGCCCATGCGCCGAAGCATCTCCACGACGAGTTGAACGAAGACTATCGCGACATGATCTACGCCGGCACAGCGGCCGACATCGAGAAGAGGCGCAAGGCGTTCCTGCGCAAATGGCGCCTGAAGGGCCGGGCGGTGGCCGACAGCTTGGAAGAAGTAGGCGATCGGCTCTTCACCTTCACACGGCTTGACCCGTCGCAATGGAAGTCCGCTCGGACCACCAACGCGATCGAGCGTCTGAACGGGGAGTTCCGCCGCCTCATCAAGACCCAGACCGTGCTGCCCGGTGCCGAGACTGAGCCGATGCTGCTCTGGGCGCTGCTCGCCTCCGGGCAGATCCAGATGCGCAAGGTAGATGGCTGGGAAACCCCCTCTCAGCCCCTCGAACCCATACCCCTTGACCTCGCCGCCTGAGAAACCGAACCTTCATATGCCCGGAGCACGCTGCCAGGGAATTTCCACGGCATTCGCGACACGACCCAAATTGATGCCAGTGATCACCCTTACACCGGACCCCGAGGCCGAAGGTCGCCTTGCTGTCGATATCCAACCGGATCTCGACAGTTTGCCGGGCGGGCCTGAATGACACTTCGGGCCACGGGCCCACGTCGGAATGTCCGTTGCCTGCCGACCAGGGTCGGTGAGTATCCAGAATGGCCGGCCGAATGCCTGCGTTCCGTCGGCATAGTTTGGTAGCCCGCGCAGATCGGTTGTGCGGAGCGATTGGTCGCCCTGCCCAGCGCGATCGGCGCTCTGGGAAAAGGGTATCACTTGGCCGGGGCGATAGCTTGACAATCTGAGCAAGGAACCAAAGCTGCTGTCCGTGAATATCAGTCGGGCACCATGGGAATTATCGGCCGCGCACGGGGGCGCTGCCCCAGTCCGGCCGTGCCGGACTCCCCCGGGGTATTTCCCAAGGGTGAAAAAGCGGAGCCTGGATGCATCTAAAGCGGCTGGAGCTATCATATTTTCGGTCGCATCGGCGAACAGTCGTCGAATGCGACGCGCGACCGGTGGTGATCCATGGCCCGAACGGCGCGGGCAAGACCAACCTGATCGAGGCGATTTCCCTGCTGTCGCCCGGTCGCGGTCTGCGTCGCGCCAGTGCAGATGAGCTGATGCGGCGACCACAGTCGCTGGGTTGGCGCGTGGGGGCCGAGATTTCACAGGATGGGACGGTCCATGACGTCGACACCCGGGCCGAGCCGGATCACGGTCGCATCGTGCGGATCGACGGCAAGGCCGTGCCCCAATCGGCCCTTTCCAGGATCGCACGCATCTTGTGGTTGGTGCCTTCGATGGACCGGCTCTGGACAGAGGGGGCAGACGGGCGGCGCCGTTTCCTGGATCGCATGACCCTTTCTTTCCTGCCCGGCCATGCCGAAGCGACGCTGGCCTACGAGAAAGCCATGCGGGAGCGTAACCGGTTGCTGAAGGATCAGGTGCGTGATCCGGTCTGGTATCGCGCGCTGGAATCACAGATGGCCGATGCCGGGCGGGACATCATCGCCGGTCGTGCCCATGCGCTTGATAAGGTAGCAGCCGCCCAGAATGTTGCGATAACACATTTTCCTGTATCTGACCTGAAGATCGTGTTTCCTGAGGGAGCATCCGATTTCGACGTCCACATCCTTGAGCAGAACCGCCAGCGCGATTTGGCGGCCGGCCGCACACTGGCGGGACCACATCGCGCCGACCTTCAGGCCGTTTATCGCGACAAAGGGGTCCCGGCGGCACAATGCTCCACCGGGGAACAGAAAGCGCTTCTGATCTCTCTGATCCTTGCCAATGCCCGCGCCCTGAAGGGCGATCTTGGCACTGCCCCAGTTCTCCTATTGGACGAGGTGGCCGCGCATCTCGACGCTACGCGGCGAACGGCTCTCTATGACGAGATGGAAGGGCTGGGGGCGCAGGCCTGGATGACGGGAACGGGGGCGGAGCTTTTCGCGGGCCTGGGCGAACGGGCGCTTCACTTGGAAGTGACGGAAGGCGCTGGCGAGAGCCGTATTGGCCCCTGATTGAAGCAGGATATTGCACATTTCCGTGTGGCCGCGCGCCCTAAGTCTGCAACCGTTTCCGGTCGTCCCCGCAAAAGGGTCGCAAGGGTGCCTCGAGACTACCAAATATTGTGGCATGCGCGTGACATTCCCGCCTAGGGGAGGTAGACGTCATACACCCAATCAGACGCAGGCGGACATGGCTGAGAGCACGCTTCGACAGGAAGAGTATGGCGCGGATTCCATCAAGGTCCTCAAGGGCCTGGAAGCCGTGCGCAAACGCCCCGGCATGTATATCGGCGACACCGATGATGGATCGGGTCTGCACCACATGGTCTACGAGGTCGTCGACAACGGCATTGACGAGGCGTTGGGCGGGTATGCCGACCGTGTCACTGTCACGTTGCATTCCGATGCCAGCGTCTCTGTCCGCGACAACGGACGCGGCATTCCGGTCGGCATCCACGAAGGAGAGGGCGTCAGCGCCGCCGAGGTCATCATGACCCAGCTTCATGCCGGGGGGAAGTTCGACCAGAACAGCTACAAGGTGTCGGGCGGACTGCACGGCGTGGGTGTTTCTGTCGTCAATGCCCTGTCCGATTGGCTGGACCTGCGGATCTGGCGGGACGGCAAGGAGCACCATGCCCGGTTCGAGCGTGGCGAAACCGTGAAACATCTGGAAGTCGTTGGAGATGCCGACGGTGAGAGAGGCACCGAGGTTCGGTTCCTTGCGTCGACCAGCACATTCAGCAATCTGGACTACGTCTTCAAGACGTTGGAAACCCGGCTGCGGGAACTGGCCTTCCTGAACTCGGGCGTGCGCATCGTCATCCGGGATGAGCGTCCAGCCGAACCACTGGAGACCGAACTTTACTACGAGGGCGGAGTCCGGGAGTTCGTGAAGTACCTGGACCGTTCGAAATCGTCGATGATCCCCGAACCCATCTTCTTCACGGGTGAGCGTGACGGCATCACGGTCGAAGTCGCCATGTGGTGGAACGACAGCTACAACGAGATGGTGTTGCCGTTCACGAACAACATTCCCCAACGGGATGGCGGGACCCATATGGCGGGTTTTCGCGGCGCCCTGACCCGCACCTTGAACATCTATGCCGGGCAATCCGGGATCGCGCGGAAGGAAAAGGTCAACTTCACCGGCGATGACGCGCGCGAAGGTCTGACGGCCGTTCTGTCGGTCAAGGTGCCCGATCCGAAGTTCTCGTCCCAGACGAAGGACAAGTTGGTCTCGTCCGAGGTGCGCCCGGCGGTCGAAAGCCTGATGAACGAGAAGCTGGCCGAGTGGTTCGAGGAGAACCCGAACGAAGCGCGCCAGATCGTCACGAAGATCGTCGAAGCCGCGCTGGCCCGCGAAGCCGCCCGCAAAGCCCGCGAGATGACGCGGAAGAAGTCCACGCTGGACGTAGCGAACCTGCCCGGCAAGCTGGCCGATTGCCAGGTGAAAGACCCGGCGCAGCGCGAGGTGTTCCTGGTCGAGGGCGACAGTGCCGGCGGATCGGCCAAGCAGGGCCGTGCGCGGTTCAATCAGGCTGTGCTGCCCCTGCGCGGCAAGATCCTGAACGTCGAGCGTGCGCGGTTCGACAGGATGCTCGCCTCGAACGAGATCGGTACGCTGATCACCGCCTTCGGCACCGGGATCGGACGGGACGAGTTCGACATCTCGAAGTTGCGCTATCACAAGATCATCATCATGACGGACGCCGATGTCGACGGCGCGCACATCCGGACCCTGCTTCTGACCTTCTTTTTCCGGCAGATGCCCCAGATCATCGAGGGTGGATATCTCTACATCGCGCAGCCTCCGCTATACAAGGTGATGCGCGGCAAGTCCGAGGTTTATCTCAAGGATGAGCCCAGCCTCGAGAATTACCTGATCGAACAAGGCGCCGAGGGTGCGGTTCTGCGTCTGAACAACGGCGATGAGATTGCCGGGAATGACCTTCTGCGCGTCATCGAAGAAGCGCGGCAGGTACGTCGTATCCTTCAATCCTTCCCCACGCACTACAGCCAGAAAATCCTGGAACAGGCTGCCATTGCCGGGGCGTTCGCCGTCGGCGAGGTAGACAGCGACCTGCAAAGCGTCGCGGATCGGGTCGCAAGCCGCTTGGATCAGATCGCGGTGGAGTACGAGACCGGGTGGCAAGGTCGCATCACCCAGGATCATGGCATTCGCCTCAGCCGTGTCCTGCGCGGGGTCGAGGAATTGCGCACCCTTGATGGTGCCGTTCTTCGTTCCGGCGAAGCGCGCCGACTGGGCAACGAAACCGATCGCCTTCGAGGCGTTTACACCGACCCGGCTCAGCTCGTGCGCAAGGAGCGGGAGCAAAAAATACATGGTCCGCTGGACCTTCTCGACGCGATCACCGACGAGGGCGAGCGGGGACTGACCCTCCAGCGTTATAAGGGTCTGGGGGAGATGAACCCCGACCAGCTTTGGGAGACAACCCTCGATCCAGAAGCGCGGACGCTGTTGCAGGTGAAGATTGAGGACGTCGCTGAAGCTGATGACGTATTCACAAAGCTGATGGGAGACATCGTAGAACCCCGCCGCGACTTCATACGCTCGAACGCCCTTTCAGTCGAGAACTTGGACACTTGAGTTTTTGTAGGATCGAGTGCAATTGTGCGCGATCCCCATAAGTTTGCGCGATTTGCCCAAAAGCTTGCGCACAGGTAGGACGCGGCACCCAAGTGGCGGACCGCACCTTACATGACGGTTTGGGCCGGGGGTGGCCTGCATCTCTGTCGCCAAGTCTGAGGCCATGCCCGCTTTGGGGAACTACGACGCAGCATGTGCCCGGCCACGAACGGCGGCTTAGGCCATGCGCGAACCCACCACGGTCAGCAGCAAAACGACAGGCTTGGCGAAGGATTTCCGATACGGGCCGAATGAGACGGTGTGGCTTGCTGCTCGGTTGGCCCGCGATGGGAACCGCCCCAAGGCGAAATCCGCCCCCGACATGAAGGGCGGTAACCGGGCCTTCGGCGCACCATCCGGAGGCCTGCTGTGCGGACCTCCCTACCGTTTGCGGGTGCATTATCTCCCTCCACGCTTGCGCGGCGTTTGGAGAAGACGGCGTATTCTGTTGAACAACTCGGCTTAATTTGGGCATCGGGCTGATTCAATTCCACCACTGGGCGGGAGGGCCGGCGATGATGGGACCGAGGCAGGAGGCGCAACCGGCGCTGTTCTATAAGTTCTCGCTGGAGGATCACATCCCTCAAGATCACCTCCTGCGATCCATCGACCGATTCGTCGATCTGAGGAGCATCCGCGGCCATCTCGCGGATTTCTACAGCCATACCGGCCGTCCGTCCGTCGATCCCGAGCTCCTGATCCGGATGCTGCTGGTCGGCTATTGCTTCGGCATCCGGTCGGAGCGACGGTTGTGCGAAGAGGTGCATCTGAACCTGGCGTATCGCTGGTTCTGCCACCTCGACCTCGCCGACCGCGTGCCGGATCACTCGACGTTCTCGAAGAACCGCCATGGCCGGTTTCGCAACAGCGAGCTGCTGCGAAACCTGTTCGAGGTGACTGAACCGCCCCGGCTTGCCCGGAGAGCAAACCTCTCAAAGGATTGCTTTCTATGGACAGGAAGAAGAACACGACGAGCCCGTACCCGGCCGAGTTCCGCGAGCGGGCTGTGCAGATGGTTGCGGACCATCTCGATGGCTACAGCACTTTGACGGCGGCGGTGCGCGACATTGCCCAGAAGCTTGGCTGCTCCGCGGATAGCTTGCGGGTCTGGTACAAGAAGGCCCAGCGTGACGTGGGCAAGGAAGCCGGCCCGACCAGCGTAGAGAAGGCCCGGATAAAGGAGCTGGAGCGCGAGGTGCGCGAGGTGCGCGAACTGCGCCAGGCGAACGAGATCCTGAAGACGGCCAGTGCGTATTTTGCCCCCGCTCTCACACATGCAAGCATGTGTTGCCGCGCAGCGGGACGGAGCTCGACCGCCCGTTCCGCAAATGACTGCATTCATTGATGATTTCCGGGAGGAGTTCGGGGTCGAGCCGATCTGTCGCGTGCTGCCGATCGCCCCGTCCACTTACTATGAGCAGAAGGCGATCGCCCGGGGCCCTTCGCGGGCGTCCAAACGCGTCCGGCGCGATGATGCGCTATACCTCTCCTGACGCTTGGTAGAACTGGCGATGATAGGCTCTAATCATGTGACCGCCGCCGCCCCGACGGTATCATAACCAATGATACAGAACGGACCCTCAAGAAACGCGAGACGCGTGCCAACAGATTTTCATACAAGTGTCTTTGCAGAATAGAATCGTCTAATATTTGTCATCGTTTTGCGCGGAACTCGTCGCGTGACGAGCACTGGGTCCTCTTCATTAGATGAATGGATGACGTCCGTTTGCCGCAGCTGACGACCTGTTCAGCCGTTTGCGATGTGATCGAGTAGACAGCGCATCGTCCAGCGCAAGCCGTCTTCAGCGTAATTGGCCTCGACCTTGCCATTCAAGGCCGCCTCGAGGATCGACCCGGAGACAAGACTACCAAAACCCTTGCGGGTCGGAGAATTCACTGATGGGCCGCCCGCCTCCTGCCACACGACAACAAGACATGGCGCCTCCCCGTCTGTTTCAATCCGCCAAGTAATCTGCACGACCCCTTCGGATCGCGACAGAGCCCCATATTTCGCGGCGTTGGTTGCCAGTTCGTTCAGCGCCATACCGAACCTTTCAGCCGCCGCCGGAGAGAGGGACAGGGCTGGCCCCTCGATCAAGATGCGGCGGTCCAGAAGGTCTTTGAAATGCGCCAACTGCGCACGAACCAGATCCTCCAGATCGACGGTTTTCCACTCTGCGCTCACCAGCAAGTCCTGGTTTGCCGCGAGGGCTGAGAGGCGCATCGAGAACCGCTCCGTAAAACCTTCGATCCCGGACTCGGCAGTGCGCTTGGCGATGACGCCGATCAGAGAGATCATATTCTTGGCCCGGTGGTTGACTTCTTCCAGGAGGAATTCTGTGTGCGCCGCCTGCTCCTTGCGCTCAGTAATGTCGTAGTTGACTCCAATCATCCGCACGGGGTGGCCCTCTACCTCCTCCACGACGCGTCCCCGGCCAAGGAAATAGCGCACCTTTCCATCGGGTCGCACGATCCGGAACTCCGCATGAAACTCAAGCCGCTGATCAATCGAGGTCTGAAGTGCCTGTCGCAGCGCGCCAATGTCCTCAGGATGAACATATTGGTAGAATAGGTCCACGGACGGCGGTGTGCCCCGCTCAATTTGCAGCAAGTCGTAGAGCTTGTCAGTCCAGACGGCAGAATTCTCATTCAGGTTAAGATCCCAGACGCCAATCGCCGCAACCTCCTGCGCGAGCGCGAGCCGCTCTTCACTCTCCTGCAATTCGGTCTCGGCGCGCTTTTGCTCGGAGATATCCACCGCCGCCAGGATGCCGCGATCAGGATGCCGCTGACCGTCGCGGCTCTCGAAATCAATTCTCTTCTGGACCCGTACCCAGCGAACCGAACCGTCCGGTCGCAAGATTCTGTGCTCTGTAGAAAGCCGACCTCCGGAACTGGGGTTAATCGCGGCGCGGGTCTCGCTCTCTACGCGACCGCGGTCATCGGGATGGAAGGTCGCGTGAATGGCTTCCCGGGAGACGGTCATCTCGGCGTCGCCGAGGCCGAAGAGCCGCGCCGCGGCCGCGCTCAGAACGAAGGTGCCCGCACGATAGTCAATGGTAGCGAGCGCGATGCCGCCGGTGCGTGCACCGATCTCGAGATGCGCCCAGTCGGAGTAGTTGCGCGGAGATTGGCCTGCGCGCAATTCGACATCGTGCTCATCGCCATAGGGCATGACGCGGTCGAGATGACGGGATTCGGTCACGTCTATGTTTACGCCGTGAATCGCCTTTACGCGGCCCTGCGCGTCACGCTCGATCCAAGCGCGATCGACGAGCCAGCGGACTTCACCGTCAGGACGCAGGATGCGGAAACTATGCGAGTAAGTTGACGCGCTGCCCGTGAGAAACGATTCGGTCTCTCCTTCAACCCGTAGCCGGTCGTCAGGGTGAAGGCATGACATGAATTCCGCCTCCGTGCTTGGCGCGACCCCACGGCCGTATATTCTGGCCAATCCTGGCGACCAGTCGAGACGACCGTCTGCCGGACGCCAGACGTAGCTACCCAACCCGGGATAGGCATCGGCGAACGAAAGCTCGATTGTTTTCGTCCTCATCCAGACCTCCTGGCCGTAGCTCCTGCCAGCTAATGCGTTGGAAAAACAACGAGAACGGCTGTCTCAATTCCGTAAGCAGGCTCGCCCGAGCTTATGCGCAATATTGATCAAGAAAAAACGACCATTTGCCTCTGTTACCTTAGGTAATATCACTGAAGAAACGACGGTTTCAAAGTTGCTGTCAAGGCTTTCAGCAGCTTTTCCGGGTTCAGCGACTTCTTGCGAGCAGGGACTCCCCCAAAAGCGTAATACATATCCGCCTTTGGCCCACAACCAGTATGAGAAACGAAGAGCGCTCCCTTCTTCACAATTACATTAGCGGTAGGAAACTAAACTAGCCTCGTCAAACTGGTTAAGTTTCGTGTCTGAGAATTGCTGAACGGTGCATGAATGGCCGGTTTGGCGGGCCGCACCTTAGGTTAACATGGGAGCGGTGAACGGCGGCAGAGGGCCGACCGCTAGAGAGCCAGCTCGGGTAGCACCTGGCCGTCAGCTGAGGCGGTGCTTGACCAAGCCGTGCGGGGCAAAGGCCGGCGACCGACTTACCAGCATCACCTGAAGGTCTCACATGCCGCAGAAAGGTAAATAAATCAATATATCGATTCTTTTTCGGAATAAAACAGCATCTTGTGGCGTCCTTTCGGGGAACGGCTCCCCTGAAATTTCGGACCCGTGGATCTGTCGATTTTCACCCAGAGCTGAGCCGGGTTTTCCATCGAGAAGTGAGCCACGTCTAACTATGGATTTCGGGTTATGCAGGGGTCACGGGCGGGTTTGTCTCCTTCTTTTTCCGGGCTGCGGCTGCTGAGCTGGCTTTGAAGCGGAAGCTGTCGTTTCCGGCCTCAAGGATGTGGCGGCGGTGGGTCAGGCGGTCGAGTAAGGCGGTGATCATCTTGGCGTCGCCAAAGACCGTGGCCCATTCGCTGAAGCTGAGATTGGTGGTGATGACGACACTGGTGCGCTCGTAGAGCTTGCTCGAGCCGGATGGAAGAGCAGCGCGCCGCCCGGGGCGCTGAACGGCAGGTAGCCCAACTCGTCTATTACCCGGCAGGCGCATCCAAGGCATGCTGACGGGAGGGCAGGATCACCAGGTCGAGCTTGGTAAGGGCCTCGGCGATCTGCCCTGCCTTGCCTCTGGCCTTTTCCTGCTCGAGCGTGTTGACTAACTCGATGGTGGAAAGGAAGCGGACCTTTCGCCGGTGATGCTCGACAGCCTGAACGCCGAGGGTCACGCCGGAGGCGTGCTTCCAGCACGACCGCGACGTGGGTCTTGCCAGTGCCCGGCCCACCGATCAGCACAGACGTTCTTTGCCCCTTGCATGAACGCGGCACGCGATGGAGCGCCCGCACCGCGGCCTCGTTGATTTCGTCGTCCATCAGGCTCGAACCGATGGCGCCCTTCTGGACGACCGGCGAAGTCGAAGAGATCCTTGTAGGCAGGGAAGCGTGCCGCCTTCATGTGATAGTGCCCTCTTGTCTTATTGATGTCTCAGCTCTTGTTGCATGATGGGAGCCACCACGCAGATCGCGCAAATCGGCGTGGTGGCGGGGGATGGATCGTACCCCTCTTGGTCGTCAGGGACCGTTGCCGAGTATGGTTGCCCCCGCTTTGTCTTCGAACCTGAACGGATACCTGGGCTGCCGGCCCGCATGACAAGACGAGGTGGGAGATACTCCATGCAGGATGCAATCGGCGTCGACGTTTCCAAGGCCATGCTCGTTGCGTATTGCTCACTGATAAATGAGTACCGGCAGTTTCCGAATGATGCCGCTGGCTTGGCCGCGCCTGAGCAGTGGGCGTCGGATGATATTGCGGTCATCGTCTTCGAAGCGTCCGGCGCATATCATCGGGAACTCGAGCGTCATTTGTCGCGCCGGGGACTGGCCTTCGCGAAGGTCAATCCCCGACAGGCACGACGGTTCGCGGAAGCGATCGGGCGTGTTGCCAAGACAGACCGACTCGACGCCGAGATGCTGGCCAGGATGGGGGCTACCCTGCAGCTCGAACCGACGGTGGCACAGCCTGAAGTCGTTGCAGATCTACGCGATTTACTGGTGTTCCGCCGAGGCCTGATCAAGGATCGCACCGCCGCGAGAACGCGGCTCAAGATGGCAAGGCAAGTGGTCCTGCGCCGTTTTCTCACGCAACGGCTGACACAGGTCGAGCGGCAGGGCGCAAGGCACGACATCCACACCCGCATGGCCGGTCTGCATCACCTTCTGACCGGAGGGCCGCGCCAGCCCTCATGGCGGAGCTCCTATCCGCCGCGACGCCTCTGGGGCGATATCGGCCTCGCGGAGGGGAGAGCGCGCGCGCCGCGGCGTTTCCTTCAGGCGCGCTTGCGGCGGTGATGAGGGGCGGCGGATGACCCAGGCCCTTGCCTTCGCCTATGCCGGACTGGCGGCGTTGCCGGTGCTGATGCACTTGGCAAACGCCGCCGGCGCTCCGCTCGGTCGGTTCACGGTCGGCGGCCGCTTTCCCGGCCGCTTGCCCCCCGTGTGGCGGGCGCTGGCGCGAGTTCAGGCCGCGCTGCTCGGAACCATGGCCGGCGCGGTGCTCGCCCGGGATGGCATTGGCGTCCTCTCGCTAACAGCGCTGTTCTGGCCCGCAGTGGCACTCACCCTGCTGTCCCTTGCCGCGAATGCCGCGAGCCCGCGCGCCCAGAGCGCCTGCTCTGGACGCCAGTCCTCCTTTCCATGGCCACCGCCGCGCTCGGCGTGGGCCTGTCCTGAACCCCGGAGTCGATCCATGAACGTTCTCGTCGCCGGTGCGACCGGCTATCTCGGGCGCTTCCTTTGCGCGGAATACGCCCGGCGCGGGCACCACGTCACGGCCCTTGTTCGCGACGCCCGGCGGGCCGGGACCCTTGCCGATCTGACGGTCGAGGCCGAGGCCACGCGGCCCGATACGCTCAAGGGGATCATTGACGGCACGGAGCTCGTCGTCTCCTCGCTCGGCATCACGCGGCAGGCCGACGGGTTGGCTACCGGGACGTCGACTATCAGGCCAAGTTCAACCTGCTGCGCGAGGCGGAGGCTGCGGGCGTAGGCCGCTTTGCCTATGTTCATGTCCTGAACGCAGACGCTATGACGGGCGTGCCGCTCGTCGCGGCCAAGTTCGCCTTCGTGGGCGCTCCGTGCCTCCGACATGCCCGCCACGGTGATCGCGCCGACCGGATACTTTTCCGACATGGGCGAGATTCTGGCGATGGCGCGACGCGGCCGGGTTTGGCTGTTCGGGGACGGCTCGCAACGCCTCAACCCAATCCACGGCGCCGACCTGGCGACGGCCATCGCAGACGCAACGGACGCCGAAAGAGGCTGGGTGGAGATCGGCGGGCCCGACGTGATGACGCAGGACGAGATCGCCCGCGCCGCCTTCGCCGCCCTCGGGGCCAAGCCGCGCATCACCCACCTGCCGGACACCCTGCGCCGGACCGCGCTGGGCGTCCTGCCGATCCTGCCGCGCCGGTTGAGCGGCCCCGCGCGCTTTTTCCTGACCGCGCTTGGACTCGACATGGTCGCGCCCCGGTTCGGAACACGGCATCTGGCCGACCACTTCGCACCCCTTCGCCGCCGCGACGGCGCAATACCGCAAGGACCCCGCTCATGACCCTTCGCAACGCCAGCGACCTCGCCGCGCTGACCTGTGCGGCAACCTACCTTGTGGGCTTTGCGCTGCTGCTCACCGTACTCGCCCCGCTGGGCTTTGGGCCGGACGAGATCGACGCCGCCGCCATCGCGGCCGTCATCTCCGAGCGTCCGGGCCTGCTGATCTCCTGGAATACCACGGTCTACGTCGTGAACGCGCTGGCACTGGTTGTTTTTGTCGTCGCGCTCCGCCAGCAGATCGCGCGATCACGGCCCGACGCCGCCGCCCTGACCGGGGCGATCGGCCTGATCTGGGCCACCCTCGTCCTCGGCGCCGGGATGATCGCCAATGTCGCCGTCGAACGGGCCCACGCTCTTGCCGCCGATCCGGATGCCGCAGCCGCCCTGTGGCAGACGCTTCACGCGGTCGAACTGGGCCTCGGCAGCGGTAATGAAATCGCCGGAGGCGCGTGGATCTTGGCGGTCAGCGTCGCGGGCCTTTCGACCGGCCTCTTCGGTCGCGCCACCGTCGGGATCGGAGCGATCAGCGGGGCCGCGGGGCTCGTGACCATCCTGCCGCCGCTTGGAGAGATCGCCGGCGCCGTCTTTGGCCTTGGCGCCATCGCGTGGTTCGGCGCTGCAGGAGTTGTGCTTCTCCGCGGCGGCGAGACCTCTATTGCAACGAAGACCGCCGCATGACGTCCCTTCGCACTGGGACTTTGGGTTGCTTTACAACCGCATCTTCCAGCCGTTGCCGACCCAGATCTTGCCCCCACTCGTCACGTAGGCTGCGCCCGGGACAGTGCCGTCAGCCCAAAGAGCAGCAGCGTTGCCGCTAGGCCGCATGCGATGGTCCGGACCGTGTTCCAGAACGTCCAGCGTGGCAGGTACGTACCCGTCCAATAGCTCCGCGTCGCATCTTGAGTCGGGTCCATCCCGGCCAGCGCCTCGTTCATCGGCACATTGAAAACGACCGTGACCGCGAAGCAGCCGAGCAGGTAGACGATGCCGGCCGCGGCAATCGCCATGGCCAAAGCGCCATCGAGCCAGAACGCGGCATGGACGACCAACACGAGCGACACAGCCGCCAAGCCGAGGAAGAGGGTCATGAAGACCCAGCGGAAAACCTCGCGGTTGATCACCTGCATGGCCTCGGCGCCGCCTTGGCCACTGGTGAGCGACAGGGCGCGCATGATGAAGTCGGAGAAGGCGAGGAAGACACCACCGACCAGAGCATAGCCGAGAACGGTGGCGTGAGCGAGGTAGAAGACGAGAGGTGACATCGGGCGGGTTCCTTTGGCGTTAGGGGCGGCGCGGCGGCGTGGGCCGCGCCGCGTGCATGGTCAGTGTGCGGGACGCGCGGCTGGGTTCGACGCGGCCGACTCCAACAGCGGCCGTCGGAACGCGGCGAGGAGAAGCGCGGCGATTGCGATCTCGATTGCGAGGGCCGCAATCACGCTACCGGACGGAATGCCGTCAAGGGCCAGCCCGATCAGTCGCCCAGCCGGAAAGGCAAGGAAAACAGTGAGGGCAACGGCGATCGAAACAGGCCGGAACGCGCGTCGCCAGAGGCCGAGCAGAATGAGAATGCCGGAGGCGGCAAGGCCGGCGCCGAGTGCGCGAAGCTCGCTGAGAAGAGATGCATCCGGGCCGAGCGCGATGCCGTAGCCTGCGTAGAACGCATGCGGCACGGTGACGATGAAGCTGCCGATGGACAGAGCCGTGAAGCCTGAAACGCCGAGCGCGATTTTCTCGAGAATTCTGGTGCGCATGTCGAATTCCTTTCCCTGGCGGTGATCAGGCGGCGCTCGTCCACGCTCCGACGCGGGCCGCGGCGTGCGCGAAGTCGGCGAAGTCGCGGGGCGGGCGTCCGATAGCCCGCATCACGCCGTCGGTGGTGTACGCGTTCCGGCCGTCCAGCGTCTCCCGCGCAATGCCGGTAAAGACGTCGGCGACGAACTCTCCGCCGGCTTGGGCGACGTTCGCGTGGAAGTCTTCGAAGGTGATCGGCAGGTGTTGGATCTCGCGACCCGTGGCCTGCGAGAGCGTGGCGGCCATGTCGGCGAAGGTCATCAGGCGCGGGCCCGTGACCTCGTAGAGCTGGCCCTTGTGACCCTTCTCGGTCAAAGCGGCGACCGCGACGTCGGCAATATCGTCGATGTCGATGATCGGCTCCGCGATGTCGCCGCCCGGCATCGGCAAGACACCCGCGAGGATCGGGTCGCGCAGGTAGCCTTCCGAAAAGTTCTGGGCGAACCACGCCGCGCGGACGATGGTGAAGCCCATGCCCGAGGTGCGGACCACGTCCTCGCCCAGACGGGCATGATGCTCCCCCCGGCCAGAAAGCAGCACGAGGTGTTCTACCCCGACATCCCGGGCCGTCTCGCAGAGCGACTCGAGCTTTTCGACCGCGCCGGGAAAGGCGAGGTCGGGGAAATAGGTGACGTAGGCGGCGCGCGCGCCGGTCAGGGCCGAGGCCCAAGTGTCAGGCGCTTCCCAGTCGAACGGGGTGGCGGAATTGCGCGCCCCGCGGCGGACGGCGACGCCGCGCGCTTCGAGGCGGCTGACGACGCGGCGGCCGGTCTTGCCGGTCGCGCCGATGACGAGGATGGGTCGGTCTTGCATGGATCATCTCCCTGGCTTTCAGTGTCGGTAGCCTTGTAAATAGCCGGGCGGGCCCGGCCAGATCTTGACCGCGCTCGCCATCGTTTTGACCCACGGCGCCAAGGCGGCTTCATGGGTTCGCGCGGGCCTTGCGATAGCTTTTGGGTGTCATGCCCCTCCAGCGCTTGAAGGCCCGGGTGAGGGCGCTGTGCTCGGAGAATTCGGTGAGGAAGGCGATTTCGGCCAGGGAATGCCAATCGTCGCGAAGCAGCCCCTCGGCAAGATCGCGGCGCGTCTCCTCGGTCAGGGTGTGGTAGCTCATCCCGTGGTCGGACAGACGCCGATGAAACGAACGCCCGTTGAACCCAAGGCCGCCCGCGATCTCTGTTATCTTCAGGCTGCCTTAACTCAGCGCTTTCGCGATGGCGTCCCTGGCTTGGCTCATCACTTCGGGGGCGTCTGAGGTCCGCGACAGGTCGGCGTCGAGATGCGAGATCAGGTAGCGGGAAATCCCCTCGTCGCCGAGAATGTTCGGCCGGTCCAGCGTCTCGTCCGCGTAGAGGATCGCGTCATACTCCGCGTCGAACCTCACCGGGCAGCCGAACCACGCCTTGTGAGCCGCAATGGACCGCGGGCCGACATGCCGCACCAGAACCTCACTTGGTGTGACCGGCACGGGGCTGACTTCCCGTGCGACCGACACGGCGCTGGCGAGGGTCGCCTCGTTCGACAGCCGCATCCCCAGCCGCCTGTCCCCGGCGCGGTGCATGATGAAAAGCGTACCCCCCCCTCGCAGGCCGCAGTTCGTACCGCACGACGCTGGTCCACAGGCGGGCATTCCGCTCGATCCGGGCGTAAGAGGCCCTCAGCGTCGTCGCGGCCTTGAACGCAGGTCCCAGCGCGCCGTATTCGTCGAGCCGCATCGACGCGCCCGTGCGCACTGGAATGCCTGTTACGTCGATCTGCCCGGCCATGCGTTCGAGCATGTCGCAATAGCGCGCGGCGGGGATCATCTGACTGGGGTTCCGAGGCCCTTCTGGGTCGATCCCGATCGGGGACAACATCCCGGCCGTGTCGATGCCGTCGCTTGCCGCGGCCACCATCTTGCGCGCGAAGAACGACGTGACGTATCCCATGCCCGATACTTTACGGCGCGCGTTCTGTCTGCCGAGAGCCGGGTTGGTTGCGCGCTACTGTCGCCCGTGGCGCCATGCCCCGGTGAAGTTGCGCTGACATTCGCCCGAGGCGGCGCAGATAGCGTACCCGCGTGGTCACTCCCGCCCGCGAGCCGGACACGGCCTCTTCCAGACGGCGCCAGGCCCCCGCCCCGTCGCTTTCAGCGCGTTTGGCACCGAGGAATGATCAATGCCGGGAAAAATGCCCGATATCGGGTTCGGCACTGCGCAATCGGAGATACCCGAGAACACGGCCGTCTCGTTTTGGATCGAGAACGAGGATCTCGCCTTCGTAAACATGAAATTCCGTCAATTCCTCGATATTCGTGAAATGACTGACGATCAGCAATGGCCCGGTTTTCCCCTCTCCCGTCCAACCGGCAATCAGATCGCGCAATGGTGTCACCGTCGCCGCGCCTTGCAGGGAAAGCAGCAGATTGACGCCGGTGTCCTCCGCAAGCGCGACTGAGAGGCTGTACTCCGGGTCAATAAGGCCAAAGCCCTCGACCAACGCATTTTGCGTGTCGCGGCTGCGGCACCATTGGCTGGCGACGATGGTATCGGGACGAATTCCGTTGCCGGCCAGAAGAACCCCGAGGTCCACCATGTTTTGACGTCCGTCATCGGAAAGATTGCGCTGTCCGCCGCAATCGGATGGTGCAACGTCGACCTCGTCACGCACGCTCCAGTCTGTCGGCCCGTGCCGCATCAGTAGCACGATATCTTTGCGGAACAGGTCGTCGAGCATCTGCAGCGGCTCGAACCGAAGCGTTTCACGGGCCCCATCCGGCCTGGTGGCGATAGTCGCACTCATCTCGCCGACATGGGCCGTAACCGCGGCGATAGGTGGCGATGCGCCCCCAGTAGCGGCGGTGAAAAAGGGAATTGCCATCAGGAACATAAGGCGGTGCATGGTCGACCCCTGTTATGACGAATGCAGGCCCGGGGCTGACCCCGGGCCTGACTGCTGAATGGGCGATCACATCTCGATCGCGGCGAGGATCCTGTTGCGCACGTTGCGGTCCTCGTCGGTGTTTTCGGCGATGAAGATGATCTGTACGATCTGAGACAGGGATAGCTTGGAGACGTCGGTGTCGAACCCGTTGTCCCGGAGGATCCTTGAGACGTTCAGTTCCAGCATCGTCAGCCCCTGCTGCATCGACGCGAAGTCGTAGTCCTGGGCTGCAATCGGTGCGGCCATGGCGGACGAGGCGGCGATGGCGAGGGCGGCAAGTCGGAAGTTCATGGTGTGTCCTTTCTTGGGGAAATAGCTACGGGCCAACGGCTTGCGCCGAAGCTGCGAAGCTTTGCGGTTTGGTGGGGGTGGTGGATGCCTCCAGACGGAGGCGGGTCGGATCAGAGGTCTTCGACAGGCGTGGACTGGATATCCGTCCACGTTTCGTAAGCGCCTGACAGGACGTCTTCGCGGTTCTCGAGGTACTGATCGAAGATCGCCGCGTTGACGAAGAGATAGAGCTTGCCGTCGACGATGTCGGCATAGCGGACATCCCCGTCGAGCTTCTTGCCCTTGTAGACACCGAAGGCGCAGAAGCCTCCGAATTGCGGCAAGTACGCAGCTGGATCGGCGTCGAAATTCTGCTGGGCGTCTTCGGTGGCGAAGTAGTAGTCCACCCCGTCATGGGCCGTCGTATGGACGGCATCGCCGGTTTGCGGGGTCTGGCTTTCGAACATCGACACCGGGTCCACACCGTGCATCCCCAGCGGGTTGCCCGTCGCCGTCAGGCTGTTGGTCACGTTGTATTCGTCCGCAGCGAACGCGGCGGAGGATCCGATGATCGCGGCGCCTAAGACGAGCACGCACAGTTTGAGAGAGGTCTTCATCGTTCTGGTCCTTCCAGGGGGTTGGGGTGAGAGGGGTCGTTCGATCAGGCCCGGCGCGCGATGCGGTCGACGGCATCGTCGGTCCACCACACGCCGTTGGCGACCATCCGGAAATTGATGATCGCAGCGAGGTATCCGTCTCCTTCGGGCACCTTTGCGCCCGCGGTCGCATCCCGCACCACGGCCACCTCGTACCCGAGTTCGAGCAGCTCGTAGAGGTGTGCCTGGGTGCAGAGGTTGGCCGACATGCCCGCCAGGATGACCTTGTCGATCCCGCGTTTGCGCAGCTGAAGGTTCAGGTCGTTCTGCGCAGGGCCGTAGACCTTGTGAGGCGAGCAGATGACCGTTTCGCCATCTTCGATGTATCGCTTGTATTGCGGCATCCAGTCGGCGCCAGAGCCCTGGAATTCGTCGAGGTTCAGGGGACCGGGCCGGTCGAACATGCCAATCGAGTGCATGGTCTTTTCCAGCGTGCCCTCGAACTGCCACTTGTGGTCATGCGGATAGTAGTAATGCGGCGATATGAAGACCGGCATCCCCGCGGCCTTGGCGGCGGCGAACAGACGCCCGATATTGTCGACGGTGCCTTGTTCGGTCACGCTTTCGCCGACCACGCCCCAAGTGACGCCATCCTCGGACAGGAAATCGATCTGCGGATCGGTGACGACAAGTGCCGTGCGGCCTCGCTCGATCGCCATGTCGACCTGCGGCAACCCCGGCTCGACGGGGTCGGCATAGAAGGCTTCAGCCTCCTCGGTCGCGGCAGCGGCACTGCCGGGCGTGAGTGCTGCGGCGCCCGTGGCCGCGGCGCCGGCCGCCCCCGCCATCAGCCGCCGACGCGCCATGTCGACGCGTTCCGGGGTGGCATCGCAGGTGCAACTGCGATTGTGATCGTGATCGTGATCGTGATCGTGATCGTGGTTCATTGTCGGGCTCCTTCGCGTGGCTTTCAACCTCTTCCCGCGGGAAAGCGTCCTGTCGGGCCATGCCTTGGGTCGCTTGCCTTGGGTCGGTGGGATGAATGTGCCGGATGGCGGGACCGGGGTATCGGCCGGGTCTGCCAAGCTCTTGGCCACACCTGCCACGCTTTTGGCGCGGCGAACTTTCTCGCGCGCAGATCGAACCTGATAGGCTATCGGTACAAAACGGAAAAAGGATCGGCGTCTCTCGGTCGAAGGTAACCCGTGTGCTTCAGGCCTGAGCCGGGTCTTACCGGCGATGCGGATGTCCTCTCGGAACGTAGTGAAACGCTGATCATCCGAGGTGCTTAGGCCCCTCCGGTCCGCGGGGTCGGGATCCTGATGACCCAAGGAAAGGCCATCACACGGGACGACACCGGCTCACGGCAGGACCACGATCAGCCGTTGTCCTCATATGGGGTTCGGCCAAGTCTGCCAGTCGTCCGACCGTTCTAGATATTGACGTCACTAAGATGGGGAAACCTGGTGCCTGAACTGCGCCGGGGCCAGTCCGACCCATCGCTTGAACGCGCGGCTAAAGGCGCTTTGTTCGGAAAAACCCGTGAGAAACGCGATCTCGGCGATCGAACTAGAGCTGTCGCGCAAAAGCTCCTGCGCGAGCGATGACTGCGCTTCGGTCAGGACGTCGCGAAAGGTCAGCCCCTCTTCTGCCAGCCGACGATAGAGTGTGCGTTCGCTCATCCCCATGTCCCGCGCCACGTCGGCTGCTTGAGGTACGCCGTTGCTCAGCGACGGGGCCAGCCGTTGCAAAAGCTCGGCCCGGACCGAAGGATCATCCCTGAGGGTGCCAATCTCGGTCTCGAGGTGGGCGGTCAGGAAATTCGATATCCCCTCGTCGCCCAGACGGTTCGGAAGATCGAGCATTTCGGGCTTCAGGGCAATCGCGTTCCGGTCGGCCGCGAAATGCACCGGGCATCCGAACAGCGCCGCATAGCGGTTTTGGTCTCCACGGCATTCGTGGCGAAAGGCCACGTACTCGAGGACCAGCTCCTGCTCGACGAACCGGCGCATATTCCGGGCGAACCCGGCCAGCGCACCTTCGTTGCGGAATTCGAGTACCGGGTGATGCCTGGTCCGGGCCTCGAAAATGAAAAGCGCGGGGTCGCTGGATGTATCCAGGCAATAGGCTGCGGTGTCGGTGACCACCCGCCAGTACCTCTCGACCCGTTCCAAAGAGGCACGCAGGGTCGGCGCCGTCTTTATCGCCAGACCAAGCGCGCCGATATCGTCGACATGGATCATTCTGGAATAGGCTTCGACCAGCACGACTTCGTCCCCATGCCCGCGACGGATCCAGTCCAGAAGCTCGAAATAGTCGGTGTCCTTCAGCTTGCCATTCGCGGGTTGAGGCAGCCGGCGCACGACCACTCCGCCAGAAACGAGCGCCCCGTCGTTTCTGAGCGTCATCCCGGCCGCGCTGGCCATGGCACGTGCGAACCCTGCGATCACGGTAGGCATGGCCAAACGTATGCCGAAAGTGACCCCCTGACCAGAATTTCTGCCGCCGAGTGAGAAATGCCTTATCATTCAGGGGGTGACGTGAGGCGTCGCAACGCCCTTGTTGGCCAGTTCCTGTTCGAGGCTGGAAATACGGGCAGTGAGGTGCGCAATCTCGCTGTCGCGTTCCGCATCAGTAAGGCGTACCGGGATATGCCTGGGGCAATTCCAGTCGAAGGCGGCGATCCGGATGACAATGCCGCGGTCGGCCTTAGGCCCGTCGAACCCGTTCAACAGGTCCACGATCTCGGGATCCTCGGTGATCCGGACCTGCCCCAGAAGCTTCAGGCGCTGTCGCCGGACATGATCGACGGCGATGATCGACACCCGGTCATCGTGGCGAAGGTTGCCAGCGCTGATGTATTGCCGGTTGCCCCGGTAGTCGGCATATCCGATCGTCCGCTGGTCGATGACCTTCAGGAAGCCCGGTGCGCCACCCCGGAACTGGACATAGGGCCATCCAGCCTCCGACACCGTGGCCTGGAAGAAACCGTCACGCTCGGACAAGAACACCGCCTCGCGTGGGCCAAGTTCGTCGTCGCATTCCACATCCGGGGACAGACGACGGTCATACGTCCCTGCAGACCCGAGCCGGGCCTGTTCTTCGCGGACGCGCGCCGTGAAGGCGATCCTGGCAAAGGCATTCGACATGGTGCGTCTCCTAGAGCCCGAGGTCGGTGAGGCCGGGGTGATCCCCGGGTCGGGGGCCCAGGGGCCAGTGGAACAGCCGCTCTTCCTCGGCGATGGGCAGATCGTTGATCGACGCGATGCGCCGGCGCATCAGGCCGTCGCCGTCGAACTCCCAATTCTCGTTGCCGTAGGCCCGGAACCATACACCGCCGTTGGCGCGATACTCGTAGGCGAAGCGCACAGCGATGCGATTGCCGCGGTACGCCCAGAGCTCCTTGATCAGGCGGTAGTCCAGTTCGCGCGCCCATTTGCGGGTCAGGAAGTCGACGATCCGCTCTCGGCCCTGAAAGATCTCCGCCCGGTTCCGCCATTGGCTGTCGGGCGTATAGGCCAGCGAAACCTGTTCAGGTGCGCGGCTGTTCCAGGCGTCTTCCGCCCGCCGGACCTTTGTCCGGGCCGAGGTGTCGTCGAAAGGCGGTATTGGGGGGCGTGTCATGGCGCGGACCTGATCGAGATGGGGGAATGAACCCCGGTCGCGTGGGAGGGGCGCGACCGGGGTCCCGGACAGTCAGGCTGCCGATGCGCTGACGGCCGGGAAGTCGATGGGCGTGCCGAGCGCCTCGTTCAGGTAGTTGGTCAACGTGTTCAGCGCGACATGCGCCACGATCTCAACGACCTCCGCCTCGGTGTAGCCCGCCTGTTTGACGGCCGCGACGTCGGCATCCGAAGCCCTGCCACGCTCGTGGACGAGCTTGGTGACGAAGCGGACGGCGGCGTCGGCCTTGGGATCCGAGGATCCGCCAGCCCGGTTCGCCGAGATCTCGGCGTCGCCCAGTTTCGCGACGTTCCGCGCGAGATACGTATGCGCCGCCAGACAGTAGTCGCAGCCGTTGATCTGCGCGACCGCCAGGGCGATCCGCTCGCGGGTTTGGGGCGTCAGGGTGCCTTTCGCGACGGCGCTGCTCAGGGCCAAATAACCCTCAAGGGCCGCGGGGCTGTTTGCGGTGATCCGGAAAAGGTTCGGCACGCTGCCCAGGGCCTTCTTGACGCCCTCGAGCAGGGGGCGCGCGGCGGCGGGCGCCGCGTCGATCGAAACGGGAATTTCAATGCGGGACATGACGGGTCTTCCTTGGTGTTTTTGGATGACCCGACATTAAGCATCATCTGTCCTGCGCGTATGGGCTGGGTCTGCCAGCGCTTTTGCAGGGACTGCCAAAGAAGAGGATGCCGACGTGGATTGCGTTCACTGCACTTCAGCAGACTGCAAATCGTAGCTTATGTCAGTGTCCGAAATTCGGGCGGCAGCTCCGGCAATGGATGGGGAGTACGAGGAATGAGGTATTCCGCATCGGAAAAGCTTGAGATCATCCGCACTGTCGAAGCCTCGTATCTGCCGGTGCGCCAGACGCGGTACCGAGCGGTCACATGGTGAAAGCGGAACGGCTTCTTTCGATCGAGAACGACCATCGTCGCTGAGGTGGGGCGCCGGCAAATGGGGGTGTTGGAGAACGAGCGCGGATTACGCAGCGATGTGAAGGACTTCGGCCCCTCTTGCTTCCCCAGTGCTTCCACGTGTGGTGGAAACGCAAACGTCGCCCCGGGGGCGGCTCATAGGCGTTTAATAACGCGAACAGGATTTGGTTGCGGGGATAGGATTTGAACCTATGACCTTCAGGTTATGAGCCTGACGAGCTACCGGACTGCTCCACCCCGCGGTGCTTTTGTTTCATCGAATGAGAGATACGTTGGGGCTTTTTCTAGGTTTGGCGGCGACCTACTCTCCCACGTCTTGAGACGCAGTACCATCGGCGCTACGGCACTTAACGACCGGGTTCGGAATGGAGCCGGGTGTTTTGCTCGTGCTATGACCACCAAACCGAGGAAAAGCCCATGCCCGGCGCGTTGTGCGCCGGATAGGGTCCAAGTCAAGTATCACTGGGATGTATGCTTCTGGTCTGGAAGGGCAGTCAGCCTTCTTCCGGATCAGATCAAGCCTATCGGACAATTAGTACCGGTCAACTGAACGCATTGCTGCGCTTACATCTCCGGCCTATCGACGTGGTGGTCTACCACGGTCCTCAGGGATACC
>NZ_ONZF01000020.1 GCF_900302445.1 Palleronia abyssalis | reverse complement strand
CGCCGGGTGGTTCGAGGACTACAACGACAACCACCCGCACTCAGGGCTGAAGATGCGTTCGCCTCGCGAGTTCATCGCAGCTCAAACCGCAACCGCCTGAGTGTCCGCTGAAACGGGGGCAAGACCACCTCCAACCCTCGAAGCGGGAAGCCCGGGCCAGCGCACGGCGCTACCTTTGAGTCGCGTGCGTTCCCTCAGGTATGGATTAAGTCGCCCGCCGAAATCGCTGGAGAAACGCAGAAGATCGTGGGATTTCCGATCCTCTCGCCGCGGTATCGGTCGCGGCTGCGTCCGCTTCCATACAGTGCCAGTCCGACTGACCCGGAGCTTCGCGCCGCGCTGGCGCGTCGCGTTCTTCGCGCCACCATCCAGCCAACGAGCACCTTCTTCAATGCTCTGCGCACGCGCCTTGCTCTCGCTGGACGCGCTGGCGGCAGATCCGCGCGAAGCGGCCCGAGCTTCGTCAGCGGCGCCCCCTATAATCCGCGGGTGCTGATCGCCGTGCTCAACATCTACCGCATCTACTACAACTGGTTCGACCGCGCTCATATGTCTCGGAGCTCAACGAGGGCGACGCCACCGAAGCGGTCTCGGCTGGAACTACGACCAGGCGCGTTCCGGGCTCGTTCGACCGGATCTCGATCCCAAAGCGAAGGAAGCGAGTGTCGATCAAGAGAACGCCAGCGATGCGCCTTGGTCTTCAAGATCGGATCGGAAATCGCAAGCCACTCAAGGCGCCGGATCTTCACCGAGTCCTTTACAAGCCGTGGATGTTCTATGGCACGCCACTTTGGACTCGGTTCGAAGGCTGAAGCCTGAACAAAAGAAGCCCGCCCCGTTGCCGGGGCGGGCTGTGTCCTAAGGGCCGGAATGTGTCAGGATAGACCGGGCCGTCATCTTATTCATCTATCGCGATGATCAGGCGGGTTCGAAAACACCGCAGGCAATCCGATCACCGGAATCGCCGGCCGGCTGCGACATGTAATCGTCGGCACCGGCATGAACGATGAAGGCGGCGCCGTCGTCGTCCATGATCATATTCTCGATCTCGAGCCGA
Source organism: Palleronia abyssalis (assembly GCF_900302445.1). GTDB lineage: Bacteria > Pseudomonadota > Alphaproteobacteria > Rhodobacterales > Rhodobacteraceae > Palleronia > Palleronia abyssalis. The sequence goes on along the minus strand of NZ_ONZF01000020.1, from coordinate 33,511 downwards.
GGATTGAAATACTCGGCATTCAGATCGCCGGAGCTGTCGACCACGGCGTTGGGAAGATCACCCGGGTGCGGACCGTTTTCGGCAAAGACGCCATGTTCGGCATCGCCGGGAATATGACCGCCCGCGGAGGTGAAGTCGTCGGCCGAACAGTCGCCCGTCTCATGCAGGTGGATGCCGTGGCTACCTTCGGGAAGGTCCGACAGGGCTACGACGACCAGCGAAGTGCCCGACAGCGTTTCGTTCAGCGTAACGGTGCCGATCTGGTTGCCCTCCCGGTCGGAAACCGCGGCGCGGGCAACCGTCTGGAACCCGTCGCCTTGCAGATCGCCACTGCCTTCGCTTTGCTGGGCCTCAGCGCTGTCCTGCTGATCGCCGCTGGTGTGCTGTTCGGCAATCGCCGGCAGCCCTGTCAGGGCAACGATGGAGAGTGAACCAAGAAACGTGCGTAACAATGTAAAGCCTCCGCTTTAAGGATTCTGTCCGGACAACAAGTGGATCAAAGACCGGTTCCCCTTGCCGTCCGCGCCCTGCATTGAGTATTGGAGCCCTCGAGCGGTCCCTTAGCTCAACTGGATAGAGCAGCTGACTTCTAATCAGCAGGTTCGGGGTTCGAGTCCTCGAGGGATCGCCAGATTTCAGGTTGCCGTGGGGGCATATGAGTGCGCACAACGGCGGTCATTCGTGCGCACCCCGGTCAAGAGATTTCTGCGCGCCGGAAGTGATGCTTATAAGCCCCTGTTAGAAATTACGTTTCAGGAAATCGGCCCTCGGAAGCCGAGACCTTCGGGATTGAGTTCTTGAGATCCCTGCGCGCCCGCGGACTGGGTGGGATCAGGCCGATGATCAGCGCAGCCCGCGCCGGTATCAAGGTCGCCATCGCTTTGGTGTTCGAAGCAACTTGGCGGCGCTGCCCGTCCGCTGGATAAGGAACGCTTTGGCCCACGTCTCGTGTGGACAGCATAGAGTCGGTGCCGCCGCGATCCGGCAGGGCTTCAGTCACCCCGCGCGAACCCTTGCTTGCGAGACCTGGCGCAGGGTGGCCGAGCAGTTGCGTCCGCGATGGCTGAAGCTAGCTGACCCAATGGAAGCCGATGAGCACGACTTGCTTGCCTATATGTCCTTCCAGAGACAGCACCGCACCAACTTTTGATGATCATGAAGCAAAGTCTATGCCGCCGTGCAATACGGGTGATCAGTCGCCATTGGTCCCGTTGTCGTACGCGGCACTTAGGCGACCTTCGAGGCTAATCGGGAAGTCGTCCGCTCCCGGACCGCGGCTGATATCTGCGGCCGTGGATGGTTTCGCTCTCGGCCGATACGATCGACAATTTTCGCTCGGCCTGAGCGCAGCAAATAGAACTTCATGCGCGCAGCCTGAGTGGTCGGCAGCGTTCTTGATTGTCGATTTTCACCCAGAGCTGAGCCTGGTTTTCCATCGAGAAGTGAGCCACGTCCAACTATGGATTTCGGGTTATGCGGGGGTCACGGGCGGGTTTGTCTCCTTCTTTTTCCGGGCTGCGGCTGCTGAGCTGGCTTTGAAGCGGAAGCTGTCGTTTCCGGCCTCAAGGATGTGGCGGCGGTGGGTCAGGCGGTCGAAAAAGGCGGTGGTCATCTTGGCGTCGCCAAAGACCGTGGCCCATTCGCTAAAGCTGAGATTGGTGGTGATGACGACACTGGTGCGCTCGTAGAGCTTGCTCGAGCCGGATGGAAGAGCAGCGCGCCGCCCGGGGCGCTGAACGGCAGGTAGCCCAGCTCGTCTATACCCGGCAGGCGCATCCAAGGCAGGCTGTCGGGAGTGTAGGACCACCAGGTCGAGCTTGGTAAGGGCCTCGGCGAACTGGCCGGCCTTGCCTCTGGCCTTTTCCTGCTCGAGCGTGTTGACTAACTCGATGGTGGAAAGGAAGCGGACCTTTCGCCAGCAAGATGGATCCGTCATGCCCGCCTCGACCGGTCGGCCAACGACCTCAGGCGAGGAGAATCCATCGCTCAAGTGGCGTGGCGCGCGGGCTACGCGACGGTGGCCGCGTTCTCGACCGCCTTCCGGGCCAGGTTCGACGGGTGATCCTGCCCGCAAGATTGCGGCAAGGGTTCATGGACTGCCCGGAATGTCGAGCGAAGATCACGCGCTGCTGGATCGCCCCGGTTCGCTGTCCTTTTGGGAAAAAGACCAGCTCCCCTCATCCCACGTCAGGTCGAGCCAGGCCGCCAGCGCCTGGAACCGGCGCGAGAGGCTCTTGTCGTTGACGCGACGCGACCACCTGCGGAACGGGATCAGGTTCCGCGAGCCGTAGCCTTCCACCAACACGATCCGCGATCGGCCATGCCGGGTCTCGTAGACCAGGTTGTGGGGGTTGAGGTCGTTTCCGATGATATGGAACGCGCTCATCTCCCCGGCGAAGCGGGTCAGGGCCGTCACGAGGTCGGAATCCACCCGTCCCCTGCGGTGCAGTTTCGCGACCGTCACCGCCAGTTCGCCGTCTTCCCCCCTGATCTTCTGGACAACCACCCCGAGCCCGAGATCGGTCAGCAGAACGCCCCGCTGGTGGGCGATCGGGGGCGGACGCCCCAGCTCCGCCGCTTTCAGCACGGCATCCAGATACGCCCGGTTCAGCCGCAGCAAGGTCTTGTACGGCCCTATGCCGCGCCATCTGCGCAATCTGTTTTTGAGGGATCGCGACGCGGCCAAGTGTTCCACGTGCTGAGTGTTGTGCACCTTGATAAGCTGACTGGACTTGCCCGGCCGGGCAAAGACTTGGCTTTCGCCGCCGCCCGCGATCGGATCGTGCCCGGAAAGCCGGATGAACCACGACTTTTCTAATTGATCGGTTTCATCTTCGGTGTCGGTCCGCGTCGGGGGGGCGGACTTCATGTAATGGGCGGTCATGACATCCTTGCTTTGTCACCGTGCGGGCGGATCGACGTCAGGGACGATGGTCCGCCGTTTCCCGGGGCGTTCGGTGGAAAAGCAATCTGACGGGATGTGGCCCGGCGTCAAGGCACAGACGGTACACTGAAGCCCCGCCTGGAGCCGTGGGCAGTTGCTTCAGCCGCCGAGCTGTCGAAGCAGGTCGAGCGAGGGCGTTCCGGTGACCGGAAGGCCCCGGGACTGCTGGTAGGCCCGGATCGCCGCTTCGGTGTTGCCCCCGATGACTCCATCGGGCTCGCCCGCGTCGAAACCGGCGGCGTTCAGCCGGCTTTGCAGGGCCATCCGCTGATCCTTTACGAGGCCGTAGCGATCCGGGGGGAAGGGGCCTTCGATCGGCGGCGCACCGGTCAGACGGTCGGCCAAGTGCCCCACGCCGAGGGCATAGCTGGTCGAGGGGTTGTAGCGCTTGATGACGTTGAAGTTGTGATACACGCGGAATTGGGGGCCGCCCGGCTGTGGCTGGATGACGCTGCCGCCCGATCCGCCGCTGCCAGAGGCTATGACCCGGCCCCAGGGCTCGCCCCGGCGCCAGCCGTTTCGCGCAAGGTAGTTTGCGGTGGAGGCCAGCGCATCGGTCGGATCCTCGCCCCAGATGTCGCGTCGACCGTCGCCGGTGTAGTCGACCGCGTAAGCCTGATAGGATGTCGGCATGAACTGGGTATGACCCATCGCGCCGGCCCAGCTGCCGAACATCCGGTCCGGCGTTGTATCGCCGGATTGCAGGATTTTAAGCGCGGCGACCAACTGGCGTTCGAAGAACTCGCCGCGGCGGCCGTCATAGGCGAGGGTCGACAGAGACGAGACGATGGGGATCGCGCCACGCCGCTCGCCGAAATCGCTTTCCAGGCCCCAGACTGCCGCTACGATTTCTGCCGGTACGCCGTAACGCGTTTCGATGGCCTGCAGGGTTCCCTGCTGGCGCGCAAACGCCGCACGGCCGCGCTGCACCTTCTTCTCCCCCGCGGCGATCTGAAGATAGTCTTCCAGTGTCCGCGTGAATTCGGTCTGGTTTCGGTCCCGTTCGACCACGCCGGGGGTGAAGCCCGCGGATGCGAAGGCCCGGTCGAACACGGGACCCGAAATGCCTTGTGCCATCGCCCGGGGCCGGAAATTCGCAACCCATGCGTCATAGGCGGGATTGGGCGCCGTGGGCATGGTCGTTTCGCGGGATACGGAAACCGCGGCGGGACCGCCGGCGCACGCCTGAAGCCCCCCTGCAATGAGCCCGAGAAGCGTGGTTCTGCGCGTAAGGATCATCTGCTCGTCTCTCCGATCTTTTCCGTCAGTCCTGACGTGCCTTCCCTGTTGGAGCAAGGGGGCGTTACCGCTGCCCCGGCGATCTTTCGCCGCAGCGGACGTTGCTACGCCCGAGGGGTTGGCTTACGCTGCGTCGCGGCACAGGGTGGAGAACGCATGGGACACGTCATTACGGTCGCACAGCAAAAAGGCGGGTCTGGCAAGACCACCGTGGCGATCAACCTCGCCGTCGCGCTGGCGAAGGCAGGGCATAGCGTCGCCATTCTGGACACGGATCCCCAAGGCTCGATGGGGCGGTGGTTCATGACCCGCGAGGAGGCAGGCGACCCGGGGATGGAGTTCGGCACGGCCAGCGCCTGGGGCGCAGGGTACGAATGCAAGAAAATGCGCAAGGACTGCGATTTCGTTATCGTCGACACGCCGCCCAAGGTCGATTCGGACCTGCGGCCTGTTCTGCGCGAGAGTTCGCTGGTCCTCGTCCCGGTGGCGACGAGCCAGTTGGACATGTGGGCTCTGGATTCGATCCTGGAGCTTGCCGAGCGGGTCGATATCCCATCACTTGTGGTTCTTAACCGCTTCAAGGCTGGCACGCATGTCTCTGACGACGTGGAACGCGACTTGGCCGAGCGGAAGATTGTTCGCGCCGCTACGGTTCTGGGCAATCGGGTTGTCTATGCGGAAAGCCTGGGTCGTGGGAAAGGAGTGCTCGAAATGGGGCGGGGGACGTGGACCCGTGAGGTCGAGGCCTTGAGGGAAGAGGTTCTAGGCCTCGTCGAACTCTGACCCGCGCGCAAATCCCCGAAGAGCCGTCACGAACAGCGACAGGCTGACCGCGGTCACATAAACGCAAAGAGCCGTCAGAACTGCAAAATTTCCAAGGGTGAACGCGACCACGGCGAGTGGCAGTGACGCGACGAGACTGGCGAAAAGCAGAACTGCAAGCATGATGGCCTCCGGATTGGCACCATGAAGCCACAAGTTGTACGGATTGCAAAGTTAAAAGTTGACGGCGGAGCGGATTTGTCGGGTGTCACAGTTCTGTCACGGAACACTTGTGGATGAACTGGGTTTATCCATTGTAACGCGTAACGGAGATAACCATGATTTCGAGATTAATCCGACGTCTCGCTGGCGGCTTGTCCGGTCGACGCAAGACCACGCGGCGCCGCAAGAGCAGCTCTGAGGCTCAACTTGCCAAGGGTGCCGCGCGCACAGCGAAGAAGCATCTTTGATGAGTAAAGGCCGCCTTAGATAGGGCGGCCTTTATGCTGTGGACATGCGTTGCAGACAAGTGTACTGCATGGACGCGCAAGCAATCTCTATCGATTCCCTGTTTCTGCCTCGCGGCCTACAGCGCACTCGATCCGGGCATTCTTCGCCACGCTGTTGCACTATCGCGAACAGACTACTAAGACAGGAGATCTCACGATGGCCACCGGCACCGTGAAATGGTTCAACACCACCAAAGGCTTCGGCTTCATTGCTCCCGATACGGGCGGCAAGGACGTTTTCGTTCACATCTCTGCCGTTGAGCGTGCGGGCCTCACCGGTCTGTCCGACGACCAGAAGGTTAGCTACGAGCTGCAGTCCGGCCGTGATGGCCGTGAGTCGGCGGGCAACCTCGAACTCATCTGATACTCAGGTTTACGGCGGCGTCGTTCCGACGCTGCCGGACCTTTGAGACCAGACGTAAAGGGCGCGATCTTTCGATCGCGCCCTTTACGTATTCGGGCTTATGCCACGTAGAGGCTTGGCCTGAGCCGCTCCCCGGGGGCGCTAAATGTAGGCAAATCGGCGCTACCGATTCATTTCGCAGATAGAACGCCGACGCATCAAGCAGTTTGAGCGTCAGATCTTGATGAGGTGAATGGTGCATGGGGGGACTAACCACCGGCAAAAAAGTTTTACCTATGGTCCCGTTTCATGGGCCATCCATGCGAGACCAACGTGATCGCATAAAGGGAGACACTCGGCCACCTATTGGCGGGGCGCGATCCGGCGCCAGTCCTTCCAACGGCGGAACATAATTATGGTGCGGATGCGTTTTTCGACTAAGTCGCGTCGATCATCGCGGTCTCTTCCTTGTGCTGCGATGTATCCACACCATCAAGGATCCTCGTGGACACACCCTTCCCGCTCCAGCGCTTTCGGCGGTCTTAGAGCGGTTCGTCAGTCCGCGCCAGATTCCCCGGGCGCATCTGGCCAGCGCATACAATTGTTATTGAACAAGGTTACTCGGCCTGCGCGCTGGAAATCGCTGCGTATTCCGGGCTGATGCGCCCACCCGTTCCGATTTTATCCGCCCACCGATTCCGGGGTATCCGCCCGTCCCCGTGATCCGGTGCTCCGAGGCGACTTGCCACCGGCTACCTTCCGGCTCTTTGAAGCCGAAGGACGCCCGATGAGGAGGTTGCCGATGCGGAAGATACGAGACGTTTTGCGGCTGTCAGCTGAAGGGCTGTCGACGCGCCAGATCGAGGCCAGCCTGGCCATCGGCCGTTCCACCTTGCGCGGCTACCAAGCTCGCGCACGAAAGGTAGGCCTGAACTGGCCTCTGCCGCCGGACCTGTCCGATACCGAACTCGAACGGCGGTTATTCCCCCGGACAGCGCAGGACGCGGCGCGCCGGGCTGTCGAGCCTGGCTGGGCCAGCATCCACCGGGAGTTGCGCCGCAAGGGCGTGACGCTGATGCTCTTATGTCCGCGCCACGGAGGGGCCTGCCATCACTCACCCCAACATCCGTGGCGCTGATTACTACCACTGACCAGAAAAGGTCCTCTCAATGCTTCAACACCCAACCTATGATCGCTTGAAGGCGCTGCGCCTCGACGGCATTGCCGAAGCCTTCGCCGAACTGCAAGCCTAAGGCAGAGCCGCCGATCTGACCCATGCCGAGTGGCTTGGCCTTCCGGCCCACCGCGAGGAAGCCAGCCGGAAGACCAAGCGCTATGAGACCCGTATCCGGGCAGCCAGGTTGCGCCACATCGGCGCCTGCCCGGAAGACGTCGACTACCGCGCCCGGCGCGGCCTCGACAGGGCGCTGTTCCAGAGCCTGCTGTCCGGAAAATGGATCACGGACAGGCGCAACCTGATCATCACCGGCCCTTGCGGCGTGGGCAAGACATGGCTCGGCTGCGCACTCGCACAGGCTGCCTGTCGCGACGGCGTCACAGTGATCTACAAGCGTCTGCCACGCATCTTCGAGGACCTCGAACTCGCTCATGGCGACTGCCACTTCACACGGCTCTTCCGCTCCATCACCAAAACCCAGCTTCTGATCCTCGACGATTGGGGACCCGACAGGCTGACTGCGGCGTAGCGGCGCGACCTCATGGAGATCGTCGAGGAGCGCTACGGCCGCGGCTCCACCATGGTCACGAGCCAGATGCCCGTCTCCACCTGGCATGACGTGATTGGCGAGCCGACCTTCGGAGACGCTATCCTCGACCGCATCGTCCACAACGCTTACCGCATCGGACCTGTCGCGGTTTGGTTCCGGTCACTTGAGAGCGATACTCGCCATCAAGGAGACTGGATATGGCAGACAGACAAAGCGATGAGTTCAAGCGCGATGCGGTTCGGATCGCGCTCACCAGCGGCCTGACCCGTCGCCAGGTTGCGTCGGATCTCAGGATTGGTCTTTCGACGATCAACAAGTGGGTGAAGGCGCTGTCCGAGGAGGCATCGGCCGATGACCCGGATCAGGATCTTTTGCGCGAGAACGAACGTCTTCGACGCGAGAACCGGATTTTGCAGGAGGAGAGGGAGGTTCTAGAAAAGGCGACAGTTTTCTTCGCGGGCCAAAAGCGATGAGGTTCGCGTTTATCGATCAGTATTGCGGGGCGCTGTCACAGGCCCATCTCTGCCGGATGCTCGATATCACCGATCGAGGGTTGCGAGCCTGGCGACGACGTCCGCCTTCGCAGCGTCAGCGCACGGATATGGTGCTATTCGCCCATATTCGCGACCAGCACCGCGCCAGCTTGGGCAGTTACGGCCGACCGCGGATGACCGAGGAGCTGAAGGAACTCGGCTTCGACGTCGGTCATCGTCGCATCGGTCGTCTGATGCGCCAGAACGACATCCGCGTGGTCCGGACACGCAAATACAAGGTCACGACCATCGCCCGGCAGGCGATTGCAAGGCAATCTGCCGAGTATCCGTGATGATCAAGTAGGTTCGGGAACCCATTTTCGTCCATCTCTCAGGAGCGCATTTGCCAAAACGATAAGTTTTCGCATGACTGCGGTCTGAGCAACTTTTCTTGGCTTTCCTGCTTGAACGAGGTCTTGGAACTTGGCCTTGGACGAGCTGTTGTGCTGGATGTCGCTGAGCGCCGGCATGAAGAGGACCTGCCGGACAGACTGCCGGCCTCCTTGGATATGTTCCTGACCACGCCATTGCCCTGATTGGCGCGATATCGGGGCCAGCCCGGCCAAAGCGGCAGCTTCCTTTCCCGACAGGCTGCCGAGTTCCGGCATGTCTGCAAGCAAGGCCGTTGCCGAAACGAGGGAGATGCCGGGGATGCTGACCAAGATGCTCAGTCGTTCCATCAGCCCGGTGTCAGAGGCGATGAGCGCCTGCATCGTCGCATCTATACGCGCGATCTGCCGCTCGACCTGTGCCAGCCGTTGCGTGAGAAAACGGCGCAGGACCACTTGCCTTGCCATCTTGAGCCGCGTTCTCGCGGCGGTGCGATCCTTGATCAGGCCTCGGCGGAACACCAGTAAATCGCGTAGATCTGCAACGATTTCAGGCTGTGCCACCGTCGGTTCGAGCTGCAGGGTAGCCCCCATCCTGGCCAGCATCTCGGCGTCGAGTCAGTCTGTCTTGGCAACACGCCCGATCGCTTCCGCGAACCGTCGTGCCTGTCGGGGATCGACCTTCGCGAAGGTCAATCCCCGGCGCGACAAATGACGCTCGAGTTCCCGATGATATGTGCCGGACGCTTCGAAGACGATGACCGCAATATCATCCGACGCCCACTGCTCAGGCGCGGCCAAGCCAGCAGCATCATTTGAAAACTGCCGGCACTCATTTATCAATGAGCAATACGCAACGAGCATGGCCTTGGAAACGTCGACGCCGATTGCATCCTGCATGGAGTATCTCCCACCTCGTCTTGTCATGCGGGCCGGCAGCCCAGGTATCCGTTCAGGTTCGAAGACAAAGCGGGGGCAACCATACTCGGCAACGGTCCCTGACGACCAAGAGGGGTACGATCCATCCCCCGCCACCACGCCGATTTGCGCGATCTGCGTGGTGGCTCCCATCATGCAACAAGAGCTGAGAAATCAATAAGACAAGAGGGGGACAGCGATCATACGTTCAACATCGCGCCGAACCTTCTGGGTCGGGATTTCCATGCAGATCATCCAAACGAAAAATGGGCGGGCGACATCAGCTACATCTGGACCCGGGAAGGTTGGGTTTATCTGGCCGTCGTTCTCGATCTGCATTCCCGGCGCGTGATCGGCTGGGCGATCAGCAACCGGCTGAAGAAAGATCTGGCGGTCCGGGCGCTGAACATGGCGATCGCCGTGCGGCGGCCGCCCAAGGGCTGCATCCAGCATACCGATCGCGGCAGCCAGTATTGTTCTCACGACTATCAAAAGATCCTGCGCCGGAACGGCTTAAAGGTATCGATGAGTGGCAAAGGAATTTGCTACGATAACTCCGTCGTGGAAACGTTCTTCAAGACCCTGAAGGCCGAGCTGATCTGGCGACGATCCTGGTCGACACGCCGCGACGTCGAACTGGCCCTCTTCCAATACATCAACGGCTTCTACAATCCACGGCGGCGACACTCAGCACTGGGCTGGAAAAGTCCCTCGGCCTTCGAACGATAGGCCGCCTAAATGAGCACCGTGACCGGAACCAAACCGCGACAGGTCCAGCGTGCCTGCGTGAGAACGATATCGAGGCTTCCGATATAGCGACCGCTCGGCGGGGGCGCCTGGAGTGTACCTTTCGGCCTGTCTACACGTGTCCAGTCCATGGTCTCGCCCTTATCCGCCGGGGGAAGCAGCGATGGGACGATCAATTCCGGGAGCTGGCATGCATGGTGCCCGAGCGCGGAGCTGAACTGGATCGTCTGATTGACGATGCGGAGCAGCGGTCCGCATCGCCATTGCAGGCATATGTCCTCGATCGCCTCGACGGCGCGTCCGGGCCGGAGTGGCTTGGCGGGCAAACGCTGGAGCAAGCAGTGCGGAGCACAGAGATGCTCGGGATGCGTATCCAGTTCGGGGCCTCGAAGAAGCCGTCCGAAATGACGCCAGACAATTGGGGCGCGGCGGGCCGAGCCGGCTACGAAGTTACATCGAGAGGGGAGCCCGCGATCCGCGATGCGCTGCATCAGATGCAGGCGGAGTTTCGTGGAGTGAGCGGAAAACCGGGATGCCGCGAAATCTTCGGACCGTTCTACGAAGCGCTTTCCTCAACCAAGAACCGCAAGGATGCGGGCGACATCACGCGCATCTTGCGGGAGCATATCTTCGATACGATGGACGTTGCCGCCGGTCAGGCCGTTCTTGGGTGTGTGCTCGACGAGCGCCGGTTGCACAGCGTGCAGTCCCTCGCCAGCGAAACCGGGCTTGATCCCCGGACGCTTCGGAACGTCCTCGCCGCGCGCGGCCTCATCCCGGTCGAGCAGAGAATCACTGGCCACCATGTGTTCGACGCGGAGAAAGGCCGAGAAGTCGCGGGCTCAGTCCTTCGCCTGACCCATGTCAGCGCACTCCGCAAGGCGCTGGGCTGCACGCGCCCTCTCGCGGATCAGCCCCTCGATGAACGCCTTCTCCACGCGATCTCGGACGGTTCGAGCACTGCCGCTGGTCGAACCTGGAAAGGAGTGGACAACCGCGAGATCGAGCGCTTTCTCGAAGCGCTTCGTGACGCAGCGCGCCCCGTGGACATCGTCCCGACGGGGATGGTCCCCATTGCCAAGGCGGCCGAGAAGGCCAAGCTGCTCAGTGTCGAGATCGTGCACCTGATCCTCGGAGGTTTCCTCGACAACGTCGCACGGTTGCGCGACGGGAACGACTATTCGGCGATACTTGTCGATCCCGCTGAGGTTCGCGCCCAATCCCACTCCGTCCTGGCCGGCATGTGTGCTTCCGCCGCGTTCGGCCGCCTCAAGATCCCGAAGACCGCTGGCTGGGCTCTGGTCGGCCGCCGTGAAGGGCCTGGGCTCGATCCACTGGTCATCACTGGTCGGACACGACAGCATCAGTTCTACCGTTTTTCCGAGGAGGCCGTAGCTACCTTCATGTCCCAGTTCACGACGGAAGCTCGGCTCGCGACCAAGTATGATCTCGAGAGGCGGGTTGTGGTTTCTCATCTGAAGAACGCTCGGGTTCGACCGGCGCTTGATGCCTCCCAGATCGGTGTCAGCATCTACCGAGCTGTGGATATGCCTGAGCTTGAACTAACGTAGCGCACGATCTTCGAGCGAGATCAACTCGAGAGTCAGGTAAGTGAGAAATTCGAAAGAAGGCCGCCATTTTGACGGCCTTTTTGTTTTGCAGGTTCGAACCCATGCGCTATATCTCTTTAAGGCGCTGTCGCTCCGTTCGGTAGTCGGAATTGACGCCCGTGGTCCGAATGGACACGAATTGACTGTCGAATGGCCAAATTGGCGGATTTCGCGGTTTTTGCGCTACCAATAATCAAAGACTTAGCGGTGGCCGATGGCCATCTTTTGATGGTCGCTTCAGCTGTTTGCGGAGATCGTCGAGTTGGCGCACGGATGCCGGTTCAGGGACTGCACCCATCCCGTCGAACCGGGCTGCGCCGTTCAGGTTGCGATAGGCGAAGGAACCCTCGATCCAGCACGTCTTGACCGATGGCGAAAGCTCTCGGACGAAAACTTGGCAAATACCCGACAATCGTCCGGGCCGCGCAAGGCCAGTCGGCGCAACTAGGTTTGATAGGCCTTTCGCGATGTTTTCGGCCCTTGGACGGAGCCGCTCCGCGGCATTGGCGCATTTGGCTGATTGAGTGAGCCGCCTATAGCGGCGCGCATTATGCGATCTGACTGACCTAGCTGACGATTGGGACCTTCTCAATCATCAGACAGGAGGTTCCCATGACAGAGGAGAGAGTATCCGTCTTGATCAAGCGGTTTTTGACGCCCACTTGCGATCAGCTTTGACCAAGGCATTGGCCATCTCGATGAGCTTGCGCATTCCGGCGACGATGGCGACTTTGGCGGGTTTCCCGGCGTCGCGGAGCGCGGTGTATTTTACCTTAAGATCCGGGTTGAACCGTGTGGCGACCAACGCGGGCATGTAGAGGGCGTCGCGCAACGGTTTGCGGCCGCCGCCGATGAACGCCTTGCCCTACCATTGACCCGATTGGCGGGTGATGGGGGCGAGGCCCGCCAAGCTCGCGACCTGTTTGCGTTCGATTGTGCCGATTTCCGGCATTAGGGTCAGCAGTGTAGCGGCGGTGACGGCGCCGATCCCGGGCATGGAGCACAGAATATCGCGGCTGCGTGCGGTGGTCTCGCGCGTCCCGATCAGCCCCGCGATTTCGACGTCCAGCTCGGCAATCCGACGTTCCACCTGGGCAAGTCACGCCTTGCTCTGGCGTGTCAGGACGGTGATGTCCTCGGTCTGGGCACGGTTACGCAGTCTCGTGCGGTCCTTGATCAATCCGGTGCGCGCGGCGTGCAAATCCTTGAGAGTGCGCGCCTCCCTAGACTCAGGCGCTTGGGGCTCAAGGGTGAATCCCGCGCCCATCCGCGCCAGCATCTGTGCATCCACCGCATCGGTCTTGGCCCTCGTGCCATGCGCATCGGCGAACCGGCGCGCTTGCAGCGGGTTCTTCCGGCAAGCGCCGCCTCGAACGCTTTGTGATATGGTCCTGGCGGCTCGAACACGATCCGCGTCACCGGCGCCTTGCCCAGCCATTTGACCAAAGCACGAAATCCCGCAGCCGCATTCTCGAAGCGCTGTGCCGCACCATCTTCCAGCCGAAAGACATCGAGATGGGATTTCGAAATGTCGATTCCGATGGTATGATCAGTCATCTTCGCCGTGTCCTATGCTTGTCATGCGTGGCTCAAACACGCGTATCCGTTCAGGCCCTGCGGTAAAGACGGCGGTTGATCATACTCTCACACGGTCCCTGTCGACCCAGCACGCTGCGATCCAACCGCCGCCACTGCCCGCCATAATTGCGTGTCGAACAGTGGCTTCCAATCATTGGGAAGCCGAGATCTTCATAAGACAAGCATGGGCAAGCGCGCGGCTACATTGAAACTGCTTGACCCGACGGGCCGAGCCTGTGTCCATGCACCAGTCGGTCAGACTGCCCGTGGCGTGGAATAGCTGCCCACGATGCCGTGGAATCGGTGCCCATCTTCCGTGGAATACGCACTCATCCGAAGCGATTGTTCGTGTTTGACGCGGCGAAGGTCGGCTCCAAGCCCTTCTTGACCGCGTTGGACCTGAAGGACATTGCAGTTGCAGCATTGAAGGGACCGACGTGACCGGCCCGGAGCCGACCTTCGTATCAATACTAGCCGTCTCGGCGAAGTTTCCCCGATCCAGCCATTCGCCGCAGCTGCGAGATTGGAATCGAGGTGATCGCACGCGATACCTTCGTGGTGGGATTACAAGTCCGGCCGCTGGATGGTCTCGAGATGCCGCCAGATCGCCAGCATGTCTTCCGGGACGGGGGTGCCGATGCCTTCTTCGATTTCCACGACCACGGTCGGACCCAGGGCGAGATCCCGGAAGGCCGGCATGGCGTCTCCCCCGTCGTGCATCCTGGCCAGGACCTCGATGCTGGGGAACGTGCCCCTTGCGTCCATCGCCAGGTGCGTCAGGTCCGGTGCGCTGCCGCCGCGGCCATCCGAACCATGGCAGGCCGCGCAGGTCTGCTGGAACAGCATGGCCCCGCGCGCAGGGACCGACCGCTCGGGGCCCGGGCTGCATGCGGCCAGCCCCAGGCTGGCCAGCATCATCGTCAAAGCCGTTGTTCTACGCCCCATGCGGGCCTTCCCCCTGTATGTCGTTCTGTGTCGATCCTGCCGACAAAGGTCATCACGCGCCTTGACCCTGATCAAGGCCATGTGGATGCGGGAAGGGATAGGATTGGGCGGCATGACCGATATTCCCACGCCTCCGCCCGACCTCGACATCGGCCACGATACCGATCACGGCGCCGCGCCCTATCTGCGCGAGGCGGTGCTGGGCGCCATCGACGGGGCCGTGACGACATTCGCCATCGTCGCCGGCGTGGCCGGCGCGGGGTTACCCATCGGCGTGGTGCTGGCCCTCGGGACGGCCAACGTCGTGGCGGACGGGTTCTCGATGGCGGCGGGCATCTACGCGGGCGGGCGGGCCAACATGGAGGACGCGGCGCGCCGGCGTGCCTGGTTCACCGCGCTGGTGACGCGCGACCCCGCCGCGGCCCGGGCGCGCCTGTCGCGCCTTCTGGCCGCGCGCGGCCTGACCGGAGACGCCCTGGTCCAGGCGACCGAGGCCATCGGGCAAAGTCGATCCGCCTGGATCGGCCTGCTGGTCGACGGCACCGACGCGCCATCCACACCGACGCCCGCCCGGGATGCGGTGGCCACCTTTCTGGCTTTCCTCTGCTGCGGTCTTCTGCCGCTTGTGCCGTTCGCCGTGGGTGTGCCGCATCCCTTCGCCACGTCGGCCCTGGCGACGGCGGTGACGTTCGCCGGAATCGGCGTTCTCAAAAGCCGGTGGTCGCTGCGGCGGTGGTGGACCTCTGCGGCCGAAACCCTTCTGATCGGGGGGACCGCCGCCCTGATCGCCTATGGCGTGGGGCGTCTCTTCGAGGGGTGAGGGAAGTCGTTGACGGCCCATTGCGGACCTTCCTTATACCGACATTTGCTGCGCCGCAGCTACGTCGAAGTGATATGTTCAGGCCTCACAACTCCGGCCGAGCACCGTCGCAGCAAGCCAGTTTGCGCAATCAAAAGGGCCCCGGAAACACTCACTGCCGGGGCCCCTCTTCGATCGCAGTTCAGGCTACTCTGGCGCTATGGAAAAGAGCATCGTCTCGCCGGAGTGGTCGTCGACGCCGTCGTTGTCGGTCGACACCCACATTGTGCCATCTGCTGCGATCGCCAGACCTTCGACCTTGTCGAGGACGTAGCCCCCGGTCGAGGTCAGGTAGGGCAACAGATCGACGACGCTTTCGGGTTCGAGCACGGCAGGTGTCTCGCCGAGGGACACCATCTGGTCGAGCGCACCGAGAGGAACCTGCGTGATGCCCTTCGTCACCGCGCGAGCGTCAAGCTGGTTGTCGCGTTCTATGAAATAGACCGTGTCGTCATGCGCGACGATCTCGGACAGGCCGACCCAGCCGGTCGCCGGTTCCGTCAGAGGATAGTGGATCACCGACCACTCCTCGGTCCCGAGGTCGTAGCCCAGCACCTTCGCGTGGTTGGCCGGATCGTCGCGCCATGGACGCTGGACGGCGACGTAAAGCATGTCATCCACGCGGGTGATCCCCTCGAAGCCGAAGCGGCGTTCCACGGCCAGCAGCGCCTCGGGCAACGCGATGTAGTCCTCAATCGCGCCATCGGCCGCGACGTGATAGATCGCGTGCGGCACCAGACGATCCGAGCGTCCTTCGGATGCGATCCAGAACCCGCCCTCTCCGTCGAGAGCGATGCCTTCCATGTCCATCAGTTGCGCTGGCTGACCTTCGCGCGTCACCCGGATCGCCTCGATGATCCGCGCCGGGGTCTGCGTCACGTCGATGCGGAAGATCGTCGGCTGCATGCCGTAGAAGCTGTCGGAGACGGCGTACATCGTCCCATCCTCGGCCATGACCTGGCCCGAAATCGCCCCCCAGCCGGTCAACTCGTCCATCCCTTCTGAGGTCAGGTGTGGGTAGGTTGCCGGTGCGTCCTGATACTCGAAGATCATCATATGGGCGCGCGGGCCCGCGTCGTCTGTTTCGTTGGCCGAGATCAGCAGGTTACGCTCGGGGATGGTGACGTAGCCTTCCGGACCGATCCCCGAAGGCAGAAGCTGGTTCAGGACCGGGGACGCGGGATCGGTGATGTCGTAGACACCGACGACCGAGGCGCGCTCGGCACCGACGAAGACGAAGGGCGTGTCGCCGAAGGTGTCGAAGGTCACGCTCTCGGGCTCGACGCCCTTGTTGCCGGACCGGTCCTCCGGGTAGTGGCCGATCTGCACGATGGCGTGCTCGAAATCCGTGCCGGAGTCGTAGACGACTTCGCTGTCCTGGCTGAAAATGGTCCAGCCGCGCGACCCACCGTCCATGTCGCCTTCGTTGGCCGTGGCGAAATGCGTCTCGTCGATCCATGTGACGCTGTCGGGCTCACGCGGCACCGTGATCGTGTCGGTGAAGACGAGCGCGCCCTCTTCCTCGGTATCGACGCCCTCAAGCGTGACCTCGCCCGCAGAGAAGTGGTTGATGACCGAACCGTCGGAGGACAGCACGACGATGTGGTTGTTCTCTTGCATCGTCACGACGACTTCGTTCTCGGCGTTGATCGAGACGAACTCGGGCTCGGGGTCTTCGGGGGCGATTTCGGCCAGACCGGTGACATCGGCAATGCGGGCGGTGTCGCAGTCGATCAGGCCCTCGTCGGTCAGATCGACCATGAAGACGGACCCGGCGGGCATCTGGCCCACGCGACCGTCGCCCAGATCCTCGTCCCGCTCGTTCTCGATGGCCACGGCGAGGAAGGAGCCGTCGGGCGCGATGCCGACGCTGTCGGGCTGACCGGGCAAGTCGCAGCGACCGACTTCCGCTTGGGTGGTGACGTCGATCTCGACGAGGTAGCCCGAGGGATCGGTGTAGCTTTCCGACGTGTTCACGCCGGCCAGAGCATAGCTGCCGATCACGGCGACCGAGGTGGGCTCGCCTTCGGGCATGAACGTCCCGGCGGCGACGGGATTCGCGGGATCGGTGATGTCGATGAAGCCGATCGAGCCGCCGGGGCTGTCGGTATACACCAGCGTCATGCCGTCTTCGGTCGCAGCGATGATCTCGGCCGAGGTTTCTTCGGCCTCGGGCAGGTTATCGGCGACGCGGAAGGACGCGATGCGGTTGAAATTCATGTCCTGCGCCACGGCGGGCGCGGCGAGACAGATGAAGGCCGACGATATCGTCAGCGCACGACAAGCCATTGTGTGGTCTCCTGAGGCGATCTGCGAGCAAGCGCGCCGCGGCGCGCTACGGCGCGGTTATGCTCACGGGTGTGTGACAGGCGCGCGACACCGGGCGCGCCTACATCCGCACCTTAGCGGTGGTGGTGCCCCGGATCAGGGCCCAGGCCGGGATCAGGGCGACGCAGGTCGTCGCGGCGATGAACCCTGCCACAAGGTGCACTTCCGACCAGCTAAGGCCGACCGGGATCGCCACGCCGGTGCGGGCCGCGATGATGCCCGACAGGATCGCCGCGACGGCCCATCCGACAGCCAGCCCAAGAAGGCCGCCGAGGGCGAGCAGCGCGGCGCCGTAGGACCAGACCAGCGCGATCAGGAAGCGGGTCGGCGCACCGAGCGCGCGGAGCAGCGCCATGTGCCGCTCGAACAGGCGCAGGAGCATGACGAGACCGGTCAGCACGCTCGCCGCGACGAGGAACTGCGCGACGAGGCTCATGAGCGACATGGCTTGCCGGATATCGCCAAGGATGGCGTAGAGTTGGCTCAGCACCGCGCCGGGCAAAAAGGCCATCGTCTGCGCGTCGCGCGTATAGCCGGAGATCAGACCGTAGGATTGCGCGAGGGTTTCCGGCACGACGATGACGGCGGGTGTGCCGGGAAAGAGGTCGGGATCGAAGGGCGGGCCAAGCGGCTCATCGTGATCCTCGGCGTGGCCTTCTTCCTCAGGCGCGTGGCCCGCCGCAAGCCCGTGGACGCTCCAAACAGATTCGATCGGCACGAGCACGGCGCGGTCCCAAGGGGTGCCGGTCGGTGCCATGCGGCCGACTACTTCGTAGTGAAAGTCGCCATGCGCCTCCATCTCGACGAAAGAGCCGTGGCCGTGTGCCGGTTCGATCTCACCGCCCAACGGGACGTCGATCAGCGCACCCACCACGGCCTCGTCCTCATGTTCGAAGATGCGCCCCTCGACGGTGTCGTCGCTCAGATGCGAGACGAAACCCTCGACCGTGCCGACAACCGGATCGCCCTCGAAACTGTCGCCGAAGGCGATGGGGGCGGCCAGCCGGACACGCGGGTCAGCCTCGATCTCGGCATATGTGGCCCCGTCGATCAGCGGCACATCGGCGGGCCTCAGGTACACGGCGGCCAACAGCATCGTGATCTCGCTACCGGGGGCAGACACGACGATGTCGAATTTCGATGCGGCGTCGGCCGTGCCCCGCCGCAGCCCCCGTTCCTGCGCGACGAGACCGATCCCCATCCCCACCGAGATCGCGATGAGGGCGACGAACACCGCGTTGATCCAGCCGAACCGCCGGATCATACCGAGCGCGAGCGGCCATGGCGCGAAACCACGAAGGAGCGCGCCGCCGATGACGGCCACGGGAAGAAGCAGGGCGAGGAGGATCAGAAGATCCTGCCCCAGGATCGGCAGGCCGGCCCAAAGATCCCTCATTCCGCGACCCGCCCGTCGGCAATGCGCAAGGTGCGGTCCATGCGCGCGAGCAGCCGTTCGTCATGGGTCCCGCAGACAAGCGTGCGTCCCTCATCCCGTGCGGCTGCCATCAGATCGTCGGCCAATGCGTCCGCCGCTTCTCGATGCAGGCTGGCGGTGGGTTCATCCGCCAGCAGGATCGGCGCGTCGGCGGCCATGGCGCGGGCGACCACGACGCGCTGGCGCTCGCCCCCCGAAAAGCTTGCAACGCGCCGTGCGCCTGCATCGATGCCAAGACGGGTGAGCCGGTCTGCCGCCCGGTCGCGGATCGCGCGGCGCTGCGCCTTCGGCGCGTAGAGCGCGGGCAGACCTGCGTTGCCAAGTGCCGACAATTCCTCGAACAGCAGGTGATCCTGGAAGATCATTCCGATCCGGTCGGCCCGGAACCGGGCCCGCCCCGCAGGCGTCTGCGCGACAATCTCGGTCCCGTCCCAGTCGATGCGCCCCGTCATCTGCGCGGCCATTCCCGCCAGCGCGTAGAGCAGCGTCGACTTGCCCGCTCCGGACGGTCCTGAAATGCCAAGCGCCGTTCCCGGCGCGAGGTCGAGTTCGGGCACGTCGAGAATACGGCGGCGGCTCTCTCCGGTGACCACGAGGTCGCGCAGGCCAAGGGTCGCACCACGCGCCATGTCAGCGCCCGAACGTGGCGTCGGTCAGGCGCATCTGGCCCACGAAGCCCGTCTCGGGGTCGGTGAACTCATCGAGGCTCAGCACCCCGCGCGTGTCGATGCCCACGGTGTAGTAGACCGGGTCCACCACGCGCTTGGTCTGTACGGGCAGGATATCCTCGATCCACTCGGTCTCGGACTCGCAGAACGGGCAAACGGCCATGGGGCGGCCTGTCAGGACGAAGAAGCTCGACTGCGCCTTGAGCGGCGGAGCCATGTAACCTTCCACGCTGATGCGTTGGCCCGCGAGCGACCGGGCGAGATCGGAGAACCCGCGTTCGCGGGTGTAGAGGTCGCGCACCTTGATCGCCTCGCCCGGATCACCCGGCGCTGCACGCAAGATCGCAGGCGCGGCGAGGAATGGGGCGGTTATCTCGAAGCCCCGGTAAAATGGTATGCCGATACCCAACCGCTTTCATATTCGCGCGGCGTCTCTCTGCGCATGAGGCGTTGCCGGCAGTCGGCTTCTTTCATGGTAAGGGCCTGCCGACACGCGGATAGCTCGGAGGAAGGAAAAGACAAAGAAGGCCCGGGCAGATGCGCGGGGCTTCTTCCAGAATCTATGGCTCAAGGATAAAGCCCTACATTGTCGAGGCACCTGGGGCAGAGCGAACCCATTGCATGCTTCAGGTTGCATCCGACTGCCTGCATCACTCCGGGAATTTTCCTTCGACCACCTTCATGATGAGAGAGCGGCGCCAGCGGCTCGAACGCCCTTGTTTCTGCGCTTTGGGAAACGTTCCGCGGGCTATGCCGCGGTAGATGCTTGCCTTGGAGCGAGCCACGATCTCACAGACCGCCGTGATCGGCAGCAGAACATCGTGGGGGGTGTCTTAGTGGTTCATTCTTCTCCTCCGATTGCTGAACTGGAGAAGAAATGATGTCGATCAGGTTTCGCCGGAAACGCGGATATGCCAGTAATCGTGTCTGAACCAATCGATCAAGGGAGGGAAGTCTGTCGTCCCGGAGCAGCGTCCGCACAATTTCGACCAGCTCTTAGGTTCTAAAATCCATCGCAAATCAATGTTTTATAATTGGTGCCCGGGGGCGGAATCGAACCACCGACACGAGGATTTTCAATCCACTGCTCTACCCCTGAGCTACCCGGGCACGGGGACGAAAGATGCGCTCTTTTCGTCCGGGTGGCGACCTCATACGCGGCCTTTGAAGTATCGTCCAGAGGGTAGGGGGTGAAAATTCACTGCTCTTGCGGTGGGGGTGGTACGGTGTCTTCGTCCCACCCCTCTTCGTCTTCCGCGGGCACCGCGTATGAGCCAGAGAGCCACTTTCCAAGATCGATATCGGCGCAGCGCTTCGAGCAGAACGGCCTGTATTTCGGATCCGGGTCCTTGGTGCAAATCGGGCAGGGCATGTCAGTCCTTCGCGATGAGATGGAGAGGCAGGCGTTCGCGTTTGCGCTGAAGCTCGAAATGGCCCAGCGGGGTCCAGCCGGCCAACGTCGTGTCGATGGCATCCGGGCGGAATGCGGCGCGCAAGGCCTGTTCAATGGTGCGACGTTCCTTCTTGGGCGCAGGTGCCATATCGACGGTTATCTGACCGCCCAAACCGCGGCATCGCAGGGCCGCAGGCAAACGGCGCGCGGCGGCAATGTTTGCCTTGAGACCAGCTGCGAGCGACGTATCGGCGCCCGTGTTCACGTCGACGGCGACAAGGGCGCGCGTCGGCTCGACCGACATCCAGTATCCGCCGGGCAGATCGATGCGTGGCGATGAAAGCGCGTCGATCATGTCGAGGATCCCGTGAACGCGGAAATTGCCCGGATCGGTGAACAGGGCATCAGGAACGGGCCATTCGCGCCAGGCGAGTGTATGGGGGTCGGGGCCGTCGACCAGAAGCTCGGGCTCTGCCCCGTCATCCGTTATGACGGAGCGCGCCAGTTCCAGCATCGCCGCGATATCGACCGCAATCTCTTCATCGTCGGCGGCTTCCGCCGAGGATCGAACGATGATTCCCAGGTCCTTGGGTGGGCCAGCCATATCGTGCACGAGTTCGAGAAGCAGATCGCGCCGCGTTTCATCCTTGATCTGGCGGGATATGTTGTAGCCCGGCTTGCCGGGGGTGACGATCGCGTAGCGTGACTTGAACAACGGTTCAGCAGAAACCGGTACGGCCTTGCCATCGTCGGCGTAGGAACTGACTTGGACCAGGATTGCGCTGCCCGGTGAAAGACCCTTGGCGTTGCGCAGATAGGCCCGCCCTTCTGGAAGGCGGAGCGTCACGCCACCCTGGCCTTTCAAAGGTCGATCTACGACGGCGCGATAGACAGTGCCTGGAAGCGGCGTGGCTTCATCGGGGGCCACGAGGAAGTCGTCCAGTTGACCGTCCACCACCCGTGCCGCGGCCAGCCGGCCGCGCCATGTGTCGAGATGTACCGTGCTTCCCTTCATGGGTGGCTCCAAAGCGGGAACCCGGCCGAGCCGAGAAGCGCCGCGGTTTCGGACAGGGGCAATCCGACCACGGCCGAGAACGACCCTTCGATCCAAGGGACAAACGCAGCAGCTGGGCCCTGGATTGCGTAGCCCCCCGCCTTCCCGCGCCAATCGTCGGACGCGATATAGCCGTCGATCTCGGTTTCCGTCAGCTGTTTCAGGCGTACCTGGGTCTGAACGACCTTTTCGCGAAGGCAGTCCTGGCTGCGGACGGCAACGGCAGTAATGACCTTGTGCCGACGCCCTGACATCAGACGAAGATAGCGCCTCGCCTCGTCGGCATCGGCGGGCTTGCCCAAAATGCGCCGACCTACCGAAACCGTAGTATCGGCCGTCAGCAGAATTTCGTCGGATGCAAGGGGAAGCGCCAAGGATTTTTCCCGCGCCATGCGTTCGCAGTAGGGGCGGGGAAGTTCGCCGCTTGCCGGCGTTTCATCGATATCAGGGCTCCGAATCTCGTCCGGTTTGACACCGATCTGAGCGAGAAGCTCTAGCCGGCGCGGAGAGCCGGACCCTAGGACAAGGCGAGGTGGGGGGGCAGAGGCCATCTTGATCCTTTCACCCGAAGACGAGGCAAGAGGCAAAAACGGCCCGCCTGCGCGAACCGCCGGGCAAGCATCGACGCACGATGCCTGACTTTACTTGAAACGGTAGTTGATCCGCCCTTTGGTCAGATCATAGGGGGTCATTTCGACCTGCACCTTGTCGCCAGCCAGAACTCTGATGCGGTTCTTCCGCATCTTGCCTGCCGTGTGCGCGATGATCTCATGGCCGTTTTCCAACTCGACCCTGAACGTCGCATTCGGCAGGAGTTCCTTCACGACGCCGGGAAATTCGAGAAGTTCTTCCTTGGCCATGTCGTCTCCATGTTTGTCGTCCGCCTGTTGCGAACAGCCGTTAGATGGGCGCATTCGCGCCGGGAATCAAGGCAGATCACGTGTCCTGCGTCATCGCGCAGAGCAAAGTGAACAGGCGCCGGGCGGTGGGTTCGTCGACCTCGGCCCTGTCGGCCATGCGGAGTTGTAACTGTCGTGCAGCTTCCTGATGGATCTCGCGCCGGGCGGTGTCGATCTCTTCGATGCGGGCAGGCGGCAGGGTCCGCACTGCATCCACATAGGCTTCACACAGGGTGCGGTAGTCCTTTGCGGTATGGGCAAGGGAACCCAGTGATATGCGAAAGTCGCCTTCGGTTCCGTCAGCGGCACGCCAGAAGAACGCAGCGCGACCGTGATCCATACCCAGGCGCAGGCTATATGGACCTTGGACGTGGTCCTTCACGGCAAAATGGTTTGATTCCTGAAGGTCGAACACCGCGACCCGGCGTTCCTGCTCCATTTCGGGGGAAGGCTCGGGCAATCCCCCCTCGTCGATTTCTATGCGTTCGAGATACATGTTCCGGCTCGCCATCCGTTCGTCTGGGTGAGCCTCCCTTGGGCGGTTTTGGCAGGTGCAACGCGTCATGTCGAGATCAGTTCAGTCGGTCCAGACGTGCGCGCACGCTCAGGCCGTGTGCTTCCAGGCTCTCGGACGTGGCCAGAGTTTCGGCCGCCGGGCCGATTTCCCTGAGGGACGCCGGGGTCATTTTAGCCATCGTGGTCCGCTTCATGAAATCAAGGACCGAAAGTCCTGACGAGAATCGCGCCGAGCGGGCGGTCGGGAGCACGTGGTTCGGGCCGCCAACATAGTCCCCGATTGCCTCGGGGGTCCATTTTCCGAGGAAGATCGCGCCGGCATTGGTGATATTGGCGGCCAGCGGCTCGGGTTCGGACACGCACAGTTCCAAGTGTTCGGGCGCGATCTGATCGGCCAGAAGCGCCGCTTCGCCAAGATCGCGCACCGTGATGACCGCCCCGTAGTCGCGCCAACTCGCGCCCGCGATCTCACGCCGTTCCAGCGTTTCCAGACGACGTTCGACGGCGACGGCAACGTCATCTGCCAAGCCCTGATCCGTCGTGATCAGGATCGACTGCGCGCTGTCGTCGTGCTCGGCTTGGCTGAGCAGGTCCAGCGCGATCCAGTCTGGGTCGTTGTCTTCGTCGGCGATCACGAGAATCTCGGACGGGCCGGCGATCATGTCGATGCCCACCCGACCGAATACCCTGCGTTTCGCGGCCGCGACATAAGCGTTGCCCGGCCCGGTGATCTTGTCCACCGCACGAATCGTTTCCGTGCCGTAGGCCAACGCTGCAATCGCCTGCGCCCCGCCGATGCGATAAATCGTGTCCACCCCGGAAATCCGCGCCGCCAGAAGAACCAGAGGATTGGCCGTTCCGTCCGGCGTCGGTGCCGTAACGACTAGGTTTGGGACGCCCGCGACTTTCGCCGGGATCGCGTTCATAAGAACGGAAGAAGGATAGGAGGCCCGCCCGCCGGGGACGTAGAGTCCTGCGGCACCCACCGGCGTCCATCGCCACCCCAGCGTCGCACCGCTTTTGTCGGTCCAGCTTTCGTCCTGCGGGAGTTGACGTTTGTGGTAGGCCCGTATGCGTGTGGCGGCCAGTTCCAGCGCCGCGCGCTCGTCCTCGGGGACGCGGGCGATCTCGGCTTCGATTTCGTCTTCCGAAAAGGCGAGACGATCCGGCGAGATGGTCATTCGGTCATAGCGTTCGGTCAGCTCGCACAGGGCGATGTCGCCCCGCGCCCGGATATCCGCGATTATAGCGGCGACCGTGTCGTCCACATCCGGCGAGTCCTCGCGCTTCATGGTCAGCAGACGGGCAAACCGCGTTTCGAAGTCAGGATCCGTGGTCGAGATGAATTGCGGCATGGCGGTTGTCCTTTTGCGCCGGGGTATCGCCTGCGCGGCGGCCCGGCAAGAACCCGCGCTCAGATGTCGTGGCCGGGAAGCTTGCCCGAGGGGGCGATATAGGGCCGGGTCACGTCGCGCAACGTGGCTTCCAGCGCTTCGACGGTCAGTTCGATGGCGCCGTCGCCAGCCAAAGTGAACAGAAGACGTCCACCGCCATCTTCCCCCGGCTCGAGCGATATCGACAGCAGGGCGCAGATCGTGTCCTTGTCCGCGCGGTCGATGCCCTGGGTCCGAATGGACATCACGTCCTCGACGACCAGAACAGAGCGGACGCGTTCGACATCTCGCGCCCCTTGGACGCGCGGATCCTCGCGACGCAGCCGGTTCAGAAGCAGGCCGAATCGCCTTTGTGGCCGGTCCCACGTCATTTCGGACATCGGAAAGACCGCGTCCTGGCACAGGGACGACACGACCTGCAGATCGTCGGGGTCAAGGGCCTTCAGCCGCAGGGGACCGCTGCGCGCGTCCTGGAATCGGGCGTCATTGTCGCTCATTCCTCTTTGACCCGTTCGATCCGGGCGCCTACTGCGCCAAGCTTGCTTTCGACGTTCTCGTATCCACGATCCAGGTGATAGACCCGGTTGACCACCGTATCACCCTCGGCGGCCAGACCGGCAAGGATAAGCGACACGCTGGCGCGCAGATCGGTTGCCATGACGGGCGCACCTTTGAGGCGTTCGACGCCGTGAACCTTCGCTGTGCCGCCGTGAACCTCGATGCGGGCCCCCATCCGCGTCAGTTCGGGCGCGTGCATGAAGCGATTCTCAAAAATGGTTTCGTGCAGGGTCGAGGTGCCATCAGCGGTGCACAATAGCGCCATCATCTGCGCCTGGAGGTCGGTGGGAAAGCCGGGGAACGGTTCGGTCGTGACGTCTACCGCTCTGACCCTGTCGCCGCGGCGCCGTACTTTCAGGCCGCGCTCGGTCTGTTCGACGGAGACGCCCGCCTCGTCCAGTTTCTCGATAAACGCCCCCAGAAGGTCCATTCGGCCGCCGAGGCACTCGACTTCGCCGCCGCAGATGGCGGGGGCGAGCATATAGGTGCCAAGTTCGATCCGGTCGGTCACGACTGGATGGGTGGCCCCGCTCAGGGTATCGACGCCCTCGACGGTGATGCAACGGGTTCCGTCGCCTTCGATCCGGGCGCCCATGCGGCGCAAGCAATCGGCGAGATCGACTATCTCGGGCTCTTTCGCCGCGTTCTCGATCACGGTGGTGCCCTTGGCCAAGGTCGCGGCCATCAGCACGTTTTCCGTCGCGCCGACCGATGCCACGGGAAACTCGACCTTGCCACCCTTCAGACCACCTGCCGCAGAGGCGTGAACGTAGCCGTCTCGCAACTCCAGCTCGGCCCCGAGGGCTTCCAGGCCGCGCAGATGAAGGTCGACGGGGCGCGCGCCGATTGCGCATCCCCCGGGCAGTGACACGACCGCGTGGCCGGTCCGCGCCAGCAGGGGACCGAGGACCAGAATGGAGGCCCGCATCTTGCGTACGATGTTATAGTCGGCGACGTGGCTGTCTAGCGCGTGGGACGACAGCGACAGCACGCGCCCATCCTGAAGGGACGCGACCTCGACCCCCAAAGAGCGGAGAAGCGATGTCATCGTTGCAATATCCGACAATCGCGGCGCATTCGTAAGCGTCAGCGGCGATTCACTCAGAAGGGTCGCGGGCATGAGGGTGAGGCACGCGTTTTTGGCGCCGGCGATGGGGATTTCCCCCCGCAGTTCCGCACCACCCGTGACGACGATGGAATCCATGACCTGTTTCCTTATTATGCCGACGTATCCGAACCGTCCGTCTCACGCGCCTTCGCCTGGTCCTTGCGCCGCTTAATATTCTCTTTCAGCGCAGCTTTCAGACGATCCTCGCGCAGTTCGCGCGGGCTTTTCGGCGTATCGGTGTTCTGCCTCTTTGCCATGGTTTGGACATAGACCAGCCACCGGGCAGGGTCTAGCTGGTAGGAGGCGGACTTTAGGCTTCCAAAAGGCTTCCAAAAATCCGGCGACCCCACTTGCGCGCTTTCCCGGTTCCGTCTAAGGACCCGCCACCGACGCGGGCTGCCGTAGCTCAGGGGTAGAGCACTCCCTTGGTAAGGGAGAGGTCGAGAGTTCGAATCTCTCCGGCAGCACCATTTCCCATACTGATACCCCCAACTCTTATGACGTGCGGCAGTGATCGAAGAGTTTCGTGCCGTGTTTTTGGGCGCATCCTGCTTCCGGTGCGGTTCGAACGCAGTCGCTTCGTAGGTCTTGACCTTCCAGTAGGTGGAAGCCCTATCTCTGGGGCAATACCGAACGATTGGTGCCTTTTATGGACGAAACACAAATAACCGTGACCCTTTCCGGCCTGAACTGCGCGTCGTGTGTCGGGCGGGCCGAACGCGCGCTGCTGTCTATGGGCGACGTGCAGAGCGCAGAGGTGAATCTTGCGGCGTCGACCGCGCGTATTGTTGGATCCCCTGATTTGCGGGCGGCCCAGATCGATAAGGTGCTGCGGGACGCAGGCTATCCCGCGGTCAGCGTGACCCAGACCTTTCAGGTCGACGGAATGCGGTGCGCGTCCTGTGCGTCCCGGGTCGAACGCGGTATCGAAGGGGTGCCGGGCGTGATCGAAGCGCGTGCCAATCTGGCGGCATCCAATGTTCAGGTCGACTGGCTTGAAGGGATGACGTCAGCCCAGCGTATCGCGGAGGCTGGAACACGCGCGGGCTACGGTACCGCTCCGGTCGAAGACGGCGGGTCCGCGGTTGGCGACAAGCGGCGGGATGAAAGATTGTGGCTGCGACGTGATACGATCATCGCGGCAGTGCTGACCCTTCCGATTTTCCTGATCGAGATGGGCGGGCATTTCATCCCCGGGATGCAGTCGCTGGTGGCCGATACGATTGGGCGACAAACGTCTTGGGTCTTGCAGTTCTTCCTGACGACAATGGTACTATTGGGTCCGGGACGGCGGTTCCTCAAAAATGGGATTCCTGCATTGCTCCGCGGCGCGCCGGAGATGAATGCGCTTGTCGCCATCGGGACGTTGTCCGCTTGGTCGTTCTCGGCTGTAGCGACGTTTGCGCCGGGGTTACTGCCCGCACAGTCGGTCGCGGTGTATTTCGAAGCTGCTGCCGTCATCGTCACCCTTATCCTGCTTGGAAGGTGGATCGAGGCCCGCGCAAAGGGGCAGACCGGTGCGGCGATCCGAAAGCTGATCGACCTGCAGCCGCAATCGGCCCGCGTGATGCGGGACGGTCGGCACGAGGATGTGCCGATCAGCGAGGTTGCGGTGGGTGATCGCCTTCTGATCCGTCCGGGAGAACGTATTCCCGTGGATGGCGACGTAATCGAGGGTCGCAGCTTCGTGGACGAATCCATGCTGACCGGGGAAGCCGCTCCCGTTGATAAGACCACGGGCGGTGCGGTGACGGGCGGGACCGTGAATGGCGCGGGTTCCCTGACCATCGTGGCCAACGCCGTCGGTGAAGGCACTGTTCTGGCCGAAATCGTTCGCATGGTGCGTGATGCGCAAGGGGCCAAACTGCCGATCCAGCGATTGGTGGATCGGGTTGTGCGGTGGTTCGTGCCTGCCGTACTCGGGGTTGCGGGGCTTGCCGTCGGCGTATGGCTGCTGTTTGGCCCCGACCCCGCGCTTGGCTTTGCACTGGTGGCCGGAGTTTCGGTTCTGATCGTGGCGTGCCCGTGCGCCATGGGGCTGGCGACGCCGGTCAGTGTAATGGTTGGAACCGGTCGCGCGGCCGAGATGGGTATTCTGTTCCGCAAGGGTGATGCGTTGCAGGCCTTGGAAAACGTCGCGACCGTGGCGTTTGACAAGACTGGTACCTTGACCGAAGGGCGCCCTGAAGTGACCGAAGTTGTCGGCCATGGCGGTCTGGCCGAGAGCGAAATCCTGGCGCTGGCGGCCGCACTCGAACGGTCGTCGGAACATCCCGTTGGTGCCGCCGTCGTTCGCGCCGCCGAGGGCAGGGGCTTGGCGATATCCGCAGTGGAGAAGTTCGAGAGCCGGACCGGCCTGGGAATCAGCGGGCGTGTTGAAGGTTGCGATGTCTTGGTGGGTTCGGCCCGGATGATGCAGGGCGATGGGGTGGACACCGCCCCGTTGTCCGATGCGGTGCAGCGAATGGCCGAAAGCGGGCAAACGGCGTTCTTCGTCGCGAGCGGTGGGCAGTTGGCAGGCGTGATCGGCGTCGCCGACCCGATCAAGCCAGGGTCTGCACCCATGCTGGCGGCCCTGAAATCGCGCGGTATTCGCCCTGTCATGGTCACGGGCGATGCCCGAGCGACCGCCGAATCCATCGGACGGCGCCTGGGGATTGAAGACATCGTG
This sequence comes from Palleronia abyssalis, assembly GCF_900302445.1. Classification (GTDB taxonomy): domain Bacteria; phylum Pseudomonadota; class Alphaproteobacteria; order Rhodobacterales; family Rhodobacteraceae; genus Palleronia; species Palleronia abyssalis. The sequence continues at coordinate 4,444 of NZ_ONZF01000020.1, read as the reverse complement.
GCCGACGTCCTGCCCGACGGCAAGCTGGCCGCCCTGCGAGACCTTGGCAGCGGGGTCGCTTTCGTCGGGGACGGCATCAACGATGCGCCCGCCCTGGCCGCGGCCGACGTGGGGATCGCGATCGGATCCGGCACGGATATCGCCATCGAGGCCGCTGACGTCGTTCTGATGTCTGGTAACCCGGCCGGCATTCTAACGGCCATTGACTTGAGCCGGGCGACCATGCGCAACATCCGGCAAAACCTGTTCTGGGCATTTGCCTACAACACGGCGCTGATTCCGGTAGCGGCCGGGGTTCTGTGGCCTTTCGCGGGTGTCTTGCTGTCCCCGATGCTGGCCGCAGGTGCAATGGCATTGTCCAGCGTCTTCGTCCTGACGAATGCGCTGCGATTGCGCCGAGCCGGAACAGCTCGACCCGATAGGCCCGCCAGCTCTCATAGTCCGACCCACGCGAGGCCCGCATGAACATCAAGGACGCGAGCGAGCTGACGCATGTGCCGGCGAAGACGATCCGCTACTACGAGGATATCGGCTTGATCGTCCCGCAAAGGGGGCCGAACGGATACAGGGTATTTTCCGACAGCGACGTGAACAAGCTGGGGTTCATCGGGCGGGCCCGCGCCCTGGGATTCACTATCGAGGATTGCCGCACTCTGGTGTCGCTGTGGGAGGACGATCGCCGCGAAAGTGCCGATGTGAAGCGGATCGCCGAGGACCATCTGGAGGCGATAGATGCAAAGATCGCCGCATTGCACGAAATACGCGAGACGCTGGACGATCTGGTTCATCGGTGTGCTGGGGATCACCGCCCGAATTGCCCCATCCTCGAATCGATCGGGAAGGAGCAGTCCTGAGCCGTTCATGATCCGGGCGGCGCACCCTTCGGCTGGGGGCGACTAAGTCCACCCCCAGCTCGCGCCTGCTCAGGTATTCCCCCAGGGGCCGTGCTGATCGCTGCGACCGTCGTCGGTGCGCGCGAAGCCGTGCAGGCCGAAGAAATCCCGCTGACCCTGGATCATGTTGGCCGTGCCACGCGTCGTGCGTTGCGTGTCGAACGCCGCCAATGCAGCGGCATGGGCGGGAACCGGTGCGCCCGATCGAACGGCCGTCGATACCATGTTGCGCAGACTGTCATGGGTCCGTCGCATGTGATCCGCGAAGAAAGGAGATGCGATCAGGCTGTGATTCGGAGCTTTCGACAGCGCTTCGGCCATGTCGTCCAGCATGGCGGACCGGATGATGCATCCTTCCCGCCACACCCGTGCGATCGCCGGAAGGTCCAGGGACCACGAGAACTCCTGCGATGCCGCCGCAAGCATGTCAAAGCCCTGAGAATAGCACAGGATCTTTCCGCAGATCAGCGCCTGTTCGATTGTATCCAGGGATAGGGCACCCTGCGGAATGCTGTTTGGTGCCCGGCCAAAGATTTGTTCGAGCTCGATCCGCTGTGCTTTGCGGGCGGACATGTTGCGCGCGGCGACCGCGGCTTCGATCACCGGAACGGGGGCGGCGAGGTGCTGCGCCTCGATGGCGGTCCAGCGGCCCGTGCCCTTTTGACCGGCGGCATCTTCGATGATCTCCAGAAGCGGGCGGCCCGTCTCGACATCTGTCGCACGGGCCACCTTCGCGGAAATCTCGATGAGATAGGACTGAAGGGGCCCCTCGTTCCACCGCGTAAAGGCATCGGCGATATCGCCCGGTCCCATGCCCAGACCGTCGCGCATCAGGCCGTAGGCCTCGGCAATCAGCTGCATGTCCGCGTATTCGATGCCGTTATGCACCGCCTTCACGAAATGGCCGGCCCCCTCATCACCCAGCCATTCGGCACAGGGTTCACCGTCGTGCTTTGCCGCGATGTCCTTCAGGATCGTCGCCACGCGGTCCCATGTCTTTCGCGGGCCGCCGCCCATGATCGAGGGGCCATGCCGCGCGCCGTCCTCGCCGCCCGATACGCCGATGCCCAGAAATGGCTGGGTCAGGTCGCGCATGCGCCGATTCGTATCTCGAAAATTCGCATTTCCGGCGTCTATGATGGCATCCTCGGGGTCGAGAAGTGGAACAAGCGCCTCGATCTGCTGATCCACGGCATCACCGGCGGGCACCATGAGTATGATCGCCCGTGGCGATGCGAGAGAAGCGACGAGGTCCTCAAGCGTTTGGGTCGGGGTAATGCGATCGGCGAACGAATCCGGCGCCGAGTCGGCAAACGCCGTCGTCTTCGACCCAGTCCGGTTCCAGACCGAGATGGCATGCCCCTTTTCGGCGATATTGAGTGCGAGTGCCGCCCCCATGGTTCCCAGCCCGATCAAACCGACTTCGCTTTTGCTCATTGCGCTCTCCCATCATCGTGTCGGCACCGGAGCTTAGGGGAAAAAGCTTCGATAGAAAGATCGGCCCGAGCGACCTGGATCGTTATCGCGCCAGAGCGGCCTTCATTGACGCTTCGGGAAAGCAGGTCGGCGTTTGTCCGGAAGCTTCCTGCCACCGCCCGATCGAGCGCCGGGTCTTGAAGCCGGGAAGGCCGTCCGCCCCGCCGACGTCATGACCCATTGCCTGAAGCGCGCGCTGCATCGCGGCCACGTCCGACCGGTAGAGGCCGCCGACATTGCCCCATCGGCCTTCGAAGTCGCCCATCCCGTACTGAATGCGGTCCCCCACATGGCCGACGAACAGCGCATAGAGATCGCTCATGTTGTACTCTTTCAGGACGTAGAAGTTGGGCGTAACGACGAAAGCCGGCCCGTTCCGTCCGGCGGGCATCAGAAGGTATCCTTCTTCCGCGCGTTCGTCTTCGGGGAAGGGGCGGCCGGATACGCGCGAAATCCCCATACGCTCCCACTCGGATATTGGTCGCCCCTGGTCGGGGCCCTCCAGCGCGCATGAGACCGAGGGTGGAACATTAACCTCGAATCCCCAATCCCTCCCGGGCACCCAGCCATGCTTGGCCAGGTAATTTGCGATGGAGGCAATGGTATCAGCCTCGGAGCGCCAGATGTCGGCGCGCCCATCCCCATCGCCGTCAGCGGCGTAGGTCAGAAAGCTCGACGGCATGAACTGGGGCTGTCCCAGGGCGCCGGCCCAACTGCTTTTCATTGCGCTTTCCGGTGCGTGGCCCGCTTCGGCGATCTTCAGCGCTGCGATCAGTTCGTCAGTAAAGTAGTCCGCACGCGTGCTCATGAAGCCTTTCGTGCCCAGAACCTCGAACGCGTCATGCGGAATGGCAACGCGTCCATAGCCGCTTTCGCGTCCCCAGATCGCAAGGACTATCCGACCGGGGACACCGGTCGCGCGTTCCACGGCGGCCAACGTTTCAGCATGTCGCGCCGCCATCTGCCGCCCCACCGACGTGGCCCCGTCGATGGAGTTTTGATTGAAGTACTTCCCGGGTGAACCGAACTCTGCCTGTCTTTGCCGGCGTTCGACCGGTGGTGCCGCACCGGGGGGGGCCAGATCGGGAAGATCCCAGTTCAGAGAAATACCTGCGGTGGCGGCGTCGAACGTGGCGCGAGAGACTCCGTCACGTGCGGCCCGCGGATAGATCGTCTGCTGTAGCCAGGATTGGAACTGTCGTTCGACCGACGGGCGGTCTTGGGCAACGGCGGACAGGGGGGCGGCGGCAAGCGCAATGCAGGTCACGATACAACGGATCACGGGGCAGGCCTCTCTTCTTTGGTGTCGCTGTAACCATAGAGCGCACGCCCTTTGGGCGCGACCGTGGCTGGATCATGCTTTCGTCAGGGAGCGGGCAGGGGGCGAAATGCGGCTTTCATCGGGTGATTCCCGGAGGCGAAGCGATCAAGCGGCGGTGAGGCGCGCTCGGGCTTTCCATCCCTTGCGTCGACATGGGGTCAAAAGTGCTGGAAAAGTGCTCACTGGCGGTCGAGGCGAGGCATTCTCTTGCGCGCTTTGAAAAACCCGCCTTTTTCTGCAGAAATCGCTTGCGGGGTGCGCGTGTGATCCGTAGAAGGCGCTTCACCGGCGGCGCTGAGGCGCTGGCGGGACGCTGGACGGGGCTGACGGGACTTGGGAAGTTGCTGCTGGAACAGGCGGTTGACGACTTGGAGGCCCTGAAGTTTACGAGGCGGCGCCAAACGGGGCGGATAGGAATTTCGGGACGGTCGCGAAAAAGCGGTTGACACTCGGAAGGACTTGAGGCAAACGCGGCAACCTAGATCGAGGACAAGGCAGGCGGGGCGCGCTGGTAGTTTAAGGCGCATCATGTCGGCTTTTTGTGCCGTGCTCTTTGAAACTGATGGTATCTGAAGAGATATGCGGGCGGTCACGGTTCATTTCGATGGATCAGCTCTCGTATATCGTCCCTCTAGCCTCCGGGTGATGATGAGGGAGACAGCTTCACTGTTTGGTGCGAGTTACTTCGGTGACTTTGACCAAGCAGAAAGCTTTCAGCGGTTATTTCGGGGTACCGGCCTTTAGCGGGTTGGTA
>NZ_ONZF01000021.1 GCF_900302445.1 Palleronia abyssalis | reverse complement strand
AAACGAAAAACCATGCTCGCCCGGCGCTTGCGCCACAAAACTGAAAACGCATAGCATCAATCAGCGGTGAGCCAGAGCCTCCAGTCTGGAAAGCGCTCAAACGTCCCAAATTATCTGACGACGGACAACTTGTTGTCAAGAAAACGCGTGAAGGTGGTCAGCCGCTGCAATCCGTCCACGACGATGATTCGCCCGTCCGGCGTCTCTGCAACGTAAAAGACGGGTAATGGGATGCGCATGATCGTGCTTTCGATCAGCTTAGACTGTTTGGTCTTCTCCCAAACGAAATCTCTCTGGAAGTCCGGGTCGAGGACGAAGCGGCCCTTCTGAATGCGCTTGACGACCTCCGCTACGGTCCGCTGTTCCGTCCGCACGAAGACCGCGTCGAGCGGATACTCGCCCCACCCGCCTCCCCTCGGCGCATCAATGCCTTCTGGTTCGCCGTCGTCGTCGATGGCGCTCACAGCTAGCTCGTTCTCTACCATTTGGTCTCGTCCCGTATCGGGTTTGGGGGCAATCGAAGGATGCAGCGAAACATCCTTCCCATCGTGCGGAGTATTCCGTTCACTGCCCCAAGATTTTACTGCCTGAGGTACTCCACGATCTCTCAACAGAATCTGGCGCTCTCTAAGCTACTTTCGGCTCCTGTTGATCGAGTTGCATTCTTTCGTTTCTCTGCCGGGAAACATCCCGGCTGCACGCCGCCACGAGCCGAGCGCGGGAGCACAAGCGCCGTGACATGTCGACGTTCTCTTGTGGCCACATCACCCTATCAAGCTTACCCGGCCAGAAGCCCAAGGCAAGACCTACCAGGGCAGGGGGTATCTGTCTCAGCCCGAGACTTGCGGTTCGCTGCAACTTGCCGGACTGGTAGGAGGGGCTCTAAGTTCACCTGCGGTGTGCGGTGTGCGGTGTGCGGTGTGCGGTGTGCGGTGTGCGGTGTGCGGTCGGACGTCTTGTAAGCGCGATGTGGAATCCATCTACACGCAGGTGCTTGCGGAACAGGGGCGCCATTCTGTCCCGAGGCTGCCACACGCGTCTTGATCCGATCGCTCAACAAATTGAGCTGGCGCAGTTTTCTGCGCGGTGGGTTCCACGACGCGCTGGCGTTCCCCACCGCTTTGCGAAGCGTGAGCCAGCCGGCGCCTTAGGGGGAGAGTTTCCGGCTTCAGCCGGGGGCGGAAAGCGTGCGCGCTACGCCGGATCGAATTGTTTCTCAGGCTGCGGACGAGCGTCCGGCGGTTGCATATGGGTCATTCGTTGCACGTTCTTTGGAGAAAGCCGCAGCGATCCTCCGAACCTGATGGCAAAGGCTCCGCATGAACGCGTGTGAAGGCGGGATCTTTCACCAGAAAGATCCCGCAAGCTTGCTCGAGTAAAAGAAACCCGTGAAGTCAGTGTGTTAACGGCGGCTGAGAGGAAAATTTCGTGGATCGGCTGAAGCGCGAAAATGTTCGATGCCACATCGTATTCAGACGATCGTCGGGGCGCGGGAGCCGCCGGTGACGTCTGAAACCGAAATCCGAATGTGGAGACCAGCCATGGCGAAACGACTGCCGACAATGACCGACCGCAAGCGCCGCAAGACCGACGAGGACATCCTGAACAACCTGGCCTTCAAGAAGGCCATGGAGAAGGCCGGCCTGACCGGCGCGCGCGAAGCGCGTAAGATCGACAAGGTTCAGAGCGCAGCCAACCTGGCGATTGCCGAGACGATCCCGGATTGGCTCGACTGGCGCGCCGAGGGCGACGCGTTCTCGAGCGACGACTTCTTCGTCGAGATCGCTCTGATTGCGACGCCCGGCAACCGAAGCCGGATAATGAAGCATGCGATGATCACCGACGAAGCCCTCGAAGCGATAGAATCGCAGGTGGCCGAGTGGAAGGATGAGGCAGATAGGGAGAGAACGCGCCAAAGCGCGAAGCCCCTCTCTCCCGAGGCCGATCCGGTCGACTAATCAGCAGACAAGTAAGTTGGTTCGCCAAAGTCCAAATCCACCTCCCGCAACCACCGAAATCTGAATGCCAGACAAATCAGCGCCCCACGGGGCGCTTTTTTGTGTCCGCCCAACAGGTTGGAAGATCCGGGACACCTCGCCCCGGATCTCGATTGCCATGCCGTCCCGTGCCTCGGGATCGCCCTTGACGCGCACCTCGCCGAGAAGCTCCTTCAGCAGGGCATTCGCCGCCACCATGTGGTCGCTCCCGGTCAGCAGACCCTCCAGGCGCTCCACCTGTCCGAGGAGTAGCGGGCATAGAGGACTACCTCCGGCCTGCCGCTTGCCGTCTTCTTCGGCGAGGCGGCCGCGGCAGCGCGGCGGGCGGTGCGGATCGGGGCAGTCATGCCGAGTGCACTTTCTTGCGGGCCTCGGCAACATAGGCTTTGGCGATGATGGTGACGAACGAGGAGAGCTGGACCTCGACGGAGGTCGTCCCGCCGGGGTTGTCGTTCGCGGCGGTCAGGGTCATGGAAGAGGTGGTCATGGAGGGCGTCCTTGCGGCTCGGGTTGCGTCGTAGGTGACAAGGAGGACCTCGGATCATCCAAAACGGGCCGGAAACAAAATCTGCGAAAAAGTTCGGCCGAGGTGCGGCGCCTCATGAGGCGCACCTCGGTAGAGCGTACGCTCACGTCAGGCCCAGCGTAGGCCATAGACGGCCTTCAACGACATTCATGCGCTGCGCAGCAGGACACCGCAGCCGGCTCACGAAGGGCGGACTCCGGACTTTCGTTGCAGACTTGCAATGAAGCGTGCCCAAGGTAGAAAGCAGACCTTGCAGCTCTCCGGGTGCCCGGCATTCCCGCCCCGGTTTTACTTTGCCTTAATCCTTAAGTCGTAGACTGGCGGAAGTGTCCAAGGGCATGTCCAGCCGAGACTAAAGATGCTCACCATCAGTTATTTGCGGGCGCGATTGCTGGCTGCGCTGGCCCTTACCGTAGCAGCGTCGTTCTTTGGCTGGTTCGTCGACAAGTCACAACTTTCTCACTTACGGTCGAAAAGCGAGCTCTCCGAGACGTTTGCCGATGCTCTACATACGATGACCGATGCACTAATAGCGCTTCACGCAATTCGCTCAGCGCCGACGCAAGCTATTGGAGAGGTATCCAAAGATGGGCTAGCAGGGTATAGGGCCGATCTCATTAGCACTCAAAAAGACATCGTTGTGGGGGGCAAAACCTTAGTTCTGGCTCCCGAATCGCGGGAATTGCTTGATAGAGAAGTGCTCGATCCGATTGGGTTGATGATTGCCTTCGCTGACCTACTGGAGGCAGTTTCGGGTAACGATGCACTTTGGGGTTCGGATGCTGAACGGCATGTGGCCATGGCCAGCGCCATCACGTCAGAGCTATTGCCAATTGTTCGGCGGATCAGTCATCTTGAATCCGAACATCTAACAGAAAAATTGGCACGTCATCAGCTTTGGCTAGTTGCAAATCTCGGGCTCGTTACAGCTTTGACCTTCGCGATATGGGGGATCATTTTTCGCCCTATGGAGCGGGAGATCATGCGCTCCCAAGATGAAGTTCGACGCCGCATGGAACAGGCGCGGGCCGCGTCACGTGCCAAATCCGATTTTCTCGCAATGATGAGCCACGAGATCCGGACACCCCTAAATGGAATCCTCGGCCTAACCGAACGACTAGGAACTACATCCCTCGAACCGGAACAAGAGGAAATAGTCGGCGATTTAGGTTCCTCCGGAACAGCTTTGCTAACAATAATCGAGGATGTTCTGGAAATCTCGAGTATCGAAGCGGGAAAATTTAAAATCGAACCTCGCTCTATAAATCTTCGTGAAGAACTAAAGCATATTCATTCAATGTTTCGCTATAGAGCGGAAAGTCAGGGACTGGCACTGACTTTTGAAGTAGAAGAAAGGGTCGCTCCGCTTCATGTCACGGATCCTGGGCGCGTGCGCCAAATCTTAGTCAATCTCGTCAGTAATGCGATCAAATTTACAGAACACGGTACGATTTCCGTTCGCTTGCAAGTTATCGAAGCATCTGACGATGCACAGAAACTGACGTTTGAGGTTGAAGATACCGGGATCGGGATTTCTGCCGATCATCTTGAGCGAGTCTTCCATGCCTTTGAGCAGGTCGACACTTCGTTGACCCGCCGCTTTGGTGGGACCGGTCTCGGATTGGCTATCAGCAGGCGGATTTCCGAAGCGTTGGGCGGAGAACTTACCGTCAACAGTTCAGTGGGAAGGGGCAGCTGCTTCCGACTCAAACTCAATCTACCCATGCCCATACTTGAAACAACATCTGAAACAGTGGCGCCATCCACGAATGCGATTGATATATCGGGGGCTCGGGTTCTCGCTGCGGAAGACAATCGTGTAAACCGAAAAATACTTGAAGCGATATTGGTCAGATCTGGTTGTAACATCACCTTCGCAGAAGATGGCGAGCAAGCAATCGAGTGTGCCGCCTCCGGTGTGTTTGATATTATCCTCATGGATCTATCGATGCCCGGGACGGACGGCTTTTCCGCTGCGCGGGCAATTCAAGAATGCGCCGCGGAACGCGGGCTTGCTCCTATTCCGATCGTTGCGCTTACCGCTCATGTCGGCGATGCGTATATCGAACGTTGCTTGGCAGCTGGTATGAAAGGTTTGCTCGGCAAGCCATTCCGCAGTGAAGAAATCGTCCAGGCTATTGCTACATACATGACAGAAAATCGAAAGATATATCCATAGAGGACTTGAACGCTTCATGAAGTTTTCGTTAATTGTGGCCTCCGCTTTTACCGCCACTACCGCAGCGGCAGAAACCGTTCGAGTCCTGAACTGGGACCAATATATCGATCCCGCGGTATTACAAGAATTTACTGAAGAAACTGGAGTTGGAGTAGTATATGATGAGTACGTCAGCTCGGAGGTTACCGAAGCAGCTCTAATATCAGGCGCCAAGGAGTATGATTTGGCCGTCGTTTCTTCGGAATATTTCGGACGGCTTCTGTCGAACGGATCAATTATCCCTATTGAGTCCGAGCGTCTGTCCGGACGCGAACAATTCGATCACCGGGTCACCAGCCGCTTCCATAGAATTGAAGGGGCATTCACATACGCCGTTCCGTATTTGTGGGGGACAACCGGGATCGGCTTTGACGCAAATGCTGTCGCCGTTCGTATGCCAGAAGCCCCAACAGATAGCTGGGCAATGATCTTTGATCCCGAAGTCGTTTCCCGGTTCGCCGATTGCGGCGTAAGTATTATCGATGCGCCAGAAGAAATGCTCTCGATCGCACTCCACTACCTCCAGCACGACCCTGGCACGTCAAACCCGCAACACCTAGAAGAAGCAGAGAAACTTCTTGCTGCTGTTGCTCCCTATATCGATGCGTTCGATTCTGAACAAACTTCCCGGCTAGCGAACGGAGAGGCTTGCGTTGCGATCGCATGGTCCGGCGATGTCTTAGTAGCCGCTGATCAACAGCAAGAAGGGATCGACATTCGCTACTCGATCCCGAAAGAAGGAGCCCCTATCTGGTTCGATGTTTTAGTCATGCCCAAAAATGGGTCGAAATCGGACGGAAAATACAAGTTCCTAAATTTCCTTCTGCGACCAGACGTAATTGCCCGGATAACAAATCATGTTTGGTATCCAAACCCGAACGCTTCTGCAACGGCGTTGATAGATCCGGAGATACTCGCTAGCCCGGCGGTCTATCCGCCTGATGAGATGCTCGATAACCTTTTCCATATTCCTCTGCGAAATGGTGACGAAAAGCGCGCGCTTACCCGCCTTTGGCGTCGGGTTAAGTTAACGTTGTAGGATGGCACATACGGCCGTTTCGGGGAGGCCGCGCTGAGGGATTGAGAATAGCGGTGAACTTCCGCAATGGGCGTGTACAGACGGATCATTCACTGATCCCGCTGCACATTCCGCTCGACCGGCTGATCCTGCGAAAACCCCTCCGGACCTACCACCCGCCCGTAAAAACTCCGCCAGATCGGTGCCTCATTCGAATGGTGTCCCACGCCGGAAACACACTGTGGGACACATCGCAAAACGGAGCCCCTCTGGGCTGGCCCTGGATGGAGAGGATTGCGGTTGCGCCCTGAAGACGTGACCTACCAGATTATCCGGGACCATTCGTATCCCCGACGCTGGTGTAAGGAATGCGGGCCCATGGTGCCGACGTCCCACGAACACTTCGGTGAGGCACACTTTCCCGCGATCCGGAAGCACCCTAGCCATTCCTGAAACAGGCAAGAAGACAACTATGACCGATGAGCAGCGTACCAACCGCTTGCCACTGAAGTTCCGCAAGGAATGTTCTTAAGTTCGGAAGCCGGGGCTGGGCGAGCGAACCAGTACCCCTGGCCGATTTCGCACGCCTCCGACTTCAGGAAAGCCTCGTGCGCCGCAGTCTCAACCCCCTCAACAACGACCGGGATGCCCAAGGCGCTTCCAAGCAAGAGGACCGACCGGATGATCCGGGCGGAGCTCGGGTCGCTCTTCAGGGAGAGGATGTAGTCGCGATCCACTTTAAGCTTTCCGAAAGGGAATGCCTTCAAGGTTCCCAGCGAGGCATGTCCTGCTCCGTAGTCATCGAGAGTGATCGCCACGCCAAGCTCGCGTAGGTCATCCATGTTCTTGTAGACGAACTCGCCTCTTTGCACCGGGCTGAACTCGGTCAACTCCAGTTCGAGACCGTTTCCCGGGAAGCCGTTTCTCCGCAGAACGGATGCCACCGAACCCGCGAAGTATGGGTTGGCGAACTCCTGCGGCGAAACATTTACGGCCACTGGGATGGTCCAACCGAACTCGATCCGGTCCTGGCAGGCGCGATCGATGCACCACATGCCTAGGTCATGGATAATTCCGGATTCCTCGGCAAGGGAAATGAAATCCTTGGGGGACATAAAACCGCGCCTAGGGTGAAACCACCTTACAAGGGCCTCCAATGCAACAGGCGATCCTGTTTTTAGATCGTATTGCGGTTGATAGTGCAGTTCCAGGTGGTCGTTCTTGATGGCATCGGCCAGATCCTTCTCGAGCGACTGCTTCTGGTCGCGCTCGACCCTCATAGCATCGTCGTATAGACGGATATTTCCGGAAGGGTCGGTCTTCGAATGGTGCAGAGCGAGATCCATGCGCGACAGCAATTCCTTGAGCGTGATGTCCCGCGACGGGTCGACGACCACCCCGAAGCTTGCCGTTAGAATTATGTCGCCATGACCATGCTCCATGGGGAACATGACGGCAGACAAGAGACGCTCTGCCAAGTCCAGAGCTTCCTGAAGCGAGGACGTCGACTTCACCGCCACGAACTCGTCGCCCCCGATCCTGGCGCAATATTCACCCTCTCGGAGAACTCCTAGGATTCTCTCGGAAATGGTCTTCAGGACCATATCTCCCGTTGCATGGCCATATAGATCATTAATCGGTTTGAATGAATCCAGGTCGAATCCAACTAGGCAAATCCCGCTGCCGGCTTTTCGCGAGAGTTGAGCTGATACATTGTCCTGCAGGTACAGCCGGTTTGGAAGGCCGGTCAGGTAATCGTGCGTAGCGATAGTGCGATAGTCCAGCATCATGTCGTGGCCGGTCATCCGAGAGAGAGCAGAGAACAGGAATATGGTCAGGGCCATGATCGTGCAGAAGCCCATGACGATGATGATGAACGCGCGCCCCGGGATTGTGTCAGGCGGGACACTTGCCCCAGGTTCGTAGTCGAAATCCAGGGCCACGCTCATTATCGCCAGCAGGATCATTAGGTTGACCAGAGCGACTGTACCCGCAATCCACTTCCTTGCGCTCGGAGATTCGCCGTCAAAACTACCGGCTAGGAAACCCATGGTCAGGACACACCAAGCTGTGGCAAGCACCAAACCCCAAGGTAGGACGTCCTTCTCCCCGGGTATGTTCAGACTGGCGATGGCGAGGATGCCCGACAGGAACAGCAAGCCGCCCAAGATCGCGCCTGCAAGAACTCGTTCCCAGTACGCTCGCGGAAACAACCGCAATTGCGTCGCCGGAATGAACGCCACCGGGGCCAAGACCAAGTGCGCAGTCAACAGGAGTGGATCAAATCCGGAAGCTCCAAGTATATCCACGCGCGTAAGACCAAGTGCAAAAAGCCCGGTGATCGACCATGACACCAGACTGAAGACAACTCCGGTCAGGATGACCCACAAATACCTTCGATGGACCGGGGCCTGCCATGCGAGTCGATAGAACCGCACGATCAGGAATACGCCGACGAAGCCGATAAGGATCGCCAAGCCGATCGGCACCAAGGCACTCACCGGCACCCACGACAACTCATAAAACAAGGGCCGAGCTTCCCATCAGCTTCGCCGAGGGAACTTAGATGTTGAGCTCAATGGGCGCGAGAGGCAAATCGGAAAAATTCCCGCATAGGCGGACACATGCCGTTGAACTGGCTCCTGTTCGACGGAACATCGCCGGAAGTCGTCGTCGCAGTTGGTTCGTTTTAGAGGCTTGCATCGGCACATCCAGCGGCTGCTCGGTTCGGCCAGAACAGGTCGACCATGCCGGTGCCGACGTCGGTACAAGCTGCGTCACCACGGATGCTGGCCCGCCCGTCGATCCTCTAAGCCCCGGCTGCGTGGCCTGCGACTCCCTCATGGGCCAAGCGTCCGCGGGCATTATGCGGCCTTGACCCAGCAGAGCAAATTCCAAACAATCGGAGCGTGCAAAATAAAGGCTATATTCCGGTGTCCCTGTCCAGGAATGGTGGGGCGAACCAAGCCATCGCCAAATATCTCTCCGCCGTGCGAAGCCAGCTGAATATGGAGATCGCGTACCTCGGCGAGCTCGTCGGCGAGGACATAGTGTTCCGAAGCATCGACGCCCCCGGTCTCGAGCACTTGGCATCGGTGGGCGATCGCCATCTCGCGTCGGCGGTCTATTGCAAGCACATCCTATCGGGCAGTCTGCCGCGGTTGATCCCGAACACGAGCCGCGAACCGCTCTGCATGGAACTGGAGATCACGCACTTAATTCCTATCGGGAGCCATGTCGGGATTCCAATCTACGGAAGCGATGGGAACGTCTACGGCATGTTCTGCTGTTTGAGCCGGGAGCCGATCGAAGGGATCGGTCCGGTCGATCTCAAAGTGGCGGAGCTTTTCGCCTCCCTGATCTCCGATGAAATCGGACACTTCATAAGCGAGCAGAGCAGCCGCGCGGAGCTGTCCGCCTTGATCGAGGAAGTGATCGAAAAGCGGGCTTTCTCGATCGTCTTCCAGCCGATTTTCGACCTATCCGCAATGCAGGTGATCGGGTGCGAGGCCCTTTCCCGCTTCGACATGAGCGTGGATGCTTCTCCTGCCCCTTGGTTTCAAGCGGCTCGGGCGGTGGGCTTATCCGAGGAGCTTGAAATGGCTGCGTTCAAAGCCGCGGTCGAGGCGGTACGATATCTGCCCGACGAGTTCTACGTCTCTGTAAACCTCTCGCCGGCCACGATTCTGAGCGTCGATGTCTTGGCCGAAATCCCTGCCGCGCTGCATTCGCGGCTGGTCGTCGAAGTCGCAGAGGAAGACAAGATCAAGGATGATCTCGCGATGGCGGAGGCATTGCTTCCGCTGCGCGATGTTGGACTGCGCATCGCGATAGACGATGCCGGCGCAGGGTCTGCGGGAATCCAGAGGCTCGTCAAGCTGGCTCCCGACATCGTCAAGCTCGACATCTCGCTGACGAAAGGGATCGATATGGAGATTGGGAAAAGTGCGATGGCCGCTGCGATGGTGTATTTCGCTGCAAAAACCGGCGCGAAGGTGACGGCCGAAGGGATCGAGACGAAGGCAGAGTTGTGCGCCCTGCAGGCGTTGGGCGTCCATTGCGGACAGGGATGGTTTCTGGGCCGGCCCAAGCCGGCAGATACGTTGACGAAGACATACAGCTTCGAAAATTAATCTCGCGACGGAGCCTCGGCGCCGATCTTCGACACAGAGATTGCTAGTAGCGGCGGGCAAGTTCGGGTGCGCGGGCGGATTTACGATCAATCTACCTTAGAGTCCGATTCAGAACTAATCCTATTCTCTCAGGCCCTTGCGAGATAGCGGGTGACGCGTCGGATGTGAGCGTTGAGCACCCATGCTTCGGCGCTCGCGACGGATTTCTCCCAATCCTTTGACAGTCGACGGCATCGCCCGAGCCAGGCGAGAGTGCGTTCCACGACCCAGCGGCGGGGCAGAACTTCGAAGCCTTCGGCGGTGTCGGAGCGCTTGACGATCTGGACCGTCCAGCGCGCGATCTGCTTGAGCGCATCCCTGAGCTTGGGCCCGGCATAGCCGCCGTCGGCGAAGATATGGCGCAGCATGGAGTAGCGCTTGGCGACGGTCTTCAACACATTCGGCGCGCCGTCGCGATCCTGAATTGCTGCGCTGTGGACCTCAAGCCCCACCAGCAATCCAACGGTGTCGGTCACGATATGACGTTTGCGTCCCTTGATCCGCTTGCCTGCGTCATACCCGCAAACCCCGCCGCTTTCAGTTGTTTTCACGCTCTGGCTGTCGATGATCCCTGCTGTGGGTCGGGCATCGCGGCCCTCGGCAAGACGCGCGATCTCGACCAGCCTGCGGTTCAGATCGTCCAGCAGACCATCATTGCGCCAAGAGTAAAAATAGCCCCGCACCGTGGAAATCGGTGGGAAGTCGTTCGGCAACATGCGCCATTTGCAACCGGTTGTGGCGATGTAGAGAATGGCGTCGACGACATCACGCAAACACGTCGTGCGGGGCCTGCCGGTTGCCTTGCGGGCGGGAAGCAAGGGACCGATCACCGCCCATTCGGCGTCGGTCAGATCGCTTGCGTATCTGCCGCCCACTCGGTCATATTGGCGACGGGTGAGTTCGGTCCAGGCCATGGGATCTCCGTTCAGCTTCGCAACCGAACAGAATCACAACCTGCTGAACTCACTCAATTACTTTCAGATCAGCCTCTTAGAGGCCGCGTTCCGGTCGCGCCCGCGATTCAGGGGCGGCTTCGTCGTTACTGGCGGATCGCATCGTGTTACTTCTAAGAACTGGCGCAAGCGAACATCGATTGCTGCCAACGGCGTGCCACGAAGGTATTCATTTGAAACAGCAGGCGTTCGAGAAGCCGCATCGAACGTCAACTCCGTCCTCGCATAGTGTGAGTTCGTTCGCCGTGATGCTTTGCGACCGCGGCGAATGGCCAGTTCGGCGGGCCGCGCCGCAGCATAGAAGGGCGCCGATGAACGGCCGCAATGGGCCGAAAACACCGCGAAAAGCACATCAAAGTCGGTTGCGTCGAACCTTTGAGGTTTTGTCCTTGCGCGGCCCGGACGATTGTCGGGTATTTGCCAAGTTTTCGTTCGAGAGCTTTCGCCATCGGTCAAGACGTTCCCGATCGAGGGTTCCTTCGCCTATCGCAGCCTGAACGGCGCAGCCCGGTTCGACGGAATGGGTGCAGTCCCTGAACCGGCATCCGTGCGCCAACTCGACGATCTCCGCAAACAGCACGTCGAGGCCGGATGATACGTCGCTTACTTGCAACGTCCGCATGCCCGGCGTGTCGATCACCCATCCTCCACCGACAACCGGATGAAGCGAGCGCGACGTCGTCGTGTGCCGCCCCTTGTCGTCCGATGCCCGTATGGGGCCGGTCGGTTGGGCCTCCCCGGATGAACTGGGGGACAGGATGTTCAGCAGCGTCGATTTTCCCACCCCCGATGATCCGACGAGCGCCACGGTCCGTCCTTCGCCGCACCAGGGGGCCAAGACCTTTACCGCCTCTGCCGTCGTCGCATTCACAAGAACGACATCGAGATCAAGCTGGAGCTTCTTTGCCTGCTGCAAGTACGGAGCCGTATCGGGGACCGTGTCGATCTTCGTCAGAACGATCACGGGAACCGTGCCGGCTTCGTTTGCGAGCGCCAGGTATCGCTCCAACCGTGCCGGATTGAAGTCATCGTTGCAGGACGTCACGATGAAGACGGTATCTACGTTGGCGGCGATCAGCTGCCGGGGCCGGTCCCCCTCGGTTCGCCGCTCCAGCAGGGTGTTTCTCTCTAGCCGCCGAACCAGAACCAACGTCGCGGGATCAACAAGAACCCAATCCCCGACAGCGAAAGCCGTTGTAGCGACGCCTTCGGGTAGCCCAACTCTCTCGGTCCCGAACCCGGTTTCTGCGATCAGCCTGCTGCGGTGGATCGTTGCGATACGCATCTTCGCAAGACCCGCCTCGGTGATGTCAGAGCAAAATGCCTTGAGCGGGTCATGCGCAGCGCCGTAGCCTCTGCGCATGACCAAACGCAGCCCCTTCCGGTACTTCAAGACATCTCCCGAGATCATTCGCCTTGCGGTGATGATGTTCGTCCACTTCCCATTGTCGCTGCGGAACGTGGAGGATCTGCTGCACGAGCGTGGCGTCGACGTCACGAGACGGTGCGTTTCTGGTGGCATCGGTTTGGTCCGATGTTCGCAGCTGAAATCCGCAAGCGACGCATCTAGGGAATGAAATCGAGCCGGTGGCGATGGCATCACGACGAGATGTTCGTGAAGATCAATGGCGAACAACACTATTTGTGGCGGGCTGTGGATCACGAGGGCGAGGTACTGGAAAGCTTCGTTACGAAGAGGCGGGACCAGAAGGCTGCGCTGAAATTCATCAAGAAAGCCATGAAGAAGCACGGCCGGGCAGAGATCATCGTGACGGACAGGCACCGCTCCTACGGCGCGGCCCTGAAGGACCTGGGCGTGGCAGACCGGCAGGAGACCGAGCGGTGGCTGAACAACCGGGCTGAAAATTCGCACCTGCCGTTCCGACGACGAGAACGGGCAATGCAGCGGTTTCGGCGAATGCGCAGTCTGCAGAAATTCGCCGCCGTCCATTCCTCCGTCTGCAACCACTTCAATCACGAGCGCAGCCTCTCAAGCCGGGCCATGTTCAAGCTGAACCGTGCCGCCGCCCTCGCCGAGTGGTGCGGTCTCGGCGCGGCTTAGAGAACCGCGACTGCGAGACCTTTGAGACTGGTTCGACTTTGTCTGACACCACCCCTGAAGTCGTTGCAGATCTACGCGATTTACTGGTGTTCCGCCGAGGCCTGATCAAGGATCGCACCGCCGCGAGAACGCGGCTCAAGATGGCAAGGCAAGTGGTCCTGCGCCGTTTTCTCACGCAAC
>NZ_ONZF01000022.1 GCF_900302445.1 Palleronia abyssalis | reverse complement strand
GCTTATCAGCCGCGTCCTTCGATGTTCCGGATTTCTGGTTCATCTTCGCTCCTTAATGGCTGCGATGATCCAGAAATCCTCCGTTACGAAAACCTCAAATCTGTCCCATGAGTGCTGACGTCAGACACCGACAACCAGTCCACGCTTGGACTAGTGCGCGAAGCGCTGACCCACATGTCCAGCCTGGTTCGCAGCGAGGTCGATCTGGCCCGCACCGAGGTCAGCGAGAACATCAACAAGGCCGTCGGCGCACTGATCGCGCTGGCCGTTGCGCTGGTCTTCGCCATCGTGGCGCTGAACACCCTGTCCGCCGCGCTGGTTGGCTGGGTCGGCAATATCCTGGGCCTCAGCGTCGGATGGTCGTCCCTGATCGTCGCCGTCGTCTTCGCGATCATCGCCTTCGCGTTCCTGTCGAAGGGCAAGAACGGCCTGAAAGCGCGCAGCCTTGCGCCGACGCGCACCGCAACCAACGTCCGCCGCGACGCCGAAACCGTGAAGGAGGCCGCGAAATGAGCGAGAGATCCTCGAAAGATATCGAACGCGACATCGAGAAAGAGCGTTCGGGGCTGGATGACACCCTGAACGAACTGACGGGCCGGTTCGATGCCGATTACGTCGTTCGCCAGATCGGCACGCATCTGCGCGACAATGGCGGCGAAATCGGCCGCTCGGTCCAGCGCGCGGTGAAGGAAAACCCGCTGGCGCTGGCGGTGACCGGCGTCGGTCTCGGCTGGCTGATCTTCGGGCAGGGCCGCGATCGCAACGACCGCGTTGCCCACACAGATCATGCCGCCCAGACGCCGATGCGGCTTGACGAGCCGTTGCACCCCGCCGCCCGGACCGAGCCCGACTGGGCGCGGCCCGATCCCGACGAGTTCGTCACGCCCGCGGAGTTCGACCAAGATAGCGGGCCGGGGATGCGGGATCGTGCTTCAGGTGCTGCGCGGGATGCCGGGCAATCGGTGTCCGACGGCGCGCGCCGGATGCGCGACGGCGCCTCGGCACGGGCCGCCGCTACACGCGCGCGGGCCGAGCGGATGCAGGCACGCCTGTCCCGCGGCACCGAGAACATGAACGCCGAGGCGCGAGATCGGGTCGTGCGTGCCCGTCGCCAGGCGATGGAGGCGCGCGACTCGGCCTCGCGTCAGGCGCGCAAAGGCGCTGACCGAGCGGCCGACTTCTTCGAAGAGCAGCCCTTGGTGGCGGGCGCAATCGCGCTGGCCGTCGGCGCCGCGCTGGCCGGTGGCCTGCCGCGCAGCCGGACCGAGGATCGTTACCTGGGCGAGCAGAGCGACGCCCTGATGGACGAGGCCGAGCGGATCTTCCGCGAGGAGTCGGAGAAGGCGAAGAAGGTCGCGCAGGCCGCTGGCGAAGAGGTCCAGAACGTGGCCGACGAAAAGCGCGGGCAGGCCGACGAGACTGCCCCGGGTGACCACAGCGCCGCGTCGGCGGCCCGCTCGGAGGCCGAGGACGCAGTGCGTCGGGTGCGCGACCGCGCCGAGGACGAGGCCGACAACCAGGATTTGGGCAACCCCCGAACCTGATTCGGTTTTCCGTATGAAAACAGGGGCGTCGCTGTATGGCAGGGGGGATGCCCGCGACGCCTCGGGGTTTGTCCTGATCTCCGTCGGGAACTGTTGCATTGCTGACCACCGGGCGGCGATGCTGATTTTAACCATCAAGGTACAGGGAGCATGCCATGCGCCGCGATCCGTTCAAGTACCACCGGTCCCCGCGGGGCGTCATTCTGTTGGCCGTGCGCTGGTACTGCCGGTTTCCACTCTCGTACCAGGATGTCTCCGATCTGCTGGCGGAGCGCGGTGTCATGGACCGGGCCACCGTCTTTCGCTGGGTCCAAAAGTTCTACCCCGAGATCGCCAGCCGTGCATATTCCCACCGCGGCTCCCATCGAGGTCTTCTATTGAAGGGTTCCGAAGTGGAGCCGATCCGGAGTTTCTGATGCACGACGTGTGCGGCCTCATCTCGATGCTCCTCTAGCAGGAGGTTTCCCCGGAGCGGATTGCGGCATCAATGTCCACACGTGAAGAACCCGATGGCCGACTCACGCCTGGGTCCCTTGCCAGAACGATAGCCACGGAACTGATGATGCCGCCGGGCTGGTCGGTGGCTCCCTCGTATGAATCTCGTGTGACACGCCACCTGGGGCATGTAAGTTGGGAGCCGCGCCCGGCCGCAAATTGCGCTTTTCGAGCGCCTTTCCACGACATATCTTGCTATCTATGCAGATCGAGATCTTCCCCGACCAAATGCGTTTGCGGCGTGAGGACACGTCCCGAAACATGCGCCGCTTCTACATGATGGTGGTCCAGCGGGATTTGTTCGGAGGTGCGTCCCTGGTCCGAGAATGGGGTCGCATCGGGAGTTCCGGGCAGGTCAGGATAGAGCATCATCCGGACGAGGGACGAGCGGTAGACGCGCTCGCCGCGTTGGCGTCGGCCAAACGTAAACGGGGTTACCTGTGATCAGGAACGTATGGCGGTCGCCGCCCCATCATCGCTTAACCACTCATCCAGCTTGGACCAGCGCTTCCGCCCCGAGGCGTTCTTGACCGCAATGGCCACGGCCCTCTTCTGGCCGACGAGGACCACGAGCTTCTTTCCGCGGGTGACCCCTGTGTAGATCAGGTTCCGCTGGAGCATCGCGTAATGCTGGGTCATGACCGGGATGACCACGGCAGGGTATTCAGAGCCCTGGCTCTTGTGGATCGTAGCGGCATAGGCCGGAACCAGCGTGTCGAGCTCACCGAACACGAAACTGACCGTGCGAACGTCGAAGGTCACCGCAACCTCACCCTCGTCCAGATCGACATCTTCGATCATGCCAATGTCGCCGTTGTAGACACCCTTGTCGTAGTCGTTCTCGATCTGCATGACCTTGTCGCCGGGGGCGAAGCTCCAGCCGAACCGCTCGACTTTCTTTTCGCCGGCCGGGTTCAGGGAGGCCTGAAGCTCGATATTCAGGGATCGGGCCCCGACGCCGCCCCGGTTCATTGGGCATAGAACCTGGATGTCCTTGATCGGATCGAATCCGAACCGGCGCGGAATACGCCTGGAAACCAGATCGACGATGTGTGGCACCGCCTGTTCGGGGTCGGCAGCCGGTACGAAGTAGAAATCCGCTTCCCCGTCCGGGGGTGCGAGATCCGGCATACGCCCAGCATTTATTGCGTGTGCGGTCGTGATGATCTTGCTCCGGGCCGCTTGGCGGAACACCTCGGTCAGCCGCACTACCGGCACGGCGTCGGAGCCGATGAGGTCGGCGAGAACTTGGCCGGGCCCCACGGAGGGGAGTTGGTCGATGGCGCCTACGACGAGAAGGGCGGCATGGTCCGGAACGGCCTTCAAAAGCGACTGCATCAGCATCACGTCGACCATCGAGGCTTCGTCAATGACAAGCAGGTCGCACTCGAGCGGGTCCTCCTGGTCGCGCTTGAACCCGAAGACTTTGGGGTCGAACTCCAGAAGCCGGTGGATGGTCTTGGCCTCCATCTCAGTGGCTTCCGTCATGCGCTTCGCGGCCCGGCCGGTGGGGGCACAGAGCAAGAGCTTCACTCGTTTCGCGGCGAGGATGCGCAGGATCGAATTGACGATGGTCGTCTTGCCCACGCCTGGTCCGCCCGTGATCACCATGACCTTCGAACGCAACGCCAGCCGGATGGCCTCGGCTTGGCTGGCGGCGAGGGTGAGACCCGTCTTCTGCTCGATCCAGGGCAGCGCCTTGTCTGCGTCGATCTCGGCCCAGGGCAGGGGGCCGGCGTGGAGCCGCCGGACTTGCTCGGCGATGCCACGCTCGGCCAGGTAAAGCCCGGTCAGGAAGAGGCAGTCCGCGTCACCTACCCGGTCCAGTGTGACCGTCTCCTCCGCAAGCTCCTCGGCCAACGCGCCCTCGATCAGCGGGGCAGGGACCTCGAGCAGTTTTCCGGCCAGCCCGACCAGTTCCACGCGGGGCAAGCCGCAATGCCCCTCCCCCATGGCCTCTGTCAGTGCAAAAGAGATCCCGGCCCTGACCCGGATCATGGCGGTTTTCTCGATCCCGAGCTTCTCGGCGATCAAGTCGGCGGTGCGGAACCCGATCCCCCGAATGTCCTTTGCGAGGCGGTAAGGGTTCTCGCTCATGACCTGGACGGCATCTGTGCCATAGGTTTTGAAGATCCGAACGGCGCGGGCCGTGCCCACGCCATGCTGGTGCAGGAACACCATTATCTCGCGGATCACCTTCTGGTCGGCCCATCCGGCTGTGATCTTGTCAGCGCGCTTGGGGCCAATGCCTTCGACCTCGCGCAGCCGTTCTGGCGTTTCCTCGATAATGTCGAAGACGTCCTTGCCAAACACTTTCACCAGCCGCTTGGCGTAGACCGGACCGATCCCCTTGATCATGCCTGAGCCGAGATATTTCTCAATACCGTCAATGCTGGATGGCGCAGAGGTTTTCAGGAAGTGCGCTTTGAACTGCAGACCATGGGTCCGGTCATTCAGCCAGATACCTGAAGCAGTGATCCACTCGCCCGCTGAGATCATCGCCGCGTGCCCGACCGTGGTCACCAGGTCCCGATGTCCACGGGCTTTGACCCGCAGGACGCAGAAGCCGTTGTCGGGATTATGGTAGGTGACCCGCTCTACCAGTCCGGCCAGGACCTCGGTCGCGCTTTCAGGTCCTGGGGCCATGTGCAATCAGACCACCCGCCGGATCGTCTTGGTACTGGCCTCGAAGAGGGCTGCAATTTCCGGAATGGCGCGGTGCTCCACATCCCTCATCTGGCGCACCTCGGCCTTCTGAGCGGGTGTCAGGGCAGGGGGCCTGCCACCGATCCGCCCCCGCTTGCGGGCAGCCTCGAGGCGCTCCTTCGTCCGTTCCACAATCCGCTCCCGTTCGAATTGCGCGATGCTGGCAAAGACGTGAAACACCAACCTGCCCGCCGGGCTGGTGGTGTCTATGTCCTCCCCGAGCGAACGGAACCCGGCGCCCCGGGCCTGGATCTGGTCGACGATTTCCAAGAGGTCCTTCAGGCTCCGGGCAAGGCGGTCGTACTTCGTGACAACCACCACGTCCCCGTCCCGGAGTTCCTTCAGCATCCGGTCCAGCTCGGGCCGAGACCGGGCCGTCCCGGTGATCGTGTCTGCGAAAACGCGTTCCACCCCGGCAGCTGCGAGGGCGTCGCGCTGACTGTGATCTTCCGCGATGTTTGGCGCACTTTCTTTATGGCCAAGTGGCGTAGGCTGGTGCTGGAAGCAGCGTAGCTGTCATCCGCGCTTTGCGCGGCAAAAGTCCGGTTTGAGCCCATTTTACCGAATGCCGTCCCGCAGTATTTTGCATGAGCAGAAAATCCCGTGCCTGTCATTAGGACCCGCGGCGCGTGGATCCTAGCTCGGAATGTCCACGCCGGATCTCTGCAGGCTCTTGGCGACATCGCCGTGATCCTGCGCGTCGCTGAATACCGAAACGTCCCCCGCCGGCTCGAGGATCATCGCGGACACATGCGACAGCCGATCCACGCCGCGCTGGCGCATGAACATCAGGACCTCGTCCTCGACAACCCGTTCCCGGCGCATGTTCGCGTGCTGCAGCTCTCCCTTGAAGACCAGCAACGCGGGTTGCGACCGCACGAGCTTTCGGACGCCATCAAACTTCATGATGACGAGAGAGATCAGGTAATCCATGGCGATCAAGGACGCTAAGGCGATCGCAGCATCGAGAAAGGCCACATTGTCGAGAATGATGAAGGAGCTCAGGACGGACCCGACCGTGAAGGTCAGGATCATGTCGTACATATTGAACTGCGCGACCGTCCGCTTGCCGGACAGCCGGAGCAGGAAGAGCAGTAGCAAGAACCCCAAGATAACCGCTACGGGGATATGCCAGTAAGCGCCTTCGTCGTCGAAAAACATATGCTATTGTCCTTGTGGACCTCGCCCCCGGCGTCGTGCCGGGGGCGGGAGATCATTGCTGTTCGGTCTGCGTGCCGGTCCCCGGACGGGCCTTGCCGAGATCGGGCTTTTGGCCGAGCGGCTCGACCTTGTCCTTCGCCGAGAACTCGGCGCGACCGTCCAGGGAGCGACCGGAGGTCCAGCGCCCTTCGGGCGTCGGCTCATCGAGCGAGGTGTTGAGGAAGTAGTAGCTGTGCTCCGTCGCCTCGTGCTCTTCGGGCGTCGAGTTCGGAATCGGCAGCTGCTGGTTCCAGCCACCCAGCTCCTCGATCACCGCGAGCCATTGCTGCTGGTGCATCGTGTCGCGCGCGATGAGGAATGACAGCATTTCCTTCATCCCGGCATCATCGGTCATGTTGTAAAGGCGACTGGCCAGGACCCGCCCACCCGACTCGGCGGTGGCGTTGGCCATCATATCCGCGGCGAGATTGCCGGTGGCATAGACATGGCTCATGTCGAAGGGCACACCGTTGGCGTTCACGGGCATGGCCGACAGCCCCGAGCTGAGAATATGTCGCGGGTTGGCCCCGCCCATGATCGCGTGAACGACGGGGTCCTTCGCAGCCTCTTCCTGCACCGAGACCGGTGCGCCTTCGAGGTTCAGCGCGACTGCGTGACCGAGGAACTCGATGTGGCTCAACTCCTCCGTGGCGGTCATCATCAGCATGTCACGGTACTTGGCATCTCCGCGCGCGCCCATGGCCTGGAAAAAGTACTGCATCGCCACGCGGATCTCGCCCTCAATGCCGCCGATCGCCTGCTGGAGGTACTTGGCGAAAACGGGGTCGGGGGTATCGACCCGTACCTCATACTGAAGCTTGCTGGAATGATGGAACATTGTCGTCTCCTTTGGTGGACAGTGAAGGAAGGCTTGGCCAGTCGGCGCGGGGCACCAATGCGGCCAGGCGTTGTTCGAGCCCCGCGCATTCGCGTTCGAGGGCAACGGCGTTGGCAGTGAGGCGCGTGCCGGCGAGGGTTCGTTCTGCGATCGTGTCGGCCATTCCGCCGGGTGCTCGACCGCGCAGACGGCAGGAGGCGACGACCACGGCATCCCACGGCCGCGCGATCCGAAGGCCACGACCGGTCAGCGCGGCAGCCATCCGGCGGTCCTCATGGCACGATACCGGATGGATGCCGCCGACGGCGCGGTAAGTCGAGGCGCGCCAGGCGATCAGCGCACCCGGATTTTGGCCGTGCGCCGGAAACGGGTCCCACTGGCGTTTCGCGACTGCGGAGGCGATCAGGGCCCGTAGGCTGTCGCGCCGGTCCTCGGCGGAGCCGTGCCGTCGGACCAACCTCGGCAGGCTTGCGAACTCGGTCTTTTCAGGCACGACCCGGCCGAAGACGGCATCGGCACGCTCGAGCGCCCGCGCCACCGCGGCCACGCAGCCGGGTGCGAGTGTGCAGTCGGCATCCGTGGTGAACAAAATGCGCGCTCCGCGATCCAACGCGGCTTCGAGGCCGATGGCCCGCGCCGCACCGACACCACCTACAAGCGCGGGTGTCTCGATGACTGTGGCTCCCTCGGCCCGGGCCAGTTCCGCCGTGGCATCGGTGCAGCCATTGGCGACCACGAGTGCGGCGAGACCCTCGCGTCGAAGGGAGTAGAGTGCCTTCAGCAGGCGATCCGCCTCATCGCGGGCTGGAATGACGGCGACCGCCCGCGTCACGACCCGGTCCTCTCGAGCGGGGCGAAAATGGCGATCCGGTAGCCATCGGTGGGGGCACTCCACCAGAGGCAGTCGAGCATAACTCTCAGTCCTTCGAATGGACGGGCGAAGCGGCAGGCATTGGCCTCGTAGTCGTGGAAGAGATCCTCGCACGGGACTAAGCGGCGCGCGCCCCGCGCCCGCGCCGCCGTCGTCTTAGGGCGTCAGCACCACCTTGATGCAGTCGTCCTTCTTGTCGCGGAAGGTCTCGTACATCGCCGGTGCCTCGTCGAGCTTGCCGCGATGGGTGATCAGAAAGGTCGGGTCGATGCGACCCTCCTGGATATGCTCAAGCAGCGTCGGCGTATGCTGCAGCACATGGGTCTGGCCCATCCGGAACGTGAGCGCCTTTGCGAAGGCCGCCCCGATCGGGAACTTGTCTACGATCGCGGCATAGACGCCGGGAATCGACACGATGCCCCCCTTCTGCGCGCACATGATCGCCTCGCGCAGCACATGCGGCCGCCCGGTCTCCTGAAAGGTGGCGGTCTTGACCTTGTCGTAGACGGTATCGATGATCCCGGAGCCGTGCGCCTCCAGCCCCACCGCGTCGATGACCTTTTCCGGCAGACGCCCGTCCGTTGCCTCCATCAGCGCATCATAGGGCTTCACCTCGGAGGGGTCGATCACCTCCGCCCCGTGTGCCCGGGCCAGCGCGCAACGCTCCGGCACGTCCTCGATGACGAAGACCCGCTCCGCCCCGAGCAGCTGGCAGGATTTCAGGGTGAACAGGCCGACCGGGCCCGCGCCCCAGATCGCCACCGTGTCGCCGGGGCCGACCTCGGCGTTGACAGCGGCCTGCCAGCCCGTGGGAAATATGTCGGTCAGGAAAAGCACCTGTTCGTCGGACAGGCCGTCGGGAACCTTCATGTGTGTCGCGTCGGCATAGGGAATGCGGACATATTCCGCCTGCCCGCCGTCATATCCGCCATAGAGGTGGGAGAAGCCGAACAGCCCCGCGCCCGCCTGCCCGGTCACCAGCGCCAGCTTCTCCCACTCGCGGTTGGTCTCATCGCAAAGGGAGAACTCCTTCTTCCTGCACCAGTGGCAGTGGCCGCAATTGATGGTGAACGGAACGATGATACGATCGCCCTTCTTGAGGTTGCCGACCTCTGGGCCGACATCCTCGACCACGCCCATGAACTCGTGGCCCAAGATGTCGCCGGTCTTCATCTCGGGCATGAAGCCGTTGAACATGTGGAGATCGGACCCGCAGATGGCGGTACTGGTCACGCGGATGATCGCGTCCCGGCCATGTCCGATGACGGGGTCGTCGTGGGTGTCGACGCGGAAATCTCCGGTTCCGTGATAGGTGACGGCGCGCATGGCGGCTCCTGCATAAATTTCGGGTCAGAACAGGTCCCGGGAAAGGGTTCCCGATAACTAAAACGCCACCGGTCGGATATGTTCCGGCCCAAGGCACATTCCCGCTGCGATCTGCCGCCGGCTCACCTTTAACTTCCGGGCATATCAGGTCGTCGAGGAGCTTGACCGGATCGCCCCGCTCCGGGGAAAGCCCAGGAGCATTCGGGTCGACAATGGTCCGGAGTTCGGCGGCCAGCTACTTGATAATGGGCCTATCTGAATAAGGTCGAGCTTCTCTTCTCCCGCCCCGGAAAGCCCACGGATAACGCCTTCATCGAGGCGTTCAACAGTCTGCGCCAAGAATGCCTCAATGCGTCCTGGTTCTTGTCGATGGCGTGCGTGTCAACGGATCACCGAATGGAGGATCGACTATAATACCGTTTTTGAATAGCTTATTCTGGCATGGGGTTTCTGTCCGACACCGGCCGTTCAGGCAGTGCGCGGCGGACGGCAGCCCCCAAGCTCTTCCACGACATTCGGCAGCACTTGAATAAAGGCCCACGACCAAGGCCGTCTTGTTTGTTCAGTTTAAGTGGCGCGCTCGTCTTTAGGTGATCCCATAACGATATAGGACGTGATCGCGTTGACGTGGGATTGGGTGCCCAGCACCTCCGTGTGAAAGCGCTTGTACTCCGAGAGATCGGCGCTCTCGACACGAAGAAGATACTCGAAAGCCCCTGCTATGTTATGGCACTCGACGACTTCTGGTGCGACGGCCATAGCGCGCTCGAATCCCTCCTGTGCCGCCTTGGTATGGGAGGAGAGGCCGACCATAACGTAGGCGGCAAAACCGCGGCCCATCCGCTCTGGGCTTGTCACGACCCTGTAGCCGAGGATCACTCCGGTTCGCTCCAGCTCCTGAACCCGCCTCAGGCACGCCGAAGGAGACAGGCTGACGCGCTCAGCCAGAGCGACGTTGCTGATCCGACCATCGCGCCGCAGCTCGCGCAATATTTTCTGGTCTATTTCGTCCATAGGCTATCAATCGTTGTGCATATATCTCCCATGATAGTCGATTAGACGACATATTGCGACCTTGTCCCGCTATTGTTGCGAACAGGCACTATAGGAGGCACGCTCTATGACCCTCGCTATCCTGACCGCCCTTCTGGGCTTCGCATTCGTCGCGACCGTCACGCCGGGGCCGAACAACCTGATGCTGATGGCGTCCGGTGCGAACTTCGGCTTCCGCCGGACCCTTCCACACATGCTCGGCATCGTCGGAGGTGTGTCGATCATGGCTCTCCTCGTAGGTGCGGGGCTGATGGCGCTGTTCGACGCAGTGCCCGCCCTGAACCTCGTGCTGAAGGTCGTTTCCGTCGGCTACCTGCTCTGGCTCGCATTCAAGATCGCGACGGCCGCTCCGGTGGAGGAGAGGGACGCGAACAGCCGTCCGATGACCTTTCTTCAAGCGGCGACTTTCCAGTGGGTGAACCCCAAGGCTTGGGCCATGTGCCTGTCTGCGATCACGCTCTACGCACCCGACCGCTCGCTGCTGTCTGTAGTCATCGTGGCCGGTGCGTTCGCGCTCGTCTGCTTTCCGGCGATCTCGGTCTGGGCATGGCTCGGGACTGTGGTCCGGCAATGGCTGTCGAACGCCACCCGGCTCAGGGTCTTCAACATCACCATGGCGGCTTTGCTGGTGGCATCGCTCTATCCCGTGCTCGGTCTCGGAACCTGAACGGTGCGTTGTCAGGCTCGGCCCCAGCAAGGTGCGCTTGAACTGGCTGTGGTGTTGGGGTCCGCTAGGGAGCGATCAGCGGTCAAAACCCAGGCGTTTGTGTCACCGGCGCTTGCCACCGTTTTTGACCGAACGGTTCTGGCGCGGAGTTTCTGTACCAGACCGCCGTTCAGGCAGCGCGTGGCGAATGATGGCTTCGAAGCCCATTTATGCTGCCTCGAGCACGAAAGCTACGGAAGGCACGCCGGGCAGACCATGGTTACAGGCTGGCGATCACGCGGCAGCTAAGTACGATCCTTTGTCCCGTTCTTTTTCCGCGACACTAGAAGTCCCGCTCGCGTGGTCGTCCTTCACGACAACAGCGTTCAGTTCCTCGGCCTGCCGGGCAAGGTCACTTGCGGCTTCGGCTGCCTGAGCGGCGAGACCGTCGCTTTGTTCGATGACCCGCTGAAGTTCTCCGATAGAGGAACGGATCTGTTCCGCACCGATCGTCTGCTCGCGCATGGCCGCGCTTATGTTCCGGTTCGCCTCGGCCGTTCGATCGATCTCCGGCAGCAGTTTTCCCAACATTTCGCCGGCCTGGGTCGAAACACTCATGGTACTATCCGACAGCGTGGAAATCTCTGCGGCGGCCAACTGCGCTCGTTCGGCCAACTTGCGAACCTCGGAGGCCACAACTGCGAAGCCTCTACCATGGGCACCGGCGCGCGCGGCTTCGACCGCGGCGTTAAGTGCCAGGAGGTCGGTCTGCCGCGCAATGTCTTGGACAATGGTTATTCTCTTTGCGATTTCCTGCATCGACGCGATGGCCTCAGCCACGATGCTCTCAGCACGCTTGGTGCTTTCGAGCGCGTTGGTCGAACTCCGCTCCGTAGTGGCGACTTCGTCTGCGGTGGTTCGTATGGAGACGGTAATCTCCTCGATCGAGGAAGAGGCGGCCTGCACTGACCCATGCTGATGGCGTGCGCCATCTGCCATTTTATTGGCTAGAGAACTCAGCCGAGCGCTGTTCTCTTCGACAGCGCCAATGCCGGCAGTCGCTGCGGATAGCATAGTCGAAATTCGGTTTGTCGCCTCGATCTGCTCGAGGCGTGCGGCTTCGGAAGTTTCGAGCGCCCGCTCCTGCGCCGCCCGGATGTCCGCAGCTTGACGATGGTGGCCCATCACCATGAAGACAAGCCCTGCCGTCTCAACCACCAGTACGACAGCGTGCAGAAGCGTGCGCTCCAGGTCGGTCCCGCCCGGATAGACCATTGTCGGCAAAGCGTAGTTCAGCCCAAGGTGATGGACCGCAACGATCGCCGCCGCGGCGAGAAGCGCGCCGACGTCGAACAGCAGCGACAGGATCGCCATCATCGCAAAGAAATACATGTGCATGTCGACCTGCCACGGATGTCCGGCCATCAGTCCGACGAGGATTGCCGGCTGCGCGATCAGCGCACAGGCCAAGGTCACCCGGCCGCGTGTGGGGGGGAGGGCGAGGTCCAATGCCGCTAGGGCCGCCATTGATCCTGCGGCAGCCACAGGAAGAATCCACGGCATGTCGCGCATCAAGGCGACTGCGAAGACGAGCGGAACATGCAACCAGCAGAAGGCTAGCATGGCGCGGGCCCGAGAAGAAATCACCGAGGTCGAAGCGGTCTCATCGGTCGTATCGGTCAAGGCACTATCTCAGTTCGAGGCGCATAGGGCGCCGGATAAACGTCCGTCCAGAACAAGCAAAGCTCCCGCCTTTCGAAGTAGCGCGGGGAACTCCGGCTCGGGCGAGTGAACCAGACCGATCGAGGAAATACGGCCCGGCAGGATCAAGCGGCCTGATGCGGTCTCCGCCACGTGCACTGCACTGCTCCAGGGTGCGGACACCACTACGACAGGAGAACCTGGTTTCGGGGCATTCTGCCTGATCACCATACCAAGCGGCGTGGCCAGGGCGACCGCCATCACGATGATAATCGGCGCGTGTCAAGTCCAGTTGGCAAGCCTATCCATTCACAGCAGAAAGCATACGGAAATTAATGGAGCCCTAACGACGACGGCTATGGATCGCGGAGCGGTCTCGCCAGTGAACTGGCCCCCGTTTCGACCGGACACCTGGGCATAACCATGGAGGCTTAGGCATATGCCTAAGCACGTGCTTATGTCTGACTACGAGATCATCACCGATGGCGGCCGTCGGCGCCGCTGGCCTGC
>NZ_ONZF01000048.1 GCF_900302445.1 Palleronia abyssalis | reverse complement strand
CCTGAAGTCGTTGCAGATCTACGCGATTTACTGGTGTTCCGCCGAGGCCTGATCAAGGATCGCACCGCCGCGAGAACGCGGCTCAAGATGGCAAGGCAAGTGGTCCTGCGCCGTTTTCTCACGCAACGACTGGCACAGGTCGAGCGGCAGATCGCGCGTATAGATGCGACGATGCAGGCGCTCATCGCCTCTGACACCGGGCTGATGGAACGACTGAGCATCTTGGTCAGCATCCCCGGCATCTCCCTCGTTTCGGCAACGGCCTTGCTTGCAGACATGCCGGAACTCGGCAGCCTGTCGGGAAAGGAAGCTGCCGCTTTGGCCGGGCTGGCCCCGATATCGCGCCAATCAGGGCAATGGCGTGGTCAGGAACATATCCAAGGAGGCCGGCAGTCTGTCCGGCAGGTCCTCTTCATGCCGGCGCTCAGCGACATCCAGCACAACAGCTCGTCCAAGGCCAAGTTCCAAGACCTCGTTCAAGCAGGAAAGCCAAGAAAAGTTGCTCAGACCGCAGTCATGCGAAAACTTATCGTTTTGGCAAATGCGCTCCTGAGAGATGGACGAAAATGGGTTCCCGAACCTACTTGCTGCCCATGCGCCTGCCGGGCAGTGGATGATCTGTTCGTCCGTAAATCTCGTTCGCTTCATTGTCCGTCCTCAGGTTGAGCCAGACTCTAACCGACGGTGGAG